>JACEUU010000001.1 GCA_024998755.1 Vampirovibrio sp. | reverse complement strand
AGATGTGTATAAGAGACAGACCTAGGGGTATCCCCTAGGAACCCCCAAAAAGCCACCCCTCTATGCCACAAGGGCATTGACGAGGGGATGCTCTTTTTGCCTCTGCGATGGTCGTTCCTACTGATTGGTACGTCATTTAATTGTTTAGTGGGGATTATTATTGTGTAAAGCCTTGTAGTTGGCAGGAACGCAAATAATCTTCCAGCAGTTGCTTGGCAGCTTGTTGGTCTATCAGCCCCTTGTTACGGCTGGGTACAATGCCCTGCTGCTGTAATGCCTGTTGGGCAATTTTAGAAGTCAGCCGTTCGTCAAGCAAATAAATTGGCAACGTTGGATGGGCAAACTGCAAAAGTGCTTGAAACGCCTGCACCGTTTCTGCCATAAACCCTAGGCTACCATCCATATTAACGGGCAACCCCAACACCACACCCGCAATAGCTTTTTCAGCAATTAATTGGGTCAATGATGCCAAAACTTGTTCTCTTTTCGTGTTCCCCGATTGCTGTTCCAACGTAGGCAGCCCAAACACAAAAGTTTGCGACGCATCACAATAGGCTAAACCAATTCGCTTTTTGCCGTAATCAATGGCTAGTAGGGGGGCATTGGTCGGTAAACGATGTTGGTGTTGCATTGCATAAATACCCTTCTTTAGCCACTTCAATAGTGTATTAATACTTAAATTATAAGACAAAATTGGTCATTTATGAAACAATAGTAAACATAGACTTTTATTACTACCGTGTGCCCACTTTAGGAAAAACTACTGAATGCGTCGTTTATTACCTCCCTTTGGAAACAAGGTTTCTTTTAACACCCTAACCCTTACCTGCTGCATGATGTTGGGGCTGATTGCCTTTTCAGTTTTGCAATCAGGCTGTACGGAAACCCCAACCTCTCAAGCTTCAGAACCAATCGTTCCCACCGTTGCCTTTACGCCAGTTGAACAGCCTGTGCAATCAGACATTGTAACCGTAGTACAACCAACTGAACTGCTTAAATTACTACCGCTAGCGAAAACAGCCCCTGTGTTTATTGATTTCACGTCTGAATACTGTGGAGAATGCCGAGCGATTGCTCCGATAATAGCATCTGCTAAAAAACGATTTGCCAATAAAGTAACGTTTATGATGATAGATGTGCCAAAAATGATGGATGCCCCTGAAAAAACCGCGGGTCGGGATTTAATGATGGCCTTTAGACCCATGTATACGCCAACCTTAATAGCCATTAAGCCCGGTGGCATTGTGGTAGCGGTAGAATCTGGCTTTAAAACGTCTCCGCAGTTAGATGCTATGTTGAATAGTACGTTGCCCGCCATCAAAACTAAAATCACTTAATCCGCTTACTGTTTCTAAAAAAAGTGGAAATCTGCTTTTCAATGTCATTACCTGCCCTTCAAGACCTTATTTCAACTTTTGTGCTTTTTGCGAAGCCTTATATTAGCCATGCCCCAGCGTTTCTTTTTCCTGTTGCAGGGTTAGTATTTGGTGTATTGGCAGGTATTTCACCGTGTTCGCTTTCCATTGCCCCGCTATGGCTAGGGGTTTTGCTTTCACAAAAAGAGGCTGATGGGCAAGAAGCTCAGCAAACATTGAAGTCTATAACCCAAAAAACCACAGCCTTTGTTTTTGGCTTAGCTACGGTTTATGGTATTTTGGGCGTGTTGGTATTTCAATTAAAAGTATTAATTTTTGGTGCTTGGCAAACTAGCTGGTTGTTTATTGCATTAGGTAGCATTACCTTGTTATTAGGGTTGCAGGTATTGGGGATTTTAGCCGTGCTCTTGCCTGCCAAACTACTAGAAGGCGTCCATTGGTTGCAATCAATCGCTAAAAAAACGGGGCGTTGGAAATCATTTTTACTGGGCGTGGCTTACAGTTTTTTACTTTCCCCTTGCGGTACACCACTTTTAACGGCAACCGGCACGTTGGCGGTTCAGTCGAAATCTGTTATTTTAACGGCGTTAATTTTGGCATGTTATGGGTTTGGTCAAGGCGTGGTGCTTTATTTACTTGCGTTGGGGCTAGATTGGTTAAAACACCACACCCAGTTAAAACAATGGGGTGCTTGGTTGAATAAAGCCGGCGGTGTTATTTTGCTAGTTCTTGGGGCTTATTTATTGTGGCAAGGCATTATGCAACAACATTAACGCTAACGGAAGGGTTAATATAAATTTAATCAACCCAACATATCAAAGTATTGTATAATTAACTGTAAGTTATTGTTTCGTTGTTGTTAAAGTTAAAATTTAGGTAAGTTAATGGTGTCGTCGTCTTTGAAATCGCCATCGCAACGCTTGTTAGCGTTGTTAGCTCAAGACAAAAAAGATTTATTCATATTGCTACTGTACACCTTGTTAAGTAGCTTATTTACGCTTTCCATGCCGTTAGCTTCGCAAGCCTTAATTAACACCATTGCTAGCGGTTTCTTTCTACAACCGCTGATTGTACTAACCAGTTTGGTGTTAGGCGGGTTATTATTTGCAGGCTTTATTCGGGTTATTGAACTTTGGTTGGTTGAAATTTTGCAACAACGGCTGTTTGTTTCAGTGGCTTTGAAATTAGCAGACCATCTACCCAAAGTCAATTTAGATGCCCTAATTGAAAGCTATGCCCCTGAATTGGTGAATCGCTATTTCGATTTAATGACCGTGCAAAAATCCTTGGCAAAACTGCTATTAACCGTACCTAGTTCTGTGGTGCAAATGGTGCTTTGCATGACGATTATGGCATTATATAGCCCCTATTTTATTCTGTTTGGACTGTTTATGATAGTGGCTTTAGCAGTCATGCTATTGCTGGGCAAAAATGCCGTTCAAGAAAGTTTAACGGAATCAAAATATAAATACAAATTAGCCAGTTGGCTGGAAGATGTGGCTCGATGCCAAGTAGGCTTCAAGCTGAATGCAGACCCAAGTTTTAGCCTAAAACAAGCCGACAATTTGGCGGGTAACTATGTACAAGCCAGAAAAAAGCATTTCAGCATTTTACTTCGTCAGCTTAGTTGGGAATTTGTGGTTTCAGCCTTTGCCTTAGCGGGTGTTTTAGCCTTGGGCGGATGGCTAGTAATTCAAGCGAAGCTTTCGTTAGGGCAACTAATTGCCGCAGAACTAATGGCAATTTTAACACTAGCCGCAGTAGATAAATTGGTACTTAGCCTTGAAACTTATTATGATTTACTAACAGGGCTAGATAAATTGGGCGTATTAGAAGATTTGCCAGAAGAAGCTTCTGGTAGCCAGCCCTTGGTAGCCTTACCGTTGGGTTCAGGGGTTTCAATGACATTGAAAAACGTTCAATTCTCCTACGGACAGAATGTTTCATTGTTTGAAAAATTTAATTTAGTCATTCCCGCTCATAGCAGGTACGCCATTGTAGGGCCTAGCGGTTCGGGGAAAACCACGTTGGCAGATTTACTGTTAGGGTTATTGATTCCCAAAGCGGGCAGTGTGGCGATGAATCAGCAAGATTTACGCGATATTGATGTGTGGCAGTTCCGCAATGCCTGTGCTTCAGTTGATGCCCCAAATAGTATTTTTTCAGGCACGCTGTTAGATAATATCTTAATGGGTAGAGAAGCGTCTCATACTGATTTAGATTGGGCGTTAGAACATAGCGGGGTTAATTATTGGCTAAACAAATTGCCCCACGGGCTCAATACGCCGTTGGTTTCTGAAGGCACAAATTTATCGCAAGGTAAACGGCAAATGGTGCTACTGGCAAGGGCTATTTTGGAACGCCCCAGCTTATTGGTGTTAGATGAAGCGTTTCATGCCATTGACAGAAACATCCGCCAGAAAATTTTAAAAACCTTGTTTGATCCCGCCTTGCCGTGGACGATTATTACCATTACCCATGACCCTGAAATTCTAGCATTGTGTAGTGAAGTAGCCATGCTTGAAGAAGGCAAATGCGTCTTTCACACCAGCATTCATTCACTGGTAACATTGCCTGAAAAAGCCATACCTACCCTGTTTTTAAACTTATTCCCAACGTTAATTCGTTCTTCTATTACCCCTAAACCAGAAGCTGAATAACCTGCTATGATTATGCATTCCAACATTAAAAATACCCAACTCATAGCCAATGCAGCCACACTGCAACGGGTTAAAACACCGCAATTTATTACCCGCTTAGCTAGTATTATTTTATTAGTCGTTGGATTGGTTCTGTTAGGCATTTGCTTTATTCCGTGGCAACAATCCGTTACAGGGGTGGGGGAAGTAACGCCGTTTGACCCTGCCAACCGCCCACAAAGTGTGGAAGCCCCGCTAGATGGAGCCAGAATTGCCCAGTGGCTAGTAAAAGAAGGCGATTGGGTTGAAAAAGGTCAGCCCTTGTTAAAATTGGCGGAAGTAAAAACAAAGTATTTGGATGAGCAACAATTACAACGCTACAAAGGCGTTTTAACCAGTATTGAAGCCCAACAACAAGCAGCCCAACAACAATTTAATGCCTTGAATCGGCAAGCAGAATCTGTTGGGGCAGGGCAAAAAGCAGCTATTGCTTCCGCTATTGCCAAAGTGCAGCAAACAAATAACTATATCGCATCCGCACAGCAAGAAGCCATTGAAGCCAAACAGGCAAAATCTGTAGCCGATAAAAACCTAAAACGATTAACCACCCTTGAAGCCGAAGGCTTACGGTCTACGAGAGATTTAGAATTGGCTCAACTGGAAGCCGTGCGAACAGGAGCTAAGTTTCAAGCAGCTCAAGCCAAAGTAGCGGCTAGCCAACAGGAACAACAAATTGCCCAGTTAGATATTGCTAAAATCCAAGCAGATACATCTGCTAAACTGCAAGAAACGCAAGCGAAATCTGCCAAATCTACGCAAGACCTTCAAAAAACCGTCGGCGACCAATACAAAGTAGCTACCGAACTTCGAGGGCTAGAACTTCGCCAAGCTCAATTGCTGGTAAAAGCCCCTGTAACAGGGCGTGTGGTTCGGGTTAAATCATTTGGCACAGGCGAAACGGTCAAGGAAGGGCAAGAACTGTTACTCATAGTTCCCACCACCAAAGACCAAGCCGTGGAATTGTTGGTTTCTGATTTAGATGCCCCATTGATTCATGTAAACGATGTGGTACGTCTGCAATTTTCTGGCTGGCCAGCTTTGCAGTTTTCGGGGTGGCCACGGGCTATGCGAGGCACCTTTGCAGGGCGGGTAAAAGTAGTTGATGCCGTGGATAATGGGGCAAGCAAGTTTCGGGTGCTAGTAGTGCCAGACGCCCAAGCTATCGCTAATAATGAAGATGAACCGTGGCCTGCCCCCACCGTGCTTCGGGCAGGTACGCAAAGTATTGGGTGGTTTATGCTACGAACCGTGCCATTGGGGTACGAATTGTGGCGGGTGTTTAACGGATTCCCCCCTGCACTTAAGCAAAAACCCGAAACCTATGGCGACGCCAAAGCCCCCAAATCCATGATAAAATCCAACGCAAATAAGGCAAAGTAACATGAAACTAACAACGGGTGGATGCAATCCCCCCCTACAAAATAGAAGATTAGCCCTCACTAAGGTAGGGGCGGATTGCATCCGCCCGTTGATGCTAAGTGTTTTACTGCTATTTCTACAACTCTTTCCCGCTTTTGCCGGTACGCCATTAACGTTGTTAGAGCCTGAAAAAACAGAACAAATCCACTCCTTAAAAACTTCTACCACCTTTCCTAGCACAGGAAAAGTGGATGTTGAAACCTTCAAGGCTTGGGTGGAAAGCACCCACCCTGAACTTGCCCAAGCCCGACTAAAACAACAGAGTGCTTCCGCCAAACGGCTTTCCGCCCAAGGAGCATTTGACCCGAAACTGGTGAATTCATCTGAGCAAAAACAATTCAACTCTAATTCATCAGTCGGTAAAGAAAAAGAAGCCTTTCAAACGGATACTGAAATTATCACGCAAACCCGAAGCGGGGCAACCCTTGGTGGCGGCGTTCGCACGGCTCGGGGCGATTATTCTTCTTCCGTTCAACCGGCTGGTAAAGATGGGGAATGGTATGCGGAACTGACGTTGCCGTTGCTAAAAAACAGAGGGATTAATCCGGCTAATTTGGCTGAACAACAAGGGTTAATTGGCGAAACACAAGCCCAAGTACTGTTTGATTTAACCCGGATTGATTTATTAAGCGAAGCCCAATTACAGTACTTTGAATGGGCCTTTGCTTATGAACGGTTGCAAGCCGTGGAAGCCCTAACCCAATTGGCTGAAAATAGGTTGAGTATGGTTGAAAAACGAGCCACTTCGGGTGATGTGGCATTAATAGATATTACCGAAGCCCAACAGGAATGGAAACGCCGGCAACGGAGCTTAGCCAAGGAACGAGAAGCCTTCCAAAAATCGACTATTACGACCTCGTTGTTTGTGTGGAATACGCAAAAAGCGGAACGTCAATCAACCTTGCTGGGCGTATTGCCTGAAATTGGTAGCGTGCCTGAAGTAGCACCAGCTGTGGCGGAACAGTTATTGGTAATGGGTAAAATTGGTATTTTACAGGGACACCCCGCATTGAAAACGTTGGCTTTGGGGCAACAACTTTCCAAGTTGGAACTGAAATTGGCGAAAAATCAGCTTTTACCGCAGATAGATTTACTCGTTAGCCCAGCGTACCAAGCGGGGACGGATGGTATTGGCTTTGGCTACAAGGCGGGCGTGAAGATGAGCATTCCATTGCGTAACCGTGGGGCTAGGGGTAAGGTGCAATTGGCGGAAGTGGAATTGAAGCAGATTGACTTGAAAACCAAGCAGACGTTGCAGAAGTTGTTTGCGGAATTGGAAAAGGCGGTGGCATCGGTGCATCAGGCTTATAGTCGGTTAGGGTTGGCGGAGCAGGAATATGCCTTGGCGGAAACATTGCAGAAGGCGGAACTCCGTAAGTATGAGGCGGGGGATTCCACCTTGTTTGTGTTGAACCGTAGAGAACGCGATACCACCGAAGCCCGCATTCAGGTGCTTCAGGCGTTGGTGGATTTCCAAGCAGGCTGGGTATTGTATAATAGGGCTACTGGACAAGTGTAGTTTTTTAATAGATAATTGAGTCAAATTTCTCTCTGCTATTCCCTGACTCTTTCTTCTAAAAATAAGGACTACCCACCATGATTTTTCGACCCAAAATGCCTTTTGCCTTATTGCTTGCCAGCTTTATGCTGATTGCTAGCTTAATAAGCCTATCCACCTTCTCAAATCCACCTTCCGCACAAGCTAACTATCATGCGGATTCCTCCATCAATACCCGTAACAACGAAGGCAACACGCCTCTCAACGTCGCCACTAAACGAGCCGATGTCGAAGCCGTTCGTTCCTTAGTACGTTCAGGTGCAGACCCCAACGTTCGTGATAACGAAGGTAACACCCCACTCAACGTAGCAGCCAAACGAGCCAACTTTCAAATTCTGAGCCTGCTTTTACAAGCCGGTGCAGACCCCAACGTTCGTGATAACGAGGGCAACACCCCGCTGAATGTTGCCTGTAAACGCAATAATAATTCGATGGCTTCCCGTCTGTTACAATCGGGGGCCGATGCTACTGTGCGTGATAACCAAGGCAACACTCCATTGATGGTTGTCCAGAAATGGTACAATCGTAGTTTAAACTATCGCAGTTTAACTAACAGTCGCAGTTTAATTCAGGCGTTGAAAAACGCAGGGGCTTCAGAATAAGCTAATTTTCGTTGAAACGACCGTATTTTAGAAAGTGCTAGCTATTATGTCAAACGCAACTATTCAAACAGATATTTCTGCAACGATTGGTAACACGCCGTTGGTTTTCCTCAATGATATGACCGAAGGGCTTTCAGCACGGGTTGCCTTAAAGTTGGAATCTCGGTTACCAGGGGGTAGCGTGAAGGATAGAATCGCCTACAATATGTTAGCCACCGCTGAAAAAGCAGGGCTTATTCAAGCGGGTAAAACCACGTTAATTGAACCGACCAGTGGCAATACTGGCATTGCTTTAGCGATGTTGGCAGCGTTAAAAGGCTATAAACTCATATTAGTTATGCCAGATAGTATGAGCCTTGAACGTCGAGCATTATTGTTAGCCTACGGGGCTGAAGTTCGGCTAACCCCTGCAAGTGCGGGCATGAAGGGGGCGGTACACTATGCTAAAACATTGGCTAAAAATATCCCTGATAGTTTTGAATTACAACAGTTTGAAAACCCTGCCAACCCTGTCATTCACTACCAAACAACAGGGCCGGAAATTTGGCAAGCCAGCCAAGGTAAAGTGGACGCTTTTATTTCTAGCGTGGGCACAGGTGGCACAATCATGGGGGTTGGGCGTTATTTGCGTGAACAAAACCCAACTGTAGAACTAATTGCCGTTGAACCTGCTGAAAGCCCTGTACTTTCAGGCGGACAACCCGCTCCGCATAAAATTCAAGGTATTGGGGCAGGATTTATTCCGGCTATTGTAGATACCAGCTTGTTTAGCCGTATTGAAACCGTTTCTAGTGAAGAGGCGTTGGCTATGTCTCGTCGGTTAGCACGGGAAGAGGGGGTGCTTTCGGGTATTTCTTCAGGGGCGAATGTGGCGGTAGCGTTACGGTTGGCGGCTAACCCAGCTTATGCGGGTAAGGTTATTGTAACGGTGCAATGTTCCGGTGGTGAGCGGTATTTAAGTTCAGCGTTGTTTAGTCCACTGTTGGAAGAAGCGAAAACCTTGCCTGTTACAGTCTTTTAAAAAATTTTCTACTACCAATTCAAAGATTAAATAGCGTAAAATCATGATTTGGGAGACCATAAGGGTCTCCCCTACAACACGCCAATTAAACGATTTAATCGTCTACCCACCAGTAGGAACGACCATCGCGTTTGCTCTGCAGCCGTCGATGCGTTCCGTCCACCGGAGGGGCGAAAAAAGCATCCCCCCGTCACATGCCCGTAGTGGCATAGGGGGGTGTTTTTTCGGGGGTTCTTAGGGGGCGCCCCTAAGTTCGTGGGGGATTGTTAAGGGGGTTCTCGAACAAGAACCCCCTTAATACCCACCAGCGAAAGCTAGGAACGACAATCGATAACAGAACATAACATTCAATGATTGAATGGCTATCATATCGTATCTTATACCTATTCTAAAACCTTACCATGCAATAACTGCTTGGCAAACCCAACGGATTCATTCCATGCCTGCGGGTCGTTGGCATCGCCTCGAGGGGTGTTATCATTGACTGTCGGTGGCGTGTGATTACTGAGTGGTGGCTTTGAAGCCATATAACTGGCCTCATCCGCTTCTCCCCATAAATCACCCTCATCATCCGGCGGGGTGGGCATTTCATCATCATCATCGGAACTGTTATTATATGTGGTTACAGGCGTATGGCTTGTCGGCTTTTGAATACCCATTGGCATAGAAGCCGGTGGCTGTGCAGGCTTTAACGGAGCAGGCATACCATTGACTGGCGGACGAGGTGGCTCAACCGCCACGGTTTTAGTGGCTGATGCTGGTACGACTACAGGTGAATCATCAAAGGCAATCGCTTCCATCGTATCAAAAGAAGCCGTCTTACTTTGGGGTGGTTGAGGCTGAACCGCCACTGCCTGTTGCAAATTTTGTTGGGGCATTGACGATTTGGCAGGCGGTTCGGGTACTTTTACCAAAGATTTATCTGTCGTAAAAGCCACCGTTACAGGGTGATTAAACACCAGTTCTGCTGCTTTTTTAATGTGGATTAATTTATCAGCTGCTTGAATTGTATTTAAAATAGCAGGGCTACTAACGCCAAACACCAATTTTCCGCCTTCATTTGAAACGAGTTGGGCGTGCTGGTTAAACAAGGCTTTCGCTCCGGGGCTTTTAATAGCACCGGCAATTTGTTGGGTTAGCAGGCCTAAATCCCCCCCCCCACCATTCAATTGTTGGTTGGTAGAAGAAGGCGAATTGACTGATTTTTGAGCTGGTTGTGGTTGAGAACCAACGGCTGCTGGCATCATGCCCATGGGCGGAGGCATTGCCCCGCTACCCGAAGCACTATAAGAATAAGCCGGTTTAGCATCCACCATAGGAAGGGGTTGGTTTTGAAGTACGGGTGCTGGTTGATATGAAACGGATTGCGAAGTAACTGTAGAAGGCATTCCACCCGATGATAAGGCGTTTTGTAGCTGTTTCACTGTTGTTTCTAAGTCAGCCAAGCGGGCTTGAAGCACATCTACCGACGCTATTTTCTCCCGAAAAGTAAGGGAAAGCAACCCTAATTCCAACACACCGGAAGGGTCGGAAGCGTGTCGCATATCCGCTTCCATGGCTTGTAATTGGCGTAGCAATTGCGGAATTTCTTCGGGTGAAAACGACGCTTTTACCTGCTGTAACCCTTCAAGCACCATAGAAGAACAATCTAAAAACGAAAGCAGTTCTTCCGTGGTAGGCGTTGATTTTTGGGTATTCGTGGTTAATAACAATAATAATTGCCGAAATACCTGTAGCAATTGTTTCACAATTTGAAAGGCATCAACCCCTTGTTGTAAAATGGCGTGTAGGGTTTCTAGCACCGCCATACCTTCTTTTTGGGCGACTGCTACCAGTAAGGCAACCAACTTATCTTCAGATAAGTAACCCAAAAACGAAACCAATGTTTGTAAAGATAACGCCGTGCCGGCATTGGCTTCAGACCGTGCTAAAACCGCCGTTTGGTCTAGCATAGAAAGGGCGTCTCTCATGCCACCCTTGGCACTGCGGGCTATAAATAACAGGGCTTCATCTGCAATGGAAAGATTTTCTAATTCGCACACCCATTGTAGGTGCTTATGGATGACATCCAGTGCGATGCGTTTGAAATCAAACCGCTGGCACCGTGAAAGGATGGTGGGTAGCACCTTGTGGGCTTCCGTAGTGGCAAAAATGAAGATGACGTTGGGGGGCGGTTCTTCCAGTGTTTTAAGCAGAGCATTAAACGCCGCTTTGGAAAGCATATGGACTTCATCAATAATGTAAATTTTATACCGCCCAGCAATGGGGGCAAACTGGCACGATTCTATTAATTCACGGGCTTGTTCCACGCCGTTATTGGAAGCAGCGTCAAATTCAATAACGTCTAAACCGTTGCCAGCCGTGATGTTGAGGCATGCGTCGCACGTTTGGCAGGGGGTGGCGGTAGGGCCTTCTACGCAGTTGAGCGATTTGGCAAAAATCCTCGCAGTGGAGGTTTTACCCGTACCCCGAGGGCCTGTTAGCAAGTAGGCATGGCTCACTTGGTTTAGGTTAATAGCGTTGGAAAGTGCCTGTGCCATTGCTTCTTGCCCTACTAGCTGGTTGAGGGCTTGAGGGCGATATTTGCGGTACAACGGCAAGTAAGCCTCTGGCATAGCATGGCTTGGGGTAGGGGTTAAATTTTCTGATAAGGGAAAAAGGGTAGACATAAATTTTATTCTACCCAAAATGACGAGCTTTTACAAATAAAACTTGATTGTTTACCGCCTATTCAAGTGCCACTTGAAATAAAGGCAGAAATTCAAGTTTGACAGATTTTAGCTAGATGATGAAGTGGTGTAAAGGCTTTATTTTAGGTGGTTTACAGGGTTTTTATTACCGTTTTTTAACGATGCCCACTTGATTGTTTGCCACGAATTCAAGATCCACTTGATTTTAAGGAATTATTTCAAGACGCACTTGAATTTCGGGCAGAAAATCAAGTGGGTAAGTAGGGTCATTTAAAATGGACAAAACACACTTATTGGGTTGAGTATTATCTCTGATTTATAGTAAACTATAACCAATAGGTTACAAATTTAAGGACGATATATTTTGTCAACATCAACGCTTCATTTATTAACAGAACTAACGCCACACGAAAAAGAACAGTGGAAAAAGCAAATTAAGTTGACTCGTGCTAAGTTTGTAAAATCGCCCGATTATTTCGTCAAAAAAGCATTAACTCAAAATGTTATTTTTGACAGAAACAAAGTATCCGACTATATTACAAAAGTTAGAAGCTTTGCTTGGGAATTTTATTTAGAAGAAGAATTAGTCTTTCACAAAGAAATGCTGAATCTGCTGTTAGAAAAAAATGATTACGCTTCAACGGTTTTAGCATCTGCTATTGCA
Source organism: Vampirovibrio sp. (assembly GCA_024998755.1). Classification (GTDB taxonomy): domain Bacteria; phylum Cyanobacteriota; class Vampirovibrionia; order Vampirovibrionales; family JAJTHC01; genus JACEUU01. The sequence goes on along the minus strand of JACEUU010000001.1, from coordinate 292,443 downwards.
GAACATTTAGACACGAAAAAAACGACGATTGAACAATCTGAAATTGCCAAAGTGGTGGGGCAAACGGCTGGTTTCTTAACCCCTTATCTTTATGAGCTTTGCTTGTCATCTACTAATTCAAGACGGTCTCGTTCAGGGAAGGTGTTTGAAAAGCTGATTGAACATATTATTGTTGATCAATATCAATACCCATTTGAAAGCCAAGCCAGCTTGGGGTCTACGTTTTATAAAACAAATAATATTGGCAAAATGGTTGATGGTATTATTCCCAGCCAACAGGCTTTTCATCAAAATAGAAGCCAATGCGTGTTTATCACGATGAAAACATCGTTGCGGGAACGTTGGCAAGAAGTGGCTGAAGAACAAAAGCGAACGAATATCCCGACGGTCTATCTTTTAACTTTAGATGATGGTTTGTCTGAGACTAATTTACAACGAATGAACCATCAGAATATCAATTTAATTGTTCCTGAAGTTGAAAAACGACGGCTAGCATCAGCGGATAATGTTACCTCGTTTGAAAAGTTTTTTAATCAAACCATTCCTAATTATCTGAGATTTTGGGAGTAGCATTCATGATGAAAAGAATGATTCGTTTTGTGGATTTGTTCGCTGGTATTGGTGGTATTCGCTTGGGTGTTGAACAAGCCTTAAATGCTTATAATATTGATTCTCAATGTGTCTTAACTTGTGAAATTGATAAACACGCCCAAGCTACTTATCAAGCTAATTTCAATTGCGAAAATTATGCTTCTGATATTACTTTACTGCCCGAAACAGATGTTCCTAGTCATGATTTATTGTTGGCTGGTTTTCCGTGTCAACCTTTTTCGCAAGCGGGCTTAAAACGTGGGTTTGAAGATACAAGAGGAACATTATTTTTTGACATTGAACGTATTTTAATAGAAAAAAGACCACAATCGTTTTTATTGGAAAATGTAAAACAGTTAAAAGGGCATGATAAAGGTAGAACGCTTCGGATTATTTTGAATCATTTAGATGCTTTGGGTTATGAAGTTCATACAACGGTTTTGAATGCCAAAGAGTTTGGCGTGCCTCAAAATAGAGAACGGCTTTATCTTGTGGGTTTCTTGAAAAATCCTGATGCTTATACTTTTCAATTCCCGACACCTTCTAACCCTCTAACCAAAGTAGGTCATATTTTGGAAGCGAAAGTAGCAGAAAAATATACGATTTCGGATGCGTTATGGCATGGGCATCAACGCCGTAAGGCTGAACATCAAGCAAAAGGTTATGGTTTTGGTTATAGTTTATTTGATGAAAATTCCGTTTACACCAGTACCATTTCAGCAAGATATTATAAAGATGGTAGTGAGATTTTAATTGCTCAAGAAAATAAAAACCCTCGGAAATTAACGCCAAGAGAAGCTGCTCGGTTACAAGGGTTTCCCGACTCGTTTCAGATTCCTGTTTCTGATACCCAAGCTTACAAACAATTTGGTAATAGCGTAGCTGTGCCAGTTGTTCAAGGAATTATTGAACAGATGATACCTTTGCTAAAAATTAACAGTGCCATTTCTTCTGAGAAAATACTGACGCAAGTAGCATAACTGTTTTTTATTCCCTGCGTTAGTTGGGTTGCCCATAGGGCGAAAACCCGCCCTGAAGAAACCCTCACCCCAACCCTCTCCCAGAGGGAGAGGGGGAAGTAAATAATGACAGCAAGGGGGGCGGGGTTGAGTGCAAAGCAAGGGGCAACGGCGGGGTGGGAAGGGGCATCGCCCCAAGCAAACACCGCAACGCCCAAACAACCTCAATAAACTAAGGAGATTTCTCAACTACGCTCAAAATGACAAAATTTTTCCCTTGTCCTAAACCGCCGATTGACCCAACTTCTGCTTAAGAAACGCCTCAATAAATTCATCCAGCTTACCATCCATCACACCGCCCACATTCGCCGTTTCATGCCCCGTACGATGATCCTTCACCATAGAATAAGGATGCAACACATAAGAGCGTATCTGGCTACCAAAATTAATATCCACCACCCCACCCCGAAGGGCATTAATTTTCGCTTCCTGCTGGGCTATTTGCAACGCCAACAACTTGGATTTTATCAAATCCAACGCAATTTCTCGGTTTTGGTGTTGGCTCCGTTCCTGCTGAACCCGAACCACAATACCCGACGGTTTATGCGTCATACGCACCGCCGTTTCCACCTTGTTGACGTTCTGCCCACCCGCACCGCCCGCCCGCATGGTATCTACCTCTAAATCTTCAGGCTTAATGTCAATATCTGCCGCTTTAACACCCGTAACCACGGGGCTAACTTCAATAGAAGCAAAACTGGTTTGACGCTTACCATTCGCATTAAACGGAGAAATTCTCACCAACCTATGCACCCCCCGTTCCGCCTTGGCATAGCCATAAGCATAAGCCCCCGAAAGGCGGACAGTCGCACTTTTCAGCCCCGCTTCTTCCCCCGCAGATTCATCTACCACCTGTACGCCATACCCCCGAATTTCCGCCCATCGCAAGTACATACGAAACAACATTTCCGCCCAATCTTGAGCATCCGTACCACCCGCCCCTGCATTGACGGTTAGCAACGCATCTGCTTGGTCGTATTCTTCGCACAAAACCTGTTCCAACTCCCATTTGCGGATATCTGCATCAAAGGCTTCCAATTCTTGGCGAAGTTCCGCATAAAGCGTTTCATCCTGCTCCAATTCCGCCAGTTCAAGCAAATCTTTCGCATCTTCAAACCGAGCAAACCAACCCGTATATTTCGTTTGTTGAGCCTGTAATTGAGCTAATGCTTGTAGTACCAAGTGGGCTTCCTGCGGGGCATCCCACAGGGAGGGGTCTTGGCTTTGGGCTTCAAGGCTTGCCAGTTTTTCTAACCGTTCAGGGTTGGTGGCATAGCTTTGCACCACAGACAGCCGAGGTTGTAGGTCGGTCAGGATTTTTTTCAGTTCTATCAGTGGCGGAAGGGTAGAAGAAGACATGGGTTTGCTTTTTGGGCGGGTTAAACATAACGAGACTTTCATTATAAGCCAAAAAAAGAACGATGGTTTCTTATACCATTTCAAAGAGTGAATAGCGTATTGAAGTTAGCATTTTAGACGGGCTGGCACAGAGACCAGCCCCTACAAGGAATTATTGTGTAGGGGAAGCTCTCTGTGGCTTCCCGCCCATGATGCTAACTAATATAGCTACCCTTTCGGATTAGGGCCTACGGCGATTAGCTCATCAACGCCTTGAAAGCGGGCAAAGTTTTCCACAAATCGCAAAGCCAACGCATTCGCCGCAACATCATAAGCCACTTTATCGCTCCACATAGCCTTAGGGTTCAATTGTTCCACAGGCACACCTAGGCATTGCGTAGGAATCGCCAACTGGAAAATAGGGTCAACTTCAGTGGGCACATCCGCCAAAGCACCGCTCAACGCCGCACGAATCATCGCCCGAGTATAAGGTATCGCCATACGATGCCCCACCCCGTAAGCACCACCAACCCAGCCCGTATTAACCAAATACACTTGGGCGTTATGCTTATTAATTCGTTCCATTAGCAATTTAGCGTAAACCGAAGCAGACCGAGGCATAAACGGCGACCCAAAACACGCAGAAAACGCCGCCTTCGGTTCGGTAATACCCCGTTCCGTACCCGCCAATTTACTGGTATACCCACTAATAAAATGGTATTGAGCTTGCTGAGGGGTCAGCTTTGAAATAGGTGGCAACACACCAAACGCATCCGCTGTAAGAAAAATGACCGTTGAAGGATGCACGCCCCTACCATTTAAAACCGCATTGGGAATATAATCAATCGGATATCCCACCCGAGAATTTTCAGTTAGCGTGTCATCATCATAATTGGGTTGATGGGTTTCAGGGTGTAACATCACGTTTTCACACAACGCCCCAAACCGAATGGCATGGTAAATTTCAGGCTCGTTTTCCTTAGAAAGCCGAATAGCCTTGGCATAACACCCGCCTTCAAAATTGAAAATGCCGTTATCAGACCAACCATGCTCGTCATCGCCAATCAGGTAGCGTTCAGGGTCTGCCGAAAGGGTGGTTTTACCCGTACCTGAAAGCCCAAAAAACAAAGCCGTTTTACCATCTTGCCCAGCATTAGCGGAACAGTGCATGGGCAAGACATTGGCTGCTGGCATGAGGTAATTCATCAAAGAAAAAATAGATTTTTTCATTTCACCTGCATAACCTGTACCCGCAATAACCACCAGCTTTCGTTCAATATCTAACAAAACTGCTGCTTCAGAATGAACGCCATCCGTTTCAGGGCAAAGCCGTAAATTGGGGGCACAAAGCAAGGTATAGTTGGGGTCAAAATTAGCTAATTCCTCTTGGGTTGGACGAATAAACAGTTGATGCACAAACAAGTTATGGCTGGCTCGTTCCGTAATAAACCGCACGCTTAGCCGATAGTCTAAATCTGCCCCACAAAAGCCATCAAACACATAAAGGTCTTTATCGCTTAAGTAGGCTTGAACTTTACTATAAACCCTATCAAATACAGCTGGCGTAATAGGATGGTTGACCTCGTTCCAATCGACCGTTTCATGGATGGTAGGAAATTCATCAACAATAAAGCGGTCGTTAGGAGAACGCCCAGTGTATTGCCCTGTGTAAACCACTAATGCCCCATTACTAGCCAATGTACCTTCGCCATTTGCCAGTGCTAGTTCAATTAATTTAGCGGGGGGTAGTTGGTAATGAATTTTGTCAGCCGTATTCACTAATCCGGTATAGGCAACAATTGTTTTTTGGACGGTAGGGATAGTTGTAGTCATGTTTTGGGGACTCCTCTGCAATTACCATCCCAATACGGTTTGGGATTCGATGCCATTCTACTCTATTTAATTACATTTGTAACAGATTATCCTCAATGAGTTATACCATTTCAAAGTTTGAATGTCGTAAAATCTTGGAGCGGGAGACCACAAGGATCTCCCCTACGGAGAGAACATTTAAAGATTACTGTAGGGGCGAACCCTTGTGGTTGCCCGCCCATGATTTAAAGCCAACACGCTATTTAAACTTTTAATTGGTTTTACACCGAAGAAGCGAGTGTGTCTTCCAAGGTAATGCTCATGGCACCCGTTTCTTTGCTAACGGCGGTTAAGCCCACCACCAATTTGCCCGCAGGCACTGGGGCTTCCCAAGCCAATTCAAACACCGCCACCTGCTTATGAGCAATCGGTAACGGGACTTCCGCTGAAAGTTCATTCACAAGCACCGCACTATTAACATCCGTAGAAACCCGCACAGTAGATAAATCCACCGAATTTCCGTTAAGGGTTAAGGCTTCAACCCCCGTTAAATGCCCCAGCAAAAAAGGGTTTTCAAGCTGAAACGTCAGTCTATCAGTAGCAATGCGGGTTAAAGACCCCTTCACCCACAAGCGTTGCAATAAAAATTTTGGAATAATCATCGGTGGTAATCACACTCCTATTAAGGGTTATATGGTAATGATATAGTATTTTAAAATGTTTTTGGTTCTCTGTAGGGGTGGATTGCATCCACCCGTTTCTATTAATCTTCCAGCTGGCGGATGCAATCCGCCCCTACGAAATAAATTAGTTAAAATACTATATTAGGAAACGGAAGGGTAATTACTCATTAATTTTAGTTGAGGTAGTAAGGGAACCATGCCTTCAAGGCATAAAGATTCTGCATAAGAAACACATTGAAGAGAGAGTAACAACGGCTGAGATTCCTTCAACAAAGCGGGTAGCAAGGGTAAGTAAAAAACGGTTTGTGCTTGGCATTCGCTCCAGTAACGCCCCATTAACACACCACCCAAGTAAATATCTATCCGTTCAGCCAAGGGTTTGCTCGGTAAGCTTAACTGAAACGCCAAGGGGGCTTCACTTTGGTTTCGAGGAATGGTTAAAGTGGTATTCAGCCACAATTCAGAATCACAAGTATGTTCCATGGGTAAAGAAGTCCCAACCCAATAAAGTTTTTCAAGCACATCTTCCCCATTGAGTGAAAGGGCTTTAACCCCCGCAGTTTGGTCTAAATCATCATGAAAACCCTTGGTACGCCCAAAGCTATCCGTATAAAGCCATAGGTAATTAGGTTGGTTTTCACGCCAATTACCAGCCAACACATGAACTAATTCTACTTCGGTGCAAGCTTCCAACGCTCCTTTTGAATTGGGTTTCCAATCCGTATTACAAGCAATGATGGTGTTATTCAAATAAAGTTTCCAAATATGCCCCGCTTCTAATCGAAATGATTCCGGCAAGGCATCGGTTTCTGAAAACGCGAAGCTCCACCAGCTAGCCCCTAACACACCTAACTGAGCACTTTCAATACCAAGCAAGCCTTTATCATTAAAGGTACTAGGCACTAGAGGCTTAGTGGAAAATTCCCATTCTAACGCATCTTTCAACGGTTCTAAAACGGATTCCTTCAACGGTTTAAATGACTGTTGATAATAGCTTTCTAAATTGGGCTGAAAAGGTAGTAAGCCGGCATTGCCTACCCAGCCAATAAAGACGTTTTCCACTTGCTGAATTTTAATAGTGGATGGGTCTACAGCTTCTTCCAGCGAAATAACCATCGGCTTACCCGTTGGCGAAGTAACTTTAACTTCAGTGGGCTTGTCGCCTAAAATCCACAACGTATCTGCAGATTGATAGAGTACAGGGCTCGTGGTGTAATTTAAAAGCCACCCAAACTGCAACGGCTGATGCCAAGGCATAATGTAAACTTCCCAAGGGGGGATAGTTATTTCTACCGTTTCTGAAGCATCCGTTTGGTTAGTTAACGTAACAGATTGTGGCAACTGGCTTAAATTTCTTAAAAACACCCATTCACCCAGAGTTTTGGCATAGTTCCCCGTGCCAACGGCATCAACATTGCGTCTAATTTTTAAGCACAGCTCAGGGGCTGAAATAGCCACACCGGCATCCGCCCATTCAACCTGTTGAGTACTGGCTAAAGCAGGAAAGGCATCTAATAAATTATTCATTTGCAAGGCTTCATAAAAATGCGGACGTAAATCGCCACATTCACCTACGATAGCAGCAAAATCATAACTACTAATGGTATCTGTACTAGCTAAATACCCCCAATTAGTGCCCCCACAAGCATGATAGTGGTTAAAAATAGTAACCCCTTGAGCCAACAAGCTTTTGGTAATTAACCGAAAAGCCTCGTTGCCTAAGCGTTTTAACACCTGTTTATAAGGTAGTCCTTTCCACGAAGTAAACCACCCTGCTTGGCTTTCAGCAATATGCAACGGGCAATGTGGCACAATTGATTTTACTTGAGATTCCAACATATCTGTTTGGGCTAACAAGTCGCCAGCCGTCGGTTTCCAGTCTTCCGTTAGTTCCGTAATGGGGTAATGGTCTAAAGCGTATAAATCAACCACATCGCTAAAGCTACCATAGCCATATAAATCGTTATGGCTAAGGGGACAAGTAGCACCCAAGCGTTTGGCCAAAGCCACTAACGCTGCCATGTAGTCCGTTTCCATGCCTTCAGTAGCATATTCATTTTCCACTTGAACCCAAAGTAAATTAGGGGCTTTTACAAAAAAGGGAAAAACAGCAGACCACCATTCTTCAACCGCCTTAACAAACGCCAAACTTTCAACCGCCTGCCCATCTTTCCGACACCGAGGCACCATTTCAGGGCTAGTGATAACCCATTCAGGCAAGCCACCACCACTGACTTCGGCATTAATGTAAGGGCCTGGGCGAACAATCATCCAAAAGCCCAATTCAGCGACCGTTTCAAACAAACGGGCTAAATCTCGAATACCCGAAAAATCATACTGCCCCGCAGCTGGGCTATGAAAGCTCCAGCAAAGGTATAAATCAACCGTGTTATAGCCCGCTTGCTTCAGGCGTAACAAACGTTCACGCCAAAGCCGAGGGTTTGGCAACCGAAAATAATGAAACGAAGCACTACGAATAACCTGTCTTTTTCCGTTAACAGTACAACTATAGCCATCAAACGAAAAGTGGGTAATACTATTCACGGTAGATAAAGTTGAATTCACGAAAGCAGGCACATCCATCGTTAATTATTGGAAAATACTATTTTTACATCATACCATATTTGTACAATACCTTTTTGCCTCTATAAATAAAGCTACATTAAACAAGGCATATAGCTGTTCTAAGTATTAATGAACCCTATCGTAGGGGCGGACTGCGTCCGCCCGTTACTATTAACCTTAGGCGGGCGGACGCAGTCCGCCCCTACAGAGGATAGAGTAGCTCATTAATTTTTAGAACAGCTATAGTAACATTGCGTTTAAAGCCCTGAACATCTACTGTTTGAAGGAAGAAAAAGGCGTATTATGGTAATCAACATCAAAATAATTTATACTTTAATATGTATAAAATAGCCTGTGGGGAGATCGTCTATCATGTTAAAAAACAACCTAACCAAACCAGCCATAATAACCACGTTGAAAGCACTATTGGTAGTTAGTAGCATTGTTTGGGGCGGATTCATTCTACCCGTAACGGAACTACCTGCGAATTGGCACGCCCAAGGATGGCAAGCTGAAGCTAAAAAGAAAAAACTAACCGCCGCCATGGTAAAAAAAGAATTACTCGCCCTGCAACCTGAAATTATTCGGTTATTAAGCAAAAGCAGAAGCCGAGGGCTTTTTACCCCCGAAGATTCTGACAAAGTTAATGAAATTAGAGAAACCTTGAACTTGCTGATTGGCGGTTCGCCAAAATCAGAAGAATTGGTAGAACCCGCTTACCAAGCAGGGCAACTGTTTTTAGCACGAGAATTATATTTTGATAGCTACGAAGCATTTAGCTTTATTGAAGCCCAATTTCCTAAAAGTGCTTACGCCACCAAGGCCATGTACCAAAAAAAAGTGGTGTTAAGGAAAATGCCTGCGGAAGATAGAGAAGCCCTAGAAGCAGAAGCGACAACAACACCCGCTACACCCGCCACTGTGGCTACAACCGAAAAGCCGGCTACAAAGAAATAGGCTGGCGAACTTTTTCGGATTTTGGGGTTGCAATTACTATATGCTTGGTTTAGTATTGTACCTGTAGATGCCCTTGTGGCGGAATGGTAGACGCTGCGGACTTAAAATCCGTTGGTAGCAATACCGTGCCAGTTCAAGTCTGGCCAGGGGCATTTTTACATTTTAAGCCGATACTTCGCCGTATCGGCTTTTTTTATTGGGGCAATGGGGGAACGGGTGCTTTTAAAGTGTGGGCTGATATGGTAAGATAGGTGCTATTTAACCCCTGTTATAGGGTACTAAATTGGAAGCAAACTATACACCATGTCAACCACCCCAACCGATAAATTTAACGCCCTACTAACCCAAGCCAAAGCGGGCGATGCTGAAGCCCAATTTAACATAGGATTTTGTTACGGTAATGGCGAGGGTGTGGAAAAAGATGTTAAACAAGCGTTTGCGTGGTTTTTAAAATCTGCACAACAGGAATATGCTCCAGCACAATGTTATGTAGGAGTTTGTTATGACTATGGCTATGGTGTGGAAGAAGATGTTAAACAGGCGTTTAACTGGTATTTAAAATCTGCACAACAGGGGAATGCTCAAGCTCAATTTAACGTAGGGATTTGTTACGTTACTGGCTATGGTGTGGAAAAAGATGTTAAACAGGCGTTTAACTGGTATTTAAAATCTGCACAACAGAGGTATGCACAAGCCCAATATAATGTGGGGATGTGTTACAAAAATGGGGAAGGGGTGGAAAAAGATGTTAAACAGGCGTTTGCGTGGTTTTTAAAATCTGCACAACAGGGGTATGCACAAGCTCAATCTGATGTAGGGATTTGTTACGTTACTGGCGAGGGTGTGGAAAAAGATGTTAAACAGGCGTTTGAGTGGTTTTTAAAATCTGCACAACAGGAATATGCTCCAGCACAATATAATGTGGGGATGTGTTACAAAAATGGGGAAGGGGTGGAAAAAAACTTATCAGAAGCGATTAAATGGTTTAAAAAAGCATCAGAACAAGGGCATGATCGTTCTAAAAACATTTTAGGGGATTATTCTGATACGACAAAGAAAACTGAACAGAGCAACCCTAAAAGCCTACACGCTGATGATATCAATGACATCGTCCAAAAATCATTTAACGAATCTATAGAAGGTCAACAAGAACTTTTTCAAGATAAAATTGACAAGCAAATAGCAGAATTTCAAAATGCAAAATCAGCCATCATTGAAAAGACGAAGCAAGACATAGAGAACAATAATTCGATTTTGCTTGAACACGCCAAGAAAGAAGTGGAAAAACAGGGGAATTTCTCTTTGGCATTATTTACAGGGGTTTCAATAGCGATAACCTTAGCGTTTATTGGTGTAATGGCTTCTTTTTCAACTAGTAGCTTCGATGGGCTTAGAAGCGAACTACAAGCCCAGTTTGATTCCCCAAAACTCAAGATTGAACGGATAGAAAAGTTGCAAACAGAGGTTGAAACGCTTAAAGCGAAGCTAACAGTGCTTGAAGAAAAAAACACGAAACAAACACCCACTCAAAAACACTAGGGTATTGTGGGTATCATAAAGAAAAAATGAGGGTTTCGGGGTTTTGGGGTAGAATCTGTCATAATAGGAAGTAGATTATCCCTTAATCGCCTCTTTCTTTAGACAGGATGCCCCTTTATCATGCTAGATATTAAACGCCTCAGCATCGCCAGCCAAACCCTACTAGCCCGTGCCAGCGACGTACTCTTCGAATATCACCAAACCCACCTAGATAACGAACACCTCCTCCTAACCATCCTTGAAGAAGGCGAAAACACCGCCTACAAAGTGCTACTAGCCTGCATAAAACCCGAAGGCATCGCTCAACTTAAAACCGAATTAATCGCCGAACTCAACAGCCGTGGCAAACTAGCCCAAGGCAGCACACCCCCTTCCGCCCTGCACTACACCCCTCGGCTTTCCGTGTTGTTCAACCAAGCATGGAACGAAACCAAAAGCATGGGCGAAAAACTCATCGAACCCGAACATTTGCTACTAGCCCTGTTAGATGCGGGCGGTAGTGCCTCCATTTTTCTCCGCAAGCACCATCTGCAACGAGAAGACCTACTAAAAGCCCTCAAACCCCTAAAAGCACAACAATCTGCCGATTCTGAAGAGGATTCAGCCCTTGCCAAATACGGGAAAGACTTAACCCAACAAGCCAAAAATGGCAAGTTAGACCCCGTTATCGGCAGGCAGGAAGAAATCCGTCGGGTGATTCAAGTGTTAAGCCGACGGACGAAAAACAACCCCGTCCTCATTGGCGAACCGGGGGTGGGTAAAACCGCCATCGCTGAAGGGTTAGCTCAACGCATTGTGCAAGGCGATGTGCCTGATAGCCTCAAAGACTGCCGAGTAGTAGCACTCGATATGGGTAGCTTGGTTGCAGGGGCGAAATACCGAGGGGAATTTGAAGAACGCCTAAAAGCCGTACTAACCGAAGTTCAAGCCGCAGCAGGGGAAATTATTTTATTTATTGATGAACTGCACACCGTGGTTGGGGCAGGTAGCGGGGGCGATTCTTCTATGGATGCAGCCAACCTGCTAAAACCCATGCTAGCCCGTGGGGAACTGCACTGCATAGGGGCAACCACGCTTTCGGAATATCGGCAATATATTGAAAAAGATGCGGCGTTGGAACGTCGGTTTCAACCTGTGTTGGTCGATGAGCCTAGCGAAGCGGAAACCATCAGCATTTTGCGAGGACTAAAAGAACGTTATGAAATTCATCACGGTATTCGTATTAAAGATGCTGCTTTAGTGCGGGCGACTGTGCTTTCAAAACGGTATATTCGGGATAGATTTCTACCTGATAAAGCCATTGATTTAATTGATGAAGCCGCCAGTAAGCTTCGCATGGAAATTGATAGTTTACCCGTGGAACTGGATTCTATCCAGCGGAATTTGCGTCAGCTTGAAATTGAAGCCGAAGCCCTCAAACAGGAAACGGATGCGGCATCGCAAAGTAGGCTTTCCAGCATTCAAACGGAAATTGAAATGCTCCGCAAGCAAGAATCTACCATGAAAAGCCAGTGGTCAGAAGAAAAACAAACCTTGCAAAGCGTGCAACAATTGAAGCAGGAAATTGAAACCACGAAGCAGGCCATTGAACAAGCCGAACGGGATGTAGACTTCAGTAAAGCAGCGGAATTAAAATACGGCAAGTTACCCCAGCTGGAAAAGAATTTGGAAACCGCCCAAGATGCTAGCCAATCATTATTAATGCAAGAAGCCATTGGGGTGGAAGATATTGAAGCCGTCGTTAGCCGATGGACGGGCATTCCTGTTGATAAATTAGCCAAAGAAGAAACCGAAAAACTGCTCGATTTAGAAAGTATTCTTCAAAAACGAGTAATTGGGCAAAACTTAGCCGTTACGGCGGTTTCCGAAGCGGTTCGGCGGGCAAGGGCGGGCTTGAAAGAGCCTAATCGTCCGATGGGGTGTTTTCTGTTTTTAGGCCCGACTGGCGTAGGTAAAACCGAACTAGCCAAAGCCTTGGCGGGGCAGTTGTTTGATGACGAGCAATCGCTCATTCGGTTAGATATGAGTGAGTACATGGAAAAGCACGCCGTCAGCCGAATGATAGGGTCTCCCCCTGGGTATATTGGGCATGATGAAGGCGGGCAATTGACGGAAGCCGTTCGGCGAAAACCCTTTAGCGTGGTGCTGTTTGATGAAGTAGAAAAGGCTCATCCTGATGTGATGAATTTGCTGCTACAAGTGCTAGATGATGGGCGATTGACCGATTCCAAGGGGCGAGTGGTGCATTTTAGCAATATGTTAATTATTTTAACCAGTAACATTGGTAGCCATTGGCTGGTGGAAGCTTCTATTCATGGAGGGGCATCCCCTAAAGAAGAAGAGGGTATTCCTACGTCGGTGGAAGAAGCCGTAATGGCAGAATTACGAGCCAATTTCCGCCCCGAATTTCTGAACAGGCTGGATGAAGTGTTGATGTTTCAGCCGTTGAGTTTAAGGTCGTTACAAGCGATTGTTAAGAATGCGATTGTTACGTTGAACCATCGGTTGGCGGAGCAAGAGTTGACGCTGACGGTATCAGACGACGTGTTGGAATTGTTGGCATGTAAGGGATACGACCCTGTTTATGGGGCGAGACCGTTGCGTCGGGTGATTCGTACCGTGTTGGAAAATCCGTTAGCGAAAGCCTTGTTGGCAAAGACGTTTGATGCGGGGAGTACCATTCATGTGGGTTTGTCGGTTGATGGGGCTGGCGTGGTGTTTAGTTAAGATGTTAAGAAGCGTAACTCAAAGAATATTTCCTATTTTTATAAGCTTCGCCTCTATTTTCAATGCTATTTAGATTGACGTTTTTCACTTCTTCTTCTACTGTGTACATTATTCGTTTATCCCCAATTCGATAGCGATAAGCGGTTTCATAACCCACTATTTTACCAATATGTGTTCCCTTAATTGGGTCATTCTGCAAAGCGGTTTCCATTTTTTGCAGTTTAGCTTGGGGTAGTTCGCAGGCTTTTTCGTCTTTTCGGTATCGTTTTGATTTGGACAAGTGCCACATTAGGAAAAATCCCCCTTGAAATCATTAGAGTTGTTTTTTTAATGAAGTTACGGAAAAAGGGCAAGGTAAAATAGAAGGGACATTATTCCACCTCTCATAGGATACCCCACCCCCATGACTACCTTTGCCGACATCCAAATTCAACAAGCCACCCCCACCCACAAATTCCTAGAGGAAATGAACCAAACCCTACCATGGCAACTATTTGAAACCATCCTCAAAACACACATCCACCACAAACCCAACGGCAGACCACCCTACAAACGCCTACTACTGCTCAAAATGAACCTCCTCAAAATATGGTTCAATCTCTCCTATGAACAAACAGAATTTCAATGCCACGACAGACTCTCCTTCCGAAAGTTTCTCGGCTTCTCCTTAGAATCCCCCATCCCTGAAGCCACGACACTCGAAAACTTCCAACACGAACTGCAAAACACCCCAGCCCAAGAAGCCCTTTTCTTAGCCTTAGACCAATTCCAAGTTTAAATAGCGTATAATAGAGGGGTGTTATTGTTTATTTGAAAGATTCTGATCATGCTCACCCAAGAAGACGTACTCGCCTTTGAAAAAACCTTCACCGACAAGAAAACCTATCGCCGATTCCTCTGCATTAAACTCAAAATAATCGACGGTAAAACACAAGCCGAAATAGCCCAACATACGGGTTTCGGCTTTCGACACGTCCAACGCATTCAAGCCCAAGTTCAACAACACGGACTTTACAGTCTCTATCCTAAAAAAGGGATTGTACGCAATAGCCTACTACCCAGTAAACAAGCCGAAATAGACCTACTACAACGCCACAAAGGTAAGGTCGGTATCTACGATTTACACCAGGCACTCAACGCACTGGTGGGCAGACCCGTCATCTTTCAAACTGTTTACAACCTGCTCAATCGCCACGATTGGAAGGCAAAAGTACCTCGCCCAGTGCATCCCAACCATAATGATGAGGCTCAAACCCTCTTCAAAAAAACTTCCTGACTTCGTTAACTCTGTTACAAAAACAGTAAAAAAGCCAGTTCGGCTATTTTTTCAGGATGAGGCGAGGTTTGGCAAAATTTGCCAAGTTCGTAAAGTATGGTTACCCAAGGGTGAACGTTCAGTAGTGGAAGCTCAACATATACGGCAATACCTCTATGCGTATAGTGCCATTGAACCCAAGACGGGAGAGAGTGTTTCGTTGATTTTTCCGTATGCGGATACGGCTTGTATGACGTTGTTTTTGCAGGAATTAAGTGAGCGTTACCCTGCAGATGAGATTGTGCTTGTTTTGGATGGTGCAGGTTGGCATAGAAGTGGGGGGCTGGTTGTTCCTGTTAATATTCGGTTAATTTGTTTACCACCGTATAGTCCGCAGTTGAACCCTGTGGAGCAGTTGTGGAAGGGCGTTCGGACTCGGTTTTTTGGCAATGCTTATTTTGAGACGTTGGATGCAGTGGAAGCTCATTTAGTGAAGGCTTTACGCTGGGTAGAGGCTAATACAGCGTGGGTGAAATCGTTCGCCTATTTCCCCTATATTCAACACGCTATTTAAACTTGGAATTGGTATAAGTATTGGAAACCGGCTTTGTGGGCGTCTTCACTTTGAGTATCAAAACTAACCAAAAAGAACGAAAACAGTGCCATACATTCCCAAAAAACGAGGAACGAAAAGGCATCGGTTGCTGAAACCACTAACAACATGGCTAGCATAAATAGGTGAAACAATGCCCCTAACACACCAACGGCTCTGTTGGCGTATTCAGCTTTTAAGTAGCCAATGGAATACACAGAAAGAATAGCCCCAATGACGCTAATTATCAGCATAAAAAAGGCGGAAAAGGTATCAACCCCTAGCGAAAGTTTGACAGAAGAAAGATATAACCCTGTAGGTAAAGGTAACTGAAAGACCGAACCATGCAGTAAGGTTATTATTGCACTGCTAGCCACCATTAGTGAAGCGATACCCCCCGTAATGCCTGAAGCCACAATGCAAAATGGCTTATTTTTCAATCCACTTAAAAACGAGAAGCCAGCACCCAGCAACAACGTTAACAGCCCTAATTGAAAGAGGGTTTGTTCTAACATACCAACAACTCTGCCTCAAACACGCCTAATTCCAACGCCACATAAAACGGATTCAGCAATTCTAAGATGGTTACGGTTAATAGCGGTAGTACTACTTTAGAAGCTTCGCCTAAAAACTGCTTCATACCAGATAATTGATTTTGAAAGATCGTTTTAGTCGTATCCAACAAATGAAAAACAGCATCATCTTGCACGCTATAGTAAACGTTGTTGCCTTCTTTACGGGTTTTTACCATTTTCTTGGTGCGTAAAATAGCCAATTGCTGCGAAACATTGGCCGCTTCAATGCCCAATAACTCTTTTAGTTCGTTAACATTACGTTCGGTTCCACGCAACGCATTAAGAATTTGAATACGCATAGGGTGGGCGAGTGCTTTAAACAGCTCTGCTTTCAGTTCCGAAATATCATACATAGCAGTAGCTCCTTTTCTTGTGTCTTTCAATCAATCAATATGCAAATATTCATAGATTAATTTTTACATTGCCATTCCAAAAAAGTCAATTGTTTTTATAAAAATTTGAAAAAATTGAAGGGGAAAGACTTCTCTTGAAAATTAGATACCTTTAAAAGATAATGAACACTAATGGTACAACCTATTGGGCTATGCCCTTATTCTAAAGAAAGTTTTTAAAGATGAACACCCTACAATCCCCTATTTCTATTGCTGTTTTACCTGGCGATGGCATTGGTCCTGAAGTGATGAAACAAGCCTTAAATGTGCTCACCGCCTTCGGAGAAAAAACCAACTTAACCTTTGATTTTCAACACGGCTTAATTGGTGGTGCTGCAATTGATGCCCACGGCGTTCCCCTGCCTGAAGAAAGCCTCAATATTGCCAAGGCTTGCCAAATTGTGCTGTTAGGAGCAGTTGGCGATTTTAAGTATGATACGCTAGACCCCGCCATTCGCCCTGAACAAGGCTTATTGCAAATTCGGAAAGCGTTAGGCTTGTACGCCAACGTTCGTCCTGTAAAAGCCTATGAAGCCTTATTGCACGCTTCCACCTTGAAACCTGAGGTTTTGCAGGGGTCTGATATGGTGATTGTTCGGGAATTGACGGGTGGGCTCTATTTTGGGCAACCCAAGCATGAAGGTGAAAACGATGCGGTGGATACGTTAGTTTACCATCGGCATGAAATTGAACGCATTGCCCATGTAGCCTTTCAATTAGCACAAACCCGTACAGGCAATTTATGTTCGGTTGATAAAGCTAATGTATTGGCTTCATCCCGCCTATGGCGTAAAATTGTGGAAGAAATTGCCCCGCAATACCCCACCGTTAAAGTATCGCATATGTATGTAGATAACGCTGCCATGCAGTTGATTTTAAACCCTCGGCAGTTTGATGTGATGCTGACTGAAAACACGTTTGGCGATATTCTTTCCGATGAAGCTTCAATGTTGACAGGATCTCTGGGGATGTTAGCCAGTGCCAGTTATGGGGAAGGCAAAGCGGCGTTGTATGAACCTTCGCATGGGTCTGCCCCAACCATTGCCAACCAAAACATTGCCAACCCGATAGCCACTATTTTATCGCTCACGTTGTTGGTTAGCCATTCTTTGGGTATGCCAAAAGAAGCGTTAATGATTGATGAAGCGGTGAATCAAGTGTTATTAGCTGGTTTTAGAACGGCAGATATTATGCAGGATGGTTGCACCTTAGTTGGCACTACCGAAATGGGTGATAAAATTGTTGAAGCCTTGAAAAAACTGTAAATTATTTAATTTTTTAGGATTAACACTTAACACTTATCAATTAGTTCAATAATATTAAAAATACGGTCTTTAGTAGTTCGAAATATTTCTATATTGATATAGGTGTTAATGGCTTCATCATCACCATGAGCCATTTGATTTCTTCTTCTTAAATCAGCTTTAAAATCTCGTATCATTCTATTTAGGCGTTGTTTGGATGTGTCTTCTAATAAAGGCAAACAAATTTCTAACTCATCTAGCCTTTCTGAGAACCTAGTGTAATTAAAATTATCTGATGGATTAGCGTACCAATTTTTTAAATCTGCTATTTTAATATCTTTAGCCATAGATAAATTGAGTTTAACATTGTTTAAAACAGAATACAAACGTAATTCGTCCATATCACAGGTTTGAGAAAGAGAAGCTATTTTAGAATGAATATATTTTTCAAAATAGCCTACCATCAAAATATACAGACCTGCTAAATAAACAGAATCATCAGGATGTAAATTTGAAAGCTGTAACAATTTATCTATTTGTATTGCTACAGAGGGTAGGATTACCTCAGATTCTAAAAATTTCACGACCTTTTCCTATAGCTGTTTTTGCAAGATCTATTGAAGACAAACCGCCAGCTCGTACAGGATCGCCTTCCCAGTATGATTTGATTAATTTCTCTAAATCATCTATCGTAAGAGTAGTGTTGTTTTTACTCAAATATCTTCCCAGTCCAACTGCTATTACTAAAAAATTAGCCATTGTAACAGTTCCAGAATACTTGCCTTTTGAAAATCGACGTAACCCTCTTCCTGATCTCTTGTCAATAGCAGCTAATAGTTCAAAAGTTTTTTTAAATATCGTCTTTTCTTCTCTTATGTTTAAAGGCTCTTCTTGTGAAATCTGCCCCAAAGAAAAATCATCTAATAACTTATGAATAGATTGGTATTTTACGACTTGACTTTCATCAAGATTTTTCAGTGCTATAAATCTTACAACCCATTCCGCATCTGTTTCATCTGCTTGCTGATCTTCTGATATATTAGAAACAGCTATAAAATCCTCATTTTGCCTCAATTCTTGTATCAACTCGTAAAAATTTTTATTTTGACGAAGTAGTAACACATTCCTTACCTCTTGTGGAGATAATGGACGACCTGTTCTATTCAATCTAATGAACAACTCATATTGTACATCTTTACTAGAAGATTCACTAATAGAACTAAAATTTAAAGTGGTCTTTTTAAAAAGTCTTATATCAGATTTATCTAAATCATCGATTGTTTTATTGTTCAAGAAGTCTAATTTTTCCAATCCACAAAGCCTTAAAGTTTCTTTATTCTCAAGCTCTCCGAAAAATTGTAATATCGTCGATAATCTTTGCAATCCATCTACTACATACCAAACATTATCTTTTGATTGTTCTACAAAAATTGCAGGTATAGGTAAGCCAAGTAGAATAGACTCTATCAAAAGAGATTTTTCTTCATCTGTCCAGCGGAATAATCGTTGGTATTCTGGTCTAAGTATAATATCTTTTTCTTTATAAAGATTAACTATCTCCCCAATCGTAATTGGAAAAGAATTGGTTTGTACAGAATTTCTCTTTTTGGCTATTTCTGTTATTTCAGTATTCATTTAAATTTCTCCTACTTTAAAATTAAAATCTTTTAATTATTTTACAGTAACAAAAGCTATCAAGCAAGATAGTCTATTAATCAGTCCATTAAGACAAAACAGAATGACACTAAAAAACAGTTCTTATACCAATTCACAGATTGAATAGCGTGTTTAGGTTTACATCATCGTCGGGCGAACACACTAGCCCTACGGTCTATCTTTCAGAACAGTTCGCCCCTACAGTAGCCGTGAATATTCTGTTTGTAGGCGAGGACCGATGTGTCCTCCCGCTCTAAGATGTTACGCTATTTAAACTGTGAATCGGTGTTATTACCGCCACCTACTTCTAACATCAGCTGGCTCCAAGCTTTCAGGGTGGCTTCTTGAATGCTCAATAATTGTTTTTCAGTTTGCAACACCTCTTGTTCGGCCTGCACCACAGGTTTAAAATCTGATAAACCCTGCTTGAAACGGGCTTGAGCAAAACCGACATTCTGTTCCGCTAACCCTTTAGACCTTATCACCTGCAAGCTTCTAGCCTGTAAGTTTTGTAGCGTGGCTAATTGTTTTTCAACCGCTTCATAAGCTTTTAACAAAGTAGCCTTGTAGTCATAAATTTGTTGTTCATAGGTTGCTTTTTTAGCCGCTAAATCGGCTTTTAACGCCCCCCCCATAAACAACGGTTGCGTAACAGAACTAGCCAAACTGGTTAGTAAAGAATCCCAACTAAACCAATTATTAATTTTGGTGCTAGCTAAGCCTACTTGCCCTGTTAACGAAATAGTCGGGAAAAAGGCTCGTTTCGCTGTTTGCACGTCTAACCCAGCCGCTTTCAAATCAAACGCACTAGCCGCCACATCTAACCTACTTTCCACCAATTGAGCAGGTACACCCACGGTTAATGGCAGTTTTTGCAACGTTGCTAATGCAGGCAATGGTTTGGGCGTTAGTGTTTCCACCCCTGCGGTTTCCCCCGTTAAGGTTGCCAATGCCACACCCCATTGAAATTGAGCCGTTTCAGCATTTTTGAGGGCTTCACGCAACGCCGTTTCTTTTTGTTCTAAGGTATTAATGGGCGAACGCACCACCAAGCCTTGAGCATATTGTAGCTCATTCAGGCGTAATTCTTGTTCTAGTAGCAGTAATTCTTGTTGTAGGGTTAGTTGCTCACTTCTAGCCTTTAGCCAAGTAGCATAAGCTTGTACCACTTGCGTACTTAACACCAATTGAGCCAAACGATAGCGTAACTGAACAGCCTCTAACGAGGCTTGGGCAGATTTTGTCGCCAAGCGTTTTCTAAAGAATGGGTCTAAATCATAAGAAGCGGATAAGGGAAGGTTATAAATGTTAACCGTTTGCCCCGGAGCAAAAAGCCGAGGCCCATTGGTAGCAAACTGAGCTTGGCTCGGTGTCGTTAAATTTTTCGAGTTTTTTTGTCGGTTAAAGCTACCTGCAATCTGCAAATGGGGCAGTTCTTTGGCGAACATTGTTTTTACATTGGCTTTAGCGACTGAAACAGTCTGTCTTTCCGCCAATAACGTTGGATTATTCGCCATTGCTTTTACCACTAAATAATTCAATTGCTCATCGCTCAAAGCTTCCCACCACCGAAGCATAGGAAATTCTGCTACCCAATTGAGGGTGGAATGAGCCTCATTTTTCAGGGCTTGATAAGTCTCAGCATCAGGGGTTTTCACACTAGGCTGGGTAGAAATATTCGGTTCTTTTAACTGATTAAGCTGGTGCTTGAAGGGTAAGTTGAATGCAAAAACAGCAGGTATAACGCATTGCATAGCCAGCACCAAAATTAAAAACCAGCAGCTCAATCTTCCACACAAATAAACGTTCATGAATTAACCCTCGTTTTTGCTAGATGGCTGAGTATTAGTATCAGACTGGGGTTCGCCTAAATTAGAAACGGCTCGTTCCTCGGGTGTTTGCATGGTATTAGCCTCTTCCGCTAACGTAGGCGTAGCCGTACCTTTATTCAGGTATACTTCCAATTGTTGCCCCGTGTACACGTTAAACCCTTTAGGCGGGGTAAAGGTATAAATTAACTGCAACACCCGCACATCGTTGCGTTCAGCTGTAGCCCCTGTTAGATTCTTTTTAGGTATCATATGGGGTTCTACCCGTAAAAACTGAAGTGGGAATTTGTATTGCGAAGCTCCTTTAATAAACGCCACCGCTGGCATATTCGGTTTAACTTCTGAGGCTAGAACTTCGTCAATATCTACCCGCACTTGCAAGGTTTTGGTATCACCCAATAAAATAGCGGTAGAACTTTCACCCGAAGCCTTCATGAGCTGAACGGTTTCGCCTGCACGAATGTTTACCTGTAATACTTCACCCGCTTTGGGGGCTTTCACAACACTTTGAGCCAACTGCACTTGAAGTTCTTTTTGTTGAGATTGACTAGCAGCCAAGGTAGCCGTTGCTTCAGCTACGCCTTGTTTGGCTTCATCTACATCATACTTCCAAGCACCTGCAAGGGCTTTTTCAAGTTCTGCTCTGGCTTGCGTTACGTTGGCTTCCATTTCTTGAACGGTTAAGCGTTGACGGGTTAATTCATTTTGATTAACCGCTCTGGAATCTTCAACACCTTCCAAGCGTTCCAAGGTAGACAGTTCTTTTTGAAGGGATGCTTGCAATGCGGAAACCTTGGCTTGCAAAGGGGGAATATCTTCCGAGCGGGGTTGATGTTGCAGCTTAGCCATACGGGCTTGAGCCGCCGCTAACCGAGACCGAGCCGCCACCGCTTGTGCTGTTAATGTGGTTAATTGAGCTTGTAGAACAGCGGAATCCAACGCAAATAATGGGGTGCCTGCCTGCACAAAATCGCCTTCTTTTACGAACACCTTGGTTACTTTCCCACTAAAATTAGGCGAAACGGCTACAGCTTCATTCGCGGGTTCAATCATACCAGTACCGGCTACCGCATTGTTAAAAGGGCGAACGGCTGGCGGACGAATGGGCTCGGGTTCCGGTTGGCTTAAGGTTTGATGCGTAATGAAATAAGCCGTTGTAATTAAACCAATAACGGCTAATACAATGGTTTTTGAAAACGGAAAGGGTATAATAAAACGCTTGTTCATTGTGTGAAAAACTCCTATAGAGGTAATCTATTTTTTAAAATTATTAGAATTGAGAGGGTTTGGTATGGTCAACTTGCTGAATGCTTTTAATTCGTCCGTCTTCCATTTCAATTAATTGGTCGGCATATTTGTAAATACGGTTATCATGCGTAACAACCACCACACAGCGATTGGGGTCTCTGGCAACCACGGTTAACAATTCTAAAATTTGAGCCCCTGTTTTACCATCTAATGCTGAAGTCGGTTCATCGCACACCACCAGCCGAGGGTTGTTAATTAACGCTCGTGCAATAGCCACGCGTTGTTGTTGCCCGCCAGATAAATCCCGTGGGAAGCTGTTGATTTTATCGCCCAAGCCCACTTGTTCTAGCAATAGTTTAGCTTGTTCAATGGCTTTTCCATGCGGTTTACCTTGAATTAACAACGGAACGGCAACATTTTCAGCATTGGTAATGGTAGCTACCAAGTTAAATTGTTGGAAAATAAACCCAATATTTTCTCGGCGAAATTTGGCTTTTTGGCTTTTTTTAAGTTGGTGAATAGGGGTGCCAAACAAGGTTGTTTCACCCGATTCTGCCGTTAAAATACCCGCCATAATACTAATCAGCGTTGTTTTTCCACATCCTGAAGGTCCAACAATGTAGTTCATACTACCGCTTTGCAAAGTTAAATTAATATCATGTAACACATGTAAACGATTTTCCCCGTCGCCAAAACTTTTGTTCAACCCCTGTATACTTACTGCAATTGTTTTATTGGGCATTGTTACCGTTGTTATCATTCTTTTCTACCCTCTAAACACAATGGCTGGGTCAATACGAAGCACTTTGATGATGCTTAAAACAGCCGCTAGCAAGCAAAATCCGCAAACTAACACAAAAGTAATACCGATTAATTGAGGTGGGGTATAAAAAGCCAATTGACTATTAGGAGGATTAATTAACCCCAAAAAGGAAATAACCCCAGACCCTATACCATGCCCAATAATACCGACTATCGCACTTTGAAATAAAACCATACCTGCTAAGGTTTTATTTTCAATACCAATCGCTTTAAATGTCCCAAATTGACGGGTATTGTCTAGCATAAAGGCGTAAAGAGTTTGGGCGGAAATTACGGTACCAATAATAATAACCATCAGCACGTTAATTCCTAAGTTGATAGGAATACCTGTGTTGGCGGCCCAAAACTTCATCGTCAAAAAAACAAAATCCCACAAGCCATAGGCATGAAGCCCCGTTTCCGTTTGGATTTTTTGAATCAACTTTTCAGGCGAAATAGAGGCTTCATTTTTGACTAAAATAAACGAAACAGGTCGTTTTTTTTCAGGAAAGAACTGCTGCACTTTATTGAGCGTGGTGTACATAATGGGGAAGGGGGAAAACGATTTTTGCGTTTCAAGCATGCCAACTACTCTGACCCGCTGGTCATTTAATTCAAAATAATCACCCACTTGTGGCGACCCATATCGTTCGCTTCGTCCTTTGGCAATAATAACCGCACCGGGCTGATTGATATCTTCGTAACGCCCTTTGGTCATGCCTTTGGGTAACCCAATGAGTGTTTGGTCATCCACTCCAATAACTTGAGCCACCCCTGTATCACCCTCATCGCTTTGGGCAATAGCAGAATGTAAGGCTAGAGGAACGGCCCATTTGACCCCTTGCACACTACGAACCCTTAATACTTCTGAAAGCTTCATATCGACCACATCGTTAAAGCTGGTGGCTTTGGGGTCTACCACCCAAATGGGAGCACCCGTTTCAAAAATGTTGGAAGCCGTGCGTAACATTAACCCACAAAAAATAGACCCTTGTTGGGTTAGAAGCATGACGGAAAACGTTAAGCCAACAACCAGCGTCAGGAACTTGGCTTTGTCGCCAAACAACATTTTAAGAGCAATTTGATACATGAGGGGATTTAACCAACAAACAATCTAGGCTACAAACAGTGGAAAAAAATAGGTATCTAAGGCTAAAAATAGCACGGTTAACGGGTTAGAAACAACCCCTTATCCTCATATAGAACCTTAACTTAAACTTAAAGTAATAATGCCAATGGGGCTTCAAGGAGTTGCTTCACGTGATTCATAAACCTTGCAGCATCCGCCCCATCCACAACCCTGTGGTCAACCGTTAGCGTCAAGTTCATCATCTTACCAACAACAATTTCATCACGGTCGTTGACAATGGGCTGTTTCACAATGCGATTTACCGCCATAATAGCCACTTCGGGCGGATTAATAATGGGAATACCAATCGTTCCACCAACAGACCCAATACTGGTAACCGTAAACGTACCACCTTGCATGGCAGACCGTGCCAACTTACCTGTACGGGCTTGTTCGGCTAATACCTGAATATTCTTGGCTAATTCCTGCACACTTTGCTGATGAGCTTGGTGTAGCACTGGTACAACCAACCCTGTAGGGGTATCTACCGCCAAGCCTAAGTTAACAAACTGCTTTTCAATAATTTTACCCTCAGTTTCACGCAGTTCTGAATTGAGGGCAGGAAATGCTAACAAAGCTTGGCTAACCGCCTTCAACACAAACGGCAAAATAGAAAGCTTAATGCCTTGAGCCTGCAACAACGGCTTGGCTTTTTCTCGTAACGCTTCCAGCTGGGTTACATCAATAGCTTCAATAAAAGCGAAATCAGGAATGGTTTTCTTGGCTACCAACAACCTATCCCCAATTGTCCGACGAATGCCCGTATAAGAGCGTTCAGTCGTTTGGTTAGAGGGTGTTTTTTCAATCGATACGGTTTCAGTAGGTAAGTGCGTAGGTAGCGTTTGCCGAATGGGCTTATTAGGATTAACCGTAAACGAACAAGAAACCATAGGTGTTTCAGCCACAACGGGCTTTTCAACTGAAGATGGTTGTTGTCGTTCAAAGGCTTGTTGAACATCTGCTTGGGTTACCCGTCCGTTTTCACCAGACCCCTTAATTTTTTCCAATGTAATACCCATAGTTCGGGCTAATTTCCTAGTAGCAGGGGTGGCTAATATCAGTTTCCCATCAGCTTGAACCTCATTATTGGGCTCAACAACAGGGTTAGCACTATAAGCTTCTGTGGCATCATGCACAATAGCGTCTGCTAGCAGGGCTAATTCATTGACCGAAGCTTCCGGTATAGCAGAAGGCATTTCACCAGATTGTTCTGTTGCTTCTCCCCATTGGCAAATGGGGTTGCCTACAGGCACAACATCACCCACCTGCACTAAGCGTTTGCCTAAAATGGCGGTTTTTGGGGCAGGGATTTCAACGGTTACTTTATCCGTCATTACTTCCAGTAGCGGAGCATCTTCTTGCACCAACGTACCTTCTTCGGCTAACCATTGCAGAATTTCGCCTTCTGCTACGCCTTCGCCAATATCTGGCAACGTAAACAAACTAGCAGAAGCAGTGGTTGTTGACATCATCATCATGATTCTTCTTGCTCCTAGTTATAAGCTAATAGTTCACGCATTACCCGAAGCACCCTAGCAGGGTGGGGCAAATAAACGGATTCTAACGTGTAAGGAAATGGCGTATCAAACCCACCCACCCGTTTAACAGGGGCTTGCAGGCTGTCTATCGCTTTTTCAGCAATAATGGCGGCAATTTCCGCACCGTAGCCACACGTTTTAGGGGCTTCATATACAATCATCGCACGGCCAGTTTTACGAACGGACGTTAAGATGCTCGTTTCATCAATAGGGGTTAACGTGCATAAATCAATCAATTCAACGCTGGCACCGTCTTCTTTTTTGAGTTTATCTGCTGCTTTTTGACAGATTTCAACCATTGAGCCATAGCAGAATAGGGATAAATCCGTGCCTTCCTGTACGATCCTTACTTTACCTATTTCGATGGGGGTAGCATCGGTGGTTACGCGTTCTTTGGCGGTACGATAAATACGCTTGGGTTCTAGGAAGATGACAGGATCTTCACCTTGAATGGCTGCTAGCAGTAAGCCTTTAGCATCTGCTGGAGTCGAGGGTATTACCACTTTTAAACCGGGGGTTTGGGTGAAGTAGGCTTCAGGGCTTTGGGAATGGTAGCCTCCGCCACGGATACCGCCTCCGTAGGGTGCTCTAATGACCATGGGGCAAGCCATTTCTCCGCCGGAACGGTAACGTAACTTGGCTACTTCAGACACAATTTGGTCGAACGCTGGGAACATATAGTCTGCAAATTGAAGTTCTATGACTGGTTTTAAGCCGTAAACTGCCATCCCAACTGCTGAACCAACAATCGCCGTTTCGGAAAGGGGCATATCAATGACTCTGGCTTCCCCGAATTGTTGTTGAAGCCCTTCGGTTACCCGGAAGACGCCACCGTTTAGCCCAACGTCTTGCCCCATGATGACCACTTTTTCGTCTGTAGCCATGGCTTGCCAAAGGGCTTCGTTAATGGCTTGTACCATGGTGATGGGTACAACGGCTTCGCGTTGGGGTTGGGGACCAATAGGTTTCGGAAGGATATCGAAGGAAACAGAAGTGGCTGGTGTTTCAGGTTTTAGCATGGTGGGGGTACTCATCATCACAGGTAAACTCATTTCTGGGGGAAGTTGCACAAGAGATTGTACGAATCAACCTTAAAATAATACCACGACCTTGTTTGAATACCAACGCTAATGCTAATATCTATTCAGAAGGTCATAAGAATTTCCCGTTTTCATTGTAGGGGGAGACTCTTGTGGTCTCCCGATTCATGATTTTACGATGTTTGAGAGGGTTGATTGAATTTGGGTGGGGTTGGTTGGCGGACACATCGATCCGCCCCTACAGGATTGATAAATTTTGGTTTGAATTGTGGCGGACGTAATAAATACGCGCCTACAGAATGCAAATGCCCACGCCCCGAACGGACGAATAAAAAGCCCCAGCCCATAACTTTTTAAGGCATGGGCTGGAGCAAAACTGTCAAAACTTTACAATATTAACTATTAACTACATTTCCTAAGGCGGTTATAGTCGCGGCATTAACAGCAAAAGGAGCTGATGCCGTTCCACCTAGAGTCAAGCCATAACTAGTAGCTAAAGGTCCCGTTAAAGCAGCACCAGCTGGAACAAAAATGCGTCCATCAGCCGCTAAAACTACATTGAAGGGCTTGGCAAGACCAATTCCATCACCATCCACTGCGAAAACAAGGGTGCCTTTTACCGCAGCATCTGCTTCTGTTCCTATAGTATCTAAACCATGAAAGGCAATAATGGTACCATTATTAAACTGAATGGCATTACCAGCAGCAGGAGCAGGCAAAGTAGCAGCGGGAGTGAAGGTGTCTGGAATACCTACGCCCGTTGCAGTGTAAGCACCTATTTTAGCATACAACATATTACCAATCAATGATGAAGACGCACCAGTTGCAGCTAAAGCTGTGTTACAAGCTGCAAGGGTGGCGTAAGTACCAGCACCACCTGGGAAGTTAAAAGTTGTAGCAGGTGCAGGGTTAGCGGTACAAGTCATGTTAGAAGAAACTGGTCGTGAGTTTATAGCACTAACGACAATACCACCAGTATCATTCATCAACGAAGCCTTCTTAGCATCAAAAGCATTAGAAATAGTAGAAATCGCCTCTTTAGCATTCGCTAAAAAAGCCGAATTCCCTACGGAGCTTAATACTTTGGGTACAGCAAAGGCTGCAATTAAGCCCAATACGGCTAACGATACTAATAGTTCTGATAAGGTAAACCCTTTTTTAGCATTCAACATATGTTTAGTTTTCCTCCAAATGGAAAGTTGGTTTCCTAGCTACCAAACTTGATGTTCACACACTTTAAACATCGACCAGGGTGGTAACTAGGCAGGCTACTTGTTTACATCGTTCGCCATAATTGGCTCTTCGTTCAAAACACGGTGAAACTTTAGGGAATTCTTCAGTTGATGTAGAATTTGTTACATCCACCTTCAAAAACACGTCCAATTACCTCGTGTTTCTCAACACCCCTTCAGCATAACAAATTGCCAATAAACGATGTGAAACTACCCCTTCAGCTTCAATCGTTCAGTGGAGAAGAAGTAATTATCCCATCTGTAGGGGACGCCCCCCGTGGCGTCCAGTTTCTTGATTGAACGACATTTTAGGATTGCAATATTCGGGTCGGGTTAATGGTCGGGACGCCACGGGGGGCGTCCCCTACAAAGAATCACCGTTTTTAGGTTGCATCGTGGGTGGGAGACCACAAGGGTCTCCCCTACAGAAAAAACGGTTATTGCTTGCTAATAAGCTATGTTTTTGCTTTAATGATTAATGTAGTCATATCCTTATTCACTTAATCTTAGTGCTTATTAATATTAAGAACGTTTAAGGATAAATTATCGGAGAGTCGATTAAACAGGTTATGATGACTATTTTCTCTTCTTTCGATTCTTTTTCACAGTTATACCGGCGGGTTATGCTTCGGTATCTGCCAGCTGTGTGCGGTGGAAGAAGGGCAGTTATAACCAATATAGGGGTGCTTTATAGCCTAGAGTCTGATTTTTTTGATGATGAAACGGAAGACCAACCCGCTTCTGAATCCATGGCTTCTTCTGTTGAAGGTTTTTCACCCTATGAATACTTTGATACAGAACCCACTATTTATGCTGAAAAAACTTCAGGCTTAGCCTTCAATCAATCTAACCAACTAAAAAATCTGCTTAATAGCGTGTTAAATGAAACCGTACCCATTTCTAAACGCCAAAATGCGTTAAAGCAGGCGTTTAGCTTACTAAAGCAAAAAGACTTTACCCAACAACCGTTTTGGTTGGTACCTACTATTATTGAACTTTTGAAGCAATCCACTTGCGTACCGCTATTACTGGAAGCCTTACAGGGGTTGGGTAACATTAAAGTGCAGGGTACTATTCCTACATTAGTGGCTATGGCGGTTGGTACGGGTGTTCGGTTGTTTGATGCCGCTGAAGGCGGTGCTGAGGGTTATGCAGAATTGCTAAAACAGGAATCAATCGTTAAACTACGCTGTCAAGCCATTCGGCTATTAGGTATTATGGGTGCAGAAGAAGCCACTGTGCCGTTAATGACGCTACTACACGATAAGTCCACTAATTACAGGGTTCGGTTAGAAGTGGCGGAAGCCTTAGGCAGGTTGCAAAACAGCCGAGCGGTTAATCCGCTTATTCAACTGTTGAAAGATGAAAAAGAATCTTCCGTTTATGTGAAGGAATCTGCGGTAAAGGCGTTGGGTATGTTGGGCGATATTCGTGCATTAGAACCGTTATTGGATTTATTTGAAGCTCAACAGGGCTTTCGTAAAAAAACCACTTTTCTGTTTGAACAAGTGGTAACGGCTATTGGAAAGTTAGGGCAACAGAACCACCCCGCTTCTCGAAAAAAAGCATTAGATAGCCTACTAAAGGCTTTGCAAGATGACGCTCCATCTATTCGGCTAGCGGCGGTTGAAGCCCTTTCTGAAGTAGGTGAAGTGAGTGATTTGCCTTGTTTAACGCCCTTGTTATTTGACGAAAATATGGATGTAGCCCACGCCACATTAGTTAGCATTTATAAATTAGGCGATATTGAAGCTCTTCAGCGTATTTTGCGTGAAGAAGAAAATCTACCGCATTATCTTTGTGTTGAAATTCAAGAATTTTTACTACTGGAAGATGAAGCCGACGACGATGAAGACGAAGTAGGCTAACCACACTATGGGTGATGAAGATAAGTCGTTTGAGGCGTCTCAGCAAAAAATACAACGTGCCAGAGAAGAAGGGCAGGTTATTAAAAGTAAGGATTTGTCGTCTTCCGTTTTTTTGGTTACCATGTTTGCCGTTGCCATGCTATTTATGCCCGTGGTTTGGCAATTGTTTAAGGAATTGTTCATTGCTTATTTTCAAACCATTGAACATAAATCCATTGAAAAAATTGGCTGGGTCTTTTTATTGCTTCATGCGTTGAGGGCTTTGATTTTTAGCGTAGGTCCTTTCTTATTAATAGCTCTAGTTGTTGCAATAACCACAGATTTAGTCCAAGTAGGCCCCCTGTTTTCACTCAAAGTAATTACCCCAAAATTTGATAAGCTCAACCCCATTAACGGGTTAAAGGGCATTTTTTCAAAACGAACGGTGATTGAACTCGTTAAAAACCTATTGAAAATTGGGTTACTATTATACTTGGCTTACGGCAGTTTTCAAAAGCATATGGGCGAAATGCTTTCGACTGCTCAAGCTTCAGACCCGTTGGTTATTTTATATGTTATTGCCAAAATTTTACAAGATTTTATCTACACAGCAGGCATGGCGTTTTTAGCCATTGGGGGCTTTGATTATTTGTATCAACGGCAAAAGTTTTTGAACGATCAAAAAATGTCGCTCAAAGAAGTGAAAGACGAATACAAACAATCTGAAGGCGACCCCATGGTGAAGCATATGCTGAAACAAAAGCGAATGCAGATGATGCAGGGGCAAAACCTAGAAGCCGTTCCCACGGCAGATGTTATTACCACCAATCCCATTCATGTGGCGGTGGCAATTAAGTATAACCCAGCTGAAATGGAAGCCCCTAAAGTGGTGGCAAAAGGGGCTGAATTATTTGCGGAACAAATAAAAACGGTTGGTAGGGCGAATAACATTCCGATTGTTGAAAATGCTTTACTGGCTCGTACTCTTTACCGATTAGTGGATGTAGACATGGATATTCCACCTGATTTATATCAAGCGGTAGCAGAAATTTTGATGTTTGCTTGGCAACTTCGGGGGGGTGTTCCTGAAGAGGTGCAGGCGTTGGGGTTAGGTGAAAAACCGCCCAATACGGACGTTGAGACTAATTAAACGATTAAAAGTCGTCGTCATTCCGAGCGTAGCCGAGGAATCTCCCTAGACGCTAAGGAGATTCCTCGGCTACGCTCGGAATGACGACGACTTTTATAGGTTTTAACTTTGTAAGGCTTTTTTGATGAGGTCATTGAGCAATTCAGGGTTGGCACGTCCTTGCGTCGCCTTCATGGCTTGCCCTACAAAGAAACCAAACAATTTGTCTTTTCCACCCCTGTAGGCGGCAACATTATCTGGGTTCGCATCTAAAATCGCTTCAATGGTGGCAGTTAATTCTTCTACATTATCAACCTGCTTTAAACCCATGGTTTCAAGCAACGTACTTGGCATACCACCTTCAGTCAACAATACCGGAATCAATTTTTTGGAAATAGCTGAACTGACCGTTTTTTCAGCCGTTAAGGTGCTTAATTCAGCTAAGGCTTCAGCCGTTAATGCTGTTTCAGGTAATTCCTTTTTTTCAGTTTTCAACCAGCCTACCACATCGCCCATTAAGTAATTAGCCACTACTTTATAAGCGGTTGTTTTTTCAGCGGTTTGTAAAAACATATCGCCTAATTCTTTAAATTCCACCAGCACGCCAGCATCATAAGCAGAAAGATCAAAATCCGCCATAAGTCTCGCTAACCGTTGGGGCGGTAATTCAGGTTGAGTTGCAAGCAGCGAAGCCACCCAAGTCTCATCAATATGGATCGGCGGTAAATCAGGGCAAGGAAAATACCGATAATCATGGGCATCTTCTTTGCTACGCATAGGCATGGTTGTACCTGTAGATTCATTCCAAAGCCGACTTTCTTGTTTAATACGTTCACCGGCTTCAGTCAGTTTTATTTGTCGTTCAACTTCTGTTAGAACGGCTCGTTCAACGGCTTTAAAGCTATTCATGTTCTTAATTTCGGTACGGTTACCTAGTTCCGTAGACCCCATCGGGCGAATACTAACGTTGGCATCACACCGTAAAGAACCCTCATCCAAATTGCCATCACACACGCCCAAATAACGTACCATATTACGAATGGTCATCATGTAGTCTCTGGCTTCTTCGGCTGAACGTAAATCTGGCTCGGAAACGATTTCAACCAACGGTGCACCCGCACGGTTTAAATCCACCAAACTATGGGTTGAACCGGCTAGCCCGTCCGCCCCTTGGTGTACCAATTTACCCGCATCTTCTTCCAAATGAGCCCGAGTAATACGTACCACTTTACCATTAGGTAACGTTAGCGTGCCCCTTTCAGCAACAGGGTAATCGTACTGAGAAATTTGGTACGCTTTGGGTAAATCCGGATAAAAATATTGTTTACGGTCAAACTTCGTGTATTTGGCAATATCACAATTTAAAGCTAGCCCAATTCGCACGGCAGATTCTAACGCCTGCCCGTTAAGCACCGGTAAAACACCAGGCAAGGCAACACAAACCGCTGTGGTATTTTGGTTTGGTTCGCTGCCAAACTGGTTGGGTGCAGAACTAAATAATTTGGAAGCGGTATTAAGCTGAACGTGAACTTCAATACCAATAACCACTTCATATTGCGTGGCAACAGCAGACATCATCATCATAAAATGAACTCTTTCCTAAAAAACAACGAGACAGATAGAATTATAGCAACGCAAACAGATTAGTCTGCAACAGAAAGCGAGGCTTCGGCTTCATGATGAGGCACACCTACTACAGAAATAACGTCATCCGCTTCTTCTGCAGAAACTTCTTTCTTCGGACGACCCCGTTTTTTGGGCTTATCTTCTTCATTGGCAGTATCACTGGCACTTTCGGCTTCAGTACTGTTAGTTACCGTTTCAACAGGCTTAGCGTTTTCTGCGGATGCTTGAGCTGCTAATTCTAGTCTATCATTTTCTTTTTTCGTGGCATGGGCATCCTTCATTTCATGGAATTCAGGGTCTTCATCCATGCGTTTTTGAGCCGCCGCTAATTGTTCTTTCATGTATTCAGGTAAATCAGGCCGTTCTTCGTTCCAACGCGGCATATTATGAGATTTACGCACCAACTTAATACCAACGTGAACCCGCCATTCATCAATACGCAGCTGTTTGGCAATAATTTTGTGAATCCCGATGGGGGGGTCAGTAATATAGGGTTCATACAGGGTTTGAATGGCTGTTAATTGGTCTGGCGTAACGGCCAATGGGCGTTTCGGGAAATCCAATTTTGGCAACTTCATTTTTAACCGAATTAAATTAATACCCGCAAATACTTTTTTGGGGTGCATATTTAATTCTTTACCAATGGTATCTTGAATATCTGGGTTGGGTAGGGGCAGTGCCACCTTGTAACGTTTTTCAATTTCTGCCAATTCATGGGGTGGAATAAACGTGCCTTTCGGGCGTTGTTGCTGGTAGCCACCACCACCTTGGTTGTACCGAGGCTGATAGCCGCCACCGCCACCACCTTGATAAGAAGGACGACCACTGCCGTAACCGCCTTGTTGCTGACCCTGATAAGGACGAGGTTGGTAGCCGCCTTGTTGAGAAGAACCGCCATCACGACCTTGGTAGGGGCGAGGTTGGTAGCCTCCGCCTTGCTGTTGACCTTGGTAGGGACGAGGTTGATAGCCTCCGCCTTGATGTTGACCTTGGTAGGGGCGAGGTTGATAGCCTCCGCCTTGATGTTGACCTTGGTAGGGGCGAGGTTGATAGCCTCCGCCTTGCTGTTGACCTTGGTAGGGGCGAGGTTGGTAGCCTCCGCCTTGCTGTTGACCTTGGTAGGGGCGAGGTTGATACCCACCACCTTGCTGTTGACCTTGATAGGGGCGAGGTTGGTAGCCTCCGCCTTGATGTTGACCTTGATAGGAGCGAGGTTGATACCCACCACCTTCGCCTTGTTGAGGACGAAAGGGCTGAGAATAAAGCGAATAATCTTGAGAATCTGCATTGTTACCACCAGCATGGGGCGAATTCGCACCACTATACTGAACGCCTTCTTGTGGTTGATTATAATTATTTCTAGCTTCAGGTGCATAGTTCTGCTGAGGATGCCCGTTATAGCCAGAACCACCAGAAGACGGTGCAGGTTCTGCGTTACCAGCATGCTTATGTAAGCAATCTGGGCATATCATGCGTTTAGGGTTTTTTGTTTCAAAAGTAATACTACATTTAGAGCAAGAATTTGTATACATATTTGGATTAGGTCGCCTCGTCAAATCAGAATAAATAAATTAATAATATAGGAAAAGAATGTGTAAAAAATAATTTCAATAATACGTTACAAAACAGCGTCATGTTAAACAATCAATGTAAGAAACCCAAATTAATTCAAAACAGGGTATCTATAATACCTCTGAAGGTGGACCATAATTTTTCAGCAAGCTGATAAAGTGTTCATTTTGTAAGAACTATCTAATTAAAAACGGTTATTTCTCTAATATAAGAAGTAGTGTCTAGCTACTTTTATTATCAATGTGATTGGGATTTTTTGTAAACTATCAACTAATTTAGCAAAGGCTATTGAATCAATAAAAACCTAACACGCTACAACGTAATATACCATACGAAGACATATATTTTTTTACAGATAGATTATTTAACTATAAGATACCGTTTAAATCGGAAAAAATCAAGTCAATCTTTAATCTTCTTAATAAACAGCGACCAATTGTAAAGAAAACAAGTATTAGTTGGCGTAACCAGAGGATAAAATACAAGAAAGGGTTCAAACTAGCCTTTGATTGTTGTAAACTGATTATCAAGTATTACTACCTAATAATAAATTTAAAAGGAATCGCTTTTATGCCGAATTCAACGGCGGATTTTCATATGCACACCGTTTATTCCGACGGGTCTTCTCAACCAGAAGGGTTGTTAGAAGCCGTTGCCAAGGCTGGTGTAACAACGGTTGCTGTAACAGACCATGATACCATGGCGGGCTACGAACGCCTAACTCCTAAAGCCTTAGAACTAGGGCTGAACCTAATACCGGCTATTGAAATTAATACCCATTGGGGTGATGTGGATGTTCACGTTTTAGGCTATTACACCAACCCAGAAGGTAGTTTATTGCAAGAAGTAATGCACCAACATCAGCAAGCACGCCGAATTCAAATTCGAGCAATGGTTGAAAAAATTAACAAACTAACCAATATCAAAATTTCGCCAGATGAAGTGGAAGCCCTTTCTCATCCGCAAGGGTCGTTGGGAAGACCCCATATTGCCAAAATTCTTTATGAAAAACGGGCGGTTAAAACCATTTCAGAAGCGTTCACCAAGTTTTTAAAATCAAACTGTTCCACCTATGTAACGAGGGAAACCGCGTCTCCGCATGAAGCCGTGGAAGCCATTTACGAAAGTGGCGGTATTCCTGTTATTGCTCACCCAGGGTTGGCAGAAGGCATTGATAAGTTAGTACCGGAATTGATTGCTTATGGTTTGTGTGGGTTGGAAGCTTACCATAAAAGCCATAATCCGCCATTAATTGAGTATTTTTGCTGTATGGCTGAAGAACATGACTTAATTGTAACCGGCGGAACAGATTTCCACGGGTTGCCTGAACAATACGCTAACAGCCATAACCGGTTAGTACTGCCTAAAAGCACTGCAGATGTAGTGAATTCGCTTTGGACGAAACGGCACAGTGCTACCTTAAGAACCGCTTAGGTTGTTGTTGCAGACTTTGTTTGATTTTTAAATAAAGCTTGCGTTTGTTGTTGAGTTGAAAGGGCAGGCGTACCCGTAGTTTTTGTGGTTGGTGTCGTAGAAGTAGCAGCTACTGCTGGGGTGGTTGGTGAAGCTGACTGAATGGCTAACGCCAGTTTCGTTGCTAAATCCGAAGCAGATAAACCTTCAAGCCCTTTACTGTCTGTAATAATAGCCATAATGGCTTGTTGAGACTGTGCTAATTGATTCAGTTGTTGTTGTATTTGTGCCATTTGCTGGGCTTGTGCAGCATTGGCTCCTGCTGCTATTGCATTTGATTGCGTACTAATCGTTCCCATCATGGCTTGATAGGTAGGAATCAGTTGTTGAAATTCAGGTCTTAACAAAGCACCGGGGTCTTTCGACATACTGGCCATTAAAGACATAAAGCCTTTGGCGTCTTTAGGCTGCCCTGTTGCAGGGTCTGTTTGAATGGCATTTCTAGCACCATCTAGGGCAATATTCAATGCCATAGAACTCATACCATTACCCATTGCTACGGTATAACCACCCAGTCCTTGGGTCAGTACTTGAGGCGTTATCCCTATGTTTGAGGCTACTTTCATGGGGTCTAAAAAGTTATTGGCTACCCCTAGTAAGGCTTGTGTATTTTTATCAAACCCCATATTAGCGTACATTTGCAAGGCACTCGTGGCGGTATTGTTAAATTGGGTGGTAGGGTTTGTGCCATTCAGCGTAGAATTTTGCCCCATTGCAGCGAACGCATTATTAACAGGCGTGGTATTACCAGCACCAATTTGTTGGCTTCCCGTAGGGAGATTAAATCCACCTGCTTGAAACGGAGGGGGTGAAAAAGATTGGATATTTTGTACCATGGCGGGTTTGGTCTTTCCGATAGTTATTTTGTAGTTATTGATAATCATAAATATTTTGTATGACATAATAAAAACAATTACTTAATCAGAATTGCCTGTTTTTATAAAATTAACTTATCTTTAAACAGAAAGCCACTCTGATGATTTATCTTTAACCCATTGTTCATGTGCTAACAATGCCTCTAAATCTATGGTGGTTTTATTCCAACCCGCTTGTTCTGCTAGTCTCAACGCTTTTTCAATCACGCAAGGTAGTTGTACAAACGAAATCTGTTCAGATAAAAAGGCTTCTACGGCTAATTCATCTGCAACGTTTAAAGTGGCAGTTGCCCAAGGACCTAACCTTAAAGCCATTTCTGCTAACCCTAAACACGGAAATAAGTCTCTTTGAGGCGGTTCAAAGTTTAACGCACTAATTTCTAATAAATTCAGTCGTTTTACGGTTGAAATACTACCCCAATGGTGCGGATAAGAAAGGGCGTATTGGATAGGCACGCACATATCTGTAGGACCTAAACTAGCGGAAAACGAACCATCGACAAATTCTACCAAGCTATGTACAATACTTTGCGGATGCACGACCACTTTGATTTTTTCAGGAGCAATACCATAAAGCCAATGGGCCTCAATCACTTCAAGCCCTTTATTCATTAGCGAAGCAGAATCAACCGTTACTTTAGCACCCATTTGCCAATTGGGGTGCTTTAAGGCTTGAGCAGGGGTAATAGTAGCCAATGCTTCTGCTGAAAACGTTCTGAAAGCCCCCCCCGAAGCAGTCAGCCATAAGGCTTCTACTTCTGCCGGCTTTTTATGCGGGCATAAACATTGAAACAAAGCCGAATGTTCTGAGTCAAACGGAACAACTTGCGGTAAATAAGGTTGAATGAGATGCCCTGCACTAACAAAGGTTTCTTTATTGGCAGTTAAAACCAATTTTCCTGCTTTTAAAGCTGCCAACGTAGGCGAAACCCCTCGGCTACCAACCATACCCACTATGACTTTATCTACAGATTCCTGTTGGGCAATGGTTTCTAAGCCCCCTGATTCACCCGTTAGTATTTCCCCTTTAAACCCACCGTTCAATAGGGGTAACATGGTTTGCTTATCGGTGTGGGTTGGAACACAAGCTAGTTTTGGCTGAAATTTTAATAATTGCTTAGCAAACAAGGGTAACTGTGTACTACCTGCAGCCAGTGCAAAAACAGTCATTTTTTCAGGGAAGTGTTCAACCACTTTGAGGGTTTGCGTGCCAATAGACCCTGTTGAACCTAAAATAGCCAAAACCGATGTTTCAGACCCACTCCGATTGGTTTCAAGGGCTTTGGTAGCTAGGGGAAAAAGGGGATTATCTATTATGAGAGTGTTAGGGTAAGCGGTTTTCACAAAAAATGTTTCTTTCAAACAATAAAACTTCAACTTAACTAGTTAACTAGGTGGCAAGCATCCTCTATCAACACGATTTTTATCATTCGCTTGAAAAGGGGGAGACCCCTTTCCGATAATAGTATTAACTATTTCTATTAAAAGAAGCTCTGAAAAAGCGATACTTGTTACTACAAAATAAAACAAAGGAGATTGTATGGGCTTTGCCTGTAAAACGTGTGGAACAGCTACATTCGTATTAAAAGTTCAGCCCAGCGTTGAACAGCAATTGCATATTACCACAAATGACTTTGGTGATGTATTAATTACGGTGGGTGAAAATCCGCCCTTTCAAGCGGATTTAGGGTTTATGAACAGATTTGCCTCTTGTACGGGGTGTGGTGCAATTAAACAGTGGCATTATACCCCCAATGAAGTTACCAATACCACCACGATTATTAAGCCAACAAAGGAAAAGCAAGCCAAACCAATTTCATCATAAAAATTATTTTTTAAACCTAAATATACCCGAAAGGAATTTTTACAGTGAGCAAACCACATTCAAAAAAAAGCAAGCCTAAATCAAGCCAATCTATCCGAAAATGGGTAGACCAAGCTATTGTACTGGTCAATATTGCTCTTGTATTTAAAGGTATTTTAGAATTTTCAGACCCTGTTGTGGGCGGTATTCAAACGCAATATGCTTCAGAAATTTATAAAGTATGCAGACCCCTCATCGATATGTTTTACACAGCCACTAAACCCTTGTTGTATCCAGTCGATTTATTTATTAATGTACTAACACAAATAATACCTACCTTAAAATCAGACTATTTCCCCACAATGAATGCTGGCATAATTGGGAAAGTATTACAGCAAATGGTGATGCCTATCCCTTTACAAGTCGGTTTTTTAGAAGTCATGAAACGCAATGCTCCTGAATTATGGATGCCGGGTCAAATTATTTGGAGCACTTGGATTTCTGTGCTGTTTTATCAATTCAGTATTCCTGTTGTGGAATATTTGGTTGATTCTGTTAAAAATGTGGGGCTAAATTCTTATACGGAAATGCTTTATAATCGTAAAAAAGATGATGCCTATAAACAATTACTCGTGCAAAAAAACAAAGTGATTGAACAGGGTGAAAACGACAAAGCTCGGTTAAAAAAGGAAGATACGCAATTGCGTGAAGCACTAATTAAAGATCCCTTAACCGATACTTATAACCGCCGCTTCTATTCTGAAAAAATTAGAGAACTATTCAATCTTGCTAAAACGCAAAAGCAAGTAATGACGGTTGTTATGGTGGATATTGACCATTTCAAAAGCGTGAACGATACTTACGGGCACCAAATGGGCGACGAAGTATTAACGATTGTTGCTGGTGTGTTAAAAAAATTCACACCTAACAATGGCTTTTGTTGCCGGTATGGCGGTGAAGAATTTTCTATTTTGCTACCCAATACCTCTGTTGAACAAGCCGTTCGGTTAGCGGAAATGATTAGAACAGAAGTAATGCGTACCAGCTTTCCTTCCCAATCGGAATTAAAATCGACGGTAAGCATAGGGGTTGCTAGCGGAGATTTTGCGAAGCGATCTGCCCATGACAATTTGCCCCATTACGAAGATTTAGTTCATATTGCTGATGATAAGTTATATCAAGCTAAAACCAGTGGTAGAAACCAAGTATGCCAGTCTTCATTCTAAAATAAAAACCAAAGAGAGCGATTATTCAATCGCTCAATGTGAGGGTTAGAGAACTAGGTGCTGTTGACAATAATGGGCTGGTGCTGCAGATTCTAGGCACGAGTAACGCAGAACCGCAGTGTATAAAGAAATACATGAGGATTCGAGTAACGCAGTAACAACGAAGATGCCCATCAGAGCGTTATTGTCAACAGCACCTACCTCATACTGGGTTTAACCCAATAAACCCCAAGTAGTAAAAGCAATAACACCATAAAGGGTATAGCACCCGCTACCCACCCTGAAAGCTCACCTAGATAGCTAAGTTGTAAAGCCATGGGTTGGGCAACTAAGTAAGTAAATAATACAACAGCAGCATAAGTAAACGGCTTTGCCGTTCTACTTCTTGGGGGTTCTTGCCCAAGTAGTAGACCAATGACTAATAATAGTAGTAAGGCTAGTGGATTTAGGTAGCGTTCCATTATTCTGGCCTTCAACCATTCATAAGCTTGCGGTAACGAATTACGTTCCACCAAACGTTGATATTGCCCCAATTGGTTTAGTTTTAAAAATTCAGGATTAGTGGCTCGGAATTTCAACAAAGCTTGGGTTTCAGCAGGAAAACTTAACACTTCTTCTGGCTGAACACGTTGGCTAGCTAGCGTGCCATCGGGCGAAAATTCAGCAATCAACGCCTGTTTCAAAATAAGCGTATTATTATCAGCATACGTACCACTGGCAGACTGTATCAGCCGTTGAACGGTGGAAGTATGAGACCCTGACGGGGTAAGCGTACTAGCATTGGGGTAAAATTTTAGTAGAATAACATCCGTTAAGGCGGTAGATTGTAAATCTCCGACCGAAAGCAGTTCATCCAACTGGGGAGTACCCCCATTGATAGGTACTGTCGTTGAAGTAATGGGCAACACAAAACTTTGGCTTGATGGCTTTTTGATGTTTTTTTGACTGTATAATGCCTGCAATTGAGGCCCTGCCCACGGCAACCAACTATTTTGAACGAAAACCAAAAAGCCCCCCAATAATACACCCAACCCTAAAACGCGAACCACTATTTGTGGAAAAGAAACGCCCAAAGCTTGTAGGGCGGTTAGCTCAAAATCATGCGAAAACCGCCGAATAGTGAAAACGCACCCAATTAACGTGGCAATAGGGAAGGACTGCACTAGTACACTAGGCAGCTGCAATGCCAGTAGTTGAACAAGTTCAACCAGCGTAATTTTATGAGCCTGAAACGCTTGCAATAGCTTTAGTAATATTTCAGGGGCAATCCATAAAATTGTAAATAGGGCTAAACAGGCAACAATACTCAAAAACAGAGGCACTAACAAATAGCGTTCGAGCAAAAAAGCAGGTCTGGTAGTCGTCATCATCATCATCGTTATACCGCAGCGGCGGTTTGCAACTGAAACCCTTCGCCCAAGTAGGCTTGTTTTACCAGCGGGCTATTGGCTACTTCCGAACTGGTGCCTGAAAAAATGAGCTTGCCATCAAACATCACATAGGCTCTATCTACCAACGCCAAGGTGGCGTGGGGGTTGTGGTCGGTTATTAAAATGCCCAAACCACGAGCTTTCAAGTGAAAAATGAGTTGTTGTAAATCTTCAATGGTAATGGGGTCAATACCCGTAAATGGTTCATCCAACAATAAAAAAGCCGGATTAGCCGCCAAGGCTCTGGCAATTTCTAGCCTGCGACGTTCCCCGCCCGAAAGCTGAATGGCTAACGATTTTCGCACCTTGGTCAGCCCAAATTCTTCCAGCAACTCATCCCGCCGAGCGTTTTTCTCTTTCGCAGAACCTGATTGAAAATCCAGCACTAAATTGAGGTTGTCGTCCACGCTCAAGCCCCGAAAAACCGAGCTTTCTTGGGGAAGATAACCCAACCCTTGTTTGGCTCGAGTGTGAATGGGCAACCCATTCAGCTTTTTACCATTGAGCGTTATCGTCCCCACATCTGGCTGAACAACCCCAACCACCGTGTAAAACGACGTTGTTTTACCTGCACCATTAGGACCTAGTAACCCAACAATTTCGCCCGCTTCTACATGAAAGGAAACATCCTGCACCACAGGGCGTTTGCCATAAGTTTTAAAAATACCATTCACCACTAAAGACATTGGTTTACCGACCCTTACTCTCTAATTATTGATTAAATGAGTTTGGATTAAACTCGTCTTCTTCTGCTTTAGCTACGGGTTTTTCCGGCTTAACAGGCGTAGGGGTAGTAACAAATTTTGTCCCTTTTTTGCCTTTTACAGGTTTTTCAGCAGGCGTGCCGGTTGCAGGTGCAGGCGTTGCTTTTTGTTCAGAAATTAGCTTGGTTTTAACGTGCCCTCTTGCATCAAAATGCCGAGGATTATTCGTAATTTCAATCACATCCGCCGTTACTTGCCGAGCCGTTTCCGTAATGGTAGAACGCCCTGAAAACAAGGCTCGTTTAACGGTTAAACCGCCGCCAGCCCCTGAAGATTCTAAGAAAAACGTCGCCTTCGGACCTTTGGCACGATAAGCTTCATAATCTAAATCCACCGAACCACTAGCCACCATGAGGTTGGCTTTTTTATCCAACTGCTGGAAGTTGGAACGCAGCAAAACGGGCTTATCTCCGGCTGCACCGCTGATTAACGAAGCCACTTGCCCTTCGGCGATAAATAAATCTTGCTTAGGCAGAATGGTGATATTTGCCCCACGCACATCAGTTTTCGGCTGAATAACATGGGCATTACCCGTAAATAGCACCTTTTCAACGCTATCATCCGCCCCTAACTGCATCAGGGTTTGGCTACTGGTAGCAACACTGTCTTTCATTACCACACGCACGTTACCTGTTGCCAACATTTGTTTCCGAACTTGGCTAAATTGCTGACGCCCCGAAGTAATCGTAATCGTTCCCTGTGAAGGGCTTTGGACTTGAGTGTTTACCCCGCCATCGGCAGAAAATTCTTCGCTGTTGAAATCAAACGTCATTGTCGGGGCAGTCAATTTATCCGTCGGGCGAACGAGGGTTACACCGCCTTTGAAATAAGCTTTTTTGGGAGAGTTGTTAGCATCTAGCGTTACTTCGCCGTAGGGGGCTCGAA
This sequence comes from Vampirovibrio sp., assembly GCA_024998755.1. Lineage (GTDB taxonomy): Bacteria > Cyanobacteriota > Vampirovibrionia > Vampirovibrionales > JAJTHC01 > JACEUU01. The sequence goes on along the minus strand of JACEUU010000001.1, from coordinate 250,050 downwards.
TAACGCCACTCTTCGTGGTAACCACTACGTTATTGCGAAACGTGGTTAAGCTTTTAGAAACATCGTAAGTTTGCTCATCGGCATCAATCAGGATGTTGTTGCCTCTGGCTTGAATCACTTTGGTTGGGGCAGCCGCTTGGGTAACAAAAGGAAAAAATCCGCACAGAAGTAGTGCAGAAACAATAATATAAGAGAGTGATTTTTGTGTGAATAAAGAAGAGGATTGGAACGGCATTCAAGAAACTTCCTAGGGTTCTGTATCAACAGGCATGATAACTAGATTTATTCTAACATAAGCAAACCGTAGCGGTAGGCAAAAAATAGAAGGCTTCTGTTTATGATAAAATGACTCTGTTTTTAACCGACCGATTGTTTTAGAAAGACTGATTTTTTATGATGATGACCAACCAAACCCCTGTTTCCGTGCTAATTGCTGGTGCTACTGGCAAAATGGGAAAAGAATTTGTTAAAACCTGCTTGACAGATAACCAATTGAATTTGGTCGCCTGTACCAGTAGAAGTTCCGCAGGGAAAGATATTTTTAAAGCCTTGAGCTTGGATATTAATAATCATCATGTACCCATTTTTTCAGGTGTGCCAGAAGCCATTACCGCCCATGGGGCTTCTATCCAAGTGGGGGTGGATTTAACGCATCCTTCCACGGTTTACGGTAATGCGTTGGCGATGATTCATACCGGTATTTCACCGATTTTAGGGGCTACAGGGCTAAGCGAAGCCCAATTACAAAGCTTGGATGAAAAATTGAAATCTAAAGGATTAGCAGGGGCTTACATCCCGAATTTTTCGATTGGGGCGGTGCTGTTGATGCAATTTGCAGCCCAAGCAGCGAAGTATTTTAATCATGCGGAAATTATCGAAATGCACCACAATCAAAAAGCGGATGCCCCGAGTGGCACGAGCCTTCACACGGCGGAGCTGATGCAGAAAAACTTGGGTGTTGGCACAAAGTTCAGCCCGACTAATGGCGTGGAAAAAGAAACCCATGCCGGGGCAAGGGGTGCTACGACCGAAGGGGGTATTCATATTCATAGTGTGCGGTTACCGGGGTTGGTGGCACACCAAGAGGTGTTATTTGGCGAAAAGGGTCAGTTGCTGACGTTACGGCATGATAGTTTTGACCGCACTTGCTTTATGGCAGGCATTGCCCTTTCCGTGAAGCAAATCCGCTCGATGCCCGCAGGCTTGCACAGGGGGCTAGAGTGCTTTTTGGATGGGTAGCTTTTGAAAAATCCCCCTGAATTTGGTCGATTACAGGGGGATCTAAACTATAATTTATCTACAAATGACGACAACGGCACTCACAACCTAGGATCCACCACGGTAGGGATTGTAGTATTCACGATGTTGCATTGGTTGCGGATTGTAGTATCTACGATGTTGCATTGGTTGCGGATTGTAGTATCTATGATGTTGCATTGGTTGCGGATTGTAGTATCTACGATGTTGCATTGGTTGCGGATTGTAGTATCTACGATGTTGCATTGGTTGCGGATTGTAGTATCTACGATGTTGCATTGGTTGCGGATTGTAGTATCTATGATGTTGCATTGGTTGCGGATTGTAGTATCTATGATGTTGCATTGGTTGCGGATTGTAGTATCTATGATGTTGCATTGGTTGCGGATGGCGATAGTGGTGATTCGCCAGCAAATATTCGCCAGATTTAACCGCTCCTCCAGCAGTTGCTTCAAGGGCTTTTACAACAGGTACTTCCATTTTTGCCAGGGTTTCTTGTGCGGTGTTGCTGAACCCATGGGCTTGAGAAGCTTGAACACCTCCCGTAAGTACTGTACTAATAGTTGCTGCAAACGCAAGCAGTTTTTGCCTTAAAGAAGCACCGCTTCTGAGTGAAGCGGACTCATTAACCGTAACCATTTCTGTTCCTGAAGCCCTTGTAAAAGAGTCGGGATAAGGTTCGTTAAGTTAACTCCTTGAGGCAATACATTGGGTTGTTTAGCACCAAATGCAGGCTTCAAATTAACGAGTGGGGGTAAAGAAAATTCAGCAGTTCTCATTGTCATCACCATCCTATAAATTAAATAAACGTAAATTTATACGAGTCCCAATTAAGAATGATATTGATTTAAGCGAATTCTGTCAAATTATCTTAATAATTAATTTGAAAAAATGGGTGCTGGATTGGCTTATTCAACTGAACTAAACAGACTAGTGTTCACAGGGTTGCATCGGGGGCTAGCGTGCTTTTGGGATAACTAGAATGGTGCTTCACTAACTGGTTTTGTTAAAGTTTGAACGACTTCTATTTCACTCTGATCAGTATGTCGTTGAATCATTAAGTTAATGAACGCTGAACAATTGACTAAATACCAATGCGTCAAAGCTTGGTCAATCGGTTTGTTTGCGTGTGCTGTTTCATTGCCACGAATACCATTTAACTTAGAAATAATAGTCAAAATATTCTGAGTTGTAGCTTCTAGCTCTGTTACAATAACCTCTAATTTTTCATTAGGTGTTAGAAGTGTTAAAGCATGTTTCTTGTTGCCTGCTATCCACTTTGAAACAGTATTGTATTCCTTTTTCTGAGATAAAATACCAACCAAAATATCTAATGCCACTGTAGCCTGATTGATGACAGTTGCAAAGTCTGTATTGGGTCTAGTTGAATAGGTAATAATTGCTTTTTCAAAAGCTTTTTGAACGGATGACCATCGACTATCTTTTAGTGTTAAGACTTCATTTAATGAGGATAGCTCAAATTCATTAGTAGAAGGGACAATTTCACCTATTTGTGTAGCAGTGTATCCCCACCCGATATTTTTAAAAATATCGTTTAATTGAATTGCTGATATCAATTTATCTTGGATTAAAATCTCAAAAAAATCAAGGATATGAAACCATTTTCCTTTTTTACTCAAGGTTAATATAAACTCATGAATCCCACCAATATCAAGAGTGTAACTTGTATTTCCTCCATACCTTGAATCAAAAAAACAGAACTGATCAAAGGCATCAGCATTGAATACCCGCTTATTAATAACGAATTCTTCTTTTATTTTATTATTGATTTTAGAAAAGGAGTAATCTTCATAATCACAACACTCCAAATTTAAATGCTCAAGACAATCTATAAAATGTCGAATCGATTCTTTATCAAAATTTTCTATTTGTATCGGTATTTTGGGTAAGTACCCATTTCGTTCGCTGAAAAGCATTGATTCACCAACCTAGAAAAGAAAAACTGGGCCCAGTAGGATTCGAACCTACAACCAAGGAATTATGAGTTCCCTGCTCCACCATTGAGCTATAGGCCCTAGCAGTCATCTATTTATTCACCTTCTAATCATACCTAAAACACAACGCTTGGCAACCCTCCAATACCGATTCTCAGTTTAAATATCGTCAGCGTATACGTTGTTACTAGCCAGTCAAAAATCCTCAAAGTACCTCTATGTACTCCTGCGGTTTTTAACGCTCTTGTGCCTAGTCTCCATCTAACGCTATTCAATCTGAGAATCGGTATAAAACAACCCCGCCCAACTTCCCCCAAAAAACAGAGGCAACCTCACCAAGGCGGTGCTATAATAGAAGGGCTAACCCTCTTTTAATTACCCCTAGAAAGCCACCTCCCACCTATGATGATGATGACGACCATCCAAACTCACTACATTGAACAAGCCATGCCCTACACAGGCGATGCCCTTACCAACCACTGGATTTACAAAAATTTCGGCATCCTCGGCAACGCCGTTGCGGCGTTTTGTGGCCCATGTGATGTTTCGATTGCTAGCATGGTTGATTTAGAAGACGTACTGAATGACGATGAAATTTACTCTCAAGAAATGCTCCACTTTATTGTGGAAATTTTTGGCGTAGGCTTGCAAGAAGGTGTGTTAGTACAACGCCTATTTTCATCGATTCTTCAGCACAAGCTGAACGATTTACTCGAAGGACACCTCATCGAACGCCGAGGCGATGATTTATTTTTTCAACGCACCAAAAAGCTTTCGGTTTCCATTTGTACGGTTAGTCCAACTTCGGTACTGATTCACGCAGGGTTAAATGTGGAAAGCTTGGGTACGCCGGTTGAAACCGCAGGCTTAATGAGCGATTTAGGGCTGGAGCGACCCCAAGTGCAGGCCTTGGCGGAACAGGCTATGCGGGCTTTAAGCGATGAATGGAAAGATATCGGGCTAGCGTGTTGTAAAGTTCGTGCGGTTCGGTAGTATGGTAGTATAGGTTGCCCCTCTTAACAGCCGAATTTAAGGAACTTTTAGGGGTTGCCTCATTTTAATGAGGCTCCAGTTATGTTACAATAAAGTAACACTTAATATTTTTTAGTCTTCAATGTAACAGAAAGCCCCTTCCGCTTTATGAAAAATCATCAAACTACTGGCGTGTTGTTAATGACGTTTTTCGTGTTACTAGCCCTACTTGGTAGTTCGTTATTAATGAATAACCAAACCATGCCAACGTCTATGCTTTCCTATACAGCGTTTATTCAAAAAATTCAACATGGCGAAATTATCCGAGTATTACAAAAAGGGGCGGAATTGGAAGTTATTGGGAAGCCTTCTTTAAAAGCAGCTACTGCTGGCAAAGCAGATGTTATTACCACTAAACCCAACGAAAAATTAGGCAGTGCTACCCAAACCCTTGCACAAAAAGCGGAAGCTGAAAAATTACAACAGGAAGAACGTCGGCAATCTGCTCAAAAAATGGTTAATTCCCTGTTAGGCATTCCTGTACCTGAAGCTAGCGTAATGGCATCGGCCCACTACAGGGTTCACTTGCCTATTGGGTCAACGGCTCATTGGTTGCCCATTGTTGAACAAGCTAAGGTAGATTTAGTGGTTGAACCCCCTGAACGTGAAGGAATGTGGTGGGGCATTGTTAGTTCCTTACTACTGCCTATTTTCTTAGGTATTATGATTTTTGTTTTGTATCGTAATATGGCTTCAGGTGGCGGACAAGCCATGTCGTTCGGGAAAAGCAAAGCCAAACTTCAAATGGATAGTAACATTAAAATTACCTTTAAAGATGTTGCCGGCATTAACGAAGCAAAAGGCGAACTCGAAGAAGTCGTCGACTTCCTAAAAAACGCCGATAGATACCTAAAACTAGGGGCAAAAATACCCAAAGGCGTGCTGTTAGTGGGTTCACCGGGTACGGGTAAAACCTTGCTGGCTAAAGCTGTTGCGGGTGAAGCGGGTGTGCCGTTCTTTAGCATTTCAGGGTCTGATTTTGTTGAAATGTTTGTGGGTGTGGGTGCTAGCCGTGTTCGAGATTTATTTGAACAAGCCAAGAAGCAATCGCCTTGTATTGTGTTTATTGATGAAATTGATGCCGTTGGTAGACAACGGGGGTCTGGCATGGGTGGCGGTAATGATGAGCGGGAGCAAACGCTCAACCAAATGCTGGTAGAAATGGATGGCTTTGATGCCACCACGGGTATTATTATTATTGCAGCAACCAACCGTCCAGATATTTTAGATAAAGCCTTGTTACGCCCCGGTCGGTTTGATAGGCAAGTCATGATTGATAAGCCTGATTTACAGGGGCGTGAACAGATTTTAGCCGTGCACGCTACAGGTAAACCATTGGCAGAAGATGTTGATTTAAAACGCCTAGCCAAGCGGACTTCCGGCTTTTCTGGGGCAGATTTATCGAACTTGCTGAATGAGGCGGCATTGTTGGCGGCTAGGCAAGAAAAAGAAACCATTAATATGCTAGATGTGGAAAATTCCATTGATAGAGTAGTGGTTGGATTAGAGAAAAAATCAAAAATCATTAGCGAAAAAGACAAAGAAATTACCGCATACCATGAAATTGGTCATGCGTTAACGTGCGTGCTAACGCCTGATATGGATCCCCTTCGGAAGGTAACGATTGTCCCTAGAGGCATGGCGTTGGGTTATGCGTGGTATTCGCCTGATGAAGATGCGGAATCAACCCATATGACCAAGCGTCGGATGTTGGGCGAAATTGGTGTTGCCTTGGGTGGTCGTGTGGCGGAAGCACTCATTTATGGGGAAGATTTCATCACCACGGGTGCTTCGAACGATTTGCAGAAGGTTTCTCGTACGGCACGTTCCATTATTACCACTTATGGCATGAATGAGCGGTTAGGGTCTGTTTGTTATGGCGAAAGTAACGAACATATGTTTATGGGACGAGATTTTGGGACGCAACGCAACTATTCTGAACAATTTGCCAGTGCGATTGATGAGGAAGTAAAACGCTTGGTCGATGACCAGTACAAGCACGTTTGGCAGTTGTTAAGCGATAACCGTGATATGTTGGAAGCCTTAACTAAAGCCTTGTTGGAAAAAGAAACGTTGGATGACGTTGAAGTGGCAGATATTATGAACCGTGTTCGAGAAGACCGAGCCGTTGCAGTTAATAACTAATCCATTTGAAATTGTGTCATTTCGATCTGGTCGAGAAATCTCCCTACCTATCTAAGGGGATGTTTCGACTACGCTCAACATGACAAAAATATTTTATTGAATTTTTCGAGACTTATTCAACAAGGCAAAATTGGGGTTTTTCGTCGCTTGTTGCTTCTTCTTGGTGGGGGGCAAGCACCATTGAATTAACCCCACCACAACCGTAACCACCAAAGCTGTAGGAATAGCAGCAAACGCAAACGAAGCTAACCGATGGGTTGGGAACTTCACAAGCCTTGCTCCTACAGGTAAATGAGGCTTTTCACTAACGGGCAGTTTCAACGGAATTTTTTCCTGATGAAAGCCTTCTAAAACGTCCTTAGCAGAGCTAGCGAAGTCTTGCTGGCTAGATTCTACCGTTGTTGACGGCAAGGTAATGGTTGGTATTGCTTCCAACAGACCTGTTTCTTTGTGGATAGTTCCTGTTATCGCTTCAACGTAAGCTTTGTCATCGGTATCTGACAATACACTGCCCGTAAAGTGTTCCCCTTGCCATTCCACTTTAAAATAGGGGTCTTGGTTATCCGCCAAGAAAAAATGCTGCAACGCTCCCGCCTCGTTATAAATAGCGAAAGGGTTACTAAGGTCTACTTCTGCTTTAAGCTTGTTTTTAACAGGTTCTCCGAGCCGATACCCCTCTTTTCCTGAAGGAGATTTTTCTAGTGTGAATAAGTGTTTTCCTTTTTTTACTTCACCGTCAAATACATCAAAACCAATCAGCTCGTCTGTTTTGTCAGCTAAGGTTCGGTAGGTGTAGGTTTGAGACCGATATTCCACCGGTTGCGTTTCAGTTTTTTCGCCTTTGGGCTTTTTGTTGAATTCTAAACAAATTTGGTTAGCGGGGCGTTGGTTGTAGTAGCCTAAAGCACCGTCTTCTAGGGGTGTTTCGTAGCGTTTACCTACAATAAATGCCCCTAAACTACCGGTTAATAATCCGGTTATAGCCCCTGCCCCTATCGCCCATTGCCAAGGGGGTAGTGCGTTAAACTGCGTATGTTTAGGTTGCTTCTGTACAACTTTTTGTGATGTATTAGTAGGGCTTTGTTTTACCACTGGCAATGCCCCCTGTGGAACAAGGGCTTTTTGAGAATAAGACGGTTGCGTTGCTGAAGGTTGTAGCATCACCATGGTAAATAAAACACCTAAATCTGTTGGAATGTTACAAGAGTAAAGGCTTAAAAATAGAAAACGTTGCCAGTAAGCTATGCTTCCTCTAAACTATAATAATCGACAATTAATAAACTTTTATCAGTTTACCCCAAACGCCAGAAAGCAACACCACATAATGATGATGATGAGCCGCTCTTCTAACCAAACTGAAGCCCAACAAGAGGCAGACTTACAAGAACGCAAAAAAGCGTTAGGCTTTACACTTGAAAAAATTGAAAAAGATTTTGGCAAAGGTGCCATTATGAAATTTGGAGACAAACCCAGTTCAGGGTTTGATGTATTGCCAACAGGGGCACTTTCATTAGATATTGCTTTGGGCGTGGGTGGGTTGCCTCGGGGAAGGGTTATTGAAATTTACGGCCCTGAAGCCAGCGGTAAAACCACGTTAACCCTCAACCTCATTGCTGAAGCTCAAAAAGCGAAAGGCATTGCTGCTTTTATTGACGCTGAACACGCCTTAGACCCTGTGTATGCTAAAAATTTGGGTGTTAATATTGACGAATTGCTCATTTCCCAACCCGATACAGGCGAGCAAGCCCTAGAAATTACCGAGCAATTAGTTCGTTCAGGGGCGGTGGATATTGTTGTTATCGATTCCGTTGCGGCGTTGGTGCCAAAAGCTGAAATTGAAGGCGAAATGGGTGATTCCCATATGGGGTTACAAGCCCGTTTAATGAGCCAAGCCTTACGGAAATTAACGGCGATTGTTGGCAAAACAAGAACTACGGTTATTTTTATTAACCAGTTACGTCAAAAAATTGGCGTTTACATGGGGAATCCGGAAACGACCACGGGTGGTAATGCGTTGAAGTTTTACGCTTCGGTTCGGTTGGATATTCGTCGGATTGAAATTTTAAAAAAAGACGGCGTTGAATATGGTAACCGCGTTAAATGTAAGGTGGTTAAAAACAAGGTAGCTCCGCCGTTTAGAATTGCTGAATTTGATATTTTGTACGGGCAAGGTATTTCTGTAGAAGGCTGTATTTTAGATGTGGCTGCGGATATGGGCATCGTCAAAAAAGCGGGTACTTGGTTTAGCTATGGCGATATTCGGTTAGGGCAAGGTCGTGAAAAAGCGAGAGATTATTTGAAAGATAATCTTTCGTTAATGGCTGAAATTGACCAAGGCGTTAGAGCCAAATTGGCTGAACAAAAACTGGCGGTTGCTACGCCTCCTGTGGTGGTTGAATCCCCTGCGGGTACTGAAAAGGTGTTGGCTACTACAGGTAGTGAAAAAGCCTAGTTGTTTAGAAAGAGCTCCCTACCATGATGACGACTACCAATAGCTTAATGCCAAGATTTGTAGACATTCTGTTTTTTGGGGACATGGTTGGCAAGCCGGGTAGGGAAGCTATTTACCATTATTTAGATAAATTTGTGGATCAGCAGGATACGCCGACCATTGTGATTGGCAATGTGGAAAACTGCACGCATGGTTTTGGTATTTCTGAAAAGCATTATCATGAATTGCTAAATAAGGGTTTTCATGCAGTAACAGGTGGTAATCATTCGTTTGATAGAAAAGAAACGGCGGATTATATTTCTTCGGCTCATTGCATGGTTCGCCCTGCAAACCTACCGGGTAATGTACCGGGGCAGGGGGCTAGAATTATTGAGGCGTTTGGCATTAAAATTGGGATTTTGAATATTTTAGGTCAATCCTACATGGCGAATTACAATTCGCCGTTGGAATCGATGGAAGATTATATTCCGCAACTGTTGGCGGAAACGCCTGTTGTGTTTGTGGATATTCATGCGGAATCTACGGCGGAAAAGAATGTGTTGGCGTTAATTGCGGCTGAAATGGGCGTTAGTGCGATGGTGGGTACGCATACCCATGTGCAAACGGCGGATGAACGCTTGTTGGCGGGGCGGTGTGGCTTTATTACGGATGTGGGGTTTAATGGGTCTAGGAATAGTGTGATTGGCATGGAATCTTATTCTTCTATGGCACGCATGAAGCAGTTGGGGTATGTGAAGTTGGAGGTGGCTTCTTTGCCGTTGGTACAGGTGAATGCGGTTCGCTTTACCATTGAAGTTTCTAGTGGGTGTTGCACGGGTGTGCAACGCATCCATGAAGTGTTTGAACTCCCCGCCCACGTTAAACTGTAGTTATATAGTACTCAAAAGTTGATGTTTAATTGTAATTAACCTGTATTTAGAAAGATTTTTTTATGACGATTAGTTTTGACGAAGTTCGTTTTATAAAACTTGGAAATAAAAAGGATAAATGGGCAGAAGACTGCATTGAAAAGGGTTGGCTACCTTTAGGGTATGAGTCTCTAAAAGAGATGGGTACAACATGGGATCCAAACAAAACAGACGCATTGGAAAACGCATTAAAGAAAGAATTGAAAAAAGAGAAGGAAAAAGATAATGTTACTAAAGCTCTAAATACGATTGAAACATTTTACACTTTAGGTTCTGAAAATAAAACTATATTATGGATTACCGAATATAAAAACTGCTTATACTGGGGAATCACAAAAGGGGTTACTATAAAAGAAGGAGATATAAACGGTAAGACAGTCTATTACAGAACACTTATAGACAATGAATTAGTTAAGAAATGGCAAAACCATTCATTAACAAATGCTGATGAATTTTTCTGGTCAGATATTCATGGCGAAATTGCTCAAACGCATCGGGCTCAAAATCCAATACATAAAATTTCGGGTAATACACAAGCTATTAGAACCTATTTGAAAAATCTGATTAAGGGTAAGTCCAAGAAACCAAATTCAGATAGTCTAAGCCTTATTCAAGCATTATCTCCTCATAAGTTTGAAGCCTTTATTACAAATGTATTGATATTGAACGGTTATTTTTTAACCACTGTTATAGGAAGAACACAAAAAGGTATTGACTTTGTTATAAGCCCACATAATGATACCTCTAAAAAAATTGCTGTTCAGGTTAAAACAGAGTCTGAAGAAGAAGAATTTAGACACTACACAAATGAACTCGATCTATATGATAAAGTTTGGTACTTCTACCATACTGGAGATATTAAACCAACTACTGAATCCAAAAAAATAAAAGCTATACAAGTAACTGCTAATTGGAGTTGGTTAGAAGATCCAAATTTAAACTTAAAACTTAATTCTGAATCCAAAAAACACTTGGAAAATTGGTTAATTGAACAAGTTAAATTCGGTATCATGTAGCTAAAAATGCAATCCAAACAACCGAACCGACTTAAAAAAAGGCTAGTGAAGCTCGTCTTTTTCTTGTATACTAAACAGTATGATGATGTTTCGATTCCTCAAAAATAAAATAAACCCCGCCAGCCGAGCGTTACAAGTTTCCAAAACGTTCGCAGTACCACTGGCAGATTTTGCCGCCACTGGCGAACGAGACGCAGTGCTGGCTTCTTCAGGTATGGGAAAATCCTACCTCACAGGCGTCATCTTAGAAGAAACCCTAGAAAATGGCATCCTCGTTTGCATTATAGACCCCGAAGGCGAACACTTCACCCTAGCTGAACGCTACCCCATGCTAATCATCGGCGGAGAACACGCCCATGTGCCGTTTGACCCCGATGGCGTTGATTTTTATGTAGAAGCCATGCTCAGCACAGGGCTTTCCACCATTTTTGATTTGTCAGAATTTATTGACCAAGAACAACAAGAATACTATGCTCTCATTGGCGATAGCCTGTTTCGGCTAGAACAAAAATACCGACGAAAAGTTCGCCTTGTGGTGGAAGAAGCCCAAATTTACGCCCCACAAGCAGGCTTAACGCCGGGTTTAAAGAAAAAACTCAAAGGCGTTGACCCCATCACGGTTAGCCAACGCATCGCCAAACGTGGCAGAAAACGAGCGTTAGATAGCCTTTGGGCAACACAACGCCCTGCTTCGTTAAGTAAAGATATTTTAAGCCAGTGTAATCGGTTTTGGTTTGGGGGGATTACTTCTGAACTGGATTATAAGGCGATAAAATCATTTGTTACCGAAGCAGGCATTACGTTTAGCGATATTAAAGCCCTCCAACCCGGTGAATTTTATTTCTACGCCAAGGGCAAGACGGAAAAAATCAAGGTTCGTAAACGACTTTGCCGGCACGCAGGGGCAACCCCTGAAGCAAACAACACCTTTCAAGCAGCGACTGATAAAGCACTCGATGCGGTTTTAGGTAAACTTTCCAAGCAAATTGAACAGCGGGCGGCGGAAATTCGGGAAGAGCAAAGCGAAATGAGCCGGCTGAAAGAGATTGTCCGGAAACTGGAAAAAAAGAATGAAGCCTTGCAGGAAGAGCTTGAGCGTGAACGCATGGCAACCAAAGTTATTCAACGGATTAGTGGGGCGAACGACCCGCTAAATATGCCGGCTAGAAGCCCTTATGATGAGGGTATTGCAGGGTTAAAAGCTGTTGAAATACCGTTTGATGATGATGCCACTGTTCCTTTGGGCGAAAAGCCAAAACGCAAACGGGCGGCTAGTACCAAACCCTTGAAAGATTCGGGACATACCGCCACGCCTGCTTCTAGTGTCAAAGTTTTTCAAGCCTTGCCTGCTTATCCAACGCCTGAAAAGTTAGAGCTTTAAACCAGTTGGTTTAATTATTGGCTAATTCTTTTTTGATGAAGTGAATAATGGCTGGATTATTAGCTGCAATACCATTAGTAGAAACTATTTTTATGTGGAAAACACGCTGATTCCCTGTTGCATAAGGCATAATATTTTCAAATTTAACATTAAAGGGCTGGCCATTATCCACGTCAACATTGACAGAGCTTACACTCATTGTTTCACGTTGGCAATTACGAGGACGTACCGTTACATTACAGTTAATCGCTTGACCAGGACCATTATAATCTGCATTAACGCTAACCGTGTATATTTGAGCGTTCGTCTGTTTTCTTAACCCAATAACTAAATTGTAAGCCACGTTAGGTGTCGCTTCTATAAAGTATTCTGCGGTAGTACCATTGGCTACTTGGTGTCCTTTATCAGTTGGTGCAACGGGGCGGGCACCTGCAGTGGCATCAAATAAACTGAATTTATTAGAATTCACTAAACTGTTGAGTGCACCATTAATTCTAAAGTCTGTATTATAGTTTTGCGTTCCACCCGCCCCTGTTAACGTTAGCGGATTATAGGTTGGTACGTCTCGTCCAGAACTCCAACCCGTGCAAGGTTGTCCAAAACTGGGTAGGTACAGTGAACCATTAACCCCCATAGCAAAGCATTCTTCGCGTCTATCTAGTTTCCGTATAATGGAACGAGTCGGCGTAGTTGCTGCTGCTGTAGGATAAATATTAATTTGTGACGTTTTAACATCTGGCGTATTCAGAGCGGAAAAAACTAGCCTATCAAAGAATATTCTTCGATTGTCGGTTGTTGCAGTAGTGCTATCAGGAATAACCAGTGCTTGCCTATTGCTAATATCACCTGCCGGATTACTTAAAATACTTTCAGAAGAAGCAATTGATGGTTTTAGTTGGCTTGCAGATGCTTCTATATAAGCACTTTGGACGTTAATACCTGTAAACATAGACCCTAACACAGCGGCATCTTCATTAATTTTTGTTCCGTTGGTTGACGTATTAACCATTGCGGTTGAACCTAATAACATCCCTGAAAAAGCCAATGAAAAGAACGTAATAGCCAATAAAATTTCAATCAGGTTAAACCCTTGAATTTTATTATTTCGTTGATTGTTCAGTCTTCTTTGTTTCATAAATAGAAGGTCTCCATTGGATGAATGTATATAAGTAGGAATAGCTATTGATTGGGATGTTAAATGCCTAAAACAGCTTGCCCACCTATAGCAGGACAGGCATTAAACTGTTTATGCACATCGTAAAACGAGCAAGTAAAAGTTGCTCTACCGTTTGGTAGGGGGGGGGTAGATCTCAACGCATTAATCGCTTCTTGGGCAGCTGTTGATATAGTCCCTGAATCATTATTTACATATAAAAGTACTAAATCGTCGTTGTTTAAGGCGGTAGGGCTAGTCAACGGATCCATATCCAATAGGAAAAAACTCTGAATTTTATATCGATTGGCTGTAGCAGTTGGTATACCGTTTGATGGGTTCGGTACAACAGCATTTCTATTCATATTAGCTACTGTTAAGCTGAAAGGTGCTAACAGCAGTCTGTTTCTAAGCCAAAGAAATTGTTCCGGACGCACATACAACCGCATACCACCTGGGTAATCTAAAAAATCGGCATTATTAGTAGTCCATGTACTACATTCAGGATTTGTAGCACTGGTACAATAATTGGCTTGTGTTTGACTTTGTATTAAGCTCACGGCAAATCCGAGTTCCGGCGTCGCTGTATTATTATCTAAATCGAGAAAAGCCCCAGCTAAATCTGGCGTTAATGGTGCTCTTCCTCTTGAAAGTTCTACTTGCCGATGCACTGAAATAAGATGCTCAATAAAATCACCCGCTTTTCTACCGTAGCTATTTTGACGGGGTGGCGGTTCCAATAGTTTGATGCTAAGCATAGAAATAAAAGCCACCAAGCCTAAAGAGATGAGAGCTTCGACTAAGGTAAAACCAGTATTTTTTTTAAACGCCATTGAAATTAACTCCTGTTTTGAAGCACGGTTGGTTCAGCACGGCAAAGTAACTGATAAAAAAACGACTACTAAAACAGCTTTCGACCTAAAGTACTTAAAACTTTAGGTATCAATATTAACTCAAGGATAAAAACATGAATTTATTTTTTTAACAGCGGAAAGCCCAGTGCTTTTCGTTGTTCTACATACAACTTAGCTACTTGTTCTGCTAACCGACGAATAATCATAATGTGGTTGGTTCGCTCATCACGGCTTAACATCCCACGGGCATCCATTAGATTGAAGGTGTGCGAACATTTTAAAACTTGCTCATAAGCGGGCAACACTAATTTCGCTTCTAAACAATCTTGGACTTCTGCTTTATAAAGCTCAAACCGTTGAGCCAACCGGTCTCTGTTAGAAACTTGGAAATTATAGGTGGATTGTTCAATTTCGTTTTGCAGGTAAACATCGCCGTAGCTGCAGGTTTCATTCCAAGCCAAATCATAGACGTTTTCTTTGTTCTGTATGTACATTGCCAAGCGTTCGCACCCATAGGTTATTTCCACGGCACAAGGGTTTACTTCTAAGCCGCCTGCTTGTTGAAAATAGGTGAATTGCGTTACTTCCATGCCATCCAACCAAACTTCCCAACCTACGCCCCATGCCCCCAACGTGGGCGATTCCCAATTATCTTCCACAAACCGAATATCATGCTCTTCGGGTTTAATACCTAGGGCACGTAGGGAATCTAAATACAAATCCTGAATGTTGGGTGGGGAAGGCTTCATTAGCACTTGATATTGAAAATAGTGTTGTAGACGGTTGGGGTTTTCGCCGTAACGCCCGTCGGTTGGTCTTCTGCAAGGGTCTACGTTGGCTAAGTTCCAAGGTTCAGGGCCTAGTGCCCGCAGGAAGGTGGCGGGGTTCATGGTGGAAGCCCCTTTTTCAAGGTCAAACGGTTGTTGGATGACGCAACCTTGGTTTGCCCAAAACTGGCTAAGGCGGGCTAATAAATCTTGAAACGTTTGGCAGGCTGGTTCGGCTGAATGGGTAGTAGGGGTAGCAACGGTCATACGTAAAATGACTCCTCTTTGGGCAAAAGGTCGATGTAAATTGATTTTCTTATTATCCCCAAAAAATGAGTAATTAGCTACAAATTACAATACCCCTTATTTAAACAAATAAGCAAGGGGTATATCGATTTTAAAAACTAAATACGAGGTAAGCCACCTTTTGCTACTTTTTCCATTGCACCTTCAGCAATTGATTGAAAAGTAGCAGATCTCATCATGCCTAATCCTGCTAAAGGAGCACCTATAAAACCAGCTTGAAAAAGCTTTACATTTTCAGTAGCTACACCGCCAACCGCCATGCTAAAAGAAGCTACTATGCCAGCTGTCCAAAGATTTAGCTTATTGATTACGCCACGTTCTTTCATTGCAGATGAAATTAATAATCTAGGCTCTACCGTATCTAATAAAGCTGCTTCATGTTGTTTTTGAGCCAACTGACCTAAGTTTTTTGCCACAAAATTACGTAATTTTTCAAATGAAGGTAAGTGAAGTTACGGAATAAGGGTGTGCAGGTGGGAGTAGTGAGTGTTTTTTAATAAAATTCAACCAAAAATGCTCAAAAAACAGAACAATACCCCTTGTTTCCACTCTTTTCGGATCATAATTACCTAAAAACCATACAAGAATCCACTAAAACCTACCCCCCTCCTCACCAAAAAACCATACCGACGACAATTATACCCAAATGCCAAGCCCAAAATCTCCGCAGAAACACGCACTAACCCACGACAAGACACACGAACCTTCTTAAACACCGTCTTCCAACCCGCAAACACATGCTCCACCCTAGCCCGAACCTTAGAAAGCAACCCATTAAACCGCTTCTGCGAAGCCGTCAACTCAGGCGTTGGTTCATGCTGCTTACCCCGAACACGACGCTTAATAATCCTCGGCTGTATCCCCAACGCCTTCAAATCCTTCTCCTTACCCACATACCCACTATCCGCACCAACAGTCTGCTCATCGCCCACCAGTACAGGCAGTAAACTCTGACTGTCATGCACATTGGCACCAGTAACAACCACCTTGCGAATCAACTTGCTTTTAGCATCTACATTAACCGTGGCACTGTAACCAAAGCCTTTGTAGCCATAAGTGGCATCAGAGTCGCTCTGGTCTTCAGGCTTTTTTCTCTGTTTGCTATTGGCTTTAATAAAGGTGGCATCTACCAAGTTGCCTTCTTTAAGAATGAGGTTGTTCTCTTGGAAGAAGGTGTCTAAGGCTAAGAAAAGGGCTTCTTGGGCTGGGGTGTTTTGCAGTTCGTGTTGGAAGTTTTCGAGTGTCGTGGCTTCAGGGATGGGGGATTCTAAGGAGAAGCCGAGAAACTTTCGGAAGGAGAGTCTGTCGTGGCATTGAAATTCTGTTTGTTCATAGGAGAGATTGAACCATATTTTGAGGAGGTTCATTTTGAGCAGTAGTAGGCGTTTGTAGGGTGGTCTGCCGTTGGGTTTGTGGTGGATGTGTGTTTTGAGGATGGTTTCAAATAGTTGCCATGGTAGGGTTTGGTTCATTTCCTCTAGGAATTTGTGGGTGGGGGTGGCTTGTTGAATTTGGATGTCGGCAAAGGTAGTCATGGGGGTGGGGTATCCTATGAGAGGTGGAATAATGTCCCTTCTATTTTACCTTGCCCTTTTTCCGTAACTTCATTTGTTGATTACTAAAGAAACCGATGATACTAACAAGCAAAATACCATTCAAATTAATAAGAAATTTAACTAATTAGCTATTATAATATCCTTAAGTCTATTAAGGAGTATTTAAAATGCAGTGTCCAAAATGTGGTAGTTTATACCAATTCCAAGTTTAAATAGCGTATAATAGAGGGGTGTTATTGTTTATTTGAAAGAGTCTGCTCATGCTCACCCAAGAAGACGTACTCGCCTTTGAAAAAACCTTCACCGACAAGAAAACCTATCGCCGATTCCTCTGCATTAAACTCAAAATAATCGACGGTAAAACACAAGCCGAAATAGCCCAACATACGGGTTTCGGCTTTCGACACGTCCAACGCATTCAAGCCCAAGTTCAACAACACGGACTTTACAGTCTCTATCCTAAAAAAGGGATTGTACGCAATAGCCTACTACCCAGTAAACAAGCCGAAATAGACCTACTACAACGCCACAAAGGTAAGGTCGGTATCTACGATTTACACCAGGCACTCAACGCACTGGTGGGCAGACCCGTCATCTTTCAAACTGTTTACAACCTGCTCAATCGCCACGATTGGAAGGCAAAAGTACCTCGCCCAGTGCATCCCAACCATAATGATGAGGCTCAAACCCTCTTCAAAAAAACTTCCTGACTTCGTTAACTCTGTTACAAAAACAGTAAAAAAGCCAGTTCGGCTATTTTTTCAGGATGAGGCGAGGTTTGGCAAAATTTGCCAAGTTCGTAAAGTATGGTTACCCAAGGGTGAACGTTCAGTAGTGGAAGCTCAACATATACGGCAATACCTCTATGCGTATAGTACCATGGAACCCAAGACGGGAGAGAGTGTTTCGTTGATTCTTCCGTATGCGGATACGGATTGGATG
The DNA here is from genome assembly GCA_024998755.1 of Vampirovibrio sp. Taxonomy (GTDB): domain Bacteria; phylum Cyanobacteriota; class Vampirovibrionia; order Vampirovibrionales; family JAJTHC01; genus JACEUU01. Next base: position 232,326 of record JACEUU010000001.1, on the reverse strand, counting down.
AACGTATTCTTACGTGAATTAAGTGAGCGTTACCCTGCAGATGAGATTGTGCTTGTTTTGGATGGTGCAGGTTGGCATAGAAGTGGGGGGCTGGTTGTTCCTGCTAACATTCGGTTGGTTTGTTTACCGCCGTATAGTCCGCAGTTGAACCCTGTGGAGCAGTTGTGGAAGGGTATTCGGACTCGGTTTTTTGGCAATGCTTATTTTGAGACGTTGGATGCAGTGGAAGCTCATTTAGTGAAGGCTTTACGCTGGGTAGAGGCTAATACAGCGTGGGTGAAATCGTTCGCCTATTTCCCCTATATTCAACACGCTATTTAAACTTGGAATTGGTATTAGATAAAGTTAAAGCAGGGTTCATTGGAGAAAAGCAACGGTATCAATGCAAAAACTGTGCCTGTAAATATACACGTTCAACCCCGAAAGGGCTTGCACCCATCACATGGAAGCTAGCCAACCCAGCTATACACTTCAGGGCTTTCTCTTCGAAAAATTGGTAATTTAATTGGGGTCTCAACGCCTGCTGTACTCAAACAAATTCGTAAAATAGACACCACTGCTTGTCGGTTAGAACCACAGAAAACCACTGTTGTTGAGCTCGATGAACTCTGCACGTTTCTTACCGAAAAAAACACAAAATCTGGGTATGGGTGGCTGTTTATCGAGAAACAAGGCGAATCTTGGACTGGGAAGTGGGTTGTCGTGGCATTAAAACCTTGAAAAAAATTATGGAAACGGCTTCAGTTATTCAAGGTTGAAGTTTATTGTGCTGACCATTGGAAAGCCTACAATGACGTGTTGCCTAGTGAAAAATTGGTTCAAAGCAAGGCTGAAACGTATACAGCAGAACAGACTTGGAGCGATTTGCGACATTGGTTTGCTCGGTTTAAACGACGAGGTAAAGTCGTCTCTCGGTGTTTGGGTGATTTGATTCATGCCATAGCAATTTACTTTCACCGAGTTAATTTAAGATATAGCCAATTGCTTAAAACTCTCAATTTTTCTAAATCTATTTGAGATAATATTTTTTGTAAATGGAGGGGAGCATTTCGAAACTTTTCGCTCTTAAGGAAGCTATAGACTTGGGTTAATTTTCTTTCGTGATTAGCTAAGTGTTCTTGAAAAAAGGAAGATCTAAGCGTCATATTTACTTTTTCTTCTATCTGCTGCATATTCTTACTTAGCTCTCGTAGCGTTTCATTTTTTATAACTATTTGTCTTGAAAACATTATTTATAAACTTTCATTTACCCAAGCTGTAGGCAATTGACCTTTAAAGGCTACGGTGGCGGGGCCTGTCATAAAGACGGAATCGGTTGGGTTGCCCGCCCATTCAATCCACAACGAACCACCGGGTAATTGCACTTCTACAGTAGAAGCAGTGGTTCGACCTGAAAGTATGGCCGCTACACCAGTGGCACAAGCCCCCGTGCCACAAGCCAAGGTAAAGCCACAGCCCCGCTCCCAAACGACGACTTTAAACGTATTATCGTTGATTTTCGTGGTAAATTCCACGTTGGTTTTTTTCGGGAATTGCAGATGGGTTTCTAAAGCAGGCCCATCAACGCTGGGGACAAGGGTTTCAAACCCCGCTACATCATCAAAAATAATACAATGTGGGTTGCCCATACTAATAGGATATACCGCTAACGTACCCCCCGTTTTTTCGTAGTCCATTAAAGCTGGTTGGGCATTGGCAGTATAACCCGCTTGGCTTTCCAATGGGGTAAACGGTACTTGTTCCGCAGATAAAATTGGGGCACCCATATCCACCCGAACGGAACGGTCTGGGTGGATTTGCGGCTTGATAGCACCGGCTGGTGTTTCTACAGTAAAGCTCGTTTGGCTGAGGATGCCTTCATCCAACAAAAACAACGCAAAACACCGAATACCGTTGCCACACATTTCGGCTTGAGACCCATCGCTATTGAAGTATAAAAACTGCACATCAAACTGGGAAGCATCGGTTGGGGGGGCGTTTACAATCATGCCGTCTCCGCCAATGCCGAAGTTGCGGTCGCATACGGTTTTGGCTAGCTTGCTCAGAAATTGAAGGTCAAGGCTGGGCAGGTGGTCGCCTTTTATCATGATGAAATCATTGCCAAGGCCGTGCATTTTGGTAAAAGGAATGGTGGTGGGGTGGGTCATTTTAAAGGCAATCCTGTCATGGTTAATTTAAGGGTATTAGCACCTTCTAAAATTACCATAAACGCACCCACCAAAAAAGAGTTTTTCAGCTTCTATTGCTCGTTAACCCGCTCCCACCAATGGGCTATTAATGCCTGCCCAAATTCACCGCTTTTTTCTGGGTGAAACTGAAACGCAGTGATGTTTTCTTTGGCAACCGCTCCGCAAAATGCCGTGCCTTCGTAGACGGATTCAAACAACACCGCCGAAGGGTCTTCAGGCACGGCGTAGTAAGAATTAACGTAATATACAAAGCCTTCTTGCCAACCCGCCTGTTTGGCGTTGACGTAATTCCAGCCAATTTGCGGCACTTTGCCCTGCGTGAATTTGACCACCTTCCCCTTGAGGAAACCTAAGCCTTCACAACTATCAGACGCTTCTTCAGAGCCTTCAAACAAGACTTGTAACCCCACGCAAACGCCCAAAAATGGCACTTTTTGGTTTTGCACCAGCTGTTTGAGTACGGTAACGTGCCCTCGGGTGTGGAGGGCTTGCATGAGGGCTTCAAACGCCCCAACCCCTGGTAGAATAATGGGGTTCGTACCTGTAGGGAATGGGTTTTCAGTTGTGTCACCAGCGAATAGCTGGTAGGGGATGTTGAGCCGTTCTAGGCTACGCAACAAACTACCGACGTTACCGCCACCGTAATCAATTACATCAACTTGTTTATAATTAGGCATCATTATTTTACACTTTCGGGGCTTCTAGCGTGCCTTTGGTGCTAACCATTCGCCCATCTTCAAGCGGTGTCAACGCCAACCGTAACGCCCGAGCAAATGCCTTAAAAATGGCTTCCACCACATGGTGATCATTATCACGATAAGGCACATTAATGTGCAAGCTTAACGCCAACCCATCCACCACGCCTTTGAAGAATTCTTTAAACAACCGAGGGTCAACCGTGCCAATCAACGCACTTTCAAAGGGGGGAACGTGCCAAACCAAGTTACCCCGTCCGCACACATCCAAAGCAACAGAAGCTAGCGTGCCATCCATCGGGAAGCTAAAACACCCAGCTCGCTGAATACCGCCAAAGCTACCGCCTAAGGCTTTCACAATGGCCTGCCCTAGCACAATGCCCACATCTTCAATTAAGTGGTGAGGGTCAACATCAATATCGCCCACGGCTTCAACATGAATGCCCAAGCCACCATGGCAAACCAAGGTGTTTAACATATGGTTCAAAAACGGTAAGCTTGTGCCCAAGTTGTTTTCAAAACTAGCAGATGGGTCTAACGCCAAAGTCAGTTTAATTTGCGTTTCTTTGGTGATTCGCTCGATGGTTGCAGTTCGGTTTAAAGCGTTATTCATTAGGGGGTTAGCACCTTTTCTAATTCTGTCGCTAGGGCAACACACAGTGTAGCACCAGCTTGTTGTAATTGGTCTGCGGTGTTGGTTTTGGTAACGCCCAACGCCGAAAATTTTGCCTGCACGGCACACGCCATATCATCCACACTATTACCCACATACCATGCTTGCTGCAACCGAAATACGGAGCGGATATGGTTCAAATAATCTGGGGATGGCTTTTTCTTGAGGTTCGGTACGTCATCGCTACAGAAAACGGCGTCGAAATAGGGGTTCAGTTCTTCCGCCCAAATGGGGTCGTATTCTGCCCGCATTCTACCCGTAAATAGAAATAACCGATAGCGTTTTTTGAGTTTGGCAAGCAATTCTAGCGGTAACAACAACGTTTCCACTTCTTTGGCAAGATTGAGGTAAACCCGCTGCCCTTCCGCTGCAATGATTGATTTTTCAACGGCTACATTCCGCCGACGTAACAATTCTTCCGTGGCATCCCAATCGTCGTTATAACCGCCTTCACTGCGAAGAATTGTCAGTTCCTTCGTACCTAAGGGTATTTGCGAATACTTCCGCACTAAGAAGGCAACCACGGTATCAAAACTTTGGCTGGTATCCACCAACGTATCATCCAAATCAAAAACGAGGGCGGTTTCATTTCGCCACGCATCGAGCATATCTAAAAATTGAAGGTTTTCGCCTTCGCTGCCCGTAGAAACCCGAATAAAGCCTTGCAATAAATGTTGATGCGACTGATTACGTACCAATAAGCCTCTATCAGCACAATAGCGGGTAAACGTGCCGGCATCTGCCCCGAAATTGAGGAGGAAGAAGTTACCGCCTCCGCAAGAAACGGTGTAGCCTTTGGCTTGAATGGCTTCAATAAAGCCCGCTTGGCGTTCAATAATGTTTTGGCAATTGCGTTCAATTTCTGTTGTGTGTTCTAGCAATTTCAAAGCGGTTTCAACTGCCGACATATTCACACTATAGGGCGAACGCACCCGTTTCATCCAGTTAATGAGTTGCGGATGGGCAATAACATAGCCTAGGCGTAAACCCGCCATTGCCCACGCTTTTGAAAACGTTTGAGACACCACTAAATTAGGCGTATTCATAACATGGGCAATACTGGTAAAGCCTTCGGGCATAAAATTGGAATAAGCCTCATCCAACAAAAAGAGCGTTTCGGAGTAAGCCTGACACCAGCCCAGCAACGCATCGACGGGAAGAATCGCCCCTGTTGGGTTGTCTGGTGAAGCGAAAATGGCGAGTTTGGGTTGTTCAGTGGCAAGTGCCTCTGTAATAGCCTCTAAATCGTAGGTTAAATCTGGTTTTAAAGAAATTTCAATGGGTTTGGCTTCGGCGAGCACTAAATTGTGGGCAATCATGCCAAAGGTTGGTTTGCAATAGAGGGCTTTATCCACTTTCGGGTCGATAAACGTGTTGGGTATGACTGCTAAGGCTTCATCGCTACCGTTGCACAACATGAGCATTTCAGCAGGTACATTCAGGTATTTTGCCAACTTTCCAATCAATGCTTCGTATTCAGGGTAGGTGGTGTAGGCATCGACTGCTAAGCCTGCGGGGTACAGATGGGCAAAGCCCGTGGTGTTTTCGTTAAAATCTAGCCGAGTGCGTTGCCTTCTGCCTTCCAGTGGTGGGCTGTAGGCGGTCATTTGTGCTATCACGCTGCGGGGCTTTACTTTTAAAACAGTCTCGGTTGATTGGGTCATCATCATAAAAGATAGCAATTCCTAGGTCTAAAAAACAGGAGTCTGTTGGTAAAACAGAACAGAAGGTAGGACTTAAACAGAAAAGAGCTAAGGAATGATTTTTTCTAGTTGATATTCTAAAATATCCGTCGCCCCAGCTTGTACTAATTGTACAATAAGTTGGGGTACTTTTGGCACTTCAACCGCCACTTTTACAGCAAACCCTGTTTGTCCGTATAGGTTGGAAACCGTGGGAGAATTCATGCTCAAGCTAGCCAAGCAGTTAATTACAAGCGGAAATTTCTCTTCAGAGACATTCATTTCCAATAGCACTCGTTTTTTTGCCCGAAGTCTAGCTTCCATCAGCATGACTAGCTCATCCAGCCGTTCCCGTTTCCAAGGGTTCGCCATCGCTTCTTTGCTAGCAATAAAACGGGTCGTAGACCGCATAATTTCATCCACAATCGCCAAGCGGTTCATCCGCAAGGTTGAGCCTGTGGCGGTGTTATCTACAATTATATCCGCATCTTCGGGGGGGAAGGCTTCGGTTGCCCCATAACTACGCACATAAATGGCGTTTAGTTGGTGCTTGGCAATTAAATCTTCCGTACAGCGTTTGTATTCAGAAGCAATAATAATTTGCTTTTCTTTATTTTTAAATGGGTTAGCATCACTATTAAGCAAATCTTCAGGAATAGCCGCCACAATTTGGACGGGGTCGTATTTCAAGTCAAGCAATTCAACCACATCGGCTTGTTGTTCGTAAACCCAATCTGCCCCAGTAAAGCCACAATCGTGCCGACCTAAGTGAATGAGGGCGGGGATGTTTTGGGCTTTGAGGATTTTTGCTTCAACGGTAGCATCAGAACTAGAAGGGCGGTAAGAGCGGTTGCCCGTTTTGAATTCTAGCCCAACAGCCCCTAGCAGAGAGAGGACGCGTTCTTGAATGCGTCCTTTGGGTAGGGTCATTTTTAAAATTTTATCTAAATTGGCGGTCATCATCATTATTGTTAAAATTCCATTTGAATGTAGGGTTAGAAAGCACTTTGTTAGTGTTTCACAAACATAGCTTCAATGCAAAATACACTTACATTGTTGAAAAGATTCAACTATCTTATACCGATTCAAAGATTGAATAGCGTATTTTATCATCGATTGTCGTTCCTAGCTTTAGCTGAAGGGTGTTAAGGGGGTTCTTGTTCGTTGATTGCCCTGCAATCACTCTGCCTTCTGGCAGACCCCCGTAACAATCCCCCACGAATTCAGGGGCAAGCCCCCTAAAGACCCCCAAAAAGCCACCCGCCGATGCCACCAGAAGTGCATTGACGGCGGGATGTTCTTTTTGCCCCTCCGGTGGACGGAACGCATCGACGGCTGCAGGGCAAACGCGATGGTCGTTCCTACTGGTTGGTAGGCGATTAAATGGTTTGATAGTTTTAAGTGAATAGAGTTATTTACTAGCCAACGCCGAAGGGTGAGCCAGTAAATAAGACCGAACCTGCTTAATACGGTCAATAGAAGTGGGGTGAGAAGCTTCCCACTTATGCTTGTCTTCATCAGGGTTCGCCACCCTAAACTGCTTAAACACCCGAACAGAAGCCGTTAAATCCAACCCCATCGTTTGCATGGTTTCCAACGCAAATAAATCTGCCTCTAATTCTTGTGCTTGAGAATGCTGAACCATATCCAACTGAACAAAATGCCCAAACGCCTTACCAATTTCAGGTGTTAACATATTAATAGGCACAAGCAACAAATAAACAGAAAGCCCTTGCCCTAGCTTTTTTAAATGGTGTCGTTTAGCGAAATGCCCTACTTCATGGGCTAGTACAAAAATACGTTCGTCTCTACCCGTAAACGTGTTCGTTAACCCCGTGTAGGTAACAATATGCCCACCGGGTATAGCAAACGCATTCAATTGGTCTTCATCCAACACATGAAGCTTCAGCGGTAGTTCCTTCCGATAAACTTCCGGCACTGAACGCAACAACCAGTCAAAATCGGGCTTTAAATTGGCTTCCATAGTAGGGTTCGTTTTTTTGTTCTTCAAAAATTCCACGGCAATGGGGCTGAAAATGCCTTCGTCTTTTGGGGGAATAAGCGGCACTAAACTAGCCACCCCATAAATGCAAACCAAATACAAACCCACTATAATAGCCGTAAAGCCCCCAATAAATTTAAACACCTCGAACAAAGGGTTTTCAGGGGTTACGTTAATGGCATCAGGGATGGAATCCTGCTTGGCTTCATGCAGTTGGCTAAACGGTGATTCTTTTTTATTCATCATTAAGAAAAGAAGACCTTACCTAGCACATCAAAAAAAGTACTCATGCCTAATGCTAGCAAACAAAGCCCTATGAGGGGTAGCATGCTTAACACAATCAGCCGTTCGGCGGAAAGTTCATAGCTAACCGCCAAGGCTTTGAGGAACAGGAAGGTACTCCACAGCCACAAGCCTAAGGCTAGGAATGGGTAGGTAAAGCCAAACCCAAAAGGGGCTAACTGTACTTTTAAAAGAGTAATAGGCAACCAAAACAACCAAGGCAAGCCTGCATAGCCAAACAAAGCTAACAGAGAATTGGCTTTGGCATGCCCTTTAAAAACAAAGCCTGTCGTGCTAATTAGCAACGTTTGGAAGCCCCAAACAAAGACGGCTCCAATAGCCAAAAGTACCGCATCAAATGCATTCAGTTCCATCTGCCCAGTAACTGCTGGTTCCAAAGCAACCATAAAGGAAACCAACAACACGCACAACAACCCTTGCCGAACGTAAGGCGTATCCCAATCATCTGATTGGTTATGCTGGCTAACTACTTTTTCAAAAAAAGCTTGCGGGCTTAAAAGCGTTTGTTCAATACCACTGAGCCAACTTCCCCAAAATGAGGGCTTTGGCTGGGTGCTAACGATAGGGGCTTCAAACGGCGTATCAAAAGAAGAATTCATCATCATGGTACAGGGCCTACTTTCTATTGATAAAACCAAAGCGGTTGATTTTCATGATTTTGGACGAAAGAAGCACTAGGCATACCCGTCTGTTTGGCTAGTAGGGCCTGCACTGTAGCGGAAGATGCCATAGCATGTTTTTGAGAAAGTAATTGACCCAACTGCCCCAAAATGCCTGTTTGCACAAACCCAGCACCCCTATTGGCTGAAGACGAAAGCCCTAATAAATCCAAAAAGCCATCGTTGGAAGTAGTGAATGGTTCTAAGTCTAAAACAGTATCGCTTTTTAAATTAAAGTATGTTAATGCTAGCTTATTGAGCGTATTTTTGGCATGATGCCAATCACCCACTTCATCTGCCAAGCCAATTTTAACAGCAGAAGACCCGTTGGTTACTCTGCCATCTGCAAAAGCACGCAACCGTGCTTCTAAGGCCGGTTTTTCAGCCGTAGGCACTTTATCAAGCCTGCCTTCTAAAACCGTTCTTAAAAACGCTTGATAAGATTCATCGACCAAGCCTTGTAACAGCACCCGTTCATCTTCCCGCATCGGGCGACTTTGGCTTAGAATATCTTTAAATTTCCCACTTTTAATGGTCATATCATCAATACCCAACTTATCGCTAAGCAGGCGTTTCATGTTAGTAGCATGAATAATAACCCCAATTGAGCCAATGAGTGAGCCTTCATTGACGACAATTTTATCTGCCGCTACAGCGGTGTAATACCCACCAGAAGCACACATATCTGTAATACTAACCACGACAGGTTTTGTTTTTTTGAGGCGTTTAACGGCATAGTTCAATTCTTGAGACATACCCACCGTACCACCAGGGGAATTAACAATGAGCAAAACCCCTTTCACTTTATCGTCTTCAGCAGCGGCGTCTAAGGCTTTACGCACTTGCTGAGCTCCCGCTTCTTCGGCAAATAACCCGCCTTCGCTAGCGGTGGAATCAATCGCTCCATCTAGTTTAATTAAGGCTAAGTGGTCTGCTTTAACGGCCTTCATCGCTGTTTTTAAGGCTTTTATTTTTTCAACATCCGTTTTAACGGCAGTGGTGTCCATATCGCCATTAGCTTGACGACTAGACGGTTGCAACAACGGCATAATAAACCCAACAACCACACTTAACGCAACTAACCCAAGCAACAGCTTGGCAAAGGTATTTTGTCCTAACGCTTGTCGGGAAGGCCGATTAGCTTGCGGATGGGGTCTTAAATCTTCAGGTAAATCTGCGTGGTCATCTTCAGTGTAAGGCATCATCATAGGGCGTGGGGCTGCTTTCTAGGTTATCTTTAAGAGGGTTAATTATTTTAAAAACAATTATCTAAGTAAATAAGACTTAGTTTACCATATTTTGAAGCGATTAGATAATAGCGGAAGCCCGCTTATCCACCTTGAAGAGGAATAAATTAAGCATCTGTAACTTTTAGCGTTATACTTAAATAAACAAGTCTTTCTATCAAACTAAAGGGTTCTTTCAATGATTAGTATTCTCATCTCTAACGACGATGGCATTCAAGCCAAAGGTATTCAAACGCTAATTAAGCACCTTGCCCCCTTACATGATGTGTACGTGGTTGCCCCCGCCCGCGAACAAAGTGCAATGGGACACGCCCTAACCCTAAACACCCCTTTGCGTATTGATGAATACCCGCTAGAACACCCTGTTAAAGCATCTTACGCCGTTTCAGGCACCCCTAGCGATTGCGTTAAATTAGCCCTGAGCAAGCTCATTACCGCTCCTATTGATGTGGTTATTTCCGGTATTAACCATGGTCCGAATTTGGGCAGAGACGTGGTTTATTCTGGTACGGTTTCAGCCGCACTAGAAGGGTCGTTATTTGGCAAGCCTTCCATTGCTGTTTCTTTGTTAAACGGACACGTTGGCGGGGCAAATTTTCATCCATCCGCCCAGTTTATTGCGGATAATTTAGAAAAATTACTGGCGTTACCCGTTCCGCCGGATACGATTTTAAATATCAACACGCCTGCTGTTCCTTTAGCAGATTTTTGTGGTGTGAAGGTGTGTGAATTAGGTAAGCGGATGTACATAGATTCCTACGAGCAACGGCAAGACCCTAGAGGCGTAACCTATTACTGGTTGGCTGGTGAATTAGTTGCCCATGGTAGTAGTGAAGAAGTGGATGTTGAAGCCATTCGGTGTAACTATGTAACCCTAACCCCGTTGCACGTTAATTTATGCAACCCTAAAGCATTAGATTCCTTACGGCAGTTGCAGAATGAAAATGGGAATCATAATAACACCATTATGTAAGGGTAATCGCTTCGGTATGGGGCTTTTGTCAGGGGGACTGCTGTTTGGCAGCCCCCCCGACCCCCCCCCCACAAATTCAAGGGGGCTCCACGCCCCCTTAAAAAACCCCTCTCAAGGGTTGATTGGTTTCCATGCACGTTGAAAACAGGCTTGACCGGAAGCCAAAAGAGGGCTTCCTAACTGGTCTGCTTCGCTTAGCTCGCACCAGCCTGTCTCCAACTGTTTATGGTTTGAAGCGATTATACTCTATTTTTTTACAAAATTGTCGGTGAATAATTGAGGATTAAAGGTGCGATGAAAAACAAAAATTACAATCTATTTCTAGGGTTGTTAATTGTGGCGATGGGCTGTTTTCTTTCGCCCTTTTCCGTTCGTGCAGAAGAGGATGGAAACTACGAAGGGTTTGAAGCATCACCCGAAGCTTATAATTTGCTACCCAACGCACAAGACCCCCCTTCGCCTTCTTCCGCAGGGAAACCCGCCCAATTCGACCCCTACGCTGGGCCTAGGGGGTATGTACCCATTGCCAAAACACCCCCATCTCCACCCAAAAAACGAGGCTTTTTTAGTGCAGGCAAATTAGACCCTCCCCCAAGCCCTCCTGCCAAAGAACCGCCTTCTGTGCCCAGAGAATTCCCCGCCAGCGTTGAGCCCCTCTGCAGGCTAGGGGTTAACCTACAAGGCGATACGGCGGATGATGTGCTAAAAGCGGGCGTTTACAGGATATTTACTTATGGCACGGTTATTCATCCGCAAACGAATGCGATTATTGGGTTGCCTTCTCGGTTGGAATTGTGGGAACATGGCAAAAAACGGCTGACGGTTTCATTAACCCTTATGCCATGGCAAGCTGAACCGGTTACGGCGTTACCGCCAGCCTCTGAAAATGCTCCGAAAGAGGGGATGCTCAACCAAGGGCCTTACCGTCGGTTAGATGTGGTGATGGGGGCGACAGCAGCCGAAACAGTTAAGCTCCAATACCAAATTGGCGATTTCCACTTGGAAAGCCCGCCGTTACCCATTCTCCCTGCGTGGGAATAAAGGTAATTTTTATCGATTGTCGTTCCAAGCTTTAGCTGGTGGGTGTTAAGGGGGTTCTTGTTCGTTGATTGCCCTGCAATCACTCTGCCTTCTGGCAGACCCCCTTAACAATCCCCCACGAATTCAGGGGCAAGCCCCTAAAGACCCCCGAAAAAACACCCCCTATGCCACAAGGGCACTGACGGGGGATGCTTTTTTCGCCCCTCCGAAAGGACGGAACGCATCGACGACTGCAGGGCAAACGCGATGGTCGTTCCTACTGGTGGCAGAGTTATTTAAAAACTATGAATCGGTTTGGGGTGTGGGTTTCGGTTTGTTTAGCAAGAAATAAGTCAACGTACCTACCCCCGCACCTGCTACTAATGCTCCCGCACCCAGTGCGATTTTAGAGCTGTTAGCGTGTTTTACCAATTCTTCCCCGCCGATAGATTTTAAGTCATCCGCCTTGGCGTAGCCCCACTTCATAAAACCTTCCACTTTTTGGGTGGCGGTTTTGAGCGATTCTTTAGTTAGCTTTTGAACGCTCGGCGTATCTTTCAAGTCCAGCTTGTCATAGGCTTCAATATCAGAAATGGCTTTTTTAATCCCTTTTTTAGCAATCTCTACTGTCTCTACTGACAGCCCTTGAGCTTTGAGAATTTGTAAGATACATGATTCCAGCAAATCTATAACTTCTTTATCAAGAGATTGATCTTTATGTAGGGCAATTAATCTATTTGCTTGAATTTGAGCCTGTTCAAAAGCTTTTAATTCACTTGGCATCACTTTTGCTTGTTGAATGTTGAAAATTTCTGTTCCAAGTCTAGTGAGTTCTTGGGATATTGTCTTTTTGGAATCAGCGTCTAAAGTGCCGTGAAATGCTAATTTTGTATTCGCTAGTTGTTCATTTAGCTCAACTTCTTCTTGTAATAATTGCATATAATCATTATGTTGATCTTCTAACAAGAATTTAGCAGTAGTATCAAATTCAGCATCTATTAAATCATAGATTTTATCGAAATAAAGCTTTTCTTTCAATAAAGGTTTCTGATCTTTAGTCATTTCATCGTAAACTGCCAGTTGTTTTTCTTGGTTAAATAATAATGCCTTTAATTGCTTTAATTCTTCAGGTTTTGTAACATCTTCTTTGATTTTTTTTCTATCCGCAGCACTGTATGTAGGTTCCTTTAACTGTTTTGCCATTTCATCTTGGTCATCTAAAAATCCATCTATCTTCTTTTCTTTGAGTACTTCCAACTCTTTCTTTGCAGTTGCTTCCAAAGTACTATCACCCTTCACTTTTGCCAAGGCATCGGCTTCACTCATCGTACCAGTGTTCGGGGCGTATTCCCAAAAGCCCTGCCCTGCACCAATACCACCAGCCAACGCCGTACCGGCACCTGCCAAAACGGGTATAACCACGTTTTTACCCGTTGCAGGGGGGGGGGTATTTACACTGGCACTATTGGCGGTTTTAGGTTCTGTTATTTCTTCTTTTTCTTCTACCGCCTCTGCCTCATCTACCGATGTTTTGCGGGGCATCGCACGCAAAGCAGTCGTTGTGGATTGGGGTATTGCTGAAAAACCAGTCATCATCATCATCATAAAAATAAGCCTCTAAAGCATTTGTCATTCCGAGCTTGTCGAGGAATCCCCTTAAGCAGGTAGGGAGATGTTTCGACTACGCTCAACATGACGTTGGTAAAAAAATACACACAAAGGTATAAAACCCTAAATAGCGTCAGTTGATGCTAGGCTATGTTTTCTGTAGAATGGTGGCTATCCCCAGTTGAATTGCAAGGTGCTTGCCCCCATGATGATGATGACCAATTTACCGCCAGAAATGCCAACCCTTGAACTAGATGAACAAACCCTGAAAGCCCTAGAAGTATTGCCTTTTAGCGGGGTTTCTGCTCCGCCTAGCCCACAAAGTATGCCCAGCCACCACGCCGTGGAAGACGGGCTGGATAAAAACGATTTTTCCATTTTAGAACGCGTCCCACCACAATCTTTAGAAGCTGAACAAGCCCTGCTAGGCGGCGTTTTAATTGACCCAGACGCCTTAACACGGGTAGTAGACACCGTGCGAAGCGAACATTTTTATCGCCCGTCCCATCGGTTATTGTACGAAACCATTTCAAAATTGTTTGAAAAAGGCGAGCCCATTGATTTGATTTCCGTTTCCGAAACGCTCAAATCCAATAATCAGCTAGATGCCATTGGCGGACGAGCTTATTTGAATGACTTAGCCTTAGCGGTTATCACCACAGAAAACTTGCCTTACTACGCCCAAGTCATCAAAGAAAAATCTTTGTTACGCCAGCTAATTAAGGCTGGAACCGATGTGGTTTATGTGGCTTATGAAGAACCAAATGCTGAAATTGCCATAGACAAAGCCCAGCAAGCGGTATTCGCTGTTGCTCAACACGGCATTTCAGATAGTTTAACCGCCATTGAAAAAATTCTGCCTGTAACGTTTGAACAAATTGAAGAACGAAACGCCAATAAAGGCACGTTAATGGGGATGCCTTCGGGGTTTTATGATTTAGACAATTACCTTTCAGGCTTCCAAAAATCCGATTTAATTATTTTAGCCGCTCGTCCTTCTATGGGGAAAACGGCGTTCTGTTTGAACATTGTAACCAACGCCGCCTTGAAAGAGAAAAAACCCGTCCTGTTTTTTAGTTTAGAGATGAGCAAAGAACAGCTAGTACAAAGGATGCTATGTGCGGAAGCCGAAGTAGATGCTCAACGCATTAGAACGGGTGAGCTAAACGGGGCAGATTTTGAAAAAATAGCATCCGCCATGGGACGTTTGGGCGATTCGCCTATTTTTATTGATGACACGCCTTCCATTGGCGTGATGGAAATGCGGGCAAAAGCAAGAAAATTGATGATGGAACGAGGGGGCGAACCCATTGGCTTAATTGTCATTGACTATTTGCAGTTAATGGAAGGCAGAAGTTCCAGCGGGGGCGGTGGGGAAAATCGTCAGAATGAGATTGCCTCTATTTCACGGGGGCTAAAGGGGTTGGCTCGGGAATTACGATGCCCCGTTGTGGCACTTTCCCAGTTGAGCAGGGCGGTGGAATCTCGGCCAGATAAAAAGCCGATGCTATCGGATTTGCGGGAATCAGGGTCTATTGAACAAGATGCGGATGTGGTTATGTTTATTTATAGGGATGAATATTACAACCCAGATACGGATAGACCGGGTATTGCGGATATTATTATTGCCAAACAGCGGAATGGCCCTGTTGGCAACATTCAGCTCATTTTCCGTAGCAACATTACTCGGTTTATTAACCCGTTGGATACGAAAATCCAAGTGTTTTAATACCAATTGTAAATGGAAATAACGTTTATATCTTTACACCCTCGGCGGGTGAACACATAGGTTCGCCCCTACAGAATTTCTATATTGTAGGGGACGCTCTCCGTGGCGTCCCGTCTCACGATTTGGGCGGGCTGGCACAGAGACCAGCCCCTACATTGGATGCTTAGCTAATTAAGTTTAGGAATAGCTATACTATTGCAACAACTTTAACACATTTTCATTCTGCACATTGGCTTGCGATAAAATGGAGGTAGCCGCATTCTGCAATACTTGAGCTTGCGTGTATTCCGCCGAAGCCTTCGCAACATCCGTATCCACCAACCGAGATTTTGACCCTGACAGATTATTGACGTGCAGTTCTAAATAATCGCCTGCCCGTTGTAATTGATTGCTAAAAGCCCCCACGGTAGCCCGCTGGGCGTTTAGCTGTTTAATGGCATTATCCGTATCTTGTATAAATAGCAGGGCTTTTTCTGAAGAATCAATTTGAGAAACGCCGTTATTAAAAATATCATCTAACGTTAAAGCAGACCATCTGACAGGGGTGGTATATGCCGTACCATAAAGCCTAAGGGCTTGCCCGCTACTATTGGCAAAAGAAGCCGCAATATCAATGGTATTACTGGCGGTATCAGATCCTACACCCACCTGAATACGGGCTTCTGTGGTCGATCCATCTAGCAATTTTACGCCATTAAATTGGGCTTCTGCTGTGCGTCTATCAATATCTTCAATAATACTTCTCACTTCTTGTGCTAACACCCCGCGTTGCTGGGCGGAATTGGAATCTGACGCCATTTGCACGGCTAATTCCCGTACCCGTTGTAACCCTTCCGTAATGGTGGATAACGCCCCTTCGGTTACATCTAACATAGAAGTACCATCTTGTACGTTTTGAATTGCTCTGGTGCTGGATTGAATTTCATTTGCCATACGTTGTGAAATAGAATAGGCGGAAGCATCATCTGAAGAGCGTGCCACTTTATACCCAGAAGCTATTTGTCCCGCCGCTAGGTTGGTGCGTTGGGTGTTTAGCCGTAAGGTTTTCAAGGCTCTTAACGCATTTACATTGGTGTTAATAAAAGCTGAAGGCATGGTGGGAGTCTCTCTTTTCTCTGATCTCTTGATTTTTTTCAATAGCTACAACCGATGGGGAAATATTAAAATTATGTCAATAACGTTACAATGATAGAGCTATTAGCTTCTTCGGTTGTAAAATGGCTAGATGTAGCCAGTTCATTTAATTAGATGAGCCTTCAACCTTAATTCGTTTTATACCCCATCCCATTAATAAAAAAGACCCTTCTGCACTATGTCGATATTATCCAAACACTCTGTCTTATTAGCCGTATTAGCTATGGTAATAACCGTAACCAATAGCCCAACAACTTTTGCAGAAGCACCTTATAAAGCCAGCCTTAGTATTCAGGGGGCTTCAGCCAATACCGTTTTTATGCACGGCAATCGGGTGCAAGCGGAAAATAGTTTGCTCAATCAGCTTAAAGCAGACCCAAACAACCTCAAACTGCGGGGGCAGCTGGCTTTGGTTCAATCGGAACTGTATAAGTTAGATGTGGCTGAAAAAAATGCCCTGCAAGTATTAAAAGCGAACCCTAATAATGCGACTGCCTTATTAGCAATGGGTAAAGTGCAGTGGTATAAAACCACCAGTAGCGATATGACTTATCGTTCGCAACAAGCAGGGTTATTGGAAACGGCTGCTAGTTATTTTTCAAAAGCGATTGATTCTTCCCCTTTGATGCCTGAAGCATACACCTATTTGGGGCAAATTCGGTTAGAACAGGGCAATACCAGCAAAGCTCGTTCTGCCTTCGAAAGTGCTTTACTGTTAGATAAAAATTATGCCGATGCGTGGGTACAAATGGCGAGGGTTAATTTGCTGGAAAATCGGTCTGCAGAAGCCATAAAACAAGTGGAAAAAGCCATTACGCTTAATAGTAAGAATGACGCTGCCCATTATTACAAAGGGGAAGCTTTATTGGTGCAGAATAATGTGCAAGGGGCTTTGGCTTCATTGAACACAGCTCTTTCACTTAATGCCAATTCCGCCCCTATTCACTGTGCGTTGGCAGAAGCTTATCAACGCCAGGGCAATGAATCTGCCGCTATTGTGCATTACAAAAAAGCAACACAAATTAAACCAGAATTAACAGAAGCGTATCAGCAATTAGCCAACTTACTTAGTAACCGTGGCGATGCTGAATTGGCGATTGCCGAATTGCGAAACAGCTTAAGCGTTAATGGTAAGCACGTGCCAACCTTGTTAACCTTAGGCAACCTTGCCTTGCAAACCGAAAAAAATCTACAAGCCGCTGAAGCCTTCCGAAGTGTACTTCGGGTTGAACCTAGTAATACGCAAGCTGCTAAAGGCTTTGCTTCCGCTTATATTGGTTTGGCGGAATCAGAAACGGAAAAAGATGCGTTTGGCGGTAGCGTTGCCTTGCTAAATGCGGAACATTTATTGCAAGAAGGCTTAACCGAACGCCCCAACGATATTTATTTACAACTAGCCCTCGGTAAAATTCAACGCATTAGTGGGTCTTCACCACAATCTGAAAGTGTGTTACGTAAAACACTGGAAGCCCCCGCTACCACCGATGAATTACGCCTTGCCCAAGCAGAAGGTTTCATTAGCTTGGGGGAATTTGAAAAAGCACAGGCTTTGATTACTTTGGTGGTTCAAAATACGGCATCTACACCGGAAAATCTACTTTCTGTGGCGGATACCTTATTGGGCATGGGGGCATTAACCGATGCTAAAGCCCTTTATCAAAAAGCGGAAGCGTTAGGGGCTAATGCCGCTACGGTGGAACGGGCTTTAGGTAGAATTAAATTGCATCAAACCAAAGCAGAAAAATCGTTAGCCAAGGCCATGACGTTAAACCACTGGTATAGCCCGAAGGAAAAAGAGCAATCGAAGGCCTTATTTATGAATGCGATTGAATTAGATCCTTGGCAACCTAAAGCTCATGAAGCTTTAGCTGGTTTGTTAAAAAAGCCGGAAGAATGGCAAGAAGCCAGACTGCACTGGCGGGCTTATATGAATTTATCGCCACAGCTTTCTGCTTCAGAGCGTAAGCAGGTGGAAGGCAAAATAAAAGCACTCACCCCCAAAGCGGAACGTAAATAAACACGTTAGCACCCCGATCTTCTAAATTTTAACGTGTCTATTTTACCTTATTTGTGGGAGAATAAGGTAAAAATAATTTTTTCATGCTACTGGTATTAATTTTTTAAAAAGGAACGGTGAAACTATGGCAAATATGCAACGTGGCTTATTAATGGCTGGTAACTGGAAAATGTTCAAAACGAGGTCTGAAGTAGAAGCGTTTATTTTAGGCTTAGCCCCTGTTTTCCAAAAATCTTCGCAAGTAGAAGCCATGGTTTGCCCCAGCTTTACCTTGCTCAGCACGGCTCAAAAAACCATTAAACGCATGGGCTTACCGCTAAAAGTATCTGCCCAAAACATGGAATACCGTGAAGAAGGGGCTTTCACTGGCGAAGTTTCCGCTATTCACTTAAAAGAATTAGAATTGCGGGGCGTATTGCTAGGCCATAGCGAACGTCGGCAATATTACAACGAAACGGACGTTGCCATTAATCAAAAAACCAAAGTGGCTTTGCAATATGGGTTGCTGCCAATTGTTTGCGTGGGCGAATTATTAGAACAACGTCAAGCTGGTAATACGGATACCGTGGTAATTGAACAAATTACCAAAGCCCTTGAAGGGCTGGATGCCAAACAAATTCCTGCTATTGTTATTGCCTATGAACCCGTTTGGGCTATTGGTACAGGCAAAGTGTGTGAAACCCCTGAAGCCAACCGTGTTTGCAAACTAATTCGTACACAAGTAACCGCTCAATTTGGGGCAGATGCTGCTAATGCACTGCGTATTCTGTATGGTGGTAGTATGAATAACGCCAACGCCGAAGCCCTATTAAGCCAATCAGATATTGATGGTGGGTTAATTGGCGGAGCTAGCTTGAAGGTAGATTCTTTTGCAGAATTGCTGAATACCGCTAACCAAGTGATGAGTCAACAAACGGTGGCTGTTGTTTAAAACCGAAAGGCTTTTACGTATGATGATGACTACTTCAACACTACAAACCTGCAAACTTGAAATTTTTAAATTACCCCACGCCCCTGAATGCTTGCCAAGCTATGCTACCCAAGGTTCTGCTGGGATGGATTTACGGGCTGCTATTGCTGAACCCATCACCTTAGCCCCATTACAACGGATGCTTGTGCCAACAGGGCTTATTTTTCACATTCCTGAAGGGTATGAAGTGCAGTTGCGGGCTAGAAGTGGGTTAGCAATCAAACATGGCATTAGCCTAATCAATGGGATTGGTACGATTGATTGGGACTATCGGCATGAAGTGAAAGTGGCGTTAGTGAACTTAAGCAACGAACCCTTTGTGATTGAACCGTTGGAGCGTATTTGCCAATTGGTTATTTCGCCTGTTGTGCAAGCAACTGTGGTGGAAGTTGCAGAAACAAGTCTCTGTGAATCAAGGTCTGGTGGGTTTGGTTCTACGGGTAGAACTTAAAATTCCCCTACAAAAAACAGCGGTCTTCTTTTTGAAAATGAAGACCGCTGTTTTTTGTAGTTAACAATTTATTTGCGGGGCTGAGCAACCGCAGGCATAGCCGTTGCAGGTTTGTTTAATGAGGAAATAACTTCATTGGTTAAATCCACACCGCCTACTAATACTTGGTCCTTATCTAACACGACGGAAACACCTTGCTTGGTGGCTACAGCTTTAATGGTAGCATTTACGCGGTTATCAATTTCTTTATTTTTGTTGTTTAACCAAGTTTGGTATTCCGTTACTTTCACTCTGAATTTTTCAGCTAACTGTTTTTCCAAATTCTCATTTTGAATGGGGTTGCTAGCAGCTGTTTTATTGTTAACTTCTAACTGCTTTACAAAATCAGCCTTCATTTTATTGATTTCGGCTTCTTTGACTTTAGAATCTGCTTGAAACGATTGGAACTGTTCATACCCGCCCAGTAGTTTTGAAAAATCAACAAAGCCCACGGTGTCTGCAGCAAATGCGGAAAAAGCATTCAACGTAGTTGCTACCAGCAACCCGAAGCCCAATAAAACAGGTGCCACTTTTTTTGTAATAGACTGTAAAACCATCGAGGCTGTACCCTTTCTTGAAACAATGCGGAAGGAATGGAAATGGACGAAAATCGTCTTCTAGAAAAATAGACTTATTCATTTTACCATACTTTACTAAAATGAAAGGAGTTAGCTTATAAAGCTTTAAGAGTTTTCACGTTAAAAATTAGTGCTTGACGAAAGCTTAAAAAGTACTACAATAGTAATTAAAGAATAAGTTAACTCAGAAATAAATTTTTCACCTTGAAAAAAGTTGCTTTTGTGATCGTGTACTGGGTGGAATTGGGCAGGACACTTGTTTAATACCAATTCTATTAATGGAGGATATGTTTATGGGTTTTGTAACCAGTGCAGCGTTTAATTATAGAAACCTTGCTCAACAAATCAATTCTCAACAGGCACTAATGAACAATTGGCAAACTCAACAATCTCGGTTGAATGAGGTTGGTCAATTGGCTATTAGTAACCCTGAAGCACTGAATTCACCTGATTACATGGCGAAATTAGCAGCTCAAGACAAAGCTCTTGCTTTGCAAGGTGCTCAAGCTCAGGTTCAATTCCAAGTGGCCCAAACCATGAGGGAACAGTCTGAGAAGTTGCTTAAAAATAACTTGGAACAAGAAAAGAAATATCAACTAGGTAGCTAGTTTTTGTTTTTTGAGGGTTCGTGGTTTTTACTTTGTAACAACAGCGAAGAGGTTGATTTCAACCTTGATGGTCTTGTTTGTTAGCTTGTGGTTGGGGTTTCTTCCCCAAGCATACCCCAACTGGCAAGACCTTTTTTATAAGTAAAAGCCATTGATGGATTCATTACCATCAATGGCTTTTTACGTTATTGCTTTTACAGGTATGTAATACTAATTCACCGCTTAAATGGCGTGGTGAAGTTTGGATTTTAGGCAGGCTGACACAGAGACCAGCCCCTACAAGGAATTATTGTGTAGGGGAAGCTCTCCGTGGCTTCCCGTTTTAAGATTTTACGCTATTCAGTAGTTCAATTGGTATAAGGCACACTCTTTGAGATTGTAGTCAGATAGTTGAAGCGGTATTTTGGGGACTTCTCTTACTCAACCAGTCCTTTCTTTCAACGTTAGATTTAATCCATTTTAGAATTGATTCAAAATACTTATAATAGAGAGACCAGAACTTAACCGCCTTTTTTTGTTATACTTACGGTAATCCTTCCCACCAACAGATGTAAAAAAATCTAAAGAAGACTTACACACTATGATGATGCCGACCTTTCATAACCCCAGCACCCACCCTGAAAGTTTCTACTACCGAAAAGCTGTAGAAACAATCGACCAACTACCCGAACACGCCAAACTAGAACAAAAATGGCTGTTTGTGGGGATTGATTTAGCCCCCAACGCCGCCCTAGAAAGTGGCTTAGTAGTCCTAGATAAAGACCTAACCCTACTTCGTATGGATAAACTATACACCAACGCCAGTCTAATTACAGCGGTTGAACAACTTGGGGCAGCCCATTCGTTAATTGTTGCCATTGATATGCCTAAAAACTTATCCATTAGCGGCAGGTTTCGGCAAGAAGAAATGAAATACAACGCCATGCGTCAAGAATCTGGCGGGTTTGACCGTAAACCAGTCGACCGCTTTGCCCCCCGCGGGCGGGTTTTGTATGACGCTTTTAAAGCGTTAGGGATGTTTCCTGTATTAACCTACACCCCCAACACCAAAGCCAATTTCAAACTATTTGTACCTCACCGTGCCAGAACCCCCCAAGGGTGTCGGTTTCTACAAAACGCCTTGAAAGAACAATTGCTGGTTAAAAATATGCCCGTCAACCTAGCCCCTAGTTCCGTGTTAGATGCGATTGTTGCTGCCTACAGTGCTTGGCTTTTAAATAGTGGTACGCTCAATACGCATGTTGAACTATACGAAGATAGACTGGCCTATTGGACTGTAGACCCCTTACTACCAAAACCGCCCGTTCAATCTCACGTTCGCCCAGAATGGATACCACGCTAAAAGAAAGTCAATAGCACAAGACCAAGATGTTTCCGTTTTACTGCTTACAGTTGAACTGGTTTACCTCTCTTCTTTTAAAAGGTGTTATTGCTAATCGTGGCTTATCGTTCTATGGCTTTCAATGTCAACAATCCACTATGTCAGGCTTCCCATAGCTGTTTGCCTAGGAAAGCTTCAGTTAGCGATGCCGTAAAAGCAGACGCTACAAACCAGAACACGCCTATTGTTCCCACAGCGTCTGATGCTGTCTCATTCACCGAAAAAGCAATGGCTGCACCAGAAACAAAATCTGGTAAGGAAGGTCAGCCGGCTACACCTCAAGCACCTGCCATTAAAGTACCACTAGCTGGCAATCCTCGTCGGTTTTCATTGGCACCATTGGTAACGGCTTGTGGGGGTATTTTAGGCACGGTTTTAGGAGGCGTTGTGGGTTATTATGTCGCCAATTTCGTAGAAGAGGGAACATCAACAACCGCTTCAAACAAAACCGGAACAACTACCCATACCAACCAATCGGCTAAAACACTTGAAGAAATTGAACAAAATCCCGTCTACCTTAAAAAAGGTGGCGAAGCTTTAGTGTTAAACCCCAACAAACTGACGGCTACATCTAATACGGATAATCATTATTATGAATTTACCCCGAAAGCTATTCAAACCACAGAAGCTGAAGCCACGTTTGAAATCATTCATCATCATCCCACGCAAAACATCCAAGTTCAGTACCGGTATGAAAACCCAGCACAGGTGGCTACTTCAACAGACCCTATTGAGCCCGTATTAAAACAAATCAACGTGCTTACCCCTGATGGGTTGAATGATTGTTTTACCCTTAATGCAAAAGGACAACCCATTAACAGGGTAAAAACCATTAAAACCAGTTCTGGCAATTTTGAAAATCACGAATGGCAGTTTGCTTACGATAATCATAATGCCAATAGAACGGTTGAACGACACGTTATTTACCCAGTAACGCCTAACGCTAGTGGAACAGGGTTTCATACGGCTAATGGTGCAGTAGCCACTAGTGAAACGGTGTATGAAAAAATATTCAATACGGCAGCGGACTTTTTACAAGAAATTCAAGTGTTGGAAAAGGGCGGTAAAGCCGAACGGCTTCTATTTGACGCCGAAGGTAATGCAACCGAACGATTCGAGCCCATTGCCCTCATTCAAGCAGAACGAGTAGAAAAAGTACTGACCGCAAAAGCTGGCGGTGCAGAAGATTGGTTTACAACCATAGTCAATGATTACAAGCAAAACATTCAGCCCAATTCACCAGCAGAAAAATGGGGCAAGTTTTGCCAAACTTGGGGGCTGGATGTACTGATTAATAATTTAACAAGCGTAGAAAGAGTGGCTGCACAGTGGTTTCAAGATGGGATTGGCACAAATAAATTAACCAGTAAGACAGAAATTCAATACGCTACTTTGGCAGAAGCTGGTTTGGTTGGGGTTGTGCATCCGCAAACGCAATTGAGAACAGCCATTCAGCAACCGGCATTTTCAAGGGGAGAGCCCTTATTAAAAATGACAGCTATTGCTTGGCAACAATTTAAGGTTGCTTATAAAGAAAGTGGCGGAGCAATTGTAGAACAAACGGTTGGAGATCGCTTCAGTAGTTTAACCCAAGCCTTTAAAGAAACTAGCGTGGGGCAAAAAATAGGCTTAGGGGTTGGAGCCGTTTTGGGTGGTACATTAGGCATTTGGGCGTTATTGCCCAAAAAGCAGAAAAAGTCAGATAATAGCTTAAAAGATTAAACAGCATACCAATCAGTAGGAACGACCATCGCGTTTGCTCTGCAGTCGTCGATGCGTTCCGTCCACCGCAGGGGCAAAAAGAACATCCCCCCGTCAGTGCCCTTGTGGCATAGGGGGGTGTCGGGGGGGGGGGGGGGCCAAACCGCAACCCCCTTACAAACCAACCAGCTAAAGACGTAAGCGATAGATTTTACCGTTGAAGCGTAACGGCTGTACCGTAAGCCAACACTTGAATAGAACAAATCGGCTTTTTATCGCCTTCATCCTTACCCATGGTTACGCTTTCTAACCGAACATTCACAATGGCATCTGCCATAGGGGCTTGTTCTTTCATTCGTAGAATGGCTTCTCGTCTGGCTCTGTCCATCAGCGATTCATAGGAAGAGACACTGCCCCCTACAAAGTTCTTCAAGTTCGCTAAAATCATTTTGAAATAATCTTGAGAAACTACGACACAGCCTGTAACCAATCGGGTTTCTACTACCGCTTCTTGTTGTTGAGCAGAAAGAAAATGGTGCAACCGAATGGGGACAGCAGGCAGTTCCCGAAATTTTAATTCTCGGCGTTTAATGGAAGTATAATGCTTTTTTTCAGCGATGGTACCGCAAACGAATCCGACGGTTGCCAACACTACTATCATAATTAGCTGACCAAAGTTATTCACAATTTCCAACCAATTTCGGGCAACATCTAACGGTTCTTCTGCTGGTGGTGGTTGGGTTTGTACAGGTTGACCATTTTCATCTAAGACACTAACACCGTTTGGTTGTGTAGTAGGGTGTTCTACTTCATCAACATACTGATTAATACTTTCGATAGTTTCAGCTTTTGCAATGTTGATTGATTGCCAGCCCGCCCAATTGAAACAGGTAGCAAATGCCAATAAAAATAGCGTTAGGCTAATAACTACAATTCGTTTTTGATGCCATAAGAGGGGCAGTTTTCGATTTCTAAAAGTCTGCATGAAAACGAATACCCTTCTTAGCTATACGAACTTGGAGCAACGGTTTTTTCGACCCTCAAGGCTGTGCCGTAAACGTATAAATCCACCGCACCGGCGGTAATGGAAGAGGTGGCAAACCGAATGTTGGTAATGGCGTTGGCACCTAAATGCCGAGATTGTTGCACCATACGGTCAACCGCTTGAGCTCTCGATTCTTCCATTAGTTTGGTGTACCCCACCAGTTCACCCCCCACAATGTTTTTTATGCCGGCTAAAAAATCTGTACCGATGTGTTTGGCCCGTACAACGCTGCCTGAAACCATGCCAAAATGGTTGAGGATGGTATGGTTTGGAATCGTTTCTAGGTTAGTGAGAATCATATCTCGGTACGTTTGTTGTTTCGTTTGGCTATCGTTGCTCATCATTATGAGAATCCCCTATATTTCTGTGTTACGTAGTTGTTATACCGATTCACAGATTGAATGTCGTTAGATGGAGACTAGGCACCAGTAAGTTAAAAACCGCAGGAGTACAGAGACGTACTTTGAGGATTTTTAACTTGCTGGTAACAACGTATACGCTGACGCCATTTAAACTGTGAATTGGTATTAGCAAATTATTACTAACGGTATCGGCACAAAGCGATAGCCTTGCGTAGCAGAATCGCCCATTTGGGGGGCTTTTTCTAACCTGAATTAATGAATTCGCTTTAACCCCGTGGTTTTGATGAAGTTTAACCCTCTATACTGCAAAAATAGCAGGTTTAGGAGCTTTTCATATGTTGGAATTTTTGATTTTTAGTGCGTTTATATTCTTTTTAATTTATGGCATTGTTTGGTTAGCCAAACCAAAGGATGTGAATAATAAGAAAGAGCTTCAGTTTTATTACGAAAGTATTTTAGAATTACAAGCCGATGTAAGTTCGCTAAAAAACAAGCTTTTTAAGTTGGAAGCTGAATTGAAGCGGTTAAACAACGAAACATCGCCTCAGGCGACCGAAGTAAAAGCTGCAGTCGTTGAGCCTGTGGTTTCAGCGGTAGCGGAAACAGTCAAAGAAACGGTGATTGTTGAGCCAATCGATAGGTTTAACTTTGATGATGAGATTGATTTGATTGAACCAGATGAGCCATTACACCACAGCCCAGCGGTAGATGAACCACTGCCCTACCAAGTAATGGAAGAACTTGCACCAAGCACTTGGGCGGATATTGAGCCCCCAGTGGTTAAGGAACCAGTAACGGAAGCGGTTTCACTTTCTGGTTTGTTCAATAAAATAGGAGCCGTTGCACTGATTATTGGCATGGGCTTTTTCCTAAAATATGCGTTTGATAACCACTGGATAAGCCCATGGATTCAAGTACTATTTGGGTTTCTGGTTTCAGGTGGGCTACTTTATGCCGCAAGTAAGTTTTTCAAACAAGAAGCGTTCAAAAATTTTTCTCAAGGCTTATCTGGTGCAGGGATTGCTATTTCCTATCTTTCCACCTTTGCAGCGTTTAATTTTTATCATCTAATTAATGACTCTTCCGCCTTTATTTTACTTTGCGTTTCAACGGTTGTTGCCTTAACGCAAGCGTTAAAATATGATTCTATGGCGGTAGCTATACTGGGGTTAATTGGTGGCTTTATAACGCCTTTAATGCTTTCATTTCAGGCGGAAAACCCTTTAGGGCTTTATAGCTATTTGGTGTTTGTTAATGGTTTAGTGGTTGCACTGCTTATTAAAAAAGAGCGGTGGAAGCCCCTTGAATACATGGGTATTTTAGCCACTTACGTAATTTATTTTCTTTCACATGGCTTGGGTGACACTACCGTTGCATCAGCATTGTTTTTAGCCATATTGGGGGCTACTTATACAGGGTTAGATGTTTACAGATTATCCCAAGGGAAAGCTACCAGTATTTATACAGCTATTTTGAATGGGATTTTATTCTATAGCGGTGTTGGTTTCTTATGCAGTAGTGCGACTGAATTAGCAACGGCAACAGGATCGATTTCACTGCTTTACTTGGGGTTAGGTGTGGGTGTTTACAAACAATTCAAGGCACCTGAAGGCTATTTAAAGCAGAATATCTTGGCTGCTATTTTATTGTTAACAGTGGCGGTAGATTTAGCCTGGAGTGGTTTTCCGCAAGTTATTGCATGGGCAATTGAAGCGTTTGCCATCTTATGGCTGGGCGTAAAATATGCTAAAGGCTATGTTTGGAAGAGTGCTTTGGGTGTATTTATCTTAGCCATTATTGCCTTGTTAGTTAATCAGCAAACACTGGTTTATGAACCCTTACAAACTTTCGTTCCGATATTAAACTTCAGGGTATTAACCTTCGCCGTATTAGGCGGTTTATTAGCATTATCAGCTAAGAAATTAGCATTCGTTGAACAAGCCAAAGGCATTTCGGGTTATATCAAATTCTGTTTGTGGACTTTATTATTCCTGTTGTTCAGCTTAGAAACCAATGATTTCATGGGGAAATTAGCCTCCTCAGCAGGTACAGATGCTGCCGCCATGATGATTCATTTCAATAATACAATGATTCAAACCCTCGTTTGGTGTTCGTTTGCAACAGGGTTGGTTAAAGCAGGCATTCAAAAAGTAAATCAAGCGGTTACCTTGACTGGCTTAGCAGGTATGGGAACGGTTATTTTAAGCTTGCTTATTATGGGTACAACGTTTTCTCCGTTAGAAAATTTCATTCCAGTCATCAATTTAAGATTCGCTGCGTTTGGTTTGATTGCGACGGGGGTGTTTTATGTTACTACCCTCATTAAAGGCTTGGAACAAAAGCCCAGTTGGTTAAACGGTGTAAAAACCGTGTTTACCTATGTTGGCTGTACGCTATTATTTGTGTTGTTAAATAGTGAAATTTCTGATTACTTTGCTAAACAAGCAGCTACCTTGGGTGGCATTACCGAAGGACTTAGCTTCAATAAAGAAATGATTTTGGGCGTGGGTTGTTCTCTGATGGCACTGCCGTTAATCAAAAATGGTTTGGCAAATAAGAATGTGCCATTGGTGGTGTTTGGGGGTATTAGCATTGGGTTAGCCTTTATTATTGGCGTGTGGCACGGGTTTACCTTTACCCCAATTGAACAGTATTTCCCCTTCTTCAATTTAAGGGTGTTATTATGTGGTGTGTTAAGCGTGGCATTAATTTATGTTACCCAGTGGCTGAAGCAAACCTCAGCATCGCAATCGGCATATCGTTATATCAGATTGATACAACTGACGTTAAGTTTGTTAATTTTCGGTTTGTTAACTGTGGAAATTAAAGATTTATTCGCCAAAGAAATCTTGCTTTTAAGTAACACGGGTGCGGCAGAAGGCGATGGTAAACTAGCGTTTTTAAGTAATGTAAAACAGTTAACTATTTCTACCGTATGGCTTTTATATTCCATTGGGTTGATGGTTTGGGGTATTGTCAAGAAAATCAAACCGATTCGATATACAGCCTTAGCATTATTAGCCATTAGTATTTTAAAGGTGTTTATTATTGACTTAGCCTTTTTGGGACAGTTCTACAGAATTATTTCATTTATGGGGCTGGGCGTTATTATGTTGATGCTTTCGTATTTTTACCAAAAATACAATCAGCAAATTAATCGGTTACTGCAGGAAGAAAGCAAAGCCGAAATATCAGATGATAATAAACAGACCGATTAACCAAGGTGTTTGAGTAGTTCAGCCACTACTAGCCGAGTGTGGGAATACACTAGCCCGCCTTGGAAGTACAAACAAAACGGCGGACGTAACGGAGCATCAGCAGAAAGTTCAATCGAAGACCCATCAATAAACGTACCACCCGCCATAATCAGTTCGCTTTCATACCCTGGTGCGTTAGCGGGTATCGGCGTTACATAAGAACTAACGGGCGAAAAAGCCTGAACTGTGGCACAAAATTGTTTCAACTGGTCAGCATTTTTCAAAAACAACGTTTGAATAATATCCGCCCTCGGCTCATCCCACGCAGGCGATGCCTTAAGCCCCTGTTTATCAAACAAATAAGCCGCTAAAATCATTCCCTTTACCGCCTCTTTCACCACATTGGGGGCTAAAAACAACCCTTGCATTAAGTTTCTGGTTTGGTCAAACATATAACCACCATCCGCCCCAATACCGGGGCAGGTTAAACATTCCGCTACAGATTCCATTAAATCCGCCCGCCCTGCTACATAACCGCCCGCCAAAGCAATACCCCCACCTGGGTTTTTAATGAGCGAACCCGCCATTAAATCTGCCCCAACGGCAGTAGGTTCTTGGGTTTCCATAAATTCGCCATAGCAATTATCTACAAAAACAACGGCGGTTGGGTTAAATGCTTTGACTGATTGAATCAGTCTTTCCAGTTGAGGAATGGTCAACGGTAACCGAGTGCTATATCCCCGAGACCGCTGAATATAAAGCATATTGGCTTGTTGAATGAGTGTTTGCTCTTCCATCGTGAAAATGGTACGAATTGACCCTGCTTCCCCATCAAACACATCTAACGCCTGATAAGAAACCCCTTTTGCCTTGAGCGATTGTTTGGAATTGCCCCGAATACCAATCACTTCTTCCAGCGTATCATACGGGTTTCCTGTCAACGAAAGTATGGTCATACCGTGGCTTAGGCAACCATTTAGTGCCAAGGCAATGGCGTGCGTGCCTGAAACTATATACGGACGAACCAAGGCTTTTTCCGCTTGCAGTGCGTGGGCAAATAACACATCTAACGCTTCACGGCCTAAATCATTATGCCCATAGCCTGTAACGCAGGCGAAATGTTCTTCCCCAATTCTAGCCAGCTTGAAAGCTTCCAATACTCGTTTGGTATTATGGTGGCAAATGGTTTCAATGGTTGGAAATACTGTTGTTGATAAGTGCTGTTCTGCCTGCAATAGTTGGGCTTCAATGGTAGATTCGTTCACAGAAAAAAAAGTCCTACAGGGTTTAAAAGAGAGAGAAGTTTGCAAAAAAAATTCGGAAGTGACAAGAGTCGAACTTGCAACCCCGCAAGGGGCGACCGCTTTCGAGGCGGCTTCCTAACCATTCGGATCACTTCCAAAAAAGATAAACGATGAAGTTTAATAACCTTTTTTATTATGCGTAAAACACAACTTACTTTCAAGTTGCAAATTATCAATAGTTGACGGAAGATACCTTATAGGAGCAGTACATATTATGGTGAAAGCAACGCACAATCAAACCGTAGGCAACCAAGGTGAACGCTTGGTTCAGCAGTATTTTGAACGTAAAGGTTTTACGTTAGCCGATGCCAATTGGCGAAAACACGGCATTGGCGAGTTGGATTTAATTATGCTACACCCTTTGGAAAATCGATTGCTGATTATTGAAGTGAAAGCACGGTCTGCTACGGATGCTAATGGGCAAGAATCTGCCTTGAAAGCGGCATTTTCGCCTAAAAAGCAAGAACGATTACAACTGCTAACTGAAGCCTACTTAGCTGAAAACCCAACTTTGGCAAACTTTAGTTTAGAAGTGCTTTGGGTGGCTGTTCATGGGTGTGGGGATGAAGGTGGGGCAGGTGCAAGCATCACCTGTTACCCGCTGGAATTTTAAGGCTATTTATTTCGAACGTTGTAAGCAATCGCATCTTGCGTATCAGAAAGCTTCGATTCACTCCGCATAATGCAATCCAGCTTATCATCCATACGGGCTTGGCGTTGAGAAATTCTATCCAACTTTTGTTTCATATCTTCACTATTTCTGGCTTCATCGTACTTAAAGCGGTTTAAATCCGTCTGCATTTCGCCAACATCTCGAATCACCTGCCCAATGTGATTGAGTACCGTTTGTAACCGAAAATCCACCCGTTGGGTTTGCAAATAGTTCGATTCCACCCTGCTTTTCAGTTGTTCAATAGCAGGTTGTCTTTTATCTAAAGGCGGTAGTTCTGCAATGGCGTTGGTGGGACGAAGTAAGGCTTCTCCGCCTTTTAACGCACCATCAGCTGTTACATTGGTTAGTTGTTGGTTCAAGGGTACATCCGAATACGGGTTACGCACAATGGGCGGATTTAAATTAAAACTGGGTATGGCGGTGGCAGGAATGCCCATTCAGTAGAACTCCTAAAAAATTTTATACCAATTCTCAGATTGAATAGCGTCAGCGTATACGTTGTTACTAGCCAGTCAAAAATCCTCAACGTACGTTTATGTACGCCTGCGGTTTTTAACGCTCTTGTGCCTAGTCTCCATCTAACGCTATTCAATCTGAGAATTGGTATTAGACTATTAGCACTTAACACTAATAGCCTAAACAAGAATCAATAAAATTTTGTGCTATGAAACCATAAATTAAGTAGCTGAAACGCCTGCCATTTGCCGAGCCTTGGCCTACTGAGGAGAGGCACTGTTGTTTTGAATAGCAACCTGAGCCATGCCTTGAACCGCCATTGCTTGAAGCGATTGGGCTTGAATACCCCGAGCCATAGCAGCTACCTTCATATCTTGAGCAGAAGGGCTATTGGGTGCTGTAGCGGCTTTTTCAGCCCGTTTTGCATCCGACAAACTTTTAACTGGGTCTTTGGCGTTAAACCCAACCCGAATGGCAACAGAACCCGCTACTGTAATACCTTGAGCATTTTTAGTTGTTTGAATGGGACCTGCAACTAAATCTCCCGCTGCTTGGGCATGAGCATTTTCGTGTGCCATCACAGATTGATAACTTTTTTCACGCACCTGTTCCAACGCTTCTTCTTTGGTATTACCTTCACCTTTCCAGTTGCCAAATTGCACCTGTACTTTTTCTGGGTAAGCATTGTTGAAACCACTAATTTGCATCATCATCACAATTGATTGTCCTCTTTTTTAAAACCAAGTAGAAAGCGAAAGTAGAGAGAGGGGAGAGCTTTTAGCATGACTCTAAAGAAAAACGAAACAGTGTTAACTTTACGCCTGTAGTAAAGATTGTATCAATTTTCAAAAGCCAATGCAAGTAGTTTTTTCACTCATAAGGTTTTCGCTTATTTGGTGGACTCTCGTCTATTCAAGCAACACAATAGCCGATAAATAATTAGATGCTTCTCCCCTTCACTGAAAGATTTCAGCCGATGCTACTGAATCCACTTTTTTCGGCATTACCAAAACTCCTTAACCCAAGGCAAGAAAAGGGTTCTGTTGTTGTAATGCCTAATCAACCCACAAATAAACCTGTAGGCCTGTCCCCTCAATGGCAACAACTAACCAACAAAAATAAGTTGCTACCACTAACCGTAGCCATTCAAGCAGATGGGCTTTCTATTAAGTTGGTTCAAAAAGCTCTGCAGGCTTGGGAAGTGGGTACAAACCTTCAAGTAAAGTTTACCTTACTAGCCAACCCTACCCCAGAAGCCACGCAATCTGCTGATATTTTAATGCTTTGGGCTGACACTCTTTTACAACAAGCAGGACACCAAACCGCTTATAACACGGGTAAAGCGTGGCTTCACGTTAAAGCGGTTAATAATCAACCCATCATTGTGGGTAGCACTATTGAACTAGCCAAAACCCCGATAATTGACGCCTATATTAACACGCAACAACAGGCTAACCGGCTTTACACCACTATTTTGCATGAATTAGGGCACGCTTTAGGCTTAAAACATGCACAACAATCTAATAGCGTTATGCACCCCTTAGGTTGGCAGAACACCCAATTAACTCCCGACGATGTTGGGCTATTTTTTCAACTGTATGGAAATACTTAACCGATTAAGCCATCGCCTAAGTCAATTTCGCTGGCCTTCATGACTAACGATTGGTAAATCACTTTATCATCATAGTAATTAGCACCCATTTCCGAACCAAACAATTCGCGTTTCCGAGATTCCCGATTATTTTCTTTTAACCGCTTGGCGGTTTCGGCAATTTGCAAGGTTAATTCGTACCGGTTTGGTACGCTATCATTTAAATCTGCAGAAATATGGGTATGGGTTAGAGACATCATCATCATCATAAAAACCTCTTATTTTTTAATCGCGGGATAAGATAAAATAAAACTATACATTCCATTAAAACACAAAAACGATGGTCGATGCAAAGAGACAAATCTTATAATCCTTATATTTTTCTTGCGATTAAAACAGGTGCGTTGAAAAGAATCCCTTTTTTACTTATAATTAAGTTACTTTGATGTAAGCTCTTCGTTTATTTTATAAAAAGGATACCCTTGACCAATGATGATGATTGAATTAGATACTACCCACCCTATTGGCAAAGAAATGGTTGAAGAATTAACCGCTAATAAAATTATGATTTATTCTAAAGGCACAAAAACCCAGCCTAAATGTGGTTTCGCTATGCGTACGGCTCAAATTTTTCAGCAAGTAGGCTTACCTTTTGAAATGCAAGATGTATTGGAGAATCCTGAAAAACGGATGTACCTGAATGAAGTGTTAGAATGGCCAACGCTGCCTAAAATATTTATTGATGGCGAATTTCAAGGTGGCTTTGATATTTTGGTGGAAATGGTGCAAAACGGTGAATTAGAAGCAGAACTAAAAAAAGCGTTTCCTGATACGGCGTTTTCGATTCCTGCTTAAGCTATGAATACCCTTGCTACAGAGCAAAACAGTCCGCTTTTAGCTATTGCTAGTAATTATAGTCGGT
Source organism: Vampirovibrio sp. (assembly GCA_024998755.1). Lineage (GTDB taxonomy): Bacteria > Cyanobacteriota > Vampirovibrionia > Vampirovibrionales > JAJTHC01 > JACEUU01. Next base: position 199,117 of record JACEUU010000001.1, on the reverse strand, counting down.
TATTTGTAAGCCAATCATTGGCAACAGAAATACCCTCTTTTTGGCAGCAGAATGCCACTTATTCGGTGGCGTTAGCTACTGCTGAAGTTAGCTTGTTTAAGCTTGCAGGAGCGGATGTTGCGGGTTATTTGCAACGAAGAACGAGTAACGATGTGTTAGCGTTAGCTGTTGGGCAAGGGCAAGCCAATACGTTTTTAGATAAAAAAGCCTATGTGCAAGCCGTTTTTTCGTTGCACAGAGTGGATGAAACGGTTTTCTACGCCTTAGTACCAACTGTTTTAGCAACAAAATTCCTAGAAGAAGTGAACCGCTTCAAAATAATGGAACAATTTACCTGTGTTGATGAAACCGTCCAATGGCAGGTCATTGCTCAATTTGGCATTACGTCAACGGGTTTGTCAGAAAAAAAAGCGAATCATATCGACCCTACAACTTCGGGTGGGTATCAAATAACCGCTCCGTTTTGGGTGTTTGGTTCGCAGGGATTGTTGTTAAATGCCACGGTTTCGCTTGTGCCGAATAATCAGCCTGTGCAAGTCTCTGAAAAAACTACACCGCTAGACTTAACAACCTTTAAAGCCTTACAGTGCCTTTGGGGTGTACCCCACTGGGGAAGAGACTTAACCCACGAAACCCAGTTACCTGAAACGGGGCTTGAACATGATACTGTAAGCTACACTAAGGGGTGTTTTTTAGGGCAAGAAACCGTTGCCAGAGTCCGTACTTATGGGGGCATTCAACAAACGCTGATGGGGGTTAAAATCACCCCTAAAAACCTGATAGAATCAAAATTTGCCACTTTTTTATCCACTTCACCCCAGTCGCCTTGGTACTTATTTCATGAAGAAAAGCGAATGGCTGAAATAACTTCAGGGGTGCTTGATGAGTCGACTCAAACCCTTTATGGGCTTGCCTACCTTAACAGATCCTTTCGGTTACCAGGGGTGCAAGCTCAAAGCTTTATACTTAAGAATGGTGAAAATCAAGAAATTACTGTTTCCTTAGAAATTATCCTATTGCCCTTTGCAGAAGGCTTTCCTTCCGATACCAAAACAACCGAAAACGACCAGTCTCCTTCGCAACATCAGCAGGCTCAACGCTTGCATGAAGTGGCTATGTCTCATTTTGTGGAAAACCGAACGGAAGAAGCTTTGTTGGTATTAAACCAACTACTGGAAAATTATCCTAACTTTTTAGAAGCTTACGAAACTAAAGGCGTCTTATTAAGTAGGTTATCCCGCTTTGAAGAAGCCATTGCTACCATGCACCAGTTGCTTGAAAAAAACGATAAACACGTGATGGCTTATACCAATTTATCGATATTTTGGTTGAAACTCAATGATAAAGACCAAGCGGAACACTATAAAGCCAAAGCTACCAGTGTGGCTATGGGGCTAAAAATGTCAGAAGCCATGGCAAAAAAAGCAGCACTTCAAAAAACGACCGCTGCACCAGCCACATCTGTTTCAGTAGAAACTGAAGTGGAAGCGTTAGCCCAACATCAAAAAAAGCTGGAAGAAAAAATAGCCCTGTTTCAGCACGCCTTGCAATTTGCCCCGACGGATTCATTGGCTTATTATGGTTTGGGTACAACCTACTTGGAATTACATCAACTGGAAGCGGCGGCAGCTGCTTTTGAAAAGGCGGTTACGTTAAACCCTAAGCATTCGCAGGGGTATTTACAGTGGGCTGAAACGTTGTTTGCATTGCAACAATATCAAGCGGTAGCAGATGTTTTAACCAAGGGTATCCCTGTCGCTTCAACTCGTGGCGATTTGCAACCACTGGCACAAATGAAAACGTTGCAAGAAAAAACATCGCCCTTTTTATAAAAAATAGTAACTAGCACAAAACCCAAAGCAAATCGGTTTTATTCTATTGTATGTTTAGATGTTGAGCATCTATAAAACCAATTAGGATTTATATTGCAATGGGTTATTTGGGTTACGGTGGTGGATACGGTGGCGGCTTCGGCGGTGGCTATGGTATGTACCCCAGCAGTGTATTAGGTAGTGGCTATTTTGGTAGCTACATCTATAACAATGCGGGAGGGTATAGTAGTGGCGTACCAACTAACCCAGCCTTTAAAGCACCCGAACTAAATGAAGCTCAAAGCATGCCACTCATTGATTTTCCACTTTACCACGGACCCAACATTGATATTAACGACCCTGCCCACCGCCCTGTTCTTTTTTCAGACAAATGGATAAATCAAAGTTCGCCCAAAGAAAAAACGTTTGATTTATTGATGACTGGCACGGCTTTGTTGGCGATAGGCTTTATGACCACTTTCGCCGTTAGAGGGCTACTAGCCACACCGGGTAATATTGTGAGAGACGCCACAAGGCGTTGGTAAGCTAAGAAGCTGTCTTCATAGTTGTCAAGGAAGTGCGATTTCTAGGAATGCGGAACGGACTGACGGGCAGTGTAGCCTAACTACATAACCTAAGGAGTACCGTAAATGACACCGAAAGTGCCTTGATTGGCGACTATGAAGACAGCTTCTAAAAACCAACCTCCCCGATTATAGGTACTTTATGGTAAAATAATAGCGTAAATGCTAATGGGTTATCCCTTAGCTTTGTTTCACCTGTTGTTACAGAAAGAATAGTGCCCCTATGAACACCATGACAAAAGACTTGAAAATTTCAATGGCGAAAGAAATTACGGCTGCTTATGTGCGTAACGAAACCGCTAACCCAACCCCTGAACAAGCAGCTACCATGTTAAAAACTATTTATCAGGCTATTGAAGAACTTTCGCCAGATGAAAGTAAATCTCGTAAAGTGGGTTTAGGCGTTTAGTCTATTTAGTAGAATCTATCCATGCGGCTACCCCGTGGGGCTGTTTTGCCTGCGTTTAAATTCGTTTCAATGGATTCTAGCTGTTCAAGGTAAATCATTGACCGATATTTTAGCAACTTTTTTTGGCTTGGCATCGTAATGATAAATTCAATGGTGCTTTTAATGCTAGCCATAATTTGGTCTATGGGGTTATTTCTAGCCAAATAATTTTTGGTTAGCGTTAATAGCATTTGTGGGTCAGCCATCATCATTGGTTCAAAATATCCCTTATGGTGTTCGGTCATGTTATACCATTTTCAAATGGGAATAGCGTTAGATGGATACTAGCACTGGCAAGTAAAAAACCGCAGGTGTACACAGACGTACATTGAGGATTTTTTAATTGCCGGTAACAACGTAGACGCTGACGACATTTCTATTTGAAATTGGTATTAATAATGGTTTCGGTTGAATTCATTTCAATAAAAACCATTTATTACTAAAAATTGACATCTTGTTACGAAAAGAAACCTCATAGTATCAATACTGAAGGCATGGTAAGGTAAAAACATCATTTCTTTTTTGTTGTTATGAAAGCTTTCTAACCATGCCCAACTCGTGTTCTTCATCGTTAATTATTGTTGAAAATTTATCTAAACAGTACCAACTTAGCGAACCTGCTGTGCTGAAAAGCGTTTCGTTTACTGTTGAAAAAGGGTCGTTTGTTTCCCTAATGGGGCCTAGCGGGTGCGGGAAAAGTACCTTGCTGCACTTATTAGGTGCTTTAGACACCCCAACTAGCGGAACAGTTCGGGTCAATGGGGCGGTTATTTCCGCTTTTTCTGAAGCCGAATTAGCGTTGTTTCGTCAACAGCAGTTGGGTTTTGTCTTTCAGTTTTTTAACCTACTACCCACTCTTAGCGTGCTAGAAAATGTTTCTTTACCCTTGTTACTTAATGGCGTTTCAAACCACCAAGCCCACGCTGTGGCGATGGATTGGCTGGGGAAAGTGGGCTTAAGCCATCGGGCAAAAGCTGCTCCGCCTCAGCTTTCGGGTGGCGAACAACAACGGGCTGCCGTCGTTCGAGCCCTCATTCACAAGCCTTTTTTAGTTTTAGCAGATGAACCTACGGGTAATTTGGATTCCGCCAGCGGGGAAGCCGTAATGACCATTTTGAAAGAACTGGCATTCGCACAAGGTACAAGCATTATCATGGCAACCCATAGCGAAGAATTGGCACGGCAAACCGATAGGCTACTTCGGTTACGAGACGGCGTTTTGGTGCAAGATGAGCCACTTAAACCTTTGCATACAGAGGTGCTGGCTTAACAATGCAAACTGTAGAAACCACTCCTACTTGGCAAAAAAAAATAGGCTTGGCATGGCAATTGTTCCTTCAGTGGAATTTACGTTCTGCCTTGGCCACCCCGTGGCGAACCAGTTTAACCGTGCTAGGCATTGCCCTTGGGGTTGCCGTGGTTTTAGCCATGAACGCTGCCACATGGTCTGCTATGGATGCCTTTAAGGCGGGCATTACAGAAGTTGCGGGCTCTAGTAATTGGGAAGTAGTACCCACCGCCGTGCCGACGTTAGATGAACAGGTGTTGCGTCCGCTTTACGAATTAGAAGCTCAAACCGATGAAGCCGTTAAAATAGCCCCAGTGCTTGAAGGTCAAGGCTTATGGGTGAACCCATCGCTCAATAAATCCGAACCCTTAGTTCCCACCGCGGAAGTGGTTTCTATTTTGGGTGTGGATATGGTGCAAAACAAAACGACCGATTCGGTGCAGTGGGTCGCAGGGCAAGCTCCAATTAATTGGTTTCAGTTATTTCAAAATGGCAATCATGTGTTGGTGGGTGAAACGCTAGCCAAACGCCATGGATTGACTGTGGGTAGCCGGTTTTCATTACTTGTTAATACCACGGTTGAACCATTACAGGTAACGGGAATTCTCCAAGCTAAAGGCGTTGGTGGGTCTTCTGGGGGCGATTGTGTTATTGCAGATTTAGCCACCGTGCAACCATTGTTAAACCAAGCCGGTAGGCTTTCTAGGGTTAGTTTAATTGTGCCTAAAGCGTTAGAAGCTTCTGTTCTACCTAAAATTAAGCAGGTATTACCAGCTTCAACGGTCAGTTTGCAACCGCCACAACGCAGAGGCCAACGGGTGGAAACCCTGCTGAAATCTTACCAAATTAATTTAACGGCATTAAGCTTAATTGCCTTGTTGGTTGGGGCTTTTTTAATTTACAATACCTTGAACGTTGTTATGGTTAGAAGAAAACCCGAACTAGCCACGCTATTGGTTATTGGTACACCTAAACGCTTGCTACAACTACTATTATTAGCAGAAGCTACGCTGTTAGGGTTGGTGGGGTCTGTTTTGGGCTTAGGATTGGGCTTACTGATGCTTTCCGGCATGAGCCAAGCCGTTTCGCAAACCCTACAAGCTATTTATACGGGCGTGGGTTCTGCGGGATTGATAATTCCCCCATGGTTGCCTTGGGTGGCTATTGGGCTGGGTATTGCTACCACTTGGGTGGGGGCTTATTTCCCTACAAAAGAAGCTTTAGCCGTTCAACCTGCGGAAGCGGTGCGTCCGCAGGGTAGCCAAGTAAAAGCCCAATTGAATACGGTTAAATGGCTCAAACTGGGGGGTGTATTCATTGTTTTTTCAGTGATTTTAGCGTTTCTACCAGCCGTTGATGGCGTACCGATTGCAGGTTATATTGCCACAAAATTGTTATTATTAGGGTCTGCTTTTTGCTTGCCGTGGGTTATTAAAAACACAATTGTTTGGTTGCAACCCATTCTGCCTGCTAATTGGGTCTGGACTCCAGCGGCGTTGGCGTTATTTTCAGGGGCGTTGAACCGAACGGCTACGGCGTGTGCCAGCGTGATGGTTTCTATCGCCTTATTGGTTAGTCTTTCGTTGCTAATTGGCAGTTTTCGTTCCAGCGTGCAATTGTGGGTGTTACAATCGCTTAAAGCAGATTTATTTATTCAGCCCTACACCCATGAAATGAGCCGTGGGGGCGGACGCTTAAGCAATGAAACCGTTGAATTAATTCGATCTGTGGCAGGCGTTGCAGCAGTCGATAATTTCTTGGAATTAGACGCAACCTACCAAGGACAACCCTATAAATTGGGTTTGGGGAGGATGGATTTATTTGCAGAACACGGGAACGTGAAATTTGTCAACGGTGAAGCCACCCGTAGCGTGATTACTAGGGTAGTAGCGTTGGCAAAACAGCCTAAAAATGCGGTTTATGGGGCGATTGTTTCTGAACCCTTTGCAATGAAGCATCATCTGGTTCAAGGCGATAAACTAACCTTACCAACCCCAAAGGGAAATTTAAATTTGACGGTTGAAGGCGTTTATTTTGATTACGCTAGCGAACAAGGGTATGTTATTATTCCTCGGCAATTGTATGAACGCTTTGATGGGTCTATGGTTGGTCAAAACACGAGTGCCTCAGTTTATGTGCAACCAAATGTTTCTGCAGATACGGTGAAAACCGCCTTGCTGAAGGTATTGCCACCCACCCAGTTATTGAGCATCCGCACCAATCAGCAATTGCGGGAAGAGGTACTTCGGGTGTTTGACCAAACCTTTGCCATTACTTATGTGATGCAGGCAGTGGCGTTAGGCATTGCCTTGTTGACGGTTTTAAATACCTTGTGGACTTTGGTATTAGAATCTCAACAAGAATTGGCGATTTTGAAGGTCATAGGCTTTCAAGGCAGACAAATTCGGGCGGTTGTACTAAGCCAAGCCTTATTGTTGGCTTTTTTTGGTGGTGGTGGCGGCATTATGGTAGGTTGTGGGCTAGCGGTAATTTTAGTTCATGTGCTTAATTACCAATCGTTTGGGTGGACTGTGCCCTTACAATTTTCTTGGGTATTGGCGGGGCAAACGTTTTTAGGCGTTGCGTTAGGGGCTTTACTTGGCGGATGGTCTCCTGCCCAGTTAGCAGTCAAAGCATCGATTTTAAAATCCTTACGGTCTCAGTAATTTTATTATTGAAATTATTAAATTGAGTACCAACCAAGCAGTAGGAACGACCATCGCGTTTGCTCTGCAGTCGTCGATGCGTTCCGTCCACCGGAGGTGCAAAAAGAACATCCCGCCGTCAATGCCCTTCTGGTGGCATAGGCGGGTGGCTTTTTGGGGGTTCTTAGGGGTTTACCCCTAAGTTTGCTGGGGGTGTCAGGGGGTTGCCAAACCGCAACCCCCTGACAAACCAGCCAGCGAAAGCTAGGAACGACAATCGATTTTAAAAGACACTATTAATCGTTTAATGGGTATTAAGATTGATTATTGGCTAAATCTTGAAACCTATGCATTGTAATAGCAGTTGGCACCGGCTTCGGACCAGATTTTGGCACGATGGGCAAATAATCAAACGCCTCTAAATCTTCTTCTAAAGGTTCAGGCCCCGCAGGCGGGGTTTTATCTTTTGCGTGCTTTAGCTTAAATTCTAAATCTGTATAAACTTGGTTAATCCACACGGGCACAAAGCCAATAACCCCTGCTACTAACACAAACGTCATCCAATCAACCGGTGCTTTCATGCTTCTAGCAAAATCTTTAAATACTTCCGTGGGGTTGAAGGTATCTGTCACTTTACCAAACAAGTTTTTAACCCCAACGGCTTTTCCACTACTACGGGCTTTTTTGGTAATCAAGTCTAATTGTTCAATACCGGCTAACGCCTGTTTTGAATGACTAAACAAGCCTTTAACGCCGGCTAAAAAGCCTGTTTCACTAGCCCTCGTAGTGGGTGATTCTTCTTTTAGCATTGTTTCTGTGTGGCGTAATAAATGGTATTGAGGCAGTAAATCCTGCAAGCCTTGTAAGCTACCCCAAGCCTTACCGTACCGGTCAAATCTACTTTCAGACCCACTTTTACCCTGTTTTTCAACCACACTATCCACAAAGCCACCTACATTTGAAGCCAGTAGCATCATTTTATGATACGCTTCTCTATCGCCTTCATGATAGGCTTTTAGGAAGCTTTCAGCAAACGGTTTATGGGTATGATGAACCCCCTTGCCGGATTCACCCGCTTTCAAGCTTTCTAATGCACCTAAATCAAACCCAGCTACTGTTAGTGAGTCTTTTATTTTTTGCTGAATGATTTCTTTTGCCTTTACTACTTCAGCTATTAACGCAACTTGGGCGAAAGTCTCCACGTTTTCGTGGTTTTTTAAGGTCGGTAGTTTTTCAAACAACAAACTAAGAGCCAAGTTTTCATCGATACCTAACTGCTTTTTGTGGGTTAATTCATGGTCTTGGTAGTATTTTTTAAAGGCATTGGTTAACGCATTTTGCCGTGTGCCTATTTGATGCAGTTGCCCAATGGTTCCATCTGTAGCGGTTTTGAAAGTGGCGTCTTCCGTATACAAATTGATGGGTGTAACCGCCCGACGGAAAATTTCCGCACTATGCCGGTTATAAGTATTACCCCCAAATAAATTCGCAAAATTTTCAGTAGCCTTTAAATTATTGAGCTGGTAGAGTCTATTGGTTTTTTCGTAAGACCACGCTTCCATTTCCCCATTAGGGCTCCAAGGTCTATCCATAATAGCTAAAACGGGCTGGGTATTGTTTTTACCAAAAGAAAACAGACCGCCATCATTTTGTTTTTTAACCCGTAGCAGTTGCTGGGCGGGTTCTAAAGCAAACAAGAACAACGAAATTGACAGCATATCTCGAATAATAACATCTCGAACAGGTCGAACATCCACGGTGTTCACGTTATTATCTGGGTTTGTTTTTGAATCGGTTTTAATTGTACCCTCTCGGTAAAATAGTTTAATTATTTGCCGAACACCTTTGTTAAGGAAGCCTTCGTTTGCTTGTTCTTGCGGGGTTAAATTATCGGCTCGTTTTAGTTCGGAATCTACACGGGCTGGCATCATAAAACCATAAAACATGATGAGAGTAGCCATTAACGGTAAATGCGGAATAGTAAAACCGCCTAATTCGGGTGTAAAGCTAAAATGGTCAAAATTTGTTTTGGTGCCATTGGTTAACAAGGTGGCTAATGGGGAAGCGGCGGCTTTAGCAACGGGCTTTAGAAAGCTAGGTGCTGCTTCCGCTTCTGCACGCAGTTGCACGGCTCTACGTTTGCCACGTTCGTTTAAGTCGTAGGTCCAATTCCCTAAGGAATGCAGGGTATTCGACACGGAATTCTGAAACGGATTGGTACTGCTCATCATCATCATCATGCCAATGCACCCTCCGTTGGGATTACTTCCGTTTTTTGGACAGCAGGTGGGTTGGGCTTACTGGGGTTGGTTTGTGAAGGAGGGGTTAGTTTATTTTGCACCCCTTCGCTTCGCACTCCTTCACTTCGTACTAGGCGGTTAGCGGGGTAGGCTCTACCCGCTTGTAAAATGTGTGCCAGCGTCCACATCCACCATGACATCCAGATGGCTGACCCGATGGTAACCACAAATTTGATGGCTCCCATGGTGTGTTGGGTTTGTTTAAGTGCGTGTACAAAATTATCCACCGTTGGCTCAACTGTGGCGTTGGCTTTATCTAATTTTTTGAAGGCAGCGACTATCACATCTTGCACTTTATCGGCTTGGTTTGCAAAGCTCATAAAACTTTTCACCTTAAAGGCTTTATCCTTCGCAGCTTGCCCACCTAAATTCAATTGGCTGGGGTTTTCATGGGAACTAGCCCCTAATTGCTTATTAGCCACTTCAACACCAACATCTAACATATTGGTTAATAGCACGTATTGGTGCATGAGGCTTTGGTGTTGGGTATGTAAGTGCTTGTTGCTACCCCATGGGAAGGTTGCTTTGGCAACGCCGTCATGTTCCAACTGGAAGGCGGTTAAATTCGCTAACGCATCTGCCCAAGCTTTGCTTAATTGTTCAACGGTTACAGGGTCTTTTGTAGAAAGCATAAAGGCGTTGGCTTTGGCAAAATCTGGGGAAGGGTGGCGTTCCACTTTGAAGGTAATACCGCCAACGGTTAAATCCACCCCTTCGCTATTGAGCGATGGCATTTTTTGCTCCGTTAGGCCTTCTAATTGTTTGGGTGTTAAGGTGTAGATAGATTCTGAGGGGCGTTCTTTAATACCCCGTAACAACGGAAAGAGTGTAACGGGTTTGTTAACAGCCATTGAAAGCGGTGGTAATTCCGCCTTTAAAAAATCCTGATTTTTCTGTTCGAATAACGATTGATAGTACCCGCTGAGCAATTGCTTACGTTCATCCACTTGGGTTGGCATCGTTGGGTTTTCAGCTTTCACTTGGTCTAAATAGCTGATAAAGGGTTGAATATGGTTGGTATCAATATCTTTTCCGCCTACTTGGAAGGCTCTTCTGCCAGCGGGGAAGCCTGTAAACCGGCTTGTTAGGGGAATGGCGGTAAATAATAGGGCGGGTAGCAGCAATGCCCCTGGGGAATTTTGACATTCTCGTAAAAATTCTTCCCATAAATTATCCCAATTGGCGTTTTTGGCTTGTTGTTGTTTGATGTAGACCCATTGGTCTAGCCCTTCTCGTTTTTGGGTTGCAGGGTCGGTATCAGGGTCGTAGGGTAGAGCACCCCGCTTCAATGAGCGTGATACCCTAGGGAAGCCCATCCCTGCATAATCTAGAATGTTAAAATTCCAGAAGAAACTGGTATCAATTTGTTCTGTAATAACAGAAGCTACAGCTGGGTTTAGGGTAGATAAATACCCTGAAACGGCTAACATCAATAATTCAACAGGAATTTCGATGGGCGATTTTTTCTTTTTCTTGCCAGTGGGACTATCATTGAGTATGGGGTCAGAAACCATCACAACGGTTGAAGGCGGTGTTGGGCTTACTTGCTCAGAGTCTGGTTCATAGTTGTGCTGGGCTTGATGGGTAAATGTTTCATCTATCTCGGTTCTGGGTTTCGCCTCAAACGGAGTCACCGGCTTTTTACCTTGAGTGGAAAAACCGCCTGCAAAGCCTGCTCTGTAAGTTGTTGAAGAAGGAAATAAGCCCACGAGAGAGAGAAAACTTTCTTATCAAATTGTTAAACCAAGACTATTGAAATGAATAACTTGACACACAGAAGAATAAACGTTAAAAAAGCTGGAATTGATGCTACTTGTAAATTGTCTTAAAGTAACAGTTTATCATTAAAGTGAAGAAGCCGACACCAGTTACTATAAATAACATAATTACATTGTAGAGTCAATTACTTCAACCCTGCTGGTAGGGTTTTTGGGGGCGTTTCAGCCAACACTGCATCCAACGTCCACTTTTTAGATGGCTTCATGGGCACAGTCGGGAAATATTGCTTCAGTACCTCTTCAGGGGCGGTAAAGCCTTGTAACGTCCAAGCCCCATCGCCTAAATAGGTTTTAGCCACCCGTTCTACATCTTCAGCCGTAACATCCGTATACCGCTTAAACTGGTCTTCTACAGTCACAGGGGGCAACCCTCGTTTTAATTCCAAACTATTGAGTGCTTCAAGCCCTGTTGAAGTTTCCCGTGTAGACCGCATACTAAGCAACAAGTCTCGTTTAGCACGTTCCACTTCTTCGCAAGTAGGTGGTTCAGAAGTTAATTGGTCAATGGCTTGTTGATACCCCTCTAGTGCTTGGGGCAGTTTATCAAAATCGATATCAGCAGCCACTGTAAAATAAGCAGATTTCGGGTTGCGTTCTGTGCTGGTGCTGGTGCTGTAAACTAAGCCTTTTTCGGTACGCATTACTTTAAAGAAAACGCCCATCATGCCACCCAACATATGGTTTAACACGGTAAATGCGGCTTCATCTTTTGAACCAGGCAAGGGGGCTAGCCACTTTTGTTGCATGGAAATGCGTTCTGCTGCGTTATTTGAAACCAAAATAGGGGCTTTTAAATTTAACGGGGTAACGGGTGGTGTTTCCTTTGTTTCATAAAGTGGTTGGTTGGCAACCGTATGCCATTGCGTTGCTTTAACGGAATCATTCAACAACGCTACTTGAGCCCCAACGGGTAAGCTAGAAACCATCACCAACTGGAACTGTTCGGGGTGAAGTAACGCTTTTTGAAGATGCTTCATACTGCCTTCGGGTGTGGCTTTTTGTAAATCTCTCATTTCTTGATTCAAACTGTGCGAATATGGATGGCTAATGCCCGTACTGGCAATATCCATCAATTCCCCAAGCCTAAATTGAGATTTATTGCCTAAGGTTAATAGGTTTTCAAGCACCGTTGCCTTATTGGCATCATATTCTTTACGGTCAATAACAGGGTGGGCAATGGTTTCTAATAATTCATTCAGCAACTTGGGCTCACTACCCTTAGGGCCTTTAATGCCAATGCTGAATTTATCTGTACCGCCTTGCACAAAAATTTCGATGCCTTCAGAGGCTAAGACTTGCTGACGTTCTTTGCTTTGCAGGCTGCAATCAGTCAATAACGAACCAATTAAATAAATATCTCGTTCGTCGTTGGTTGAAAATGGAAATACCACTTCCAATGTCGTAGTAGCACGATGGTTGGCTTGTTGAAAATATCCTTGCACGCCGTTGTTTAGTTTTTTCAGTTCAATAGGGCCTAAATCTTTAGGAACTTGGGTGGAAAGGTCAATTTTCCGAATACGGGGCGAAGCATCTGAAGGTAAACTGGCTAGGGCGTTTAACCAAGTTTGTTCTTCGGGGCTATGGTAGCGTTTAATAGTAGGGAAGCCCCCTTCGTTGGATTGATGCGTTTCTAACTGCAACGAGGTATTACCCGACCGTCTTTTGGCAGGCGGATGATCCCCCTTGGTGGTAGCAGATGTGGTGGTTTGTTTTTCTGTATTCTGCGTTAATTTATCAACCGTTTTACCCGTTTCTGGGGGTGTTTTCTTTTCAGGCTCAGGTTGCTTGGTGGCTACGGGTTTAACGGTTGTGCCTTCGGCATGGAAAACGGGCATGACGCCATCGGTAGAAGAGCGTTTTTCACTTTCTTGGTGTTGCGTACCGGGCAAGGCGTAAACTAAGGCATAGGAATCTAGGGCTAAATATTTTTTAGCCACTCGTTGTAAATCTGCCAAGGTTACACCATCGCCATATTTAGCGTATTCAGGACTGGTTTTGGGTACGCCGTTTAGGTACTTGGTGTAGTCTGTAAAAAACGAAAGTGAATTAGTTAATTGTTCGCTACCAATACACCGAGAAACAATACTGCCGTTTTGCAATGCTTCTTGATAGTCATGCGAAAGCATTTCTTTCACCTGTTTTAAATCTTTGGTAGTAAAGCCTTTTTCTTCAACGGTGGCAAGCACTTCAAACAGTTTTTTAACGGCTTCGTGTTCTTTACCGGGTCTAGAACTCATTAAAAAGCTAATATCGCCAGATTGTTTGTAGGCAGAAGCACCGCAATCAATGCTATTGGCTAATTGTCCTTCATCTACAATAGCCCGTTGCATGGGGGAAAGAGAGGTATTTGCTAGCAGATTGGTTAACACTTCCACGGCAATTCTATCTTTCACATTGCGTTTATCAGGCCCTTTAAAGCCTAAATAAGTAGCTCCGCTTGAAATAAAATGGGGCGATGTAAACGTGAATTCCCGCACTTCATGGGGTTTCAAAGCCAGCTTTAAGCTAGCCTTGTTTTCACCTTGTAGTGGCGTGGCAGGCACTGAACCAAAGGTTTTATTTAAATACGGTAACACCTCTTCGGGGGTAATATCGCCGGAAATGGCCGTTAGCATATTGGTGGGTGTGTAATAAGTTTGTTTGAAGGCTTGCAAATCTTTTGCTTTGGTTCGCAGAATATCGCTTCGGTTGCCTAAAGTTTGAAACGAGGGTCTGTCATACAGTAATTCTTGCCCGTGGTTATACAGTTCCGCCATGCCACTATTCATTCGTTCGGAACATTCGTTGATGACGTTCTTTTTTTCTTGGGTAATTTCAGCGTCGTTATAGGTTACGCGTAGCACTTGTTCGGCGTGTAGTTGCAGTACGTTGCCCAAATCTTCTCGGTTAAAATGTAGTTCGTGTTGTACTTCTTCTTCAGATGTACTGGCGTTTTCGCTAGCCCCTAAGCCTTCAATTTGTTGCACCCACGCATTTTTTTCGGGGTAGTGTTGCGTGCTTAAAAAGTGGCAGTGCTCGTCTAGGTGGGCTATGCCTGATGGAAACTGTGTATTGGGGTATATATTGGTTTGCTTAAATACTTTGTCTTCCACGGTAGACCCTACATTAATGTGGGTACGCAAGGTAACAATTGGGCTTTTGGTTTGGTGCAATAACACTTGATGCCCGTTACCTAACACATAATGCGAAACGGTTGTACCATCCACTAGCGGGTAAGTACTGAGTAATTTAGGGGTTGCTAAACCACCTGCTACCAAAACCCCGCCAACACTGTTTGTTCCTTTTTTAGCATCAGACGAGCCAGCGTTTTCTTTGTTTTGGGGTACTTGTAAAGGTGTAGGTAATACTAGCCCACCTGTTGGCACAATCGTACTACGGCTACCTGTTTTTTGGGGAAGCCCTTTTGGGGAAACCCTAGGGGTTGAAAAATCAGCGTTATAGCCAGTTGGCAACTGTGAAGCGGTGGTCATCATCATCATAAATTTATAAAGCCTTTGTATTCAAGTATGGATTTTTTGCACATCACACTACATATAAGATATTTATTACATAAAAACAAAAAGATGTCGATTTTGTGCGGGGTCTATTTGTAACGGGTTGTTACAAATTAAACCAATTTCTATAAAAACAATCAAAAATTAAGCAATTTACTGCTCCTCTATTTCTTTATTAAAACAACTAGTCGTTAAGAACAAGTTAACAACTAGCTAGCTCTGTAAATTATAGCGAAGGTTACGAATACCGATTCACAGTTTAAATGGCGTCAGCATATACGTTGTTATCAGCAAGTTAAAAATCCTCAACCCTACCTCTATGTACTCCTACGGTTTTTAACTTGCTGGTGCCTAGTCTCCATCTAACGACATTCAATCTGTGAATCGGCATAAATACTGATATTCCACATTCCCCCCCTGTTAATTCTTATAAAGCGAGAAAGATAAACCATGAATTACTTCAATAACTATGCTTCTAACAATTTTTCCAGTCCTTACATGATGCAGCAACCTGCTGCTCCACGCAGACAAGAACAACCTATTGGACAAGGTTTCGGCTTTGGTGCTAATAACTTCTTTGGTGCTGGTTCTAGCTTCTTAGGCAACCAATTTGGTCAAACTAGCGGTTCTGGCTACAATCAATATGGTTCTGGTTCTAACTTCACTTCACCTACAAGCTTCTTTGGTGGTGGTCAATACGGAAGCCAAACTGGTGGTATTTACAACGGTGGTAACACCATGAATGTGTATAACACACCAGCTCCTCGTTATGAAGCACCTCGTTACGAAATGCCTAAGTATAGCCCTCCTACGCAATATCACACACCTTATGTGCCTGCTCAACCCATGCCTAAGCCTCCAGTAGTACCTCAAAAACAATATTACCCACCTACTTACACTCCTCCAGTGTACCCTCCTGTGCATCCTCCAGTGTACCCTCCAGTGTACCCTCCAGTGCACCCTCCTGTTTATACTGATTCTAAACTAAGTTATGGTATTGTTGCTGGCGACCCTGTTACTAAAATTTTAGATCCTAAAACAGGCAAAGAGATCTCTGGTGTTGTAGATCAAGCTGGTGGCTATCACAACTATGTCATTGAAGACGGTAAGAATGCTAACATCGCAGGTGGTTCATTTGCTCCTTTTCTTAATGGACAAGCTGACCCTAACGGTTTTGCAGCAGCACAACAAGCAACTAATGCCAATGGCTTTACAGTGGCGGGCTTGGCACCTCGTGGGCTTAACATTACCAGTTTAGTGGGTGCAATTAACCCTGCTGGGAACGTTGCTAACAAACAGTATAATTTACAATTTGGTAACGGTGCGAATGTTCGTATAGATGGTGGTACCCAAGTTGTAACCGATGCTAGTGGCAAACAATTCCGCTTAGTTGCTGGTGGAGACCCTGCTGACGATGTTTACAATTCTCCTGATGGATTGTTTAAAGTAGCCACAGGCGTTACGTTACCAGGTGTAAACGAAGCAAGAACAGTGGTTACTTATAACGAAACCCCAAATGTACAAAACGTGTTCCACGCTGGTTTCAGATTAGTGAATGATGGTAATTTACCAACTAACCGTGCTTCAGCTGGTACGGCAGATGGTTCTTATATACCCAATTTTTCATACTATGATGCCCAGTACACCAAAGCCCCTGGTCAAGTGTAGTCGGTTAAAACTTTAAACAATAAAACCCTCCCTTTGGTGATGAAACACGAGAGGGAGGGATTTTCTTTTCTGCTTCTTTTGGGGGATGACGGGGTTTGTTAATTTATAGCACACTGTAGAAATGGGCTGGCACAAAGACCCAATTTATCTATCCCCTCTCCTGTTGGATGAGGGTTTCTCCGTAGGGACGAATTGCATTCTCCCGCCTAAAATTGCAAGAATCGGGTGGATGCAATCCACCCCTACACAATGCGATAACTGAAAGTTCTTTTCACCATGATGGTATTAGATTTTATTCAAAGCAAGTTGTTTTCCAACTATCAGCCCCCCAAGCCTTTTACCCCGCAAAAATACCGCCCACCAGTGGCTTCTACCCCGCAAACGGGCAATCAGGCATCGCAAAATGGGCAGGGTGAAACGAATACACAGGCTAAAACAAACCCGTTTCAGCTTGAAATGACGAAAGCCCCTGTAATGGCTACTGCTGGGGCTGCACCTATTGCTACGTTGGGGGGCATTTCGGGAGTTACCCGCCCTGAAGCGGTATTATCTAAGGCTATTACGGGGAATAATCCGTTTTTATTGGCACAGACGGACCCTGCTAAACAGTTAGACCAATTGGGTAAAAATCGCCCGTTTGCAAAGCCTATTTTCTTAGGGTATCGAGATAATCAAGCCCTTTATGGGGCAAGTAAGTTATTCGTGCTTTGCTAATACCGGTTCACAGTTTAAATGGCGTCAGCGTATACGTTGTTACCAGCAAGTTAAAAATCCTCAAAGTACGTCTCTGTACTCCAGCGGTTTTTAACTTACTAGTGCCTAGTCTCCATCTAACGTCATTCAATCTGTGAATCGGTATAACCACACCTAGCACAACTTTTAGTTGATAGGGTTTAATAAAGGTACAAGCATTCCTCCTACCTTATTAAAGGTTATCTTACCCTATGTTTCAAAAACCGCTAAATACCCCCAATCGCAATGGTTACGGTGTTTATACCCCTAATCTCTACAACCAACAAGGTACTCTAGCCCCTTCGCCTTGGGCTCTGAATACCCTGCCGCCTTATGGGTACATTCAACCTGCCGTTCAACAACCCCTACAACCGACCTATTCTTATCAACAACCCGATGCCTTCACAACCACAGCCCAGCCTATTTATTCCGCCCCCCGCCCCCCATTGGGTGAAAGGGTTTCAAATGGCTTTAATGCTTTTGTAACGGGCTTGGTGGTAGACCCCATCACGCTAGCAGTTGAAAAAGCTCAACAAATAGCTACTTACCCTTTCAAAGGTAAAAAAGAAGCCCTTATTTCCGCTGGCGTTGCAACAGGAACGGTTGTAGCTGGCACTGTTTTAGGAGGCTACGGCTTTGTGTTAGCCCCGCTTGCGTTAGCGGGCTTAGCGTTCGGCGGTCGCGATGCCTTCAGATTTTTAAAATCGCAGTTTAGCGATAATCAATCCACTGAACAAAAAGATAATAGCTGGCGTCAATTGGCCCACACCGTGGGTGTCGCTGGTTTAGCAATGAGTTTAGGCACGGCGATAGGGCATACTAAAATTGAGGGTAAGCCGTTTATTGATTTTTGGCAAACCCACCCAGGCGATACTACGGGTTGGAAGGTGTTGCATAATACCCCGCAATTAGCTTGGTTAGATAGTCAAAGAACGCTAAATGGCATTGTTAAGGGCGAAAATTATAGTGGCTTTTGGACGAAGCTGGTAGATGGTGCTAAGGCCAATGGTACTTGGTTGGTTGAACTGCCTAAAAACGCTTGGCACGCCATTCAACGGTAAATTTATTAATTCAAAGATTGAATAGCTTGTTCTTTCATCGATTATCTTTCCTAGCTTTCGCTGGCTGGTTTGTCGGGGGGTTGCGGTTTGGCAACCCCCCGACACCCCCCGCAAATTCAGGGGCAAGCCCCTAAAGACCCCCAAAAAGCCACCCCTCTATGCCACAAGGGCATTGACGAGAGGATGTTCTTTTTGCCCCTCCGGTGGACGAAACGCATCGCCGCAGCAGGGCAAAGGCGATGGTCGTTCCTACTGGTTGGTACGTTTTTTAAATGATGAATACAGCTCTATTACGACCATTTTTGAAACCGCTGACGCAACGCCACTGCGTTCAACCCTTCCGCTAGCGAAGCGGTTGTATCTTGAGCAATATCCAAATTTGCCAAATAAACCTGCACAAACACAATTTCTTCTTCTTTATTTTGAATTTGTTTGGTTAAGTAAGCAGCCCGTAATCTTCTTAGCAGTTTACCCACTTGTTCACCCTTCGGTACGCCTAGGCTCATCAATTCATCGCCATCCAATTGCGGACGCAACGTTCGCCACACTTTTAGGTATTTAACCAACGGTTCCATCCATTGTTTGGCTTGCCTATTAGCCATAATTAATGCAATTAACGAAGCGGGGTTATGGTTGTCAAAAGCTTGCGTCATGTCTAAAGCAGACCCTTCGGGGTGCAGTTCATCAAGCGGGTGTTCACTTAAAAACCGCAGATAATCCTGCACGGTTTCCCGTTCAAACTTGGTTAATTCAAGCCTGTTTGCCAAAGCCTGCACTAAGGCGGGCGTTTCTGCAAAGCACGCCATTAAATAACACAACCCGCATAACCACAGTACGGTTTCTTCTAAATTTAGGCTATAGTCATCGGTTTCTTTATCGCACACAAATAGAGCGGTCATGGCTTCAGGCAACTGTTCTAACATGGGTTGCACCAGTAACCAATTGGTTCTAAATACTTCCAATGTTTCAGAAAGGCTCATACGTTGTTGGTCGTTTAAACTTAATGGCACGTCTAACTGTTCTGGCGGATGCGTTAAAATGCACACAATACCTCCCCATTTCAGCCAGTTGAGCATACCTTCA
The DNA here is from genome assembly GCA_024998755.1 of Vampirovibrio sp. Lineage (GTDB taxonomy): Bacteria > Cyanobacteriota > Vampirovibrionia > Vampirovibrionales > JAJTHC01 > JACEUU01. Next base: position 180,225 of record JACEUU010000001.1, on the reverse strand, counting down.
TGCTTGGCTTCGGTGGGATATTGGGCAAACCATTCTCGAAGCGATTCCTTAATTCTAGCCCCACCGCCTTTAAACTTGGTTTGTGGTAAAAACTGGAAACATTGTTGCATGAGGGCTTCTGTTTGAATGGAAAAATGAAACCCTAGTCTGTTAGAAAACTTGAAGGCTCTAAATACCCTTGAAGGGTCTTCAAAAAAGGTTGCACCGTGCAGTACTTGAATTTCTCTGTTTTTTAGGTGGGCTAACCCTTGGGTATAATCAAACAATTCACCTAAGTTATGAATGGCTAAGGCTAACGTGTTCACCGTAAAATCCCGACGTTGCACGTCATTAGCCAAGGGCACGCCTCGTTCAATTAACGTAGGCAAGGCACCGCAATAGGCGTAGCATTCTGTTCTGGTGGAAGCCAAATCTAACCGAGTACTATTTTTGTACAGTAATTTTGCCGTGCCAAATGCAGGATGCGTTTCTACGGGCGTAAAATTTTTGGAATACGCTGCAATGGCGTGGGCAATTTCGTGAGCGTTGCCTTCAAGGGTCATGTCAATATCACGAATATGTACCGTAGCCTGTTCAGAAAGTACTAGGTCTCTGGCTAGCCCGCCAATAACGTAGCCCCGCACATTTAAACGGTTTAAAATAGATTGTAATTCGTACAATGCCACCATAAACTGGGTTGAAAAACAGTGGCTAAGCTTCTTTTTTACATCCACACATTGCTGTTGTGGGCTTGTCATAAAAGAAAACGGATTTTCAATACTGTTGGTATTTTCAGATTTTGTATCTTCATGTTGTGTAGATGTTGGCGGTAATGGCAATGCAATGGCTTGTAGGGGTAATGCCCCCAAACCCATCGTTAACATTCTTTCTACATCAGCTACCAGCACGACTGAAGGCTCGGCTACATCGGTTAAAAACAACGCTTCAGGCAAGTTAAATATCCAGGTTTCATCGGCTATTTTCAAGGTTTGAAGTGCTTCAGCTAATGATGTTAGGCTGGCAGTTGGCTTTAAAACGGGCACTAATAAGCTAGCAACCTCTGATGGTAAGTTTTCCGTTAGTATTAATGGTGAAGTATTGGGGTTAGATAGTAGGGCAGGGGGTGGTTTCATCAACGCACACTTTCTCAAATCAATTCAATTGAACGAAGGTTAAAAATCAAGAGGGGCAGACCATACGCCTTTTTTGGCGGCAAGTGCTTGGTCTTCTAACGCTTTTATTTGGGCTTGGTAGGTTGCATTGGGTTTAATAATCATCACAGTTGCCAAGCCTTCTAGCAATAATTGTTCGTTGACTGAAATGCTTTTGGTTTTGGCGGGGTCAACGGTATACACCAATGCCAGCTTTCTACCGTAGCGGTCTTCGGGCTTTGTGTCATACCGAAGATACACTATTTTACCTAACAACTGGTTGGTTGTATAGGCTTTTGCTTCCTTGGAAAAGGGTTGTGGTTCGCCGGATGGGTTCCGTTTGGAATGATGAATTTCAGGCGTGTCAATATACAACATCCGTACTTTTTCGGTTTTCCGTACAATAACGCCGTCGTTATTAAAATCGCAGGTAAAGGTATCACCATCTACAATATCAAACACTTTACAGTGGTTGGGTCTATCTACATCATCATTGGCGGAAGCAGCGGGCGGCTTAATGGCGAATGGGGCATCGTACACGGTTAAACAACCTTTATCTGTTTTTACTTTGATGGTAGAAACAGATGGCGTGTTTTCAGCTTTAGAAGCAGATGCTTCTTGGCATCCGGTGAATGAAACAAGGGTAAAACTAACCAATAAGCAACCCAAGCTGATTTTCATCAATAAGCCTAACATTGTGCGAATTATCATCTTATTAAAGCCTTTTCAAATGGGGTTAAAGAAGCGTTAAACAACAGCGTGTTGTGTTACTAGTGGTTCTTGTTGCGGTACAGGAAATAATTCAACGGGTGGCACGGCTTGAAAAACGCCCGAATTCAATAAGTTTTCTGCTGCTAATTGCCCAGACAATACGCAGTGATTGAGGTTAATGCCTTGTAAGTAATTACCCGCCAACTGCACTGTAGGCGATTGGTTGGCTAGTATGGCTTTAGCGGTTGCCATGCGGTTGGCGTGCCCCAATGTGTATTGCGGAATGGCTTTGGCATGATTAAAAACGGCATTGAGCGTAGGGCTTGCCTTGGGTGCTGTACCCAATAACCACGCACTTTGGGCGGTGGCTTCTTCTATGGCTCTGGCTTCAGACCATAACAACACATCCGTATGGTTTGCTCCGCCAAAAAAGTGTGAAACTAACCATTCATCTTTGGGGCATCGGTTAGGGAAAATGCTACTGGTCCATAACGACCCTAACCACGCTTGGTTGACGGGGTTAGGCACTTCCCAACTTTTTAACACCCCGAACCCTTCTTTTCGCTGGGTGAGGTGTCGTTTTTTGAAGGCTTGGTACACTAGCGTAATGGGGGCATATTCCACGGCGTTCAGTAAGGCTCTGGCTTCCCCTGAAATACTGGCGACTAATTGGCTAGCGACAAAAGCGGGTGTAGCAATAATCACCCCATTGGCTGGTATTTTCTGCCCATTGGCTAACCGAACCAGCCACCCTGATGCGGTTTGTTCCAGTTCTGTAACCGTGGTATTTAGGTGGATTTTACCCGATAAGGCTTGTTCCAATTTTTGAATGAGGGTTTTCATCCCACCCGCACAATTAAGTAAGGCGTAGGGGCGTTTTCCTTTTTTTTCGGATTTTTTTTTTCGTTTTTCCGCAATAAATCCTTTAATAATAGACCCGTATTGTTGCTCATAAGCTACCAAATTAGGAAACACTGCCTTGGCACTAAGCTGGTTAGTATTACCGGCATACACACCCGTTAAAAACGGTTGAACCATGCGGGTATGAGCATACACCCCGAGCCTACGTTCCACAAACTGAGCCACCGTTTCTTCTGGGGCTTCTGCGGGTAATGGGGTGATAAACGGTTCTTTTAGCAGCCGCATTTTGGCTGAAAACGGTAGTAGCGGCGTAGTAATAGCAGACCACAATGAATGCGGTACTTCTAGCAACGCTTCACCCAAGGCGATAAACCGATGATTAGCAGACTTGTTGGCGGAAATTAACGGCACCCCCAATTCATCGGCTAAGGCTACTAAAGCATGGCTACTAGAAGGGAAACTATTAGGGCCTCCTTCTAGCAAATACTGATGATTTTCCACAGGAAATGATTGAACCCAGCCCCCTGCTTGGGTGCCCGCTTCCAAAACCTGAACGCTAATACCGGCTTTTTTCAAGGCATAAGCACACGCTAAACCAGATAAGCCTGCACCAATAACGACTACTGTTGTTGGTGCTTTTTCAACGGCAATATCGGGTAAAAGCTGGCTATCTGACATTCAAATCTGCCTTACGCAACCGAATAGATTTTGGTGTTACTTCCATCAGCTCATCAACGGCAATAAAATCCAAACCAAATTCTAGGGTTAAATCTACAGGGGTTTGCAATACATCTAACACATCTTGCCCAGCTGAACGAATGTTGGTTAGCTTTTTGGTTTTGCAAACGTTAACAACCAAATCACTTTGACGGTTGTATTCGCCAATAATCATACCCTTGTAAACCGTTACACGGGGCGGAATAAAATACCGACCTCTATCTTCCAAGTTTTTCAAAGAATACGAAGTGGCTTCGCCGGATTCACTACAGACAATAGACCCATTACGCACGGTGTTTAAATCACCAACCCATGGGCGGTAATCTAAAAACGCACTGTTCATCATACCTTGCCCACGGCTTAACCGAATAAATTCACTGCGGAAACCTAGTAACCCTCTACCAGGTACTACAAATTCCAACATGGTTCTTCCGTTGGCGGATTCCATGCTTTGTAATTCCCCTTTACGGGTGGAAAGCCGTTCAATACAATTACCTGCATTTTCATCAGGTACATCTAGCAATACGTTTTCAAACGGTTCGCATTTTTGCCCATCAATTTCTTTAATTAACACTTGTGGTTTGGAAACGGCAAATTCATAGCCTTCCCGACGCATAGTTTCAATTAAAATAGACAAGTGCAATTCGCCCCGCCCTGAAACAATGAATGAATCTGTTGCGGCTGCTACATCTTCAACCCGAAGCGAAATATTTGATTTCACTTCTTTAAACAGCCTATCACGCAACTGTCTGGATGTAACAAACTTGCCTTCACGTCCAGCCAATGGGCTATCGTTAACCTTAAAGGTCATTTGCAGGGTGGGTTCATCAATATCAATTAGCGGTAAAGGAATAATGTTATTGGGTTCGCAAATGGTTTCACCAATTTGAGCATCTGTAATACCTGCTACGGCAACAATATCGCCAGCGACGGCTTGTTCAATTTCAATTTTCTTTAAGCCTTCAAACCCGAATAATTTCGTAATTCGGAATTGCTTCACCCCACCATCCCGTAAGGAAAGAGCAATTGTTTGCCCTGTTTTAACAATCCCACTGCGAATACGACCAATAACCACACGCCCTAAGTATTCGTTGTAATCTAGCGTGGAAACTTGCAACTGCAATGAACCTGCTTTATCGCCAATTGGGGCGGGAATGTGTTCCAGAATGGCTTCATACAAGGGTATTAAATTTTCCAATGGCTCATCCATTGACAAGGTGGCAGTCCCCTGCAAGCCACAGGCATACACTACGGGGAAGTCTAATTGGTCTTCATCGGCACCCAATTCAATCAGTAAGTCAACCACTTTATCAACGGCTCTGGCGGGGTCTGCTGCGGCACGGTCAACTTTGTTGACAACAACCATGACTTTTAATTTATGTTCTAAGGCTTTACGCAACACAAAACGGGTTTGAGGCATAGGGCCTTCAACGGCATCTACAATGAGTAATGCCCCATCTACCATCGTTAAAACACGTTCCACTTCGCCAGAAAAATCTGCGTGTCCTGGTGTGTCTAAAATGTTGATTTGATACTCTTTATAAGGAATGGCGGTGTTTTTAGAAAGAATGGTAATGCCCCGTTCTTTTTCCAAATCATTGGAATCCATCATGCGTTCCGTGGTGGCTTCGTTGTCTCTGAAAATGCCTGATTGCTTAAACAGGCTATCTACCAAGGTGGTTTTACCGTGGTCAACGTGGGCAATAATAGCAATGTTACGAATAGTGTTGTTGCGTACCAAGGTACAAGTAGATGAAGACAAGAAAATAATTCCTTCCGAATGAAAGATGCCTTATAATAGACACCTGTAAAAATTAAGGTTACATAAAGACTATATTACACAAAACAAATGCTAAACGCAAAGTGTGGAATAGGTAATGTTACGATTCCAAAACAAAGCCCCCAAACATCGGTAAGACGATTGGAGGCTTTGCGAAATAGTCAAAGACTAATCTTCAATTTCATCGTCGTCTACTTTAACAACGGCAGAAGCTGAAACGGGCTTATAGTTAGCAGCCATAATCATTTTGTAGGCTTTCAAAGCGGTATCTTCAATTTCGCCTAATTCTTGAGCTTGCACAATTAAGTTACGCAATGGCATTAACGCTCTAGCATCCCGAATTGTTCCTAACGCAGCTGCTGCACCGGAACGAACCAAAATGTTTTCTTCGGGGTTCAATAATACATCAATCAACGGCATGGTTGCTTTGGCGTTAGCCAATTTACCCAAGGAATTAACGGCATAAATACGAACATTCACCCATTCGTCATCTAACACAGTCAGCAAAGGTTCTACAGCATCGGCAACGCCTAGTTCACCCAAGGCTCTTGCGGCATCGCAACGCACGTTAACACGGTCTGATTGTAAGCTACCCATCAATGGCTTTACAGCAATAGGACCAATTTCAATCAATGCGTCAGCAGCGGTTACGCATACTTGACTGTTATCATCGCTAAGTGCTTCCACCAAAGGAAGAACAACGCTTTCGCCACCTAATCTGCCCAACGCTCTGGCTGCACGAACCCGTACATCCACGTTACGGTCTTCTTGCAGTGATTCAATTAGGTGGGAAGTTGCACTAGAATGACCTAGTTCGCCCAATGCTCTTGCCGCATACAACCGAACAGACCCGTTTTTGTCGAATTTTAACGCTTGAATAAGTGGTTCTACGCCAACAGGGTCTCCTAATTCGCCAATGACTCTGGCAGCGTTGTAACGTACTTTTTCACTGGTGGAATTTTTTAAATCGTGTAGTAGTTGCTCAAACGTTTTAGTGGTTTGCCCCTTTTTCTTCGTACCAGTTAAAGTCGTAACCGTCATCATCATCATTCGTTCGTTTCTCCTGTTTAAAAATCAACACAATACAAATAACACGTACAAAAAGAAATCACCGTATACAAGAACACAGTAAAAGTCAATTGAAGCAATAGAATAGCCTTGAAGCCATCTATCCCATTTGGAAAAAATTTTAAATAAACACTGAACACACTGAAAGTTAGTTAGAGAATTTTAGCAACTATGCTACTTTCCCTATTTGTATAAACGCTAACCATTTAACTTCTGTTGTTAGAGGGATTAACATTAGCAACATGTTCATCATACCATTTTGCGAAGAACAATGTAAGGTGTTTGGTGTATTTATTTTTAAAAAGGATTGCCAAGTATCGTTTTTATGATACTTCACTACTTGTAAAACAAGGCTAAGACGTTGGCTTGCTTGTTTTATCCACAAAAAGGTTTTTATTCAAGATAGTTGTTACATTCTGTTACATTTTGATGACAATCTGTAACATTTCTTTTACGTTAGAAGGTGAACCCTTCCTTTAATTAGATCTCTTGCATGACTCGATAGGTGGGTGCATATTTCAGGAATGCGGAACCGACTGAGGGCGTTTACACACAAGTAAATAACTAAAGGAGTACCGTAAATGACAAAAAAGATGCCCCAGATATCGAGTCATGCAAGAGGTCTATTGCACCAGAAAGCCTTGTTCCTTATGCCTATTGTTGACTTTCTTCCTCTATTGATAACCCCTGAAACGTTATTATCTAACTTAAAAGCACCCAATTTGGTTATTTTAGACGCCACTTATTTCTTGCCTACCGAACATAAAAATACCGATGCTGAATTCATAACAGCCCACCTACCTAAGGCAAACCAATTTAATGTGGATAAAATAGCTGATACCACTTCTGTCCTGCCACATATGTTACCACTAACGGAAGAAGGGTTTGAAGCCCATTTGCAAGCCCTTGGCGTAACCCCTGAAAGCTGGGTAGTTATCTACGACCAAAAGGGATTATTTTCTGCCCCTCGGGTATGGTGGATGCTGAGTGCGTTTGGTTGGCATCGGGTTTCCGTTTTGCAAGGTGGGCTTCCTGCTTGGGTCAACGCTGGTTTACCTGTGGAATCGGGTCATGCTTCGCCAGCTTCAGCTACGAAGCAACCGTTGGGGTTGGTTTTTAATCCTGAAAAAGTTAAAACGCTGGCAGCGATGATGGAAAATATTACCACGTCAGCGTTTACTGTGCTTGATGCTCGGTCTGCTGGTAGATTTGAAGGGACTGCCCCAGAACCTAGGGCGGGCTTAAAAAGTGGGCATATACCTGATAGTATGAATCTGCCTTTTACAGCGTTGATTACGCCTGATGGGTATTTAAAGCCGGTTGATGAGCTAAAAAATCTATTTAAAAACGTGGGTATTGTAGATTCTGACACGCCTGTTGCTTGTAGTTGTGGTTCGGGTATTACGGCTTGTGTGGTGGCATTGGCGTTGGAAAGTGTTGGTCATGTGGGGGCGGTTAGCGTGTATGATGGGTCTTGGTTAGAATGGGGTGGACATCCTACTACGCCTGTTGTTTTGGCGAATTAATGTTTATTGAAATTGCTCACTTGATTTTTCGCCCAAAATTCAAGAGCTTGTTGAAAAAATGGGATTTATTCAACAAGCTCTTGAAAAGCTGGTAAACAATCAAGTAGGCATTATTTAAAATACACCTTAAACCTAAACCATTAAAGCATCTTCGGGTTTTTAGCTTCTTGAATTTTCTGTAATCTTGAATTTTTGCCATTTTTTCAAGTACTTCTTGAAAAACGACCAAAGAATCAAGTTTAGTTCAAAAGCTGAAGGCTATTTTAACGATTGTATGGCTTGCCGTAACCGCCGAATTCTAAATTGACGAGCAATTAAGGGTTCACCGGTTGCTCTTTGACGGTTCAATTCTTGATGTTCGCCCAAATTTGCCATATTCCCAAACCCAGCTGGCATCTGCGTAAAATCCATTGATTTCCCTGCAAATGATGTTTCTTCAGCCAATGGTAATGCCCCAGCAGGCGGTAACGGAAAGGCAAAGGGTCGGCGAAAATCTTGCAACCGCAGTGCTTCTATTGCTGGAAACGGTTCATTAACGCCACTTCCCACCGAGGTATTACTATAAGGCGTAGTGAAAAATGGTTGTTCCGTCTTAAAAAAAATGTCTGTTTCTTTATTAGTAGTGTTTTTAGTGGTGTTCTGCAACGCAAAAAATGGGGGCACTAAAGGCGGTGGCACACTAGCAATGGCGGTATTATTCCCATTGGCGGGGTTTTTTTGTGCGGGTAAAATGGCAATTAATGGGGTGGCAGCATTACCAACTTCTGTGGGTACAATTGGGGGTGGCGGCACTTCTTGGGCATTGTTGGTTGGTAACAGGGGTGTGCTTTGCGTTGTGGTAGGGTCAACTTCTAAGCTACTGTTTCCGAAATTGGGCACGGTTAATGGAAAAGAAGCTGCCTCTATCAAGGCAAAAATATCGGGTGCTATGGCAGTTGAACTATCTGAAAAGCGAGACAAAATACTTTGGGGGGTATTGACCACGCCAATTGTATCCAACCCATCCGTAGCGGTTTCAGATAGCGTAAACGACCCATCTACCTGTTGAACAACCGTATAGCCAGTGCCTTTTTGCGTAATTTGTAGGCGTAAATAAGGTAAGTAAAACGAATTGTTTGCATCTAAATAAGCTTGTAAATTACTGGTAGAGGTTTCAAAAAATTGAGCTCGTGTTTGATATCGGTTAGCAACGGGGTTATAGGTAATATCTGTGGGCGTATAGGGAATTAATAAGGATTGTGAAGAATAAGGGTTCATTAATTTTTGGGTATTCACCCGAAACGAATACGGGTAGGTAGTGGCGTAAACTTGTGAATTAGGCACGGTAACGGCAACACTTCTACCGCTATTGTTGAAGCTATAATAGGTGCTAAGGGCGGTTTCGTTGCCCTCATCATCTACTGGGGGTTGTAGGATGAAATCATACGCCGAATTGGGTGATTGAATAGTGTAAGCAGGCACGGTATATGGATTGTACCCAAACGAACGTCGGGTAACGTTGTAGGGGAAATTGCCCCAACTATAAAGCCGATAGGTTGGTAATGAAATGGATGAAACGCTCACGGTTGATGATGCCTACATTTTTTCAACAAGGGGTTATACCAATACTTTCGACAAAAAACAGGCTGTTCTGAAGTTGATTTCTTATGATTTTATTTTTAGTATTTGCAAGAAACTTTGTTTCTGCTACCATAAGACAGTAAAAACTCTGTTGTGAAATAAACTCAACGTTTTTAAAAGTGATTTTTTATTGGTGATTTCGCCTCATTCTTTTTTGAAATGAGCAGCGATTAAAAGGAGATATGATTTTGGCACATTTAACTTTAGATGAAATGACCCTTTCTTCGGGCAAAAAAGCAAGACTACACCGCTTAATGTACCAAAATGGCCCTGGTAACGGTAAATTAATGATTTTGCCTATTGACCAAGGTTTAGAACATGGACCGATTGATTTCTTTGGTAACCCTGCTTGTGGTAACCCTGATTTCCAATTTCAATTGGCTGCTGCTGGTAAATATTCTGGTATTGCCTTGCACTACGGTTTGGCACAAAAATACTTTCACCAATATGCTGGCAAAGTGCCTTTGGTGCTGAAATTAAACGGCAAAACTTGTATTCCTCCTGATGCTAATGCGTTTTCACCTTTCACTTCTACCGTTGAAGATGCTGTACGCTTGGGTGCAGATGCCGTTGGTTACACCTTGTTTGTGGGTACACCTGAACAAGACCGCGATATTCGCCAATTTATGGAAGTTCGCCAAGAAGCTGAACGCTTCGGGATGCCTGTGATTGTATGGGCTTACCCTCGGGGTTCTTATGTAGATAAAGTGGGTGGTAAAAACAGCTTGTATGCCATTGATTATGCAGCTAGAGTAGCCGCTGAATTAGGGGCAGATGTTGTAAAAGTTAACTTCCCAGAAGTGGGTGCTGATAAGCAAGCTAACTCTCCTGAACCTTATAAATCGTTAACGGATTCTGAACAAGAAGCCGCTACGCGTGTGGTGAAATCTGCTGGTAAAACGTTAGTTATTTTCTCTGGCGGTAGCAAAGTTACCGAAGAAAAACTATACAAAAACGTAGAGCTTGGTATGAACGCTGGAGCAGTGGGCTTAATTTTCGGTAGAAATATGTGGCAACGCCCTATGGAAGAAGCGACTCGCATTTCCTTGGCAACCCATGAAGTGCTTAAAAAATATTAAATTATTTAACAGGACTTCGTTTTTTTAAACGAAGTCCTGTTTTTGTTTGTTCCCCTTAACCTTTAAAAGGAAACTAAAATCATGGCTAAAATTAAAGTTGGTATTAACGGCTTCGGTCGGATTGGTCGGATGACGTTCCGTGCCATTTTATTGAACCCCAATGTTGATATTGAAGTGGTTGCTATTAACGATTTAACATCGCCTGATATGCTAGCCCACTTGCTAAAATATGATTCCGTTCACCGCACCTTAAATGCTGATGTTTCGCATGGCGAAGGCTGCTTGATTGTGAATGGTAAATCCATTAAAGTGCTATCCGAAAGAGATCCTGCTAACTTAGGTTGGGGTGCTTTAGGCGTAGATGTTGTATTGGAATGTACCGGTTTATTCACCAACGCCGCTAAAGCTAAAGCTCACCTTCAAGCGGGTGCTAAAAAAGTCATTATTTCTGCCCCAGCTACCGATGAAGACATCACGATGGCGATTGGTATCAACACTGATAGCTACAACCCAGATGCTCATCACATTATTTCTAACGCTAGTTGCACAACCAACTGCTTAGCCCCTATTGCTAAAGTGTTACATGAAACGTTTGGTATTGAGCATGGCTTGATGAACACCATCCACAGCTATACCGGCGACCAACGCTTAATTGACGCACCTCACAGTGACCCTCGTAGGGCTCGTTCCGCTCCTTTATCTATGGTGCCTAGTTCTACTGGTGCGGCTAAAGCCATTGGCTTGGTATTACCTGAATTAAAAGGCAAACTGCATGGTTTATCCGTGCGTGTACCAACCCCAGATGTTTCGTTGGTTGACTTAACGTTTGTTTCCAAAAAACCAGTAACGGTTGATTCCATTAATGCTGCTATGAAGGCGGCGGCTGATGGTGCTTTGAAAGGCGTATTGGAATACAACGACGACCAATTAGTGAGTTCTGATTTCATTGGTAATGCCCACAGTTCCATTTACGACCCAACTATGACCTGCATTATGGGTGATAATTTGGTCAAAGTGGCTGCTTGGTATGATAACGAATGGGGTTATTCCAACCGGTTAGCTGAATTAACACAGTTTGTTGGTGCTAAATTGCCAGTAGCTTGCAGCGTTTAATTCATTCGTAACTAATTCTGATTCTTTTAATGATAGCTTCTAGCCATTTTTGTGGTTAGAGGCTATCGTTTTTATAAAACTGGGTAGCATCAATCCTTATTTTTTTCTTTTTTATCGTATTAACCGTTTATTTGCGATATCCTTAACATAGTTTTAACTACAGACACTTTTTTCAGGGAAGATACAAAACCATGACCCAGCAAACTCCACTCAATCTTTATTTCAGAGGCTGTTATAATTCCACCAACTTTGGCGATGACTTATTATTATTTGGCTTGTTAGATGCGTTGAACCGAAGCGTGGGGCTTCAGGCAGAAAACACCACCGTTTGGATTGACCCCCAACAAGATTCCATTCCCGCCTTAAACTACCCGCTGCCCTTTGAACTTCATGCGTTCAATGAACCCCTTAAAGGCTGGAATAGAACGTTGGCTAGCTGGAATTTGCATGGGTTGGTTCGGAAGTTGTTTTTGGTACTAGGTATCGTTTATTTTACCTTGGTTTACAGTATTTATAGCCTTATTAAACTACCCCTTGGTGCGTTTAAAACCATTGAATTTTTCAAAAAGCTGAACGTACTTCACTATATTGGGGGCGGTTATTTTAACACTCGGCTTGGCTTTGGTACGGATTTATTGGTGTATGAATATTTAATGGTAACGTTTATTCACTGGGTAAACCCAAAAGCGAAAATTGTGGCATCCGGCTTGGGTATTGGACCAGTTACTTCTCCGTTTTACGAATGGTTATTTAAGCAGTTTTTGAAACATTTTTCGTTTGTTTATGTACGGGAAAAAGAATCATTAGCATTTGTGAAAAAGCTAGCCCCTACGCTGGAATGCCAATGTTTGGGCGATGACGCTACTTTATTGCTGGCCGCCTGCCATGAAGCATTATTCCCCATTCAAAAGCAAAACCTGTTTGCCATTAACTTAAAATACGATGACGTGCATGATTACCACGCCATGGGCGAAAAACTGGAAGCCATAGTTAACCATGTGAAAGCCCAAGGCTTTGAAGTGGCGTTTTTCAGTTTTGGGGCAGACCACAAAGCCATTAAGCATTTACCGGAATCTTTACAAAATAGTTTCCCTGTTTATAACCCCTACGAAATGGGATTAACGCCCTTTTTAAAAACGTTAGCCCAAGCCCGCTATGGCTTAGGTTTTGCCTACCACTTTGCCATTTTAGGCACCATGCTAAACATTAAAACCGCCAATATTTATTATGATGATTATTACAAACAGAAAACCGGTGGCGTAATAGACCAAATTTGCGATAAACCGTTGACCATTTCCTACCAAGCTTTAATGACATTGCCTGTAGATGCCATTTTACCAATGCTAGATGCCACGGATGCCAATAATTTACCCGTCATGGTGGAACGCTTGAGCAGCACTTACACTTGGGCGTATCAGCAGTTTGTGTTAAACAAGCTGAACTAGGGCTCATGCCATTTTCAAATAGGAATAGCGTTAGATGGATACTAGGCACTGGCAAGTAAAAAACCGCAGATGTACAGAGATGACCATTGAGGATTTTTTGCTTGACGGTAACAACGTAGACGCTAACGACATTTCTGTTTGAAGATGGTATCAATTGCTTGGCGTAGTTTTAACAAAAGGGGTTTACAAACGAGTTTGTTTTATCTACTATAGAAGTTGTGGAGGTAAGGTTATTCTTTTCTTCACAACCGCTTTAAGCGTTTATAATCCCCAGTAGCTCAACGGCAGAGCGTTCGGCTGTTAACCGGAATGTTGTAAGTTCGAATCTTACCTGGGGAGTTTTTCATTTTAAATGTTCTTGGGATGTTGAAATAATTGTAATGGCTACAAACGCATCCGATAAAAAAATAGCGGTTTTCTTTGATAGAGACGGCACTCTCAATGTAGAAAAAGGGTACATCCGTGATTTGGATGACCTTGAACTGTACCCGAACATTGCTAAAGCGGTTAAAAAGCTGAATGATGCGGGCATTCTTTGTATTTTGGTAACCAACCAAACAGGGGCTGGGCGTGGGTTTTATGGTCTCGACCATATTGAAGCCCTTAACCAAAAAGTGCAAACTTTGTTGCATGAACAAGCGGGTGCTTGGTTGGATGCGATGTATTATTCGCCTTATTATGCACGGGCTGTTGTGCCTGAATTTGCCAAAGATTCTGAGTGCAGGAAGCCAAAAATTGGGATGATAACGCAAGCGTTGGAACGCTTCCCCAGCATTGATTTAGCCCAAAGCTTTGTGTTTGGCGACAAACCAACCGATGTGGAATTGGCGGTGAATGCCGGTTGCCGAGGGGTTTTATTGAAGACGGGGTATGGGGCGAATGTGCTGGCGGGCAAATATCAAAACTTAACCGTCGAGCCTTGGGCTATTTGTGATTCCACTGTCGAAGGTGTAGAGCTGGTGCTTGAAACACTCCGCAGTGAAGGGTTGTTGTAAAACAGACCCTCAGGTTCGAGGGTTTAAAATCCGCTTTTTTGTGGTAAATTGGTAGTATCAATACCCCTACTTTTAGCCACTCAACAGAAAGCCTTGTTGTTGCCATGACCACTACTTCTTCCCTTCAATTAAACACCCTACCCACCCTGCAAACCGAAGTCATCAGCCAAGTAGACACCTGCCAAACTATCGAAGCCTTAGAAGCCCTCCGAGTCGACATTTTGGGGCGTAGCGGGCAATTAACCCTGCTCAAACGCAACCTCAAAGACGTACCACCCGAAGACCGACCAGCCGTTGGGCAAGCCCTCAACGCCGTTTCATCTGCCATTGAAACCGCTCTTTCTCAAAAGAAAACCAAGCTAGAACAAACCGCACTCACTGAAAAATTACGCACCGAAACCATTGATGTAACCTTACCTGGTTCACCTAGCCCAGTGGGCAAACGCCACCCCTTGACGTTAGTCATCGACGATATTTGTAGCGTATTTGAAGGCATGGGCTATAGCGTGTTGGACGACAACGCCTGCCCCGAAGTGGAAACGGAATTCTACAATTTTGAAGCCTTGAACTTTCCTGAAGACCACCCTGCTAGAGATATGCAAGACACCTACTACACGGAAGTTGCCAAAAACGTATTGCTCCGTTCGCAAACCAGCAACGCCCAAATTCGGTATATGTCCGCTCAAAAAACGCCCCCCTTCAAAGTGGTTGCCCCTGGGCGGGTTTACAGAAACGAAGAAGTTTCCAGCAGAAAATATGTGTTGTTTCATCAAATTGAAGGGCTTTATGTAGCGGAAAACGTTACCTTCGCCGATTTAAAAGGCACACTCAATGCGTTTATCGCTCAGTTGTTTGGTGGGTCGGCTCGGAAGACTCGGTTTCGCCCGAGCTTTTTCCCGTTTACCGAACCCAGTGCGGAAGTGGATGTGGAATGCTTGTTTTGCGGCGGCGATGGCTGTAAAGTATGCGGGCATAGCGGCTGGCTAGAAATTTTAGGGGCGGGGATGGTGCATCCTAACGTGTTAGAAAACTGTGGGATTGATTCGGAAAAATATACAGGGTTTGCCTTCGGTATGGGTGTAGAACGCCTTGCCATGTTACGGGATGCCATTGATGATATTCGTATTTTCTACAATAACGACCAACGCTTCCTCAAGCAATTTAATCCTGCTTATTAACAGATACGAGGACGGCTTGATGTTAAAAACGACTATCACAAAGGATTTAATGGATGTCTTCTAACCCAGCACTTACAGAGCAACTTCAATTTGTTGCTCGTAGCTTGCCATGGTTACCTACTCATTCTGCTTACTGTTTTGGAGTATCGCAACTCAACCAGTGGGCAAACGCCTACTATGTGTTGGATGCTCCCATGGTGGAAGATGACCACTATGATGCTTTATACCAAATGGTATTAGCTACAGAAGAAAACCATCCTGATTGGGTATTGCCCGAAAGCCCAACACAACGGGTGGGCGATGAACCGCTAACTACTTTTCAAACAGTGGAACATCCGCAACCGTTACTTAGTTTGGAAAACGCCTTTAATCAAACCGAACTGCAAACATGGGAAAATCGGTTATTAAAACTAAGTAATGGCATGGAAACCCTCGGCTATGTAGCAGAAATGAAGCTTGATGGGTTAGCCTTGAGTTTAATTTACGAAAAAGGTGTGTTAGTGCGAGCTGCTACTAGAGGTAACGGTAAAATGGGGGAAGACGTTACCGCTAACGTCAAAACGATTCGATCGATTCCACTAAAAATACCTGTTAATCCAACAACTGAAACGCCTCCTGTGCCAGATTGGTTGGAAGTTCGGGCGGAAGTGCTGATTCCCTTTAAACGGTTTGAATCCATTAATACCGAACGGTTGGCGAATAATGAACCACTGTTTGCCAACCCTCGGAACGCCGCGGCTGGCACCCTTCGCCAATTGGATGCTAAAATTGTGGCGAACAGAAAATTGGAAGCCTATTGCTTTGCCGCCACCAACTTAGGTGTTTTAGAAGGCACACAACTGCATTTTGATGATACGGAGTTAGGCACCCCTTTTCCTGAAACGTTGTGGCAGTTACAATCTGCTTTAACTGCGTGGGGGTTTAACGTCAACCCTGTTCGTAAACTGTGTGATTCGTTGGATGAGGCTTGGGCTTTTATTACCCAGCAGGAATCTGCCAGAGAAAGCCTACCTTTCGCTACGGATGGCGTGGTGGTAAAAGTCAATAATTTAGCCCTGTACAAGCAAGTGGGTAATACGGCGAAAGCTCCACGCTGGGCGATGGCGTATAAATATTCCCCTGAAGAGGCGGAAACGACGCTTGAAGCGATTGAATTTAACGTTGGGCGGACGGGGGCAATAACGCCTGTTGCGATTATGCAACCCGTCATTTTAGCGGGTAGTACCGTTTCACGGGCCAGTTTGCATAATGTGGGATTAATGCAGGAAAAAGGCGTTCAATTACGAGATGTAGTTTTGGTGCGGAAAGCAGCGGAAATTATCCCTGAAGTGATGCAAGTACAGGTGGAAAAACGTCCGATTGACGCTGAACGCATCGCCTTGCCGACGTTTTGCCCTTCCTGCCAAACCGAGCTGGTTGCGAAAGTGGAAGAAGACCGAATCGTCAATTTGGTTTGTCCCAACTCCTTGGGATGTCCCGCTCAACTGCAAACCCGCTTAGAACATTGGGTGGGCAAAAAATGTTTAGATATTGATGGCTTAGGCGAAGCGACACTCGACCAATTATTGCAGGCAAGCTTGGTGCTTTCCCCTGCGGATTTATACCGCTTAACGCCCGAACAATTGCTGGGCTTAGAAGGCTTTGCGGAAAAATCTGCCCAAAAAACGGTGGAAGCCATTCAAGTCAGTTTACAGCAATCGCCTATTCGGGTATTACACGCATTGGGTATTTCAAGCGTCGGCATTGAAACGGCAACGGTTTTACTGGAAACCTTTGGGTCTATTGACCGATTAAAAGAAGCCAAGATGGAAGCACTCCAAACGGTTTATGGCGTGGGCAGTATTGTGGCTCAAGCCGTGGTGGATTATTTTGCCAAACCTGAAACGCAAGCATTGTTGGCGGATTTATCCAGCGTTGGGTTTGATTTTTCTAAACAAGCCCAGTTGTTGAGTCATTCCGATAATGCCCCGCTGTTGGGGAATGTTTATGTGCTGACCGGTACATTGGAAAGTATGACGAGAGACGAAGCAGGCGAAAAATTGAAAGCCTTGGGTGCGAAAATTACCAATAGCGTTAGTAAAAACACAACAGCATTAATAGCAGGTGAAGGGGGCGGTTCCAAGCTCCAAAAAGCGGAGAAATTGAGCATCCCCGTGTTGGATGAGGCTGAGTTGATGAGTTTGCTAGCACAAGATAATATTGACAAGCGTTTAACTGTTTGAGAACAAAGCATTAACTTAGTCATAATGCCTTCGTTCAATGTTACTCTTAATTAAAATGAGGTTAAATCCATCTAATGAGTAAAAAAATGAATACAATTACTATCCAGCTCCCTCCTCCTCCATACGAAGCTAATGCTGTAGAAAAAGCATTTGTTGGGCAATTGCAACCTGACCCTAAGTTTCTACCTCAACTAAAAATTTTAGAAGACAGGTTTGAGGCGGACATGAAGAACTTACAACAAATTACTCCTAGTGTTGGGAAAGAGAGAGTACTTAACTTGAAGTTACGGAAAAAGGGCAAGGTAAAATAGAAGGGACATTATTCCACCTCTCATAGGATACCCCACCCCCATGACTACCTTTGCCGACATCCAAATTCAACAAGCCACACCGACTCACAAATTCCTAGAGGAAATGAACCAAACCCTACCATGGCAACTATTTGAAACCATCCTCAAAACACACATCCACCACAAACCCAACGGCAGACCACCCTACAAACGCCTACTACTGCTCAAAATGAACCTCCTCAAAATATGGTTCAATCTCTCCTATGAACAAACCGAATTTCAATGCCACGACAGACTCTCCTTCCGAAAGTTTCTCGGCTTCTCCTTAGAATCCCCCATCCCTGAAGCCACGACACTCGAAAACTTCCAACACGAACTGCAAAACACCCCAGCCCAAGAAGCCCTTTTCTTAGCCTTATACCAATTCAAAGTTAGAATAGCGTATAGCTTTCTCTATGTAGGGGTGCGATTTATCGCATCCGTTTAGGGCTTGTGGGACGGACTGATGCAACGCATAGACCGCTAGGGCTAATAAATCACGCCCCTACAAAAACACGCCATTTAATCTTTGAATTGGTATTAGACACCTTCTTCCAAGAGAACAACCTCATTCTTAAAGAAGGCAACTTGGTAGATGCCACCTTTATTAAAGCCAATAGCAAACAGAGAAAAAAGCCTGAAGACCAG
Source organism: Vampirovibrio sp. (assembly GCA_024998755.1). Taxonomy (GTDB): domain Bacteria; phylum Cyanobacteriota; class Vampirovibrionia; order Vampirovibrionales; family JAJTHC01; genus JACEUU01. The sequence goes on along the minus strand of JACEUU010000001.1, from coordinate 161,803 downwards.
AGCGACCCTGATGCCACTTATGGCTACAAAGGCTTTGGTTACAGTGCCACGGTTAATGTGGATGCTAAAAGCAAGTTGATTCGCAAGGTGGTTGTTACTGGTGCCAATGTGCATGACAGTCAGAGTTTACTGCCTGTACTGGTGGGCGATGAGCAGACTGTTGGTGCGGATAGTGGGTATGTGGGTAAGGAGAAGGATTTGAAGGCGTTGGGGATACAGCCGAGGATTATTAAGCGTCGTGTTCGGGGTAAGCAGCATGAACCAACGCCTGAGTTGACGGCTTCGCAGAAGCGGTTTAATGGGTTGCTTTCTAAGGTTCGGGCTAGGGTGGAGCATGTGTTTGCGGGTTGGAAGACGGTGTTTAAGAAGGTTCGTGTGTCTTGTCGTGGGTTAGTGCGTGTTTCTGCGGAGATTTTGGGCTTGGCATTTGGGTATAATTGTCGTCGGTATGGTTTTTTGGTGAGGAGGGGGGTAGGTTTTAGTGGATTCTTGTATGGTTTTTAGGTAATTATGATCCGAAAAGAGTGGAAACAAGGGGTATTGTTCTGTTTTTTGAGCATTTTTGGTTGAATTTTATTAAAAAACACTCACTACTCCCACCTGCACACCCTTATTCCGTAACTTCAGGTAAGTACTTATCTGGTAATTGTTTAAGCCTAGATGTTTTTATTAATACTTTTTGGAAAGATGATATTAAAGCTAGCCAAAATGATACAATATTAAGTGTCTTAGAAGTTGCAAAGAAAAATAATCAACCTTTTGCAATGCGGTGGTTAAGTAAAATGTTTGAGACATTTAACTAATTGAAGTTACGGAATAAGGGTGTGCAGGTGGGAGTAGTGAGTGTTTTTTAATAAAATTCAACCAAAAATGCTCAAAAAATAGAACAATACCCCTTGTTTCCACTCTTTTCGGATCATAATTACCTAAAAACCATACAAGAATCCACTAAAACCTACCCCCCTCCTCACCAAAAAACCATACCGACGACAATTATACCCAAATGCCAAGCCCAAAATCTCCGCAGAAACACGCACTAACCCACGACAAGACACACGAACCTTCTTAAACACCGTCTTCCAACCCGCAAACACATGCTCCACTCTTGCCCTAATCTTAGAAAGCAACCCATTAAACCGCTTCTGCGAAGCCGTCAACTCAGGCGTTGGTTCATGCTGCTTACCCCGAACCCGACGCTTAATAATCCTCGGCTGTATCCCCAATGCCTTTAAATCCTTCTCCTTGCCCACATAACCACTATCCGCACCAACAGTCTGCTCATCGCCCACCAATACAGGGATTAAACTCTGACTGTCATGCACATTGGCCCCAGTAACAACCACCTTACGAATCAACTTGCTTTTAGCATCCACATTAACCGTGGCACTGTAACCAAACCCCTTGTAGCCATAAGTGGCATCAGGGTCGCTCTGGTCTTCAGGTTTTTTTCTCTGTTTGCTATTGGCTTTAATAAAGGTGGCATCTACCAAGTTGCCTTCTTTGAGAATGAGGTTTTTCTCTTGAAAGAAGGTGTCTAAGGCTAAGAAAAGGGCTTCTTGGGCTGGGGTGTTTTGCAGTTCGTGTTGGAAGTTTTCGAGTGTCGTGGCTTCAGGGATGGGGGATTCTAAGGAGAAGCCGAGAAACTTTCGGAAGGAGAGTCTGTCGTGGCATTGAAATTCGGTTTGTTCATAGGAGAGATTGAACCATATTTTGAGGAGGTTCATTTTGAGCAGTAGTAGGCGTTTGTAGGGGGGTCTGCCGTTGGGTTTGTGGTGGATGTGTGTTTTGAGGATAGTTTCAAATAGTTGCCATGGTAGGGTTTGGTTCATTTCCTCTAGGAATTTGTGAGTGGGGGTGGCTTGTTGAATTTGGATGTCGGCAAAGGTAGTCATGGGGGTGGGGTATCCTATGAGAGGTGGAATAATGTCCCTTCTATTTTACCTTGCCCTTTTTTCCGTAACTTCAATTAGCTATTATAATATCCTTAAGTCTATTAAGGAGTATTTAAAATGCAGTGTCCAAAATGTGGTAGTTTAGATAAAGTTAAAGCAGGGTTCATTGGAGAAAAGCAACGGTATCAATGCAAAAAGTGTGCCTGTAAATATACACCTTCAACCCCGAAAGGGCTTGCACCCATCACATGGACGCTAGCCAACCCAGCTATACACTTCAGGGCTTTCCCTTCGAAAAACTGGTAATTTAATTGGGGTTTCAACGCCTGCTGTACTCAAACAAATTCGTAAAATAGACACCACTGCTTGTCGGTTAGAGCCACAGAAAACCACTGTTGTTGAGCTCGATGAACTCTGCACGTTTCTTACCGAAAAAAACGCAAAATCTGGGTATGGGTGGCTGTTTGTCGAGAAACAAGGCGAATCTTGGACTGGGAAGTGGGTTGTCGTGGCATTAAAACCTTGAAAAAAATTATGGAAACGGCTTCAGTTATTCAAGGTTGAAGTTTATTGTGCTGACCATTGGAAAGCCTACAATGCCGTGTTGCCTAGTGAAAAATTGGTTCAAAGCAAGGCTGAAACGTATACAGCAGAACAGACTTGGAGCGATTTGCGACATTGGTTTGCTCGGTTTAAACGACGAGGTAAAGTCGTCTCTCGGTGTTTGGGTGATTTGATTCATGCCATAGCCATTTACTTTCACCGAGTTAATTTAAGATATAGCTAATTGGTTAAAACTCTCAAACAAAGGATTCTCTTTATTGTTTTGCATAATTGCTATGCTTGGAGATTTACGATATTGAGCAACAGTATAAATAGTATAAGCAACATACAAAAAACAAAATAAGCTTATTACTAAAAAAACATTTCTAAAATTAAGCAACTTCTGCCCTTTCAACTAACGCAATCTTAAATTACGACTAAGTTATTGATGTTAATGCTTACACTTAAGCTTGTCAACACACTACCCACTATTAAGCAACGATGCCCCTTGTGCCATTTGCCGAAATAACGTTTGCTTGAGTGCAGGGTAGCCATCAATCCCCAACGGTTCAGCTAGCAAGGCAAAAGCTTGTTCCCGTGCTAAAGCCAACAGCTCATGGTCTTCCACCAAATCCGCCAAAGCCAAATCTGGCAAGCCACTCTGCCTCGTCCCCAAATAATCCCCCGGCCCTCGGAGGGATAAATCATGCTCGGCTATTACAAAGCCATCCGTGGTTTGTTCCATAATGGCTAACCGCTCCTTGGTTTCCGAATTTTTACTGGTGGAAAGCAACAGGCAATAGCTCTGGTGCTTCCCCCTACCTACACGCCCCCGCAACTGGTGGAGCTGTGCCAACCCGAACCTATCCGCAGATTCTATCATCATCACCGTAGCATTCGGTACATCCACCCCGACTTCTACCACTGTGGTTGCCACCAAAATGTGCAATTCCCCCGAAGCAAATTGCCCCATTACCGATTCTTTTTCTTCAGATTTTAATTTACCGTGTAACAATCCCAACTTCAACGTGGGAAACACCTCTTTTTGAAGCATCTCTATTTCCGCCGTCGCTGCTTTGGCAGAAAGCGTTTCACTTTCTTCAATCAACGGAAATACAATATATACCTGCCTGCCCAATCCCACTTGCTGACGAATCAACTCATAAGCCTGCACTCGTTGGGCTTGGGTCAACATCACGGTTTTTATGGGCGAACGCCCTGGTGGCAGCTCATCCAACACGGAAACGTCTAAATCGCCATGCACGGTCATGGCTAAGGTTCGGGGAATGGGCGTTGCCGTCATTGAAAGTAGTTCGGGCATTTCACCTTTATCCCGCAATTTCATGCGTTGCCGAACCCCAAACCGATGCTGTTCATCTACAACCACCACACCCAACCGTTGAAATTCCACATCATCTTGAATGAGGGCGTGCGTACCAACAGCTACCTGTAATTGCCCATTGAGCAACCCCTGTTTGACGGCTCGTTTAGTTTTGGCGGACTGCTTACCCAACACCAAGGCACACCCAATACCCAAGGGCGTAAACCAATCGACAAATTTTTTGTAATGCTGTTCGGCTAAAATCTCGGTGGGTGCCATGAGGGCAGCTTGATACCCATTTTCCACGGCAACCAACAACGCCAAAGCAGCCACCACCGTTTTTCCCGCCCCAACATCGCCATGCAACAGACGGTTCATCGGTTCAGAAGACGATAAATCCGCACAAATTTCACCAAACGCCCTGTTTTGAGCGTTGGTTAGCTGAAACGGCAAGTGTTCCAAAAACTGCTGGCTTAGGCTATCCACTTTTTTAGTGAGTACCAAACCCTGCACGTTTTGCTTGTATTGCTGACGTAACAACCCTAAGCGGAGTTGCATCAAGAAGAGCTCATCAAAAATCAATCGGCGTTTGGCATTGTGGCATTGTTCCATGGTTTCAGGAAAATGAATACCCATTAACGCTTCTTGCAGGGGAAGCAGTTGCAAATTTTGACGAATTTTAGCAGGCAAATACTCTTCCACACGGTCTGAATAAAGGGTCAATGCTTGATAAATGCACTTGCGGAGCGTCTTCAAATTCACACCCTGAGACAGCGGATAAATAGGCACAATTCGCCCTGTATGTAGCGAGGGTTGAGGCAATTCCGCTAACCCATCCGTGGCGTCGGCTTTTTCTTCATAACTAAGCGATTGTATTTCCGCTTTTTCCAACGAAGGGCATCGGCTATAGCTATCCCATTTCACTTTGCCTGAAAGCAACACTTGGGTGGATTTGGGGAATTTGTTTTTGAAGGCGTGTAGTTGGGCTAGTTGCTTTTTCCCGAAAAACCACGAAGCCGTCGCCACGCCTGATTTATCAGACACTTTGAGCCTAAGTACCTGCAAGCCTTGGCGATTTTTCAATTCGTGGTGCGTAGCGGATTCCACCGTCGCCACAATGCTAACGGTATCGCCTTCCAGTAACGTGCCGATGCTAGCTTGTTGGTTGTAATCCACATAATCACGAGGAAAATAATGCAGTAAATCCTGCACGGTAGAGATGTTGAGCAAGCCTAAAATGCCTGCTAGCCGAGGCCCTACCCCTTTAATGTATTGTACTTCCAGTTCATGCAAAGTGGTATTTTCGGGTGGAGCAACCGCACTATTACTAGCCGATGATCGGGCGACGGCGGTTTTTCGTTTGGGGTTTAGGGCATCCAGCACGAAGGTTTCTAGGGCATCGCACGCTGCCATGCGGAAGGCTAAATCCGTCATGCTGTAGCGTTCAAACCGATTGAGGAGGGGGGCTACTTCAGCATTCGCTCCTGAAAATTCTCGGTTTAGCACTTTCAAGCTTTGGCATACGAAGGCGGAAAAACGTTGCTTTTTGCCTTGCACATCGACAAACTGGTGTTTGCGTTCCAAGGGTATCGCCAGTTTAAGGTCAGCTAGTTTCAGTTGAGCTTCTTCGGTTAGTAGGGGGTGCATTGGTAACAAATTGTTTCAATCGTCTTGAACAAAAGGAATGTTAAGGTCATTCTATACTAAAAGCAGAATTAAAAATGCTTGAAACTGGCTAGCATTTTTAATCTGTTACATTACTTACTCTATCTGGCATTACTTACTCTATCTGGCATTACTTACTCTATCTGGCATTACTTACTCTATCTGGCATTACTTACTCTATCTGGCATTACTTACTCTATCTGGCATTACTTACTCTATCTGGCATTACTTACTCTATCTGGCATTACTTACTCTATCTGGCATTACTTACTCTATCTGGCATTACTTATAGTATTTTAAAAAATTATTGAGCCTGTAGGGTGTGATTTATCACGTCCGCACCTCAATCCCGGAAAGGATGTGATAAATCGAACCCCTACGAATAAAAAACCATAAATTATTTAAAATACTATCTCTCTACAAATTCTCTCTACTTAACGATTAAAACTTAAGGACTCATTTTTTATGTCTATTTCTCCTTCGAGGACTAACGCTCTTACCCTTCCACGCGTCGGTGTTGGTAAAACTTCTCTTCAAGTTGGTACCTATGCTCCTGGGCATGAGTATCACATCCTATTGGCGCAAAAGGCTCTCGAAAGAAAACTGTGTGATCTTGTTATTCTAGCAGTAAAGCCCGATAGTACTACAAAAGCTAACTTACCTGCTCCGCATATACGAATTAAAATGTTAGAGCTACTAATAAAAGAATTAGCACAACCTCATGAACAAGGAAAAATTCTGGTAGCCTTATTCCCGACACCTTATGAAGACCAACTGGCACTCACCCGAACACTAGGAAATCCGAAGGATACTCACATTCGGGAATTAACAGGTAGTGATTCGTTCGAACCTTATATCGGAGAATTAGACCCTAAATCTCGTGACATTAAAGAAATACACCATGATGTTTTTATTAGACATGGATACGATGATGCTTTTACACCGGGATTCACAGAAAAGCTGGAACAATTAGGTGTTAGCTATAAAACCCATCCCTGTCATGAAGAGAAGCCTCTTTCTTCAAGCAAGATTAGAGATTCTTTGTCAACTTTGATCAAGAATCCAAAGGATTTTGAGGCACTCAATGCTTTGAAAGAAATATACAAAGGAGCACCAAAAGCTTTAGACTTCCTAATAGAACACGCTAAAGAATTTACAAAACTAGTTAAACGCTAAGCCCCATGCACCAAAACAGGAGCGGTAGGGGTTAGCCCTAGCTTGACGAATAATTTCGCATCAGTATTGGCTTCAGGATTAGGGGTAGTTAGCAATGTATCGACCGAAAAAACAAAATTCGCACCCGCTGCAAAGCACAATGCCTGCCCCTCTTCACTCAAGCTCAACCGCCCTGCAGAAAGCCGAACTTTTGCCTTGGGCAAATGAATCCGAGTGGTGCTTGCGTTCTAATAGCACCGCCAGTTTAAGGTCGGCTAGTTTCAATTGAGCTTCTTCGGTTAATAAGGGATGCATTGGTAACAAATTGTTTCAATCGTCTTGAGTAAAAGGAATGTTAAGGTTATTCTACGCTAAAAGCAGAGTTAAAAATGCTTGAAACGCACTAGCATTTTTAATCTGTTGCGTCGCTTATCTCTTTGGCATTATTTATCTTTAACGGACTCTCTCAATTGTCGATTTAAATTCAGGTTGGACTTTCTCTCATGCAAATCACTAACTCCCCTCCTTTTATAGCAGTCGGTAGAAAAGCTCTACAAATTGGAACTTATAACCCCCCACATCTAAATCATGTTGCTTTAGCATTTAAGGCTATTGAAATTGGGGCTTGTGATCAGGTAATTCTCGCACCGAAGCCCCCATAGTCATCAAAAAAAAGACTTAGCTGCTCCGGCTATACGGCTTGAAATGTTAAGGCTACTAATAAAAGCATTAGTACCACCTAATGAACAAGAGAAAATCCTATCAGCTATGTTGCCAAAGACTTACGATGAACAACTGGCACTAATCCAACAACAGGGTAATTCACACAATGAACGCCTGATTAAAATCACATGACCTGAAGGGTTTGGTGAAAGCATGGTGAGATTATCTAATCAAAATCCATTAGCTCCTGAAATAACGCAAACCCATTATGATGTTTTTACAAGGAAAGGATATGAGGGTATTTCCCCTGAGCTTGAAACTAAACTAACACAATTAGGCGTTAGCTATAAACTCCACCCCGCCCCTGAAGAGAAAACAATTTCTTCAACCATGATTAGAGGGTTGTTGTCAAATTGGATCAAGAATCCAAAGGATTTTAAGGCGTTTAGTGCTTTGGAAGAAATATACCAAGGAGCACCAAAAGCTTTAGACTTCCTAATAAAACACGCTTTAGATTTTACCAAGCTGGTTAAACGCTAAGCACCATGAACCAACACGGGTTCGGTGGGGGTTAGCCCTAACTTGGCGAACAATTTAGCATCAGTATTGGCTTCGGGGTTGGGGGTCGTCAGCAACGTATCGCCCGAAAAAATGGAATTCGCACCCGCTGCAAAGCACAACGCCTGCCCCTCTTCGCTCAAGCTCAATCGCCCCGCAGAAAGCCGAACCTTCGCCTTGGGCAAATGAATCCGAGTCGTAGCAATCAACCGCACCAGCTCAATCGGGTCGACTGGTTCATTTGCAGCCATCGGCGTACCCGCTACAGGCACAAGGCAATTAATCGGCACGCTTTCAGGCAAATGCTCTAACTGCAACAAGGCTTCCAGCAATTCCAACCGATGGTCGAGGGTTTCGCCCATGCCCAAAATACCGCCACAACAAACCTGCAAGCCCGCATCGCCAACCGCTTTAAGGGTGTTTAGCCTGTCGTCATAAGTACGAGTAGTAATCACTTCGGGGTAATACTGAGGCGAAGTATCTAAATTATGATTATACGCCGTCAAGCCCGCTTCTTTCAACCTATGGGCTTGGTCTGGGTTAATCATCCCCAAGGTTACGCAAGCTTCTACGCCTTCCGCCTTGACGGTTTTCACCAGTTCAATCACCTGTTGGAAATGCGTTTCACTGGGAGGGGTTCGCCATGCTGCCCCCATGCAAAAGCGGCTTGACCCATTGGCTTTGGCGGTTTGCACTTGGGTTTTGATTTCTTCCACGGTGGGTAAATCCCAAGTATCCACACCCGTGTTGTAGCGGGAAGATTGCGGGCAGTACTTGCAATCTTCAGGGCAGTTGCCGCTTTTGATGTTGGCAAGGGTGGCAAGTTGAATGACATTTTGCGGATGATTTTCCCGATGCACCTGCTGGGCTTGAAAGAGGAGCTCTAAAAACGGCTGGTTATAGGTAGTTTGTAGTTGTTGTAGTAGGGTTGAAGTGGTTTCTGGCGTGGTGATGGCGGTGTTCATGGGTATTAACCTTTATTCATTGAAACAAAACAGCGTTCATTATTAATTGAGGCTAGTTTACCATAAACCCTCCTGCGTTTCAGCTAGATTTTGGTGTTGGGCGGGGTTGCCTTGACCTCTCCCTGCAAAGCCCCTACAATACTAGGTATAGCTGAAATTTATTGAACTAGGAGCGTGTGTGATGTTGATTGAATTTAGTGTGGAAAATTTTAAGTGCTTTGCGGAAAAGCAGACGTTGGATATGCGACCTGACGACGATATTACCAGTTTGGATGAAAACCTCATTCATACAGGCTTAGTGGATGAAGAGGGGGATGAGCTGATTCTGCTACCATCGGTAGCCATCTACGGAGCAAATGCGTCGGGCAAGAGTAGTTTGTTGGAGGCATTATCCCCAATGGGTTTTAAAGACGCCAGCAAACTGGTTACAGGAAAATCTTTTTTTTTCAATCCCTTTGAAACGTCAAGTACTATTTCACAACTTTACCAAGAACCTTTTGAGAACGAGTATCATGCACAAAGTTTTAAAAGATTTTCCGAAAACGATCACCTGAACCAGCCTCCCCCAACAGGCTCATTTACAGCAAGGTTGTCATTACTCGGTACAAGACCGTTAAAAGACAAAATAGTTTATAATAATAAAAATTCGATTGTCTTAGATGGATTTGATAACTCGATGACGTTTTATTTAGAAAACTTATCAGATTCAAAAAATGCACGGTTTTACTACTGTTTGGATGAGATTTTAGAACAGAGTAAAGCTCAAATAGAAAAAAAATTAGGTATTTTTAATATAGAAGATGAAAATAATTTTCCTTTAATTACAACTTTAAAAAATGGTAGTAAACGAAAAAAATTAGAAAATCTATTAAAAAAAGCTGATTTTAACATCAAGTCTTTAAGGTTAAAACCGCTTGAAATTGGCGGAGAAATGTATGCTTTAGAATTTACTATTAAAGATCAAGAAGGAATTCTCCGCTACAACGACCAATCTGAGGGGACGAAGAAATTTTTGCTGATTATGCCTACGATTGTTCATGTGCTGGAAACTGGGGCGGTTTTATTGGCAGATGAGCTGGAAGCCCACCTCCACCCAGATTTGTGCCGAGCGATTATTGAGCTGTTTAACAATCCCGAAACCAACCCCAAGGGTAGCCAACTCATCTTCACCACCCATAATCAAGATTTTATGGCACCCAATTTAATGCGTCCTGACCAAATTTATTTCGTCAACAAAGACCAAGCCACTGGGGCATCGGAAGTTTACAGGGCATCTTCTGATAAATCCATCGATTGGACTAGAGCTGATGCCCGCCTAGCCTATCACTTAGATCGTCTTGGTGGTAAACCGCACATTGAAGATCTTTCCTTAGAAAACGAAATTTCTGAGGATTAAATACCCATGATTGCGACTTACGCCATCCTCTGCGAAGGGGAGACAGAAGAATACTACTTTAGCAAGCTATTGGGGGAAAAGTTCCATAAAATTGCTCACTTATTTAAAGTCGATTTCAAGACGGGAAAACAACAACCTATTGACTTAGATACCCATTCTATCTATCCAAGAAAAACATTCCCGAATGCAACCGATATTAAAAGTTTACAAACATTTGGTGAAGAGTTGATTTCATTTTTTGGCTTTAAGAAAGTCTTTGTCGTGTTTGACAGAGATGATAATGCAGAGGTACACTTACAACAAGTAATTGATACCGACCAAATGGTGTTTTTCTATAGCAACGCCTGTTTTGAATATTGGTTTCATTTATATGAAGAACATTTAAATACTGAACACCCCCTTTTAGAGAAAAAAGAGGATGGTGTCTTTTGTCAACAAAGTGTTATTAAAGTTTTAAAAACGTATCCGCGTTTTAACACTTTTAAAAAAGGCAAACAAAGTTTACATAACAGAAGTAGAAACTTTAGTTGGCTTTATGAAGAACAGCAGTTAAATCAAGCCATTTCAAGAGCCACAGAACGATTTGAAGAATATAAAGCGACAAATAGCACTGTTATTTCAAGATATTCCGACCCCATTACCACGATTCACCACTTGATTGAAGCCCTCGAAACCTTAGAACAACAACAGGAGACCATCACACTATGATGACCGAAGAAACTATTTACCTAGGGGCAGGCTGCTTCTGGGGCGTTGAAACAGCACTCGGAAAAGTGGCAGGTGTACTCAAAACCAGCGTCGGATACATGGGCGGAACAACCCAAAACCCCACCTACAAAACCATCTGCTACGGCGATACCATGCACGCCGAAGTGGTTGCCGTAACCTACGACCCCACTCGAACTAAACTCGCCCTCATCCTCCACGTGTTTTTCAACATCCATGATGCGACGCAACTCAACCGTCAAGGGCCTGATGTTGGTACACAATATCGCAGTTGCATTTTCACTACGACAGCGGAACAACTAGCAATCGCCCAAAACAGCCTGAAGATAGCTCAAGATAAAACACCCAAGCCCATTGTTACCACGATTGAACCCGCCCCCACCTACTGGGAAGCGGAAGACTATCATCAACAGTATTTTGCCAAAAACCCCTATCATCCTAATTGCCATTTATTCAACCTAGACGCTATTTTAGCCAGTTTTACAGGATAACTTTTCCGATGACCACGCCACTGATTTTAATGGGAACGGGCGACCACGCCTTGGTGATGCTAGACTTCATTCAGCGTGAAGGCTTCGGCGAAGTACTGGGCGTACTTTCCCCGTGTGAATCTGCCAAAACGTGGACGCAAACCCCTGTTTTAGGCAGTGATTCTGATGTTGCTAAAATGATAGCCAAATACCCACACGCCCAATTTGTGGTAGCAATTGGCAATAATGCAACCCGCCTAAAAGTGGGTAACGACATTGAAAAACTGGGCGGAACGTTAGCCTCGATTATTAGTAAAACCGCCGTTATTTCTCCGCAAGCGGTGATTGGTGCGGGCGGGATGATTTTGCCCTTTGTGGTAGTGCATCCGAAGGCAGAAGTGGGTCGGTTGGCGTTGCTCAATACAGGGGCGATTGTGGAACACCACTGCCAACTAGGCGAAGCGGTTCATTTAGCCCCACGGTCTGTGTTGGGTGGTAGGGTAACGGTTGGTAGCCAAACTTTGATGGGGGTTGGGGCTTGTGCCAAACCAGCCGTAACCATTGGGGCTAACGTAACCGTAGGGGCAGGTTCTGCTGTTGTTGCCGATGTTGCCAACGGGCTAACCGTTTGCGGTGTACCAGCGAAACCGTTGTAAGCCTGTAATAAACACCCGCTGGTCTCACTTGATATAAAAACAACCCCCCTAGCCGTAAAGCTTGGAGGGAGAGGACAATGTAGATGATTTTTTAAAGATCATCGGTTTCAATGAAAACTATAAAATTGTAGAAAATTAGATAAAATCTTGCGGGAAACAACTTGTTGATTGTTTTTATTAAGTTCTCTTCCGAACCCCATGAAATAGTTATACACCAGAAAATTTCAGTTGACCATAGCTAAAAGTATCAATTAAACCTTCTGGGCAATAACAATTAACCTATCGGCTAACACAAAGCCTTCAAGCTTGATTTTACAACCACAAAACACCCGTGCATGAAACGTGTGTGCGTGTTAAAATAAAGAAACACGCAATACTCCCTATTTTTAAACATGATGATATAAGAGTGAGAATACGAACTACATGATGATGATGACTTCCCCGCCCACTTCTCCTGATTTCGCCGTAAGCACCCCTACCAGCACTGCTGTAACGCATGATTATGGTGCAGACCAAATTCGTGTGCTAGAAGGGCTTGAAGCTGTTCGTCTTCGCCCCGGTATGTACATTGGTAGCACCAGCCAACGAGGACTACACCACCTTGTATACGAAATTGTAGATAACAGTGTGGATGAAGCCTTAGCCGGCTTTTGCGGAGAAATTCACATCACCGTTCATGAAGATGACAGCGTAACCGTTCAAGATAACGGCAGAGGCATTCCCGTTTCTATTAAGCAGGATTCTGGGCTTTCCGCCTTAGAAGTTGTTCACACCGTGCTACACGCTGGCGGAAAATTTGGCGATGGCGGCTACAAAGTTTCAGGCGGTTTGCACGGCGTTGGGGCTTCGGTAGTAAACGCTCTTTCCGAAAAAATGATTGTTGAAGTGCACCGTGATGGCGGTATTTGGAAGCAACAATACGGCAAAGGGGCGGTACAAACCCCCGTTCAACGGGTGGGTGATACTAAACGCACCGGCACCAAAACCACCTTTTGGCCCGATAGCGATATTTTTGAAATCACGGAAATTGATTGCGATGTCATTGCCAACAGGCTTCGGGAAATGGCGTTTTTGAACAAAGGCTTAAAATTGGTTTTCACCAACGGAAAAACCCAAGTAACCGAAACCTTCCACTTTGAAGGTGGTATTGGTAGCTACGTTACCTACTTGAATGAATCTAAAAGTTTACTATTTGAAGAATTATTTTACTGCGATGAAGAAAAAGACGGCGTAAAAGTAGAAGTAGCCATGCAGTATACCGATGCCTACAGCGAAACGGTTTTAAGCTTTGCCAATAACATTAATACCCACCATGGTGGTACGCACTTAACCGGCTTCCGTAACGCTATTACCCGTATTATTAACGATTACGGGCGTAAAAACAGTATTCTTAAAGAAAAAGACGCCAACCTAACGGGCGATGATATTCGGGAAGGGCTAACCGCCATTATTTCTGTTAAAGTGCCCAACCCTGAATTTGAAGGGCAAACCAAAGAAAAATTGGGCAATAGTGAAGTGATGGGCATCACGCAATCCATCGTAGCGGAACGCTTGGCGGACTGGTTGGAACTGCACCCCAAAGCGGGGCGTATTATCATTACCAAAGCAGTGATGGCTTCACAAGCACGGGAAGCGGCTCGGAAGGCACGGGAATTAACTCGGCGTAAATCTGCGTTGGAAAATTCCACCCTACCAGGCAAATTGGCGGATTGTTCTAACCGTGAACCCGACAAATGCGAAATTTACATTGTTGAGGGAGATTCAGCTGGAGGTTCTGCCAAACAAGGGCGTAACCGAATGTTCCAAGCCATTTTACCACTTCGGGGTAAAATTTTGAACGTTGAACGGGCAAGGCTGGATAAAATTTACAATAACAATGAAATACAAGCCCTCATTCAAGCCTTGGGTATTTCCATTGCTCGTATTGAAGAAGAAGTGGATATTGAAAAACTTCGCTATCACAAAATCATCATCATGACGGACGCTGACGTTGATGGGGCTCACATTCGCACCTTGTTGCTGACGTTCTTCTTCCGTTATGCTCGCCCATTGGTAGAAAAAGGCTTTATTTATATTGCCCAACCACCGTTGTTTAAAATCACGATTGGTCGGGAAGAAAAATATCTTTATAATGAACGAGCATTGGAAAAACTGTTGCAACAACGGGGCATTCAAAACTTAGAAATGTTCAATATAGACCGATCCAAAGCCGTTACCGGCGATGACCTACTGAAACTTTTGGGAGAGTTGTCTCGCTTCCAACAATCCGTTTCTAGCTACCTCTTTGAAGGTATTCCCACAGATTTACTTTATACGCTAGTGGCTGAAAACACGAAGACGGATGTGTTGGCTCAAAAAGAATCTGCCCAACGTTGGTTGGATGTGTTGCAGTCAAAGTTCCCGAATTACACCCTAACGCTTGCTGGTGAAGGTGCAGTCAATGAACCTGAACAATCCCAGCTAACGATTGATGTACAACCCACTGTAACAGATAATGAAGTAGACGAGCTAACCATAGAGGGTGAAGAACCTGTTGCAGAATTAGCAATCGTTGAAGCCCACGCACCAGTGAGCATTCAAATTTATGCGAAAGAAGATGGGCTAAGCGATGCTACCACGCAAGCCGATGGCAAATTGCTTTGCGAACTAACGCAAGACCAATTGGATTGTGCAGAATTTGGCAGATTAGTTGCCTTGTTCCCCACGTTGAAGGCGTGGTTACCTGAACAACCGAAATCTTTAAACGCCGATGTTGAAAATGGGTTGAAATTGCTCGTCAACAACAAAGAAGAAATCCGTGTGGATTCCCTTGTGGCACTGCGTTCTATGATTGAGGAGCGGGGCAAAAAAGGCACGGGCGTTCAACGCTTTAAAGGCTTGGGCGAAATGATGCCCCAACAATTGTGGGATACTACGATGAACCCTGAAACGCGTACCTTGTTGCGGGTTGAAATTGAAGAAGCCGTGGTAGCCGACCGGTTGTTTGATATTTTGATGGGTGAGCGGGTTGAACCTCGTCGGAATTTTATTGAAACCAACGCCCACATGGTTAAAAACTTAGATATTTAACTTACATATCTAACGTGGCTTCGTTCATGCTTTTGGTGGTTTGAAATGCCGTAACGCTGGCTTCATAAGCTCTGCTAGCGGAAATCATATCCACCATTTCCGTTACCGTGTTGATGTTAGGGAATTCCACAAAACCCTTATCATTCGCATCTGGGTGGGTGGGGTCGTATACCATACGGGTTGGGTTCTGCCTGTCTTCTGAAATTTGAAGCACTTCCACGCCAATACCCGTTTGCGTTGACGCATTTTCTGAAATGCTAATACCAGACCGATAAACAGGCAGCCCTTGGGCATTGGTACCCAAACTTTGTAAAGCTTGATTTTTGGTGTTCGGCCCACCATTGAGTCCGGCTTTTTCATCAACCGAATTTTGCAGAATAGGAGCAAATACCACATTCCTGCGTTTATAGGGGGCTAACTTCCCTTGGGCGTCTCGGGTAGAATTGACGTTTGCTAAGTTGGAAGCAATGGTATCCATCCGCAAGCGTTGAGCAGTCATGGCAGAAGCCGTTACATCATAAATATCCATCATCATCATTTTATTAATTTCCTATAAATAGTGCCTATGAGGTTTTTAACAGGATGTGAAAACGAGGCAGGAGGAACGGAAAACCGGAGTGTACACTATGGTACATGAGGATTTGAGTACCGCAGTAACGAAGTTAGCACGCCTGTTAGAATCCTCATAAGTTCTATTTTAGCCTTGGGTGTTGTTAAGAACCCCCCGAAGCTGATTGTTGAGCTTGGCTTGAAGCTTGGTAAGGCTTTTGAACCGGCTTGCATTTTTGGCAAGTTGTACCATCTCTCGTTCTAAATCCACACCGTTGCCATCGTTTCTATAAATAAAATCATCGTTAGCGGTTACCTGAATGGGTGTTTTTTTAATAGCGTTGGCTGTACCTGAACCGGCTTCAAGTAATACCCCAAAATGCGAAGGTAAAACACCCTGCATATCAATGGCTTCATCGTTACTAGCTTGTGGTACACCTTGGTTTTTCCCACTTCTAACACCCGCCAAACTTTTTTTAAGAGCCGCTTGGAAGTCAACATCTCTGTGTTTGTAGTTGGGTGTACTAGCATTGGCAATGTTAGAAGCAATGGTTTTTTGCCTTGCCAAATGCCCATCCATAGCAACAGCTAACACGTCATTGGTTACGGAATTGATAAAATCCATCATGGGGGTTACTCAATCTCTCTCTTTATCAGACCAAATGGGTTACTTTTTAAGGTTGACTGGTTTTCCCGCGAACGTCCTCCATCTAACGGTGTATTTTGGGTAAAAAGTCTTCAGATTATGACCTTACAGAACCTTGTCATTGTGAACGAAGATGAGGAATCCCCAAAGACAAGCACAGGAGATGTTTCGCATTCGCTCAACATGACGATGCTTGATAACCCATTAAGTTTATATAAACGGGGCTTGTAATCTACGGGCAAATCGGTTAAAGTTAGATACCGAACGAAGCGTTCTTTGAAAATTGCATAGAAAAAAGAAAAGTTTTTAGCCAGCAAAGTCAGGCGTTACATCATCTGTTGAAACAGTACTTGTTTCTTTTAACCCGCCTTAACAGTGTTCACCTTCACCCAGTACTAACATTTTGTTAGCATTTGGGGCTGTTTTGGATTCGACAGGATGATTTGCCTTGCTCAAATGGCGTGTCGGGGAGCTTGATCCTCGTTAATACTTAAGCAAACATATAGATGCCGAAACTCAATTCGACAATGTTGTTTCTTTAGCTGATGCTCGTGCAGCCCGTGCTGCTCGTGCTTTGAAAGTTGCTTAGACTATAAAACTCTAAGTAGCTTTTTCTCTAAGAAATAGCACCTCACCCCTTTAGTATGCCGAGGGGATGGGGCTACCCACGCATGCCCTACAAACCCATCACACTTATTGGCTGGGGTTTTGTTTGTATTTGTCAATACCGATGTGCAGAGAATCGGTTAACAACCCGCTGTGGTGGCAGGTAATGGGATACCGATTTTCCCGCCATCAAGACTTTCGGGTATCTACACACGTAGAGGTTTGAAAGAGGACGTTTTGGACGAGGGTTCGATTCCCTCCAGCTCCACCATATTATTTTTATATTTTGTGGAGTGTGCCTACTTTCTAGGGTTACCTAGGGATTTAAGAAACCGTGGCTTGCTCAACAGAAACCCTTGGCTTTGTTGGCTAAAAACTTTACTAGACCTAATCTTCTTTGTCTATGATAATGGTCTCATCATCATCATACCCAAAATGGGTATGTAGCACCTGCCTACTAACGGCTACTTCTAAATCTTGCAGGTTAATGGTTTCATTATCGCCACCCCGTTCCATGTGGGCTAGTAAATGAAACACTTCGGCTTCTTTTAAAAACCGCAAATGCCGTTCTTCTTCCCTGTTAGCGGGCTTAATGCTTAACAGTTCTTGGAAGGTAATTTCTTCATGCTCATACTGATTTCTTGCCCGAACATATAAATTTTTCAGCACGCCAGATTTCAGGTGAACGGCTCCTTTTTTATCTACCATACCAATATTATTAACGGCATTCAAAAGCCATACAGGCAACAAGGCTTCTAGTGGGTTAATTTTACTTTCCATCGGATTCCGTTTGGCTTGGGCTTCAGCCACCATTTCTTGGTCATCCTTCACCTTGGCTAAGCGTTGTAAGGCTTCGTCTCTTGTTTCACCTCTCACTTCTGGCGTTTCTAGGGGTAAGTGCCCGTACAATTGAGCTACCAACAATAACCGGAAGGCTTCTTGAGTATTGGTTCTAGTTATTAACACGGGTAAATACGGTAACCATCGTTGTAAATTCACTGGCACAGTGGTAGCGGTTGAAGCTATGCTTGGCGTGGCAAAACTCCCTGTTGGTGGCGGATTAACCCCTGCCACAAACAGGCTAGCATTATCAACCGACCGATTCCCTAATGGTTGATTTTGAAACCCAACCGCAGGCACAAAAGATGAAATCGTTCTGTTTTGCACTTGGGCAATAAGCGGTTGCGGTTTGGTTTGATTATCTGCCACTAAGGGTTGTTGTTTGGGGGCTTCCGTAATAGGTAGTTTGCTTTGAGCCACACTACCTGTTGTTCCAGCCCCCGTAAAAGTGGATTGACTAGCCACAATTTCGCCTGATTTTAACTGAACCGAAGTATTCCCCCGAAACACGCCACTAGCCCCATCTTGTATTAAGGCTACTTTGCTGGGTGCGTATCTATCCACTTGTTTAAACAATTCTTCATTACCCATCATAGCCCCCAGCATTACAGCTTCTCGGGTGGTTAAACGAAATTTAGTTAAATCCAAATTGGCTAAATCTTTGTAGGTTAATACAGACCCATCGGGCGGTAAAATTTTATTATACACATACACAAAATCTGAAAACGAAACCGTTTTAGGCACTGCTAGGCTTTCCGGTAATTGTGGTAGGGTTCTGGGTGTGGGTATGGTATTCACCACTCTTACATCACGCACTGAACCATGCGGCATTTCTGAAGGAGTTACAGTACTGGGTGCAGGGGGTAATACGGTGGGTTGTTGCTGATTATTATTAGCATTATTACCTGCCCTGTTATACCAAGCTCTCATGGCAGAGTTGAGGGGTAGCCCTTCGCCTGAAATGGGTGGAATTGAAAAGTCGTTACTCACGGGATTGTTCCCTACCGCCACGTCAGTGGCTTTAAAACCATTGCAAACATTGTACTCACTACTTTCTCATTATAACCATTGGGTACAGTTTGTCAAGATAAGGCTTGTTAAAAAACGACGCCTCAATAGTACTATTGAGGCGTCGTTTAATTTAAAAACAGATTGGTTACAGAACCTTAGTTCCAGTAAGCGTTTGAAAGCGTTAAGCCTTCAGCTTGCTGAGAGGAAGCAGGACGTTCTGCTGCAATGGCTACATTGTTCGGTGTGAAAATAAACACACCATCACCGATGCGTTGCTGATGACCTTCAATAGCGTGGGTTGCCCCAGCCAAGAAGTCTACCACACGTTGAGATTGAGTGGTATCCAACAAGTGCAAGTTTAAAATAACCGCTTTACGGCTTTTTAAATGGTGTACAATTTCCAAGGCTTCTTCAAATTTGCTAGGTTCAATTACAACCACTTGGGCGAACGAGGCATTATTAGGATGATTTAACACTTTTAAATTCCGTTGATTGACAGGGGCTTGATGTGCTTCCGTAGCGGCGTGGTGCTGTACGTGATGAGAACCACCACCGTGTGTACCAGTTGCTTGGGTGTACAATTCATCTTCCATCAATTCATCTTCATCTTCAAACTGCTCACCAGTTACCCAGTTTTTTAATTTTGAAACGATGCTCATCATGGGTCTGCTAAACCTCCAGTTACGTCAAACAGGTGTAAACAAAAAACAATATGTGGGCTTTTGGGGTTGCTTCCAAAGAAACCGTCCCTATACTAGGAAAATAATTACCCCTTTTTCTTGACTCTTTCTACAATAGCAGTTAGAAGAAAGATTAAGGAATTATTATTATAATACAAGAAGGGTAAAGTTATGTAAACAACTTATTACCTATACGGACTATTGTAGCACCCTGTATCAATGCTTGGCTATAGTCTTGGCTCATCCCCATAGATGAACTATTAAATTTTTTCCCCAGCTTGTTTTCTAAGTGCGATTTCAATTGTTGAAAGTTACTAAAAATTTCCGCTTGCTGTTGTTCTGTTGCTTCCTTGGGTGCCATGGTCATAAACCCACAAACCCTTACAGAATGAAGTGTTTCCGCTTTTCTTAAAACGTTCTCTGCTTCATGGGGTTCAAAACCATTCTTGCTAGTTTCGCCTGAAATATTTACTTGCAACAATACCGCTTGAATGATATTTAAACCCGTCGCTCGTTGAGCAATTGCTTCTAAAAGTTCAAAAGTATCCACTGAATGGATGAGGGTGTAATACCCAACCACCTTATTGACCTTATTACGTTGCAAATTACCAATAAAATGCCAAATAATGGTTTGTTCTATTTCTATAGGTAATTGAGATCGTTTTTCTAGGGCTTCTACGGGCCTGCTTTCGCCGAAATTTTTTAACCCAGCCCGAAAAGCCCCTAGCATTTGTTCCGCACTGGCGTATTTGGTAACTGCTACTAGGGTAACCCCTTCCCATTTGGGGCTATTGGGGTAATCTAACCCCACTGCTGAATCCGTCAATCTATCTGCAATGGTTTGATGCCACTGCTGAATCAGAGCCTCATCTAATAGACCTCTTGCATGACTCGATATCAGGGGCATCTTTTTTGTCATTTACGGTACTCCTTTAGTTATTTACTGAAGTGTAAACGCCCTCAGTCCGTTCCGCATTCCTCAAATCTACACCCACCTATCAAGCCATGCAAGAGGTCTAGTGGCATCATTAGCAATCGCCAAGGTTGTAGACGAAGTCAGGTTGTTGCCAAATTACATCGGCTTCCGTGCTAATACCCCCACGAGAGCTGAAATCGCTATGCACCCTAATCCACCGTGGATTGATGGCTTTAACCACATCATCTAACACTTTATTGGTAATGTTTTCGTAGAACATCCCCACATTTCTGTAGGCTAGCATATAGAATTTAAAGGCTTTTAACTCCACACATAACTGGTCTGGGATGTATTCAATCGTGATTGTGCCAAAATCTGGCAAGCCTGTCATGGGGCAGACGGAGGTGAATTCAGGCACTTTAATGGTAATTTTAAAATTACGGTGCGGATTTAAATTGGCCCATGCTTCCACGGGTGGATAGTAGGCGTCTTCTGCTTTGACGCTATAAATGTATTTATCTAAATCAGTAGTATTGGTAGCAGCGGGGTTGATAGAAGGGGTCATTAATTATAAAAAATCCTTTAGGCATAAAACGAAAACACAGAGAGAAAGAGAGGAAAGAACAGGTCAATTAACTTTAGTTTATCAAAAAAAACACGGATGGGAAATAGGCAGTTACCAAAATATTATACTGATTTCCACTGTTCTAATGGTTCAATATATATTCTAGCAACCCCCTTTAATATGTACCAACCAGTAATAATGAAGGGCATATAGCTGTTCCAAAAACTCATGAGCTACTCATCCCTTCTCTGTAAGGGTGCGATTTATCGCATCCGTTTGGGGATTTTTGGACGGACTGATGCAACGCATAGACCGCTAGGGCTAGTAAATCAGGCCCCTACAATTTTAGTCTCATTAATACTTGGAACAGCTATAAACAAAAAGAACCCTGTTCTCAGAGTTGAGAGCAGGGTTCTTTATCAGTAGTTTAAAGTTAAAGCTTCTGTAACTACAGGGAAATCATCTTTACTTAAGAAGGCTTCACCTTATTTGAGGGCGTTTACGCTGGGTTGACGGGGCATAGTTACGAAACCAAAGCCGAAATTAAAATGTTACAGACCCTAGGGGCTTCTGCCGTGGGAATGTCTACAGGGTTAGAAGTGCTAGCGGCAAGACATATGGGCTTACGAGTGGGTGCCATTTCTTGTATTTCAAACTTAGCAGCAGGGTTACAAACGGAAACATTAAGCCATGCGGAAGTAATGGAAACCATGGGTAATCAACACGTCATGGCACGCTTCCAAGCGTTGATAGTAGGCTTATTACAGTATATCGCTAACAAATAGTCGGTTTTTTTTCGCCTACTATCTATAATGATTAAACAGAGTTGCTCCTAAAAATTGGGAAGTTGTTTCATCATGCACATCGTCATAGGGTCTCAAGAAGAATACCATGCTCAACATATTTATACCTTGCTACAAGCCAAGGGTGAACCTGTTGTGTATTTAGATTCAAGACAACTACCTGAAGCCTTACTTATTAGCTGGGAAGCTGCAGAGATTACCCCCACTGGTTTTTTGACGATTGAAGGGGAAAAAATACCCTTAGCATCTATAAAAAGCGTTTATTGGCGGTGGTATTATGGTATTAACATACAACCTATAAACCAAACACCCGAAGCCTTCCATACAGCCCATATGATTGACCGAGAAGTAACATCGGCTATTGAAAGCCTGTTTGCTGTATTAGCAGAAGAACCCACTTGCTTATGGGTAAATAGTATCAACGCCATTGAAATGCACAAGAAAAAAGGGTATCAGCTAAACTTAATGGCAAAAAATGGGATTCGAGTACCTCGTACGCTCATTACCAGCGATGCTTCTAGCGTTCGAGATTTTTACGAAGCTAACCAGCAGGCTATTATTGTAAAACCCGTTCGAGGTGGTGCCAGTACTCAAAAAGTAACCGATGCCGATTTGACTGAAGAAAAACTAGCCTTACTCAATCTTTCCCCTGTCCAATTTCAAGAATTGATTGAAGGGGTTGATATTCGTGTTTACGGTGTGGGTAACCAATTATTTGCAGCAGAAATTCAAGCAGATACCATTGATTTTAGAGATGATCCGCAAGCGAAAATTGTGCCCATCACATTACCGCTAAACATTCAAGAGCAATGCTTGCAGGTAATGGCACTCTGTGATTTATGCTTTACGGGTATTGATATTAGACTAACCCCTACTGGCGACTACGTTTTTATAGAAGCGAACCCTTCACCCATGTTCACCTTCTTTGAACAGCAATCAGGCTATCCCATTTCAGATGCTTTGGTCAACTTGCTGATTAACGGTAAACCGTAAAAACCCAACCCACCGTAACCATTGTTACGGTGGGTTGGGTTAGGTTCTAATTAATAGAGTTTATAGAAATTTTCTTCTGATGAGTTCAATTCGTGTTGTGTTAAGGTAAAGGTCTGATAAATTCAGGGTAGCAGAATATACCTATAACCCTGGTGGCACTGGTCGGCTTCTCCAAGCTTCTACATCATAAGCAGAAATTAATTTCTTAGGTTTACCATCATCCGCATTCCATCTATTTGGTGTTTCATTAACTTCGTCGGCTACTACTTCTAAATTACTATAGGCAATGCTAGGATCAGGATCAGAAGGGGTCAGAGAACCCCCATAGTTGATAGGACGTGCAAGTATACCACTATTTGTAATAAGGAATTGTATTGTTTCTAATTCTTTTTGTAAGGTGGCTTCTTTCATTTTTAATGCTTTACCTTTTTCAATACTTGCGACATCTGGTGTTAATCTCTGTGACTCATATTGAACTTGTTTCAATTCATTGGTTAATTTGGTTTTTAATTGAGCAAACTGGTTGGCAGAAGCCTTATTATCCAACTTGCCATCTAGTTGATCAGCGTCTTTATGCACTTTTTGAGCATCTTGCAAGTTGACATCATAAACATTGGCAATAGTTAAAGGATTGTCTCCGCCACCACCTTCTTCACCCATAGCTTGGGTAGTTATAACAGGAGGAAGAGGGGGTTCTGGACGACGAGGAAAGCCACCGCCTTCTTCATCCATAGCTTGGGTAGTTATAACAGGAGGTAACGGTGGTTCTGGACAACGAGGAGGATTGTATCCACCACCACCTTCTTCACCCAAAGCTTGCGTCGTCATAACAGGAGGAAGAGGGGGTTCTGGACGAGGAGGATTGTATCCGCCACCGCCTTCTTCACCCAAGGCTTGCGTCGTCATAACAGGAGGAAGAGGGGGTTCTGGACGAGGAGGATTGTATCCGCCACCGCCTTCTTCACCCAAGGCTTGCGTCGTCATAACAGGAGGAAGAGGGGGTTCTGGACGAGGAGGATTGTATCCGCCACCACCTTCTTCACCCAAAGCTTGCGTCGTCATAACAGGAGGAAGAGGGGGTTCTGGACGACGAGGAAAGCCACCGCCTTCTTCACCCACGGCAAACGTCGTTACATCAACCTGTGGAGGAGGAGGATTGTATCCACCACCACCTTCTTCACCCACGGCAAACGTCGTTACATCAACCTGTGGAGGAGGAGGATTGTATCCGCCACCGCCTTCTTCACCCAAAGCTTGCGTGGTAGCTTGGAAATTATGATTGACTGAGTGACGCTGTATATTAGCATGCTGTATATTAGCATGCTGTATATTAGCATTATATCTATGAGGCTGTGGATTAAAATTAAGATAGCTTCCCATAAATCAAATTACTCCATTATATAATATCTCTCACAGGTAATACGTGTCTTGTTTTGAACTTCAGAAATTGGGCTACAAAAAAGTTCTACAACACACACAAACTAACTAACGGTTTATATCGGAACAAAGTGCGATAATATGCGAAAATTGTTACATTACTTCATTTTTAAAATAAAGACTCTTTCCAACAACAGTGGTATTCTACTTAAGAATCAGCTTTTTTCTCTTTTTTCCGCTCATAACTCGGCAGCAAGGCTTCCATTCCCGCTTGGGTAGCCGTGCCAAATAGCACCGCCCCAACAATCGCCATTACTTGTGCTGGTAAGCTCTTAAATCTAGCAAATTTAGTATTGTTTAAACAGGTTAATTCACACCCAAACGTATTTTTAAACAGGGTAGCTCCCACATCCCCCATAAACCAAGTAGCCCCCATTTTACTGACGTTTTTAACGCCTTCAACGGCGGTGGTAGTCGCTAGCTGGCTACCCGTTTGCCCATCTTCCTTGGCGGCATCATGGGCTTCAACTGTTTTCTTCCCTGCATTAAATACAAATAATCCACTAGCAATGGCACTCAATCCATTAGAAACGACATTATTGCCTGCGAACGCTTCCGTAAATGAGCGTGTCCAGCTTGCATGAGCCAATTCCCCCGCCACAGGTAACAAACTTTTGGGGTTTTTCAATCCACTGCCGATGGCTTCTTTGAAAGCCGTCGTTTTTTGAGCAATTTGCTGCCAGTAGGCTTTACTTCC
This sequence comes from Vampirovibrio sp., assembly GCA_024998755.1. Taxonomy (GTDB): domain Bacteria; phylum Cyanobacteriota; class Vampirovibrionia; order Vampirovibrionales; family JAJTHC01; genus JACEUU01. The sequence continues at coordinate 136,981 of JACEUU010000001.1, read as the reverse complement.
TACTTCTGAAAGCCCCACCAATGGCTTAGCACCTGCCTCATTAAAAAAGATAGTCGTCATATTTCGGCTGGGCGTCGTTTCCGTTCCTGCATGAAACGTATTTTTAACAAAATCATCTACGGCTTTAAAATCAAGTAACTGCCTGCCCTGCACTTGTGCCCAGCGTTCCCCCCTGTGAATAGCCGCTTGCTGCCAATTGAATACAGTAGGGTTAGCAACCGTACTAACCCCCACCGCCGTACCAACGCCTACACCAGCCAAAGTATCATACATGGCGTTATGCGGGGTCGCTAATGCAGAAGATTCAAAAGTATCGCCCAATTGCTGTTTTTGTTGGGTGGCTTGAAAATTCGTGCTAGGCAAAGCCGAATCCATCGTATTCACAGCAGCTGGTAACTGATTGAAAGCATCCACCCCTTGCCGAGGTTTCGCCTGCCAACCCAACGGCTTCCCACCCGCTGAAAACCCAGCGGAAGCGGAAAAATCGCTATTGTTAAAGGCGTTTAACCCTGTTCCCATGGTTATTGAATACTTTCCAATACTAAAATACACCCTAAAATAAAACACTACATAAGCATAAAACCAATTATTTCCACCTTTTGTGTTAGCAAAAACCCACGACTTTAGGTAGAATGGTAAAGATACCCATTTTTGCCCTGCCTGTAGTAGAAAAATATCATGCCCCACCTGTTTTCTGAAAAAATCAAAGCGAAAAACCCACCTGCCACCCCCATTTTAACGCTAGAACTTTCGCCCCCAAAAGGCGTCGATACGACTCGGATTTTAGCCAGAGCCAACGCCCTAAAAGGCTTGGTAGATGCCATTAACGTGCCAGATTGCCAACGGGCGTTGTTACGACAATCATCCATGGCGGCTTCCGTGTTGATTGAACAAAAAGTAGGCATTGAAACCATTTGGCAACTAACCTGCAGAGACCGTAACCTCATTGCCCTGCAAGCAGATTTACTAGGTGGTTACGCCCTTGGGTTGAAAAATGTGCTGGCGTTAACAGGCGACCCCGTCCAAATTGGCGACCAAAAAACAGTCGCCCAACAGGTTTTTCACTTGGATGCCGTTCGGTTATTGACGTTGCTTAGCAAGCTGAATGCGGGGATAGATGCCACTGAAACGCCGTTTAAAGATGGCGGTACGGCGTTTGTTACGGGGTCTGCACTGAACCCGTTGCGGTTGCATAATCAGGCACAAAAAAAGCGATTGTGTTTGAAGTTGGAGGCAGGGGTTGATTTTTTCCAGACGCAACCGTTGTATCATCGGGAGCCTTTGGAGGCGGGGTTGGAGGCGTTGGCGGATTGTGTGGCACAAGTTGGGTGTGAATCGCCCAAGGTGTTGTTGGGGATGGTGCCGCCGAAATCGGGTGATTCTGCGAGGTTTTTGAATAAAACAGTGCCAGGTATTGCGATACCCCAAGGGTTGATAGATAGGCTGGATGGGGCGGTTGATTCTGCGGATGAGAGCTTGCATTATTGTGCCGAATTGTTGGGTGGCATGGCTGGTTTGGTGGATGGCGTACATTTAATGCCCGTGGTGTTGGAAAAGCGGTGTGTTGTTTTTGTTCAGCGGGTTCGCAGTGCGTTGGGCTTGCCTGTTATTGAGCGTCCGACGGTTTCGGATGCGTTGGTGGGGTAGGTTTTGGGGAGGGTAGGGATCTACTTTAATTCACTGGGTATTAAATGATACTTTTGTGCTAATTCTTCATTTAAAACCTTCACGGCATTGGGCGATAAATTCCAAGAAAGTAGAACCCCTTTAAAAGCCTTAGCCAAAGCCGCTTGAACAGGTATTAAATCTTGTTTTGATGTACGTTTCAACACTAATACGAATTCCGCAGGCACTTCTCTGATAGCTACATTCGCTAATTTTTCAGGCAAAACCTCACCTTCATGACGCTTTAAATAAAGTGCTAGAAACAATACAAGGCTATCTTTGAATTTTTGTACAACATCACTAATAAATTGTTTGAAGTCAGCAGGTACAGAAGGCTTTGCTTCAACAAAACAGAGGGAATCCTTCAACAATACAAACTCAACCGTTTTTAGTCCGTGTCCCAAAGCCTTTACATAGATATTACACTGTTCAATATCGTAATAAGAGTCAGAATCAAAATTACCAAACTGCATTTCTGAATGCGGAACAACCACCATCGAACTACGGAAGCCCCAACTCTTCTTCGTACAAGCGAATAACTTCGTTAACGATAGCATTTTCAGGCATACCATTGAATAAATCGTCTGCAAGCCAAGCCATCTTATCACCTTCTTTTTCACAAGCTAAAATAGGAATAGAGCGTTTAGCTTCTTGGGCGATAAGATACATTTTTTTAATGACAAAATAAGAATGGGTCGCCATAAAAAACTGAATACCTTCATTGAAAGCTAAATCAGCAATACAATCAAGAAAAACAGAAATAGCTTCAGGGTGCAAAGCTGATTCTGGTTCATCAATAAAGACTATAGACCCTTTTTTAAGATATTTATTCCCCAATAAAGTATCTAACAACGCCAATTTTTTAATCCCTTCAGCAGTTACACCAATAGGGAACTTTTGCCCCCCTTTGCCAAAACGCCATTGGGCAGATTTATTATCATATTCCACACGCCCGCCCAGTAGTTCATCTAATTTTTTTCTAACCGCACTAGCGGTATTAGACGTTTTTCTTTGTGAAGGTAACTGAATGGCTCTAGCTAAATCCACATAAGTGTCATCAAACCCAAACAATTTATCGTTATCACGAGATTTCAAAATAATTTTATGTAATGACAAAATTTCTTTCGCTGGTAAAAAAATAGAATCATAGTCTATACGAGGATCAATATAATTTTCTAAAGATCTAATTTGTTTTTCTAGATTTTTAGTAAAATGATACTGTAAAAACTTATCCTTCATCGTAATTCTACAACGTAACGGTTCATCTTGTCCTTTACGGACGAGATCCCCAATTTTATCGACCTGAAACGTCCAATATAGCTTATCAGACAATAACTCCGCAAGTGTCTTATTATCATCCCCTCTTTGATAGCCCTCTAAAGCCTTTACGGAACTATACAATGCTTTTAAAATAAAGGTTTTCCCTGAACCATTATTCCCTGTAATCAAGTTAATGGCACCCAAAGAATCCCAATTAATCTTTTCCAAAAGACCAAAATTAACTAATTCAACCGCTTGCAACATAAAATAGCACCCAAAAAGTAGTTTAAACTATTTTCAGTCTATCATAAATGTTAATTAAAGGGTTAGTTATATCCCCTGCGGGAACAGCTCCGCCCAGCGAGTGGTTACCTGTTCCTGAACGGCTTCGCTCATGGCAATTTCATCTGGCCATTCCCTCGTAAAGCCCTCAGTTTCCCACTTCTTCGTGGCATCAATCCCCACCTTGCTACCATAAGCCCACATGGGCGTGGCATGGTCTAAAATATCCATCGGCCCTTCTGAAAACGCCATATCCCGCTTGGGGTCTGTATTATTAAACACATGCCAAGCCACAGCAGCCACATCCTGCACATTCACATGGGCATCGCACACCACCACATATTTGCTAAACATCAACTGCCCAAAACCCCAAAGGGCACTCATCACCTTGCGGGCATGGCCTGGGAAACGTTTATTAATGCTGACAATCACACAATTATGAAACACGCCCTCCCACGGCAAATTCATATCCACAATTTCAGGTAGAAAAATCTTCAACAACGGCAAAAATAGTTGCTCAGTCGCCTTACCCAAGTAACAATCTTCCTGCGGCGGCTTGCCGACAATCGTTGTCATATAAGTCGGGTTTTGCCGATGCGTCATCGCCGTAATATGGAAAATCGGGAAGTTATCCGCCAACGAATAATAACCTGTGTGGTCGCCAAACGGGCCTTCCCACTTAATTTCATCTAGCAACACATAGCCTTCTAAAATGATTTCCGCTTGGGCAGGCACTTCTAAATCCACCGTTTTACACTTGACCAATTCCACCGCTTTTTGATGCAAAAAGCCCGCAAACAATAGCTCATTCAACCCCTTGGGCAGCGGAGCCGTGGCACTGTAAACAATATGCGGAGGGCATCCGAGGGCAACCGCCACTTCAATTCTATCTTTACCCGCCTTCCGAGCATTTTCATACATATGGTTACCATCATGGTGCTTGTGCCAGTGCATGCCCGTGGTGCAGTTATCGTACTTCTGCATCCGATACATCCCCACGTTGCGTTCGCCTGTCAAGGGGTCTTTCAAAAAAACGCACGGCAACGTGATAAATGGGCCACCATCATCAGGCCAACAGGTGAGAATCGGCAATTTATCGAGCATCGGTTGGGTGGTATCGGTAATGACAACTTCTTGGCAGGGAGCAGTTTTACCTCGGAAAGGCACGGGGAAGACGTGGCGAAGTTCGGCGTATTGGGGGAGCATTTTCACTTTATCCCAAAGCGAACTGCTTGAAAGTGCGGCGAAATCTGGCTTGGCAAAAAAGGCGATGCGGTCTTGCCCTGCTTGGTAGCTTTCCATCCCAAGTGCCATGAGCGTTCGGCGATGGTTACCCACGGCGTTGATGAGCAGGGGTACGTCGTAGCCTGTAACGTTGTGGAAGAGGAGGGCTTTGTTTTGGTCTTCGGGCAGTTTGGAGATGCGGTCGGTGATTTCGGTGATTTCTAGGTGGCAGCTGACTGGGGCGTGCACGTCGATGAGTTGGTCGTTTTGGCGAAGCCGTTCGACGAAGGCGGGTAGATCGGTGTAGTTTTTGGCGAGACTTTTGGGGATGGTCGGTAGCGTGCTAGTTTTACTGGTATCTGAAGGCGATTTCGGGATAGTCTGGTTTTTTGGGGTGGGGTTTGTCATGGAAAATTTTTGCCTTTAATTTGTAGGGAAGTCCGAACGTAAAACATCTAAAACGGGGTCAATAAATGAGAGTGCCTGATGGTTTATATCCAAATAACCTTTGTTCACACCTGCACTAAATTTACAATCGCACCATTGTTCCATAGAGGCTAGGTAAACTTGTGCCTTCGCTTTATCTAAAGACTTTGGTTTTCGTTCTAATTGATTGCAATTTTCTACAAAACCTTCTACTACCGCTTGATGTTCGGATTTGGGTTCTTGTAAATAAGTTGCTATTTTCAGGCACAGGGTTTCTAAATCTTTAAAGCCATCCCCTTGAACGGTAAATATGCCCATTTTAACTTCTTTACTAATCCATTCCCCTTTTTTAATGACATAGGGGTTATATTGATTAAAAGTTCCGTCCCAAGTCATTTGATTCTCAGGATTCAACCGATAGTTTTTAGAGGTGTTAAATGTTTTTTTAAATCGTTTAGTTACCTCTTCCAACTTATGATCACCATCTACAATAACAGTAATACTTCTAGGGATGTCCTGCCCTAATGTCAGTAATAATTCTTCTACAATTCTATTGCTGATATTAGCACCCCCTCCCCCATCTACAAACTCAGCATCAAAGGTTAAAGTTACATTTTTTTCTAAATCCATTTTATTCACATCTATTTTCTTTGAAAATAATGTTTTGAAAAACTCTACATCTGTTGAACCTTCGCAGAAAATAACATGTTTATCATTATATTTATTTTGCATTGCTTATCCTCTGAAATCTGATCCATGTTTTATTAAAATACTCATTACCTCTTGGTCAATTTTAACCACTTGAAGATGTTCGCCCACTCGTTGCAATTCGTACACCCGAACTTTTAAGCCTTGCCCGCCTTCTTCTTTGGGCTTGGTTAAATCAGGGTTGTCATTAAGGAGGGTGTTCAGGCTTTCCAACAACTCATACGAATGCGTGGCGATGAATGATTGCTTGCCGTTATTGAGGCAAGCATCACTCAACATCCCCCAAAATTGTTTTTGAGCAGAATAATGCAAACCATTTTCAGGCTCGTCTATAAGCACTAAAGGAAATTTTTGATTAAGTAAGCAAGCAAATGCAAACAATTTTAAAAAACCATCGCCCATATTATCCAAAGGTATCGGCTTACTCATACCTACATCGCATACCATATCATCACTTGCAAGTGGTATTAAATTTTTCAATCTGGAATCCAGATTTTGTAAAAGTTCTATAACCTTATAAAAAGTACCTTCTCTAATCATTTGAGAATAATTGTAAATACTGAAATGTTTGAGTAAAATGTGGTTTGCAAAAATAAAAAGTGGCATATGGTACAGATCAAATTGAAATGTAACGTGAGAATTTTGCTTTACTTCAAAATTTTCCACTCTTTTATTGTGTTTATTACCCTTTTGACTAATAGAGTTCACTTTTAAATCTATATTAAAGTCGTTGAAAAATTGTTGATTAACCTCTATCTCAAACTGAGTTTTTATATCTTCATTACTGTCCAAAAAAGAGCAAACTGTTTTTTTACTTCCATTATCCACATTAATAGTGTTCAGAAATGCTGGGATTGCAGGCGGATATGATACTGTATTTATTCCGAATAATAAGGCAATCAATCTTGCCGCAAGATTATAATTAGACTCTTCTTTTAAACTACTATAACCAATCGCCTGTAATAACGATGTCTTACCTGTGTTGTTTTTGCCGACAAATATGTTGATATGCCCCAAATCATCCAAGGTTAGTTTTTCAAAGCCCTTAAAGTTTTCAACCGTAAATTGTTCCAACATCTCAAAACCCTACTTTCTCTAAAGATTTTTGCACCTCAACAGACGTGTCAATCCAAATAATCTACCCCCATTGTACCAAAAATCAACACACCTAGCTTGCGTTAGAACAAATAAGCCCTAAACCACATCCAGCCCGATATCAATGGGGGTTGCACCAAGGGTGATTTGGCTGGTGGAAATAACATCCACACCCAGCTGAGCATACGCCCGAACATTCGCCAACGTAATCCCACCAGACACTTCTACAATCGCCCGCCCCGCAATGGTTTCCACCGCCTGCTGAATCTCATCAATCGTCATATTATCCAGCAAAATTACATCCGCACCCGCCTCAAGAGCTTCCGCCACTTGGGCTAAGGTATCCGCCTCAATTTCCAACTTCGCGGTATGCGGTAACCGCCGACGCACGGCTTTCGCCAATTCAGCCATCGTACAACCGCTAGCCTGCAAAATGTTATCTTTCAACATGGCAGCCGCACCCAAATTATACCGGTGCACATAGCCTCCGCCATCCAACACAGCCTGCTGTTCTACCAAACGCAACAAGGGCGTTGTTTTACGGGTATGCGTAATTCTACAATTGGTGTGTTCAACCCGTTGAACAAAGCCCCAAGTAGTGGTGGCAATCCCGCATAAATGCTGAAGAAAATTGAGCAACGTGCGTTCCACCCGCAAAACAGAAGGCAACGTTCCGCTGATGGTTGCCATCGTTTGCTTGGCATCTACCACCCTGCCGTTTTGAACGTGTGGGATGAAAACCAAGGATGCATCTACCTTTTGGCACAAGGCTTCAGCCACTTCTAGCCCAGAAACCACACATAATTGCCTGCTACGAACCGCCAACGTAACAACCGTTTCGGGGTTGGGCATCAGTAAGGCTAAGGCTTCGCTGGTGGGGTCTCCTTGAGCTAAATCTTCAAGCAACGCTTGGGTTACAAGGCTTTCAAGTTGTAGAGGAATTAGTGCCATCATCATGAGAAGGTTGTCCAATCTAAGTTAATTCGTATTCAAATAATCCATTAAAAATTGACCGGTTTTGGGGGCGGCAGGCTCGTTGCCAAAAGGTGAAACCGCCATTTTTGCCTGATGTTTAAACGCCTCATCATGCAAAACAATCTGCAAACCAGCTACCACAGCATCAACACCATAATCCACAAAATAAACATTATCGGCGTGTTCACGCCCCTGTTGACGATTACCAATACACAAGGCGGGCTTGCTAAACAGCGGGGCTTCGTACAACAACGAACTAGAATTACCCACCACGGCATCACACACCGAAAGCCAAGAAAAATAACGCTCACGCCCCAGTGTTGAAAACCAAACAACATCCGGATTTTGTTCTTGCTGAGAAGCCTCCATCACAAATTGAATAGCTTGATTGGCTTCAACAGAATTGGCATCTAAATTAGGGGTAGTAGCAATCACCCGAACATTGGCTTGCTTGAAAGCATCTAAGCTTTGTTGCAAATACTGGGCAGATGCGACCCCTTCCACCCCAACAGGATGTTGAGTAAATAGCACAATCGGGCGGGTATCCATAGCATCACCCCAACCGACTGATTTCAGCAAATTTTCCCTAGAAAACAACGGCGTAGCCAGCACATTATCCACCGCTAAAGACCCTGAATTGATAATTACTTGAGGGCTTATGCCTCTTGCCACCAACCGATTAGTGCTGGTTTGACTGAAACAAGCGTGCAATGTAGCTAGTTCTGTAATCATCCACCGAAGTTTATCATCCACGCACCCGCCTAAGGTTAAATCGCCCCCAGCCAAATGCAAAATGGGTACTTGCTGATAAAATGCCCCCAACGCCATTGCAAAGGCTTCTACTCTATCGCCCAAAACGATAAACGTCTCAACCACCTGCCAATCGACCGTTTCGCAAGCCGATAAATGCCCAATCGTTTGAGGTAAGTAGGTAGATGAGTGAACAGAACGGTCTAAAGCCTGTAACCGCCAGCCTTCACGTTCGGCATCTGCTCGTAAGGTTTGCATTGTGGCTTCAGGCCGAAGGAGGTGTTCTCCGCCCACCAAAAGCTTTAGGGTTTTACCAACGAGATTAGACTGAAGCCATCTCAACAACGGAAACACCAAGTCATAATCCGCCCGAGAACCTGTAAAAACGGCGATAGTTTGAGATGCAACAGACATTAAGAAACCCTCACCCCAGCCCTCTCCCATAGGGAGAGGGAGAAGAAAGGGAAAAAACTATAAAACGCTTATAAATTGACCACTTGTTCGGCTGGTTTCTCAATAGCAGACCCTGTACCGCCATCTTTTTTACCAAAAGCAATCCACGCGTTTTGAGCCAACATCATAATCATCGTTACCAATAAATACAACATAACGCCCGCAGGAATGGGGATAATAAACATCAACACGGTAAACATCAGTGGCATAAACTTCATCATCATGGCTTGGGCTTTATCTTGTTCGCCATCCGGCTTTTTAGCCGTACCATTAACCCACGTCATGGATTGCTGATAAGCCCAAGTAAGCACGCCGTACAAGGCAATTAGGGCAAATACGTCCCAATGCCAAGTTGGCACGGCTTTAATGGTAGGTACTTGCGTATCAAACACCGAAGGGTTCGCAGCACTTGGCTTTAAAACAATGTTTTCAATTTCGTTGCTTTTAGGGTCTTTCATTGTAACCGCAACCGATTCTACCCGATTAATGTATTCAGGGTCTGCACTTAAATCATTTTTAAGTAGCGTGAATTTAATGGGTTCACCCGCAATAACAGGCCGAGGCGTAAAGGTAATGAGTTTAGCCGCATCTGTAATACGGAATTCGCCCACCTTCATTTGCTGGGGTTCTGCCACCCCTTTCAGGGTGATTAGCACTTTATCTGGGTTAGCAATCGCAAATTGATTATGTTCAGACGTAACAGCGAATTTACCGTCTAACGTTTCCCCACCCGAACTTTGTAGGGTATGGCTTAAATGCTTCACGAAAAAGAAGCTTTCATTACCCGCTAATTGCAAAAAGGCAGGAGAAGAAAGCGACCCGTAAAGGGCGATAAAAATAGGCAATTGCAGTAACATGGGTAAGCAACCAGCAAAGGGGTTAAATTTATTTTCGCTATACAGCTTCATAATTTCCTGTTGCATTACGGCAGGGTTATCTTTATGTTTGGCTTGTAATTCTTTCATTTTAGGCTGAATAGCTTGCATGGCTTGCATACTTTTCATTTGAGCCGTGTTAAGTGGCCATAAAACAGCCCGAATTAACGCAGTAACGCCAATAATAGCCCAAGAATACGAGCCGACAATTGCTTTTAAACTTTGTAACAAATACAGCATAGCTTGGTTTAAAAAATCCATAATACAGTGAAGGCTCTTTCTGCGGGGTGTGAAACGAAAAATAGTTATACTAATAATTAGCCTAATCATAACAAGACTATAAATTGAATGCTAGTGTTAATTAGACGCCTTTAGAATGTTTTAGCTATAATAAAAATCAATAGAAAGTTCATTGCTAAATAGAAGGTTAATTAAAATAAAGATGATGCTCCCACAACAACAAACCGCCACCGTGCAAGTACCCGCTACTACCGCTAATTTAGGCGTTGGGTTTGATACCTTCGGGCTGGCACTCAACCTATATAACACTTTCAGCTTTACTAGGGCTACTGCGTTTTCATTCCAAACAGCATCCAATTCACCTATTCAATTAACAACCATCCCACCACAGACGGATTGCCCTTCAAGCCTCATTTTTGATACCCTCCGCCTTTTTTACAAAACTATCAACCAACAATTAACACCCATTAACGTTGAAGCTACCGTCAACATACCACTGGGCAGAGGCTTAGGTAGCAGTGCCACTGCGGTTATAGCCACACTGGTAGGTATCAACCAATTAGAAGGGTCTCCGCTTTCAACGCAAGCATTGCTTGAATTAGCCATTCAACTAGAAGGACATCCTGATAACGTAGCCCCTGCCCTACTAGGTGGATTTCAACTGTGCGATGCACAAACCGCAACCACGGTTGAATGGTGTGAGCACTGGCAATTTTTAGCCCTTGTTCCCACGTTTCAAACGGAAACTGAAGCTTCCAGAAAAGCGTTGCCTGAAACCTACCCTCGTTCAACCGTGGTGGAAGCATTACGCAACAGTGCCTTGTTTATTCAGGCCGTACAGACTCAAAACGCCACCTTATTAAAAAGCGTTTTTGAACGAGATAGCATTCATGAACCATTTAGAGGGCAAGCTATTCCGCATTTTAAAACAGTACGCAGTTCCTTAATGCAGCATAACAACGTGCTAGGAACGGTTATTAGTGGTAGTGGTCCGACGGTTCTAGTCTGCTATGAACAGGCTACCCAAGCTGAAATTTTAGAGCTTGTAGAAACTGTAGCAATACCCTTTGGGTTAACCCTACTTCCGCTGACGATTGATTTAAACGGAGCACAAATTGTAATTAGACCTCTTGGCTAAACGCCTTTACGCCCACCATGCTGATTAAGCTGGCTAATTTGACTTTGAAACCGCCCGTACAAACTTCTGGCGTGTTGTTCTAGTTTTTCAACAAAAACAGGGTCTGCAATGATTTCAGTCCCGCAAATCCTCACTTCTTCTAAGGCTCTGTTAATCATCAACCGAACTAAGTTTTTAGGCAGAAATCTAGCTTTAAAAGAATCTTTACTAACTTGAACCAAAATTTTGGCAACCTTCGGGTTGTTTGGTAAAAACGACCGATAAAGTGATTCAACATCTGCACCCATAACAAAACCAAGCCTCGCTCTTCATCTAAAATTTAAAACTAAATAATCATACCTTTTATTGAACTCATCGAACCGTTAGCTAATAACCTTGAACAATGTGAAGAGATAGTAATACCAATTTCAAATAGAAATGTCCTCAGCGTCTACGTTGTTACCGTCAAGTAAAAAATCCTCAACTTACGTCTGTGTACGCCTGCGGTTTTTTACTTGCCAGTGCCTAGGCCTAGCATCCATCTAACGCTATGCCTATTTGAAAATGGTATAATATATAGTTTGTGAGGGTGTAGGGGAAGGGTTTCCTAAATCCTCTAATAAACCACCCTGCGAAAGACGTAAACAACAATCGACTTGAAAGCACGCTATTTAAACTGTGTATTAGCACTAATTGTAACAATTTACTAACAACCCATTCCGTTCTCAATATGAGGGGGCGTTATATCAGTAGGGAACTAAAAAAACAGATAGATATAATGACTTTTCAGTTAAAGAAATTGCTTTACCCCCTTAAAACCCAAAGAGACCTAAAATAATGCCCTACACTAAACTGTCGTCCTCTGCTATTACTACTAATACTCATCGTCCTCTACTAGGACCTTATTGTCTCATTAAGCCAGCAGAGAAGCTAGAAAATGTAGTAGAGAATACAGTGGAAGATGTAGTAGAGAATGCAATTGTAAGCGAAATTGAAAGTGTAATAGAAAATACGCTGCTTCCAAAGGACTTAGGTAAAGCTCTGGCTTTTTATAGAAATCGTTATAAACAGGAAGTACTAAAAAAAACTGAGCTTCCGAAAAAAATACTTGATCTACGGGGAGCACACCTCCCAAACACACAATGGGCCAAGGCAAATTTAGAAGGGGCGAATCTAAGCAATACAAATTTAGAGGGGTCTGATCTCAGAAGGGCGAGGCTAACAGGGGCAGATCTAACAGGGGCGAACCTCACACAAAAAGCTAATTTGTACGGGGCTAATCTAACAGGGGCGAATCTAAGCCATGCAAATTTATCTTGGGCAAAGCTAGAACAGGCGAATCTAACTAGTGCAAATCTAAGAGATGCAACTCTACAGAAGGCAAACCTAGAAAAGGCTACTCTAACCTATACGAATCTAATAGAGGCGACTCTAAAAGAAGCGAATTTACATGAAGCAAAACTAGAAAATGCGAACCTAACAAAAGCCAATCTAATAAGGGCAGATCTAAAAGGGGCGACTCTAAAAGGGGCGAATCTAAAAGAGGCAAATTTGTATGAGGCAAACCTAGAAAAGACGAATCTAACAAAAGCGAAGTTACCTTCGGCGGATTTATCTTGGGCGGATCTTAGAAATGCCAATCTAAGCAATACCGATCTCAGAGAGGCAACTCTAAAAGGGGCAAGAGTAGAAGGTATAAATCTTAGAAATGCAAATTTAACAGGGGCGGTTCTAACAGAGCTAACTACAAACGGAATCCAACCAGCGGTGATAGATACCTCATTACTGAAGCAGAATCCTTAGTTCGACTAACTCGTTTAACAATGCTCAACAATTAAAGCGTCAAACCACGGAGGGCTGCTACTTCCCTTCCTGTTTTTTGAGCCAAGCAGGTAAGGCTTCCGGTAAATGCAGCCGCTTAGATAATTCTTCCAATTCTTGCAACGACGTGTTCTTAAAATAAATCAAATAAATCCCTTGCGTTTCTCGGGTTAATTGACGTGGTAACAACATGCCTTCATGCACACTACGTTCTGCTGTTGGCCAGTTTAATTCCACCCTAACAGGGGTTACAACCGCTATATTCAACGGTCTATCTAAATACACACGCACCCCCATTTCAGAAAGTTCCTGCGTGACACCCGTGTAAAATGTGCCATCTTCAAAGCGAAGGGTACAGGGCAACAACTTCGCCACGGAAGGGGCAACCCGAATCAAACCTTCCCTAGATCCATAAATTTGCTCAATCACTTCGAGGCGTTCTTCTTTGCTCAATTTTAAGAAGTTAACACCAACTAATACCTTACTTTTTTCAAAGGGTAATACCCGCTTAATTCGAGTGTCTAAGGTGCTAACGTGCCCGTTACTCCATTGAATGGTAACCTTCAAGCTACTTTCTAGTGGCAACCCTACATGGTCTGCTAACACTAACGATAAGCCCGTTTCAGAAACTTCATTGGTCGTAGCTTCCACTTGCATAAAGGTATCTGAAGCCAAAAAGCAGGGTAATAACACTTCAAACCGAGGCGTTCTTCTTCGGTACGCCACTTCTTCCACCTTATTTAAACGAAACGCAGTATTCAACATATTTAATAGTGAAAGGCCCCAATCACTCCGGAAATGATGAGACATATCCCACGGGTCTGCCGAACAAAACATATGCCGAATTAACGATTGATGTATCGCATCCGTTCTATTAACCAACCGCAACCCCACAGAATGCCGTTTGCTTTGAGGGTCTACATAGCTACGCACCACCTGCACACTTAAAATGGTTAATTCTTTGGTTTCAAAATCACGCAATCTTAAATTCATCGTTCCCGCTACAGGGATAGGCTCATCAAATTCCGCTGCCAAGCCACTTTCACTTAAATTCACTACTTGCCCAACAGCAATAGTACCATCTAACAATCTCAGTTCACAGGGTAAGGTACGGGTAACCCTCGGTGCTAACCTATGCTGTGGGCGTTCCTGAGCCACATAAATAGCCGCCATCAATAGGGCTAAATTATAAACACCCCACATAAAATTAGTAAACAACCCGCCTAAATAAATAGGGTTGACGTATGCTCGGTACGCCGCCAAAACCAATCCAACCGATGTAGCCAAGCCCAACACAATTTGTGGTAATACAAATTGCCAATGAAAAGCATAATCATCAGATAATGCCCCTTTGGGCGTAACTAAAAACTTACTTTTTTTATGGTCAATTAACGTACTAAAGGCACTTAAACTGGTGTAAACGCACAGAGCGGTTTCGTAAATTTCGCCCCAAAACAAATGGCGTACATTCCCCGTTAAAATGGAATACCCCCAATACAAGGCAATAAAACTAGGCAAATAATAGATGGCTATTTCTAAAATACCGGCGTTAATGGTCATAAAACCACCCAGCAAATAGGCTAAGGGGGCAAGTATAAACAACAGCTTCGTAAAGCCCATGTAAAAATACCAAATACCGCTAAAATAACAAATTTTCTGTCCCCAACTCAAGCCTTTTGTCCACAACGGATGATCAAAGTAAAAAATTTGAGCCATTCCTCGGCTCCACCGAACCCGTTGCTTAACTAAATCCTGAAAGGAATCTTGAGCCATACCAGCAATTAAGTTTTTATTGTACATAATGGATTGCCAGCCCTTGGCATGAAGCCGTAGACCTGTATGGGTGTCTTCCGTAATGGTTTCCGTAGCAAACCCGCCAACGGTAGCCAACGCAAGCCGTCTAAATAATGCCCCAGTTCCTGCAAAGAACGTGGCATTCCAATGGTCATTTCCGGGTTGAATGACTTGGAAAAAGAAATCTTGCTCGTTTTGAATGACGTCTTCCAGCACCAAATTTCGCTGAAAGGGGTCTAAACTAAAAAAGTGTTGAGGTGTTTGAATAAAGGCTAATTTAGCGTTGTTTTGAAAATAGCCCGCAAGTTCCTTCAGTGTCCCTTGGCTGGGAACATGGTCAGCATCTAGTACCAGTACCAAATCGCCTTTTGTATATTTTAAGGCATTATTTAGGTTACCTGCCTTGGCATGATGATTTTCTTCTCTTGCGATATACTCCACACCCAAATGGCTTGCCAGTTGAGCCATTGATTCGCGTTTACCATCATCCAACAGGTAAATCGTTTTTTTCGGATAATCAATAGCCACACACCCTACCAACGTACGATACAGAACACTTAACGATTCATTATAAGTACACACAAAAACGTCGACAGACGGTATCTCTAAATTATCATTGATTTTTGCGGGGAATTTGGCTCTATTTGTAGGTTTGTACAGCTGGAAATAACCTAAAATCAATGAAGTAAAAGCTAAAATTTCTGCGGCATAAAGCGTGTACCCAATAATGGCATGGGCGGTATCAGGGAAGTGAAGCGTATCAACCCCTCGCCACACAAGGTGGCGTAGCACGGAAAGCAGGGTTAGAAAAATTAATAACCCCCTATTTTTTGGGGTAAACAATCCTACAAATAGAATACTAAAAAACAAACCGAAGGAAATTAATAGTTGTACTTCCAGCGGTAAAAACAACGATAAATCTGGCCATAGCGGTCGAGAAAGCTCATGCTGAAACTGTTGCATAAAGGCATTTATTTTTTGTAATTGTGCAGATTGCAGCCAATAATGCCAAGGGTGTTCAGTTAGTTTAACTAAATCAAGCTGAATTTTCCCGAAAGAGAGTAAAACAAATACGCCCGTTAAGCAAACCGCTAAAACGACACTACTGACGACAAATTGTTGAATGAGTTTGGCTGTTTTCATTAAATCCTATTTCTAAACAGAAAAGTGTTTTTACAAAAATGGTATTTTTAGTTTGAATGAAAATGTATACAAATAGTATCCTACAAGTAGTGGGTACTACAATTAAAATAAAAACAATCTAAAGAAAAAGGGTTAACGCTACACTGGCGTTGAAGATAATACTGAAATGGTTTAGAATAAAAGTAATACAGGCTTCTGTTTGTATGTTCCATTCACAGTTAATATCAAGCAACAAAAAAAGGAGTTCACTTGATGAATTCATCTGTACTTACTGTTTCAGCTGGCGTAGAGCCTACCCGCATTTCGGGTATGGATGCCAATCAAGCCATTGTACAACGACGTTCGGTTAAACATTACGATGCAGACTACCAAATGCCAGAAGCTGATGCAAAAGACTTATTACAACTGGCAATGCTTTCACCTACATCCTTCAATATGCAAAATTGGCGATTCGTTTGGGTACAGAATCCTGAAACGAGAGAAGCCATTAAAAGTGCCGCATGGGGACAAGCTCAAGTAACGGAAGCTTCCATGTTATTACTGCTTTGTGCAGATTTAAATGCGGGAACTACTCAGCCTGAACGCTATTGGGCGTTAGCCCCCCAGCAAGTACAGGATATGATTGTACCGATGATTCCGCAATACTACAACAACAACCCCCAGCTACAGAGAGATGAAGCGATGCGGTCTATTGGTATTGCTTCGCAAACACTCATGATTGCTGCCAAGGCGATGGGGTATGATTCTTGCCCGATGATAGGGTTTGACCCAGTGAAAGTGGCTGAAATTATCAACCTTCCTGCAAATCATGTTATTGGCATGATGTTGACTATTGGTAAAGCAAAATCCCCTGCCAAAGGTCGCGGTGGTCAGCTACCATTTGAAGAAGTCGTCGTTATTGACAAATTCTAATACTGTTTAATACGATAAAACCCCTCCTTATACCAATTCAAAGATTAAATGGCGTGTTTTTGTAGGGGCGTGATTTATTAGCCCTAGCGGTCTATGCGTTGCATCAGTCCGTCCCACAAGCCCTAAACGGATGCGATAAATCGCACCCCTACATAGAGAAAGCTATACGCTATTCTAACTTTGAATTGGTATTAGCTTAAAACAAAGGAGGGGTTCGTATTTGACGACAGCTTTGACGACAGCAAAAAAGAACCTCCACCACCCCAAAACTAAAACTCCCCTACCAGTCTTACGATTGGTAGGGGAGTTTTAAAATATAAACCTTGGCAGAAAGCTATCTTCCCAAGCCCTCTCGAGCTAAGTATTGTCGCTGTACAAAGTCTTTACGGCCGTGTTCGGGATGGGAACGGGTGTTTTCCTCGTACTAAACCACCAAAGAATCCTTTAAAGCAATTACTTAAATCGCTCTCTGAAAACTACATAGAGTTGTTATTACTTAATCTTCACCAATCAATTAAAGGAAAAGCCCTCGTCTTATTAGTATCACTCAGCTCCATCTGTTACCAGACTTCCACTTATGACCTATCAACCTGATTATCTTCCAGGAGACTTACCGCGTTAACCGCGTGAGAGATCTCATCTTGTGGTGGGCTTCGTACTTAGATGCTTTCAGCACTTATCCTCGACAGGCGCAGCTACCCAGCATTTACCGTTGGCACGATAACTGGTACACCGTTGGCCTATCCGTCTCGGTCCTCTCGTACTAAAGACGGCTCCACTCAAATCTCTTGCGCACATGCCGGATATGGACCGAACTGTCTCACGACGTTCTGAACCCAGCTCACGTACCGCTTTAATGGGCGAACAGCCCAACCCTTGGAACGTACTACCGCTCCAGGATGCGACGAGCCGACATCGAGGTGCCAAACCTCCCCGTCGATGTGGACTCTTGGGGGAGATCAGCCTGTTATCCCTATGGTAACTTTTATCCGATGAGCCACGGCGATTCCATTCTCAACCGCAGGATCACTAAGCCCGACTTTCGTCCCTGCTCGACTTGTTTGTCTCGCAGTCAAGCTCCCTTATGCCTTTGCACTCTACGATCGATTTCCATACGATCTGAGGGAACCTTTGGACGCCTCCGTTACTCTTTAGGAGGCGACCGCCCCAGTCAAACTCCCCGCCTGCAACTGTCCCAACGCCAGCTTCATGGCAATTGGTTAGAAACCCAATAAACAAAGAGTGGTATCTCAACAATGACTCCATAGCAACCAAAATCACTACTTCAAAGTCTCCCACCTATCCTGCGCAATGTTCATCAAATCTCAATTACAAGTTAGAGTAAAGCTCAATAGGGTCTTTCTGTCCTGGCATACGTAGGCCGTATCTTCACAGCCATTCCTATTTCGCCGAGTCCCTCCTTGAGACAGTTCCCAGATCGTTACGCCATTCGTGCGGGTCAGAACTTACCTGACAAGGAATTTCGCTACCTTAGGACCGTTATAGTTACGGCCGCCGTTCATCGGGGCTTAGGTTCACAGCTTCGTAGTAAACTACTAACCGCTCCCCGTAACCTTCCGACACCGGGCAGGCGTCAGCCCCTATACGTCGTCTTACGACTTTGCAGAGACCTGTGTTTTTGGTAAACAGTCGCCTGGGACATTTCACTGCAACCCTCTCTCGCTCCAGCTGTACAGCCTTCACGATAATAGGGCACCTCTTCTCCCGAAGTTACGAGGCTATTTTGCCGAGTTCCTTAAGGAGGGTTATCTCGCGCATCTCGGTATTCTCTACCAATCCACCTGTGGCGGTTTACGGTACGGGTAATTCAATATCTCATATACGACACTTTTCTCGGCAGTGTGCTATCTGTAACTTCGGTTCCGTAGAACCTCCACATCACGCCTCACATCAACATCATGGCGGATTTACCTACCACAACTAGCTACACGCTTGTACGAACTCAACCAATCATCCGCTCACATAAACTTCTGCGTCATGCCGCTACTCAAACAATATAAAATTAGTTCAGGAATATCAACCTGATCGTCATCGACTACGCTCTTCAGCCTCGCCTTAGATCCCGACTAACCCAACGCGGACGAGCCTGCCGTTGGAAACCTTAGATTTTCGATGCAGTAGATTCTCACTACTGTTTTCGCTACTCAAGCCAGCATTCTCACTTGTGATTCGTCCACATGTCCTTGCCGGTCATGCTTCATCCTACTACACAACGCTCCCCTACCCATCACGTCCCTAGGACGGATGCCATAGCTTCGGTTCTACACTTAGCCCCGTAAATTTTCCGCGCGCTATCTCTTGACCAGTGAGCTATTACGCACTCTTTAAAGGATGGCTGCTTCTAAGCCAACCTACTGGTTGTCTATGAAATAACACCTCGTTTATCACTTAGTGTAAAATTAGGGACCTTAGCTGATGGTCTGGGCTGTTTCCCTCTTGACAACGGATCTTATCACTCGCTGTCTCACTGCCAGATATCACTTTACAGGTATTCGGAGTTTACCTCGATTTGGTACCTCTAGACGAAGCCCGCACCGAATTAGTGCTCTACCCCCTGTAAGATACGTCTGACGCTGCACCTCAATGCATTTCGGGGAGAACCAGCTAGCTCCGGGTTCGATTGGCATTTCACCCCTAACCACAACTCATCCGAGAATTTTTCAACATTCATCAGTTCGCACCTCCACGTAGTATTACCTACGCTTCACGCTGGCCATGGTTAGATCACCCGGGTTCGGGTCTAACGCCTGTAATTAAAACGCCCAATTAGGACTCGGTTTCCCTACGGCTACGACTTCTTACCATCTTAACCTTACTACAAACGTTAACTCGCTGGCTCATTCTTCAACAGGCACGCCATCACCCTATCAATAAGGCTCTGACTGCTTGTAAGCGTACGGTTTCAGTTTCTATTTCACTCGGCTTTACACCGTTCTTTTCACCTTTCCGTCACCGTACTGGTTCACTATCGGTCACAAGTAGTATTTAGCCTTACGAGATGGTCCTCGCGGATTCGTGCGGAATTTCACGTGTAACGCACTACTCGGGAGCATATCACTGAAGATCACTCAATTTAAATCAAACGGCTATCACGCTCTATGGCCCAGCTTCCCAACTGTGTTAATCTATCAAACGATTTTCTTACTTCAGTCACTTCTAGCAGAAAGTGAACAATACGTCCCACAACCCCGATAATACAACCACTGCAATGTATCACATATCATCGGTTTAGGCTCTTCCCCGTTCGCTCGCCGCTACTGGGGGAATCTCTAATTTGATTTATTTTCCTCTAGTTACTAAGATGTTTCAGTTCACTAGCTTACCTTCGACAAGACTATGTATTCATCTTGCGATACCACAACTTAACTCGTGGTGGGTTTCCCCATTCGGACATCAACGGATCAAGGCTTAATACAGCTCCCCGTCGCATTTCGTCGTTTCTCACGTCCTTCATCGGCTACTTGTACCTAGGCATCCACCGTACGCTCTTAATAGCTTTACCTTTAATTATTTTCTATTGGCTACTTTAAGAATATTACGTAAACCAGTATCAAAAAACAATTTCTCGTTTTCTATATACTAATTTTTAAGTATATCTAACAACTCTATGCAGTTTTCAAAGAACAATTTAATTTGCATTAAATATCAATGTATTGGTATATACACTGAAAACTAAATAACCAAGCAAGCTTTAAACAACTTAAGTTCCAAAACACCATTCAACTTCAGTAAAATAATAACCTAAAACCCTGAAGCGTCTCTACTATTCAGTAGACGATGTCGACCTAGGAGTATAAATCAACTGATATAATATCATTGATTCACGCTCTCCTTAGAAAGGAGGTGATCCAGCCGCACCTTCCGGTACGGCTACCTTGTTACGACTTCACCCCAATCAAAAGCCCTACCTTAGGTACCTGCCTCCGTAAACGGTTAGCTCAGTAACTTCGGGCATGACCCTCTTTCGTGGTGTGACGGGCGGTGTGTACAAGACCCGGGAACGTATTCAATGCAGCGTGCTGATCTGCATTTACTAGCGATTCCAGCTTCACGTAGTCGAGTTGCAGACTACGATCCGAACTGAGGGTGGGTTTGTAGATTAGCCAAGCCTCGCGACTCAGCAACTTATTGTCCCATCCCATTGTAACACGTGTGTAGCCCTGGGCATAAGGGGCATGATGATTTGACGTCATCCACACCTTCCTCCGGCTTGTCACCGGCAGTCTGGCTAGAGGGTTCAGCATCCTTCGATCTGTAACAACTAACCACGTGGGTTGCGCTCGTTGCGGGACTTAACCCAACATCTCACGACACGAGCTGACGACAACCGTGCACCACCTGTCTCATAGCTCCCTTGCGGGCACCCCTAACTTTCGCTAAGGTTCCATGGATGTCAAGCCCAGGTAAGGTTTTTCGCGTTGCATCGAATTAAACCACATGTTCCACCGCTTGTGCGGGTCCCCGTCAATTCCTTTGAGTTTCAACCTTGCGGCCGTACTCCCCAGGCGGAGTATTTAACGCGTTAGCTACGGCACTGAAGGGGTCGATTCCCCCAACACCTAATACTCATCGTTTACAGCTAAGACTACAGGGGTATCTAATCCCTTTCGCTACCTTAGCTTTCGTCCATTAGCGTCAGTAATAGCCCAGAAGCCCGCTTTCGCTACGGGTGTTCCTCTTGATATCTACGCATTTCACCGCTACACCAAGAATTCCAGCTTCCCCTACTATACTCTAGTCAGACAGTTTTCAACGCACTACACGGGTTGAGCCCGCGCCTTTAACGCCAAACTTATCTAACCGCCTACGGACGCTTTACGCCCAATAATTCCGGACAACGCTCGCACCCTACGTATTACCGCGGCTGCTGGCACGTAGTTAGCCGGTGCTTCCTCTGTGGGTACCGTCATTATCTTCCCCACCGACAGGTGTTTACAGACCGAAATCCTTCATCCACCACGCGGGATTGCTGCGTCAGGCTTTCGCCCATTGCGCAATATTCCCTACTGCTGCCTCCCGTAGGAGTGTGGGCCGTGTCTCAGTCCCACTGTGGCTGGTCATCCTCTCAGACCAACTATGGATCATCGCCTTGGTAAGCCTTTACCCCACCAACTAGCTAATCCAACGCAGACCAATCTCTTACCAATAAATCTTTTATGCAAAACATCTCAGCTCTGCACTTATGCGGTATTAGCACCCGTTTCCAGATGTTATCCCCCAGTAAAAGGTATGTTATCTACGCGTTACTCACCCGTCCGCCACTAAGCCCGAAAGCTCCGTTCGACTTGCATGTATTAAGCATCCCGCCAGCGTTCGTCCTGAGCCAGGATCAAACTCTCCATTACAAAAAAATATACTCACGTAATCTTCTTTGAGAATTCAATCTCGCTATTTGGCTACTATTTCATTTCTCGGAATTATTGTCTAAAGCTCTTTTTTAAAAAAACAAGATAAATCTCGTCTTATTCGCTCGGTTATTTAGTTTTCAATGTACCGTGGAGTTCAGTGTGCGGTGTGTACCGCCCCTCCACATAAATTAATATATGATAAGCAAAGTAAGGTGTCAACAGGGCGGAGAGGTTAATTTTTACTAATCTAAAGATCACCTCTTCTACTACGGTTATTGCCCACGCCAGCACTAGAGTCTCCCATTCTTCACAAGGGCGTTACATTCCGTTACAATTGAAAGAGTGCGGTGAACCCCTGTAATACTTTTGAAGTTACGGAATAAGGGTGTGCAGGTGAGAGTAGTGAGTGTTTTTTAATAAAATTCAACCAAAAATGCTCAAAAAACAGAACAATACCCCTTGTTTCCACTCTTTTCGGATCATAATTACCTAAAAACCATACAAGAATCCACTAAAACCTACCCCCCTCCTCACCAAAAAACCATACCGACGACAATTATACCCAAATGCCAAGCCCAAAATCTCCGCAGAAACACGCACTAACCCACGACAAGACACACGAACCTTCTTAAACACCGTCTTCCAACCCGCAAACACATGCTCCACTCTTGCCCGAACCTTAGAAACCAACCCATTAAACCGCTTCTGCGAAGCCGTCAACTCAGGCGTTGGTTCATGCTGCTTACCCCGAACCCGACGCTTAATAATCCTCGGCTGTATCCCCAATGCCTTTAAATCCTTCTCCTTGCCCACATAACCACTATCCGCACCAACAGTCTGCTCATCGCCCACCAATACAGGGATTAAACTCTGACTGTCATGCACATTGGCCCCAGTAACAACCACCTTACGAATCAACTTGCTTTTAGCATCCACATTAACCGTGGCACTGTAACCAAACCCCTTGTAGCCATAAGTGGCATCAGGGTCGCTCTGGTCTTCAGGTTTTTTTCTCTGTTTGCTATTGGCTTTAATAAAGGTGGCATCTACCAAGTTGCCTTCTTTGAGAATGAGGTTTTTCTCTTGAAAGAAGGTGTCTAAGGCTAAGAAAAGGGCTTCTTGGGCTGGGGTGTTTTGCAGTTCGTGTTGGAAGTTTTCGAGTGTCGTGGCTTCAGGGATGGGGGATTCTAAGGAGAAGCCGAGAAACTTTCGGAAGGAGAGTCTGTCGTGGCATTGAAATTCGGTTTGTTCATAGGAGAGATTGAACCATATTTTGAGGAGGTTCATTTTGAGCAGTAGTAGGCGTTTGTAGGGGGGTCTGCCGTTGGGTTTGTGGTGGATGTGTGTTTTGAGGATAGTTTCAAATAGTTGCCATGGTAGGGTTTGGTTCATTTCCTCTAGGAATTTGTGAGTGGGGGTGGCTTGTTGAATTTGGATGTCGGCAAAGGTAGTCATGGGGGTGGGGTATCCTATGAGAGGTGGAATAATGTCCCTTCTATTTTACCTTGCCCTTTTTCCGTAACTTCATCTCACCAAAACAGGGTGTCAATGGGCAATACTACCCAAAACCTACCCACCCAGAAAAGCCGTTGAAAGCTTCTTTTACCGAGCAAAAAAACGAACAACATGGGATGCCATGCTTGAACGTCTCGTGGTTCTCGACCGAGAAGCCTCTGGTAAAAAAGCCGAACCCACTTACGCCTTGATTGATTCCCAAAGCGTGAAAACCACGCTCAATAGCGAAGAACGTGGTATTGACGGGGAAAAAAAAGGTGAAGGGTCATAAATGGCATATTGTAACCAATACGCAGGGACGGCTATTGTTTGTTCAAGTACACGCCGCTAATATCCACGATATGAAAGGGGGGCGTGGTGTTTTTGAGCAGGCGGTGAAGATATTTCCTAGCTTAAAGGGTGTTTGTGCAGATGCTGGGTATCGTAAGACATTTGAGGACTTTGTAAAAGGGGTTTTAGGTAAAACGGTTGAGATTGTTGAGCGAATTAAAGAGGCGGGTTGGGCGGTGATTCCTAAACGGTGGATTGTGGAGCGAACGTTTGCTTGGTTGACTGGGTATAGTCGGTTATCTAAAGATTTTGAACGAACAATTAGTTCGGCTGAAGCTTTCGTTAAAATCGCTCATTGTAAGCTGTTATTAAATAGACTGTCTAAACTATGAAGACAGCTTATAAGATCAATGCTTTGATTGAACTGCGTGTTTTTGTAGGGTTTTAATCTATTATGTCCATCCAACAATCCCAAAACGTATGTGTTGCACCGCAGAGGCCCTAGGAGTAGTAAATCGTACCCACCATAGATAAGTTTAGGACATTAAAACGGAGAATTGGTATTAGTTAAAATACAGGGTGTTGTACAGCTAAATGTTACTTCTAATACCTGCTCCTCTTTTCGGTGTAAAACCATTGTAAAACTCGTTTTTCACTGGTGTAATGATTCACAATATAATTATAGTTACAGGCATTCTATTCTGGGTAATAGCAGTCTCCAGTTTGACAGAAGAAAGGACTTGATAGTCTTGATTTCTACAGCTACCGGTTTTCGTTCTAAATTAGAGCAATATTTTCTACAAAATCAGCTAATGACGGCTGGTGAATTAGATAATTTAAATTTAATGAGCGAACAGGGTGGCTTGCCTTTAGAGCAACTGTTAATTGCAAACAATGTTATAAGTCAAGCAACATTAGTTGAAATTTTGGGTGGGATTTTTAATACCAAAGTCATCAGCTTAAAAGATGTACCTTATAATGATATGGCTTTATTAGAACTGTTACCTGATGATTTAATGGAAGAAAAACGTTTATTACCTGTTTCTAACCAAAACGGTCGTTTGTCCATTGCAATGGTAGACCCATTAGATAGAACAGCCATTAATGAAATTACCTTTTTAACGGGTATGCGTCCGCAAGTATTGGCTTGTTTGGAAATGGAATTTCGAGATTGGTGGTCAAAGTATGAATCCGTACAAACCATTAAGGCTAGAGGGAGTATTGAAAAGCAACAGGAATTAACCTCAACTCTTCAAGCTGCTTCTAGCGATAAAAAAGAACGAGATGCTTCAACTAATACCGGTGTTAATTTAGACAATATTAAACAACAAGCTGAAGCGGAACTGCAAGACAACGCCAACCCGTTGGTTAAGTTTGTTAATTCTTTGATTATTCAAGCGATTGATATGGGAGCTTCCGATTTACACGTTGAGCCACGCGTAGAAAAATATGTGGTTCGTTTTCGGATGGACGGTGTATTAAAACGGATTGTTGAAATACCCGGTGCTATGGAAAACGCTATTATGACCCGTTTGAAGGTTATGGCTAAATTGGATATTTCTGATAAACGTCGTCCGCAAGATGGTCGGATGCAGATGACTTATAAGAATACGGATTATAACATTCGGGTTAGTACGCTGCCTGTAACAGATGGGCGTGAAAAAATGGTTATGAGGATTTTACGCCCCGCAAAACATATTACCGATTTTAAAAAGTTGGGTTTTTCAGATAAAGACGTAACCCACATTGAACATTTGTATAAAGCTCCCTATGGTATTGTATTGGTTTGTGGCCCTACTGGTTCAGGTAAAAGTACCACACTCTACACCATTCTTAACAAAATTAACGGCGAAATTATTAACGTTTCTACCGTTGAAGACCCTGTTGAATTGAAGCTAGAAGGTATTAACCAATCGCAGGTAAACCCTAAGGCAGATTTTACATTTGCTAGTTCAATGAGAGCCTTATTGCGGCAAGATCCAGACGTTATTATGGTTGGGGAAATTCGAGATTATGAAACCCTTGAAGCCGGTATTCACGCAGCGTTAACAGGCCACTTAGTATTTAGTACTATTCACGCTAACTCTTCAGCAACTACTATTACCCGTATGTTAGAAATGGGTGCTTCGGCAAGCTTAATTTCGGCTGCCCTTAATGGTGTTATTGCCCAACGATTGGTTCGGTCTTTGTGCGGGCACTGTAAAGTGCCTTATGAAGCCAATTATGAAGAAAAATTGAAATTATTTTCTAAAGAACTTGAACGATTAGAAGAACCTTTAACTTTGTATAAAGCTGTAGGGTGCCCTATGTGTAAAGATAGTGGGTATTCAGGCAGACAAGGGCTTTATGAGGTAATGATGGTTAATCGTGAGCTAAGGCATTTAATTTCAGCCCAAGTTAGTGATTTAGAAATTGAAGATGCCGCTATTGAAAACGGTATGACTTCTTTGGTTGAATGTGCCAAATCAAAAATCCTTGCTGGTCTTGTAGATTTTACTGAAATTGAACGGGTTATTGGTCCTATTATTGTGGATGCTCCAACAGAAAGTCTTCACTAACCCATGGTTTGAGTTCTTGAATAAATATAAAGGTGAGTAGTTTTACAATCCTTTCAATACGCTTAAGTTTTTTTTAGAGTAAACGTTTTTTTGGAGATAGCCTATTATTATGCCAAATTTTGATTATAAAGCCCTAGACATTAAAACAAAAGAAAATCGTACAGGCATTGTTATGGCTGCTACGGAGACGGAAGCCAGAGAAAAACTTCGTGGCATGAGCTTGGTACCCCTATCAATTAAGGTTGTAAGAGATGAAGCTAGTGGGGGCGGTGCAGCAGGTAGTTTTAACTTTGGCAAGTTGATGGCAATGTTTGCCACTGTTAAAAATAGCGACGTTATTGCTTTTTCCAGAAACCTTGCGATTATGGTACGCGGTGGTATTCCCTTAACCGAAGCCTTGTTATATTTTGAAAACTTTGCCGAAAATGCGAAATTTAAAAAGATTTTGAACGCTGTTCGGGGCGATATTTTAAGCGGAGATAACTTGTCAAATGCTTTAGCAAAATTTCCTGATGCGTTTAGTGAAATTTACATTAACATTACTAAAGCGGGTGAAACATCTGGTGAGCTAGATGTTACGATGGACAGAATGGCGGATTTGATTACGAGACAAGAAAAGATTAAAGCTAAGGTTATTTCAGCGGCTATTTATCCGGGTATTGTATTATGCTTGGTTTTTATTGTTTTAGTGGTTATTTTTATATGGGTACTACCAGCTTTTACTAAAATTTATAAACAAATGGGTATTAAACTGCCAGATTTAACCTTGTTCATGGTATTTATCAGTAATTGCTTTATTAACCAATGGTACATTGTATTCCCGCTTATTTTTGGTGGTGTTTTTGGATTTTTAAAATTCATCAAAACCCCAGTAGGGAAAGATCTTTTTGATAAATTCTGTATTCGAGTACCCGTATTATCTCAAGTCATTCGATTTTCTAACTTATCACAATTTATTTCAACCTTGGGTGTTTGTTTTAACTCTGGTGTACCCATCACAGAGGCACTTGATTTTGCTGTGAATACGGTTAATAACAATGAACTTAAAAAGTGTATGCAGTCGGTTAATAGACAAGTACAGGTAGGTAAACGTTTAGGGGTTGCTCTTTCTGAAACGGGGATTATTCCTGAACTGGTACTGCTGGTTATTGCCACAGGTGAAGAATCTGGTAATTTGGAACAAAGCTTAACGACAGCCACAGAATATTTAGAAAAAGAAATTAACAGTCGTATTGAAGTATTAATGGCATTTATGGAACCCTTATTATTATTATACTTAGGGGTTGTTGTTGGTTTCGTTGCACTATCTATTTATATGCCACTGTTTAGTATGTATGAAAACATGGGTAAATAACGGTTGTTCTTTAAAAAGGGCGAGTCACCAGTCGCCCTTTTTTATCCTGTTTGTAGCATGAAGCTTTCCAAGAAGGGGAAGACCGTGTACAATAGAAGAACTTCTTACCCCTCCCTGCAAGGTGTCTTTCTATTACTATGATGCCCTCTAACTCTTCAAAAATAGATGCTTTAGAGCCTAACAATAACCCTTTGCCTGAAGATTTACTGGTGGCTGACTTATTGGTTTCGCTTGAAAAACGAGCATTACCAGCAGAGCAATTAGCGTTGATTGAGAAAACATACGCTTTTGCAAAACACTTTCATGAAGGTCAAACCCGAAAAGATGGTGGTAATTACATTACCCACCCTGTTTCTGTTGCCCTTATTTTAGCCCCAATGTATTTGGATATTCCAACTATTCAAGCCGCTATTTTGCATGATGTGCTGGAAGATACGCCTTGTACGGCTGAAGAAATGAAAAAAGCCTTTGGTGAAGAAGTGCTGAAGCTGGTGCAAGGGGTTACGAAATTAGGCCGATTTAAATTCCAAAGTAAGGAAGACCAGCAAGCTGAAAATTTTCGGAATATGTTTTTGGCGATGGCGGAAGATATTCGGGTTATTACGTTGAAGCTGGCTGATAGGCTTCATAATATGCGAACCCTTCAGCATATGCGGGTAGATAAGCAAAAGCGGATTGCGGAAGAAACCATCGGTATTTTTGCCCCACTGGCTAACCGTATTGGGATGGGAAACTTTAAAGCCGAACTAGAAGATTTAGCGTTGCAGTATATTGATACTGAAGGCTATACAGCCTTAGACGCTGGTTTGACCGATACCCGTGAAGAACGGGAAGAAAATATGTTAGCCGTTATTGCTAAAATTCAAGAACAGCTGAGTTTGGCTGGGTTGGAAGGCAGGGTTTACGGTCGGTTGAAAAACCACTATAGTATTTATAAAAAAATGCAGGCTATGCAAAAAGAATTAAAAGATATTTTTGATATCAGTGCGGTTCGGGTCATTATACCCACAGAATCTAACTGCTATGAAGTGTTAGGGCTTATTCACCATGCGTTTACGCCTGTCGCTGGGCGATTTAAAGATTACATTGCGATGCCTAAAAGCAACTTTTACCAATCGTTGCACACCACTATTATCGGGCCAAACAAACGCCCTGTAGAAGTGCAAATACGCACCCAAGAAATGCACGAAATTGCAGAATTCGGTATTGCTGCCCACTTTCATTATAAAAAACACGCTGCAGGGGGCAGTGCTTCTAACATCCCTTCTTTTAAGGGGTCTGCTAACGATGAAAAGCTTTCGTGGTTGAAGCAAATTATTGAAATGCAGAATGAAACGCCCAACGCCAAAGAATTCGTTGAAAACGTCAAGTTGGATTTATTCCCAGACCAAGTGTTTGTGTTTACCCCTAAAGGCTTGGTCATTAGTTTGCCTAAAGGGTCTACCCCTATTGATTTTGCCTTCCGTATTCACACGGAAATTGGCTTCCGTTGTGCGGGCAGTATTGTCAATGAAAAAATGGTGCCACTGGATACGGAACTTCAAAATGGCGATATTGTAGAAGTTATCACCAATAAAAAGGCATCGCCTCGGTTGGAATGGTTGAATGTAATTGCTACGCAACACGCCAAAACGCGGATTCGGCAGTGGTATAAAAAACATTATAAAGCCCAGCATGAACAACAGGGTAGGCAGTTGCTGGAAGCAGATTTAACCCGTGCCAAGGTGGATAATTTACTTAAAACGGGTCAATTATTGGAAGTGGCTAAGGATTTAAATTACTTAACCGTTGAAGATTTGTATGCGGGGCTTGGCTACGGAGAACTTGGCTTAGCTAGAGTGGTTAATAGGGTCAAAAAAACCCTTTCAACGGAAGGTACTGCAACTTCTCAAGGGGTTGTTTCAGTAGATGAAGCTGAAAATCAGCCAACTGCTGCAGAAGCATTTCAAGCCTTAACGGAAGCTCTACACGCTAAAAAAAGTAACGCTAGCCATTTTGCAGAAATCGCTGAAAAAACGGCGAAGCGGTCTGAAGCGGAAGGGGTTACGCTTTCTAAAAACGAAGCCAGTTTAAAAGCACTCAATGGGCTTCAATACCACATTGCCAAATGCTGTATGCCTGTACCGGGCGATGCTATTACGGGTATTGTTACTCGGTCTCGGGGCGTGATGATTCACAGGGATGATTGTATTAATACCTTGCAAGCCAACCCTTCACGGGTAATGTGTTTGGATGGTGGGTGGAATGGCGTTATTGCTATGAAGGAAACGGTGCATTTGGTGGCAATTGATATGCAGGTAATGGATAGAGTGGGTGTGTTTAAGGATATTTTGGGTAAAATTTCTGACCAAAATGTGAATGTGGAGAGTGCCAAATGCAGAAGAAGCCCCGAAGACCGGTCGGTGTTTATTGAAATAGGGGTGGAAGTGCACCATTTAGAAGAGCTGGAGCGTATTTTACAGGCGATAAAACGCTTGCCAGATGTGGTTATGGTGAAACGAAGCCACTATCGGTTGAATAAGACCGATTAAAACCAAGCGTCTATGAGGCGTTTAAGGCTTTTATAAAAATTTTCATGGGGGCCAATCATCACAATAACCACCCTGTGGGCTTCCTCATCAATTTGGTAAGCAATTCGCCATTCAATACCTTGGTACTTCACATGGTGGGCTAGTAGGGTTGAAAGCGGATCTTTCAGTTGTTCGCCTTGTTGGCGTGGTGCAAACATTAACCCTTCTACCGCCGCTTTTAATTTTAGGCGTAAGGGTTTGTCTAAATTTTTTTGAGCTTTCTCAGCCGTGCGGGTTAATAATAAGTGGTACGGGCTAGGCAGTTGATTAGTGACTTCTTGGCTAGACATTGAATATGCCCTCGGTTTCTTCAAGTAGCTCAATATCGGCAAACGCTTCCGTGGCTGAAACCACATTGCCTGTTTGAATATCGTGCCAGCTAGCTAAAATTTGCTGCCAGTGGCTTTCAGTATTCAAAATGCTAAGCGTTAGCACCCATTGTTTGATGCTACTGTTTCTTTTACTCAAAAATTGACCGATAGCGGTTAGAAGCTTTGATGTTTCTGTTTGGGTGGTAAAAAGCACGAAAGAATATCCTGGTTGGTTGGTAGCTTCATGGAAACTTCGTTCATTTGTCATTCGATTGTAACGAAACGCTATAAGTATAAAAACAAAAGATTCAAGATTTTGTGCTTTCTTTTTTTTGTAAACCAAGGAAAAATGTTACAATTTTCAATAAAATTTGTAAAAGCCTGCTATTAGGTTTATAATAGAGAGGTTGTGTGAAAGATTATTTCGCTTAACGCCTCCTTTTCTTATTCTGTTCTTTAAGTCGTGTTCTGAAAAATTTCTGTGCTTAACTATTTAATCGCTATGAAAGTCTTCTAAGTGTGGATGGGCTTTTTGGTTGGTTGGTGTGGTCATTTTTAATTTTGTCTTTTTTTGTCCCCTGTTCCCCGTTGTTTGGTTTTTTGTCATAATTAAATCAAACAGTGATAGAAAGGTAAATTACTCCCATGATGGTATCAATGAACGCTTTTACCCCTAACTTCGCAGCATTACAGGCTACAGCTAATCCTGCAAACAACGTTGCCCAAGTGAAGGCTCAAGCTGAAGCAGTAAAAATGCAAGCTGATGCGTTAGAAACTCAAGCTAAATCGAATAAACCGAAAACGAAACCTGCTCATACAGGTCTTAAACTAGATTTACAAGCTTAGTTTGTTCAAATAAAGTTCTTGAAGAACAGGAGAATAGTCTGCTAAGTATGGCGGGTTGTTCTCCTGTTTTTGTTCTTACCTCTGTGTTGTTATAAGTGATACCATTTGCAAATGGGAATAGCGTTAGATGGATACTAGGCACTGGCAAGTAAAAAACCGCAGGTGTACACAGACGACCATTGAGAATTTTTCAATTGACTGTAACAACGTAGACTCTAACGACATTTCTGTTTGAAATTGGTATGAGGGGTGGTATTTATTAAAAAAGAGGCCTAAGGGACTAAAAATTTGTTAAACTAATAAGGTAATTCGTTTATGCGTTATCAAGTTTATAGAAGCATTGAAAGGTTGCAAAGCACCTGTTATGACCCCTGATGAATTAAACGGCTATTTGGAAAATCAAGACCTATCTCAAGCGATTGATGTGAAAACCTTGGTTATTGATTTAGTTCGTAAAATGGAACTGGATGAGATTCAAGAAATTTTTTGGAAAAAGTTAGAAGAACTTTCTTTAGATGATATTAAAGGCTATTTTTATATGAGGCGGGGTTAATACCAATTCACAGTTTAAATAGCGTCAGCTTATACGTTTTTACTAGCCAGTCAAAAATCCTCAACGGTCGTCTATGTACGCATGCGGTTTTTAACTGGCTAGTGCCTAGTCTCCATCTAACGCTATTCAATCTGTCAATCGGTATAATTTGAGCGTTTTTATGCTAACTTAGTCTTATCATCATCTCAATCACCCACAATGATTCTTTTAAAGGATATGTTGTTATTATGCCAGTTGCTATCCCTCGTTTTAATTTTATTACCCCTAAAGTGCATCCTCAACTTCACTGGGTGCTATTGCTTTTGGTAATGGGGTTTGGTGGCATGGTATTTTCAGGGTGCGATGAGCTTAAGCCTTCCCCGCAAGACGCTACGCTTTCCGCCTTCCCACAATGGGTACAAGGTATTTTTCAATTGCCACTGGGGGCTAGCCAAGGTTTTGTAGCAGTAAAACTAAATAGTTCAACCAATCCGGTTGTTTCACCGTCGGGCTCAACTAGCATTATACCTTTTCCTGGTATTTCTATGTTGACCCAACTAATTACCTATGCCCAAGAACCCAATACCCCCTTAGAACCCTTCGCTTACTGGCTCATGCTTCAAACGCCTTCTGCCACCAAGCCTACCGAAGGCGGTATGGTCGAACGTAATCCAGAACCATCCACCACGAAAGGGCAAGGGGTTTGGATTTTGAGCATGAAAGATTCGGTAGACTCTGCCAATACGGCTACCTTTGCTAAAAGCCTCGGCTTTATGCCACAAACGCAAACCTCAGACCGTTCATTTTTTAAGAAGACGGTATCCGAACTATGGCAACAACCAGCCCATCAAATTTGGATGGCTAAATACCCCGAAAACGAGACTCATCGGTTATTGTTTGCCTCTTCTGAAGATGCTTTGTTTCAAGCAACAGACCAATTAAAGCAAGTATCCGGTGCGAAGGGAAGGTTATTACCTGAAGCCAAGCTAAAATTGGTGCATGGGTTGGAAACGTTGTATGGGTCTGCAACAGTGCCTGCCACTTCAGATATTGCCAATGCTAGCTTGCTAATGGGAATGCCTAGCACCAGTTCCCAATGGAAGCGTTTGGACGCTGGTAAAAAGATAAAATCATTTAAGTTACCGTGGCAAAAAACAGATTCCACCGCCCTAAAGCATAGTTGGACTTTGTTGGCTGCCACTAGAAAATCAGCGTCCACCGTCAAACGAGAACAGTGCCATTTGGATTTTGTAACACCATTGTACGTTACCGCTGAAGAACGCAAAATGAGTGAAGCTCAGTGGTTGGATTTTATTTTCGGCACACCCAATACCAAGGCTTTAACCGTTAAAACTCCCGTAGCTATTAGCTTAACCCATGTGAACGAAGCAATAATCGCCGCCATTGAAGAAGACGCTTTTCCGCAATGGAAGCAACCGCTCAGTATGATTAAACCGGCCTTGACTTTGATGCAGATGGATTTTAACAGAGATGTACTAGGCCTTTTGGCGGGTGAAACTTGGATGGCAACCCCTTCTGAAAAAGAAGCGTGGCTAATTTTGCAAAAAACACCCGTTAAACAAACCAGTATGAATAAGTGGATTCAGCATTTATCTGGCAAATCATGGTTATCGAAAATTTTGTTTGATGGGAAATTGCAACAAAACCCCATTTTAGAATCAAAACCGTTGGCAGATGGCACTGGCACGTTTTGGGAAATTCATTTACCTAAGACATCTAAAAATTTATTGGTTTCAAACTTACCCCCCATGGGGTTGGTTGAATCGGAACACGCATTTGTGATTGCTCCTGTAAAAGATTTAACCCAAAAGGGAGCGTTAAAAACGCTGAACCAGCTCATTCAACCTAAGGCATCGCCACAACTGGGGTACGAACCTTTTGTGGGTGTGCAGTTTGACGCCACACAACCCAGTAGTGCTTGGTTGTTGAAGCATTTAAATAAGCTGGTTGTTAAATTAGCCAACCGAAATAATCCATCATCTACTGCTGCTAATTCACCCATTCATTTGGATGCGGGTAGTCTTAATTTATCGGCGGGTTATCAGCCTAGCAGAGGGTCTGTTCGTGGGCAGTTTGATTTGGATATAACCACCAAATAATACTATTTCACCTATTGCATGTTGTGTTCTTTCATCGATTGTCGTTCCTAACTTTCGCTGGTTGGTTTTTCAGGGGACTGCTGTTTGGCAGCCCACTGAAAAACCTAATAAACTTAGGGGTAACCCCCACCCCACCCCCAAAAAGGCACCCCCCTATGCCACAAGGGCATTGACGAGGGGATGCCCCTTCGCTGGACGTAACGCATCGAAGACTGCAGAGCAAACGCGATGGTCGTTCCTACTGGTTGATACTTAATTATTGGTATTAGGGCAAGGTTTTTTCTACTACATAGCCAAACAACTGTCTATCTAGTACGGCGTGGTTACTTTCTAACGCCGTAACAGGTTCAGCTTGCTGAAATAACTCATCTTGTCTATCTACCCATAAAATTTCTAACTGGTTAGGGGCTAACTGCCATTTCTCTCGTAATTGTTCCAACTGTTCGCCATACGATTCTGCAATATGGTGGTGCATACCCAGTAAGGCAGACGCATTTTCTGCTAGTTTGCTTGGTTGCATAAAGTGGATTAAACTGGGGGGTGTTTCAGGGTCAAACAAATATGAAACACCATATAACAAGGAGGGATGCGTAAACCCATGCCACACCATTTCCTTCAGTTCTGAAGCGGCAGATAAATTGACTAGTTGCAAATGTTGTAACTGTTTACTGGCTAATGCGGGCCCGTATAGTTCTTCAAAGGCTTCACACCGAATAGCCGCTCCCAATAAGGAAACATGGTGCAACGGGTTGTTTAATGTACCACACCAATAGGGTAAGGCGTGCCCAATTACGATGCTACCCGCACTATGCCCTACAAAATGCAAGGGCACTTCTTGGGAAAACCCATCTTTTAATTTATTTAGCTTGGTTAAAAATTGATACAATGCCCCAGTGTTTTCAGCACTAAGGGCTTGGGCATTTTGCTTCATGCGTTGCCAGCCCCAATGGGGAACAGCCATCGGGTTTTTAAGTAAGCTAGAAACGTTCAATTTTTTCTTCAGTAGTTCTTTACCCAGCGTACCCAATGTTTCCGTTGTACCCGTATGCCACGTTAAAAATATGGGGTAAATATTTCGGCTAAGGCAATAATCCAACTGCTTTCTGGCAAACTCTAATGAAAAGGCTTCTTTTCTAAGTCCACCATGAACATACAGTAAAACTTGCCCTGTTTTACCTTCCGTTTCCCACTGCCGAAGCTGGCTTTCCATATGGGTGAAAATACCGTTTAGCCCTTGTTGAGGTGAAGCGTGGGTTAGAACATAGCCTACACCCAAGTGTCCGCCATCATCTGCGTGTAGAATATAGGGTTTTAAATTATCGTGAAACGTTGAAGGTTGCACAGGTTTCTGTTGAAGCAAACGGAGTAATTTCATAAGCAGCGTCTTTTCTAAATAGGTTTTCTGAATGGTTACTGAAGTGATATTAGAAGAAATCAATAGACCTCTTGCATGACTCGATAGGTGGTGTAGATTTGAGGAATACGGAACGGACTGAGGGCGTTTACACAAGGTAAATAGCTGAAGGAGTACCGTAAATGACAAAAAAGATGCCCCAGATATCGAGTCATGCAAAAGGTCTAATACTTAAGCGTCGGTTTTTTTGTGTCTATTAACCAACTCTACAGCAGGAATTCCTACAACAGTTGTATAAGGTGGTACGCTTTTTACTACTACGGCCCCCGAACCCACTTTGCATCCTTCACCTAATTCAATATTACCAAGGATGGTTGCACCTGCACCAATAATGACACCATTTCTAACTGTTGGGTGGCGTTTCATCCCTTTTTCATTGCCCGTACCACCTAATGTTACACCGTGAAACAAGGTTACATAATCGCCAATGACGGCGGTTTCACCAATAACCACACCCATACCATGGTCTATCAATAAGTAGTTACCAATGACCGCTGCCGGATGAATTTCTATGCCTGTTAAGAAACGTACCCAATGAGCAAGTATTCTCGCTGGTAGTGCTAAATTTTGATTCCAAAGCTTGTGGGCGAGCCTGTGCCCTATTAAGGCGTGTAGTCCTGCAGAACAAAGCACAACCTCCCAAGCAGAATGCATGGCTGGGTCTTGATTCAGGATGTAATTTACTTCTTGTTTAAGTTGCTTGAACCAAGGTTGCACAGTCGTTAGAATCCCTCTATTAAGGCGGTTTTCATTAACAAACGCTCACCCTTACCTAATTATAAGGTAAAATAAGGGTATCTTCCCGTTTTGTTAGACTTTCTTAGGATTATAGTACCCCATGATGATGATGGTTATGCCCCCCACCCCAATGGATTTACTGTTACCCTACGCCCATTCATGGGATTCGTTTTACCAAGGTAAAACAGTTGTAGTAACGGGTGCCGGTGGGTTTATTGGTAGCCATTTAGTTGAAGCATTAGTACGCTTAGGGGCAAAGGTAAAGGCGTTAGTGCGTTATAATAGCAGTAGCCTTTGGGGACATTTAGACCACCTTCCCCCTGCAACGTTGGCTCATGTTGAGGTGGTTTCAGGCGATATTACTGACGCTTCTTGCGTGCGAACCCTAATGCAGGGTGCCGATGTAGTTTTTCACTTGGCAGCGTTAATTGGTATTCCTTATTCGTATGTTGCCCCCCAACATTATGTGAATGTGAATGTGCAGGGAACGTTAAATGTATTAGAAATGGCACGCTTATTAGATACGCCAAAGATTGTGCATACTTCTACGTCTGAAACGTACGGAACGGCAAAGTTTACCCCTATTACGGAAGCCCACCCATTGCAGGGGCAATCGCCCTATTCAGCCTCTAAAATTGGGGCAGATGCCTTAGTTGAAAGTTATTTTCGTAGTTTTGGTACGCCTGTTGCCATTATTCGCCCCTTCAACACCTACGGACCTCGGCAATCAAACCGAGCGTTTATACCCACCGTTATTAGTCAATTGCTAACGCAACCTAAAATTCAAGTGGGTACATTAGACACCGTGAGAGATTTAAATTTTGTAACGGATACCGTAGCCGGCTTTTTAGCCATTGGTGCTTCAAAAAAATCGATTGGTGAAGTCATTAACATCGGTAGTGGACGGGCGGTTTCTATGAGAGAGGTTTTGAAAATTGTGTTGGAACGGGAAGGTCGTCCGCAGTTTACTGTGTTGGAAGAATCGCCCGAACGGGTGCGTCCTGAAGCGAGCGAAGTGTTTTTGTTGCAGGCAGATGCGACTAAGGCAAAAGCCCTAGTAGGGTGGGAATCGACCGTTACTTTGGAAGAGGGGTTGGCTTTAACGGTAGAAAGCATCAAGCATCAAGTAGCCAATTATCGTAAAACAGGGTACTGTATTTAATACCAATTTCAAATAGAACTATCGTAAGAGTCTGCCTTGTTACCGTCAAGTAAAAAATTCTCAACGGTCGTCTGAGTGAACGCCTGCGGTTTTTTTGCTTGCCAGTGCCTAGTATCCATCTTGCCTATCAGTTTTGACTCTACCGCATTCTTTATTGTGATATAATAACGGTTTACCAGTCAACCAGCCATTGCTTGTTTTGACTCTACCGCATTCTTTATTGTGATATAATAAATCAGCTGGTAAGGTCAATTTAGACATCGTTTTGACTCTACCGCATTCTTTATTGTGATATAATATTTACAAACATCTTGGTGCTAATGATTGTGTTTTGACTCTACCGCATTCTTTATTGTGATATAATTTAAACAAGCGGTTGAAAGCAATTTGAGATGTTTTGACTCTACCGCATTCTTTATTGTGATATAATAAGATGCCAATAATGATTACATCGATGCTTGTTTTGACTCTACCGCATTCTTTATTGTGATATAATTAGGCATTGATTTAATACTATCAACACCGCGTTTTGACTCTACCGCATTCTTTATTGTGATATAATATGCCTTAGGGCGTCTTCGGGTAGCATATCGTTTTGACTCTACCGCATTCTTTATTGTGATATAATTTTAAACGCCTTCTCTGCAATGGCATCGTTGTTTTGACTCTACCGCATTCTTTATTGTGATATAATCCCGTTGTTGAAGCCCCAAAAGCAACCAACGTTTTGACTCTACCGCATTCTTTATTGTGATATAATTTTTCAGAGTTGCAAAAACAGTTGCTGGGTGTTTTGACTCTACCGCATTCTTTATTGTGATATAATGGTAGTTAGGTATAACAGCGAAGAGTATCTGTTTTGACTCTACCGCATTCTTTATTGTGATATAATAAGCATATCAGCTGATTGTAGCCAACCCATGTTTTGACTCTACCGCATTCTTTATTGTGATATAATAACTATTAGTAGCCATTCGTGGAAGATTCTGTTTTGACTCTACCGCATTCTTTATTGTGATATAATCCATACTACGGCTTGGACTTTGGGTTTAGCGTTTTGACTCTACCGCATTCTTTATTGTGATATAATAAATACAAAATTGAAGCCTTCAAACCGACCGTTTTGACTCTACCGCATTCTTTATTGTGATATAATAACGCTATGATACAGTACCATAAAGCCGATGTTTTGACTCTACCGCATTCTTTATTGTGATATAATTATGGACTTTGGCTATTCAAATGACCCCACGTTTTGACTCTACCGCATTCTTTATTGTGATATAATTTAAAGCGTCCTCTGGAAGCATGTCAACGAGTTTTGACTCTACCGCATTCTTTATTGTGATATAATTTGAGAAGCCGATTGATTTTACCGACGATAGTTTTGACTCTACCGCATTCTTTATTGTGATATAATAGGTGAAAGCGGTACAAGGGTTGCTGAATAGTTTTGACTCTACCGCATTCTTTATTGTGATATAATCGTGAGCTTGAACGTCTAAAGACGATGACTGTTTTGACTCTACCGCATTCTTTATTGTGATATAATCTGGAGGCAGTGGGTATTCATCTAGCATTAGTTTTGACTCTACCGCATTCTTTATTGTGATATAATGTATGGAATGCTAACGTCAGCAATGACCCTGTTTTGACTCTACCGCATTCTTTATTGTGATATAATTTACTTTTTCTTTTAGAACTTTGGGCTGTAGTTTTGACTCTACCGCATTCTTTATTGTGATATAATCACTAGGCAAGTAGCTAGCCAGTTGAACGTGTTTTGACTCTACCGCATTCTTTATTGTGATATAATACTGTTTCAGTTCTAAAATCAACGGGGTATGTTTTGACTCTACCGCATTCTTTATTGTGATATAATGCCATATGATGAGACCATCACTTATGAGCAGTTTTGACTCTACCGCATTCTTTATTGTGATATAATATATGGTTTTCGTTCAACCCACAATTTGAGGTTTTGACTCTACCGCATTCTTTATTGTGATATAATCTGAACGAGCGGTTCTTTGATGGGGCTAATGTTTTGACTCTACCGCATTCTTTATTGTGATATAATACTTACTAATGTAGCTTGCTTGCCATCTAAGTTTTGACTCTACCGCATTCTTTATTGTGATATAATATCAGACACACACACTACAGCCGTTAATTGGTTTTGACTCTACCGCATTCTTTATTGTGATATAATTTGGCGGACTCATATTAAATCTGATTTTCGTTTTGACTCTACCGCATTCTTTATTGTGATATAATAATCAAGAGCAAGAAACTAAAGGGAAGTTAGTTTTGACTCTACCGCATTCTTTATTGTGATATAATTTAAAGGCGTATAACAAAACCTTTGTTGACGTTTTGACTCTACCGCATTCTTTATTGTGATATAATCTTTACGAAGTTATAAACAATGATGATGGTGTTTTGACTCTACCGCATTCTTTATTGTGATATAATCACTCAATAGGCGTAGCGAAGGCATTTAATGTTTTGACTCTACCGCATTCTTTATTGTGATATAATTTCACAGAACGCATAATATCCCACTGGGTAGTTTTGACTCTACCGCATTCTTTATTGTGATATAATCTTCTATGCGTGTAGTCTTCATCTGCAAGCGTTTTGACTCTACCGCATTCTTTATTGTGATATAATTTAAAGCGTCCTCTGGAAGCTGGTCAACGAGTTTTGACTCTACCGCATTCTTTATTGTGATATAATCATACTAAGGATGCTTATGGTATCTTTTGAGTTTTGACTCTACCGCATTCTTTATTGTGATATAATTAGTTTAACAAGCGTTTCAACAGGGCAATTGTTTTGACTCTACCGCATTCTTTATTGTGATATAATAATATGGCGGTTAGTTGTATCTAAGGTAGCGTTTTGACTCTACCGCATTCTTTATTGTGATATAATCCATATGATGAAACAATCACCTATGAGCAGGTTTTGACTCTACCGCATTCTTTATTGTGATATAATTTGCATACGTTACACTTAAATCGCCCTCGGGTTTTGACTCTACCGCATTCTTTATTGTGATATAATCGACGGATTGCATACTAAACAAACATCTGTTATAATCAAATAACGATATATCACAATAAAGAATGCGGTAATTAGCCAGAACTGAACGAAATTCACTTAGAACCTCTACATTGTACGTAACGAGTCGGATTTCATTTTTAAATTTTATCACCAAAACGTTAGCTGAGCTATGGCTTCTTCGCCAGCTCTGCTTTGTTTGGTGCGAATATACGACCAATTACGGATATTAACCGAATTGCACCACTGCTTTTCCGTTACAAATAAGCAAGTTATATTACCCCGTTCTGGGGCTATACGCTTAACCCTAGCTGTATGTTGGTCTAGCTTTTCAATGCTAACCGCATAACGGGTATAAACACTTTCCTGCATCATCTCAAAACCCAAGTTCAACAAATCTTTTCTAAACCGTGCCGCCGCCTTACGGTCGCTATCTTCCACCACGGGCAAATCAAACATCACCAACAACCAACCCATTCTGTAAGCACTCCTCATTGTCGTTTCGTATCCTCGTATCGTCAAAATCAATCGCATTAAACAGGATACTAACCCACAACGAACGGTTCTGCTTAGAATGGCCAATCCGCCTCGTCGTCATCACCATCATCTGCCAAGGTTGTTCTGGGCGATTGCTGACACCGTAAGCCCGATTCAAACCACCGAGGTTGAAAAAAGCCTTCTGTGGTAGAATCCGTATGCCAGTAAGCCATTGGCAACGCAGGTAACCAAAGCCCAGTAACCGATTGCGTTTCAAAGCACCGTGCTAACGTTCTAGCCATTGCGTTAGGAGCATCCATTAGCTTTAACGTGTACATCGGTTTTTTTGGTGCTAACCGAATAGACCGTAACGAAACCAAAAAAGTTTGGTAAAATCGCTTCCAGTAGGCATCGGTAAGGCGTTCTTCCGCACTGCAGGGGTAGGCTTCCAAATACTGAAGCACCAACAAATCTACAAACGGGCGGAGCGGTTCCATCAAATCCCACACCAAGGGCGTGCCTACTCGTTTTAGGGCGTGGTGCACCCCTAGTTGGGGCAGCAGCCCATAACTTAGCAACGCTTGATGCGTTAGCCCGCCAATAATGGCGTAGGCGTAGTTGAGGGCTTTATTTTCAAACCGCATCGTCCCGAGGCGTTCCCGAGTTTTAGTTTTTCCGCCTGTTGCCCAAAACCACTGTTGCCAGTATTGCCTAGCCAATGCGGCTTCATCTGCATAGCCTATTTCCAGCTTGGGTTGCAGTTTGTTTTCAAGTTTGAATAAATCCAACACATGGCTTTGATTCCACAATTTTTGGTGTTTAATGGCGTGCCACACCGTTTCTTGTTGGAAGGGGGTGTTCCAGCTTTGCACTTGCCCCCGAAGGGCTTGGGGCGAAAGGGTTTGGTGGAGGGGGACGGAATAGCCCACCACCTTGTTTTTGGCGTTGAGGTGGAGGATGATGACGTTGCGTTCCAACAAGGCACACAGGGCGGGTTGTGTGAAGCTGGCATGGGGGGTTTGCACCACCACCAGCCGAACATCATCTAGCGGGATGGTTTTGGTCAGGTTGCTGTCTTTCCACTGGCACACCAACAGCCCACGGTCGACGGAAAGCCGAACCCCAGCTTCTGCTAGCGTTAAAATGTGGAAAGACATAACCTATAAACCCACTTTTTTGGGCGTTGCGGTGTTGCACACTGCCGTTGCCCCGTGCCTTCGGCATTCAACCCCACCCCCTTTCGTCATTCCGAGCAACGCCGAGGAATCTCCTTAGCATTGGGCTGGGTTTTCACCCTAGCGGGCGGGGCAACTAACGCACTGGTGTAACCATTATTGGTTTATCGGGTCGGTTTTTCTAGTTGTAAACCCGCCTCCACCAATGTGTTGAGACGAGCTACTTGCATACCCTCTTTACCATTAAATTTTAATCCATTAGCCAACTCAAACTCAACACCACCGCCTGCTTTAACGGAAGTCAACCGAAAGGGTTTGTTGGCGGGTATGGGGTAACCGCAATGTTCAATGGGGGTGCTAAGGGTTACAATACACCCACTGTAAAACAACGCTCCGCCTTGGTATAGGGTCAAGCCTTGGGCTTTCAAGCTTTGGCGTACCTTGGCTTCGCTTTCATAGCCATAAACAGGGCGTACCCGCACCTTGCCCTTAGCATCATAAAACAACAGTTGCCCCTTGTGTTGCTTAGTCCGTTTCAATTGGGCGTATCGCCAATTTTTAGCAGGGTCTTGTTCTTTTGAAACGTTCACGTATTCGCCAATATGAAGCCTTCCCTTGGCATCCGTACGTAAATCCGCCTCATCTACCACAGAAACAACCACAGTGGCTCGTTTAACAGGGTTTTGATGTATGGGGTGCTTAAAGCCCTCCATCGCCCTTGAGAAGTCTACTACGCCCTTCAAATGCGTTTCCAGTGCTTGGGCAAGGTCTTTATCGTACAATTTGGCTGGTAACTTCTTCAGTTGTTCGGGTTTCAGCGTAGCAGGCTTCACTTGCTTAACGACTAAATACTCTCGTTTACCTTTAGCGTTGGTGCGTAACCGCAAGCCGTAAAGCGTCTCTTCAAAATCCATTTCCGCCTTATTGCGTACAATCGGGGCGGGTAGAATGTGGGCTAACCCCACTTGAAGCGTACTTTTCAAACGGCTTTCATCCACGTTTTTCAATCGCCAATGCTTTTTGCCTTCACCAGGGTAGCGTTCAAAGTATTCTCTCGGTTCTTGAGCAAAACTAATGACGTAAGCATCCAACGCATGATGCTTCTTATTATCACGCAATTTTTTGTCATAATCTTGCGTTTTATCCGCTTGTAGGGCTTCCCATTCCGCTTCTCTGCCTTCAAAAAGCAGTTCGTTCAGTTCATACTTCCGTCTGAAAGCAGCCGTTTCTTCGCCTCGGGTTACAAACAACCGACGGTTTTCTTCCGCCACCTGCAAACCCCACCCAAAGTAAAACGCCACAATTTCTTGAGACATTCGGGCAATGTAACTGGTTTCCGCCAAGCCAGTGTAAGTTTCCAACGCCTTAGAATCTTCCAGTGTGGTGGCAGTCAAAATATCAACCTTCTTTTTGCTTAGCCCTTGGCGTTTAAGGCTTTCTGTTCGGGCTAAAAAGGCTTGCCATCCACCAGTTTGGGTTAAATATTCAAACGGTGTGCGGTTCGTTTTTTCTTGATTAGTTTTAAAGGTACACACCACCTTGTTGTGCAGTGCATCTGTACCGCCACGGCTAACAGGCACAATGTGGTCTACTTCCACGCCACTGGTGAACAATTGCTCAAACCCAATGGTTTCGCCTGAATAAGGGCAAAGCTCATTTTGTTCTTCCCACAACCGCAGTTTGGTAATGTTGAAGGGGGTTAGTTTCACGCCCATTTCATCTAACCGTTTTTTCCAATCTTGCCGTTTCTTTTCTTGGGCTTTCATGAATTTATCGCGTTCGGCTGCTTCATAGGTATTCAGCCCTTCCCGCACAAATTCGATAATCACTTTTTCAGGCACGCCGTGGGCTTTGCGTAGCCTATGCACCTTGTGAATCAACATCTCCAGCCTATGCCGAACCACAGGATTGTTCACGCTACCAATCCGTTTGTAAATCCAGTTCAACCGCTCCCCATACTTATCCGCATGGGCTTCTAGGGCTTTGGTCTTCTCAAAATCGACGTTTCGGGTATCGCCAATGGCAAAGCTTTCCCAAGTAGCCCCTAGCTTTTGCTTGGCTTCTTCTAATTCCGCATGGGTAATACCTGTT
Organism: Vampirovibrio sp.; assembly: GCA_024998755.1. Lineage (GTDB taxonomy): Bacteria > Cyanobacteriota > Vampirovibrionia > Vampirovibrionales > JAJTHC01 > JACEUU01. The sequence continues at coordinate 92,673 of JACEUU010000001.1, read as the reverse complement.
TTTGTGGTTTCGGTTAAGTTCCGCCACACTTCTTTGGGCTTCCATGAAGGCAGTTCCCCCCTGCCCAAACAGTCTTCAATAAACGCCACGGGCGATTGACCCGAAAGCAACAGGGCTTTGAGCAACGCCAAAGCGGGGCGGCTAAAGCGAGACCGCCCAGAATCGTTTGGGTTGGCTTGGCTTTCAAATACTTTAAATCGTTTTTTGAAATACGCTTTGTCATAAGTCCACAGATTGGTTACTACTTTGGGCAACGTTTTTTCCAGCAAGCTAAGGGTAAACGCTTTTTGGTCTGCCTCTACATAAGCCCCCCACAACGCTTGAAGCTCTGTAGTGGTTAGCTTTTTTGTGGCTATTGTGCGTTGTTGTTCAACCGTTTCATTCACTTCAAAAGTAAGATTTTTGAGGGCAAGCAATAGTTTTACTTCTTTCGCCAACGGTTCATCTGCATTGCAAACATTCCGTTCAGAAAACACCGCACACTTGGCGATAATTCTATTATCAAACCGAGGCACTTTTTGGTTAAACACCCCCTGCCAATCAAACGGCGTTTCGGGGGAATCTGCCGTGCTGCGGTTTGAACCCCTAAACTTGCCGTACAACTTTCTAAACGTTGGGGATAAGCCCCGTGCTTTACTAGCGGGTGCCGTAGCATAATAGCTAGTAAAGCCTCTTAGCGTAGACCCATCCATCCACAACAACGGGTTAATTTCAAGCAAACTAGGGCGTAACCGTTGAACGGCTATAAATAACGCTTCAAACTCCGCCCGACGTAAATCCCGAGGGGCAACCAAGCTTTCCCCCCGAATAGGCTGAAATTTCTCTGTGTTTTGAAGCCGTTCCAGTAACTGTTCAGGTTGGGTTTTGTGCCAAAGCCCTAAGCGTGAAGCTTCCATAAAACAGGGGTGATTATAGCCTTCTATCGTGTGGGCTTCCATCTCTGTTCCATACGCTTTGGAACGTTGTAGGTTAAAGGCTTCATCTTTGGCTTCTTGGGTTTGTTCCGTTTCTTTTTTCTTGGCTTTTTCCGTATCTTTAGGTGTTTCTGTTTTGTTTGCCCAAGCTACATCGCCATACCCTCGTTTTCGGATGGCACTATAAAGTGCCTTGAACAAGTCTGCATCTGAAAAGGGCAAACCATCAGGATGAGTCGTTTTACCCATCAGTAAAGCACATCGCAACAAAATACCTGAGGCATATTTCCCTGTTTGATATTCCGCAGACCAAGCAACATCATTGCCTTCCAATGCTTTTAAGCCTGCTTGTTCCCATTGGCGTTTAAACCAAGCCAGCCGTGCTTTATGGAACTTGCGTGTTCTATCCATACGCACCCGAGTGGTTAACCCTCTGCCATTGGCGGTAATGCAAGGGTAAACAGCATCTACTAAATCAGAATTGAGTTCAATAATATCTAACCCTTGGCGTACGCAACTACCCAAACTTCCTTTACCTACATCAAACGAAAATACAGTCATTCTTTAAATCCTTATGTAGAGTGTTTTAAATCATTAGTGAACTCGTAGGGGCGGATTGCATCGGCCCGCTTTAAAATTAGCAGAAACGGGTGGATACAATCCACCCCACCCCACCCCAACAATAAACAGAGAGTCATAAAATTTTTAAAATACTATCTCTCCCTCTTATCGACCAAATTATCTCATAAAACTTACATCGTTAATAGCCACTTTTAAAGGTTTAATAGCGTGTTTTGTCATTCTGTTCGGAAGGTGAAGAATCCCAAAAGACAAGAACAAGGGATGTTTCGCATTCGCTCAATATGACATGGATGGTTTTTCTTGGGCTTTTGCAGAGATTTCTATAAAAGTCTTTTTTAAAAATTGATGGCTGAATACTGCTTATCCAGCAAACTAACGGAATCACCAGCTTTATAGGGTAAGCATCCATCGGCTTCATCGGGGGGTTTAATCCAACGGGTTTCAACGCCTTCAATTTTACGTTGTGGGGGTAGAATTCCCAATGGTGTTTTACCGGAAGGCAATAGGGGGTCTAACCAACGTGGTGCTATTAGCTCATTGTCAATTAATGTGTAGCCTTCGTTTTGTACTAATTGTTCACAGCTTTTGGCTACCCCAAATTCAGGGAATAGATCGGCTTCTTCTAGCCTATCTACATCTCCCTGCCAATGCCCAATTCTTCTAAGTGTTGAACTGGCGGGTGTTTTTTCCCATAGGCTACCCTTTGAATTGAGGATGAATTTTCGAGGTTTTAGCTGGTTGTATAGTTCTGGGGGTAAGCTTCTACTGGAATCAACTCTTAATTGTAAATTTAGGGCAGGGGCTACCTTACGAATCAGGTTCACTAAGTCTTTTAGGTAATTTATTTCGCCAGTGGTTTGACCGATTGCTACTGAAATAGGTTGAAAATTAGAAATATTAGAAATAAGCCCTGTTGCTTGCTGAAGTCCCGCTTGCAGTAGTAAATCTACCATGCTAGTACGTTGTTTTTCTGTGCTAAACCATTCACTATGCCCTACATCTAAAAACACTTTGCAACCCGCTTGTTTAAATAAATCAACCGATTGCTTGAGTAGCCAAAGTCGTTCTTTCACCCATGAAGGGTAACTTTTTGGCGTTCTTCTATATACTGCAGGTAATAATTGGGCAATAGAATCAGGCTCAAGATAAATTACAGGGTGTCTGTTTGTTTTGGTAATAAAAAACTTCATTATTTTAGCTAGTTCCATATTATTCGCCAAATAGGTTTTCCCGTTAATAGCACCGCCCTCACTGGCTTGCCCAAGGTCTCTGTTGGGAATGGTGTAAAGCACCAGTTCCGGAATAGCCCCTTGTTGTTGAGAGATTGTTAGAATATTATTGAGCTGAGTTATATTGGCTTTAGGGTCTGCTGAAGTCAACCAAATGGCGTGTGGTTGGTGGGTTAGTTTGTAGGAGCGACTAAATAGGGGTAATAGCAGGATGCCTTTACGTTCAAACAAGTTTACTTCCTCCTTACTTTATAACTACTGACCAGTTTTAAGCTAACTAAATGTTGAAGGTATGAGATTCTTTAAGCCTACAGCACTTTCGAATAAGCTGGCAACCCCCAATAGGGTGGTTTCTGCAAATTTGGGTGCCATAATTTGCAACCCAATGGGCAGATTATTCGCATCAAACCCGCAAGGTAAACTAAGTGCAGGAATACCCGCTAAATTCACAGGGATGGTAGCCACATCACTCAAATACATGGTGATAGGGTCATCCGTTTTTGCCCCAATATCAAATGCCGTTGTGGGGGAGGTTGGGCAAATAAGTACATCTACTTGTTGCCAAGCCTTATCAAATTCTGCTACTAACAATCGGCGGGCTGCTTGGGCTTTGCCGTAGTACGCATCATAATACCCAGAACTGAGAGCGAATGTACCCAATAAAATCCGACGTTTTACTTCTGCTCCAAACCCTTCAGACCGGTTTTTACGAAATAAATCGTACACGTTTTCTACTTTTTCCTTGGTGCGTACCCCATACCGAATACCATCAAACCGTGCCAAGTTAGAGCTAGCTTCAGCGGGGGCTATAATGTAGTAAGCCGCCATCATTTCTCGAATACCACCAATGCTGAGCGTTACCACTTCTGCCCCTTGGGCTTCAAATATTTTAACTGCTTGCTGAAATGATTGTTGTACGCTGGCATCCATCCCTTCGCCATTGAGTTCAGCAATAATGCCCACTCTCAATTTTTTGCCACCTAAGTGTTGGGGTAACGCTTCAGGGTTGGTGCTGTTGAGGTAGCCCATTTCAGGCTTAAAAGTAGCTGATGTCATATCATTCCCATCATGCCCAGAAATGACATCTAATAAAGCCCCTATATCTGCGACCGTTCTACCAAAGGGAGAAATTTGGTCTAAGCTGCTGGCATAGGCTACCAATCCGAATCTGGAAACTAAGCCATAAGTCGGTTTTAACCCTACTAATCCGCATAAGGAAGCGGGCTGACGAACGGAACCGCCCGTATCGCTACCCAAACTAAGCGAAACCATGCCTGCGGAAACGCACGCTGCTGAACCGCCAGAACTACCCCCAGGAACTTTGTTTAAGTCCCACGGGTTATGGGTTAATTGGAAGGCACTGTTTTCAGTGGAACTACCCATGGCAAATTCGTCTAAGTTCGTTTTCCCGATAATGGGCATACCGCGGTTTTTTAAGTGTTTTACGACTGTAGCGTCATACGGTGCAACATAGGTTTCTAAAATTTTACTACCGCAAGTAACTTTTGCCCCTTGTACAGAAATATTATCTTTCACAGCGATAGGTACGCCCGCTAATAGTGGCAGTGTTTCACCTTGACGCACCTTGTTGTCTACATCAGAGGCAAATTCATAAGCAAGGTCTTTGGTTAAGCTTAAAAATGCCCCTACTTTGGCTTCATGGGCTTCTATTTGGGCATAAGTAGCATCTACCACTGAGACTGCACTGGTTTGCCCTGATTGGATTGCTTGATGCAGTTCAAGGGCGGATAGACTGAGGACATTGGTCGTTTGGTTTGTCATTATGGTCGTAAAATCCTTCTGTTTTTAGAGATTAAACTAAGCGGTTTAAAGGGCTTCTATTGGAGTTAGCGGTAGGTTGATATATTCAACGAGGGTAATTTCGGTTTCAGGCGAAACGGGTGTTTCGGGTTGATAGGTGCTTTGCAAAAAGTTGATTAGGGCATCAATTGATTGCAACGAAGGCTTCAGTTGGGCTAATTGTTGGGAAGTTAGTTCGCTTACGGTTGTTAACTGAACGGGTGAAACCACTTTGCCTTGTCGAACAATTTCATGGTTCACCCGAATATCTACGATTTCATCAGGCACCCAGTACTGGTTATCAAAATAAAGTTTTCCCAAGCGGACGGCTAGAAAAGGTTGATTTTCAGGTTCTGTTTGAACAGCCGTGAGAAAGGTTAAAGGCCAGTTAATTGATTTTGCCATGATACTGATAACTACCTTCTACTATGGTTTAAAACGTTTTTACTTCGCCTGCTTTTTCAATGGTTTTTTGCAATTTTAAATCATAGCAGTAAACTTTACAAGGTTTAATAGCGGTTTCAGTATCAAGTGCTTCCCAAGTAGTGCCTGAAGGTAGCTTACTAATGAGAGCTATTTCGGTTACTTGCCCTAGCCCCGCTTCAAACCACCGATGAAAACTCATCCACCGTACAGGCCCACCATGCCAAGCAGAAAGGAGGGTTGGTCCATCATGTAGGGTCAGTAAGGCTTCTGATTTAAGACAATCTTCTAGTTGAAAATACCGATGAGACCCACTGGCGTTGGTAATTTGCACATATTTGGCACTAGCGTGTGGGTTGCTTCGTTGAAATAATTCTTTGAAAGAAACACCACTCCATTCACTACGGAAGCTCCAGCCATTTTTTGAAACGATACGTCTAACTTGAAAGGATTGTGGTAGGAGTTTTAGTTGGGCGTAAGAAAACTGTAATGGCGTTTCAACCTGCCCTAAAATGGATAGTTGCCATTGGGCTACAATGGCAGAATTTAATGCTTGAAAGGGTTCATCAAAACTTGCGGGCCAGTTGCCCAAAGGAGGCTCATTGGCGTCAGCCATAAGCGAAACCGCCATAGCGGTAGGGTTTGTGGAAGCAGTTTGTTGCTGTTGGTAAGTGGCGTAAAACATCAGGCGGTAAATTCCATTTTTTTCTACAACAAACGAAAAAGGACAGAGTAAAAGAAACCAGTGGGACTGATAACAATCCCACTGGTAACGTGTTAATTAACTAACCAAGAACGGCACTAATAGTAACGCTACAAGGTTCAAGATTTTAATTACAGGGTTAATGGCTGGGCCAGCGGTATCCTTGTAAGGGTCGCCAACGGTATCGCCAGTAATAGCCGCTTGATGAGCAAAAGAACCCTTGCCACCGCAGTTGCCATCTTCAATGTATTTTTTAGCGTTGTCCCACGCACCGCCACCGCTGGTCATGGAAATACCCACAAACAACCCAGTAACAATAGACCCTACCAACAAGCCACCAATCATTTTAACAGCAGCAAACTGGTTCATATCAAACGTTTTGCCTAGCAATAACAAGATGATAGGAACAGCAACGGGAAGCACGGCAGGAATCATCATTTCTTTTAGGGCAGAAGCCGTTACAATATCCACACACCGAGCATAATCAGGTTTTTGAGTACCCGCCATAATGCCAGGCATTTCCCGGAATTGACGACGCACTTCTTCAACAACAGAACCCGCGGCTTTACCAACAGCTTCCATTGCAAAGGCACCAAACAGATAAGGAATTAATCCGCCAATAAATAGCCCAACCAATACAAACGGGTCAGACAAACTAAAGAGGGCTTTTAAAGATTCCATACTCGCCAAGGCCGTGTTACCTGCTTCAATAGCCGCACTGTTTAAATCCATCACATAGGAAGAGAATAAAACAATAGCTGCCAAACCAGCAGAACCAATAGCATAGCCCTTGGTAACCGCTTTAGTGGTGTTACCAACAGCATCCAACGGATCGGTAATTTTACGAACTTCAGGGTCCATTTCAGCCATTTCGGCAATACCACCTGCGTTATCGGTAATTGGCCCGAAGGCATCTAACGCAATAACAATACCAGCCATTGAGACCATCGCTACGGCAGCAATACCTACACCGTACAAATTACCAACCATAAACGAGGCTAAAATACCGAAACAAATCAGGATAACGGGCAACGCCGTGGCTTTCATACCAACCGCTAAACCAGCAATAACGTTCGTACCATGTCCAGTTTCTGAAGCTTTCGCTACATAACGAACAGGCCCGTATTCAGTTGAAGTATAGTAGTCTGTAATCCAAACCGAACCCAGTGTTACAACAATCCCAACCAAGGCAGAGATGTTAAGGTTGAGATTAGAAATTACCGTTGCACCTTGGGTCAACCCTTCAGGAAGCAACAAGTTGGTTACTGCAAAAATAGCAAACGTGGTTAAAGCAGTAGCAACATAAAAGCCTTTATAAAGAGCTTTCATGGGGTTATTATCTGCACCAACTTTAACGAAATAAGTACCAATAATTGAAGCAATAATGGCGGCACCACTGAGTACCAGTGGATACAAAATAGCAAGTGAATTACCCGCAAAAAGCAAATGCCCCAAGAGCATAGAAGCGACGATAGTTACAGCATAAGTTTCAAATAAATCCGCTGCCATACCGGCACAATCGCCCACGTTATCGCCCACGTTATCTGCAATAACACCAGGGTTTCTAGGGTCATCTTCAGGAATGCCCGCTTCAATTTTACCCACTAAATCCGCCCCAACATCTGCCGCTTTAGTGAAAATGCCACCACCCAAACGAGCAAATACTGAAATTAAGCTTGAACCAAACGCCACGCCAGCCAATGTTGGAATCATACCTTCGTATGATTTGGCTAAGACGTAAAATAAAGTTACACCCGCTAAGGCTAAGCCCACAACCAACATCCCTGTGATTGCTCCGCCTTTAAAGGCAACGCTTAAAGCTGCAGCCATACCGCTTCTAGCCGCTTCAGCCGTACGAACGTTGGCTTTAACAGAAACGAACATGCCCACATAGCCAGCCAGCCCTGAAAGGATTGCACCCATCAAAAAGCCACCGGTCATAAAAGAAGCAAAAAGCATGCCCTTGTTAATCATCATGTAAGCAACAAACAAGGTAATAGCCAAAACTACTGCCGTAACAGCAATAGTTGTGTATTGGCGATTCATGTAAGCTTTAGCACCTTCTTCAATGGCACTAGCAATTTCTTGCATTTTTTCAGTACCAGCAGGTAGGGCTAAAATACTTTTACGGGTAATTACCCCGTAAAGTATGGCTAAGGCGGCACACCCTAGCGTAAAATAAATGAGCATTTGTTCCATGCGTTGAAGGATTCCTATCTCGTTTCAAACAATAACCATTAAAACAGTTGTAATAGCGGTGTAAACACCCTTTAAAATTGCACTAAAAAATTAGACATTCTTATATCAAACCCCAAACAAAGAAAAAGGACAATAGTTAAAAAGTTGTAAAAGTCCAAGAAAAGATGAAAAGCCTAAATGACAACAGAAAAATAAAATTGCGCTCGGCGCGATTCGAACGCGCGACCCTCGGCTTCGGAGGCCGATACTCTATCCAACTGAGCTACGAACGCAAACGAATTGAACTCTATTAACCATAACGAAAGCATAGCCCCTCGTCAATAGACCATCTAATACCGATTCACAGATTGAATAGCGTTAGATGGAGACTAGGCACTAGGTAGTTAAAAAACCGCAGGCGTACATAGAAGACGTACTTTGATGATTTTTGACTGGCTAGTAACAACGTATACGCTGACGCTATTCAATCTGTGAATCGGTATTACAGGCAATAAGGGGTTGTGCTATAGTAATTTTTATTTAATAGTCGTTAAATTAGAAGTCTATTACCCATGCCTAGCCCTAACAGTAAAACCCCAAAACAAAGCCGTAGCCTGATTCATCAACCCCACCGAGATGCTTGGCTGGAAGTCGATTTAGGAGCGTTAGAACATAACGCAAAAATAATGAACGCCTCTATTGAAGCCTTTTCAGCTCAGCAGGGCAGGGTTGCTCCGCTTGAATTGATGGCGGTTGTAAAAGCAGATGCTTATGGGCATGGGGCGATGATGGTTGCTCCTATCCTCAAAGCCTGTGGGTTTGGTTTGTTGGGCGTAGCTTCTATTGATGAGGCGGTGCAATTGAGGCAGGCTGGCATTGAAATGCCTATTCTGGTACTGAGTGCTTCCCCGTTGTGGGCAATGCCCTTAGCTAGCGAATACAACGTCCAATTAACGGTGTTTAATCAAAGTCATTTAACCGCCTTATCAGAGCAAAAAAAGCCTGTTGCGGTTCAGGTTAAGGTAGATACTGGTATGCACCGTATTGGGGTGCCTTGGCAGGAAGCATCGGCTTTTTTACGGGCGTTAGATGCGATCCCAATGACCAAAGTAAGTGGTATTTTTTCTCACTTCGCTATGGGAGATAACCCTTTGGCGTGTCAACAGCAATGGAGACGCTTTTCTGACGTATTAGCACAACATCCGCCAAGGCTAGGGCAGCAGGTACATATTGCTAATTCTTTAGGGGCCTTAAATGGGCATCAAGCATGGCAACACTGTACCATGGCTAGGCTGGGTATTGCTTTGTATGGTTATGAAGCCCATGTGGGTGTATTACCTCAGACACTTCAGCCGGTAATGGGCTTAAAAGCCAGATTTTCCCACATTCAGCAAGTGGCTGCGGGTGAGGGTATCAGTTATAATCACACCTATAAAACGGAAAAGCCCCAATGGCTAGGAACGATTCCGCTAGGTTATGCGGATGGGCTACCCCGAGGGCTTTCCAATCAGCTTGAAGCCTCATATCAGGGTATTCGTATTCCCCAAGTGGGCATGATTACCATGGATCAGACTATTTTTGATTTATCGCCAATTGTCGACCGGTTAGGTAGGCCACCTTCGTTGGGCGATGTGATTACGTTATTGGAAACTGGCAAGCAGGCCTGCGGTGTTGAAGCGGGTAGGGTGCTTTTAACTTTATCTGCTTGGGCTAAAACTTTAAATACTATTGAATACGAATTGATGTGTGCCTTGCGGGTTCGGTTGCCCCGTATTTATACCCGTAGTGGGGTATAACCAATTCAACTACCGTTAGCCCTGTGCGGCGAACTTCGTCATTTCATCAAGACTAAAAATACCATCTTTTCGTCCTCGATCGTTAATGCCTTCCATTTTGTCAAAGGTTTCGGCACGATGATCCATAAAATATTGAGCGGCGGCTTTAATAAGAGGGTCTGCTGTAGTTAGTTGCGTGTAGGCAACCAGTTCGCCAAATTGAGCGATATTGTCTTTCCTATTTTTGTCATTATCCATTAAGCTTTCAAAGGCTACGAAGTTATCTTTTAATATAGTAGCAGCTGTTTTGCCGTTCATGTTTTTAATGGCTTCTATTTGCTGAATTTCAGCCGCTGTTTTAGGCGTAGGCATGGCTAAAGTACCATTCAGTACCTGTCCGAACTTTGTCATCTCGTCAAGGCTAAAAATACCATTTTTTCGTCCGTAATCGTTAAGGCCTTCCATTTTGTCAAAGGTTTCGGCACGATGATCAATAAAATATTGAGCGGCTGCTTTTATGTTAGGGTCTGCAGTGGGAAGTTTCGTGTAGGCAACTAACTCGTCAAAACTAGCGAGGTTATCTTTACGGTTTTTATCAGTATCTAATAAGCTTTCAAATGCCCCGAAGTTATCTTTTAAAAGCTGAACGGCTTTACTAGGTGTCATGCTTCTCAGTAATTTCATCTCGTTTAATTCTGCTACACTTTTAGATACAGTTCTACCATCAGCTAAGTGGGTTACAACCGTATCGGTATCATCTAGTTGTGTTAAGTTTAAAATAGCATCGCCTTCAACATGAATAATATCTTTTTGATTGTTTTTGCCTTCAATAAAAATGTTATTTTTAATACCTTGTAAAAACACTTCTGAAGCGTTGGTATTGCTTGCTAAATCAACCCAAGCACTGTCTTCTTTCTGGCCTTCAATACGAATACTGTTAATTTTGTCGCTTTGCACATTACTTACTTTAATGTGGTATTCTTCTGCTTGCCCTTGACGACCTTGAATAGCTACCTGAATGTTTTCTTGTGCGTTATCAACGGTAATATCACTGTTACCTGTGGTGTTAATGGAACCGCCGAGCCAAAGATCTTTAAGGTGTATTTCGTTGTTGTCAAACGTATTGGTGCCAGCGACAATAGCAACTTTTCCTTTCAAATTACTACCTTGGATATTAACATCTCCTCCAAAGTTGATTGATTGAATGGCTGTATTACCAGCGACATCTTTCAGTAAGGTTTCTTGACCTTGTTGGCTACGCCCTTGTTGGTTGATTTTAACATGGCCTTTTAACCCATCAAAATAAGCACCTTGGCTTTGACCATATTGTGCTTGTTGATCTAAGTCCACAGACCCGTTATGCTTTTTAGCCTGAACAATATTGGAACCTGATTGCGTTCTTTGTTGTAAACTGTTTTTAGAAATAGAGTTTTTCCGTAGTAGGCTGGGGATGGATTGGTTGTTGTACATTAGTGGTGGCGAACCATACTGAGCCTGAAACCTTTGCGTAGTAGCAAAAGGTAAGGCGTAGGGTTGGCTTTTGTCTGCGTTTAAAGGAGCAAAAGGCCACAATAATTGCTGAGGGTGCATAACGTCTATTGAATTGTTGGAATTATTGGGCGTGCTGAATGCTGGGCGGATATTAGTTTTATATCGGTCGTTTTGATAGGCTTGTGGTAGCATGGGGCAGGTATTCCTCTGTGGTCAAACAAGTTTTCACTCTTTTCGTTAGTAACACCCTTTTTTAGTGATAATGGCTGGGTGTTAACGCTGGTTGGTGTTGGTCTCCATTCAACAAGCGTTGGAAAAGTTATTAGTGAACTTGTCAGTGGTTTGTTACTCTTTAATCAAACCAATCAAGGTGCAGAAAATGCGTGTTTATTACTATTATGTTACAATTTGAAGCTTTATAAAGGCTGCCCTACAATAAGTCCAAATATAAAGTTAGTCCTTTAGAAAATCCAGTATACAACACATTAGTAACTGTTTCTTCTCAAGATAGACAAAAAAAGGTAGCAGAGGTTTTAGGCTTGTTGAAAACTAATCCTCAAGCAGTTAAAGCCCTTATAGAAGAAATGAGGCTTCAGTTGTTCGTTTAATCAATTGAAGTTACGGAATAAGGGTGTGCAGGTGGGAGTAGTGAGTGTTTTTTAATAAAATTCAACCAAAAATGCTCAAAAAACAGAACAATACCCCTTGTTTCCACTCTTTTCGGATCATAATTACCTAAAAACCATACAAGAATCCACTAAAACCTACCCCCCTCCTCACCAAAAAACCATACCGACGACAATTATACCCAAATGCCAAGCCCAAAATCTCCGCAGAAACACGCACTAACCCACGACAAGACACACGAACCTTCTTAAACACCGTCTTCCAACCCGCAAACACATGCTCCACTCTTGCCCGAACCTTAGAAACCAACCCATTAAACCGCTTCTGCGAAGCCGTCAACTCAGGCGTTGGTTCATGCTGCTTACCCCGAACCCGACGCTTAATAATCCTCGGCTGTATCCCCAATGCCTTTAAATCCTTCTCCTTGCCCACATAACCACTATCCGCACCAACAGTCTGCTCATCGCCCACCAATACAGGGATTAAACTCTGACTGTCATGCACATTGGCCCCAGTAACAACCACCTTACGAATCAACTTGCTTTTAGCATCCACATTAACCGTGGCACTGTAACCAAACCCCTTGTAGCCATAAGTGGCATCAGGGTCGCTCTGGTCTTCAGGTTTTTTTCTCTGTTTGCTATTGGCTTTAATAAAGGTGGCATCTACCAAGTTGCCTTCTTTGAGAATGAGGTTTTTCTCTTGAAAGAAGGTGTCTAAGGCTAAGAAAAGGGCTTCTTGGGCTGGGGTGTTTTGCAGTTCGTGTTGGAAGTTTTCGAGTGTCGTGGCTTCAGGGATGGGGGATTCTAAGGAGAAGCCGAGAAACTTTCGGAAGGAGAGTCTGTCGTGGCATTGAAATTCGGTTTGTTCATAGGAGAGATTGAACCATATTTTGAGGAGGTTCATTTTGAGCAGTAGTAGGCGTTTGTAGGGGGGTCTGCCGTTGGGTTTGTGGTGGATGTGTGTTTTGAGGATAGTTTCAAATAGTTGCCATGGTAGGGTTTGGTTCATTTCCTCTAGGAATTTGTGAGTGGGGGTGGCTTGTTGAATTTGGATGTCGGCAAAGGTAGTCATGGGGGTGGGGTATCCTATGAGAGGTGGAATAATGTCCCTTCTATTTTACCTTGCCCTTTTTTCCGTAACTTCAATTCTTTTTTTGTTAGGGCGGGGCTTGCCTTGGTTTTTTATGGTATTATTTGTAAGCATATTGTTTGCAGGCGTTAAAAAACGTCTCTATCTTTATTTATAAGCACAAGTTTAAGGAAAGCTACACAAACTATGGGCGTAATAACCGATACAAGCTGGATGATTGGCGGCCCTCAGGGTAGCGGCGTTGATTCTTCAGCCACGCTATTTGCAAGGTCAATGGCCGTTGCAGGCTACTGGGTTTACGGTAAACGTGAATACCATTCCAATATTAAAGGGGCACACAGCTACTTTCATTTACGGGTAAAAACAACCCCCGTACGGTCGCATATTGACCCTATTCATTTACTGTCTACTTTTGAAGATAGTACGGCTGAAATTCACGCCCACGAAATTGTGGCTGGGGGTGCGTTAATTTACGACCCTAGCGTTACCAAGCCTGAAACCTTGGAAATGGATGCTAGCGTTAAGCTATTCCCCATCGAATTTGAAGCTATTATTCGGGATTTAGCTGAAGAACTCGGTAAACCAGCCGCTAAATTGGCTATTGTCAAAAACACTATTGCTGTTGCAGCTTCTTTAGCACTGTATGGCGTTGGGTTAGATGTATTGGAAGAAGCCTTAAAAGGCTTGTTCCGTGGTAAAAAAGCTGGGCTAGTCGCTGTTAACCTAGCCGCTGGTAAAAAAGCCTACCAAGTCATTCAATCCGTTGAAGGCTGGGATACCTTTGCCTACCGCTTAGCGTCTCAAACCAATAAACCAGAACCTAATTCTCGGTTATTGATGAACGGTGCTGCTGCTTGCGGTATTGGTAAATTAAAAGCCGGTTGCAGATTCCAAACTTACTACTCCATCACGCCCGCCGTTGATGAATGTATTTGGTTGGAACAACAAACGGAATACGGCATTGTTGTTTACCAAGCAGAAGACGAAATTTCTTCTATCAACATGGCAAACGGAGCAGCTTATACAGGTGCAAGAACTGCTACCGCCACTTCAGGACCTGGTTTCTGCTTGAAAGCCGAAGGGATTGGTTGGGCTGGTATGAACGAAGTACCAACGGTTATTACCAACTACCAACGTGGAGGCCCTTCTACAGGGTTGCCTACTCGTAATGAACAGGGCGATTTATTGTTTGCCTTGAACATTGGGCACGGCGATTTCCCTCGGATTGTTATAGCTTCTGGTGATATGGAAGAATGTTTTGAAGATGGGTTTAACGCCTTTAACTTCGCTGAACGCTACCAAACCCCGACCATTTTGTTGATTGATAAAGCCTTGGCTAACTCTACCCAAACCATTCCTAAATTCCCTGAAAAGCATTTAAGAATTGACCGTGGGCAAATTGTGGGTGCTCCTGAAAGCTTTAACCCTGAAGACCCTGCAACTGGTTTGCCGAAGTTTAACCGCTTTAAAGTAACGGAATCCGGCATTTCGCCTCGTTCGTTACCTGGTACACCAGGGCGTATTCACTTTTTAACGGGCGATGAACATACCGAATATGGCGTGATTACTGAAAAGCCAGCCATTCGTATTGAAATGATGGATAAACGTGATAGGAAGCTGGCAACGGCTTCTCGTGAAATTCCTCAGGATTTACAGTTCAAGCTTTATGGCCCAGAACAAGCGGATATTACTATTGTTGGTTGGGGTTCAACCAAAGGTATTATTATTGATGCCTTAGAAGAACTTAAAAACCAAGGTGTAACGGCTAACTACTTGCACATTCGGTTAATGTCGCCATTCCCTGCGGAAAAAGTGGCAGAAATTTTAACCAATGCCAAGAAAACCATGATTATTGAAAGCAATTTCTCTAACCAGTTGGCCAAAGTCATTAAAATGGAAACGGGTATTACCATCCCTCACCATGTGGCAAAATACACCGGTCGTCCTATTTCTCAGTGCGAAGCGGTTTCCGCTGTGCAAGAAGTATTAACCAAAAATTCAAGAAAGGTAATGTTAAGCTGTGGCCACTAAACAACAACAACTACCGACGCTTGACACGAAAGTCAAACCCTTCCAACTAAAATCAGAAAAACCCATTGATTGGTGCCCTGGTTGCGGAGACTTTGGTATTGTCAACGCCATTCAACAAGCCGTTAGTGAACTAGGCTTGGTGCCTTGGAAAGTCAATTTCTTTACAGGTATTGGCTGTTCAGGTAAATCTTCTCAGTATTTGCAAGCTTATGGCGTGCATACATTGCATGGTCGGGTTTTGCCTTATGCTTTGGGTTCAAAAATTGTTAACCCTGATAACGTTGTGTTAGCAGCGGGTGGCGATGGCGACGGGTACGGCATTGGTGGCGGACACTTCCTCCATGCGGGTCGTCGTAACGTAGATATTACCTACATTGTTTTCAACAACGAAGTTTATGGGTTGACCAAAGGTCAAGCTTCCCCTACGTTGGAAGTGGGTATGCAACCTAAATCGTTAGCGTTGCCACACATTTCCCAGTCCATCAACCCATTAGCGTTGGCTATTGCGGCGGGTTACACGTTTGTTGCTCGGTCTTATTCGTTTGATGCCAAGCATTTGAAACAAACCATTATGGCGGCTATTGAACACCGTGGTATTTCGTTGGTGGATGTGCACCAGCCTTGCCCGACTTACAATGACTTGCACCCGAAAGAATACTATTCTGAAAAAGTAATGGAAAATGGGACAGAGATGCCTCGGGTTTATTACTTGGATGATACGGATTATAACGGTGTTGTGGCGGATTCTACCGATGCGGAAGCCGTGAATGCTAAGAAAATTGAGGCGATTGAGCGGGCTTATAAACGTGAAGAGCGGATTGCTTTGGGCGTTTATTGGAAGATTGATATGCCAACTTATGAAGATAGGTTGCAATCTGTTATTCCTGCGTTGCAGGGTACTTCGCCTATTACGATTCCGTTTCATGATGAAGACATGATTCCCACGACGGATTTATCGTATGCGTATGAAGAATTCTTGGTTTAATTTCGCTTAAACTTGATTAAAGATGCCTCCACTGGTTAAATTGAGTGGGGGCATTTTTTGTTCGCACACAATAAGATTGAAGGTGTTTTATACGATTATTATTTGAATGACTACTACTTTACAATAATTATTTGGAGCAATTATTATGAGATTAGATCGATTATTCCCACCGAGACCCATCATCCATACATCGCAAGAAATGGGACTTATATTAGAAAAAAAAGCCCTTTGCTTATTTCCAAAAGCAAACGATGGATTACCCCAGGATGTTTTGAAGATAGGCACTAATCCAAGTATTCCTGTGAATGAAATCATAGAGGAATTAAAACGTACACACGCTAACTTAATGAAAATAGCGTTGCAGGGTATTGCGTTTGACTCTATGGAGTCTGAGCAATTAAGTCTTTTTGATAAAATAGCAACCGCTCTAAAGTATTCAGAACTTTGGAAAACAACATCTCCGAGTATGGAAGAGATAGCTTCCTTTAGTCAAAAAACGGCTACGCCTTTGAATGTTGCCGAAATTATTTTACGTCAAAAAAATCATAGGGGTCGTTATTCTGGTAGAGATTACGATCTTTCTTTAATAAAAGGTAACAAGAAATATTTTGAAACCTGGTCTAATCGTGGATATAAAGCAGTGGCTGGTTCACCAGATGAGCCTGAGGCGTTACAGAAATTGTTAAAGTATTTATCACCGAATGCCCCTACCGAAATGACGGATATTATGTGGATGCAATATCCTGAAAATAGTGCTATAGTAGATTTCTTTTCACAAATAACCCCTTCTTTAGAAGATGCACCAAACGGTATAGAATACCCTATAGTTAATAGTAATGGTCCCCACCTTCATTTACATACAGCCAGTCGTATTCCTAACGAACCTGATTTACTCATGTGGACGCTTTATGATAATGAAACGTTAAACGCTGAAAACGCAATACTTCAACAAACACAAGCCATACTTGATACGAAAAACAACCTTATTGTCGTCATGCAACACGCCTCTTCGCAATTGCCGGCAGGAGAAGACCTGTCTTATAAAATTAATCCAAGTAGAGTAAAAAACTCTCAATTATCCACTTACGTTGGGGAGTTACCCGTTAATCATCTTGGAGGGATTCCTTACACTTTGAGTAATTCCCAGTATGAAGTATCTGAAGTTATCAATCAAAGGGCAAAAAAACTGGATGCGATTGCTTAGAAGCTGTCTTCATAGTGTAGGATTTGTTGTATAATGAAAGGATAGAAAAGGGGAAAGATGATCTATCCAACTGATTTAACAGACAAACAATACAACCTGATTGCCGGTTTATTCAATGTAGGAAACTACGGTCAGGCAAGAAAGCACCTTGTCAGAGACCTACTTAACGCCGTTTTTTATCTCACCAAAACAGGGTGTCAATGGGCAATGCTACCCAAAACCTATCCACCCAGAAAAGCCGTTGAAAGCTTCTTTTACCGAGCAAAAAAACGAACAACATGGGATGCCATGCTTGAACGTCTCGTGGTTCTCGACCGAGAAGCCTCTGGTAAAAAAAGAGGAACCCACTTACGCCTTGATTGATTCCCAAAGCGTGAAAACCACGCTCAATAGCGAAGAACGTGGTATTGACGGGAAAAAAAGGTGAAGGGTCATAAACGGCATATTGTAACCGATACGCAGGGACGGCTATTGTTTGTTCAAGTACACGCCGCTAATATCCACGATATGAAAGGGGGGCGTGGTGTTTTTGAGCAGGCGGTGAAGATATTTCCTAGCTTAAAGGGTGTTTGTGCAGATGCTGGGTATCGTAAGACATTTGAGGACTTTGTAAAAGGGGTTTTAGGTAAAACGGTTGAGATTGTTGAGCGAATTAAAGAGGCGGGTTGGGCGGTGATTCCTAAACGGTGGATTGTGGAGCGAACGTTTGCTTGGTTGACTGGGTATCGTCGGTTATCTAAAGATTTTGAACGAACAATTAGTTCGGCTGAAGCTTTCGTTAAAATCGCTCATTGTAAGCTGTTATTAAATAGACTGTCTAAACTATGAAGACAGCTTCTAAGAAAAGTTCTAAAGCGGTACCGCTTCTTTTCAATTTTTCTCACCATTGCCGAAAACTCAATATCGGCAACACTCTTGCCAAATCTATTTTTTTAGGGGTGAAATAATTGCTTAACTTTTTTCCATCACTCCCTAAGATTTGTTTGTTATCCTTTTTTAACTTTTCAAGAAAGGCTTTGTATTCTATCTTACCTTTATCTGTTTTTAGAAAATTCAAAAAATTCATAGGATACCTTTCAAGCTAGAAAAGGTGGTAAAAGGTAAGATGTTAGTATCAAGCCTTTTACCAACTTCTGTACTGCTATATAAAATAGCACTTATATTAGGCATAATTGTGTTAGATTTCTCTAACCCGATTAGCTACATAACACTTATTGAGCTTATTCTAGGTAACTACAGGAGACTTACGCCAACCATGCGAAAACGCTTTGAACTTACATCAAGTTGTGTTAAAGATTCTAGTTAATAACGTTTAAAAAAACGCCTGAAGGTCAATATTTATAATATCATACACTTCAAAAAACAAAAACAACTTTACATATTATTAACAATTGACAGTTCTTGCGTTAGTTGGGGTGCCCGAAAGGGTGAAAACCCGCCGTGTGCTTGGGTGTACTGTTTTCCCTCTCCCGCTGTGAGAGGGCTAGGGTGAGGGAAGGCGGGGTTGAATGCGTAGCACAGCCCAACGGCGGGCGGGTCTTCACCGCACGCAACGCCCAAAAAAGCCCCCTAAACCCGCAAAAACAGGCGAAATAGTAACAACCAAAACCACTGACCCTCAAACTTCGATAAAAATCGAGGCTGATGTGCCGTATAATAGCGTTCCACAAGGCGTATAGCCGATTTTACAGAGGCTTCATCAACTGTAGATTGCCCACCCATCACCGCAAAAATACGTCCATACCACTGCACCAAAAACCAAGCCACACCAGCCTGTAGCCACAATTCCACCCAAGCACCCCCATACCCCAACGGCAACCGACGGTTCAACACCTGAAACAAAAACGCCTTCACCTGCAAATGTTGAGCAGGAGGAAGCCCAAGAACCGCACCCACAGACACTTCACTGGCAAGCCCCAACACCTTATCGTCCGCATAAACCCCTCGGAAAACAAACCGAACCACGTCAAACATCCCATAAGGCATCCGCAAAAATTTAGCCAACACCCATCGTTGAAAAAACTGCCATAAAAGCCGATTTTCACTAGGTTTTAGGCTATTAAACCGTAACACTAAAGCCAGCAATTGTTCCGAATGCCACACCTTATATATAGGACTGGTAATCACCACAAAAGCCAACGCCAACGCACCCCAAACAGAGATAGAAGCATCTTGAAAAGCAGGTTTTATGAGGGTTAGCCGATGGTCTAAAACCGCCCAAGGCAAGGGTTTAAGCCATTTAAAAGGCCAAGACCACATAGCCACCGATTGCCGCCAAGTAACACCTTTTGGGTAAAACGGCGAAACCGCCTGTGGCGATTGGGTTACAGCCTGCAACCCAACCGATTCTACCCCGCTGGGGGCAGGGGTTTCCCATTGCAACAAGTGGGTATTCACCATTTCAGAACAAGCAAACGAAACATCCGTAAAGGCAGTATTAGCGGTAGTTTCAGGGGTAAAACTAGCAAACGGAAAACGTTGACAATCTAACGGTTTGGCGGTTGCACCCACGTTTTTGTGGATGAGGCACCCCTCGTTTTGTTCCCAAAAAACGCACATTTGGTCTGGTTTAAGGGGAAGGTAATACCCCCATTCCAATAACGGTTCAAATGCCAAACCCAAGGCGTGAAGCCGTTCTTGCACCCATGGCATGGCAAGCAAAACATCCGCACGGGGTTTATCAATAGCAATTTGCCAAGTGCTACAACAATTTCCACACCCACTACAAGCAAAATTTTCCATGTTTTTCCATCAAAAATGAGAGGCAAAAGGGGGGACAAGTTCCTTCAATCTACCATAAAAACGAGTCAAAACTTGATTGTTTGCCACCCATTCAAGTGCGGCTTGAAATAAAGGTAAAGAATCAAGTTCGGTAGCTTTTTTACGAAAGATTATTAGTACAAACCGTTTATTTAAAGGGTTCTACAGGGTTTAATGAGGCTTTTTTGAAAATGCCAACTTGATTGTTTACCAGCAATTCAAGAACAACTTGATTTCAAGGAATTATTTCAAGAAGCACTTGAAAAACGGGTAAGAAATCAAGTTTTAAAAAACGCCACAAAAGAAACTGAACAAAACCGCAAAATTTTTGTTACAACAAGTTGTGTGAAATTAGGGTATTTTAACACCTAATAATAGTGTGAAAAAGAAGACAAACTAAAAAAAGAATACACTCATACCAATTTAAAGATTGAATAGCATGTTCTCTCATCGATTGTCGTTTCTAACTTTCACTGGTTGGTTTGTCAGGGGATGCCTGTTTGGGCACCCCCCGACACCCCCCACAAACCCAGGGGCAAGCCCCTAGGAACCCCCAAAAAGCCACCCCCCTATGCCACTACGGGCATGTGACGGGGGGATGTTCTTTTTGCCCCTTCGAAAGGACGGAACGCATCGGCAACTGCAGGGCAAATGCGATGGTCGTTCCTACTGGTTAGTATGATAGTCAAACTTTGAACGAGTATCAGACAGATAAACAAATAGGAATAACCACCAATGCAAGAATTCGACCGCAATTTCAACTGGGAAGCAGTCAACCCACATACACTCAAGTTCTTAGAATCAGGGCTAAGGACAATGGGGGAGATTAAACCCTGGGTAGACGATAAAATTCATAAGTGGGTATACACCCACGCCCTATTTCGACTATACGGCGTTGGCAGAACCCCCGAAGAAGCCATAGACCACTACAAACAACTAATGGTAGCAAAAATTGAAGAAAACATTCAAAACCGAAGGCAGCCTCTAGAACTATTCTATAGGCAATACGGCGGGTACAGAAAAAATGCTGGCAGACGACCCAAAATAATACCTTCTATTAGAGTAAGCGTACCCAAAGATATTGCCCTGTGGTTAAAAGCCGAAGCCCCGTGGGACGCCCTTCGGCAATTGAAAGAGTAACCGAATAAAGATAGACTTACCCAATGGGTTTATTCGGTAGGTTCTAGAATTAGGGTAATTTGCTGTTTAGCCAATTCTGTTTTTAAGTAAGCTTCAAAACCTTCAATGGGTTCAGGAGTGCAAATTTTCAGCAACTGTTCGCCTGCTTGGGTAAGCATTGCAAAACCATAAATCAAAGATACTTCAACCTCACCTTTCTCAAGATCAGTCTTGACGGAACTAAATTCAATCAAATAATCTCGATTAAAATATTTTAAATTAGCCCGTGCTTTTTCATAAAAATTCGATGGATGCCCACTAAATTTAAGCTTATAAGAATCAATTGTAGAAAGTGAAATTAAGCCCAAATAGTCTAAATGTTTAAAATAGTTAAAATTCAAACCGTTTTCTAGTAAAAAAGGGTCTCTCCAATCATGCGTAAAAATAGCATTTGCACCAAAAAAAGTAACTGTAAAAGAGGCTAATAATGTGAATAATTCGGCGTCTCTTTTTCCTAATTCCGAAACTAAATTCACCACTTTTTTTGAAAAACTGTTAGGTTGATTGACCTCTCCTGCTAAAATTCTAGCCCACGTTTCTTGTAGAACCTCATCAGAGGTATTCCTACTTTTGGTAATGAAATTCTGTAGCCAATCATCGTCTAGATTCTTGGCGTCAGCTGTTTCATCCAATAATGGTAAAGCCTTCGTGATAATAGACTCTTCATTAGCCATACATCTTTCCTCATTGTGGATCAATCTATCTATAGCTATCAATCTATCTGATTCTATTTGACCTTGCGTTTTTATGACTAAAGCTGTAGCTTCAGCCTTCGCCATTTTCACCTTATGGTAGGGTTGATATAAGACACCGCACGCAGTTGCGAATTTCTTAATTAACGTATCTGCGGGCTTACTTAAAGCCTTGGCTACTGCTATTGCAGGCAAGGTTGTTAAAACTTCCATTTACAATAAAACCTCCTAGAAAATAAGTTACACAACATTATCACAAACCAACGGCAGGCGGATGAAGGCTTCAAAGGTCGATTGTTCCGCATGATAAGCCAAGCCAATTTCGCCACCCATCGCTTCCGTCAAGGCTTTCGCAATAAACAAGCCCAGCCCACTCCCCCTAGTCGTGCGAGTCAAGCTTTCATCTAACCGCTTAAACTTTTCAAATAGCCCCTGCAAAACCCCATCAGGCATTGGCTCACACGCATTTTCAACCGAAAACCGAACCCACTGTTCCCGCTGTTCCGCCGTCAACCGCTCTTCAATTGAAACAAACATCGCCACCGCATCTGATTCTGGTAACCGACTATATTTAAACGCATTTTCAATTAAATTAACCAACACCTGCTCCAACCGAGCCGCATCCGCCAGCAATTCCACCGTTTCAACATCAACCCCTTCAGGCAACTGCCAGTTAATTTGCAACCGTTCCTGCTTATTTTCCGGAAATAACGCCACAGTCTGTTCTACCAAGGCTTCCACCACCAGCGGCTCTAGGTAAATACGAAGCGATTGGCGTTCTAAATCTGGAATAACCAACAAATCTTCCACTAGGCGTTCCAACCGTTTAGTTTGTTGGCGAATGGTTTTCAAATGCTTCAGCCGTTGTTCACCCGAAAAGCCTTCGTGGTGTCGCATGAGTTGAGACGTATAGCCCTGAATATTCATCAACGGCGTGCGGAGTTCATGGCTAACGGTGTCTATCAAGTTTGATTTCATCTCATCCAGCTTTGCCAACGCTTGGTTCGCCTGCTGAATTAACCCCCACTGTTCGGAAATTCTCCGCCCCATACGGTTAAATTCTCCCGTAACGTAAATGATTTCAAAAGGAGTCGCCCAGTTGCGAATGAGGCGGATACGTCGGTTATAGTTACCTTGAGCCATCGCCTTAATACCCTTAATCAACTGGCGAAAGTTACGGATAATCCCGAAAATATAGAACAAGCCCAGCAACATACTAACCGCAAAGCTAACCCCAATGAGGATAAACGTTTTAATACGGGCTTGGTCTAACGACGAGCGATTTGTGTAATTCGCCGCTTCCAGCAACACAACCCAAGGGGCAGTCGGCAATTTAGCGATAATGACCGTATGTTTCTTATCCGTAGCATCATCTTTCCAATTCAACACTTGGCTTTTGCCTAAGCCTAATTTAACCATCAATTTTTGCATATCGTCAGGCAACACCATCGTGTTGAGTGCACCCACAACCTGCTTTGTTTCAAGATTATAAAGTGTAAACGCCCCAGCCCACTGGTGTTGATAAGCCTGAATTTTACGAATGAACGCCTTAGGTTCAACCACCTGCACCAACGTATACGATGAGCCTTGCTGCGGCGTAGCCACAATGAAGCGTAAATTTTGCAAAGTAATAAGATTGGGTTGATTATTAGCTGATGCTTCAACCGAAGCTAACCACGAAACCGCCCGAGGTTTCAAACTAAACGCTTGAGCCGATTGCTGGCACCAATAAGATAAATCCGTCGATTTGATGGGCTTTTTAGTCGCCCATTGGGCTGCTACGGCTAAATTGGTGCTTTCGCCAAAGCGTGCCGTACAAACGGCAAGGGTCTCTGTTTCTGCAGGCAACGCAGAAAGCCACTCATTCAGTTGGCTAGCAGAAGGCAACCGTCCCCGAGACTCATCCGCCCGTTCTAAAACCGAAACCACTTTAGCCGATTGTTCCGCTTGGGTTGCCTGCCCTGCCAACCCCGTTTGCAAATCGTTCAAGGTGTTTTGATGAAAATCTGTTACGACCTGACTCATTTGCCGACGCAACGCCGAATCATTAATATCATAAAGCCAAAGGCTCAAAATAGCCAAAGGTGTCAAAACCGCCACCACCAGCAATAAAATCAGCTGTTGGTAAAACCGAGGGCGGGTTTTAAACCAAGCCAACGACGTCGGCTTTTGGGGGTAGAACGATAAAACCGCCCGCCACCAAGTGCGGAATCGGCTTTTGCGTTTGGGGGTAGGTTTTTGTACCAATTTTTCTAAGGGCAAAGGTATTAAGCCTCTTGAATTGAGGGTTTGGTCATATTTTTTTCTAACACCAACTTATAGCCCACATGGTTAACCGTTTGCACAAACGTGGGTTGCTTCGGGTTGGGTTCAATTTTGTTCCGCAAGCCACCCACATGAACCCGCAACATTCGCACGTCTTCATCCGCTTCGTAACCCCACACTTCTTTGAGTAAAACGCCCAAAGGGACAGGTTCGTTAAGGTGTTGCATCAAACAATAAAGAATTTCAAATTCAGTCGGGGTCAAGCGTTTGATTTCATCAAACACCAAAATTTCCAACGATTTGGGCAACAAGCGTAACGCCCCGAAGCCCAAGTTTTCATCCGCCGGTGGGGTTTTGGCGGTATCGGTTACTTTCACGGCGGGGGTTGCACCCTGTTTAAGTTGAGCCAACTTGCCCGAACGCCGCAATAACGCACGCATACGAACCATCAATTCTTGGAATTCAAAGGGCTTGACAAGGTAGTCATCCGCACCGGCATGGAAGCCTTTGACTTTATCTTCCAGTTGCCCCTTGGCAGTTAACAAAATAACCGGCGTTTCTTCCCGGTGGGGGAGGAGTCGCATCCGTTTACAGACTTCGTAGCCATCCATTTTAGGCATCATGACATCCAGCAAAATTACGTCAAACGGACTCGTACCTTCAAGGTGTTTAAGGGCTTCAACGCCGTTGGTGGCGGTTTTAACATCAAACCCCATTAGCTCAAAATCCATTTGCATGAGGGCTAAAATATCGGGGTCGTCATCGACAACCAGCAGTTGAATAACCATGGGCGGAGGGGTCTCTCTCAATCTATTGGGGTAGGAGTCTATACCGAATTCTGACTCCTATTGTATGATTGATACAGTTTTTATACAATGCAGAAATTGAAAGTCTCTAAATTTATGAATCATTCTACAGATCATCTCTCAAGCTACTGGTCAATTATATTATTTATATTATTTTTCGTTCTTATTCCCATTGGTATTTTGGCGGATGTTTCAATACCAAAATTCTTCACAGGCAAAAAAACAGCTTTTGAAGCAATGTTGCAAAACAAGATGCTTCACGCACTTTTTACCTTCACTGCGAAAACTCGCAACAAGAAAAAAAGACGATTAAAAAGACTCGCCGTAAGAAAACTTCTCTACATGATTTTTTGTGGAGGAGTAGCAACACTCATTACTTTCGTTACTGTCATACTCTCTGTTTTAGCTGCTCGTAACTACAGTGCTTTTCTATTCCTCGGTAGCCCGTTTATATCAGGACTTCTAGTTGTATTTCTTTATGGATTAAAATACCGAACATCCTTTTTTATGGCTTTAACATTGTCGGTTCTACCTACATTTTTTACAGGAATGATGCTCCTTGCTGTAGCCTTCGAAGGACTTCTTTGCCTGTTAATGGCATTACCTATCGCATTTATCCTCGCTGTTATAGGTGGATTAATGGGATTTGCCTTAAATAAAATGATTCATCCCACAAAAAAAATTAAAAAAACACAATTTTACGCCGTGGCACTGGTATTGCCCTTGCTTTTGTTGTTGGAAAAACAACCGCTTTTCGTTCAACCCATCTCTACCAGTATTACCATTAATGCATCGCCTAGTGCCGTTTGGCCACACATACTGGAATTTCCAAGAATTCCTGAACCCACCTCTTGGTGGTTTCACGCCGGCATCGCCCACCCTAAAGGAGCTGTTATTAAAGGGACAGGGGTAGGAGCGGTTCGCTATTGCAACTTCACCACTGGCCCATTCGTAGAACCCATCACAGCATGGGAGCCACCCCACCGCCTAGCCTTTGATGTTGCCAAGCAACCGCCCAGCATGAAGGAAATGTCTCCGTGGCCCAATATTCACCCGCCCCACCTCGATGGGTATTTCCAATCTAAACGCGGAGAATTTCGGTTGATTCCGTTAGCTAATGGTGGTACAAAGGTGGTAGGTACTACTTGGTATGTGATGAATATTTGGCCTCACGCCTACTGGCATTTATGGTCAGATATGCTACTTCACGCCATTCACTATGAAGTGCTAAACCACATCAAAACCCAAGTAGAAAGCCATAAAAGCACGCCATCACCAACACCTAAAAGTTAATGTTGAATAACCATAGGCGGAAAAACCATTCCAATTTTTTGTATGTTTGTATAGACGGCTTCTTGTTCATTGTATTATTGATAGACTATTAGTACAAGGCTATTGAGTAGACCGAGTCTTTATAAAAGCAATGAGGCATTCATGGTTGATTTAACCCAAACACCCCCTAATTTACCCATTCCTCAAGATGATGGGGCTGCTAACCATCTAATCGGCATGAGCTTACCGAACATCTCACTTTTATCGACGAATGAAACTTTAGTCAATCTGAGTACCTTCAAAGATTATTTAGTGATCTACTGTTATCCCATGACGGGTCAGCCCCATGTTCCCCTACCCAATGGGTGGGATCAAATTCCTGGAGCTAGAGGCTGTACCCCACAAAGTTGTTCGTTTAGAGACCACTATCAAGAATTAAAAGCCCTAAAAGCGGACGTGCTTGGTTTAAGCGTCCAATCCACGAATGATCAAAAAGAAATGGCTGAAAGGCTACAGTTACCTTTTCCAGTAGTAAGCGATAGCGATTTTAACTGCCAAAAAGCATTGAACTTGCCTACTTTTACGGTGGAGGGTAACGTTCTATTAAAGCGATTAACCTTAATTGCTAAAGACCGAAAGATTGTGGGTGTTCACTACCCAGTATTTCCTAGCGATAGTGATCCAATTTGGGTTATTAATTATTTAAAAACAAGTGCATCTAAGTTTCACTCCTTTTAAGAGTGTTAGAAAAGAAGGATTTTCGAGCAATGCAAAAGCAACCCTCCCCCAACGAACCCCCCAGTGACTGGCTATTACGAAGCGTACGAGGGGCAACCAGCGTTGAAGTAGACACCCCCGAAGCCCACCAAACAGCCGTTTCAGCCCTATTGTTAGCCCTAGTAGAAGCCAACAATATTAAGGCTGATGATATTTGTACAGTCTTTTTCACGCTAACAGATGACCTGCACGCCATTTCCCCCGCCAAAGTAGCCCGCCAAACCCTACCATGGCAACACGTGGCTCTATTTACCAGCGTAGAACCCACCATCGTAGGGCTACCCACCATGATTATTAGGGTGCTCATCCAGTTCTACAGTACATTAAACCAACAAGCACTAACACACCTTTACCAAAATAAAGCAGCCCTATTAAGACCCGACCGATGCGGAGACCCCACCACTACAAGCGTCTAACGTAACAATCCTAACAAAAAAGGGTTGTAATTCACTTTTGCTTTGCATATGATACAATACATGATGATGATATCAATCAGTCATCCTAAGTTTTACGGATGCTTTTCAAGCCCATTTGAGCTGTTTTCTAAAAAACGCATCTACTATTTTCCCTCCCTTCCTACTTGTTACAAGGAATGCCATAACCGTTATGATGATGATGTCAAAAGAATGTGCCGTTTCAGGCAAAAAACCACTAAAGGCTAGAAAAATCAGCTTTTCCAACAAAAAACACAATCGTCGTC
The DNA here is from genome assembly GCA_024998755.1 of Vampirovibrio sp. Classification (GTDB taxonomy): domain Bacteria; phylum Cyanobacteriota; class Vampirovibrionia; order Vampirovibrionales; family JAJTHC01; genus JACEUU01. Next base: position 65,188 of record JACEUU010000001.1, on the reverse strand, counting down.
AAGAACCCAACCTTCAGCTAAAACGCTTCTGGTTAGCAGGCGAAAAACGCTTCGTTCGGTTACGGGTTTGCACACGGGTTATTAAATTAGCCACCAAAATCGGGTTGGAATCTGCACTTAAACAGTACAACACCACCCTGCAAGACGCTTTAAAAGTTTAAAACCCTAGTTTCGGAGTATACACACCATGGCAAAAAAAGATAAAGGTGCTCAAACCATCCGGTTGAAAAGTACCGAAAGTGGACACATGTACCACACCCGCAAAAATAAAAGAAACCACCCAAACCGGATGGAATTAACCAAGTACGACCCATTAGTAATGAAACGCGTACTCTACAGAGAAGAAAAAAAGTAAGCTTTTTTATTCTTCCAATAAACTACTTTTAAAAAATAGGTTTGCGAAAACTGTTTAATGCAATGCGTTATTAAACAAATTAGCAAACCTATTTTTAATGGAAAGCGTGTAAACAATGGACAATCTAAAAACAACAAAGAAACCCGCACTCTTTGGCGTAATAAACATAAACAAACCGAAAGGGCTAACCAGCCACGATGTAGTAGCAAGGTTGCGAAAAATTTTCAACCAGAAAAAAATAGGCCATCTAGGCACGCTAGACCCCATGGCAACGGGCGTTCTACCCGTTTGCTTAGGCAACGCTACTAGATTAATAGAACACTTCCCCAGCGAAAAAGCCTATCAAGCCACCTTCGAGCTAGGCTACGAAACCACCACGCTAGATGCGGAGGGTGAAGTCTTAGCAGAACGGACTTCTGACCCACAAGCCATTGAAGCCCTAAGAATCCTATCCAAAGAAGCCATTTTAACAGGCTTTTTAGGAGAGCAACAACAACGTGTACCCCGCTTTTCCGCCGTACACCTAAACGGAAAAAAACTATACCACTACGCCCACCAAGGCATCATCATTCCTGATGAATTGCTACCTGTAAAAACCATCACCATCCAGTCTCTAACTCTTTTAAACTGGGAGCCTGAGGTGAAATTCCCAACGCTGACCGTGCAGGTAGCGTGCAGTTCAGGCACATACATTCGCTCGTTAGTCAGAGATATTGCTCAGAAATTGGGGACATACGCCACATTGACAGGGCTCATCCGTACCCATCACGGCAAATTTACGCTTGAGACTTCCGTTGATATTGAAACCCTCAAAGAAGCCGATGACCCCACACAATGGCTGATTGAACCGTTTGAGTTTTTGCCCTTCCCCAAGATAATATTACCTTCCGAGGTGGAAGTAGCCCTATTTTTTAACGGGATGCCGTTGGAAGAAACCCAGTTTTCGCCACCCGCTCCTCTAAGGAATAATCAGCAATTCCAAGTGTTTGGGGATGAGGGGAAGCAGTTTCTAGGGTTGGCGATGTGGCACAACTACAAGCTACGTCCCGAAAAAGTGTTTCATAGTTAAAAAAGTACTAACGGGCATTGGCATCAAGAAACGCAAAAACCCTAAGAAAGTATCTCTAAAACGGTATTTATCCGAGACTGCACTTGAGCAGGAGCAGGCCCACCAACGATGTTTCGCTGGTTGATACAAGCTTCCAAGGCAATCGACTCGAAAAAATCAGCATCAAACAAGGAAGAAAATCCCCTAAGCGTGGGTAAATCCAGCTGTTCCAACGTCAAGTTTTCAGCCTGACAATGCCGAATAATAGCCCCCACCAGCTCATGGCTTTCCCGAAAAGGCACACCCTTATTCACCAAATAATCCGCCACATCCGTCGCCGCAATAAAGCCCTTTTCGCAAAGTTTCCGCATGGATTCCGCATTGGCACGCAAGCCCGAAATCATCGCTCGCATAATTTCCAAACACCCCGAAACTTGCGTAATGGCATCAAACACAGGCTCTTTATCTTCCTGCATATCCTTGTTATAAGCCAACGGCAACGATTTCATGGTGGTTAGCAAGCTGATAAGCGAGCCATAAACCCGCCCCGTTTTCCCCCGAATCAGCTCCGCCCCATCCGGATTCTGCTTTTGAGGCATCATGCTACTGCCCGTACAAAGCGATTTTTCCAACACAACAAAGCCAAACGCTTGGCTATTCCACAACACCAATTCTTCCGAAAGCCGGCTCAGGTGCATCATCACAAGGCTTAAATCGCTCAGTAATTCAATGAGGTAATCCCGATCAGAAACCGTATCCAACGAATTATAAGTAACGTCATCAAAGCCCAGCTGTTCCGCCACAAACTGCCTATCCAAGTTAAACGTGCTAGTTGCCAACGCCCCAGCCCCGAGAGGGCAAGTGTTAAGGCGAACAAGGCAATCAGACAGCCGACTTCTATCCCGCAAAAACATTTCCGTATACGCCATGAGATGATGCCCAAACGTGATAGGTTGAGCCACCTGCAAGTGCGTAAAGCCTGGCATAATGGTATTCAAGTTTTGGCTAGCCTGCGTGCAAAGTGCGTGAACGAGCCCTTCTACTTGCACGATGAGTTGCGTGATTTTCGCCCGAGTGTAGAGCTTCATATCCAACGCCACTTGGTCGTTACGGCTACGCCCCATGTGGATTTTTTTACCCACCGTACCAAGGCGGTCAGTGAGGGTTTTTTCTACAAAGCTATGGATGTCTTCGCAAGCCATATCAATAGGCGTTGTGCCAGCTTCCAGTTCTTGGTAGAGGCTTTGCAAGCCTAAAACCAGCGTGTGCGCTTCTTCTTCGGTTAAGTAGCCCTGTTTGCCCAGCATGGAAACATGGGCAATAGACCCCAAAATATCAAACGCCCAGAGGGCTTGGTCAAAGGGTAAGGATTGGTTGAAATCTTCAAAAATTTTCAGGGGGCTGGTATCAAACACGCCTCCCCACAATTGGGCTAGCATCATCATGGTAAAAACGACCTTTCAAGCAGTCTCGAACTTAAGTTAAATCAAATAATTCAGTAGGATTGATTTTAAACTGGAGCATTTGAGCGGTTTTTCTACCGCCATCGCCCCCTTTACGTTGAACGGTTATTCTACCCACTCTTAAATTACCTTGTTTGGTTATCAATACATTGCCCGAAGCATAATGGTTCAGCACAATATTCATCGGTTTTAAAACCCATCGGGCATTTTGAGTCGTTTTTTGAATAACCAACATCCATTCTGCTGAAAATCGTCCTCTGCCTTTCAAAACATCACTAACAATTAACACTTTTTTCTCTTCAAAAAAAGCAAGTAGTGCCTTTTGTTCCGAAAGAGAGAACTCGTCTAAAAACATCCGCCTAGCATCTCTTGGGTTTGGGATGGTGGGGGCTATTTCACCTGTATACAGTTTTAATAGCCGTTCAATAGCGGGCGATATTTCCCATAATTCAACGTATTTTGCTATCCAGCGTTTATCAATTTGGTTAAAGCCGTTTAAATTGCTAACCAGTTTGACTTGGATGTTTTCTACATCAATCGCTTGCTTCAGCTTAATGGTTACTTGTACCTGCACATCTGTCTTTTCGCCTGCAATTTTAAGGGCGGTTACAAATTCTATTTCTTCTAAGGCATACGCCATTAGGCGTAACCACTGTTGAGCAGTTTCATCCGTTTGCCATTGGTTAAATTTAGCAATCACATCATCTTCATTTTTAAAACCATTTTTAGCCGTTTGCGAACCGAGTTGCTGATGAGCGTTGAAGGGTAGGGGCATTTTGCTCTCTCCAGTGTTGTAAGGCTTGTAAAATAGCTTTTAGAACGGTTACAGGCACGCTATTTCCTAGTTGTTGGTAGGCTTGAGCATCAGAACTCGTTAATTCAAAATTATCGGGGAAGCCCTGTAACCTTGCACATTCCCGAGGGGTTAATTTACGAATTATTCCGTTAATAAGATATAAACCCGTTTTCGCCCCAATACCCCCACCGTGGGCGGAAAGCGTGATGGCGTGCCCATTTTCATGGTAAATACGTTCACCTTGCCCGCCTTTGTTAACCGTACCAATTCGCTTAGGTTGTAGGGGATAAACCCCAAATAAATTACGATGCAGCGTGATATCAGATTTAAGTAAAATATCTTGACGATCGATGCAATAAGCGGTGGTTTCTTCATCGGGCAATAAAATATCTTTGAGTGCCACGGGTGTTCTTGGCGGTGTTGGAAACACAAAAGGGGTTGTTCCTAAATCTTTCCGAATACCGATAAGGTAAAAGCGTTCTCTTTTTTGAGGCAAGCCAAAATCGCTGGCATTTAATACTTGGTAATAAGGGTAGTAACCAATATCATTCAATGTTTGCAGAACCGTTGCCAGCGTTTCCCCACGATTATGCTGAACAAGATTCTTGACGTTTTCTAAAAAAAGAAACTGAGGTTGGTGGTGTTGAGCAATGCGTGCGACTTCAAAAAACAACGTACCTCTGGTATCTTCAAAGCCTTTTTGCTTACCTGAAATACTAAAGGCTTGGCACGGAAACCCTGCACAAAGCAGGGTATGAGGCGGTACTTTTTCTGTGGGGATTTCAGTAATATCACCCAACGGGCGTTCGCCAAAGTTTTTGGCATAGGTGAGTTGAGCTTGCTTGTTCCATTCAGAACTAAACACACACGTTGCCCCAAAAGATTCCAACGCCAACCGAAACCCACCAATACCAGCAAATAAATCAATGAAGGTAACTGATTTTAAAGATTGAGAGGACTCTTGCTTCATCGTGCTTTACAACCCTAAGCTTTCTCCAGAAGAATCAAAGAAGAAGAGAGCCGATAGAGGGACGGCTATTGACACCGATTGAGCGGTGGCAAAGCACCGTTCCGCAGACCCATTGGCTTTGAGTTCAATCAACGGTTCAGCAGAACCAAAAACAGACGCATCCACCTGCAGAAACACCTGTTGTTCATTACCCAACACCTCTTTCCCCCGATAAATGCCCGTCAACACCAACTGGTCAACGCCATCCATCGTTTGCACATGGGGCAACGGATTACGAACAGTTTCTGCTAAAATAGCCGCCTTTTCCGGACGAAACCCCACCGTATAAGCCCCGCTAGGTTTAACCGTGGGGTTGGGCAACCAATCCGCCAACGGTTGAGTACAAGCAATACTATTCAATTGCCCCATAAAGTTCGCCACAAACCAATTATTGGGTTGATTATAAACCACCAACGGCGACCCCACCTGAGAAATAGCCCCTTTATCCAACACCACAATTCTATCCGCCAACGTCAACGCTTCAGTTTGGTCATGCGTTACATAAAGCGTGGTGGCGTTAAGCGATTGATGCAACTTCGCAATTTCCTGCCGCATATGCTGACGCAACTTCGCATCTAAATTAGACAGCGGTTCATCCATGAGGAATACCTTCGGATTGCGAACCATCGCCCGCCCCAACGCCACCCGTTGGCGTTGCCCGCCCGAAAGTTGCCGAGGCTTCTTCTGCAAGTGTTCCGTTAGCCCCAAGGTTTCCGCAATGGCAGCTATCTTCGACTGAATTTCCGCCTTCGGCAACTTGCGAATTTTTAAGCCAAACGCCATATTATCATAAACCGACATATGCGGATAAAGGGCATAGTTTTGAAAAACCATCGCAATATCTCGGTCTTTCGGGCTAAGGGTTTGCAGTTGTTGCCCTTCCAAGCTAATAGACCCTTCCGTGGGGGAATCTAGTCCCGCAATGAGACGTAAAATCGTCGATTTACCGCACCCGCTAGCCCCAACAATCACGATAAATTCACCCTGTTGCACATCCAACGACAAGTTGTTGAGAATCGTTTTTTTGTCATCAAACCGTTTAACAAGGTTATTCAATTGTAGATACGCAGGCAGTTGGATGGTAGTAGTCATAAAGGTATCAATTCTGCACTTTCTATGAGTAGGGGCGATTCACGAATCGTCCGTTTCTAAAAATACGAGGGTGGGCGATTCGTGAATCGCCCCTACAGAGATTACAAGGTTCGGCTAAACTGGGGTGATGCAGGCACATCAGGTGAAACATCTGCAGACGGTTTGGCAAGATGCGCATCAAACACCATCGCCACATTGCGGGAAAAAATTCTGCCTAACGGTGTGAGTTCAAAGCCTTCAGAGGTGAACGTTAATAGCCCATCTTCCGCCAACGGGGCAAGGGCTTTTAGTTCATCTGCAAAGTAACGGGTAAAATCAAACGAGGCAAGGGTTTCATCCGATTGTAATAGACGAAACTTAGCATTCTCTTGTAATGCTTGAGCAATACCCGCATAAGAAACCGTATTCTGACACATTAAACTTTGAATAACCGTTTGCCGAATTAAATCATCCACGCTCAATTCATAGCCTCGCCAAGTGGGTAGCATTTCAGCATCCAAGGCTTCATAATAAGCCGGTAGTTTTTTCAAGTTTTGGCTATAATGCCCATTCCAGCTACTAATAGCACTAATGCCAAAGCCCACCAATTCCGCCTGCCCTGAACGGGTAGTATACCCCATAAAATTACGATTCAATGTTTCAGTTTCCCAAGCCACGCTCAATTCATCGGCTGGTAGGGCAAAATGATCCATCCCAATGTACTGGTAGCCTGCCTGCAAAAATTGTTGGGTGCTTTGGCAAAAAATAGCATACTTCATTTCACCGCTAGGCAAGGCGGATTCTGGCATTTGCTTTTGCCAAGGTGCCATCCACGGAATATAGGCGTAGTTGTAAAGGGCTAACCTATCCGGCTTTAGCTGAAGAACCTGTTCAATGGTGTGTTTAAACGTTTCAGGGGTTTGGAAAGGCAAGCCGTAAATTAAATCGATATTAACGCCCTTAAAGCCAAGGCTTCGGGCTTGTTCCACCAACGCTTGGGTTTGTTCAAACGGTTGAATACGGTTAATAGCTTCTTGCGTTTGGGGGTTAAAATCCTGGACGCCCAAACTAATACGATTAAACCCCAGTTTGGCTAAGGTTTGCAAATGCTCAACCGTCGTAACCCGAGGATCCACTTCTACGGCAATTTCGGCATCAAGGGCAAGGTTAAAGGTATTAAAAAACAGCGTGGTGATTTGGTCTAATTGTTCAGGGGTTAGGTAGGTGGGTGTGCCTCCGCCATAGTGAAACTGCGTTACAGGACGAGATAAATCAAGCTTTTCAGCCATGAGTGCCAATTCTTTTTCAAGATAAATTAAATACTTTTCAGCGTGTTGTTTCTGTTGGGTGATAACCACGTTGCATCCGCAAAAGAGACATCGGTTTTCGCAAAAGGGCAGATGAACATAAACCGAATAAGGTTGGGTGTTAGCGTCTTGCGTTTTAGATTGCCCTAAAATGGTTGCCAGTTGCGGGGCAGAAAATGCTTCGTTCCAGATGGGGGCTGTGGGGTAGCTAGTATACCGAGGACCTGTAAGGTTGTAGCGTTGCAACAGAGCATTTGGCACAACCGTTGCTTGCTGAAACAGGGTGGCGAAATCTGCTTGCCGTGCTTGCTGATTAGCTAAAGTATTCAATGAGTTTGCTGGCATGATAATAGCGTATTCTGTGGTTACTGAAACGACACGACACAATAACAGTATTATGGGTTAAAAACAGGCAAACTACAAGAACAGGGTTAAAGCCAAAGAACGCACTATACTTCGCTTAAATCCCGAGCAATGGCTTGTTCAATAACCAACGCAATGGATGGAATAATTTGCTTTTGAATTTCATCCGGCGTATCTTTCAACATTTGAATAGCTGATTGCAAGGTTTCATTCACATCATACCAACGCTTACCATAAGTAGGCATCACTAAATCTTTAGCCTCTTCAATTAACGACTGCCTAAATTCCTCTGGGCAAACCGCCTCATTATTTTGCAATTCTTCCAACCGATGTTCCACAATAACCGAAATAATATTCAGTGCCACTTCCGCATGAAATTTATTAGGGGCTACACGCAAGCTTTCCAACGCCTTGGTTAAAGCAGGATCCTTATCATACCAACGCTGTGGCGTTGAAGCGGAATTAGACATATTTTCTTGCCCTGATGCTGAATCGTTTGTAGCAGGCATTTTAAGGGGTATCGCTTTCTATTCAATTACAATTCAAAACTAAAATAAGAAGAGGAGGGGGGTAGACCCTAGAAAAAGTGGGGCTGGAAGGCTTGCTTTTGAGTTTAGTTCATGTTTTATTATATTATGTTACAGATTATCACTAGTGGTTGCAATTAGAACCCCTCGGATGGTTTAGTTTTCTGTTTCTATTTGGTGGCATTGTAGCTCAGTTGGTTAGAGCATACGGTTCATACCCGTAGGGTCGGTGGTTCGAATCCACCCAATGCCAGTTTATTTTTTGGGGATAATTTAGATTGCCCTTTTTTCCTTTGGAAGGCTGCTTGGTTGAAAGCAGGGCTTTCAACATTGGGAAGAGTCCGTTCCCTCCTCTTCCCAAACCCATCACCTCCCTAGATTTTCAAAGGGGCTACGCCCCTTTACCCCATTGCTAGATGCTTTGTAGGGGTGGATTGCATCCACCCGTTTTTATTGATTTTTAATCGGGCGGATGCAATCCGCCCGTACATGATGTTAAAAACCCACCCATTGAAAACTACGCCTAATGGAGGGCTTGTTTTTTAGAGTTGATTAGATATACTAGAATTAACAACTGAAAGCTTTATATAGCCTAGGTTGCCAAGCCTCATATCATGGAGAGGTGGCTGAGTGGACGAAAGCGGTTTCCTGCTAAGAAATTGTGGGGTCAAAAGCTCCACCGTGGGTTCGAATCCCACCCTCTCCGTATTTTTTATTTTTTTCTTAGCTGTTGGCTTTCAGTGAGAAAAGCATTCGTTATTTGTCTAATCTAAAATATCGGGGTTGTTGTACTATCCATCCAGGAGGTATCCCCCCTTGAGCCACTTGAGTCCACTGCCAAGCAGTAGAGGTTAGAAAATGACCCTGTATTGTAAACAATAACTTCACGCTTTGTCCCGCATCATTCGTGGGTGCACTATCCACCCCATCAGGATCAATGACAATATGCCCTACATGAATGTTTCTAGGAATGTAAACATCACTGTTTTCCCAAGTAATTGCTGCATCACCGTTATATAAAACAACAGCACCTGATTTCAAACGTCTGCAAACCCAATTACCGCTATTGCATGTATAAGTAGGATTTGTTCCACCTGTAGGCGTATCACCATCTAGTACGAGGTTGGTGGTAATAGTTGTGCCATCTATCAGACTAAAAGGTAGAATATACTGCGTTGCTTCATCTACCATCCCAAAACGTTGCTTGTATTTAGTAACAGACGTTTGAATTTCCATCATGGCCGCTTGGACGACTTTATTGGCCTGAATACCCTGAATTTGCCCCGACACATTCAATGCACTAAGGGCTAATGCACTAACAATACCCACTAACACCGCTGCTAATAAAGCTTCAGTCAAGGAAAAAGCAAACAATTTCTTGCTAAAAGAAACGAGCAGATTTTGATTTTTTTTAAGGTTCATGGGTTCAGCAATCCTTTTTTTGTATAAAACTATTTCAAAATAGAAAACATCATACTAAAGATATCGACACTATTAGTCGTATCTTTAAGGTAATTTCTACAAGTTTACAAACCCCAGCAGACCCCCTATCAGAAGTGGGGAATTCTTGGTAAAATAAGGGTATATCTGTAACGTTTTTGTAACCTACCATAGCGACCCATCACTAGAAAGAAGCCCATTTCAATGAATACCCAAACCCTCCACACAACAACCCCAACCATGACACTACAATCCGCCATCACCCTTTTAAACAGCGAAAACTTGCTAACCAACGCCCCAAAAGCGACCGAAGCAATCGAAATCTCCAGCATCGTCAGCGATTCCCGCAAAGCCACCGCAAAAAGCATCTTCGTGGCATTGGTCGGGGCAAAGCAAGATGGACACACGTTTCTAGCCAAAGCCCTTGAAACAGGATGTAAAATCGTTGTCGTCCAACAAGGGCATTATTCATCAACGACTATTCCCACTGATGTTGTGGTGCTGGAAGTTACCAACACCTACCAAGCGTTCGCACTGCTGAATGCTAGCCTGTATGGGTTTGCGGGGCATAGCCTACAGCTTGTTGGCGTTACTGGCACGAACGGAAAAACCACCGTAACGCACCTCATTGAACGCCTATTGCAACACACAGGCAAAGCCGTAGGATTAGTGGGGACGTTGGGGGTGAGAAGTGCCAAAAAAGCCACCGAAACGGCTACCAGCTATGTAGAAACAGGGCATACCACCCCCATGGCAGATGAATTGCAACACTACCTAGCCACCATGAAAGCCGAAGGCACGTATGCCGTAGTGATGGAGGTGAGTTCGCACGCATTAGACCAGCACCGAGTTACGGGGTGCGATTTTCAAGTAACCGTCATCACCAATTTAACGCAAGACCATTTGGATTATCACCAAACCATGGAAAACTACTGCCAAGCCAAGGCTCAATTGTTTTCACGGCAATGGGCGGTGCAGGATGGCAAGCCCAGAACCGCGGTCATCAACGCCGATGATGCGTGGGCAAGCCACTTTGTGAAAGCCGTGCCAATAGGCGTTAAAACGCTAACTTACGGCATACAATCCGCTATGGCGAGCGTTCGGGCAACGGATGTTAGCTACACCGTGGGCGGAGCAAATTTCACGGTGCAAACGCCCGTGGGTGAAGCCCCAGTGAAACTGAAACTTTCGGGGGAATTTAACATTTATAACGCCCTAGCCGCATTGGCAACGGGGTTGGCGTTAGAAATTCCGCTGGCGACGGTGATTGAAGCACTCGAAAGTGTGGCAGGTGTTCGGGGTCGGCTTGAGGTGGTCGCCCATAACCCGAGTGTGATTGTCGATTATGCCCACACCCCTGATGGGTTGGAAAATGTGCTGGAAGCAGCGAGGCAAATCGTGCCTGAAGGCGGACGGTTGTTCGTGGTGTTTGGGTGTGGGGGGGATAGAGATGCCACCAAACGTCCGAAAATGGGGCGGATAGCCGAGCGGTTGGCAGATAAATTGGTGGTAACTTCGGATAATCCACGTTCGGAAGACCCAGAGCAGATTATTAGTGATGTGTTGGGGGGGATTGAGGCGATGAACCCTGAAACCGTCAAAGTACAGGTGGATAGACGCTTGGCGATAGCCGAGGCGTTGGCTTGGGCGGATAGCCCGTTGGATATTGTGGTGATTGCGGGCAAGGGGCATGAAGATTATCAGATTTTAGCCACCGAGACCATTCATTTTGACGACCGTGAAGAGGTGCTGGCGTTTTTGGGCAGTCGAGTGGTGGGGTAGGGGATGTTAATTGCTTTTGAGGCAGGACTTAGTTATCTCTTTTTTTGTTATGAAGAACTGGTAACTTACCTCGTATTTCTTTATACGAATTTAACTGTAATCTATAATTTACTAAGGAAACACATTGTTTTTATAGCAATTAGTGCGTTGGTTATTTTATTTTTAGTTACGTTTATTTTCGTAGTTCAACATATCATTCCTAGCTTTAATATGGCTCAACTCGTTCAAACAGAACTTTCAAAGACTTTTAACTCTGATTTACCGTTTAAAGATTACACCACTGCCCAAATGGACTATGTGAAAGGGGTTTTCACCCTAATAGCTGGCTTAGTGGGTATTTTAGTGTTGATGAAAAGCTTTTTTGCATTAGATTTAGACCGTGAAAAAGCCCAACATGAGCTAGACAAAGCAGAACAAGCGAAAATAGAAGCCGACCGTAAACATGACTTGGAAGAGACCAAAGCCCAAAACGAACGGTTTGCGAAAGCCATTGAACACTTGGGTAATGATGCGATTGATATACGCTTAGGCGGTATTTTTGCCCTAGAAGCCTTAATGAACGAAAACCCCGAACACTTTGCCAGCAGGGTAATTACTCAACTTTGTGCATATAGCAGTAATAGGGGTGGGCAATTAAATGCCTTATGGAAACAAACTGAACGTGAAAAAATCCGTATTCAAGAGGACAACGAGGAAAAAGAAAGACGGATAGAATTTAATTGCGTTAACCCCAAAGATTATAGTCCAAATGAAGAATTAAGAAGTCTATCTACTACTTTATACGAACTACTTAAACCGCCTAGCCTACCACCATTTTCAGATTTGGAAGCAGCGGCACAAATATTCTGCAGAACCCCTCATTTCCAATTTCACTATAAACAACAATTACATTTAATTAATCTATTTGGAAGTGAATTTAATTTAAATAATTCTTCTAATTTAGTTAATGCCAACTTAAAAGAAGCAAATTTAGAAAAGTGCAAACTAAAATGGAGTAACTTAACAGGAGCTATTTTAACAAATGCTAACTTAATAGAGGCGAACTTGAAATGGACGAATTTAACAAATGTTGATTTAACAAACAGTGACTTAACAAGGGCAAATTTGGAGAGAACACAGCTAACGAAAGGCAATTTATATGGTGCTATTTTAAAAAGTGCTCAACTAGCAAAAGCTAATTTAACAAATGCTGATCTTGAATGGGCTGATTTAGCAAATGCTGATTTAACAGAGGCTGACCTAACAGGTGCTAAGCTGATAAATGCCAGTTTAATGAGGGCTAAATTATATGGAGTGAATTTGACAACTGCTAATTTGACTAGAGCTATTATGACAGAGGCTAATTTGGCTGACTCTAATTTAACCCAAGCTTATTTAACCAAAAGTGATTTAACAGATGCTAATCTGATAAAGACTAATTTAACTCAAGCTTATTTAACCAAAAGTAATTTGACAAGAGCGGTTTTCAGACGAGCGAATTTAACGAAAGCCGATTTAACAGATGTAGACCTTACGGATTCCCGTTTTCAAAAAAGTGACTTAACAGGTACAAAGCTAATAAAGACTGATTTAACTGTTGCTTCTAAAGTCGAGTACTGCTTATTTTACAACTCGCGAATAAATGGCTTCCAACTACAACAACTCAAACAATGGAAAAACTGTATTCCTGCAAAAGATGTTGATATTGAGCATTTACGCAATAACTTAAACGATGAAAGCCTTTGGGAGCGACACCCCGAAACGTTGAGTGATGAAGAAGTCAAAAAACGTCTAAAGTTGGTTGTCGTTGATGAGGATGCCCCCATTCCACCGCCAGCATCCGACCCTGAAACCACGTAAACGTTAAGTTTTTGAAGAAACCCCTTGCGGTTTTGGGGGAAGTTTGCCAAAATAGAAAAGAAGCCATCCGTGCTACAAACACAAATGACTCCTCTTCTTTTACTTAACTATCCTAATAGGAAATTAAGTAGCTCAAGAATGGCTAACGCCACCCTGAGTATCAAAATGATTGTCGACATCATCGTGATTACTCCTTTCTAATTGGTTTTTGTAAACGAGGGACTGTTGCAACCAGTCCCTTTTTTCACGTTTATAGGTAGTGAAACCTGCAACGCCTCGTTCAAAAAACAACAACCAAAAAGTGGCTTTTACTAAGGTAGCCTAAACATCCAGCACTAGCAACTATCCACCCTGCGTTAGTTGCCCGACCCGAAGGGTGAAAACCCGCCCCACAGAAACCCTCACCCCAACCCTCTCCCAAAGGGAGAGGGAGCAAATAGAACAAAAAAGGGCGGGGTTGAATGCGAAGCAGCGGGCAACGGCGGGCGGGGTCTTTACCCGCCCGAAACGCCCAAAAAAAGGGGAATCTCCGCACCTACCTAGGGGGATGTTTCGCATTCGCTCAACATGACGAGAAGGTGTTAAAAATTAGATTTTAACTGCTTGGCTGAAGCACCAAAGGTTAAGCGAAGGGCGTTGACAATCGCCACTACGTCAATCACTTCCTGAATTAAAGCACCCTGCACGGGGGTTAGCCAACCCATCGCCGCTAAGCCCATCCCCAACACGCTTAAAATCATGCCACCCACCGCACTTTGCAACGCAATAGCCCGCATGGCTTCGCTAATATGAATGAGTTCATCCACCTTTTCCAGCGTGTTTTCCATAATCACCGCACCCGCCGCTTCCGCCGTAACACTACTATGCTGACCAAAGGCAATACCCACGGTAGCAGCGGTTAAAGCAGGGGCATCGTTAATGCCATCGCCCATAAACAAGGTGGGGGCTTTGGCTACTTCCGCCCGAACCACCGCCAACTTCTGTTCTGGCGTTTGGGAAGCCAACGTTTCCGTAATGCCCAGTTCTTCCGCCAAATAAGCCACTTCAGAGTCTCTATCGCCCGAAACCAACATGATACGATTAAACTGGTGCGACGGGGCTAAATGTTCAATAAACGATTGCCCATCCAGCCGAGGCGTATCGCGGAATTGAAAGGTTGCCACATAAGCATTATTGCGTAAAACCACGCATTCCAACCCCGAAGCTACGGCGGGTAAAACCGCTTCCAGTTCAGGCGATTGTTTGAGCAACTGTTTGCGGTGCGTAACCACTAAGGCATGGCTTCCCACTTGCCCAATCAAGCCCTGCCCCGGTTTTTCAGAGGCACTTTCTACTTTTAGCAACGGTAAATTCGCTTTTTCCGCCGCTTGCAAAATGGCATAAGCCAACGGATGCTTAGAATACCGTTCCAAACTAGCCGCCTGTTGCAAGACCTCATTGGCATTGACCCCATCCGCAGGTAAAATAGCCGTTAAAGCGGGTTGACCGTAAGTCAGCGTGCCCGTTTTATCGAAAATAGCCGTGGTGCAAGTCGGGAGGCACTCTAAAACCGTGGGGTCTTTAATAATGATGCCCAATTTTGCCGCCATCGAAATAGCACTAATGAGTGTTACAGGTACGGCTATCAGCAACGGGCATGGCGTGGCGATAATTAACACCGAAAGAAACCGAGACGCATCGCCTGAAAAGTACCACGCCCCTAGGGCAACAATTAAGGCAACGGGCGTGAAATAACCGCCCACTTGGTCTGCTAACCGACGCATGGCGGGGCGTTTTTGTTCGGCTTCCTGCATTACTTGCGTGATGGTGGCGTAGCGAGAATCAACCGCCAATTTTTCGGCTTGAATGACGAGCATAGCCTCCCCATTGACCGCACCAGACATCACCGAAGCCCCCGGTGCTTTTGAAACCTGATAAGGTTCGCCTGTCAAATAAGATTCGTCCATCGTGCCGTTGCCTTCAAGCACCACGCCATCTACAGGGACGGTTTCGTGGGGGTAAACCACGATATGGTCGTCAATGTTGATTTCTAGCAGGGTGATTTCATCGATTGCCCCTGAAGGCAGTTTTCGGTGGGCGATGGAAGGCATCCGCTGGGAAAGGGCATCCAACACGGACGAGGCTTTTCGCATGGCGTAGGTTTCCAGCACTTGTCCGCTAGAAAGCATGAGAACCACTAACGCCGCTGCTAGGTATTCCCCCGTGAAGCTGGCAACTAACAAGGCGATTAACGCTAGTAAATCTGCCCCGAAATCACCTTGAAGCAGGGCTTTGGTGATGCTCCACGCTAGGGGCGTGCCTCCACCAATGAGGAGGAGGAGGTAGGGAACATCTGCCACTGAAAAGCCGAAGGCTTGGGTTGTAGGTAGTAACCAAGCCAGTAGGAAGTGGAGGGCGATTGCTACAAGGCTGGCTAGAAAGACAATCAATTGCCAGCTAATGGTAATAAGCGAAAAAAACGAGATTTTTTTGGCGGATTTGGGGGGAGCGGTATTGTTCATGGTGGCGGGCTGTCTTTCTAGGAGGAGAGAGTCGCCTTTTATCATAGCTTCAACGGTTGGGTAGATGCAACCGTTTCAAGCCAACAAAAAAGGCAGTTCGTTTGTGAACTGCCTTTTCAGAAAATAAGAGCTATTTACCTACCCACGTTGCCTGAAGCTTTGAGGTTGGTGATAATGGTAGTCAGTCGTTTTGAAACAAGGTTGAACATGAGCAAGTTTTTCTGCATGGCTAAAAATTCTTGTTGGACGTTGACTTTCCCATCGGCATTATCAGGCGTTTGCAGTAAACTGCTTAGTTGGCTACTGCCCATGCGTTGAGCTAGGCTAGTTTCATAGGGATTATCGCTTAAGCCTAACACGTTAGACAGTTCGGGGCGTTTGGCTTTGTAGCCCGGTGTGTTGACGTTGGCGATATTATCCGCCGTGGCTTGTTGCATTTTGGTTAGCCCACTGAGGGCGTTACCGAGGGGCGAAATTGAAGCGTCGATATTAACGCCTGCGAGTCTCATCATCATCATGGTGTTGTGAGTCCTTTCACGAGGGGAGGGGGAGTTTTAGCCTATGATTGGTACGTTGTGTTCAGTCAGTTTTTGAAGAATGAACGCTTGGGCTTCGGGGGGAAGTTGGTCGGTGGGGAAGAGCAAAGCACGTTCTTTGCTACCACAAAGCACCCATCTATATTTATTTTTTACTAATTTAAATGTCCATCGCCATGGTATATGCTGATAAAAGACAGTGTTTTTAACTGTATACCAGTAACTTATCTTTTTCTCATCCAACGAACAATTTAAAATTCCTCCAAAATGCTTATTCAATGTTTTAAATACGTAATAACTAGTACCCAAGATTAAACAGAATGTTAGAAAAAAACCCAAAATACCTAATCCCATAATCTGAAGTACGCATTCACGGGAGAACTTAAGATACATCAGTACACAAGGTATAAAAGAAGCTAGAATTATGTGAAATAAAAAACCTATTTTCAGACGTAACATTTCCTCTAAAACTAAGCCTTTAAGAAAGGATAGATTGTATACTATTGGGAATCTAACTACCATTGACTTCACCAAAACCTTATTGCCGTAGGTTGACGGCTTGACGGAAGAGTTCATCGGAATACTTAATCACCCGATAATTAGAAAGCACCCCCGCATTCAACCGCATGACGTTTTCAATCTGCTCATACAAATCCACATTACTACTTTCCAACTTACCTTGGGCTAAGGTGGTGGATTTACTAAAAACCGCTTCGCCACTGGCTTCAGTCGGCACAAATTTGTTATCGCCCACAGATTTTAAGCCTTCGGGGTTGGTAAACGAAAGCAACTGAATTTTACCCACTTCCTGCTTAGGTCCTTCCTTTTTCGGTTGAATTTGCACACTACCATCCGCCGATAAAATCACCCTGCCAAAATCAGGCGGTATTTTAATACCAGGGGCTAACAAATCACCTTGAGCAGTGGAAATGTAGCCATCTTTGCCGATGGAAAACCGTCCATCCCGAGTGTACGCCATCGTGCCATCTGGCTGGGTTACAGGGAAGTAAGCGTTCGGGGTTTCAATGGCAATATCAAATTCCCGTCGAGTAATGAGGGCGTTAGCGGGGGTGGTATCTTTTCGAGTAACGCCACGCACGCCGTTATCTTGCCCTAGGTAGAGGTCAAAGCGTTCGGCTTTGTAGCCAGTGGTGGCGTAGTTTGCCACGTTTTTAGCTACTTTTTCCAGCATTTGCATATGCATCTGCCCATTATAAGTTGCCTGTTGAATGATACCTTGAATCATACCCATAATGGTTTAAATATCCTTTTTTTCCTTTTGTAGGGGCGGATTGCATCCGCCCCTACGGAGTATTACTGGGCTTTGCCGAGTTCCTGAATCATGCGGGAAAGGGAATCGCTTTGGATGAGGAAAAACTGGCGGTTGGCTTCAAATTCCCGACGAATGGGCACCAGAGCCGTAAATTCTTTGGCTAACATCACGTTAGAATCTTCCAAGTAGCCTTGGGCTACTTTCGGTTTTTCCAGCTTGCTGCCATCCACCTGCACCACGGAAAGTTTGCCCACCGCCTTGGCTTCACCTGCAAGGGGATTGAGGTAGCTGATAGACCCATCGGTATCAATTTTGACTTGCTTCTCAAAATTGGTGGGAACGGTATTGAATTTAATTTTCGTGCCATTGGCATCTAAAAAATACCCGCCTGATGTGGCAAGGGTGAGATAGCCTTCTTTATTAACAATCGTTCGTCCGTCTCTGGTTAGTTTAATTGCACCTGTTTTGGCATCTTGCACTTGAAAAAAGCCCGCTTCCGTCAAGGCTAAATCCGTATGAATACCCGTTTGACGGATACGCCCGACTTCCGTATTGGTGTATTCATCAATGCTTTGCACCCCTAAGTGTTCCACAAACTTCCGCCGTAGGGCTTCTTTGCCTTGATACCCCGGAATGCCGAAATTCGAGATGTTTTGGGAATGAATTTCCATGGCTCGCATATTACCCGCCATGCTTCGGGTAGTGGCAAACATACCATCCGCTGCGGAAGCCCCTGTTTGGGCGGTTGCATTTAATGGCCAGTGGTTTAGGTACAGTGTCATCATGCTATAGTCTACTTTTTAACGTTATAAAGAGGGTTAAACGAGTACCTTAGGTATCGGTCAAACCGCTTTCACAAAAAAGCCCCCTCCCACAAGTGAATGAGGGAGGGGGGTGATTGCTACGGGCTAGGGTGGGGGTTCGCCACCCCCTTAAGAATCCCCAAGGGAACAACTGGCTAATCGGTTTCCGTGTACGTTGAAAATAGGCTTGAGCGGAAGCAAAAGAGGCTCCCTAAATGCTCTGCTTCGCTACGCTCGCACCAGCCTATTGCCAACTAGATATGGTTTGAAGCTAAAAAATTTAACAAAGTGGTAATGCTCTCAAAACGAAAAAAGAGCGGATGGTATCCGCCCTTAGAAGTTACTGTTTATTAGAAATTTTAATTAAAACTATGCCAAGGCACTAAATCAATCCAAGCATCTGCACACAATGGGCGTAACAAGGCTTGCTGGCTTTGCCCAGCCTGAAACACCATGGTCAATTCCTGTAGTTGTTCGGTTAAAGCAGGGGTCAATGCCACTTGGTTACGAGTGGGCTCTAAAACCAAACCCAACAACGTTGCAAATTCTAATTCTTTGCAAAGCATTGCAGAAGAGGTATTTACTGTGGAAGGTTGAAAGCCATTTGTCATTGTCATCATCATCGGGTTGTCTCTCTCTTCTAAAAATGGTAACAGGCTATGGGGGTAATAATAAAAGATATCATTAAATTTAAAAAAATCAGTAAAGGTCTATCGCAATGCAGAAATTGGGGGAAGAGAAAAACGAATCGGTTCGTCTCTAACAGCCAAAAGCATTCGCTTACCCTAATAAAACCCATGTACCTACTCTAATTGCTTCATACAAGTGGATTGTTTTTTACTAGGAGACCCGAAAAAAGGCTATAATAGGGAAAAGTTTTAAGCAGACCTGAAAAGGTACGGAGATACCCCCCGATGGAGTTTTTAACCAACCTAACCAACAACACCCGTTGCTTCATTATTGCAGAAGCGGGGGTCAACCATAATGGCGATGTTGGCTTGGCGTACAAACTAATTGATGCCGCCAAACAAGCAGGGGCAGATGCCGTTAAATTTCAACTATTTATTCCCCACGCCTTAACCGTTACCAACGCCCCCAAAGCACACTACCAACAGAATGAAACTGCTCCTGAAGAAAACCAACAAACCTTACTAAATAGGTTGGCGTTAAACAACGCCCAAATGCAACAACTTTCCACCTATACTCAAAGCATTGGTCTAACCTTTTTATGTTCGCCATTTGATGAAGCTTCGGCTGAAGCATTGGTTCGGCAACTTGAACTACCCGCACTAAAGTTAGGGTCGGGGGAATTGACCAATCTGCCGTTTTTGCGTAGGCTAGCCAAATATCAAATACCGATGATTCTTTCAACTGGCATGGCAACTTTAGAAGAAGTAAAAGAAGCCGTTACCGCCGTTGAAGCCAGACTGGTGCTAGGGCAAAACGAAACCGGCATTGCCTTAATGCACTGTACCAGTGCTTACCCCGCCCCTGAAGAGGCGTTAAATTTAAACGCCATTACCACCCTAAAAAAAGAATTTCCTCGGTGTTTGGTGGGCTATTCAGACCATTCCACCAGTGTGGATTTAGTACCCGCCATAGCCGTTGGGCTAGGGGCTAAGCTTTACGAAAAACATTTAACGCTAGATAAAACAATGGTTGGGCCTGATCATCAAGCTTCGTTAGAACCCGATGAATTTGTCCAATTGGTTAACACCATTCGGCAAACAGAAGCCATGATGGGCACAGGGGTTAAAGCCCCACACCCCGTAGAATTTGATTGCATGGCGGTTGCCCGTAAAAGCCTTGTTTTGCTGAGAGATTTACCTGCAGGACACCAACTAGAACCGTGGGATATTGGCTTTAAACGCCCCGCTACAGGCTTAGCCCCTCGGTTTTTGGCCTCCGTTATTGGTAGGAAGTTAGCACACCCCCTAACCGCCGAAGCGTTTATTTGCTGGGATGATTTGGTGGCGGATAGCTAACAGTATAGCCCTTAAAAATTGAAATACGCAATAGTTCAAATCAACCAGTAGGAACGACCATCGCGTTTGCTCTGCAGTCGTCGATGCGTTCCGTCCACCGGAGGGGCGAAAAAAGCATCCCCCCGTCAGTGCCCTTGTGGCATAGGGGGTTGTTTTTCGGGGGTTTTTAGGGGTTCACCCCTAAATTCGTGGGGGATTGTTAAGGGGGTTCTCAAACAAGAACCCCCTTAACACCCTCCAGCTAAAGACGTAAACGACAATCGATGAGAAAACACGCTATTAAATCTCTCCGCTCGTATCATAACCCCCGAAACCTTCACTTGCCTTTATCCCCATTTTTGGATAGGATTAAGGCTTTAGTACGCTTGGTTCAACTAAAATTAGAAGGTCAAAAAACGCAATGCGTCTTGGTGTTATTTTAACGGTTATAACCGCCCTTGTTATTGGCGGAGCAGGCTTGGGTTGGTACTTACTAACCAAAGATTTACCCAGCGTTCGTTCATTAATTAACCAACGCCAAAGCGTTATTATGCAACAACAAAATAGTTCAAAAGTACTAGCTTCAGATAATAAAACCGTCATTTTAGAAAACGGACAATACCTAGTACACCCAACAAAGGTTTCCGAAGTAGCCCCAGATTTTATTAAGGCATTAGTAGCAACCGAAGACCGTCGGTTTTACCTGCACAAAGGGGTAGACCCCATCGCTATTTTTAGAGCCGTGGGCAGAAACGTTAAAGGAAAAGGCTTGCAAGAAGGGGGCAGTACCCTAACGCAACAGCTAACAAGGCAATTGTTCCTAAGTAACGAACGGTCGCTTCAACGAAAAATCAAAGAAATTCTGCTTGCCATGCAAATGGAACAAGAATTAAGCAAGCAAGAAATTTTAGAACTATACATGAACTACGTTTACTTCGGGCAAGGAGCGTACGGCATAGAGGCAGCTTCTGAAGTATTCTTTAACAAAAAACCAAAAAATTTAACCCTTGTACAAGCCGCTTTGCTAGCAGGCTTGCCCCAAGCTCCTTCCAATTATAATCCATTAGTAAACCCTGAATTAGCCAAACGCAGACGCAACGAAGTACTACAAAACTTGGTAGAAGTAGGGGCTATTACCACGGTACAATGCCAAGAATACCAAAAAAAACCGCTAGATTTGCACCCGAATTTAACTCGGCTTTCCATTAAAAACAAAGCTCCCTATTTTAATCAAATTGTTATGCAACAAGTGATGGATTGGTTTGGACTAACCGAACAAGAATTCTGGCAATCAGGCTATAAAGTGCACGCTACGCTGAACCCTCTAGCCAATGAAGCCGCCCGTTCCGCCATTGACCACAGCACGAAAGAATATAAACGAACCGCCGCCAACCAGCAAATAGCCCTTGTTTCACTAAACCCTCAAACAGGTGCGGTTGTTGCCTATGAAGGGGGTAAAAATTTTCAAGCTAGCCAGTATGATAGACTGCAAAAAGCCCAACGTTCCCCAGGGTCTACGTTTAAGGTATTTACCTACACTGAAGCCATTCGACAAGGATTTTCATCACAACAAGTGGTGGTAGATGAACCCGTAACCTTCGGAACCTGGAAGCCTGAAAACTTTGATAAACGCCATCATGGGGCGATGACGTTGGCACGAGCCTTATCTTCTTCCAACAACGTGATTGCCGTTAAATTAATGGATAGTGTTGGCGTGGAAAATGTGGTTAATTTAGCCAAAGAACTAGGTATTACCAGCCCCCTACAAGCCAATTTATCCACCACGTTAGGTGGTTCAAGCGTTTACCCCATAGAACTTGTTCAAGCGTTTAGTAGTATTGCTAATCATGGCGTCAAGGTAAAGCCTTACTTTATAGATTTTATTGAAGATGATACGGGTGAGGTAGTTTACCAAAATACGCCTGATATCGTACCCGTGCTAGACCCTGAAATTGCAGATAAAATGACCGTAATGCTACAACGAGTAGTGAACCACGGTACTGGCATGACAGCCAATTTAAATAATGGCGTACCTGTAGCAGGAAAAACCGGCACTAGCGACCAAAACAGAGACGCATGGTTTGTAGGCTATACCCCCGTGTTAATAGCCGGCGTATGGGTGGGTAATGATGACAACACTCCCATGCCCGAAAGCATCACGGGTGGTACAATTCCTGCTATTACTTGGAAAAATTATATGACCAAAGCCAGCTTAGGCTTTGAAAAGAAAATGGCGTTTGAAAAAACAGTCAACCCAAATGCAAAATCAACGCTACCTTCCGTTTCACCAACAGTAGATAACCCCAGCAACGTTACCATTGAAGAAACACCCACACAAATACCCGTAACTGAAGCCCCTGAAGTAGCCCCTGATAACCCTGTACCTGATAGAGTACCCACTATTCCACCGCCTGTTAGCATTGCACCCAAAGGTACTAGGCAACCGGATGAAGAACCCTACTTCCCGCAACCCGATAATACCGTGCCAGAGCCAACCCCGAGAAGAAATACTTCAGCCCCTACACCTTCAAGAAGCAGACGCTCTGCCCCAACGGCTGAAGAAGAATTATACGCCCCCACACCTGGTGCACCTACTGTAGAGGGTTATTAGAAAAAGAGCTAATTTTCGGCATTTTTTCAGAAAATACCCTATCCGCAACGCCTGCCATCACCTGTTGAGCCAAATTGTAAAAAATAATAGGCAGCATCACCAACGGATGGTCCGCCAGTGCTAAAGAAGAAAGCACCAAACCCGTACCATTATTATTCATGCCTAAGCCAAACATTAAAGCTGTGCGTTCAGCAGGGTCTGCTTTCGTTAGCTTTGAAAGCACCCAGCCCGACCCAAAAGCCACCACACATAACGTAACTGTTACCGCTATAATTAACGCTAAGAAATCCCAATCTGGCGAAGCAAACGCTTTAGGCAGTGCCACTGCTGCGTTAGAATAAATAAGCCACAACAGATTAATAGAATTAACAACCTTCAAACTTGGCCGAACGGCTTCCACCTGAACATCCTTCAAACAAAGACGGGTTAAAATACCTACAACAGAAGGCAATACCACGGAAAAAGCTAAAAAAGCACTAACGCCAGCTTGGGCTATTTCATGCAAATCATCAGAATAATCTCCGACGGTAATCCAACCAAAAGCATGAAAAATCAACGGGGTTGTAATAGGGCTTAACATAGTAGAAAGCACCACTAAGCCTAAGCTTAAAGCCACGTTTCCACTGGCATTTTGAGACCACGCCGTGGAAGAGCCCGCTATGGGCATTGCCCCCACTAAAGCCAAACCAACCAGCAAATTTTGAATTTCAGCATGATTAGGCCAAAAAGCACCTAAACTAGCGATACCCCACCCAAACAAGAGAGGAATGACCAAATTGGCCAAAAGCCCTAAGCCCAACATCCACGGTTTTTTAAACAACTGCAACAGTTCAGACGCTTTAATAGCAATACCCGCATTAAATAGCAGGAACGATAACATGACGACAGGCAAGGTCATTTCCAAAAAAGAGCCATCAAACCAGTAAAGTTTGCCAAAGCTAACTAGCCGCATTTGTTGCCCTAGGGTTGGTACAAAAAGCCCTAATATATGAACCATCAATAATAACTTGAAAAAATGATGATGTAGCCAATGGGCAATACAGTTTATTTTCATTATAATAACGGCTTCCGACCTCTTTATTGTTATTGAGAATCAATATCAATAGTAACACACTCTCATTTTTATGCAAATACCTATTTCATCTGGTTAAGGTAGTAAACATTCCCAAATACGCCAATATAGTGTAGGATGAAAGTATTAGTATTTATCCTGTTCTTTGTTTGATATAAAGGAAGCCTTCACCGTGTCCGGATTCAAAAAAACCATTCAACAAACCGTTCGTTCATTATTTTCAGCAATATTAATGGGCTTAGTAGTTGTTTCAGCAACAATGGCATTGCCACAAGCAACCGCACTCAACCTAAAGCTACCCAAGCTTAACAAGCCAGCCAAAGAAGCTCAGCTCTCTTCACTACTAAGTAATTTTAAACCCGTAACCAATACCAGCCAAGTTAAAATCATCAATGGTGCAGACCAAGCCGAAGGCGTAAAAAGCCTGTTATCAACCATTGAAGCAATGACCATTGCCGCCAACACACACCAACTACAAGGGTATCTAAAACATTATGCTCCCCGCTATACCAGTGGCGATAACTTAACCCTTGAGCAAGTAAAAGGGTTTATTGAAGAAACATGGCAGCAATACCCCAGTATTCAATACGGGGCTACATTACTGGAAATTAGGATGAATGGCAATTGGGCAACCGTTGAAAGCTTGGATAGCACCAAAGCCGACAGCATTGTTTCTCCGTTTGCTCCGCAAAAAAACGAGATGCTTAAAAAAGAAGCGTTGCCTTCCGTGTTAGCTACCACGCAAGCAGCAACCAAAGCCAACCCCGTAGGAAAAAAGCTAGATATTACAGCCAATGGAACACTAGAAACGCAATCAAGAACCCTCATGTTCTTCCATAAAGTAGGCGAAAGCTGGTTGGTTGAAAGCGATAGAACCTTGTATGAAACCGCCATGCTACGCTTTGGCGATGTTAGTAGCCTTGGGCTAGATTTCCATGCCCCTGACCAAGTATTTGGCGGCGAAGGCTATACCGCTCAAGTAGAAGCTTCATTGCCCGAAAATATGATTGCCATGTCTACACTCAACCGCGAAGCCGTTGTATTTCCGCACCCAAAGCCCAAAGATATTTATAGAATGGTGGGTGGAAAACGGTCTAAACTAGAGCGAGTATTTGAAGCCAACAGTGCCAACCGTAACGAAATGGTTTCCATTTCAATGGGGCTTTTACGAGCAGCACCCCAAGGGCAAGAAGGCGTATTTTTAGATGTGGCTGGCATGGTTACACTGGTTAAACGCGTCAATGTCATTCCTAAAGTAACGACTACAGGTGAAAACACCCCACTTGAACCCAACGAAAATGTGGTGAAAACTTCAGCAGATGGAAAGCTGGATTTTTCAAAAGAAGAAGAAGTTAATTCGCCCTTTGGTGGCGGAGCTGCCGCTATTCCCACCCCAATGCCTTAACTTGTTGGTGGGTAATATCCTCCAAATCTGGTTGAGCTAGTACCCTTCTAGGGGCTACCGCTGGGCTTTGTGCTGGAACAGTTTGAGGCGTTACCGCTGGGGCGTGAACCGGTGCTACCGCAGGGGCAATAACCGTTGGCTGAACCACAGGCTGAACTGGCTGTGGCACGGGTGTAGAAACCGAAGGTTGCTGTGGCAACTGCGGTGCAGGAAAAATGGGTTGTCTATAAACAGGCTGTTGTTGTTGAGGTTGTTGAGCCCCTGCTGCTGGTTGCTGAGTAGTTGCCGCTGCTGGTTGCATAGATTGTATTACACTAGCTGGCGGAGCAGAAGCCCCTTCAAGCAAAGCTAAATCAGCATTGTAAATGCTGGTTAGCGTCGTTTGTTCAGCCGCTAATTTAGCCGTTGGCGGAAAGGTGATAGGGTCCGCATAAGAACTAGCCGCTATTTTAGCTTTCACAACCCTCGGTAATTCATTGAACGTTTTAGGCAAGCCCGCTGGGCTAGGAGTCATCACAACATTGCCCACAGGTTCACCTTGGCTGTTAAAGGCATAAGTAAATAACCGAACACTTTCGCCCTTATTAGGCGGAAGCATATCGTCTTGCGTCAATTTCAGTTTATACTTACCATCTTCACCCTTGGCTTTTTTGGGGTCAAAGTTCAACGGCATTTGGGTAATGGTTGTTCCGTTACCAGCTTTAGTAATATCAATAACCCGTGCTAATAATTTACCATTGGCATCTTTGGTTACAATAACCGGCATATCATTAAAAGTAATGCCTTCGCTAGCTTCAATGGTTTCATCTTTCGGTAACCAAATTTTAGCAGATACGCCTTCTTTGTTTTTGAGCTCAGGCCCTGCTACATACGTTTTAGTATCAGCAAAAGATTCTACCACAATAGGCTTCCCGTTACGCCCCAACGAAAGATTTTCAAGCTGATCTAACGAAAAGCTAGCTTCTTTATCAGAAACCGTACCGCTTTTACCTGATTTTAAGAATCCGCCGACCAAGTTGCCTTTGCTATCAATATTTGCCCCAGAAATGCTGGCATAAACTTGATTAATGTCAGATAAGCTTTCCTCAAAAATTTCATCATAGCCATTCTTTTTGCTAATATCTTTCCCCCAAAACCAATTACTTTCCCCATACTTCTGTGGGTTAAACCATCGCCGACCGTTTGAATCTCTATACTGGGTACTATCTTTAATCGTTTTTAGCTTATTGGCTAACGCTACAACGGCATCTTGTTTGGGTTTCAAAATTTCATCAATCGCCGCATCTTGATTTTTGCTTTTCAACGCCTCTTCATAGGGGGTAACCGCTGTAATCAACTGCTGAAGGCGTGTTACCTTCAAGGCGGTTGTCGGGTCTATGACATTCTCATCATACAGTGGCGTGATGGATTGCTTGCCAGCCGCATCTGTAGATACATTAACAACAGGGGCTTTACCATCTTTACCATACTGTAATTCTTTGAGCAAAGCATTTTTGGTTGTAATCAACGACTGTGCTTCACGTTTGACGCTAGCACGGTCAGGGTCAAAAATTTTTTCATCCGCCAATTTTTTATCCGACAGTTCCCACGCTTCTAAAGATTCTTTGGCAATTTTCTGCACATCTGCCTTCGTAAATTTAGAATCTTTATACTGGGTCAGGTTGTTTTCTTCTAATATTTTTTGATTTCCAGCATCGTCAACCGTACCATCTTCCATATCTTTCAATGCCAATTTAATTCTTTTAATATCCGTAATAGCTTCTTTGGTCGGGGCATCATATGTCCATCGAATTTCGTTAGCGGCTTGGTCTGTACTGGTACTAGCCCATGCAGCAAGAGTTGCACCACCACCAAACTGCAAATGCCCATTTTGTAATTCAGTATACAGTTTTTGAAACCGATAGAGGCCTTGGTTTTTTTGTAGAATTTTTTGAAACCTATTATTCCAATTAGAAAATTTAGGGTCGTTCAACCCATTACCACCGCCTGTTGTTCCTATGCTATTGGAAGACATCATCATCATGGTTGGCTACTAAGCAGACCTTCGTTGATTCGGGTATTCTAAAATCGGGATTAAAAAAGAGAGTTGTACTAAAAAACCATATATCTATAAGCATAAACGCTATTGATGATGGTTTTTGTGCTAGTATCTATCCTATTAGTTTTTTAGAAGCTGTCTTCATAGTTGTCAAGGAAGTGCAATTTCTAGGAATGATGAACGGACTAACGGGCGGTGTAGCCTAACTACATAACCGAAGGAGTACCGCAAATGACACCGAAAGTGCCTTGATTGGCGACTATGAAGACAGCTTCTTATTTTGAAAGCATTGGGTTTGACCATGAAACTACCTGCCACACTCATCAAAATTTGTGGTATTACTACCACTAAAAATGCCCAACTAGCCATTGAAGCAGGGGCTACTTGGTTAGGGCTTATTTTTGTACCCAATACGCCTAGAACGGTCTTAACCAGTGAACTTCAAGCCATTACGCAATTGGCTAGAATCAAGGAAGTTCAGTTGGTAGGGGTATTTCAAAACCAACCGATGGAGCTGATTAACGGTATTGCCGAAAGCCTGCAACTTCAACTTATTCAACTGCATGGTGATGAACCGCCTGAAGCTTGCCAGCAGTGTTTGAAGCCTGTTATCAAGGTGTTTCCGCTCGAACCGTTTCCCACTGTAGGGCAGATTTTGCCGTATCAGCCTTTTATTGATTATGTGCTGTTAGATTTACCAAAGGGCACCCCCACGTTACCTGCTTGGGAGGCGTATCCTGTTGAAGCGTTACAAAAAGCGATTAATCTGCCGATTTTGCTAGCGGGTAAACTGACGGCTGAAACTGTTGGGGCGGTGGTTCGCCAACACAAACCAGCGGGGGTAGATGTTGCTTCGGGTGTAGAAACCACTGTAGCGGGGGAGAAATCCGCCGAAAAAATGACGGCGTTTGTTGAAAGTATCCAGCGTGTAATACCATTTTCAAATAGGAATAGCGTTAGATGGATACTAGGCACTGGCAAGTAAAAAACCGCAGGCGTACATAGAAGTACGTTGAGGATTTTTTGCTTGACGGTAACAACGTAGACGCTGACGATATTTCTATTTGAAATTGGTATAACAGACCAATAAGGGTAGCTTTCTACCACATTACTTTAATGGTAAAATAACGCTATTAATCGTAATCATTCATAGAAAGTGGATTGCCTGAAAGATGACAACCTCAACCGATTACCAATTTTGGCATGCTGAGACAACCAACTTCAAAGCACAACGCTATACGGAAACCGCTCCGTTTACCACCCATCAGCTAGCCGTTTCGCCCCTACACACCCTGTATGTAGAAGAAGTCGGTAACCCCGAAGGCGTACCAGTCGTATGGCTTCACGGTGGCCCCGGTTCAGGGTGTAGCGAAAAACATCGGCAATTTTTCAACCCAAAACTATTCAGAGCCATTTTGTTTGACCAACGCGGAGCAGGGCGTTCCACCCCGCACGCCTGCTTGGAAGAAAATACCACTTGGCACTTGGTGGAAGATTTAGAAACTATCCGTAAGCACTTGGGCATTGAACAGTGGATAGTCATTGGCGGTTCATGGGGTAGCACGTTGGCACTGGCTTACGCCCAAAGCCATCCGCAAGCCGTCAAAGCCTTAGTTTTACGAGGCATCTTCCTCTGCCAGCCCGAAGAACTTCACTGGTTTTACCAAGAAGGTTGTTCGTTTTTATCGCCCCATTTGTGGGATAACTTCGTGAATTTTATTCCTGAAAATGAACGTAGTAACCTCATTGAAGCTTACTACAAACGCCTAACCCACCCGACCGATACCGCCCTTCGGTTAGAAGCCTGCAAACGCTGGGCAGAGTGGGAAGGCAGCAACTTAAAACTATCGCCCGATATGGCTTTGCAGGCTTCTTTCGTAGCAGATGACCATGCCGTTTCACTAGCCCGCATTGAATGCCATTACTTCATGCACAACGCCTTTTTTACCAATGAAACTGCCCTACTAAACCCGCAACGGCTAGTAAAAATGGCTCACATTCCTACCACGCTTATTCATGGCAGATATGATATTATCTGCCCGCTAAAATCCGCATGGGATTTAAAAAAGGCGTTACCCGCCCACAATAGCCAGCTGATTATTGTACCCGCCGCAGGGCACGCTAGCGACGAAATTGGCGTGTTTGACGCCCAACAACAAGCGTTGGAGGCTTATGCAACCAGCTAGTACGACACCTACCACCAAAAGGTCTTTAATGGCAAATTTGCCATGGAGATGGTTATTGAATCGTCTATTGAATGGCGGGCTAACGCTAGTTATTGTACTCAGTTTAACGTTCATTCTACTTCGTCTAATGCCAGGTGGACCGTTTGATAACCCCAAATTACCAGAATCCGTTAAGCTTGCCTTAGAAGCACGGTATCACCTTAATAGCCCACTATGGGAACAATTAGCTTCCTACTTTCAAGGCTTATTACGGGGCGATTTAGGGCCTTCGCTGGTGAATGAAGGTAGAACCGTGGCGGATTTACTGAAAGATAGCGTGCCTGTTTCCTTAGCCCTTGGCTTATTGGCTGGGGTGATTGGCATCCCCGCAGGGGTGGGAATCGGCTTATGGCTAGGGCTAAAAGAAGGATCAAAAAACTGGCCAGCCTCTTTAGTAGAAGGCTTATTGGTACTGATTTTAGCCAGCCCAAGCTTCCTGATTGCGGGTGGGTTGGTGTGGTTGTTCGCCGTGAAATTGGCATGGTTGCCTGTCGCACTGCTGAGTACGCCTGCTCATTGGGTGTTGCCTGTAGCCACACTTTGTAGTGTACCCATTGTTTCTTGCAGTTTTCTCGTCAAAAAAAGCGTGATAGAAACGAAGCATCAGCTTTATGTAACCCTGAAATACGCCTATGGGTTGCCCAATAAACTCATCTTGCTTAAACACTTACTCAAACCCTCATTGCTCCCATTGGTAGCGGTTTCCGCCCCCTTATTAGCCAATTTATTAACAGGTAGTTTTGCGGTAGAATATTTATTCGCCATACCCGGTATGGGCAAGCAGTTTATTGCCGCCATTATCAACAGAGACTACACAGTCGTGCTAGGGCTAACAGGGCTTTACGCCCTTTTTCTGCTAGTGTTCAACCTTGTTAGCGATGGGTTACTGGTACTGATTGACCCTCGGTTAAAAGAATCGACCAACCAATAATCATCCCTGTAATAGAAGGATAGACGCCTCTTGCAATCTGCCGTAGTAAAGCCCAAGGCTAACAATTCGCTACTCGTCTCTCTCCAATCCACTTGGGGCACATGGGGCTTGGCATTGGTGATTTTAGGGGCTTTCAGCGTGCCATTTTTAGGTCAAGACGCCACATTTATTCATGTAAAAATCCCGCTATTAGCCCCTTTCAGTAACTTTTCCTTCCCACTTGGCACTGATGACTTGGGGCGAGATTTACTTTCACGGCTAGCCGTTGGGGCGACTATTTCCCTGCTGGTAGGTAGTGTTGTCGGCGGGCTTTCCGCCTTGACTGGGTTGACCCTTGGGTTGTTAGGCGGGTTGAACGAAGGTAAAAGCATCGATACCGCAATTAACAGACTGATTGATTTAGTCTATTCGCTTCCTAGCTTAGTGATTGTCGTGCTGATGGCGGTGTTTTTAGAGCCGTTTATTCTGAACCTATTACCTACCAGTATAAATTCAACCGATTGGATTCGTCCTGTAGTCAAAGTAGCAGGCTTAATTTTAGCACTCGCCTTTTTTAGCTGGCCCGATACCGCAAAAATTATCCGAGCAGAAACCTTACGCCTAGTACGTGAACCCTTCGTTGAAGCCTACTACAGCCTAGGCGGTGGTATTTGGCGGCTAATTACCAAGCACCTGCTCCCCAACTTATCACCCTATCTGCTTTTGAGTTTAACCCTTAGTGTGCCACGGGCTATTTTAACAGAATCTACTCTCAGTTTTATTGGCTTAGGCATTGAAGCCCCGCTTTCTTCATGGGGAACACTCGCCGCTGAAGGGTGGTATCTGCTGAAGACCGCCCCCCATATTTTGGTGTTGGCAACGGCAGGCATTTTGCTAAGCATGCTTTGTTTTCATCAAATAACACAACAAATTGACCGTCAATTTGCCAGAAAGTAGCCTAGAAAATGACCGCTATTGCTGAAACGACCCATACAACATTAACGTTAGAAGCTTTAAAGGCATCGCAACCATTAGTGGTGCAGTTTTTTGAATCGGCACTCGCGTTAGGAACGCTTTCACATGGGTATGTGCTAACGGGTAATGCCATTGAAGCCCAGTATGCTTTGGCGTTGAAAATAGCCCGAGTACTAAA
Organism: Vampirovibrio sp.; assembly: GCA_024998755.1. GTDB lineage: Bacteria > Cyanobacteriota > Vampirovibrionia > Vampirovibrionales > JAJTHC01 > JACEUU01. The sequence continues at coordinate 33,697 of JACEUU010000001.1, read as the reverse complement.
CTGTAGCGAACCCATTGGGGGGCTAGAAGCTTGCGGACACTGCAGAAGTTGCAAGTGGTTGGCAAAAAATGCACACCCCTTCGTAACGACCATTACTCGGTTGAATTTTGACCCGCCTTCGATGCCCTCTAGCGAAAAAGATACGCAACGCACACAAATTTCCACGGGGCAAATTGGGTATTTACTAGATACATTAAGCCGAAAAGTGGGTAATGATGAATATCGCATTATCATTTTTGCCGATGCTACCATTCACCCAAGCGAAGAAATCAGCAACATACTGCCTCCGTTTGATTGGGTTGCCAAGCAGGGCTTGCCCACCGAAGAAGAGACGGGCAAAAATAAAAGCCTCAAAAAAGCGATAAAACCGACGGGCAGTTTTCAGCTAAAACCCCTCAATTCGGATGTGTTTAGTGTGCAGGCGGTGAATCGGTTTTTGAAATCGTTGGAAGAACCGCACCCTCGGACGGTGTTTTTCTTTTTAACGGAGAATGAATCTGCCCTGTTGCCGACCGTCGTTTCACGGTGCCAGATTGTGCCGTTTCGGTCAATGCCCACGGAGAAACCGACTTCTGCCGTTTTGGGCGATTGGTTTTGGGCGGTGCTAGGTACGCCCAAAAATCAGCGGATTAATTTTTACCCATTGCACGCTCAGTTTGTGGCGGTGGCGAAGGAATCGGGGGGGGAAGCGGTGGAGCTGTTGCAACAATTGCAACAATTGCAACGATATTTAAGCGGAGCGGGCTTGGCGAATTGGGAGCAGTTGTTTGGACGAGAAACCGCTTTGAAGGTTTATTGCAAAGCTCAAGCTGTTATTAACACCGCCATTACCCACCTACAAGCCAAAACCAACGAAGGTGCAACCCTTCAGCAACTCATTCTCAGCCTGTGGGGGCTTGTGAATTAAGAAGCTGTCTTCATAGTTTAGACAGTCTATTTAATAACAGCTTACAATGAGCGATTTTAACGAAAGCTTCAGCCGAACTAATTGTTCGTTCAAAATCTTTAGATAACCGACTATACCCAGTCAACCAAGCAAACGTTCGCTCCACAATCCACCGTTTAGGAATCACCGCCCAACCCGCCTCTTTAATTCGCTCAACAATCTCAACCGTTTTACCTAAAATCCCTTTTACAAAGTCCTCAAATGTCTTACGATACCCAGCATCTGCACAAACACCCTTTAAGCTAGGAAATATCTTCACCGCCTGCTCAAAAACACCACACCCCCCTTTCGTATCGTGGATATTAGCGGCGTGTACTTGAACAAACAATAGCCGTCCCTGCGTATTGGTTACAATATGCCATTTATGACCCTTCACCTTTTTTTTTCCGTCAATACCACGTTCTTCGGCATTGATACCAATTCAAAGTTAGAATAGCGTATAGCTTTCTCTATGTAGGGGTGCGATTTATCGCATCCGTTTAGGGCTTGTGGGACGGACTGATGCAACGCATAGACCGCTAGGGCTAATAAATCACGCCCCTACAAAAACACGCCATTTAATCTTTGAATTGGTATGAGCGTGGTTTTCACGCTTTGGGAATCAATCAAGGCGTAAGTGGGTTCGGCTTTTTTACCAGAGGCTTCTCGGTCGAGAACCACGAGACGTTCAAGTATGGCATCCCATGTTGTTCGTTTTTTTGCTCGGTAAAAGAAGCTTTCAACGGCTTTTCTGGGTGGATAGGTTTTGGGTAGTATTGCCCATTGACACCCTGTTTTGGTGAGATGAAGTTACGGAAAAAGGGCAAGGTAAAATAGAAGGGACATTATTCCACCTCTCATAGGATACCCCACCCCCATGACTACCTTTGCCGACATCCAAATTCAACAAGCCACCCCCACCCACAAATTCCTAGAGGAAATGAACCAAACCCTACCATGGCAACTATTTGAAACCATCCTCAAAACACACATCCACCACAAACCCAACGGCAGACCACCCTACAAACGCCTACTACTGCTCAAAATGAACCTCCTCAAAATATGGTTCAATCTCTCCTATGAACAAACCGAATTTCAATGCCACGACAGACTCTCCTTCCGAAAGTTTCTCGGCTTCTCCTTAGAATCCCCCATCCCTGAAGCCACGACACTCGAAAACTTCCAACACGAACTGCAAAACACCCCAGCCCAAGAAGCCCTTTTCTTAGCCTTAGACACCTTCTTCCAAGAGAACAACCTCATTCTTAAAGAAGGCAACTTGGTAGATGCCACCTTTATTAAAGCCAATAGCAAACAGAGAAAAAAGCCTGAAGACCAGAGCGACCCTGATGCCACTTATGGCTACAAAGGCTTTGGTTACAGTGCCACGGTTATAGCTGTTCCAATAATTATTGAGCTATAATAAGGAGGATAACGTTCACGAAAAAGGAGGATTCATCTATGGCATATAGCGTCGATTTAAGACAACGAGTCGTTGATTGCATCAATCAAGAAAAAGAAACACAACAAGCCACCGTCAAACGATGGGTCAAACGAACCTGTCTCATCCCCAAAAAACCAGGGGCAACCACCGCAACAAGCATCGACAGAAACCAACTACTCGCCATACAAAAAGCCAACCCCAGTGCCTATTTGGACGAATTGGCTCTCTTGCTCGGTTCTAAAAAATCCACCATCTCCTACAACCTCATTAAACTCGGCATTAGCCGTAAAAAAAAGCACGCTCTACCGAGAACGAAGTGAAGCCAAACGCACAGTTTATAAGCAGGAGATAGAACCGCTAACGCCCGCCAGTCTTGTGTTTGTGGATGAATGTGGGGTTGGCCGTAGAAGCGTTGAACGCTTGTATGGTCGTTCCCCTAAAGGTGAACGGGTGCAGGAGGAAATTAGTGGTCAACGCACCGAACGTACCTCTATTATAGCAGGGTTACAGGGTGGAAAGCCATTAGCCCCGTGGTGTTTTAAGGGCTATTGTAATACCGAGGTTATTTTGACGTGGGTTGAACATGAGTTGTTACCGAGTTTAACGGCGGGGATGACGGTCATTGGGGATAATGCGAGTTTTCATAAATCTTGGGAGATTCAACAGCTGATTGAATATACGGGTTGTCGGTTGTTGTTTTTACCGCCTTACAGTCCTGATTTGAATCCGATTGAGCGATTTTGGTCGGCGTTGAAGGCGAGAATTCGTCGGTTACTAACCGATACCTTATCTTTAGATGAAGCCATTGACCAAGCCTTTAAAATGGCTCAATAACTTTGGGAACAGCTATACAACAAATCCTACACTATGAAGACAGCTTCTAAAGATCAAGAGTCCCGTCCCTTTTGAAGGGAACCGGACTCTTGAAATAAACCATTCAGCTTATCACGCTTAATACGGGCGAGGCGATTCGTAAGAACTATACCCGTTAGTACTACGGCTACCGCCATTTATATTAACAGACGAGTAAGGGGAAGTTACCTGACGAGGAATACTTCCTTTTTCACTAACATTATTCCCTTGAGTATAATTAAGCATATTATACCCCTGCTTTTTAGGTGTGCTAGTAGACGTATTGGAAGTTCTAACCGAAGGCACATCCAACCGATTCGTAGAAGTGTTTATTGCCTTGGCTGGTTTTGGGAAAGAGAATTGACCTAACTTAACGTCAGCATCTTTTTGTAAAGCGGGCAATTCTTCTGCTGAGAACTTCGGTAATGGTTGATGCCCTACCATGCCAGACTGCATATTTCCTGGTTTTTTAGGTAGGTAAGCAGGCTTCTCTTTATCTTGATTACCATCACCATACCCAAAGTACGCTTCGCCTTCTTCTCGCAGAATGTGAGGGGTAACCATAACGATAATTTCTGATCGTGTATATACGTTACCAGGGTCTGCACTGGTAGCACGGAACAAAGCCCCCACAATGGGTAAGTCCGCCAAACCGGGTATCTTGGTAATATCTTTTGAAGCGAAGTCTCTAACCAAACCACCTATCATCAGTGTTTCACCATCTCTCACCCGAACGGCACTGAGCGTGAAATCTCGTTGAGACGTTTGCGGGGCTGACGTTCCTGAAACTGGTTCTGTAATAATACCTAACAGTTGGGTAACGCTCGGTGTTAAGGCTAGCGTTACAGACCCATCATTGGTAATCTGTGGTGTAATAGAAAGCGTAATACCCACTTGTTGCGTTTGTGGCTGGGTTTGTGTCGTAACCGTACCGCCACTATTGGTAACGGTCGTTTGGAAATACACAATAGAATCGGTAATATTAACGGTGGAAGTCGTACCATCCAAGGCAATAATGTTAGGATTGGCTAATAGCTTCCCTGAGGTTGTTTGGTCTTTAAACTGAACCCCAACCGTCGGTAATCTAAAGTTAGTACTGCCTAAATTATTTTGCACAACTTGACTTCTTAAGCCATTCACTGCATTTGAAAATGGCCCTGTGGAACCCCCTAGTAAATTAATCCCAAATTCACCCGCTCGTAGTGTCCCAAACGACGGAGAAAATACTTTTGACTTCGTATTACTAATTTCAATAAGCGAGACTTCAATTTTTACTTGGGCTGGGCGTACATCAACATCCTTAGCAATTTCTTTGGCTCGTTCAATTTGTTCAGGCGTACCTTGCACTATAACCGTATTGGTTAAAGCATTAGCTACCATAGAGAAGCTAAGCCCACCTACAACGGATGCACCGCCGCCGCCGCCAGCGGCACCACCACCGCCACCAGCGGCACCACCACCGCCACCAGCGGCACCACCACCGCCACCAGCGGCACCACCACCGCCACCAGCGGCACCACCACCGCCGCCAGCGGCACCACCACCGCCACCAGCGGCACCACCACCGCCACCTTCAAAGCCAGCTGGGAACAATTCTGACTGAATAGCTTGCATAATGTAGGCAGGGGAACTGTGCATTACTTTAATTACTGCTCTGTGGCGTTGCACATCAAACTGCTTTAGTGCTTCTTCTACGGCTTTAATATCACTTTCAGTACCCATTACTAATAAAGAATTACTTTCAGCATCTGCTGAAGCAATAGCATTTTGGGTACTACCCGCCCGACCGGGGAATAAAATGGAGTTGAGAAGTGTAGCAGTACTTGGAGCATCTCTATATTTTACGGGAATAGCCTTAAAGTTTTTAACATTCAACTGGCGTTCATTAGCTGTATCTCTCGTTGTAACAATCATGGTGTTACCGTCTTGGGTATAGCTTAAATCATAAAACCTAATGAGATAATCCAACATTTTGTTGATGGTTACATTTTTCACATCAAACGTCACTGTGTCTTCAATCTCGGGATCAACAATAACGTTAAATCCACCTTGTTTTGCTAAAATATGGATTAAATCTTTTAAAGGAAAATCTCGTTGCTCTAAATCTATTTTAGCACTTTGGGGTGCCATTGTTACTTCTTTTACAATGCTAATTTGCCCTTTGTATCTTGTATCACTTTCAGCAGCTTCAGCAACTGCTTGGGGCAAAAACAAAGCCAAAACTGGTAAGGCTAAATTGCCTAAAAATAACAAACTAAGCACTACAGCAAACCACGCCGAAGGGGGGTGTAACTTTAAAGTCAAGGAAGTAGCTGTAGAACCACTGCTCAGTTTATTTTTAGCATCTTGTAATATCATCTTCATCATTAAAGTTAACCTTCCTTTGGTAACTGGTCTAAAAGTAAGTCTCTAATTAGGTATAAAAAACGTATTTCGAACTAGGTTCTTAAGGCTTCATCGCCGCATTGACTAATTTTTCAATAGCTTCTGGGGTATTATTTGGCGGTGGAGGAGTCATACTTTTACTACCACTAGTACCACCCATGGGCATACTTGCACCGGCAGGTGCACCACCAGCAGCCCCTGGTGCAGATGGAGCACTACTAGAGCCACCACTATTGCCTGCAGGCTTATAGCCAATAATATCTGGTATGGTCAATTTCTGCGTAGGGGTAACACCTTTAGGTGCACCTAACCAACAAAGGCTTACCGCCCCTCTGGCAATGCTAACTACTTTCACTTGCTGACCGGCAACATCTAACACTTCACCTTGTGAAACAATAGCTGCATTAGCCTGACCCGAAACACTCAGCATCGCAAATGATCGTTTAGGCATATAAGAAACGCCTGAAAGCTTTATACCTTCAATAGGATTTGGCACAACTGGAATGACTTCAATCGCAACACCACCACCAGCAGGGTTAAACCCAGTAGGGTCTACCTTTGGCTTAGTAGGAGGGGGAACTATTAATTTAATATCTTTATTTTGCGTAATTAATAACTGATAAAAAGGCGATAATTTTTCAATGTCTGATTTTTTAATTTCCATTTTAGGATTAACCAAAGAAACGGAAAAGGGGTCAAACCCTGTGGAAGCAATCTCTCTGATACCCGCTTCAATTTTGGAAATTGGGCTATCAGCGATGCCAGAAGATGGACTGTTAGCAACTGCCGCACCCGTTGTTTGCATCGCTTGCTCTGAAGACATTACACTTGTTGAAGAACTAGATGGTGCATTTGTAGCGGTGGTTGCACTATCAGAATTAGTACTTGTAACATCACTACTGGAAGAATGATGAACATCGCCAATATGAATACTTAATTTGGAAAATGATAGCAAATTCCAACTAGAAGCAATAAATAAAAAGGCAATGAACGTACAAACAAAAATTGTTTTTGATGACGCTGATGAAACAGGCGTACTACGAAAAAGCGAACTGGGCACTATGATAAATCTCCCGATAATGAAGAAAATTAAGAGGGGCATTGAAGCACCTAGAAAAAACTAAGAATAGCGTACTACCTCTTTAAGATAACCAACTTTACCATAGTTTCTCATCCCCTTTTTAATGGATGTTTTAAAAAAGATAAGCTATAATAAAGAAATGTTCACACAGCCCCATAGAAAAGAGTCTATTTTATTATGTCTACCCGTTCATCTTCTTCCGTTGGTAATTTTTTATTTGGTAGCCTTTTAGGGCTGGGTATTGGTAGCCTATTAGCCTTACTGTTAACGCCCACTTCAGGGGAAGGCATCCGTACTTGGTTTCAAAAAAAAATGAGCGAATGCCCTTGCTGGAAAACAGATGAACAGAACACCGCAACAAAAGCCACTGCTTCAGAAGAAGAAACGCTAGCTGATGACCCCTATGAATCCGAAGTAGGATACTAAACAGCGGTGAAAAACCCTATTAAACCCATTAAAAACCTTTATATTTCAGCGGATTTAGAAGGCGTAGCAGGGGTAACACACCCTAGCCAAGTATTCCCGAAACCAACCGATTCATTAGCCCCATACCAACAAGCAGTTAACCAACTGGCTACCGAAGTAGGCTGGGTTATTGACGCATTGGCTACTAATGCTACAGTCAACGATTCCCACGCCCACATGACCAACCTCTTTCGGGCGGGGGTTTTAGATTGTGCAGAGGCTGGTGTTTCGTTAATTTCAGGCAAGCCGAAACCTTACGGCATGATGGCAGGCTTGTTTGAAGGCAACTTTGATGCCGTAGCTTTAATAGGCTACCATGCCAAAGCGAATTCTCTCAAAGCCGTTTTATGCCATAGTTTTAATGATGCCGTGGCGAATATTCAGCTGAATGGCGTTTCCTTAGGGGAAGCAGGGTTTAGTTTGCTGTTTGCAGAAATTGGGTGCGGTGTACCTGTCGTTTTAGCTAGCGGAGATGATGCCTTAGTATCAGAATTGAAGGCTTTGAAACCTTCCCTTATAACCGTTACTACCAAAGAAGCCATTGGTTGGTCTTGTGCCAACTGCTTTAGCGTTGCAAAGGTGCAAGCCTCTTATGTTGAAGCTTGTAGCCAACTTCAAGAAACGCTTCCTACCAAGCTATTATTACCAACGTGGCTACCCACCCATACGCCATGGTCTATATCGTTTAGTGTACAGACACCGTTACTAGCAGATATTGCAGCCTTAATACCCAATTCAACCCGAACAGATGGGTTAACGGTACGCTGGGAAGTGCCTGCGTTGCCTAGTATTGCTGAACAAATGCGATGGGCTTATCAATCCATTCAATGTGCATATAGCTTGCTTGGGTATGCAAACACCTTATAATTATCTTATGAATGAGACTTTTTTAAAATAGAGCAACATTCGTGGTAGAATTATCAACAACATTGCCCTTATCGTGAAAATCAACTAGCTGGGTTGATTGTTTATGACCATTTAGAAAAAGAGACGCTCTTGTATGATGGCTCCTTGTACCGCTTTACCACTTAAAAAAACGTCTGAAATCAACCCCTTAATTGCGTCTTTAGATGCGTTAAGCCAAAAGCTATTAGCCCAATTTACAGAAGGGTTAAAACTAGGGGGCTTACAATACAGAGGGCGAAACCTTCGGTTGGCAGTTGCCTATTCAGGCGGAGTAGATTCCACTGCACTACTACAATTAGCCTGCTTGTTTAGAGATGTTTATGGGGCTACTTTAGTAGCTGTTTATTACGACCACGGCTGGCGTGGGTCTCCGCCGCCGGAACTGCCACGCCTTCAGAAAAATTGCTTGCGTTTGAGAGTGCCTTTAGTGGTAGTGCCCCCTTGTGCTGGACTGAAGCAATCGGAAGAATCAGCGAGAATTCATCGGTATGATAAATTACTGGCGGTTGCCCAACAATTCAAAGCAGACGCTTTACTAACAGGACACCATGAAGGCGACCAAATTGAAACCCTGTTATTTCGGTTATTTCGGGGCACAGGCCTGGAAGGCTTAGGCGGCATTCAAACTAGAATGCACTTTGAAACGCAACATGAAACCGCTGCCTCAAAAGTCCAAGTTCCTGTTGTACGTCCGCTATTAAACACGCTAAAAACTGAACTTGATGTATTCTGCACCACGCATGAACTACAAACCTTTACAGATCCTACCAATAGTAGCCCCAAATTTGCCCGTAACGCCATTAGAAAAGACTTAGTGCCGTTGCTGGAAACGCTCATGCCTCAATTTCGGCAAGCTTTGCTACGCCTTTCTGATTTAAGCCGTGGCGATGCTGAAATTTTAAAATTAGTGGATGAGCAACAATGGCAAAAATTGATACTCCCCACCGCCACAAAAACACACTATCAACAAGGTGAAAGTTTAAATTTAAGCTTTTTTTGCCAACTGAATACGGCTTATCAACGCAGGTTATTGTACAAATTCCTATCCCTTTGGCATATTGAAGCTTCTTACCAGTTAGTGCAACAATTACTTGAATTTTTAACAGCTTTGCCTTCCAAAAAACGCCCGCTACAACGCTGGTCTCTGGGGGTGCTTCATGAAAAAAATGCCACTGAACCGATTGCTATTAGCCGACGGTTTTTAGTGCGTTCCGCCACGGCATTTTGGGTAGAAGTATTGCCGGCAGAGCAGACGGAAAATCCGAAGTTGTTGGAAAGCAGTAGTGCACCAACCATGGGCGGATTAATTAGCTTACCATGGGATGAACAAAAAGGCGTTAGAATAATGCCTTGGCCTAAACGAGCAGGGTTGTTTGATATTAGACAATTACCTGACCCTAAAGCCAAAGAAGTTTACGTTAATATCCAAGCCTACGAAGGGCAAACACTGGTAGTGCGAACCCGTCGAGCGGGTGATTGGATTACGCCACTAGGTATGGCGGGCAAACGTATGAAGTTGAAAGATTATTTTATTCAACAAAGTATTGCACAGCCATTACGTAAAACATGGGTTTTAATTGCCGTAGAAGCAACCGGCGAAGTGCTATGGGTGCCTGAAGTAGGCGTTAGCCAAGCCCTACAAGTTTCGCCTAAACGTCCGCCTTCCCATAGCTGGATGATTGGTGATATGACCGATTTAGAACAGCTAAAAACCTTTAAATTCTTATTTGAAGAATTAAGTAACGCTGCCACTACTGAAGCTGCCGAAGAAGCAACCAATACCCCTATTAAGGATGACGATCCTGAAGCCATTGAAACAACTACCTCAGAAGAAGTAGATGAAATAGCAGAGAAAGCATCCTCATTTTCTGGTGTAAAAGCTGGTTTTGAAGACCCCATCCCTCCCAGAACTTGGGCAAAAACACCGCTTGCGTTGGAAGAAGAAGCCAAGGCGTTTCTTGAAGAAGAAGATAGTTCCCCTGCTACCGATGAAAATGGCGTACCCTTTATTGAACGTCGTAAAAACCCGAATCGGTATGGCAAGCTAGATGAAACTTCTTTTGAACTAGATGACGAAGACGATGATGATGAGCATGACGCCCTATAAACAGCAATACACGGAGCACCTATCTTCATGAAGACCTCTTTATTAAAACCCACATTCATACGGCTGACCTTAATACTAGGGCTTCTAAGCCTACCCTTAATCAACACAGTGCAACCCGCCGTAGTACTAGCTAAATCATCTTCAGGGGTTAGCGTTAAAGAAGTTGGCGATAACGCCGTACAGGCTACCTTATTAATTGAAAGACCGGTTGCCCAAGTATACGATGTTATTCGGCAAACGGTAAAAGTACTGGCAAAAGACCCGACATTTGAATCCGTCGTGGTGGAAAAAAAGCTAGGAGCCAATTCAGAACTGGTAAAATACAGACAAAAAGTATCTCCCTTTCTACCGGCTTATGTGTACACCAGCCAAGTGGATTATACCCCTAATAAAGGAACGAAATTCCATCGGGTCAGTGGTAGCTTTAAAGCCATGGATGGTAGTTGCCAACTGGTTGCTACAGAGAACCCTAACCAAACAAAAATTATTTATACCTTACGCGTAGCGTTGGATGTACCATTGCCCCAAGCTATTATTAACCATTTATTGAAACATGATTTACCACGGTCGTTGAATTTAATGAAAGCGGCGGTTTACCAACAGTATCCATCACCCGTTAAAGTGGCTTCAGGGAAGAAATAACAGTGCAGCACCACGTTTCATTAGCGTTGATTTTATTAGTTACCTTTATTTGCTTAATTGCTATGGAAGTAACGTACCCCACATTTTCATTTTTGTTATTAACGGTTGCCTTTATGGTGTTGTACGTCATGTTTTTAACGGTTGTTTTGGTCGTTAAACGCTACAGGGCGAAAAGAAAAGGCATCAATTTAGAAGCCCCTGCCCAAGGCATTGAAGAAGACGAAACAGCCCCATTGGTTTCCGTGGTTATTCCTGCCCATAACGAAGCGGCGGTTATTGAAGGGTCTGTTTTGGCGTTGTTTGAACAAACTTACACCAACTTTGAAATTGTGGTGATGAATGACCGTAGTACCGATGGTACAGCCCCTGTTTTAGCTGCTTTAAAAGACCGTTTAGAAGCGGAACAAACTGAAACGACGCCTCGGTTTGCATTTCATACCCGCTTAGCAGATGCGAGACCCGGTAAATCCGCCGTGCTAAATGATGCTTTAGGCTTGACCCAAGGAGACTATTTACTGATATTTGATGCGGATGCCAGAGTAGCCCCCACTTATATTGCCAATTTAGTGCCCTATTTAGACCCTGAAAACGTGGTTGCCGTACAATCCAGAAAAATGATTTTACACCACGAAAATAGCCTGCTACTGAAATGCCAACAATGGGAATACACCTTTGACGCCCACCTACAACGGTGCAGAGATTTAGCGGGTTCTGCTGTAGAATTACGGGGTAACGGGCAAATGGTGAAACGCTCGGCAGTTGTGGCTGTTGGCGGGTGGAATGAAGCGTCTATTACGGATGATTTAGATTTGTCTACTCGGTTTCACTTGGCGGGCTTCCTTATTCGTTTTTCTGCTTCTGTCCAAGTGTGGGAAGAAGGCGTTTTAGCGCTGGGTTCGCTTATTAAACAACGCTGCCGATGGGCGGAAGGGTCTTTACGGCGGTATTTAGAGTTTGGTGGCGATATTTTGAATAACCGGTCTGTTATGCTAAGAACTCGGGCAGATATGCTTGCCTATTGGGTCAACTTTTTGTTTCCGTTGATTGTAGCAGCAGAATATATTGTGGTTGGTATTAGCACCTTACTGGGGAAAGCTACTGTAGAACATCAATTGATTTCGGTAGGCATTCTACCCTTATTTGTGGCTTCTTTCATTCCCACCATTTACGTTTCGCTTCGCAGGTTCGGGGGATTTAGCCGATTTGAATCGTTAAAAGGATCGTTTTTAACGGGGTTGTTTATGGTCGGGGTTTGGGTACCGGTGGTATTTTATGTGTTTGCTAAAGTTTTACTCAAACCAGATGCTCCTTTCCATTGGGAAAAAACCGAACATGGCGTTGCCAACCCAGAGGAAGCTACTAACCTATTAGCGACGACTGAAGATTCGACGCTAAAATCTATCGTTTCATAAACCAACTATGACGATTTTCATAGAACTATGGCTTTGTTTTTTACAAGATGTTACGATTAACGTATTAGTAATGGCTAAGAAAGTTTTCAACTGCTAAAAAATCCGTCTCATCTTTTATACTAGGAGTCTTCACTGGTTATGACCACAACAACCGAAACCCCAACACCAACCTGCCAAGAAACGAATCTAATTGATGGGATTGAATTCCGCAAAGAACATCAAGGGCTGTTTAAAATACACGTTAAAACCCCTGTAAAAAACAAAGAAATGCTAGCCGTGGTTTACACACCGGGTGTAGCAAAACCTTGCTTAGAAATTCAAAAAGATGTATTAGTTTCGTTTGACTACACCATGCGTGGCAATACCATTGCGGTGGTTTCAGATGGATCTAGCGTTTATGGGTTAGGCAATGCAGGGGCGGCGGCTTCTATTCCCATGTTGGAATCAAAAAGTATTTTGCACAAGAAATTAGCGGGTATTGATGCTGTACCCATAGCTATTGACGCCCAAAACGTAGACCAATTTGTAGAAGTGGTTCGCCAACTATCCCCAACCTTTGGGGGCTTTCATTTAGATGGGATTGTAGCACCACAGTGCTATGAAGTAGAAGAAAAATTAAAAAGAGCCTTACGCTTACCTGTTATGCACGGTGAGCATAGTACGGCGGTAGTGGTAACGGCTGCTTTATTAAACGCCCTAAAAGTAGTGGGTAAACGCCTGCAGGATGCGACGATTGTATTGCACGGTGCGGGTACTTCAGGCATTGGTACGGCAAGATTATTGTTGCAAATGGGCGTAAAAGAATTGCGTATTTGCGATAAAACCGCCCGCATTGCTGAAGACCGCTTGCAAGATATGAATTGGCTCAAATCTGAATTAGCCAGAAAAACAAACCCTACTAACATCAAAGCAACGCTTGAAGAATCACTGCAAGGGGCAGATGTTTATATTGGGTATCAAGATGGGGTTTCTCTTCAACCTGAAACCATTCAAGGTATGGCAGAAAAAGCGATTGTATTTGCATTTTCATTGCCACAACCTGAAATTTCTTATGATACCGCTAAACAAGCAGGCGTTGCCGTTTATGCCTCACAACAAGCCAACTGCCCTAACCACTTAAATGTGGCAATGGCTTACCCCGGTATTTTCCGTGGAGCGTTGGACGTGAAAGCCACCTGCATTAACAAACAGATGCTAGTAGCTGCTACATTGGCGTTGGCTGGCATGGTTGAAGAAGCCGAACTTTCTGCAACTTGTATTGCCCCTGCGATGCTAGACGAACCTGTTGCTGCTACTGTGGCAAGGTCTGTCGCAATGGCTGCGATGGAAACAGGCGTGGCTCAAGTGTTGGTTTCACCGCAATCAATAGAAAAAAACGTCATTCGCTTTTTAGCCGAAGGTTCCGCTGCTTGGGTGAAACCTGAAAGCACTGAAAAAGAGTATGCTGAAATGACAACCGATGAAAAAGCGATGGAACTTCGCAGGCGGTTCCAAGGTGTGATTGAAACAGATACGCCCGTGCCCATTTCCAACAAAAAAGTGTTTGAACAATTGCATTCCTTACCCAATGCTGTACAAGCTTGTAAAGCCATTCAAACCAACCTAGCTGAACTTTATAGCCTTACCTGCAAGAAAAACCTAGTAGCCGTTATTACCGATGGGTCTGCCGTATTAGGGCTAGGCAACATTGGCCCGACGGCGGGCTTACCCGTAATGGAAGGCAAAAGCGTGCTGTTTAAAGCCTTTGGGGCGGTAGAAGCCTTCCCTATTTGCTTGCAATCTCAAAACACGGAAGAATTGCTTTCAACCATTAAGGCGTTAACGCCCATTTTTGGCGGTATCAATTTAGAAGATATTACCGCCCCCCGTTGCTTTGAATTGGAAGAACGGCTCATTGCTGAAACGGACATTCCCATTTTCCACGACGACCAACATGGTACTGCCATTGTGGTGGTTGCGGCTATATTGAACGCTGTTAAAGCGGTCAACAAACCGTTAGAATCCATTCAAATTGCCGTTAACGGAGCGGGTGCTTCAGCGTTGAGTGTTTCTCGTTTGCTACTAAAAGCGGGCGTGAAAGATATTATCATTTGCGATACCAAGGGCATCATCTACAAAGGTAGAACGGTTGGCATGAACCTCTTCAAAGAAAAAATTGCCGACTTAACCAACCTTTCAGGCTTGCAAGGCACTTTGCAAGATGCCGTTAAAGGGGCAGATGTTATTATTGGGCTTTCCGTACCGGGTGCCTTTACCCCTGAAATGATTAAAACCATGGCAAACGACCCCATTGTTTTAGCCATGGCGAACCCGACTCCTGAAATTATGCCTGAAGAAGCCCTAAAGGCTGGCGTTAGAATTATGGCAACAGGGCGTAGCGATTTCCCCAACCAAGTGAATAACTGCTTGGCCTTCCCTGGGTTGTTCCGTGGGGCGTTAGATGTTCAAGCTGCGGTTATTAACGACGAAATGAAGCTAGCCGCTGCTAGAGCCATTGCGGGCGTTATTACAGCTGAAGACATTGCTAATGGCGTGATTATTCCCCCTGTGTTTGATTATTCTGTTCCACCATTGGTAGCCCATGCGGTAGCGAAAGCTGCTTTAGAAACAGGGGTTGCTAGAATTACCGATGTTTCGCCTGATGCCATTGCTCAAAAACTGACAGATTTCCTAAAAGAAACCACCAGCGTTTAGCCTCATTATTTTTTAAAGACGGGCGAACACATTAGTTCGCCCGTCTTTAGATTTTGGAGCGGGACGACACACAGGTCGTCCCCTCTACACGAAGGTTTAACTGTTTGGCTTTCTGGTTTGGTTGTAAGCGAATTGCCAATCATACGGGTTCTGGGCTTGACCCATATAAGGATTTTGTGTGGTAAAGTCTACATCACTGATTGAACCAGCGTCTCTGTCTCTAATGGCTACTTGGGCAACATCTTGCACGCTAATACCATTAACAGGCTGTTGTGGCGAACTAGCACCCGCAAACCGACCGTAATTTTGAGTCATCACGCTGGTAGCATACCAATCACGCATTAACATATCTGCTACTTGTTTATAAATGGGGGCTTTGGTTTGTTCAAATGCCTGTCCGTAAGCTTGGGCATAAAACCCTAAAATCTGACCAAACTGTTTTACTTCGCCTGTATCGGCTTTACCATCTTTATTGCCATAAGCATCTACATTACGCACTAAATCTTGATAAACTTGGGTAGGCAAGGTGTATATGGGTTGACGGTTATAACTGGTAGTTGAAAGGGGTTGGCTCATCATCATGGTAGGGTCTCAATCCTTATCTATAGTCTTTTAAAAAACATAGTGTATTTTTGTTAGCTAAACGTACTTACTTCAACAAACGTTTTTTATACTCATAAATTGCTTGTTTTAATAAATTCAACCAAAACAGTAACAATTGCGTTACAAAAGAAGCATTAAAAAATTAAAATTGTTTTTATTTATATGCGATAGATTTTACCCTGCGATACACCCTCCCCAACAAAAACCGCATAAAGAAAGAGCTTTTCCACTATGATGATGATGACGCTTAACAACACTGCTGCTACGCCAACCGATGTAACGGCTGAACCTTCTGCTGATATGCTTTACATTGAAACAGGCTTTACCAAAGCTTGGCAACCCGCTGAAAAAGCCTTGCGTGAAGCCCTTGATGCCGTACCCACTTGGAGCTTAACCGAACGTATTTTAATTACCAGCCTAAAAGCCATTGCTTGGACTCTTATTATTGTAGGTGCAGGGGCTATTCATACCGCTGCGTTTTGGTTGATTACCTTACGGACAAGCTATTAATTGTGTAAATAATGCTTGAGCCTGTAGGGGCGGATTGCATCCGCCCGCTTAAAGATTGACAGAAACGGACGGATGCAATCCGCCCCTACAAGAAAATAAGAACAGTTTCACAAAACTACAAAACCGAAAATCCCCGTTATAATACTGCGTAGTAAACAGTACTATAGCGGGGATAATGGTGTCGGAAAAGGGACTTGAACCCTCACAGATTGCTCTACACGCCCCTTAAACGTGCGCGTCTACCATTCCGCCATTCCGACAATTTTAGTTCGTTAGAGGTTTGGCCTCGGTTCTTATTCTTAACTGAACGCACGGTGGTGTCAAGGGGGGAGGACATTAATTGGTAACAGTAAAACCGATGGCTTGCAACGGCGGTGTGTTTATTGGAAAATAACGAATGGTTTACTGGGTGAACTATTCGCTTTTCAGCGTGTAACCCCACCCCTAAACCACGAAGTACACCATTGGAGGTTCAAAAACAACAATCATGGCTAAAAAAGTAACGGGCAAAATTAAATTAGCCCTTAATGCTGGTAAAGCAAACCCATCGCCACCCGTAGGCCCAGCTCTGGGTCAACACGGCGTCAACATTATGGGTTTCTGTAAAGAATACAACGCCCAAACACAAGATAAAATCGGGCAAATTATTCCAGTAGAAATTACTGTGTATGAAGACCGTTCATTTACCTTTGAACTAAAAACACCCCCTACTAGCTTTTTGCTAAAACAAGAAGCTGGCGTAGCAAGTGGTGCCGCCAACCCAAAACAACCAGTTGGTAGCGTAACAATGGCTCAAGTACGTAAAATTGCCGAAATTAAATTGGCTGATTTAAACGCGAATGATATTGATGCTGCTATGAAGCAAGTAATGGGTTCCGCCCGTTCTGCTGGGTTAACTGTTGTAGAATAAGCCTATTTTTAGGTTTGTTATTTCCCCTGTTTACAAACCCGTTGCGTAAACACTTTATTCTTTTAAATTGGAGCTTAACCAATGGCCACGAAATTGACGAAACGTCAACAAACCCTTCAAGACGCTTTAGCCGTTTTGAAACAACCTACCTCGATATCCGAGGGAGTGGCAACGCTACAATCCGCCGTGAAAAGCGTTGCAAAATTTGATGAAACCTTTGAACTTCACATTCGCTTAGGCATTAACATGAAACACGCCGACCAGCAAATTCGTACCACCTGCGTATTGCCAGAAGGTACGGGTAAAACCATTCGGGTTGCTGTTATTGCAAAAGGCGAAAAAGTGAGCGAAGCTCAAGCGGCTGGTGCGGAAGTGGTTGGGTCTGAAGACTTAATTGACCGCATTAAAAACGAAAACTTCTTTGATTTTGATGTGCTAATTGCTACCCCAGACATGATGGTAGCCTTAGGTAAAATTGGTAAATTACTAGGGCCTAAAGGCTTAATGCCCAACCCTAAAACAGGCACAGTAACATTTGATGTGGCTGCTACGGTTAAACGCATTAAAGCAGGGCAAGTTGAAGTTCGTCCCGATAAGCAAGGTGTTTTACACATTGCTGTGGGTAAATTGAACTTTACCAAAGAAGCTTTGTTGCGTAACATTTTTGCGGTGTATGACACGGTTTTAAGAGCCAAACCGGCTGCTGCAAAAGGCGTTTACGTTAAGTCTATCTTCCTAACTAGCACGATGAGCCCATCCGTTCGGATTGACCCTTCTGTTATTGCTAACGAATTGAAATCAGCCACCGTTTAACTGTAGGCTCGATTTTTAGTTTACCCCCTCTTGATGTTGAAACATCAAGAGGGGGTTTTCTTTTATTACCACGTTCTTAACGGACGCAAAGTCAACTTAGGTCGACCGTTGACAGCTAAGGGAAAGGGCTTTTCTAAAGTGGGTTTCTCCCGAAAAGCATTTATCGGTTTTAGGGGCTGCCCCATGGCAGATTGCACCATTTTCACTTCGGCAACCGACTTACTTTGCCGCAAAGCCATAGAATCCACCACGGTAGTAGCAGGTACTTCAAACGGAGAATACCGAAAATACGGCGATGCTTCCTGCAACCCCGCATACCCCGGGTTATTACGAATCATCGCTTTTAAGGCTTGCTGGGCTAAGGCGGTTTCAATGGCATTTAATCTATCGACCAAACCATACCAACCTTTAGGAATATGTTGCAGTGTGGGGTTTTGAGCCTTAAATTGCTGCCAAGCGGTTACTTCAGCCAACCAAGCGTGTTCTTCTTCACAATAAGAATTTTGAAAATCTGCGTGCAGGGCTTCATGGGTAATTAAACTAGCTAACGCTTCAACGGGTGCCTTCCGATGTTTTTCTGCAATAAACAGCACCCATGCCCCTTGGGTTGTAGGGTCTTTACTTAGCCATGCTAACGCATCAAACGTCGAATATTGGCTCCCTAATTCAGCTAAATTCTTGAACATTACCTTGCCACCTCGTTGGCGTAAGGCATCCAACGAAACCCGAGATTGTGGCGTAAAGCTCATGCGTTGCAGTGCCAACACCAATTCAGGCGATCGAGCGATGATTAACAACTCTTGGGTGGAAATGCTGGTTGAACTTCTTAATGAGGGGGTTAAAGATTGGGTTGATAAAGCTGTTTCTGTCAGTGGCATACTATGATTAGCAAGGGTTGATAAATAGGCTACTGCTTGCGTTCCCCTTGGCGAAATCGTGGTTTTAGTTATCTGTTGACGTTTTGGGTAGCCCTCGTTTGGGGTTGGTATTTGCCTCATCACGTCAACAGAAGGCGGAGCATCTAACAGGAAGAGGTCATCTAAAACCGTAGCTGTTAGGGGTTCGGCTTGTGCAAATGAAGTAATAGCCATGAAGCTAGCCAACAAAATAACCTTAAAATAACCTAACCAAGAGAGTTTACTGAAAAACCGAAACCACATCCTAAAAATAGCCCTCTCTAATTTGACCGGTTTTAAAAACTAACACTTCAAATGGAAAGTCGGATTTAAAAGTGCCTTACTTTAGTGGCATCATTCAATTAAGGGAGTAGGTTTTTCCCCTTGCAAACAAATCGTTTAAATGAGGGGGAATTGAAAAAAAGGATAGTCCTGTCGGCATAAATGTCTCTATAATAAAAGAACAGTCTTTTATAAAAAATTTTGCTTACCCCTATTTGAAAAAAAGAGAGCAGACCCTCCAATGATGATGATGATGACACGCCAACACACCTCAACGGTTTTAAGTGCCGCTGTAATAGCTGAAACGCTTGAAAAATATGATATTGCCCCCAATCAACTGAATGAATGGGAAGTAGCTTTAGGGTTAAGTATTCCCACTTCTCCGCAAGGCGAAAAAGTTTATAGTTCGCAGCATCTGAATTTATTCAAAAATGTGAAGAAGCACTTAACGCTAGGGCGTAATCTCAAACAAATTAAACAACTTATTCAATTACCAGCTTCCAACCACAGCGTTGCTGTTCAGATTGAACCTCCGGCTATTGTTGTGCAAGAAGCACCCGTGGAGATTGAAGAGACCTACCAATCACACCCTATGACTGAAGAAAATATCGTTCCAAAAGTCGCCCCAATTTCAACCAATTTTAAGAATGCTTGGGGAAATAGCCCTAGTTACACCAAAGACAAACTTGTTTTTTTAGAATTGATTGAGCTACCTGAAGAAGCCCAAGCGGCTGAGCCAACCTTGCAGACTTTACCCCCAGTGGCTGAACAACCAACAGTAGCACCTGCTACACCATTGCGTACAGCGTTTGCCGCCAGTGCGGAAGCCCTAGTAGAAGTAAGCACGGTAGACCAACAAATTACCACAGATTTAACCAAGCTACCTTCAATACCATCTAACCCAACCACTAATACCTTAACAACCAGCACGCTTTCAATGGATGCCCCTATTCAATTAACGGCTCAAGAAGCCCCGCCTTCAGCCATTATGGCTTCTCAAAACAATACGGTTGGCGGAGCGATTCTACCCATACCGAATGGTAGTACAGCACTTAACAACGCAACCACCATGCAAATTGTGGAACGCCTAATGGGTGAAAAAGAAGCGAATCAACGCAAGTTAATTGAAGCAGAGAAATTAAATTCTCACCTTTACAACGTGAACAATTTGTTTAATAAAAAAGTAAAAGAATTGACGCAAATGGTTCAGCAATTGAAAACTGTTGCGAATGAACAACAGAACATGAAGTTGATGGAAGAAAAAGCCGTACTTCAACGCCAGTTGCTAGATGTAGAACGTAACAAGCTAGAACAACAACGAGCCTTTAGCCAAGAACAACAGAAGGCTTCGTTATTGGCACGCCAGTTAGAAAACGTACAACAGCAATGGCAAGAATTAACCACTGGCTTTAACCCTAAGCGGTTTGTTGGGCATTGGCAAGAAACCTTATTGTTGAAGCAAAAAGTATTTGATACGTTTGGGTTGAATGTAGAACCGCAACGGAACCAACACAGGGTGTTTGAAATTGCACCTACCCGTGTTGCGGGTAATGCTGGGTTCTTTTCGTTTGAATTTAAATACCCCGATAACACGGTTTGGAAACGGTTAGAGCAACTTTCGTTGGTTTCCATTAGCCCTGATGAATTAGTGGGTGAAGTAAGTGTGGATTATGTGTTAGATGGTGTCATTGTTTGCCGTGCCATTTACCAAGCTTCATTACAACGGGTTCAAAGCTTGGGTTAAGGCTTCTTTTGAGCTTCTTTTTCTCGAAGAGCCACTTCTGTTGCTAAAGCCCGATTGAGAGTAAAATCGCCAATGCCTAGTCTATTGTAAATTGTATCAGCTTCTTGGTCTTTGTAAGTTTCTTGGTCAAAACCTAACGATGCTAGACCTGGATGTGAGTAGAAGCCATAGGCTTTGGCAAATTCAATGGATGTATCCATTTGTAATAATGGCGCGTTATACATTTGCAAAGGTGGTAATTTACCTACTAACTGAGAAGCTATTGTAGTAGCTAGGGTGTTGACCGTCATTTCTTCAAGATGTGATTTGTTCTCTATCCCATCAAAACTTAAAACACCTCCTAGAATACGCCCCTCTTTATCATACTTAGTTCTTATTGGTGGTCTTGTTTCATTTCGGGCTATTAACCATTCATTATCAATAACCCCATGCCCTAATTCATGCGTTAAAACAAAAACCAAAAAATTGAACCCGTCTGTTGTACGTAAGTTCTGTGTGTTTAACAAAGCTGAAGACAATCTTACGGCATTATCTTCTGATATGAAATGACCATTTTGTCTGCTTGAAGGCCTATCATCGGGTAAATACTGCAAGGCTATCTTGTTTTCTTTAGCGAGTCTTAGGATTTCATTGCCCTGAGGGGAGGCGTTTATTACAGCAAAGGCTTTGGCTATTTGTGCTTTTAATTCTAGGTCTTGAGGTAGAAAGCGTGTTGCAATAGGAATGGGTTGGTTAAAGTCCACTTTACTCGTATCAATTTTAGGGGCAATAGCTATGTATTTTGTTGTATACTGCGTCAGTCGGTCTTGTAATGACAACTGATCATACGCTTCTTGACTCTCTTTAGTAAAAAAAACAAGAGTCCCTAGTTTAGGCTGGAATTTTGCTTGAAGCTCTGGTAAAGTTAATTTCCCTAGCTCGTCTGCCGATAATTTTTTGGGATTTGAATCCCGACGAATCGATTATTACGGTCGTGAACGGCTAATAAAAAAGAACTAGGTCTGGTTGTTCCCCACCTGTTTAAAATAGGCAAGCTAGCCGCACATGCTTGAGCTGTTGGTAAGTTTTCTAACGTTTGGGGTATCGTTGGAGGAAACTTTGTAGGGTCTTTAATTGCCGATTGTGAGACCTGCAGTGTTGTTTTATCCACACACTCAAAACCCAATTGATAGAGAGGATTTTTGGTCAGCGGAGGAATTGCTTGAGCAATCCTTTCCATATCAATAGGTTTAGCCAAATCAAGGTTTTTAACTGGTTTCCACATTGTAGAAATTCCGCCGAAAGCACTTACAACAACAGTTGCAGTTGCAACAAAACTTAACCATTTCTGCTTCCACCACGGTTTGGACGTCGTTGTTTCAGGTTTAGTTACTGGCACTGGTTTTTCAGCAGTGATTGTTTTGCTGACTATGTCAAGACCTTGTTTCCCTACTGTTTCAACTATCTCAGCTCCTTCTTTCGCTAAAGTGCTTACAACTTCAGTATTGGGGGCTACAGCACTCGTTTTTTTACGATTTACGACCAGTGATATTGCAACAAGTGTAGCAGCACCAATACTTCCGCCAATTAACGCAATAGGCATCCATACAGGCATGGCAGGGGATGGAGGTGAAACCGTGGGTCTATTTTTACGCACTGGGTATGATGCGGGGTTAGTCGTTGCATCAGCAGTCGTAGTACCCTTTTTTAACGAATAACTAGAGGAATAAGGATATAATGACGTTGATGAAGCCGTTAAGACCATCATAAAAAACGTTGAACCTCCTAAAGTAAAGTTTTTTGATAGCATTTCATTTATACAAACGCTTGTCAATCAAAAAGTATGCTACCTAACACAAAATGATACAAAGAGGGGTTTAATGCTTATAGTAATGTAATGAATGCTATTTTGCCAAGCAAGGGGCTTTCAACTAGGAACGGGGTAAAATCAAAAAAATGAGCACACTTTTTCCAGGCTTTACGGCTTTTGATTCATCATTTTTAAACGCCAATGCAGCCTATCGTAAAACCTACGAATGGGACCCGTTTGGTGGTAACTTCACGACCGATACGGAAATGAACCAAGTACTACGGCATAACGCCCAACTAGAACCGTTTGGCGTAGTACCTTCTACCTTATTGCTAGCCAATGGTAACCCTTATTCCATCAGCAATTTTGATGCCAGCACCCTGCAACAAGACCCGCTCAATCTCAAAGGGCCTATTCAACTAACGCCTGT
The DNA here is from genome assembly GCA_024998755.1 of Vampirovibrio sp. GTDB lineage: Bacteria > Cyanobacteriota > Vampirovibrionia > Vampirovibrionales > JAJTHC01 > JACEUU01. The sequence continues at coordinate 10,807 of JACEUU010000001.1, read as the reverse complement.
GGCACAATCTATTTTTGGCGACATTAAACCCGCACCCAGCATCCCATTCAAGCCCCTCGGCTTACCTTCAGATGCACCCTTTTCAACCCTAGGGCTTGGATTTATACCTCCCGTCAATGGGATTGTACCATTTAGTAGCAACACGGCTATCAGCTTTTAACGTTTTTAATTAATCCTCATTGTCGGAGTATTTCAGTATCATGGCGGGCGTCAACCCAGTTAGCACTTATAATCCAGCCTTGTTGCAACAACAGCAACAAGCCATGGCTATGGGGCAACAACCTACGCAACCCCAAGTAGCTATGCCAATGGCTACCCAACCTACTACTTCGGGTGGGGAAGGCATGACAGATTTACAACAAGCCTTAGCCGGTGCTAATTCATTAGCCGTTGAAGGCACAACAAAAGTTGCCCCGCAAGTATTAGCAATGGCTCAGCAATCAGCTCAAGTAAGCGAAGTAACCAAGGCTAATGACCAATTAAAGCAACAGAATCTTGCACTACAGGCTCAAATTCAAGCTACTACTATGAAAGGGCAACAACAAGGTGTACAAGAACAAGCCCTACAACAATTACAAACAACCATACCAACCATGCCTCAAACCCAAGCAACTGCAGCACCAGCAGGGGTGAACCCTACAACAGTTATGGCTACGGTGGCTCAACAACCGGTTGTTGCAAGCACAGGTAATTCTAGTCTTTCTGATAAACAATCTGCAGCGATACTGTCAGGAAACCTAGGTGAATTTGGCAAAAGCACGGCAGAAAATGCCTTAAGTGGCTGGAAAGACGTTCAAAAGAAATTAGAAGAAGGCAAACAAATGGAAATTTATCGTAATGCCCTGATGGCTCAAGGCATTACGAAAGACCAAGCCACAGCACTAGCCAATCAAAAAATCCAAGCAGATAACGCCGCTGCTACAGGGCAAGCCGTTGTAGCACAACAACCCATCATGGTGCAACAACAACCCCAGCAACCAGTGGTTCAAGCACCAGTTGCAGCCCAACCCGTTCAACAACCAACGATACAGCCACCAGTAGCAACTGATACGACAGCAACTAGCCCAGCACCAACACCTACCGCACCGGTTCAAGAAGAAATGGTCAATGTAGCGGGCGTAGGATTAGTTTCAAAAGCAACCCTAACAGCAGTATTGCAAAATACCAGCCCTGAAGCCCAAGAAGCTCAAGCTCAAGCCAAAGCCCAAGAACAGGCTCAACAACAAGCCCAGCAGCAACAGCCAGCTTCAACAGTAGCCGCCACACCCAGAGCGGTTTTACCAGCAGATTACACCATTCAACAAGCCTTGCCTCAAACCACCTTAATGCCTCAGCAACAAGCACTAACAGGCTTTCCACCAGTAGCTTCGCCTCTAGCGTTTGCAAGTGTTAATAGTTTTGGTAATAGTGGCATTACAGCAGAAAAATATCAGCAATTACTAGCGTACATGAATCAGCAACAACAGCCAGCAGTGGCATCAACAAATACACCGTCTACTTCAGCTACCAGTAGTGCGGAAGCAGACAGCTTTGCCAAAGCCAAAATTGAAGCCGCTAAATTGGGCTTTGATACAACCAATATGCCCAATAATTACGCCGAATTAAGAGTCAAACAACAAAAACGGCGAAAAATTGCGAGGCAAAAGAATTTAGAAAGCTACAAAAAACCTTATTTGCCCAAACCCGAAAATAAGTATGATTTCTATGGTAGTGGTGAAGCTTCTACCTAAAAATGAACGTCTCGCATCATGTCTTTAAGCGTATTAATCGTCCCATCCATACTGACGGAATCTTTAATGGATTGCCGAAGGAAGCCGTTAATATCTGGCATCAGCCGAATCGCCAAATCAATTTTTGGGTTATTTCCATGTTCATACGCCCCAATATCAATCAAATCCTTAGCATCCTTATAAACCGCCATTAGTTCCCGCATTTTACCCGCCGCCTGCATATGTTCTAAATCGCAAATTTCGGTAAACAGCCTACTAACTGAGCCTAAAATATCAATCGCAGGGTAATGGTTAGAAGCCGCCACTTTTCTGGAAAGGAAAATGTGCCCATCCACAATACCCCGAACGGTATCCACAACAGGGTCGTTAATGTCATCTCCTTCCATTAGGGTGGTATACAAAGCCGTAATAGACCCATCATCCGTAATGCCTGTACGTTCCAACACCTTTTGAAGCCAAGAAAATATTGAAGGCGGATACCCCTTCATTGTGGGCGGCTCCCCAATGGAAAGCCCCACTTCCCGTCCGCTCATGGCACAACGGGTAACGGTATCAGTCATTAAAAACACTTTTTTGCCTTGGCTACGGAAGTATTCACATATGGCGGTGGCGGTTTGCAGGCATTTCATCCGAATCAGTGGCGGTTGGTCGCCTGTAGAACACACCAGTACAGATTTTGCCATACCCTTTTCCTTCAGGGCGTGTTCCATAAATTCTTTCACTTCCCGACCCCGTTCGCCAATGAGGGCAACCACGTTGACATCCGCTTCTGATTCCCGAGCAATCATACCCAGCAACGTAGATTTCCCTACACCAGACCCTGCAAACAAGCCCATTCTTTGCCCATTACCCATCGTTAATAGTGAATCAATCGCCCTTACGCCAGTTGAAAACTTGGCGGAAATAATCGGTCGGCTGAGGGGGTCTGGCGGAGCAGCTTCAACAGGCACCCACTTAGCGTTTCGGGTATCTAGCGGTCTACCATCAAGTGGTTCGCCTAAGGGGGAAATGAGTCGCCCTTTAAGGAAATCGCCAACGGGTACCATAATGGGCATACCCGTAGTGGTAACCCATGCCCCTTGATAAATGCCACCGCCATCATAAAGCAGCAACATAATGGCTTTATCGCCTTTGAAAGCAACTACTTCGGCGGCTTTCATTTCCCCATCAATGGTTTCAATGTAGCATAAATCGCCAATTTTTAGCTTAGGTAACGAGGCTTCAACCGTTAGCCCCATGAGCTTGGAAACTCGACCTTTGTAGCCGTTTAAATCTGCCATAGAAAGCACCGTGCGAACTTGACGATGAGCATCACGGATTTTTTGGGGTGGCACGCTAAAGAGGGCAGTTTCCGCTGCCGTGGGGCTTTTGATGAGAGCAGACGGTTTTTCGCCTTGGCTTAGGCGGGTTTCAAAGGCTTGTTCTTGTTGTAAGAGCGTTTGTTCAGGGTCAACATCCCGTTCCCAAATAGGGGGGGCAACGGGCGGTAGGGTATGGTTATCTTCGAATGGCGTTGAAGACTGGTTCATCATCATGCTATATAGACCGTCTCTACCAACTTAGGAGAACAAGTTAAGACTGTAAGTTCTTTTATTATAGCATTTTTTCAGAAGGGCTTACTATAACGCGTTGTTCTCAATAATTCCTTAACTAAAGGCGATGCTTTTTCACCCGCATAAGCGGGGGCAATAACAACCCTACTGCCAATAGCCAACTTCAGCTGTTCCACACGTTTTGGGGTCATTCTAGCTGAAAGCTTGTTTAAATCTGCCAAGTTCGTAAACGGGCGTTGTTCTAAAATAGCCAAAGCAATGGGTTCGGTTACTTCAGGCAACGTTAACAGCTGATTAAATGAAGCTGTATTGAGATTCAATTGAGTGGGCAAAGGAATCGTTCTGGTTTCAGCGTAATGCCAATCATATCGGTCGTTAGTAAAATAGGGGAAGCGATTATCGTAAGCGTGTACAAAAGGTATTGCGTAGCATAGCAGTAATAGAATAAAGAAAACGCCAAAAATGAAACGAAGGGGGTGCATGGTATTTGATGTGGCCTAATTTATTATAAAAATAGTTTCTATTCACATAAACACGGCTCAAGATTAATTGTGTCAGCTAATACAATAGACCTCTTGTATTAATCCTTTTTTTTGCTATGCTAAAGGGTAATTGCATTCATTGTCATTGTGAAAGAATCGTCATCTTTCCTAAGGTTTGCGATAATCCTCTCAATTTTTAGTCTCATTACTGCTAGTTGTAGGCACATTTTTCTACAACACTCAAGATGTTCGGAGTAAAACATCCTCATGGTCAAAATTCGTTTAAAACGCCTCGGCCGTAAAAAAACTGCTTTTTACAGAGTCGTAGTTACAGATATTCGTAACCGCAGAGACGGTGCTCCTATTGCGGAACTGGGTTTTTATGACCCCATGCGTAAACAATTGAAATTAGACAAAGCTTCTGCTTTGGCTTGGATTGCTAAAGGTGCTCAACCTTCTGAAACGGTTGCTTATTTGCTAACCAAAGCAGCTGAAGATGGTGCATTGGTTGAATTACCAAAAAAAGAGAAAAAACAACACATGGGTGAAGCCAATAAAGCTCGTCCTACCGTTGCTAAAGTTCCTGAAATTGAAGTAGTAGAAGTAAAAGAAGAAGCAGTTGTTGAGCTTCCCGAAACCGCCGTAGCTATTGCTGAAGAAGCGGTTGAAGCTTAGTTTCTTTTATTAAAAATGTTTCAAACTAAAGAGCCACCTTCTGTAGAAAGTGGCTCTTTGGTTTAGGAATAAAATTTGACTATTTCTTAAACAACTTATGTAAATTAGTTTTAGGGGCTGCATTAACGGGCTTTTCTGGCATCATACCCTCAACATCCATTAGCGTAACGCTAAACATCCCATCGCCTTGTTGAATACGAGGTAGCACATCAATACCCTTCAAAACCCGACCAAATATGGCATATTTACCATCTAACGAAGGCTGTGCAGCCAGCGTGATGTAAAATTGAGACGAAGCACTATCCGGTGCAGAAGACCGAGCCATAGCAACCATACCAGCCCTGTTGTGATAAAGACTGTTACGGACTTCTAGGGGAATCGTTTTACCTGAGCCGCTCATGCCGGTGTTGGTAGGGTCTCCTGTTTGCACCACAAACCCTGGCACTACACGGTGAAACACCATGCTACCTTCACTGTAAAAATTACGTTCTACCAAGCCTTTAAAGTTTTTAACGGTAATAGGGGCTTCTTTATCATAAAGATAGATAATAATATCGCCCTTTGCGGTTTTTATTTTCGCACCAGACTGGTAGGCAAAGGCAGATAAAGGCACAACAAAACTAGAAGCAAATAGCCCGCCAGCCAATGCCGTTAGCAATACCCGTTTTGAGGAAGAAATAATTGTAGAAAACATCAGTATCACCTTTTAATAATTGATTGATAACAGGGAAACAAACAGCAACAAGTGTACCTATTTTACCACGCCCCCATGTAAAAGACACCTAACAGCTGAGGCCTTAGGTGTCTCTTTTAAAAAAGATTATACTACCCCTGATAGGGTGGGAAGGGTGGTAATTGTGGTAGATCGCCATTCCAAGGTGTTAGAGGTCTTCTAGGTGCTAGTAATGGTGTCTTATCATCAGCAATCAAAGTAGTTACCGTATATTTATCAGCACCACCCAATTTTAAGGCTTTACGTTCAACGCCATCTTCATCAAAACCTTCACCTAATATACCCTTAGGGGCAACGCCATCAAAACCAACCCCTTTATCACGGGTAAAAACTTTAGAATCAATATAATATAACGGAGAACCATCAGGTTTTTTCTCTCCGCTATCCACCGCAGTCAATTCAATATCATATTCTCCATTAGTAGGATTAGTTGAAATTTTAACCCCTTTACCTGAATCGGTTATTTTTGAGCCATCTTTCAAGGTAACGGTTTCGCCATCTACTAGCTTTTTCCCATTGACGGTTGCCGTTCCATCCGCACTAACCAATACTTTAGCACCGTTTAAGTTGATGCCAGCTTCTGTGGCAACGGTCGGACCCCATTGGGGGAATTTTTCAAACTTGGCGTTAAACTGAAGACCCTTATCTTCCAAAATATTATACAAGCCTGCTTCAACCACATCAAAGCTAGTAGCTTTATCATTCGTTTTATCGGCTCTATCAGCATCTACAATATGGGGGTCTCCCCAAAAAGCAGCGGTTTCATTAACGCCATAAGCCTTAGGCAATTCTGTTGGTAAGGGTGCAGGCACATCTCCATGCCCCAGTGATGGCAAATAACCCTGTGGAAAATCAAAATAAGGAATCGAATTACCGCCACCATAAGGATGGTAACCAGATGAATTTGTACCATTATAGGCACCACAGCCTTGTTGCATACCATATTGATCCGCATACCCATTACCTAAAGCCCCACCATTACCGTAAGCTGACTGACTGTAACCACCGCCAGAAAAAGGACTAGGTGCAAATTCTACCATAGGATAAGGCATTGGCTGACCCGCTGTATAATAACTATTCTCTGGGTTAGGAGCATCAGAAAGGCGTTGCCCATAAAATCCATTATTAGCGTGTGCAGTAACGCCCCAGTTCGCTTGGGGATTTTTCGAATTAGCCATATAACCACCAACGCCTACTTGAGAGAAAGGGGCAGGAAAAGGCAAGCCACCAGATGGTGCAAAAGTAGGCGGTGCATTATCATAAGAGCCCCCCTGCACAGTAGTACCCCTGTTGGCATTAAATGTTCCTGCACCTGGCAGTGGACAAGGGCAATTATGGTAACTGGTTCTTAAATAACTATTAGACACAATTAACTGTTCCTTATAAAGTAAAAGGGGTTCTAAACCAACCACTAGGAAATTAAACATACACAATTATTTATTCGAACGGCTTTATAAAAAACTGGGTAAATCGTAACAGTTATCTCAAAATTGTTACAAACTACACCAAAGCTCCTATTGGTAAAATAGTTAAATTAGCGTTAAAATGAACATACTAAGCTTTAACGTTAATTCACTCCAAACCGAAATGAGATACGCTACGATGGATGCCCCCAACCCCCAACACACTATTATTGATTCCCTCACCATGGAAGCTGAATTTGAAGTACCCCTAGAAGGCAAAGATTTTAAAACTGCTTCGGGCAAATTCATTAAACTAGCCAAACATTCCGGTTTTTGCCACGGCGTAAAAAAAGCGGTAGATAAAACCATTAATGCCTCTCATCAAAACACCACTGATGAACAACCCACATACGTTCTAGGACAATTAATTCATAATCAACAAGAAATTGAACGGTTGGAAACCATGGGTATTCGTACCGTTCAAACGCTAGCTGAAATACCGGATGGGGCTAATTGTGTTATTCGTACCCATGGGGCTCCGCCAGAATTAATTACCCAAGCCGAAGCCAGAGGCATTCATGTAACTGATGCAACTTGCCCCGATGTTCGGTTGGTTCAAAACAAAGCCATTGAACTGGCAAAAGAAGGCTACACCGTGGTGGTTGTAGGTAAAGAAAATCATCCGGAAGTGATTGGTATTTCAGCCTTTGCTAACGAAGTGGCAGGTGCAGTGATTGTGGCTATTAATCATCCTGCCCAAATAGCTGAAAAATTAGCGAATGTTCCTAAACGACGCATTGGCGTGGTTTCCCAAACAACCCAAATGGAAGACACCTTTTTTGATATGGTGAAGCATTTAAGTATGGTTGCCAAAGAATTGAAAGTTTATAACACCATTTGCCCAGCGACGTTTTTTAGGCAACACGCAGCGGCAGATTTAGCCAAACAAGTACAACTAATGATTGTCATTGGCGGTAAAAACAGTTCCAACACAACGCACTTGGCAGATTTATGTAATGAATTAGGCACGCCCGCCATTCATATTGAAACGGCGAAAGAACTGGAAAATTTATCCGTCTTACAATCTGCCCATGTGGTGGGTATTACGGCAGGGGCTTCAACCCCTGAATGGTTGGTTCAGCAAGTGTTGGATTTTCTAAAAACACAGTAAGCCCCATTTTTAAATTTGAATAGCATACCAAGCAATAGAAACGACCATTGCATTTGCCTAGCCTGTTGCGTTACTCTAACAAACCAACTAGCTAAAAATGCTAGCGAAGATAGATCGATTTGAGAACAGGCTATTTAATCTACGAATGGTTATAGGCATGTTGGAAGCTCAGAATTTCAGCCTAAGCTAAGCAATAATAGCTGTTCAGCAGTTTGGTAAGCAAGCGTATTCCCCAAAGTTCAAAAACTTTAAATACTGCCGGTGCAACGCCTTAATGCTACGAATTCAAAGACTACATAACCTGTTTTATCATTTCTGAGCAACTGCAGGAATCTCCTCAGGGCAAGCACAGAAGAGGCTTCGCAGTCACTCACCATAGCCAGGTTGTTTTTTGTCGAGGCTTTTTCAGAGAGTTCTGTATAAGCAAGAGACAACTAGGTGGTGGTAGGCTCCTATTATAGAAGTTACGGAATAAGGGTGTGCAGGTGGGAGTAGTGAGTGTTTTTTAATAAAATTCAACCAAAAATGCTCAAAAAACAGAACAATACCCCTTGTTTCCACTCTTTTCGGATCATAATTACCTAAAAACCATACAAGAATCCACTAAAACCTACCCCCCTCCTCACCAAAAAACCATACCGACGACAATTATACCCAAATGCCAAGCCCAAAATCTCCGCAGAAACACGCACTAACCCACGACAAGACACACGAACCTTCTTAAACACCGTCTTCCAACCCGCAAACACATGCTCCACCCTAGCCCGAACCTTAGAAAGCAACCCATTAAACCGCTTCTGCGAAGCCGTCAACTCAGGCGTTGGTTCATGCTGCTTACCCCGAACACGACGCTTAATAATCCTCGGCTGTATCCCCAACGCCTTCAAATCCTTCTCCTTACCCACATACCCACTATCCGCACCAACAGTCTGCTCATCGCCCACCAGTACAGGCAGTAAACTCTGACTGTCATGCACATTGGCACCAGTAACAACCACCTTGCGAATCAACTTGCTTTTAGCATCCACATTAACCGTGGCACTGTAACCAAAGCCTTTGTAGCCATAAGTGGCATCAGGGTCGCTCTGGTCTTCAGGCTTTTTTCTCTGTTTGCTATTGGCTTTAATAAAGGTGGCATCTACCAAGTTGCCTTCTTTAAGAATGAGGTTGTTCTCTTGGAAGAAGGTGTCTAAGGCTAAGAAAAGGGCTTCTTGGGCTGGGGTGTTTTGCAGTTCGTGTTGGAAGTTTTCGAGTGTCGTGGCTTCAGGGATGGGGGATTCTAAGGAGAAGCCGAGAAACTTTCGGAAGGAGAGTCTGTCGTGGCATTGAAATTCGGTTTGTTCATAGGAGAGATTGAACCATATTTTGAGGAGGTTCATTTTGAGCAGTAGTAGGCGTTTGTAGGGTGGTCTGCCGTTGGGTTTGTGGTGGATGTGTGTTTTGAGGATGGTTTCAAATAGTTGCCATGGTAGGGTTTGGTTCATTTCCTCTAGGAATTTGTGAGTCGGTGTGGCTTGTTGAATTTGGATGTCGGCAAAGGTAGTCATGGGGGTGGGGTATCCTATGAGAGGTGGAATAATGTCCCTTCTATTTTACCTTGCCCTTTTTCCGTAACTTCTGTTAGTATATATTTAATTGACATTTAAGTAATCTATGGTTTATACCGATAAGTTATTGAAGAGACTCTGTCTAGTTTGATAATTAGCCTAACAAGCAGACAGACCCTTAAGGGGATAAAGACCATGCTTAAAGATACACGTAAAAACCCAGATAAAGAAGAGGTAAAGAAACCGATAATAGGGTTTAGGCTTGACGATAAAGCCACTAATAGACCGGAATCTTTTTCCTCTGATTTTGTTAATGATTTGTCTGTTGTACTCACTTCCTTACAAAAGGATTCGTTAGAAACCGTTGTGGCAGCAGCGGAAGGGCTATCTCCTGTACTGCCCGTTAATCACATTCTGACTGGTGGGACTGGGGATGATACCCTCATTGGCGGAGCTGGCAACGACACAATGATTGGCGGGGCGGGGAATGATACCCTCACTGGTGGAACTGGCAACGACACGTTGATTGGCGGGGCTGGTAACGATATCTACGTCGTAGATAGTGCATCAGATGTCATCACCGAAAATGCCAGTGAAGGCACAGATACCGTGCAAACCTCTATTACCTACAGCCTTGGGGCAAACGTCGAAAACCTTACCTTAACGGGCAGTAGCAATATTAACGGCACGGGTAACACCCTAGATAACATCTTAACGGGCAACGCCAGCAATAACACCCTCGATGGTGGTGCTGGTATCGATACGTTGATTGGCGGAACTGGCAACGATACCTATCTTGTGGATAGTACCACCGATACCATTACGGAAGCCTTGAGTGAAGGCACAGATACGGTTCGGTCCAGTGTCTCTTATACCCTAGGATCTAACGTCGAAAATCTGACGTTGACAGGAGCATCAGCTATTAATGGCACAGGCAACACCCTAGATAATACCATCACGGGCAATGCCAGCGACAACAACCTCGACGGCGGAGCAGGCAATGACACTATGGTCGGCGGAGCAGGGGCAGATACCCTCATTGGTGGAGCAGGCAATGACTATCTCTTTGGCGGAGCAGGCAATGACACTATGGTCGGCGGAACTGGGGATGACACCTACATCGTCGACAGTACCTCAGATGTGGTGACAGAAGCATTGAATGAAGGCACAGATACAGTCCAATCCAGTGTCTCTTATACCCTAGGATCTAACGTCGAAAATCTGACGTTGACAGGAGCATCAGCTATTAATGGCACAGGTAACACCCTAAATAATACCATCACAGGCAATGCCAGCAATAACACCCTCGACGGCGGAGCCGGGGTAGATACGCTCATCGGCGGATTGGGTAACGATACCTACATCGTAGATAGTACAACCGATACGATTACCGAAAATGCCAGCGAAGGCACAGATACAGTCCAATCCAGTGTCTCTTACACGCTAGGGTCTAACCTAGAGAATTTAATCCTCACAGGAGCCTCAGCCATTAACGGCACAGGTAACACCTTAA
>JACEUU010000002.1 GCA_024998755.1 Vampirovibrio sp. | reverse complement strand
CAACGAAGATTCCACTGCGGAAGTAGATGCCAACATTGTGATGAATGCTGAAGGTGAATTCATTGAAGTGCAAGCCACCAGTGAAGACAAACCCTTTAGCCGTAAAGCCATGGATGAATTAATGGATGTTGCCCAAGCAGGTATTGCTCAATTACTTGAATTGCAACAACAAGCGTTGCGGGGTGAACTTCAAGGTACTACAATCTTAACAGTTTCTTAGGGTTTGGGTGGTTTAATAACCCCCCTTCGATATGCTAGTATAACATCTGCTACAGAAATTCCGTTTCACTTAACAGATGAGGACGCTATCATGATGTCAACCCTACTTTCTGCTACTAAAAATAGCCATAGTTTACCTGCAAAGGTCAAACCTGTCGTTATTGATAGTTTAAATGAAGTGTTAGCAACCTTATTAGATTTAAAATTACAGGTTAAACAAGCACACTGGAATATAAAAGGGCCCAATTTCATTGGGTTACATCTTTTGTTTGATACGTTTGCCGCTGAACTTGAAGCCCACATAGATGAAGTGGCTGAACGGGCTGTTGCTATTGGTGGTATCGCCTACGGTACGCCCCAATCAATTGTGGAAGTTTCCTCCTTGGAGGTTTGGGACAAAACCTTTCAAAAACAAAGCGTTATTTTGCCCTACTTAACCGTGCAGTATGCCGATGCGGCGGCATTAGTTCGTAATAGTATTACCACGGTTGCGGAAGTTGACGATGAAGGTACTGAAGATATATATACAGGCATAAGCAGGGCGTTAGATAAAAATCTTTGGTATTTAGAAGCCCATGAAGTAATGGATAATGAAGTGATGACGCCAAATAAGTCTTAAATATCAGGACACTATTTATTTTACAAAAGCAACCATGAGGAGTTGAGGCAAATGTTGAGCTTTATAATGTACTGGGTGATGAGTTCTTTAATTTTATGGTTAGTAGCTTTGCTAGTACCGGGTATGCAAATTGATAACATTTTTGCTGCCTTAGCGGGTTCGTTGGTTATTAGTGTTGTGAATATGCTAATAAAGCCCCTGGTTAGCTTTCTTTCGTTGCCGATAACGTTTTTATCGCTTGGGTTGTTTTCTTTTGTGATTAATGCTGCCATGCTGGGCTTAGCGGCTTGGTTGGTGCCAGGGTTTCAAGTAAACGGTTTTTGGCCAGCGTTGTTAGGGTCGCTTTTGCTTTCTATTTTAACGGGGCTCATGCAATCCAACAACAAAAGCCCACTGACACATTAATATCAGTAAATTCGTAGGGGCGGACTGCATCCGCCCGTTTCTGTTAACATCCAAGCGGGCGGATGCAATCCGCCCCTACGATAAAACAGAGTCAGAATTTTTTTAAAAGGCTACACTATAAATTAGGAAATATGAAAAAATAATAGGCTCTTGCTTTCACGGCGTGTTTTGCGTAGCTTTAAGCTTGTCATTAAACCTACAGCCTCATTGCCTTCGTGAAAGACACCCATCAGCCTAATGTCCCATCTCGTCATTGTAGAATCCCCCGCCAAGGCAACTACTATTAATAAATACCTTGGCAACCAGTACCACGTTATCGCCAGCTATGGGCATATCAGAGACCTTCCCCCAAAAGATGGTAGCGTCAACCCCGAAGACCGGTTTTCTATGCTGTGGGATTTATCTTCCCGTGCCAAAGGCGTGGTTTCAGAACTGGTCAAACTCGCCAAACAATCTGAAAGCATCATCCTCGCAACCGACCCTGACCGTGAGGGAGAAGCCATTTCTTGGCACATTCAACAAGTATTACAAGAAAAAAAAGCCATTAAAGCCGGTGTGCCTGTAACCAGAGTGGTTTTTAACGAAATTACCAAAACCGCCGTTCAAACGGCTATGGCAAACCCTAGAACCGTCAGCCAACCGCTGGTAGACGCCTATTTAGCCCGTCGTGCGTTAGATTATTTAGTGGGGTTTAACCTTTCGCCTGTTTTATGGCGAAAACTACCGGGTAGTAAATCTGCTGGTAGGGTGCAGAGTGTTTCGTTACGCTTAATTTGCGACCGTGAAGACGAAATTGAACGCTTCAAAAGCGAAGAATACTGGAGCGTGGATGGGCTCTTTCAACCTGAAAGTAAAACCAAAATTCAGCCTGTTTTAGCCCAGCTAACGCAAGTTCAAGGCAAAAAGCTAACTAAATTAAGCCTCAATAATGAAGCCAGTGTGAAAGCGGTAGAAGCCCTTGTTGAAGCGGATAAAAACTTTGCTGTTGCTAATATCGATGCTAAAACCGTACAACGCAACCCTTATCCACCGTTTATTACCTCTACCTTGCAACAGGAAGCTGCCAGAAAATTAGGCTTTTCTGTTACCCGCACCATGCAAACGGCTCAAAAATTGTATGAAGGCGTTTCTATTGGGGGCGAAGTAACCGGTCTTATAACCTATATGCGTACGGATGGGATGAATTTATCCGTTGATGCGGTAACCGGTATTCGTCAGCAAGTGTTAAGCCTTTATGGGCAAGCCTATTTACCCGCCGCCCCAAGGCTATACAAAACGAAAGCTAAAAATGCTCAAGAAGCCCACGAAGCCATTCGCCCCACAGATGTGGCTCGGTCTCCGAAGCAGATGAAAGCTTACTTGAACGAAGACCAATTTCGGTTGTATGATTTGATTTGGAAACGCACCATGGCGTGCCAAATGGCGAATGTGGTGCTAGACCAAACGGGCGTAGATATTATAAATACCAGCAAAACCGTGCAGTTTCGGGCAACGGGTTCGGTTATTAAGTTTGATGGGTTTTATAGGGCTTACAGGGAACAACAAGAATCGTTTTCAGAAGCGGAAAACGCAGAAGCCGATGGGGCGAAAGACGACGAAGACCGTGAATTACCCGTTTTAACCGTTGGGCAAGCCATGCACCTCAACAAACTTAAAACAGAACAACATTTTACCAAGCCCCCCGCCCGCTATTCAGAAGCTTCTTTGGTGAAGCGGATGGAAGAATTGGGGATTGGACGCCCTTCCACCTATGCCAGTATTATTAAAATTTTGCAAGAACGCCTTTATGTGCGGATGGAAGCCCGTCGGTTTTTCCCTGAAGACCGAGGTCGGTTGGTTACTACCTTCCTAAAACAATTTTTTGCTCAGTATGTAGAATATGATTTTACTGCCAACCTAGAACAACAGTTGGATGATATTACGAGCAGTTCGCTTTCGTACTTGCAAGTGCTACAGCAGTTTTGGCAACCGTTTATTGAAACGGTGAAAGCCACGCAATCACTCACGTTGACTGATGTGTTAAACGCCTTGGATGAAACCTTGGAAGAACACTTTTTCCCTTCTGTGTTGGATGAAACCACGGGCGAACCCATTTCTGCAGAAGTACGGCGGGCTTGCCCAACCTGCAAAACAGGGCGTTTAGGCTTGAAACTAGGCAAGTTTGGGGCGTTTATTGGGTGTTCAAACTATCCTACTTGTAAACATACCAAACAGTTAGCCTTAGATGATGCTACTAAAGCGGCAGCCGAAGGCGGAGAATCTCTTGGCTTTTTAGATGCGGGACCACTGGTTTTAGGGGAAGATGAAACCACTGGTAAGGCCGTAACGCTACAAAAAGGGCCTTACGGGGTATATGTTCAGCTGGGAGAAGCCGAAGAAGTGCCACCCGCCGAAGGAAGCCGAGCAAAAAAAGCAAAAATAGTAAAACCAAAACGAGCCAGCCTACCAGCGGGCGTTCAACCTAGCAGTGTAACCTTGCCAGTGGCGTTGAAATTGTTAGCATTACCTAGGGAAGTGGGCGTTACCCCAGCGGGTGAAAAAATACAATCAAACAACGGGCGGTTCGGGCCTTACATTCAAGTGGGGGCAACGTTTATTTCCATCAAAGCCCCTGACGATATTTTTACGATTTCAGAAGAACGAGCCGTGGAACTGTATGAAACCAGCGGGAAGAAAGCCATTCCATTGGGGCTTTATGGCAAAGCGGAAGTGTACGTTAAAAAAGGACGCTTTGGCTACTTTTTGGCATATAAAAAAGACAAATTCCCCATTCCTAAAACGACCGATATTGAAACGTTTAAGCTAGAAAATGCGATTGCTTTATTAGAAGTGAAACTAGCCAAACCAACGGCTGGAGCAACAAAAAAGACGACGACCGCCACCGCAAAAAAATCGACGAGAACGGATACGGTTAAAAAAGCTCTTTCTGCTACCAAGGTGGTGAAGGGAAAATCTACTCGTACGGCTAGTAAGGCTTCTACGGTTCGGGGGAAATCAGCAACCGCTAAAACCACGGCTACTACTCGGAAGAAACCATCCGCTACATCATCCGCAGCGGCTAGTTTCCACGCCGCAACAGGGTTTTAGGCTGAATAGCCCAAAAAATTTACCCACCAGTAGGAACGACCATCGCGTTTGCTCTGCAGTCGTCGATACGTTCCGTCCACCGCAGGGGCAAAAAGAGCATCCCCTCGTCAATGCCCGTAGTGGCATAGAGGGGTGTCTTTTTGGGGGTCTTTAGGGGCTTGCCCCTAAATTTGCGGGGGGTGTCGGGGGGTTGCCAAACCGCAACCCCCTGACAAACCAAGCAGCGAAAGTTAGGAATGACAATCGATGAGATATAGCTGTTCCAATAATTATTGAGCTATAATAAGGAGGATAACGTTCACGAAAAAGGAGGATTCATCTATGGCATATAGCGTCGATTTAAGACAACGAGTCGTTGATTGCATCAATCAAGAAAAAGAAACACAACAAGCCACCGTCATCCGATTCAAAGTCAGTCTCGCCACCGTCAAACGATGGGTCAAACGAACCTGTCTCATCCCCAAAAAACCAGGGGCAACCACCGCAACAAGCATCGACAGAAACCAACTACTCGCCATACAAAAAGCCAACCCCAGTGCCTATTTGGACGAATTGGCTCTCTTGCTCGGTTCTAAAAAATCCACCATCTCCTACAACCTCATTAAACTCGGCATTAGCCGTAAAAAAAAGCACGCTCTACCGAGAACGAAGTGAAGCCAAACGCACAGTTTATAAGCAGGAGATAGAACCGCTAACGCCCGCCAGTCTTGTGTTTGTGGATGAATGTGGGGTTGACCGTAGAAGCGTTGAACGCTTGTATGGTCGTTCCCCTAAAGGTGAACGGGTGCAGGAGGAAATTAGTGGTCAACGCACCGAACGTACCTCTATTATAGCAGGGTTACAGGGTGGAAAGCCATTAGCCCCGTGGTGTTTTAAGGGCTATTGTAATACCGAGGTTATTTTGACGTGGGTTGAACATGAGTTGTTACCGAGTTTAACGGCGGGGATGACGGTCATTGGGGATAATGCGAGTTTTCATAAATCTTGGGAGATTCAACAGCTGATTGAATCTGCGGGTTGTCGGTTGTTGTTTTTACCGCCTTACAGTCCTGATTTGAATCCGATTGAGCGATTTTGGTCGGCGTTGAAGGCGAGAATTCGTCGGTTACTAACCGATACCTTATCTTTAGATGAAGCCATTGACCAAGCCTTTAAAATGGCTCAATAACTTTTGGAACAGCTATAATAGGTATTTATAACCGTTTGCATACTAGGCTTGCTAGCCCCCCTTACCCTGAAATAATGACTAACCGCTTAGGGGAACTATGGCATAACCTTGGGTTGTTAGCGGGTAAAATTGGTAATGAAACGGGTAGTCCAGCCTATTTAACCCAAGCTGTTGAAGCTTTTACTAACGCCTTGAAAGAACGCAAGCGTGAAATAGTCCCGTTAGAGTGGGCAGCGATTCAAAATAATTTGGGCAACGTGCTTTCGGTCTTAGGTCAACGTAGCGGAAAGGAAGCCTATTTAACGCAAGCTGTTGATGCTTATAATAACGCCTTGCGAGAACGAAAGCGTGATATAGTACCGTTAGATTGGGCAATGACTCAAAATAATTTGGGTGAAGTGCTACAGGTATTAAGTGAACGTACCGAGGATGAAGCCTATTTAACGCAAGCTATTGATGCTTACAATAATGCTTTGAAAGAATATAAAGGTGATATAGTACCGTTACAGTGGGCAGGGACTCAAAACAATTTGGGTAACGTGCTTAAGATCTTAGGCGAATTGAAACAAAGTACTATACTGCTTCATCAAGCCAAACAGTATTATATTGAAGCGTTAGCCGTATTGGAAGAACATCAGGCTATGGCTTATGTTTACGGGGTAAATAGTAACATAGCCCGTGTTAATAGCCTACTTGAAGCCTATAGTAGCCCTGTTAACCCTTAGGGTAGCTATGGTATATTAACCATGCACATTTTAGCGAAAAAAGCCATTTCGCCTAGTGTGGAATCGTTCTATATTCAAGGGTTTACAGATTCCGATGGGGACGACGAACATAACCTAGCCCTAAGCCAGCAACGAGCTTTTAGCGTGGGGCGGTTTGTGGTTACCGATGTGATTCCCCCTTCTGCAGAGCGGAACTTTCTGCTTAAATGGCTGTATGTTAATGGTAGAGGCGAACAAGAACAACTACTAGATACCCGAACCCATCAGGAAAACAAGCAAGCAAGCCGTCGGGTAGAAGTGCGTATTCGGGTAAAATCTAACGAGCAACGCAACGTGATTGCTTCAGCCGTTAAACCATAAGGGGTATTGGGTAATGGAACACCTATTAGAGCCTTTCAAAGCGTTAAAAAGTAGCCTACAAGCGTATCAAACTTTTTCTCAACGCTTGACTACCCACGACGACGCTAAAGCTTATGTGCAAACACAGTTTAATCCGTTATTTGTGCGGCTTAAAAAAATGGGGGCTAAAATTAGGGAACAAAACGCAGTAACACTAGCACCCACTACGTTGCAGGAAAAATGGCAAGCTTATCAACAACTGGCACACCCCAATAATGACACTATTTGCCAAATATTACTTGCATTTTAAAGAGCTTTAAGCTAAAATATTTACAGGTTATAAAATAATTAAAAAATTGTATTTTAAATGTTTTACAACCGAGTGAAAGCCTTTATTCATATACAAAAGGGGTATTTAAACAAATGTTGAAAACTAGAAATGATTTATGTTTTAATGATATACAGGTTCATTCGGAAGCATTGTACGTTGAAATTACAACAGAAGCGGCAAATAAAGTTTCTAAGTACTCCTCTAAAGAATATGAAGAACGTGCTGTTACCCAAGCTAATCGTATTTACGACGCTGTACGTTTAGGATTTGAAGCTAACGGATTTTTGATAACAGACTCTCCTTACGGAGACTGGGAAGTTTTTATCTCTGAAAATCATATGAAGTTACGGAAAAAGGGCAAGGTAAAATAGAAGGGACATTATTCCACCTCTCATAGGATACCCCACCCCCATGACTACCTTTGCCGACATCCAAATTCAACAAGCCACACCGACTCACAAATTCCTAGAGGAAATGAACCAAACCCTACCATGGCAACTATTTGAAACCATCCTCAAAACACACATCCACCACAAACCCAACGGCAGACCACCCTACAAACGCCTACTACTGCTCAAAATGAACCTCCTCAAAATATGGTTCAATCTCTCCTATGAACAAACCGAATTTCAATGCCACGACAGACTCTCCTTCCGAAAGTTTCTCGGCTTCTCCTTAGAATCCCCCATCCCTGAAGCCACGACACTCGAAAACTTCCAACACGAACTGCAAAACACCCCAGCCCAAGAAGCCCTTTTCTTAGCCTTAGACACCTTCTTCCAAGAGAACAACCTCATTCTTAAAGAAGGCAACTTGGTAGATGCCACCTTTATTAAAGCCAATAGCAAACAGAGAAAAAAGCCTGAAGACCAGAGCGACCCTGATGCCACTTATGGCTACAAAGGCTTTGGTTACAGTGCCACGGTTAATGTGGATGCTAAAAGCAAGTTGATTCGCAAGGTGGTTGTTACTGGTGCCAATGTGCATGACAGTCAGAGTTTACTGCCTGTACTGGTGGGCGATGAGCAGACTGTTGGTGCGGATAGTGGGTATGTGGGTAAGGAGAAGGATTTGAAGGCGTTGGGGATACAGCCGAGGATTATTAAGCGTCGTGTTCGGGGTAAGCAGCATGAACCAACGCCTGAGTTGACGGCTTCGCAGAAGCGGTTTAATGGGTTGCTTTCTAAGGTTCGGGCTAGGGTGGAGCATGTGTTTGCGGGTTGGAAGACGGTGTTTAAGAAGGTTCGTGTGTCTTGTCGTGGGTTAGTGCGTGTTTCTGCGGAGATTTTGGGCTTGGCATTTGGGTATAATTGTCGTCGGTATGGTTTTTTGGTGAGGAGGGGGGTAGGTTTTAGTGGATTCTTGTATGGTTTTTAGGTAATTATGATCCGAAAAGAGTGGAAACAAGGGGTATTGTTCTGTTTTTTGAGCATTTTTGGTTGAATTTTATTAAAAAACACTCACTACTCCCACCTGCACACCCTTATTCCGTAACTTCATATATTAAGATTTTGTAAATCTGGTCGTACTTTCAGAACTAAACGATCACAAGAACGTTTAGCGGGACAACTTTCATTGTTTCCTCAAATAGAAGTTTCTCTGTTGGAGTATACTCTTCTTCCAAATAGACAAATTGATAAAATTTATTTAAACGGTCGGGATATTGTACAAGACAGCGATTTACCAGCTGTAGACAATAAACCTTCTTATTCTTCCAAAAGGAAAGGTCAAAAAGATGGTGGAATATCTGAAGCTACAACAATTAAGAAGATTGGAAAAACTTAGCCAAAAAGAAATGGCTACGATACTAGGGGTTTCTCAGTCATTCTATTCTCAGTTAGAAAAAGGTATTAAGGATTTAAATTTACAGCACAAAGCCAAACTCTGTGAACACTTTGATATGCCAATAAGTTTTTTTGAAATTGCTAGCAGAGAGCCGTATATTATTAGTTTACATGAAGGAAATTTTTATAAAAGAGCTAGTATTAATAAGAGTATTTTAGAATCATTTGAAGCAATCTGTGGATTGATTCAAATGGTGCTTCGTCAGTTTGAAAATCATCTAGCTGCCAATCCATTGCCTGAAATTGGCTATAGCAACTGTGATCCCATAGAACTTTCAAATGAGTTAAGAAAGTTCTATGGGTTGGGCATGCAACCATTAGACAACCAATCTTTAATGGATCTAATTGAAGATGCAGGTGTTTATTTAGTACCAATGGATTTCAACGGTGCTAAGATTTATGGCTTTTCCTTTGATAATAGGGAAACTAACTCAAAGGTTATTGTTTATAATAAACATAAAAGTGCAAACCTTATTAACTTTACACTAGCACATGAACTAGGGCACCTACTACTTCACAGTAAAACCTTAAAAGATAGTGCAGAGAAAGAAAAAGAGGCTCATGAATTTGCTGCTAATTTCTTAGTACCTGAACAGGTTTTTAGAAAATACGCTAGAAACCTTACTGCTAAACAATTTATGAATCTAAAAAGTTATTTTCACGTTCCTATAAAATCTCTTATTATACGTGCTAAAGATTTAGATATTATTACTGCAGAACGTGCAAAATATTATTTTATCGAGCTAGCTCGTTTAGGGTGGAATAGCGAAGAGCCTAATCCTCAACCAATGGGTAAACCCAGTATGTTTGAAGATCATTTTGTTGAATTAATAGATGGTTTTGAAAATAATGAAGAAAAAATAAATAATTTTTTAGGGTTTAATTATAACAAATATCTTGCTAGTGGATTTTTGAATAACAACGTCATACCGTTTCGTAGTAGAACAAGCTAAAAAAGCAAACAAACATTATGGCTGAAAATAACTACGACAAGACAAAAGGCATAGACGAAGCGTTATTAAAAAGCACGTTAGATTATGCTAGGCTCAATTGAAAATATTAGAACTGAAAATTACTATGATATAACAACAGCTTGCAACTTCTTGAAGCGTTTCAATTTGTTAAAACCCACTTAACGCAACAACCTGAATCGGCTATTATCAACGCAATGCGGTCTACTGGGTTAGATAACCCCTTACTAGCAACACCGCTGGGGTTGCAGGTGTTTAATATCGATATTCATCACTACGGCGAGCGGGTTATTGGTTTAGTAGCACCCGTTAAAAAAGGAGGGGCTTTTTCAAGCCAATCTCGTTCATTGTTTGAAGGCATTGATGAAGACCTAAGCCTTGCAGATTCTGCTTCTGCGGTTTATGTGGATAGTAGCAACGCTATGCAACCAGTGGTGGTAGTTAACGTGGAGGGCACCCCTGTAAACCTAGACCCCCATTTGTTACCACAACTAAAGCAAGAAGTAAAAGAGGCATATCAAAAGGCGGATATGGTTCATTTGCCTGATGCTAATACAGGTGAAATAGCGGTAGTGGATTTGAAAGATCAATCCGCTTATGAAGCGTTTGCCAAGCAACTAACGGCTGCAACCACCTTGTGGCAAACCCACCCTGCTAACCCGAATCAACAATGCCCTTCTCCTTTGAAAGCGGTAGAACCGAAACCAGTAAGGGAAGATTTAACGAAGAAATTAGCGTTAGTGCTACAAATTAAAAGTAATGATGAGGATGTAACTTATACGGAAGCAGCCAATAGCGTTACCGCCAGTGCTATCACAGAATTTTGGCAACAGCTGGATTTAGATCCAGATTACAAGCTATTCCCCTACCAAGAACAAGGTATTTTGTGGCTGGTTCGCAGTTTTTTATCGGGCAAATCTGGCGTATTACTGGCAGATGATATGGGCTTGGGTAAAACGTTGCAAACGCTCTGTTTTATTCGGTTACTAATGCGTTTGTTATGGAAAGAACGGGTTGCTACTAGTGCCTTACCTGCAGATGTATTAAACCCCGCTACATTTAGCCAAGATGAGCCCTGCACAAACCCTATCTTAATTGTGGTACCCTCTATCTTGTTAGATAACTTTGATGAACAAGCCCAAAAAGCCTTCCAATACCCTGAAGAATTCCAGTTTAAGGTGCTACATGGCGATGCCATTCAACGCTACAAACAAGCCAATAAAGCACACTTGCGGGGTAACGAAGTTTCCTTACAACAACCCTTGTTAGATATTAAACACCTGCAACGCACGGCTAACTGTATTGTGATGACTTACGATACAATGGTCAACTATCAATATTCTTTAGGTAAAATTTCTTGGAGCTTAATTTTGTGCGATGAGGTGCAAAAAGCAAAATCAGATGCCACGGCTATTTCTAGAGCCTTAAAGGCGATTGCTTGCAAGGCAACATTCAAAATTTTGATGAGTGGCACCCCGATTGAAAACAATTTAGGGGAATTGTGGAACATTATGGATATTGCTAGCCCAGGGCTATTGCATAGTAAACGAACCTTTGCCAAAAACTACAAAGTGTTAAGTGTAATGGAAGCCACTGAGCAAGAAAAGGAACTGGCTTTTGAAACCTTAAATAACACCTTGAAATTTGGCGATTTTAACGAAGGGTTTGCCATTGGGCGGTTAAAGCAAGATGTTGCTAACAACCTGCCAATCTTAATTGAAAAACGCATTTCGGTGGCATTGCCTGCTGAAATTAAGCAAAAAATTACCGTTCTGGTTCAATCAGAACAATTAGGCATAACCAAACCGAACAAAGTAAAACAACTGAGTATTCATCCTTTTTTAAGCACGGCTACCAACCCTTCATGGCAAGAATGGCTGCAGGAATCTGCTAGGCTACAGGCGTTGCAACGCATTTTAGCGGATATTCAAGCTAAAAATGAAAAAGCCCTCATTTTTTGTGAATACCATCGGTATCAAGCCGTTGTGCAGGCAGTGGCTAACCACCAAAGTAGCTATGGAGCGTTAAAAGCCATTAACAGCGAGGTTTCAGATGAGCAACGCAAAGCAATACTTCAGCAGTTTGAAGCAATTAACGGCTTTGCTGCCTTGGTACTTTCCCCCAAGTGTGCGGGCATGGGGTTGAACTTGCAACACGCCAACCATGTTATACACTTAACCCGTTGGTGGAACCCAGCCGTAGAAGACCAAGCCACGTGCAGAGCTTACCGTACAGGGCAGAAAAAACCCGTTACTGTGTATAACTTTGTTGCAGACCACCCGTTTGAAGAAAATTTACACGAACGGTTAGAAGATAAACGACGCTTGCGTAAGCACTTATTTGATTTGTCTTACTTGCAAGAGGTTTCACGTGCGGATTGCTTGGCCTCGATAGGTGAAAACCCTGCCAATCAATTACCCACTTTGCTAAAGATGGACACCATTAATGCACGAACTTCTTCTGAACAAGGGTATCAATTTGAGATGATGATAAAAGAAATTTATCAAAGGTTAGGGTATTCTGTTTCAAAACTAGTGGATAAAGGGCTTGATTTTGTGTTTGAAAAAGATGGTGTTCGTTGGGGGGTGCAAGTTAAGCATGTTTTAGGAGGCAAACCTTACCCAGACCCTAGCTCGTTAGAAAGATTGTTCGGCACATTAAAAACGCATCAGTTAGAAAAAGGGTTTTTTATAACCAATGGGTTGTTTAAGCCTTGTCATGATCATATACTTAACGGTCTTCCAAATATTACATGGATTGATAGGGTAGCATTAGGGAAACTGTTAGATACACTCAAGTCAACTTCTGAATAAATGATAGTTGCCCCGCAATGCACGCAACGCCAACAACAGAACGAGCTTACCACCTGACACAAAAACTGAAGTTTCGATTTTACTGCAATTGTTAGCTTTCAAGCCATATCCAGTTGGAAAGAGGCTGGTGCGAGCGTAGCGAAGCAGAGCATTTAGGGAGCCTCTAGCTTCCGCTCAAGCCTATTTTCAACGTGCTAGCCAACCAATCAACCAGTTGTTCCCCTAGGGATTGGGTAAGGGGTTTACTGCGAATTAGTATTCGTCCCCTCTCCCTTAAGGGGGTGGTGAACTGCCCCTTAAGCGGTGGGGGGTTGTAAGGGGGGGGGCTGACGCCAGTCCCCCCTTACGCATACACCCTAGCCCGAAGCGATTAACCCGTCCGAATTTTGTAAAATAAAAAAAGGTCAGGTGTTAAACAGAACGAGGCAAAACGTGCTTTTTTAAGGCTTTTGGTGTTTAATGGTAATATAATTACCCTGTTATACTCATTGTTTAAAGGCACTATTTCACATTATGACAAACACTATAGCCCCCGTTCGTGTACGCATTGCCCCTTCCCCCACAGGAAACCTGCACGTTGGTACGGCAAGAACCGCCCTATTCAACTACCTATTCGCCAAACACCACAACGGCACATTTATTTTACGAGTAGAAGATACCGACGTAGTTCGGTCTGATGCCACCTTCACCCAAAACATATTCGATGGGTTGCGGGGCTTAGGTTTAGACTGGAACGAAGGTCCTGACGTAGGCGGCGATTTTGGCCCTTATACTCAAAGCAAACGGCTTGAGCTGTATCAAAAATACGCCCATCAACTGCTTGACCAAGGGCTTGCCTATTACGACTACAACACCCCCGAAGTACTAGACGCCATGCGGGAAGAAGCCTCCGCCAAGAAGCTACCTTTCGTGTACCGCCCCGCCCCTCTAACCCCCGAACAAGAAGCAGAAGCCAAAGCAAAAGCCACGCAACCCCCTTCCATTCGGTTTCGGATTCCTCGGGATAGAAAAGAAATTGTGGTGCAAGATTTAGTACGAGGCACTGTAACGTTTGACGCCAATTTACTAGGCGATATCGTATTACTAAAATCAGACGGGATAGCCGCCTACAACTTCGCCGTGGTGGTAGATGACGCCCTGATGAAAATTTCCCACGTTATTCGGGGGGAAGACCATTTACCCAACACCCCCAAACAGCAAGTGCTATATGAAGCCTTAGGCTGGGAAATTCCCCAATTTGCCCACCTTGGTATGATTTTAGCCCCAGACCGTTCCAAACTTTCCAAACGCCACGGAGCAACCGCCGTTTCCGCTTTTGTGGAAGACCAAGGGTATCTTCCGGAAGCGTTTGTCAACTTTTTGGCGTTACTGGGGTGGTCGCCCGCTAGTACGGAAGAAATTTTTACTGTTGAGCAATTAGCTGAACAGTTTTCGCTCGATAGAGTGGCTCATTCTGGGGCGATTTTTGATGTTGAAAAGCTGAATTGGGTCAACGGGCAATATATTCGTTCGATGCCGATTGAAACCTTGGCGGAACGAGTTGCTCCGTATTTAACGGCTTATCCCGTTACGGAAACTTATACCAGCGAACAATGGCACTTGTTGCTAGACGCCGTGAAAGAACCGCTCGTGGTGCTTTCGGATGTTACCGATGCCGTTTCGTATTTCTTTGGGGAAGACGTAGCCATTCCTGCCGAATTAGCAGCAGAAACCATCGAAACCGAAGAAGGTAAACGAGTTTTGCAAGTAGCCTTGGAAGAGTGGCTACCTAACCATGCGGATTTTTCAACTTTAGAAGAAACCTACGCCACGTTAAAAATACTCACCAAAACGTTGTTGAAAGACCTTAAGGTGAAAACCGTCATGTGGGGGATTCGGGCAGCTGTTTCAGGCAGGGTTCAAGGGGCAGATTTAGGCAAAACCCTCTTTTTGTTGGGTAAAGAAAAAGTCGGGCATCGGTTAGCACAAGCAACCCAAATAACCGTTTAATGTAGGGTCGGATTGCATCCGCCCACTCAAAATTATGAAAACGGGCGGATGCAATCCGCCCCTACAGAGTGAAAAAATGGATACACCTAAAGTAATGCAACATTCACACCAAGGGACGGTTTCCAACTTGCATCAACGCTCGTGTTTTGTGGGTATTGATATTTCTGGCGGAGCAAAACCCGAAAAAACAACGTGGTTAAGCAAAATTCGGGTTGCAAATGGCATCGTGCCCACCGTGGAAATTTCTGCTTCGTTGGGACAACTCCCCTCGGAACGGTCTGCTTTGTTGCACAAAACCAATCCATTTTTGAAGCTATTTGAATGGATTATTCAAGATGCGGAAGCGATTATCGGCATTGATGCTTCTCTGTCTATACCCAAAGCCCTCTTTGCCAAAGAAGCGGATTGGGAATCATGGGTGATGGCACTACCCAGTAGCTATCCTACGGCGGATGACTTCAAAGATAAGTGCCAAACCCAAGCCAACGGGAAAGAACTAAAACGTCAAACCGATATAGAGGCAAAAACACCGTTTAGCCCCTATAATCTTCGGCATTACAAGCAAACCTATACCACGTTGCGTGAAGTGTTACGCCCTGTGTTGATGGCGGGGAAGGCTTCTGTTTTGCCGTTTCAGCCTGTAGCCATGGGTAAGCCGTGGATTGTTGAAAGTTGCCCTGCTTCCATTTTGAAACACTTGGGGTGGGATAAAGTGGCGTATAAAGGCACGCAGGAATCGCACCAATTTGCAAGGGAAGCCTTGTTGCAGCAAGCACTTAAACAATTTTTCGTGAGCGTACCTGTTGAAATTCAACAATCTTACATTACCAATAAAACGGGCGATGCGTTGGATTCTTTTTTGATTGCGTGGCATTTAGCCCAAGCGTGGCAAGCGGATGTAGGGCAGTTTGTGAATCCAGCCAAATCTGCCACGGAAGCCTTGGAAGGCAGGGTATTTTTCTAGGATGTTGTTTCCGTCTATTTCAATTGGGAGAACAGAGTCGTTGAAGCATGGTATTTTGGCAATTTTTTCCATTGTTCTTTTAGGGTCTACTATTGCGTGGTGTATGAATACGCCTCCGCAACAGTTAACGCCCATAAACGCTAGTTTAATTCGGGTGGGGATAAGCGATGACGCCATGACCGCCCAAGAATACCCCAGCACAACCATCGGGGCGACAGGGGCATTTACCCTAAAAGGGCTAAAATCCAACACCCTTTATTTTGAAGGGAACGCTACCGCCAAAGTCGCCATTATGGCTACAGCCACTGGTTTTCAACTCACACCCAAACAAGAAACGACCTCTACAGAGCCTGATTTTTCAGCGGAATCGGATGGGGTGGAAATTGTTCAAAAAGCAGTAACTATGGCTAACATTGCCGTAACCGAAGACCTTGTTCTAACAGCGGATGACCCGCAAACTAGCTTTCCTATTGTCTATAACATCACCAGAAAAGGGAAAATGCCTCAGTACCGAGGGGCATTGCAAATTTTAAAATCCGCCAAATCAACACCCAAAAAACCATTATTATTTGTGGTGAATGTGCTAGATATTAACGACTATCTTAGAGCCGTTGTACCGAATGAATTGCCTATTCGCTTCGGGGTAGAAGCAGTAAAAGCCCAAGCCGTAGCAGCTAGAAATTATGCCGTTCGACCCAGAGAAAAAAACTGGCAAGCCTTCGATATTTGCGATTCGCAATATTGCCAAGCCTACTACGGGCAACAAACCGAAACACCCGAAACGGACACATTACTACAAGCCACACAAGGGTTGATTGCTTTGTCCGAAGGGCAACCCATTTTAGCCCTCTATAGTAGTTCGCACGGTGGGGTGGCAGAAGCCTACCCAAACGCCTTTTCAGACCCCAAAACAGGGGCATTTCCCGCACCGCAAACCTATCCATATTTAACGGTAAACCCTGACAATGAAACCGCCGTCATCCCCTACGAACCACTCAGTAATCCAGCCAATTTGCGGGCGTACCTGAATAATACGGAACTGAATTCATTCGATGTGAAAGCCCCCCATCATCGGTGGAGCAGAACTTGGAGTAAAGCTGAACTGGAAGGTGTTTTAAACACGACGATTCCGCAATTGCAAGCCAATGGGTTAACCAAAAAATTTATACAAGTAGCTTGGAAAAACCCGACTTGCACGACCCCCTTCATTTTAGGGTCGTTAGAAAAAATAACCGTGCTTCAATATGGGTTGGCAGGCAAAGCCATGAAGCTACAAATTGAAACTAGCGAAGCCACTATAACCCTTCAAAAAGAATTTACCATTCGTAAAGCCTTCACCAAAGAGGGCAAAGCCCTACCCAGTGCCACCATTGTATTTAGCCATTTAACAAGCCCCGCTACTGCCACTACACCCACGCAATTAACAGGCATAACCGTTGATGGGGCTGGCTTTGGACACGGCGTAGGGATGAGCCAGTTTGGGGCTAGCCGCATGAGCGAATTGGGCTTTTCTTTTGATAAAATAATCCAGCATTACTACCCCAATACCACGTTGGGAACGTTACCGCTTGAAGCCAAAAGAGACGTACCGCTTCAGCTTAACTTTGCCACGTTAAAAGGACAAAAAGCATGGTTGCACCTGCAGTTAAAGCAATCATTTACAGCGTTGAAAAGCCCGTTGAAATTAACGTTGAACAATAGACCAATAGAGCTAAAACCCTTTATGGGAAAGCATCGGCTTTACGGGGTTAGCTCATTTTTAAGTGGTGAACATAACCAGCTGATTGTCAATAGGCATCCGCAAGCGGGGGATTTTACCTTGTGGATTTCATACGAAGCACTTTAGCACCAGTTGTTTTTTCGTTCATTTTTACAGAATCTGTATAGGTTAATCGCTTCGGTCTGGGGCTTTTGTCGGGGGGACTGCTGTTTGGCAGCCCCCCCGACACCCCCCCACAAATTCAAGGGGACTCCACGCCCCCTTAAAAATCCCCTCTCAAGGGTCAACTTGTTGGCTAGCACGTTGAAAACAGGCTTGACCGGAAGCAAAAGAGGCTCCCTAATTGGTCTGCTTCGCTACGCTCGCACCAGCCTATTTCCAACTGCCTATGGCTTGAAACTATAAATACTGACAAAAGCCACAGGCCATAGAGATTAACCAGTCTGCGTTCATTACTTGACAAACCCTTGTAGTATCATCTAAACTATTGAGACTTTCAATTTTTTAATTAAGGATGTTATTGTGCCTTTACTTAACCTATATCTTTTAAAACCAATGCGACGACGACGATAAGTTTTTTACTATCGCCACCCGATAAGCCGACTTTCTAACTTTTGTTTGTACTACAATAGGAGGAACTGCTTTGTTCGGATGGCTTTCAGCCGACTTTGTCCACCCTCTATTCGTGTTCTAAAGGATTTTAAACGCACCTATGACAACCCAAAATAATGAATCAACCAAACTCCATTGGCTACCCACTGGCGGTATTACTTCCGCCCAAGGGTTTTCTGCTACAGGGGCATTTGTAGGCATCAAGAAAAAACGCCCTGATTTAGCCTTAATCGCTTCAGAGTCCCCCTGCACCTTTGGACTTTGTTCCACACAAAACACAGTAAAAGCAGCGTCTATTTTATGGAATCAAACCATTTTAGGCACGCAACCAACCGTTTCAGCCGTGGTTATTAACAGTGGCAATGCCAACGCCTGCACCGGTGAAGCAGGGGCGTTGCATAACCAACAAATGGCAGAATCCGTCGCTAAAGCCCTCCATATTGAACCAGAATCAGTCTTGGTTGCTTCTACAGGGATTATTGGCGTACCGCTTTCCATTCAAGTGGTTATCCAAGGAATTGAAACCATCGCCCCACAGCTAAATTCGACCAATGAAAGCGGTTCGTTAGCGGCAGAAGCCATCAGAACGACCGATACGTTCGCTAAAGAAGCGGCTTTAACCATCCAACTTGGGGGGAAAACCGTTACGCTGGGTGGTATGACGAAAGGGTCGGGGATGATACACCCCAACATGGCAACCATGCTTGGCTTTGTAACCACTGATGTAGCTATTTCCAAACCGTTACTCCAAAAAGCAATTAGTGCGGTAACCGTAGAAACGTACAATCAAATTTCGGTGGATGGGGATACCAGCACGAATGATATGGTAGCCGTTTTAGCCAATGGCAAAGCGGGTAATGCCCTAATTGAAGATGAAACCAGTGCGGATTATCACTTATTTTTGACTGCGTTACTAGCACTGAACACGAAATTAGCCAAGCTAATTGCCAAAGATGGGGAAGGGGCTAGCAAGTTGCTGGAAGTAGTGGTGAGCCAAGCCGAATCCGTTGAGCAAGCCAGAACTTTAGCCAAAGCCGTGATTGCCTCTAACTTGGTGAAATCTGCCTTTTTTGGGGAAAGTGCCAATTGGGGACGGATTTTAAGTGCCATGGGCGGAACCAGTTTGGCATTTAACCCAAGCTTGGTTTCCATGAAAGTAGAAAGTACCACCACAGGGTTAGGGGTTTCCTTTTTTGAGCAGGGGCAGCCTGTTGCCTATGATACCGACCTAGCCAAAACCGTGTTAAAAGAAGCCGAGCTCCGTGTTTGCGTTCAGTTAGGCTTAGGTTCAGCCGTTGGTACGGCATGGGGATGCGATTTAACCCACGAATATGTAACCATCAACGCCGATTACATGACGTAATTGTAGCCTTTAATTTGTAGGGGCGTAATTTATTACGCCCGCCTAACAACCCTAAAACGGATGCGATAAATCGCACCCCTACAACAAAAAAAATCAAGAAAGACCTTTCAAAAAATGCTAATGATGACGAACCACACCGCCGATAGCCTTGATATTCACCCCTTACCCGCCAACGAAAAAGCCAGTATTTTGATTGAAGCCTTACCCTACATCCAACGCTTTAGTGGCTCAACTGTGGTGATTAAGCTAGGTGGTGCTTCGCTGATTCATCCAGAAAAGAAGCTGAAAATGCTACAAGATGTGGCGTTGCTCCACATGGTAGGTATTCGGTGCGTGATTGTGCATGGCGGAGGCCCTGCTATTAATCAGCATTTGCATGACCTTGGGCATGATTCCCACTTTGAAAACGGCGTTCGGGTAACCGATGACATCACCATGCAAGTAGCAGAAATGGTACTTAGCGGGCAAGTGGGGAAAGATTTAGCCGCACAACTAGGGCAACTGGGCGTACAAGCACTCAGTCTTTCAGGGAAAGATGGACAACTATTGCAGTGTAAACGCACCAGCGTGAATGGGGTAGATGTTGGCTTAGTGGGCGAAGTGGAAAAAGTGAATATCGAACTGCTTAATACATTGCTCAATAATAATCTAATTCCGGTTATTTCCACTATTGGCGTTGGGGTAGATGGCACAACCTATAACGTGAATGCTGATTTTGCAGCCATAGCAGTAGCTGCTGCTTTGAAAGCCAAAAAGCTGGTGTTTATGACGGATGTAGCGGGCGTTTTAGCCAACGTCAACGACCCCGCTTCTCGCATTGGTCAGCTTTCGCTGGGGCAAGTAGCAGGGTTAATAGCAGAAGGCGTTATTTCGGGTGGTATGATTCCCAAGGTTTCTTGTTGTGTGGAAGCCGTACTGCAAGGTGTTGAAAAAGTCCATATTTTGGATGGCAGAGTAGACCATAGCTTGTTGGTGGAAATATTTACGGATGAAGGCATTGGCACGCTAGTTTCAGCGTAAATTTAATCGCTTAGGCCAGTAATTTAAAGCTAGTAGAAATACTTTTTTCAAGAATTTTAGACAAAGAATCTGATTCTGCTTGCAAGGCTTCTACCATAGTTTTTAACCGTTGCGATTGTAAATCTAACCCTTTTTCAATTTGCTGAATAACGGCGATTTGGGCATTTAACAATTGCATGGTAGGGCTATTAGGGTCTAAGTTAGCCGTTAAGTTCCATAATTGACCCACGCTAGCACCTAGCTGTAATTTAGCTTGGTTTAACATTTGGGCTTGAAATTGATAATCAGACAATTGGCTTTTATTGGCTAAAACTCTAAATTGTGTTGCGGCGACTCCCATGACGTTGGGTACTCTCTTTCTATCTCAGGCTATAAAATTGGGGAATGGGTTGTTTGATTGAATGTAAATTAAATGCGGTTGATAATTGGTACAAGATAATAAAAACAAGCATTATGGATAAATTGTTTTTATATCTAAATTGTTACAAATAACGTATATCTGTTCCTAATCTATACCCTACTCCCCCAATGTATAGCTGTTCCAATAATTATTGAGCTATAATAAGGAGGATAACGTTCACGAAAAAGGAGGATTCATCTATGGCATATAGCGTCGATTTAAGACAACGAGTCGTTGATTGCATCAATCAAGAAAAAGAAACACAACAAGCCACCGTCATCCGATTCAAAGTCAGTCTCGCCACCGTCAAACGATGGGTCAAACGAACCTGTCTCATCCCCAAAAAACCAGGGGCAACCACCGCAACAAGCATCGACAGAAACCAACTACTCGCCATACAAAAAGCCAACCCCAGTGCCTATTTGGACGAATTGGCTCTCTTGCTCGGTTCTAAAAAATCCACCATCTCCTACAACCTCATTAAACTCGGCATTAGCCGTAAAAAAAAGCACGCTCTACCGAGAACGAAGTGAAGCCAAACGCACAGTTTATAAGCAGGAGATAGAACCGCTAACGCCCGCCAGTCTTGTGTTTGTGGATGAATGTGGGGTTGACCGTAGAAGCGTTGAACGCTTGTATGGTCGTTCCCCTAAAGGTGAACGGGTGCAGGAGGAAATTAGTGGTCAACGCACCGAACGTACCTCTATTATAGCAGGGTTACAGGGTGGAAAGCCATTAGCCCCGTGGTGTTTTAAGGGCTATTGTAATACCGAGGTTATTTTGACGTGGGTTGAACATGAGTTGTTACCGAGTTTAACGGCGGGGATGACGGTCATTGGGGATAATGCGAGTTTTCATAAATCTTGGGAGATTCAACAGCTGATTGAATCTGCGGGTTGTCGGTTGTTGTTTTTACCGCCTTACAGTCCTGATTTGAATCCGATTGAGCGATTTTGGTCGGCGTTGAAGGCGAGAATTCGTCGGTTACTAACCGATACCTTATCTTTAGATGAAGCCATTGACCAAGCCTTTAAAATGGCTCAATAACTTTTGGAACAGCTATACTTCCACCACACCAGCCGACAGCCTAACCGTAACACCCATCGACGGACAAGTGCTTTGGAAAATTACCCCCACCCGTCTAGCCCAATGGGGACAAAATAACGTTAAGTTCGATGTGAAACTCATTAAGGCAGATGGTAGCGTGCAAACGCTAATGAAAGGCCCATTTACGTTTTCAGGGCTATAAATCAGACCAATTTAAAGATTAAATAGCGTGTTCTTAAACTGATTCTCGCTACCGTTTTTAGCTGGCTGGTTCGTCAGGGGACTGCGGTTTGGCAGCCCCCCGACACCCCCCACAAACTTAGGGGTAAACCCCTAAGAACCCCCGAAAAGCCACCCCTCTATGCCACAAGGGCACTGACGAGGGGATGTTCTTTTCGCCCCTTCGGTCTAACGGAACGCATCGGCAACTGCAGAGCAAATGCGATGGTCGTTCCTCCTAGTGGTACGACATTCAAACTTTTAATTGCTATCAGACAACACCGTTTTATACCAATTCAAAGTTAGAATAGCGTATAGCTTTCTCTATGTAGGGGTGCGATTTATCGCATCCGTTTAGGGCTTGTGGGACGGACTGATGCAACGCATAGACCGCTAGGGCTAATAAATCACGCCCCTACAAAAACACGCCATTTAATCTTTGAATTGGTATTACATCCCCCGACCCAAAACGAGTAGGAATGAATCTAATGATGATGAGCTTTCAACCCTTTCAGTTAGTAGTTCAAGCCAGCGGAGAAACCACGTTAATAACCGCTGGAATGCCTGGCCCCGCAGGGGCAAACGGATTAGGCGTACCCACAGGCGGAACAACAGGGCAAGCATTGGTTAAAAATTCCAACGCCAATAACGATACCACTTGGCAAACGGTGGCAACCGTCGGTGTGATTATTCAAGATTCAGCTACGCAAACAGGTAGCACATGGTCTTCTTCCAAAATACAAACGCAATTAGATACCAAAGCCAGCAGTACCCATAATCACAATACCCTTTACGCTACTTTGGCTAGTGCTGTACCCATTGGGGGTACAACAGGGCAAGTGCTAACCAAAAATTCCGCCACAGATTATGACGATTCTTGGCAAACGCTGATTAACGCTTCTGCAGAGTTTGATTTAACGGGGGTTTCTTGGAATTCAGGTACACCGCCTGCAACCACAGGTAGCTTACGCGGACGCTTTGTAACCATGGGAGCCTTAGTCGCACTGAGTGTTCGGTTAGAATATGAGGGTGCGACGGCGGTTAGCAACATTTCTTGTTCAATTCCAATGGACGGTCAATTCCCACTGGCGCTGGAATTTGCTGGGGTCAATGCGGCTAACGAAGTCATTGTTCCTGGTATTGGTATTATTTCCACCAGTGAAGCGGCAACAACTAGCACCAACTCTAGTTTTGTGTGTATTCGTAGGAATCCGAATAACAATGGGCAGGAAATTTTTATTCGTTCCAGTGCCACTGCAGCGTTGAAGTTTGCTTCAGCCATGTTGTTGTACCGGAAAGCATAAAAACTTGCATCGATTGTCGTTCCTATTGGTGGGTTGGTACGTTAATTAATCTTCGAAATGGTATGAATTGCTATCAAACAGGCATTCCTGACAAACCAGCCAGCTAAAGTTAGGAATGACAATCGATTTAAAAAACTAAGTTCATGAAAAAAACACCGACCCCTTTTCTCGGAAGAAAAGAGGTCGGTTTGCGTTTTCAAAGAAGTTACAGTTAATTACAAAGCAACAGAAGTCATTACACTGTTAGCTTGGTTAATATACAATAACCGATTACCCAATAACACACATTTGTAACCGTCAGGTAATTTACTAATGCTATTAGGAAGGGTAACACCATACATAGTCAGTGTGCCTTCTGAAATATAGTTAGAATGCACCACGCTATTAATAACTTGATTAGGTACAGGGCTATGGAACTGTACTACAGCATGACGTTGTTCACGGCTTAATGGGCGTTGAACGCCATCCATACTAAGCACTTCACGTTGTAAGTTAATAGGCATTGAAAGCAATTGTTGTTTGGTAATATCATAAGCAACGGCTTGCTTTTGAATATAAGATATAGCGGGTGCTGAAGAATAGCTTTGTTGAACAGTTTGACCAGTAATAGGGCTAAATACGCTTAAAAATGCTTGGTCTTCAGCTTGTACAGTAGTGGAAAAACTAATGAAACTAATAGCAATAACGGCTAAACTTACAGTTAACTTGGATAAGTTTGAAAATTTCATCATGGAAAAAACTCCTACAAAAACGAGTAAATGAATACGGAAGAAAGAAAACGAATAGGTTAACCTTTTTAAATAAAGCACTCATCAAAAAGGTTAATAATTACCTGTAGTATAAACGTATGCAAACCAAAAAAAGTTGCTAGTTACATATATTCATCTTTCAGTTCTATTATACGCATTTTACACGGGAACTACCAAGTAAAAAACCAGCCAAACAAAGGAAGTGGAAACTTGTTGGTAAGGGGTAAGCTGTTATTGTAGTTTTCAATATGGGTTAGTAACTAATTTTATTTCCAAAAATTTGCAATCTTTTATAAAGGATGACTTTCATCTATGCGTCAAAAATTATCATTATTTAGCTTTTCAGCCCCATCAGTTAAAACCGCTGTTTTTTCAGTACTATGGATGAGCTTGGTGGCTATTCAGCTGACAGGTATGCCAGCAAGCCATGCGTTAACCAGCATTACCAATTTAGCCGTTAGCGATTCTGCTTCAGATTTACGTTCTACCACCCCAGCTACCACTGAAGCCCCCACTTCTTTAGTGGCAGTGGCTACTACGCCAACCCGCACCAAGTTAGATGCCATTGAAGGCAATAAACTGGGTAAAAAATCTATGGCGGCAACCAAAGCCAATACGGCTGTGGCACTTTCTGCTACATTACGTCAATTAGAAGACCAAATTGCCCTGCTGGAACAAGACGAAGAAGCCAACGCAGAAGTATTAGGTGCGTTGAGAGATTCCCACAAGCGGTTGCAAAATGAATTAGTGACACTCACCATTCGGTTAGATGCCATTGAAACCACGGCTCAAGAGCATAACCGCAGATTATCTGCCTTAGAAAAAGTGCAAATTCATGGTGATGCAACATTCGGTTCATTGAGCGATTTTTCCAGAGGGCATGGCTCTAAAGGTGGTATTGAAAATGCTACCAGTACGGTTGGTCGTTTACGTATTACCATTGATGCCCCCGTTTATGAAAGCAAAGGCGAGGATGACAAATTAGGAAACGGTACAATTTCAGCCCGTATTATTGGGGCTTTTGGTCGGTACGGACCCGCTGCAGCGGCTAAGTCTAACACTTATGGGTCTACCTATGCGTTTAATGCTTATTCTCGTATTGGCTCAGATATTTCAGCCTTCAACGAAGGCTTCGGTACAGGTGCGGTTGGTGCAAGTACCGGTAAACTCAACGGTCAAAACGGATTTACTTCGGCTACTCGTCCTAACATCTTCTTGGAATCGATTTTCTACAAGCAAAACATTAAAGGGAGTGTTCCCTTTGTAACGGATTTACCTTCGTTTGGTAAAAAACGCAAGCCTTCAGCCCCTGATAGACAAAGAACGGCAGATGTTTACGCTGGTTTAGTGCGTTGGTGGGATTTGTTTGACGTTTCCCCATACCGTGGCGATGAACAAAGCCAGTTCCAGAATAATGCCTTTATTAATACCCCCGGTATTGCAGTAAACTATGCTATGCCGATGGTTGGGCATGTTTTACATCAAGGCTTAGGCAAGTCCGCTTCTATGGATTTTAGTACGGCGTTGGGCAGTGTGGATGTGGGCGATTTTGCTGACACAATGAACGTAACTTATGAAGGTAAGTTGTTCTATAAGCCTGCTTTCTTACCAGAAAAGTTTCAAAAACCAGGGTCGGTTTATGCGGGTGGTTATAACGTAACCATGTCAGGTAACCGGAACTTCAATACGTTAATCGCTCCTTCTTATAGCTTTAATACTACTTATGCTAAAGATAGCTTAAATAGTTTTTACCTAGGTTGGAACCAAGAATGGTGGAAGGGTATTGGTACCACAGTTAACTATTTGTGGAACAGCGACAGCCCAACCGCAGTATTGTTAACCAGCCAACAACCAGGACCTGCCGGTGCTGCTATTGGTGCTAGAAGTGCCTTTTCAACGGTTGTTTCTGTACCCATGTCTGCTTTTGGTAGCCATAAACGAGCCAATGATACCTTAGGCTTAGCCTATGCTGGGGTTAATATTCAAGGCGGTGGACAAGGGTCTTCAACAACCTATGAACACGTGATTGAAACCTACTATCGCTTTAAAGTGAACGATAGTTTCTCAATTATCCCCAGTTTCCAATGGATTTTAAACCCTATTGGTAACTTAGCTAATGCCCCTATTACTATTTTAGGCTTACGGGCTTCTTATCGCTTCTAATAATGAGATTGTTCAAAAAAGTCCCCTCTAGTTACTGTATCTCTATAAATGTTCTTCTTTTTCTTGTTTCCCTTGGTCGAAAATAATAAATAATAATAGTTTTAACGCTTACTCCCCCACCCCCACCCCCCCTCCTTTAATGTGTCTAAAAAGTAGGATATTTATCACGATGACAATTCTTAACGCACTTGATAATGTGAAAATTAGCATGAAACTTCCTGTGACCATCATTGCCGTTGGTATTTTATCCACTGTAGCTATTAGTAGCTATTTACTAAACCAAAGCACCAAAACTTTGCAAAACGAAGTGAATCATCGGTTAGAATCAACCGTTCAGTCTCAAACCACCAATTTAGAAAAGTATTTAAAATCTATTGAAGCAGATTTAAAAATACAAGGTAAAAATACGGCTATTACGGATGCTCTCAATAGTTTTAGTGCCTCTTTTATGGGGCAAGCGAAGCAACAAGACCTTTATATTGTTAAAAACCCAAATAAACAGGGTGAAAAAAACAAGTTAATGGCAGCTAACGATGGGTCTCAATATTCAAAGTTACACGCTTATTATCATCCCTTCATCAAAAAATTTGTTGATGACCGTGGGTATTATGACGTGTTTTTAATTAACAAAAACGGAGATGTTGTTTACACTGTTTTTAAAGAATTGGATTATGGCACTAACTTAAAGCACGGGCAGTGGAAAGATACTTATATTGCTAAGGTTTATAACCAAGTAGCTAGCAACCCTAATAAAGATGTTACCGCATTTAGTGATTTTGCTCCTTATGCTCCTAGTAACAACGTACCCGCTAGCTTTATGGCACACCGTATTACCAATAGTAAGGGTGAATTTCAAGGGGTTATTGCCTTCCAAATGCCTATTGCTGAACTCAATAACACCATGCAAAAATTGGGGCAAACAGGTGAAACCTTTATTACGGGTGCTGACCGTTTTTATCGTACCGATTCTAAACTTTCAAAAGAAAGCACTATTTTGAAAACAAAAGTACCTGAATCTTTCGATGCTTTAATGAAAAATTCAAAAAATGAAAAGCACACCACGCAAACCGTTACAATCAATGGTAAGCACTCACTGGCTTATGCTATGCCGTTAGAATTTAATGGGGTGGAATGGTTTTTTGTTGGTACGCAAACCGAAGCAGAATTATTTGCCCCTATTAATCAAATGCAATTAATGACTTGGTTAGCGTTGCTAGCTATTTCAGGGGGTCTGGCTTTTATGAGTATTGCCTTGGCTAACCAAATTACCAAGCCCATTAATTCCTTAACTTCCACCATGAATGAGCTAGCCCAAGGTAATGAATTGGTGCTGGTTGAAGGTAAAGAACGAGGCGATGAATTGGGCACTATGTCTGCAGCTGTTCAAGTGTTTAAAGACAACTTGATTCAGAAAAACCAGCTTAATAATCAATTGCTAACATTTGCTAACCAGTTGGAAGAAACGGTTCATACTAGTATGCAGCAAATGTACCGTGAAATTAAAGATTTAAGCCAAGCCACCCAGCAAATGGCTCGCGATGCTGAAGAAACCTCTTCTGGCGTGCAAAACGTATCTGCTGCTTCAAGCCAGCTTTCTATTGCCGCTAATGAAATTTCAAACCAAGTGGGTAGTACCTCTTCAATGGCCAATAATGCGAATGCAGAAGGTACACAAGCTACCAGTATGATGCAACATTTAGCCCAAGCTACCAATGATATTGGACAAGTAGTAGGGTTAATTAAAGGTATTACGGAACAAACGAACTTACTTGCTTTGAATGCCACTATTGAGGCTTCAAGAGCAGGTGAAGCGGGTAAAGGCTTTGCGGTTGTTGCTAGCGAAGTAAAAGAGCTGGCTCGTCAAACTGCTAGAGCAACGCAAGATATTGCTCAGCAAATTGACCAAGTGCAGACTAAAACTGAAGATTCCATGAAAACCATTGAAACCATTGCTTGTATTGTTCAAGAAGTAAGCGTTGCCGCTAACAGCATGGCTGCCGCCGTTGAAGAACAAACCGCTACGCTGAAAGACATCAGCTTCTCGTTAGAAGATGTTTCACGCAGTACTTCAGGGTTTACCACCAACGTTAACCGCGTTTCTCAAGCCACTGAAAAAGTGTCTAACCAATCCGCACACGTTGAAAAAGAATTGGCGGCCTTCTTAACCAAGTTACGTTCAGCTAATAAATAAAAAATAATTACTGGCCTGGTACGGGTGCCATCGGCATCAAATCAGGCTCATTTGAAGAAGAAGATGATTCATCAACCTTACTGCTTCCGTTGTTTTCCGCAACGGGGGCAGTTTTGTTTGTACCAGCTTTGGGTACTGGTAAGGCGGGTTCTACTTGAACATCAGAAGCAGATTCAAGCGAATTACCAGATGACGTATCAGTACCTACACCCACATAAGCTTCTGTTGGTTTGGCTTTAACGGCAGAATGAGTCGTTGACGCATTAACAGTAGGATGAGCGTGTTTTCCCATTTTGTAAGCATCGGTTGGTACATTAATTCTGATTTCATTAAACACCTCATCCAATTGGGAATCAGGCAAGGCAGTAGTCTGAGTTTCATCAGGCACAGGGGCTGCTGGGTCAATAATGGTTGAGGCATTTTCTAGGGGCTTGGTGTTCAGTGAAAAATCTAATTTTTGGAAGAAAACACCAAAGAATAAAACTAATATGACCAAGGAAACAGCCATGGCTGAAAAGAACAGAATCAACACATTTTTAAAGCCTAAAGCCCCACTACCAGCAACGGCTTTTTTCTTAAAACCTTGTGTGTTAGTAGTAGATGAAGCAGATAAGTTATTGATTAAATTCATGGGGTCAAAGTGTCTCAAAAAAGGGTTAAAAAACTACCTCTTCATTAAACCATAAACACAAAGATTGAGACAATCCGCCTAGAGGTTTAACAAAGCCTTAATGCTTATTGATATCAAGTCAAAGATTGAATATTATATTAGACCTCTTGCATGACTCGATATCTGGGGCATCTTTTTTGTCATTTACGGTACTCCCTTAGTTATTTACCTTATGTAAACGCCCTCGGTCTGTTCCGCATTCCTCAAATCTGCACCCACCTATCGAGTCATGCAAGAGGTCTATTATAGCTGTTCCCAAAGTTATTGAGCCATTTTAAAGGCTTGGTCAATGGCTTCATCTAAAGATAAGGTATCGGTTAGTAACCGACGAATTCTCGCCTTCAACGCCGACCAAAATCGCTCAATCGGATTCAAATCAGGACTGTAAGGCGGTAAAAACAACAACCGACAACCCGCAGATTCAATCAGCTGTTGAATCTCCCAAGATTTATGAAAACTCGCATTATCCCCAATGACCGTCATCCCCGCCGTTAAACTCGGTAACAACTCATGTTCAACCCACGTCAAAATAACCTCGGTATTACAATAGCCCTTAAAACACCACGGGGCTAATGGCTTTCCACCCTGTAACCCTGCTATAATAGAGGTACGTTCGGTGCGTTGACCACTAATTTCCTCCTGCACCTGTTCACCTTTAGGGGAACGACCATACAAGCGTTC
Organism: Vampirovibrio sp.; assembly: GCA_024998755.1. Lineage (GTDB taxonomy): Bacteria > Cyanobacteriota > Vampirovibrionia > Vampirovibrionales > JAJTHC01 > JACEUU01. The sequence continues at coordinate 666,883 of JACEUU010000002.1, read as the reverse complement.
AACGCTTCTACGGTCAACCCCACATTCATCCACAAACACAAGACTGGCGGGCGTTAGCGGTTCTATCTCCTGCTTATAAACTGTGCGTTTGGCTTCACTTCGTTCTCGGTAGAGCGTGCTTTTTTTTACGGCTAATGCCGAGTTTAATGAGGTTGTAGGAGATGGTGGATTTTTTAGAACCGAGCAAGAGAGCCAATTCGTCCAAATAGGCACTGGGGTTGGCTTTTTGTATGGCGAGTAGTTGGTTTCTGTCGATGCTTGTTGCGGTGGTTGCCCCTGGTTTTTTGGGGATGAGACAGGTTCGTTTGAGCCATCGTTTGACGGTGGCGAGACTGACTTTGAATCGGATGACGGTGGCTTGTTGTGTTTCTTTTTCTTGATTGATGCAATCAACGACTCGTTGTCTTAAATCGACGCTATATGCCATAGATGAATCCTCCTTTTTCGTGAACGTTATCCTCCTTATTATAGCTCAATAATTATTGGGACAGCTATACAATTAAAATTATTAGCTTTAAATACTTGAAGGACTAACTATAATGGGAGCATTACCTAGCTTTTATCTTGAACAAAGCAAGCAAGAACAAGAAAATTATCATCAATACTTACGGTTGATGGGGTCGTTATCTCGATTATTTTCTGCATCCGCCGTTCCTTATCTTGCTCCTAAGGTGATGGAAAATATTTTTTGTAAGGCTTTTCAAGCTGACAACTTAGCATTGAAGTTACGGAAAAAGGGCAAGGTAAAATAGAAGGGACATTATTCCACCTCTCATAGGATACCCCACCCCCATGACTACCTTTGCCGACATCCAAATTCAACAAGCCACCCCCACCCACAAATTCCTAGAGGAAATGAACCAAACCCTACCATGGCAACTATTTGAAACCATCCTCAAAACACACATCCACCACAAACCCAACGGCAGACCACCCTACAAACGCCTACTACTGCTCAAAATGAACCTCCTCAAAATATGGTTGAAGTTACGGAATAAGGGTGTGCAGGTGGGAGTAGTGAGTGTTTTTTAATAAAATTCAACCCAAAACGCTCAAAAAACCAATAAACACCCCCATTTCAACCCATATCAATCCCTAATTACCTAAACACCACACACTACCCCCTCAACACCTCCCCGAACCAAAAAACCATACCGACGACAATTATACCCAAATGCCAAGCCCAAAATCTCCGCAGAAACACGCACTAACCCACGACAAGACACACGAACCTTCTTAAACACCGTCTTCCAACCCGCAAACACATGCTCCACCCTAGCCCGAACCTTAGAAACCAACCCATTAAACCGCTTCTGCGAAGCCGTCAACTCAGGCGTTGGTTCATGCTGCTTACCCCGAACACGACGCTTAATAATCCTCGGCTGTATCCCCAACGCCTTCAAATCCTTCTCCTTACCCACATACCCACTATCCGCACCAACAGTCTGCTCATCGCCCACCAGTACAGGCAGTAAACTCTGACTGTCATGCACATTGGCACCAGTAACAACCACCTTGCGAATCAACTTGCTTTTAGCATCTACATTAACCGTGGCACTGTAACCAAAGCCTTTGTAGCCATAAGTGGCATCAGGGTCGCTCTGGTCTTCAGGCTTTTTTCTCTGTTTGCTATTGGCTTTAATAAAGGTGGCATCTACCAAGTTGCCTTCTTTAAGAATGAGGTTGTTCTCTTGGAAGAAGGTGTCTAAGGCTAAGAAAAGGGCTTCTTGGGCTGGGGTGTTTTGCAGTTCGTGTTGGAAGTTTTCGAGTGTCGTGGCTTCAGGGATGGGGGATTCTAAGGAGAAGCCGAGAAACTTTCGGAAGGAGAGTCTGTCGTGGCATTGAAATTCTGTTTGTTCATAGGAGAGATTGAACCATATTTTGAGGAGGTTCATTTTGAGCAGTAGTAGGCGTTTGTAGGGTGGTCTGCCGTTGGGTTTGTGGTGGATGTGTGTTTTGAGGATGGTTTCAAATAGTTGCCATGGTAGGGTTTGGTTCATTTCCTCTAGGAATTTGTGGGTGGGGGTGGCTTGTTGAATTTGGATGTCGGCAAAGGTAGTCATGGGGGTGGGGTATCCTATGAGAGGTGGAATAATGTCCCTTCTCTTCTAACCCAAAATTACCTTGCCCTTTTTCCGTAACTTCAACTCTTTTTCTGGGACTTTTATAATCGTATATTGCATCATTCCACAACTATCCTTAAATGTGATTAAGCTACTTTAGTTTTATACGTCCAGATACCGCCACCGCCTGAAGCAATAACCGTATATGGAGGTTTATTACGGTCTAACTTCCTGTAAATGTTAGACATTAACCCCTTCACTTCATAGGCTGTACCCCGTAACGTTTCAAAGTTCCCCCTTCGGGAATCCGTTCTAGCATTTCTTTAGTTCTCTTTGCAATATTCATCAATTCTTGATTGGGAGTTAAAGGCAATAAATTTTGAAAAGCCTCCTCCGCAGTTCTGCGACATTCTTTAAACAGTGGCTCGGGAAAGCTAAATGAAACGCCTAAATCTTTACGAACACCCACAAAAATGACACGTTCTCGTAGTTGAGGCACACCGTAATCTGCAAAATTAACTAATTGCACCGTTAAATTATAGCCAGTAGCTTCAAACCGTTTTTTGATGATTTTAATAGCTTCCCCCTTATTGGAAGACAAAATCCCTTTGACGTTTTCGGCTAAAAACACTTTGGGCTGGAAGTGTTCAACATAAGAAGCAAAACTTTCGTATAATTGCCCATTGGTATCATCAGCCAGTCCTAATTGCTTACCCACCACTGAAAACGTAACGCAGGGAAAACCACCCAGCAAAACCACCCAGCAAAACGTCATAGTTTTTTTGAGGCAAGTCTTTTTTGTTCAGCTTGGTAATATCTTCATTACGCACATCAATACCATTAAAATAATGTGTATTATGCGTTAATGTGCCACACGCAAACGGACTCCATTCAACGGCTACATCTGTTTTAAAAGGCAATGCAGGGAAGTAATCGTTTAAAAAAGAAAATCCGCCATGAAACCCTAAATCAAGTCCACCAGCACCTGTGAAAGTAGAAAGAATAGAATATTTTTTCATCATGGTTCTTTTGTCCTTTTTTGAATTAAACTTGACGACTATACCATTGTATCATTAGAAAAAGTAGAATAGGCTTTTGAAAAATAAATCTTCAAAAATCCTCATACCCAAAACTTGATTGTTTGCCAGTTATTCAAGTGCGTCTTGAAATAATTCCTTAAAATCAAGTGGGGCTTGAATTGTTGGCAAACAATCAAGTTAGCCCCCCAAAATTTTAGCCACCTGCAACGCCCCATACGTCAAAATCCCCGAACATCCCGCCCGCTTCAAACACAATAAGGCTTCCAGCAAAACCCGTTCACTATCCACCCAACCCCGCTCCCCAGCAGCCATAATCATCGCATATTCCCCAGAAACCTGATACGCCCAAACAGGTACTAGGCAAGCTTCTTCAACCTTGGCAATCACATCCATGTAGTAGCTAGCAGGCTTCACCATCACCACATCCGCCCCTTCAGCCACATCCAACAACGCCTCGTGCAGGGCTTCTTTCACGTTGCCTGCATCCTCCTGATAACTAGCCTTAGAAGCCCCACCCAACTGGCTTGCAGACCCCACCGCCGACCGATACGGCCCATATAACCCCGAAGCAAACTTCGCAGAATACGCCACAATTTGCGTATCCACAAAGCCTTCTGCTTCAAATGCGGCACGAATTGCCCCAATTCTGCCGTCCATCATATCGCTAGGGCCAACGGCGTCAACGCCCGCCCTTGCGTAGTTTAGGGCTTGTTTCACCAAGGCTTCAACGGTTTCGTCGTTTAACACCCGTTGCCCATCGGCGGAAAGTAGCCCGTCATGCCCATGCGAAGTGTATAAATCCAACGCCACGTCTATCATCACGCCAATTTTATCGCCGAATTGAGCTTTGATGGCTCTAATGGCTTGGCACGCAAGGCTTTCGGGGTTGAAGGCTTCAACGGCGTCGGGCGTTTTTAGTGCCGTTGGCGTGCAGGGAAACAACGCCACCATCGGTATGCCGAGGTCTATCGCCTGTTGACACACGGGCAATAATGCTTCAATGGAATAGCGGTAGACGTTGGGTAGGCTTTCGATTTCTTCAGTAACCACACCACTATCGGGTAGTACAAAAAGTGGGAGGATTAAATCATGCGGGGTTAGGGTGGTTTCTCTAGCAAGGTTACGGCTCCAGCTGGTGCTTCTTAGCCTTCTCAACCGTGTAGCGGGGTATCTGCCGATAGTGGGGGTGTTCATTGATTTTAAATCCTTTGTTTTTGAGCGAAAAACGGTTAAACTATACCTATTAGTAGTAACAAAAACAAGCTCAATTATCCATGAGGGTTATTTAAGAAGCTGTCTTCATAGTTTAGACAGTCTATTTAATAACAGCTTACAATGAGCGATTTTAACGAAAGCTTCAGCCGAACTAATTGTTCGTTCAAAATCTTTAGATAACCGACTATACCCAGTCAACCAAGCAAACGTTCGCTCCACAATCCACCGTTTAGGAATCACCGCCCAACCCGCCTCTTTAATTCGCTCAACAATCTCAACCGTTTTACCTAAAACCCCCTTTTACAAAGTCCTCAAATGTCTTACGATACCCAGCATCTGCACAAACACCCTTTAAGCTAGGAAATATCTTCACCGCCTGCTCAAAAACACCACGCCCCCCTTTCATATCGTGGATATTAGCGGCGTGTACTTGAACAAACAATAGCCGTCCCTGCGTATCGGTTACAATATGCCGTTTATGACCCTTCACCTTTTTTTCCCGTCAATACCACGTTCTTCGCTATTGAGCGTGGTTTTCACGCTTTGGGAATCAATCAAGGCGTAAGTGGGTTCGGCTTTTTTACCAGAGGCTTCTCGGTCGAGAACCACGAGACGTTCAAGCATGGCATCCCATGTTGTTCGTTTTTTTGCTCGGTAAAAGAAGCTTTCAACGGCTTTTCTGGGTGGATAGGTTTTGGGTAGTATTGCCCATTGACACCCTGTTTTGGTGAGATAAAAAACGGCGTTGAGTAGGTCTCTGACAAGGTGCTTTCTTGCCTGACCGTAGTTTCCTACATTGAATAAACCGGCAATCAGGTTGTATTGTTTGTCTGTTAAATCAGTTGGATAGATCATCTTTCCCCTTTGCTATCCTTTCATTATACAACAAATCCTACACTATGAAGACAGCTTCTAATTCTTAGGGTTTTATTATGATAAGTACTAAATATTAAACTTTATGATGATTCCCAAGGTGATAAACCCTTGCCGTGGTAAAGTTGCATTAGTTCTTATTTCCTAACCGTTCCCAACACGCCAGCTGTCTTTTTAGTTCACAACAAAAGGAATGCACTTAATTTATGCAACCCACCACCACAACAGTAGCCCCACCAGAAGCTCTTTCCCCCGAAGCCCTCTTTCTTTCAAAAGCACAAAACAAAACCCTAGAAGATGTGCAAGGCAAAGCAGATACCCGCAACGTACCCCTAGAAGCCGCTGGCGTTAGCCAAGTAGAAATGCCCCTGCAAGTGCTTCAAAAAAACGGAAAACCACAAACCGTTACCGCAACAGTAAGCATGTCTGTCGCTCTTCCCCCCGAAGAAAAAGGCACGCATATGTCTCGGTTTATTATTCAGCTAGCCAGCTGGAGCGAAACCAACGTGTTTTCATTTTCCGCCATGAAACCTTTTTTAGAAGAATTAAACCAACGGCTCAAGTCAAAAACCGCCCAAGTGGAAATTGTCTTCAAATATTTTATCGATAAAAAAGCCCCTGTAACCGATGGGTCTGCCCCAATGGCGTATAACGTACGGTTACGAGGAGCATTAGTTGGTGAAACTTTAACCATTTTTGTTCGGTTAGAAGCCGCCATGGCAACCCTTTGCCCCTGTTCAAAATCAATTTCAGATTTTGGTGCACACAACCAACGAGCCATCACCACGCTAGATTTACTACTAGATGAAACCCAGTTAACTTCAGCAGAAGCCTCTTCGCTTTGGATTGAAGACCTAATTGCCTTGGTGGATGAACAAGCTTCCTGCCCCGTGTTCCCGTTGCTTAAACGAGCCGACGAAAAATGGGTAACGGAACGCCAATACACCAACGCCAAGTTTGTAGAGGACGTGGTGCGTGATGCCAGCCTAGCCCTACGGGAAGTACCTGTAGTGAAAGGGTTCGCCGTTAAATGCGAAGCCCTAGAATCTATCCACGGGCATAATGCGTGGGCGGCTCATCAGGAAAATTACCCAACCTACTTCTTTTAAGGCGGTACTAAATAATGGCTCCCTTTGTTGGTTCTAACACAGTGGTTACTGTGGTTAAACGCATTGAATTTTCAGCGTCGCATTTTTTTTGGGTGCCCCAGTGGTCTTCGGCTCAAAATCAATCAAGCTTTGGACCTGTTTCAAATCGATTCGGGCATGGGCATAATTATGTGCTAAAAGTAGCCGTATCAGGTATTACAGACCCTGAAACGGGTATGGTCATTAACCTAACAGAACTGAAAGTTTTGCTTCAGCAAGCGGTACTAACACCCTTGCATTTTCGGCATTTAAATTTGCAAGTCCCCTTTTTCTGGCATAATCAGCCCACGTTAGAAGCCTTGGTGGTTTATGTGTGGCACAGGCTTCAAGGGGCGGTAGAAGCCCTAGGCTTCACGCTAAAACGCCTAGAACTCAATGAAGCCGATGATATGGGAGTGATTTACACTGGCACACCTGTAACAGGGGTGAATCGGTTTGATACGATTGCCCTACCTTCCGTGGAAGATACCGGTGAACATCCGCTAGCGTTGCCCGCTAGTTTAGTAGAACGATATCCGTGGCTTATTCAGCCCACAATAGTAGAGGGTTAAAGTAGTATGTTAATTTTCAAAAAAAGTTACACCTTTTCTGCGGCTCATCGGTTGTATAACCCAGCGTTTTCAGACGAGCAAAATCAAGCCGTGTTTGGCAAGTGCAATAACCCCAATTTCCATGGGCATAACTACACCTTTGAAGTGTTGTTAACGGGTGAAGTAGACCCCACTACATCCATGTTAATTAACATGGTGGAACTAGATGCCTTAGTGGAAACACACATTTTAGACCGAGTAGACCACAAAAACTTGAATGTAGATGTACCCTTGTTTGAAGGGCATATTACTTCGGCGGAAAACATTGCAAAGGTCTTTTTTGGGGTGCTTCAGCCGGTATTGCCTACCCACATTACGTTAGTAGGCATTAAGGTGCAGGAAAGCCAAAATAACAGTGCTGAATTTTGGAACACGGATTTGGTTTGTTTGCCTGTTGGGTAATTTTTTTCTCATCGATTGTCGTTCCTCGTTTTAGCTGGTTGGTTTTCTTATACCAATTCCAAGTTTAAATAGCGTGTTGAATATAGGGGAAATAGGCGAACGATTTCACCCACGCTGTATTAGCCTCTACCCAGCGTAAAGTCTTCACTAAATGAGCTTCCACTGCATCCAACGTCTCAAAATAAGCATTGCCAAAAAACCGAGTCCGAATACCCTTCCACAACTGCTCCACAGGGTTCAACTGCGGACTATACGGCGGTAAACAAACCAACCGAATGTTAGGAGGAACAACCAGCCCCCCACTTCTATGCCAACCTGCACCATCCAAAACAAGCACAATCTCATCTGCAGGGTAACGCTCACTTAATTCCTGCAAAAACAACGTCATACAAGCCGTATCCGCATACGGAAGAATCAACGAAACACTCTCTCCCGTCTTGGGTTCCATGGTACTATACGCATAGAGGTATTGCCGTATATGTTGAGCTTCCACTACTGAACGTTCACCCTTGGGTAACCATACTTTACGAACTTGGCAAATTTTGCCAAACCTCGCCTCATCCTGAAAAAATAGCCGAACTGGCTTTTTTACTGTTTTTGTAACAGAGTTAACGAAGTCAGGAAGTTTTTTTGAAGAGGGTTTGAGCCTCATCATTATGGTTGGGATGCACTGGGCGAGGTACTTTTGCCTTCCAATCGTGGCGATTGAGCAGGTTGTAAACAGTTTGAAAGATGACGGGTCTGCCCACCAGTGCGTTGAGTGCCTGGTGTAAATCGTAGATACCGACCTTACCTTTGTGGCGTTGTAGTAGGTCTATTTCGGCTTGTTTACTGGGTAGTAGGCTATTGCGTACAATCCCTTTTTTAGGATAGAGACTGTAAAGTCCGTGTTGTTGAACTTGGGCTTGAATGCGTTGGACGTGTCGAAAGCCGAAACCCGTATGTTGGGCTATTTCGGCTTGTGTTTTACCGTCGATTATTTTGAGTTTAATGCAGAGGAATCGGCGATAGGTTTTCTTGTCGGTGAAGGTTTTTTCAAAGGCGAGTACGTCTTCTTGGGTAATCATGATCAGAATCTTTCAAACAAACAATAATACCCCTCTATTATACGCTATTTAAACTTGGAATTGGTATCAGGCGTTGGTTCATGCTGCTTACCCCGAACACGACGCTTAATAATCCTCGGCTGTATCCCCAACGCCTTCAAATCCTTCTCCTTACCCACATACCCACTATCCGCACCAACAGTCTGCTCATCGCCCACCAGTACAGGCAGTAAACTCTGACTGTCATGCACATTGGCACCAGTAACAACCACCTTGCGAATCAACTTGCTTTTAGCATCTACATTAACCGTGGCACTGTAACCAAAGCCTTTGTAGCCATAAGTGGCATCAGGGTCGCTCTGGTCTTCAGGCTTTTTTCTCTGTTTGCTATTGGCTTTAATAAAGGTGGCATCTACCAAGTTGCCTTCTTTAAGAATGAGGTTGTTCTCTTGGAAGAAGGTGTCTAAGGCTAAGAAAAGGGCTTCTTGGGCTGGGGTGTTTTGCAGTTCGTGTTGGAAGTTTTCGAGTGTCGTGGCTTCAGGGATGGGGGATTCTAAGGAGAAGCCGAGAAACTTTCGGAAGGAGAGTCTGTCGTGGCATTGAAATTCGGTTTGTTCATAGGAGAGATTGAACCATATTTTGAGGAGGTTCATTTTGAGCAGTAGTAGGCGTTTGTAGGGTGGTCTGCCGTTGGGTTTGTGGTGGATGTGTGTTTTGAGGATGGTTTCAAATAGTTGCCATGGTAGGGTTTGGTTCATTTCCTCTAGGAATTTGTGAGTCGGTGTGGCTTGTTGAATTTGGATGTCGGCAAAGGTAGTCATGGGGGTGGGGTATCCTATGAGAGGTGGAATAATGTCCCTTCTATTTTACCTTGCCCTTTTTCCGTAACTTCATATCTTAAATTAACTCGGTGAAAGTAAATGGCTATGGCATGAATCAAATCACCCAAACACCGAGAGACGACTTTACCTCGTCGTTTAAACCGAGCAAACCAATGTCGCAAATCGCTCCAAGTCTGTTCTGCTGTATACGTTTCAGCCTTGCTTTGAACCAATTTTTCACTAGGCAACACGTCATTGTAGGCTTTCCAATGGTCAGCACAATAAACTTCAACCTTGAATAACTGAAGCCGTTTCCATAATTTTTTCAAGGTTTTAATGCCACGACAACCCACTTCCCAGTCCAAGATTCGCCTTGTTTCTCGACAAACAGCCACCCATACCCAGATTTTGCGTTTTTTTCGGTAAGAAACGTGCAGAGTTCATCGAGCTCAACAACAGTGGTTTTCTGTGGCTCTAACCGACAAGCAGTGGTGTCTATTTTACGAATTTGTTTGAGTACAGCAGGCGTTTATACCAATTCAAAGTTAGAATAGCGTATAGCTTTCTCTATGTAGGGGTGCGATTTATCGCATCCGTTTAGGGCTTGTGGGACGGACTGATGCAACGCATAGACCGCTAGGGCTAATAAATCACGCCCCTACAAAAACACGCCATTTAATCTTTGAATTGGTATTACACGTTGAAAACAGGCTTGACCGGAAGGCTAGAAGCTCCCTAATTGGTCTGCTTCGCTACGCTCGCACAAGCCTATCTCCAACTAGATATGGTTTGAAGCGAACAATTCTATAAAATTAGCAATCATGAGCGTTCAACGTTTGTGCACTGTTTTTCAGGTGCTCAAAATGGAGTATTCTCAAAACCAACCTACTACCGAGGCACAGGGGCAGAAGTAGAAGACCTACTAGTACTAGGTTTGGCTGGCACAGGCGGTTTGTTAACTCCTGTTGTTGGGGCGTGTTGCGGGGCAGGTTTATGTTGCCCTACTTTTTGAATTTGGGCTAAATAAGCCGAAACCCGCCCCCGTATGTAGCCCCCTACTTGGTTAGGCAACAAAGAAGGTAAAAAGGGCAAAACAGAAATATCAATTTTACCAGCACTTGGAGTGCTAGGGTTACACAACCCAAATTCATAATGGGAATAAACCGTATCCGGCGTTACAGGGATACCGTAAATAGCACACAACTGAGCTACCAGCTGAAAACCCGTTTCACACTGGCTACGTAGCAAGGGGTTTTTCCACGTTTTATTAGGATTCTGCCCCGTCATACCACAAAGTGAAATACCAATGGTAAATGAATTACCACCTCCGCAATGTGCCATGTAGCTGCCTTCTGGCTGACCGCTAAGGCTAACCCCATTTTGAGGAATGTTAGATTCTGGGGGTAAGTTACCGGCAATAATATCGGCATCTTGTTCTACGGTAAAATGGTAGTGGCTACGGTCAAGATCGTTGGCTTTAACGCCCCCCGCAGTCCAGTGAATACAAATACGCTTGAGGGTTTGGCTCATCATCATAAGGATACATCTCTCTTTCTCTGGCTTCATGGTTTAGCGATTAGTTTAGCAACTTATCGTTCTATTTTACCCTAGTTTCCCAATTTTGCGTAGATGGAGAGTTATCCGTTTTCAGGGGGGCTTAGCAACTGCTGATGCCGTTGGTAAAGCCGTTCAGCTTCTGCCGTATTTTGCTGAAGGCAAGCCTGAAAGCACGCTTGAGCCAACCAAGTGGGTTCACTATCATAATAAGTTGATTGGATTCCCTCAATAGTAATGCCACCAGCCACTTGCGAAGGTTGCTGACTTAATAATTCAGCCGTTATACCCCAAGCTTGCAACAACTGCTTTATTTTAGGTTTCAACAAAAAGCGTTGTTGCCATGTTCTGGTTTCTTGATTCGGCTGAATGGTTTGCAACCAAAGTAACCCAAACAATTTAACCTTAGCATTTACCCAACCTGTTAAAGCGGGCTGTTTGCTTAACTGGTGGCAAGTGCTTAACAAAGTTCGTATTAAACTATCAGCCTTTTGCCATTCTTTATTTTTCAATAAACTATCAAACACACCAAAACAAGCCTGTAACGGAGCTTCCCACCCTGCTAGAGGTAGTTGCCAAACCAAACCTTCTGTTAATAATTGTTTGGCAATAACCGTTGCCTGCTGAAATTCTTGGCTATGTTGTAACCATAAACATTGGCTACTAAGGCAGGCTAAAGAAGCTTGCTTTAACAACGAATTTGTCGGGTTTTTAGCCAAAAGCCCGTTAACCGCTTGTTGTTCTTTCAGCCCATATTCAGGAAAGCCTTGCAAATAAAAGCTTTGACAATGATGAGCCCGAACCGCAGCCAAAACTGGTAACCACCAAGTTTCTCCGCTACTTTGCTTGGCTAGGGTTAATAATTCTTGCACCAAGGGAAGCGTTTTTTCTACATCACGATGACTAGGCCACCCAATAATCAATGCCTGCAAAGCTTGCCCCCACTGTTGTTTAAATTCAGATTGGGTGGTAAATAGGTCAACCGTGTTTCTTAATAAGCTATGGGTTTTAATCCCTTGTTGCCATAACCCTAATTTGCAGTAAGTTTCAATAACACCATTAAGGGTTTGCACAAATGCCAATTGCAATTTGCTGTTTTCAGGAAATTGTAGGGCAATAGCTTCCGCCGTAGAAACTAAATTTGACAATTGCCCCACACGGTTTAATAACTGCAATGCTACAGCCCAATATTTACAACCCAATAAGGTAAACGTAGCCAGTGTTTCATCCGTATGCCAGTGTTGTTGCAGAGCGGTTAAATGCTTCCAGCTTAAATCTAAAATGGGGTGTAAGTGCGGTTGCGACCCTTGTTCCAACACCAATGTGCAGTATTCAGCGTAAGCTTTAGCTAATTCCAATTCTTCGGGTACTGTTTGATGAAGCGTATACAAGGTTTGCTGTATCTGCTTAACGGATTCCCATTCTTCTAACACTATGGCAAAATGCCCTAATTGTAATAAGCTAGACCCCAGTTGTAACCGTTCATAAGGCGAAACCGTTTTACTTTCAGGGGTTAGGCGTCGTTGTATCCAACTTTGCAAGGTGGTTAACGTCCTAGTTTGTTGCCGATAAGACTTCCTAATAGCCCAAAGAGCATTACGGTACAATGCCGCTTTCGCTTCAACAAAACAAGGCAAATTGGGCAACAAGGCTTGCCAATGGCTCAGTTGTTCCAGTAACAATAAAATATCCGATACACATTCACGGTGAGCATAAACCCAACTGATGTTAACAGTTGCCCAACAAAATTCTTGCAAAATAATGGGTTGCTGGTTAATGGGTAATAAGTGCAACGCCCCCACTAAATCCGCATAAACGCTTAAAACATCCTCGTAATTATCATCCCCATTATTAGTCCAAATAACGTTTAGCCCTAGCTTCATTAACCCCTGTTGAATGTGGGTATGATGAATAACATCTTTAGTAAACCCTTTGGCTTGTTGCCATAGCTTGTAGGCAGCCGGAAAGTCGTTCTGACTACCGTAAGTTTGCGAAAGTGAAATAGCCCCATTTAAATACTGCATAATCAGCGTTTTATTTTCAGGGTATTGTTGGGCAATATCATACAGTTCCCGAAACAGTTTTTTCGGTTTTTCGCTGGTGGGTTGGTTGCGGTAACACCAAAGCAATAATTCCGCTGTTTTCCCTTTTGCTTCAAGGGCTTCAGGCACACTGGTTTGAAGTGATTCACACGCTAAGGTAATATCTTCATACAGTAGCCGTAAGTCTCTCGTGTTTTTAAGGGTGGCGTAAGTTTGAGCCACTTCTAAACAGGCTAGACTCCAGCTGGCAAGATAGATGTTGGCGGTAATACCTCTGTAGGTTAAAGCCGCTTGTTTTAGAAGCCTGAGGCTTTGATGAGCCAAATCTAACTCATTTCCCCAAACGTGGTAAAGCACTTTGCAAAGCAACAGTTGCGAAAGATTATAGTGAAACAGTGGTGAATAATCTGTATTACCGGCTGTGCCTAATAATTTTTTAGTCTCCTCTTCTGCATCAGATTTATTTGCAATGAGGTGTAAAGCATGATTGGTGGCTATTTCAGCTTCCATTTGTAGTAGGTGGGGCGTCATGGTTTCCCAGTAAGTTTCCAAATTTGGTAATTCCTGCAGTTGAAGAAAAGCTTTTACAACCAAATGAAGTAATACCAAGGATTTTTCAGATGCGTCATGATCTTTCGGGCGGAAAGCCTGACAAGCCGTATAGCATTGTTCAATCGTTTTGCAGGCGTTTTCACTTTCCACTTTGTAAACATTGGTTTCGTGTTGATATTGGTTGGTTGTTGCCGCCATAGCTAATTGAATAAGCTGCAAAGGTAATACACCCGTTGAAGGCTTGGCAAACAACTTAAGGCTAGGGGCTATTTTTTGCCAATCGTGCCTATCGGGCGTTTCAAAATCTGCTTTTAGGGTGGCAGATGAGATGAAAAGCCAATCAGTTAATGTTGTAGAAGCTTTTGGGGCAACCATTACAGGGTAAATAATCCTATCATCAACAGCCTAAGAAAAGGGAAGTAGTGCTATAGGATTTTTTCGGTTATAGAGAGACCCTTGCGTAGGAGAATCGCTTAAAAGGTGGAGAGAAGGGGGCATTGTTATGTATAAATACAAAAAACCGCCAACGCATAAAACGTCGGCGGGTAAGGTTAATAAATAAAAAGCTAAAGCTTACCGTACACCTTTACGATGCTGCTCTAATTCCAAATGAAAACATTCTTGAATAATTCGCTTTTCCGAATCTCTGGGTAATTCTATAAATTGCAATGCAGCAATATATTCTTTTTTAGCACCCAATAACTTGCTAGGTACTTTGTTAGCATAAGAAGAAGATGCGGGCATTTCTTCAGGGCTAAAACAATACACAATTCTAGCCAAATTGGTTAATTCGCCAAATTCAGGGGTTATCGTGAATTTAACCGTTAACATCTGCCCAGGTACTAATGGTGTAGCTGTTTTAAAACGTATGCCACCCGCACTAATATCAACGGATTTCAACACAACAGGTACGGTTGGCTTGCTAGCAGCTACCTGCTTACTACTTAGTGCAGAATTACTAGGCAAGGCATTGTTTTCTAATTGCAACTGCAATGGAAAAGTATGTTTAACCCGAACGTGCTTACGACGTTGAATATGTTCTACATCTTCAGGCAGTTTTAACCAAAATCTTGGAGAACCCTTTAATACAAATTGTCCCACGGTCGGAAAAAATGACCATAACCCATTAGGACGCGTTACCACAATTCTTAATTTTTGCCCCTGCCGAACCCATTCAAAAGCAGGCATGTCTTCGGGTGGAAAATAAACAAGAATCTTCCCGTCTTGCACATCTAAAACAGATGACTTATACAAGAATTCATCGCTACTACCACTACTGCCAACCTTGCTGGCATCACGCCAAATGGTTATATCTAGTTTATCGTCTAATGATAAGAAGTCTTCTAAGTTCACAGAATATCAATTCCTACAACAAATTAAACAGCACAGGGAAGTATGTGGGTACAAAAGGTATTTTAATTAGTTTACGTTATTGTCGTAATTAAATACGAATTAGGCTTTAATTATAAACCTTAAGGAGGAGGCAACCCAAACCCACAAGGCAATTAACCCAAACAAAAACACGAACAACGGTTGTTTCCTTCCAGCCTACTAATTCAAAATGATGATGCAAGGGCGCCATTTTAAAAAGTCGTTTGCCTTTAGTTAATTTAAAATACCCTACCTGCAATACCACAGAAAGTGCTTCAACCACATAAAGCAACCCTACCCCAAGCAACCAAGCGTCTTGATGGGAAAGCAAGCAAAAACAGGCCAGTAACCCACCAAAAGCCAAGCTACCAGAATCACCCATAAATATTTTAGCAGGATGATGATTAAAACATAAAAACCCAAGTAACACCGAAACAGCCGCTAGACATCCTAATAAAATAGAAATCATCATCGGTACTTCATAAAGACTATACCCATTTTGAGCCAAAGTAACCCCAATAAAACCTGCTAATAATAAAAAGCTAGTAACCAACCCACCGCCGGCTAAGCCATCTAAACCATCGGTTAGGTTTACGGCGTTAGATGTTGCCGTTACCGCAAAAGCAGCATAGGGCAAATAAAGCCATCCCAATGGGATACTTGTTAACCCGAAAAAATCAACGGAGGCTTGGTTAAAATGATACACCGAAAAATACCCAAGCCCTAAACCCGCTAACCCTTGAATGGCTAATTTAGCATAACCGCCTAGGCCTTTGTTATGCTTCTTCAATATTTTTAGTAGGTCGTCCCACAAGCCCAAGCCCCACAATACCAGCGTAACCCCAGCAGACAATGCCAATACAGGCGTTACAATAAAAGAGGTTTCTGAAGGTAAAACCAAAACAACCAGTACTAAACTTAAAAGCCAAAGCAGGATAAGTAACCCGCCCCCTGCTGTTGGTGTACCCGCTTTTTTTTGATGAGATTGAGGGCCGTCTTTCCTAATAAACTGACCTAATGCAAGCCGTTTAAGCCAAGCAATATAACTAGGCATAACCATTAGTAACAATATAAAAGGTACTAGTAGGGCAAGCCAAAACAACATGGCAGGTACAACACTCTCTCTATTCAACATATAATATTAGTAATCTATAATTTCACTATATCATGAAGACTTATTCAATACAAACAACTTTTATAATATTTTTGCTATTGCTTTTTTGTTTTTTATAGTTTTTTACATAAAGTAATAGTCTTATTTTATTTAAACTTTAAAAAACAACTATTATATTGTAACAAATGGACAATAGACCTCTTGCATGGCTATTATTAAAAATACTATATCGTATTTATTCGCAGAAAGCCAACGTTGGCTTTCTGCTAACCGCAGCTGATTTAGTTAACGTTACTAATGCGTTAACGGCTTATGATGTGGCAAATGCTTCAGTTACCTTTAACAGCGTAGTAGCTATTAAAGCCAGTGCCTATGCTGAAACGTTGATAGATCATGCGTTTCATGTGTAAGGTTAGTTAACACACTAATTGTTTGTGGGACGCCCAAAGGCGTCCCTTTTTTTACACCTTTAAAAAAACCCTCTTCTACAGGGATTCATACCGATTCATAGATTGAATAGCGTTAGATGGAGACTAGGCACAAGAGCGTTAAAAACCGCAGGAGTACAGAGACGTACTTTGAGGATTTTTGACTGGCTAGTAACAACTTATACGCTGACGATATTTAAACTGTGAATCTGTATCAGGACATTTTAATAAAAATTAACTTGCATTATCTTAGAAAATAAGCGTATCTTATTGGAAGGACATACAAATAAAAACAACCTAATTAAGCCGTATCACTATATGGTATTACCTGTGTTGTGTTGGTGTTCAATTTTTACTGCAGTTAACATTGTGTGGCTACCATTCAAACAATCAACCACCGCTAAACAGTAAAAAAATGGATTGTCATTTGAATGAGCATGCTTCAAGTACCTGTAATTTGAAAGGGAACTTTATTATGGCAACGCTTTACGGAAACAACGACTATAACAAAATTTATGCCGGTAATAACGATTCTGTTTTTGCCCAAGGTGGTGATGACGTGGTTATTTTAAACGGTAGCAACGCTTACATTGAAGCTGGTAGCGGTAACGACCAACTCTACATTTCCGGTAACAACACCACAATGTTTGGCGGTGATGGGTCTGATTATATGCAAATTGCGGGCGATGGCAACCGCGTGTGGGTTACCTTTCAAGAAACCGGTAACGATACCCTATTTGTGCAAGGGAATTACAATCAACTAAACGATTCGCAAGGTAATGGCACGGCTACTATATACGGGCAATGGAATGGCTACGCTGGCTGGGGCGGTAACGATAAAATAACCGTTTACGGTGAACGTAACGAAATTTTCGGCGATAAATCTGCCTATTACGCACCGGGACCAGATACGGTAGGTAGCGATACGATTACCGTTTTTGGTAAATACAATTTACTGCACGGTGGCGGTGGAAACGATGTGATAACCGTGAACGGTGTAGCCAATAACCTATATGGCGATGCTGGTTTTGACAAGCTAACCGTTAAGGGCGATTCCAATAACGTGTTATTTACAGGGTCTGTAGCGGATTTTGACGTGGTAAAAGTCAATGGCGGACGTAACTATATTCAAGCAACTACTGCTGATGTGGTTTGCGTTTCAGGGTTTAATAATACCATTGATTTAGTAGGCTTTACTGGGGCTAATGCCGGCACGCTAACCGCTTACCAAACGCCTAATACAGGCTTAAGTAACACGTTAATTATTGAGAATAATCATCAAGATATTGTTTTCCTTCGGCAAGGTAACAACTTGGTAATTGGCTTTGATGACCAAGAGGGGCAACTAACCGTGGTGAATCAATTTGCAGGGAATGGTTATGGTTTAGGGGCTATTAAAGCCAACGATGGCTTCTTCTTAAGTGCTGCTGATTTAGTTAACGTTACTAATGCGTTAACGGCTTATGATGTGGCAAATGCTTCAGTTACCTTTAACAGCGTAGCGGCTATTAAAGCCAGTGCCTATGCTGAAACGTTGATAGACCATGCGTTTCATGTGTAAAGCTTAAACAAACAAAAAAACCTCTTGTAAGGGACGACCTCTGTGTCGTCCCGACAGAGAAAAATAGAGCATTAGCGTGGGAGATCAATAGTAACATCCATAACCACCCTACCGATTAGTGAACCATGGCACATTTTGCCCCAAAATCGTTTTGGGCATACCCATTGGGAATGAAACCCCTGTAGCGGTTGGATGAACGGTTGATTGAGGGGTATTGGTTAAATGCACATCCCCGTGGGCATCCACCATGGCTTGAGTACGTTCTGTAACACCAGAATGAGGATTGACTTGTTGCTGTTGTTCTTCGTGTTGCAAATGCTGCATCGCTTCTTGCCAACTGGTAACTTTGGTCAGCAATTTCAAGCCATCAGGCCCATTGCTCATTAAAAATTTTTCGCCTTCACACCGCACTAAATGAAGTAATTTATCCGCATCAAGCTGAATTGTTTCTTCTACCACCAAACTTCTACTTTCTTGGTATTCTACGGGTGAAACAGGTGCACCCAGCATACTTTTTATACGATTTAAGAATGCAGGGTTTTTCTTGAGTTGCCAATACATCCATAACAAAGCGGCAATTACTAGTAAAGTCCAGCTACCCACAGTGCCTAAGTATTTCCATAGTAATATGGTGCTATTGGTTTCAGGTACAGGGGGCAGATGAGAGGCAACGTGCGTGGTAGTGGCGGCTGTCATAGCGTAATTAGCAGGGTGTGGCATGGTGGTTAAAAAGCTCCCAACGGTTGAAAACAGAGAAGATACCTTTAGTTTACTGTTTTTTTACCAAATAGGGAAGAGACCTTACCACATGATACCCATTAAACGATTAAATAGCGTAAAAAATTGACCAACCAGTAGGAACGACCATCGCGTTTGCTCTGCAGTCGTCGATGCGTTCCGTCCTTTCGAAGGGGCGAAAAAAGCATCCCCCGTCAGTGCCCGTAGTGGCATAGGGGGTGTTTTTTCGGGGGTTTTTAGGGGCTTGCCCCTGAATTCGTGGGGGATTGTTAAGGGGGTCTGCTAGAAGCAGAGTGATTGCAGGGCAATCAACGAACAAGAACCCCCTTAACACCCACCAGCTATAGCTAGGAACGGCAATCGATGAGAAAACACGCTATTCAACCTTAGAATAGGTATTATTCGTCTTCTTCCTCTTCGTATTCCTCATCTTCAAATTCTTCGTTTAGCAAACTATCTACTTCGCTCAACATTTCATTCGCACGGCTCACTTCTTGCACGTATTCTTCGGGGGCTTCGCCTTCCTGTTGCTGACGATTCATCATACCCGCATTACCGCCTTGAAATTGTGATTGTTGCTGACGTTGTTGCGGGGTAGGTACTTCTATGCCTTGTTGCTGAAATACTAAGGTTAAGAACTGGTTCGGTTCCATGCCCTGCTGCTGGGCTGCTTCCAATACTTGCTGTAAATCCATACCTAATTGCAAGGCTGTTTGGGCAAGGAAGGGGTCTATACCCATTTGCAAAGCGGCCTGCACTAAATTAGGGTCAATGCCTTCATAGGGTTTAACGTGCTGTTGAGGCTGGGCATACTGTTCTTCAGATACATGTTCATGCTGTCCCAACTCGCCAGAATCCTGTTGGATAGCGGAATGAACCGCCAATTGGTCTGGTACGCCATCTCCCAAGGCTGGTAAACTGGGCGATTCTTTTCCCACCACATTAGTTAGTAATACCCCAAATTTATCGCCCACAATAACCAATTGCCCATGGGCTAACACGCTACCGTTTACAACCAATTGCACTTGATTTTTTAGTAAATCTGCCACTTCTACAATTAAGCCTTCGCTCATTTGCTTTAAATGCCCTACCGGTATTTTAGCGGGTGCAAATTCAGCATGAACATCTACTTTCAACGAATCCCACAAGGATTGTTGGGCTTGCTGAGGCAGATTATGCCATTCTGTACTACCAACTGGTGGCGACAGATGGGGGTGGTTAGCTTGTTGGCTATGCGACACATGGGGAGAACTCATCATCATTGCAGGGTGAACCCTTTCCGAAGGTGGTGCTTTGGTTGGTAAAACGGGTATTGGGGTCGGTATTTGATAAGGCCATTGGGTAATACCCGAAATAGGAAACGGCATATACACTTCCAAGGCTGGGTGCTTTAAAAATAGTTGCTGAAAATGACTGTCTTCCAGCACAATTAAGTCATCGTATTCAAGGGCTTTTAAATCTGCCGTACTTAATTGGGTAGACCCCGCACAAAGCGTGGCGGTGCTTCTAGCAGGAATACCTTGAGCAGCTAAATAGGCGACAGTTTCTGTTATAGTAGATTGCCCGACGGTTGGCTGAAATCGATGAATGGCATGGCTTTGCGTTGGAAGATAATATTGCGGTATTGATAAAATAACCTTGGGTAAGGAAACAGGCATTTCATCTAATACCATCGGGGCATATTCCCCATTATTCTGGGCATCAACAGATAACGTACCCGCTTCAACAGGAGAATAAACCCAAGCAAAATGAATCAGCGTTTCGTCTAGGTTACCCAAGGTATTCATTCTACCGTTTTCCTCTTGTTGCTGCTGATAAGTTAAAGCCGGTTCGCACCATTGTTGTTGCAAGGCTGCAAAACACTGCTTAACAAAGGTGTTCAGTATAAACCGTTCCAAACTGGTTGGTGAAGTAGCTATCGGGTTAGCGGAGTGGGGCTGCTTTATTGATGTACCAGAGGCATGGTGTCCTAACCAATCCTTCAAACACGCATGCTGAAACCCTGAGGAAAGTCGTAATTCCATCGCTGTTTCAGAAATGGCATGATGAACTTTTAAGCCTTCCAATGCAGAATGTTCGACAGGGAACTGGTAGGTTAAGTAAGAATCCATCTGCCAAGTGGGGGGTAACTTATACCCACAAGCAATTAATTTAAAGCCCCCTACAGGCTGAACAGAAAACGTATTAACCCACTGTTGCCAAGCCGTATTCAACTGGCAACCCAACCAAAAATTAACACTAGCCAGTGAAGCTTCACTACGAAGTGTTGAAAATGCGGAGGATGGAGGCTGGGGTGTCATGGGGTATGTAACAACATCTTCATAAAAATGTAACAAAAGGTTTATATAATTTTAATAGGGTTAAATCAAGGACTCATCTTATTTTAGGGTAATTAGGGCTGTTTAAAACTCCTCCAACGGGTGGAGTTCATTCTTGCGTGTCATTAAGGGGAGTGGTAAGGTTATGGGTGAAAATGAAAGTTAAACAATTTTTTATGGCATAAGTGCGTGCACATTGGAATTGTTGTTTAGAATCAACTGCTTTTAAGCATGAAAGCATCCGAAAAAATATTTCGACTGGTTCTTTACGTTGCTACTGTAGCAAAAGTTAACTTGTTTTTTGTTCTTTTAGTATAATGTCTTAATGTTATAAGTACCGAATACTGGTTAAAGTATCGTGTATAAACTTGACGCATGAATACCTTAGAACAATAATTTTTTACTCATTTGTTCAACAGATTTAGAACTTTCATCATCGCTTTAGTTAAAGAACGCCGACGACTTATCTTCCCTTCAGTTGAAGCGGGATAGTACGTCCCCGTTCTTTAATTATAAGTTAGCTTTATTGGTATTAAAGCTTGGGGGTAGCAGGTACTCAATGGAAAAAATTGTTGCTACTGCTGAAAAACCATGGCTAGTTTCTACTAGCCAATTGAAGGAATGGGACAAATGCAAAAAGCAGTTCCACTATAAAAGCGTACTAAAGACGCAATGGCTGACTACGCAAAAAAACTTTGAACTGGGTAAAGCAGTCCACAAGTTGATGGATTACCAAGCTAGAAACCTACCACTGGAACCTATTTTAACCGAAGTTCGGCAAGATATTCAGGAAACCTATTTGGCGTTGGAAGCTAATAGCTTAGCTCAAGCCAAAGTAGTAGCCAACGAATGGAGCTTTAACATTCCGTTTTCCATCGAAGTTAAGAGTGAACCCCAACCGGTTATTTGGCTGACGGGTAGGGTGGATAGACTGGTAGAAACGGTCGTTAACACCCCTGTTAAACAGCCTTTTTATTGGGTGGTAGATTGGAAAACGGGTACAGCCGTACCTGCAGATTTTAAGCAGGCTTGGCAAACACGTCTTTATTTGTACGCCATTTGGGAAGCACGGCATCAACTGGGGATGCCTGCCACCATGAGCTTTGACCAACTAGGCTTTGTTTATGTGGAAGTAAAACCGAAGCGAAAGCAAGCCGTTCGGTTATATGAAGTTATTTATTCTGAAGCTCAGCATAGGCAAACCAAAGCAGATTTAGCGAACGTTTTAACGGCTATGTTGGCGGAACAACGGTTTGACTTACCCGCCACTTGCCCTGATAGTTATTGCCCGTTTGGCACGATTTGTGGCATTGCTCCTGCTGAAACGGAACAATTAAACTTGTTGGCATTACCAGAAAAACCAGTCCGCAAGAGAAAAAAAGCGAAGAAAGAAGCAAATCAACCCGAAGTGGCTATCACCTTGCCACCTCAAGAAGCGGTGGCAGATGCTGGGGTGGGTACTTCACCATTTGATTGGTTTTAAAGGCTTAATTGGTAAAGCGTTTAAATTTTACCTTATTCTCTAGTAGTAAAGTAGAGAGATAATGGGGCAAGTTGAGGATATCTTCTTCGCGTGTTAAACAAACTGATACAATTAATGATCGTGCTATTCCTACTAATAGTAGGCTATGTGTTGTGGCTTTTTGCAGATGATATTCAAGCTAAAATAGACGCCTTCCGCACAGAAAAAGCCGTTGAAGCTGCCATTGCCCAACACCAACCCAGAAAAGCCTTAGCTTTGCTAGAAGCCGCCGTTACCCAACACCCCAAAGAAGCCTTGTTTCATTTTCAGCTAGCCACGCAATATCATCAGCAAAAACAACCCGAAAAAGCCATTTGTGAATATCGTATAGGGCTTCGGCTCAATCCTTCAGCACGGGTTTACCGATTTAATTTCGCCCGTCTGTTAGTAGCACAACATCGCCCCAACGATGCTATTCGGGAATACCGTTCCGTATTGGAATGGGCTCCTAAAGATGTGGGGGCTTTGCATGATTTAGGTCAGCTATACTTTGATTTTTACCAACAGGCTTACAATAGGGGTAAAGTTGAAGAATCTCAATGGTGTTTGCGGTGGGCGTTATATTACTTCAGCAAAGCGATTAAATTGAATGATACAGATGTTTCTGCTTGGTGGGGGTATGGACACGCTTTGCATTTATTACACAAAGAAGGCAAGGCGAAACAGGCATTCTGCAAAGTGTTAGCCCAACAACCTAACTTTACCCCTGCCCGCTACAATTTAGGGTTGATTTTATGGCAAGAACACCATGAACCTTTGGCCTTTGAATTGCTGATTTCTGCGGTTCGGTTGAAAGAAGCAGCTATCGCCGATGGCACCTCAAACGAAGATATTGCGATGTTTCAACGCCAACTAGCCACCATGCGAAACGAATATGCCGTTCGTACAGGGGTTGTATTACCTTACCAAGCCACCCACAAAGCGGTGGAAGTAACCCACACTGAAACGAAAAAAGAATCGGCTAAAACAGAGGCTGTAGCGGAAAAATCACCCTTCGCAACAGATGCCTCGTTGGCTCAAGCGTGCAAGTAACAGAACTCTCAATGACCATTGGGATTGAAAAACCATGGCGGGTGGTTTATGATGGGCGTATCAACAATACTCTCTATCTTTCTGTAACCACTTAGAAACGATGCCTTTCACCGATGCCTCCCGCTTTATTAACCCCTCATCAAATTAAACGCCTTGAAAAAGCCGTGCTCTCTGTAGCAGATACCTGCTTGGAAGAAACCCCCTACATCGCTATAGGTTGCACTGTGGAACAAGCGTTTGGTAGACTCGCCGTTCAATTATTTGTGGAAGGACGCACCTTCTGGATTTCAATTGACCAATGCGTAGAAGTAACCCGCTTGGTAGATTGTGCCATTGAAGCACTCGCCGAACTACAAGCCCCTGTTTATAACTTGGAAGTAGGTTCACCGGGATTATTTCGGCAATTGCAAACCGTTCGAGAATTTTCGTTTTACAGAGACCGTCGGGTTCATTTTACCGCCATTGATGCTCCCGTTTTAGGGCAGCCTTCTGCTGAAATGGCAACAGCCAATTGGGATTATCCTGAAAAAGTGGGCGTGTTGAAATGCGTGTCTGACACTTCTGAATTGGGCGTAATTATTGAATGGGAACAATCGAAAGCATTGCAAGTGGTTTTGCTAAAAACCATTCCTACGGGTTGGGGTATATTCCTAGCACCGCAAGTGGAATGGCCAAAAGAAGATGAACAGTCTAGCTTAGAAGAAGAACAAGCCAAAGAAGCTGATGATGCGGAAGCTACCGATGCCCACCAATGGCGTAGCTTGTAATTGTTCAATAACCAACACCACTCCCTCTTTTCATTCGGCTTTGTTAGTGCTACTGTAAAGGGGTATAATATTAGCCCTTTTTAAAGAAAGGAAACAGACCTCATGTCTTTAAAAGATTGGTTCGCTCAACGCAAAGAAAATACCCAAGCCGAAAAACAGTTAGATGCTGAGGGCATGAATCGGGTGGCAGATGAACAGTATGCCAAACTGTGGCACCAATGCTTTAGCTGCAACACCAACCTACCCAAAAAAGATTTAGAAGACAATTTAGACGTTTGCCCCGTTTGTGGCTACCACAACCGCATAGGTGCATACCAACGTATTGCCCAACTAACCGATACCTTTGTGGAATGGGACGCTGGTATGACAGCAACCGACCCACTCCTATTCACCGATACTGAACCCTACGTTAAACGTATTGCGGACGCCCAACGTAAATCCAAGTTAAATGATGCCGTTATAACCGGCTTAGGTGCTATTAATGAGCAACCGATCGCACTTGCTGTGATGGATTTTGCCTACATGGGCGGTTCTATGGGGTCTGTTGTGGGCGAAAAAATTACTCGGGCTATTGAACAAGCCATTGCTTTGAATGTGCCTGTTTGCGTGGTTACCGCATCCGGTGGGGCTAGAATGCAAGAAGGGATGTTTTCACTTATGCAAATGGTTAAAACTTCAGCCGCATTGGCACGCCTTCATGATGCTGGCTTACTTTATTTAACCCTGTTAACCGAACCGACGTTCGGGGGTGTTACTGCTAGCTACGGCACGCTGGGCGATATTATTATTGCCGAAGAAGGGGCTAGAATTGGTTTTGCGGGCAGACGGGTTATTGAACAAACCATCCATCAAAAACTCCCTGCAGATTTCCAAACGGCGGGCTATTTGCAAAAATATGGGCAAGTGGATAGAGTGTTAAAACGTTCAGAAATCAAAACGGAAATGGGCTTGCTTTTACGGTTACATAACACCAGTTCGGGCAAGTTAGCACACTCTCAAGCTTATCAACAGCTCGGTTTAACCGTGCCTGATACCGTATTACAAGCCGAAATAGCGCTTCATAAACAGCCGGCCTTGGCTCATAACCATTAGAAAAGAGAATCTTCCATGATGATGAGTACCCCTTCAGCCGTTTCTCCTGAAAAAATTCAGCCACTTGATTTTGAAAAACCGCTGATTGCCCTTCAAAAACAAATTGAAGCCCTTGCCACCGCACAAAATAATTCCGAAGGTATTTCTAACCAATTGCAAACCCTCCAACAACAGGCGGAATCGTTACGCCAAGAAGTTTACGGTAATTTATTACCTGCCCAACGCTTGCAAATTGCACGGCATCCTCAACGCCCCAATACCTTGGAAGTAATTCAAGCCCTTTCCCCAGATTGTTGGATAGAACTACATGGCGACCGTGCGGGTGCCGATGACAGAGCCATTGTAGGCGGTATTATTGAATTTGAAGGGCAACCAATGATGGTGGTTGGCACGCAAAAAGGGCGGGGTATGAAGGAAAACCTCGTTCACAACTTCGGTATGGCGAACCCTGAAGGCTACCGTAAAGCACTGCGGTTATTTGAACACGCCAATAAATTTAACATGCCCATTTTAACGCTAATTGATACCCCCGGTGCCTACCCTGGTATTGAAGGCGAACAACACGCCATTGGGCACGCCATTGCGTTAAATATTCGGGAAATGGCACGCATGAACGTACCCATTTTTTCCGTCGTCATGGGTGAAGCCAGTTCTGGCGGAGCGTTGGGTATTGGGGTAGCTAACCATATTTATATGTTAGAACACGCTCAATATACGGTTATTTCCCCAGAAGGGTGTGCGTCAATTTTGTGGCGGTCGGCTAGTTTTGCCACCCAAGCAGCAGAAGCCCTAAAAATTACGGCTCAAGATTTAACAACCTTTGGCATTTGTGATGCTATTATCCCCGAACCGCAAGGGGGGAGCCATTATGATACGGCATCTGCATTTGAAGCAATTGCCAAGCAGTTAAAAATCGGTTTAGCCACGTTTAAAGATTATTCCGCTGAAGCACTCAAAAACCAACGCTACGAAAAATATCGCTCTATTGGGGCTTTTACGGAAAAGTAACAATAAACAACCAAAGGACACGGCTTTTCACATGATGATGTCTACGACTACAACACCAGCCTTAGCAAAACAAACACCCACTGAAACGCAAGAACGTCTTGTGTTTATTGAAACCCAAGGGTGCCAAATGAATGAAGCAGATAGTGAGCTAATGCTAGGCTTACTGCAACGGGAAGGCTTTACTGCAACCCCCGAGCCGACCGAGGCAGATTTGCTCATTATCAACACCTGTCAAATTCGAGGTAGTGCCGAAGATAAGGCGTATAGCTATTTAGGGCGATGGGCTCAACTGAAAAAGAAGCGTCCGCACATGAAAATTGCGATGGCAGGGTGTGTGGCTCAACAAACGGCAGGGGCTGTTTTTGACCGTGCTAATTATGTGGATATGGTGTTTGGTACGCAGAATATTCATCAGCTACCGCAATTAGTACGGCGGGCATTTGACGAAAACGAGCAACACATTTTAGCGGTGGATAAACAAAAAGACCGTAGCACTTTTGACTATTTTGACGACGTTACGCAAATTCGGCAAGATAATGGGGTTTCCGCATGGGTTACCATTATTGAAGGGTGTGATTATTTTTGCACTTATTGCGTCGTACCTTACACTAGGGGGCGGCAAATTTCTCGTTCGCCAGAATCCGTTTTAGCGGAAGTGCAACGCTTGGCAGAACAAGGCTATAAAGAAATTACCTTATTAGGGCAAACCGTTGATGCCTATGGGCAAGATTTTAACGATAGGCATTTTGACTTGGCAGATTTATTTGAACTGCTTAACGAAGTTGAAGGTATTGAACGCATTCGATTTATGACATCGCACCCGCTGGATTTGAGCGATAAAATTATTGATGCCATTGCCAATTTACCCAAGGTGATGGAATACATCCATATCCCCATGCAATCAGGCGATGATACCGTGCTGGAGCGGATGAAGCGAGGCTATACGGCGGATGATTATTTCCGGTTGAGCGATAAAATTCACGCCAAAATCCCCAACGTGGCACTTTCGGGCGATTATATTGTGGGCTTCCCCGGTGAAACGGATGAACAGTTTATGAAAACCGTTTTTTCCGTGGCTCGGTCAGGCATTTATTATGCCAATACGGCAGCTTATTCCGCTAGAAAACAAACCCCAGCAGGCGTTTGGGAAAACAGGAAGTTGGACGAAGCCATTGCTGATGAAGTAAAGCAAGAACGTCTTCAAACCTTGAATGCCGCTATTACCAAGCAGGCGTTAGCCCACAATATGCCTTATGAAGGGCAAACCGTGGAAGTGTTGGTGGAAGGGGCTAGTAAGCGGAACGCCAACAGGTTGACGGGTAGAACCCGTAGTAATAAGGTGGTCAATTTTGATGCACCGCAACCGCACGCTGGGTTGGTGGGGCAGTTGATACAAGTTCACATTACGGAAGCCTATGCGTTTTCATTGATGGGTGTGTATAGGCCTTAAAACTTTTAGTTTTATACCCATTAAACGATTAAATGTCATTCCTAGCTTTAGCTGGTTGGTTTGTCAGGGGGTTGCAGTTTGGCAACCCCCTGACACCCCCCGCAAAGTCAGGGGCAAGCCCCTAACACCCCCCAAAAAGCCACCCCTCTATGCCACAAGGGCATTGACGAGGGGATGTTCTTTTTGCCCCTTCGGTGGACGGAACGCATCGACGACTGCAGAGCAAACGCGATGGTCGTTCCTACTGGTTGGTAGGGTATTTAATCGTTTAATGGGTATAAAAACCGACCGCCCCTGTGCGGTTTGAAGGCAACGGGGCGGAAGGTATGGTTTTAGTTATTTCAAAAGATTAAAATAGAAGAGAGAAAAAACTAGCTTGCTGGCGGAGCCTCTGGGGTAGGTTCAGGTTTCTTCTTACCGAAGAACCAACCAGCCGCCGCACCGGCAGCACCGATCAGTCCAGCACCAAGAAACAGTGGTAACCCAACTTCTTTTCCAAATAAGCCACCAGCTTCTTTCATATGAATCATATCACCCAGTTTGGCTGGTGAAAACGCTTTAAATTCTTTATGAGCTTCGCCCAGTTTAAGATTGGTTAAGGTGGCTTTAACATCGTCAAGAATATTTTGCTCCAATAGAGGCTTACCAGCTTCAGCAGCAGTTGTTAATGTTAATGCACAGTCTTTAATCGTACCTTTATACTCCGGATGCGAACTGTTAGCAGCCACAGCTGGTTTCAAGGTAAAAACATCACCTTTTACTTCTACATGGTAGTCAACAGCAACTGGAGGTGTTGTACCAGCCGCTCCAGTGGGAATTAATCTTGAAATGAGAGGATCAGCTGCGTCAATTTTTCTGGTCAAAACAGCGTCTGAACCACTTTTACTGTAAGCGTAGTCAATAGTGTCACCTTTAATTGTACCTGTAATAGTATCAATAGTGGCCTTGTTATCAGAATCTAACTTAACTTTGTAAGTGAACCCTTTGTGTTCAACGGATTCTTTACCCGTTACTTTATAATCATCGCCTTTGGGTTTGAATTTACCGTCATCTAAATCTGCTTTTCCATCATCTTTAGCCTCTTCACCGAAGAAACCATGACCAACAGCTGCACCGGCACCAGCACCGACAACACCACCAATGGCTACAGGCACTACAGGAAACGGAGCTTTAGCAGGAGGTGTTGACCCATCTGCAGAAGGGGGTGTGGCGGAAGCATCGTCTTTTTTAAGCGAAAGCTCAACCGTATCAGGCGTTGAAGGGTTAAGGGTAGCAGTGGCTTCTTCCCGTGGTTGCACATTGGCAGGAGTTTTTCTCTTAGCTTCTTTCACGCCGTACGCATCATTAGCTACATTTAAATTCATTTGAGAAATAGACATACTGAAATCGTCCTCTTTTTTATTTTCTACTTTTAAAATAGTAACACACACTTAAATAACCTTGAAATAGAAGCATTCACTGAATTGGCTCCTGTTCTTAATGGGATAAAACCGACAATACCAGAATGTGTGCTAGTTTATTTTAAATAAAAAATAAAGTTTTTACCATAAAGTCTTTTTAGTTTTCAAAAAGCTAAGTTTTAATATAAAAAATAGTAGCCTCATCGTAGGGGCGAACCCTTGCATTCGCCCGCTTAACAATTGACAGAAACGGGCGGATGCAATCCGCCCCTACAAGGTTAATGTTGAAAAACCTATTCGCCGTAGACGGTAACAGTCATCTTCCGAAAGAAAATAAAAATGCTTTGTTCCTGCACATCCACAAAATGAATTTTCTTAATACCCTGTGCCTTTACAATCCGTTCAATACTGGCATCGCCCTTTTCAACCAAAAACAAATAATTCATTGTTTTCGCCTGTCCCACTTTCAACTTAGCAACGCCTTCCTTGGCTGTAGCACCTGTAGCTAAAAGCGGATAATGCGTGTTGGTATAAAGCAGTCCCATTGCTTGAGCAGGAACGGCAACGGATAATCCAAAAATAACCAAAAGCAAAGTAATCGCAGATTTTAAGGAATTGAACATAATAATAAACTTTCTAATTTTAATTAAACCCTGTCAAAGTTAGTGTATAAACGTGTTTTTTGATTGCAACCGAATAGGCACGGGTATACCAATAGCGGGTAAGTAAAGGTAATCTTCCCCATTATCATAATGGTCTAAAAACTTCAGTTTGGTCGGCTGGGTTTCCATGCGTTTGGCAATGCTAGCATCGCCAAATTCAATCACGTTAAATAGGTTAAACAAGCCATTTCCAAACCGTTTACGCAACGCACTTCTACTTTTATAAGCTTCAATGGCTTGAGTTTCTGGCTGTATAATGGCTTTTTCTGTACCTTTTTGTTCGCCTGTTAACGGTAATCGTTTAGAAGGCTTCAATGCAGGAGCCTCTAATACCGTTTCTTTGGCTTCCGCTTCATCGTCTTCCAATTGCGGATAGTACCCTACCCCACCGGGAAAGGTGATGTTTGAAATTAAGTAAGCTCGCCGAAACCGAACCAACGTTTGCGTACCTTGGGGTAAGCCCGCCCAGCTTTCAGAAGCGAAACCAACCAGCAAGGCTAAAACAATGGTTACTATAAAGTGTTTGTTGTTCACGTTTTAGACTACCTTACTTAACCCACAATAGCGGTTACAACGCCATCTTGAACATGAACTTCGGCTTTACGCAATTTTTCGTAAAGAGAATCGCCAACCGCAATAGTTACATAGTTTTCCATTTGCCCAGTAACTAAAAACGTGCCATTGGTTACTTTTTCCAATTCAGCCAATTGGGCGGCTAATTGCTGTTGCATTTCACCTAATTGTTGCTGACGAGAAAGCACTTCTTTGTGCAAGCCATCCAATTGCGGCGCTACGTTATGCCCTTGTCTGGCAGCATCTTCCAACTGTTTTAGGTTAGCTTGGTATTGTTTTTCCAAGGCTTCACCTTCCGCTTTTAGCAGGGTTTGTTCTTCTGTAATTTCTTTGTTGGCTTTTTCACGAAATAAATCCGTAACCATGGTTTTAATGGTTACTTGGCGTTTAAGTTGAATTGATTCTTGGGGGGAAATGGTGTTGGTCATCATTATTTTCGGGGTCTTTCTTGTATCCAAAAGTAAACAATCAGGAGTATGTTTCTATTGTATCAGAAAATTAACAATGCGTGGTAGCTCAACCTGACTATATTTATTTTATCCTTTTTTGAAAAATATTAAGAGGTTAATCGATTCGGGCTAAGGTGGATTCTTAAGGGGCAGTTCACCACCCCCTTAAGAATCCCCAGGGGAACAACTGGTTAATTGGTTTGCTTGTACGTTGAAAATAGGCTTGACCGAAAACCAGAGGGTTTTCTAATTGGTCTGCTTCGCTACGCTCGCACCAGCCTATCTCCAACTACATATGGTTTGAAGCTCTAAATCATAGTAAAAACTCACAATCCTAAACGCCCATCTTTTGTGTCAGGTGGTAAGGCATGGTAGTCTACTTCTTTCGAAGGAGCATTTTTGTCTTACAATAATGAATATTTAGAAAAATGGATGCCTTCATCAATGCCCACTTCAACTTTAACCCAATTTCTAACTTTGGCAGAAAGAATGCTGGGTAAACAGGCTATTTTAGATTCTCTGCCCCAACGCTTCCCCTATGAACGTGATGCCAACTTCATGCTAGCCACCCTACCTGCTTGCGTCGTGCTACCTAGCACCACCGCCCAAGTGCAGTGGATTGTAAAAACCTGTAACCAACTGGGGCTTTCCTACACCGCCAGAGGGGCTGGTACAGGGCTTTCAGGCGGTAGCCTAGCCGTTTCAGAAGCGGGGATCATTATCAGTTTTGCTAAAATGAATAAATTATTGGAAATCAACCCGAAAGAAGGCTGTGCCAAAGTGCAAGCGGGGTTGGTCAATGCCAAGCTAAACACAGCATTAGCCCCACATGGCTTGTTCTATGCTCCAGACCCTTCTAGCCAAAGTGCCTGCACCTTCGGGGGGAATTGGGCGGAAAATGCAGGGGGCATTCACTGTGCCAAATATGGCGTAACGACTGACCATACCCTTTCGCTATGCTGGGTAACCCCGCAAGCAGAAATTGTGTGGAGCAACGCCCCTAAAACGGTTTTTGCTCCCAATGGCTTGAATATTCGGCAATTGTTGATAGGCTCAGAAGGTACATTAGGGTTGCTTTGCGAAGCATGGGTCAAAGTACTGCCCAAGCCCACCCATGTTGCGGTGGCATTCATGGCGTTTAGTTCGTTAGAAGCTGCTTCACAAGCTGTCAGTGCCATTATTCAAGCAGGCATTAATCCGGCCGCATTGGAATTGATTGACGCCCTTACTGTTCAGTGCGTCAACAAAGCATTTGGCGTTGGCTTACCTGAAACGGCTCAAGCCGTTTTATTGGCAGAATTAGATGCGTTTCATCCCGAAGAATTAGCGTATTTATTGACAACCTTGCAAAGCACCATTGAACCCTTCACCCCCTTAAGTGTGGAAACCGCTACTAGCCCTGAACGCATTACTCAATTATGGAAAGCCCGCAAGGGAGCAGTAGCCAGCTATGGCAATATATCGCCCGCATTTTATGTGATGGACCCCGTTATTCCACGGAGCAAACTAGCAGAAACGCTAACAGAAATTAACGCCATTGCAAAGCGATATGACTTAGTTATTGCTAACGTATTTCATGCGGGCGATGGGAATTTGCATCCGCATTTGATGTTTGAACCAACCGATGTTGAACAAATGGAACGAGTCAAACAGGCTTCGCATGAAATTATGCATCTTTGCGTGAAGGTGGGCGGTACGCTAAGCGGGGAACACGGGATTGGCTTAGAAAAGCAAGGTTATTTACACGATGAATTATCATCAGCTAGTATCGGCTGGATGCGAGCTGTTCAAGAAGCCATAGCCCCTGAAGGCTTATGTAATGCCAACAAAATTTTGCCGTTGAAAGGCTTTTGTTCTGAGGGGGGGCATTCCCACGCAACACCAACTGGTAGTAGTGGAGGCGGACGTCCGTTGAGCCCTTCGGGCTTAGCTTCGGCTGATTTGTGGATTTAGAAAAAGCGGATAATATCATTCAATTAGGGGGCTTCCAACGGTAGGGAACTCTGTACAATAAGACTTGTAGTATTGAAAATACCCTTATTAGTACAAGCATTAAGTTAAGAGAAACACCTGCTTTATGATGATGGTTGCTGGTGCAGCTTCAATAGCCCTAGGCTCAATAGACCCCGCCCTACAGCTTATTCTACTGATGGGGTCTATGACCCTGCTTCCCTTCATGCTGGCTGGCATGACCAGTTTCATGCGGTACGCCATTGTGTTTTCAATCCTCAAACAAGCTATGGGTACACAACAAGTACCACCCGCCGTTATATTGGTTGGCTTAGCCTTGGTGCTTACGCTGTATACTATGGGACCCATTTTTGGGGAAATTTACACAGTGGTAGACCCGATGCTTAAAAAACCCAAAGCCAATATTCTTGAAATTTTGGATGAAGGTAGTGTGCCATTGAAAAATTTCATGCTTCGGCAAACCCGCCAAGAAGATGTGAAAATTTTCTTGGAAATGAGCCGAGACAAACCGCCCGCTTCCCCCAAAGAATTGGAAATTTGGGAAGTAGCTCCAGCTTATATGCTCAGTGAATTACGCACCTCGTTTGAAATAGGTTTCGTTATTTTTGTACCCTTTGTTATTGTGGATTTAGTGGTTTCTAACATCCTAATGGCACTGGGTATGATGATGCTTTCGCCCACAATTATTTCGCTTCCCTTTAAAATCCTCATCTTTGTTGCCGTTGATGGATGGGGGCTGATTGTTCGAGGGCTGGTTCGTAGCTTTAACTAAACAATCTCAAAACGGACGGATGCAATCCGCTCCTACAAAAACATCGCTTTGAATTTTTTACAAAAGGATTACCCCCCAACACCATGGATTATTTACTGGAACACGTCAGAAAAGGCATTATGTTAAGCCTAATGATTAGTATGCCGTTGGTACTAGCCGCAGCGGCTATTGGGCTGTTAGTGGGTATTTTGCAAGCCGTAACCCAAGTGCAGGAACAAACCATTAGTGCCGTACCTAAGCTGATTATCGTGTTTGTATTGCTGATAGCAGGGGGTAGCCTGATGATGCAAATGTTGGGTGGCTACATTCGTGAATCAATGCAATTAGCCTTTCAAACCATTCCCCACGCCGGCAATAGAGTTTTACCCCCCGCCCCTAGTCGGTTTTCAAGGCAATCATTACCCCCAGGACAGTTTCGGTTTCAGTTTATTCCGCCTGCTAATTTTCGGTTTTAAACCAGTATGACCTCCGTTGATACCTTTCAACCGTTACTTCAAAGCTTTGGGGTGCTACACCAGCAACTGGGCGGCTTTTTAGATGTTTGGTTGCTGACCTTTAGCCGAACGCTCCCGTTTATTATGCAGGCTGCTTTATTTAGCCGAAAAGATATGCCGAACCCGCTCAAAGTTTCTGTGGCAATGGCTATGACCACAGCGTTGATGAACCTCCCTTCGGTTTCAGCCCAAGCTAGCTTACTAAAAGAAGTTACCTTACCTCAATTTTTGTTATTTGTAACGTTGAATGCAGTTTTAGGATCGGTTATTGGGTTTACTACGAAATGGCTGCTTGAAATTATTACTTCATCAGGGGCGTTGACCAACAACCAAATTGGGCTTTCTGCTGCCAATATTATGGACCCTACCACGCAACAGCAAAACGCCTTGATGGGCCCTTTTTTAGGCTTTATTGCAACGCTTATATATCTTTCCATTGGGGGGCTTGAATGGTTGGTTGGGGGCTTGGCTAAAACCTTTGAATTGATTCCGCTTTCTGGGGTGGCTAGTAATTGGTTTTTACATTTAAGTTTGCCTGAAATTGTGCATTATTCTAAACAAATTTTAGATACGGGCTTGATTTTGGCTGCGCCGTTTTTTGTGATTACTATTGTGCTAGATATTATGTTGGGCATTGTGAATAAAACGGCTCAGCAAATACCAGTTTTTCAGTTAGGGTCTAGTATTAAACCACTGTTAGGGTTGATGATTTTTTACTTGATGTTACCCAGCTTGTTACCTATTATTCGTCAAATTTTGATAAATACGGGTGTTCGTTGGCATTAGTACCAATAATACCTATTCAAAGTTATACGAATACAAAGTTTAAATACCATACCAACCAGTAGGAACGACCATCGCGTTTGCTCTGCAGTCGTCGATGCGTTCCGTCCACCGAAGGGGCAAAAAGAACATCCCCTCGTCAATGCCCTTGTGGCATAGAGGGGTGGCTTTTTGGGGGTTCTTAGGGGTTTACCCCTAAGTTCGTGGGGGATTGTTAAGGGGGTTCTCGAACAAGAACCCCCTTAACACCCACCAGCTATAGCTAGGAACGGCAATCGATTTTAGAAATCACACTTATTTTATTGTAGGAGGGATTTGTTAAAGGTTTGATAAATTTTTACGCTACCCCCTAGCTTCTAGTCTATCCTTTTTGTACACTATAAAGGATGTTTAAAAAACCTTGCCGTTTGACTGGAACTACTGCTATGTTTCCCACCGTTAATACCACTACTAACCGAAAAGAAACGTTGTTGGCTGAAATTAAAGCCCTCAAGGCGGAACGTAATGCCGTTATTTTGGCTCACGTTTACGAACGGCTGGAAGTGCAAGATGTGGCAGATTATCGGGGCGATTCCTTAGGCTTAAGCCAACAAGCCGCCGCAACCCAAGCAGATATGATTATTTTCTGCGGCGTGCATTTCATGGCGGAAACGGCGAAATTGTTAAGCCCTCAAAAAACCGTCTACTTAGCCAACCCTCACGCTGGTTGCCCTATGGCAGATATGATTACCCCAGCCCAACTGACAACATTTAAAGCCCAATACCCTGGTGTACCCGTGGTGGGTTATGTTAATACCAGTGCAGCGGTTAAAGCCTTGTGTGATAGTTGTTGTACCAGTGCCAACGCAGTAGACGTGGTGAAAAGTTTAAATACCAACCAAGTACTTTTCGTGCCAGATAAGCACTTGGGGGCTTATGTACAAAGCCAGTTGCCTGACGTGGAAATTATCTGCTGGGATGGGTTTTGCCCTGCCCATTTACGCATTGATTTAGATGATTTAACCGCTTTGAAAGCTCAACACCCGAAAGCGTTAGTATTGGTTCACCCTGAATGTGATGAGCCCGTGAAAGACTTGGCAGATTATATTGGCAGCACCACAGGTATTCTAGAACAAGCCGCTGTATGCGGGGCTGATACGTTTATTATTTGTACGGAAGAAGGGGTTGCCCAAAGGCTAACGGCTGAATTCCCACATAAAAACTTTTACACGCCGTCTCGGTCTCAAGCCATGTGCCCTAATATGAAGATGACTCGGTTAGAAAATATCAAAAAAGCGTTGCTGGGGCAAGTTCCCGCCGTAGAAATTGATGCTGAATCTTTCGCCAAAGCCCGTCATTCGTTAGATGTAATGATGGCGATACCCATGCCGAAAACAACGGTTTCAGCGGGTTCTGCTGCGTGCAGATGCCAATCAAAACTAGGTATTTAATCAAGTTGACCCATTATGCCATTGATTTAGGGAACACCGCCCTAAAGGTGTTATGCCAACACCCTGAAACCCAACAGGTTGAACGCTTACACCAGTGGTTACTGGCGGATGTTGGTATTGAACCGTTAGCCAAAAAGCTACAATTATGGCGAAAAACCTTACCAAAAGAAGCCTTAGTGGCTTGGGTTTCCACTAATCCTACCGTTGAAGCAACCCTATTTCAGCACATCAACACGGCTGATTTTGTACCCCTTAATAAGCACCACTTATTGAAGTGTGCCACCAATGGCGGAATAAATTTTACTTACTATCAAGCCAGTTGGGATACTATTGGCATTGATAGGGTACTGAATATGCTTCAGTTAGCTTCCCAATTTCCCACTGAAACCAGTGTTTTAATCAATGCCGGTTCGGCTACCACTATAGACATCCTCATGAACGGTAAAACTTACGGGGGTGGCGCTATTTTACCGTCTATTGCTTCTTGGCAACAGGCATTGCCCCAGCAAGCCCCGCATTTACCATTACCATTACCGCTAAACGATACAGATTCATTTCATCCACCCACTTCTACCGAAGAAGCCATTACGCACGGTGTTGGTTACACCTATGCCATGGGGATTTTAGCGTATGCTCAACAATTAGCCCATTATTGGAAATCGCCTATCACCAAAATTGTGGTAACAGGGGGATA
The DNA here is from genome assembly GCA_024998755.1 of Vampirovibrio sp. Classification (GTDB taxonomy): domain Bacteria; phylum Cyanobacteriota; class Vampirovibrionia; order Vampirovibrionales; family JAJTHC01; genus JACEUU01. Next base: position 629,908 of record JACEUU010000002.1, on the reverse strand, counting down.
TTCAGCATGGCTGCACCACGCTCTGGAGGCATCGTTAAAGTTAGGGCTTTTTACAACATCGCAACCCAGCTTAATTTTTGACGAGCACTGGTACAATAACGCTATTTTTACCCAATTTAAAAACGAAAATAGCTAGGGCATTGTCTTTGGAGACGTTAAATTTTTCCAAAAATCAACCGCTTTATCTTTCACACCGCCAACCCATGTTTTGGTCTTAGTCCAAGCCGTATCTGCCTGCTTAGGGATTGTTTTCACAAACTCAAACCCTTTGGTACTAATTTCTTTAATGCCCTTGCCTAAGGTTGGTAATAACTTATCCCAAGCTGGGGCGTGCCAAAAATGCTTATAATGTAAAGCCGAAGCCCCCGCCAAAACAGACAAGGTAATAGCTTGCCCTACCCGACCAAACCCTTTTAGCTGGTCCTTCGGATTTTCAGCAGAAAATGCCCCATACCCACCTCTAAAAAGCTGAATACCTGCACCTAAAGCCAAACCGCCTGCTAAAATAGGGAACAATGTGCCTGCACTAGCGGCTACGACTGCTCCGTATGCAAGGGCAACCGTTCCACCAGCAACTGCTAGTGCTTGGGGGGTGCCTTCTTTGGAATAATTCCATACTTTACGAAAAGGTTCAGCCACTAAATTACCAAAACCGGATGTAGCCCCTTTTAAGGTAGCCCCTGCATTACGGAAGAAGGCATCGCTAGCAGAACCACCGGCAACGGGTGCAGGTGCAGTAGGGTGTGCTGTTGCTGATGTTCCTGAAGTAGCGGCTTCTCTGGGTTGTGAAGCGGTAGTCTTTTGCTGAGGGTAAGCGTTGGTAGCTTGGTGGTTTGGCACAGGTTGCATGGTCATCATAATGGTTAAAACCCTTTATTCAGTTGAAACGGTATTTGCTTTCTTGTAGCATAAAACAAGCACAAGGGGGTTTTGTGCTAGCTGAACCCTTTTTTTTCCAGAAAACTGCTACTTGCTTCTTTTGCTGGACGTTTTATAATAAGAGCATACCCTAAGATGGGCAAGTGGCGGAATGGTAGACGCACTAGTCTTAGGAACTAGCGGAGCAATTCGTGGGGGTTCAAGTCCCTTCTTGCCCATTTATTAAAAAGCCTTCAGTTCTTGTTTGAACCGAAGGCTTTTTTAATTTTTAATATAGCCAGTTTACCTAGCTTGCATCATTTGGAAAACAAACGCATATTGCTTAATTTGTTTCACCATAGCAGCCAGCCCATTTTTCCGAGTCATCGATAAATGAGCCCCCATTTCTAACGCATCAAAAAACGTGAGGGGTTCAATCATAATAGCCGAAGGCGGTTGATGCTGATAAACCTTGAGTAACAACGCCACCAACCCCCGAACAATGAGGGCATCGCTATCTGCATAAAGTTGCATGGTACCTTCGGGGGTTAGTTCGGCGTGCATCCATACTTGTGATTGACACCCTTGCACCTTGTTGGTTTCGGTTTGATATTGCGGGTCGATAGCAGGCATTTCCCGCCCAAATTGAATAATACGTTGGTAGCGTAAATCCCAATCGGCAATAGCGGAAAGTTCCGTTACAATGGCTGCTTGAATTTCAGTAATAGAAGGGTGAGAGGTGGTCATGGTTGATAAACGTCCTTAATTTGTGATAAAAAATTAGCCTAACAGTAGATTCATTCTAACATTAACAAAAAACTACCATCGGTAATTAAGTTGCACCTGAATAATATGGTTAAATTGGTCAGCTATATTAATTCTATTAATAGTTTGTAACCCGTAACCCGCTTCCACATTGAAATTTTTGTTTAATTGACGATTAACCCCCACAAACAAAATATTTTGATTATAACCCGCTTTAACCGCATTAGGCACGGTATTAAGATTAACCAAATATTCGTCAGCCGCTACCACAGACCATTTTTTATTTTTAGTAATAGGTACTTGTGCACGGAATAATTGTCTTAATCTATAAGCTGTTGAACTATCTGTATTTTCAATGAAGCGTTCTTCTAAACGACTTCGGCTAGACCAAGTTACTTGTTTCCACTTATTTTCCACCAACACCTGCTGAAATAGCCGATGTTCATCTCGTCTATCATTGGTTTGAGCATTCCACCCAGGGGTGTAAGTATACCCCTGCCATACTGAAACACGAGGCGTTAGCTGATACCCCACAATAGGTGTTACTAACACCCTGTTAATTTCCGTTAAGTTGTTATTTCGCCCCATACGAGCCTGAACTTGAAAATTCCCCACCCACTTGCTATCTTTCCCCCCTAATTTCCCTGAAGCGTTGAACACCTCAACCGATTGAATTTCATCGAGCGGGGTAGCCGAATAGGCGGGAAGGGACAGTAACCCTATCGTAAAGAAAAGCGATAGTAACAGCCTTTTTTTAATTTTTTTAGCCAGCGTCAACATGATAAATCCAACATCCATTAAGCCAGAATAAAAGAATTATCCATTTTATGAATAAACGCTCTGCTTTCTTCGCTCAAGCCTTTTAACACCAAGGTATGCCCTTGTTCTGCCAGTTTTTCTTTCAGTTTCATTAGGGCAGAAGCGGCAGAATAGTCCCACACTTGGGCATCTTCAAAATTAATAATTAAATTATAGCCCAAGAAGGTTTCTTCTGCCAGTAAAGCCGTAAAGCTAGCAACCGTAGCAAAAAACAACGACCCTTTCACCTTGCAATAAATGCTTTTACGCCCATCTTCCGTTTCTACCAAAGATTGGACAATATCCATCTTCGTTTTATTCCAAGTAAAGAACATGGCACTAATAAAAATGCCCACATAAGTACCCAAGGCTAAATCCTTCGTACCAATAATAACTGCCATAGTAGCTACCAAGGTTAACATACAGCCTTTGGTCATTTTTTTGAGTTCCGTAAACGTGTTCCATTCAAAAATGCTGATAGAAACCATTATCATCAGCCCCACCAAGCCCGCAATCGGGATCGCTCTGACAAAATCAGTGCCAAACAGCACCAGCAGCATCATAAAAACACCCGCACTCAGTGTGGAAAGTCGTGTTTTACCACCCGTTTTAATGTTGATAACAGATAAGCCCGTAATACCGCACCCACCCATACCACCAAACAACCCAGCAATCATACTAGCAATACCCTGCCCCTTAGATTCCACGCTTTTATCGCTAGTGGTTTTGGTCATTTCATCTAACAAAGTCGCCGTAATAAGCGATTCTATCAGCCCCACCATCGCTAAAGAAATAGCGGTGGGAAAAATAATCATCAAGGTTTGCCATGTAAACGGCACAACAGGTAGATGGAACGAAGGTAGGCTTGGGGTGATATGCCCAATATCGCCCACCGTTTTAACATCTATATGCCCAAATATGGTGAACAACGTAATGGCTACAAGGGCTACTAACCCTGAAGGAATAGCTTTTGTAAACAGGGGAAAAAGGTAAATAATAGCCAACGTAGCAGCCACTAAGGCGTAAACGGTAACAGTGGCCCCTTCAAACTGTTTTAACTGGGAAATAAACAGTAAAATAGCCAACGCATTCACAAAGCCTAATACCACGCTTTGTGGCACGAAGCTGATAAGGTTTCCGCCTTTTAACAACCCAAATATCACCTGTAACATACCCATTAGCACGGTGGCGGCGTACATGTATTCAATACCATAATTTTTAACAAGACCAATTAAAACCAGTGCAGTAACAACGGATGTACTGGTTAACATACCCGCCCTAGAACCAACCAGTGCACCCGTTACTGAAATGCAAAAAGAAGCGTGAAGTCCCACCATGGGGTCTACCCCGCAAACTAAGGCAAAGGCAATGGCTTGGGGAATCATGGCTAGTGCCATGAGCAAGCCGGAAAGTAAATCTGGTTGTATGTTGGAAAGCCAGGTTTGTTTGATAGTTGCAGGGTTTAATGTTAATAATAAGGACACAGTGGTTTTTTTCTCCCTATGCGTTGAGCCAAATGACCAGTTAAAGCCAGATTCACTATATAGCAAATAGTACTACACCATCCTAGAGAATACGCAATCAGCAGAAAAAAGAGGAGGGGTTTGTCGAGCCCTCCTAAGTTATTGTTAGTTATAGTATTTTAAAAAATTATCCGCTTCCTAACAAAATTGCGGAACACCTATTATTGTTGAGTTTAAGCTAAAATTCTTAGCTTCAAACCATCTGCAGTTGGAAATAGGCTGGTGCGAACGTAGTGAAGCAGAGCAATTAGGGAGCCTCTAGCTTCCGCTCAAGCCTATTTTCAACGTGTGTGGAAACAAGTTAGCCCTTGAGAGGGGATAAATAAGGGGGCGTGGAGCCCCCTTGTTTTTGCGGGGGGGTTGGGGGGATGGTCAAATACCACCCCCCATGAAGCCCTAGTCCTTACCAGCAAAACCTTCCGCATTATTGTTGTGAAGCGTAAAAAATTATCCGACCCATTTCTCTGTAGGGGAACGATTTACTAGCCCTAGCGGTTTATGCAGGGCAACGCATCCGTTCCAGGATTGTAGGACGGACGTAATAAATTACGCCCCTAAATTAAAATAAATGAAGTTACGGAAAAAGGGCAAGGTAAAATAGAAGGGACATTATTCCACCTCTCATAGGATACCCCACCCCCATGACTACCTTTGCCGACATCCAAATTCAACAAGCCACACCGACTCACAAATTCCTAGAGGAAATGAACCAAACCCTACCATGGCAACTATTTGAAACCATCCTCAAAACACACATCCACCACAAACCCAACGGCAGACCACCCTACAAACGCCTACTACTGCTCAAAATGAACCTCCTCAAAATATGGTTCAATCTCTCCTATGAACAAACCGAATTTCAATGCCACGACAGACTCTCCTTCCGAAAGTTTCTCGGCTTCTCCTTAGAATCCCCCATCCCTGAAGCCACGACACTCGAAAACTTCCAACACGAACTGCAAAACACCCCAGCCCAAGAAGCCCTTTTCTTAGCCTTAGACACCTTCTTCCAAGAGAACAACCTCATTCTTAAAGAAGGCAACTTGGTAGATGCCACCTTTATTAAAGCCAATAGCAAACAGAGAAAAAAGCCTGAAGACCAGAGCGACCCTGATGCCACTTATGGCTACAAAGGCTTTGGTTACAGTGCCACGGTTAATGTGGATGCTAAAAGCAAGTTGATTCGCAAGGTGGTTGTTACTGGTGCCAATGTGCATGACAGTCAGAGTTTACTGCCTGTACTGGTGGGCGATGAGCAGACTGTTGGTGCGGATAGTGGGTATGTGGGTAAGGAGAAGGATTTGAAGGCGTTGGGGATACAGCCGAGGATTATTAAGCGTCGTGTTCGGGGTAAGCAGCATGAACCAACGCCTGAGTTGACGGCTTCGCAGAAGCGGTTTAATGGGTTGGTTTCTAAGATTAGGGCAAGAGTGGAGCATGTGTTTGCGGGTTGGAAGACGGTGTTTAAGAAGGTTCGTGTGTCTTGTCGTGGGTTAGTGCGTGTTTCTGCGGAGATTTTGGGCTTGGCATTTGGGTATAATTGTCGTCGGTATGGTTTTTTGGTGAGGAGGGGGGTAGGTTTTAGTGGATTCTTGTATGGTTTTTAGGTAATTATGATCCGAAAAGAGTGGAAACAAGGGGTATTGTTCTGTTTTTTGAGCATTTTTGGTTGAATTTTATTAAAAAACACTCACTACTCCCACCTGCACACCCTTATTCCGTAACTTCATTTATGTTTTAACACTGTACTTTTGCATCCTTATCATCTAGAATGCTTTTGTAGCCTCTGCCTGTTTTCTTCGTTGAAAGCGTCAGGGGCATTTGATTTTTTGGGGTTGCGTTTCTATTAATGGTACAATAAAAGGTATCGGCTTACCATCAAAATCATCAAGAAAACGCCTCCTCATGCAACCCAAAACCAACCAAACCGCCCTATTCTACGCCCCAAAAGATGTCCGCATTGAAGCCTGCCCAATGCCCCAACTAGCCCAGAGTGAACTGCTCATCCAAATAGGCAGTGCCTTAACTTGCGGAACAGACCTAAAATGCTACAGAAGAGGGCATCCCGTACTACTAGGCGATAAACTACCCGCCCCCTTCGGACACGAATTTGCAGGCACGATTGTCGGCATCGGCGGGGATGAAACGGATTCAAAATGGGAAATCGGGCAACGAGTAGTCTGTGCCAATTCTGCCCCGTGTTTTGACTGCTATTACTGCCACCAAGGGCAACACAACCTATGCGAACACCTTATTTTGCTTAACGGAGCATACGCCCAATTCATCAAAGTGCCTGCCAACATTGCCCAATATAACACGCATTTATTGCCCGATGCCATGCCCTTTGAAATAGCCGCTTTTACCGAACCCCTAGCCGTCGCCATGCGAGGTGTGGAAGGCGTTGGCGTGAAAGCAGGGCAATCCGTGGCGATTGTTGGCTTGGGCCCAATTGGTCAGCTCATGGTGAAAGTGGCAACGCTGTTGGGTGCCAACGTTACCGCCATTGCTCGGTCTGATTATAAGCTTGAAATGGCAACAGCGTTTGGTGGAGCAGTACAAACGGTTTCCATTGCAGAGGGCTTTGACCCACAAGCCATCAAGCAAGCATTTTCGCCTGATGGGCGGGGGTTTGATGTGGTCATTGAAGCCGTAGGCTTGCCTGAAACGTGGGAAAAATGTTTGCACTTAGCCCGCAAAGGTGGCGTGGTGCATTGGTTTGCGGGGTGCAGTGGCGGAAGCACCGTGGCGGTGGATACCCGATTGGTGCATTACAATGAGTTGACGCTTTATAGCTTGTTTCATCATACGCCGGCGTTTGTGGCGAAAAGTTTTGAGTGGCTAGCTACAGGTAAGCTAGACCCCCGACCGCTCATTTCGGGGGCGTTTCCGCTAGCGAATGTGGTGGATGCCCTTAAAGCCATGGAACAAGGGCAGGGCTTTAAGTACCAGATAAATGAACACTGATTTAATAAAAATTAAAGTACATCAATTGCTTGACACCACGGCGTGCTTTTGGGAGGATAACACCAAGGTACAACAGGGTGCTTTCTTGAAGTTGAAAAAACTTCACCAATGTTAGAAGGTTTTTGTTATAATGGGTTTAAAGTCTAAGCGTAAAATAGTGATGGCGTGTTCTCAATGCCAAAGTAGAAATTACACAACGGTCAAAAACGCAGTTGTTCATCCTGTTCGTTTAGAATTGAAAAAGTTTTGCCCTAAGTGCAGTGGTCAAACTTTACATAAAGAAACCAAATAACACGAAGCCTACTAGCTAGTAAATACCTGTTTTGCGTCCTTAGTTCAGTTGGTAGAACGTCGGTCTCCAAAACCGGATGTCGTGGGTTCAAGTCCTACAGGGCGCGATTTTTTAAATTTTTGTTCAAACGTATTTGCATATTGGGTTTGCCGTTACAGAAAGTTTCAAGCAGTTATGTCTATCACTACAACGCCAAATACCGCACCTGCCGCTAAGGGCAATGAAAGCGTGGCTCAATCTTCTGAAGAACAGGGGTTGGGATGGGTAAAGGGTATGGGGTTGGAATGGTCGAAAATTACTTGGCCAACTAAAATGCAGCTTGTAACCAATGTAATTGTTGTGTTGCTTATGACCACTGCGATGACCTTGTTCGTGTGGTTAATTGATACTTTTTTTAGATGGGGCATTCACCTCATTACGCCTGATAAAATGGGGCGTTAGATACTGACCCTTTAACGACAATTTAACCAGTTTTTTTACTTCTTTTGATAAAGGTTTTATTTATAATGATGATGACACTCCATAACGAAGCCGGTAGTACCGAAATAACCGCTTTTGAAAATGAACACATAATCGAGCTAGGGGAAGATGGTAGCGAGCCTAAAAAAAAGGTTGTTGCCAAGAAGACTAAAGTTGAAAATGTTAAGTCAGCAAAGGAAGAACGTCCTGTAGCACCCACCTATCAAGCAGAAGCCTTGCCTCAAGGCACCAGTGTTGTTGAAGGGTTGCCTGAAGTATCTACTTCATCTGCACCTAAAAAACGTAAATGGTATATTATTCACACCTATTCAGGGCATGAAAACAAGGTAAAAATTAACCTTGAACGACGCATTGAAACCATGGATATGGGACATAAAATTTTTCGTATTGAAGTACCTCAGACCCCTGTTACAACTATTAAAGATGGTAAAAGGGTAGAGAAAGACGAGCATTTATTCCCTGGGTATGTGCTGGTTGAGATGATTATGGAAGACGATTCTTGGTACTGCGTTCGGTATACACCAGGTGTTACCAAGTTTGTGGGCGGAGAAAAAAAACCTATTCCTGCCAGAGAATCTGAAATTAAGCGGATTCTAATGGGCAACAAGCAAACGACCGCTACCAAAATTCAAATTGATTTGAAAGCAGGCGACGTGGTTCAAATTATTTCAGGTCCGTTTTCGGATTTTACAGGGACTGTTACCGAAGTGCAGCCTGACAAAGAAAAACTACGGGCAACCGTTTCCATCTTTGGGCGTGAAACCCCAGTGGAATTGGTCTTTAGCCAAGTTCAAAAAAGAAAAAATTAATCCACATTCCAAGATATACGGTTAAGTTATGCTAGCAACTTCTGATTCTTCAACCCAGCTAAAAGCATCTATTTATTGGCTTCCGCATTGTTCTACTTGCCAAAAAGCGAAAGCTTATTTGGAAGCGAAAGGTGTTTGCTTCACTGTGGTGAGAGATATTAAAGCAGCCCCGCTTTCTGAAACCGAAGTTAAAGACCTTGTGGCTAAAATTGGTGGTGCAGAAGCCCTCTTTTCAAAACGAGCGATTAAATTTCGCTCATTAGGCTTGCATGAACAAACCTTAACGTCAGAACAACTGGTTGGGCATATGGCAACTGAATACACGTTTATTAAACGTCCTGTGGTTGTTTTTGAAGAATCGAAGGCTGTTTTTGCAGGGTTTTCAGCCAAACAATATGATGCCTACTTGGCTTCCCAAGCGTAGTTTTTTATGCTATCATTGAATTACATAGCTTAATTTAATGCAGTAACCAGTTACATTTTTTTTGATACAGCTAAACTGAAAGCTTAATCAGCATAATGATGATGATGACGATGTACAAAAAAATATTACCCTTTGTTAATCGGTTTATATACCTGCGTCAGGGGTATTTTAATCGGTTTTACGAAGGTAAAATTTTAGAAGTAACACCAGATACATTAACCCTTCAAGCCTACGATGAGCAAGGACGGTTGGATTCCCAATGGGTTATTGCATTGCCTACTATTACGGAATTTATGACGGGTGATAGAGACCTTGACGAACTTAATATGAAAGTCAGTATGGCTAAAACAATTGAACAAGCGGAATTAACCGAATTAGAACTTCTTTCTAGGGCTGGCCTACAGCAGCAAGCGGTTTCTCCGTGTGAAGAACCGTATGAAGCCTTTACTGTGCAGGCTTCTCTGTTTTCTGCCACATCATTACCAGCGGAAGTGCCTTCAGGCTTAACTGCCCCTAACAAAAAAAATATTGCTCCAACTACAACGGGTGAAAGTAACCCAATGTCTTTATCTTTAAAACCAACCGCCTTATATGGAAGCTTGTCTGAAACATTGCGTTCTACGGCTAACTACTTAGAGGAAACATTGGGGTTTACTTCCCCTCAATCTCAAAGTTCGGTTACCCCTGCTGAAGACGACCAGCCAGCCGTTTAAGCTTATTAATGCTGTTAATTTTTTTCATTTTTGTACCTTACTCAAAACAATAAAAGCACCAGTTCAGTTCATACTAATCATTTTGTCCTTACTTTGGCGAAAATCAATAAACCGTAACACCGCTGTGCCAAGGTTATAGAATCATCATCTTGAAGATGATTTTAGTTAGTTGTAACATTACAAACCTTTTTTATTGCCTTTCTAGTCATAATTTATCCAACGACGAACGTATTTAGTCGTTGCTATTGTTGAAAGTTCTTCCCCCTAATGGTTAATTCTTCTTCTCAAACAACGTTAGCGAATTCGGCTTCTTCTGCCCCATCTGCTCCAAATTCAGCCGGTAATAATCAAAGTACTTCGCCAACTAACCTAACCAGCCGTCCGCCAGCTAATAGAAATAATAATAGCCGTAACAGAAGACCCTCTAATAACAGTAATCAACCCAATACCGGAGCATCTATTGCTACAGGTAGACCGAACGCTACGATTGCTAATGAAACCGTTCATTCTCCCATAGCAAAACCCAAAAAACAGGGACAACAACCGTTTCAACCCAAAGGGGTCGGCACGGGGGGAAAACCACCGGCTAAAATGGGGAATAAGAATAATCGGCGTAAAAATAGTAGCACCAGTAGTTCACCCAATAGCAATTATGGCGGGTCGTCAACATCGGGTTATTTTAACGGTAATCAATCCAATCATCCTAATAATAGCAGACCCAAATCCACCCCGCCAAAGAATAAAAAGCCCAAATCTACCATCGTTTTACCCCCAGCCAGAGCGGTTGCTGAAGGTGAAGTGATAGAACATTTTAATTTTAGCTTAATTAAACGTATTGCCAATGAAGGTAATTGGCGAAGAGGCTATGAATACCATTTGCAACGCCAAGTGCGGGTAGTTGAATTAACGCCAACGGGCGTTGTGGCGAAAGTTAAAGGACGTTTCAAAGATTTTTACAACACGCAACTTCATTTTTCGGTTGATAATGTGGTGCCTTCTTGCGATTGCCCTATTGAAGATCCGTGGTGTAAACACGCTGTAGCCGTGGCTTTAAGTACGGTTGAACAACAGTTATGGGAAGCCTTTTGGGGCTTGCCTGAAGATGAAGATGTGCCTCAGCCACTAGAGCAATTTACAGGGCGGTTTCAGTTTCAACTATTTTGGCCTGAAGGGAATCATCCGGCAAAAGGGCTGGAAATTAGAGCGATTGACCGCGATAACGACGTATTGGTTTCTTCCCCAGAACGGATGCTAAAGCAGGTTATTACCCAATGGAATGCCGTTGCTGCTGGGCAGGAAATGCCTAGAGCGTTAAAATTAGAACTGGGTATTTTTCAGTTTTTGCTTCAAAAAGGCGGAAAACCTTCACACCGAGGGCAAGGCTGGTGGTTTATTCCGCTAACAATGGTGAACGATGCGTTCAACCTGCTGAAGCAATTGGAAGATTTATCTACCCCTGAAGGGCATTGCTTGGCGTTTGCAGAAACGCCACTGAATTTGGAACTACAGGTTAATGTCAACAATACAGGGACGGTTCACGGCTCAATGCACTGGGTAACTTATTTGCCTGATGAGAAAAGCAAACAAGCCGTTTTACCCATTGGTAGTGGATTAACCAAACAACCAGAACAATCGGCTGAACAACCCGTACTGCCTAAAATTTTAGAAGAACTACCCATTGAAGAACTAACCTATTTAGGGCAAAACCAGCCGTGGGCATTGCGAAATCAACGGATTTATCCGCTTAGTTTGCCGTTAGCAAAATTGCCTCCTAACTTGCCTCATCGCACATTTTTTGATTATAACGGGGCGGAATCTGGACGGTTTGTGTTTGAACAGCTCCCTGTTTTACGCACCATGTTAACGGTGCATGACGCCAATTTACAACGCCAATTAAAAGAACAAGCCGTTACCCCCATTCCGCTACTTCAGATAGATTTAATTGATGAAAGTGCGTTGCGGCTTCGGTTTACTTTACAATTTCAGTATGAAAAAACCAAGGTGGCGTTTACCAAAAGTTCTCGTAGCGAAAGCCAATATATTACGGTTATTAATAAGAAAAAAGACAAAGTTTACTGGCTGCAACGCCAAATTGGGCTTGAACAACAAGCCTTTGATGCCTTGGTTGATGGCGGACTTATTTCCCCAACCCAAGGCGGGGCGTTATCTGCTGAAGGGGATGATGCCGTTGAAGTTTACAATGCCTTGCTACCCAAATTGGAACAAGCGGGTTGGCAACTGTCTAAAAATAATGAAGCGGGAATGGCGATTCTACAACTTTGCCCGCATCCGTTAGAAATTGTAGCTCGGTTGGAATTTGATGAATCCGTCACGCACTTTAACTTGCTGATGTCTGCCCAATTGGGTAATAAACTCATGACCATTGGCGATGTGCAACAACATTTACTGCAGGGTAAAAAGTTCTTCTACATGGGCAAACTGGGCTTTGTGGAAGTACCGTTACACACCTTACTTTCGTTTAACCGAACCATTCAGGCATTTGATGCCGAAGACTTGGGCAACGACCGCTATAAAATACCCACCTATAAAGCCGGCTTAATTGCTGAATTGCAGGAAATGGGTGTTCGGTTGGATATGAGCAAAAAATTCCGTCAGTTTTGGGATGTTTTGGCAGATGGTAAGCCGATGGAAGAACTGAAAGTGCCTGTTTCCGTCAATGCGGAACTTCGCCCTTATCAAGAACGAGGCTTCCAATGGCTGTGGTTCTTGTATTCTTATGGGTTAAATGGTATTTTGGCGGATGACATGGGGTTAGGTAAAACCTTGCAGGCCTTAGTTGCCATTCAACAAGCCAAAGAAACGGATGGGCATTTCCCTTCGCTCATTGTTTGCCCAACGACGTTGGTGTTTAACTGGATGAACGAAATTGCCCGCTTCACGCCGGATTTAAAAACAGTCAACTTAACAGGCAACGACCGATTTGAACTTTATCCCACCCTAAAAGATGCGGATATTGTGGTTACGTCTTACGCCATTTTACGGCGTGATATTAATGCCATTAAAGATTATCCCTTCCGCTTTGCCATTTTAGATGAATCTCAGCACATCAAAAACCCGCAAGCCCAAACGGCTATTGCGGCTAAACAGTTGCAATCTCAACATCGTGTGGCTCTTTCGGGTACGCCGATTGAAAACCGCTTGGCGGAATTATGGTCGGTTTTTGACTTTTTAATGCCAGATTTTTTGGAAACCTTCGAAGATTTTCGTCGTCGGTTTATTCAACCCATTGAAGAACGAGGCAACAGAGACGCTGAAAGTCGGTTGAAGAAACAGGTATTCCCGTTTATTCTTCGACGCATGAAACGAGATGTATTGAAAGATTTACCGCCTAAAATGGAGCAGGTTATCTATTGCGATATGACTGATAATCAACGGCAATTGTACTTAGATATTTTGGAAAAAGCCCGTGAAGAATTGATGGAAGAAGCCATTCAAAAAGGCGGAAAACTGAACCAGCAACACGTTTTTTCTGCGTTAACCCGCTTGCGTCAATTGGTCAACCACACCAGCTTGCTCAGCGATGAACTCAATGGTGGGTTGCATGAATCAGGTAAGTTTGAGGCGTTGAAGGAATTATTAACATCTGCCATTGCCAATGGGCATAGAATTTTGCTGTTTTCGCAGTTTGTGGAAATGCTCAAGATTGTTAAAAAATGGTTTGTTGCTAAGGGCATTAAATTTGAAATGCTTACGGGGCAAACGGTGGATAGGCAAGGAGCGGTTGAACGCTTTAATACAGATGAATCTATTTCCGTGTTTTTAGTTAGCTTAAAAGCGGGCGGAACCGGCTTAAACTTGACTGGGGCGGATTGCGTTATTCATTATGACCCTTGGTGGAACCCTGCGGCGGAAGACCAAGCCACGGATAGGGTTCACCGTATTGGGCAAACCAAAAGTGTGTTTGTTTACAGGCTGATAGCTCGTAGTTCGATTGAAGAAAAAATCATGAAGCTAAAAGCTCGGAAGCGGAGTTTGGTGGACAGCATTATTTCTGCCGATAGAACCATTGAAAAGAAGCTTTCTATTACCGATTTGAAAGACATTCTTTCAATCGATTAAACGGCTTGAACCCTCTAGTTGTTTACTTTAGAATAAATACAAGCTCACTTTCTTTATATGTATGGTAAGCAGGACGCTACACAGACCTTACGGCTATAAACCGTTTAAAAAAGGGACTGTTGAGAGCAGTCCCTGTGTTACCAAACGACAATAAAGAAAGGAGTTAGAAATGATTAATACAATCATTTTGATACTCAGGTTGGTTAAAGCCATCCTAGAGCTACTTAGTCAGCTACTGAAATAGCGAGCTAAGGGAAAATAGTCATTCATGTTACAAGCATGAGTGGCTATTTTTTATTATCGCTAATTTGGTTAAAATCCGCAAGGGTTTTCCTCGTAAATTTAACGATTCTTATTGTTCTAACGTAAATTGATGGGGAAGTAATTGACCCATCGTAAAGGTTTTTACCGCATTAGGTTCGGTTGGATGAGCCACATAAATAGGGGTATCGGGTTTTAAAAATTCCGCCAAGGCTTGCCTGCAACTACCGCAAGGGGTAATGTAGTGGTTCGGCGTTTTTTCAGCCCAAACGGCTACAGCTACTATCTGTACAGGATATTTCCCGCTACCCACATAAGCGGAAAGCATCGCATTTTCTGCACAAACCGAAATAGGCGTACTGGCATATTGAACATTCGTACCACAAATAACAGACCCATCCGCCAACTGACACGCCGCCCCAACAGGGAATGGTAAATACGGAGCATACGCATAATGAGCAACTTTTTTCGCTTCACTTAATAAGGCTTCAGGGGTTAAAAAAATCGTCATTGGGAGGCTAAACTCCGTTGGTTTCTTGGATTGTTTTTAGTAGCCCTTTGCTGGCACTTAACACTAATTGGTAAACGTGTTCAAAGCCTTCATCGCCGCCTGTGTAGGGGTCTGGTATTTCGGTTTCGTTCCAAGGGTCTTGGCTGTAATCCATGAATAGCGTTAGTTTTTGGGATAATTCTGGCGTAGGTGCAAGGCTTGTGGCGTCTCTCAAATTGCGGTTATCCATCACGCAAAGGTAATCAAAATCGTGAAAATCTTGCGGGCATAGTTGTCTCGCTCGTTGAGTGGAAATATCTAACCCATGCGTTTTTGCCACGGCAATGGAGCGTTCATCTGGCGAACAGCCACTATGGTAAAAGTGCGTCCCTGCCGAATCTACGGCGATTTTATCGGTTAAATTGGCTTGGCTGACCAATTGCTCAAACACGCCGTGGGCTAAGGGGGAACGGCAAATATTGCCCATGCAAATCATCAGTACGGTAATGGGTTTTTGGGAAGCATTGGGCATCATTGTTTTTCCTGCTATTGGGTGGGCAACTTTTTGTTTATAATAGAACAAATGCCCCGCCAATTCAATCTTTTAGGAGATTTTTTCAATGACCACAACGCCTGAAAATGCCTGTAATATCAGCCATTTAACCCCTGAACAGCACCGTGTAACGCAATGTTCGGGGACTGAACCGCCATTTCAAAATGCGTTTTGGAACAACAAACGAACAGGCGTATACCATTGTGTTTGCTGCGATACAGCCCTTTTTTCTTCTGCTCACAAATTTGATTCTGGGACGGGGTGGCCTAGTTTTTTTGAGGTGCTAAACCCTGATGCAGTGGGCAATAGAACCGATATTTCCCATGGGATGCAACGGGTGGAATCTGTGTGTGGGGCGTGTAATGCCCATTTAGGGCATTTATTTAACGATGGACCACCGCCAACAGGCTTACGATATTGCATCAATTCCGCTTCGCTTTCGTTTAAACCTGAATAAGGTTGACCCTATTTTTTGGCAAAAACTTGATTGTTTGGCAGTGATTCAAGTGCTTCTTGAAATAAAGGCAAGAAATCAAGTTTGCGTCATTTTTGGCTGGTTTTAAAGTGGTGTAACGCTTTTATTTAACAGGGTTTCCGAGGTTTTTTGGGTGGTTTTTTGAACCCTAAAACTTGATTGTTTGCCAACAATTCAAGAACCACTTGATTTTAAGGAATTATTTCAAGACGCAATTGAATTTCTACCAGAAAATCAAGTGTTGACTAAAACACAAATGAAGGTTTCGCCTATGCAAAAGCCGCTATTTCATTATATGATATAAACAGAGATTTTTTGAACAAACTAAGCAGATGAAGGAATTTTTTATGCGAATTAAGCACATTACAATTGAAAAATTATTTGGGATGTTTGATTATGAAATACCCTTTAATTTAGAAGAACGCATTACCATTATTCACGGTAAAAATGGTGTGGGTAAAACCGTAATTTTAAACTTAATTAACGATATTTTAACTCAATCGTTTGAGAAAGTTTTTGACGTTAAATTTGAATCTATTAAAATTTTTTTTCACAATAATTCTTATGTAATGTTAGAAAAAACTGATGATTACTTGAACTTTTGTTTTTCCACCCAAAATGGAGAGAAACAAGAGTTGAAAATACCTAAAGCATATGAATACAATTTAGAGGAGGAGAGTAGGACTAGTAGTGTTCTCGCTATGAAAAAAAGATTGGTAAGAGATTTTGAAATGGGCAAGATCTCAGTTCAAGATTATGAGAGTCTAAAAAAAGGTCTTTCAGAAGAACTGGGAACCAGAAAAAGATTTGAAAAGTTCTTTTTTTCAACTGTGGAAGACAAAGAGAAATTGAACAACATTTATAAAAGTTTAGATATTAATATCCAATTCATAAAAACCCAAAGATTAACTGTAACTGTAAAATCTTTGTCTTTTAAAGAAAGAACCTCTTACACGGTTGATAAATATGCAGAAGAGCTTTCCAATGAAATAACGGAATTGTTATTAGAACACTCCTCTCTCTCTCAAGAATTAGACAGAAGTTTTCCTTTGCGATTTATGAAAAAGAAACAAGAAAACGAAATCAGCGAAGGAACGGTTATACAAAGTTTAAAAGATTTGGATTTTAAACGGTCTGAATATGTAGGATTAGGGATACTAGAAGAACAAAAAGAGACAACTTCTTTTGAATTAACTGAGAATATTATTACTCCTGATACGCTAGCTATGCTAAAAGAATATATTGCCGATAATGAAAAAAAACTTGTTATTTTTGACACTTTAGCTCAAAAAATAAAACTGTTTAAAGAACTCGTCAATAAACGGTTTAGTTATAAACAAATTTATTTCAACAAAGAGAAAGGGTTTTTCTTTAAGAATAAGTTAGGCGATGTTATTGCCCTAAAAAGCCTTTCTTCAGGGGAACAACACCAGCTGATTCTATTTTTCGATTTTCTGTTTAACCTTAAACCCAATGCCTTAGTCATGATTGACGAACCCGAACTGTCGCTTCATGTAGAATGGCAACGAGAATTTTTAACCGATTATAAAAGAATTACCAAGCTAGCAGAAATTGACCTGTTTATTGCCACCCATTCTCCCCAACTCATTAACGATAGTTGGGATTTAACCGTTGAACTTGGGGAAGAACTAAAGTAATGAGGCTGAACATTGTACCCATTGACATAGCCAACGAAATAAAAATGAGTTCAGCTCAAAAAGTTTGGGCTTTAGTGGAAGGGTCTACCGATAGAAAGTTTTATAGCTCATTATTTGACAAAACAGTCTTTATTTTAAACTGTAGCGGGAAAAGTACAGTTTTAAGTGTTCTAGACAACCTAATCAATGATAAGAGATACGACCATACTGAGTCTAAAGTGATTTATCTTGTGGATTTGGATCAAGACCCTAAACTAGGGTGCAAAGTGGAGCATCCCGATTTATTTTATACCGACTCCCATGATATAGAAACAATGATGTTAAACTCTCCAGCCTTTGATAAAGTACTTTCGGTTATTGGTAGCGAAGAAAAGATTAAAGATTTCAAAGAAAGCTACGGATACGATGATTTAAGGCAATTATTGTTGCGTAATGGACTTGATTTAGGTTATATGAGGTGCTTATCTAAGATAAAAGAGTATCATCTAACCTTTAATTCTTTGGGATTTTCAAACTTCATAGACGAAAGAACATTGGGCTATAATCGGTCTGATCTTATTCAAGAAATTAAAAATAAATCCAGTCGTCATAATCTTTCTGAGAATTTATTGGTAGAAGAACTAGAACAGTTAAAAGATGATGCAGATAATCCGTGGATAATTTGTGCAGGGCATGATTTGGTTAATATCCTAGCATTGGCATTCAAAAAAGCGTGGGCTACTAAAAGTAATAAAATAGACCCTGATTTAATAGAGCAAAGTTTGCTATTAGCCTATGACTTGATCTATTTTCAACAAACCGAACTTTATAAAAGCTTACGACAATGGGAACAACATAAGGGTGTGTGGATACTGCAAGATAATAAGCCTTCAAACGTTAGTTAACCCGCTATTGAGAAAACACTATTTGGGGTACAATAAAAAAACAACTCAACCAAAGTGGATGGATTAATAAAAAAGGATTGACAAATTGGCGGATTACAGTAATAATAAACTTATCGTAGTCGCCACACCTCTCGAAGAAGTGCACCAGGGCGGCTCTTTTTGTTTCAAAAATTTTTTAACCCCACAACAACACCTCAACCTGTTAAAAGAACGAGGGCTCGTGTTCAGCGATAATTACGAAGAAACAAGATTCATCAAACTAATCGAAGCAGTCGGCTACTACCACTTATCTCAATATTTTAGACATTTCTACCAACCCAACTCAAAAAAAATCAAACCAAACACACCAGCCAACAGTATTATTACCACTTACCAACAAAATGAACGCCTTCGGCTACTGCTGATTGCCAGTTTACTAAAATTAGAACTGAAATTTAAAACCTTATTAACCGAACAAATGATAACCACCACGCAAGATATTTACTGGTGTTACGATAACGCTTTTGAAAACCTAGCGTTAGTAGCCACTGCAACCCGAAAACACAATGATAAGTATACGGAACAAGCCACAAGGCTATTTCTGCAACAGTACCCCAGCCACACACAATTACCCGCTTGGGTAGTTATGCAATCTCAAGATTTTGGTACACTATGTGGATTATTGAAACATGCTAAAACGCCTCGGAAAATTTGGCTTCCCATCATTCAAGAACTGGGCTTCCCTAAAAATTACAGCCCAAAAACCTTATACCCCGTTTTTAACGCATTAAGATATTTGCGAAACATCTGCGTGCATCAAGGCAAGTTAGTTGGGGAAAACCTCCGAATATCGCCCCCATTGTGGGTAGATAAAGATCCTAAAGAAGCTCAAAAAGTAAGCAATACCATTGCATGGATACAACATCTTTTACAAAGTGTTACCGAACGGGATTCTTTCAATCAGGAGTTCAATGAAATTAAAAAAATGTTACACTCATCCTCTCCGCCCTCTTGCTGGATAGGGGGTTAGCCTCCAACCCTTTTCCCGAAGTAAAAAATGACTCATTTAGAAAGACCCCTAAAAATGACCACCACACCCACACGCCAACGTCCCCTTTCAGATGCCGCCTTCGAAACCGCCAAAACCCTACTACCCGGAGGGGTTAATAGCCCTGTTCGGGCGTTTAAATCTGTCGGCGGAGGCACACCCCTCTTCCTACAAAAAGCCAAAGGGGCGACTATCACCGATATCGACGGACACGACTATTTAGATTATGTGTTGAGCTGGGGACCCGCCATTTTAGGGCACGCCCATCCGCAAGTAGTAGAAGCCGTGCGGGAAACCGCCCTCAATGGGCTTTCATTCGGATGCCCCACCGTGCTGGAAAATTTATTGGCAAAAGCCGTGATTGATCGCTTCCCCGCAATGGAAACAGTCCGCTTCGTTTCTTCGGGAACGGAAGCCGTGATGAGTGCCATTCGGTTAGCTAGAGCCTTTACAGGGCGAAAAAAACTGATTAAATTTGAAGGCTGTTACCACGGTCATGCAGATTCATTATTGGTGAAAGCAGGGTCAGGCGTGGCAACCTTGGGTATTCCCGATAGTGCGGGCATTTCTCCGTTGGTGGCTCAAGAAACGTTGACTGCTCCGTTTAACGATTTAGAAGCCGTCATGGCATTGTTTGAAGCCTACGGCGATGATATTGCTGGCGTATTAATTGAACCCGTTGCTGGAAATATGGGCTGTGTCTTGCCGATGAATGGCTTTTTACAAGGCTTACGAGAAATGTGCAATGCTTATGGTAGCTTGTTGATTTTTGATGAAGTGATGACGGGCTTTCGGGTGCATTCAGGTGGGGTGCAGACGTTGTACAACATAGCCCCCGATATTACCACGTTGGGGAAAATTATCGGTGGGGGGATGCCTGTAGGTGCTTACGGCGGACGAGCCGATATTATGGCGAATGTCGCTCCGCAAGGCACGATGTATCAGGCTGGCACGCTTTCGGGGAATCCGTTAGGGATGGCGGCTGGGTTGAAGACGCTCCAGTTGTTGGAAGCCCCTAATACCTATGAAACCTTGGATGCAAACGCTAAAAAGTTAGTAGCGGGCATGGCTGGGTTGTGTGAACAATTTAAGTTGCCCCATTCCACGCAACAGGTGGGGGCGATGTTTTCACTCTTTTTTGTGGAAGCCCCTGTGCATAATTTTGCCGATGTTTGCAAAACAGACCGTGCGTTTTTCAATCAGTTTTTCTGGGGGATGTTGAATAGAGGCATCTATTTAGCCCCTTCGCCGTTTGAGGCTAGTTTTACATCGGTTTGCCATCAGCAAGCAGAAATTGATGCGACGCTGAATGCGATGGAAGACACGTTGCGGTCGGTTGTTATTTAAAATAGAAGAATAACAATCATCTACTTTTCAAAAATGGATGTAGGTAATGCCCTGTCAAGCTGGCTTTGGTGCTTGCAATTTTTTGGGGCGTGCCAACCGCCACAATCTGTCCACCCGCTTCCCCCGCTTCAGGACCAAGGTCTATCACCCAATCACTCGCCGCAATAAAATCTAGCTGATGCTCCACCGCTATCACCGTATGCCCCGCATCCACCAGCCTATTCATCACGGTAATTAGCGTGGCTAAATCTTCCCAGTGAAGACCTACGGAAGGCTCATCAAATAAGTAAACCGTCTGCCCCACAACCGACCGACTGCGTAAGGGTAACATCAATTCAGTCGCCAGTTTCAAACGCTGGGCTTCCCCCCCCGAAAGAAACGGAGCCCCCTGCCCCAATGCCAAATATCCCAAGCCAACATCCACCAAAACTTGCAACTGCTTATGTAAAATCACATGGCTTTCAAACAGGGGTAACGTCTGTTCAATGGGCGTTTCCAAGAGTTCCGCAATGTTGAGTCCTTCGTATTTGACCGCCAAAATTTCGGGCTTATAGCGTTTACCTTCACACACAGGGCATGGCACGCTGGAATCAGGCAATAAGCCCATTTTATAAGTAACCGTGCCTGCTCCCATACAGGTTTCACATCGTCCTTTGTTGACGTTGAAACTAAAGTGGGCGGGTGTAAAGCCTCGTTGTTTGGCGGATGCCGTGTTGGCATATAAATTGCGAATGCTATCAAACAACCCCGTATACGTTGCGGGGTTTGACCGACTGGTTCTTCCAATGGGCGATTGGTCGACGACCACAAGCTTATCAACGTGTTCCAAGCCCGTAACGGTTTTCACGCCTTCGGGGGGCAACCAATTATCTGGCAAGGTTTCGCCTTCAGGCAACACCCGTTTTCTACCGTAGGAAAGCGTCATGGTTTTCAGGTAGGTTTCAATGGCAGGGTACAAACAATCTAACACGAGCGTGCTTTTCCCTGACCCGCTTAACCCTGTAACCGTCGTCCATTTTCCCAGCGGAAAGGCAACAGTCAAGTTCTTAAGATTATGCCGATTAACCCCTTTTAGCGTGATAGCATTGCCATTGCCCTTACGATGATTCGTGTTAACGGGGATTTTTTTCGTACCAGCCAAATACTGCCCTGTAACCGAATCCGCATTTTGGGCGATGGTTTCCGCCGTGCCTTCGGCTATGAGTTGCCCACCTAAACGCCCTGCGTGTGGGCCAATATCTATTACCCAATCAGCTTGCTGAATCATCTCTTCATCATGTTCCACCACCAACACGGAATTACCTTTATCTCGCAACGTTTTTAAGCTCTCAATCAACTGCTGATTGTTATGCGGATGCAACCCAATAGACGGTTCATCCAGCACATAAAGCACACCCACTAAACCAGACCCTATTTGGCTAGCCAACCGAATGCGTTGAGCTTCTCCGCCACTCAACGTATCTGCTCTACGTCCAAGGGTTAGGTAACTTAGCCCAACATCCAACAGAAATTGGAGCCTTGTTTCAACGGCTTTCAGCGGGGTTTGTACAATCAGCAATTGCGTAGGGGAAAGCTGTTCCCAAAGATTTTTAACCCCTGAATAAAGCGTTTCTATGGAAGCCGTATGCAAATAATCCATTGTGAAAGCGGGGTTGCCCAACGTAACTGAGCGAGCAAACGCATTGAGCCGAACGCCCTTACATTCATTACAAGTATGGGCTTTGAAACAAGGGGCTAGCTTAGCTTTTAGGGCGTTACTACCCGATTGAAACCGTGCTTTCAATAATGGCACTAAGCCTTGAAAATTTTCCAATAACCCATCTAGTTCGCCTAACGAAGCGATTTCTTCATCCGTTTCCGCCAAGAAGCTAATGGCCCAAGCCCCTTGGGTATCCGCATTGAGCCGAGGCGGTTCTTTTTCTAAGGCGGATTTCTTCGGTTTGATAAATCCTGCCCCTTCAGCTTCGGCGTCCTCTTCTTCAGTGGTTTCTATGGCAGATTTTCCATATAAAAGCAGTGTTTTTTCAAAATCCGTCCATTGGGTGAAGGGTAAGTGGGTGGGTAGCGGGTAAGGGGCTAAGGCTTCTTGCAACAAGGGAATAAAAGCTTTAAAGGAGCGTTTACCCATTAGCTCCAACAAAACAGGAATACCCCCTGCTTCCAACGAAAGATGCGGTAGTGTGATGAGAGAATCCGCATTAAAATGCACTTCTTGCCCTGTACCTTGGCACGTTGGGCAAGCCCCGTACGGCGAATTAAAACTAAACAAACGGGGTGCCATTTCGCCAAAATCCAGCTGACAGGGTAGGCAACTCAAAAATTTTGAAAACGTCGTTTCCGTAAAAATAGATGTATTGGGTTGTTGATAGAGGGCAATCAGCGTGCCTTCGCCTTTTTTGAGCGTTTTAGCAATGGCTTCTTCCAACCGATGCACCACACTATCGGTAGTTTTCAGCACAATGCGGTCTATCACCACTTCCACATGATGGATTTTATAGCGGGCTAACTTGTAGGTTTCGGGCAATTCGTCTAGTTCCAGCACTTCGCCATCTACCCGAACTCGGCTATAGCCTTCTTTTCGTAGTTGATGAAATAAAACGCCGTATTCGCCTTTTCTGCCTTTGACTACGGGGGCTAGGAGTTGCAGTTTTGTGCCTTCGCCTAAGGCAAGTAAGCGTTCCTTCATTTGTGTGGGTGATTGGGGCTGAATGTTAGCACCGCAACTGGAGCAGTGGGGCGTGCCTGCCCGTGCAAACAGCACTCGGAAGTAATCCATCACTTCAGTAACCGTACCCACGGTTGACCTTGGCGAATAGCTGGCGGTTTTTTGTTCAATAGCAATGGCGGGGGAAAGCCCCGTCATCCATGCCACAGGGGGTGGGTTGCTATGCCCGATGAATTGCTTGGCGTAGTCGCTCAAGCTATCCATGAATCGGCGTTGGGCTTCGGCGTAGACGGTATCAAAGGCGAGGCTTGATTTTCCGCTACCTGAAACGCCTGTAAATACGACCAGCTGGTGTTTGGGGATATCCACCGTTACGTTTTTTAGGTTGTGGGTGCAGGCTTGTTCTACATGAATGCAGGTGTGGTGCGTTATTTTTTTTGTTGGCGTCGGGGTGGCAGTTTTCACAGGCTATAACATCCGTTGGTTGGAGGGGTTTATTCTTTCAAATCTAGCATAAATCCGAAAACCCTTCCATGATAAAAACGATAAGGAAAAATCTACCATGACGTCCCACTCTCATTCCACCTTCCGACCCACCATCGGGTACGCTACAATCCATCAAACATCGTTGAAAAAGCAACTAGCCAGCGATGATTTTTCGGTAGAAGCAGATATGCTAGGCATCTTTGACGATGAAACCGCCCTACCCACCGCCCTATTCGGGCTAGAAACAGACTTGCCCGAAAGTCTATCCCCCCTCATGCAAAACCAAGGGCTCAAAGCCCGCTACCAACGCCAACGGTTAGATGCCAGCCTCGCTTCATTGCAAGAAGCCTGTACCTACATCACCCTAGCATTACCCCTAGTACCAGAAAGCCAAGTACCCTATAGCCATAAGGTATTAGCCGGTTTAAAAACCAGACTGGTTCAGATAGAAGCATTCAGCCTACAAACCGATGAAACTCTAGCAAAAACGGTGGGTATTCAAACAATCACATTATGGCTAAAAAAGTGGACTAACCTAGTTGAAACGTACCAAGCAACGCTAAGCCAGTTACTAAAAGCGTTGCCTAAACGCTCATCAAACCAGCAACAACAACTAACGCTCAATCAGCTAAAGGGAATCGGGTTATTAGTGCCTTATTTAAGTAGGCTACCCCATGCCCAAGCCAGTTTAGAAGCCGGTGTTTGGGTGGAAGTATTTAAAACCCTCCGCCAGCAACGGCAGACTGCTTTACTGGTAGAAAAGAAATATTTACTGGTAGAAAAGAAATAAAAACACCTAAGCTACCGCTGAAAACGGTGTTTGATTGACCAGTGAAGGGCTAAACACCCGGCTAAACTGCCATGCTTTATCAACTTTCGGTTTGCAAGCATACTGGTCTAGCATGTAAAATATCGGGCTACCTGCTAACTGTTTAGCTACTACAATAGGGCTTTCATCGTCGTTATGGTCGTGCCCAAAGGCAATGTTTTTAACCACATTGGGGTTATGGAATGGGAATTCATTATCGGTAACCAACGCTTCTGTCTCAAATTTTCTTCTCGCATCCTGCATATAGATTTTATAGAAAATATCGCTATCATGCTGTGCGAGTGTTTGATCATTCGGGTCTTTCAACCAGTTTTCTTGTAGATGCTTTTGAAAACCCTGATTTAAAGTATCCACAGCTTGGGCGTATTCTGCCATTGTTCCTGTTTTTAGGTGTGCTTGCACCAATGCTCTTTGTTTTGCATCAGGTATATAGGCTTTTAACAGTTTTTCTGCTTGGGCAGGGGCTAAAGCACTATGTAACATGAGGGTTTCTGTATCAGGGTCGTAATGAATTAGCTTTAAGCGTTTAAAATGATTGGACGCTAAAGTCGTTAATTCCTGCATTAAAGCAGGATTAGTTTCTGCGACTTGATAAGCCAATGAGGAAGATTGTGCTTGCCCCGCTGCTCGTTCTACCCTCTGTGGGTCATTACAACGGTTTAATGGCGTTAATTTGGGGTCTGTTTTTAATAGCACTTGTTGCCTGTAGGCATACAACGCATCTAAGTCATGATTAGAAAGCACCATACTTTTGATTTTAGGTTGCATTTTTTCAAGTAATAGTAACATGGCAAAATCACTTTGCCCACGGTCTGCTAAAATATCGCCCACAAGATGCAAGCCTCGTTTATCGTCAATAAACTGTACTTGATCTAGTGCTACTTTAAAGCGTTCAATAGCTTGAACGGCTTTAGGTAAATCCGCTTGGCTATAAAGTTGAGCATAATGATTACTACCCCCCTTTGTGGGAATGGTTTCTAACCCTTCCAATAATTTATGAATAGCTACAAATTCTTTCGCTGTGGCTTCCGGCATTTGAATGAGTTCCGCCATGCTAAGGTGTTGCAGTAGTTTTTGCCATGCTCCGTGTAAATCTCCTAAGTAAAGATTGTCGGCAGTTTTTAGTTTTTTTACCGCTTCTAAGTAGCCAATAGCGTCTGTTGCTTCGTTGCCATTCAGTTTAGAAGGATTCAGCACATTGACTTGATAGGGTAGGAAGTCTGTAGCGTTAGCGAAAACATTGTGCATAGCTTCCATAACCGAGGGAGTTTTTTCAATGGCCTTGTTTGCAACTTCGGTTGCTTTATTACGGTTTATGAAAGCATAAATGCCTGTTCCAACAGCGGCTGCAGTCCCTGTGCCTAACAATACAGGCATCCATGGGAAGGGGTTGGCTTTACTTTGAGGTGTGGCAGGTTTTACAAACCGTGGTTCAGAAGGTTCATCTAACTTCGCTTCCACTTTGGTCTTCTGGGGTGGGGGTTGCACAGATGCTACTGGTGATTTAGCAGATGACATGGCGATGGCATGGAGTGTATTGGCAACAGCAGCATGAATAGTTGCTGACTGCGGCATACCATAATAGGTGCTTGGCAACGGTTGAATTTGGTTGTAATTTAAGTAGTTCATTCTTTAAAAACCCTAATGCCTATTCACGCCGATTTCACATTAGACCTCTTGCATGACTCGATATCTGGGGCATCCGCAGAGCGAGAAAACGTAGAACGTTTTACGTTGTTACTGCGTTACTCGAATCCTCATGTATTTCTGTATACACTCCGGTTCTGCGTTACTCGTCCCTAGAATCTGCACCCACCTATCGAGTCATGCAAGAGGTCTATTAGCATTAAACCGACTCGTTCTAAAAAAATGCTATCTAGGAAGCACTGAAAAAGTTTTCAGAGTTTTCTCTATACTTTACCGGTTGGTTTGCGGTATGATTGTTAGACTATTCCTACCCATTTTGTTTTAATTTAAAGGCTCTATTTTTGTGATGATGACAACCCCTTCCCCACCCGAAACCCCCAACTACAAACAAACCTTACAACTGCCTGAAACCACTTTTCCCATGCGGGCTGGTGCTACAGTGCGTGAACCTGAAATTCAAGCATTCTGGGAAGAACACGACGTTTACAAACAAGTGCTAGCCCAACGCAGCATCTCTAAAAAATTCATTTTGCATGATGGACCGCCGTACCTGTCTTCAGAAAACATTCATATTGGCACAGCCCTCAACAAAATTTTAAAAGATATTGTCATTCGCTTCAAAAACCTGCAAGGCTTCTACACGCCTTACGTTCCTGGGTACGATGGGCATGGTCTGCCCATTGAAGCCGCCGTTGAAAAGAAAATTAAAGGCGGCAGAAAAGCGGTTTCTCCACTAGAATTGCGTGAAAAATGCAGAGCCTTCGCCCATGGCAATCTCAAAGGGCAAGAAACCAACTTCAAACGCTTAGGTATTTCAGGGCATTGGGAAAGCCCTTATTTAACCATTGATGCCGATTTTGAAGCCCGCCAAATTGAACTATTCGCTGAAATGGTTAAAAAAGGCTACGTTTATAAAGGCTTAAAACCCGTGCATTGGTGCCCCGTTTCAGAATCTGCCATGGCGGAAGCTGAAATTGAATATGCCGATGTTGAAAGCCATAGTATTCATGTGTTGTTTCCGCTGAAAACGCTTGAAAAAGCCTATGGCAACCCACTTTCACCCGAACAATCTACGCTATTAACCGATGCGTCTATCCTTATTTGGACAACCACCCCATGGACTTTGCCTTCTAACGTGGCGTTAGCCGTGCATCCTGCGTTTGAATACACCGTGCTTCAAACCGAAGCCTTTGGGAAGATTGTTGTGGCAACCGATAGGCTAGAGCCCGTTGAAAACTTACTGAAGCAGGAAAGATCGCCCATTAAATTAGGCACACTAAAAGGCACAGATTTGGCTGGTTTGCAGGCGAATCATCCCTTTACTGAAGGGAAAAAATCTGTTGTATTAAACGCCTTATTTGTTACGTTAGATGCCGGTACGGGGATTGTTCACATTGCCCCTGGGCATGGACCTGATGACTTTCAAGCCGTCCAATCGTTGAATCGGGAACACTTGCAACACGCTCCATTGCCTATTCTTTCGCCTATTGATGGTCGAGGCGTTTTCATGGTAGAACCGTTCGTGCCAGAAGCCGTTCAAGGGCAATTTTATGAAAAAGCCAATTGGGTCATTTTAGATATCCTCAAGGCTCAAAATGCTTTAGTGCATCATTATTTGTTCACGCATAGCTACCCGCATAGTTGGCGAGCTAAAACGCCTGTTATTTTTCGTGCGACGGAACAATGGTTTATTAACGTCAATGCGTTTCGTGAAACAGCCTTGCAAGAAATTAAAACTGTCCAGTGGATTCCTGAACGAGGGCAAACCCGCATTAGCACCATGGTGGCTAACAGGGCGGAATGGTGTATTAGCAGACAACGCTTGTGGGGTGTGCCTATTCCTGCGTTTTACACGCCAGATGGGCAAACGCATTTAACCCCTGAAATTACGGCGTTAGTGGCTCAACTGTTTCGGGAAGAAACCAGCGATGCTTGGGTGAAATACCCAACCCCTGAAACGCTGATTCCTCGGCTTCAAGCTATTTTGCCTACTTGGGAAACGTTACCTGCTAGACAAAAAACAGGCTTTTCTGTTCAGCAGTTGGAACAGGCTTTAGCCCCGCTGTTGGCTCATCCTCTGGATACTTTACGCAAAGAAGAAGACGTGATGGACGTTTGGTTTGATTCGGGCGTTACCCACACCACCGTGGTAGAAGCCCGTAAGGAACTGCTGGGTGATTTACCAGCAGAACTTTACTTGGAAGGTAGCGACCAGCACCGTGGCTGGTTTCAATCTTCGTTGCTAACCAGTGTAATGCTCAATGAAAAAGCCCCATACAAGGCGGTTTTAACCCATGGCTTTGTGCTGGATGAAAACGGTCGAAAAATGTCTAAAAGTTTGGGCAACGTGGTAGACCCTAACACGGTGATGAAGGAATACGGGGCGGATGTGCTTCGGTTGTGGGTTGCCAGTGTTGATTTCACCAATGACGTGCGAATTGGTAAGGGTGCGTTGAAGCAACTGGCGGATATTTATCGGAAAATTCGCAATACCCTTCGGTTTTTATTGGGCAACTTGGCTGGCTTCACCCCCGCTAGGGATGCCGTGCCTTATGAGACGCTTTCATCGTTAGATAAATATGTACTGCATAGGGTGGCGTTGGTTTCGGAAAAAATTACGCAAGCCTTTGCAGCTTATGAATTTCACAAATTTTACCAGTTGGTGCAAAATCTTTGTGTGGTAGAACTTTCCAGCCTGTATTTTGATATTGTCAAAGATATTTTGTATTGCAATGCCAAAACAGATACGGTTCGGTTAGGTGTGCAGACGGTACTTTATGAAGTGTTGTTGGTACTAAGCCGATTAATTATTCCTGTGATGCCCCACTTGGCTGAAGATTTATGGTCTCATTGGCCAGAAAATCAACGTCCGAATTTTGGCTTTGAAAAACCGCCTGTTTCCATTTTAATGGCACCTTGGCCTGAAATTCCTACCCAGTGGAAGCTTGCTGAAGCGGATGCTAAAGCGTTTGAAGCCTTGCTTTCGTTGCGTGAAACCGTCAATGTGGCGTTGGAAGATGCTCGCTCAAAAGATTTAATTGGTAGTGCCTTGGAAGCGGCTATTATTATTCAGCCTCTTTCGGCGGATTGGGATTTTCTGTCGGGTATGCAAGAAGCCGAATTGGAAACGCTGTTCTTGGTTTCGCAGGTGCATTTACAGCAGGATGCTGACCCCAAGGCAGTATTTGGGCGGTATGCGGTGTTGGCAGAACAGGAAGTGGAGGGTGAATACAGAGTATTTGCAGTGCAAGCGGCGGGCAAAAAATGCGACCGTTGCTGGCAGTATTGCGAAACCGTTGGTCAATTTGCAGACCACCCCACTATTTGCCACCGTTGCCATCAGGCAGTGTAAAAATCGTTTTAACAAAAAGGAGAAAAGACTCAATGACAAAGCGTCTCTTGATTAATCTTTTAGGGTTTCTACTGTTGTTTTGCCTTAGCAGTGGGTTGGCTACTCATGCACTGCTTTATTCAGGCGGAGAAACACTTTCCATTAAAACTGGAACCGTTCAAACATCAACCCGTGCTGGACACTGTAAAGACTATTATTGCACCCAAGAATTTGTTATTACCCCTTATTAAATTTTGGAGAAGTTTTAACCAATTAGCTATATCTTAAATTAACTCGGTGAAAGTAAATTGCTATGGCATGAATCAAATCACCCAAACACCGAGAGACGACTTTACCTCGTCGTTTAAACCGAGCAAACCAATGTCGCAAATCGCTCCAAGTCTGTTCTGCTGTATACGTTTCAGCCTTGCTTTGAACCAATTTTTCACTAGGCAACACGTCATTGTAGGCTTTCCAATGGTCAGCACAATAAACTTCAACCTTGAATAACTGAAGCCGTTTCCATAATTTTTTTCAAGGTTTTAATGCCACGACAACCCACTTCCCAGTCCAAGATTCGCCTTGTTTCTCGATAAACAGCCACCCATACCCAGATTTTGCGTTTTTTTCGGTAAGAAACGTGCAGAGTTCATCGAGCTCAACAACAGTGGTTTTCTGTGGCTCTAACCGACAAGCAGTGGTGTCTATTTTACGAATTTGTTTGAGTACAGCAGGCGTTGAAACCCCAATTAAATTACCAGTTTTTCGAAGGGAAAGCCCTGAAGTGTATAGCTGGGTTGGCTAGCGTCCATGTGATGGGTGCAAGCCCTTTCGGGGTTGAACGTGTATATTTACAGGCACAGTTTTTGCATTGATACCGTTACTTTTCTCCAATGAACCCTGCTTTAACTTTATCTAAACTACCACATTTTGGACACTGCATTTTAAATACTCCTTAATAGACTTAAGGATATTATAATAACTAATTAGTTGAAGTTACGGAAAAAGGGCAAGGTAAAATAGAAGGGACATTATTCCACCTCTCATAGGATACCCCACCCCCATGACTACCTTTGCCGACATCCAAATTCAACAAGCCACACCGACTCACAAATTCCTAGAGGAAATGAACCAAACCCTACCATGGCAACTATTTGAAACCATCCTCAAAACACACATCCACCACAAACCCAACGGCAGACCACCCTACAAACGCCTACTACTGCTCAAAATGAACCTCCTCAAAATATGGTTCAATCTCTCCTATGAACAAACCGAATTTCAATGCCACGACAGACTCTCCTTCCGAAAGTTTCTCGGCTTCTCCTTAGAATCCCCCATCCCTGAAGCCACGACACTCGAAAACTTCCAACACGAACTGCAAAACACCCCAGCCCAAGAAGCCCTTTTCTTAGCCTTAGACACCTTCTTCCAAGAGAACAACCTCATTCTTAAAGAAGGCAACTTGGTAGATGCCACCTTTATTAAAGCCAATAGCAAACAGAGAAAAAAGCCTGAAGACCAGAGCGACCCTGATGCCACTTATGGCTACAAAGGCTTTGGTTACAGTGCCACGGTTAATGTAGATGCTAATACCAATTCAAAGTTAGAATAGCGTATAGCTTTCTCTATGTAGGGGTGCGATTTATCGCATCCGTTTAGGGCTTGTGGGACGGACTGATGCAACGCATAGACCGCTAGGGCTAATAAATCACGCCCCTACAAAAACACGCCATTTAATCTTTGAATTGGTATAAAAGCAAGTTGATTCGCAAGGTGGTTGTTACTGGTGCCAATGTGCATGACAGTCAGAGTTTACTGCCTGTACTGGTGGGCGATGAGCAGACTGTTGGTGCGGATAGTGGGTATGTGGGTAAGGAGAAGGATTTGAAGGCGTTGGGGATACAGCCGAGGATTATTAAGCGTCGTGTTCGGGGTAAGCAGCATGAACCAACGCCTGAGTTGACGGCTTCGCAGAAGCGGTTTAATGGGTTGGTTTCTAAGATTAGGGCAAGAGTGGAGCATGTGTTTGCGGGTTGGAAGACGGTGTTTAAGAAGGTTCGTGTGTCTTGTCGTGGGTTAGTGCGTGTTTCTGCGGAGATTTTGGGCTTGGCATTTGGGTATAATTGTCGTCGGTATGGTTTTTTGGTGAGGAGGGGGGGTAGGTTTTAGTGGATTCTTGTATGGTTTTTAGGTAATTATGATCCGAAAAGAGTGGAAACAAGGGGTATTGTTCTGTTTTTTGAGCATTTTTGGTTGAATTTTATTAAAAAACACTCACTACTCCCACCTGCACACCCTTATTCCGTAACTTCATCTCCTTTTTTGAATAATTTATTAACGCCTTCTTTTGCTTTATCTAACAATTTACCAGCTTCTTCTTTATGCGTAACAGCCCAAATACCAAAACCTGCGGCTGTTAAAGCTACCACACTGAACAGCACCATCGGTATCATGGATTTTTTAGGTTTTTCGGGGTTGTTCTGCTTGTTCTTCAGTTGTTTGCCTTGGGCTTCACCACCCCTAGGCTCAAATTGATCAGGCTTGGTAGGCTGTATGGCTGGTTCTACACTCATTTCTTGCCCCAAAGTGGCAGGTATAATCGGCGTGGGTGGTTGATTACCGAAATAGGGCTGTTGAAAACGGTCTGTCATTAGGTTGACCTCGGAGCGTAGGGTCTTTCTCAAAAAGTTTTTCAAAAAAAGAGCCTTTTGGTTATACAATAGCTTAAAACCAGCAATTTTTTATTTCGTGCTAAAGTAACCCTTTGGGGTTCTTTTGGGGTTTTCTATTTTCAATCCAATTCAAAGTTAGAATAGCGTGTTGGCTTTAAATCATGGGCGGGCGACCACAAGGGTTCGCCCCTACAATAATTTGTCAAATTTTGCCTTCGTAGGGGAGACCCTTGTGGTCTCCCGAATCAGGATTATACGATATTTAAACTTTGAAAGAATATCAGTCCATCTAGCTAGCACACTAAAATATTTACAGAAGTTTATAGTAATATGACTGGTTTTACGGTTTAATTAATCCATTGACTACTACCCTACCCTACTCCCTCTCTCTCCAACAGACTCAATTAAAGGACGTTTTTTTATGATGATGACTATAACCACCACACCAACTTCTCCTTCCCTCTTCAACGCCAATCCTCGGAAAAAAATGGCTGAACCCACCAAAGTTGAAACCATTACCACTACAGAAGAAGCACCTGCTATAGCACACCAGAGCCCGAAAAAACTAGAGGGCGATGTCTTTAAAAAATCGCTCAAGCCCGATACCTACGAAGACGCCAAAAAAATAGAGGCAGAAACCCCTGACGGCAGGTTGCTGGTTGAAAACACCGGCAAAAAAATTTCAAACATGACTCTGACCCAAGGGCATGAAGGCTTAAAACCCACCATTTTAACGTTGAAAGACCCAAAAGAAAAAGCCTTGGAAGTATTCATTAAAACCGAAGGGCAAGATGCGTTTAAGTTTGAAAGTATTAGCGTACAGGAAAACCCCAAGAAATTTCCGCATTTGGTGATGTACAAAAACGCCTCAGGCGATGCTTCCGTTCGAGATTTCCTAGAAGTGGAAGGCCTGCCGGAACCGTTAGCCATTGATTATAGCCAAGAAAACGGTCGCCCCATTATTAAAGCCCCGTTGTTTTCGTTTAAAAATGCGTTAGTATTGGGCGAAGGTCAGTTACCGCATGACTTAACCATTTACGGGCAAGATAGAACGGCGGCAGATTTTAAACCCAAAGAAGCAGCCAAGGGCTGGAATCCGTATTTGCAGTACCCTGCTAACCCGAAATTGGGCGACGAAAAAGCCACGGTGATGAATGCCGTTCAAGGGGCAATTGAAGACTGGTATCAGCAAGTGCACCCAGATGTGTTGTTGAAAGGGGCAAAAACCCTGCCAAGCCCTACCTTAAAAGGCAATGGGGTGGCAGTTAAATTAGTGCCCGCAGATAGTGTAAAACCATCTGCAAAAGAGTAAGATAATAGTTTTTTGAAAAATTTATTTTGTAGGGGCGTCATTTATGACGTCCACCCCCCAACCTCGAACGGATGCGATAAATCGCACCCCTACAGAAAATAAAAACAAATAAAATAATTCAAAATACTATAATTACTGTTTATACCTATTCAAAGATTGAATGGTGTGTTTTGTCATTCTGAACGAATGTGAAGAATCTCCTTAGACAAACACAGGAGATGTTTCGCATTCGCTCAACATGACGCTATTTAATCTATGAATGGGATTAAATGGGTATTGGCTAAACCAGCATGGCTCTGCTGTTGTGAGGGTCGGATTTTTTGCTGGCTTGCAGGCGTTTCTGTTCTTCATCCAACTTTTCATAAACCGATGCCAATATCTTATCCTGTTCCAACTTCAACATCGCTTGCTTATCTGCCTGCTGAAGTTTTTCCATCACCTGCGGATTATCAAACGCTTGCGGATTGTTCATTGCCAAGTTGCCAATGGCATTCATTCCCGCATAGTGCCGTTCTAGCCCTTGCTGAATGCCAAATTGCGTGTTGCCCAGTTGGGCGGTATTTAATTGCCCAAACCCTGCACTGCTAATGCCCATGCTTCCAATCATCATAGTTTAAATGCTTTCTTTTAAATTACCTGTAGGGGTGGATTGCATTCACCTGTTTCTATTAATCTTCCAGCGGGCGGATGCAATCTGCCCCTACAAAATAGAGTAGTTAAAATACTATTCCTGTTATGCCCCTTGTTGTTCTAGTTGTCTACGAAGTTTAGCAATTTTCGCGTCTCTAGCGTTGCTGGCTTCTTGAGCTTTGCCTGCTGCCATAAATTGCTGGATGGTTAAGCCTGTGCCAATAGCGGCGGTTAGTAGCCCAGCTGTCATACCTGCCCCTCTTGCCCCTTTGGCGTGTTCTGCCAGTTCTGTAAAACCTTTGGTTTTTAGCTCATCCACATTTTGCCATGCCTTACCGAACCCTTCCGCCTCTTTCAAGTCTAGTGGGGCGTGTACGGCTTTTCCCTTGGGTTTAGCGGCTTGTTCTGCTTCTATTTTTGCCTTTACTTCTGCTTCTACTTGTTTTGGATTGATTTTTTTATTGCGTGCCGCTTCATCAACCGTTAATGCTTTGGGTTGTTTTTTTTCAATATCTTCGAGTATTTCCAACTTCCCTTTAGCTGCTTCTAAATCAACTCGATGGGCTGCTTCTGCTGCTTGAACCTTAATTTTGTGTTCTGCCTCAAGCTTAGCTATTTTATTCTGTTGCTCTACCTTCGCTTGATGTTCAGAAAATGCCACTTTTTTAGCATCAGGCATTTTTTCAGCTAAAATTGCCTGATGCTTCTTTTGTGCTGTCTCCTTTGTTAATGCTTGAACTCCGCTATCTGCGTTGTAAACAGCATCTAAATCAGTAGCAGGTAATAGCAGTTTTGTGTTCTTTTTCTTCCAAAGTTCAAAAGTGCTAGCTTGATCTTCAGTTAGGGGTGCCCCTTCCGCAATGCTTAATAAATCTGGTCTCTTGGAAGCTATAGTTGTATTGTAGTGTTCTATAAACTGTCGTTCATTGATTTTGTGTGTCAAAAAGTCACTGTATTTTTGAAGGTCAGCAGGTGACGAATAAGTTAAATCTTTGACAGGTTCTGGTGGTTTTGTAGCCCACGCTGATGCTTGACTCATCCAGTCCCCTCTTTTTGACTCACCAGGGGAATGAAAGTTTGATCTATCCCAGAATTTTACCTTTTGCCACATTCCTTTCTTTTTGCCAAAAGCCTGTGCCTCAAGATCTGCAATGATAGGCTGCCCTAGCTTTAGTTGCCTTGCTTCCAAGTTCCTGTTAGATTGATTATATGCTTCTAGTTTGGCTGCCCAATCGTCAAACCCATCAGGTGGCGTTGCGGTTGCCTTTTTGAGTGCTTCAAGATCTTTATCAATAGTAAGGATTCTCGTATCATCATAAGAAGCATTGGGGTTCAAAATTTTGTCTAAATCCAGATTTTTCTGTGCTTCCAAACCCTCTAAAGTGGCGTTATGTCCATTTGTTACAACCCCAATTTTTTTCGTCTGCTTGTCTATCGCATCTTCAATACCTACAGCGTCGCTTACAATGCCATCTATTGTCGTTTTATGGTCGGCAAAATGTTTGTTCACCTTCGCTTTGTTTACGGCTTCTAACTTTTCGGCTTCAACAGATGCTCTAATCTCACCTTTCCGCTCAGGTGTTAAGGGGTCGGCTGGTGTTTCTGTGCCATTTTTCGCATGGGCTAATTTTGTATCTAACCCCCAACGGTAAGCCCCTTCGCTAACACCCGTAGTAACTGCCGCTGTAGCCCCTAAAGTTAAAGCCCCAGCCAACAAAGGGTTGCCACCCGCAGGGAGCGGTTGGTTTTCAAGCTGATCTATCTGCTGTTGTAGTTGTTCTAATGAAGCCCGCCCTGACCGCATCATAGTCGCCGGCGGGTTGCTATAAGGCGATTGTCCTTGGAAATTAGCTGGCACATTACCAAATTGTTGCGGTACTTGCGGTTGCTGTTGAACTTGTTGTTGCTGTTGCTGGTTAACCCCATAAGGTGGTAACGCCTGCGGTTGCTGTGGTACGCCTGAAAAGTTGGCTGGTGGTGTCATGGCTATTAATTATCCCCTAATGTCCCTAATTATTTAATTTTGCCCTGAAAAAATCCTAATAAAAATAAACGCTACTAGCATAAAACCCCCCAACGTCCTATTTTGTGCGTTTATAGTTGTTCTAAGTATTATTGCCCAATATACCGTAGGGGCGGATTGCATCCGCCCGTTTCTGTTAATCTTCAAGCGGGCGGATGCAATCCGCCCCTACACAGAGAAATAGTTTATTAAATTTTGGAGAAGTTTTAACCAATTAGCTATATCTTAAATTAACTCGGTGAAAGTAAATTGCTATGGCATGAATCAAATCACCCAAACACCGAGAGACGACTTTACCTCGTCGTTTAAACCGAGCAAACCAATGTCGCAAATCGCTCCAAGTCTGTTCTGCTGTATACGTTTCAGCCTTGCTTTGAACCAATTTTTCACTAGGCAACACGTCATTGTAGGCTTTCCAATGGTCAGCACAATAAACTTCAACCTTGAATAACTGAAGCCGTTTCCATAATTTTTTCAAGGTTTTAATGCCACGACAACCCACTTCCCAGTCCAAGATTCGCCTTGTTTCTCGACAAACAGCCACCCATACCCAGATTTTGCGTTTTTTTCGGTAAGAAACGTGCAGAGTTCATCGAGCTCAACAACAGTGGTTTTCTGTGGCTCTAACCGACAAGCAGTGGTGTCTATTTTACGAATTTGTTTGAGTACAGCAGGCGTTGATACCAATTCCAAGTTTAAATAGCGTGTTGAATATAGGGGAAATAGGCGAACGATTTCACCCACGCTGTATTAGCCTCTACCCAGCGTAAAGCCTTCACTAAATGAGCTTCCACTGCATCCAACGTCTCAAAATAAGCATTGCCAAAAAACCGAGTCCGAACGCCCTTCCACAACTGCTCCACAGGGTTCAACTGCGGACTATACGGTGGTAAACAAATTAACCGAATATTAACAGGAACAACCAGCCCCCCACTTCTATGCCAACCTGCACCATCCAAAACAAGCACAATCTCATCTTCAGCGTAACGCTCACTTAATTCACGTAAGAATACGTTCATGCAAGCCGTATCCGCATACGGAAAAATCAACGAAACACTCTCTCCCGTCTTGGGTTCAATGGCACTATACGCATAGAGGTATTGCCGTATATGTTGAGCTTCCACTACTGAACGTTCACCCTTGGGTAACCATACTTTACGAACTTGGCAAATTTTGCCAAACCTCGCCTCATCCTGAAAAAATAGCCGAACTGGCTTTTTTACTGTTTTTGTAACAGAGTTAACGACTTCAGGAAGTTTTTTTGAAGAGGGTTTGAGCCTCATCATTATGGTTGGGATGCACTGGGCGAGGTACTTTTGCCTTCCAATCGTGGCGATTGAGCAGGTTGTAAACAGTTTGAAAGATGACGGGTCTGCCCACCAGTGCGTTGAGTGCCTGGTGTAAATCGTAGATACCGACCTTGCCTTTGTGGCGTTGTAGTAGGTCTATTTCGGCTTGTTTACTGGGTAGTAGGCTATTGCGTACAATCCCTTTTTTAGGATAGAGACTGTAAAGTCCGTGTTGTTGAACTTGGGCTTGAATGCGTTGGACGTGTCGAAAGCCGAAACCCGTATGTTGGGCTATTTCGGCTTGTGTTTTACCGTCGATTATTTTGAGTTTAATGCAGAGGAATCGGCGATAGGTTTTCTTGTCGGTGAAGGTTTTTTCAAAGGCGAGTACGTCTTCTTGGGTGAGCATGATCAGAATCTTTCAAATAAACAATAACACCCCTCTATTATACGCTATTTAAACTTGGAATTGGTATGAGACCCCAATTAAATTACCAATTTTTCGAAGGGAAAGCCCTGAAGTGTATAGCTGGGTTGGCTAGCTTCCATGTGATGGGTGCAAGCCCTTTCGGGGTTGAACGTGTATATTTACAGGCACAGTTTTTGCATTGATACCGTTACTTTTCTTCGATGAACCCTGCTTTAACTTTATCTAAACTACCACATTTTGGACACTGCATTTTAAATACTCCTTAATAGACTTAAGGATATTATAATAACTAATTAGTTAAATGTCTCAGCGTGTTTAGTCTGTTAATTGGCATGATACTGAAAATTCTAGAGAAGAACCATTCGGCTCAGGCTAGCTTGTTTAAAGTCACCATTCTCTTTGAAAAGCAGTGGTAAAGGCTGCTGGTGGCAGTTCTGTATGCCGAATACTGGTAGAAGGCGTTATTTCCAGAAGACTCCTATCAACTGGTAAGATAGACTTGAACACATCATCAATGAATGATAGTTGTAAGACATCCAATACTGCTTGTTTACTTATTCCTTGAGATGAAACTTCTGGGTTATACAGGCGTTGATGAAGACTAGAAACCAACAACACCATTTCTCCATTATCAGCTTTACAATAAACCTTATCAGGAACACTACCCAATTGGGTTCCTAAATGTAGGTCTTGGCAAAGTTTTTCTTTCAAGGGGTCATAAGTAACCGCTGTTATTAGCACATCATCAGGGTGTTCATCCGCAACAATCGCAATATGATCAAGATTTTCCCTTGCAACGTTATCTAGCCAAAATGCCATACTGTTAGCAATGGGTAGAAACTGATGTTGTTTATCTCTCATATCAGTAATAACCTTGATAGCTTCGCCTTGATGAGAGATTTTTTGGTTTTTCCTAAACTGTTGTAGTGATTTTTTTTGAAAGGGCTCCCATTCTCGCAGAAAAGAGAACATAAAAGAATCATCAACCTTTTCAATACCAGTTAAAAAGCCATGCGTTTCTGAAAGGGTAGATCCTAGCTCCATTAACAGCTCATGCGGTTTTCCAGCATATTTCACGTTTAAAGTGTTTAATATCTCCTTAATTCTTGTTTTAGGTTCGGTAAAATCTTCTAAACACTTTTCAAAAAACGAGGCAAGATTTTGTCTGTGTTGTTCTCTACCCTCTTCTAACTTTGCCATTAACGTTGTTTGGGCTTCTGGCTGACTCAAAATCTTCTTTAAGTTTTCAGCACTCAAATTTAGCACAAGACGCCCCCCACTTCTAAGGGCAGGGGTTGAACGTTGAAAGGTATCGCCACTACCGTTAGATGAAGCAGTAGAAACGGGCGGTTCAATAGGGGCTTTGGGCAAAGGCTGTAGCCTTGGCAGAAAGGGCAAAGAAAGTGTTTTCAATAAGTGCATGGTTGTTCTTTATGGCGTTGTTATTTTATAATACTATACATTATACTAATAACAGAAAAACTTCTCAACTAAAACAAAAAAAAGAGCGGTTCAAGCCGAAAACGAAAAAATCGTTTACAAGTGGCTTGCCGCTCATACCTATGTTTCCCCCTGTAGTAAAATTGTAAGGCAATTGTGCTTACAGGGTGTGTTCGTGTGTGTGTGTTAGTAAAAACTGTGTGTTGCTGGGGTTTTTGGTGTGTAGGAATCGTTCTTGCGTGTGTTGTGTGCGTGTTCCTGTTAGCATTAACGTATGCGTAACCCATATTTGTGCTACTATCTTTTAAAAAACAACTGTATTGTAATAAAACTGTTACAATTAGCGTAAAACACCCTCACCCTAGCCCTCTCCCAGAGGGAGAGGGAACAGTATAGGAAACCCACAACTATGCTAAACAACCGCCTTCACGCCTATTTTCAAACCCATTGGGACAGAGAATGGTACGAACCCTTCCCCCTATACCAACAACGCCTAGCCGAAGTAGTAAAAGCCATACTAACCCAGCTAGATGGGTCTGAAACCACCCTGCCCCGCTTCACGCTAGACGGGCAAACCGCCCTATTAACCGACGTTCAACCCCTATTAACCCCATCAGAAAACGAGGCACTTAAGCAACACTTAGCCTCAGGTAGGCTACACGTTGGCCCGTGGTTTGTTATGCCTGATACGGTTTTGGTCAGTGCGGAATCGCTCATTCGCAACTTGCAACTCGGTATAAAAACCGCTAACGCCTATGGTTGCACCGATTTTACAGGCTACCTACCCGATACGTTCGGGCAACCAAACAGTTTACCCACCCTATTCCAAGGCATGGGTATTGAAACCGCCATCGTTTGGCGAGGGCGGGGCATGGCATGGCAACCATCGGCGTTTTTTCAGTGGGAAAGTCCCAATGGGCATCGGGTTTTAACGTATCAGCTAGCCGAAGGGTATTTTCATCTGTTGTTGCATGATGAAACCCTTTCCACTACCGAAAAACTGGCGGAACTCAATAGCCTCATCCACAAGCTAGGGCGATTTTCATCCACCAACGAACCGTTCCTACTACCCCTCGGCGGAGACCACTTAGGTACGCCTAAAACCGAGGCACTCAAGGCGTTTCACCAGCACTTGCCCACGGTGAAAGTGGTACATCCGCACCAATTTCTGCAAACCGCCCAAGCCTGGTTGGCAGAAACGAAACCCGAAATTTCCACCCACAAAGGGAGTTTAAGGGCAGTAGGGTCTACCCAAAACGACGCGCCGTTTTTGTTGACAGGCACGCTTTCCGCCCGCATGAAGTTGAAACTAGCCAACGCCAAGTTGGAACATCGCCTAACCCACAAAACGGAACGTCAATTGGCGTGGGTTGCCATGGCTCAGCCTGAAAAATTGCCTGCTGGATGGGCGTTTTCGTTAGGGAAAGCGTGGGAAAACTTATTGCTGAACCATCCGCATGATAGTATTTGCGGGTGCAGTTTGGATGCCGTGCACCGCACCAATCACGCTCGGTTTGATGATGCCAACGCTTACGCTGAAGGGTTAGAACGCCGAACCCAACAGGCATTAGGACTGAATCAAGCTGGTATTCACGGGTGGAATGGCAGTACCGTAGCGGTTTCGGGGGTTGTGCCTATTTCGGTTACGATTGATAGAAAATCCGCCGACGAAACTGAAGAAGCCGTGTTAACACATTTGGCTAAAGCGTTGCCTGAAGCTCAATTCCACACGATAGACGGTGGGTTGGTGGATGCGTATAAAACAGATTTTCGGCAAGTCCCACTCTCTCATCTAACCCACTGGCAAGCCACAGGTTGGATGACCATCGCCCAAGAAAATGCCTTGCCACCGTTGAGCGTGGTGAATAAGTACTACCCTCTCCCAGAGGTAGAGGGAACACTTGTAGGGGACGCTCTCCGTGGCGTCCCGAATCATCAATACGAAACGCCGTTTTTCACCATTGAATGGACGGAACAATCGTTCAAGGTGGCATCAACGGGCGGATGCAATCAACGGGATGCCACGGGGGGCATCCCCTACAAAGAAAAAATTAAAAATACCGTAGGGGACACCCCCCGTGGTGTCCCGCTTCACGAATCATCCGTTCCGTTAACATTACCAACCTACAGAGTCAAGGCGGATGTGGGCGATTCTTATAATCGGCAACCTAGCACAGATGCGTTGCCATTTATGCTTCACCAAGTAGCGGTTGATTATCAAACGCCTAACGCCACGCAATGGCAATTATATTACCAAACCGCAGAAGGCGATGCCCTAACCCAAACCATTCTTTACGTGGCAGATGAACCCGTGTTGACCATCACCACTGAATTTACGCCCAACCGTCCGTTTATCGCCGTGGAAATGGTGTTGGCGG
The DNA here is from genome assembly GCA_024998755.1 of Vampirovibrio sp. Lineage (GTDB taxonomy): Bacteria > Cyanobacteriota > Vampirovibrionia > Vampirovibrionales > JAJTHC01 > JACEUU01. The sequence continues at coordinate 588,372 of JACEUU010000002.1, read as the reverse complement.
AAGCAGCATTTTCGCAGAGTATCAAAGGATATCAGCACCTTGGGTGGGAAGAACAACGGTTCACCCCTGAAGGCTTGGTGGCAAGGCAACAAGCCTTCCCCGTGCAGAATCCGGCGGATGAATGGGAGGCGTTAGGCGGTATTTTTCAAGCCGGTTTGCAAACCCCTAGCCACTATTTATGGCAAGCGGGGTGTTATGCTTATGAGGTGGAAGAATCGGCGGTTATTGTGCCACTTCACCGAGGGTTTGGCGTATTAAGTGGCGGAAAAATGCCCGTTCGGGGGTGCCCTGCAGGGCCTCCGTTTGAAACGCCTGAAGGACAAGGCGTGGGGGAAACCCTCCGGTTTGAGGGGCTTTGGGGCAAAGCTAGCGTATTAAATGAGCAATTACCCCTAGTCAAAAAAGCCAAAGCAAGGCTATTGGACGATGTGGGGCTGAAAGGGAAGCTACTCGAAAACGGTCTGGCACACAGGTCGTCCCCTACAGAGATAGAAAGAGTTAGTCTTTGGACGGTTGAAACGCGGTTGCCTGTTGCCATTGAACTGCAGGCTTGTTACCCGAAATCAATTGAATCCCAAGGCGATGGTGTTGTTTTTCGGTGGTTAAACCCAACAGATAAACCGATGTTTTTGCCGTTGCCTAAAAACCAACCACTTTGGCGGTGCAGTTTGAAGGATGAGCTACTTGAGCCGACAGCCAATTCAGCTGAAACCCTTGAAATACCTGCCTTTAGTTGGCTAACTGTGTGGATGAAGTTTTAAACTATAGTCTTTTAAAAATTTTCTGACTCTGTTTTATTGTAGGGGCGGATTGCATCCGCCCGTTTAAAGATTGACCGAAACGGGCGGATGTAATCCGCCCCTACAGGTTCAAGAATGGTTGAAAATACTATAACAAGAATACGCAGGGCTAGCAGTCCAAATGCTTGTTAACCGAAGTGTTTCACTGAGAAGGGCTTCGCGTTGGGCTTCTTCAAGCCACCGTGCCAATTGCTGTTGCTGAACAACGGTGGTTGAAGATTCTACTAATTCATACCAATTCCAAGTTTAAATAGCGTGTTGAATATAGGGGAAATAGGCGAACGATTTCACCCACGCTGTATTAGCCTCTACCCAGCGTAAAGCCTTCACTAAATGAGCTTCCACTGCATCCAACGTCTCAAAATAAGCATTGCCAAAAAACCGAGTCCGAACGCCCTTCCACAACTGCTCCACAGGGTTCAACTGCGGACTATACGGTGGTAAACAAATTAACCGAATATTAACAGGAACAACCAGCCCCCCACTTCTATGCCAACCTGCACCATCCAAAACAAGCACAATCTCATCTTCAGCGTAACGCTCACTTAATTCACGTAAGAATACGTTCATGCAAGCCGTATCCGCATACGGAAAAATCAACGAAACACTCTCTCCCGTCTTGGGTTCAATGGCACTATACGCATAGAGGTATTGCCGTATATGTTGAGCTTCCACTACTGAACGTTCACCCTTGGGTAACCATACTTTACGAACTTGGCAAATTTTGCCAAACCTCGCCTCATCCTGAAAAAATAGCCGAACTGGCTTTTTTACTGTTTTTGTAACAGAGTTAACGACTTCAGGAAGTTTTTTTGAAGAGGGTTTGAGCCTCATCATTATGGTTGGGATGCACTGGGCGAGGTACTTTTGCCTTCCAATCGTGGCGATTGAGCAGGTTGTAAACAGTTTGAAAGATGACGGGTCTGCCCACCAGTGCGTTGAGTGCCTGGTGTAAATCGTAGATACCGACCTTGCCTTTGTGGCGTTGTAGTAGGTCTATTTCGGCTTGTTTACTGGGTAGTAGGCTATTGCGTACAATCCCTTTTTTAGGATAGAGACTGTAAAGTCCGTGTTGTTGAACTTGGGCTTGAATGCGTTGGACGTGTCGAAAGCCGAAACCCGTATGTTGGGCTATTTCGGCTTGTGTTTTACCGTCGATTATTTTGAGTTTAATGCAGAGGAATCGGCGATAGGTTTTCTTGTCGGTGAAGGTTTTTTCAAAGGCGAGTACGTCTTCTTGGGTGAGCATGATCAGAATCTTTCAAATAAACAATAACACCCCTCTATTATACGCTATTTAAACTTGGAATTGGTATCAGTGGTGCATTCATTGCTGCTAAGTTCGTAGGTTTGTAATGCGTTCAAGCTGGCTTGTAGTTCCTGTAGGGTATCTACTTCCGCTTCCATCGCCTTGAATTTCGTTCTGCACTGGTTACTCCAGCCTTCAAAAGCACAGCCACTAGCCATCACTAAAAACGGACTATCAGGGTAGTCTCTGCAAAATTGTGGACGATCTTCATAAACGCCACATCGGTTATCGTTGGCTAGGTATCTACAAGCATAAAAAACCACGTCTTCAGCCCCGTTAAATTTTTCGCTTTTTGCCGCTGCTTTCAGTGTTTTTTCCACCAAGGAAGGCACTATAGCCCGTGCGGCTTCGTGGCTTTCATAGGGCACCATAATGCTTAAAAACCCTCTGGCAAAGTCATCGCCGTTTTTGGCTTTTTCCCATAGCTGATGATATGGCACGCCTAGGCGAAGCCCCCTTACAACAATCGCCATGGCTACAGCAAGTGGGCTTGGGTAAGTTTAGCAGGGTTTCAAAAGGCGTTGCTTTTCCGTTGGCGGTCATTTTTAAAGCGGGTCATTTCTCATGGGTTGGCGAGGGGTTGTATAAATAGACCTCTCGAGCCGTGCAAGAGGTCTAATCTATTCTACTGGTTTAGCGGAGGTGCATTTTGTTGCCTCCATTAAATGGCGTAGATTCATTGAAAGTTTTAACCAATTAGCTATATCTTAAATTAACTCGGTGAAAGTAAATTGCTATGGCATGAATCAAATCACCCAAACACCGAGAGACGACTTTACCTCGTCGTTTAAACCGAGCAAACCAATGTCGCAAATCGCTCCAAGTCTGTTCTGCTGTATACGTTTCAGCCTTGCTTTGAACCAATTTTTCACTAGGCAACACGTCATTGTAGGCTTTCCAATGGTCAGCACAATAAACTTCAACCTTGAATAACTGAAGCCGTTTCCATAATTTTTTCAAGGTTTTAATGCCACGACAACCCACTTCCCAGTCCAAGATTCGCCTTGTTTCTCGACAAACAGCCACCCATACCCAGATTTTGCGTTTTTTTCGGTAAGAAACGTGCAGAGTTCATCGAGCTCAACAATAGTGGTTTTCTGTGGCTCTAACCGACAAGCAGTGGTGTCTATTTTACGAATTTGTTTGAGTACAGAAGGCGTTGAGACCCCAATTAAATTACCAATTTTTCGAAGGGAAAGCCCTGAAGTGTATAGCTGGGTTGGCTAGCTTCCATGTGATGGGTGCAAGCCCTTTCGGGGTTGAACGTGTATATTTACAGGCACAGTTTTTGCATTGATACCGTTACTTTTCTCCGATGAACCCTGCTTTAACTTTATCTAAACTACCACATTTTGGACACTGCATTTTAAATACTCCTTAATAGACTTAAGGATATTATAATAACTAATTAGTTAAATGTCTCAAACAAAAATAATTAACCCGTATTAAGAACCAATAGTGAAGTATTTTTCACTTATTTTTGCTATAGTATTGGTATGGATTTTTTACCACACCTGTTTATGAAAGCACGCTCCCATTTATGCAAACCACTACGCAAACCATCTACAAATTTGGCACTTCGGGTTACAGAAATAATACCGATGCTGGCTTTAATCAAGCCGTTGTTGAACAAATTACCCATGCCATTGCCGATGTGTTAATTGAACAGATGACCAACGATTGGCAACAGGTTCGCCCCGTTTTGTTGGGGGGCGATACCCGCCAAAAAACCAAAGAAGCCATTCCTGTTATTATGGCGGTTTTACAGGCCAGAGGCTTAGATGTTTACCAAATTGAAGGCGATGTACCGACCCCCGTTTTAGCCTATGCTGCCGCTTGTTTGAAAGATTTAACCGGTTGCGATACCCCAGCAGCTGGGGCAATTTTAATGACGGCTAGCCATAACCCTTGGGATTACGGTGGGTATAATTTCCTAACGCCGGAAGGGGCGGTTGCACCTTCTTCGCTGAGTGAACAATTTGAAGCTCGGCAAGCAAACCCTAGTAATGCGGTGCTCAATCGGGAAGTCTTAGGGGTTAGTTCCACCCCCTTTAAACGAGCCTTACAACCTTATCAAGCGTATTATAAACACCTTAAAAATCGGGTTGGTTTGTCTTCCGCCGTGTTTCAGGAACAACCCATTGCCGTGTTTTACGACCCACTTTATGCCACAGGCAGATATTATTTCCCGAAGTTAATGGAAGATTTTGGCGTGATTGCCACAACCATTCATGACGATGATAATCGACCCGCAGGGTACACGGGTGAACCTGAACCTTCAGCGGAAAACTTAGAAGAATTAAGCCACTTAGTCAAGCAATCTGGGGCTACAAACCCTATGACAGTCGGCTTTTCTAATGATGGCGATTCCGACCGGTTTGGCGTGTTAGATGAAACGGGTACTTACTTACAGCCTAACTTTGTTTTATTGTTGGTGCTGTTTTGGTTGGGTCAAAAACCATCAACATTGGAAACGGAAGCCGTGGTGGTACGGTCTCAAGCTACTACCCATGCGGTAGATGACTTAGCCGCTAGCTTTGGGTTGCCTGTGCTTCAAACACCTGTTGGGTACAAATATATTGCGGAAACCTTTATTGAACATGACGAAGAAGAGGCCTTAGCCCCTGTCATTTTTGGCGGAGAATCCAGCGGTGGTTTGAGCATCGGCGGGCATATTCCTGAAAAAGATGGCTTGTTGGCTAACTTAATTATTGCAGATTTAGTGGCATCTCAAAAAAAGCCCTTATCGCAAGTGTTATCTGGGATTATTGCGGGGCTTGAAAACACTTATCACTTTGCAGAATGGACGATTAAAACCGCCGAAAAAGACCCTATTTTAGCTCAAGCACAAACCTTTTTTACAAACGGTGGCACGATGGGCAAGGCTTGTTGTGTGGTTGATGCTGAAAAAACTCAGCATTCCGCAAGTACGTTAAAAAATAAATTTGGCACGCAAGATGGGATTAAACTTTACCTAACTAATGGGTCTTGGGTGTTGGTTCGGGCTAGTGGCACGGAACCCATTATTCGGCTTTATTTGGAAGCTGTGGGTGAAACGCCTGAAGCTTGCGAAACGGCCTTTGAAAATTTATCTAGTTTTTGGTTACAGGTGATGCACGAAAAAGCGGGCGTTACAGCGGATAAAATCATTCGAAAGTTCTAAGAGACCTCTTGCATGACTCAATATCTGGGGCATCTTTTTTGTCATTTGCGGTACTCCTTCGGTTATGTAGTTAGGCTACACCGCCCATCAGTCCGTTCCTTATTCCTCAAATCTGCACCCACCTATCGAGCCATGCAAGAGGTCTAGTAAATGCCTATTTCAACAGACCAATTAGCGGACGTAAAGGGCGTTGTTTTCTTTGATGCTAAGTGTTTGTTGTGTTGGCGAATTCAAAAATTGTTGACGGCCTGGAGAAGTAAAAAGTGTAATACCAACGCCCTTAAGTTTGTGCCCCTTCATCAGTTTGAAGAGTGGAAGCTTCAATTTGACGTGTTGAAATCAGTAACTGAAACGGAAATTCGTCAAGGCATTCGGGTGTTTGAGGTGGAGGCAAATACGTTATTGATTGGTGTGCCGGCGGTGGCTTTTTGTTTGAAAAATTGCCGATTTCCTTATTCTTTATTGGGTTCAATGCTTGCTATACCTATTTTTCAGCCTGTTTTAGTGCCACTTTATCAGTGGGTGGCTAATAATCGCTATCGGTTTTTACCGAAGTTGAGTGAAGCCGAAGAATTAGTTTTTTACGAAGCCTTAAATGCCGAAAACGCTACCCTTTGTTCAGAGGAAACGGGTTGTCATACCGATTCACAGATTGAATAGCGTTTTTTTGTAGGGGCGTAATTTATTACGTCCTTCCAACAATCCTAAAACGGATGCGTTGCCCCGCATAGACCGTAGGGCTAGTAAATCGCACCCCTACACAGATGAAGTTGTAAGTCATTCAATCTGTGAATTGGTATAAGAAGGCGTCAAAAATTATTTAAAAATACTATATCATAAGGCGTATAGTGTTTTAAGCAGGTTTTTGTTAGACTATTAACGTTATTAGTGTCTACCAACAAGAAAGACTGGCTCATGCACCCTTTCTCAACGTCATCTGCATTTAAAACATTACCCAAACAATTATTCATCACTGGCACAGATACCGACGTAGGTAAAACATTCGTAACTACTTGGTTGGCGGGTGTATGGTTAGCCTTAGGCAAAACTGTGGCTATTTATAAGCCCGTTCAAACTGGGGTTACCTGCCCTGAAGAAGGCGATGCGTATTGGGCCAGCAAGTTTTGGCACTTCCCAGAAAAGCTAACCGTTAAAACCAGCTATTTTTTTGTTGAACCCGCCGCACCCAGCGTAGCAGACGACCACGACCAAATAAGTTTTCATCAAATAATGCAAGATTTTCAAGCCCTACAAGCCACGCATGACGTTGTGTTGGTTGAAGGAGCTGGTGGCGTGCTTTGCCCTATTCGGAAATATCTTTTTATGGCGGATTTAATTCGGCACTTCAAACTGCCCGCCCTAGTAGTAACTCGCCCCAATTTAGGCACCATTAACCACACCTTAATGAGCATCGAAGTATTAAGAGGAAGAGGTATAACCCCCTGTGGGATTTTAATTAATGAAGGTAAAACACCCTTAACTGCCGATGAAAAAAGTTCGTTAGCCGTGCAAACCGTTGCCAGCGAACTAGCCAAATATTCAGGCACTCCCCTATGGCCTAGCCTACCTTTCATTAAAGATATGAGAGACATAACCCTAGAAGATACCGCCGATTGGTATGCCCAATTCTTAACCGAACAAAACAAAACCCTAAAAACAGACCCCGCTAAGCAAGTAAATCAGTCTTTATTAGTACAATCAGCTCATCAACACCATAGCCACTGCGGTTGCAACCATTCCCATTAACTGAGGACGTTTCATACGACATTTTCACATTAGAATAGTGTCATTATCTTTACATCTTAGGCGGGCGTACACGGAGGTACCGCCCCTACAGTATTCTTAAAAATACCGCTCCGTAGGGGACGACCTGTGTGTCGTCCCGCTCCAAGATTTTACGCTATTAAAACTTTAACAGAGTACCACCATTATGATGTTAACCACACCCATAGAAACCAACTATTACCGAACCTACAACCAATATCTGCAAGAAAAATTTGGCTGCAGAGTTTACAAAGTCAGTATTGATGGTGGCTTTACCTGCCCAAACATAGACGGTAGCAAAGGCGTAGGGGGCTGTACCTTTTGCGACGAAACAGGCTCTTCTTCAAGAACCAACCCCAAGAAAACCAACATCACCGAGCAATTGCTAGCGAACATTGAACACCGCAGAAATCGATTTAAAGCCCAAAAATTTATCGCTTATTTTCAATCATACACCAACACCTATAGCCGAATTGAACGGCTCAAAAAATTGTATGATGAAGCCACTACCGCTCATCCGGATGTAGTGGGGTTAGCAATTTCTACCCGTCCTGATTGTGTGGATGAAGCAAAACTAGATTTAATAGCCAGCTACAAAAGCAAAATACTACCTTACGTTAGCGTTGAATACGGGTTGCAAACCATCCATAATGAGTCATTAGCCAGGGTGAACCGATGCGAAACTCACGAAGATTTTTTGCAAGCCTACCAATGGACAGTAGACCGAAATCTTGACCACTGCATTCATGTTATTATCGGGATGCCAGGGGAAACGTGGGAACATATGATGCAAACCGCTGATAAATTAGCTGAACTAAAGGTCAACGGCGTAAAAATACATATGCTAGTAGCCATGGAAAATACCCCCATAGCCCAAGAATACCAAGCAGGCTTATGGGAAAGTATGACCTTTGAAACCTACGTAGAAACTTGCGTTGATTTTATTGAGCGGCTTCACCCCAGTTGTGTGATACATAGAGTAGCGGGCAATGGGCATTTTAAGCACGTTGTAGCCCCTAAGTGGATGGCGGGGGAACGGCGGGAAGTGATGCAGGCCATTGATGAAACCTTCGCTAACCGAGGTACACGGCAAGGAAGCCAGTGTCGGTTTTTGTAAAGTGGTATTACTAGCATTATCTGCCAGTGTTGGTGGTTTTATGTAGTTAATGGTTTACAGTTTTTTGATTTTTCCATAGGTTTTGGTCTGAAGCAATGTCTATTACCCACCCCTATCTATTTGCAACATTAGGAATCCCCGCAACAGCAGGGATGATTGATGCAGCCAATTTAACACCAAATCTGCCTGCTTCCGTAACCTCTAACGAAGCAGAAACACCATTACCACCCGTAGAACTTATCACGCCATCCCCTCTACTACCGCCTATTTCCTTAACCACCGCCGTAGAAGATTTATTTATGTTAACCACAGAAGAAGAAGAAAGCGAAGACGGTATTGAACCAGCATCAAAAACAGGAACCGCTTATGCTACTTATCCTCAGCAAGATAAATTTGCTCTAATAAAAAGAAAACACCTGCAGGAGCAACAAAAAATCAAACTAGCAGATGCGGAAGAATTACACACTGCTAAAGTGCGGGCTAGTTGGTGGGCGTGTATACCTTTTTTATCTGCCTTAGTTGGTATACCATTTATACCAACTTTGTTTTACGCCGTTCGGTCTCCGCAAGAACAAGCCGCCAAGCGGGAAGACGAACGCCGAGGCTACCGAAGCCTAGCAGAAGCAAGTGAACAAGAACAAGCCATTAAAAGTGCCCAAGTAAAAGCGACTCTTCTACCTTGTGGGTTAGTAACATTAGGCATCTTGGGGCGTGGACAATTGCCCTTTCAACGGGAACTAACAGAACCCTTCAGGAAAATGATTTCAATTAACACCTTGGAAAACTTAGAAACATGGCTACCTAAAGTGCTAGAAGCTTTAAGCTGGGGAGCGTTAGCCATACCGGTTGCCACTATGATATGGGATAAACCAGCGATAAATGACAACGCTACCCAACAAAATAACTAACCCATTATTCCATAATTTCATCAAACCTTGTGGCGTTAGCACCGGCTGAACCGGGTACAAAAACGCCAGTAGCCACCTTGTGCCCGCCACCAGAAGGGTCGTTACAAGTAGTGGCAACCCCCGAACACATGTTAACAAGTAATTGATCGACATTCGCTTGATTAGGTCCATCAGCACCGTTGGCATCAATTAACCAGCCATTCATGCCATTTGTGGTAACTCTGAATGTCGTATCATCTAAGCCAACCAAAGCAACGCCATTTTTAAGTATGAAGCCAGGTTGCCCACTTTCTCCTGAAGCACCTTGAGTCGTATTATTCCAACACCCTTGAGTTGAACTATTACTAGGACAACTTCTTTCAGGTTTTAAGGTTTCTTGAATAACAGCGTAACTATCGAGCCTATCACCACGTAACATGGCTGTGGAAAGGGCATGTTCAATCGTGGTCAATGTTGTTTTTAAGGTTGCCGTATATTTTCTAGGCCCTGCTTGGGAATTGCTAATCATCGGCAACAAAGAAACCGCCAATATACCAATAAGAGATAAAGTAATCGCTAATTCAGCTAAGCTGAAGGCTTTATGGTGTTTTAAATTCAATAGCATACGCCATATGTCCTCGTTACGTTATGTAATAAAAAAATGGATTTATTCCCAAGGCTGCTTGGGCAGTTTGTCATTTTTTTTGGTTTTACGAACAAAAGCAAGGCATCCCCAAATAATAAGTGCAATAAACCCTATCCAAAACATGGTATAACCAATTTCACCCAAGGCAGACCGCATCGCATCGCCCCAAGAATCAACCGAAAATTTGTTAAAAGCTTTTGCTAAAATAGTACCTAAAGTAATAAAATAGTAAGTAATTTGAGCAATACCTACAATGGTATCGACAGATTTTGCATCTTCAGGCTCAGTGTAAGCGTCTTTTAAAAAGCTAGCCCCTTGGGTTTTAATGGCTTTGCCCATCCAAAAAGTCAACCCCAAAGCACCAGCTAAAAATACTATGGTTGTAACGATACTATAATCAAATTCAGAAGACATTCTATAAAACCCTTTTCTGTAATAATATGAATAACAATGCAAATAAAAAAACTGATTTCAACAAATCAGAAGGACTTAAGATAACATTATTCTACCTTTCGACCAATACAAACGCAAACTTTAGTAAATGTTGATATACCCTAAACAATAAGCAAGCGTTGCACTTTTATACAGGTTGATTGTATAATAAATAGATAGTAGCATCATTTTCTTGTTGCATAAATTACCCCTTGAGGTTGTCGTCTACCCCCATGTTTATTCAACAAATTGAAATAGATAATTTTAAATCATTCGTCGGGAAAACCACCATCCCCTTTAAACGAGGCTTCACAACGGTTTCAGGTCCCAATGGGTCTGGGAAAAGCAACATTGTAGATAGCGTGCTGTTTTGCCTAGGGCTTTCTAGTTCTCGTACCATGCGGGCAGAAAAACTGACGGATTTAATCAACAACCAATCTGCCAAACGTCGTGAAGCCAGCGTGGAAATTACCTTCAACAAAGGCAAGCAAGATTTACCCGATAGCGTACTACAATCTGCCCTTTCCGAAGATGATGCCCAACGCCAACACAGCTTGGAACTGCTTAAAACCCTTGATGGGTCTGAATGGGTGCGGGTAGCACGGCGAATTAAAGAAACCCCATCAGGCACAACTTCTACTTATTACCTCAATGGCAAGCCTTCAACACTCACCGAAATTCATGAGTTTTTAGCCCTATTTAACGTGTCCCCCGGATGTTACAACGTGATGATGCAGGGCGACGTTTCCAGCATTGTGAATATGTCTGCCATGGAACGCCGAAAAATTATCGACGAATTAGCGGGCGTGGCGGATTTTGACCGAAAAATTGAAGCTGCCCTTCGGGAAATGACCACCACGTCGGAAACAATCGAGCGAAACCACATTTTACTAGGGGAAATTGATGGGCGGTTAGAACAACTTTCAGGCGAACGAGAAAAAGCCTTGGCTTATCAAGCTTTAAAAGATGAGCAAGTCAAGTTAGCTTCATCGGTTGAAATTGTGAAGCTAAAGGGGCTGAACGCTCAATTTTCAGCCAATCAACGTAATTTAGAAAAAGCCAAAACGCAACGCCAAGAAGCCAAAGACCGTTACGCTAAGTTGGATACTGCTATTGCAGCGACTACGCTTGAACTTAAGCAAGTAAACGAAACCATCAAAAAACAAGGCGAAGATAAATTATTGGCACTCGCCCAACAAATGGAAGCCCTCAAAGCACAAGTGGGACGTAGGCAAGATGCGATTGTGGGCTTGCATCAACGACAAGAAGAAACTCGTGCAGAACTGGCACGCTTCGACCAAGATTTTCTGAAATTATCTGATTGGATGGCGAATAATCAAAGCGAAATTGATTTGCTTAAACAACAAGAAGCGGAACTTAAAGAACGGGTTACCTATGAACGAAAAGCAGTCGACCAACATCAAGAAGCCTTGAATTTATTGGAATCCGCCGATAGCCAAGCCCATGCAGCAAGGCAAGCATTGCGGTTGCAATTGGAAGCTGCCCAAGACCAGTTAGCCACTTTACAACGAGAAAACCTCGCCTTAAAGGCTCAACAGGAAAGGCTTTCAGACACACAAGCTAGTAAGCAACAACAGCTTACTTCATTGGAATATAAGCAAGACCAGTTAAAAACACGCTATGCCCAACTTTCGATTGATTTTGAAAAACTAGAAGACCAAAAAAATAAGCTGGAATCTGCCTGTGGGCAACTTTCGGGCGATAGGCAACGGCTACAATCTGCGTTTCAACGCACGCAAGAACAATTGTATAAAGCCAAACAAGCCGTAGCTACTTTGGAAGCCAAAAAAATGGCCTACGAAGAAATGAGTTTTTCTCGCCCTGTTGAAGCCGTTTTAAGCCTCGGGCTTTCCGGCGTACATGGTACAATTGCCCAGCTAGCCACGGTAGAAACGGATTATCACACCGCACTAGAAATGGCATTGGGGGGTAGGGTGCAAAACATCGTGGTGGAAGATGATAGCATCGCTCAAGCTGGTATTCGGCACTTACAGCAAAACCGCTTAGGGCGTGCGACGTTTTTACCGCTCAATAAAATCAAGGCAATGGCTACCCCTCGGGGGGCTGCCCCAAACTATGCAGGCGTGATTGATTACGCCGTGAACCTTGTTTCGTTTTCCGCTGAATATGCCACGATTTTTGCGTTTGCTTTGGGCGATACGCTGGTGGTGGAATCTGTAGAAGCAGCTCGTCCGTTGTTGAATAAATTCCGTATGGTTACGCTAGATGGTAGCATTCTGGAAAAAACAGGTGCCATGACAGGCGGGGCGAATCAGCAATTTAGGGGCGGAAATAAAACCGTTTTTGGGGGCGGTTCGGCAACCGCGGGTTCAATGCAAGATGTGGAATTGAGCAATCTACGTAGTGAAGTAGGGCAATTAGAAGCAGAAAAATCGAAAATTGAACAGCATCTGAGCCGAATTGAAGTGGATTGGGGCAAACAATCCGCCGAATTAGCCACGGTGGAACAGCAACATCAGCGGTATTTAGCCCAGCTAGAAGTGCTTGAAAAACAATTACATGACCAAGAACAAGAATTGACCATAGCACAATCCGCCACTTCCGCTTCAGGTAAAACGGCGGATGCTACAACTTTGGCAAGCAAACTAGCAACACTTGCCAAACAGGAAGCCGTTGCGGAAAAAGCCATTGAAGCCTTAAAACAACAATTTATCCTACTTGAAGGGCAAGCTTCAGGTAGCCAATATCAAGAAACCTTAGCCCTGTTGCAAGAAGCCAAGTTTCAATTTGAAACGTACGAAGCAGATTTTCGACACATTCAACACACGCTTAAACAAAAAGAAACGGAACTTGAAATTCGGCAAACCAGCAGCCAAGAAAAAAAAGAAGCTTACGCCACTAAAACCAATCAAATAGGCGTTTGGGATAAAGAAATAGCCCTGTTCTATGCTGAAATTGAAGCGGTGGAACATCAACTGGTAGGTCTAAACGAAGAATTGGCTTCAATGGATGACGAAATTAAAGAATTCCAAGCGGAACGAGAACGCCTGCAAGCCTTACTAATAGACCATGAAAAGCAAAAACACAACACGGAACGAGCCGTGCAAGAAGCCGAACAACAGCTAATTGCCATTCAAGCCCAGTTGCGGGAATTAGAACCACAAATTGACCAATTATACGCCCAATTAAAAGCCATTTTCGACGATTTAGAAGCCCGATTGGCGGATGCTGCTTTCCCGACGTTGGAGGCATTGAATCTGCAAATAGCCACGTTGCAAAAGAAAATGACGGCATTAGAGCCAGTTAATATGTTGGCAATTAACGAATTTGACCAAGTGTCAACGCGTCAACAAGAATTAGCCACCAAGCTAGAAACATTGGAAACTGAGAAAGAAGCCCTTGCCAATAAGGTGCATAGCTACGAAGAATTGAAACGTCAGTATTTTATGAAGGCGTTTGATAGCGTGAATAAACAGTTTAAAGAAATCTACGCAGAACTATCGGATGGGCATGGGCAGCTCATTCTAACCAACCCGACCGACCCCTTAGCTGGTGGCTTAAGCATTGAAGCTTCTCCACGAGGTAAAAAAACACAACGCATTGAAGCCATGAGTGGCGGAGAAAAATCGCTCACTTCGTTGGCGTTTGTGTTTTCATTACAACGCACCATGCCTGCCCCCTTCTATGCGTTGGATGAAGTTGATCAAAACTTGGACGGGATTAACGTAGAAAAACTAGCTAAAATGGTACAACGAGAATCTGAAACTGCTCAATTTGTGGTGGTTTCTCTCCGAAAACCGATGATTGATAATTCAGATAGAACCGTAGGCGTTACACAAAAACGCAACGGCGTTTCAAAAGTAACAGGCATTCAACTTCGGGAAGACCGCCCCGATGAACCCACCTATCTGCACCCAATGGAACTACCCATGCCGGTTTCTATCCCCAAAAAGCCTGTGGCAACCCCACCAACAGAGGTTACGGAAAAATCTGCCAAGCAAGTGGTAGGGTAACCCTAAAATGAAGACTATCGCCATAAAACAGTTGGATTTACTGACGCTTCCTGCCCCTTCTGAAGGCATTGAAATTTTGGTGCAACTAGCCAAACAGGGCGATATTGACCCATGGAACGTTGATTTGGTGAAAGTGGCGGATACCTATTTGGCGTATGTTGAAACCCTCAAATGGGACGCAGGGCAAGTATCGTCGACCGATGAGTTAAGCGTGATGAGTGCGGTTAAAAGCGGGGTCGATGAGACGCCTCTTTTGGCATTGCGGGAAGGGATCTTATCGGAAACCGAGCAACAGCAATTACGGTTGACGGGTAAAACACTCTTGTATTTGGCGATTTTACTACGGATGAAAAGCGATTTACTAGCAGGGTTCGACCCATTTGCCGTAGATGAAGACGATTGGTTGGAAGATGCCAGTTTCGATGATTTAGTTGAATATGACGAAGATGGCAACCCAATTGATGCCGTTGCCATGAGCCAAGATGTGGCGGAAAAGCTAAAATTAGCGATGCGTCGGCGGTTTGGGACGCTCAATGATGTGTTAGAACGTAGAACCAGCACAAAACAACCGAGAATTCGTCCTGTAACATTGGAAGATTTAATTGCCGAACTGAAAAAAGTAGAACAACAAGAAGCTGAACGAGCCACCCATCAAAAAATTGAGCAGGTGGATAAGCGTCGGAATATTCGGGATTATGCCAAGCTTTCCACGGCGGAAATTACCCAGTTAGCACACGATGAATTTCAGGAAAGCTTAGTGGCTCAAGTGCTTGAAACCTTGGAAGCCCACCTACCGCACGATGAACTTGAAGCGAGGCTAACGCTGACGGACTTGATGGATTTAACGGGGTTGGATAGGGTCAACTGTTTTTTATCGTTGTTGTTTTTGGAAGCCCGATTAGTGGTGGTATTGGAACAAACTGATTTTTACGGCGATGATTTAGCCGTTTCGTGGGATGCTGGGGAAGAAAGAGAATCCACATAAAAAAGGACGATTATGAAATCGTCCTTTTAAAATAATTACATTTTGTTGATTCTATTTTGAGGAATTATTCAACGTGCTGTTTTTGATGCCGTATAAGAAGTAAAAGGCAATACCCATCAAAGTTAAAACGCCTGTTAAAACCCAAGCCGTAGCACTTAAATCTAACATCAACTTCAAGCAACCCAAAAAGCCCAGCACACCAATCAACGTACCCGCAGGTATTCTAAACGGACGCAACGCATTCGGGGCAGTTATACGCAACACCACAACCGCCAAGCACACCATCATAAACGCAAACAACGTACCCAAGTTGGAAATATGAGCCATCAGCGAAATAGGCATAATCGCTGAACCAAACGCATTCACAATCCCAATAATCAACGTAGCAGCTAGCGGAACACCTAATTTCGGATGCAGTTTCGCAATGGATTTTGGCAATAACCCATCCCGAGCAATGGCATAACTAATCCGCACAGAAGCCAATTGCATAACCAATAACACAGACGTAATACCCACAATCGCCCCGATGCTAACCAGCCAATCCGCCACAGGGATTTTCATCATGCTCATGGCATGGACAACCGCCGCTTCTTTGTGTTGAGCTATTTCACCTAAAGGCAAAATAGCCGTTACCGCAACCGTTACCAAAATATAAAGAATCGTACAAATAATAAGCGACCCTAAAATACCGACTGGCAAATCTCTTTGCGGGTTTTTGGCTTCTTCAGAAGCCGTTGCCAAAGCATCAAACCCAATATAAGCAAAAAACATGAGGGCAGACCCTTTGAAAATACCATCCCATCCCCAAGGGGCAAAGGTCTTCCAGCCATTGGCGAACCAATTTTGTTGCAAAATTTGCGGATGTGAAAACAAGAAAATAACCGCCGAAACAATAAATAGCAGAATAACCGCTGTCTTGACATAAACCATAGCACTGGCAATTTTGGCGTTTTCTTCAATCCCTCGGCACAACAAAAAGGTAACTACCAACAACGCGCCAAACGGTAAAAAATTGAACGATTTATTGATGATTAACGTAAAATGTTCCGCCAAAAATGGAAACTGAAACGGGACAGATTTTACCACCAGCTCAGAATATCGAGCCGTTTGCTTCGTGCCTTCTAAAATTTCAATGGTATTGGTGGTCAACGCCAACGGCAACTGAACGTGGAGTAAGTTGGCAAAGAAATGCTTAATGGCTTCTCCCCAGCCAATACCAATAGCCATAACGCCCGCTAGATATTCTACAATAAGAACCCAGCCCGTAACCCAAGCAGCAAATTCGCCCAAACCCGCATAAAGGTAAGAATAAGCAGACCCCGAAACAGGAATCATCGCGGCTAATTCGCTGTAGCACAAGGCACAAAATCCACAAAGAATACCGGTAATCACAATGGAAATCATCAACGCTGGCCCTGCTGCTGTTGAAGCCGCTTCACCCGTCAGTACGAAAATACCCGTACCAATCATGGCACTAACGCCAAACATAATGAGGTTCATTGCCGTAAGCGATTTATGCAACCCGCCACCACTAGAACCATCGTTCGGGGGGGCAATGGGTTTGGTACGAATGAGTTTGCCCCATAAAGGCAAATTAGGTTTTTCTGTAGCAACAGGGTTAGCAGAAATGGAAGAATAATTAGAAGCATTAGCAACAGTTGAAGGGGTAGCCGAACTGACCATATGGGAAGCATTCCTCGTGTTTTTGAAAACATTTAAACTTTGAAATAAACTAAGAAGGATGAAAGTGTAAAGAATCTGATATTGCTTTTCATTCAAGCAAGCTTTTGCAGAACTAATTAACAAGCATTATTTTTAAGAAAAGTAGTTTCAACAAAAAATACATTTATTGAAGGATTGCACATTTTTCAGTAATTGCTAAACTAAAAAAGGTATAAACATTAAAATACCATAAATATATTTAAAATTACCAGCTTTTGATTAATCTCTCTTAAATTTAGGTAACAGTTACTTAAAAAACACACCATAGGGTAGTTTTTAACATGATGATGATGATGTCTTCCCCTATTACGTTTGGCGGTATTTCTTCCGGCTTAGATACCAACGCCATTGTTAGCAGCTTAATTGCGGTAGATGCTCAACCCATTCAAAAAATACAAAGCAAAGTCAGTTCAACTCAGCAAAAAGTGAGTTTCATGAATGCGATTAAAAACAGAGCAGCAACCCTACAGACCAATATCAATAAATTTGTG
Organism: Vampirovibrio sp.; assembly: GCA_024998755.1. Lineage (GTDB taxonomy): Bacteria > Cyanobacteriota > Vampirovibrionia > Vampirovibrionales > JAJTHC01 > JACEUU01. The sequence goes on along the minus strand of JACEUU010000002.1, from coordinate 571,061 downwards.
AAAACCTCGTTTTTAGATGCCGATATTTTTCAAGCCAAAACCGGTACGTCTTCCAATAAAGACCAAGTAGATATTACCGCAGCAGATACCGCTAGCGTACAAGGCTTAAGCGTTGGCGTTACCAAGCTGGCTTCAACATCTATTGCTCGTTCAACCAGTGCCATTGGTACGTCTATTTCAAACAGCACCAAATTATCCGATGTGAAACAATTTAGTTTTACCTCCGGTAATTTATCGCTATATGTGGGCGGTACTGCTAATACTATTGCGATAGATGCCACAGTAGACACCATTGGCGATATGCTGACTCGCCTCAAAGGTGTCGCCGGCGTGGCAGATGCTACCATCGACGCCCAAGGCAAAATTTCCATTACTGGGGCTGCACCTAACACGGTTAGGTTAGGGTCTGGTAGCGATACCAGTAATTTCTTTCGGCTTACAAAACTAGATACCGCTATTGATAATGGGGCAGGTGTTTTGCAAGGGTCTCAACCCGTTTCAATTATTGATACCGGTGCAGATGTTAGCACCGCCGGTGCTAATTTAGCCACTGCCGTTACAGCAGGCAGCACCTTTAAAATTGGTAAAGCCTCGTTTGATACTACTGGCAAAAGTTTAGCCCAAATTGTAGAAGCCATCAATAACAGTACCGATGCGGGCGTTTCTGCGGTGTTAAACCCTTCTAACAACAAACTGGAATTTACGTCTAAAACAACAGGCAACTTACCCATTTACTTGGAAGACACAACAGGGAACTTTTTAGCAGCCACAGGGCTAATTACAGCCGGAAATAGTTTGTCTTCACAAACCTTGGGAGATAATGCCCAGTTGACGGTTAATGGTAACACCATTTACAGTACCAGCAATGCGGTAGATGCCAGCGTGAGTGGGCTAACGGGGGTTACGCTCAACTTGAAAGGGCTAACAGTCAACGCTTCTAACGTGCAAACACCCGTCAATGTAGCCATTGGCAGAGATGCTTCTAAAATCACTACTGCTATTAACGATTTTATTAAAACCTACAACGATATTGTTTCCACCATTGATGCCCAAACTAACCCCAAAACTGGCGGGTTACCGAATGATTCTGGGCTTCGATCGTTTCGGTCGCAAATTCGGGGTTTAGTTAGTTCTGTTAATAACGATGCGACTACTTACAAAAGCTTGCAATCAATCGGTGTTACCACGGGTGCTGTTGGGGCGGCTACTTCAGGAGCAACGGGTACCACTTCCGCCCTGCAAGTAGATACCACGAAACTAACCGATGCACTCAATACCAATGCGGCGGATGTAAAAACGCTCTTTTCTGGCACGAACGGTATTTTTACGAATTTGAAAAAAATTGTCGACCAAACCTTATTAACGGGTACCGATACGACGGGCAAAGGATTGTTTCAATCGTCGGTAGATTCATTTCAAGCACAAATTACCAGAATGAATAAACAAATAGCCGATGGCAATGCAAGGCTAAGCAAAAAAGAAGCACAATACCGCCGGCAATTTACCGCTTCAGACCAATTGATTTCTCAATACCAAAGCCAAGGTAGATCGCTCAGTAGCTTGAGCACGAATAATTTTAATTAAACCAAAGCGGGTTGATTCAGAATTTCTTCCTGTGCTAAAGGTAAAGCACAGGCTTCCCCTTCTTCTGCACTAGCAAAAGAATAAGCGGGGAAGGGGTCTTCAAATTCAAGCCACGCTTCTTGCCCTAACGCCATTTCAGCATCAGTCAGCAAGGCAGATTCTAAATGGGCGATTAATTTGGCTTCTGCCATTTTAATACCAATAAAGACTAATTCTTGATGTCTATCGCCAAATTCGGGGTGCCAATTTTTACGAATATCCGCCACGATATCTGCTTCTTCAGGCCAGCCTTCTTCAGGGGTGGTTGCCCACCAAAATCCACCGGGTTCTACTCTGCAAGCCCCACCGGCTTGGCTCCAAATTAGGTTATAATCTGGGCGGGTTGCCAACCAGAAAAAGCCCTTGCTACGCAATGCTCCTTTCCAACCGCCATCAAACACGGCTAGCAAGCGTTCAGGGTGAAACGGTTTTTCTGCCCGAAACACAAAGGAATTAATGCCGTATTCTTCGGTTTCAGGAATGTGTTCGCCATTAATTTCTTTCATCCAACCAGGGGCTTGAGCCGCTTTTTCAAAATCAAACAACCCGGTATTTAAAATATTTTTCAATTCAGTCTTTCCAAATTCAGACCGTATTACCTTAGCTTCAGGGTTTAAGCGTTGAATAATGGCTTCCAATTTCGCTACTTCTCGTTCAGGTACTAAATCTGTTTTGTTGATGAGAATAACATTGGCAAATTCCACTTGGTCAATCAACAAATCCACAATGGTGCGGTCATCCTCTTCATTGAGGGCTAAATTTTTATCTTTTAATTCAATGGCTTCTTCGTAATCTTTCAAAAAGTTGAAGGCATCTACCACGGTTACCATCGTATCTAACCGAGACAATTCACCCAAGCTATGCCCAGTTTCATCTGCAAACACAAAGGTTTCCGCTACGGGCAGTGGTTCTGAAATACCGGTAGATTCCACCAGCAAGTAATCAAATCGTTTTTCTTGGGCTAATTTAGAAACTTCCAGCAATAAATCTTCCCGCAAAGTGCAGCAAATACACCCATTACTCATTTCGACCAATTTTTCGTCTACTCTGCTGAGGCTAGCAGTCCCTGTGTTGACTAATTGAGCGTCAATATTGACTTCGCTCATATCATTGACGATGACGGCTACTTTTAAGCCTTCACGGTTGTTAAGCACGTGGTTTAGCAAGGTGGTTTTACCTGCCCCTAAAAAGCCGGAAAGCACGGTTACGGGTAGGCGGGTATCGGTTATAGTTTGTGTGTTTGTCATTTTTAGATGAAAGACCTATGGTTTAATGGTAAAGAAAGAGGGCATCCCCTATTACACTGCTAATATAGTAGGTTGTCAAGATAAGCAGAGAGGATTGTTACGATAGCTTGAAGCTATTTTCAGCTTAAAAGCAAGCCTTTGTTGTAGAATAAGTAGACTATCATTCCTTTTTTTCTATAAAAAACGATTGGATTTCAGGATAAACCCATGCCTATTATTAAAGCCTTTCAAGGCAAAAGCCCCAGCATACACCCCACCGCCTTCATTGCTGAAAATGCCGTGCTGGTGGGCAATGTTACCATCCACGCCAGCGCCAGTATTTGGTACAATTGCGTACTGCGGGGCGATGTCGCCCCCATCGTGATAGGCGAAGGTAGCAACATTCAAGATGGTACAGTCATTCACGTTGCCAGCCAAGGGCTAACAGGCATGGCAAAACCAACGGTTGTTGGGAAAAACTGCACGGTTGGGCATATGGCGTTGCTCCACGCCTGCACGCTGGAAGATGAAGCCTTCGTGGGGATGCAGGCTTGCTTGCTGGATGGTAGTGTGGTTCAAGCCCAAGCCATGCTAGGGGCAGGTTCATTGCTAACGGGGAAAAAAATTGTGCCTACGGGGTTTTTATGGGCGGGTAGACCCGCCAAACAACTACGGGAATTAACCCCAGAAGAAGTAGCTTTTTTAGCCTATTCGGCTGAACATTATCAGGCATTAGCCACGGCTAGTAAGTTAACGTCTTGAAACGGGAAGCTTTCTGTGCCAGCCTAAATCAAGATTGTACGCTCTTCAATCGTTTAATTGCTATCAACCCGTCATTCAACCATTTAATTCATATAGGGCTAAAGTTTATAATCAACTTGTTCGATACCTTAACTATGAAATACAGCAAACTCTGTTTTGAATTAATTAAAGGAGATTTAACTTGTGCCAAATTTTTCACCATTAAAGCTTACTTGCAAAGGGTTTACCTTATCTGAATTGCTGGTAAGTTTAGCCGTGCTGGGCGTAATTGCAGGTATTGCCGTTCCTAGTGTATTGACCAGTCTAAAGCAATCTCAAGACAATGCATTATTTGGGACTACAATTCGTACACTAACTGAAGCATCAAGTAAATTAACCAATGAACCACCAGCTTTATCTGCACCCAATAATACCACATGGCACGCATTTGACCTCTTTTTAAATAGTGCGGATGACAATTTTGTAGCACTGAACAATCCAGCCAATAGTTTTACAATGCCTGGTGGTGTTGTGATTGATAACTTTAATCAATTAGCTGCTGCAGGTTTTCAAACCATTAGAATCGATGTCAATGGTGCAGGGCAACCTAATCAAATTGGTAGAGACCGATTAATGGTAACCGCTTGTTTTAACCCCACTGGTACTTGTGCTGCAGTAGCAAATATTACGGTTAATAGTGCTGCCCAAGAAGCAGGTATTGTAGGTCCTACCCCTGATACATTCGATGCTAGCACTCTAGGAAATGTGGCGTTTTATAATCAACTTGTATCTACTACTTAAATTCGAACCTATTACTCTAGACTTAATACAACAAAAAAATAAAAAGGCTATTTATATGAAACATCAAGCATTTACACTAGCAGAATTACTGGTAACTGTAGGGCTTATTGGCACAGTAGCTGCTATTAGCATTCCTTCTGTATTGCATGGTATTGAAACCACCAACCGAAGAGCTATTATGAAAGACACCCTCAAAATTGTAACTGAAGCAGCAGAAGCATTAACTATGCAAGGCGATGTTCCTGCTAATACCTACTTAGCCTTAGCCAGTAGAATTAGAACCCTCGATAGAGATGATGGAGGCTTAGTTATAACGCTGCACAACGGAGCAATTTTATCAGGGTTTACAGCAGCCCCAGGGGCTGGATTTACAAGGTGTGAAAGTATCATTGTTGATGTTAACGGTGCAGGGCAACCCAATATAGTAGGGCAAGATAGAGTCGGTATTACCGCTAGCTGGGCACCGGATAATAGTACCAATTGTGGGGTAGCAACGACAATTCCCACAACATTTACTGGTGGCATGGTAATGCCTACCTTAGACGGTAATGCAGAAGGCGGGGCAGGTAATCAAGCCTTCTATACACAAATAACCCGTTAATACCAATTTCAAATAGAACTATCGTCAGCGTCTACGTTGTTACCGTCAAGCAAAAAATCCTCAACGAACGTCTGTGTACGCCTGCGGTTTTTTACTTGCCAGTGCCTAGTATCCATCTAACGCTATTCCTATTTGAAAATGGTATAAACAACTTGGGCTTCGTTCAATCAAACCTTGCGAATCATCAGCATTCAACAAGGGTGTACTTATGGTACAATAAATTTATTGTTACCGTTTGTTTGGAAAGTTTATTTGCTAACCTATGCTCACCAGCCCGATTGATTTAAACCGCTACCGCAAAACCAACTGGAAACAACGCTTGTTAGCCGTTTTGGGCTATGTGGTGGTAACTGTTTTTTGTTTCCCTCCATTGCGTGGCGATTTTCTGCTACAAATAGGGTTGTTTTTAGCCCTATGGGCAATTTGCTTTAACCCCAAAGCCAAAACCCCTACTTTTGTGAGGTTTCATCTCATTCAAGGTTTTGCTTATACAATTGCTTTAATGTTTGTTCCGAGTATTTCCAATGTGTTACTCGGGCTAATTGATGCTATTCTAGCCTTTATTCCTGCCATTTCTATGGGTAGCTTCTCTCAAATAGCCATGGTTTTTCTAATAAAAGCCACATTTTTATTGCTTTTACTCTTATTACTGTTTAATAGCATTATGGTACTACTAGGTAAACGACATGAACTGCCGATTGTCGGAAAAATTGCGACTCGGTTAACTTATTAGCCTTCATTGAAAGATTTAACCATGCCAACACTTGCCAACCATCCTGAAAAATTACCCATTGTACTCGGGTTGACGGGGGCTTCGGGAAGCATTCTAGGGCTAACCTTGCTAAAAGAACTGTTATTGCTAGATGTGCCTGTAGATTTAGTGCTTTCAGAAAAAAGCTTGCTGGTAATGTACCAAGAAACAGGCTTTCAGTATACCCAAGCCAAACCTGAAGATAGACAAATTGCCTTGTGCCAGTTTTTAGCCCTACCTGCTGAAAAAGCTAGCTTAATTCAAGTGGAATCAAACAAAAATATCGGTGCTCCTTCGGCGAGTGGGTCTCATCGTACTGCGGGCATGGTGATAGCCCCCTGTTCTATGGGAACGCTGGCGAAAATTGCCTGTGGCATTTCAGATAATTTACTCACTCGTAGTGCGGATGTTGCACTCAAAGAAGGGCGTCCGCTGATTTTAATGCCTCGGGAAACACCGTTGAATGCCATTCATTTGGAAAATATGCTCAAGTTGGCTCGGTTAGGGGTGAAGATGGTGCCGCCGATGTTGTCGTTTTATGCACCGCAGTTTGATACGGTAGCAGGGCAAATTCATTATAGCGTGGGTAAAATTTTAGATTTATTGGGGTATCCGCATACCCTGTACGACCGTTGGCACGGGCTAGCCAAAGGCATTGAAACTGTTTAGCCCTACCGTTTTAACCGGAGATTTTTGAAAAAAGTAGCTAAAAGCTGGCCACACTCGGCTTCTAAAACGCCACCAATAACACTCAGGGATGGGTTCGGTTTCTGATGCACACTCACCCAGCCCCCGCATCCGCCAAAATCAACATCAAACGACCCAAACACCACCTGCTTCATTCTAGCCTGATTAATAGCCGAAGCACACATAGGGCAAGGTTCTAAGGTTACAAACAAGGTACAATCCGTTAATCTCCACGAACCAATGGCTTGGCTAGCTTCTAGTAGGGCATTCAATTCCGCGTGCCCCAGTGAGTTTTGGTCTCGTTCTCGGGTATTAAACCCTCTGCCAATGCAGTTGCCTTCGCTATCAACCACAATCGCACCAACAGGTACATCCACAGGCAAGGCTTTTTGGGCTTCAGCTAACGCTTGCTTCATCCAATCATTGTAATCAAGTTTACTCATATAAAATTTTTCAAGCCTCAATTACACAGACACCGTAGGTTTTAGCCCACTGGTTCAAAGCGTCTTTTAAATCAGTTGTCCATGAGGGTTGAGGCTCGGTATTTCTAGCTTCAAACAGTGGAATACCAACCGTTTCGGATTCATGGGTGTAGCGAGGGTATAAATGGATGTGCAATTGTTTGACGGCTTCGCTAAGGGTTATCCAATAGCAACGGGCAATGGTGGGTTGAGCTTCTAAAACAGTTGCCCATGCTAATGCCGCTTCTAAACAAGCTAAAGGCAACTGATTATAGCCTTCTACGCTATGGCTGGGTGAAAGCTGAATGTAGCCCCCTCGGTTGCCTATAATAGCCACCAAAGGCAGAGTGGTTTCTATGTTAAATGGGTTGTTCGGCATGGGGTTTACTCCAAATAGCATGGCTTGCCCAATCAGTAGTGAAGCCCATTCGAGGTAATAAGGTGGGGTGTTGATGAAGCAAGGCTAGTAACGCAGTTCGCCATTCGTTTTCAGGCTCAATAACATCCATTAAATAAAGCACTATAAGCAATGTATTATAAATTTTCCTACTAGCAGTAAATGTACCAGATAATATAGCCGGCTTCGTAATACTATGTTGCGGTGTTTTAACAAACTCTCTATTCCACAACCTAGCATGATGGGCACACATATTTCTAACTACTGTTAAATGTTGCAACCAAGAAGCGAAGCAGTCATCATCTAAACCATAAGCCGTTGCAATCATTCGACGTGTTTCTTTGGGTTTTAAATTGTCGTAATACTTAGACAAAAGTCCCAAAGTTATTACTTCGCAAACAACCCATATGGGCGGAGAAGGTTCTTGGTAATTATCTTTAAAATGCTTGATGAAAGCATCTTTCTTTGAACTAATTAAGGCTTCTTGCAACTTTTCCAAATTACAATGCCAGCTCCAAAAATCTTTGGCAAGACCGCTTTCTAAATGGGCATAAACACCATGCGAATGTGCTAATACATACGCCCATTTAGACCGAACAGAAATTTCAATTCGTTCAATAGCATCTAGTAGCAATAAGCGTAATTGCTTATCAAAACAATATAAGATTAACACATCTTCAAAAGTGGTATTCGGTTTGAATTGATGAGTTATCCCAAGCATTTCAAAGGGTTGCCAGTAAGCTGAAAGCCGATAATAATTAAACTGTTCTAATGCCCGAAGAGAAGCTTCTGGTTCGGTAATAATCATCCCTCTGGATTTCAATTGTTCCAGTTGTTCAAAATAAGTGGTTGCAGGCTTATTAAATGATTTTTTAAATTGGTTCACAAATAAAAAGCTTTCAACCAAAAACTGAAAATACTATAAAAAGGAACCCCCCAACGTTTGAGGATAACAAAAGTCATAGCCTTGGGGGGGTTTTATATACTAAGTATAACAAGGGTTAGGTCTTTTGTCAACATTTTTATTGTTGATAGTCAAGATAGTGGAAATGGTATTATTTGTTACATACCCGTAATACAGGCTAGACAAAGCCGTTTGCTTTTGATACATTTTGAAGTACCGTATTCCTCCTCGCTTTTTTTGTTAGAGGCTCAAACACACAGAGTATCAAATGCCCCGTGGTAGATTTTCGCTCAATCCCGCAATATTCTTTCAATACCCAAAACCAACAATTTCAAACCAGTGCCAAAACTGAAACCTACGAGAAGCCCCTTGTTACTGTTGACGTTGTGCTGTTTAGCATGACCAAAGGCGAACTAAAAGTACTATTGCTGAAACGGGCTAGCGAACCCTTTAAAGATTTATGGTCGATACCGGGGGGGTTCATTAACTTAGGTGAAACCCTCGAAGAAGCCGCCAAACGGTGGCTGGAGCAACGAACGGGTGTTTCAGATATTTATATTGAACAACTAGGTGCCTTTGGCACGCCTGATAGAGACCCAAGGACTCGGGTTATTACGGTTTCCTATTTTGCCGTGGTTAATTTTGATAAAATTCAAACCCCTGAAGCATTGAAGCATGATGATACGAATTGGATAGCCCTTGAAGCACTGCCCACGTTGGCGTTTGACCACAATGAAATTATTAATAATGCCTTGGTACGGCTTCGGGAAAAAGTGCAAACGTCACCGATTGCTTTCCAGCTATTGCCTGAAAAATTTACCCTAACCCAATTGCAAAAAGTGTATGAACTCATTCTAAAAAAAGAGATTGATAAACGAAACTTCCGGAAAAAAGCCTTGGCTTCTGGCATTTTGTTTGAATTAACCGGCGAAACCAAAATGGATGGGTTTCATCGTCCAGCACAACTTTATGTCTTTAATAAAATCAAAGTGCCTTCTACAACCCTTGGCGAATTAACCACTAGCTAACAGCTTTATTTTTCACTTTCTCAAGGATAATGAATCGATGATGGTTGTTAGAATTTTAACTAGCTCTCTGCAAGGCTTAGATGCCCAACTGATTACCGTGGAGATTGATTTAGCCAACGGCATACCCGAATGGCGAATTGTCGGCTTGCCAGATGCCATGGTCAATGAAAGTAAAGACCGATTACGGTCAGCCATTCGTAATGCAGGGTTTGAATTTCTTACCAAAAAAGTGATTATGAACTTAGCCCCAGCTTCCGTGCGAAAGGAAGGGACAGGGTTTGATGTTCCCATTGCCCTTAGCGTTTTAATTGCAGGCGAAAAAATCAGCTTTCCTGAATCCCACTGGTTGGAAAAAACCTTATGGCTGGGGGAAGTTTCGCTAGAAGGCGAACTACGCCCTGTGCGTGGCGTGCTTTCCGTGGTTATTTTAGCGAAACAATTGGGGTTTGAAGCCGTGGTTGTCCCGCCTGAAAACGCCAATGAAGCGGCATTATTAGAAGGGGTGAAAATCTACAGTTTACCCAATTTAGCCCACTTGCCCGCCTTGTTTAAAACCCCCGAAGCCTTTCAAGTTCAACAAAATGTAGGGCAGTTATTGGCGGATGCTCAAGCGAGCATGAAACAAGCCACTATCGTTGATTTTGCCGATGTGAAAGGGCAAACCCAAGCTAAACGAGCCTTAGAAATTGCTGCCGCTGGCGGACATAACCTGCTAATGGCAGGCCCACCGGGGAGTGGAAAATCCTTATTATCTAAGGCATTTGCGGGTATTTTACCGCCGATGGATTTAGACGAAACCCTTGAAGTTAGCCGGATTTACAGCGTGGCGGGTATGCTAAACGAAGCATTGGGTATTATTGCCCAGCGTCCGTTTCGGTCTCCGCACCATTCTGCTTCTATGGCGGGGCTTTGTGGGGGCGGAAGCTACCCAAAACCGGGTGAAATTACGCTCAGCCACCGAGGCGTTTTATTTTTAGATGAACTGGTGGAATTTCCTCGCCCCGTGCTGGAAATTTTACGTCAACCGTTGGAAGAAGGCGTGGTTACCATTTCCAGAGCCAACGCCAACCATACCTTCCCTGCAAGATTCATCTTAATTGGGGCGTTAAACCCTTGCCCGTGCGGATACCGTGGCGATACCACTAAAACGTGTAGTTGTTCGCCCAACCAAGTGGAACGCTATATGAATAAGCTTTCAGGCCCGTTGTTGGATAGAATTGACTTGCACCTAGAAGTGCCTCGGTTAAGTTCTCAAGAATTGCTACAGCAGGGCGTTTCCGCTTCGGTAGATACCTCTCAAACCGTGCGAAACAGAGTCATTTCCGCCCGAAGTATTCAGCTGAATCGGTTTTTGACGCTGGGTTTACCCTTGAAAACCAATGCGGAACTAGCCCCTGCCCAATTACGGGCGTTTTGCCAACTCAATGAACCATCTCAAACTATTATGAGCCGTGCTTTGGAGCGGCTGAACCTTTCTGCCAGAGGGTACGACCGTGTGTTGCGGGTAGCTAGAACCATTGCGGATTTAGCCGAAAGCCCCAACATTGAAGTGCCTCATTTAACGGAAGCCTTGCAATATCGATCGGCGTTTAAGGGGGTTTGAAATAAAATTTAGTACAGATTACTGTAGGGGCGTGATTTATCTACGTCCGCCCCACAATCCCGAAACGGATGCGATAAATCGCACCCCTACGCAGAAAATAACTTCATAGTAATTGAGAAATGTACAGCACAAAATAAAAATCCTCCGTTTTTAACCCATTATAAAAGTATTGAATTCACGTTTTTTCAAAGAGAATAACGACCGTAACATCCCAAGGACAGAGGACAAAACCCCATGATGATGATGAGCAGTAATACCGTGGGCAACCATGATTTTAACACCGCAGGCATAACGCCGTTTGATGTGAAGAAACCGCAGGCGAAAAAAGAGGCTACGCTGAAGTTGGCGAATGCGAAAGCGGATAGCTTTGAACGCACACCAAGAGACACCGCCCCTGAAGTAACGACGAAACCCCTTGAAACGGCATCGCCTGCTGGTGGAAAAAGTGGATTGGTAGGTGCGGTTTTAGGCGGATTAGCCTTAGCAACCAGTTTTGGGTTTGGCTGGATGGCATTTTCGCATGGGAAAGCAGCCGAAGAAGCAAGCAAGTTAGCGAAAGCTGCCCAAAAAGAAGCGAGCGAATTAAGAACCCAAGTGACTACCTTAGGCAAAGGCTTAACCCCAGCTGAAATTGAGGCAAAAATAGGGATTGCAGAAAAAGCAATAAAGGATACTTTAGGAAAACACATTATTGATCTGGAAGAAGAGTTGAAAATTGTGAAACAAAGGAGTTTAGACAACAGTGAAAGTATTACTGACGGGATCAATCTCTCTTTGATTAACTTAAAAGATAGAGCCTCCTTTTTGGAAAACAATCAAGCAGCTCAAGAAATACTTAATGAGCGACTAATTGATGATGTTACTAATTTACAAAGAGTACAGTTAAACCAAAGTAGAACATTACAAAACTTAGAAGACGACATTCACCCCAAAGTGGCGGGTAAGGATGTTTCCTCCGAAGTACGGGAATTGTTTAACCCAACCCAAAACCCTGAAAAGTTTGCTGAAACAGACTTTGCAAAAGCGGTAGAAGCTTATACTAACCCTGCGGAAGGAACACCCCAACCTTCTAGCTTAGGCTTAATTCAAGACGGTTTAAACTCATTAGATGCTAAAACGCCAGGGGCTTTAAAACGTTTCTTCTTGAACCTTCCAAACTATACAGGAGCTACTGTTGCCGATGCTGATTCCTATTCTAGTCAGTTAGACGAACTAAAACTGGCAGTCAGTATTATTACTAAAGTATTTGATCAAGAAACTACTTCAGCAGATTTTCTTGAAAACGATGTTTATAATACACTTGTTCAAAAAGCCCAAGCCGTGGTTGATGCTGCTAGTCAAGCTGATGATTCTCCTGCAAAAGTAAAAACCGCTCAAACCGAGCTGGTAGAAGAATTAAAAAATCAATTCGGTAAAAGCAGAACCGATCAGTTTGAAGCTTATTACCCTAAGGCGGTTAGAGGATTTACGCCTCCTCCCAATAAAGAAGCAACAAACGGTTGGGTTTTAGAACACTTCGAGCCTGAAAAATCGTTTGATCATATGGCTGAAGTTATTCTAACAGGTGGTTTAAATGGTCATGATGAAAGTAACAACACTGTTAAAAGTGCTGACGCTTTAGCAACCGTGGTATTACATAATTTGGTGGGTGCATTGGTGAAAGCTTATCCCGAGGAAACTAGGATTAGTAATACAACAGGTGCTTTAAGATATACTGAGAAATACCCCATTCCTCTTAATCATGAATTAGGCAATTTAGTGAATACGCTCGAAGGATTTAAACAAGCCTTACAACCCATTACGAAAGATGCACTAGAAGCATCAGCCAATCATCCGTTCCATGAAACTTCTACTGAAGACTTAGCAAAGCTGACGGATTCACAACAACTTCTTGCGAAAATGATTAACGCTCGGTTGAAAGGCAATACTGAAGAGGGTAAGGCTCAAATGGAAACCGTTACCGAAGAAATGTACAACAAGCTTCGGGAGGATTTACAGGCGTTGAACAAGGCGAAATCGACTGTTGTTCCTGACGTGGTTAATTCTGTCTTGAATATACCAGGTCTTCCTGCTGATCAATCTGTGATTGATGCTTTAATGGATAAAACACCAATAACTGATATGCTAAAACCGTCTATTAAAGATAGTTTAAAGGAAGTACTACTAGTGAAAGTAAAAGATGAGATTGAAGATACAAATCAACAGAACCAGTTAACAACTGTCTTCTTCAGTTTATTTAATGCTAAAAAGGATGATAATTTAGTAGCCTTACTCTCCGACCAAGGCTTAACTGAGCCCCTAAAAGTTAATACTGCCTTTGAAACGGCATTAACGGAGTTGTTGAATCCTGAACGTCCCAGCATCTCTTCGACGGATATTCAAAATGAAATGTTTCGGCTCTTTGATGTTATTAAGGCAAACTTACCTCCAGCAAAAGATTCTTGACTGACAACTTTGAGCTCAACGCATCTTCAACTCCGACCGTTTACGCCTCCAAAGCCATCGAAGATAGAGCTAAATACCCCAGCCAAAGCATTGGTTGCAGCCCAAGGGCTTAACCCAGACCCTGGATTGCATAGGAACCAACTTCTGAGGATGTTGCTTCACGAAGTTTTTCCTCCTGAAGAAAAAGAACCCTCTGCATTTCCAACGCTTAGGGATAAAACGCTTAGGGATAAAAAGACAATCAAAATGGGCAAGGTTTTAGCAGAGTTGTTCAATGCGAAAAATGAAGAGAACCTAACCGATTTAGAGGCGTTGGAAAGCTTCGAGAATAAAGAAACCATCATTACGGCTTTCAATCAGGCGTTGTATGAGCTTTCTATTCTACCAAAGGGCAAATTGAATCATCAAGCCATCAAAGAAAAAATGAAGCCTATGTTGGAAGCTATTAATGCAGGTACGTCAACCACTTAGCACCCACTCTCAATCGTTGAATGGGTGTTAGCCAAACCTTGACACCATCGCCTGCTTTTTAGACAATGAAACCATACGCTAATACCCCCTTTGTTTAGAAAGAGTACTTCACCATGATGATGATGATGACCACCGCCCCACTTTACCCCAACCCTACAGGCTATACCGTTGCCGTACTAGGGGCTACAGGCGTGGTGGGTAGCTTGATTATTAAACTACTTGAAGAACGCCACTTCCCCATTAAAGCCCTGAAACCACTGGCTTCTAAACGGTCTGCCGGTAAAGCTATTACCTTCCACGGGCAAGCCGTTTTGATTGAAGAAGCCTGCCCCGAAGCCTTTACAGGCGTTGATATTGTCCTCGCTTCGGCTGGCGGTAGCATTTCCGCCGCCCTCGTGCCTGAAGCCGTCAAACGTGGAGCGGTTTGCATTGACAACACTTCCCACTTCCGCATGGATGCCACCGTCCCCCTCGTGGTGGGTGGCGTCAACGAAGAAGCCCTCGTAGGGCATCAAGGTATTATCGCTAACCCCAATTGCTCTACGGCTCAACTGATGCCCGTCCTCAAAACCTTGAGAGACGCCGCAGGGCTAAAACGAGTCATCGTTTCCACCTATCAATCCGTTAGCGGAGCGGGCAAAGAAGGCTTAGACGAATTACGTAACGAAGCGGAAAATGACTTTACCAACGGTAAAGTAGCGGGTCAATCAGATAAATTTGCCCCTAGCCAATATGAACGCACCAAGTTTGCCCGTCCTATTTCGTTTAACCTCATTCCGCAAATTGATGTATTCGCCACCGAAGGCGTTGAAGCGGGTTACACCAAAGAAGAACTAAAACTCATCCACGAAACGAAAAAAATCCTCAACTTGCCGAATCTTCAAATTACCGCAACAGCTGTTAGAGTCCCTGTTTTAGTAGGGCATAGCGAAAGTGTAACGGTTGATTTAGACCGCCCTTTAAGCCTTGAAACTGCAACCCAATTGTTAGCTGAAACGGCGGATGTGGTTATTGCCAATACCCACGAAGGCTATTTCACCCCTCGGGAAACAGCGGGTACTGACCCTGTTTACGTTTCACGCTTACGCAAAGATACGTCAAACCCTGAAACGGGGTTAAATTTCTGGGTGGTTTCTGATAACCTCCGTATTGGGGCGGCTTTAAATGCGGTTCGGTTGGCGGAAGCGTTGCACCGGTTAAAGTTAGTGCGTGTGCCTTCATTGGGTTGCGTGTAATACCATTTTCAAATAGGAATAGCGTTAGATGGATACTCGGCACTGGCAAGTAAAAAACCGCAGGCGTACACAAAACGTACGTTGAGGATTTTTTGCTTGACTGTAACAACGTAGACGCTGACGATAGTTCTATTTGAAATTGGTATAATACCATTTTTACGATACACTAATGATTGGTGTTACCCTTCTATTTTAAAAAAGAGACTCTCAATGGCTACCTCTACTACTGAACCCCCCATTTCAACCCTGTATTTGCCGGAACTGCTTACGGCTTGCGTAACGCCTTTTTTGCCCGAATCAAAGCAGCCTATTGATGGTGTTGCTTTTAAACGATTACTGCAAAAATTGGTCGTTGATGGGTCTGATGGGTTACTCATTAACGGCACGACTGGGGAAACCCCTGCGTTGGATTTTGAAGAAAAAATTCAACAAATTAAAATCGCCCTTGATGTAGCGAAGTCAGCAAACAGTAAAGTCCACACCATGGCGGGCATCTCTGGCAATGCGACGCACAAGGTGGTTGAAGAAATTCAGCAAACGCTAGCCCAAGTTCAGCCAGATTCGTTGTTGGTTGTCGTGCCTTATTATAACAAGCCTTCTCAATCGGGCATGGTGGCTCATTTTTCAGCGTGCGTTGAAGCAGCGGGTAATACGCCCATTGTCATTTATAACATTCCGGGGCGGACGGGGGTAGCCATGACTGCCGAAACCATGGCGGAGCTTCACGCACTGTACCCTCAGCATATTTTGGGCGTGAAACAATCATCGCCTGATATGGATGCCGTTTCGCAAATTCGGGGGCTGTTGCCTGAAACCTTCCACATTTGGTGTGGCGATGATTCTTTAACCTTGCCCATGTTATCGTTAGGGGCAGTGGGTACTGTTAGTGTGCTAGGCAATGTGGCGGCGGGTTCGCTTCGCACCATGATTCGGCAATTTAAGGCGGGGCAATTGACGGAAGCATTGCAGACACATCGGGCGTTATTCCCCATTGTGCAGGGGTTGTTTAAGTTGACCAACCCAATTATTGTTAAGGCTGTTTTGGCTCAACAAGGTATGATGCACCCTGAAATGCGATTGCCCATGGTTCCCCCAACCCCTGTTGAGGCGATGACCTTTGTTAATCCACTCGTGGGGTTGTTGGCAAAACTGCCAGCGGTAGAAAAATCGGTTTTTGAATCGGCAGGCTTTGCAGTTTAGTGATAAGCAAAAAATTTAAATTACAAAGAACAATTTCTAAAAAAAAGGGCACTCCCTTAATCAAGAAGTTTCATCAAGATTTTGAAAAACGCCTTGAATGGGCTGAAAAACAATCTCTTAAATATATTGAAGACCTCAATAAAGCGAACGATTACATTATCGAAAGAGCTTATAAATACTTAGGGATTCTTAACTTTTTTAGTTTAATCGTACTGAAAACTTTTAATAATGTTCCTGTTTGGGTTTCAATATGTTTTGTTTTAGCTTTTATTGTTAGCGTCGTATCTTTAATTGGATTGTTTAAAACGAATTCGACTGAAAGTATTGGTTTTTCTTTAGGTAATAATATTAATACCATTGAAAAGCGAGAAGCAAGAGAAACTTATATCAATCTAGATCCTGAATGCTACCTTCTACACAAGGATAATAATACGGAAGCAATTTATGGCTGGATAATTCCACAATTAAAAAAAAGAGAGGAAAGTAGTGCCTCGTTAAACAAAAAGCTAGCCAAAACCTACAATCAAGCAGTGGCAATAACTAGCTGGATTATAGGTTTAACTTTAATTTTGTGGATTATTCATTCATTGGTAAAAAATTGGAATTTAATCGTTCTTCTTACTAATGGTTGGCGTACCTGATTCTTTTGGAGTAGAAGGTCTTTTTTCTTGCTGGCTTTGAGTAGCAACTTTAGCTGGAGCTTTACTACCATCGTTTCTAAGCTCTCTCGTCTGCGTGGGAGGAGGGGAAGGTCTTTGCTGATTGGGATGCTGTTGGTTTTTTTCTTCATTCATTTTTGAAAATCCTTATTCACTTTAATCTAAACAAAAGGCTGTTCAAAACGACAACTCTAACTTAAATTATACAGCTTAAATACTTATTTTCTATCTACCCACATAAAATCGTTGTACCGCTTGCAGTTGCTGATGCACCGCTCCGCTAACGATTAATTCTGTCGCTAAAGCGATGCCATCATCAACAGTGGAAACTTTGCCCGCTACCCAAAAACCCAACCCTGCATTCAACGTTACCAAAGGCAACAAATCTTCAGGCAACGTCGTTTTTGGTTCAGCCCCAACCAGCTGTAAAAACCACGAAACATTGTTCGCCATAGAAAAATCCAAAGTACCCATTACCGAAGTTTCATGAATCGTAGCGTCTAATCGCCACGGCTGAACAACCCCATTTTCAATGAGAAAACCCTCGGTGGATTCGTTTGGCAAAGCTTCATCCATCCCCGATGCACTCCGCACTAGCATCCCTTTTTTTAGACTGGTCTGGTTTTTTAGCACCTCTGCTAAAATGGGCATCATCCGTGCGGAACTACACCCCATCACCCGAAATGCAGGCTGAAGCGGGTTGAGCAAAGGGCCTAAAAAGTTGAAAACAGTCGGTTTACCAAACTGCCTGCGTAATTGGGCTAGGGGTTTTAGGCTAGGGTAAACATCTGGAGCAAACAAAAAGCCCAACCCTGTTGCTTCTACAGCATTTCCCGCTTGAGCTGAAAGCTGGTTCAAGGGTAAGCCCAAGCCTTCTAAAAAATCGAAACTACCACTAGGGCTGGTGGCAGCTCTATTCCCAAATTTCAGGGTAGGCACACCGCCGGAAGCCAACACAAACGCCACCGTGGTAGACGTATTGAAACTAGCTCGCCCACTACCCCCTGTTCCGCAACAATCCAGTAGGGTAAATGAAGCATCTTCTTTTAGCCGAAGTAGGCTTGGGTTAATAACCGCTTGAGCTTGCAATACTTGAAGCAGTAATTGCACGGTTTCAGCTGAAACAAAATCTGTCTGGAGGGCTTCTAAAATAGCGAAGGCTTCAGCATTCGGGCATTCGCCTTGCAGAAAAGCGTACCAATCTGACAGGGTAAATATAGCAGTGTTTATCAACGATAAAATTTTCCTTTATAAAAAGAGAATAGACTTTTATTGTAGCCTAATAAAGGAGAAGCGAACAAAAAATCGTCTCAACATTATCAAAAAAATGTTAAAATTCAGTGCTATACCTGCTCAAAATCCTTATAATAAAAGATAGTTTTCAAAATTTTCACCCTGCTATCTTCATTTATCTGTTACTCGCTGTTTAATCTATCTTTAAAAAAAAGAGGTTTATTTCCCCCAATGAAGCCATCTCGAATTTCTCTTCCCCTTGTTTTTAGTGCATTAGCCCTGTGTATTTCGGCTTATACCGCTTACACAACCGGTGCTTTGGGTTCGTTAGGGCTACCCCAGCTAGAACAAAACCCGCCTTCAGTCAGTTCATCGGGTTCTACTGCCACCCCGTTGCTCAATAATAATAACGCTAACACGACTGTTCAGGTACCTTCAAACCCCTTAACCCAATCATTCAAAACGCTCTTGGCGGATGTGGCTTCTGCCATGGCACCCAGTGTGGTGAATATTGATGTTGCCGTGGAACGCTTGGTGCAACCTGCCAGTAATGGCGAAGGCTTTCCGTTTGGGACGGATACGTCTGAAAGTGAATTTTTCCGTCGATTTTTAGGCTTTCCACCTAGCCAACCCCAAGAAGCACCGCGTAAAGAAAAACAGACGGTTGGGCAAGGTTCAGGGGTTATTGTGAATGCGGAAAAAGGCTACATTCTAACAAATCATCACGTCATTCATGGGGCTAGTGAATTAGTTGTTACCTTAAATGATAAAACCAAACTCAAAGCCAAAGTAGTGGGTTCAGATGCATTGACGGATTTAGCCGTTGTGCAGGTAACACCCCCGAAACAGGGCTTAAAAGCCGCCAAACTGGGAGATTCTGGCAAACTTCGCCCAGGTGATTGGGTGTTGGCAATTGGGTCTCCGTTGGGCTTTGACCATACCGTAACGATGGGCATTATTTCAGCCCTTTCTCGTCAAGTGCCAGACTTAAATGAAAATGTTGATTTTCTACAAACCGATGCGGCTATTAACCCAGGGAATTCAGGAGGTCCTTTGGTGAACTTGTCTGGGGAAGTGATTGGGATTAATACGGCTATTATTGCTACGGGGAAGGCTCAAAACATTGGCTTTACCATTCCTTCTAATACCGTTAAAACCATTACAGAACAGTTAATTGCTCAAGGTAAAATCGTCAGGCCATATATTGGTGTGGCGTTGCAGGAACTTTCGCCGGAACTGGCTAAAAGTCTAGGGCTTTCAGCTAATACGAAGGGGGTTGTGGTTGCGACCGTTTCGCAGGGTTCGCCAGCTGCCAAGGCGGGGCTTCAACAGGGCGATGTGATTCAGCGTATTAACGGAGAATTAGTGACGAACCCGAAAGACCTTCAGCAGAAAATTCGGGCATTGCCGATAGGCACTGAATTAGGGCTACAGGTATTGCGGACTAAAGACAAATTAGTAGCTTGCACCCTAAAAACCGAAAAACTGCCCGTTGAAGAGTAAGTCTTTTAACAAAACGCTCATTTTTTAAAATTTTACGCTAGAATAAGAGAGTAGCCCTTTAAAATACTGTCAGTGTTTATTAAGATGATGTGTTTAATTCCTTCTAAAAAAGCCCTAGATAGAGTGGGTGATGCCTTATTACGCTTAGGGGAAAATCCTGAAGCAGATGATTTGGTGTTTCAACAATTAAATAGTTATCGTTCACTTTTTAACAAGGTGATGTTGCCTGTCAATACAGCTTGTCGCAATCAAGCAACAAGACGATTAAAAGCAAATGAAGCAAAAAAGGTTATTGTCGTTCAGCGTATTAAACGTTTGGACTCTATTACTGCAAAGCTAAATCGTTTTCCCAGTATGCAGTTATCACAAATGCAAGATATTGGCGGGTTGCGGGTTATTCTACCCTCTATTGGGGACGTTGAAATTTATACCAAGAATTTGTTGGCTCGGTCTAAAAAAATAAAAATTAAGGGTATGAAAAATTATATCGCTTCGCCCAAAGAAGATGGTTACCGAGGAATTCATTACATTTTAGAACTGGAAAACAATGCGACTGACGTTGTACCTTTCCCAACCCTTCTAGTTGAACTACAAGTGCGGACACAAGTTCAACATATTTGGGCAACAGGGGTGGAAATCGCTGCTATCATCAATAACAAAAACTATAAAACAGGTGATTGGGATGCTGACTGGAAAGAAAGCTTTATTTTATTAAGTCATTTGTGTGCCCTGCTTGAAACCATGGATAAAAATATTGATACGTTTGGTGTTGATTTTGATAACATAAAAAAATCCACAGAGATTTTACTGAAGAAAATCGATAGTTTTGTTACTTTGGCTCGTAAGACAAATTTAGCTAAGAAATTTAATTCTTTCTCTAAAGTGCTACCTCTACTGGTCAAAGAAATTAAGCAAAAACAATTTAAGCATACCGAGTTATTGCTTTTAATCACTGATTTTGAATTAAATAAAACAGAGGTAACCGCCTATACAGACGAAAAATTGGCTTTAGATCACTTAACCGTCTGGGAAAAACGGTTTAGCTCTAGCTCAAAACAAACAGGGCAAGCCGTTCTTGTTTCAGCAAAAGATATTTTAAATCTAAAAGAAGCCTATCCAAACTACTACATGGATACGAATCCTCTGCAGGAATTATGGACAGATATTCAACATAAACTAAGCCTCTACAAGCAAAAAGTGGCTTTATTGTTAGAACAGAAAACAAAAGAGGAACAAGAAAAAATCTTTTTTTATGAAAATCAAATAAGAATAAATGAAGGTAAACTCCTAGTTCTGAAAGCTAGAAAAAAACAGATTCAAGCCAAGCTCAAGGAAACAGAATAACTTCTCAACAATCACTACCTTCTTAAAAAAATTATCTTACAGAATTGTCGGTAGATTGTCTTACCTCTGTGTCTGTATGTTTTTTTGAAAGCCAAGAGCCTAGCCAAGCTAATAAGCCTAAGCCCACCGTGCCACCAATTGCCCACGGAAGCCATTTTTTGTTTTGTTCCATCAATGCAGGAAACCATCCTAGTTTTTCGCCCTGTGCTTCAACTACCTTTAGCGGTTTGGCAAAGGTAATGCCATCACTAGGGGGCGGAGAAGGCAACACTGCTGTAACAGGTGGTGTTGGAGGCATCCCCCCATCACCGCCTACTTGCGTAAAGACGGATCCTATGGCTTGAACTTGCGTTTGAAAGGCTTGCTCGCCTTCTTCTAACGCAGTGGATAGTTGTTGCTTTATTTTATTAGGATTAAACGCTTCTATAACGCCAGTAAAGGCTTGATCTACCTGACCAGCCAATAGTTGTTTTGCGGAAGCTCCTGCTTCTCTCATTTCAGCAAAACGTTGATGTTTACTGGCAATAAATTTTTCAAACGCCCCACGCATATCTTGGGGTATCTCTGCAATAAATGCCTTTAGTTGCCTCATCCCTTCAACAGGCGGTAAGGTTAAAATGTTTTCAATAACGGCTTCTAATTGACGTTGTTGAGCTATAGGCAGCCCTTTTAGAAAAGCTGGTAGCTCAACGATTGGCAGCTTTTCTAATTGAGCCAACCGTTGTTCCAACTGCACGGCTTGCTGATGCAACGAAAGGTGATACGCTTGAATCAACCCCTCTTGGGCTTGGGGTGATACGACTTGACTTTTCGCAAAGGCTAAGGCTTTAGGGTTACCACTCATAAGCTCTTGCAGGAAAGTTCCCCTCGCCGTTTTCAGGTCTTCAACAGACTGTAATGCTTTCGGTAATTGAGCTAATAATTCTGCAGGTAAGCCCATATTCTTTTGAATTCGGGCTTGCGTATTGGTTACCGCAGAGATAACACCTTCAACAATTTGTTCAGGCACTCGGGCTAACTTACTAGCTTTTCCAGTAGATGTAGCAGGGGCTAATTGTGCGATGGTCGCTTCTAGTAACAGTTGTTCATCGTCAGATTTCCCTCCACCTAAAGCAAGCAACACCCCTTGTAAGTACTGTTGCACTCGCGGATTTTTAAGTAGAGAGTTTCCTTCACCATCAACCTTGTTTTTTACCGACTCTAACAACTGTTGAAACCAAGCTATTTCAAGCATCTTGGCACTATCAGGCGATGCTTGCACATGATGCGTAATGGCTGCATCTAGCAAGGCATCAGTGGACAAAGAAGTTAGTGCTGATTTTTTATTGGTGATAGCCTCTAACTGCTGGGTTACGGCTTCTATTGCTGCTTCGATGGTTTTGGGCGTTTTCGGTACTAACAACGAACCCCCTTTGGGTTTTTCAACCGAACCCAAACACAATTTCACTTGCCGACGAAGGTCTTTAACGTGTTTTTCAAAGGCTTCAAACGAAGCCAATTCAGAGGGTAAGTCGTCATGGATAGGTTGTGCCTGCACATAGGCTTGCATTTTATTTTGTACCCAGTTAAAAGGATTATACTTCCATTTAACCTCCTTTTCCAATACTGGCGGATGCGACCCATTGAGCAACCTAAATGCACCATCTAAATCATCGGTTTGTAAATAAGCCAGTAATTTTACCCGTGAAGCGTTTTGGATAACAACGGCTGTTTCAAAGTCTTTGACTGTACCGTCGATATTTTTACCTACGGCTAAGTGTTTATCTAAAACACTAGCTAAAAATTGTGATTCTAATTCTTTCCGAGTGCCTGTTGCCGTTTCTAGGAACGTGGTTATCTGCTGGGCAATGGTGTTATCTAATTGAAAGGTATCGGTTGTTGAGGATGTTGATGAGCTATTATTGCCACTTCTCATATAACTAGCAGAGGGTACAAAGCCATCCCTATTAGCGGGTTGTGTAGCCCTAGTAGGCGGTTGGGTTGAAATAGACTGTATCAACATAAAAAGGGTTTTTCTATTGATTGTTTGTGATTGTTTGAATGCGAGTATAAAGAGAACTAAAAGCTAACTATGGCTATAAAACCCCCTCCATCCCATTTTGTGCGGATTTCTTATTCCCATTTGAAAATGGTATTAGGTGTGGTCTCTTAGGCATTTTAGCGGTATAATGGAGGGCAATTAGTCGCTACCGTTCTGCTTGAAAGAAAGTCTTTACCGCAATGTCTGTTGATTTTATTTTCCTTCGCCAACATCGCTTGATAGTTGTTGTCTTCTTCTTTATATTGCTGGCTTTTTGTTCTCAAGCCAGTCAAGCCAAGTTAAACTTTTTCGGTAAAAAAACGATAGTTACCCCAGCCCAACCCACCCTTGAAAACCCATCCCCCTCACAACCAGAAGACGCCATTCAAAAAACGGAAGAAGCCCAACCAGCCACAAAACTAACCGTACCCGTTGTACAGTCTGCTAAAAACAGTGCTTTGCCAGATGTCTGCTTTAAATTGCCAGAAGTCATGCTAAACACCCTGCTAAAGCTGGATAAAAACGTTAAATTACGGAGCGATTGCTATGCCATTTTTTCTAATGGGCAAAGCTATCTGCCTATTTTGCCTCAAAAACTAGAAGTCAAACCACCTACGAAAATTGTTCAGCAGTGGGGTGGAACAAAAACAGCCCCGCCAGATTTAATTCAATTTGATAACGATTGGTATTTTATTAAACTACTACCCACAGATACGGGAAAATTGACGTTTGCCCGCTTGCCCTTTTACCCAACCAGCTTGAAAGAAGGGGTTATTCCGCAAAACTGGTTTGTACCTGCTGGGCTTTCTATTCCGGCGGAACTACGGGTATTATTAGGTAATTTAGACTATACCACCCCTGCCCCACAAACCCCTGAAGCAAAAAATCCCATTAAACCTGAAAATCAAAACGCTAATACCCCGCAAGCCGTTGCGGTGAATGTGCCTAAAACCCTCTTGCAACCCACTTATTTTTATACAGATTTTCTTTCTGCTACCTTGCAGGGGATAGATACCGCTACGGGCGAAAGCCGATTAGCCTTAAGAATTGATACCTTAGCTGCTAGTATTTTACCCGTACCTGCTGGCGATGGCGTTTGGGTAGCCAGTGTGAATCAACCGGAAATTATTGTCGTTAATCCAGTGGCTCAATTGATTAGTACCCGCTTAGAAGCCATTGCCCCTGCTAGTAAATTGGTGTTTTCACCTTACAACGATGTGGTAGTGGCTACCCATAAAAGCAAACCGCAATTAACCTTGTTTGATGGCAAAAAACGACTATTTTTGGGAACAGTTCCGTTGCCAAGCCCTGTAGCCACAGCCGTTATGCGGAAGCGTTTTCCCATTGGATATTTTTCTGCCGTTGAAAATAACGCCATTTATGAAGTTGATGTAGCGGAACATAAAATTATTCGCACCTTAAAACCAGCATTCAAAACAGATGAACAATATCTAACCAAAATTGATGCCCTCTGGTTGAACGAACCCGCCAAGGGGTTGGGTCAGCTTTGGCTCATGGACAAAACAGCCAAAAAATTACAGGTTGTTCAGGTGTTTACGGGGGCGGTGCTTAAAACCATTACGCTACCCAATAAACCGCTGGAATGGGTCGAATTAGTTGATAATAGGCTGGCGGTTTTAACTGAAAACAATGCCTTACTAACTGTTATTGATACCAAAACCTTTGAAATAACGGATTCTATTACCTTAGCCCCTACCACGAAGTTGCCGTTTTCGTTAACCACCAACGCTAACAAAACCGAACTGGTGGTATTTGATGGCTTGGCTAGCCAGTTGCAGGTGATTGATTTACGTAACTTATTAAAACCCGTCCAGCTATTGAAAGCCGTGGGTAGAAGTAAGCAAGGGGCATTTTATGAACCTAACACCCTTGAGGAAGAAACAGCTCTTTCTGATACGACGTTAAGCACCGAAGTTAAGGCTGAACTGGCTGCTCTGCAAGGGTTAAACACCCAACCTCAGCGTTTAAAACGGCTTGAACGCCTATGGGCAAAGTGGCAGTCTGGAAGCCGTGGCCTACACTAAACCCGTAGCCAGTGGGAATATTCAGGTGTTGCGTTAAGGTTTTCAAGTGTTGCGTTAACGATTCCGAAGGTTCTTCGGGTATTTCTGAAAAATCGCACAGCAGTAGACTCACCACACCGTTTAACAGTCCGGCTTGGGCTAATTGCGTGAATTTTCTATCTAATGTGTAATACTGTTCGTGCCAATCTTCTAGAAAAAGAATGCACCCTGCTAAATTGGGTTGCCACGGTGTGCCACACAAACTACAAAGCAGACTTAAATTCCCGCCCATTAACTTACCTTGCACCGTTCCCGGTTGAAAACAGGTGTAAGAATCTATAGACTTTATCTCGAAATTTGGCTCAAGCACTGGTTCGGTAACAGTTCTTAACCACTGTTGGCGGGTAAAAACTTGGTCTTCTTGAATAAGGTTAGATGTTAACATCGGGCTATAAAACCCTACTAACCCTGTTTCTTTTTGGAAGGCATTGAGTAGCATGGTAATATCGCTAAAGCCCATAAATAACTTAGGATTTTGAGCCACTACTTCAAAGGGGAAGTGTTCCAGCAAACGCCCAGACCCATACCCCCCCCTTGCACACAAAATAGCGTCAACGCTTGGGTCTTCAAAAGCGGCAACTAAATCTGAAAGGCGTTGGGCGTCTGTGCCGGCTAGGTAGCCGGTGTTTAGATGAGCATTGGGCATTAATTTCGCTTTAAACCCTTGGCTTTCCAACCAAGCGACCCCTTCAACCAGCGTTTCTGGCGGAGACGGCTTAGCGGGTGAAACAATGGCAATGGTATCGCCTTTTTTTAGGGCTTTCGGTTTTAGTATGGCGGTTGATGATGGGCTGTTCATACGGGCGAACCACCTTTCATGTAAAGTTTTGTAACAAAAAGGCAATTTCTAAATAAAGCTTTTTTTTATTATCGCACAAGGCAAAGGCAAGACTATAGGCAATTATACCGTTAACTACGTAGATACGGTTTAAACAGAAGACTATTTTTTAGGATAATAAGTACTGTCCTTTATAGCATCAAAAGCTTTATAATATCAAGTTGAAAATGTAAATCTAACTAATTAGCCTTTCTCAAAGTGATAGAAGAAGAAATTAATACAGAAAAGAAGAATACAATGATGACCATGGAAAAACCACCCTTAGGTAACGAGCATCCATCCTTAATAAGTCCTGATGCTGTAAAAGGTGATGTGTTAAATGAAATGCAGATAACATTAGATATTATTGCAGATTTACAGTGTAAGCAATTAGCTGTTCTTAACAAGCAAACAGAAGCCCTAACGTTGTTAAACCAGCAGGTTATGGATAGTGCGGAAAAAATGGAAGCACAACAGGTCATTAATGCCCATACAACGGAACAATTTAAAACATTGGCTGAAGTACTTGCCCACTACCAAGAAAAATTTGAAGCCTTAGCGTCTTCTTGCTAGGGTTCAAGTAACCACAACCGCCAAGGCGTTACGGTAAGACAATCAGCAAACGAAGTCGATTTCAACCACGTTTCACGTTGTTGTAATTGTTCCCATTGTAAGTTACCGGCTTGTTCAAATGTTTCAGCATTTAATTTTTTAGTAAGCTGAAAATTCGCCAACGCTTTCGCCCAAAGCCAGTAACTTGGTGAATGCGTTAGTTCGTTATCCTCAATTTGAATCATAAATTGTTGCAATGCTTCGGCTTCAATATCTTTTTGAACATAAAGCATAATTAAAGCAGCCATCGCCTTGGTATAGCCAGCGTCTAACGCTAAAGCCTGTTTAAACTTCATTTCCGCCTCAGCCACATCGCCGGAAGCCATTAACGCCAACCCATAATAGGTTACCACTAACGGGGAAGTTTCCTGCTTGGTTCTGTACAACGCCCGCAATTTCCGAACCACTTCGGTTACATCGCCTTCTTGCAATTGGCACATACAAAGATTCAGTTGCGACTGCATAAAATCAGGCTGTAACTTTAGGGCTTCTTTAAACCAATGCTTGGCTTCTTCCAACCCGCTTTGCTTAATGGCTAAACACCCTTTGGCGTGCCATAATCCCACATGGGTAGGGAATTGAGCTAGGGCTTCTACAGCCGTATTGCTCGCTTCTTCTAATTTTCCCAAGCGAAGTTTAGCAATGGTTAGCCCCAAAGAAGTGGCTGCAAAGCCATCAGTAAAGCAACCGTTACAAGCCGTTTCCAATTTTTCCAAGGCTTCTTCATTTCGGTAACATTCTAACAAGCTCAAACCCCATACCCTATGTAATGCGGGTAGCTTCGGCTGTAACACTTCAGCTTGCTTAAAATAGGCGTAAGCATCTTCTTGTTTACCTTGCTGACAATACACTTGCCCTAGGCTCAAGTAAACATCGGCTAATTTAGGGTTGATTGCCAAGGCTAAATCATAATATTCAATGGCTTCATCAAAGCGAGTTAAATTGGCTAAGCAATCACCCTTCGTTAAATAGCATTCCGCTTTTTCAGATTGCAACGCCAGTGCCTTGGTTGAATAATCCAGCCCCGCTTCAAATTCACCCAAACGGTTATAACACAGGGCTAATAAATAAGTGGCTTCAGCATGATTGGTTTGAAATTTAAGGCAATCTAAAAACTTCAATTTAGCATCTTCATATTGGTGTTGTTCTGCTAAAATACCGCCCCACAAATAGTATGCTTGGCTATGGGTTGATTGTTTCAATATCACCATTTCTAATTTTTCAATGGCCTGTGCAAACTGGTTTGAACGAGCCAAGGCAATGGCCCAATTAAGCCAAGGTTCTGTGTGGTTGGGTTTTAAAATAATGGCTTCACGGTAGTGGCAAGCCCCTTCTTCAAGCAACCCTTGTTCCACCAACGTAGCCCCTAATAGTACATGGTAAGCGGCTCTATCGGGCTCTAATTCAACGGCTTTTCTTAGTTGTACGGATGCTTCAGGCAACTGCTTTTGTTTTGCCAATGCGACGCCCCAGTTACAAAAAATTTCGGCTTGTTTCGGGTTGATGGTAGCGGCTTGTTGAAATTTATCAATCGCTTCTTGTAGTTCGCCCTTTTCTGCTAATGAAATGCCCCAGTGCATATGGGCGGTGGCAGGGTCTGTAATGCTCGCTGTACTGGCAGACTCATAACTGCTGATGGTTTCATTGTAGCTGGCTATTTTTTGAAAAAATCGTTGAATTTTAGTCCACAACGAAGCCTTTTGGTTGGTGGCTTGTTCTGTATTGGCGAATGTTTCTGAAGCTGTCATAGTAATAAAAATCCAAGCTCTACTTCTTAAAAAAGTGTTTGAGATATACTAAAAGAATCAAAAGAATTTCTACTACACTTTTACCGATGGGACATAGACTATTTTGTCAGATTTTGAACGGGCTAGCGGGCAAACGACCCTAGAAATCCTACAAACACACTGGAATTACAATCGGTTTCGCCCGCTACAACAGGAAACCATTGCCTGCATTTTGAACCAGCAAGATAGCTTAACGCTACTACCCACGGGCGGGGGAAAATCGCTTTGTTACCAGCTACCCATTTTAATGATGCCAGGTAAAACGGCGGTCGTGGTTTCTCCGCTGATTGCCCTAATGGAAGACCAAGTACAGCAGGCAAAATCCAAAGGCATTAAAGCTGTTGCTCTTAATAGTGCCCAACCGCTGGAAATTCGGCGTGAAATTTTTGAAGCATTCCAAGCGGGTGAAGTGCAGTTACTTTACGTTTCGCCCGAACGATTTACTTCTATGGCGTTTGTGCAAAGCCTTCAAAATTCGGGTAGAATTGCCTATTTTGCGGTAGATGAAGCCCATTGCCTTTCCCAATGGGGGCATCAATTCCGGCCTGATTATCAACTACTGGGGCAGCTAAAAACGTGGTTTCCTGAAATTGGCATTCATGCTTTTACCGCTACCGCCCCCAAAGTGGTGGCAGATGAAATTGGCACCATGCTCAATTTAGTGAATCCAACGGTGTTAAAAAGTTCGCTTTATCGAGCAAATCTTTATTTAGGGGTGGTGCAACGCCCTTCAAAAAAAACAGAGTTTCAAGAATTACTAGTAACTGAACTGCTAGGGCGTAAAGGGCAAGCGGGTATTATTTACTGTTTTAGCCGGTTGCAGGTAGAAGAATGGGCAAAACTGTTGCAAGCCAACGGCATTAAAGCCAAAGGCTACCATGCGGGAATGACAACGGGTATTCGGCAAAAAAACCAACAAGCCTTCATGAGCGGTGCGATTGATGTGATGGTGGCTACAGTCGCATTTGGGATGGGTATTGATAGGGGCGATATTCGGTTTGTGATGCACACTCACGCCCCACGCTCTATTGAACATTATTTGCAAGAAGTAGGCAGGGCGGGCAGAGACGGCAACCCAAGCGATTGTTTACTCTACTATGCTACAAGGGATTTTACCACTTGGGAAAGTATGCTAAAAAAAGATGAACGGGGCGAAACCTTTCAGCGGTCGTTAGAAAAACTGTGGCAAATGCAACTGTTTTCAGAAGGGGCAGATTGCCGGCATAACGTGCTGGCTCAGCATTTTGGTATGCCGTTGCCTACGTCTAACTGCCATGGGTGCGACGCTTGCCACCGCTATCCGCAAGCCGAACCGAACAGTGTGTTATTAGCCCAGCAAGTGCTTTCTGCCGTTTGGCGAACGGGGGCATTAGCCACCCGAAGCACTGTTGTATCGCTCCTTTTGGGCGATGCTGCCTTACTTCCCCAAGCCCAAGCCGCACAGTTGCAAAGCTTACCCATTTTTGGGCTTTTGAAAGACTCGTCATCCAGAAAAACCCTGCAATTAGCGGTAGAACAGCTGATAGCCTTAGGTTTGCTAGTACCCACTCTTGGCGTTGAAGGCGGGCTAACCATGACGGGTGATGGACAAGTGGTGTTAAGAGCCTTCCAACAGGCAAAAACGGCGGAGGGATTGCCTTTACAGGTTCAGCAACAACTAGCTACAATTAAATTGTATGCGTCTACAGTGGGGGATTACCATCGGGATGGGGCGGGAGAAGGTGGCATGGGTTCAAATACCCATGGGGCGGGAGAAAAACCCAGACCTGAACGGCTAATTCTACCAACTATGGGGATTCCTAAACCGGTTAAGAAAAAGAAACGTCGAACCTACGCTTACCAAGATTAATAGATTTTAATAAAAAGCCACCAAAAAACTTGATTGTTTGCCAGAAAACCAAGTTGACATCCACTGATATAAATTAAACGATTAAATAGCGTATAGCTGTTCCAAAAGTTATTGAGCCATTTTAAAGGCTTGGTCAATGGCTTCATCTAAAGATAAGGTATCGGTTAGTAACCGACGAATTCTCGCCTTCAACGCCGACCAAAATCGCTCAATCGGATTCAAATCAGGACTGTAAGGCGGTAAAAACAACAACCGACAACCCGCAGATTCAATCAGCTGTTGAATCTCCCAAGATTTATGAAAACTCGCATTATCCCCAATGACCGTCATCCCCGCCGTTAAACTCGGTAACAACTCATGTTCAACCCACGTCAAAATAACCTCGGTATTACAATAGCCCTTAAAACACCACGGGGCTAATGGCTTTCCACCCTGTAACCCTGCTATAATAGAGGTACGTTCGGTGCGTTGACCACTAATTTCCTCCTGCACCCGTTCACCTTTAGGGGAACGACCATACAAGCGTTCAACGCTTCTACGGTCAACCCCACATTCATCCACAAACACAAGACTGGCGGGCGTTAGCGGTTCTATCTCCTGCTTATAAACTGTGCGTTTGGCTTCACTTCGTTCTCGGTAGAGCGTGCTTTTTTTTACGGCTAATGCCGAGTTTAATGAGGTTGTAGGAGATGGTGGATTTTTTAGAACCGAGCAAGAGAGCCAATTCGTCCAAATAGGCACTGGGGTTGGCTTTTTGTATGGCGAGTAGTTGGTTTCTGTCGATGCTTGTTGCGGTGGTTGCCCCTGGTTTTTTGGGGATGAGACAGGTTCGTTTGAGCCATCGTTTGACGGTGGCGAGACTGACTTTGAATCGGATGACGGTGGCTTGTTGTGTTTCTTTTTCTTGATTGATGCAATCAACGACTCGTTGTCTTAAATCGACGCTATATGCCATAGATGAATCCTCCTTTTTCGTGAACGTTATCCTCCTTATTATAGCTCAATAATTATTGGAACAGCTATACCAACCAGTAGGAACGACCATCGCCTTTGCCCTGCTGCGGCGACGCGTTCCGTCCACCAAAGGAGCGAAAAAAGCATCCCCCCGTCAGTGCCCTTGTGGCATAGGGGGGTGTTTTTTCGGGGGTTTTTAGGGGCTTGCCCCTGAATTTGTGGGGGGTGTCGGGGGGTGCCCAAACAGGCATCCCCTTATGTGTTGGTAGAACAAAACGGTGCTAGTCGATCGTCCATTCCCCTCGGCTCCAAACAACCGATTGTCAGCAAGATCACTAGCACCGTTTTACAAGGGATGCCATTTGAACAGATGCCCGAACTCTAACGTTCGTACCATAAGGCTAAATCCAAATCCCTATTTTTCTACCAAAGGAAATCCTACCATGAAAACCGTCGGCATAGATGTCTCAAAATCTACCCTAGACATCTGCTATCTCAACAACCAAAGCCCCCAATTCTCTCAGTGCCAAAACCAAGAAACGGACATTGAACAATTGGTTTTGGCACTGAGAGAATTCGCCCCCACCAAAATAACCCTAGAAGCCACAGGTGGCTAGGAAAAACCACTCTACCTAGCACTCAAAGTAGCCCAACTACCCGTTGTCAAAGCAAACCCAAGACAAGTAAGAGACTTCGCCAAAGCCTGCGGCATCCTAGCCAAAACCGACAAGCTAGACGCAAAAGTGCTAGCCCACTACGCTCGAGTAATCCAACCCCAAGAAACCGACTTCCTACCACCCCAAGCCTTGGTTGAACTGGCTCGGCACCAAGAACAAACAACGCAAGCCCTAGCAACGCTCAAAACGCAAGCCCACCAAGCCACAGACCCCTTCGTTATAGCCGATTTAGCCGCCCAGTGTGAAGCCTTAAAACAACGGCTTTCAGCCATTGTAGTGGAATGGAAACGAAGAATTGCGTTAGACCCATCGATTCAAAGCAAGCAAGAATGCTTGGAGACGGTTGCTGGTGTTGGGTTTAAAACCAGTGTGGTGCTGTTGGCTTGTTTGCCTGAATTAGGTTGTTTGGGTAGGGGGAAAATAGCCTCGCTGGTGGGCGTTGCTCCGAAGAATCGGGATAGTGGTGCTTGGCGGGGTAAGCGGTGTTGTTGGGGTGGGAGATCTGGTGTCCGTCGGTTGTTGTATATGGCGGTGTTGAGTTCGGTGCGGCATGATGAGCGGTTGAAGGTGTTTTATGAGCGATTGCGGGGTGTGGGAAAGCCTGCTAAAGTGGCGTTGGTGGCTTGTATTCGGAAGTTGTTGACTATTTTGAATGCGATGGTTCGAGATCACTTAAAAGCCACTGCTTGACACAGATGCTGACAAACCAACCAGCGAAAGACCGAAGCGATTAATCTGTAAAAACCTCATTCTTGACCAACCACTGGCGTTTGTCTTATTCTAGTTAAATACCGTAAGCTTCCTGCCGCTTGTTAGTGTGGGACTTATCTTTTAAACCTGAAGGACTTTCTTTTTTTATGATGATGATGACGACTGCCACCCCTTTCACCCAACCCGCTACTGATTGGCTCAATACCCTTAGCTGGACTGCTGTTGATGGGTCTGCATACAAAAAACTTTCCCCCGCAGAACAACTGCACAGGGTTCGGCATTCTTCGGCTCATGTGCTAGCCGCTGCCCTCCAACAACTAAAGCCAGACGTTCAATTAGCCATTGGCCCCGCTACAGCCACGGGGTTTTTCTATGATGTAAAAACCGATACCCCGCTTAAAGAAGAAGATTTAGCCGAACTTGAAGCCAAAATGAGAACCGTCGTGGGCAAGGCTTCAGCGTTTGAAGTAACCAGTGTGCCCATCGCTACAGCGGTTGATTTTTTCACTGCCACCAACCAACCGCATAAATTAGATATTCTTAAAAAACTGATCGTTGAAGAAGTAACACTTTATCGGTGTGGTAGCTTTGTCGATTTATGTGCGGGCCCGCACGTGCCACATACGGGGCTTTGTGCCAGCACCAAGCTGCAAAATTTAGCCGGTTCGCATTGGCATGGGGAAGAAACCCCTACCATGACTCGTATTACGGGTACGGCGTGGGCTAAACCCAAAGATTTAGAACGGTATTTAGAATTTTTAGAAGCCAGTAAAGCACGCGACCATCGGGTTTTAGGGCCTCAGTTGGATTTGTTTAGCTTTCACCCGTGGGGTGCGGGGGCGTTTTGGCACCCGAAAGGCATGAAATTTCGGCGGACATTGGAAAACTACTGGCGTGAAACCTTGGAACGCTACGGCTATGTGGAAATTTCAAACCCCATTCTTTATAAAAAGGAATTGTTTGAAACTTCGGGGCATTGGGAACATTTTCAGCATAATATGTTTGTGTTTAACAATGAAGAGGGTGAAGCGGAATATGCCATCAAACCGATGAATTGCCCCGATACGATGTTGTTTTTCAGAAGTAAAACACGCTCATACAGAGAATTACCATTGCGTATTGCGGAAGGGCAAATTCTACACCGTAATGAGGCTACAGGTGCCATGCACGGGCTGATGCGGACTCGGATGTTCTCGCAAGATGATGCCCATATTTTCGCTAAGCCAGACCAAATTGAAAGCGAAGTTTCGCATTTATTTAAAATGTTAGATGAGGTTTACGCCTTGTTCAAGCTGGATTATACCTTGAGCCTTTCAACCCGCCCAGAAAATTACATGGGTGAAATAGCGGTTTGGGATAAAGCGGAAGCTTCGCTAACAGAAGCCCTGAAAGCTACGGGGCGACCCTTTACTATTGAAGCGGGTGAAGGGGCATTTTACGGGCCGAAAATTGATATTCAAATTCGGGATAGCTTAGGGCGTCAATGGCAATGTGGTACGTTCCAGTTGGATTTCCAATTACCAGAACGGTTTGACTTAAATTACGTTGATGCTGATGGCGAATTAAAACGCCCAACTGTAATTCATCGGGCTATTTTTGGTAGTTTTGAACGCTTTATGGGTATTTTGGTGGAACATTTTGGTGGGGCGTTTCCCACTTGGTTAGCCCCTATTCAAGTGGCGGTGTTGCCTATTTCTGAACAATATTTAGACTATGCCAATGAAGTAGCTAAAACGCTGAAAACGGCGGGTTTCCGTCCGATTGTGGAAGCGGAAGATAGTGTCAACTATCGGGTGCGGGCGTGTGAAATGCAGAAAATCCCCATTATGTTGGTAGTTGGTGGGCGTGAAGCGGAAGAAAAAACCGTTTCTGTTCGGCGGTACCATGTGGGTGCGAAGCAGGTGTTGCCGTTAGCAGATTTTATGGCTACCTTGCAACAGGAAGTGGATGAAAAGCAAATAACGCTTGAAATTCAAACGTTTTCAGATTTATTCTTCCAAGATGAGACCGCTCCATCGCCTGACGCTGTAGACGTTTATTAGGGTATTTAGTTTTTGCAAAAAATAAAGCTCCGTGGGTAATAACCGACGGAGCAATTCTCTGTTTTTTTCTCTCTCTTTTAGTTGAAACGGTGTTTGGTTTAAAGGTAAAAATTAAATCTTCCACTATGCAATTGTCTTTTCCAAGTCTCCCGATTGAGACAGGTGTTTATTTTAGTGCGTTCATTCGTTAGTTAAGGTTCATATTAATAATATCGACACCTGCTACGTCATCTGAATGAATTGTTGCGAAATTGTTGCGAAACAGTAAAAAAGGGTGAGTAGCTTTTCCTCGTAGATGAGATGCATCAATATCAACACCCTCGGATGATTCATGAATCGTCCCAACAAAGGTGATCTCAACCTCTAAAAAGGGGTGTATAAACTATCCAAATGGAATTCTTAGACCTTCAAATGAGTGTACGCCCCTAGATGGAGGCACTACACCCTGCTGACCGCCTAAACTAAGAAAACAAACGGATTTGGCAATAAGCCCATTAACAGAGAGAAAATAGAAAAAAAGAGAGAGACCCCCATCCATGCAAAACCACCCTCAACAGGCGGCACACTCAGCTATTGCACCAACAAAATCATTCACCATTAATGCAGCACACACATTAACCATAAAAAGTCCTTTAGTGCCTCAATTTGAAAAACGTGGGCTAAAGCACCCCATCACGCAAAGGCAAGCAAGCCTTATGGCTGAAGCCTATTGTGTTGCAGGCCAGTGGCAAGCGGCAACTGATTGTTTTGAACAGTTAATTACAGGTTCAGCATCATTCCCCAGCGAACACTTATTAATGCGGGCAGTAGAAATTGCTCAAAAAGCAGCACGTTTAAACGAAGCGTTTTCTTGGCAAAAACAATTAGCCTTTTCTAAACCGTTTGAAGCAACCGTTTGGTTGAAATTAGCACAATTAGCTGAAGATACAGACCAATTAGACGTAGCTAAAACTTACTATCAACGAACCATTAAACGAGACGATGAATGCCTTGAGGCTTGGTTTGGCTTAGGCGTCGTTAGTGAAAAACAGGAAGCCTATGACACGGCAAAGCTTTACTATGAAGCCCTATTAGCCATTAACCCAGATTGGCTACCTGCACTAAATAATTGGGCAGGATGTTGTATGCAATTGGGCTGTTACGATGAGGCTCAGGAGGGGTTTTCTAGAGTGTTAAATTTAATGCCACAGTACCCCAAAGCGATATTAGGGTTAGGCATTACGTTAGATTTTTCGGGTCAGCATCGGTCTGCTTGTGTATATTATGGACAGTACTTACGGTTGAAGCCGGTTTCTTCCCATAGTGAGTTTGTACGCGAACGCTTGAATGAACTAGAAGCAGAGCGGTTTACCGCCTCTTCTGTAGCTAAACGATAAATTTTAGACTTCATGGGGTGATGTACTGCTTTACCGCAATGCCACCCCTAACTGGGCTTCAAACTGAGTACGAAGTTGGGTCATCCAGCCATCTACTTCACCATCGGTCAGCGTGCGGTCGTTGGTTTGCCATGTAAAGCGGTATGCCAAACTACGATGCCCATCTGGCAACCCAGCCCCTTGATATTCATCAAATAACTGAACGGTTTTCAAGGCGGAAAACACCTGCTGTTGCTGGCTTTCCAAGAAGCTTAACACGGCTTGATGGCTAAGGCTAGTTGGGGCGGAAAACGCCATATCTCTATGCATAGCGGGGTAGGGTGAAAGCGAAATAATCGAAGGTTCAGCCGTGGCTTGCGTGGCAATGCGTTGTTCAATTGTTTTGAGCAATAAATCCGCATCTAATTCCAACACAAACAGGGGTTGCTTACTTTTTAATTGCTTTTGAATGCTGGGGTGCACCTGCCCTAATACAGCTAGGGGCTTTTTCTTATCGGTTAAAACGCAACTGGCACTTCGGCCAGGATGAAACACACCAGCTTCACCCGCCATCGGCTCAAAACTGAGGGCGTGGGCATCGACTGAAAACCCGAATCTTCCTAGGAAGGCTTCTAGCAAGCCTTTTAGGGTGTAAAAATCTGTAGTGGTCGCTAATTTGGCTTGCCAACCGATTGCTTTGGGTTGCCCTACAATTAGCATGGCTAGATTGAGTTTTTCTTGAACGCCGGTTTGTTTATGTCCTGCTTTGCCCCGTTTAAAGTAGGAACGTCCTAATTCGTAGACCCATAGGGCATCTTCACCATAGGCTAGGTTGGTTTTTGCTACATCTAATAAAGTGGGAATCACACTTTGGCGTAATAGCATATGTTCGCTACTATGAGAATTGGATAATTTCACCAATGAAGCGTCGTCGGGCGGATAGCCGACATCGGCCAAAAGGGCATCGCCCACTAGGCTGGTGGTCATTACTTCGCTTAAGCCTAACCCGCATAAAACAGACCGAAACTGCCCTAATAATCGTTGACGGTTGGAGCGATTGACGGTTTGATTGGTGACGGGCAAACTTTCGGGTACGGCTTGGTAGCCATCAATTCGCACCACTTCTTCGATTAAGTCAATTTCTTTTAGCACATCCCGTTGGCGGAAGGAGGGCACGGAAACGCTTAAAACCCCTTCGGTTGAAGCAATTACGCCAAACCCTAAACCTTGTAATGATTGTTGCACTTTTTCGGTTTCGTAGGGTTTCCCAATGAGGGCTTCCAACCGGCTTAAACGCAGTGGTACGGTAACGGCATCAACCGTCGTTTTGCCCACGGCTTGCCATGAAACCACCGTGCCACCTGCCCATTCTTGTAATAGGTAAATAGCCCGTTGCATGGCGGTTTGCACTGAACCTGCATCGACTCCTCGTTCAAACCGAGCGGAACTTTCCGTGCGAATACCTACACTTCTAGCTGAACGCCGAGTGCTGGCAGTTGGGAAGCACGCTGCTTCTAAAAACACGGTGGTTGACCCTTCATGGATGGCGGTTGAAGCCCCACCCATGACGCCACCGAGGGCTACAGGTTCATCATCTTTGGTAATCACAACGGATTGTTCAGTCAGCGTGTAAGTCGTGTCATCTAAACACGCCAAGGTTTCGCCTGCATGGGCTAAACGTACACCAACCGTGCCAGTTAGCCCTAATAAATCTGCATCAAAGGTGTGGAGCGGTTGCCCCAATTCCAACATCACGAAGTTGGTAACATCCACCACGTTGTTAATCGTTCGAATTCCAGCCGATGCCAAGCGTTGTTGCACCCATTGTGGGGAAGGGGCTACCTTAACGCCGGAAATAACCGCTCCACTATAGTATTCGCAAACAGTGGCATCTGGCAGGGAAATTTTGAGCTTAGGGTGTTCAGCTACACCAAGGGTTTCAAGGGTTTTTGGGTGGTCAATTGGGCGGTTAAACAACACTGAAACTTCCCGAGCCATACCAATGTAGCTCATCCAATCCCCTCTGTTAGCGGTGGGGGCGGTTTCCAGCACGGCATCCGCGTTTTCGCCTAATTTGAGGGCTTCAATCAACGGTTGCCCCAAGTGGGCATCTGAAACCAACTCATTTAGTACCCAAATACCGCCATCGGGTTGGGCATACTGGGTTTCAAGGGCTAATTCTTCTAGTGAACAAACCATACCTTCACTGGGGATGCCTCGGATAACGGCGGGTGTGAGGGTAAACCATTCGCTGGTTTTACGGCTATAAACGGTTGCTCCGTTTTGGGCGAAGGCGATAAACTGCCCCTCGCCTACGTTAGGAGCACCGCAGACTACTTGGGTTGTGCCTAATTCCGCCCCTTGGTTGACGGTTACTAACCGTAATTTATCGGCATTGGGGTGGGGGTTGAGGGCTTCAACTTTGGCAACAATAACCCCTGTAAACCGAGGCCCAGTGTAGTGGATTGCCCCTTCCACTTCTAAGCCTGCCCCTGTTAGGGCTTCGCCTAAGGCTTGGGGGGAAATAGCGGAAAGATTGATATAGTCAGCAAGCCAGTGGTGTGAAAGTTTCATAGGGTGCGGGAATTCCTTCGTAAATTGTAGGGGAATAATGAACTACCCCATTTTACCGCAAGCAAACCACTAAGGCAAAATCAGCAAATTACTTGACAATATCAAAATATACTGATATATTAATATTTAAAGGAGGTTATTTATGCCCGTAAAAACCGAAAAAATAGCACAAGCCAGTCGATGCTTAAAAGCCCTAGCCCATCCCACAAGGCTCAGTATTTTGTGCTTGTTAAAAGAAGGCGAACACAATGTACAACAAATTGAAACCGCCATTGGCACGACCCAATCCAACATTTCAACGCACCTTGGTGTGCTAAGAGATAAAGAAATTCTCATCACTCGGAAAGAAGCCAACCAAGTATTCTACAGGGTGAGAGACCCCAGAATGTTTGAATTGTTAGTTATTCTACAAGAAATTTATTGCAAAGACTAACTATTAGACCCACTCTATCCCTAACCTATAGTATGAACTAAACAAAATGCCCACCTATATTAACGCCAAAACTATCAACGTTCAAAACCATCCGCCTATTATTGATGTACGTTCGCCTGATGAATTCCTACAAGAACACATTGCTGGTAGTCAAAATATACCACTCAACCAAATTGCCCAAGCAACTGAACAACTAAAAGGGCTGGAACAGGTGATTATCAGCTGCCGTAGCGGTAATAGGGCTGGGCAAGCCTGCAACCAGTTGGAACAATTAGGGCTTAGTAACCTCCTCTTACTAGAAGGCGGTATTGAAGGCTGGAAGCAAGCGGGCTACGCCACGGTTAAACAGCCTAACCGGTTCAGTATTATGCAACAAGTACAACTAACTGTCGGTACGATGATATTGTTGGGAACGTTTTTTAAACCACTTTGGATTTTAGCCGTAATGGCAGGGGTGGGCATGCTAATGGCAGGGCTAACCAATACTTGTATGTTAGCCACCCTACTGGGGAAGCTACCGTGGAACAAGCACATCACAAATGCAGGTTGTAAACTATAAATCTTAAAAGTAAAATAAAAAGGAATAATACCCTATGAATACACAAGTCAATTCCCCAAAGAAAATTGTCATTATTGGTGGCGTCGCTGGTGGCATGAGTGCCGCTGCACGCTTAAGAAGACTTTCCGAAACCGCCGAAATTGTTATTTTTGAACGCAGTGGCTACGTTTCCTACGCCAACTGCGGGCTACCCTACTACTTGGGCGGAGAAATTAAAACCAGAGAAGGCCTGCTATTACAAACCCCAGATTCTCTGCAAAAACGTTTTCGGTTAGATGTGCGGGTACAGCATGAAGTAACCGCCATTAATCCCGAACAGAAAACCGTAACCGTCCGTGATATGCGGACTAATCAATCAGTTGAAGAAAGTTACGACGAGCTGATTTTAGCCGTTGGGGCAGCCCCTATTCGTCCACGGTTGGCGGGTTTGGAACGAGACGGGGTTTTCACGCTGCGGAGCATTGAAGACCTAGACCAAATTGATGGCTGGATGCACACGCAACAGCCCAAGCAAGCCGTTGTTGTGGGGGGCGGATTTATTGGCCTAGAAGTAGCCGAACAATTAAAGCACAAGGGCTTAAGCGTTACCTTGGTAGATTCTGGTAACCAAGTGCTAAAACCGTTAGATGCCGACATGGTTGCTTGGGTGCATGAAGAATTAACCCAAAATGGCATTACTTTAAAGTTAAATGCTACGCTAAGTGAAATTGCTTCGCCTGAAGCACACCCTGTTGAAGCGGGCAGTGCACCCCCTAAAGTAGGCTGGGTACAAGCAGGCGAAGGTAATCCGCTACCTGTAGATTTAGTGATTATGGGCTTGGGTGTTCGGCCTGAAATTGGGTTAGCCCAGCAGGCAGGCTTAACCATTGGGCAACGCAATGGTATTCAAGTCAATCCGCAATTACAAACCAGTCATCCGCATATTTGGGCGGTGGGCGACGCTATTGAAGTAACCAACCCCATCAGCCAACAGGAAACTCTAATTGCCTTAGGGGGCCCCGCTAACAGACAAGGACGCATTGTGGCGAATAATATTATGGGCTTAACAGATGCTTATAACGGCACGCTAGGTACAGCAATTATTCGGGTTTTTGGGCTAACCGCTGCTTCTACTGGGCTGAATGAAGGGCAATTAAAACAACTGAACAAACCCTACGAAGCCATTTTTCTGCACCCTAGCCACCATGCTAGTTACTACCCTGGGGCTTGTAGAATTTCGTTAAAGGTGTTATTTCACCCAACAACAGGCGTACTTTATGGGGCTCAAGCCGTAGGTAAAGAAGGCGTAGATAAACGCATGGATGTTTTAGCTACTGCCCTCAAAGCAGGGATGACTGTTCGAGATTTAGCGGAGTTGGAGCTTTCTTACTCCCCCCCATTTGGTTCCGCCAAAGACCCTATTAACCTTGCCGGCATGATGGGTGAAAACGTGTTAGATGGGCTAATGACCCAAGCCCAATGGCACGAAGTGGGGCAGAATAACCTAGCAACAACCCAGCAGGCTTTTCAGTTGTTAGATGTTCGGCAACCTGAAGAACATGCCAAAGGCAGTATTCCTGACAGTATTAACATTCCGTTAGATCAGTTACGCCAGCGGTTGAGTGAACTTTCTAAGCAGACGCCCGTTATAGCCTATTGCCAAAGTGGGCAGCGGTCTTATTTTGCTACGAGGGTGTTGAACCAACAGGGGTTTAAGGCTAAGAATTTATCTGGGGCGTATTTAACGTGGCATCAAGCCACAAAATAGGCATTCATACCATTATTGATTATTGGGCAACTAAGGTTGCAATGTATTGGCTGGCAACAATCAAATTACCGCCGAAAAATTCGTCGGCTATGGGTTTAAAGCGGTCTAACAATTCTTGGTTTCGTAGGCTTTCTAACGATTGTACTAAGTAAAACCCATAGCGTTGCCGGCTGGTGGGCACTTTTAACGAAAGCCGTTGCACCAGTGCTTTTTCTGTAAAGCGAGTTAAAATAACCGTAATGGTTTGTACGGGGTAGGTAAAGTGGAAATGGTCTGTAATGTAGGCGTGTACTTGTTTCGCACTCATTGCACTTTGGGGGCTGACGGCTTGTAAGCCTTGCAATGCACTAAGCACCAACGCATTAAGCGATGGTTTGGCGGATGGTTGCTGTCGCGTTTCTTCCGCCGTGTTGAGAAATTCACTATACGGCGTGAAGTAGGAAGTGGTCATTGAAAAGATTGAAACCTGTCGGAAGAAATGTAAGAGAAATCGTTGGATACGTCCAAAATAAATCCAAAGTCAAAAGCACCCACCATCATACCAACCACACACTGTTTTGACAAGCGTTGTTATGGTAAACTGAATATAAATCGTGATAGATTAGACCTCTTGCATGACTCGATAGGTGGGTGCAGATTTGAGGAATGTTGTTTGCCCTGCAAACAGGTTGCTTTAGCAACCAAGAACGGACTGAGGGCGTTTACATAAGGTAAATAACTAAAGGAGTACCGTAAATGACAAAAAAGATGCCCCAGATATCGAGTCATGCAAGAGGTCTATTAACCCTTTTGCAGAAAGTGCCACCCCCATGAGAATTGAAGCCTTAGAACTAAAAAATTATAAAAGCTTTAAGCATTTGAAGTTGACAAACCTGCCTGAGATGGTGGTGTTAGTAGGGGCAAACGGCACGGGAAAAACCACCTTGTTTGATGTGTTTAGCTTTCTGCAA
Source organism: Vampirovibrio sp. (assembly GCA_024998755.1). Taxonomy (GTDB): domain Bacteria; phylum Cyanobacteriota; class Vampirovibrionia; order Vampirovibrionales; family JAJTHC01; genus JACEUU01. The sequence continues at coordinate 528,977 of JACEUU010000002.1, read as the reverse complement.
GATGCGTTGGCAACCAACGTAACTAAAGCCGTTCAAAAACGGGGGCGTTACAAGGAATTGGTAACTAGGGGATGTGAAGGGGAATCGATTGAAATTAAGCTGGATATGAGAAATGAAGAAAATCAGTTAATACAATATGAATTAAAGATAAAACCTAACCCCTTAATTCCTAGTGAAACGATAATAGAGGGTGAATACATTACTCAATATCACGAAGAAAGAATAGTATTCCATTTTTCAAACAATGACCCAAAAAATTACTCTGATGTTTTAGCATTAAAAAGTTATGGTTATGTATCAGAAGAGAGAGAAGTGAGTTATGGGATTCCATCTGTTGTTAATATTCGGCAATTTATTGAAAGTTGGAATCGGTTTGATTTTCAAGTTGATAGCACTCGCTTTGGGTTGCCACGGCTTTCAGATGAAGAGCGGTTTTTATCCGCCACAGGTACGAATCTGGCTAACGTGATACTGGAATTAAAAAAATCCAATCCACCAGTCTATGAAAAAATTGTTGAAAAAGCGGCTCGGCTGATACCAGGGGTTGCTAAGGTTGATGTAACCGTTACCGAAGATGAACGTCTATTACTTAAAATTCAAGATTCTGCTTTTGACCGTCCGTTTTACGCCAAGCACGTTTCCGAAGGGACTATGGCGATTTTGGCTTATTTGGTGCTACTGAACAACCCCAATCAAACAGGGTTGCTAACCTTAGATGAGCCTGAAAACTTGCTTTATCCTGATATACTATGGGAATTATGCGAAGATTTACAGTGGTACGCCGAAAACAGAGGGCAAGTGTTTGTTTCTACCCATTCCCCCGAAGTGTTGAATGCAGTGCCTCCTGAAAGCGTTTATTTACTTAAAAAAGAAAACGGCACAACCCAAATTTCCAAAGCAATGGATAGCGTATTAACGCAAGGGTTGATTGAAGGGGGCGATTTGTTAGGCTATCTGTGGAAACAAAACTTATTAACTGGCTTAAACGAGGTTTCTTAATTCAATGAAGATCGATCTCGTTGTTTTTTTTGTAGAAGAAGAATCTTTGAAAGTTTTCTTGGAGAATTTCTTAAGTCGATTAGGGATTAGCACCACGGCGTATAACATTTCAGTGTTTGAAGGTAAAAATCAATTAAAAAAGAATCTTACGCCTAAAATAAACCAGTGGCGGTTACCGAATATGCAGTTTTTTGTTTTAATGGATAATGACAATAAACCCAACTGTAAAGATGTAAAACTGGCACTGTTTAAACAATGTGAAGAAGCCAACCGTCCTGATACGATTATTAGACTTGTTTGTCAAGAATTAGAGGCTTGGTACTTAGGAGATTTACCCACCGTTTCAAACTACTATAATCAACCCATTAAACTTCCTACTTTAAAACAAATTACCCAACAAAACATTAAGCCTGATTCGGTTGAGAGACCCAGTGAGTTATTAAAACAACAATTCCCAACGTTTAAAAAAGGAGAGTTGGCTCGGCACATGGGGAAACACATCACGCTAGAAGGTAATAGCTCCATCAGTTTTGGGTATTTTGTGCAAGCCCTCAAAACCGTCTTCCCCTGCCTGCCCGCAATGCTGGAAACACCCTAAAATGACAACCACAACCACCGATACCCTCTTCAAACTAGCCACACCCTACGCACCAGCTGGCGACCAACCCGAAGCCATTAAACAACTGGTGGCTCAATTTCAACAACCCGAAACCCAAGCCGTTACCCTACTAGGGGCAACAGGTACAGGCAAAACCTTCACCATGGCGAACGTTATTCAGCAATTACAACGCCCCACGCTGATTCTAGCCCACAACAAAACACTCGCCGCCCAACTCTACAACGAATTCAAAGAATTCTTCCCCGAAAACGCCGTGGAATATTTCGTTTCCTACTACGATTTCTACCAACCCGAAGCCTACATTCCCCGCACGGATACCTACATCGAAAAATCATCCAGCATCAACGACGATATCGACCGTATGAGGCACAATGCCACCCGAAGCCTGTTTGAACGGCGGGATGCTATCGTCATCGCCTCGGTTTCCTGCATTTACGGTTTGGGTATGCCTGAAATGTACCTCAAAGCCGCCATCCGCCTAGAAGAAGGCGAAGACTACAACAGGGCGTTACTACTTTCCATGTTGGTACGCAACCAATATCAACGGTGCGACGAAGACTTTAAACGGGCTACCTTCCGCATTCGGGGCGATGTGATTGACATCCATCCCGCCAACGAAGAATGGGTTTTACGGCTGGAATTTTTCGATGAACAACTGGAACGACTTTCGCAAGTGAACGCCGAAACAGGCGAAATTCTGGGCATTTTACCCCATTATGTGCTGTACCCCGCAGTCCACCATGTAACCGATGAAGACACGCTGGAAAATGCTCTGGCTCAAATGAAAATCGAACTAAAAGAACAATGCACCGCCTTTCGCCTAGAAGGCAAAGAACTGGAAGCGTCTCGGCTGGAGCAACGCACCTTACGAGATATGGCAATGATTAAGGAACTGGGCTACTGTACGGGCATTGAAAATTATTCTCGGATTTTTGAGGGAAGACCCGCAGGCACGCCACCCAAAACGCTGATTGACTATTTTCCCAAAGATTTTCTGCTATTTATAGATGAAAGCCACGTTACCATCCCGCAACTTCGGGGGATGTATCACGGGGATAGAAGTCGGAAAGATAGCTTGGTAAATTACGGCTTTCGGTTGCCTGCAGCACGGGATAATCGTCCGCTGACGTTTGATGAGACGTATCGGCGTATTGGGCAACGGCTTTACGTTTCCGCCACGCCTAGCCAGTATGAATTAGAAGATTCTAACCAAACCATTGTGGAACAAATCATTCGCCCAACAGGGTTGTTAGACCCTATTGTCAACGTTATTCCTACCGAAGGGCAAGTGGATACGTTGGTGCAGGAAATTGACATCACCCTGAAAAAGAATGAGCGGGTGCTTATTACCACACTCACCAAACGCATGGCGGAAGATTTAACGGAATATCTGCAAAACCTCAACATCAAAGTACGGTATTTACATAGCGATATTAAACCCATCGAACGCATTGAAATTCTGCGGGATTTACGCCTTGGGCAGTTTGATGTGTTGGTGGGGGTCAACTTGTTGCGGGAAGGGTTGGATTTACCCGAAGTTTCGTTGGTGTGTATTATGGATGCGGATAAAGAAGGCTTCCTCCGTTCAGATCATGCCTTGATTCAAACCATTGGGCGGGCAGCAAGGAATTCGACGGGGCGGGTGCTGTTATTTGCCGATAAAATCACACCTTCCATGCAGCGGGCGATGGATGAGACAGACCGTCGGCGAGCGAAGCAGGAAGCGTATAATACCCTGCATGGCATTGTGCCGAAAACGATTTTGAAGCCGATCACCAACGGATTGCTGGCGTTGTTGGGTGTGGATGTGGCGAAACTAATGGAAAGCGATGCGGCGAATGCGGAAACCTTAGAACAACTGAAAACACTGGATTCTGATACGCTAAACTTGCTAGTAAACGAAGTAGAAGCTGAAATGAAGGCGGCGGCAAAACTGATGGATTTTGAAAAAGCCACCGCTTTACGAGATAAGTTATTCAAGTTAAAAGCAGCGGTTGCGGTTTAAACCGCTTTTACAACGAAGATGAATTCAAACTTTCAGCAAAGGGTAGTTGTACCCCTGCTGTCGCAGTAGCACTGCTAGCACCCGCAACCACCGGCACTACGGGCTGAGAAATACCCACTGCTTGGGCTGCTTCAACCGACTGACGGACTTCTTCTGTTAATAAAATAGGGTCTGGAACAACCGTTGTTGCCCCCCCACCAACGGGTAGGTGTTCTTGAATTGCACTAACCAAGGGTTTGACCATAGCACCTAAATCCATCGGAAATGGGAAAATTAAGGTATGTGCCTTTTCATGCCCTAAGGCCTGAGCGGTTTGTAAATATCGCAATTGAAGGGCTATCGGGTGCTGTTCCATTAATTGTGCCGTTCTACACAAATTTTCTGCTGCTTGCAATTCCGCTTCACTACCAATTAAGGTGGCTAACTGTTCTTGTTCTGCTTCCGCCTTACGGGCTAATGACCGTTGCATCGCTTCAGAAAGTTCTACATCTTTAATATCCACATCATTCACATGGACTCCCCACGGGTTGGTATGGGCGTCTAACAGTGCGTGAAGCCGTTGTCGTACATTATCTCGTCCGCCCAAAAAATCTTCTAATTCAAATTGACCTACCACGGAACGCAACACACTTTGAGCCGCTTGCGATGTAGCATAGCCATAATTTTCAACCAATACTACGGCTTGAACGGGATCAATCACCTTATAGTAAATAACGGCGGAAACCCGCACCATAATACTGTCTTTAGTAATCACATCTTGCGGAGGCACTTCCAGCGTAACGGTTCGCATATCTACCGTTACCAGTTTATCTACAATGGGCGGAAACAGTAAAATGTGCAAGCCCGGTTCTAGGCAACTGCGTGCCACTTTACCAAACCGAAAAACGATGCCTCGTTGGTATTGGTTAATAACCCGAATCCACTGAGAAAAAACGTACGTGCCTATGGCAATAAGGCAAAGCAGAACCAGTGTGATGATAAACCATTCCATATCAACGAATACCCTCTTTTTTTAGAAAACAATACAGGTGAGGTTACGGAAGAAGTCTCAGTGGGATGGGATAATGAGGCACGAGGAACGGAATTAGGGCGTTTACCCCTAGTAAATAACCGAAATGAGTACCACAGTAACGAAATTAGCACGCCCAATGGGGCTTTTTCCGTAGCCTCAGGTTTATTATACAGCCAAACAGGTCAATAAGCCTACTATCAAGGTTTGAAAGCGTTCCATTACTTTGGCATTGCCAGTGGTTTCCATTACTTCCGCATGGCTGAGCGTTTCAGCCTGCAAGCCTGCTGCTAAGTTTGAAATACAGGAAATAGCCCCCACCCGTAAGCCCATATGCCTTGCTGCTAGTACTTCTAATACGGTAGACATTCCCACGGCGGAAGCCCCAAGGGTCTGTAGCATCCGAATTTCGGCTTTGGTTTCATAACTAGGGCCCGTCAACCCTGCGTAAACGCCTTCAAATAAGGTAAAGCCTTGTTGCTGGGCGATAGCAACTGCTTGTTCCCGCAACTGCGGACAAAACGGCTCAGTCATATCAAAAAACCGTGGTCCTAAAAATGCGGGATTTTCCCCAATTAGCGGATTTAACCCTGTTAGATTCAGCTGGTCGTTTATCCATAGTAAATCGCCGGGGGTTAACCCTGCTTGAATGCCTCCTGCAGCGTTGGAAAGCAGGACGGTTTCTACCCCTAGCAGCTTGAGGGCTTGTAGGGGGTATACTACTTCTTGTGGGGTGAAGCCTTCGTAGTAGTGAATTCTGCCTCGCATGAGTACCACGGATAAATGCGGAGCGGATTTTAGCGTGGCGAAAACCAGTTCTCCGGCGTGCCCTACTACGGCGGTGTGGTTGGGCTTTTGGGGAAAGTTGGGAATATCTTTATACGCTACGGTGTGGGAGATGGTGAAGGCGGGGTTTTCGTGCAACGTACCTAGCCCAGACCCTAAAACCACCAGTACGCTTGGGGTTGTGCCGTTAGTTTTGGCTTTTAGAAAATCGACGGTTTCGGTTAGTTGTTGTTCTAATAAAGAGGGGGTGGGCATGGGATGTATTCCTGATAATTTCATTGTTATTTTTTGTATAGTTTTTTAATAATTCTTGAACCTGTAGGGGCGGATTGCATCCGCCCCTACAATAAAACAGAGTTAGAAAATTTTTTAAAGACTATACTTATTCGCATTATCCCATAAATAGCTTGTTAATAAAGCAACGAAGAATAAGTTACGCCTTCCTCATCCGTCGTACTTCCTGAATTACCAAACTGACTGATTAAGTTGGTTAGCCTATCTGAAGAAGCACTATACCGGCTAGCCCCTGTTGTACGGGTATTATTGAGGGTACTAATACCCGTCAACCCCTGTTGCCCTAGCTGAAAAGTGCCTGCCCCACTATTGGCGTTATACCCAAAGGGGTTACTAATGCCGTTACTTTCTTGTTGGGAAATAAACGCCGCAAAGGGGTTTTTAGCCTGCTGGGCTTGCAAGTTTGCTCCCAATTCTTGTTGAGATAAAATACCATCTTTATTGGTATCTGCCGTATCAAACTGGTTAATTAGCTGTTGTAGTTGGGGTGGTACAAAGCCTAGCTGGGCTTGTAGGGTTCTGGCTTCTTCTTGTAGTTGGGCTTTGGTTAGCCCTTGGTTTTGCAGTTGTTGCCACTGGCTTTGAAAGGCAGATTGCGAGCTACTGGCAAATAAACTGCTAAGGCGGGGTAGTGAAAACGACGGGGTGTTAAAATTCATCATAAGGCTTTAATTCCTTGAGGTTGGTTGCATTATTTAATTGTAAAGAATATGCAGTATTTTGAATAATTTTCTGACTCTGTTTTATTGTAGGGGCGGATTGCATCCGCCCGTTTTTGAAAACCTTTAAGCGGGCGGATGCAATCCGCCCCTACAGGGTCAAGAATTATGTCAAATACTCTACTGAAGGTATCGAACTAGAAAGGCTTTTTATTGATGCCTCTCCTTTACCTTCAGTAGAATGAAAAAACCCCTTAGCGTGGCAAAAAAACGTTTTTATGGTTTTATAGAGATAAGCTTTAAAAAAGGACACTTATTTTTTAAAACCTTATTGCTCTGCTTTTCATTTTCTTCCCCATCTCCGCAATTGATGAAATTCATGACAGATACCCCTTCCATTCCAAAACCGAATACAGAGTCTCATTGGTTGACCAAAACACTCGCTCCCTTTCGCAAATATAATGCGTGGAATAGCAGCTTAAAGGAACTATTGGGGTCTAACATCCCCATTATGGCACTCACCAGTAGTTCGCATGAATTTTGGGATCAAGCCATCAACCAACTGGGCGATAATTTCCCTGTTTTCCAAGGCGGCTGGGGTATTGATTTACTGGCTACCCAAGCCTTGAAGGCGATGAATAAGGAAGCCTTCAATAAGGGCTTTACTGGCTTTACCCCCAACCAAACCGAACGGTATGAGCTAGGTAAGGCGTTGATTCTTTACCCCTTAGTAACCAGTTTTGTGCTGGTTAGCCCGCTTATGCGGAACGCCATTATGTCCCACTGCACTAAAAAAGATAACTTTGTGGATTTGGTGAAGCTAGACAAAAATAAACCGCTCAAAAAAACAACAGAAACAGATGAGCATAAACAGGGACGCTTAAATAAAGAACATAAAATTTGGCGAGCTTTTGGCACGACCATGGGGCTGGGAGTTGCTGCTAGTTTGGCGGGCTTTGCCTTTACCCATCATGGCTTGAAGCATGATTTACCTTTGCCTGAGTGGATGAAAAAAACCGTTAACATCCCGATGTTGGATGTTTCTTTTAAAGGCATAAAACCTAGTTTTGCTTGGAAGAAAACGAAGCATTCCCTCAATGCCGTGTTGAAATTACCGAAAGGCGATTTTCGGTATATAAAGGATACGGCGTTACTGCTGGCTTGGGGCTTGCCTTCTTATGCGGGTATGATTTACGGCTCTCGCGATGATTTGGAAAAACGTGAAAACATTACCAGAGCGATTTGGTTTGCGTTTGCTTTTGTGTTAGCCCCCCATTTGGTGGAAAAACCCTTGCATGATTGGCTTTCTAAGAAGGAATCAACGTTGTTTGGTAGTGGCGAAAATTTGGTATACTTGGGGCAGTTGGGCGTTTCGGTTGGGCTTTATTCCGCCATGCCGATGCTTGCTAACTTGTGCCTTCGTAAAAAACGGGCAACCAAAGCGGGCTTGTATAATGAAACGGAAAATCAACCTGCTGTAACCCCGTTACCCACTGTTAAAAACCCTTTAGCATCAACGCTGGATTCTTCTTCTTCTGCTTACAGAAAACCGATAACCTTTAATAGTTATGCCCAAATGGCACAAATGGGTATTTAGTGTTGTATATACCACCTAACAAAAAAAGATGAACGCTCAATTTTTGATCGCTTTTGTTAGGGTTTTAGCTACAAACCATATTTAGTTGGAAATAGGGTGGTGCGATGGAGAGCAGAGCATTTAGGGAGCCTCTAGCTTCCGCTCAAGCCTATCTTCAACGTGTTAGCCAACAAGTCGACCCTTGATTTTCGGTGTATGAAAAAGTCCCCTCTCCCTTTGGGAGAGGGCTAGGGTGAGGGTTTTCCCTAGCCCTTACCAGTCAACCTTTCCGCATTATGGTCCAGAAGCGTTCATTGTTACATTAACAGTTTCAGTAACGGTTGTACTTTTGACATCAAATTCTTTTGCCAAACCTGCTGTAGCAAATTTCTTCATATTACTGTCGTAGACCTTAATAGTAAAGTTTGTAAGAGGTGTTTTTATGTGTGTGTAGTGTCTATCCCAGTCGTAACTATCTTGGACTTGATACTCTATCTTTCCTGTAATATGAATCTTTCCATTCGGTAATTTCTTGGCAGTACCTGTAAACATTCCTTTCAACGTAGCTTTGCCCAAGGCGTGTCTAAAATTAGGATCATCGTAACCAGCCTGTGTTTCCCATGGGTCTGTAATATTAATAGTTGTATTAGCTGGTTTATTTTTTAATTTTTCTCGTATTTTACCAACTGTTGATTGTTTGCGGCTAGCACCTGGAATCATATCGCCGTTATCTGAATATTTAAAACCAAAATAGGCATCCAAGTTTTTTAGGCTTTGACGAGTGTATTCATTCTCCCATAACCCCGATTTTTTGAAATCAAACGTAACCAGTCCAGCGTTTTTTTCGTTAAAATAAGTTTTTAAAAACTCCGCAGCTAAAGGAGCTTTAGACTTTACTGCCTGTAAAAGTTTTGGTAGTTCTTCACGTTCTATCTTTGCAAGTTTCTTTTTATCTTTTCCATTTTTAGGATTTAAGTTACCAACTTGTGAATTGAACGTTCGAAATCTGTTTAATAAACCTAAATCCATGGGTTATGATTCCCCTTAATTTGAAGTGTTAAATTTACCATTTTAAATAAAGCTTTAAGGCTATTTATGTACCTTAATTAATAAAATCAATTTATATGAATAAATTGATTGTTTTTTAAATACGCTTCTTAACAATAATTCCGAAACCTTTTGAACTGTCATAACATCTTGGTTCGGGAGGACACACAGGTCTTCCCCTACATAGAACTATCTAAAGAATACCGTAGTGGCGGTACCTCTGTGTTCGCCCGACAATGATGTAAAGCTAAATACGCCATTTAATGATTGAATGGGTATAACAGACGCCCGTCCTTCTCTACTGCGTAAACGATTATGTTTTTTGTGTTCCCTTAGGTTTCTGAGAGTTGCTTGGTTTAGAAGCTGTATTTAAGACTTCCTTCGTTTGATTGGCTGTATTTTGCTTGACTTTTTTTAGGTTGACTGCTTTTTGTTTGGCTGGTTTGTCGGGTAGAAGGCTTGAAATAATTTGAGTCGTTTTTTTTAACAAACGCTTACCTGTAGCTATACTGTTTTTTGCAAACTCTTTACCGTCTTTCTTTAGCTTGTTCATCGCCTCTTGTTGTTGTTGTTTCTCTTTTTTACTTAGTGTTACTTGAAAAGTTGCGTTACCTGTATTGGCCCAAACCGCACCAGTCTTTAAATTGTTTGTATAAGTAGTGGTTGTACCGTTTTTAGCTACTACCCTATGTTTAACAAGATCTTCTGATGTTCTGATAGTAGTTATCGTGCCCGTTCCTCCATCAAACGTGTAGACTTTCTCCCCAAGAGGTGCATTAGGGTTTTTCACTTCTGTTAACTTTACGCCCTTGCCAAGATTAGGCTTAGGTGTGGCTTTTCCCCCTATGGGTTGCCATGGTGTACTACCCCCTCCTATCTTCTGCTTGGAAACTTCAATGTAACCAGAATTTCGACGATCACTCCGATAATCGGTTATGGAACCATTTGTGGCGTAAACAGTTGTTGTTACTTTCTGAGAATAAGGATTATATTGTTGTTTAACAGGGAATGTTGGATCTGGAGGCTTTGAATTCTTTTTTGTTGCCGTACTGTCAGTTGTAGGCTTTGCCTCATCTTCTTCTTTACTACTAGCAAGTTTAGGGTTGATATATTTGCAGGTGTATGTTTTTTCATAAAATTTAGATTCTTTAGTCAGATATACCGCATTCAGATATCCCGCATTCAGATATCCCTCATTCAGATTTCCTTCGTTGTTAATACATTCAAATCCCTGACCCAAGCTAGGGTCAGGAATCTCGTAGTGTTCTTCAGGAGATTTTTGTATTTTCCCTTCCCCATCCTGCGTTACTAGATATGCTGTTCCTCCTACTGCTCCTGCTACTGTTCCTATTCCTACTGCTACTCCTGCTGCTATAAAAGGGAATGGCATCATTAATAATCCTTATCTGTTTAACTATAACTTTCGGTCGTTTAATCCATCAAACACAATCAATGGTTTGACAATAAGATTAAACAATTCACTACAATAATAAAATAATTGATTGTTTATTTATTGTTTAAATTATTAAAATTGTTACACTACTTAAAGTTAAAGCAATCTACAGATTAAATGACGTGTTGTCTCTGCATCATCGGCGGGCGTACACCGAGGTACCGCCCCTACAGTAATTTATTAATCTTCACTTTGTAGGGGAGGACCTGTGTGTCCTCCCGCTCTATGGTTTTACGACACTCAATTGTTGAATTGCCGATTATTACTTCTCACACCCCAAGCCACCAAAAACCCAATACCCATGGCAATGCCTGCAATACTCATCCATTGCGAAGCGGAAAGGGTTGCCACCATTAGCTTATCCCCCCGAAGGTATTCCAAGCCAAAGCGTAACAATCCATACCCAAATAATAACACCCCAGAAGCTACCCCTCTGTGGTTATTGGGGAATGCTTTTTCTAGCCAAATGGTCAGCCCTGCTAAGGCAAACGCTCCGATGCTTTCGTACAACGGCGTAGGATGCACCAACGCCCCGTGCGTTAAATGCCCAACGGGGTAGGTAACTGCCCACGGCACATGGCACGGCGACCCAAAACAACAGCCTGATAAAAAACAGCCAATCCGCCCGAACCCTAGCCCCACCATCAAACTGGGAGTAACTAAATCCATAATTTGCAATACGCTCTGCTTGGCTTTTCTTGCTAGCCAAACTAACCCCGCCCACCCAGCGAATAGCCCGCCATACCACACTAATCCGCCTTGTAATAGCAAGGCGATGGGGGCTTCCGTAAATTTTTCTGGATAGTAAAAACAATATAGCACCCGAGCCCCAATAAACCCGATGATAATAACCGCAAACAGGGTTTGAATCATCCATGCGACAGATTGTTGCCCTAACGCTTTTTGGGTTCGATTGGTGAGCAACAACACCCCCAGCAAAATCCCGAGGCTAATGCAAAACCCGAAACTGTAGAAATTGAATCCAAATAAGCTAAATAAAATCGGGTGCATGGCTATACTATACCTTTTAAAAATTTGAGTGTCGTATTAAGCAGTAGGAACGACCATCGCATTTGCTCTGCAGCTGCCGATGCGTTCCGTCCCCCGAAGGGGCAAAAAGAACATCCCGCCGTCAATGCCCTTGTGGCATAGGTGGGTGGCTTTTTGGGGGGATTTTAGGGGGGTACCCCCTGAATTTGCGGGAGGTGTCGGGGGGTTGCCAAACAGCAACCTCCTGACAAACCAACCAGCTAAAGCTAGGAACGACAATCGATGAGAGAATATGCTATTCAATCTTACCATCGTTTCTACCCCTCTTCTTGCGGGATTTCAATGGTATCCGCATACCCTAACGCCGTCATTCGTTCGGCGTAAAAATCATCGAATGTACCGGCTAGAATGGCTTCCCGTGCTTCTTCGCTTAGTTTTACTAGCATTCTTACGTTGTGCAAGCTGATTAACGTTCTACCAGCGTCTTCTTTTTGCGTGAACAAATGGCGTAAATACGCACGGCTATGGTGGTTACAGGTGTGGCAATCACACCCTTCCACTAGCGGACTAAAATCTTCCCTGAAGGCTGAATTTTTGATGTTTCGGTTGCCCGTGGGGGTTAAAAACGTGCCGTGCCGACCGTTTCGGGTGGGTAGCACGCAATCAAACATATCCACCCCTGACCGAATACCTTGCAGTAAATCTTCCAGCGTCCCTACACCCATTAAATACCGAGGCTTATTGGCGGGCAATAGCGGAGCGGTATAGCGGGTCATTTTATGAATCATGGGGCGAGGTTCGCCTACGCTGACGCCCCCAATGGCGTAGCCCACGGCGTCAAATTCGGTTACTAATTTGACGGCTTTGGTGCGTAAATCTTGATAAGTTGAGCCTTGTACGATGGGGAAGAGGGCTTGGTCGTGTGGGCGATTGTGGGCTTTGAAGCACCGTTCTAACCAGCGTTGGGTGCGTTCTAAACTTTGTAGGGCGTACTCATAAGTGGCGGGATAGGGGGGGCATTCATCGAATGCCATCATGACATCGGGGCCTAGGCTGTTTTGAATTTCCATGGATTCTTCGGGCCCGATGAAATGGCGATTGCCGGAAATGGTATCTTGAAAATGCACGCCGGCTTCGGTTATTTTTCGGAATTTGGCTAGGCTGAAGACTTGAAACCCGCCGGAATCGGTTAGGATGGGCTTGTGCCAGTTCATCCAGTGGTGTAGCCCGCCGGCTTTTTCTACCAGTTTATGACCGGGGCGTAAATACAGATGGTACGAATTGCTGAGCACAATTTGGGCGTTGGTTTCGGCTACTTGTTCCCATGTGAGCGATTTAACGGTGGAATGGGTGCCTACTGGCATAAAAACGGGGGTTTGCACGATGCCGTGGGGGGTTTGAAAACTGCCGGCACGGGCTTGCCCTTGTTGGGCTTCTAGCGTGAAGGCGAAGCCGTTGAATGTGGGATGATTGGGTAGGTTTTTGGTAGTTTTGAAGGGCGTTACTTGTTCTAAGGTCGGGTTCACGAATTTGATAGGCTCCAGCGTAGGGGTAAGGTTGCATTGTCGTTTTTTATTATACAAAAAACATAGGGTTAGACCAATGGCGACATTAACGACGTAAATAGCCTCATACCAATTCAAAGTATTAAATAGCGTAAAATTTGGGTGCGGGACGACACACAGGTCGTCCCCTACGAACGAAAATCCATAGATTACCGTAGGGGCGAACCCTTGTGGTCTCCCGTTCCAAGATTTTACGACATTCAAATTTTGAATTGGTATTGCTTGGGGCTAGGGCTTTTTGGGTGAGGGCAGGGGCGATGGACTGGCTTTTTCTTCATACTGTTTGAGTTGCATTTCCACCACTGTTTTTTGTTCTGGCAATCGGGCGTCGATGCTATCTTTATATTGCTCAAAACAGAAAATGAGGCAGGTTAGTATAATACCTAAAAACGTTAACACAATTGCTAACATAACCCCTGCAAAAAGCCCTTTTTGTTCATCACTATTTTTGGCAATTTCTTTTTTTGCGTCATCTACCAATTTAAGTTTATCGGCTTTAAATTGTTCAAATTGGTCTTTTATTTTGGCTTCAAAGTCTTGTTGTTGGTCTTCAATTAGTTTTTCAAAGGCTTTACGAGCGGTGCGTTGGGTTAAATAATCTGTTGCCCTATCAAGTTTTTGTTCCTTGGCTTTTTCTAACCAATACAGTGCTTCATCTTCCTTACCCCCTTCATCATAGGTTACCCCTAAATTATATTGAGCTATTGCATTGCCTTGTTCCGCAGATTTTTCTAAACATTCTACCGCTTTTTTCGGGTCTTTATCCACCCCATCACCGTTAGCATAACAAAGCCCTAAAGCAGATTGAGCATGTGCATCCCCTTGTTCTGTCGCTTTCGTATACCATGCCACGGCTAGTTTAGGGTCTTTATCCACCCCATCACCGTTAGCATAACAAAACCCTAAATTATATTGAGCTTGTGCATCCCCTTGGTCTGCTGCTTTAGTCAAGAAATCGAAGGCTATTTTAGGGTCTTTATCCACCCCATCTCCGATATAATAGCAAATCCCTAAATTACGTTGAGCATGTGCATCCCCTTGTTCCGCCGCTTTCGCATACCATGCCACGGCTATTTTAGGGTCTTTGTCCACCCCATTACCGTTAGCATAGCAAAGCCCTAAATTAGTTTGAGCTAGAACATCCCCTTGTTCCGCCGCTTTCGTATACCATGCCACGGCTAATTTCGGGTCTTTATCCACCCCATCACCGTTAGCATAACAAAACCCTAAATTATATTGAGCTTGTGCATTCCCTTGGTCTGCTGCTTTCGTATACCATGCCACGGCTAGTTTCGGGTCTTTATCCACCCCATCACCGTTAGCATAACAAAACCCTAAATTACGTTGAGCATGTGCATCCCCTTGTTCCGCCGCTTTCGCATACCATGCCACGGCTATTTTAGGGTCTTTATCCATCCCTTCACCCTTAGCATAGCACCCTCCTAAATTATATTGAGCCACTGCAAGCCCATGTTCCGCTGCTTTTTTATACCATTCCACCGCTTTTACAGCGTCTTTATCTACCCCTTCACCGTTTTCATAACAAAATCCTAAATTACATTGTGCATCAGCATCCCCTTGTTCTGCTGCTTTCGTCCACCACTCAAAGGCTTTTATAAGGTCTTTGTCGACCCCTTCACCCTTAGAATAACACCCTCCTAAATTATATTGGGCAGCTGCATCCCCTTGTTCTGCCGCTTTTTTATACCACTCAAAGGCTTTTACAGGGTCTTTATCTACCCCTTCACCGTTAAAATAACAAAACCCTAAATTACATTGTGCATCAGCATTGCCTTGTTTCGCCGCTTTTTTATACCATTCTACCGCTTTTATAGTGTCTTTGTCCACCCCTTCGCCGTTAAAATAACAATAGCCCAAAGCATATTGAGCATTTGCAAGTTTTTGTTCCGCCGCTTTGGTATACCATTTAACCGCTAGGTTTAAATTCTTTTTAACCCCTTCACCATAAAAATAACTTAGCGCTAAATTACATTGGGCATTTGCATTGCCTTGTTTAGCAAACTTTCTTAACCAAGGCAGGGCATCTTTAATATGTTTAAGCCCTAGGGTTTCATCTTTACTAACAAATTCCCCATCTCTATACATCGCAGCTAAATTACATTGGGCATTGCCGTGTCCCTGTTCTGTACCCAATCTTAGCCACTTAAAGGCTTCTTTAAAATTAATGGTTACCCCGTAATTAGGGTTGCCTTTACGGTAAGCCCGCCCTACTTGGTATTGGGCTTCGGCATCGCCTGCTTTGGCTTGGGCTAGTAGGGCGGTAAAATTATTTTTAGTCGGTGCTTTGGGCATTCACTCGGGGGCTTTCAACTACTGGGGGGTAGGGTAAAATAGCCTTCATTGTAGCATAGCGTTCTATTTTATTAAATAGGGCAAAATTCAACCCAACCCCAAACAAAAACCATCCCAAACAATCAAAAAACGGACAAGCACCCAACTTGATTTTAGGGCAAAGATTCAAGTGCGTCTTGAAAAAATGGCATTTATTCAAGCCACACTTGAAATGGTGGCAAATAATCAAGTTCAATCTTTGGCTAAAATGGCTGAAGCTCAATCAGCAATAGCGTCTTGAGGGTTTTAGCCTCTTCATTTTTCTTCAAACTTGAATTGCTACCATTTTTTCAAGTGGCACTTGATTGCTTGCCGAACAATCAAGTGTTGGGGGCTTGTTTTGTGTTGCTTGAGTTAAAACCTTGTTTGCAGTAAGGTTAAAAAGTTAGTATTTACCTTCCAAAAACTTAGCAAAAGAGACCTTAAACCATGCTTCGAGCCGGCATCGTCGGGCTACCCAACGTCGGGAAATCCACCTTATTTAACGCCCTAACCCAATCATTTTCCGCAGAAAGTGCCAATTACCCCTTCTGCACCATTGAACCCAACACCGGCATGGTAAAACTGAATGATGCCCGTATGTTCAAGCTACAAGCCCTTGTAGGCACTCAAAAGGTCATTCCCGCCGTGTTTGAATTTGTGGATATTGCAGGGCTGGTAAAAGGTGCTAGCAAAGGCGAAGGGCTGGGCAACCAATTCCTAGCCAACATCCGTGAAGTAGATGCGATTGTGCAAGTGGTACGGTGTTTTGAAGATGACAACATTCAACACGTTGAAAACAGCGTAAACCCAGTGAGAGACCTAGAAACCATCGAACTAGAACTAGCGATGTCTGATGTTGGTTCGCTGGAAAAACGCTTCCCCCGTTTGGAAAAATCCGCCAAACAAAGCGATGAAGTCAAAGCCGAATTAGCCCTCTACAAAAAGGTGCTACCCATCATTGAAGGCGGAGAATTTTTAACTTTAACTGATTATTCCGATGAAGAGCAATTACTCCTAAAACAATCTGGTTTGCTAACCGTTAAACCCATTATTTACGCCGCCAACGTGGCGGAACATGAGTTGGCAGACCCCAGCCAAAATCCACATTTCCAGAAATTAGTTGCCCATGCAAAAACCGTAGGAAGACCGGTGGTTGCTATTTCCGCCGCCATTGAAGCCGAACTGGTTGGGTTAGAAGACGAAGCCGAAAAGCTAGATTATTTAGCCAGTTTAGGCGTTGAAACATCTGGTGTTGATTTGCTGATTCGGGGGGCATTTGAATTGCTCGGCTTACGCACTTACTTCACTGCCGGCGTAAAAGAAGTGCGGGCATGGCCCTTTAAAGATGGATTCACCGCTCCGCAATGTGCCGGTGTTATTCATACTGATTTTGAAAAAGGCTTTATTCGGGCGGAAGTCATTGGTTATGAAGACTACATTAACTGTGGTGGCGAAAAACAAGCCCAAGAAAAAGGCTTGCTTCGGTCTGAAGGGAAGGAATATCGCATGAAAGATGGCGATGTGGTTCACTTTAGATTTAACGTTTAACGCTTGAAAGCAGGGCTTTCAACTTGGGAGGAAGCCGTTCCCTCTTCTTCCCAAACCCATCATCTCCCTTCTTTTTTTGATATGAAGGGGCTATGCCCCTTCAACCCCATCTGAAACTGTAGCACTCTCTAAAAAACGAACTAGCTAGCACACTTTTCTATTCAGACGATTTAATATAAACACCCCTATGCTATTCTACTAAAGTAAAAAATCGAGAAGGACACTCGACCAATGATGAACATTACCCCCTTTGTAGCACCCCCAGCTTGTAACAAGACAACTGCCCCAAAAAGCGGACACGTCTTTCGTCCTGTAGCTCAGTCGGCTATCGGTACCCTAGAACCCGTCGATTTGCAAGACGAAGATTTAACCAATTTCTTTTACCCCTCGTTACCTCTGTCTCAAGCCCCCTTTACCACCAGTTTCGATGCTGATTTACATACCGTTATTTTAACCGGCGAAGATGCGTATAAATCTATGGTCGCTGATAAAATTCAAACTCAAGCCAATGGGCAAGGCGGATTAAGTTCAGGCAAAAACAATGCCTTAGTCATGGCAGATGTCAATGAAGCTACCAACTATAGCAAAACGGCTAAATTGCTAGATTTAACTCCCGTTTTAGATGAACCTGTGGCGTTTATTGCTAGTACACAAACCTTTATACCCGCCCCAGAAAAAGCGAAAGGGCTCGTTCGGCAAGTGGAATTATTAAAATTGCAAGATGACAGGCTAAAAGGATTACGCCAGCAAAACGTATTGATTGATGATTTAACCACCAATACGCCCATACCTGCTAAGGAAGTTGTTTCCCTGAGCGAAGCCCGCACGATGATAGCCGAAGAACAGAAAACCTTGCCCCCCGTAAAAGCTTTACTGCCTACATTGGAAGCGGATTATTGGAAAAGTTTGCTATTAGCTTCAACGCCTAGTTTAATAGGGTTACACCCACTAACCGCTTCGCAATGCAAAACCATGAGCTTTTCTATAGAAGCGTTTTAAATTAGTAGCACAGGTTGGTTATATTTTAGGTTTTACTTATAATAAGAAGTAACATCGTACCAGCTTTTCAATACGCTCTTTCGGAGAAAATCCATTATGCCAACGCAATCTTCTAGTTTACAATCCGCCAAACCCGCATGGTTAGTGCTTGAAGGCGGACACACCTACCAAGGCTTCAGCATTGGGTGCGAAGGCACAACGTACGGTGAATTAGTCTTTAACACCGCCATGACAGGATACCAAGAAATATTAACAGACCCCAGCTACAAAGGGCAAGTGGTGTTAATGACCTACCCCGAAATTGGCAACTACGGCGTGAATACCGAAGATTTTGAATCATCCCAACTGCACGCCTCAGGTTTTATTGTTCGGCGGTTAAGCCCCAGTACCAGTTCCTGCAGGGCAGGCGGTAGCCTTGCCACTTGGCTAAAGCAATCAGGTATTGTGGGCATTGAAGGCGTGGATACTCGGGCAATTACAAGATTAGTACGGGCTGAAGGGGCATTAAAATGCGGTATTACAACCGATGCCAATTTGCTACCCAGCTTTGTTGAAACCATCAACGCCCAACCCAGTTTGGACGACCAACCATTGGTTGAAACCGTAACCACCACGCATCGGTATCGGTATCAAGCCGAAACAGCTGGAGCAATTGCTTCAAATGAAAAGCCCAAACTCAAAAAATTGGTTGCTTTAGATTTTGGGATGAAAACCAACATTCTGCGTTGTTTAGCCCCATTGGTAGAAGAATTAATTGTCGTTTCAGCCTTCACCAGTTTTGAAGCCATTATGGCTGAAAACCCCGACGCCGTCTTTCTTTCAAACGGCCCTGGCGACCCTCGTTCGTTACCCAGCGTTATTACAACCGTGCAACAGTTATTAGCTAAAAATGTGCCCACCTTTGGCATTTGTTTGGGGCATCAACTGTTAGCGTTGGCGATGGGGCTACCTGTAGAAAAAATGCCATTCGGGCATCATGGTGGTAATCATCCTGTGAAAGATGTTGAACTGAATACCATTACCATTACTTCGCAAAACCACGGTTATTGCGTTCAATACCCCGATGAAGCTTCTTTATTAAGCCAAGAAATTACCATCACTCACATTAACTTGAACGACCAAACAATCGAAGGCATTCGGCACAACCGTTTGCCCGCTTTTTCTGTGCAGTTTCACCCAGAAGCCGCCCCTGGCCCGCATGATTCTGTTTACTTGTTTGACCGTTTTCTACAACATTGTCAGCAGGTAAACGCTAACTCAAAAAAAGCTGAAGCCTCAAGCTTAGTGGGCTGTTAGCGATGAAGAAAGCTTCGGTTCTAAGTCCTCAATTAGGGTATTGCGTTTATTATGTGCAGACTGTGGATAGTGCCGTTTCGTTCTTTCAAACCGTGTTTGGTTTCACCCTTCAAGCCACTGGCATGGAAGGGCAATATGTTGAACTGGTTACCAGTGCGGGTAGCGTGATAGCCTTTGCCCATACCGCAATAATGCCTGATTTTCTCAAGCAGGCAAGCCCTCCTGTTGCGATAGAGGTAACAAGGGCTTTAGGGCTTGGCAATGGCGGACAACTTTCGTTGCAAGTGCCGTTGCCTGTTGAAGCGTGGGTTGAAAAAGCCGTGAACGCAGGGGCTACGCTGTTGGCAGATGTGGCTCTGCAACCGTGGGGGTATAACGTAGCGTTTATTTGTACGCCGTTCAACCTAATTCTAGAACTTTCCGATGGTGGGGTTAATACCGATTCATACCAATTCCAAGTTTAAATAGCGTGTTGAATATAGGGGAAATAGGCGAACGATTTCACCCACGCTGTATTAGCCTCTACCCAGCGTAAAGCCTTCACTAAATGAGCTTCCACTGCATCCAACGTCTCAAAATAAGCATTGCCAAAAAACCGAGTCCGAATACCCTTCCACAACTGCTCCACAGGGTTCAACTGCGGACTATACGGCGGTAAACAAACCAACCGAATGTTAGCAGGAACAACCAGCCCCCCACTTCTATGCCAACCTGCACCATCCAAAACAAGCACAATCTCATCTGCAGGGTAACGCTCACTTAATTCACGTAAGAATACGTTCATCCAATCCGTATCCGCATACGGAAGAATCAACGAAACACTCTCTCCCGTCTTGGGCTCAATGGCACTATACGCATAGAGGTATTGCCGTATATGTTGAGCTTCCACTACTGAACGTTCACCCTTGGGTAACCATACTTTACGAACTTGGCAAATTTTGCCAAACCTCGCCTCATCCTGAAAAAATAGCCGAACTGGCTTTTTTACTGTTTTTGTAACAGAGTTAACGAAGTCAGGAAGTTTTTTTGAAGAGGGTTTGAGCCTCATCATTATGGTTGGGATGCACTGGGCGAGGTACTTTTGCCTTCCAATCGTGGCGATTGAGCAGGTTGTAAACAGTTTGAAAGATGACGGGTCTGCCCACCAGTGCGTTGAGTGCCTGGTGTAAATCGTAGATGCCGACCTTGCCTTTGTGGCGTTGTAGTAGGTCTATTTCGGCTTGTTTACTGGGTAGTAGGCTATTGCGTACAATCCCTTTTTTAGGATAGAGACTGTAAAGTCCGTGTTGTTGAACTTGGGCTTGAATGCGTTGGACGTGTCGAAAGCCGAAACCCGTATGTTGGGCTATTTCGGCTTGTGTTTTACCGTCGATTATTTTGAGTTTAATGCAGAGGAATCGGCGATAGGTTTTCTTGTCGGTGAAGGTTTTTTCA
Source organism: Vampirovibrio sp. (assembly GCA_024998755.1). Taxonomy (GTDB): domain Bacteria; phylum Cyanobacteriota; class Vampirovibrionia; order Vampirovibrionales; family JAJTHC01; genus JACEUU01. The sequence goes on along the minus strand of JACEUU010000002.1, from coordinate 508,364 downwards.
AAGGCGAGTACGTCTTCTTGGGTAATCATGATCAGAATCTTTCAAACAAACAATAATACCCCTCTATTATACGCTATTTAAACTTGGAATTGGTATCACAGTTTAAATAGCGTATTTAATGTAGGGGCGGATTGCATCCGCCCGTTTGAAGATTAACAGAAGCGGGTGGATGCAATCCACCCCTACATAGAAAAAACGGTAAATTTTTTAAATTACTACACTATTCTAAGCTGATAAGCAACGGTTTGTTTTCAAGTCCAGCTAACGGCGTTTTGCCTTCTGGCACATTATATTCTTTAAACAAAAATAGTTCCGTTCTTTTTTTTTGTACAATCCTAATTAACAATCTATCCATTAAACAGTGCATTAAGAATAGACCACGCCCGCTGGTATCAAAAAGACCTTCGTCTGTTACGTTACGTTCTAGCCAATACATTACGCCATCTGTGGTTAAGCTACCCCCTTGGTCTATAATAGAAAGGGCAAAGCATTCTGTGTTCATTGAAAAGCAAACATCAACGGTTTGGTTGGGTGCTAAAGCTTCAACAAAACTGCCTTTTTCGTAAATTTCTTTACCATTTTCATCTACATTACCGTGGTAAACCGCATTGGTAAACGCTTCCATTAATGCGGTACCAATTTCAAACGAAACCTCTTCTGAAATAAGCTTACCGACTAAATCAAGGGTTTGTTGAAATACTTTTTGAATATCATTGCTATTGGCAATGGTCATTTGTTCACGATGCGTGGGATTTGGTACTAATGTTTCTAAACTGATTGCTTTTTGGGTAGAAGGGTGAAGCGTCCATACAAACTCTTTTTCTAGCCAATCAGGCCGAGATGTTTCACTTTTAGCCAGTACATTATACACACCCAATTTTTTGCCTAATACAATATAATCGTCTGGGGCGTGTTCTGTTAAGAAAACCAGTTCAGAATCTCTGAATTTTTTTAAGGAATCTGCAAAGGCGGTTAACGCATCTTCTCCACCCTCAATACCAATGGGTTCTAGTAATACAACCACATGTTCTGTTAAGGGCAGTGTTGCTAAAAAAGCAGAGGCTTCTTCTAGATTGGCTACCGCTACAAACTCAAACCCAGGGGCGTGTTCACCAATCCAAGTTTTATAGGTTTCACGCACTTCTAAACAAGGCTCAATCCAAATCAGTTCATAATGAAAATTAGGATCATGTTGAAATTGTGATAATGGACGATGGTTAATAATTCTTTGTTTGTTCATAATAGAATACGACTTTCTGTTAGATTTAATTATAAACCCTATTGAACCTATACGATGACAGTGATGTAACTAGGGGAAATACTATCGATCTTATCGGCTTATGCAACTTAAAACTTAATAGACCTTTATTTGAACTCATCCTAAACAATGAGAATTCATTATTCAACTAATTAATTAGCCATCAGCTTTGACATTTTTTGACGCAATCTTAGTAAGGCTTGGGCGTGCAACTGGCAAACTCTTGATTCTGATACGTTAATAATATCGCCAATTTCCCGTAGTGTCATGTTTTCTTGGTAATAAAGAGCAATCAGTAATTTTTCTCGTTCAGGCAATGAATTAATTGATTCTGCTAAGCGTAACCGCGTATCGCCATTTTCAAGCTGTGCTTCAGGGTGAAGGGTTGCTTTATCGGCTACCGTATCTAATAACGAAAGCGAAGACCCATCTGAATCTGAACTCAACTGTTCGTCTAACGAAAGCATTAATTGGGTAGTTTCAGCTAAGATGGTTTGCAATTTTGCTTTGGTAATGCCTAATGCCGTGGCTATTTCCGTTTCGCTAGGATTACGTCCAAGCTCTACTTCTAATGAAGCAATTGTTTCCATTAGCAATTTGTTCCGCTTACGCACCCCTCTAGGCACCCAATCTTGACTCCGAAGCTGGTCAATAATTTCGCCCCGTATACGGTTGGTAGCATACGTTTCAAATTTTAATCCACGACTAGGATCAAACCGCTTAACAGCTTCAAGTAAGCCAATGGTGCCAAAGCTCATTAAATCATCGGTAGAAATACTGCTAGGTAGGTTTAATGGTAGCCTACTAACAGCGTACCGCACCAAATGTATATAATGCATCACTAAGCCATCACGTAGTTTTATATTGTCTCGTTGGTTTTGAAAGGTCATCCATAGTTCTTGAATATCTTGCTGAGCTTTTGCTTTTTGCTGACGTACTAAATAATTGGAATACTGGCTCCAAGAATCGTTAATTTGTACTTTTACTGCTACTTCAGGTGCATCTTCCATTGCTGTGTCTTGTGTTTCAACATCATCACTAATGGCGGCTGCAGAAATTGCACGAATAGAATCTGACCCAGTAATAGACAATGCTTTCGCCTGTTTAACTGGAGAAATAGCCATTTTTTTTGAGGCTTGGGAGGGGGTGGTATTTGGCAAATCAGACATCATTAAAGAAAAAAGTCCTAACTCGTCAATAAATAGGCGATTATAAAATAAAGTATTTTTAAAAAAGATGATTAAATAATTGATTGTTATTGTTACTATAACCCATTTTAACTTTCACTTTGAAAGCGAAGGTCTTAATTTCCCTTACATGGGTGATGATATAGTATTTTGAACAATTCCTGAACCTGTAGGGTCGGATTGCATCCGCCCGTCTGAAGATGTACAGAAACGGGCGGATGCAATCCGCCCCTACACTAAATGGCGTCAAAAAATTTTCAAAAAACGATACCGGTTTTAAAGATTAAATGGCGGGGTCTTTCACCGATTGTCGTTTTCGTCTTTAGCTGGTTGGTTGCTAGCTGGGCATCTTTCAAGTACCCTTAACAGTAACGTCTTCTGTAGTAAATAGACGCTACTTGTTTGTTTTAGGACGCCATTTTTACAACCCGCTAGATTGAGTTTTTTGCTTTTATGATGACTATTTCTACAGCCCCTGCTACACCCCCTACTGCATCCGCTTTCGTTCGACCTTCCTTTTTTGATGCCTACACCCAACACCGCCCACTGGTGATAGATGGTGCGATGGGCACCGCCATTCAAAACTTCCCGCTAACAGCAGATGATTTTGGCGGGACAGACCTTGAAGGCTGTAATGAACTACTTTGTTTAACCCGTCCTGATGTCGTCAAAGCCATTCATGCCAGTTACCTACAGGCGGGGGCAGATGTGATTGAGACCAACTCGTTTGGTTCATCTAGCGTGGTGTTGGCGGAATACGGCATTCCTGAAAAAGCGTATGAATTGAGCCTCGTTTCAGCCCAACTAGCTAGGGCGGTAGCCGATGAGTTTTCCACTACGGAAAAACCTCGGCTGGTGGCTGGGTCTATCGGGCCAACCACCAAGCTTTGTACTCTTGGGCATATTGGGTACGATGAACTGAAAGCCTCGTTTATCACTCAAGTAGAAGGCTTGATAGTGGGCGGAGCAGACTTTATTCTGCTGGAAACTTGTCAAGACTTATTACAAGTAAAAGCAGGGCTTTCGGCTATTTCAGTCGTTGAAAAAAAGTTGAATCGCCCCATCCCTCGGATGGTTTCGGTTACGGTGGAATTAACAGGTACACTACTTGTTGGGTGCGATATTGCTACCGTCCTAGCCACCCTAGAACCTTACCACATTGATGCATTGGGTCTTAATTGTGCCACTGGCCCTAAAGAAATGGAAGAGCACATTCGGTATTTGTGCCAACATAGCCCCTTCCCTGTTTCTTGCGTGCCCAATGCGGGCATCCCTGAAAACCGAGGCGGGCACGCCCACTATCACCTTTCGCCAGAAGGCTTAAAAGGCTATTTACAAACCTTTGTAGGGCAATATGGCGTGCAAGTTATTGGCGGATGTTGTGGTACTTGCCCCACGCACATTGAAGCACTTGCTACCTTAGCGACTGAAATCACCCCAGCTAAACGCAACCCCATCGTCCAAAACCAGCTCACTTCACTCTATTCCGCCACGGGTATTCAAATTGATAACCCGCCGCTGATTGTGGGCGAACGCACCAACGCCAATGGCTCGAAAAAATTTAAAGATTTATTAGCCCTTGAAGATTACGATGCCCTCGTTGAAATTGGCAAAGACCAAATCCGCAAAGGGGCTCATCTGCTAGATGTTTGCACCGCTTACGTCGGACGAAATGAAGAACGCGATATGTGCGAAACCGTTACCCGCTTTAATCAACAGTTAGATGTGCCGCTCATGCTGGATTCCACCGAAACCAACGTGCTAGAAGCTTCGCTCAAGTTGATAGCTGGTAGAGCGATTGTCAATTCCATCAACTTAGAAGATGGGCGTGAACGCATTGAGGCGATTGTACCCCTCTGCAAAGAATTTGGAGCAGCCGTGGTGGCTTTAACAATCGATGAAGATGGCATGGCGAAAACGGCTCAAAAAAAGCTGGAAATTGCTGAACGTATCTACAATATATGCGTGCATGAATACGGCATGCGGGGCGAAGATTTAGTGTTTGATACGCTCACCTTCACCCTAGGCAGTGGCGATGCGGAATTCCGCAAGGCGGGGATTGAAACCCTCGAAGGCATTCGCCTGATTAAAGAAAAATTCCCCGAGGTCGGCTTTGTGTTGGGCATTTCCAACATTAGTTTTGGGTTAGCAAAGCATAGCCGTCCCACCCTCAACAGTTTATTTATGCACTACGCCGTGGAAGCCGGTTTAACGATGGCCATTTTCAACAGTGCCCATCTCGTACCGCTCCACAAACTGCCCGAAGCCGAAAAAGAGCTCTGCCGTCGGCTAATTTTTGATGAACCCGCCCTAGAAGGACAAGACCCACTCATGGAATTTATGTCATATTATCAACACAACGGAGCATCCGCCGTTACCAACGAAGAAAAAGACGCGAATCTGCCCAAAAACATTGAAGACCGCCTGCAATATCGTATTGTGGATGGCAACAAAACAGGGCTAGAAGCGGATTTAGCCTTGGCGTTGGAAACCCATTCTGCGTTGGCAATTGTCAACAATATTCTGCTGGAAGGCATGAAAACCGTGGGCGATTTATTCGGTCGGGGCGAAATGCAACTACCGTTTGTCTTGCAATCTGCGGAAACCATGAAGAAAGCCGTTGCCTATTTAGAACCGTTTATGGAAAAAGAATTGGGGGGCGACGATAAACCCGCCGAACCCAAAGGCACTTGCGTTCTAGCCACAGTCAAAGGCGATGTGCATGATATTGGCAAAAACTTGGTAGATATTATCCTCACCAATAACGGCTATAAAGTGCATAATTTGGGTATTAAACAATTGGCAGATGCCATCCTCACCAAAGCCGAAACTGAAAAAGCAGATTTAATCGCCATGAGTGGGCTGTTGGTCAAATCCACCGCTATTATGAAAGATAATTTGGAGCTGATGCAAAGCCAAGGCTGGAAAACCCCAGTTGTTCTGGGCGGAGCAGCATTGACTCGGCATTTTGTGGAAACCGACTGCCAAAATGTGTATGATGGGGCGGTGGTTTATGCCCAATCTGCGTTTGATACGCTCAATACGCTGAAAGATATTATGGAAGCCAAAACGGCTGGCACGCCGTTTTTAAGTCCTGCTCAAACCCGTAAAGCTAAGGGCGAAGCCCCACCGCCACTCAATCCGTGGGAAATTCCGCCCACAGTTACCGAAGCGGAACTGAAAGCCCTGCCAGCTCCACGTTCTATTGTAACGCAAGGCGTTTCTATCCCCAATCCGCCGTTTTGGGGAACGAAAGTGGTGGATGTGCCGATTGACGATATTTACCCGTTCCTCAATGAAAAAGTGGTTTACACGGGGCATTGGTCGTTTCGTCGGGGAGCGAAATCCAAGGAAGAATACAGCCAGTTTTTGGCGGAAAAAGTCGAACCGATTTTAGCCAACATCAAGCAGCTAACCAAGGAACAAAATCTGCTGAAACCGCAGGTGGTTTATGGGTATTTCCCTGCTCAAGCGGATGGCGATAGCGTCGTTATTTACGAAGAAGACTTCAAAACGGAACGTCTCCGCTTTGCGTTTCCACGGGGTGGGAAGAAGAATTTGTGCTTGGCGGATTACCTTGCCACGGTGGAATCTGGCGTGATGGATGTGTTGCCGATGCAGGTGGTTACGGTGGGTCATGCGGCTACGGAATACACCAATTCGTTGTTTGCGAAGGATGATTATACGGATTATTTCTTTTTTCATGGCTTTGCGGTGGAAATGGCGGAGGCTTTGGCGGAATACTGGCACGCCCAAGTTCGTAAGGAACTGGCTATCACGCAGAAGGAGGCGGGTAAGGTGGGCTTGCAACTCCTTAAGCCGTCGGCTTATCAGGGGTGTCGGTATAGTTTTGGGTATCCGGCTTGCCCGAATTTGGAAGACCAGCGGTTGTTGATGGATTTACTCAAACCCGAACGCATTGGCATCACGATGACGGAAAGCTTCCTTTTGGAGCCCGAACAATCGACTTCGGCGATAGTGTTGCACCATGCTGAAGCCTACTATTTTGATGTTACCAACCCCACGTCGGATCGTGATGAAATGCGGGAATGGGTTCTTTCCATGGCGAGTGAGTAGGGGGGTAACATGGATACATTACTTCAAAACGCTATCAATAGTATTCAAATTGGTATAGAAGATTACAAATTGAAAGAATCTAAACGCTCCATTTCAGCTGTTAGAAATTATTATGCTGGTATTCTATTGCTCGCAAAGGCTGTTTTGGTTAAAGCTTGCCCTGATGTTGATTTAGAGATGGTTTTAGCTAGTAAATACAAGCCAATCCTTTCTCCAGAGGGTGATTTAGAAATTTTGCCAGATGGAATGCAAACGGTCGATTTTTATACCATTGGTAGACGTTTCACAGATTTTAATCTAACGATTGATCATAAAAAATTAAAACAGTTAAATACAATACGCAATGATATTGAGCATAAATACACGGAACTTTCTTCAGAAAAAATTAAAGCCGAAATTGCGAAGACCTTTGAAGTATTAGTCGAATTATGTAGTCACTTAGGTGAACTACCTGTTACATTATTGGGTGATGACACTTGGAAAATAATTTTAGAAGTTCACGCAGTGTATCAAAAAGAATTAAAGGAATGTCAAGATAGTTTTTCGTCTTTAGAATTAATAAAGGGTTTAGAGTTAGCTTGCCCTAATTGTCATTCTGAATTGATCTATCAAGAGGATCAACTTAATGACAGCTTCCAAAAAATGGTATTAACTTGTAAAAGTTGTGGGGCTAATCCAGAGGCATTGGTTTGTTTGCAGTATTCAGTTGATAAGTCTGTTACATCTATAAATTTAAGTTATGGCGACGAGTTTTCAAGTCAGGAATCTCTTTTTTGGGATTGTTCAAGCTGTAACGAAACTGGAACACTTGTAACTATAGGGAATATTACTAAATGTTTATGGTGTGATTCTGAGCTTGATCCTGAGTATTGTATTCGTTGTAATACACCACTAACCCCTTATGATTGTTCGTACTGTTCATATACAGCTAATACTGATAATTAATTATAAATCTATAAGGATTACTAATTAGCAAACCTAAGCAACATATCAATAAAAACGCATTAAGATTTATGACAAACAATCCGTTACTCTACAGTATATTTACACCTACCGTTTGCCAAGCGGTGGAAGTTGCCCTAAAAGAAATGGGTTAGTTATAAAACGCCTTCAGCTCTTGATTTCCTGTCCGTTTTTCAAGTGTGGCTTGAAAGAATGGGATTTATTCAAGCCACACTTGAATAGGGGGCAAATAATCAAGTGGGCATCGTTAAAAGCTCCATTCAAAAACCTGCAGATCCCTATAAATAAAGCGAGATATTTAACTAATTAGCTATTATAATATCCTTAAGTCTATTAAGGAGTATTTAAAATGCAGTGTCCAAAATGTGGTAGTTTATACCAATTCCAAGTTTAAATAGCGTGTTGAATATAGGGGAAATAGGCGAACGATTTCACCCACGCTGTATTAGCCTCTACCCAGCGTAAAGTCTTCACTAAATGAGCTTCCACTGCATCCAACGTCTCAAAATAAGCATTGCCAAAAAACCGAGTCCGAATACCCTTCCACAACTGCTCCACAGGGTTCAACTGCGGACTATACGGCGGTAAACAAACCAACCGAATGTTAGGAGGAACAACCAGCCCCCCACTTCTATGCCAACCTGCACCATCCAAAACAAGCACAATCTCATCTGCAGGGTAACGCTCACTTAATTCCTGCAAAAACAACGTCATACAAGCCGTATCCGCATACGGAAGAATCAACGAAACACTCTCTCCCGTCTTGGGTTCCATGGTACTATACGCATAGAGGTATTGCCGTATATGTTGAGCTTCCACTACTGAACGTTCACCCTTGGGTAACCATACTTTACGAACTTGGCAAATTTTGCCAAACCTCGCCTCATCCTGAAAAAATAGCCGAACTGGCTTTTTTACTGTTTTTGTAACAGAGTTAACGAAGTCAGGAAGTTTTTTTGAAGAGGGTTTGAGCCTCATCATTATGGTTGGGATGCACTGGGCGAGGTACTTTTGCCTTCCAATCGTGGCGATTGAGCAGGTTGTAAACAGTTTGAAAGATGACGGGTCTGCCCACCAGTGCGTTGAGTGCCTGGTGTAAATCGTAGATGCCGACCTTGCCTTTGTGGCGTTGTAGTAGGTCTATTTCGGCTTGTTTACTGGGTAGTAGGCTATTGCGTACAATCCCTTTTTTAGGATAGAGACTGTAAAGTCCGTGTTGTTGAACTTGGGCTTGAATGCGTTGGACGTGTCGAAAGCCGAAACCCGTATGTTGGGCTATTTCGGCTTGTGTTTTACCGTCGATTATTTTGAGTTTAATGCAGAGGAATCGGCGATAGGTTTTCTTGTCGGTGAAGGTTTTTTCAAAGGCGAGTACGTCTTCTTGGGTAATCATGAGCAGACTCTTTCAAATAAACAATAACACCCCTCTATTATACGCTATTTAAACTTGGAATTGGTATTAGATAAAGTTAAAGCAGGGTTCATTGGAGAAAAGCAACGGTATCAATGCAAAAACTGTGCCTGTAAATATACACGTTCAACCCCGAAAGGGCTTGCACCCATCACATGGAAGCTAGCCAACCCAGCTATACGCTTCAGGGCTTTCTCTTCGAAAAATTGGTAATTTAATTGGGGTCTCAACGCCTGCTGTACTCAAACAAATTCGCAAAATAGACACCACTGCTTGTCGGTTAGAACCACAGAAAACCACTGTTGTTGAGCTCCTGCACGTTTCTTACCGAAAAAAACGCAAAATCTGGGTATGGGTGGCTGTTTGTCGAGAAACAAGGCGAATCTTGGACTGGGAATTGGGTTGTCGTGGCATTAAAACCTTGAAAAAATTATGGAAACGGCTTCAGTTATTCAAGGTTGAAGTTTATTGTGCTGACCATTGGAAAGCCTACAATGCCGTGTTGCCTAGTGAAAAATTGGTTCAAAGCAAGGCTGAAACGTATACAGCAGAACAGACTTGGAGCGATTTGCGACATTGGTTTGCTCGGTTTAAACGACGAGGTAAAGTCGTCTCTCGGTGTTTGGGTGATTTGATTCATGCCATAGCCATTTACTTTCACCGAGTTAATTTAAGATATAGCCAATTGGTTAAAACTCTCAAAGTCTTTATATAACCGACGATACCCAGTCAACCAAGCAAACGTTCGCTCCACAATCCACCGTTTAGGAATCACCGCCCAACCCGCCTCTTTAATTCGCTCAACAATCTCAACCGTTTTACCTAAAATCCCTTTTACAAAGTCCTCAAATGTCTTACGGTACCCAGCATCTGCACAAACACCCTTTAAGCTAGGAAATATCTTCACCGCCTGCTCAAAAACACCACACCCCCCTTTCGTATCGTGGATATTAGCGGCGTGTACTTGAACAAACAATAGCCGTCCCTGCGTATCAGTTACAATATGCCGTTTATGACCCTTCACCTTTTTTTTCCCCGTCAATACCACGTTCTTCGGCATTGAGCGTGGTTTTCACGCTTTGGGAATCAATCAAGGCGTAAGTGGGTTCGGCTTTTTTATAGCTGTTCCCAAAGTTATTGAGCCATTTTAAAGGCTTGGTCAATGGCTTCATCTAAAGATAAGGTATCGGTTAGTAACCGACGAATTCTCGCCTTCAACGCCGACCAAAATCGCTCAATCGGATTCAAATCAGGACTGTAAGGCGGTAAAAACAACAACCGACAACCCGCAGATTCAATCAGCTGTTGAATCTCCCAAGATTTATGAAAACTCGCATTATCCCCAATGACCGTCATCCCCGCCGTTAAACTCGGTAACAACTCATGTTCAACCCACGTCAAAATAACCTCGGTATTACAATAGCCCTTAAAACACCACGGGGCTAATGGCTTTCCACCCTGTAACCCTGCTATAATAGAGGTACGTTCGGTGCGTTGACCACTAATTTCCTCCTGCACCTGTTCACCTTTAGGGGAACGACCATACAAGCGTTCAACGCTTCTACGGCCAACCCCACATTCATCCACAAACACAAGACTGGCGGGCGTTAGCGGTTCTATCTCCTGCTTATAAACTGTGCGTTTGGCTTCACTTCGTTCTCGGTAGAGCGTGCTTTTTTTTACGGCTAATGCCGAGTTTAATGAGGTTGTAGGAGATGGTGGATTTTTTAGAACCGAGCAAGAGAGCCAATTCGTCCAAATAGGCACTGGGGTTGGCTTTTTGTATGGCGAGTAGTTGGTTTCTGTCGATGCTTGTTGCGGTGGTTGCCCCTGGTTTTTTGGGGATGAGACAGGTTCGTTTGAGCCATCGTTTGACGGTGGCGAGACTGACTTTGAATCGGATGACGGTGGCTTGTTGTGTTTCTTTTTCTTGATTGATGCAATCAACGACTCGTTGTCTTAAATCGACGCTATATGCCATAGATGAATCCTCCTTTTTCGTGAACGTTATCCTCCTTATTATAGCTCAATAATTATTGGAACAGCTATACCAGAGGCTTCTCGGTCGAGAACCACGAGACGTTCAAGCATGGCATCCCATGTTGTTCGTTTTTTTGCTCGGTAAAAGAAGCTTTCAACGGCTTTTCTGGGTGGATAGGTTTTGGGTAGCATTGCCCATTGACACCCTGTTTTGGTGAGATAAAAAACGGCGTTGAGTAGGTCTCTGACAAGGTGCTTTCTTGCCTGACCGTAGTTTCCTACATTGAATAAATCGGCAATCAGGTTGTATTGTTTGTCTGTTAAATCAGTTGGATAGATCATCTTTCCCCTTTGCTATCCTTTCATTATACAACAAATCCTACACTATGAAGACAGCTTCGAAGATTTAGCTGTTCTTGCAAAATTTAATAAACTATTTCTCTGTGTAGGGGCAATAATACTTAGAACAACTATAAACGCACAAAATAGGACGTTGGGGGGGGTATGCTAGTAGCGTTTATTTTTATGAGAGTTTTAAGCAATTGGCTATATCTTAAATTAACTCGGTGAAAGTAAATGGCTATGGCATGAATCAAATCACCCAAACACCGAGAGACGACTTTACCTCGTCGTTTAAACCGAGCAAACCAATGTCGCAAATCGCTCCAAGTCTGTTCTGCTGTATACGTTTCAGCCTTGCTTTGAACCAATTTTTCACTAGGCAACACGGCATTGTAGGCTTTCCAATGGTCAGCACAATAAACTTCAACCTTGAATAACTGAAGCCGTTTCCATAATTTTTTCAAGGTTTTAATGCCACGACAACCCAATTCCCAGTCCAAGATTCGCCTTGTTTCTCGACAAACAGCCACCCATACCCAGATTTTGCGTTTTTTTCGGTAAGAAACGTGCAGGAGCTCAACAACAGTGGTTTTCTGTGGTTCTAACCGACAAGCAGTGGTGTCTATTTTACGAATTTGTTTGAGTACAGCAGGCGTTGAAACCCCAATTAAATTACCAATTTTTCGAAGAGAAAGCCCTGAAGCGTATAGCTGGGTTGGCTAGCTTCCATGTGATGGGTGCAAGCCCTTTCGGGGTTGAACGTGTATATTTACAGGCACAGTTTTTGCATTGATACCGTTGCTTTTCTCCAATGAACCCTGCTTTAACTTTATCTAAACTACCACATTTTGGACACTGCATTTTAAATAGAAGTTACGGAAAAAGGGCAAGGTAATTTTGGGTTAGAAGAGAAGGGACATTATTCCACCTCTCATAGGATACCCCACCCCCATGACTACCTTTGCCGACATCCAAATTCAACAAGCCACACCGACTCACAAATTCCTAGAGGAAATGAACCAAACCCTACCATGGCAACTATTTGAAACCATCCTCAAAACACACATCCACCACAAACCCAACGGCAGACCACCCTACAAACGCCTACTACTGCTCAAAATGAACCTCCTCAAAATATGGTTCAATCTCTCCTATGAACAAACCGAATTTCAATGCCACGACAGACTCTCCTTCCGAAAGTTTCTCGGCTTCTCCTTAGAATCCCCCATCCCTGAAGCCACGACACTCGAAAACTTCCAACACGAACTGCAAAACACCCCAGCCCAAGAAGCCCTTTTCTTAGCCTTATACCAATTCCAAGTTTAAATAGCGTATAATAGAGGGGTATTATTGTTTATTTGAAAGAGTCTGCTCATGCTCACCCAAGAAGACGTACTCGCCTTTGAAAAAACCTTCACCGACAAGAAAACCTATCGCCGATTCCTCTGCATTAAACTCAAAATAATCGACGGTAAAACACAAGCCGAAATAGCCCAACATACGGGTTTCGGCTTTCGACACGTCCAACGCATTCAAGCCCAAGTTCAACAACACGGACTTTACAGTCTCTATCCTAAAAAAGGGATTGTACGCAATAGCCTACTACCCAGTAAACAAGCCGAAATAGACCTACTACAACGCCACAAAGGTAAGGTCGGTATCTACGATTTACACCAGGCACTCAACGCACTGGTGGGCAGACCCGTCATCTTTCAAACTGTTTACAACCTGCTCAATCGCCACGATTGGAAGGCAAAAGTACCTCGCCCAGTGCATCCCAACCATAATGATGAGGCTCAAACCCTCTTCAAAAAAACTTCCTGACTTCGTTAACTCTGTTACAAAAACAGTAAAAAAGCCAGTTCGGCTATTTTTTCAGGATGAGGCGAGGTTTGGCAAAATTTGCCAAGTTCGTAAAGTATGGTTACCCAAGGGTGAACGTTCAGTAGTGGAAGCTCAACATATACGGCAATACCTCTATGCGTATAGTACCATGGAACCAAAGACGGGAGAGAGTGTTTCGTTGATTCTTCCGTATGCGGATACGGCTTGTATGACGTTGTTTTTGCAGGAATTAAGTGAGCGTTACCCTGCAGATGAGATTGTGCTTGTTTTGGATGGTGCAGGTTGGCATAGAAGTGGGGGGCTGGTTGTTCCTGCTAACATTCGGTTGGTTTGTTTACCGCCGTATAGTCCGCAGTTGAACCCTGTGGAGCAGTTGTGGAAGGGCGTTCGGACTCGGTTTTTTGGCAATGCTTATTTTGAGACGTTGGATGCAGTGGAAGCTCATTTAGTGAAGGCTTTACGCTGGGTAGAGGCTAATACAGCGTGGGTGAAATCGTTCGCCTATTTCCCCTATATTCAACACGCTATTTAAACTTGGAATTGGTATGAACACTTTGATTCTGATTTTTAGGAAAAAGAATTACTTCTCAAAAAACTAGGCATCCAAGCGGCAAGTTTCATCATGTGTAACGTGTCCTAAGTTTTATGGAAAAGCAAAGAGAAAATAACTTTAATAAGTATAAATTATAAATAATCAGTGTCAATAAACGATATATTACCAACTACAAAAAGTCATCATCGGCAAAGGCAAGCCCTAAACCGAAATTACTTTTTTAAAGGCTATCGTCTTTTGTTATTCAGCCCATCGCTTCAAAATAATACTGGCATTATGCCCACCAAACCCGAATGAATTAGACATCGTATAATCCATATTCGTTACAACCCGAGGCACATTGGGAACATAATCTAAATCACATCCTTCACCCGGTTCATCTAAATTAATGGTAGGTGGCACTACTTGGTGCTGTAAAGCCAAAATACAAAGCAACGCTTCAAATGAACCCGTAGCACCCAACATATGCCCGTGCATACTTTTGGTAGAAGAAACCATCAAGCCATTCTTAGCGTAATCGCCAAAAACGTGCTTAATAGCTAACGTTTCAGCTACATCGCCCAGCGGGGTGGACGTACCATGGGCATTAATGTAGCTAATATCTTCTGGTTTTAGGTTTGCACACCGTAAGGCCGCTGTCATAGCGGCTGCCGCCCCTTCACCCCGAGGATGAGGCATCACAATATCATGAGCATCCGAAGACCGACCGTAACCCACCACTTCGGCGTAAATTTTTGCCCCTCTAGCTTGGGCGTGTTCCAAGGCTTCCAAAATCAGGATGCCAGACCCTTCAGCAATAACGAAACCATCACGGTCTTTATCAAACGGTCTGGATGCTTTTTCAGGATTCGTTTTTTGTGGCGTCAAGGCTCTGGCAGCCGCAAAGCCAGCCACTGAAAGTGCATTAACTGGGGCTTCTGCACCACCAGCAACAACGGCATCACATTCGCCTAATTGAATCATTCGCATGGCTTGCCCAATACAATCTGTGCCTGTAGCACAAGCGGTTACCAACGCCATGTTAGCCCCTTTAGCCCCTAATGCGATAGAAACACGACCAGCCGCCATATCTGGTATCATCATGGGTACTAAAAACGGACTGCACCGGTTAAACCCTTTTTCAATACAGTTAATTACTTGCCCTTCAATACTGGCTAACCCCCCAGCACCGCTACCAATAACAACGCCTAATCTATTTTTATCAATGTTGCCTTCAAGCCCAGAATCTGCAAAAGCTAATTTGGAAGCCGCAATCCCAAAATGGGTGAATCTATCCATGCGTTTAGCTTCTTTTTTATCCATATAATCAGCCGTGTCAAAGTCTTTAACTTCTCCGCCAATTAAGCAAGTCCGTTGGTCTTCAGCAATATTTTCTATCATGCCAATGCCACTTTTACTAGCCATGCAACTAGCCCAAATAGCTTCCAAAGAAGACCCAATAGGGCTGATAGCACCCATGCCAGTAATAACGACTCGTTGTTTTAAGTTCATAATTAATTAGTTCCGTTCAAAGAATGCTTAAGGGTTAGCAGAAAAAAGGTGAAATTTTAAAAAATAATAATGGCGGATAGTGGTAAAAACAAGACAAAACCGAAGCAGGCAAAAATGCTATCAAATGTAGAGTCTATTAGCGTAAGTTCAATTTAAGATAGAATTAGAAAGCCGTAACCCAGCTAAAACTCGATGGTTACAGCTTTCTAATTATTTATAATGTAGTTGGTTGAAAATTCAACAAGGCACTAACCTTGAGCTTTTTCAATATAATCTACGGCTTGACCAACGGTTGTAATTTTTTCAGCTTCTTCATCAGGAATTTCGCAATCAAATTCTTCTTCCAAAGCCATTACCAATTCAACGGTATCCAAAGAATCTGCACCTAAATCACCACTAAAGCTAGCGGCAGGTACTACTTGGGCTTCTTCAACACCTAGTTGCTCAATAACTACTTTTTTAACACGATCTAACACTGCTGACATAATAAAAGACTCTCTTCTACTTTTTAAAAAACGAACAACAAAATACAGAATATAAACCCTGTTTACAGCACAATGCCACCATCCACTTGAAGGGTTTGCCCTGTAATGTACTGGCCTGATGTTACCAAAAACACAACTGCTTTGGCAATATCTTCAGGTTGGCCAAACCGCTTTAATGGAATATGATCCAAAATTTTCTCTTTATGAGGCAAGTCATCCGTCATATCGGTATCAATAAACCCTGGTGCCACGGCATTAACCGTTACACCCCGAGAACCCAATTCTTTGGCGACGGATTTGGTTAAACCAATTAAGCCGGCTTTTGCAGCCGAATAGTTGGTTTGCCCTGCATTACCATAGATACCAGAAACGCTAGAAATGTTAACAATAGCCCCAGAACGTTGCTTCATCATTACTTTTGCAGCCGCCCGAGTGGTGTAAAATACACCCGTTAAATTGGTTTGAAGTACTTGATCCCAATCGTCATCAGACATCCGAATCAGAAGGGTATCTTTAGTAATACCGGCGTTGTTGACTAACGCATCTAGTCTGCCAAATTCTGTAAAAGTTTCATCAATTAAGGCTTGGCTGGCTACTTTACTGCCAGCATCAGCTTTAACAGCTTTGGCAAACCCGCCCAATTCCGTGGCTAACTGTACCACATTTTTTGCAGCAGATTCATTGGAATGGTAGGTGAAAACGACTTTATAACCGGCTTCAACAAGAGCTAAAACACACGCCTTACCTATACCGCGTGAACCGCCTGTTACAATAGCTACTGGTGTTATTTTATCGCTCATCATGTCTTGAAAATCTCCTTCTAAAGTGGTTTATACAGAAAGTAACGATTGCGGTTTTGTGGTGTTAGCACCTGAAGAAGCTTGTGCTTGAACCCAAGCCACTGTGGCTTCTAGTGAGGGTAAATCAAACACATTCAAGCAGTCCACTTCAGGGTATTGCTTTTTGACTAAACCGGTTAATACTTTACCTGGCCCAAATTCTATAACGGCTTGCACGCCCAGTGTTTCAACCAGAGTGGTTAGTGTGTTTGTCCATTGAACACCGCTACACATTTGACTTTTTAAATTAGCTTTCAACGCCCCTTCGTCCGTTGTGGGTTGGGCATTCACGTTACACACTACGGGTATTTGGGCTGTTTTAAAAGATTGCTCTTGAATATAGTTTGCGAACGTATCGGCTGCCTTTTCCATTAAAGGGGAATGAAAGGCTCCGCCTACGGGTAAGGGTAAAACCCGTTTTGCACCAGCGGTTTTTAGGGCTGGCGTAACCGCTTCAATGCCTTCTGCCGTGCCTGAAATAACCACTTGCGTCGGGGCATTATCGTTAGCAACAACAACCAACTGCCCAGCAGGCAATACTTGCTGAGACAAACACGTTTGAACCGTTTGGGCTGAAAGCCCTAACACGGCTGCCATAGTTCCTTCTGTGGCTTGTTCCATTAGTTTGGCACGGTTTACCACTAACTGGGCAGCTTGTTCAAAACTTAACACCCCAGCAGCAATTAATGCAGAAAATTCTCCTAAGCTGTGCCCAGCTGTTGCTACAGGCACAACGTTTCCGTTTGTTTTTTCTTGAAAGGCTTGATACGCCATAATAGAGACAGAAAGAATCGCAGGTTGGGTATACACGGTGCGTTGTAATTGCGTTGCATCGCCATCAGCTTTCATAATAGCTGAAAGTGTTACGGCTTGATTGGGGGTTGTTAGTTGATTCATGGTTTGTTCAATAGCTTGGGCCGAAGCTAATTCTGTCATAAAATCTGCCCCCATCCCTAAAGATTGAGACCCTTGACCGGGAAATAGAAATGCAATTTTCATCATAGCAATATCCCTTTCTTTGTTTAACCGTTCATTTGCTCTGTAGTAACAGCCACGGTAGGACCACCCCATTTAAAGCAACTGGAAGCCCATGAAAGCCCGCCACCAAAACCGCAAATCATCACAGTACTACCTGTTTTAATTCTGCCATCCAACACGGCTTCATTCAGTGCTAAAGGAATAGTTGCTGCGGAAGTATTCCCATAGCGTTGCAAGTTAACAATCATTTTTTCAGGCGGAATACCCAAGCGTTCTGTCATGGATTCCATAATGCGAATATTAGCTTGATGTAGAATTAAATAATCAATATCTTCAATGGTTTTTTGGCAATTTTCGAGTGTACGCAAAATGCTATTCATTACCACGGCTACGGCAAATTTATATACTTCACGTCCATTCATTTGCACATAAGGCGAACGAGCAGAAGCTTGAGGCACTAATGGGCAATTGTTTACAATATGGTCTGCGTGTAGTTCGTTGGCTTTAGCCCCATCCAAATTCATATCACAAGCTAAAAACGCATCGTTTTCCAACTCGGTAGATTCTAGCAAAACCGCACCCGCTCCATCGCCAAATAGCACGCAGGTATTCCTGTCAGACCAATCCATTACTCTGGTATGGGCATCTGCCCCAATCACCAAAATACGCTGATGAAAACCGGTTCTCAAAAACTGTTCAGCCGTAATTAAGGCTGCTGCAAACCCTGTACAGGCCAAAGCAATATCGTAACCAGAAGCATTAACCGCACCTATACCAGTTTGTACCCTAGCGGCCATTGCAGGATAGCGTTCATCAGGTGTTGTGGTTGCCACAATCACCATACCAATTGTGGCGGGGTCTACCCCAGCTTGAGCAACAGCTTGTTTCGCTGCTTGAACGCCTAAATCAGAGAGTGTTTCATCACCCGAAAGCACATGGCGTTGCTTAATGCCCGTACGGGAAGTAATCCACTCATCAGAAGTATCTACTAATTGGGTTAACGCGTCGTTCATAATAATAGTAGGCGGAACAGCACCGCCAACACCGATTATTTTTACACCCTTTAAAATTTTTTGAATAGTCATCATTTAAACGAAACTCTTTTCAACTTTCACTATTTAATATGATTTAAAACAACTAATAAGAAATCCGAGAATGGCGGTCATCAAATACCTTGAAAGTAATTTAAGCATTAGAAACCGATTCCACTGGTACGCTACTAACAGCAATGGTTTTAGCGTGTTCAATCATGGTTTCTAGCACGTTGGCTTCAATGGCTTTTACCGCTAATTTAATGGCATTTTTAATGGCATTGGCGGAACTGCCACCATGGGCAATAATACAAATACCTTCAATACCTAACAATAAAGCACCACCTAATTCTTCGTGGTCTAAATGCTTTTTGGCGTTGCTAAGAATGGGCTTAACCAATAATCCTAAAAATTTCGTCCAAGCGTTTTGCATAAACGCAGATTTCAACAACCGACCAAAAAGTGTAACCATCCCTTCGGCAGATTTTATTGCGACGTTGCCCGTAAACCCATCACATACCGCTACATCGCATCCACCTAAAAACAGATGTCTACCTTCTACGTTACCGCAAAAATTAATCAGCTTTTCTGCTTGTAGTACGTCAAAGGCTTCTTTGCTGAACTTATTACCTTTGCCTTCTTCTGTACCAATATTCAGCAAGCCCACCTGCGGTTTTTCAATTTTATAAACGCCTGCCATGTAGGCTTGACCAATTAACGCAAACTGAACCAAATGTTCTGGCGTGCAATCAGCATTCGCACCGCCATCCAACAATAAACAAGGGTTACCTTGCCTCGGTAAGGCAACGCCAATAGCAGGTCGGTCAATTCCCTTAAGCCTGCCGATGTTAAACAAAGCAGAAGTCATAGCAGCACCTGTTGAACCAGCCGCTACAAAACCTTGAGCATGACCTTCTTTAACCCGACGTGCAGCAACAGCAATAGACGCATTTTTCTTTTTGCGTAGAGCCGTAGCTGGGGCTTCGCCCATATCAATTACATCTGGCGTGTGTACTACCCGAATATCCAACCCAGCGGTATCATACAAGACTAATTCTTTCCGAATTAATGCTTCATCGCCCACCAATTCAATGGCGACACGATAAGCTCTGGCTCCTAAAACAGCCCCTTTTACAATTTCTTGCGGAGCATAATCTCCGCCCATAGCATCTATGGCAATGACAGGAATAGCTAATTGTTGAGAGGTCATTAAAATTGCCCTTGTTTCAAGAAATACGGCTTAACGATTTTCGCTTGCTTATTGAAGACAATTGAATAAACAGGTAATAACAAAAGAAAGAAACGCAGGTTAATAAAACAAAACCTTAAGCAGATTCATTTTCAGATGCTTGAGCCTGAGCAGCAGCATAACCGCTTTTTTTAGCGAAACGAGCACTAATTAATTTGCCTTTGTAAAAACCACAAACACCACAAATGGTATGAGGGGAAGCAGGCGAACCACAATTTGAGCAATAAAATAAATTAGGCTGTACGGCTTTCCAGTTGGCACGACGATGTCCTTGGTCTGAATGGCCTACGCGCTGCTTTGGTACTGGCATGATGGTTAATCTCCGATTTTGATAAGGGTTTTCCGATAAATACAGTGCGTCAATTAGCTGATAAACAGGAAAGACGAAAAAAGATAACTGAAAACTTTATTTTTAGTGCTGATAATAATAATAATTGAACGAGAAAGCTTTCTCTTTCCTCTACTTTTACAAAAACATAGACGCTACGCAATAGGGTAACAGTATTTTTTTAAGCACGCTTGTTTTTAAGGTGTATTAAAATTTATTATTGCAAATGATTCTCATTTAAGATAAGATACTATAATAATACTTCTTGCATGGCTCGATAGGTGGGTGCAGATTCTAGGAATGAGGAACGCAGAACCGTAGGTGTACCCTGAAGTACATGAGGATTCGAGTACCGCAAATGACAACGAAGATGCCCCAGAAATGGAGTCGTGCAAGAGGTATAGAGATAAAACAAATCCTTGATACTGTTTAAATAGTGTTCCAGCACGGATCGTATCAAGCGTTTTAACTGATTATTCTATTTTTTTCCAGACGTTGAGCGCTGCAGATTTTAACCTGCTTCGCTCTTTTTTTTATGAGGTTTTCTACAGCGTCTCTTTATGATAGGCTATAAGAAATCATTTTTCGTTATGTTACTTAAAAAGGATATTTTTCCCTATGATGATGGCTCTTATCCCTGCTCCCTTCGCCTTCCGTACCGGTACTGACGCCATTGCCGATATCGGCGTGTTTGGCGGTTCTGGCTTCTACCAATTTTTGGAAAACGCCCAAACCATTACCTTGGAAACCCCCTACGGTGCCCCTTCGGATGATATCACCCTAGGCACGGTAGATGGCAAACGAGTCGCCTTTTTGCCCCGCCATAGCAAAAAGCACACCATCGCTCCGCATAAAATTAACTATCGGGCCAATGTGTGGGCAATGAAAAGCCTCGGTGTGCATACGGTTATTTCCCCTTGTGCAGCGGGAAGCCTTCAACGCCACGTTGAACCAGGGCATGTAGTGGTTTGCGACCAATACGTTGACCGCACCCACAGCCGAATTGATACCTTCTACGAAGGGCCAATCATCACCCATGTTTCTGCTGCAGACCCGTTTGACGAGCAAGGCAGACAGTGGGCAATACAAGCCGCCAAAGAAGTGGGGCTAACCGTGCACGAAACAGGGACGGTGGTTGTTATTCAAGGGCCTCGGTTTAGCACCAAAAGTGAATCTGCTTGGTTTCGTTCGCAAGGGTGGGAAGTCATTAATATGACCCAATACCCCGAAGTGCATTTGGTACGGGAATTGAATATGTACCCCATCAACCTTTCGCTTATTACTGATTATGACTGCGGTGTCGATGGTATTCCGCCTGTAAGCCATGAAGAAGTGTTGGCCGTGTTTAAAGAAAATACAGAACGCTTGAAGCAACTGCTATTTCGGTTAGTGGCGTTAGTACCCGCCACACGCCCAGAAGCGGATTTCGTCCCCCACGTTCGATGAAAAAATTAAAGGTGCGTTACGACTATGAATGCCCTTTGGCAACAGATTTCAGCCTCGTGGGTTGCTAACCGAAGCCTTTTTCGGTTAGGCTTTAGTCAGCCTAGATTGGTAGATGCGTATAACTTGCCGTATCGTATCAAAGCGTCTGAAGCACCGTCTTGGCTTTTGTGGGTTGATGCTAGCCGATGGAGTAAGGCCAGCCTAGGTAAAAATGAAAATCATCCGTTTGAAACGGCGGAAATTCGGCTGGCTAGTACCATTGTACAAGGCTTATTGGCGTTACCGCATCACCCTGAAATGCCTTTTGTGGCTGTGGTGGGTATTACGCAACACATTACCCAATTGGTGGGGTTGTTACGGTATGCTAAGCAGGCGTTTAATCCGGTATTAGTGCCTTTATTGCAGGGCTTATGGACGTTTCAGTTCAGTATGCCTTACCAAGCTTGGCTAACGGAACAGCACAACCAGCTTAACCTACTTTCGCACTTGCTTGAACAGGCTAAAACAGATCTTAACTGGAAACAGAAGTTGAAAAAAACCTTATTGAAATGCCTGTTTGCCCCTTTGCAATGGGGCTATACTTTCATTCAACAACGGCTGATTCAAGCTTCGCTGAATCCTCCAATAAACGAAGGCTGGGAGGGGCAAGGGCTTTGTTTCGGGCTAATTAACTTTCTCAATAGCCCACTAAATGCTAAAGAACCACACCCTCCCACAGTTATTTATTTTACGACGGATTTTGATACCCAACTGTTGTTGGATGAAGAATTACGCCCTGTGATGACTGAAATACTACTCCAAGTTTTACAACCGGCAGATGTACTGTTAATGCCCTCCTACTGGCATCAATCACAATGTTTAGCGTGTTTCCCTTTAGTGAATGCCAACCAAGTTAAGGTGCTTTACCCGTGTGTCGATTCCCTGTTTAAATTAACCAACGAAAAACGAAAAGCCCTCAAGAAATTAAGCCAAGCTCCTGCATTTTTGGAAACCGTTGGCTTACCTGTTGATGCCCCATTTTTCTTGGTGGTGATTGATAAAAACCGGTCGTTTCGGTGGTTTCATACCGTGCTAGCAGGGTTTGAATGTTTTCATGATATTCGTGAAGCGGATGCTGAAGACCCAACGACGGATTCAGACACTGAAAATGACCTGCAATCCACTGAAAAAAAACAGTCGTCCCCAACGCATTTGGTCATTGTTGGGCTTGGCTTGGCAGATTTTCCCGCCTATCAAAAATTGCTGGAAGAAGCGTTGCCTGCCAACTTACAGGCTCGGGTTCATTTACATGGCAATGTGCCTTCCGCTTTGTTATTGACGCTTTACGCTAGTGCTAAAGGATTATTTTATGTACCGGCGGAACGAGAATTAGGGCTGGGCTTAAGTGTGTTGGAAGCCTTGGTGGTGCAATGCCCTGTGGTAATTAGTAAGGTGGGGCATTTGGAAGAATGGAGTCAGAAGGCTTCGTTATTGTTGGAACCGCATGAACCGTTGCAAGTGGCGTTTGCAATGGCTCAGCTAATGGATGAAGTAGAATTAACAGATGCCTTACGGCATAATGGGCGAAAGCGGTCGTTACTTTCGGGGGTAGAAGACTTTACCCAGCAGTTGTTGGGGCTTTTTGGTGGGGTTTCGTCTGCTATGCCTACCCTCTCGTCTGTTTTAGTGTCTACTCATATCAATTAACCGTTTTACGCTTCCTAACCAAACTGCGGAAAGCCTATTATTATTAAGTTTAAGCTGATAGTTTAAGCTTCAAATCATACCTAGTTGGGAAGAGGCTGGTGCGAACGTAGCGAAGCAGAGCATTTAGGGAGCCTCTAGCTTCCGCTCAAGCCTCTTTCTAACGTGGAAGCCAACAAATCAGCCCTTGAGAGGGGATTTTTAAGGGGGCGTGGAGCCCCCTTAAATTTGCGGGGGGTTTGGGGGGTGGTATTTGACCACCCCCCATGAAGCTCTAAGCCCAGTGCTACCAAGTATTCCGCATTATTGTTTTGAAGTGTAATTTTTTAAAATACTATAGCGTATTTTGTCATTCTGAACGACGGTGAAGAATCGCCAAAGGCAAGCACAGGAGATGTTTCGCATTAGCTCAACATGACGTGGATGGTTTTTCTTGGTTTTTTGCAGAGGTCTCTATAAAGAGGCGGATTCAAGTAAGAAGTGTTTCACAAGGGAGGGAGCGGTTAGCCACTGGTTGTAGCACTTCTAACGGCGTCTTGAAGCCCAAGCATTTTCTCGGGCGAGTATTCAACTTCCGCTGAACTTGCAACACTTCGGCCTCACTAACCATACCAAAATCCGTCCCCTTTGGAAAGTACTGACGCAACAATCCATTCGTATTCTCATTGCTTCCACGCTCCCAACTATGGTAAGGTTTGGCAAAATAAGTCTCTACACCCAACGCTGACGCTATTTTATGGTGATAGGAAAACTCCTTCCCATTGTCAAAAGTAATCGTCTTAACTGGCAAGTGCTTAAGGGCTTCAATAATACCCACACTCACCATTTCAGCCGTTGAACGGGCTACCTTAAACACCACTAACACTCTGCTTTTTCGTTCTACCAGGGTAACCACGGCACTTCGGTGATTCTTCCCGACCACGGTGTCAGCTTCCCAATCGCCCAGTCTACTTCTGGTTTCGACGATTTCAGGTCTTTGGCTAATGTCGACTCTACCGACAATTTGCCCTCGGGTGGGTTTACCGTTGACTCGTTTTTGGTAGGCTCTGCTTTTTCGACGGAGCTGAGTGTACAGAGAACCGCCATTTTCCTTGTCTTGGTAGATGTGTTGGTAGATAGTTTCGTGGCTAATTTTCTTGTTATGATTGAGTTTTAGCCATTCTGATATTTGTTGTGGACTCCATTGTTCTTGGGTAATTTTTTCTTTGATAATCGTTACAATGTCGGTTGTTAATTTTTTGAGGTGTGGTTTGGCTCGGTGTTTTCGGGTGGTTGCTTTTTGGTGGGCTTGTTGGTGTCTATAGCCTCGTTTGCCTGTGTTTCTTTTCAGTTCGTTGTTAATGGTTGTGTGTGAAATGGCTAATACTTTGGCGATGCGTCTGTTGGACAGGTTGATTGACTTGAGGGCGTTTATTTGAGATCGTTGGATGGCGGTTAGTTGTTGGTAGCCTTTGGGCATTTGTGTGTATCTCCTTTTTATTGTCGTTAATAAAAAGATACTACAACCAGTGGCTAACCGCTCCCTCCCTTGTGAAACACTTCTTACTTTAATCCGCCAGACAATAACGTCATTCAATTTTTGAATGGGCGTTAAGCTTTTATTTTAGTTTTACTTGCATTTTTTTGCTTTTTTGGGGATAGTGTAGGTAGGTTATGCTGTTAATTTTCGATGGTTTCCATGCGCCGTTAGCTCAGCTGGATAGAGTACTTGGCTTCGAACCAAGTGGTCGGGAGTTCGAACCTCTCACGGCGTGTATTTTTTTGGGATAAAAAGAGGGTTGTGATTTTAAGTGTTCATTCCTATCAAACAACAACTATCCTCTACAAAAACAGCTGAAGGCAAAAGCATTAGTCTGTTTGTTATACCTGTTATGGTGTTGCAAACCCCTAACGGTAATAAAAGCATCCCCAACCCGCACGGGCAAGAAGTGGAAGCCTTCCCAACCTTAGAAGTTGCCATTGCCGCTATTGAACAGGCGGGGTTTGACGCTGAATTTGAAGGTAGACACGTTCGGCTAAACACCGAAACGGGCTTTAACACGCAAAAGCAAACACAATCACCCACGAAAGCCCTTACCCCCAAACTGCAAGCAGAACAATTAGTACAGGAAGGGTTGAAATCTGCCATTCCGTTATTAATTAATCGGTTAAAAGATGCGGAAGCCTTTACCCTTGTGCCTAGCGTTAAAGCTTTAGGTGTATTGCAAGCCAAAGAAGCCGTTCCTGCTATTTTGGGCTTGCTGGGGCATGATAGTCCTGATGTTCGGGAAGCGGTTAGCGTGGCATTAAGCCAGTTCGGTAGCGGTGTTGTGGCAGATTTAATGAAAACTTATGCCAAATTACTGAGCGAAAGCAAAGGCGAATTTGCTTATAGAAAACGGCTTGATATTTTAAACACTTATCATGAATTGGTGAAGCGTAATAATAGTAGTGTGTTGGCGGGCGTTATGTCTCAAATACTGCAAGCCTTGGGCGACGAACAATGGTTGTTACGGTCAGCGGCTGCCCAAGTATTGGTAACGCTAGCCCAAAAACAACGTGAAGAAAAACAGCAAATGGCACAGGTATAACATAGATTATGACTAAGCCTACCTTGCCTTATACCACTATTGAACAGGTGCTAACACCGTTGTTAGCCCCTGTTTTGCCTACGCCGTTTCAATCGCTTTCACCAGCAGAACATTGGATGTTAGATAGCGTTCGTCTTTCATTGAATGGGTGGGGCGGGGTTTCGCCTAATCCACTCGTCGGGGCGATGGTGCTTGACCCTCAAGGGAAAATAATCGGCACTGGTTGGCACGCTGAAGCCGGCAAACCTCATGCAGAACCCATTGCCCTTGAATCAGCGGGTATCATTCCCCAAGGTAGCACGCTAGTGGTAACCCTAGAACCCTGTAACCATTGGGGAAAAACCCCGCCTTGTACCCGAAGCATCATTCAGTCAGGCATTCAAAAAGTGGTTGTTGGTTGTAAAGATGCCAACCCCTTGGTAGCAGGCACTGGCATTGAAGCCTTACTGTGTGCTGGTATTGAAGTGCAAACGGGGGTGTTGGAAGCGTTGTGCCAGCAGGTGAATAGGGCATTTTTTACTCGCATTGAGCAGAACCGTCCATTTGTAGCACTGAAATGGGCTCAAACCCTTGATGGCAAACTAGCCACACGCCAAGGGCATAGCCAGTGGATTACCGCCCCACCAGCCAGAACGTGGGTGCATGGTATGCGGGCTGGGTTTGATGCATTGCTAACGTCTGCTAGCACAGTTGCGGCGGATAACCCTTCTTTTACTTGCAGACAGTCTGACATTTTGCCCGTGCGTCCGCCTGTTAGAGTAGTTGTAGATACCGCGTTGCGATTGAATCCTGTAGAGTATCAAATTTTTGATACCACGCTAGCCCCAACTTGGGTGATAATGGGCGAAGGGGTTTCCATCAATAAAACGCATCTGGAAACGTTAAAAACGAAAGGCGTTAAGGTGCTTTCGGCTGCTTTGAATAGCACTGGGTGTGGGCTGGATTTAGCTGATGTGTTGCGAGTTTTACACGAAGCGGATATTGGGAAGGTTTGGGTGGAAGGTGGCGGAAAATTGACGTCTGCGTTTTTACAAGCTGACCAATTGGTAGATGATGTTTATGCTTTTATTAGCCCAAAACTACTGGGCGATGCGTCTGCAATAGCGTGTTTTCAACAGGCTAACATTCCATGGAAATTACCCATAGGTGCTAGCTTTAGCTTGTTTAACGTTGCTCATATTGGTGAAGATGCGTTGCTGGTTCTTCATAGGGTGGAATCTTAGTACCATTTCAACAATTGAATAGCCTGCTATTATGAGGATTTTAATCAGCACGTTGGTTAAACGATTGATTCATGATTAGTTGGAGATAGGCTGGTGCGAGCGTAGCGAAGCAGAGCATTTAGGGAGCCTCTAGCTTCCGCTCAAGCCTATTTTCAACGTACATGTAAGCCAATTAACCAGTTGTTCCCCTGGGGTTTCTTAAGGGGGTGGCGAACTGCCCCTTAAGCGGTGGGGGGTTGTAAGGGGGGGCTGACGCCAGTCCCCCCTTACGCATACACCTTAGCCCGAAGCGATTAACCCGATGGCCGTTCCTACTGGTTGGTACGCTATTCAATCTTTGAAATGGTATTATTGTGGACTATACGGCAATGTGGGCGATTGCGAAGCTAACATTGCCGGATTAAACCCTTGCGGTAACCCACCCGCTTTTGCTAGGGCTTTTTGTTGCTTTTTGGCTAAATCATCCGCCTTACGTTTGGCTTCTTCCTGCTTTTTAACCGCTTCTTCCACTTTAATGTACTGTGGTTTGCCAAAAACAGTGTCTGAAACTTTGATCATGGCGTTGGAAATAACGGGCATCAGTAGTAAACCACCACCTAAGTTAATGGCTGCACCCAACCAGTTCATTCTGAGTGGGCCACCAAAGGGTATCGGCCATTTAAAGGTTTGCGGTCCAAACCTGCCCATGGCTTTTGTTAGCCACTGCGTTTGCGTGTTGATAGAGTTAAACAAGCCCATAAAGACCATAAACCCTAAGCCCGCAGAAATAAATTCCCGTCCAAAGGCTCTGCTCATATCGCCAATATTGGGGTTGTATGCCTGTTGTTTAGCACCCTCTACTGTTGCCATGGCTTGTGCAGGGTTGGTAGTGGCTTTGGTTTTATCTTCAGCCGTTTCGGTTGCTTTTCTAGGGGCTACAAAGCCCATTGGGCTAACACCACCTGATTGCTGCATTGTGTTGCCCGTAAACATAGACTCTGGTGGCGTGTTAGCTGCCATCATATTACCGCCTACACCTAAACCTTTTACCCCAGCAGCTGAAGCAATGTTTGACCCTATTGCTAGGGGTACTTGCGGTAGTGCAGTCATCGTTGCCGTTGGTTTATCTTTTTCTGGCTTACCGTTGGCTGGTGGCATGGTGGTAAACTTCGGATTTCTTTCTTTGAACGAAGCCCCGATAGATTGCGTGAATGCCATCATCGCACCCATCATAAAGGCTAATCTGCCAAATCTATTTTGCAAACTACCACTACCCAAAACGGCTTTCCCTAGTTTTTCTAGCCCTTTGCCTTCTTGGTTACTAAAGTGGGCGGTTTCTAACAAGCCACTGAGGTGTTCAAACGGGTTACCTACCCACATATTTTTGAACCAATGGGTAAAGGTGGGTACAATTCTACCTAACCCACTAACGCCCATATTGTCGACGGCTTGGGCTGTCATTACCCTAGGGCCCGTATCTTCCGCACACATTTGTTTCGCACGGCTTAAAATGTTGTCGTAAAATTCGCCGGCTTTCCAGCCTAAATCTAGCTGGAACTTACCTTCGTGCTTCATGCTACGCACAACATCTTGGAATTGGTAGAAGCTTTTGGTTTCTTTTAAAGCAGCCAAGTTCTTCGTATGAACCTCTTCGCCATAAAGCAAGTTGAAGGCTTTTTCATGCTTTTCTAGTTCTGCTAGTAACATAGCTCGTTTGCCGTTGGGTACATCCCACCCTTCTTTCCAGAATAGCTGCCGTGCTTCGTTGCTGAAGGGCACATTCGTACCAACGCCTTTTACGCCATTGGTTACTTTACCCAACCAATTATCGGTCGGTAAAATGCCTTTTTCTAAATCATGTAGTAATTTAGGTACGTCGTGGGCTATACCCCGAGGGTTTTGAGCCCCTAAATCTTTACTAAACAGCCCATAGGCTTGCTTTTTCATCAAGTCCAGCTGTGCTTCGCTAGACCATGCGGGTACTTTTTCTTGAACGATTTTAAACGTGGGTTCTAATAGTTTACGCAGTTCACCACTACTTTCATCCATTTCAAAGGCGTGTTCAACCACTTCGGCTTTAAACAAGTGTTGTAAATGTTCGCTCACTTGTTTATCGGCTTTTTCGGCTAGTAGGGTTGGTAATTCAATCCCATCGGGCAAGGTCGCAAAAGCAGCTTTTTTAGAATCTAATTTTAAGTCGTTATGAGCATCTAATAGCTTTTGAATGAGTTTTTCTCTTTCAGCTATCGGTAAAACATTGTCTTTTGCAGAGAAAAAGCCATCGCCCCAACCAGCGTTGCTAACTTGTTCTAGCAATTTATGGGTCATATGCCCCATCATTTCGCTATCCGCAGGGTCGTAGGTTAAGTTTTTAATATGGAATAAGCGTTTAGCAGTAATAATACCGGGCTTATCCGCTGTGCCTTCAAAGTGGGTTCTGAATCGTGGCGGTACTAAATTGCCATTTTCGCCTACCATGCCTCTATTTTCAAAGGAAAATGTGCCATCGGCATTTTGAACTGTTTTGCCAAACATATGGTCAAAAAACGTATTGAAGTACTGTTGAATATCGCCGTGCATGATTTCGTCTGTAACCATGTTTTGACGTTGTTTAAGGGCTTGGTTGTTGCCTAAAACCCGTTTAACCGTATCTGGCATCCATTTTACGCCATCTAAATACCCTGCTGAAAATGACTTGCCATCGGCTCCTTTGAAGCCAATTTGCACTTTATCTACTAATTGAGCCAACTTCGCAATGGGTGATTTCCCAACGGCTTCCGCCCCTTCTTTGGTTAGTGCCATACCACCAGCGAAATCGTAGCCATGCAGTTTGTTTAAGGCTAAACCGCCAGCGTTAGCAATAACAAACGCAGCACCTACCGTAGCCGCTCCTTGTGCTAACGTAATATCTGGGTTACCAAAAACCAACCCTTTAGCACCAGACAATAGCCCTTCATTGGTTTTTTCTAGTAGGGTCAACGCTGTTGAACCGGCATTTTGTGCCATACCTTTTACACCACCTGCCCCATTGGCAGTACCTGCGGGTGCACCGCCGCCGCCTGCTAGCATTTGTTGTAGCATTTGGGCTTGTTCGGGTGTCATTTGTTGTTGTTGGGAAGGGTCTACCCCATAATTTCCATAGGCAGTATTATCTTTATCCTCTGATTGTTGTTGTGGGTAGACTTCTTGTGGCGGAACGTTATTCTCATCCGTCATAGTTGGGTTGAATTGTTCGTAAGGGTTGGCTACGTCTGCCCCACTTCTGGGTGTAGCGGAAGAAGATTGAAACGTATCGCCCGCAACTTGCCGAGGTTGAGAATATTGCCGAACTTTTGCTAATTCTTCATCTACTTTTGTTTGTTCTTCAGGGGCTAGTTTGCCTAAATTAGCCTGCATACCTAAGGGAAGGTAACGGTTAAGCCCTGTTTGTTTTTGGTAGGGCATAACGGGTGTGCCATCTACTTTTGAAAGTTCTGCTTGTACAATCGCCATTTCTTCGTTGGTTAGCTCAAGTTTATCTACCATTGCATCGGGCAAATGTCTTCTTATGCCGTACTTTTTACCAGCGGTTACAGTACCACTAGGGTCTGCGGAAGCCTCTGCCAAGGCGTTGTCGTTGAATAATTTGCCGCTGCTTTTAAATTGGGTATTGAGCAGCCAAGGGTTGTTGTTGTTATTGTAGCTAACCATAGCGATTAATTGTTCCTTGTATTACCTACATCCGTGTGGTTTAAAACTGATTGATTGTTTGAAAAAAGCGTGAGAGTTTGCCTATAAAACCTGAATTAAAAAAGAAATAAAGCCTGTACGCCTAAATTTAGCGTAAAAAAATAAAATCTTACTAGCATAAAACCCCCTTAACCCCCATTTTGTGCTAGTTGTATCAATTCAAAAATTGAATGACGTTATTGTCTGGCGGATTAAAGTAAGAAGTGTTTCACAAGGGAGGGAGCGGTTAGCCACTGGTTGTAGTATCTTTTTATTAACGACAATAAAAAGGAGATACACACAAATGCCCAAAGGCTACCAACAACTAACCGCCATCCAACGATCTCAAATAAACGCCCTCAAGTCAATCAACCTGTCCAACAGACGCATCGCCAAAGTATTAGCCATTTCACACACAACCATTAACAACGAACTGAAAAGAAACACAGGCAAACGAGGCTATAGACACCAACAAGCCCACCAAAAAGCAACCACCCGAAAACACCGAGCCAAACCACACCTCAAAAAATTAACAACCGACATTGTAACGATTATCAAAGAAAAAATTACCCAAGAACAATGGAGTCCACAACAAATATCAGAATGGCTAAAACTCAATCATAACAAGAAAATTAGCCACGAAACTATCTACCAACACATCTACCAAGACAAGGAAAATGGCGGTTCTCTGTACACTCAGCTCCGTCGAAAAAGCAGAGCCTACCAAAAACGAGTCAACGGTAAACCCACCCGAGGGCAAATTGTCGGTAGAGTCGACATTAGCCAAAGACCTGAAATCGTCGAAACCAGAAGTAGACTGGGCGATTGGGAAGCTGACACCGTGGTCGGGAAGAATCACCGAAGTGCCGTGGTTACCCTGGTAGAACGAAAAAGCAGAGTGTTAGTGGTGTTTAAGGTAGCCCGTTCAACGGCTGAAATGGTGAGTGTGGGTATTATTGAAGCCCTTAAGCACTTGCCAGTTAAGACGATTACTTTTGACAATGGGAAGGAGTTTTCCTATCACCATAAAATAGCGTCAGCGTTGGGTGTAGAGACTTATTTTGCCAAACCTTACCATAGTTGGGAGCGTGGAAGCAATGAGAATACGAATGGATTGTTGCGTCAGTACTTTCCAAAGGGGACGGATTTTGGTATGGTTAGTGAGGCCGAAGTGTTGCAAGTTCAGCGGAAGTTGAATACTCGCCCGAGAAAATGCTTGGGCTTCAAGACGCCGTTAGAAGTGCTACAACCAGTGGCTAACCGCTCCCTCCCTTGTGAAACACTTCTTACTTGAATCCGCCTTTTCTCTCATCGATTGTCTTTCCCGTCTTTCGCTGGTTGGTTTGTCAGCATCTGTGTCAAGCAGTGGCTTTTAAGTGATCTCGAACCATCGCATTCAAAATAGTCAACAACTTCCGAATACAAGCCACCAACGCCACTTTAGCAGGCTTTCCCACACCCCGCAATCGCTCATAAAACACCTTCAACCGCTCATCATGCCGCACCGAACTCAACACCGCCATATACAACAACCGACGGACACCAGATCTCCCACCCCAACAACACCGCTTACCCCGCCAAGCACCACTATCCCGATTCTTCGGAGCAACGCCCACCAGCGAGGCTATTTTCCCCCTACCCAAACAACCTAATTCAGGCAAACAAGCCAACAGCACCACACTGGTTTTAAACCCAACACCAGCAACCGTCTCCAAGCATTCTTGCTTGCTTTGAATCGATGGGTCTAACGCAATTCTTCGTTTCCATTCCACTACAATGGCTGAAAGCCGTTGTTTTAAGGCTTCACACTGGGCGGCTAAATCGGCTATAACGAAGGGGTCTGTGGCTTGGTGGGCTTGCGTTTTGAGCGTTGCTAGGGCTTGCGTTGTTTGTTCTTGGTGCCGAGCCAGTTCAACCAAGGCTTGGGGTGGTAGGAAGTCGGTTTCTTGGGGTTGGATTACTCGAGCGTAGTGGGCTAGCACTTTTGCGTCTAGCTTGTCGGTTTTGGCTAGGATGCCGCAGGCTTTGGCGAAGTCTCTTACTTGTCTTGGGTTTGCTTTGACAACGGGTAGTTGGGCTACTTTGAGTGCTAGGTAGAGTGGTTTTTCCTAGCCACCTGTGGCTTCTAGGGTTATTTTGGTGGGGGCGAATTCTCTCAGTGCCAAAACCAATTGTTCAATGTCCGTTTCTTGGTTTTGGCACTGAGAGAATTGGGGGCTTTGGTTGTTGAGATAGCAGATGTCTAGGGTAGATTTTGAGACATCTATGCCGACGGTTTTCATGGTAGGATTTCCTTTGGTAGAAAAATAGGGATTTGGATTTAGCCTTATGGTACGAACGTTAGAGTTCGGGCATCTGTTCAAATGGCATCCCTTGTAAAACGGTGCTAGTGATCTTGCTGACAATCGGTTGTTTGGAGCCGAGGGGAATGGACGATCGACTAGCACCGTTTTATTCTACCAACACATAAGGGGACTGCGGTTGGGTTACCCCAACACGAACACCCCCCACAAATTCAAGGGGGCTCCACGCCCCCTTAAAAAACCCCTCTCAAGGGTCGACTTGTTTCCACGCACGTTGAAAACAGGCTTGACCGGAAGCAAAAGAGGCTCCCTAATTGGTCTGCTTCACTACGTTCGCACCAGCCTGTCTTCAACTGTTGGTTGATTAGAACCAACGACACTCATAACCTTTTCAAAATACTATAACTGCGATAAAAAGGCGTTTGCCCCTGCAACCGCTCCGCCTTCAGCTTCCATAATGCCCGTACCCGCATTAATAATGACATCGTTCCCAAAATCCGCCAAAATACTAGGCACCATACCCGCCACTATTCCCGCAGAAGGCACAGGGAAAATAGCCTTCAACCCACTATGTTCACACAGTTGAGCCCGCTGAACCGCCAAGGCTTCCGCTTTCGGCAAGCAAACCCCACCATAAGGCGATGGAAACAAACAAGCATCTGCCCCCGCCAACCGAGGCAACGTACCAAATACCAACGCCGGCGAAAGCCCATGGCTAACTGAGCCATAAAACGCTCCGCCCAAAGCAGGATGGGCAATAATGGGTATTTTTCGGGATAGTTGCGTTGCCAGCATATGCAACGTAGGCAAGCCATAAGCCAAATAATTGAATAAAAACGCCGTAGCCCCCGCCGCCAAATATCGTTCCGCCCGAGGCAGTAATTCATGAGCCGCCCCATTCAAATTAAACGCATAAAGAGGCGTATTACCCGTTTCTGCCTTCGCTCTAGCCAATGCACCCAAGCAAGCTTCTAACCGACCCAACCCAACATCTACCGATGCGTCTGAAAGGACTTCGTCATCTTTGACCAAATGCGTGCCTGTTATGGCTTGCTGATAAAGGCTTTCCGCCAGTGTGGCGGGTGGTTCGCCCAAGCAAGGTTTAAAAATAGCCATTAACAACGGGGAATGCGGCTTGGCTTGCACCAGCTGACGAATGCCTTCAACCCCGAAAGTTGCCCCTTGCCAACGTTGGGCTAACACAGCGGGAATCCACACGTCTTCCCACCGAATACGTCCGCCCATGCTAATTTTACCAAACAAAATTGTTTGTAACGCCCCTATGTCGTTCTGAACAATGGCAACAGGAAACCCTAAAACAAAAAAGCCTCGAACCCACTCGGGCGTTTCGGGCAAGGGGGTCGGTTCACTGCACCAAACCACGGTAGCCGTATAAGCTGAAAGCCGAGCAATTTCATCGGGGTTTTGCGTGCCAATGGTTTGTCCGTTAGCAATTTTACTAGCCATGGTGGGCAATTGGTGGGCTTTTTCAGCGGGTAATTCTAGTTGATAATATGCAAGTACGTGCGTGCCAGTGTTCATGGCTGTTTGCACTGCAGGAAGGGTGTGCCATTCGGGTGGTTTGGTAGCGAGTGAGATATTCATGCAAGAATAAAGACCTAGTTGATTTTTAAGCATTTCGTAACAGTTTTTGTGATTTTGCCTTCTTAGTGTAACATAAGCGTTCACAAAGTTTGAAGCCATTGCGTTTATACCTATAACAAGGCTTTCAAATAGATGGAAAACAATTCATCGCTCTATGCCAATAAATGTGTGTTTTAATTTTAGAAATAACCTAGCACAGAATCACCTGTTCTGGGTTTTAAGCCAATAACTAACCGATTATCGGTTTTCATAATGTTTAATTTTTACAGTGTGTCTTCTGTTTATAAAGACCAATTTTTTGGAAAGTGTGTTAATTAACCATGTCTTTAACGTCTTCTTCTATTAACTACCATACAACGGGTGTGGCACACCAAGCAGTGCGTTCTGGCGGTGTTGCCGGTGCAGATGCTCAGCCAAATGCACCAGTAGCTTTACCTCAAAGCAACGGCGTTAATATTACCATTATTAACCCAACCACCAACGTTAGTGGGTCAGCTGAACCAACCAAACTAACAGCCAACCCAGCTGATAGCTTTACACCCAGTACAGTAGCACCACCGCCAGTACAGCCAACCATGCAGGCCTTACCCGCAACTGCCGGCGGTTTAGGGTATCAGCAACCCGCTTATTATTAAGATAATGATGGGCGGAAGTCAGTCTTCCGCCCAACTTTAAACAAACAATGTATTTCAAGGGTCTATTTATTCGTTTTTTTTCAGGAGTTTAACAGTGTGCGTGAGGATTACCAATGACTAATACTAGTCCTAAAATCAACCCATATCCGCACGGAATGCCACCCATAGCACCCGAACCTAAAAGCGGAAGAACCCAAATTCAACGTTTTGGAAATCAACCGGCTTCAGCCGTTACGTTACCCCAAAGTAACGGGGTTAACATTACCATTATTAACCCAACCACTAACGTGGGTGGAACAGTAGGTTCGGGTGGAGCAACAGGTAATTCAGCAACCCTAATACCCAGTAAACCAGATAGCTTTACTGCCAGCAATAGTGGCATGGTAAACCCCGCAGAAGCAGTACCCAATAATGCCCCAGTTAGCATGGTGCAACCCGGTGTGAATGTGTCATCTAGTGATGGTAGTATGCCACCCCAAACCCTTAGCCCTACACCCACTGCTAATACACCAGCCACGCCATTAAACGGGCAGCCCACTCCTAGTAATCCGCAAGAACATTTAATGCAGGAATATAAAAATTTAGATAACCAATATCAAAACTTGCAAAAAGCCGAACAAGACTATGCTGATGCTCAAAAACGCTATCAAGACTTAGGCAACAACGTTAATTCGTTAGCTTATCAACAAAACACGGGGACCCCTGCTTCAGGACTGCCCAATGCAACGGCAGATAATACCTCAGCATCCGCAGGCGGAAACCCCTTTATTTTCCCCATTCGGCAAGGGTCTGATGGCATGATGCATATTGAAAACCCTCCTAATTCAGGCTTTCCACCGGGGTATTCGCCGTATGCTACCTATAATGCCTTGACCCCCCTACCCAATAGCGGTACAGTGAATTCTGCAATGCCTTTTGGTGTATTCACCAACCCTGCAGACCCACCGAAGCCTAATGCCTTATCATACGCTTATATGCCTAATAATACGCCAGTAGCCGGTATGCCTATACCAGATACCAGCAAGGGTACGTTTGCTTCAGTTGCTCCGCCAGCACCACCCATGCTGCCTCCAATTGTAGCAGGTACGCCCCCTGCCCAGCAAGTGATTATTACCCCAACCATGACTGTTCCTGAACAATCCAGTTATTCAGTCCCGCAAAATCAACCCCAGCAGCAACCATTGAATGATTCTACAATGATGCTAGGTGGCGGTCAAAATCAAAGCTACCCCACCAATCCAGCAGAAGAGTTTGAACAACCACAACAATTTGCATTACCCGCTAGCCAACAACAACCGCTGGAATTACCCATTGCGTATCCGCAAGGTAATGTGGCTGAACAGCAAGTGTTGGATAGCCAATTAAATAGCGTTTTGGGCAATCCTTCTTCAGCCTCTCAAGCGTTCCAACCCAATTATGACGAGTCCGCTTCTACATCGCCAGCTTTTTTACAACCCACTGCCCAACCACAACAAGGAGATGATTTTAACGCCTTTAACACGGTCAATAATTCCGTGGGAAATACTAGCACAAATTCCGCTTTAGGTGGTTTTGTACCATCAACAGCGAACGTTCCGCTTCCTGCTTATGCCCCTGCTGAAGGTTCAGTCGGTGCTTATCCAGAAAATGCTGGGGCGTTCAACCTTCAAGGCATGGATGATAGTAACCCATCAATGAATGGTGGTTTACCGTTTGTTAATAATAATGCCTTACCACAAGAAGATAGTTCTTTTTCTCAGTACAATAACACTTATCCTAATGATGGAGGTTCTACAAATACTATGGGTTTACAAATGCCACCAGCTTACAACCAGTTTCCACAACCACAAGGTCAGCGTCCTGCAGGGCCTCAAATGCCCCCAGCACCGCAACCACAAGTGGGTCGTCCGCAACAACAACAACAATCGTTCAACGCTACACAAGTAACGCCTCAAGATGTTGCTTTTTTCCAAGAAGTATTGAAAATGAATCCTGAAACGGCTCAAGTAGCTGGGGCATTGCCGCCTGCTCAAATTGCCCAATTGCTTTCTGGCGATAAAGAATTGCTCGGTACGGTACGCCAAATTGAAGGGATGTTACCACCAGGAACGCCTCCTTCCGCTTTGGCTGCAATGATGCCTCCACCCCCACAAGGTGGCCCAGCCCCTAATCGACCCATGATGCCACCACAACAGCAACCTCAAATGGGTATGCCTCAGCAACAACCACCACAACAACAACGCCCTATGATGCCACCGCCACAGCAACCTGCTTACGGGTATGCACCACAAGGTCGGTAGTTTTTCCCTAGATTCCGTCATGTTGAGCGTAGTCGAAACATCCCCCTAGACCGTTGAGGAGATTCCTCGACTTCGCTCACAATGACAGAATATCTCATTTCTAAATGCTAATTGCTTACCAATTCTTTAAGTTAAAAAGATGCTCGCTCATACCTATTTTAAAAAATTCCCCTTGATTTCACAAAGCTTGTGAAATTACCCCTTTAGCCTTCAATTGTGCTAAAGGGGATTTTTTTATTTGGTATAGCGGTTCCAACTATTATTGAGCCACTTTAACGATAGCTGCTTAGGGCTACTATGGATGCGTTAGGGGGGACTGGCGTCAGCCCCCCTAACAACCCCCACCGCTTAAGGGGAAAGGTGGCATCCTCCCCCCTTAAGAATCCCCCCTCCCTACCGCTAAGGGTTGATTGGTTTCCATGCACGTTGGCAATAGGCTTGAGCGGAAGCTAGAGGCTCCCTAAATGCTCTGCTTCGCTACGCTCGCACCAGCCTATCTCCAACTGGGTATGGTTTGAAATTAGGCATCTTAAACTGGGCTAAAAATAGCTTATTAACAATGAGAGCAGCTATATGAATGGGTATCACCTTGATTCTTTGCCACGAATTCAAGTGCGTCTTGAAATAATTCCTTAAAATCAAGGTGTTCTTGAAAAGGTGGCAAAGAATCAAGGTGATAGAGTCTTAAAAAGCTACAAAAAACCTATAGATACCCTTTAATAAAAGCTTTACGCCAATCCTACTTAGAATAAAAAACGGTTAAACTTGATTCTTTACCTTTATTTGAAGTGGCACTTGAATTATTGGCAAATAATCAAGTTTTCATACCAATTTCAAATAGGAATAGCGTTAGATGGATACTAGGCACTGGCAAGTAAAAAACCGCAGACGTACACAGAAGACCATTGAGGATTTTTTGCTTGACGGTAACAACGTAGACGCTGACGCTATTTCTATTTGAAATTGGTATCAGGGGCTAAAACGCCCCTTTTATAAATTTATAAAGCCAAGCAATGCCACCCGAAAGGAAAAATGTAACAGGAATCGTCAGCACCCAAGCCCACAAAATAGATCCTACCAACGACCATTTAACCGCCGAAAGACGCTTGGTAGCCCCCACACCCATAATACTACTGGTAATAATATGCGTGGTGCTTAACGGTATACCACTATGCGAAGCATAAGCAATACAAAGCGAAGCCGTAGTTTCCGCCGCAAACCCATGAATCGGCTGTAGCCGAATCATTTTACTACCAATGGTACGAATAATTTTCCATCCGCCAGACATTGTTCCCAAGGCAATAGCAATAGCACAAGGCACAATAATTCGGTAATCAATCACTACATCCGGTTGATGCAAGTACAAGCCAATGGATAAGGCAATAATACCCATTGATTTTTGAGCGTCGTTACTACCGTGGTGAAACGCCATAAAGCCAGCAGATAAAATTTGTAACGGCTTAAATACTTGGTTAATACGGTTGACGCTGAATTTATAAACAATGCGGGTAAGGGCTGCCATAACCAAATAGCCTAAGAAAAACCCAATAAGCGGCGAAGAAAACATGGGGATGACCACTTTTTGAAGAATTTTATCCCAATAAATGGTAGACCCATCCATCCCACCAACCCAAAAACAAGCCGCCCCCATCAATGAACCAATCAGTGCGTGTGAAGAACTAGAAGGTAAACCCTTCCACCACGTTATTAAGTTCCAAATAATAGCCCCAATTAAAGCACACAAAATAGTTTCTAACGAAATAACGGCAGGATTTACCAAACCTTTAGCTACGGTAGCCGCTACTTCTGTGCCCGCCATAGCCCCAGCAAAGTTCAAAACAGCCCCGAACAAAACCGCCGTTTTAGGAGATAACACTCTGGTGGCTACCACGGTAGCAATGGCATTAGCTGCATCATGAAACCCATTAATGTAGTCAAAAATGAGAGCTAAGGCAATAATAATAACTAATAAAAGAAAGAGGGGGTCCATGCAGTGTTTTCTTTAACCCTTATAAACTTAGGAATGCTTTAAAATAATGCGTAAAGCAATAGCCGCTACATCTCGGTAAGCATCTGTAATATCTTCTAATTGCCCATAAATATCTTTGCGAAGAATCAGTTCACGCACATCCGGAATGGGGTCTTGCCGAAAAAGAGCCGATTCCAGTTCTAATAAGGCTTGGTCAGCGTGGTCTTCTAGTTCATAAAGCGAAGCCACTTTTTCCTGAAGTAGTTCTGGTTTTTCGCTATGGTTTAGCCCATGAATTAGCTGTTCTAGCAACCCAGATTGATGCACCACAATTTGTGAAAATCGGTTAAAATCGCCATTTTTTGGGCGAAGGTTGTGCTGATGAAGGCGTTGCTTTACACCATCTAAACAACTTGAAATGGAATAGAGTGCTGACGCTAATTCCTGTAAATCTTCTCTATCAAACGGGGTAATAAAGGTTCTGCAAACTTCTTCAACTACGCTACGCAAAGCCACTTTGGCTTCTAACCGAGCTTGATGAATAACGGTATGAGATTGATGCCAAACGGAAGAATCATCACTTTCAACAATGGCTTTATGTAAGGCAACAGAAGCTATCTTAGCTTGCTGGGTAAGGGTATTAAGTAGCAAATAAAACTTTTCTTCTTTAGGAAGAAAATTCAAAAACTTCATAAAATAGGGGCTTCCAAACTGCAGAGATTAAACCTTATGAAAAAACAACGAAGAAATCCTCTTAGATACACACTAACTATCTATAAACTAAAGATGATGTGATTACAAGCCATCTTAACAAGATAAGATGGCAATTTGATGAAATTAGGATTGTTCTGTAGGTTAAAAATTCTTAATAACGGACAAAAAAGCTGAACGTTCAATTTTTGCTAGCTCTTTTGTAGATTTTTAGCTTCAAACCATAGGCAGTTGGAGATAGGCTGGTGCGAGCGTAGCGAAGCAGAGCATTTAGGGAGCCTCTAGCTTCCGCTCAAGCCTATTTTCAACGTACAAGCAAACCAATTAACCAGTTGTTCCCCTGGGGAATACAAAGGGGGCGGTGAGCAGCCCCTTTGTTTTGCGGGGGGTGTGGGGGTCTGCTCGAAGCAGAGTGATTGCAGAGCAATCAACAAATAGTACCCCCCATGAAGCCCTAGACCGAAGCGATTAACCTATCCATACTTTGCCAGAAAATAATAAATAGGTCAGATGGTAAGCTAAAAAAGAAGGGCTTTGCATTTTAACCTTGTTTGGTTTACTGTTATAACTGTTGTATGGATATATTCACACAACCTAGTCAAACACCAACCTGAACAGAAAAAGGTATTTTATCGTGAAAAAAGGCATTCACCCCGCTTCCTACCAACAAGTATTAGTTAACTGTATTTCTTGCCAGAACACATTTTACATTGGCACAACCAAAGCCACGCTAACCAGCGTTGAAATTTGTTCCGCTTGCCACCCTGCGTATCGGTTAGAAGGCGGAAATCGCTTAATTGATACTGAAGGACGCGTAGAGAAATTTAACCGTCGTTTTGGTTTAACCTCTACAACGGCAACTAATTAGTTTTTATAATGTGATGAATTGACAGGGTGTTTATACACCCTGTCGGTTTTTTATGAAGGCTTTTATGACCCCCCCTAGGATTGAAGGAAAACCCGTTGCGTGGACAAAAAGTTTATCGTTCAGTTAGAAGCTATTGAACAAACATTTTTAGCCCTAGAACAAGAGCTAATGACCCCCGAAGTGCTTGCTTCGCCCTTGCAAATGAAAACCATCTCAAAAAAACGAGCCTCGTTGCAGGAAACGGTGGAAATGTTCCATTTGTGGCAAGCCGCCACACAAGGTGCAGCAGAATCAAAAGAATTACTAGCCCAAGAAAAAGACCTTGAAATGAAGGCGTTTCTGCAAGAAGAGCTAGAACAGTATAAAAAATCAATCGTTGAAATTGAACCTAAAATTGAAATTTTACTGCTACCCAAAGACCCTAACGATACCAAAGATATTATGCTTGAAATTAGGGGTTCCGCCGGAGGCGACGAAGCCAACCTGTTTGCCGGCGATTTAATGCGGATGTACCTGCGGTTTGCCGACCGGCTGGGGTGGAAATCGGAAATTTTGAGCATTAACGAATCTGAATTAGGTGGCGTTTCTGAAGTGGTCATCAACATGACGGGCGATAACGTGTACGGGATGTTGAAGTACGAATCCGGCGTGCACCGTGTACAACGCGTTCCCGCCACAGAATCGCAAGGCAGAGTTCACACTTCCACCGCTACGGTTGCCGTTATGCCGGAAGTTGAAGAAGTTGAAGTCGTCATTAACCCCGCTGATATTGAAATTATTACCGCACGGGCAGGCGGAGCCGGTGGGCAAAACGTTAACAAGGTTGAAACCGCCGTTCGGTTATTTCACAAGCCTTCCGGTATTCAAATTCATTGTACCGCCCAACGTAGCCAACACCAAAACCGTGAACAAGCTATGAAATTGCTGATTGTTAAACTGCATGATATTGAGCAGCAAAAACAAGATAAAGAAATGATGGATTTACGTCGGTCTCAAGTAGGTACAGGCGATCGTTCTGAACGCATTAGAACCTACAACTTCCCACAAGACCGTTTGACCGACCACCGTATTGGGCAAAATTTTCCGTTAACCCCCATTATGGGTGGAGACTTGGCTGTTATGTTTGAATCATTATTAATAGCAGACCAACGCTCAAAACTTGACCAGTTAGCACAACAAGGCGTTTAGTTCTATTTGAGATTTCAGGTATTTTTTCGTGATTGAACAAACACTTTCAGCCAATAACCCCTTATTGGAAGACCTTTGGGCATTTGCCAAAACAGAAACCTTATTAGCTACCTTTGAATTGGGGTTGTTTGCAGCGATTGTTCAAACGAAAACCCCACAAACGGTTCAAGATTTAGCTAACCAGCTTCAAGTTGACCCATACGGGTTGAAACGGCTGTTAAGTTTGTTGCAAACTTGGGGCTATGTAACCTTAAATTCAGATAGAACCACTGTTTTCCCAACCCCACAAACCATTGAATTATTGGGGTCTGCAACACAAAAAGCAGGTTGGTTAGCTTATGCCACCTATATTAGGCAAGTGCAAGCAGCCTGGGGCGGTTTAACATCAACCTTGCAGCACGGTACGCCAACAGGATCTGCGTTTAGTTTAAGTGAAGCAGAAGCACGGTTTTCCCATTTGAACGAAGGGCTTCGGTTATTGCATGAGCCTCTGGCAACAGATTTGTTTTCCGTGTTGGCTAGTTATCTACCGGCTAAAACGGCTGAAACGTCGCTTCATTGCGTCGATGTAGGGGCAGGGTCTGGCGTGTGGAGCTTACCCTTTTTAAAGGCGTATCCTCAAGGATCGGTTACTTTTTTAGATTATCCTTCAGTGTTAGCACAAGCAGAAAACTCAACGGCACTGGCCCCATTCAAAAGAAGAATGAGGTTAATTTCTTGCGATTTTGAAAGTAGTAGTCTTGAATGGCAAACAGAAACTATTGCCCCTGCCCAAGTGGTGTTAATAGCTAACGTGCTTCGAGAATTAAGCCCTGAAGCACAAATTAATTTACTGAAAAAAGCATGGCAACAGGTAGAACAAGGTGGTATTATCGTGGTTGTTGAAGCCTTAGCAAACGATGCTTCAAAACCAGCCACGCCATTAGTTTCAACCGTAGCAGATTTACACTTGTTGGCTACTTCGTTTAGTAGCACTGGGTGTTTAATAAAAACATCATTAGTTCAATTGTGTGAAACAACTTTTGAGAGTTCGGGTAGGATAGACTTTCAGTGGCTTCAATCAGACCTGTTTACGGGACAGGGTTTATCAGTGCTAATGATTAAGCGTAAAGTCTTCGATTAAGCTTACATGCTTAACTAAGAAGTTTGAATGTAGCCGAAATATTCTTCTCAACGATTTTCTTTAAACTATCGTATTCTGCTTCAATTGCCTTATATTGGGTGGTTAAGCGGGTAGACTGAAGTTCTAATGCTTTATCAATTTGTTGAATAGCTGCTACTCTTGCTTGAAGGGCTTGAGACGTTGGCGATTCAGGGTTAAGGTCTGCGGTTAATGTAAACAGTGCACCAACAGTGTTAGCTAATTGCAATCTAGCTTGGTTAATAAACTGAGTTTGCAATTCTATATCATTTTTACGGGCTTGAATCATTAACAGCCTGGCTTGGCTAGCGGCGAGTCCCATAGTGATAGGATTCCTTATAAGCTTTTAGGGTTGGTCGGGTCGTTTTATTGGTCTGGTCTTTTGAATATGAGCTGTAGCGTTTACAGGTTTTACAGGCATCAATGGAAAGGTACACTATATATAACAATTGTTTCGTCTGTAAATTGATAATTACTGACTGTTTTGTTACATTTCATTACAATTAACCCCAAAAATACTGCATTAATAGGATAAAAAAATACTTATTACAGTGGTTTTAATTAATAGTTAGCTGGCTACAGGCTTCCCATAATGGGCTAAACAGGGCAGAACTTAAATAACGTTCACCTGTAGAACACTGAAAAGTAACAATGGATTTCCCTGCATTTTCAGCTCGTTGAGCATATTGAACAGCCGCCACCACATTTGCCCCTGACGAAATGCCTGAAAGTAATCCCTCTTCTTTAGCTAGCCTACGTGCCATGATAATGGCTTCTTGGCTACTAACACCAATAACTTCATCAATCAAATCAACCGCTAAAATACTAGGAATAAACCCTGTACCTATTCCTTGAATTAAATGCTGACCCGCTAACCCACCCGCTAGTACAGGGCTTTCAGTCGGTTCAACCGCCACTATTTGAAGAGCAGGGTTTTGCTCCTTCAAAAAAGCACCAGTGCCCGAAATTGTTCCCCCTGTGCCAACACTGGCAATCAAGGTATCTACTTTGCCTTCTAACGCCTGCCAAATTTCAGGGCCAGTCGTTTGGAAGTGGATGGCGGTATTCGCTGAATTATTAAATTGATCAAGCAAATAGCCATTAGGAATGGTTTTAGCAAGGTCTTTCGCTTTTTGACACGCTTCTTTCATACCCCCGGCTTTACTGGTTAGCACCACCTTAGCCCCATAAGCTTGCAAAATAACCCGCCGTTCCATAGAACAACTTTCAGGCATGACAATGATTAATTGATAGCCTTTAACCGCCGCTACCATCGCCAAAGCAATCCCACTATTACCGCTGGTCGGTTCAATGAGCGTCGTTTTTTCAGGGTGAATAAACCCTTGGGCTTCAGCGGTTTCAACCAAGTGTAGCCCGACTCTATCCTTAATGCTGCCACCCGGTAAATGGGCTTCCAGCTTCAAGTAAATAGCCGCTTCTAGCCCTTGGGCTATTCGGTTGAGTTTAACTAACGGAGAATTTCCAATAGCTTGGGTAATACAGGAATAAGCAGGCATAGCTACGTCAAATCTTTAAATAAGTTTGGTTAATGTAATGGATTGAAGGCTGATAACTCGGTCGTATTGTTCTTGCGTTTCGTGGTG
This sequence comes from Vampirovibrio sp., assembly GCA_024998755.1. GTDB lineage: Bacteria > Cyanobacteriota > Vampirovibrionia > Vampirovibrionales > JAJTHC01 > JACEUU01. The sequence continues at coordinate 463,435 of JACEUU010000002.1, read as the reverse complement.
TTGCCCAAGTAAATGTAGGCATCCGTGGCAAAAACGTTCTAGTATATACGCTATTAGCTTTTCTTGGAAAGTTGCGGTTTGCGTATTCAATTCATCGGCTTGAACAGCTTGGAAGGCATAATCCCATGAAACCACAATCGTACCTAAGCTTCCACCCGTTTGCTTTTGCTGGTTAAAAAACGCCATGGCTAAAGGATCTTCTTCCGTTGCTGCTAGTAGGGTTGCTTCCGCTTCAAATGCAGGGAAGGATAGCACATCCGTGGAGGTTGATTTTTGCCGATAGGTGGTGTTCCACGCTTGAATAGTTTCATTGGTGCAAAGCATCCATTCAAAATCCCAAGAAGATTCATGTGAAGCAAAGGTTTCCGCTAAGCCATGAATGTTCATAAGATGTTCCGTTTTTGCGGTGTCTGCAAAGGCAGCTAGTAAGGCGGAAAACTTTGATTTTAAGACGGGTTGCAATGAGTTAAAGGCGGGGTTCGTTAATAGGGCTTCTTCAACGCTGGCTTGTACTGTGAAAGGAAAATGGTCTACTTCAAACCAATCTGCCCAAGCCGTTTCAGTCGGTTCAATGTCAATTTCTTGTGATAGATTGAGGGTATTATTCATTAGGGAAGCGGGCTTTCAAATAGCGTGTTAGAAAAAAACGAACGAGGTTAATCTGGTAATAAAGTAATAGGTCTTCTGCCACGGGAAGACTCGTTGGCTTCGTAAAAATACAGAATACCGTCATCGCCTTTTCGCCATGCTAAAAATAACAAATCTTTATCTTTGGTGCGGTAGGGGAAATCAATAATCCCTTTTTGAAGATTCCGAACAATCAGCCCTTTTTCTTTAAAAAAGGCAACCCAGCGTTCAATGGTTTGTTCAAACCGTTGAATTTTAAGTTCAAGGGCTTGTTGTTGTTCATCTTGCCCCGGTAATCTATCAGCATATTTTAGGGCGTAAAGCCTTTTAGCCAGTACCATTTCATCATACAAGGTTAAAAGTTCAGTATTGGCTTGTGCCAAGGTTTTCCGTACCCATGGTAATAGAGATGCGGCTTCTTCTAGTGTAAAATATTTATCAATGGCTGTCATAATATCCTTTTTCACTTAAAAATAAACCAAACAGTTAACACTAAAATAGGGCTACTTGAAAAACAAAAGCTTTTATTATAATATATCAAACATGGACGATGTAAAAGTATTGCCAACGGCTTTTAGCTTTTACTTAATAAATTTTTTAAATTGAATGGCACAAACTAACGTGTTAGTGGTTTTACCCTAATAGATAGAACGAAAGGCTTAGCCTTTGCGGTTCATTGGTTTTCTTTTTTTTTGAACTTCCTTGTCAGTGTGTGTATTGGTTTCTTGTTTATTTAATAAAAATAGAATTGGATTTTAAATTATGATGATGTCAGCTATCACCCCTATTACTGCTTCCAGCCCTCGGCTTACTTCTACAGCACTTGTGGCTTCTGCTACGGGTAAGAAAGAACCCAATAGTTCGAGTTCAAACGCTAAATTAGGGGTTATTCCACCGGCACCCCAAGCGTTAACGAATGATGTTTTCGCACCCTCAGTTAGTTTGAAAGTTCCTGCAGATGCACCTGCTAGTTCTTCAGCAGCCACTTCAGAAACAACTGAAACTAAAACAGCCACTAAGCCAAGTACAACAACCACAAAATCTACGACAGAAGTTAAGCCAGTCGATGCTTCACCGGAAAAAATTGAAAAAGCCAAAACCATTATGGCTGAAACCGAAGCTAAATTTACCACTGAAAAAGACCCAGCAAAAGCGAAAAAATTGTTGAATGAGACTTATTCTCAATTGAAAACCTTAAATCTTCCTAAGGAAAATTTAATTGTACACGCCATGCAGTTGGATGTTTGGGATGCAGCGATTGTGAATTTATTGCCAGCTAATGATAAGCCCGTTTCTGTTGCGGTTACAGCGACCACAACAATTGCTTCATCTGAAAAACAAACACCTGCCAAAGATTCAGGTAAAGAAGCGTCTGATAAATCCGTCAATGTGATTGCCTAGGCTTGTTTGAACTGTAATAAATCAATTATAACTGCCAACCGTTGCCCTTCCCATGTATGTTGATAGGCAACGGTTTGGCGTTTTAGCCATTGGGCTAGTTCAAATAATTCTTTTGAAAGTTTAGTAAATGTAGGATTATTTTGCTGAAGTTTTTTCATTAATAAATTTTCAACTAATTGTTCAGGAGACTTGCTAAAAAGCACACCTTCACTCAGTGAAAACACCCATTGCCGTTCCGCTTTTTGGGTTTTAGGATTTAGTTCAACTAAGGCTTTTTGTAATTGTTGTTCAAGACGACCTTGGCGTTGTTTTGTTAATTGATACCCCTTGCCTTGAGCTATAAACCGGTGTTTATAAGCAATTTTATGACAACTAATTTCTTGTAAAAGTGTGGTTTCGCTGTTTTGTTCTAATTGGGCTAAAGCTGCTTGAATAGTGGCTTCCTTCAGCATTACATAGTGAAGCCTATCTGCTAAGTTTTCTTTTGCACAGGCAGCTATTTCAGTTTCTGTTGTTCTAATAGCAGTGTTAATAATATGGGTATGGGGATGTTGTAATGCCATTGAAAAGAGACCCTTCCGAAATATTAACAAACAGTTTGATGGTAGAATTTATTTTATCAGCCTAAATAACTTTGGTTGGTGATTAATGAAATTATCGCCTATTTGAAGTAGTTTCACTTTGTTTTGCGTTCTTGTTCTGCTTACGGTAAGCTAATTTGTACACCCCATTGAATCAATAAGAAATGTTGTATTACATTGTGAAGTTTTCCGTTTTAACCCTATTCCCCGAACTGATTGAAAGCTATACTACCACTAGTATTATTGGTAGAGCAGTAGCCAATGAAACGATAAAAGTGGACGTTCTAAATCCCCGAGACTTCACCACCAACAAACACAAAAAAGTAGATGACACGCCCTATGGTGGCGGGGCAGGTATGGTGCTAGCCTGCCAACCGGTGGTCGATGCTTATCGCTCGTTGTTACCACTGAATCCCAAAGCAAAGGTGATTTTAACTTCGCCTGCGGGTAAAAAATTTACCCACGAACTAGCCATGGAATGGGCTGAAATCACCGACCAACTGGTGATTTTATGCGGGCATTATGAGGGGTTTGATCATCGGATTTTTGAGTTAATTCCTGCATTAGAAGAAGTTTCAGTCGGTGATTTTGTTGTTACAGGTGGCGAACTACCCGCTTTATTGATGATTGATGCGGTTTCTCGGTTGGTAGATGGGTGCGTGCAGGCAAAAGAAAGCGTCGAGAATGATTCGTTTTATAATGGTTTGTTGGATTTTCCGCATTACACTAAACCTGCCGTGTTTGAAGGACTAGCCGTTCCGACTGTGTTACTTTCGGGGAATCATGCTGAAATTGAAAAATGGCGAAAAGCTCAAGCCTTGGCACGCACCCAAGATCTGCGTCCTGATTTGTTGGGGTAGCAATTTGATGATAAAACATCTTTATGTTATAATTGCTACACATATTAATAAGCTTATTAAGCACTTTCCACTTTACTAATTAAGGACTTCTTCCATGGCAATTCCCGCATGGGCAAAACAAACCACCTTGATGAGTGTTTTCGGCACACTGTTTACGGTAGTATTGGTTGGGTTTTTGTACTTAATTTACACCCAAGACCTCATAGTATCTGTAGGGCTTGGCATCAAAATGCCGATGGTGTACGTCCCAATAATCGCCACTGTGCTTACTGCCATTGCTACATCGTTTTTTGGGCTGGTGGGCATGAAGTTTTTGCACGTTGCATTGCTTCGCAAGCTAAACAAAGCCGAAAATGCCAGCCTTTCCGCCGAAGTGCAACAAGATAAAGTGAAACAGCTAGAAGCCCAAGTGCATACCCTAGAAACAGCTTTAAACAAAGCGTTAAAAGTATAAATCAGCGAGCAGGTGCAATCCGCCCCTACAAGGAACCTTAATTATGTCTACCCCCTATCTACCCCATTGTTTCGCCGCCAGTCCTGAAGAACACACCCTACCTGTTGGTAATTACGCTTGGTGTAGTTGTGGGCTCAGTGCAGACGGTGTTTTTTGCGACGGTGCACACAAAGGTACCACATTTCGCCCAACAATAATGAAAATTACAGACCAGCCTGAAACTTGTACGCTTTGCCGATGCAAGCGAACCAACACCGCCCCATTCTGTGATGGTTCGCATATAAACCTGTAGGGGTCGATTGCATCGACCCGCAACATAATAGTAAAACGGGCGGATGCAATCCGCCCCTACATAGAAAGATTCAACAACATCATGGCTACAACAGCAATCTATCATAAAATATTACTCGCCTATTCGGGTGGGCTAGATACAACCACCATTATTCCGTGGCTAAAAGAAAACTACCCGCAAGCCGAAATTATTGCGTACTGTGCCAATGTGGGGCAGTTAACGGCTGAAGAATCAGACGCCATGCAACTTCGAGCAAAATCAACAGGGGCAACGAAGCTAATTGTTGAAGACTTAACCGAAGTCTTCATTACAGAATACGTTTACCCCACCCTCAAAGCCCACGCCATCTATGAAGGTGAATATCTGCTGGGTACGTCTATGGCACGTCCACTGATTGGTAAACGCTTGGCAGAAGTAGCCGTAGCCGAAGGAGCTGACGCCATTTGCCACGGAGCAACAGGCAAAGGAAACGACCAAGTTCGGTTTGAATTGGCATTTAAAGCGTTTGCTCCGCACCTACCGATTATCGCCCCATGGCGGATTTGGGATATTGCTTCCCGAGATGATGCAATGGCTTATCTGCACGAACGGGGCATTCATTTGCCATTTCGGGTAGAACAAAGCTATAGCAGAGACGAAAACATTTGGCATCTTTCCCATGAAGGGTTGGACTTAGAAAATCCTGCCCAAGCCCCAGATTATCCGCATATTTTGCAACTAACCACGGTGTTAGAACAAACCCCCAATGAAGCCGAAATCGTAGCGATTGGCTTTGAACAAGGTGTGCCAACCCATGTGAATGGCAAAAAACTAGACCCTATTTCCCTGTTAAAAACTCTGAACGCGTTAGGGTCTAAACATGGCGTAGGCTTGGTGGATATGGTGGAAAACAGGCTAGTAGGGATGAAATCCAGAGGGGTGTATGAAACCCCCGGTGGGGCGTTGCTGTACAAAGCCCATGCCCAGTTGGAACATCTTTGTTTAGATAGAGCAACTTATTCATATAAGCAACAAATTGCCTTACAGTTTGCCCAAATGACTTATAACGGAGATTGGTTCAGCCCCTTGAGAGAAGCCCTTTCAGCGTTTGTGGATAGTACACAAACGGTGGTTACGGGTGAAGTGAAGTTGAAGCTTTACAAGGGCAACATTATTCCAGCTGGAACGACTTCGCCCTATAGTTTGTATGATGAAGACCTTGCTAGTTTTGCCACGGGCGATTTGTTTAATCATGCAGACGCAGCAGGCTTTATTAACCTATACGGGCTTTCTACCCAAGTGCGGGCATTAAAGGCTCAGAAGCGTCAAGCGTTAGTAGGGGTTTAATTATCTTTCCATATTTAGTACAATAGTCGTAATTATACAACAAAAGGGATAAATACCACCATGCTAACCACTACCTGCCAACCTGATCACACCCTACAACACTTAATACCTGATACGCTCAAAGGGCGGTCTATCCTGAAAATGACGGATTTATCGGCTACTGAGGTGAATCAGTTACTGGCGTTGGCTAAAGCCTTAAAGCAACTCAAAAAAGCAAAAACACCGCATCGGTTTCTGGATGGGCAGCACGCTATGCTCTATTTTGAACAGCCTAGTTGCCGTACCCGCCTTAGCTTTGAAACTGCACTGGTTGATTTAGGCGTGAATACCATCTTCGTTAAAAAAGAAGAAATTGGGTTGGGTGTGAGAGAAGCCATTCCTGATGTGGCACGCACACTAAGTAGATACGTTGATGCCATTGTGATTCGGCATTTGAATGATGCTGAAATTGCGGAATTAGCTGAATGGTCAACTATTCCCGTGGTTAATGCCCTTAGTGCGGGGCATCACCCTTGCCAAGCCTTGGCAGATTTGTTAACCATTCAAGATTGTTTTGGTTCTGTAGCGGGTAAAACCGTCGTTTTTGTGGGCGATGTTCAGAACAATGTGGCTCTCAGCTTAATGGAAGCCTGTGCATTAGCGGGTGTTAATATAACCCTTTGTGGCCCGTTAGATTTTCCGCCAGATGCTGCTTTATTGGCAGATGCTCAAGCTGTTGGGCAAGTAACAGGGGCAACGGTTTTATTTATCCCTGATGTGGATTATGCCATAACCGTTGCCGATGTGGTATACACCGACGTATTCACCAGTATGGGGAAAGAAGCCGAAAATTTTGAACGTCAACTTCGCTTTACAGATTTTCAAGTCAATTCTGCACTGATGGCAAAAGCCCAGAGCCATGCCATTGTAATGCATTGCTTACCCGCTCATCGTAATGAAGAAATTACGCACGCCGTGGTAGAAGCCAATGCCCAGTGGATTTTTGAGCAAGCTGAAAATAGGCATCATGCCCAGAAAGCCTTGATGCTTTCGTTAATGCGTTAACATACTGGGCTGGTATTAGTGTATTAATTAAATAAGACTTGTTTCTGAATCGTTATATTCACGCCTCTACCAATTGCTCTGGCTTCAAAGGTATAGCTTTTACCTTGGGGTGGCCTTGCTAAGTAAACGCTAATATCAGTATATCTGTCTAGCGGTGGCTGAACGGCTACAACCATAGGGTCTGTAGCTGTAGCACCAGGGCGTACCGCTTCTATGGCTAATCGGCTGTCCATTAATGTGTTAAACGGTACATCTCCAACGCGTTCAAAAGGGCAATTGATTGCACTACTAGGTAGAATAGTGGCTAAATTAGTAGAGTCTCTTCTGAAAGAAGGCACACACCTTCCTTGTACACCTACCCAAGGTAATTGAAAATCATCACTAATTTGTGCGGGGGTAGCCCCATTATTTAACGCCATGTTAATTCTATTTTCAATATCAATAAAACCTAGATTTAAGGCGTCTTTTACTTCGGCGTTTTGCCCTGCCAAAAGCCCTTCATCTGTTGTGGTTGAAGAAGTAATTAACCCCATAAACAACATTTGAGCCGTAGCTAATAACAAGATTGATATAGTAATAATTAACGCATTACCCTTGTGGCAACGTTGGTGAAACGACCGTTTAATGGTTGAGGAAAGCTTGTTTGTTATTGACATTGAAAGAGCCCCTACATGGAAAGGTACTAAAATCTAGCGTGAAGCGTTCACGCACACTATTAGCATCTGTATCGGCAAGGAAGGCAGTATTCTTTAGGATAAGCTTTACTTTGTTAATAATTTAGTAGTCTTCCCATAGCAGTTTACCATCGCCTGCCTCTTCCCGTCTATCATTAAACGCTTGTACCCAACCACTTTCGGCAATACCCACTAATGCAAGTGGTACAAGGGTATCAGCCAGTTCTTGCACTTTTTCTGCTACCCAGTTAACATCAGGCATAGCAGGGCTAATATGAAGGGTTTTAAAGGCGTAGGTTAATTCAGTTCCCGAAACGGATGTAACGGATTTTTTTGTTAACAACTGCTTAATCTGTTCCGCTGTAGCAGACCCATTCAACCATTCAGATTGAGCATTTCTTCCACCACTACTTGAAGCGGTTGCTCCACCTAATTCCAATAAACCAGAAGCATTGTAGCGTCTACCTAGTAAATATTCTGGCGAAATAATAGCATTAGTTTCACGCATTAGTTTTTCAGTTATAGCACCTGCTGGCATAATAATGGGCAACCAAACATCAAAGGTTTGTACGGCTTCAACAACGGCTTTGGCTATGGCTTCATTTTCAAACATAGCAAGGTATAATGCCCCATGTGGGCGTACTTGTTCAATATCTAACTGTTCTGTTTTTAGTAGGGCTTGCAACGCACCTAATTGAACTAAAATCCAGTGTTTTAAAGATTCGGGTGAAATATCGCGGGCGTCGTAGCCCAAGCTCATGGGGTCTGGGTAAGCAACGTGGGCCCCTAGCGTACAATGATGAGCTTTTGCTTTAACAGCCAGGGTCAAAATTTCAGACGGTACGCCATCATGCACAAAGCAAGGTAAATTAACAGAACTAACACTACTTAGCAGGGTTTCACCGGCTTCAGAATCAAAAAACGCCATGTCTCTAGCTTGACCTAAATCCGTATTTAAATCAATCGTACTTTTAATATTCATGGGTAGTTTGACGGATTTATTTTTGCTTCGTAACAAAGCAGAACTATAGTGAACGGGTTTAGATGACATCATTGTAATGAGACTTTTCTGTAAAAGGTTGAAGGATTCAAAGATAATGCTATTATAATAGAAAAACAGCGAATGCGGTGAAAGGATTTTAATGCGGTGATGACAACCCATTCAACCAATCAATCTATAGCAGTGGAATGGGCCTGTGTGGGTACTGAACAAATTATTGAAGCTTGGCAAGAAATAATATGGGATAATGACGGTCGTATTACGGGCATTGTTCATATTCCCGCTAGTAAAAAGGCACTGCGCAAGAAAGCTAAAGGTAAAATAGCCTTACCCGGTTTTGTAAATGCCCATGCCCACCTGGAACTTTCAACGGGTAATGCCCTACCGCTTCTAGCGGAAGAATCTATGGGCGATTGGTTACTGAGTGTGGTAAACGCTAGCCGAGCAGTTGAAGATGTACAAGCCGTTATTCTACAAGGCTTTGAAGAAGCACTGGCTTCGGGTACTACCACTATTGCTTCAACGGTTCGAGAACTTTCGGTTGCGTTAATTGCCTTGTATAAACTACCCCCCATACGAAGCATATGGTGGTTGGAATGGTTTCACCCGAGCAGCGATGTTTCTTTGGAGAAATTAGAATCGTTGCAAAATGCTTATCATGGTGCTATTTTCTATTTAAATTCTTTTCCGGATGCGATTGTAAATAGAACACAACTAGGACTTTCACCGCATAGCCCGTATAATGTGAGCCTACAGGCATGGCAAGCGTTGCATCAAGGATTGTTGGCTGATGAGAAACAAACCATTTGGCAAACCCACTTGTTAGAAAGCACCGAAGAAGTGGCTTACTATCAAAAAACAGCAATAAACCCTGAAGAAAATAGCATTGACAAGGTTCATCAAACCCTTTTAGGGAAAGCGTTTCAGCCAGTCTTACCTTGTCCTGAAGATATTGTAGCTTCCTTGGCAGCGTTTGATTTATTACAGCCAACCCTTTCGGTCGTGCATGGGCTAGAACTTTCTATTGAACAGGCGGAACAACTGGCTAATTCGGGGGTTAGCCTTATTACTTGCCCTCGTAGCAATCAGTTTCTGCACAAAAAAATGGTCAATGAACTGCTGTTGTGGCATCCTACCTTAAGTATCGCTATTGGCACGGATGCCCATGTTAGCTTACCAAACCCTACGGTGTTGGATATGCGGTTGGAATTACAGGCGTTAAAGCTAGCTTACCCTTGGCTAACGTGGGAAGCCTTATTGGTAATGGCAACCCTCAATGGAGCGAAAGCCTTAGGCTTAGCTGGGCAAGTAGGGGAATTAACCGAAGGCACTTGGGCAGATATTGCTGTTTGGCAAGTACCGCAACAACTTGAAGAATTAAGCCCAGAAGCGTTGTTAGAATCGGTGTTAAATTCAGCCCAAAAACCCACGCAGGTAATTGTCGGAGGTATAAGTAGCTAAACGATTATTTTAGTAGTGCAATAATGATTCTACAGGAATGTTAGACGGTAACATTTTACGACCTTCTAAAAAATCCAGCTCAATCATAAAGCCATAACCAACAACCACACCACCGGCCTGTTGCACTAATTCAGCAGCAGCGGCAGCGGTTCCCCCAGTAGCCAATAAATCATCTACAATTAAAACCCGAGCCCCTGAAGGAATAGCCCCTTCATGAATTTGAATGGTGTCTACCCCATATTCTAACGCATAATTGTAGCTAATGGTTTTACCTGGTAATTTACCTTTTTTACGAATGGGCACAAAGCCTGCATTCAATCGTTCCGCCAACGGAGCCCCAAAAATAAAGCCTCTCGCTTCAATACCCACCACAATAACAGGTGCTAAGTGCTTTAACTGTTCTGTCATTAAATCTAGCGTAGCTTTAAACAACCGAGCATCGCCAATAACGGTGGTAATATCTTTAAATAAAATACCTGGTTTTGGGTAATCAGGAATGTTGCGAACCGCCACTGAAAGTTCTTGAATCAGTTCAGTTTTTGTTTGAAGTTCAGGTAATGAAGAAGGAATTGCGGAAGCCGTCATTGTATAAGTTCGTCTCCTGTTGAGAAACCTAAAAGCATGGTGTAACTACTCCTATTAGCCTATACAAAACACACGCTAATAGCAAGATGCTATATTCAACCCTTTACCGCCTGACAGTTTTTACCGTAATAAGCCGGAAAAATCTTGCGAAGCGGGCAATGCCAACACCTGCTGACGAAACGCCGCCACAGATTCTTGCAACACGGTAAACGCTTGAACCAAGGGAGTTTCAGTAAAACTACCTACGTCTAAATCCGCATTGGCCGGGGGCATTTTCAACCTAATTGTTACTGCTTCACCTGTAACAACTGCCGATAAACACCCTAATTGTTGCAACAAGCCTAGTGCTAATAATACCACCGTACGCACGGTCGCAAATCTACTTTCTAACGTGGTTAAGTCAATTGTTCCCGTTGGGTTGCCTTGTGTTAAAACTGCTAATCCTTGGTAAAACCCCTTTAAAAACATAGCTAACGGTAACCGTACAGGCACTTCTTGGTATTTACCCCCCAGCACATGAACCGTTTTCGGGGAAACCCCTTTCAGCAACTGAGCTAACGCTTCAGAGGAAGGCGGAACATCCCACAACAACAACGCATCGGCTGAACGCAGTGAATCCCGAGAAACAATCGATTGTGGGTTAAGCAAGGGAATATTGGGGGCTTTACCTTCACTGTAAACCAATGTGGAATCAACATTTTCAGGGGAAGGTAATAACAATTGCGAAGCATATTCCCGCAAATTCGGACGATTTCGATGGTCAACCCACACCAGCGAAGCCCCATTGCTTGAAAAGCCCCCATTTTTCACGCCCATTTTAGTAGCAGAAATCCCTGTTTCGGGCATTAAGCCCAACGGTTTTTCGGTGGATTTCTGGTGCTGTTGAACGGTTTCGTGAATAGTGGCGATTTTTTGATTCGCCAGTTTGACATCTTTTACAATGGCCTGCACCGGTGTGCCTCGTTCGTAGCCATTTTTTTCAATGGTTACAATAAAATGATACGTTTCCGTGGGGTCTAACCGAAATTCCGCCCCGCATTTCCACACCAACGCTTCTACATGAGCCAGTTCGCCTTTTACAGCCGTATGGCTATTAGGGGCTGGTTTTAACATGAGCTTTAAGTGGTTACCACTTTCGCCCAGTGGGCGTTGGGCAGCCACCTGCATATTTTCCAACACAAACAAGGGCGAAGGATTTTCCATGCCAAAGGGTTGTAAGTTGGCTAATAAGTCTAACATCCCCAAGTTCAACTGGGCAAAGCTTAAGTTACAATCCACTTCCACAATGGGGCGAATGTCTTCTTCCGTTAGCACGTTACCCGCCAATTTCCAAAGGTCTTCTTTAAAGGGGACTAATTTTTCTGCGGATAAGGCAAAGCCCGCAGCCCCTGCGTGTCCGCCAAAATTGAGAAAATAATGCTTCAGCTTTTCTAACTGTTCTGTTAAATGAAACCCCTTAATACTTCTAGCCGAACAGCGGGCTTTGTTTTCCGCCTGTTCAATCACCATCATAAACGTAGGCAACCGATATTTTTCAATTAGCCTAGAAGCGACAATCCCAATAATCCCCGGATTCCACTGTGGGCTAGCCAAAATAATAGCTTTTCGTCCTTCAATACCACCCGTGGCTTGCAGATGTTGTTCCGCTTCAAGAAACGTTTTTTCGCATAATTCTTGCCGTTTTTTGTTAAGCGTTTCCAACCGAATGGCTAACGATTTCGCCCGTTCAGGGTCGGATGTTGTCAGCAATTCAACGGCTTCTGTGGCATTATCTAGCCTGCCCAACGCATTGAGCCGAGGCCCAATCGTAAAGCCCACGGTTTCAGCATTCAAAACCGCTTCAGGAGCAACGCCTGCTTGTTCCAATACATGAAACAGTCCTAATCGATGCCGTTTTTGGAGCTGTTTCAACCCCAACTGCACCAACGGACGGTTTTCTCCCCGCAACGGCACCATATCTGCAATTAAGCCGATGGCACAAAGGTCTAACAATTGTTCTGTAGCCTCAAGGGCTTCTTCAGGTGGAAGCAGATTATCGTATAAAGCTTGACATACCTTAAACGCCACACCCGCACCCGAAAGCACACCCAGCGGATGGGTATCCACATCTGCCAAGCGTTGCGGATTACAATTAGCCACCGAAGGCGGTAAGTTCTCAGGTAATTCGTGGTGGTCTGTAACCACGGTATCCACATTTAGGCTTTTGAGCAAACTAATTTCATTGAAATTTGAAATACCCGTATCTGTTGTGATAACTAGCTTTAGCCCTCTAGTGGAAACCAACCGAACTAACGCCGTGGCATTTAAACCGTGCCCTTCATTGGCACGGTCTGGAATGTAAAAACTGACTTTTGCCCCTAGCCGTTTGAGGGTTTCGTAAAAGATGCTAGTGCCTGTCATCCCATCGACGTCAAAATCGCCAAAAACGAGGATAGCTTCTTGGTTTTCAATGGCGGTTTGGATACGTTCAACAGCTAAATCACCATCTGGCAGAGCTTCTACGGGTAGTAGATTTTCAAAAATAGCAGGGGCTAGAAACGCTTTGGCTTGTTCAATGGTTTGAATGCCACGGTTCCAAAGCAGACGGGCTACTAACGGAGACCCACCCACGACATCGACAAAAGCAGGAGGTAGAGCAACATCTGGGGCGTTGGTACCACGGTATTGCCACCGGCTGGCTTGGTGCGTAAGGGAAATACCCATCATCATAGGGTGTTCTACTTTCTGAAGCTGAAAATATAAGATTAATGCTTATTATAGCTTAAAAACGACCACATCAAAAGCCATGGAAACAGAAGCATTTAAGCCAATTGTAACAATATTTATCTTAATAAAAGCAATTTATTGATACTGGTTGTTTTTATTAATACATGAAAAGATTGAAACCTTTCTGCTACAGACTATGTAGTGAGAGTTAAGTTAAGTTAAGTTAAGAAAAGAGATTTATGATGCTACCTTCTTCTTCCGTATACCCTTTGAATCCTAGTTACCCAGTTTTCGGACAATACATGCGTCCTGAAACTTTACCAAAAGAAACTTCCCTGCTTACATTAGCCCCAAAAGATAATCGTTCTATTGAAAATAACAACACTACCCCCATTAATGTTTTACAAGCCTCTGTATTTAAAAAAGAGTTACCCCCCGCATCCCCCATAACAACGAGTCCCACAACAACAAGTGAAAAAAAACCAGATAACGTAAAGCCTCCTGAAAAAAAACAAGGTTCTTCTATAGCATTGATAATCGTTGGTCTCGTAGCCGCTTTGGGAGTAGGTTGTCTTTTCTTCCAAAAAAAACCAAGCACTTCTCTTCCTGAATGCTCAGAGAGAAAATTTACTTATTAGAAGTTACGGAAAAAAGGGCAAGGTAAAATAGAAGGGACATTATTCCACCTCTCATAGGATACCCCACCCCCATGACTACCTTTGCCGACATCCAAATTCAACAAGCCACCCCCACTCACAAATTCCTAGAGGAAATGAACCAAACCCTACCATGGCAACTATTTGAAACTATCCTCAAAACACACATCCACCACAAACCCAACGGCAGACCCCCCTACAAACGCCTACTACTGCTCAAAATGAACCTCCTCAAAATATGGTTCAATCTCTCCTATGAACAAACCGAATTTCAATGCCACGACAGACTCTCCTTCCGAAAGTTTCTCGGCTTCTCCTTAGAATCCCCCATCCCTGAAGCCACGACACTCGAAAACTTCCAACACGAACTGCAAAACACCCCAGCCCAAGAAGCCCTTTTCTTAGCCTTAGACACCTTCTTTCAAGAGAAAAACCTCATTCTCAAAGAAGGCAACTTGGTAGATGCCACCTTTATTAAAGCCAATAGCAAACAGAGAAAAAAACCTGAAGACCAGAGCGACCCTGATGCCACTTATGGCTACAAGGGGTTTGGTTACAGTGCCACGGTTAATGTGGATGCTAAAAGCAAGTTGATTCGTAAGGTGGTTGTTACTGGGGCCAATGTGCATGACAGTCAGAGTTTAATCCCTGTATTGGTGGGCGATGAGCAGACTGTTGGTGCGGATAGTGGTTATGTGGGCAAGGAGAAGGATTTAAAGGCATTGGGGATACAGCCGAGGATTATTAAGCGTCGGGTTCGGGGTAAGCAGCATGAACCAACGCCTGAGTTGACGGCTTCGCAGAAGCGGTTTAATGGGTTGGTTTCTAAGGTTCGGGCAAGAGTGGAGCATGTGTTTGCGGGTTGGAAGACGGTGTTTAAGAAGGTTCGTGTGTCTTGTCGTGGGTTAGTGCGTGTTTCTGCGGAGATTTTGGGCTTGGCATTTGGGTATAATTGTCGTCGGTATGGTTTTTTGGTGAGGAGGGGGGTAGGTTTTAGTGGATTCTTGTATGGTTTTTAGGTAATTATGATCCGAAAAGAGTGGAAACAAGGGGTATTGTTCTGTTTTTTGAGCATTTTTGGTTGAATTTTATTAAAAAACACTCACTACTCCCACCTGCACACCCTTATTCCGTAACTTCATTAAACCTTTCTGCTACAGACTATAAACTTTTTACCCAATACTTTTGAGTTATTTATTTTAGAGAGATATTAACACCCCATAGAAAAGAGATTTTTACCATGATGACTTCTATTAATAGAACTTACACCCCTAGCTTTGAAACAACGAACCCTAGCACTGGAAAATATACGACACCTAAGAAGTATAATGAAACGGACGGTACCGGACTACAAGATAGAAAGTTAGCAACTCTACTTCATGATAAGTTTACATCATTCGCTGGTTCAGACAATATTTTGACTGTAAAAGAAGTTGCCGATTTATTGAAAGATGACAGGAAGGCTCTTAATGCTAAATTAGAGGAATTAAAGGTAAAGAAAGAAGATATTTCTGATGTCCAATTTGCTTTTGACCGTTTTGCTATCCAGCAACGAAACATAGTTCTAGCTATAACAAACGAAACAGGTTATAAAAACAGGTTTGACGGCGTTACGCGAGAAGACATTGAAAGAGTTGATAACAATTTGAAATTTTTAGACAAAACAACAGTGGACGGAAAGCCAGTGGACGAACAGACCAAAGCAGCTAATCGAAAAAAAGGATTACAGCATTTGGGTAATTACTACGCTACGGAAAAAATCAAAAAATGGAATCAAGATGCTTTTATGAAAATTAATGATGCTGGCGATGATTTAACCAATACATTAAACCGATTACGTTCTAAAGAAGAAAACACTTCAAGTACTACAACTTCAAGTACTACAACTGCAACCACCCAAACTCCGAGCACTACAACCTCAAGGACTGAAACTCCAAACGATGATAATAATGATAGACCAGCAGGTTACAATCCCGATGACGACACATCAGAAACCAAAGGCGGTACCAACTGGTTACCAATAGGTATAGTCGCAGCATTAGCAGGCGTTTTCTTCCTTACAAAAAAATAAACTGTTCAACTTAAATTTAAACAGTCCACCAAGGTTTTACCTTTGGTGGACTGTTTTTGGTTTTACGCTTCCTAATAAAACTACGGAAGGTGCATTCTACCCTTTTTTGTTGAGATTATCACTGGTTATACCAATTCCAAGATTATATAGCGTGTTTTGTCATTCTGAGTGAAGCGAAAAATCCCCTTAGACAAACACAGGAGATGTTTCGCATTCGCTCAACATGACGGGGTTTAAGAGCGTTTCGTAGGGGAGGGTTTCAAACCCTCCCGCTCCAAGATGTTACGCTATTTAATCTTTTAAATGGTATTAGTCGTAGTGTGATGTTCTTTACATCTCAGGCAGGCGTACACGGAGGTACCGCTCCTACGATATTCTTTAGATAGTTTTTCTATGTAGGGGAGACCCTTGTGGTCTTCCGAAGCAAGATGTTATAGTATTTCCGCCTTATTGAGCCAGTGTGTAGGGGACGACCTGCGTGTCGTACCGCTTCAAGATTGACAGAAACAGGCGGATGCAATCCACCCCTACATAGAAAAAAGACGATAATTTTTTAAACATTATCAATACGGTGTGTTGGCATTCATCCTTACTAAAGGTAATGCAAACAAACCCATTGCAACGTAAAACTGGTTATGTTAGGTTATAAGTTACAGTGTCTCTGTATAATATTACCTATTTTAGGGTGTTGCTAAGTTAGTTGCCATAGTTTTCCCCAAACACGGAAAATGCGGACTCCTCTGCTAACGAATGTAAAAGCAATAATCTACTTCAGTATCAATTTAATTAAAGGAATCATTCAACCATTATGGCAAACAGTAAAGGCTCTAAAAAACGGATTCTAACATCCATTCGTAACAACGAACGTAATACGGCTTATAAATCTTCTGTTAGAACAGCGGTAAAGAAAGTTCAGGCGTTGGTTGTTGCGAAAGCTACTGAAACTGAATTAACCGTTGCGTTAAAAGCGGCTCAAAGTTTAATTGACCGTGCGGTTTGCAAAGATTTATACAAGAAAAACAAGGGTGCTAGAGATATGAGCCGTCTTGTTTCTTTGGTAACTAAAAGCCAAGCATAACACCTAAAAAAACTTAATAAAAAAAACCGTGGTTTCCATTAATTAAATGGAAATCACGGTTTTTTTATTGCTTGTATTCAACAGGTGGTTTAAAATCCGCCTCTAACGAAACTTGGTGGTGGTGTCATTGCCATTTGTTGTTGTTGAGGTAAACCTCCTGCATACGGATTGTTCATTAGGGGTGATGCAGGTTGTTGAGGTAAACCTGCATACGGATTATTCATCATGGGTGATGTTGGGTGTTGAGGCAAACCTGCATACGGATTATTCATTAGGGGTGATGTTGGGTGTTGAGGCAAGCCTGCATACGGATTGTTCATTAGGGGTGATGTTGGTTGTTGAGGTAAACCTGCATGCGGATTATTCATAACTGGTGGTTGCTGTGGTTGGCTAGGCTTCCCTTGGAATAAACCCATTATCATAGGAAGAACGCTTGGAATGAGGGAACTGAGCAAACTACCCCAATCAAACCCTTTGTTACTTTTCTTTTTATCAGGATTAGTTTTTAACTCATCGCTTTTCTTGAGTACTGTATTGGTTTCTTTAAGTAACTTTTGCGTTTCAATGTTATCTGTTTTAGAAAGTGTTTCTTCCCCATTAACAGAATCAACCTGTTCTGATTCTCTAGCTATAAATTTATCCAATCCAAAGTTCTGGGCGTTGAGGTCAATCGTATTGTACAGTTTAGGAGCAACGTAAGGATTATTCTTTGTTTTGCTTAATTCGTTCATCACATCAGCCGATTCTCTGGCGGTAATTATGCCATCCATTTCGTTGTTCTTATTAGAAGCTGACTTTGTTCCATCAATATACAAACCTAAGGCGGTAAATTCTCTTAAAGACATACTTTGGTTTTTGCCCGCAACAGCTGCCCAGGCATCCGTTGCGTTTGAAGATTGATTCTCAATGACAAAGTTGTTTTTCCCAAACAAGCCAGCTGAAGCCGTTGCTTCCTTCCGAGAAATTTGACCATCCTGGTTTTTATCTAATTGTTCAAAGCGTTCAGTTACGGTTTTTTTAAGTTTACCAGCATCCCAACTATTGCCTTTGGCTTGTAAAAATTGAAAAGATTGTGAATTAACAATAGACATCATCATAAAATAATAGAACCTCTAACGAATACAGGAACAAAGTAAAATTCTTAACTTAATAAAAACAAATAGAGGATTAAAATTGCTAAATCTTCTTAAAATTTATGCCAATATGGTAAAATAAGGGTATGCCTAAACCACCTTCCCCTCCGCTTTCAACTGCTTCTTTCTGGAGCCTGCTACCCGTTAGGGCAGGTTCAACCCGCTTGCCCAATAAAGCTTTAAAGCCCCTTTCTGGCTTTCCGTTGGTTCATTATACGTTAGCTTGCATGGGGTCATTAAAAACACTAAACGCCACGCAACTTAATTGGCTTTATACTAACGATACCAACGTACTGAATTACGTTGCAGGCTTTAACCAAGAAAAACCCCTCATAAATGTGCCTCCTTTTGTTCGACCTGAAACAGTCAGCCATGCCACCGCAGGGGCTTGGGATACCGTTCAGCAATTTTTGCGTCAACTTCAAGTTAGTCAAAGTATCCCTTCAAACCAATGGGCTTCGCATATCGTGTTATTGCAAGCCACTTCGCCCTATCGGCAGGCAGAACAAGTAGCTCAAGCCATTGCACAATACCAACACCAGTTACAACAATTTCAACTAAACCCTAACACAACTGGGTTAATGAGCGTAACTGCCCTAGAAAAACCGCCATCTTGGTTGTTGGGTGTTTCTGAACCTACGGCTCAAACCATACACCGCCTTTATCCGTTAGATGTAAAGTTGCCCGCCAAAATGGTTCGCCCAAATGGGGCAATTTATATTGTGCCTATTGTTGCCTTGTTAAAAGAAGATCCGTTCAAATTATGGGAACACCTTGAAACCGTCTTGCCCTTTGAAATGCCTTGGCTTAATAGTGTGGATATTGATACAGCTGAAGAATTTGCGATAGCCGAACAGTTATTTCCGTTGTTCAATAAAACCGAATAACGGGTCGATAGTGTATAATGAAACCACGCAATCCCACTGGTTCAAACGCCCTGTTGTTGTTTTCGTTTTTTTAAAAGGATGTATTTTATGCTAAAAGCCATGCCTGTCATTATTGAAAGAATTATTATGCCGGGTATTAAAACCCTAATGAAGTGGTTTTTTGGGCTTAAAATTGTGGATAAAGACCGCCTAAAGCCCTACAGGGGCAAGCCTTTTATTTTAGCAGGTACGCATACGGGTTGGTTAGATATTCCTACCTTGCTTTCAGCTACCCGTAAACACGCCCTTACTTTTATGGTGGCTGAAGAGGTTTTTAGTTACCCATTGGTTGGCAAAATTGTTGAATTTGGTAATACCTTACCTATTGCTAAAAACAAAGAACTCAGCACATTAAAATCGTTAGTAAAATGCTTGAATGAAGGTGTCCCCATCGCTATTTTTCCTGAGGGGAAATTGAGTGAAACGGGTGAAATTGATCAATTCCAAGCGGGAGCAGGGTTTTTGCAACGTAAAACGAAAATTGATATTATTCCGTTTGCTATTTCTGGCGGATTTCAAGCTTGGGCTTATAATAAACGCTTCCCTACCTTATTTAAAAAAATTGTGCTAACCTTTGGTGAACCGATTCCTTATGAAGAAGGTAGAAGCGATGAGGATACCATTGCGTTATTACGAAGCAAGGTGGAAGCCTTGAAACAATCGGGCGATGCGGTTATTACTTCGTAGACCTTATTTAACGGACGGATTCTAAGTTGGTCTTTTGCTGGTTGGTTTGTCGGGGGACTGCCGTTTGGCAGCCCCCCGACACCCCCCACAAATTCAGGGGTAAGCCCCTAAAAACCCCCGAAAAGACACCCCCCTATGCCACTACGGGCATATGACGGGGGGATGCTCTTTTCGCCCCTTCGGTGGACGGAACGCATCGACGACTGCAGAGCAAACATGATGGTCGTTCCTGCTTTTGGTTAGGAAGCCAAAATTTTAACGGTATTACAGTGTAAATTGGCATTGGCACAAAAAGCCGTTTTTCGGGTTTAATACGAATAGTTCGTCCATTTTTTTAGGATTATTCAACCACCCATGGAATTTTTTAATAGTCTAGGGCAAGTCCTTAGCAACGCCAAAAACTATCCTGCTTGGGATCAACAGGAAAAGCTTAAAACCTTAAAACAACAGAAGTTATTGGCTCAAAACCCACCCACCAAGCAACAAACAGCGGAAGCCAAAGAATATAGCCGTGTCATGGTGGAAGCTATCAACAAGATGGACCAGTATTCCATTGACAAATCAGAAGACGTATTAGCCATAACTCAACCTGCTGTGGGTATTGCAAGCTTGTTAGCAATGGGCGTTGTGTTTGGCGGTGCTTTTTTAGCTTCAACAACCAAACCATGGCAAAAATTTGCAAATGATTCAGCCACCAAACTGAAGGACTGGGTTACTAATTTCAAATTTGTTAAAAATGATCCCGAGCTACTACAAAATGCCACTGAACAACTTTCCGGAGAAGGCGGTCGGAAGGCGGTCAATTACTTAGCAGCTGGTGCGTTAGGGGTGCTGCTGGGCATAGGCATTGCCATTGCAGACGCTATTGTTGTTAGAGGCGTAGAAAAAGAAGCGTCTAGAGTCGCCCGTTTTCAAGCCAGAGAAGAAGTGTTAGATGACCCACAAAATTTCGTGAATTATACCCCCGAACAATTGGCTGAAGCTGAAAAAATGGCGGCAAAATCATTAGCAACCGATGAAAAAAAGAAGAAAAAATCACTTAACCCGATTACGCTGTTTACAGATTCCGTCAAAACTACCAAAGAACTTTCAGACAAACATACCACTTATGAACGATGGAAACAAAAATTCCACGAAAAAGAAGCGGAAGCCCTTAAAAATACGAATCCTGCTACCTATTCGCAAGCCGAAGTTGAAGAAGCCAAAGCGGATCAAAACCGCATTACGGGTATCATCAAACAAGTAGAATTGAAATCTCAACAATACTTAGCTAATGCTGAAATGGCTATTAACCTAGCGTTACTAAGTTCTTCAGCCATTGGGGCAGGGTTGGCGTTAGGGGTTAATGGTCTTATTGGGGCTGCCCAGCATTTTAAAGCCCTTCCTTCAGATGAAGCCAAACCGGCTTTAGGGCTAGTTAAAAAAGGACTCGCCTTTATTGTTCCCGCTTTATTCCCCCTTGTAATAGCACCGTATGTTATTAAATTACAAAAAGAAGCTGCAAAAATTGGTCGGTTTAAAGCAAAGCAAGAACTGCTCAAACATCCTGAAAATTTTATTACCTTTACCGATGAAGAAAAGAAGAACACACAAGGCGTAAAAGCACCACCTATTCAGAAAAAATCGTTTTTCCAAAGCGTGAAAGATGAAGCCAAATTCTTCTTTAACTTGAAAAATGATTTAAAAGAATACGAAGCCCATGAAAAAGGAGCAGGTATTAAAGAATACCGGCTAAACAAAGCGTTAGAAGATATTGAAGTTTCGCCAGAACAACAAGCCCAAGCCGAAAAACTGCAAAAGAGAGCCTTCTATGCGTTTGAAAAAATGGATGAAAAAACGCAACGCTATTCTGATGACGTTGAAGGTGGCACAGATATTGTTAAATCGTTAGTAGAAGAAGCCACCGAACTAGGAGCGGAAGCGATTGAATACGGAGCGATTGCTTACTTAGGTTACAAAGCAATTAAAAAAGGCGAAACCAGCCAAATTCAAAAAAGCCCTTTAGGCTTTATGAATGCAATTACCCCTAACAGTCTATGGATTGCTCTATTCTCTACAGGACTTTCAATACCGCTAGCTATTACCACCATTTGGGCGGCACAAATGAAGAAAACCGCTGCCCAAGTAGGCGTCATGCTTTCCATGAAAGAACTAGATGACCCGAAACGGATGCTGGTAGCCCCTAGTCTTCCCTTAGTGCTACCCAAACTAAAAGTAGTGGAAGAAGTAGATGATACTGACGATTCACTGCCCACAAGAACCACAACGCCAGCCATTAAAAAGAAGCCAACCACAGTAGCAAAACAAGTGGAAGCAGTCGTAGATTCAGACGATGTACCCGATGACGATGAAGCCATCGCCTAATACCAATTCTCCGTTTGAATGGCGTGTTTGACTTTACATTTTGGGCGGGCGACCACAAGGGTTCGCCCCTACAGTAATCTATTAATTTTTCCTTCGTAGGGGAGACCCTCGTGGTCTCCCGAATCATGATTTTACACAATTTAAACTGTAAATTGGTATTAGGGGCTTACCCTGAGTTTGTCCAAAAAAATCAAAAAGCGTGTCGGGGGGGTGCCAAACCGCAACCCCCTGACAAACCAACCAGCTAAAGTTAGGAGCAGCAATCGATGAGAGAACACGACATTGAATGATGGAATTGGCATAAACCGTTTGTTTCTATTACAATAAGGGAATAAATAGCCCTGTTGAACGCTTTTAGGTTGCCGCTTACCCTATGTCGTCAGATTCCTGTCTTAACCTCGTTTTCCCTACCTCGCCAACAGAACATACCACCTGCGAACTAGAAAGTTTTCTGTTAGGGCAACTGCAAGCACCTGCCACCGCCCTTTGGGTGCAAGGCGAACTCGTGTTACTAAGTGCTGAAGGCTATTTCGCCCATGTGGTTACGTTGCATGACGGGCTCAATACCTTCTACCTAGAAACCAATTTAGGCGAAACCCAGACGATGCAAATTCGGCAAGTAGTACCTGCCTTGCACACTGTCAATCAATCTGCTTTTTTCAAAGAAGCCAGTTTGCAACTGCCCAACAGCGGTGTAACCCATTCCCCCGCAGTTTACCAATGGAATGATAAAGTGGCGGTACAGTGTTTGGCTTTAGGTGAAACCGAAGTTAAAAACATCCATGCTCTATTAACTGATGCCCGAGGGCGGGTAGTAACCCAAGCACGGCTAGTAGCCAAAAGTACCACGGAAAACCCAAATACCCGCTACCACTGGGAAAACAGAGAAGCTATTTTCGCCCAATTGCACCAAACCATGCCAGCTTTACCTAAAACCATCGGGTGGTTTGAAGGCTTGTTGCAATTGCCTCCGTTTTGGTTGGCGGGCAACGCCTTAACCCCGCAAGGTGGGCTTCCTCTGTACTTAGAATTAACGGCTCAAGGTGCAGCCACCGGTGTTGCAGGTGAACGATGGAAACCCGCAGGGGTGCAACTGGAAGTGTGGAATCAGCCTAAATTAGTGCAAACCACCGCTGAAGCGACTGTTTTACGCAGTACCCCATCTACCAATGGGGCAAGGCTTACGGCACTCCCCACCCAAACGGGGTTGGCTATTTCCGGGCAACGAGGCACTTTTTTTGAAGTGCTGTTGAGTAACGGCACTACTTGTTTTGTGGCTACAGACCAAGTTAGTCCGTTAGAACTGGGGTTATTACCGCCAATTAGCTTAAAAACCCTAAGCGTTATTCAACCAGAGGCACACCAGTGGCAACTTTCGTTACCCTTAGCCCGTCGCATCCCGTTTTTTGTGGAAATTAATGAAGCAACCAATCATCTTTCGTTGGTGTTGGATGCCGTTCAACATGAGTGCGATTTTATTCACTTTAAGCCGTTTCAAGAAGTGCCCCCTTTAGGAGTAAAGGTTACTAGCCAAAACGCTTTGCAAACGTGTGTAACGGTTCAGTTACCCAAACGTTTTTGTGGGTATCAACTTACTTGGAACGAGCAGGGGCTCGTGCTTTCGTTACGAAGCTTACCCACGGTAAAATCTGCCTGTACGATTGTGATAGATGCGGGGCATGGTGGCGATGAGCTGGGGGCGATTGGGCTAGATGGCACGCCAGAAAAAACATGGACGCTTGCCATGGCAAAAGCCTTACAACTTCAGCTAAATAAGGCGGGTTTTCCTCATGTTTATTTAACCCGCACGGTAGATATTGCCATTTCCTTGGCGGAACGACAAGCCATGGTGCAGGAAACGGAAGCCCATATTAGTATTAGCTTGCACGCCAATGCCTTGCCTGAAGGGCGTAACCCGTGGGATTATGAGGGGGTTAGTACGTTTTATTACCATAGCCATGCGAAACGGTTGGCTCAAAGTATTTTGAACAAAGTGGTTAGCCATGCCAAACGACCGAATGATGGCTTGTTTTTTGATAACCTAGCGATGACTCGCCCTTCGCACTGCTTGGCGGTGTTGGTGGAATATGGGTATTTTATTAACCCGAAGGATTATCCGCAATTACTGAAGCCTACCGTTCAGCACCAGTTGGTTGAAGCCACCGTGCAAGGCATAGAAGCGTTGTTTTAAAATGGCCACCACGTTGCTAGAAAGCTTCCCAAGGGCGAGGCTTTCGCCAATGCTTGGGCTTGGGCAGGTTGCATGTTTTCAGGATTTTGCCATAACGCCGTTAAAAACGCATTTTTCAACTTTGCTAATTCTTCTGGCGTTACCTCGGTATTACCCCTATACGCCGTTTCAAACTTTTTAATACCCTTATTAATAACAGTAGTGCGTTGCTGTAACAAGCCCATTAAAGCTGTTTTTCGTTCAGGCGAAGACCCTAATTCAGTCTCAAAATCATCCATAGCTTCAGTTAACGAAGTGCCAGTTTTATCTTTCAACTGCTTCAAAAGCTGGTCTCTGTGTGCAGCCACATCCTTCAACATATCGGTAACAGGGTCAGGGTCTGCTACCCCACTAAATTTTCCCAAAAATACGGTAGCTTGCTTGGCTGTAGTATCTCTTTCAGTAGGAACTACGCCCAACAAACCCAGTTGATGATCTATCTTGGTTTTTAATGCATTATTTTTATCTAGCACTTCCGCTAAATGTTGGTCTAACCCACCACCCAGCACAAGATCTTGAGGGCTATTGTTAGCCTGTTTTATTCTTTCCATTAACCTGCCCAACGCAATTTTAGCGTCTACGGGTAACTGAGAATCGCCCTGTAAATGCTGAATAACTCGGCTTAAACTTAAAGATTGGGACAGCAAGCGTTCTTTCAATTCTTGGGTATATATTGGGGCAAGTAATTGCTGACGCACTTGGTCAAACTTTTTAGCCTTTAATGCATCCGTCATCATATTCGTAAATTCTTGATAGTCCTTTTCTCTACCGACTAAGTTTTTTTCCATCACAGGCTTGAAGTAAGCAAATAGCATATGGGCTTCTAACGCAGTGGATGCCTTCTTAATTTTTTCAGACGCCGTTTCAATCGCTTGGGCTTTTTTCTTATCGTCTGTAGCACGTTTTAATGCGGCTTCTAATTCTGGTATTAAGTTTTTCACTTCTTGCACCAAGGTGGGTTGTTGTGCCTCCGCATTGGGTGAAGCAACTAAGCGGTTCAGTTTTGTTAGTAAGGCTAATTCTTCAGGATATTGGGTTAACGATTTCGAAATGGGCACCAAGGTTTGGTTAAACTGATTTTTAATATCCGTTAATGCAGATAAATCTGTCCCGTTTTGTAAGAGGGTTTCTACTTCTTGTTTTAAACTTTGCAAGGTAGTAGCTTGGGCTGTATGCCCGAGTGCTTGGGTGTTGGCAATATACGTTTCTAACGTATTCAATAACTGAAACGCCCCCTCTTTTGACTGCGTAACGGTAGATTTCAAGGTTTCCTGCAAGGTGGCGGGGGCAGTTACTTTGCCATCAATACCTTGCCACAGGTTACTAAAAAATCCCTTCGTGTGCGAAACCACATTAGCTGGAAACGATTGAAATAGGCGTTCTCTGTTTTCAAAAATGGCAAAAGCGGTTGCACCCGTTACAGCGGTTGCTAACGTGCCCCACAGTAATTTTTCAAAAATACCCATAGGACGCTTCGGCGGTTTGGCAGGTTTATTAGCTATAGCCACACTCGGTGGATAAGTGGGATAAGCAGGGTAATTAGCATAAGCGTCATAACTAGGATTGGCGGTTGGATAAGTAGCCGAATAATCTGGGTAAGCGGGGTAATTCGCGTAAGGCTCATCTGTCGGGGGGAGCGGTTGGGCATACTCTACTGGCGAACCCGCAGTATATTCAGGGTACGGATTATTCTCTTGTAAAGCCGGCTGTTGCACTGATGAAGGATAAACGTCTGGCACTGGGTAAGCCACTGTAGCAGGGGTTTGACTACCTTCTACTGGCTGGGCTTGGGGTATAAACGTATCTGGTTGGTATGGGGTTGTATACGGCGTTTCGTTGTTTGCAACCGGTTGCAGTGGCGGCTGTTCTTGCTGAAATGGCACAACCGCTCTGGGTTGAACAACCATCCCCCCCGCACTGGGTAACCGCCCCAATAAAGGATTTCCATTGTTTTGAGAAGCAAATGCAGTCATCATCATCATCTAAAAGGTTAAAAATCCTTGTAACGCTGTAAGCCCGAAAGAGAAGAAAAGAAAAAAAGAAAGAAGAAAAAGCTAGAACCCTGAAACATCAGTTTTTAGGTATAATGAAGGTCTTGTTTGATTAGCCCCTCTATTCTCATTAAAACATCAACGCACCTGCTTTGTGCTAGCAAAACAAAGGTTTCGTCTGCCCATGTTAAATTCACTTCAAAAAGCCCTGCAAAACGGTCGTTCTCTTTATGAGGATGCGAATTTAGCATCAGTTGCTTTATTGGCGGTGGGAAACGAAGTGCTAACGGGCGATGTGGTGAATACCAACGCCAGCTGGTTAGCCAAAAACCTACCTAACTACGGGCTTGAAGTGGTGCATCACGCCACCGTGGGCGATTTCCCTACCGCTATAGCCAATGCGGTTTTAACAGGGCTAACTAACGCCCAAGGACTGATTATTACCGGCGGATTAGGCCCTACTGACGATGATTTAACCATTGCCACATTAGCTGAAGCCTTTGGCGTACCCTTAGTGAAAGATGAAGCCAGTGCCACTCATTTAACCCAGTGGTTTGAAGCCAGATTCAGGCAGAATTCATCTGCCAAAATGCCTGACAATAATTGGAAGCAGACCTTGATTCCGCAAGGGGGACAAGCGGTTGTTAACCCTGTAGGTACAGCCCCAGCTACCGTTTGGCGATTCCCTTCAGGGCAATGGCTAGCTTGCTTACCCGGCATTCCTCGGGAAGTTTATGTGTTGTTTCCGCTTGTTATGGAAAAACTAGGGTTTGAACTCAAAAAAATAGACGGTGAAGAAAAACGTATTCAACGGCAGTCTGTTTACTTCTATAGCATTGGCGAAAGCCACTTGGTGGAAGCCTTGAGCGATGCGTTGATGAACCCCAAAGCTTCATACACCGTAGCCCCGTATGTAGAAAATGAACAACGCATTCGTATTGAAATAACCAGTACGCAACCAACAACGAAGCCTGAAGCGGACACTTTTTTCACCCAGTGGCGAACGGCGATTCCTGATAACTTGAAGCCCTTTGCCTTACCCGAAGGTATGCCAAATATAGAAACGTGGGTGGTGCAGCAGGCTCAAACAGCGGGCGTTCAGCTAGCAATGGCGGAATCTTGCACGGGCGGATTGATTTCTCATTTGCTGACGAATGTGGCGGGTAGTTCGGCGGTGGTTTCGGGCAATGTGGTTTCTTATAGTAATGAAATTAAGCACGCATGGTTAGGTGTTGCCAACGAATTGCTAGAAACCCACGGAGCGGTTAGCCAACCTGTGGCGGAAGCGATGGCGGTAGGGGTTCGAATGAAAAGCGTCAACCCTAATACCACTATTGGCTTGGGTGTAACAGGGGTTGCAGGCCCTAGTGGGGGGAGTGTTGAAAAGCCGGTTGGTCATGTCTGGATGGCGGTTAGCTTACCGCCGATGTTGGCGGAAAAAGTAGGTGCACCGCTTATAGGCAGGACGTTTTACATGAACCCCACCTTGGGACGAGACTTGCTGAAAACCAAATTCGCCTTGGAAGCCTTGCACCTATTCAGCCTAGCCCTTTCGGGTAAATCGAACTAAAAGAAATCGTCTATTAAAGGATGACCGACTTCAGGTCTAGGTTCAAAATTTAACTGATACCAATTCCAAGTTTAAATAGCGTATAATAGAGGGGTATTATTGTTTGTTTGAAAGAGTCTGATCATGATCACCCAAGAAGACTTACTCGCCTTTGAAAAAACCTTCACCGACAAGAAAACCTATCGCCGATTCCTCTGCATTAAACTCAAAATAATCGACGGTAAAACACAAGCCGAAATAGCCCAACATACGGGTTTCGGCTTTCGACACGTCCAACGCATTCAAGCCCAAGTTCAACAACACGGACTTTACAGTCTCTATCCTAAAAAAGGGATTGTACGCAATAGCCTACTACCCAGTAAACAAGCCGAAATAGACCTACTACAACGCCACAAAGGTAAGGTCGGTATCTACGATTTACACCAGGCACTCAACGCACTGGTGGGCAGACCCGTCATCTTTCAAACTGTTTACAACCTGCTCAATCGCCACGATTGGAAGGCAAAAGTACCTCGCCCAGTGCATCCCAACCATAATGATGAGGCTCAAACCCTCTTCAAAAAAACTTCCTGACTTCGTTAACTCTGTTACAAAAACAGTAAAAAAGCCAGTTCGGCTATTTTTTCAGGATGAGGCGAGGTTTGGCAAAATTTGCCAAGTTCGTAAAGTATGGTTACCCAAGGGTGAACGTTCAGTAGTGGAAGCTCAACATATACGGCAATACCTCTATGCGTATAGTACCATGGAACCCAAGACGGGAGAGAGTGTTTCGTTGATTCTTCCGTATGCGGATACGGCTTGTATGACGTTGTTTTTGCAGGAATTAAGTGAGCGTTACCCTGCAGATGAGATTGTGCTTGTTTTGGATGGTGCAGGTTGGCATAGAAGTGGGGGGCTGGTTGTTCCTGCTAACATTCGGTTGGTTTGTTTACCGCCGTATAGTCCGCAGTTGAACCCTGTGGAGCAGTTGTGGAAGGGTATTCGGACTCGGTTTTTTGGCAATGCTTATTTTGAGACGTTGGATGCAGTGGAAGCTCATTTAGTGAAGGCTTTACGCTGGGTAGAGGCTAATACAGCGTGGGTGAAATCGTTCGCCTATTTCCCCTATATTCAACACGCTATTTAAACTTGGAATTGGTATGAGACACCTTCTTCCAAGAGAACAACCTCATTCTTAAAGAAGGCAACTTGGTAGATGCCACCTTTATTAAAGCCAATAGCAAACAGAGAAAAAAGCCTGAAGACCAGAGCGACCCTGATGCCACTTATGGCTACAAAGGCTTTGGTTACAGTGCCACGGTTAATGTAGATGCTAAAAGCAAGTTGATTCGCAAGGTGGTTGTTACTGGTGCCAATGTGCATGACAGTCAGATTTTACTGCCTGTACTGGTGGGCGATGAGCAGACTGTTGGTGCGGATAGTGGGTATGTGGGTAAGGAGAAGGATTTGAAGGCGTTGGGGATACAGCCGAGGATTATTAAGCGTCGTGTTCGGGGTAAGCAGCATGAACCAACGCCTGAGTTGACGGCTTCGCAGAAGCGGTTTAATGGGTTGCTTTCTAAGGTTCGGGCTAGGGTGGAGCATGTGTTTGCGGGTTGGAAGACGGTGTTTAAGAAGGTTCGTGTGTCTTGTCGTGGGTTAGTGCGTGTTTCTGCGGAGATTTTGGGCTTGGCATTTGGGTATAATTGTCGTCGGTATGGTTTTTTGGTTCGGGGAGGTGTTGAGGGGGTAGTGTGTGGTGTTTAGGTAATTAGGGATTGATATGGGTTGAAATGGGGGTGTTTATTGGTTTTTTGAGCATTTTTGGTTGAATTTTATTAAAAAACACTCACTACTCCCACCTGCACACCCTTATTCCGTAGCTTCAAATAGTTATCATAAAATTCGTAGATTGTCTTTTCTAGCCTTTTTTTCTTCGTATACAGATAAAAGAAAAGCCCTAGAGGACCTCCTAATAATCCCCAAACCCCAAACACAAAAGGAGCAATTTGTGTCATGTTGGATTGTGTTGTTGGAAATAAAATTAAAAGTAAAGTAATAGAAAAGCCTCCGAAAAAACCACCCGCCCAAATTGTAAAAAATAGGAGTAATGGTAGTTGTACTAATAGTTCGGGTAGTAATAAAAATTTAGGCTTCACACTTAAAATGGGCGATTGATTTTCCATGCTAAAAAAATTCCTTGAGGTTATGCCTGCTACTTGATTTCTTTCTCATTCTTTCGACGGTTAATCAGCGATTCTACACCACCCCTTCTTTTAAGTGAAAAAACTGTTACAACTACTTGAAAATGTATCTACCCTATGCTAGACTATCATTAGTACGTTACCCCGAAAGAGGTAACCTGAGCTGGGTGCCTTGTGTTCCCCAGCTCTTTTTATATGTTAATACACTTAAAAGAAATCTGTCTCTGCTTATGAAAATTGTTGCGTTAATTGATGGCTTTAATTTTTATCACCCTCTAAATTATCATCAGAAAACTGAAAAAACTTGTCTACAATGGCTTAACTATCCAGCACTGCTTAGCTATTATATTGCTCAAACCCCTAGTATTGCTAAAGGTCAATTAGAAGATGTTTATTTCTTTACGGCTTTAGCTCATTGGCGAAACCTATTTTCTCCGAATACAACCACTCGGCATTTAACTTATATTAACGCTCTGAAGCACGCAGGTGCAAACGTTGTACTCGGTAATTTTAAAGAAAAACATAAGTCTTATACTCATTTTTGTGAAAAAGCTACATCTGAACAGCCTTGCCTTATTAAACAAATCTCGCATGAAGAAAAAGAGACGGATGTTCGTATTGCCTGTAAATTACTAGAATTAGCTGCACTGGATGCTTTTGATGTTTGCCTATTGCTTTCAGCAGATAGTGATTTAGTTCCTGCCATTGAAACCTTAAAAATACTCTATCCACAGAAGCAGGTGGTTTTAGTTACACCGCCAAGCAAAGCAAAAATTGATAAATTAAAAAGATTAAGTCTTCATCATATTCGGGTAGGTTTGAAGGAATTAAAACGCTTTCAATTCCCCAATCGTATTGAAACTATCGACGGTTATTCTCTTGTTAATCCGTGGCAATGTACCCCTTTTTCAATGAAATGAGCCTCTCTGCCATGATGAACCTTGAACAAACAATCGCACCAAAAATCCTCGTCGTTGGGCAAGGGGCGAGAGAACACGCCCTGCTACACGCCTTAAGCCAAAGCCCCCAACATCCGCAATTATTGGTTGCCCCTGGCAATGCAGGGTGCGAAACACTAGCAATCCTCGTGCCGATTGCTGTAACAGATGTACCCGCCTTGGTTGATTTCGCCGTTTCGCAAGGTGTTACCTTCGTGGTGGTAGGGCCTGAAGCCCCACTCAGCCTAGGCTTGGTAGATGCTTTGGCTGAAAAAGACATTCCCGCTTTCGGGCCTTCCCAAGCGTGTGCCACGTTGGAAAGTAGCAAGTTTTTCGCCAAACAGTGTATGGGGCAAGCCAGCGTGCCTACTGCTCATTATGCCTACTGCCAAACAGAAACCGAAGGCTTTACCGCCTTGGAAACCATCGGTAAACCGCCCTATGTGGTAAAAGAAGATGGCTTGGCGGCGGGTAAAGGTGTAACCATTGCTAGCACGTTAGAAGAAGCTAAAATTGCTATTCAACAGGCTATGGAAAAAGCGATGCCTGTCGTGATTGAATCGTTTTTAGAAGGCGTTGAATTGAGTTTGTTCGCTATTTGTGATGGCGTCCACGCCGTGCCCCTTCCCCCTGCTCAAGATTTTAAACGGGTGGGCGATGATGATGCGGGGCTGAACACGGGCGGTATGGGTGCCTATAGCCCTGTTTACTTTGCAGATGAAGCGTTGGTTTCCGCTGTGCAAACCAAGGTGCTAGTGCCCATGCTAAAAACCATGGCGGAACGAGGCACACCTTTTCATGGCTTGCTTTATGTGGGGCTCATGGTGCATCCGCATCAGCCTGAAACCTTGAATGTGGTTGAATTTAATGTGCGGTTTGGCGACCCTGAAACGCAAGTGGTTTTGCCTCTATTAACGGCTGAAAACGTGGATGTTTTAGCCTTGTTACAGGCATCGGCTTCAACAGGTGCGTTAGCAAATTTATTTCCGCAGTGGGTGGCTTCGGGGTATCGTCCTTCGCAGTTATCATGGTTTTGTAAAAGTAGTAACCAAGCTCGTCCTTCGGCGGTTACGGTGGTGATGGCAAGCCAAGGGTATCCGGAAGCCTATCCAACGGGTAACGCCATTTCATTGCCTGATTTGAATAGCTTGGAAGCGGGCGTCATCATATACCATGCGGGTACGCAGAAATCCGCAGAAGGGGCGTTGCTTTCGGCGGGCGGTCGGGTGCTTTCAGTTACGGCGTTGGCCGAAAATTTACCGCAAGCGAGAAGAAAAGCGTATGGAGCCATTGAAGCCATTGATTTCCCAACGGGGTTTAATCGCACCGATATTGCCTTGAAAGCTTGCTTGGTGGAATAATTTTACGCTTTAGAATTAACGGGTAAATTAACAATTACTTCGGGCGTTTCTTCCACTGTGCCATTGAGTCGATTTTTAATGCTATTAATAAATCTGCATGAAAGCACGCCTAACGCACCGCCTGCTACCAACCCACCAACGGTTGCCATGGGTATATTGGCGTGTAAGCCTTCCCATCGGATGAATCGTTTTGTGCCGATGGTTACCCACAAGCACACGCTAGCAATAACGAAACTGGTTGCACCCGTTAAAATAGTGCCATTAATGAACCATTGCTTTTCATCGCCTAACTGACTTGATGGCTTAGGCTTTGCGAGGTTAGTTTGGTTTTTTTTGGGGTTAAATGTGTCTTTTACTGGTTTGGTAGCAGCCGTTTCTGCTGATTTTTTAATCGCCAAATTGGTGTTACTACCTGTTGTTTCAGGGGCTTTCAATTGTGGTGCAGATATTACGGGTATTGCTGTCATCATCAAAGAATCAACCCAATAAAGCCTTTAGAATAGAAACGAATAAAAATATGAAAGAGATTAGAGACTAGTCTCTCGTTTGATAATATTAAACAGCCTGAAGCCAAAACAATGCGAACTACTTTTTCAGAGGTTACTTTACCAGTTTAGCGTAAAAACGGGAGGGTTTGAACCCCTCCCGTAAACAATGCGGTTGCAGTAATTGAAAAAAACTACCGAGTTTCAGTTACAACCAACAAATGCCACCCAAACTGGGTTTTAACTGGCTGGGAAACTTCACCTACCGGTAAATCAAACGCTACGGCATCAAATTCTGGCACCATGCGTCCACGACCAAAAAAGTTAAGATCTCCGCCATTTTTGCCTGAAGGGCATTTTGAAACGGATTGGGCAGCTTCTTCAAACGGACGACCGGCTACAATTTCATCCCGTAATGCAACGGCTTCAGCTTCGGTAGCTACTAATAAGTGGCTGGCTCTTACTTCACGAACTTGTGTATTGCTCATTTTACTAATTATCCTTTAAATTACAGTGGAAATAACACCAATGGTTCCAGTATTAATTTTCACAAAAACAAACGAAAAAAGCAAAAAACTGAAAGTTTATTATTCTTAGTCTTTGTTAGGATTTATACCAATTCCAAGTTTAAATAGCGTGTTGAATATAGGGGAAATAGGCGAACGATTTCACCCACGCTGTATTAGCCTCTACCCAGCGTAAAGCCTTCACTAAATGAGCTTCCACTGCATCCAACGTCTCAAAATAAGCATTGCCAAAAAACCGAGTCCGAATACCCTTCCACAACTGCTCCACAGGGTTCAACTGCGGACTATACGGCGGTAAACAAACCAACCGAATGTTAGCAGGAACAACCAGCCCCCCACTTCTATGCCAACCTGCACCATCCAAAACAAGCACAATCTCATCTGCAGGGTAACGCTCACTTAATTCACGTAAGAATACGTTCATCCAATCCGTATCCGCATACGGAAGAATCAACGAAACACTCTCTCCCGTCTTGGGTTCCATGGTACTATACGCATAGAGGTATTGCCGTATATGTTGAGCTTCCACTACTGAACGTTCACCCTTGGGTAACCATACTTTACGAACTTGGCAAATTTTGCCAAACCTCGCCTCATCCTGAAAAAATAGCCGAACTGGCTTTTTTACTGTTTTTGTAACAGAGTTAACGAAGTCAGGAAGTTTTTTTGAAGAGGGTTTGAGCCTCATCATTATGGTTGGGATGCACTGGGCGAGGTACTTTTGCCTTCCAATCGTGGCGATTGAGCAGGTTGTAAACAGTTTGAAAGATGACGGGTCTGCCCACCAGTGCGTTGAGTGCCTGGTGTAAATCGTAGATACCGACCTTACCTTTGTGGCGTTGTAGTAGGTCTATTTCGGCTTGTTTACTGGGTAGTAGGCTATTGCGTACAATCCCTTTTTTAGGATAGAGACTGTAAAGTCCGTGTTGTTGAACTTGGGCTTGAATGCGTTGGACGTGTCGAAAGCCGAAACCCGTATGTTGGGCTATTTCGGCTTGTGTTTTACCGTCG
Organism: Vampirovibrio sp.; assembly: GCA_024998755.1. Classification (GTDB taxonomy): domain Bacteria; phylum Cyanobacteriota; class Vampirovibrionia; order Vampirovibrionales; family JAJTHC01; genus JACEUU01. Next base: position 429,213 of record JACEUU010000002.1, on the reverse strand, counting down.
ATTATTTTGAGTTTAATGCAGAGGAATCGGCGATAGGTTTTCTTGTCGGTGAAGGTTTTTTCAAAGGCGAGTACGTCTTCTTGGGTAATCATGATCAGACTCTTTCAAACAAACAATAATACCCCTCTATTATACGCTATTTAAACTTGGAATTGGTATTATAGCTTCAAACGCTTCAAACCATAGGCAGTTGGAGATAGGCTGGTGCGAGCGTAGCGAAGCAGAGCATTTAGGGAGCCTCTAGCTTCCGCTCAAGCCTATTTTCAACGTACAAGCAAACCAATTAGCCAGTTGTTCCCCTGGGGAATACAAAGGGGGCGGTGAGCAGCCACTTTGTATTGCGGGGGGTATGGGGGGTGGTCAAATACCACCCCCCATGAAGCCCTAGCCCGAAGCGGTAACCTTCCGCATCCATAAAACAAAAGAGAGTATTAATCAATTAGCTATATCTTAAATTAACTCGGTGAAAGTAAATGGCTATGGCATGAATCAAATCACCCAAACACCGAGAGACGACTTTACCTCGTTGTTTAAACCGAGCAAACCAATGTCGCAAATCGCTCCAAGTCTGTTCTGCTGTATACGTTTCAGCCTTGCTTTGAACCAATTTTTCACTAGGCAACACGGCATTGTAGGCTTTCCAATGGTCAGCACAATAAACTTCAACCTTGAATAACTGAAGCCGTTTCCATAATTTTTTCAAGGTTTTAATGCCACGACAACCCAATTCCCAGTCCAAGATTCGCCTTGTTTCTCGACAAACAGCCACCCATACCCAGATTTTGCGTTTTTTTCGGTAAGAAACGTGCAGGAGCTCAACAACAGTGGTTTTCTGTGGTTCTAACCGACAAGCAGTGGTGTCTATTTTACGAATTTGTTTGAGTACAGCAGGCGTTGAAACCCCAATTAAATTACCAGTTTTTCGAAGGGAAAGCCCTGAAGTGTATAGCTGGGTTGGCTAGCGTCCATGTGATGGGTGCAAGCCCTTTCGGGGTTGAACGTGTATATTTACAGGCACAGTTTTTGCATTGATACCGTTGCTTTTCTCCAATGAACCCTGCTTTAACTTTATCTAAACTACCACATTTTGGACACTGCATTTTAAATACTCCTTAATAGACTTAAGGATATTATAATAGCTAATTAGTTAAATTTTTCAAACAATGAATATTTTTGTAAAATCTCCTCAAGAGAAAAAGTTGAGAGTGTGTCGTTTTTTAACTGTCGCTGCTCCCTCTCAAATCTTGATTTTCTGGTAGGAATTCAAGTGCTTCTTGAAAGAATGGGATTTATTCAAGCCACACTTGAATAGGGGGCAAACAATCAAGTGGGCATCGTTAAAAGCCCCATTAAAAAACCTGCAGATCCCTTTAAATAAAGCCTATAGGCTAATACCACTTGTTTGAAAAAATTCCCAACTTGATTGTCTACCATTTTTTCAAGCAGCACTTGAAAAGGTAGCAAATAATCAAGTTTTCACCCTAAAATTAGTCGAAGGTTAACAATTAATTGGGTAAGGTTAGCTTCAAAATACCTTCAGCCACCCCTTCAGCTGGGGTAGTTGCATTGGGTAACTGCAAACTTTCCCGAATAAAATCAAACCCAGTCATCGCCTGTTTAAACCCTTCAGAAGTTTCATCCAACAGCGGAACGCTAGCATTCACAATGGTTTCAGGCGTAAACGCATCCTGCAATAATTCGGGCAAAATCGGAGCATCTTCAGGGTTTACCAACAAATTAGGCAAACCCAAATACGGCACTTTTATGATTCGTTTGGCGACCCATGCAGTTAGTGCATCTAGCTTATAAGCAATAACCATGGGGGTTTTGAACAACGCCGCTTCCAATGTGGTTGTACCAGAAGCCCCAATAATTAAATCTGCCCCGCTCAAAATAGCATGATTTTTGTGTTCAACCACCTTAACAGGCACACCTTGTAACGCTTGCTGGGCTTGGTTTATAGCGGATTCCAGTACGCTAGCCTTCAACCCTGAAGCTTTGGCTAACACAAATTGCGGAGCTTGTAACCCTCGTTCTGCAAGGGTTTTCACCAATTGTGGTACACTTGCAAAAATAATCGGTAAACAATACCGAATTTCCGCCGTTCTAGAACCTGGGAATAGCCCAATCACCGGTCTGTTTTCATCTAGCCCCACCTGTTGGCAAAGGGCGGATTTTGAGGTAGGGAGCGGTAATTGCCCCATTAGCGGGTGCCCCACATACGTTACGGAAATGCCGGCTTGTTCATACAACGCCCGTTCAAACGGGAAAATGCAAAACACATGATGCACCCATTGTTTGATGGTTTTAATGCGTTTGGGTCTGCTTGCCCAAACTTGCGGCGGTATGTAGTACGCCACTTTCCAGCGTTTTTTGAGGCGTTTCGCCAATTGCAGATGGTAGCCCCCGTAATCAATCAGCAACACTAAATTCGGTTGCCACGCTTCACACACAGCGATGGTTTGCTTAGCAAGGCGTAAATGGGCAGGAAAACTGTTGAGCAAGCCCGCTAAGCCCACTTGCCCCATACCGACTTGTTGATGGTGGGCAATTAGTTCAACTTGGGGGTGGCTGGCTAGTTTTTCATTGCCGATGGCTTTGATTTGGCACTGGGGGTGCAACTGCAATAAGGCTTCAACCACGGCTAGGGCGTGGGTATCACCTGAAGCATCGCCCGTAGAAATGAGGATTTTGAGGGGGGTGTTTTGAGCCATTAGTCAAACGCCGTTTCTGTACCACGGTGGCTAAGGGGCGTGGCGATTGGGTTGTTATTACCAATATGCAACTGGGCTTGCCAAGGGGCTAATAATGCCTCAGAAACGCCTACAATAGCAATATGATTGGCTTGTGCAAAGCGTTTCATCGCTGGGAAATCCAAATAAATGGTTGCATTGGCTTCAGTGGCTAACACGGTCAACCCCGCCTTTTTCATCGTCCGCAAAGTTCGCAAGCCCACGGCTGGCACGTCAAAGCGGTCATCCTGCTGAGGTTTCGCCGTTTTAACCACGGTCCCGCCTCGTTTTTTAGCCAGTTCGCCCGCTCGGTGTAAGCAAGAATCTGTGCCTTCAATGGCTTCCACGGCTAAAATCATGGTTTCATGTACGACAACAGTCTGCCCAACATCTAACTGACCCATCGTTTTTGCCAGAGAAAAGCCGTAAGCCATATCCAGCCACTGGGCATCTGTCAAAGGAGTCGAAGCATCTGTTAGCAAGCCTGTTTCGGGCTTTAACAAGGCTTTCATAAACCGAGTTTGGGGTAACACGGCAAAGCCTTCCGCTTCAATGCTGGCTAGAATGCCTAGCGTTAGCCCATCGTCGTTTTTTTGCGGAATTCGGCTCAAAATTTGCAAGGCTTCACCATCAAACCGCAAATTGGTGAACAACAACCATTTATTAAATTTACCTGCAAAGGTAACGTGGCTAACGTTTTTAGACCGTAGCAACGCCTTGGTGCTCGTCCACAAACCCGGATAAAATCGATGCACCTCAAACCCCGCTTGGGCAAACGCCCATTGGTTTTTCAGCGTAAGCGATAAGATGATAACCTGAAACCCTTGAGCCACGGCTTCTTTGGCTACCAGCAAGGGCAATTCGCCTTCACCCGCCATAATGGCAAGCTTTCCAGTTGTAGAAGGTGAAGCGGGCATGGTAGAAGTCTTTCAACGCTTAAGCGGGCATTAACGCCGAAACGGCTAAGCCCATCGTTTCGGGTAGCCCAAACAACCAATTCATGTTATGCACGGCTTGCCCAGCGGCTCCCTTCATTAAATTATCAATCACGCTGGTGAGGATAATTCGGTTGGTACGAGCATCTATAGCCCAGCCGATATCGCAAAAATTCGTGCCTTTGATCCACTTAGTTTCGGGCGTTTCGCCTTCTGTACACATCCGCACAAACGGAGCTTTGGCATAACAGGCTTGATAAACAGCTTCAACCGTTTGCCAATCAATCGTTGAATTGGTTAAAGTTGCGGTGGTGGTAACGTGCATTCCTCGGTTCAGTGGCACAAGATGCGGGGTAAAGCTGATAGCCGTTTCTGCCCCGCCAAATAAGGCTAAGCCCTGTTCAATTTCGGGGGTATGCCGATGGTTGGCTACTTTGTAAGCCTTCATGCTGCCTTCGGTTTCGCAAAAATGCGTGCCTAAAGCCAAGCTTCTGCCCGCCCCTGAAACGCCCGATTGGGCATTGACCACGATGCTTTTAGGGTCAATCATCCCCGCCTTTATGAGGGGGATTAAGGGCAACAAAGTGCAAGTAGGGTAACAGCCCGGGTTTGCCACTAATTGAGCAGTGGATAACTGCTCCGTTTGCCATTCGGTTAGCCCGTAAACGGCGTTTTTGAGCAGGTTTGGTACAGGATGGGCTTCCGCATACCAGTGGGCGTAAGTTTCAGGGTTTTGCAACCGAAAATCTGCCCCGCAATCAATCACCTTAGTGGTTTTAAGCAACGTTTCAGAAACATGGTGTGCCGCTAACCCATGTGGCAAAGCGAAAAATAACACATCAACAGGGGTTTGTGCGATGGCGGCTTGCCAAGCATCATCTGCAATGCAGGGAGTGTCTACCAGCCCTCGGAAAGCGGGGTAGATGCTTGAAAAAGCCTGACCTGCATAGGATTTAGAGCTTAAAAACGAAAGCGTAACCGCTGGATGTTGGCTTAATAAGCGAACCAATTCTTGACCTACATAACCTGTAGAACCCACAATACCGACATTAATTTTAGATGGAGTCGTCATACAAACAAGCCTTTACAAATAACCTAACGGATTGACGGGGCGTCCGTTAACCCGAACTTCAAAGTGTAGGTGAGCCCCCGTAGAATAGCCGGTTGAACCTACAGCCCCGACTCTATCGCCCTTGCTAACAAATGCCCCCGTACCCACGTTAATGCGTGACATATGCCCGTACAGGGTGGAAAGTCCGCTTTTGTGGACGATAACCACGGCTTTGCCATACCCGCCATACCAGCCTGCAAAGACCACTTTGCCCCCATCAGCCGCAGCAATAGGCGTGCCGTTGGGGCGGGAAATATCTATACCCGTATGGCGTTTAACCGTGCCAAAAATAGGGTGCCGACGATACCCAAACCCAGAAGTAATTCTACCCGAAACGGGCCACATAAACCGCCCAGTGGATTTTTTAATGACTTCAGGCGAAGCACTGGCAGCCACTTGCAATCGGGCAATCATCCCACTAATTTGTTGCGATTGAGAATAAAGTTGGTCTTCCAACTGCCCATAATATTTGGCGTCGTTCAGGTATTTATCCTTCAGTTTGGCTTCTTCGCCCATTTGAACACTTAATTGCCCCTGCAACGATTGAATTTGACCAATGGTACTTTGCAACAGTTGCCTTTGGGCTTCAAGCCGATGTTTTTGAGCGTTAAGGGCTTGAGTTTTCATTTTTAATTCTTGCAGTAGGCGTTTGTCTTGTTTTAACACTCGCTGTTGATAGTAAGTTCTATCAATCCAATCAATCAAGCTTTCACTTTGAATAAGCAGTTGTAAAAAGCCTTCGTTTTCACCCATATAAAGGCTACGCATCCGCTTGCCCGCTTGGGTTGAAAGCCGTGCGGTTTCGCCCACAGAAATATCTAACTGTTTTTTTAGCCCGCCAATGGTTTGGTTTGCTTGCCCATAAACGCCTTGAAAATAGCCTAACTTGCGTTCGGTTCGAGATAAATCTATCTGCGTTTCAACCAGTTTTGATTCATGGTATTTCGCTTTTTTGAGGTTTTCAACCCGCTTCATTTTGAACCGCTTACGACGTAAATCTAACTGACGTTTTTTCAACCGCAAAGCTTCTTTTGAAACGACTGTTTCTTCTTCTGCATGACAAACACCGCCCTGCGGGGAAAACCAGCTGGTTTCCATCCTGTGCAAAGGCATTAGGCTGATAAATAGTAACGTGTAGAAGACTAATAAAGAGGGCTTCAATTGACGAAGTAGTGAAAAAATCACGAAGGTAACTTTCAAACAAATCAGGTAAAAACAGTTCTATAATAGCATTAACAAATTGAAAAAAAAGGGGGGGGTGTCGGAAATGATTGTCGTTTAGTGCTAGGGCTTCATGGGGGGTGGTATTTGACCACCCCCACACCCCCCGCAAAATTAAGGGACTCCACGCCCCCTTAATAATCCCCTCTCAAGGGCTGATTGGTTGGTTAGCACGTTGAAAACAGGCTTGACCGGAAGCAAAAGAGGCTCCCTAATTGGTCTGCTTCGCTACGCTCGCACCAGCCTGTTCCCAACTGCCTATGATTCGAAACATATAATTATAGACGGGGTTTAATATTAATATACCGCATTCAGAAGCATAGTTAACGACATAGACCGACTATTTCAAAAATTACTAGCGTTTTGGGTCTGTTTGTTTAACAATAGCAGTATAATTTTTGTTCTGCCTGTTTTAAAAAACTAGATGAGAATGCACCCAGTTATGCCAATAGTATCAACCTTATCACCCCAGTCTTACCTACTTGAAGTAGGTTGCGAAGAACTGCCACCCTCGTTTCTTCTCAGTGTAGAATCTGCCTTAAAAGACCTTGTAGAAAAGGCATTGACCGAAAAAAACATTCTATTTCAAACCATTTTAGTGGAACATACCCCCCGAAGAATTGTTGTGTTAATAACCGGCTTACCCGAAGAAACCGCGGCTTCCGTGGTGGAAACCAAAGGGCCTCCGCTGAAATTAGCCGTAGATGCCACGGGGCAACTAACCCCCGTAGGGCAAGGCTTTTTAAAGAAAAACAACGCCACTTTAACGGATTGTGAAACTGTAACCATGGGGGCCGAAGCCTATTGGCTATTGAAAAAAACAGTGGCTGGGCAAGCGGTTAAAAGCCTCATTGCTACCTTGGTTTTAGACTGTGTTATGAGCCTACAAGGGGCTAGATTTATGCGGTGGGCACATAACACTAAAACCTTCCCACGCCCTATTCGGTGGTTGCTTTCACTTTGGAATGATGAATTGTTGCCAGTTTCGCTGGAATTAGGAGCGGAAACGCTTATTTCTGCTGGGCTTACGCACGGGCATCGGGTATTGGGGAAGGCCTCATTTGAGGTTTCGGGCATCAGTAATTACCTTGAGACCTTGCCAACAATCGGTAAAGTCATTTTATCCGTAGAAGACAGAAAAAAAGCGATTACAGACCAACTTCACGCCCAAGCCAAAACGTTCGGTGGTACCGTGGTTATTGACCCCGAATTGCTAGATTACGTTAGCGTCATTGTAGAAGCTCCCTCCGTTGTGGTGGGCTCATTTGATGCTAGTTTCTTGCCCATTCCACGACCTGTGCTAATTACCGTGATGAAGGCTCATCAGCGATATTTTCCCTTGGTCAATGCAACAACTGGGGAATTGCTACCCAATTTCTTATGTGTCATTAATGCAGACCCTGCTTTCGGTGCTAACATGGTTGCCGGTAACCAGCGAGTATTGCAGGCTCGGTTTCAAGATGCCCAATTTTTCTTTGAAGAAGACACGAAGGAACCACTCGAAGCGAAATTACCAAAACTGGCAGGGGTTACCTTCCAAAAAGGCTTGGGTATGTTGTTAGATAAAACCGAACGGCTAAAGCAATTGATGCCCATTTTTCAACAAGCCTTGGGGTATGAATCATCAATTTTGCCAAGTTTAGAAACGGTTGCCACCTTGAGCAAAACGGATTTAGTAACGCAAATGGTGTTTGAATTAACCGAATTGCAAGGCGAAGTGGGCTACCATTACGCATTAAAACAAGGGTTGCCTGAAGCCGTTGCTATTGGCTTATTTGAACAGTATTTACCTCGCTTTCAAGGCGATGACTTGCCGCAACACCCTACAGGTATTGTGTTAAGCCTAGCCGATAAATTAGACACGTTGGTTGCCTTATTCAGCCAAACCAAAACGAAGTTACCCACAGGTTCGAAAGACCCACTAGGGTTACGCAGGTTGGTGAATGGGGTGTTACTAACCATTTTGGAACACCAGTTACCAATTAACCTAAAAATGGTGTGCCATGGGGTTTATGGCGTATTGGGTTCGCTGGTTCAAGAATCGTTTGAAACCACATGGGATTTGGTTGAAACTTTTATGCTACAACGATTAAAAACGATTGTGCTTCAAGAAAAAGGTGTTCGGTTTGATGTGCTAGACGCCGTTTTAGCCACCGTTAGCCCGTTTGAAAACTTAACGCAAGCAATCAAAAAAACAGACGCCTTAAATGCGTTAGTAACGGATACCGCTCAAGCCGAAACCTTAAAATCCCTTGTTGAACCCGCAAAACGTATTGATAAAATGCTAGGGGCTAAGTACATTGAAAACGCCAAGCTGGCAGATATTCATGAGCCGGCTTTGGTTCATGAAGCCGATAAAGCCTTATTATCACAAACTAAAGCCGTGTTGGCTGGTTCTACTTCCATTCAAAGTTTAACTGCCGTGGTGGAATTGTTTTTTGAATCAGTCATGGTAAACGACGATAATTTAGCGGTTCGTCAAAACAGATATACGCTTTTAAGTATTTTACACGCCCATTATTGCCAGCAGTGGGGTAAGCTTAGCCTTCTACAAGGTTAAATGTTCGTGTTAATACCGCTCTGATGGGCATCTTCGTTGTCATTTTCGGTATTTTCTACCTTTGGTAGAATGATTGTAAGACAATCAACAAATCCTCATGTACTATAGAGTACACTCCGGTTTTCCGTTCCTCATTCCTAGAATCTGCACCACCAGCCCACTATTATCAAAACATTGGAAAAATAATAGAAAGAATATGATAATATGATGTCTCAAATTGAATTTAACCAAGTGAGCAAACGCTACGGAGCAGTTGAAGCCTTACGCAATGTGTCGTTTTTAATTGAACCTGGGGATTTTTGCTTTCTGGTAGGGGCTTCAGGGGCAGGCAAATCAACTATTCTCAAGTTAATTTATCGCGAAGAAATTACCTCAGAAGGCGACGTTTCGTTAGATGGGGTGAATTTAGCGTCGTTGTCTAATCGAAAAGTACCCTTGTTAAGAAGAGGTATGGGCATTATCTTTCAAGATTTTAAATTACTACCCCGCCAAACTGCTTTTGATAACGTAGCTTACGTCCTAAGAGCCTTGGGAATGCCTCCTGCTGAAGTGCGTCGGCGAGTGATTGGTGCGTTAAAAGTGGTCGGCTTGCTAGATAAAGTGGATGCCGTTCCCGAAGAACTTTCTGGTGGTGAACAGCAACGTGTAGGTATTGCCAGAGCCATTGTTAATGGCCCTAGATTAGTAATTGCAGATGAACCGACAGGGAATTTAGACCCTCAAAGTTCCGTTGAAATTATGGCGTTGCTGGAACAAATTAATCAGCGTGGTACGACCATTTTAATTTCAACCCACAACCTAACCATTGTTGAACAAATGCAAAAACGGGTTATTGCCATTGCAGATGGACAGTTAGTGGCAGATGGTATTTTAAATAATTTACCCAGCGAAGCCGCCATTATGGCGAACTACAATTTAGGGACGTAAGCAGTCATAGCGTTCAATTAGTAACAGCATTAATTTAGGGAATTAGGTTATGTCAAACGTTGTACAAACAACTTTCGCTAATATGATATTTGAAGTGTTGAGGGATTTAAGAATTGCTCAGCGGGTTGGGTTGGAAACCATCGGTGGCTTTAGTAGAACCGGCTGGATGAATGTGCTTATTGTGATTACCATGGCTTCAATTTTAACGATTTTTGGGTCGTTATTTTTGTTGGTTGAACAATCAAAAACCTTCGTTTCAACATTGGGTACAAACATGGAAATGTCTATTTATCTGAAAGATTCTGCCGATATTAACGACGTTCAAGAAGATTTAGAAGCCTTACCCCAAGTGGCATCAATTAGTGTTGTTACCAAACAAGATGCGTGGGAAAAAATGCGGAGTTCCTATCCTGATTTCCCTGAAATTCAAAACCCTTTACCCAACACTATTCATATTCAACCTACCAGCCCTGCTGAAGTACCTGCCTTAAAACAAGGCTTGGCAACGGTTGAAGGGATTCAGGCGGTTAAGTATCCGTTTGAAGTACTGAAAAAAATTCAAGCCATTGCCAAAGGGCTTTCAATCTTTGGGTCGTTTTTCACCGTCTTTTTAGGTGTTTTAACGTTGTTTATTATCTCAAATACTCTTAGTTTGCTGATTCAAGCCCGAGGCAGAGAAATTGAAATTTTACGCATGATGGGTATTGCGAACTGGTATATTCGGTTACCCTTTTTATTCCAAGGTATTCTGTACGGGTTGTTAGGTGCGTTTATTGCCTATTTCCCGGTTTCTTTTGTTGAAGGGTACAGTCATCAAGCGTTTTCCTTCTTCCATTTGGTGAGCAATACCAACCATTTAACCATGGCAATGGCGTTAATGGTTGCCATAGGTACGTTGGTTGGGGGAAGCGGAGCGATTCTTTCTATGCGAAAATACTTAAAGATATAGTATTGGCTAGGAGCTTTTCTGTTTTTATGAATGAATTAAAATTTGCACAAGCATCATCTTCTACTTTTTTATTGACGCCTGTTGTCTCTGTTTATGAAGCTTCAACAGCAAGCCAATTAAAAAGAAAAGCAGCAGAATTGCTAACAAATAAAATGCATAATGTTATATTAAATTTATCTAGAATTAACCATATGGATTCATTCGGCTTAGCTAGCATTTTATCTATTTTAAAACTTTGCAAAGAATTAGGAGGCACTTTGGTGTTGATAAATCCTAATTCCACCGTTTTGCAGTTGATTCAATTAACGAGATTAACGACGATTCTTTCAGTAGTTGAAACTGAAGAGGAAGCACTTGCCTTATTAAATTAGTCCTTTTTGATGCAGTTTTTTAAAAAAAACGATTAACTATTGTCATTGCTATCAATATTGAGAAAACAGCTAGGTGTTGGGGCTTCGTGGGCTAAGTTACCAATTGCACTGTGTACTTGGGCTGGGAAGGAAATATCAAAACAGCCTTCAGAACTAATTAAATAACAAGCATCTAACGCTAATTGACTATCTGTTTGGAATTGAAACCGAGTACAATCTGCCAAGGTGGATTCAATGGATGGATGAAAATTTTGAAGTAGTTCTAAGTGGTGGGGATGTAGTACAACGGTTACTTTCCCCGTTAACTTTAATGCTTCTAAAGCAGATTCCCACTGGTTAGCCATAAATTGCGTAGGGGCGGTTTGCCAAGCCAAATAACCCGTTTGTTTAAGGACGTGTTCCATCAGCACTAAAGCTTCTTGTTTCAATTCTTTTAAAATACGATGTTGTGTTTGATACGCTAATTCTTGGATTTTTTTCGCACTATTTAGCAGGTCGAGCGTTTCCTGCCCTGCTGTTTCATAACCTGAAGCCAAGCCTGCATCAAAACCTGCCTGAAATCCCTGTTCTTGAGAGTCCGTTTCTATTTGTGCTTGTTTCGCTAGGGCAGCATCTTCAATTTCTGCCGCTTTTTGATGTGCCTTTTCTATCAATTCCAACGCCCTGTTTCTAGCCTTTTCTTCCAATGCATCTGCATTTGCCTGTGACGATTCAATAACTTGCCTCGCTTGTTCTTCAGCTTCCCAAACGCAGTGTTGAAATTTATCAAGCACTTCTTTTTCGTAGGGGTTAATTGAATTTAATGTAACAGGATTACCCACTTGAACGTAGCCCTGCTTTACTAAGCTATGTTGCTTAGTAGCTGCTGGTGGATAGTCATTACCCTGATGCGGTTGTGGATGACGTTGATCTGGCATAGTGCTTCAATTTATCCTATTGATAAGGTTGATTTTTATTGACTGCTGTTAGCTAATAAAATTATCTTCTTCTTCTGTTCTAGCTACTTGAATTTCTCCCGCACTTTCTAAGGTACGAATAATGCCAACAATATAGGTCTGTTTTTCCTGCACATCTTTAGCACGAACCGCCCCCATATAATCCATATCATCTTTTAGCATGGCTGTTGCCCGTTCAGACATATTATTGTAAACCGTTTCTTTTACTTCGTCTTTTGCACCTTTAAGAGCCAAAGCCAAATCCTTTGTTTCAACTTCTCGTAAAATACGTTGAATTGAACGGTTATCCAATTTGTAAATATCATCAAACACAAACATCAGTTCCCGAACGTGTTCAGCCATTTCAGGGTCTTTCATTTCAATGTTATCCATAATGGCTTTTTCAGTGGTTCTATCGGAGTAGTTCAAAATATCTGCCAACGATTCTACACCACCAGCCACACTAAAGTCTGCCGTCATAACCGATGAGAATTTGGACTCTAAAATTAATTCAACCTCACGTAATACATCTGGATTGGTTCTATCCATATCTGCAATTCTACTAGCTACTTCTACCTGCATTTCTGGCGAAAGGCATGAAAGTACCGCTGCAGAACGTTGTGGCTTTAAATACGCCAAAACTAACGAAACCAGTTGAGGGTTTTCGTTTTGGAATGAAGAGGCCAATTGGCTGGGGTCTGCTTTGTTGAAAAAATCAAACGGCGTGCTTTGCATATTCGCAATCAGCCTATCCATAATTTTTGTCGCAGCTTCATCGCCAAACGAATCAGACAATATTTCTTTGGCATACCCAATACCACCAGAAACAATATAGCCTTGTGCTTCAAAAAGCACATAAAATTCGCTAATTATTTGAGCTAAAATTTCAGGTTTTAGCTTCTGCATTGATGCAATTTCAAACGCAAGCCGTTCTACCATATGTTCTTCAGGAAAAAACTTTAATATTCCCGCAGACTTGTGAGGTCCTAAAGCTATAAATAAAGAAGCTACTTTTTGAAGCGTCGTTAAATCTGTAATAGAATCTACTTCTTTACCCCGTCGTCTGACGCTACTCATCATCATCATGGTTTTATTGTATTTCTTTCTCGATTAAAAAATAAGGGTTTATACACTTAGTTTAAGCCTATTGTCATGTTTTGGGTAGCTTGTTAGGTTAAACTTCCCACACTTGTTTGATACCCATTTACAGTTTAAATGGCGTCAGCGTATACGTTGTTACCAGCAAGTTAAAAATCCTCAAAGTACGTCTCTGTACTCCTGCGGTTTTTAACTTACTGGTGCCTAGTCTCCATCTAACGACATTCAATCTGTGAATGGGTATGAATTCTTTCTGTGGTTTACTTCTTTTTTATAAAAGGTGATGACAAGACTACTTTTCCACGCTATTATTAAATACTATGAATACTATTAAAGTAGTGGGTTTTTTGTATGTTAAATGGTATTAATGGTATGCCTATTATGCCGAACTATTCTGTTCAGCAGGCTTCTTATAAAGTATCTCTTCGTTCAGGTGTTAAAAGCGATTTTTTAGGGTGCAAACAAAGCACTGTTACTCAACCCTCACCCTTACCACTGACGGATAAAATAGCCAGTAAAAAGTTATCATTCTCAGCTCAAGGTTTTGGGACAGGTGCCGCTATTTTAGGAATAGGGGCTGGTATCGTCAGTTATTTTTCAACCAGTTCTGACGATTTAACGGCGGGAATGGTTCAGTTTCAAGCCAAAGAAGGGTTTCGTATTCTATCAAAGCACAGTGCTTTCAACCATGAGGAAAATCAAACCCATCTTCATCTTAAGGTAGAAGACAAACACACCCAAAATATTTATAATTTAGCGGTCGTCGTTTCCCAAATACCGCCCCATCAGCAGTCTACAATAGCAACCATGAAGACCCTATCTTACAGCGATAATCAGTTATTGCAGGAAATACCGAAACGCTCGTTGACCTTCACCGATGAAGGGGATTGCCACTTACACTTTCTACGAGCTGCTAATGAAGAAAATGGCGTTATCGATACTCTTGTGGGAGCATTGACGGAGGAAGAAGAAGGTCAAGAAACGAATAAGCCAATTCCGATGACACCTGAAGATATCTACATGAGAGAGATGCAAACAAAATTTATGAGGAGAGTACAAGAAAAGGAGAGTTGGGGCATTGACGTAAAGATAAAACAGGGGCAACACGAAGCAAGCATAACATTAAGTCCCCCACTAGAATCATTGTTTAAGCAACAACATTATACGACTAATCTGTCGGATGCGTTAGAAATCCTAAAAAACGGGGAGCAAAAAAGTTGTGAGATAATTACCGTATGGGAGGGGCTTACTTCTGAGGAAATAAAAAAAATCGTCTCAAGTGAATTAAAGTTATCAAAACAGGATATAGAGAAAGGAGCCATCTTGTCAATAGTTGAGCAAAGTTTCTTCCCTTCATTCTTTGAGAAAGAGTTACCCTCTATTCTAAAGGTATTGACCGAACTATCCCTACCCAAAGCTGAAACCATGATAACCTATAACATTAAAATGAATAAAAGTAAGACGGCTGTTGTTACTATAGCTGGTATTGCTGCTGGTATTGGGGGTGTGTTAGGCGGGTGGGGTAAAAGTTTGTTTGAAAAATGGCAACACCGTAATCATCAACATGGTAAGCCGAAAGCTTCAAACCAAGGTAAGCCGACTGAAACACTTAGGCAAATAATAACCGAATAAACTTGCGTTTACCAGCTTGTAATACAAGGGTTTCAGCAGGTTTGCCTGAAACGGTTGATAGAACATCTTCTACCTTGGTTTCACCATTGAGCTTAACCGCCCCACCTTGAATTAACCGACGAGCTTCTGATTTTGAGGGGGCTAAGCCCGCTTCCACCATTAAATCTACCAAGTTATGCTCAGTACCTGAAGCTAGGCTGTGTTCAGGCATTTCAGTGGGAAGGGCCTTGTCTCTAAATAAGGCGTTAAAAGCTTCTTCGGCTTGTTCGGCGGCTTCCCCATTGTGGAATGAAGCCACAATAAATTTCGCCAAACCCACCTTCATATCCCGAGGGTTTATACCATACCCTTCAGGGTCTGCTAGCATCTCTGCATGTTGTTTCAATTGCTGTTGGGGAAGTTGAGCCAACAACGTTTCGTACCGAATAATCATGGTATCCGGAATCGACATCAGCTTGCCAAACATTTCGTTGGGCGAATCCGTCAAGTTAATGCAGTTTTCTGGGTAAGATTTGCTCATTTTCACCTTGCCATCCGTCCCTTCCAGCAAGGGCAGTAATAGCACCAATTGCGGATTAATAGCGTTAGGGTCTTCGCCCCGCAGTTTGGCATAAGCTAATTGAATTTCACGCCCTAGTAGGTTATTAAAACGTTGATCAGACCCACCCAATTCTAAATCCGCTTTGACCATCACAGAATCATAAGCCTGCATTAAAGGGTACAAAAATTCATGTAAGGCAATGGGGGTGTTTTGGCTGTAGCGTTTTGAAAAATCATCCCGAGCTAAAATTTGAGCCACCGTTACTTGAGCCGTCAATTGAAGTAAACCTTGCAAGCCCATTTCATTAAAAAAGGCACTGTTACGAACAATTTCAGCCTTTTCAAGATTAATAATTTTAGATGCTTGGTCTAAATACGTTTGAGCATTCACCAGCACTTCCGCTTCGGTTAACGGTGGACGGGTGTTGTTTCGCCCTGAAGGGTCGCCGATGAGGGCGGTAGCATCGCCAATAATTAGCACGGCTTGATGCCCTAAATCTTGGAATGCTCGAAGTTTTTTAAGTACCACGGCGTGCCCTAGGTGTAAATCTGGGCGGGTGGGGTCTAGCCCCAATTTAATTCGCAAGGGGGTGTTGGTTTCCACGGCGGTTTGTAGCCTGCGTGCTAGGTGGTTAACGCCTGAAGGCAATAAGTCTCCGCCTTGAATGAGGGCTTCTGCTTGTTGTATAAATTCGGGCAGTAGTGGGGTCTGTTCAGGAGCTTGGGTAGGGGTGGTCATCACGAAGAAAGGCTTTCTATCAAAAAAGGGAGATTAAGCCTTATTATATCAAAAAAATCAAGCTTGGTTCGGCTTCTATTATAATGCTTGGTTTGCTTTTTGAAAGACCAGTTTATTAAGTAGAAGCATTAACCCTAATACACCGACCACCAAGCCACCAGCTAACATAGCGATGGTTAGATTGGGTACTTTAACCGTATTGGCAACAATAACCCCTACTAATCCCCATAGGAGCGTGCCACCATACCAGCCATTGCCTTTTGTTTTAATAAGAATCATGCCACCAAATAGAAACGCCAAAACAAGCGTAAGAATGGCTTGTAAGGTGGGTGAAATGTTCACATCAAAAAACTGATGCCATTGGTAAAGCCTTATGACCGAACTGCTGTTTAGAAAGACCGCAATAGAAAGCCATCCGCTAAATAACCCAACTAATGGGTTAATCAACCATCGTTGAAGATTTATTTTGGTTGAAGGATTCAGTTGGTTTTGATGTTGATGATTGGTAAAAAATGCCGTTAAGGCAAACCCTAGCATTAGCCAAATAATAGCGGCTAAATACCAACCTTCGCCCTTTAATTGAAGAAGTACCATCCAAGCTGAAGCACTCCAGAATAGCCCAAGCATTGGTAAACGAATTGCCGAAAAAGAGGGGTTGTTCCAGTTTTTGGGTAAGGTCTGAAAAATCCCAAAAACAAGGGATAACATAAAAATAATGCCCCAAATACTAAAAGCATAACCCGCCGGTACTTCTGGAGCATTAACAATAGTAGCATTGGTTGCTTGCATAAAACTAGACCCCAAGCCCGTTAGCTGATGAAACGAAGGTGCAAGCAGTTGACCCATTGCCCCAAGCAGGGTTGCAATGGCTAATAGGGGTTGTTGTTTGAAAGCAGTCATTTTTTTAACACCGTCTTCTGTTTTTAGGAGTATTCAAGTGTTAAAAGCTTAGCATATTAAACAGCAGTCGTCGATAGAGGCGGGGGGTCTGGAACATGGTTGGCGATAGCCGTTTTAAGCAGACGCATCGCTTGCCAGTGCATCATCCAAGTATCAGCCACCAAGCGAAGAAATAGCACCGCAGGGGCAGCAATCAAGCCATATTCTTTAACGCCCCACCACAATAAGAAAATGTAAAACGGAAATTGAATGAGCAATACCTTCGCCGTAATATCTGACCGACCCGAAGCTTGAATTAAACTAAGCGGAACAAGGTTCACGCTAGCCAACGCATGAACATACGCACAAACCACCGTAATTAACCAAGATTTTTCTGCAAAACTTTCGCTTAACCAAAGCGTTAACAACCACTTAGATGTAAACGTAAAAAACAGAGCAATTAACCCAAACCCAATAGATAAATACAAAATTGCCTTTAAATACATCCCTTTAGCCCGTTGAGGATCTTTCACGAAGCTAGTGCCAAACGCAGGAAACAACACATTCAAAACAGATTCCGCAAACACCACTTGTCTGCTTAAAACCCCATAAGGCGTGGTATAAAAAATGATATTAGCAGGGGTTAGCCAATTGGCTAAAAATAATCTATCTTGGTAAAGCATAAAGGGGCGAACAATGTTGCTAATCGTCGTCCAAGAACCAAACTTGAGGAGCGATTGTAGATGAGACCCATCCCACGCAATTGACCGCCAAAACTGGGGGAAACACTTGCTCACTGAAACTAAAGCCATAATGGTAGCAATAATACGCCCCACCACCACCATCATCATCATCCAATCCAAATGCGGAAACCATTTAAGCAGAAGGACGGGTGCTACAAAGTTGAAAAACAAAATAGGATATCGTTGCAGGTTGGTATCCCAAAACCGTTGAAACGATTCCAAAATGCCCGTTAGCCCGATGAAAACAATCAGCAACGGTAACGACATGACCAGCCACTGATAGCCTCTACAAGCTTCATCAAAATACTGGGGGGAAACGTTAATGGCAGCCACAATCGGTTTGGTGGCTAGCAGTAGCCCAATCATGCCTACGGAACTTAAGCCTATCATAATGGTGATAATCGTCCAGACTGTTGGGCCGAGGGTTTCATGTTCATGTTGGGCAATCATTTTTGAAACCAGTTGCGTTAATGCCCGGCCTAACCCAAAATCAAACACGGTGGAAAAGCCCACAATCGTCCAGTAAATTTGAATAATACCAAAGCGTTCATCACCCAAACCACTGATGAGGTAAGGTGTGGTTACAATGCCAATAATAATGGGAAGCACTTTGGTTAGCAAGTTAATGAGCATACTTTTTTTAAGTTGCTTTTTAGAGGTTAGCTTGGTGGCTAAATTTTCAGGATATTCCGTTTTGGTTTGAGGTGGTTGATTTGAATTCATTGTTTTTTCTCTGTAGGGGCGGATTGCATCCGCCCGTTTTATAAGCCCTTGATTCGGGCGGATGCAATCCGCCCCTACTAGATTTTGGTGAGAATAACTATACCAAGAGAATACAAGGGATTGATTCTATTAACTATTAACCCAATGGCGTACTATCTTCTAAAGTTACGGGTAGGGTCAAACAGCAACGCCGTTGAATTGTAAGCCCCTGCAAACGTGCTAATTGGCGAAATGAGGGTGGTTACAATACGGAAGCCACGTACAATTTTTGAAATAGGTTTGTCTGGCACATAAATAATATCACCCGGTAACACGGTGGCATCTTCTTCCCGAGGGTTAATAATACGGGTTGCCAAGTGCCCAAATTCATCTTTTCTAGCAATCATAACTTTGGAAGGGGAATAAGCAAAATCGCCCTGAAAACCACCCGCTAACGCAATGGCAGAGTTTACATCCACGTTTCTAGACGTATCTAACTGCACTAAGCCCGGGTTGGCTACATAGCCATACACCCTAACTGGCATCGTGTCTGAAAAATAAGTGGTTCTGGCTAAGGCCTTAAAGTGGGCCGGGTTCACAGCTAAGGGTGAATTGAGGCGTTCAATGTGAATCATATCGCCATAGGTGAGCCAAATATCGGGGTGTTTTTCTACACCCATCACTAAGGGCAATAAATTGATTTTGTACTGTTCTTTAGAATAATTATTAATAATGGTTACTTTTTCCATATTGGCATCATAATCCATACCACCTGCCGCAATAACGGCGTTTACCAAGGTAGGAGACGTTCTTTCGACCTTCAGGAAATCATTCAAAGCGTTGGGTTGTAATTGAGCTTTAGATGGGTTGGTGTTAAATTCATAATTCCCCGCTCTGCGAACGGCTCCTAATACAGAAACTACCAGTGGTTTGGTGGTAATTAAGTTAATCGAAACCCGAGGGTCTTTCAAGTATTTTGCCATATCTATTTGAATTTTGGCTTGAAGTTCATCTAGTGTTAAGCCATTACAGTTAATGGTGCCTAAGGCGGGAATCATAATACTACCATCTGGGCTTAATCGAACATCCAACAAATTGAGTTCTGGCACTGAAAAAAAGTTGATTTGAACTGTATCATTCGGCCCTAAGCGGTATGGGCGTTTGGCAGGAATGGTTGCTTCAGATTCTTCCAAGTTTTCACTGGTAATAGCGGGAATAAGCCCTGGGGTTTGCACGGGTGCTTTACGTAAATCAATCGGTTTATCTTCCGCCCAAGCAGCAGTAAAGGTTACCCCCTGAAGGGTTGCCAGTAAGACCAAAGCTATTAGGCGTGTCATCAATTTGTTCATATTGTTAGGAATCCTATCTACTCAGAGAGTTTTGTTGTCTTTTTAAAAGCAGTTGTTGTGAAAAATTAGAGTGTAAAGCAGCAGCCATAGCTTGTTGAGGCCAAAACCGACGGATGCCTTCGAGTAAGCCTAACATGGTAAAGGTTTGGGTCATACAGGGGGCAACAATGCCATCTACCAAGCCATTCGCACCAAAAAAGAAGGTAAAACAAAGAATCAAAATAGCGGCGTGCTTGGCTACTGGGTGAATACGGTTACTACTAACGGTTTTCAGAGCTGAAAAGAAGAGCACCGCCCATGTGGCAAAATAAATCAACGCCATCATGCCGTAATCATAGAACAATTCAACGTAAGCGTTGTGAGTTGTTTGAACGAGAATGCCATAATTCCAGCGGCGTTGAGCCGAAACAAAGAAAATATCGTGCCGAGATGCCGCTAGCCCGTTACCCAACAACACCACTTTGGGCGACAAATTACTCCGCCACTCTTCAAATAAATGGTGCAGGTTGTCTTCCCGAATTTTTAGCGTACTGGTGTTGTTAAAGCCGTTGGAAAAATAGTCTAGTTTTTCAGTAAACGCCGTACTTAGCCCAGTTGCTACTAATACAAGCACTGTTAATATGCTTAAACTAACCCCCATTATGAGTTGCTGAATAACGCTGATTTTAGGTAGTTTAGGCCATCCCCAATTTATGCCAATGCCCGTTTTCTTCAAAATAATAGCTTGAAGCCCTAACACCATAAATCCTGCAATTAATGTTGCTTTGTTGGCAATTAATGGAAACAATAACCAAAGTATCAAAACCATAATGCCCAACCATTGGCTTAGTTTGCTGGGGCTTAACCATTTAGGCGTTTTAAGCGGCACCCCAGCCTCAACCCCTGAGCGAATCCAGCCGGCAATAAATTGGGTGAATAGTAGGGTTGGCGGTAAATACATATTTAAATGGGCGGTTTCCATGGCAAGCGGAAACGCAATAATAAAAAAGCCTAGAATAAAAAACAGTGCCATGCCAATAAATATGCCCCATTGCTGAAGCCAATCTGCGGGTGAAGGCTGAAGACCATCGTTTTTTTTGGGTATAAAAACTCGTAGGCCAGTCATTAAGCCAACCGCCACAGAAAAAGCCCAAACCACTACAGCTACTTTAGCAGGGCTATCTGCGGTGTTTTTGAATAGTTCTGATTGATACCCTGCACCGATACTGGCAAGTTGAAAACTAGACGCATTGGTAAAAAAGAAAATGGCCGAAATGAGTGTAAACCCAAGACCCCACCGAAAAACGGGCAGTTTCCATAGCCAGCTAAAATGGTTAAGAAAGACGCCTAAAGCAGCTAAACCTGTCAAGCCAAAGGCTAGCTGGGTTATTTTTGAAAACAAGGCTTCCCAAAAAAAGATGGCTAATAACGCTAAAATAGCCCACAGCGGTTTTTGAAGGATGTTTTTAGTAGTAAACAGCATAAAGCCTGCAACCACTGCTACTAACACGGCTGAAAGGCTTTGGGGTAGCGCGGTAAACGCATCTAAGCGTAGTTCTGCTTTACCACCTAAAACCCAAGCTGTAGCCAGCCCTAAACCCACAATAGTAATGGGAGCTAAAACCGAAAGTATAAACTGACGGGTGGGTAGTTGGGGTACTATTTTTGCTTCTAAAGAGTGCGAAAGCATACTTAAGCGGTTAGCTCCATCATTAAGTTTAGCATCTGCTTAGTAAGCCTAAAACGGGGCATTGAAGCTTTTCAAAATCAGTTAGCATTAATTTTAATAAGGGGCGTTTAGATTTAGGAGAAACGTAAACTAAAACCCCATCAACCGTTTGTGCTACAGACATTAAGGTGGCATCGCCCGTTTCAGCAGTAGGTGCGTTCACTAAAATACAATCTACTTCGTTGGCTAAAGCCTTTAGAATTTTTTCAAATGCTTTAGAAGCAAACAACTGCATTACTTTGTCTTCATCAGTGGTTACTGCAATTGTTAAGCCAGTAAAACTCGTATTTGCCAAGGCTGCTTGCCGTAATTGTTCTTTCCATCCCGCTAGGGCTTGGGTAATATAGGTATCTGCTTGTTCTGGGTTAGACCGAACAACACCTGAAACTTGTTCAATCAAAGCTTCTAATGTACCTAAAGATAACAAATGCGTTTGTTTTTCAGCAGTACTTTCCGTTGAATTGGTCAATACAGGTTCCAAAATCAACGGAATTTGTCCGTTTTTAGTGAAGGCAAACGCCAAGGTATCCATTAGGGAAGAAACGTAACGGTGGTTATCTGTGCTAAACAAGCCAATGACTTTGACTTCGCTATTTTTAAGCATACGCTTTAACTGTTGAGCCAGTTTAAACCATTCGTTTTGGGTTTTTAAGGTTAATTTGCCATTAGCAGAAGCTGAAACTAAGCCATTTTTCCAAGGAATACAACTTAAAATAGGTAGCCCTGTAATGGATTCTAACGCTTCTCTGCTATCCCATTGGTTGGTAATGGTATCTTTTATCCATGCTGAACTTAAGGCTAAGCCAGAAAATAGGAGTAATAACCCAATTAAATCTAGCATTAAGCCCGTTAAATCAACACTGGCTTGGGTGGGCGAAGATAATACTAGCAAGTTATCAATAACCGATTCGTTTTTGATATTGGCTTCAATTTGCTTGCTTCGTAACGCTTCATAAGCCTGTAATAAAGAGGCTTCTTTGCTATTAAGTTCCTTCAACCCTAATTCTTTACTAGGAATGAGCAATGATTTGGAGCGTAAATTTCCAACGCCTCGGGCAATAGCTGATTTTTGCGATTGTAATGAAACCAGTTCAGATTGAGCCTTGGCTAAATCATAAGCCAATGCCGTTGAAGTTTTATCGTAAAGTCCGCGTTTTGTTGAACCAGAAGTGGCTTCCCCTAACGATTCTACCCGACGCTTATTCATGTCTGCCGTTACTTGGGTAATTTGCTCGGTTAATGCTTTTACATCTGGGTAATCATCTGTAAATTTGGTGCGTAACTTGGCACGCTGGTCTTCTAATTCAGACAACGTGGTTTGAGAGCGAACCAAATAAGGGTCTTCACCCACGCTTGAAGCTTGAACGGCAGCCTTCGGGCTTGAAATGCTGAGCAACTGTTTCAATTCGCTAACACGGCTACGGTTAAACCGAATTTGCCCTTCAATGGTTTCCAGCTGTTGTTCTAAATCGACCCGAACCCGAACCAACCCTTCGCCTTCTTGACCAATTTCAACGGCACCATTGTTAAGTTTAAAGTTTTTAACCACTTTTCGAACCGAAGAAAGTTCAGAAGTAATGGCTGCCAATTGGCTGTCTAAATGCCCTTTTTGGGTCGATGTAACATCTTTTTGAAGTTCTAGGTTAGTCGCTTTAAACCCCTTGATAATTTCTTCAGCAACCACAGTACTATTTTCTGCATTGGGCCATTTGACCATAATCTGAATAATATCTGTAGATGGAATGATTTTGGAGGTAACTACTTTTTTAGATAACACACTATTAAAAGAGGCTAAATCTTTAATTTTAAGTTGTTGGAAATCTTCAGGGAATTTTTTACTCAGAATTGGATAAATTCTATTGGTTAACATTTCTGACCGTAACACTTGCTGATAGTTAAACAGCGGGTTAGAATAACCACTTTCCGTTTTTACCAAAGAAGACGTACTATATTCAGCAACCACGGCGTTACGTTGCACATCTTTAATAAAAATATCGGCCTGTGTTTTGTAGCTATACTGGTAAAGTAACGTAAAATATAGGATAATAACAATTAAGCCTGTTACTAAAACGCCTAAAATCCAGTTTTTTTCTTGTTTGAGCAATAAGCCCCAGCTAAGTGCAAAGGAACGCTTACCGATGGGGGTGTTGTCTGCAGTGCCAGCAACAGAAGATTCTGCAAAAAAGCTGGCTTGAGAAAGAGGGTATTGTGCGGGTGAAGAAGAAGACATCATCATCATTTTAAATTTAAACCTTAGCGTATGTGAGTGCGAATTTCTTGATTGGACAGAGAGTAATACCAGTTTACTTGAAAAAAACAGTTAACTATATAAAGTATTAAACAAGTTATAATTGTGCTACAATCGGCAGATTACAAATACATTAATTCTTAAAACGTCAAGTTTGTTCTTTTCTTGTACGTTGCAGGATTTTCAAGGATTTCTTTTAATCTTTTTTGAAAATTTTCAATACTAAACTGTTCAGCGTGGTTGGCAATAGTTTTGCTGTGCCATGGTTGCTCATTTGCTTCTAAAACGGCTTTTTTAAAGGCTTCTACAGTATATTCTGGAGCCAGCCAACCAGTTTCACCATGTTTCACAATATCAATAGCACCACCTGCAGATAAAGCAATAACCGGTTTACCCGCTGCTTGTGCTTCAACCATGACAATACCAAAATCTTCTTTGCCTGGGAATATAAAGCCTTTACAACGCCCCACTAAGGTTTTTAAGGTGGCGTCATCCACCCGACCCAAAATTTCAACCGTTGGGCCTGCTTTGGCTCGTAGTGCGTCTAATTCTGGCCCACTACCGGCAATTTTCAAGGGTAATTTCAGTTGATTAAAGACATCTACTGCCAAATCAAAGCCTTTATAAGCGACTAACCTACCAACCATTAAATAATAGTCATCTGTACCTAAATTGTCAAATTTTTTCGTATCACACCCAGGGTACAATATTTCTGCAGGACGATTATAATACGTTTCAATCCGCTGCTTGGTAATGGAGGAGTTCGCCAAAAAGTGGTCAACCCGTTGGGCAGATGAAACGTCCCACAGTCGCAAATAACTGGATAATGCTGCTACCAAAAAATGTTTGATTGGGCTGAACTGGTTCATTTCAGAATATGTCCAAAACATATCCCAAATATAGCGGGCAGGGGAATGGCAATAGCAAACGTGCAACGCATCGGGGCGTACAACGACCCCCTTTGCCATACTGTGGTTCATGGAAAGTACCACATCATAAGCCTGTAAATTTAACATTTCCAAAGCCAACGGCATTAAAGGTAAGTAGCCTTTGTATAACTTACCAGCATTGGGTAGTTTTTGAATCCATGTGGGGGTAATAACCCGTTTATTATAAGGTGAAGGAATAATTTCAGGACGAATAACCGTGGTATAAACATCTGCATAGGGGAATAAGTCCATCGCCAACCAAAGTAGGTTTTCAGCACCGCCGATACCCCCAGCAAGTTGATCTGAAATAATAGCATAATTCGTTTGTATATTTGACATTAGTAACAATATAATTTTCTATAAGTAATGGAGGGATAGACAACATTTTAACTAACAAGGAGGGGGCCTTAAGAAGACCCTTTAGTAAAAAGAACAACAGGCACTGTTCTAAACAAAATAGATAAATCTTGCCAAACAGACCAGTTACGAATATAGTTAAAATCTAATTTTACCACATCGTTAAATTCGGTAATGTTGGAACGCCCGCTAACTTGCCAAGCACCCGTTAACCCCGGTACGGTTGAAAACCGAACAAAATGCCACGTTTGGTATGCACTCAATTCTCTTTCAATAGGTGGACGAGGCCCAACTAAAGACATTTCACCTTTTAGCACATTAAGCAATTGCGGAAATTCATCTAAGCTGAACTTGCGTAACCATTTGCCCACAGGCGTTACCCGAGGGTCATTCTTCATTTTAAACATGGTTTGATTGGTTTCATTTTCAGCTAATAAATCTTGTAACCGCTCTTCAGCATCTACATACATTGAGCGAAATTTATACATATTGAATTTTTTGCCGTGCAAGCCAATGCGTTCTTGGGTAAAAAACAGAGGTCCTTGAGACGTAAATTTCACCAAGCAAGCGAGGGTTAATAATGGCAATGCAAACAGCAACAAACCGACGGTTGTAAAAATGATATCAAATACTCGTTTAAAAGCCCATTGCAGTGGTTTTTCTTTGTAAGGGGAATGCAAGTAAGAAAGTTTTATTGGGTTGTGTTGAGATTCAACCTTAAGTTCGGGTATCGTAATATCAAGTGCCTGTAAGGCTTCTAGTAAAGCCTGCTCATCTAGTACAGATTCAAGTTGCGTTAATTCAGAAGGCACCATTGCGGGTTGAATGGTTTTCGGGAATAGAGAGGACGACGTGGATGTAGACATTTAAGTGAGAACCTCCAAAGGGTGCCATGTTCGGCATAAACTAAACAAAGTCTAAAACTAAGAAAAAAGCATACAAAAAACGAGTAATTGTTAAATGATTGATTGGTGTTGATTCTACACTAATCTAATTTTAACGTTTTGTCAAACAGTTGCTTTCAGATAAAGCATGGCTTATATGTTTTAGAAGTCTCAAAAAACGGATGTTGTGTTGGTTATAATGGATAATGCAAAAAAAATTTACAATTATAATATTAGACCTCTTGCATGACTCGAGAGGTGGGTGTAGATTCTAGGAATGTTGTTTGCCCTGCAAACAGGTTGCTTTAGCAACCAAGAACGGAGAATTTGATACTAATTCGCACATTAAATAGCGTAAAATCTTGCAACGGGAAGCCACGGAGAGCTTCCCCTACAGTTGCATTTTCGTAGGGGCTGGTCTCTTGTGCCAGCCCGCAGAGGCTTTATAGCTGTTCCAAGTATTAATGAACCCTATCGTAGGGGCGGACTGCGTCCGCCCGTTACTATTAACCTTAGGCGGGCGGACGCAGTCCGCCCCTACAGAGGATAGAGTAGCTCATTAACTTTTGGAACAGCTATAAAGCCAAACACGCTATTCAATGTGCGAATTGGTATGAGGTGTACATAGGGGTACATAAGAATTTGAGTACCGCAAATGACAACGTAAAACGTTCTACGTTTTCTCGCTCTGTGGATGCCCCAGATATCGAGTCATGCAAGAGGTCTATTTTTTAAGGTGTTTTAAGTTGCGGTAAAGTATTGGTTGGTGTTTGAGGATTTAACCCCAATAAAATAGCCGGCGTTAATTGCCCCATTTGGAACAACAACTCTGCTTGGGCCGAATTGTACTGCATCATAGTGGTAACAAATTCACTTTGCGTTGCCACTAAATCATTCAGAGTTTGACTAACTTCTAAATAAATGCCTACTTGGCTAGCTTGCCGAAGTTTCGCAATGCGATAAGCTTCCTGATTCGCAATAAGTTTTGATTCCAATAATTCCCGTTGGTGCTTGAGCAGTTGAACTCTCTGGTACGATTCCAAGGTTTGACGCTGGCTTTCAGCCAACTTCGTTTCTAATTCAATGTTTTTTTGTTCAATACGGGCTTTTTGAGACCGAATTCTCCCAATCGAATCCACCCCTAATTGGTTGAGCAAATCTACCCGAGCCCGAATACCCGCCTGAAAGACCTTGGATAAATCTCCTAATTCAGGCCCTACGCCACCAATATACGACCCTAAATTGATAGTGGGAACCAGTCTTGATTTTATGGTTCTTAAATCGGCTCTGGCCTCAGCTAGTTGCGATTGCAATTCTTTCAAATCAGGCCGATTCGTTTGAGCTTCCTTCAAGCACTGTTCTAAGGTCAAGGTTTCAGGTATCCAAAATTGTGGAACAGACGCTTCTTGCTTGATTTCAGAAATACCTAAAACCGGTTTCGCCAATATGGTTTCTAAATCCGCCAAGCCCAAAAACCGTTGGTTTTCAGCAACCAACAAATTCAGCGATTGATTAGCCTGCGTGCCTTGGGCTTGCAACCAATCCAGTTTTTTGCCAACCCCTGCCTTCATTCTAGATTGCTGGTACAGGGTGTTTTCTTCAGATTCTTTGAGTGCCTGCTTTGCCGCTTGAATTTTACCTTCAGAAGCTTGTACATTGTAATATGCTTTTACCCCTTTAAGTAACTGTTCTTGCGTCGTTTTATCTACCCCGTACAAAGCAGATTGCACCAAGTATTTAGCTGATTGTAATTGAAAGAAGTTAGCCCCGCCCAGCGGAATGGGTAAATCAAAAACCAGCTTAGGATAATAGGTTTTACGTTTTACTTGAACGGGTTCTTGCCGAATAAAAATCGTACCCCCATCGTAATTTTCATAAGAAAATTCACCCGTAATGTTAGGTAAAAACTGAGCTCTTGCCCGTAGTTGTTCTGCTTTGTTTTCTGAAACTTTTGATTTGGCGTATAACAGCTGACGATTATTGTTTAGCACTTGTTCTATTACTAACGGTAAATCAATAATAATCGGCTCTGCAGTTTCAGTAACACCCTCCATTTCATTTGTGGGGGTTGAATCCGTTGTTGAAAGGAGGGAAATAGCTGTTGTATCTACTTCAGGTTCAGCGGGTTTAGGGTCTGCTATTGACAAATTTTCAACAGATGCCGTGGTAACAGCAGAAACTTCCGTATTCAGAGAAGGCTCATTTTCAGCCCAAACTAACGTTATCGGTAGCAAACCTGCTTGCACAATAGCGGCTGTTAAACAAATTAATTTTAGCTTGAGGGTCATAAGGTATACTCCAATAAGATATTAAATTGATTATTAATGCCCAGAAGGGTCTCTAAATGCTCTGTCTAATTTCATTTGTAGGGGTTCTGTTACAAAACTAAGTAACGTTCTTTTTCGGGTTACTAAGTCGGTGCTAACCGTCATGCCAGGGCGAAGGGTATGGCATTTATCGTTAACCCGCAAGCATTGTTCATCAAGTGTAATGGTTAATTTGTATAAACTATTACCCTTGTCATCTTTTTGCGTGGAAGGGGAAATAGCGGTAACCTTACCCATTAGCCTTCCGTACTTTTGATAAGGGAAAGCATCCACCCGTAAGGCGGCTATTTGATCAAGATGAATATAAGATAAATCTTGGTTGGTTACTTTTATTTCCGCATGAATGGGCAACTTTTCAGGTACTAAGGTCATTAACGTATCGCCAGCTTCCACAAATACACCCGGTCCGTGAACGGCTTGCTGGTTTACAATACCACTGGTAGGGGCTTTAATGATGGTATATTCCTTATTTGTAGCGGTTTGCACCAATTCCTTATTAACTTGTAACATGGATTGCTCCACGTCATTCATCCTAGAAAATACTTCTTTTTCGTAGGAAGATTGTATTTGATGCAGCCCTTGCATTGCCAATTGAACGCCTAGCTTTTTGCTCGCCATTTCAGACCGAGTTTCATCAACCATCCGTTGTTTTTCCATGGATTCCAGCAGGTATTGGTCTAGCTCAACTTTTGATAAGCCCCCTTCGTTATACAGTTGCTGATAACGAGCATTTCGGGAATTAAGGGTACTTAATTCCTGCTGCAATAGCCTGTACCTAGTATTAACTTGTGCTTCTTCATGCTTGCTTTGTTCAATACGTTGATTAATCACCATTTTTTGGGTTTCATAATCTGCCACACTGGCATTTGCCCAAGCACTAGAAGCAGAATGAGCCATCACTGGTTTATGAAACGCTGCTGATCTTAATGAAGAAACATTATCATTTAAACTAGAAAGTTGAGAGGTTGTTGCGGCTTGGCTACTGTTATAGGGTTCTGGGTCTAACTGAATGAGAACCTGCCCCGCTTTAACTGCTTTCTGTTCTTCTGTAAATAACGCAACAATTAATCCACGGGTAGAAGCCCTAACGGCTGTTTCTTTTACTTCGGGTACTAATTCCCCAAAGCCCGGAACAGATTCTTCCAACATACAATTGTTTGCCCAAATTAGCAAGCCAACAATTAATGCCACCAAAACCAATGAAAACCAGAAGGTGAGCTTGAATAAATTTAATTGGGCATTTTTAATAGACATCATGAGTTATTTCCCCGAACCGTATAAGTGGTAGTAATAGTTACGATGAGCCAGTAATTCATCTACCGTACCCGTTTCAACACACTGGCCACCTTCAAGCACCACCACAGAATCAAAAAACCGATGCACTTGGGGTGAATGTGAAACGACAATGACAGTTTGTTGCCTAAATCGTACTAACAATTGTTGAAGAATAGCATCAATAACAGGAGGCTCTAACCCCGAAAAAATATCATCAATAAGCAAAACAGAGGGTTGCCGAAGCACCGAACGAGCCAGCAAAATTCTAGCTGTTTGCCCTTCAGAAAGGTTACCACCATTGCTCATAATGGGTAAATTCAATCCGTGGGGGCTTTGCATCATCTCTGCCAACCCACTTAAGCTAGCGGCATCTAACACCTCTTTCGGGGTAAACGACTCATCAAACAAGGTAATATTTTCTTTCAATGTGCCTTGAAAAATACCTTGTTGGGTATGAACCATTCCCACGCTTTGATGCAGGAAATCCAACGATAAATCTGGCAAGGCGTACCCATCTAACGAAAGTTGTCCGACTTGTGGTTGTAACGCCC
The DNA here is from genome assembly GCA_024998755.1 of Vampirovibrio sp. Taxonomy (GTDB): domain Bacteria; phylum Cyanobacteriota; class Vampirovibrionia; order Vampirovibrionales; family JAJTHC01; genus JACEUU01. Next base: position 399,511 of record JACEUU010000002.1, on the reverse strand, counting down.
CATGGAATAAGCGTAAAAGGGTACTTTTGCCTGAACCACTTCTACCCACCAATGCCACTTTCGCCCCTGCTGGTACGGAAAGTGCCAATTGTTTCAGTGTTGGTGGCATTTCCGGCATATAGCTAAATTGAATACCCTTGGCTTCCAAAAAGCCCTGCACGCTGGGCAATGTTAAATTCAACCGAGAAGCCGTTTGGTTAGCATTTGTTTCAATCAGCTGGTAAGCGTCTTTAGAAGCCTGTTCCAACTTGGAAGAAATACTCAGCCATTGGGCGAAACCATCGCCTAAGCGTTGAAACGTACCCACTAATTGCCTGCTAAACATATTGATAGCCAAATAAATACCAAACGATAAATGGTTTTCAACAACTTTATGAGCCCCAAAATACAGAACACCTAAACCGCCTAAGCCCAGCAAAAACCCTTGAAAATCAGCTAAATGTGCCCGCCAAATAAGGGGTCTACTTTGGTTCGGTAATACTTCTGTTTCATAAAGTTGCCAAACTAGTTTTTCAAACGGTGCTCTCGCCCTAGCTACAGAAAGCGATTCTAGCTGGTGAAGCCCTTCATTCATTTTATTTCTAAACTGCACTTGGGAAAGTTCGGCTTGTTGAAAACTTTTTTTCAGCGGGGCTTGTGTCCACATTGTAATTAAAATAATGGGCAATAACGGAGAAAAAGCAACCAATGCTAGTTGGAAATCCATAATAAAAAGAATAATTGCCAAAAGTAATGCAAACAATGAATCCAAACAGGTTTGCCAAACAAAGGTGGTCATCCATTGAATTTGGCTGTTTAGTAAGCCGTACCATTCCAAACTTTGCCGAAGCATGGGCACCATGAGCCTATTGGGGGTTAATCCAAATAATTGGCTTAACAACGTTTTAACCGAACTATGAGCAATTGAATCATTCATGGTATGGGTCATCATGGTTCTAAAGGCCTTAAGAACGGCATCAAATAGGTAGGAAGCCCCCAAACCTATCGCCATAACATCTAAGGTATTGAGGTTCTGACGCCCAAAAACACGGTCAAACACAATCATGTAAAACAGCGGCGAACTAATACTAACTAGCTGAATAAGGGCGGACCCAATAATTAACTGCCCAACAATAGGCCATTGCGCTAAATAATGCCCCATTAAATGAGATGCTTGAAATAAGTTACTTAACACACCATTAGTTGAAACGGGTCTTGCGGTTTGGTTAGAAGCTGCAGGGTTGGTCATCATGGCTTAAACAGAGCCTCCTTTTTTACCAAATAGAAATCCAAAACCTAATGATTTCAACAAGCTATTTTCACTATTTGCATTGGTTTCGTCGTCGTCATTATCGTTGGTTGTTGTCTCTTCTGAAGCACTGGCTTCAAGCCATTCTTTCCCCGTAAAAAATCGCCAATGGGGTTTTGCTAAGCGTAGCTGTTCGGCAATCCACTTCTGGAAAACTTGGTCTTTAAGCTGTTCCATTAATGTCGGTACAGGCGTTAATAGCTGTTTATTTAATAATCTAACAATCATAAATTCCGTGCCGTTAACGGTAAAAGGGTCGCTATATTCTTGAGGTTCTAACCGAATAATACGGCGTAATACTTCGGGGTTAATTTGGCTACAAGCCACTGGACCAATAAACCCAGCAAACCCTTGTTGCTGCACCTCTGTTTGATTAAAGATAAGGTTGGTAAAGTCTGTTTTTTCTTGTGTCAGCTTGTTCCAAGCTTCTTGAGCGGTTTCAATTGTCGGAAATTTACAGACTTGAAAAACAAGCGAATCTCGTTGGGTTTTTTGTTGAAGAAAAACATCTTTTAATGCTGCTTCTGTTACAACCGCTTCTTTAAGCTGGTTTAATTGGTCTTGAAACTCAATCCGTTTGATAATCGCCGTTTCTTGAATCTGTTGTTTTTCCAGCCACTGTTGCCACTCTGTTGGAGATTCCGCTTTAACTTGTTCTTTTATTTTTTCTAATTGTTCAGATACTTGGTTCTCACTGGGCTTAAAGTTGAATTCAGCTATTTTTTCTGTCAGCAACAACCATTCAACGCATGATTTTAATACTGGTGTATCTAAATTATAGTGGTGAAGAGAGGCGAGTATTTCAGGTAGTTCATAGTCCTGTTCCCAACAGCTAATAATGACTTTTTCAATTGATTTTTCTGCATTAGCTTGTAATTTACTAGCTAATGCTTTATTTGAATTTTTTTTCTGTGCTGTTTGAGGCATGGTAACTCCAATTTAAAGCGTGAAATATGAAAATAATTAATGGGCAGATGTTACAAGACAGTTTTCGTAAATAGTTTGTAATTGCGTAATATGCTGATGCGTTTGAAGCGTTTGCCTTGCCCATTGCCAACCATTACTACGAATAGTTTGATACTGCTGAGGGGTGTTCCACAATGTTTCAATGGCTGTAGCTAATGACAAAGGGTATTCTGGTTCGAATATTATACCACGATTAGCCCATAAAAAGCTTCCCCTTTTATTTTCAGGGCTATTTTCTGGTCTGTCTTCCCAGCCCAATAGTTCAGGCATAGCTCCTAGGTTTGAAGCAACAACAGGGCATCCTACCGCCATACTTTCTGCTACCGTTAACCCGAAAATTTCAAACCACTGGCACGGTAATACGGAAACCCAATGGCTTTTAAATAAGTCTATCACTTCAGTGGCTGTTTTTTTACCAACAAAGGTTACTCTGTTTACAATGCCAAGTATTTTCGTTTTCTCTTTTAAAAAATCTTCTTGATTTCCTTCACCTACAATGGTTAAGCGAAAACCTTCAGGTAGTAACGCCATAGCATCTAACAGCAGATGAACACCTTTTTCTTCAGATAACCGACCCACATAAAGCAAGTTAGGTTTAAGGGCTTCAACAGGCGTAAATTGTTCAGGCAAAGTCTCAAAAAATGTGTCGTCTAATGCATTGAGTAAAACAGTGGTTTTCTTTTCAGGCAGTGCTTTGTTAGCTTCCGTTAATAAATGGCAAAGAGATTGGCTGGGTAAAATAAATTGTGATACAACGTCATTAATTGGGAGTGTTTTTTGCCAAAGATTATCCAGCAACCCAAACCCCGTTTCCCCTAAACTGTTGTTTTTGCAAGGTTTTTTTATACAGGCTAACACCCCTCCCTGTTGACAACTTTGAACTGACTCTAGTTGCGGATTATACTTGCCACTGGGGCAAATGAGTCGGGTATCATGTACGGTGTAAACCACTGGCGTATTAGGGGCGTGCTTCTTAAGTGTTGTCCAAAGGCTACCTGTAATGTGGTATTGCCAATTATGGACATGAATGATATCCGGTTTAAATTCATCGATAGCTTTGGGTAATAGTTTTTCGGTTAGTGGTTGATAAAACAGTTTCACCAATAACGATAACTTCCCAATGGTTGAAAGCGTTCGTTTTTCTACATAGGGCAGTAAATAGGGGTATAAAATGGTTTGGTTGTATAGGTCAACATCCACTGAAGGTAAGCTTTTATCCGTTCCCCAAGCTTTTACTTCATGCCCTGCTTTTTTAAGCAAGTCTATTTCTCGCCAAAATATGGATTCAGCCCCCCCTGTGGTATTAAGAAAGTTATTAATCATTAAAATTTTCATAGAATTAATTGTAGGCTCAGTATTATGCAGAGGGAAGACAATATAAAAAAACTAAACGCTAGAGCTAGTAAATAAATTACTAGAACTAGCGTCTGGTTCAAACTTTCCTAGAAAGTGAATACACAATTTCTAAGTAATTTTTTTCAATTAAACAAGGGTAATGTTTGCTTGAATGATTGCAGTATAAGTAGCATTGGCTGAAACTTCAGCTAATGTATCAAACGAAGCACCAGTCGCATCAATAGCTAAGAAGCTATTGTAGATGTTGGTAATTTGAGCTTCACTAATAGTGTAAGCGGAAGTACCAAATACTTCTGGTGTAAAGCGAATCAAATCAAACCCATCAGCTGTACCCAATGAACCAGCAATGATAGCTGTATCACCTAAAGCAGACGTATCAAAGATGTAAGAATCGATATCTAAACCAACTTCACCTTCATAAAGATCTTGGAAAGCAATGGTGAAATCAGTGTAAGTTACTGCGTGGGTAACTTGTGCAATATCAGTACCTGAAGAATCAACAATCAAGTCTTGACCAGCTACATAAGCACCGAAGTTATCGCTGTTGTAACCTAAGATGTAAGTGTCATTACCTGCACCACCAAATAATTGGTCGTTGCCGTTGCCACCATCTAATACGTCGTTGCCTTCACGACCACGAATATAGTCGTTACCATCTAAGCCAAACAACAAATCATCACCAGTACCACCCAATAAAGGTTGCAAAGAACCTGTTGGTGAAGGAGGAGGAGCCAACACGCCTGGAGCATAGTCTTGGTCTAGGTTGCTGAATGTGGAACGGGTCACTGCTTGAGCATCTGCTAAAGAAACGATTTCTGAGTAGAAAGCACCTTTGTTAGCAGCTAAATCAATAGCAGCAATGTTTTTGTTAAACAAGCCTAATGCTACAGACTTATTATATAATGACAACAAATCACTACCAGTAAGAATGTAATTGGTTGCACCTGATTCAGGAACAAACTGAAACGTTTCAACCGTACCAGTTAACAAGCCATTACCAGAAGAATCATTGATAAAGTTTTGAACACGAACGGTATCGCCTTGAGCATCTGTTTTGATGATTAAGGTAATTTCGTTAGGGTTAAGACCGCGGGTAAATGATAAACGTAAAGCAGAAACATCTGTTGCACTGGTAACAACAACTTTATCGTTACCTTGTCCACCTAATTCAAAAATGGTGTCTACTTTAGGGGCATCGCCAACATTGCTAGAGGTTAGAATGTAGGTATCGTTACCAAAACCACCTGTCAACCAGTTGGAACCGTCGCCACCAACCAAAACATCATTACCAGCGTAAGCAATAATGTTATTATCGCCACCGTTTCCGTAAATTAGGTTATCGCCATTAGTCCCTCTAATTAATTCGCGATAGCCAACAACGTCTTTGTTGTTGCCTGAAATAATGTTCATACTCAGCCTTTTTTCCGCCACAAAAACTGTGGCTAATTTCATCAAAACAAACAAAATAAAGGAGCCAGTTGTTCTTTTTTGTTTATTTTGATATGTAGTTAAACTAAACAAGGGAAGTAAAAAGTTCCCCAATTGAATATAATACTCCTAGAGTAGTAGGAAGTCAACTTGTTTGTTAAATTAACTATTCTTAAAATTAAAACAGTACCCATTAAAGTAGATGTTTTTTTAGTGCATTTTAGATTCAGATAAGGTATTAATTTTTTGACGATGACGCCCGTTCAACTAAAAGCAGCTAGGCAATTAGCCCTTTCTGTAGGCTGTAGTTCTTTTGTTTTGTTATTAATTTTAACGTTGCTTTTTAGAGGAATGCCTTCTGTAGAAATTTTGTGTTTTATTGTAGCTGGTAGTGTTTTTCTTGGTTATATGGGATTTTATTTGGGTGGTGTAATTTCTAGTCCTGTCGTCGTTAAAAGTCCCAGTAAACAGAAACGTAAAAAATCAAGTAAACAACCTATTGAAGAAGGGCTGGAAGAATTACCTGATTTTGCTGACAATACCACTTTGAATGACGTTCAAGAACATCGACCTTTTGAGCAACTTCAAGATTTTATGCCCGAAGATGATGATACTCATTCTGAACACGAATGGGTAGATACCAGCCAAGCAAGGCTTAACGATGAAATAACCATCAATAAAACAAAGGCATTTGAAGCGTAAAAATTTTGCCTTTATATTGCGTTATCGCTTTGTTGTTTCTTTTGCTTGGATTAAACTAATCATAGTATTAGATATTATTGTTAGAAGTATGAATAGATGACGCAAGCAATGCCTGTAGAACAAATTGACGACTTAATTGAGGCAGGGTTAGCGTTAACCCAAACAAAGCAACGCCCAAAATCTCGAATATTTGCGGATTGGCAAAGCACTGAAACGCTTTATTCTGTTGTGGATGCTCCTCTTTTTCAAGCATGGCGAACAGACGTTTTAGCCTATTTGACTTCAAACTTTGGTAAGGAATCTGACGCGTATTGGGCGTTTCACGAAGAATGCCGATTTCCGCAATTTATGGAATTACTCGAAGGCATAAAAGTATTAAAGCAGATAAAACAACAAGAACCTTAGTTGTTACAGCATAGCACTGATGGCATTAAACCCTATCTGTACTTGGGTTTTTAGCCCTTCTAATGCTGAAAAATCTTCGTTTACAAATGCGTCGAACAACTGTTCTATGGTAATGGTTTCGATGGTTTCAATGGGCTGATTGGGTAATGCTAACGCTTCGCATAATGCCGTTACTTTAGGGTCATAATCTAATGCAAAAACGGGCAACTTATGTAATAAAGCCGATACGACGCTATGATACCGCATACCTATAATGGCATGACACCCTGCAATGGCTTTACTTAAATGAGAAACAGGTGCCATGACACTTTTTACTTGCCCCTTAGGTTTATTAAGCACGGCTTCTTTCACCCAAGTATCTACGGAGGTTAAAATCTCAGTATCCATATTCTCTTGGCATGGTAATAGCACCAATTCAACAGGTTTACCTACACTGGCAATGAAATTGGCTAACATTTGACTGAAAAATTGTAGTTTTTCCAGCGATAAATTGCCATGCGGACGCAGAGAAATGCCTAACCGAAAGACGGTTGCTTCAGGATGGTTTAACGGGTTCGGTGGACGCACTGGCAGTTCAGCATCAGGGGTTAAAGCCCAAACAGCATCTGCCGTAACAAAGGGACGGTTGCCTGTTAGGCTGCCCACTAAATCCGCACTTTTTTCATCACGAACCATCACAAAATGAGCCGATTTGAGGGCTAATTTCGTGAACCATTGTGAAAAAGGTCGTTCAATAGGCCCGACACTTTGGAAGGCGTGAATGACTTTTTTCCCTAGTAATCGGGCTATTATCATTAGCCCGCCATAGTATAGAACGCTTTTGGGGCTAGTGGTATCTTGAAATAACCCTCCGCCACCACTGAGGAAAATTTGGCTATTCATAATGCCAGCTAACACTTGAAGCGGATTACTTCGGTTGATGGCACCAACTTTTAAGATGGAACGAGTTGTTGCAGGGTCGTTGGAAAGCACGGTTACTTTCAGCCCTTGTTGCGTGAATTGTTGGCATAGGCTTTGGCAAATTAGTTCGTCTCCGTAATTAGCAAAACCAAAGTAGCCGCTCAGTAAAATGCGTTTTTGTGGCGTAGAAGTTGATGACATTATTTGCCTTGTACCTTAACTGAAAAAATCACAACTGTAGATATAATTGTTAAAATTAAAAATAGTGTTATCATTTTATCACGTCCATTGGGTTGAACAAGCGTATAAAAATTCCAGTATTCTGCCTGTAAAAGATTAAAATTTTCCGTTGAAAAGTTTTTTGTTTGCGATATAGTTTAAACTGTAAATTAAGGGTGTCTTTTGCTAATTTGGAAGCTACTCGCCCCTTCTATTGTTGTTTTACCTGTTATCAACCATTTATTTTTTTGGAGCTTTACCTTATATGATGATGAATTCTCAGGCATTGGTGCCAATTACTGTAGCTAAAGGGGATGGCATTGGTCCTGAAATTATGGACGCCACATTGGCTATTATTCAAGCCGCGGGTGCTAGAATTGCGATTGAAGAAATTGCGATTGGTGAAAAACTATACACCAAAGGCATTTTAACAGGTATTGAAGATTCCTCTTGGGAAAGTCTTCGTCGGACAAAGGTGTTTTTAAAAGCCCCTATTACTACCCCACAAGGTGGTGGTGTAAAAAGCTTAAACGTAACCACTCGTAAAACATTGGGCTTGTATGCTAACATTCGTCCTTGCGTCAGCTACGACCCATTCGTTCGTACAAAACACCCTACGATGGACGTGGTTATTGTGCGTGAAAACGAAGAAGATTTGTACGCAGGTATTGAATATCGTCAAAGCGATGACGTTTATCAGTGCTTGAAGTTGATTACTCGACCCGGTAGCGAAAAAATTATTCGCTATGCCTTTGAATATGCGGTTGCCAATAATCGTAAAAAAGTAACCTGTTTCACCAAAGACAACATCATGAAAATGACCGATGGTATTTTCCACAAGGTGTTTGATCAAGTGGGTGAAGAATATCCTGATATTGAAAAAGAACATTGGATTGTAGATATTGGTGCTGCTAAATTAGCAGATACCCCTGAAGCGTTTGATGTCATTGTAATGCCTAACTTGTATGGCGATATTTTGTCAGATGTAGCTGCTCAAATTGCGGGTTCTGTTGGGTTAGCGGGTTCAGCTAACATTGGCGACCATTGTGCCATGTTTGAAGCCATTCACGGGTCTGCTCCTCGTCGGGCGGGTCAAAACTTAGCAAACCCATCTGGGTTGTTGTTGGGTGCGGTTCAAATGTTGGTGCATATTGACCAGCCAGATGTTGCTGCTAATGTGCATAACGCTTGGTTAAAAACCTTAGAAGACGGTATTCACACTTATGATATTTTCAAAGAAGGTATCAGCAAACAAAAAGTGGGCACCAAGGAATTTGCTCAAGCAGTTATTGAACGTTTAGGGCAACAACCAGTAAGCTTTAAACCGGTTGTTTATAATGCAAAACCACCAGCAACTGAGAAAAAACCAACCTTTACACCGACTGTTCCTGCTAAAAAAGAAACGATGGGTGTGGATGTTTATGTTCACAGCCATACGCTTAACGCAGGCCAGTTAGCTGAAAAATTGTTAGCAGCAGCAACCCCTAATTTGAAATTGAAAATCATTTCCAGCCGTGGGCAAAAAGTATGGCCAAATGGCTTTGCTGAAACCTTTACGGTTGACCACTGGCGTTGCAGACACTTTAACCCTTCAGGGCAACCGGTTACACTCGCAGATATTATTGCGTTGTTGACAACTATCAACGCTCAAGGATTGGATGTAATTAAAACCGAAAACCTTTGCACGTTTGATGGTGTTGAAGGCTGGACGGGCGTTCAAGGCGGCTAACCTGCTTTTTTGATTGATAATGGGGAAGTTTCTCTCTCTTTGAGGATACTTCCCCATCTTTCTGTTCTACTACTAACACTATATTTTTCTCTTTATAGACCTCTTGCATGGCTCGAGAGGTGGGTGCAGATTCTAGGAATGTTGTTTGTCCTGCAAACAGATTGCTTTAGCAACAAAGAACGGAGAACCGGAGGTGTACACTTTAGTACATGGGGACTCGTTGATTGCTCCGTCAATCAGTCTACCGAAGGTAGAAAATTCCGCAAATGATAAAGAAGATGCCCCAGATATCGATCCATGCAAGAGGTCTAATACTTCTGAGGTTTTAACGAATGGATTGGTTATTATGGGTACTTCAAGGGTTACTGGCATCACAAACCCTTTGTTTAGCACTAATTGCAGGTGGCTTGTTAGGCTTAGGTGCCTTTACGGCTTCAGGGTTATTTAAAACGCTTGATAGGCCTTCTGCGGGCTTAGCCATGACCAAAATTTTCAGAAAATTTGATGGCTTTTTGAAAAATCTTGTTTTTGCAGCGTTACTATGTCAATTCGTGGTGGATTTTATCACGACAGCGTTTCATCTACACTTTATGCCGGGTTATATGGTGTTTTTCTGTTCTAAAATTGTTGTGGTTGCTTTAATGGTTGTATTATCGGTCAACATGAATGCTAAAAATGTTCAGCTAGAAGCCATGGTCGATGAAAATGGCGAAATTTTCTCAAACACAGAAGCTGAAAACGCAGACCAAGCTTCTTTTGGTAAACTGCATAAAGACTCTGAAAAATTAAGTAAATATGTCTTTACCTTAGCCCTTATTCTGATTTTATGGAATAGCCTGCTGCCGATTGCTTATTTTCTGGAGAAATCATAGTGCCTGATAAACAGTCTAAAAACCTTGTTTTTCTTTCGCTGGGTAGCAATATGGGCGACCGTTTAGCGTGGCTTGAAATGGCAATTGTTCAGTTGAAGCAACTGCCCCAAACCAGCTGGATTGCGGTTTCAACCGTGTATGAAACCAGTTTCGTGGGGCATCCTGCTTTTCCTCAGGCTAACTATCTAAACTTGGCGTGTGAACTTCAAACCACGCTGGCTCCGCAACAGTTGTTGGCTCATTTGCTAATGATTGAACAAACCTGCCATCGGCAACGCACCATTGGTAAGCGGGATGAGCCTCGCACATTGGATATTGATTTAATTGCTTATGGGAATTTGGTTTTATCTATGCCGTTGCTTACATTACCACATCCTCGGTTACATGAACGGTTATTTGTATTAACGCCCTTGCTGGAATTACCGTCTGCTAGTCGGTGGATTCATCCTATATTAGGAAATAAATTAAGTACTTTAGAACAACTAATAACCAACACGGAAACGGAACAATCCCTTACCCCTTATACTGAAAAAGTTTTGTCGTTGTAGAAAAAAGTAGGGAATGGTTAAAATAACACATTCCCTACTTTTTAGTTATTTAAAAACTTAAGAAAACCGTCATTAGGCGGCGGTTTTAGGTTGTTTCTTGAAGGTTAACGGGCACCCTTTTTGGGTTTGTTCCGTTTTACTGGAACGATTCCAAAGGGCTTTTTTCCCACAACAAGTTTTTTTTGTAGCACAAGGCTTGTATTCTGCCCCTTTGTTTCCACCGTAGCCCATTTTTTCTTTTTTATTCCACATATCTTTCCAGTAGTCTCTGGAAATAAGTTGTTGTTCTGGGGTTAGCAGTGCCTTAATTTGATAAGCTTCTTTAATATGGTTTACTTCCGCCATCGTTTTTAAACTACCAATGGCTTGTACTTGGGCAATAACGGCATTTTCGTCTGCAGGGGTATTGCCGTTGGTTTCCATTAGCCTACGCAAAGTATCTTTAGCTTCTGTTATTTGTGTGTGTAATTTATCACGCTCTGGTTCGTGGGCTAAGCGAATTTGGTCAATTTTGGTTTTTTGTTCGGGACTTAGGTGTACAGCATCTTCCCAACCTTGCATTATTTCGCATTTTTTGCCTTCCATGGGTGCCATATTGGTAGGGCAACCTTTACCAGCATCCATTTTTTTCTTGCAGCAGGCTTCGGCATTGGCGGAAGAAAACAAAAACGTACTGCTAGCAATAATACCTGTAATAACCAAACTGCTAAACAAGCGGGTAGTCCATAATTTCATGAGGGTTATTTCCTTTATAAGCGACTAACACAAATAATTGATGAGGTAGGCAATCTTTACCTATTGCCATTATAGCAGACGTTTCATTGCTTTCTATACTGCGAAGGTCGGTAATTCATCTTTTTAAGAATTCCCATTGCTGAGATTCGACCGTTATCCCCCGTCAATCCCTTCTTGAATTAGTGGCATCTTAACGTTAAAATAAGTGAATCTTTATAATTATACTAGGCAAGGTGCTATTTTATGTTACCCTCTTTGCAATTTTACAATTCATTAACCCGAACCACAGAACCCTTCCAGCCGATTGAAGCTCCCACCGTCAAGCTATACGTTTGCGGGCCTACAGTGTATGATTTTCCCCATTTAGGGCACGCCCGTTGCTACATGAGCTGGGATGTGTTGGTACGAACCCTGATGCTATTTGGGTATACAGTAACTTATGTTCGTAACATTACCGATGTTGACGATAAAATTTTGGCTCGGGCTGAAGCCCAAAGCACTACCCCTGAAGCGGTTGCTGAGCTTAATACCCAGCGTTTTCATGAAGATATGCAAGCACTCAATACCCTTTCGCCGACGGTTGAACCTAAGGCTACCGACCATATTAAGGGCGAACATGGGATGTTTGCGATGATTGAAACGTTAATAGCCAAAAAGCACGCCTACGTTACCGCCACAGGCGATGTTAACTTTGAAACCGCTACCATGGCGGATTATGGCAAACTCTCTAAACGCCCACCTGAAGCGGTTCAAGCTGGGGCAAGGGTTTCGGTTGATGCAGACAAACGCCACCCATCAGATTTCGCTTTATGGAAGGCAAACCCTGAAGATAGTTATGCGTGGAATCCGCCTGAAGGGTTGGCTTTTCAAGGCGTGAAACGTGGCAGGCCGGGTTGGCATATTGAATGTTCTAGCATGATACGCACTGTTTTGGGTGAAACCATCGATATTCATGCCGGTGGGGCAGATTTAATTTTTCCCCACCACGAAAATGAAATTGCCCAATCAGAATGTTGTTCGGGTAAAACGCCATTTGTTAGAACATGGATGCACAACGGGTTTGTGAATGTAGATGGCGAAAAAATGTCGAAATCGCTCGGTAATTTTTCGACGATTCGGGATTTGTTAGAGCACTATCCCGCCAACACGCTTCGTTACTTTATTTTGACGAATCATTACAGAATGCCAGTGGATTTTACCCCTGAAGCCCTAGATGCAGCCCATAATTGGTCGGTGAAATTTTCTATTTTTATGACGCAATTACTGCCCACCTTCCCTGCTATGGCTGAAACCTTACCGGCTTGGGAAGATGAAACAGCTAGAGCGTTGTTACAGTCTCAGTTGCCCGAATTTTTAGAAGCATTGGCTTCAGATTTAAATACCCCTCGGGCGTTGGCTAGCGTCAATGGGCTGGTGAAGCAATTGCGTAAGGCGGAAACTGTAACGGAAAAACAATCGTTATTAACCGTCCTGCTGATTGCCTTGCAAGTGTTAGGCTTCCGTGTGGCAGATTTTTTACAAATTGATACTGAAAATGGCGAACAACAATCGAACAGACCAACGCTAGATGAGTTTATTTCCGCTTTTTCAACGGCGTTATCTGCCGAACAAGTGGCATTATTTCAAACCGCGGAGGCTTGGGAATCGGGCGTTTTAGCCCTTCGGGCAGAGGCAAAACGGGCTAAAAATTGGGCGTTGGCGGATGCTATTCGTTCAGGCGTTGAAAAATTGGGTGGGGCTATGACTGATACGCCCCAAGGTAGTAGCATTTCATGGTAGTTGAAACCAACAGCACCTTATTACGAGGGTTATTAGGGCTTTCCCCTGCTGGGGTTGGGGACTTATCATCCAGTTCGGGCGAAGCGGCTCATCCTAGAGCTTTGGCACACTTGGGCGATGGTGTTTTTGAACTGTTGGTGCGGGAATGGGCAATGGCTAGGCTAGGCTTGTTGCAGGTAGAGCAGTTACATAATTTTTCGATTGGGTTGGCTCGGGCAGAAACGCAAGTGGCTTGTTTGCAGTGGTTGTTACCACAGTTGAATGAAGCTGAAGGGGTTCTTTATAAGCAGGCACGTAATATGCCTGTTACGCAAAGCAGACGCAATCAACAGGGGTTGTATCGGCAATCAACAGGGTTTGAAGCGTTGGTGGGTTGGTGGTATTTACATAACCCTGAACGCTTACTGCTATTGGAAATGTGGTTTTTAACCATTTATGAAATTTCAGTCTAGCACGCTTTGGTGTTGAGCTGGTTTTGTATGGGTAGATAATAGTTTATATCCACAAAAAGGTGCTTACACGTTATGCCAATTAGTAGTTCCTCCTCTCTTAAGCCGGCTCATTTTTTTGTACAACAAGCGAAAGCTGAAACAACAGAAAAGCCTCAAAAATCAACCAAACCGACTGATGCTTCAGATGTGGTTCAGTTAAAACAAAAAGCAGCCAAACTAGCTGAAGAAGCAGTAGATGCCTACGTTAAAGCTGTACCCGAAGGCAAGCAAGATTTAAATAAGTTTTTGGATGAGGCGGAAAGCGTCGTTCACGACCCGAATAAAGCCAAGAAAAAATGGCTTAAAAAAGCAGCGGAAAACCCACTACTAAATATTGGTATTACCTTTGGCCCTCAACTTTCTGAAGCCTTTGTACCCACCTTGCCTGTAGATGTGCGTCCTGTCGTATTTGATTTTACCGACTGGTTGTTTGCCTCTGAAACCCTGCCCAAGCATGATAAAAAAAAGACATCTGCTGACAATGAATAGATAAAAAAAAGACTGATGGCGGTAAGTACCTGTCAATCAGTCTGGATGTAGTGTAGTAAGTAAATAAAGACTCAAATTAAGCCATAAAGTTAAGTGCTTTTCTTGCTTGCATAGCTGGCTGCTTCAAAGCAACATTGGTAACTCTGTTCTGTCCGGCGTAAGTAGTTGCATCCACTCTGGTGTTTTTAGGAGAAATAGCAACAGTTTGATTGCTTGAAACTCTTGTGAAAGCATCTGCTTTTAACTTGTTTGTATTTACCATTGGTAGCAAGGGCTGGCTAGCAGGTTTATTTATTTTAGGTGCAACCATTGTTTCTTGGGTGGAAGCTACCATGTAGTTGTCATAATCCGCATAAGCTAACAAGCCAACTCTGTTAGAAGCATAAGGGGCGATATTGACGGGTGAAATTCTTAGGTTGTTTAACATGGTAGGAATGCTCCTTTTTGTAATGCTGTGAGGTTGTTAGAAAGGCTTTGTGTCTTTTTAACAACATCTATATGTGTATAATAGACACTAATAGTAAGCGTGTCAATGACACTAAGTACTTTTGTAACTTTTTTGTTACAATTTTAGGTTCTCTGAATGCCAATAACGACTTAGAATTTAGGCGAAACAGAGAGGTTTATTTGAATAGTATTAGGGTTGTTAAAGCCTTTGGCTATGATGTTTAATTTGTTTTTTGAAAATTTGTTCTAAAAGCTGCTGTTGTTTTTTTAAACTGATAAATTTCTAATTTTTCAAAATAGATTGTTTCAAATTATTCGCATACCCGTTTAATTTCATCGGTTTGATTTGTATTAATTGTAAACAAACTAGCACAACTTTCGCCTCCATTCACGTTAATACTATTGTAAGATGAAACAACAGTGGGTCAGGGTTTAAAATTATTTTTCATTAAATGAGATTAATACTGAAGTGCTGTTTTTGATTTTGCGTTGAATCGAAGTCAACCACCAAGTAAGTTAAGGGGATACTTCAAGGGGGAACTGAAAACCGAACCGATACAATCGGTTTTAGCTTATTTTTTTATGTGAGATGGACAAATAGTGTAGTGTAACAAATGGAAACAAATAGGTAGTTAATATGTTGACTTCAGAACAAACCAGCTGTTTTGGTAGAAGCTTAGGCGAAAGCTTATCTGTTTTTAACCAAGTCTCAGCATTTGAAGAACCTCAATATCTTTTTCCTTATGTGTTAGCTTCAGCTAGTACGAAGGGTGCGGGTATGATAGATGCTTCGGGTTTAACCACTGTATTACGCACTGTATGTAATTGGTTTTTAACTTGTGTTACTAACTGCTACATTCAAACCAACAGGAAAGGAATCACCGTCATGTAACCCTATATCCTAATTGATCGATACAATCAACCGAGGTTTTAATTTGTTCAATGGTAAAAAGGTGTTTTTCTGCTCAATGTTTTTTGATTTCAACTGCTAAAACCGATTAACGAAGCAAGTTTGCTGCTACCCAGTTAAGCCAGCGTTTAAGGCTTTAATCTACAGTAGGTATCAAAATGGGAAAATAACCGTATGATTGAATCAACGTGATTTCGCTTGATTTGTCCCTCACATAAACCGCCTTTGTTTTAGAACGAAAGCGGTTTTTTTTTATGTCGACGGGGTAAGCTGCTTGTTTTTTTGAGGAGAGGGCGTAGAAGGCTTAACAACCAATGTTTTATGTGGTTGTTGTGTGTTATCTGGATTTTTATGGGGCTGGCTTGCATTTTTCCCTGCCGTTATAGCTGAAGAACGTTCTTTGGCGTATGACCATCGTTTTAGCCAGTTGGTTAAATGGAAGTGGTGGTAATGGTTGGGTGGTACAATGCCAATTTTATTTCTGAAAAAATGGGTTAATTGGATGGCAACTAATGGAGGTACAACCAAAAAACTTAACCAAAAAGCGGGGGCTGCCAAGTGCAATAAGCTATCAGTTACTGCTTTGGTGGCTGCTTGCTTCATGAAGCGTTCTTTAAAAAATCCAAACCCTTTTCTATCTTGTGCTAAATCTGCCGCTTTTTCTAGTGCGTATACCGTTTCTTTTCTTAAATTTGTAGTTGTTGAAGTTACCTTTACTTTTTCTGCTGCTTGTTGATCTACTTTAAACATGACGGTAAAATCTGCACCCGCAATTTGAAAGGGCTCATTGCGTTGAAATTGCTTGTATTGTTTGATGGTTTGAAATGCCCCGATACCCAAGCCTAAAATTGTGCCAATGGCTAGTTTTGGTACTAAGGTAATAAGTTTAGCCGTTGTAGCACTTAAAAATCCGTTAACAGCGGCATCTTTAGGCGAAGACAAATCAGAACTCCAGTTTTTATAGGCAATAAGGGGGTCTTCATTTTTTTTATGACGATGTATAAAATGCCCAACCAATTTATCTTCAGGTACGTCTTCAGTTTGATTGCCGTTTTGGTTGTAAATGGTTCTTCTAATATGAGCTATTTTCATTTGGGCATTGGCTTGAATCAGTAACCCTACCACGCCCCCAAATACCAATGAACTTAGCCCAACGGTGTAAAGCCCCGTCATACCTATTTTAACTACATGCTGAAATGGGTTTAACTGGTATTCTTTTGCTGTTTTAGTGCCTTCTAAAATCGCTTTTCTAATAGATTTTTGCTCCAAGTTATCAAGCCCGCTCAAAATGGCGTCTTGAAAAGGGAAACTAAAATGTTGATTAGGGAATAGTTTTTCTTGTAGGTAAGCAGCCCCTACCACTAACGGGGTTACTAATAACCCAGCTTTAGCACCGGCTATTGAACCGTAAATGGTTGTGTGTACTGGCGTAAAGTAAGGATGGGTTAGAACCTCATCTGCCGCAACGTAAACTTCTTCTTTAGTTTTGATGACAGGGGTTTTAAACGCCTGTGGGTTCACCAGTATTTCTTTTAGGTTAGCAGTGCGAATGGATGATTGACTGCTACTAACTGGTGTGCTTTTTAAGCTTGATGACACCACTTTAGCTTGTTGCATAGCGGGGCAACTGGGCGTCGGTTGTTGTGTGGCTAACATAGTAAAGCTTGTCATGGTGAAGAACCAAATTAGCATCCTTAATTTTTATGGTTTTATTGTTGCATAAACACGCTAACAAATTAAAGTAGTGCTTGTCCTTTTGTTAAGCTTTATAAAGATTTTTACGCTTCAAAACAATAATGCGGAACACTTGGTAGCACTGGGCTTAGGGCTTCATGGGGGGTGGTATTTGACCACCCCCCAAACCCCCCGCAAATTTAAGGGGGCTCCACGCCCCCTTAAAAATCCCCTCTCAAGGGCTGATTTGTTGGCTTCCACGTTAGAAAGAGGCTTGAGCGGAAGGCTAGAGGCTCCCTAAATGCTCTGCTTCGCTACGCTCGCACCAGCCTCTTCCCAACTAGGTATGATTTGAAGCTTAAACTATCAGCTTAAACTCAATAACAATAGGCTTTCCGCAGTTTGGTTAGGAAGCGTATAAGCTTTTGAAATAATTATAAGGTATTTTCTCTCATCATGATGTCTTTCACATTCCCTTCACCTGTTCGTTTGTATCCAGATAATGTAACAATGCCTCGCATTGATTTAGCCAATGAAGCATCGGATGATGATAACTACTGGCTACTGGTCGAAAAGTACGCAACAAGCACTCCAAAAAGCGTTAGAATCTGTTGAACTTGATGAAGCGAAAGAAATTTTATGTGTTGGACATAACTGGTGGGCACCTGATTATTTAGATATTTTGCATGAAAAAGCACCTAACGCCCATATTACGATAGTGGATACCCAAGCCGAACAAATTGAAACGATAAAAAAGCACTTTACAGATAATCCGCCTACAACGCCTTATGATAACTATACCCTTATTGCTACGCCAGATTTTACCAAACCACCTGAAACATTGTATAATTTGGTGTTGCTTTATCACTTAACCAATCATATTCCAACAACAACGGCTACTACTTTTGAAAAAACGTTGAAAGATTGCTTAAAATCAGATGGTACAGTAGTCATGCTAACTGCCCATGATGATACTGGGAAAAATGGTTATATCCAAAGAATCATTAGACCTCTTGCATGACTCGATATCTGGGGCATCCGCAGAGCGAGAAAACGTAGAACGTTTTACGTTGTCATTTGCGGTATTTTCTACCTTCGGTAGAATGATTGACGGAGCAATCAACGAATTCTTATGTACTTTCGTGTACACCTCAAATTCTGCGTTCCCCATTCCTAGAATCTGCACCCACCTATCGAGTCATGCAAGAGGTCTATTAAAGAATACGAGAGTAGTAAAGTATCAATAATTGATGAGCCTTACGTAGATAGACCTTTACTAGGGTTCAATACTCAACTAAACAAAAAGGACTTTACTAATGCTGACTTGAACACATTGCCTACCCGTAGAATGCACCTAAAAACCATCAGTATTTTTTTAGCAGCTTAGGTGTTGAGCTTGATCGACTTGTACCATTTCATTTTCAAAGCAGAGATTTATCTTCCGAAAAGACAATCCAAGAAACGTACTCAGAAGACTTGAAAAAATTAGATCGTTATGGGGAAGACATTATCGCCGTAGGCACAAAAATCGATACTTCTGCTTAAACCACAGGGCAAGCGGCGTTCAAATCTGGCAGTGGGGGGGCGTTTTCGGCATCAAAGGGTTTCGGTTCATGAAATACTTCAATAAACCCGCCACCCAGTAATTGTACGTTATCTTCCGTGTAAAAAGCGGCAATTTGCCCAGCGGTAACCGCACTAGCAGGTTCAGCTAGTTCTACCGTGAAGGTTTCAGGGTCAGGCGTGGCTAGTAGGGTAGCAAGCGTCGGTTCGCCCGCATACCGTACTTTTACTAGTGTCTCCAACCTACCTTCCGCTAAAAAACGATCTTGAAAATCCGCATCCAACCAATTCATACTTTTCAGGGTAAATTGAGAACTTTCCAAGTGGTGTTTATCGCCAATAAATACGGTATTCGTTTTCGGTTCAGTGCGAATAACATAAACGGGTCTACCAGCAGCCACATTTACGCCACGGCGTTGCCCTTTGGTAAATAGCCAATGCCCATCATGTTCGCCTAAAATCTTGCCCGTATCCACATCCACAATGTTGCCCTTACGAATGCCCAAGGTTTGCTTTAGATAGTTGGCTTGCCCATCCAGCACAAAGCAAATATCGACGCTTTCCTTGTAGCTACGGTTGATGATGCCCTTTTCGTTGGCGTAGTCTAGCACATCTTTTTTCAGCCATCCGCCAAGCGGGAATAGGGCGGAATTTAGTTCTTTGGGGAAAATGCGTGCCAGCATATAAGTTTGGTCTTTGGTGGGGTCGGTTGCTTTAAGGATTTTGAATCCGCCATCTTTGCCGTTGGGGCGGGCTAGATTGATGTAATGTCCTGTGGCGACGTATTCCACGTCGAGCGATTCTTGGGCATAGCCCATAAATTTTTCCCACTTCACATAGCGGTTGCATTCCACGCAGGGATTGGGGGTTGTGCCTGCTTCGTAGCTTTTGTTGTAGTAGTCCATGACGTAGTGGAAGAATTCGGCTCGTAGGTCGACGGTATCGAAGGGGATGCCCAGTTCTTCGCACACCCGCCCTGCGTTGACTAGTGCGTCGTTGCAACAGGTGCCGGGCCCGTTGAGTGTCCATGCGGTTAGCCCTACGACTTCGTGCCCTGCGGCAACTAGCAGGTGGGCGACGACGGAACTATCGACGCCACCGCTCATGCCCACGGCAATTCTGCTAGGCTTTTCAGGCAACCAATTTTGTAAGTTTGTCGGTAGGGGTAGGGTGGTCATGGGTTATTGTGCTTTATTTAATTTAAAAGAGTCGTAGCAATTTTTATCTTCTAAGTAAGTGTAAGACGGTTTAAGTAATTGTAACGTTTCCAACCGTTTCTGGGTGGTTTCTATTGCCAAAGCGGAAATATCTATACCAATCCAAGCACGTTGAAGTTTACTAGCTTCTAACAATGTTGTACCTGAACCACAAAACGCATCCAAAATAATACTATTAGAGTTGCTAGAAGTTTCAATAATAGAGGCTATCAAGTCTCCATTTTTTTGAGTGGGGTAGTTAATCGTCTGCTCATCCTTAAAATCCCAAATATCCTGACGTTTTTTCCCTTTTCTTCTAGCATCATCCGCATAAATAATCCGACGAGGATTTCCTGTTTTAGACCATTCAATTAAGCCTGTTTTATCTAACGTTTCTAAATCATCAACCGCACAACGCCAATGCCTTCCTTCAGGCGGTAAAACACCCCGCCATGGTTGCCCTGTTGAACCATTACGGGTTTGGCTGGGGGCGTGAATGGGAACAGTCGTATAGAATCGACCAGCCGTATCTTGTTTCTTATAAAGACGATTTAAATCCTCTTCCGAAAGCGTTTCTCTCGCATCGTTCCATATATAATCGTTTGTTTTTGTATAAAACAAAATCATATCCTTGACATTACCGTAAGCTTTTCTGTGAAAATTTTTAGGATTGCATTTTATTCTCGTTATATCGTTTCTAAAATTTTGTTTTCCAAATACTTCATCCATGATTATTTTGACGTAATGCCCTATTTTATAATCTATATGAACGTAGATAGACCCTTGTTCAGACAATAATTCTCGAAGCCAAATCAGCCGAATGCGTAAAAACTCTAAAAACTGTTCGCCTTGCAGTTCATCGGAATACGCTAGTTTATCATCAAGAGATTGGCTAATAGTAGCAACCCTATTTTCACCGACTGTAAATTGTTGCCCTGTAGCATAAGGCGGGTCAATGTAAATTAAGTCGATAGATCCTAGTTTAGCTTTCTGTTGGTACAATGCTGAAAGCCATTGTAAATTATCACCTTTTAGCAATAAGGGTAAGCCTAACAGAGTAACATCCATATTGAAGAGAGAAGGACGATCTAAGATGACTGATTCACAGGTTTTATGATTATAGCTAAGTTGCATCATATCGAAAATAAAAACTCCCTAAGACAAAGAGAACTAACAATGGCTTTTGTTTGAGCTAACTGTTTGGTACGAGTGTAGAGTTTATTTTTACCCTCAATGTAAAGCACCCCATCTAAAATAGCAATGGGTAAAGCCTTTAAATTAGGTTGTTCAAACAATCGCATTGCATCATCAAATTGAGCATTTTGATGCCCACCAAAATCCGTTAAGAATTTTGCTTCCCCTATCACATACTGACCATTAAACCGCCCTACAAAATCCAAACCTTTTTCAGAAGCTGAAAGATAGTTAAGGTGTTCTGATGCAAATTTTTTAAGAAACGAATCACTACCAGTTAAAATAGCATTTTCAGCAGTAGCTAAAAAATCCGCCGTTCTCAAAAGAGGAACACCTAGGCTACCAGCCTCAATCCAGCGTCTAAACATCGGGCCTATTTGCCGATTGGTTTCTTTTGCTTCTGTAACTCTAAGGTACAGTGCCTCCAGTCCCATTTCATACAACCTACCGCACAATCTATTAACTGTTTGAGGATTGTTTGCTAATGCGTTAGGAGAACGTTTTAAAAAAGCAACATAGCTATCTTTGATGGGGAACAAAGGTAGTTTTAACAAGATTTTCAATAACTCTAAATTATTTTGTTGATTAAATTGATGTTCTACTTTTTCCCAAACGTTTGAATCGACTACTCTTAACCCTTCAGGAATAGTAGGATAAACTCGAAAGAGTTCGTCTAAATAATTACGCTGGTTAGCAAACTCTATACTTAAATCTGTCCAATAAGAAGTATTCAAAATAAATAACCTTTCTATAAAGTGCCAAAGACTCTATCGCCTGCATCGCCCAAACCGGGGACGATGTAGCCATTCTCGTTCAAGCAATCATCCACGGCTGCCGCCACAATGCTCAACGCAGGGAAGGCATCCTGCACAATCTTCAACCCTTCAGGTGAAGCAATCAAACAAATAAACGTAATGTTCGCCTCCAGCACCCCACGCTGTTTAAGGGCTTCAATCGCTGCAATCGCCGAACCACCTGTGGCTAACATTGGGTCAATCACAAACGCATGGGCTGGCGGATAATCAAAACTCTTGCTAGTCGTGGTTTTCGGGAGTTTGTTATAATAAGAAATCGGTTGAAGGGTCTCTTCATTACGTGCCAAGCCAAGGTGGTATAAATGGGCTTCCGGCAACCATTCCAACGATAAATCTGCCCAAACCAGCCCCGCCCGAAGAATGGGAACGACTAAAATTGGGATATTGGGGTCGCGTTGGTACGCCGTGGTTTCGCAAATAGGCGTTTGAATGGTAACTGGCACAAGGGGAATTTGCTCAGACGCCCGCGAAAGTAACACATTGCCCACTTGCTTCATGGCGGTACGAAAAACGGCAGAAGTCGTGTCTTTATCCCGAATAAAGCTAAGGGCGTGTGCCACAACAGGGTGTTGTTGTAACACAACTATTTTAGTTGTTGTTACAGGTTTATTAGAAAACGTGGAACTGGTCATAGGTAGCTGTACCTTATTGTGTTGGAATAAGAAGATTGAATACCATTAATCTACCACAAAAACAGATGAGGCTAGCTATTGCAACCTAGGCAACCGCTTGTTCCGCTAACAGGGAATTGTCCCAAAATTGCTCGTATTGTTTCAGTTTTTCCGAAAATTCTGGGGCTGTTTTCAGTATCAATTCCAACATATCGGTCAGTTTATAGCTAAAACTAGCGGATTCATCAGAACCATGAACGTGCGTTATTTCGTGTAAATACGTGGCTAAGGCTTGGTTAAAAGCACTATTTAGTTGCCCTTTACTTAGACCAATATGACTCAAACCCTTAACAAACCCTTGAATATGCTCTTTATTCAAACCTTCATGTTCATCAAAAATGTAGACTGGTAATTTAAGCATATGCTCTTGTATCAAGTCAGAAGACCCTTTATATTCAGTGCCAAAGAGATAATTATTTTTACGGGCAGTCTGATAAAAATCGTTTAACTGCTCGGTTACTTTGTGTAGCAAATTAAGCCGAATGGTTTGTTGTTGCGTGGGCTGTATACAAGGAAACGTAATTTGAAGAGCCTCTCTTTCTAAAAGGCTTTGCATACCAATGGCATGAAAAGGGTCATCGCATATCGTAAAACCGTCATTGTCTAGCTTTTTAGCAATCTCGTCTAAGCGTCTTCTATAATCGTGTAATTCACTCCATCCCCCCTTGAAGGAAGTGGGATGAGGGTAAGCAACATACGTTTCAGGGAATGTGGTATAAAGTTTGCGAGTTGCCATTTCTCCAGCAATTAAAATAACCAAATTATGAGCTTCCTTTTTATGTTGAGTTTTATTAGCCCAGTATTCTTTTAATAAGGAAAGATTGTTGAGCAGATCTTCATTCGTCATCGCCTCCACCATGGGTTTAAGGACAAGTGCTTCAATGTCTTCATGGCTTAAGGCGGTTCTATCTCTACCTGCTATATTGGTGGGGTTTTTCTCTGTATCCTTTTTATTACTCCAAAGGTGCATACCCCTAACACCGTTATCAAATTTAGCGTTATGATTGCCGTCACCCACTGATTGGCGTTGCCCCACATAATAGAAATTTCCGTCCGTAGGAGTGAACCGGTTACCTTCCTTTGGCTCTTCTACCAATTTAAAGCCACCTTTGGCATTTTCATAAGTCGGGTTTTGGAAATCTGGGTTTTGAGGATGATAAAAATAACGGCGAGCATCTAGTAAGGCTTTCACGGTTTCAGGGGCTTGGGTTTCAATGGTTAGGGTATTGCCCTCAATAGGCTGTTCTAACCGAGTAACCGTTTTATAGAGCTTTTCAGTGCCAAGCGTGTTTCTGCCTTTCGTATACTGAACCTGCCAATTATCACAAGCAAAGGTAACCGATGTTACTTTTGACTCTTTCTTACCAAGTAGAGATAATGCCGCCATTTTAGCCCCTTCTCCAAAACCGCCAGTAGCGGCACTGTCGTCTTTTTTGGTGGTCGCCCCAATATCTTCAGCAAATCGAATGGGGTAAACGGCATCGCCTTTTACTTGAAGGGCATAAGTGGTAGCCTCTTCTCCTTTCATTGGGGTAACAGCAATTTTGACCCCTTCCAAGGTAGACTTTCCTGTCTCTGCTTCACGATGAGCATCAAAGAAGTTTTGTAAAAAGTCTCGCATAATTTTAGGAACATCCCAATGTCCCCATACTCCATGGTGAAATCCGTTTCTAGTGTAACGCCTAAATTAGGTCTATCGGTAGGTATACTAATCTGATAGCTAGGGCTTATTTCTGGCTCATCGGGTTTCCCTGCCATCCTCAACATTTTGTAGAATTCAGGCTCTTCAAAAATGACAGGTGAAAAAGACGTTGCCTTCGTAGTCAAATCGTACTGTTGCGTTTTTGTTAAACTCTCAATATCTATAGTATCAATTTCTGGTAACAAAGGGTGGCTTTCTTCAGATATAGGCGTAGGAACGTCGGTAGGCAATGGCATCTGCTTATGCTCATTAGAAAAAACGAAGGCTTCAGCTAGGTGTTTCGGTGGTTCAAAATCTGGGTGGCGTGGTGTTTTCAATGCTTCATTGAGTGCTTGCACTTCCGCTTCGGTAAAGGGTTTTAAGTTTTCCCGAACGCTTAACTTTTTTTGTAGAGCGAGAATTGTTTCCTCTGTTTCTGCCAATTGTTTTTCTAATTGTTCTGTTATCCCTTTGTGAAGAGCTTTGTCAATATATAAGCCTGGATTGGGATTTTCTTCGTATCGTTTTCTCAAAGCTTTATAGCTTTCAAGCCTCTCCGATAGATTTCTAACAATATCTTCAGGATTTTCTGTATTCGTTATAGTAGCTAAGTTTTTAATCTCATTCCATGCTTTTTCAATTTCAGCAGAAAGTGGATGCTCAATTTTAGGGGTTTCTTGCGGTGTTTTATTTTGAAGTTTTTCAATGGGTTTTCCTTTCCCCCATTTGAAAACGAAGCCTGTTACAAGAACGCCGATTCCCAAAAAGGTCAAACTGGCTAAGCCTGCTTGCCATAAGGGAATCCCCTTATTGTTAGCTGGTTCAAGAGACGTTTCTTTCTGCGTGGTTTTTTGGAAAGAGTCCGCTTGAGCGGAGACGCTTCTGGGTTGATTGGTTGATTGGTTTTCGCTTTACTTTATCTTGTTGATAATTGGCGATGGTTAAAGCTGGAACATTTTTTAGCATAAACACAATTTCCTAAAATGACATTTAAACCATGTAATTTACAATAGAAGTTACGGAATAAGGGTGTGCAGGTGGGAGTAGTGAGTGTTTTTTAATAAAATTCAACCAAAATGCTCAAAAAACAGAACAATACCCCTTGTCTCCACTCTTTTCGGATCATAATTACCTAAAAACCATACAAGAATCCACTAAAACCTACCCCCCTCCTCACCAAAAAACCATACCGACGACAATTATACCCAAATGCCAAGCCCAAAATCTCCGCAGAAACACGCACTAACCCACGACAAGACACACGAACCTTCTTAAACACCGTCTTCCAACCCGCAAACACATGCTCCACCCTAGCCCGAACCTTAGAAAGCAACCCATTAAACCGCTTCTGCGAAGCCGTCAACTCAGGCGTTGGTTCATGCTGCTTACCCCGAACACGACGCTTAATAATCCTCGGCTGTATCCCCAACGCCTTCAAATCCTTCTCCTTACCCACATACCCACTATCCGCACCAACAGTCTGCTCATCGCCCACCAGTACAGGCAGTAAACTCTGACTGTCATGCACATTGGCACCAGTAACAACCACCTTGCGAATCAACTTGCTTTTAGCATCCACATTAACCGTGGCACTGTAACCAAAGCCTTTGTAGCCATAAGTGGCATCAGGGTCGCTCTGGTCTTCAGGCTTTTTTCTCTGTTTGCTATTGGCTTTAATAAAGGTGGCATCTACCAAGTTGCCTTCTTTAAGAATGAGGTTGTTCTCTTGGAAGAAGGTGTCTAAGGCTAAGAAAAGGGCTTCTTGGGCTGGGGTGTTTTGCAGTTCGTGTTGGAAGTTTTCGAGTGTCGTGGCTTCAGGGATGGGGGATTCTAAGGAGAAGCCGAGAAACTTTCGGAAGGAGAGTCTGTCGTGGCATTGAAATTCGGTTTGTTCATAGGAGAGATTGAACCATATTTTGAGGAGGTTCATTTTGAGCAGTAGTAGGCGTTTGTAGGGTGGTCTGCCGTTGGGTTTGTGGTGGATGTGTGTTTTGAGGATGGTTTCAAATAGTTGCCATGGTAGGGTTTGGTTCATTTCCTCTAGGAATTTGTGGGTGGGGGTGGCTTGTTGAATTTGGATGTCGGCAAAGGTAGTCATGGGGGTGGGGTATCCTATGAGAGGTGGAATAATGTCCCTTCTATTTTACCTTGCCCTTTTTCCGTAACTTCATTTGATTAACAAGCTGTTTATATCCAAAATCGGCGTAGGCCAAGCGAATAACGTATAACCCTTTTTCCGTAACCTCTATAACCCTAAGGTTAAAATTTGGGTGAGTTAATAGCACCTAAATTTTTAGCATGGTACAATATCAACTACTATTTACCTTTGTTTGTTTTGAAAGCTCTATTGACCGTGCCAAACGCTAACCTTTCTAATTTAGACCCTACCGCCGAGCCACGCTACATTACTACGGCAATTGACTACGTCAACGCCCCACCCCACCTTGGGCACGCCTACGAAAAAATTGCGACCGATGCGATGGCTCGGTTTTACAAGCGGATGGGGCATCCCACATTTTTTCTAACAGGCACTGATGAGCACGGCATTAAGGTTGAAAAAAACGCCATTAGCAAAGGCTTAGACCCCAAGGCGTTTGTAGATGAATTAAGTCAATCGTTCAAACAAGCATGGCAACATTGCGGGGTAGAATACGACAGATTTATTCGCACGACTGACGAAGACCATTACGCCCTAGTGGCAGTGTTATGGCAACGTATGCTAGCCAAAGGCGATATTTATAAAGCCAGTTATACTGGGCGGTATTGCCAAGGATGCGAAGCCTTTTTAACCGATAGAGACTTGACCGAAGAGGGGCTTTGCATTACGCACCAAACTGCTCCTGAAGCGGTGGAAGAAGAAAACTATTTCTTTCGGCTTTCGAAATACAAAGAAGCCATTATTGCCCACATCAACGCCAACCCCACCTTTATTCAACCAGATTTCCGCAAGCAAGAAGTGCTAAACATGCTGGAAAACTTGGAAGATATTAGCGTTTCACGCTCCAAGCAATCAGTTAGTTGGGGCATACCCGTACCTAATGACGAAAGCCAAGTTATTTACGTTTGGATTGATGCCCTTTCAAACTACCTAACGGGTATTGGGTATGATGGCAAGGCAACTCCTCAATTCACGCAATTTTGGCAAACGCCTACAGGCGAACCCAATGCTATTCATATCATTGGCAAAGATATTTTAAGGTTTCACGCCATTTATTGGCCTGCTATGTTGATGAGTGCCGAATTACTGTTACCTAAGCAGATTTTTGCCCATGGGTTTATCACCCTAAACGAAGCGAAAATTTCTAAATCATTGGGGAATGTCATTTCTCCGTTTGATTTAACGGCTCATTATCAGCTAGCCAATGCAGACCCTATTCGCTATTATTTGCTAACCTGCACCCAGTTTGGCAACGATGGTAACTTTACCGCAGAAGCCTTTAAATTAAGTGTGAATGCAGATTTGGCTAACAATTTGGGGAATTTGCTTAATCGGTCGGTTTCTATGTTGAAAAAGTATTTTGGGGGTGTTATTCCTGCGGTTGACCCAACCATCGTAGTTTCTTCGGCGATATTGGCAGAATTACAATCTACAGACCCCTTACATCAGAAAGTGGTAGCTGCTTATGAAGCGTTTAATTTTCAGCAAGTGGCAGAATTAGCCTTTGCTAGGGTAGATTTAGCCAATAGAACCATTAACGACATGGAACCTTGGACACTATATAAAACAGAACAACTAGATTTGTTGGCGGTGTTGATGGTTAGTTTGCTGGAAGCATTACGAGTGGTGGCGGTTTGGCTTTCGCCTATGGTGCCTAGTTTGGCTGTTGGTATTTGGAGCCAGTTAGGGTTGCCTGCAGAGGCATTAGAGAATCCGAAAACTACATTTTCTGCTTTATTGACTGATTTCCCGTTAACGGAAGGGTTGGTTACGAATCCGCAAGGGCCCTTGTTGCCTCGCTTAGAAAGTGAATTGGCTGGGGCAGAAGCGAAGAAGTAGTGTTTTTGTACCATTTCAAAGATTAAACTGCTTTCCAACCAAACTGCGGAACATCCATGATTGTTAAGTTTAGGCTGAAATTTTAGTTTCAAACCATATGCAGTTGAACACAGGCTGGTGCGAGCGTAGCGAAGCAGACCAATTAGGGAGCCTCTTTTGCTTCCGGTCAAGCCTGTTTTCAACGTGCGTGTAAACCAATCAGCCCTTGATACCAATTCCAAGTTTAAATAGCGTATAATAGAGGGGTATTATTGTTTATTTGAAAGATTCTGATCATGCTCACCCAAGAAGACGTACTCGCCTTTGAAAAAACCTTCACCGACAAGAAAACCTATCGCCGATTCCTCTGCATTAAACTCAAAATAATCGACGGTAAAACACAAGCCGAAATAGCCCAACATACGGGTTTCGGCTTTCGACACGTCCAACGCATTCAAGCCCAAGTTCAACAACACGGACTTTACAGTCTCTATCCTAAAAAAGGGATTGTACGCAATAGCCTACTACCCAGTAAACAAGCCGAAATAGACCTACTACAACGCCACAAAGGTAAGGTCGGTATCTACGATTTACACCAGGCACTCAACGCACTGGTGGGCAGACCCGTCATCTTTCAAACTGTTTACAACCTGCTCAATCGCCACGATTGGAAGGCAAAAGTACCTCGCCCAGTGCATCCCAACCATAATGATGAGGCTCAAACCCTCTTCAAAAAAACTTCCTGACTTCGTTAACTCTGTTACAAAAACAGTAAAAAAGCCAGTTCGGCTATTTTTTCAGGATGAGGCGAGGTTTGGCAAAATTTGCCAAGTTCGTAAAGTATGGTTACCCAAGGGTGAACGTTCAGTAGTGGAAGCTCAACATATACGGCAATACCTCTATGCGTATAGTACCATGGAACCCAAGACGGGAGAGAGTGTTTCGTTGATTCTTCCGTATGCGGATACGGATTGGATGAACGTATTCTTACGTGAATTAAGTGAGCGTTACCCTGCAGATGAGATTGTGCTTGTTTTGGATGGTGCAGGTTGGCATAGAAGTGGGGGGCTGGTTGTTCCTGCTAACATTCGGTTGGTTTGTTTACCGCCGTATAGTCCGCAGTTGAACCCTGTGGAGCAGTTGTGGAAGGGTATTCGGACTCGGTTTTTTGGCAATGCTTATTTTGAGACGTTGGATGCAGTGGAAGCTCATTTAGTGAAGGCTTTACGCTGGGTAGAGGCTAATACAGCGTGGGTGAAATCGTTCGCCTATTTCCCCTATATTCAACACGCTATTTAAACTTGGAATTGGTATAAGCCGTTTTAAGTCCAGTCTAAAAAGGTTAGATTCTTACCAACGTGCATTTAAACCCATTAACCCTTGTTCCTCTTGGGATTGGGTAAGGGGTTTACTGCGAGTTTGTATTCGTCCCCTCTTTCTTAAGGGGGTGGCGAACTGCCCCTTAAGCGGTGGGGGTTGTTAGGGGGGCTGACGCCA
This sequence comes from Vampirovibrio sp., assembly GCA_024998755.1. Classification (GTDB taxonomy): domain Bacteria; phylum Cyanobacteriota; class Vampirovibrionia; order Vampirovibrionales; family JAJTHC01; genus JACEUU01. The sequence continues at coordinate 369,980 of JACEUU010000002.1, read as the reverse complement.
GTCCCCCTAACGCATCCATAATAGACCGAAGCAATCAATCCTAAAGTACTAGAACAGCTATGATGAAAAAGCTTGGGTTTCAACCGTACTTCTACGCAACGTATACCGAACTTTTAAATTCAACTGCTTTAATTCCCCCAACAACCATTGCTGAGTAAATAGCTGGTACGGATAAACGCCCTTCACCTGCGTTTTAACCGATTCATAAGCCAGTTGCCACTGCTTCAATAATTGCGAAGCCGTTTGAGAGCTTAAGCTAGGCTGCCCTGAATAAACCACATCGCCCAACGCAGATTCTAACATATTTTGATACCGTGCCAACACCGAAACCGACACCTTCAAAGTAGCGGTTGCGTTATTAGGGTTAATCACAAAATCAGAAGAACTATTCGGTAAGCTTGTTGCTTGGGTGGCTAATAAATTAAGCATATCCGTGTAAGCTGCCAATTGTTGCACTACCGTCAAGGTATCTGTTGTTAAACTAGAAGGGGCTTCAGCGGGTAATTGAAATTGATAAAGAGGCACTTGATTGGTGGACGCTTTTAATAACGCTAAGCGTTCCGCCCCTAAATGGGAAGCTGCAAACCATGTTTGCCCGTTCGACCCATTTTGCTTCGTTACCCACGCCTGTTGCAACAAGCCTTGATCTTCCAATAAATGAGCACCCAACCCTGGGGTTAGTAAGCTCCCTTTTTCTACGGCTTTATAAATCCAGCCCAACTGCTCATTTAAGGCGGTTGGAGACGTAGAATAAGTCATCGGTACTAAGGTATCAATCCAGCCATTCTGAATCCATGTTTCCCAATCTTGCTGGATGGCTTTAATACGGTCTGCCCTTGGCAAGGCAAATACCGCTGCGGAAAGGGCTAAATTCGGACGAATTGCCTTTAGTTGCGTGCTTACTTTTTGCACAAATTGAGAAACCTGTTCAGCTTTCCATTGGTTAAACTTATCGCGTTGCGAACCCGTTAATGGCACATTAGGTTGTAAATCAATACCTAACTCGTCCCATGCTCTGGCTTTGGTAAGGTCATCCCACCCTGCTTGTTGCGAATCGCTTTGAAATGGAAACCGAATATAATCCAGCTGCAACCCATCTACGGCGTAGTTACTAACAATTTCTTTATAAGCATTAAGAAGAAACACCTGCCCCTGTTGGCTTGCAGGCGAAAGCCAAAATTCGTGCTGTTGAGAAGGAATCATCGCCCCATCGCTCATTAATAGCTGATTCGGCTTCATTTCAGGCAATGTTAAAATCGGGCCTGCATAACTTCTATCTTGGGAAATAAGCTTATTATGCCGTTCGTTACCCACCGCAAAGCACCAAACCCAAGCATTCACCTTCATGCCTAACCGGTGCCCCTCCTGCACCGTAACGGCAATGGGGTCCCAACCATAAAGCAACGGGTTTTGTTCAGCCAAGGCTTGACCATTTGGGTATTGAGCAAAACCTGCATTGATGGTTTCAACATAAATATGCGAAAACCCCGACCGCTTTAACAGCTGAATGTACTGACGTAACGCTTCGGCTGAACCCAATTTAACCATCAACCCTCTATCCAACCAAACAGCTTTCGTTTCTGGAATTAAAGCCGGCATATAACTGTATGACCATGCCTGTATAAACGCTGTCATGGCTTGGCTGTAAGCTTTTTCGCTTAACGGAGCTAAATGCTCTTCATAAGCAGATTCATAGCGTTTTTGCCATTGCGTGGCTTCATCAATCCAGCGTTGGGCTTCTGGCCGATTAAACGGTCTGCCCAAAGCTTGTAACAATCCCATACTTTCGTAGGTATAAGCCTTATATTGGCTAAGTTGTTTCAATTTATTGGTATGCGTGGTGGCTTTTAAGTAACGTTCCTGTTTAATGGCTAAATTGTGCCAATAGGCTTCCAGCTTTTGAATGACTGTAACCAACTGCCCGCCAGATAAAAAAACCGGTTTCAGTTCAGGCGGTGGCGTAATAATAAGGGGCAATGGCGTGATAGATGAATCTACTGTGGGTTTTACAGGCGGTGGAACAATCGGTTTACTGGCTGGCTTAGCAGTCGATTTTTTGGGCGGCGTTTTTGCTTTATTAGTAGAGAGTTTCTTTGGTTTTTGTTTTGGGGCGGAAGCAATTAAAGCAATGGCAGCATCCGACATTAATTCAGGTGCGGTAGAAACAGTAGGCACTGGTTTTTGTTGAAAACAGAAAACAAACGTATGGTTATCGCCATAAGCTTCGCATCCTGAACCTAATGGCGTACTGGTTAAGGCGGTAGGTGTTGTTACTTGCCAATCTAACGAAGAAATAGGGGACGAGTTGGCTTGTTTTAGGGTTTTACCTGCTAAGCCCAACGCCAAGGGGTCGTCATCCTGTAAATCCACCTGCTTATTCGTATTATTAGCGATAGGCACTTGGGGTTGGTTCTGCAACGTTTGCACCCAAATGGGCGGTGGCGATGCTAGCCAATTTGAGAGTTCGCTATAAGCAAACCACCGAACTAACGCCCCACCGGGGGAAACAGCAGGTTGGGGTAGTAATAACACCACCCAATTGGGGTGTTGAATCAGCTTTTTTAGGTGGCTTTTAGTTTCGCTAGTAAATGGATGAGACCCATAGGTAACAATTGCCAACCATTTTTTATTTTTATTAACGGGTGTCGCTAAATTCGTTGAATTAACAATACTGGCTAGCTGAGCCACAGAATCTACCAATTGAACGGGGGTATTGTTTTCTTGTAAGGCGGTTTCCCATTGGGCTAAGGTTTGTTCTTCAACCCCTGTTTTAACAATGGTAACCCCTTGTAAAGCACTCGCCTTAGCTAATAATGGTACACTATTAAGCACCACAACAGCGAACGCCATTAGCAGGCATCGAATAGAATGACGATGATTAGGCAACAACAAAACGAGCAGGCTTTCTTAATATAACAAAAGATAGTATCTTAATAGTAAGCGAAATTCACTTAAAATAAAACCGTTTTTGTCATACAATAGGCTGAAGAAAGTACGTTTTTCAATTGCATTGGCAGAAAGATTTTATAGCATGATGATGACCATTGAATTTGAATGGCAATTGCCACCAGAAAGTCCCTTTTTAGCCCAACTTAAAAATAAAAACTTACGCATTGAAGAACGCCTTGAAGCATTGGCAAATCTCATCAAATCAGAAGAATATTTAGATACTTTTTACAAACTGTTACCCCTGTTTGAAGCCACTGAAGAAACACATCCTTCCATTTTGGCGGGCTTGGCGTTAGCGTTAGGGGAATGGGGCAGCGAAACAGCCGTCGATGCCTTGATTAAACAATATCAAGCAGAAACAACCAGTTTAGACCAACAATTGTTTTGCCTACAAGGCTTAGCTAGAACCCAGAATGATCGAGCCTTGGCAGTGGTCATTGGGGCGTTATCTTCACCGAACAACCAAGTGTTTTCTACCGCTGCGGAACAACTGAAGCAGTTTGGCGTATTGGCTATTCCCGCTTTGTGCGAAGTGCTTGAAACAGGCGAACCAGACGCTCAATGCGTAGCCGTTTGGAATTTGGGCGAATTAAAAGCTCTGCCTGCTTTGGAAGCCTTGCTAATTTATTTAAAACGAGACGATGCCCACGTAGATGTTAGTGCCTTGTGCATTTGGGCGTTGGGTAGAATTGGGGAAGCATCTGTTGAGGTGTTGGAAGCCGTTAATGTGGCATTACAACACGCTGAACCTGAAGTGCGGGTGCGGGCTAAAGCTGCTAAACAAAAGCTAATACCTAATAGAAATTAAAAGCTACGCATCAAGGTTTCTAATAGTTGATAATCCGTCCAAGTGGTTAATTTCAAATTCCAAGTAGCAGATTGCTTAATAAGCACACTACCCAAACCCGCCAATTCAATCAGCTGAGCATCATCAGTAGCTACGAAAGTAGCATCTACCGCTTTATGAGCTTGGTACACCGCCGAAAATGAAAACAGTTGAGGGGTTTGTACCTGCCACAGCGGGCTTCTATCAACCGTATTAATAATAACCGGCATAAAGCCCATTGCAGGGCGAAGTTGCCCCAAACTATCCGCCATAGGTAGTGTTGAAGGGGGTTGTATAGCACAAGCCTTCACCGTATCCTGCACCTTAGTACCAGCACAAAGCCCAACAATACCATCCGTAAAAACTTGCTGTAACTGGCTAAACGCATCTTCAAGCCATGCACCATCCACGAAGGGTCTGGCAGCATCGTGCACTGCAACCCAGTTAGCGGAAGGGTCTGCTAAGGCAATGGCTTCTAAGCCCGCCAAAACAGATGCTCGACGATTAGCCCCACCCGCTGTTAACAATAGGCGTTTGGAAGCCGGAATTAACGGTTCTAAAGAGTTGGCTAGTAGTTGCCCTACCTGTTCTTCGCACCCTTCAGGGCTTAGTACCACAATACCAGCAACACAGGGTACGCACCCTAACCGATAAATTACTTCTTGTAACACTAGCCTACCTGTCGGTAAGGGTAGTAATAATTTATTGGGGATTGACTGAAATTCAGCGACACTGGTAGGCGGTAACGATTGGGAAAAGCGTTGCCCAGAACCCGCAGCAGGAACAATAACCCACAGTTTTTTTTCTGTATGATGACCAGGGCTATTGGTTAAAACGGGTTGATTCATCGGCATAGTCAACGTGGCTTTCTAATAAGAAGAGTATTACCCAATTATTATGCTACAAAAAAACAGCGGGCGTAGCATTATCATTTCGAGCGTAGTCGAGAAATCTCCTTAGATAGAGAGGCAGACAACTTCTACAGGAAATAGGGGGTATCTGCAACCCAGCATTTGCCCAAATATTGCAAAATACCTTAAAATAGAATCAAAGTAAATAATCAATTTTTTTGGAAGAAGGGTACTTACAAGCCAATGGCATTAACTGCATCGCCCATTACGCCCTTAACCGTCTCTTCATTAGAACGGCTGTATCAACAATTCTTACTAGAAGCAAAAGATGATTATGGCTGGACTGAAGGGGCTATTCCCTTTGAAATGTTAGTAGAAGTGCTTTCTGCTGGTAACTTACACGCCATAGCACTAGAAGACACCACCAAAACCCCAGCAGAAAGTAGTGTGGTAGGCTTTATGCTGTACCGAATTGAACCGCATAACGCGATTGAAATTAATTTAGTTTGTCTTGAAAAAGGGTTACCACAGAAAACCGCAGTAGATAAACTTTTTGGTTACGCTATAACCCATTGGCAAACCATCCCCAATTGGGAAGTGATTTCATACGCCATGCTAGGCAAACAAACAACCCTCATTCAAACACTCACATGGTATGGGTTTAAGCCAGTTGGGCAATGTGTTATGAACCTAGATTTAACCGACCCGCTACTAATGCCCCTGTTAATACGACAAAAGCAAGAAAAACGATTTACTCCGCCCGATGGGCTTCATTTGGTGCAATGGCAACCGGATTTTGTTGAACCCGTAGCCAGCATGATTTACGAAGCATTTCATACCAAAAGCGATGCATTGTGGGACCCTCGGTTTCGGTCAGAAAAAGGGGCTTTAACTGTTATAGACCTTATTACGAGTGGAAGAATTGGCGATTTTTATCCCAACTACAGCTGGATTTTAGCTATAACCCCTAGTCCTAAAACCCAAGCAGATTTTGTTGGCTTTTCGTTTTTAGTACAGGCAGATTTACTAACGGGTAATATTCCCCTTATCGGGTTGATAAAAAACGATGAGTATCGTAACAAAGGGCTAGGAAAAGGGTTACTACAACACGCTATTATTAATGTGGTAGACGGTATTCTAAATGGAGAACTACCGATGCTAAACGTACACGCCACAGTAGATACAGATAATTCCCAAGCCGTAAAAATGTACCGTAGCGTTTACTTCCAAGAAACATCTGACTACGCACACGCCTATTTAACCAGAGAAACCGCCATGGCTTTTAAAACAGGGCAATGGGTGGGTTGCTAAAATTAATTTTAATTATAACGTTTTAAAATGTTGTACTGCGTATCTCGTTGGGCAGCCGGCACGCCTAGCTGATGAATCATTTTCACCGCTTCCGCCACACTGGCAATTTCATGCTTCACTCCCGCTTCCGTAACCACATTTTCTTCCAATACCAAACCACCCATATCATTCGCTCCAAATTGCAACGCTGTTTGGCATAACTTCATGCCTTGGGTTAAATAACTAGACTGGATATTGGGAATGTTATCCAACACCAGCCGGCTAATAGCAACCACCCGAAGAAAATCCAACCCCGTGGCGTGGTATTCAATGGGTAGTTTTTCCAGTTGCGTATTGCTAGGCTGAAACGTCCATGGAATAAAAGCGGTAAAGCCCCCCGTTTTATCCTGCAATTGGCGAATTTGCATCAGGTGGTCAATAATATGCCAATCTTGTTCGCCCATACCAAACATCATAGTGGCAGATGTTTTCAACCCCAGTTTGTGGGCTTCTTCCATCACTTCCAACCAGCCGTGCGTGTTAATTTTCTTGGGGCTAACCCGAAGCCTCACATCATCATGCAGAATTTCCGCTCCCGCACCGGGGATGGAGGAAAGCCCAGCATCAATCAACTGTTGAAGCACCCAGCTTAAGGGCTTTTCCGTTAGTTGGCTCATAAATGAGATTTCAGAAGTTGAAAAAGCGTGGAGCGTTAAATTCGGGAAATCCGCCCGCAATTGACGAAGCAGATTGGTGTAATATTCAAACGGCAGATTGGGGTTGACTCCGCCTTGTAGCAAAAACTGCGTACCCCCCGCATCCAAGAGGGTTTGGGCTTTTTGGGCGATGACTTCGTAGGGTAAAACGTAAGCGTCCGCATCTTCTGCATGGCGATAGAAGGCACAAAATCGGCAATCGACGTTGCAAATGTTGGTGTAGTTCACATTGCTATCAATCACAAACGTAATTGGGCTACCAACGGGGTGAATGCTTTGTTTGAAGGCTTCTGCCCGAAGCCCTAATTCGTACAGGCTGGCGTTTCTGAATAAATCCAGTGCTTCATCGGTGGAAAGGCGGGGAATCGTGCTGGGTGTGGGTGTTGTTAACATCGAAAAAAATAACCTCTGATTATTTAATTATTTAGCTGATTTTATTCTAACACGGAGATACCCTTCGTTTCTTGAAGAAATAGCAATCAATACGATGCTACTACTATGAAATGTTATTTCTCTTGTGTATAATAAACAAAGTTATTGTCAGCCACTTATTCTAGAAGGAATTGCTTCAATGCCCCACCCCGCCACCGACCCAAACAGAGTCATTATTTTTGATACCACCTTGCGGGATGGGGAACAATCCGCTGGGGCTTCCTTAAAATCCGCCGAAAAACTAGCCATTGCCCGCCAACTAGCCAAGCTAAACGTCGATGTTATTGAAGCAGGCTTCCCCGCTTCTTCCCCCGAAGATTTTCAAAGCGTGCGGCAAATCGCCGCTGAAATTGAAGGCGTAACCATCTGCGGGTTGGCTCGCTGTATGCAAAGCGATATTCAAGCCGTGTGGGATGCCGTAAAAGTGGCAAAAAAACCAAGAATTCATACCTTCATCGGCACTAGCGATATTCACATTCAAGCCAAATTCAAAAAAACGAGAGACGAAATTTTAGCCATCGCCGTGAAACACGTGCAATTTGCCAAAAGCTTGTGCGAAGATGTTGAGTTTTCCGCTGAAGATGCGGGGCGTACAGACCCAGAATTTCTTTCCGCCATTATTGAAGCCGTCATTAACGCAGGTGCTACCACCGTCAATTTGCCAGATACTGTGGGCTATACGTTACCCCATGAATACGGACAGTTGATTTATCGGGTAAAGCATACGGTGCCGAATATTGATAAAGCCATTATTTCCGTGCATTGCCATAACGATTTAGGCTTGGCTACCGCCAATAGCTTAATGGCAGTGGTCAATGGGGCTAGGCAAATTGAATGTACCGTTAACGGTATTGGCGAACGGGCGGGCAATACCGCCATGGAAGAAGTGGTGATGGCGTTAAAAGTTCGGGAACAAGCCTTTGAAGGGCTACACACCCGCATTAACCCGATGGCGTTTTATGAAACCAGCCAAATGGTCAGCCAAATGACGAGCATTCCTGTGCAACCGAATAAGGCAATTGTCGGGCGAAATGCGTTTGCTCACGAAAGTGGTATTCATCAAGATGGCTTCCTAAAAGGGCGTAACACCTACGAAATTATGGAACCCGAAATGTTGGGTATTCCTGCCGTGGCATTACCTTTGGGCCCTCGTTCAGGGCGTGCAGCGTTGCGGATGCGGTTAAATGCCTTAGGGTTTGAACTAACAACCGAAGAATTGGCCACTGTTTTTGGCTTGTTTAAAGCTGTAGCCGATGAAAAAAAGACGGTTACGGATGACGATTTACTCTTGATTCATCAACAATTCAAAGCCACAACCGTAGCGGTTGTTGGATAATTTATATAGCTGTTCTAAGTATTATTTAGCCTAAATATCGTAGGGGCGGATTGCATCCGCCCGCTTAAGGGTTAATAGAAACGGATGGGTGCAATCCACCCCTACAAATAACCAGTAGCTCACTAAGTTTAGGAACAGCTATAAATATACTAATTAGAGGTATAAACCGTCTGCAAAACGGATACTAATCGTTCCAACCCGTGGGAACGAGACCCTTTTAGTAACCATTCTATAGGTTGTGTTGAGGATAAGCTTAAGTTAGTAATCCACTGCGGTAACTGCTGGCTAGCACCATCTACTGTTTCAGCAATTAGCACAGGAAACAGAGCCAAAGCACTATCATCCAGCGTTTTTCGTAAAAAAGCCTCATAACTAGGGGCTTCCTTACCAATAAAAACTATGCCCGCTAAAGCAGTAACACCCGCCTGTTGCACCAACCACGTTAACAATGCTTCATGATAATCTCGTTCAAATTCGCCCAATTCCTGCATCGTCCCAAGCACTAGAATTTGAGCCATTGCGGTTTCGCTCGGCTTTAAAAACGCCTGTAAACTAGCATTCATGCTGGAAGGGTTCGCATTATAGGCATCGTTAATTAACCGAGCCTTACCACCCAACGCCACAGATTCAAATCGTCCTGCTACAGATTCAAGTTGAACCAGCTTATCTGCCAATGGTTGCAATGGAAGCCCTAAAACGCTTGCTACCGCAATGACTGCCAAGCAATTGCGTACTTGGTGTTCACCCGGTAAAGTGGTTTGAAAAACAACCCCTGCCACAGAAAACTGAAAACATCCGTTAGAAAGGGGTGTTAACGCTTCCGCTTGGCTCAGCGAAAAATGTGTTTGATGCGGTATTTTTAAAGAAAGTTGGCTCAATCGTTGCTGAATTAATGGGTCATCGCCATTAGAAACCAAGACTTCTTGCACCCCTTCGGCCAATTCGCACTTGGCTTGGGCAATCGCTTCTAAGCTACCCAAGCGTCCAATATGAGCAGGCCCTACATTAAGCAACAATCCCACATCAGGTAAAGCAGTGTGTGCTAACCGACTAATTTCACCCAAGCCCCGCATACCCATTTCAACAATGGCTACTTGCGTTTCCGGAGCAATAGCAAGCAAGGTTTTGGCAACACCAATATCATTATTAAAGTTTTTTTCAGTGGCTTGAACTGCAAACCCAGCAGACAAACCAAACGCCAGTAATTCCTTAACCGTGGTTTTACCTGAACTGCCTGTTAAGCCCACAATTTTTGTAGCAATACGTTGACGATGAAACCGAGCCAACCCTTGAAACGCTAGCAACGTATCAGGCACGGAAACAATTGTTATAACTGGTTTTGAGGCTAACCACTCTTGAGCTTGTGGGCTTTGCAAGAAGGATTCATTAGCTAAACAAACGGCAATATCTAACGCTTCTAATTGCGGTAAAAACTGATGCCCATCAAAGGTTTCACCCACCAAGGGAATAAATAAAGGCTGCACACCAGCAGGAAAGGTAAACCCTGCAACCCCTCGATTATCCGTCAACGGGGCGAACAGTGTCGAATCTGCCAGTGTGATGGAAGCTGGGTAAACGATTGTTCCTTGCGTTGCCAGTAATAAATTTGCCAAAGTAAAGGTTGCAACCTTTTCACCATTAGGCAAAACAGTTAAACCAACCGACGGTTCTAAAGGTTTTAACGAAGAAGGTAAGCCCATCATCTAAACCGCTTTTCTATTAAAACAATTTTTGCTGAACAGGTTCTGCTTCAAATAAATCTCCCACAGCACAATCTAAAATATCGCACAATCTGTCCATGTTTTCATAACTGGGTTGGGTTCTACCACTAGCCCATGAATAAACGGTTTGCTGGGGTAAAGACATTTCTTTGGCTAACCTGTAAAGGCTCCATGCTTTTAATTGTTGTGCAACTTCTTTTAATTTAATTTTCATTTAAGGTTACCGTTAAGCATGAAGGTTTTACAACCAACATAAATTTTTAAAACATTAAGATAATTATAAACCAAAAAATATAAAATGGTAGGGGAAATTTAATCGATTTATAACAATAGAAAAAACCAATCTTTCAATTATTTGAAAGAAATGTAAACTTAGTTTTAAAAAACAGGCAATTTGTTTATACCAATTGTTTTTATTAATACATAAGGAGAATGCACACACCGCCAGCAAGCATTCACCCCGCTAACCCCAAGTTTTACAAAGTTTAAATTGGTCTGTCTAAGCATTTAGACAAAAATGAAAAAACGAAAATCTTCGATTTGGTCGTCGAATTTTTTCACCATACCGTCGAAGTTTGGTCGCTTCGACGGTTTTTTATTGCTTGAAAACTAAGGCAAAGGATTACGCCTATTTCTTGCTTTACATCATTGGCGGGCGACGACAAGGGTTCGCCCCTACATGAAAAAACCCTCGTGGTCTCCCTAATCAAGATTTTACGCCATTTTATAGTGCGTTCATTCCCACCACACAGAAAACAGTCGTTGTAAAGTACCTCAAAAGCAATAATAACAATAGTCTTTCATACTTTTTCCATGCTTTAAAATAGCAAAAGGCTTTGGCTTTCTTTGTTTCGGGTATAATTTTAGCAACAATTTGCCTATAATTATACCCTGTTAGAAAGAAACCCTCACCTATGCCATTTCGATTTTTAACCCCAGATTGGGTGGTGCTAGACGTACTTCGCCTTCCGCTAGATGCCCTAGAAGCCCAAGGCATAAAAGGCTTCATTTTTGATTTAGACAACACCATTATGCCCCCCCACACCGCCGAACTTTCTGAAGCCATGCGGGATTGGCTAACCAGCTTAACCGCCCGTGGGTTAGCCTACATTGTCGTTTCTAACAATCACAACATTGCCTACATGAAACAAGCCGAAGACCATATTGGCGTGCGTGTTTTAGGCCCTGCCAAAAAACCGAGCAGAACTATATTGCGTGAAGCCTTAGACCTGCTAGAATTACCCGTCAACCAAGTGTGTGTGGTAGGAGACCGTCCCCTAACCGATATTTGGGGTGGGCAACGCCTTGGGGCAACCACCATCCTCGTCGACCCACTACAACGTGCCAACGAAAAAGGACACATCCATGTTTTACGAGCATTGGAACGCCTGTTTATCCAAGTACCACCCAGAGAACGCTGCATTGGGTATACAACAACGTATACAACCCCTGCATCAGAATGCTAAAACATCCATTAAAAACCCAGCATGGGTAGTTGGAGTAATGTCTGGCACGTCGTTAGATGGGGTAGATGTTGCCCGAGCCAAATTTTCGTGGAATTTTGAAAAAAACCGGCTCAACTGTACAGATATCGCCGTTTATACCGTGGCAATGCCGTTAGCCATACGGAAACAAGCATTAGCCCTTCAAGCAGATGGGGCAGGCAATAGTGGCACGCTGAAAGAACTTACCGCACTGCATCAAACCCTAGGCAAGCTTTTTGCATCTGCCGTTGAAGAAGCCCTAACGGTTTGGCAATTGCCCCGTGCAGACGTTTTGTGCGTAGGGTCTCATGGGCAAACGGTTTATCATCAACCCCCAACTATCGATGATTCAGGAGCTAAACAAGCGGGCGTTACGCTTCAACTGGGTGATTTAGCAATGATGGCAGCCCAGCTCCACCTGCCAATTATAGGCGATTTCCGCCTAAGAGATATGGCGGTTGGCGGACAAGGGGCTCCGTTAGTGCCTTTTTTTGATACGCTGTTTTTTGCGGAAGCTGGCAAGGTAAAATGCCTCCAGAACATGGGTGGCATCGGCAATGTAACGGTATTGAATGGCATAACTGCTGACCCGATAGCCTTTGATACAGGCCCTGGTAATATGTTGATTGATGGGGCAATGATGGCGTTATTCAATCAACCCTTTGATGAAAATGGTGAAATGGCGAAACAAGGTACGCTGATTCCTGCGTTGTTAGACCGATTAAAACAGCATCCGTTTTTGGGGCAGCAGCCGCCCAAAAGCACGGGGCGTGAAGCATGGGGCACAGCGTATTTTCAACCGTTAATTGACGAGTTTTTGCAGAATCATCAACCTGAAGAGTTGATTGCCACGTTTACCGCCTTTACGGCTTGGAGCTTGGTCAATGCTTACGAACGCTATGTACTGCCCCGTGTTTCCCGCATTGATGAGATTCTGATTAGCGGTGGTGGGGCTTATAATCCCTCGTTAATTCATTGGGTTCAGTACTGGATAAACCAATCTTCAGCTTTTGGCGAAATCGGGGGGATGCCTAGTTTTTCCAATTGTGAAGTATATGGGTTGCCCAACATGGCGAAAGAAGCAGTCGCTTTTGCCTTACTGGCGTGGGCAAGGTATTTTGGATTGCTCAATAACTTGCCTTCCTGCACGGGGGCTAGCGGGTTTGTTTCTATGGGGCATTGGGTCGTTTAAAAGCGTTAATTGTAAAGTTTTTGTAATAAATATTGACCCTGTACTTAAGAACGGGGTTTATAGTACAACTGTACTCAAGCAAACCGCTCATACAAAAAAAGGACTTCAAACGATGGTGCAATTTCAATCAAGCGAACTGGCAAAAAAAGCAGGTGTAACTGTAGAAACCCTTCGGTACTACCATAAAGAGGCGTTATTGGCCGAACCCCAAAAAACAGACGCTGGGTACAGGCAATACACTGAAGCTGATTTACAACGGGTACTATTTATTAAACGCTGCCAAGGCTTAGGGTTTACCTTAAAAGAAATTAAAGAACTATTAGCCTTAAAAGACGATACAACCCATACCGCAGGGGAAGTGAAAACATTAACGCAAGAAAAAATAGCCCTTTTAAATCAAAAAATAGCTGTTTTAGAAGAAATTAAAACCACCTTAACAAGCTTAGTTAAAAATTGCGATGGGAAAGGAGGCGTTTCAGACTGTAACATTTTAAAGGCACTCAGTACGAATGAAGAACACAACCACTTAGGGGAAACATCATCATGTTAAAAAAATTAATGGGCTTGGCACTTTTAAGCGTAGTTGCTTTAGGCTTAACGTTGCCTTCATTACCAGCCATGGCTAATCATAAAATAGGGCACAATGATAAACAGCCTTGTGCTTGTTGCAAAGTTTGCAAGTGTGAACCTGTTTGTAACTGCCCCAAAGCGTAAATTTGAACAATTTTGTCTGTATAGGGGTGGATTTGTATCCACCCCCTTTTTGTTAACCGTCAGACGGTCGGGAGTAATCTATTTATCCTAATTAAAACCATTTAGCTAGCACAAAAATTAGGGTCGGTCGGTTTTATGCTTGTAGATATAGTTTTTTTAGTGTGAATCATCTTTCTTTTGTCAGATTAATTGGGTAACAACGAAGCCGTTGCTCAACAAAAAAATTAAACAAACTTTTTTTCAGGGGATATAAGGGGTTAAAACAACATGAATAGTGTGCAAGATTTTAATACATCGCGATATGGGCAACAGCAGCAACCCAATGGCTTACCAACCAGCAGCCTACCTCGTCAATCCATGGAAACAGGCATGAACTTGCCCGCTTCAGCTGTGCCACCGGCGTTTGCATCATCTACCCAGCCACGCACTACAGCCCCATCCATAGCGGAACAACAAGCCCTAATAAACCAGTTAAGTCAAGCAGGCTACCGCATAGATGATTCAAGACTGCGAGAAATTGACAGACTAACAGCAGAACAAAGGTTTGAAAAAGAAACTATGGCGGGCATGGGTGCAGGCCTAATGGGCATGGGCTTCGGTGGCGATAAGCTTTACGATTTTGGGCAACATTCCACGCAAAAAGCGGGGCAATTCGTGAAAGACAAGTGGGTATCCGAAAAATGGCTTGATAAATTTGATGAAATGGGCGAAGCCACCAGCCTTCGGCAAGCAGGGCTTCAACGTAACGCCACCGGTGCCTTAGAATTGGCAGACGCCTCACAAAGAACAGGACTAAAAGGCTTATGGAATAGAAATAAAGGCGGGGTTCAAGCCGTTAACCACGCAGAATACATGGAAGCAGCCAAGCAGTTAAAACTACAAGAAGTAAAAAAAGCCAATATGGGCAACTCGCTATTTACAGATGATATGGTGCGTAATTCGCCAGAATCTGCAGTAACAGGTGCGGGTAAATTTGGTAAACAGGTTAAAAAGGCTATTAGTCCGCTAACCGATGCCGTGGGAAACTTAGGCAAAGATATCGCTAGAGGCGTTGATATTGATATGACCCCAACCCCAACCCCAGCACCCGCCATCAAAATAGGTGAAGCGGTTCATGTAGAAAAATACAACCTAAAAAATGCTAATTTTGTGAAAGAAGTACCACCCATTACCACCCCTAAAGTGGGCTTCTTCAAGGATATGAAAAGTGCATTAGACGCTGGCGACAAAATGAAATTTGCCACAGGTGTTGGTGGTAAAGCACTAGGTATTGCGGGTATTGGTTTAACGGCTTACAGTGTAGGCAGTAATGCCATAGATAACTACAAAAATCAGAATTACCGAGCTATTGCTACGGATATTACAGCTGAAGCGGTTGGTTTAGTTACTACCTCTGTAGCTACGGGTGTTATTTCTGCTGGATTAACAGTAGCCGCTGTTGCTGCTGTTGCTGCCTTCCCACCTTTAGCAATGCTAGCCCCTGTAGCACCGTTTGTTGGCCCGATAGCTTCAGGTATTTTAGGCGGGCTTGTTGGGCAAGGTGCAACCAACTTAACAAGATGGGCGGTAGACCCCTTCTTCAAGCTATGTGGCTTAAAGAATAGGGATGATGACACAAAATCAAAAATCAAAGAAAACCGAGAATTATTAACCAATGTAGCTGCTGGTACAGGGTCTGCCATAGGGCATGCACTTTCCACTATGCCTAGGCAGGGAACGCCCAATCCATCCATGTTTGGTTCTGCTGGTTCTTCAGTTGTTAAAGGTGCATTGAATTACTAAAAAGAAAGTACTTGGTTCACACTTTTTTTTTCGGTATGTTTATATCTGTAGGCTTTGTTTATAGTCAGTTTTTCTTTCTGTTAATTTTTTCTTTCTTCTTCATGTCTCTTCTATTCCCCTTTCACTTTAAATCGGTTTAACCCTGCATGATGGTATCTTCTGCTCCTCTTGCTACAACACCTTCAACTTCACTATTCAGTTATTCAATACCAACAAATTTGTTACCAAACACAAAGGTTGCTGTTGAAAAACGCTTGACTAAGGGTGCAGAAAAAGTAGTACCCAATGCCAAATATCCGCAATTAGAAGAACGAGTATCATTAGTAAAAACATTAGGCTATCAACCGCTTTCTTTTAGAGAAATAGCCTTGGCTACTTTAGCTGCCACCGTGTTTTCAATTTCATGGGGATTAACCCAAAAAACACAGCTGTCCTTTTTTAAACCGGATACGAATAATCCTATGCCGTTAGACGTTCGGTTAAATTCGTTAATCAGACTTGAAAAAAAAGATACGTTAGGCATTAACAAACCGCTATTCTATTATGCCACCACTGAAAAAGGTGGTAATAATGCAGAAGAAACTTATTGGAAACAATGGGAAGAGCCTTCTTCAGAAGCTTCAATGCACACAGTATACCGTAGAACAGAACAAGAAAAGCCCTTTAATGCACGTAAAATTAATGAAACAGGCTATCTAGCGGAAAATCACCCAAAAGAAGGGGGCTTATGTCAAACTTACTCTGGGCAAGCCCTTTATTCGGAGTGGTGTGATGAGTACGGTGTTAATTGGACTGCTAATCATGCTATTAACACGTTAACTGGAGAACGCACAAAAGCAGAGATGCCTGAAATTGAAAATACAGGGGGTCATCAAATTTTAAGAACAGAGGTGGCTCATTTAACCCCAGAAATATTGACGATGCATTGGACGGACAAAAACAACAAGGCATTGGCACATTCTATTCGTATTAGCTACACGGAAGGTATTGAATACCAACAATATTCAAACGGTAAAATGCTTAATAACGCCATCAAAAAATTAACGATAGACGAAATTGGTGAGGGTAAATTTGAAACCCTATTAAGGGAAATTAACCATTTGCCCCCTTGTTTACAAAATGCCCATCAGTTTGTAAAAAAAATTACAACACCGTTCTATCTTAAAAAATCTGACCAAGACATTGTGCCACAACAAACTAGAGATTATTGCGAAATAATCGGCCCTGAAAAATTAGAAACCTTGAGGGATTACTGGTGGCGGTTGCATGAAAGTAATCAACCTTTGAAGTTGGATGTTAAGGAAACGCTCATACAAAAAGCTCAACCCTTTATATTGCCTAGTATCATAGGGGTTTTAGGTGCTGGGGCAGGCTTAATAGCGTTTCATTGGTGGAAAGAAAGAAACCGAAACCAATCGGTATTAGATGCTTTGGCTAAAGCCAACAGCCCTGAAACCATCACCTACGCACAGGCTAAAAAATACAATTTATTAGGGTAACGACTAGCATCAATTAGGATTGACCTGTTTTTTTACGATTGGTAGTACCTAATTATTAACAGAGAAAAAAATGTTACTAAACTCTTCCACTAGTGCATCCTCTTTCATTGCTTTTCAGCAAACTACAACACCTCTCGTTTTAAAGAGGGGCGTATTAAATACGATGCCTAGAAAAACGAACGAGCCAAAAGGCGATACGTTTGAGCAACAAACATCTAAAACAAAACAACCTGTAGATGACAACAAAGGCTTACTAATTGCTACAGGCATTGGCACGCTGGTATTGGGCACAGGCTTATTATTTGCTTGGTTATGGGCTACTAATAATAAAAAAGGTAAGCCCCTACTGAATGGTACTACTACAGAAAGTAGTAGTCTAGCGGGTGGATCTGTTGCTGGGAGTGGAGGTGGAACAGGTAAAACTTTAAATGCTACGGAACTTCGTACAGAGCTTGAAAACCAATTGACAACCATTAAAGCGAATGCTGAAGCTTGGCTTGACCAACAAAAGCAAGCCGTCGCTGATATTAAAAACAGACCGTTGAATACCGCTAAAACAAACATCGATGCTTTCTTAAAAAGACTCGCAGATGAATTCAACAACCAAAAAGCTAATTTAGAAAGTATATATCGTGATGATTATAGCCAGTTTGACGACTTTATAATGTATCTAAAAGCAGTCGCCACTAAACTCGTTTATAATGAAGATGATTTACAAGCTCAATCTCAAGAAATAGAACAGCTCGTAACCCAAGCGTTAAAAGAGATAAAGGGTGTTGCTAATAGAAGTTCGCTTATAAGTGAGAATACTATTATTCCAACAAAGTTCGAACATTCAAAATTAAAACTGGATAGTTCAGATAAAGATACACAAACTGTATTAGATGACTTGAACACACAACTCGATCAATTTTATAGAACTTTTTTAACAAAAATGATACATTTTAACGCAAATGCTCTAGCTAACAGCGAACCACAAATATTAAAATCGGATTTAGACAAAAAAATTGACCAACTAGTTAAACAAAGTGAAATTTACAACCTACACAAAGCGTTGTATGAGTCCATTTACCCATCAGCTTAACTGAAATTTAGCCAAGGTATCTGCTAGTAAATGCCCAGCCTTACCGCCTGCTTGGGCAAACGTGGGCTTTCCTCCGCCACCACCTTCGCAAGCAGCAGCAAGCGTTTTAACAATATCACCCGCTTTAACGCCTTGCTTCACCAACGTTTCATCCACCCAAACCAAAATGACGGCTTTACCCTCAACGTTAGACCCTAAAATCAACGCAATCGGCTGATTCGCTTGGTTAATAAACGCTTCACCCAAAGTTTTAAGCGTATCGGCTTCAGTCTCCGCAATAAATAATTTAACTAACGGAACAGCTTGCCCCGATTGAGCTTCCAACACCGTTTTTAAAATAGGCAGTTGAGCGGCAATCGCACTTTTTTGCTTAAAGAGTTGCAAGTCTTTTTCAGATTGCTTTAAATCCGACTGTAATTTTTCAATACGGTCTAACAATTCACCTTGAGGTACTTTGAGCTGCCCCATCACTTGTTTCAACAAATTTTCTGCTTGACGAAAGCCTTTATAGGCCTGCCATCCCGCCACAAATTCAATCCGCCGAACACCAGCCGCTACGGCTTGCTCGCCCACAATACGCACCAACCCAATTTGAGCTAAATTCTGAACGTGCGTACCACCGCAAAGTTCCATTGAAGCTTGCCCAAACTGCACCACCCGAACCGTATCACCATATTTTTCGCCAAACATGGCAACCGCACCCGCTTTTTTAGCTTCAGCAATCGGCATTTCTAGCGTGGTTTGGGCAATACCCGCTAACACCCACTGGTTGACTTTCGCTTCAATTTGATGCAATTCTTCCTTGGTTACACCCCGAGAAAACGAAAAATCAAACCGAGCTCCTTCCGCCCCGACGGCTGACCCTGCTTGAGCCGCTTCATCGCCCAAAACTTGCTTCAACGCAGCGTGCAACAAGTGCGTAGCCGAATGATGAATCGCCGTGTTTTGCCTATGCGTCGCATCGACTAATGCCGTTACGGCATCGCCCACGGCTAAACCCAAGCCCGCTTCGCCTTGTTGGTCTAACACGCAATGATGCACAATTAAATCGCCCATTTTTTGCGTATCTTTAACCAAAACGGTTAAGGCTAACTGACCATTTTCTTGATGGATTTGCCCCAAATCGCCCAGCTGACCGCCACTTTCGGCGTAAAATGGGGTTTGATTGAGTACCAACAAAAACGGTTGATTCACCCCTGAAACCTTGGAAACGGATTCGCCATCCACAATCAAAGCCTGCACCGTAGCGGTAGATTCTAACGTTTCGTAGCCTGTAAACGTCGTTTTGCCAGCGGTTTCAAGAATTTCACTAAATACTTGGTCGTTGACAATGGCAACATCCTTTTTTCCTGCCCGAGCCAACGTTTTTTGGGCTTGCATGGCAGTTTCAAAACCCACTTCATCCAACGTGAAGCCTTGTTCTTGGGCGATATCTTTAGAAAGTTCCACAGGGAAGCCGTAGGTATCGTACAGCCGAAACGCCACCGCTCCATCTAGTTCGGTTTTGCCATGGGCTTGGAGGTTACGCAACAACTCATCCAGCTGTTTAGAGCCTTTATCCAGCGTTTCCAAAAACCGAGTTTCTTCTCGTAAAAGCACATCATAAGTGTAGGCGTAACGTTGCCCTACTTCAGGATAAACCGCTTCGTACTCGGTTTTAATCACGCTCAACAAGTCATACAAAAAGGCGGATTCAAAGCCCAAAAACTGCTTACCATACCGAACGGCACGCCGTAAAATCATGCGGATAATATAACCCCGCCCTTCGTTGGAAGGCACAACCCCATCGGCAATAGCGAACGCTAACATCCGCAAGTGGTCTGCAACAATTTTAAGGGCAACATCAGTAGGTTCGCTGGTGCGGTAAGCTATCCCACATTTGGCGGAAACGGCTTTCACGATGTTTTGGAACAAATCGGTTTCAAAGGTATTTTCAACCCCTTGAACGACCATCGCTAGGCGTTCTAAGCCTGCACCCGTATCGACGTTTTTCTTTTCAAGCGGGGTGCAATTGCCTTCCGCATCTTTAAAAAATTCCATGAAGACCAAATTCCACAATTCAATGAGGCGGGTATCAAGGTCATGGTCAGGGTTTTGGGTTAAATCATAATGAATTTCCGTGCAAGGCCCACAAGGCCCTGTCGGGCCAGGAGGACCCCAAAAGTTGTCTTTTTCATCGCACCGAAAAATCCGAGATTCTGGCACGCCGACAACGTCTCGCCAAATGGCGTAGGCTTCGTCATCTTCCCGAAAGACGGAAACCCATAGTCGGTTGGCATCAATGCCTAAAACTTCCGTCATAAACGTCCATGCCCAAGGGATGATTTCGTGTTTGAAATAATCGCCAAAGCTAAAGTTGCCTAGCATTTCAAAGAAGGTGTGGTGGCGGGGGGTTCGCCCGACGGCTTCAAGGTCGCTGGCTTTTCCGCTAACCCGTGCACATTTTTGAGACGTGGTAGCCCGAGGCGGATTGGGAGCGGGTTCTAAGCCCATGAAGATGGGCACGAAGGGGAGCATCCCTGCGGGAGTTAGTAGTACCGTTGGGTTGTTGATGGGTACTAAACTGGCGGAAGGCAGGCGTTTATGCCCAAGTGTTTGTTCAAAATAGCCGAGGAAGGCTTCCCGAATTTCCGCCCCTGTGAAGGGTTTTTGGGTGAGGTGGGATGGTTTTTGCAGGCTCATCATCATGGGGTGGGGGTTTTCTAATCATCAATTATGGAAAAAACAGATAGCCCCATTATACCAAAAATACGCTAAGAAGGAATTGCTCTGAAAGGGGTTGATTTCTGTTACAATAGAGGGGTATTTTCGTTGTGGAATTTTAAAAAAGGTGTTCTCATGGATTATCAAATTTGGACAGCTGACGGTATTCAGGGCTTGAATGACATTGAAAAAGCCTATGAAAGTTGGGGGCTTTCGGAACTTTCTAGAAAGTTTTGGCAGTTAAAAGCAAAATTGCCCGAAGCCACTTACCAGCGGTTTTTAACCCAGTTGAAACGAAAATGGGCGATTGAAACCGGCATTATTGAAGGGCTTTACCATATTGATAGAGGTACGACCCAAACCCTTGTTGAAAAAGGGATTGTGGAAGCCGTTTACAATGAAAACCGAGGGCAGATTTCGACCAATACGTTTAACATTCTAACCGATCATCTTTCTGTGATTGATGGGGTGATGGATACCGTGGGTGATGAGCAACGCCTGCTAACCCTCTCGTTTATTAAAGAATTACATCAAGCCTTAATGCAACATCAAACGACGACGCAAGCGGTAGATTCCCAAGGTACTATTTTTGAAACAGAATTGATTATCGGGGATTGGAAACGATTACCGAACAATCCTTCCAAAGGCGGAAATACTTATTATTATTGCCCACCTGAACAGGTTGTTTCCCAAATGGAACGCCTGCTAGAACTGTACCTTGGTTATCTGGCGGAAGGGGTTCATCCTGTGGTGCTTTCGGCGTGGTTGCATCATCGGTTTACGCAAATTCATCCGTTTCAAGATGGCAATGGACGGATGGCACGCACCTTAGCCACCATTGTGCTGGTGAAATATCAGTATTTCCCGTTAGTGATTGATAGGGATAACCGAGATGACTATCTTTCGGTTTTAGAATCGGCAGATAAGGGCGATATGTTACCCCTGTTTCGGTTGTTTGCATTGTTTCAAGAACAACAGTTTAACGAAGCCTTTAAGTTGTTTGAAGAGACTGCTCCGTTAATGGTTTCGGGCGGTAATTATGAAGCCAAGCAAAAGCAGTTACTAGGTAATATCGCTTCGTTATTGGAAGAAAAGCCTTCACAACAATCTGTCGAAAGCATTGAGCTGACGAACGCAGTCTTTAGGTTGCTAGAATCACTGGTTACACCGAAGGTTGATAACTTAAGAGCTGTTACTGTACCAGAAACCAATTCTGTCAGAGATCCTTTTATAAGCGTTTATAAACTTGAGGATGATGTTATTCAAAACACGACAGAATTAATCAATCTAACATCTTCGACTTTTGATTATAATTTCAATCCGCTAAAAAAACATCCTGCGATTCAAATTAAATTTAGTATAATTAGCAAACTATCTTTTATCATCTCTTTTTCTTTGCATAATTACGGTGTTGATGAAACCGACTTACACTCCATTATTTCTTTCATTAAACTAGGTGATTTTACGAAGGAAACTATTCCCACTTGCCTTTCGCCGTTTAAATTTTCGGGGGATAGTGATTTAACCAAGCTCAAACCAGCCCTAGAAGCTTGGGTGGAAGAAAGCTGGACGATGGTGTTGAATGAACTTCAAAAAGCCCTCCAACAGCACTATTAACCCCTACCCAGCAAACCAGCCAAGTTGGTCATACGCCTTAGGGGTTAATTGCCGACCTCTGGGCGTTCTGGCAATAAAGCCCGCCTGCAACAAGTAAGGCTCAAACACATCTTCCACCGTGCGTAAATCTTCCCCCATCGCAGCGGCTACCGCTTCCAACCCCACAGGCCCGCCATTAAAACTATCCCGTATCACCTTCAAAAACGTACGGTCGCCGTTATCCAACCCATGGGAATCCACCTCCAATAAGTCGAACGCTTCAACCAGCAAGCTAGCATCAATGGCGACAGGCTTTTCCTGCTTCGGGCAAAGCACTTGGGCAATATCCCGAACCCGACGCAACAAGCGGTTGGCAATCCGAGGCGTACCACGGCTACGGCTACCCAACAATAAGGCTCCTTCATCCGTCAACGGAATATTCAACGTATGGGCAGATTGCCGCAAAATTTCCGCCAATTCTTCAGGGCTGTAAAACTGCAAACGGTGAATCATCCCAAATCTATCCCGAAGTGGGTTTGATAACGACCCCGCCTTGGTGGTAGCCCCCATCAGCGTAAACCGAGGCAACGGAACTCTCAAAAGGCGAGCAGTCGCCCCTTTGCCGAGCGTTCTATCGAGCGAAAAATCTTCCATTGCGGGGTACAAAATTTCTTCGGTGATTTTATTAAGCCGATGAATTTCATCAATAAACAAAATGCTATTGGGCTCCAATGCCATCAGCAAGCCCACCACGTCCCGAGGGCGTTCCAACGCAGGGGCGGAAGTTAGGTGGATTGGGGCTTGCATTTCGTTGGCTAACACCAACGCCAAGCTCGTTTTTCCCAACCCCGGTGGGCCATAAAACAGCACATGGTCTAGGGCTTCTTCTCTGGCTTTGCTGGCTTGCAGGGCAATTTGAAGTTGCTCTTTTAAGGCAGATTGACCCACATAATCCGCCAACGTTTTGGGGCGAAGCGATTGTTCCGTGCGTTCATCCGCAAACGAGGCCTCTTCTTTCAACAAAACAGACCGTTTGGCAGTGCTCGTGTTAGATGCCGGCTTTTTTTGGGGATGTTTGTCGTCGTTACTTGCCGACGAAAGGTGTAAAATCATGATAGGTCATTTCTGTGTAGGGGCGGATTACATCCGCCCGATATTATCAATCCTAGGCGGGCGGATACAATCCGCCCCTACAAATCGCCATTCAAAATAACACGATTGGTACATAATTATTAAGTTTACACGAATTGACTAAAAATCACTAGCATTGCAACCGATAGTATCTTATAATAATGAGAATCATTAGCAATAAGCGAAGAAAGTAGTCTTTCAGAATGGCAACCGCTCAGCAATTTTTTACCAACTGGCTTAAGAATCCACTTCAATTAATGCCCAATACCGCTTTTAATTTAGCTAGCGTGCTACCCAAAGCCGTTTGCATCATTGAATCTATCCACTCAGAAGAAGCCCAGCTGATGTTGCTTCGGTTTGGCGTAGGCGTGGGCGATAAAATAACCGTTCTAGCCAAACTACCTGCGGGTGGGCCTTTGGTTTTGCAATGCGGGCAAGTGGAATTAGCACTGGGGCAACAGTACGCTCAACACATTACGGTAACAATCGTTTAGAAATAGCTGGTTTGGCTTTATGCACACGGAACTTGAACACGATTGTTGCCCCAGCGACGCCGTTTACAATAATTGTTCGCCTACAACGGCATTTTCTGCTCCGCTAAAGGTCGCATCTGTTGCGTTGGCTGGCAATCCCAACGTCGGGAAATCGGTTTTTTTCAATGGCTTTACAGGGGTTTACGCCGAAGTTTCTAACTTCCCAGGTACCACGGTGAGCATTAGCCAAGGGTCATTTTCTCATCATAAAGACTGGAAACTATTAGATACCCCTGGTGTTTATGGACTTTCAGGGTTAAGCGAAGAAGAACAAGTAGCTGAAACCGCCCTGTTTTCGGTGGATGTGGTGGTCAATGTCGTCAGTGCTTTAACCTTAGAACGAGACCTGTTTTTAACCCAACAACTTATTGATTGGGGCTTGCCCCTTGTGTTAGCGGTGAATCAGCTAGATGAAGCGGAAGCCAAAGGGGTTCGGGTCAATTTAGCGGTTTTAGCGGAACGCTTACAAGTGCCAGTGGTTGGGTGTATTGCCACGCAAGGCAAGGGTTTTCAAGAAGTTCAGCAACAAATACCGTATGCTAAAAAAGGCAGAAAAACCCCAGAAATCATGAGCGATTCCGCCCAGCTTCGTACGCTAGAAAGCACGGATAAAACCGCTCAATTGCGAATTTACGGGCAACGCAGGTTATACCTAAAGCAATGGATTCCGACGTTGTTTATTCAAAACGCTACAGGAACAGGGACGGAAACTACCCCCCTACAGGCTTGGTTAAAAACGGTTCGGCAACAAGCTGGGCTACTATTGCTAAACCCTTGGGTGGGGTCTTTCGCATTGATTGGGGCATTGTTATTGCTTTACCAATTGATTGGCGTTTGGGTGGCGGGAGATTTAGTTGATTTAGTGGAAGGCTTTATGCAGAACCACATTGAACCTGTTATTGCAGGGTGGGTTGGCTTGGCGTTACCGAAATCAAACCCGTTGCACGCTTATTTGTATCCTGTTCTGGCGGGGGAATTTGGCTTATTGACGATGACCCCACGCTACATTATTGGGGTGTTAGCTCCCTTGGTTCTAGGCTTTAACTTGTATTTAGCCCTGTTGGAAGATTGTGGCTATCTGCCTCGGCTTGCTACGCTAAGCGATAGTGTTTTGCGGCGAATTGGGCTCAATGGGCGAGCCATTATTCCGCTAATTTTAGGGCTAGGTTGCGTTACGATGGCGACCATTTCCACTCGGGTTTTGACGTCCCAACGGGAACGCATTATCGCCAATACGCTGTTGGGTATTACCATTCCGTGTAGTGCTCAGTTAGGCGTTATTATGGGGATGATGGCGTTGGCTGGCGGTTTCAAGGGGTGGTTGGTTTATATGGGTTTTTTAACGTCGTTATTTTTGGGGATTGGTACGGTATTGAATAAGGTACTACCGGGCTATTCTACAGGGTTGGTGATGGATTTACCGCCCATTCGGTTGCCACGCCCTGTTAATGTGTTGAAAAAAACGTGGAATCGGTCGTTGAATTTTTTAAAAGAGGCGACACCATTGTTTGTGGTGGGGGCGTTGGTGGTTTCTATTGCTCAATTGACGGGCTTTTTAGGGTGGGCTCAATTAGCGTTGGGCGGTGTAACCAAAGCAGTTTTACACTTGCCTGAACAAGCGGCGGTAGCGTTCGTGATGGGCACAGTTCGTCGAGATTTTGGGTTGGCAGGCTTTTATGCTATGAAGGATAGCTTGACCCCTATTCAGGTGTTGACCAGTTTGTTGGTGATGACCTTGTTTGTGCCGTGTTTAGCTTCTGCAACCGTCATGTGGAAGGAACGGGGCTGGAAAGAGGGAGCAGGCGTTTTAGCCCTTTCATGGGTACTTGCCTTTACGGTAGGAGCAATCGCCTGCCGTTTGCTGGAATGGATTCCTGTTCTGTAATCCTCAATTTTAATAAATGGCGGATTGCATCTGTCCCACGGCGGTGTGAACGGCTTGGGCGAACGCATCAGCTTGTTCAGGACTTTGGGCGGTGATTAAGTTTTTATCGGTTACGGTAACACCTTCACCTGTATAGGTAACACCTGCGTTAACAAATGCTTCTAAACTTTGGGGCATTTCGAATACCGTTGCATTTTTACCCTTTAGCACACCCGCTTTCGCCAACACCACAGGCGAAACACAAATAGCCGAAACCACTTTACCCGCTTTGTAGAAAGCATTCACCAGCTCGTGCAGTTCGGCATTTTCCCACAAAAATTCAACAGACCCATAACCACCAACCACAATGAGGGCTTGGTACTGGCTAGCATCCGCTTGCCCAATAGTGATGGTAGCCGTAGCCGTTCCGCCTAGCATCCCTGTAGCCACACCGGTTTTCGTACTGGCAATAGTAACATCCCACCCTTTTTCGATTAGGAAGGCTTGAGGCACAAACAATTCTTCGTCGCGGAAGCGTTCAGGCGCAATGACGGCTAAAATTTTGGCTTGCATGGGGGATTAATCCTTTTTATAAGGCTCACACGAAGTGAAAACAGGTACTACTACAACCCTATTATAGCGGACAACCCCAAAATAGCCAACCCAAAATGCAAAGTATTAAGAGAACCTGAAAGCTTGATTGTCTTTTAGTACAAGTATGATAGGATTAGAAATGATTCTTGATTAAAAAAATCCGTGTATATTATTATAAATAAAGGAGCTTCCCCATGATGGTAGCAGAAGTAACCACCGAATCTTTTGTAGAAACCGTTGCTAAAGGTGTTACATTGGTAGATTTTTGGGCACCTTGGTGTGGGCCTTGTAGAGCATTAGCCCCCATTTTAGACGAAGTTTCTACCGCATTGGAAGGCAAAGCTAAAGTAGTAAAAGTTAACACCGATGAAAACATCGCCTTGGCTCAACAATATGGCGTTAGCTCCATTCCCTTTTTGGTGGTATTTAAAGATGGTCAACCCGTTGACCAAGCTGTGGGCGTAAAGCAAAAAGCTGAATTAATAGCCATGCTTGAGAAACAAATGTAGTTGTTTCTTCATATCGATTTATAGGGGAGGGTTAAAATCCTCCCACTCCCATGTTTTCCTCCATGAGATGATAAATAAAGCATCTCTACAGATAGAAAATGGGCTAAATGACTATTAACCCTGATTTCAACCAACAGAACAAACCCCAACGGCGAACCAAAGTATTGGTGAGGCGTTATTTGCGACAGATGGGTTTACTGAAGGGCATTAGTGGGGGGAAAAAATCAAAAGGGTTTGCGGCACCCAACTTTTTGGCTAGCGTAAAATACGCTTTTGAAGGGCTTTGGTTCGCCCTTAAAATGGAACGAAATTTACGCATAGACGCTTATTTGGTGAGCGGAGCCTTCGCTTTGGCGGGAATATTGGGGCTTTCTTTAGAAGCGTGGGCTATGCTGTTGCAAATGATGGGGTTTGTGTTGTTTGCGGAATTAGCCAATACCGTGGTGGAATGGTTGGTGGATTTATTGACCAATGGAAATTATGATATTCGGGCAAAACGCATAAAAGATATTGCGGCTGGGGCCTGTTTAATTGTGGCGGTGGCTAGTTACGGGGTGGCGGGTATTTTGTTATTACCCAAGCTTTCTGAACGATTTTACTTGTTATGGTGCTGGGTAGCGTACCCTTCATAAGTTTATGTAGTCTTTGTAACATAAAAATATAAAAACAGGCAATTTGTTATATGTGCTTGTTTTTATTAGTTTGTATCAACTTAACCTCGGTATCAAAGGTCGTACTGGCTTTATTTGACACTTTTATTCTAAAGAATAGTCAAACAGCTTCGCATTGCCGCCTTATTCTACCGCCAATAGTTGTTTTTTGACTTTTTTACAGTTCGTGATTTAACCATTTATTTTCAATGTACAGTTGATTGTTTTGCACAAGCTTGCTTTGCGTGCTGAACAACGCTACTTTAGCTATCTATTTTTTATCATTTAATCCATTTTTATATGTTTTACTAGCCCATCTTGAGAGAGAAAAAAAGAGAAAGAGAGACTACCCATTATGATGACTACCATTAATAGACCCGTCGTTCAAAACGGAAAAATTGTAATGCAACGAGATTATCGTACTAGTGCTAATAATACCGATAAAAAAGCTACAGCAAAAGAGAATGGTGCCGACCTTCAAAATAACGCTACTGACACTTTTTCATTTAGTAAAGAGTTAAAATCTAATATGACAACGGTTTTTACGGATTTCCGTAAGGGGCAGAATGAATTGGACTATGGGTTAAAAAACATTCAGCTACAAACTATGCCGACAGCAGGGTTTAGTTTACCGCCTCAAATTAATCCTGATACTATTGCCAAACAAGGGGGCGATGCAGGCATAAACCAAAAATTGTTTGGGCAGTTGTTTGCAAATGAAGACGCTATGAAAAAGTTTACAGGATTCATCGCTGGAGTTACAGGGCAATCTAAAGAAGATGTCGGTAAAGTAATGAAAGGGGCTCAAGGTTTATTTGAAAAAGGGGAATTGGATCTCGTCAATGCGTCTTCTTTTATTGCTAAAGCTTTGGGCTTAAACGAACAAGCTGTTGGGCTAATAGCTACAGCTTATGTGTTATTGTCTAACCCCTTTACAATGGCTGGAGCAGCTGCTCTGTTCTCAAAGGCAGTAGCGTTAATTGCGGAATCAAAAAAGAATAACAAGAAAGCAAAGGAATCCAAAACATCGGCTGGAGACAAACAGAATACGGCGATGCAACAATGGGCATTAGCCCAACAACGGATGCAACAAACCGCCGTCAAGCAGGCTGAAATTGATAAAGTAATCCAGACACTGAAAGCGAATAAACAGCTAACCGAAGAACAGTTACGGAACTTAGCTAAAATGAATCAGAAAATAGCAACAGTAGATCCAAAATTGATGCAACAACAAGCGTTACAGCCTAAAAATCCAGCACTGGGCAAGTATGCTACTACTCCTACCCTCAACGCTAATACACCCACACCCAATACGAATGGCTTAACACCGCAAGGCGTGGGTAACAACATCCAACAACCCATTATCATGGCTAATATAAATATACCAACCGTCGCTCAACCACCAGCGGTTAGCTTTTCTCCCCCGCCATTTTCAGGTAAGTTTTAACGCCCAAATTACTGCTTCCAAAACACCCTAAAGTCTCATAATACTAGACTTTAGGGTGTTTTTCAAAAAGAACAGACTCTTTTTTTACCTCGCCCACCACTTTTTTGGTATAATGAAGAAAACTTGTTTTTTCAATAGATAGAAATTTTAATCATAATGTCTCAAGTGCCTGCGGATTTACCTTCAATATCAACGGCTTCGCTCATTCAATCAGTTCGGTCAGCCATGCAAAAACACCCTAGCCAACGAGGGCTTCGGTTAGTGCTAACAGGGTTTATGGGGTGCGGTAAAAGCACACTGGGCAGAAAGTTAGCTCAAACCTTAGGGCTTCCGTTTTTAGATACCGATAAGCAAATTGAAAAAGAAACGCATCAACGTATTCCCGATATTTTTTCGCTCTATGGCGAAGAGCATTTTCGGGAAGTGGAACGCCAAGTACTTGAACTATGTTTGAATCAACCCCAAGTCGTTATAGCCACTGGTGGGGGTGCTTTGGTAGACCAAGCTAATTTAGATTTAGCCTTGAAAGCAGGCTGGGTTATTTATATTGATATGCCTCCAGAACAATTGCTAGAACGAGTGTTATTCAGCCCCAAAGACCGTCCGCTGATTGATGTACCCAATCCTGAAGACGTATTTTTTCAACGCTTTGAAGAACGCTTACCGTTTTACCAGCAAGCCCATATTTCAGTTGATACGGCGGGTTTGCGTCCTGAACAAGCGGTTGATGTACTATTACGTGGACTATTAGCGTATTTTGAAAATCAAGAAACCGTAGAAGTAAATTAATAACCATGCCCACTCCTCCTAAAGCCACGCCCACAGTTGTTTCCGTTTCGTTAGCAGGGTACCCTAGAAACTATCCTATTTTTATTGGTGCGGGATTGTTGGCTCAATTACCAGACCTATTGAAAACGCACGTTTTCAATAACACCGCCGTTGGTAAATTGGTTTTAGTAACAGATGAAACAGTGGCAGGGCTTTACCTTTCAACCATAGAAACGGCTTTGAAATCAGCTGAAATCAAGGTGGAAACACTTATTGTACCAGCGGGAGAAATGGCTAAAACCGCAGACCAATTAACCCGAATTTACGAAACGTGCCATGCCTTTGGTATGACGAGACGAGACGCCATTGTTGCCCTAGGTGGGGGCGTAGTGGGCGATTTAGCCGGCTACGCTGCCGCTACTTATTACCGTGGTTGCCAGTTTGTACAAGTGCCAACTACGTTGTTATCTCAAGTGGATTCTAGTGTGGGTGGGAAGGTAGCCATCAATTTTAAAGATGTAAAAAATGCCATTGGCACGTTTTATCAGCCCCAGTTGGTGGTGGCAGATACGGCTTGTATTGAAACCTTACCCGAACGGGAACGCTTGGCGGGGTTGGCTGAAATGATAAAATATGCGTTAATTGAACAGGCTGCAGTAGGTAGTACTGCCCCTTTAAATCCTGAAACCTCGTTTTTAGCTTTTTATGAACAATTAGGGGCGAATTGGATGACCCAATTACCCACGCTTATTGCAAGGTGTTGCCAGCTAAAAGCTGCCGTTGTAGCAAGAGACGAACAAGAATCTGCCCCAGCAAACGATTCTACCGGACGAGTTTGCCTCAATTTAGGGCACACGTTTGCTCATGCTTATGAATCTGCCTTGGGGTATGGGGTTCTGTTGCATGGCGAAGCAGTTGCTATTGGTATGATGCAGGCTTTTTGGCTTTCTGAACGCCTTGGGCTGGTTGAAAAATCAACTTCCGCCAGAATTCAACGCTTATTAGAGGCTGTTTCTCTGTTTCCAATGGCATTGCCTTCCATTCCGAATGCGATGGAGTTAGTGGCTTTAATGCGAAAAGATAAAAAAGTGCTAAAAGCCGATAGTTTACGGTTTATTCTGCCACAAGCCCCTATAGGTAGCTTGTTGGTGCATGATACAGTGCCTGTGGCGGATGTTTTAGCTGTTTTAGACCAATATCATCAAGCTATTTAGCCTCTATTTCTTACTGCCGCCGCCGCTAGAACGTCCGCTACCAAATGAACCGCCACTGCTACCACGCCATCCGCCACCGCTAGATTTTAGGGTGGAAGTGCCAAAGCCTCTACCGGAACTTTTGCTACTACCGCCACCAAAAAACCCTCGGTTTATAGACCCAAATTTGTTTGATGAAAATCCACTGGTTCTAACCGTTGGCGTACTTCTACTACTTTTGCTATTACTGCTAAACATCCCACGGCTACTACCATCGGCATTTTTGAAAACACCCCCACTACCACCAGAACTACTATTTCTGCTAGATGATGACGACGAAGGATAATGGGTTGTTGTCGAAGTAATATGGCTAGTGTCATCGCCACCACCATAGTAATGATGATTGTTAATCGTTGTGCCTCTTCTACCGCCGTAACCATAGCCATAATAAGGGCTACCATAATGGTAATGATGATAATCTCTTCCACCCCCACTAAGGGCATTGCCCAAAGCACTGGCTACCAAATAATCTTCTAAAAACCGACCACCACCGTAGCCACCATAGCCTCCGCCGTAGTATCCACCATAACCGTAGCCATCGTCTCTGTAACGGCTGGAATAGCTACCATAGCCACCCGTATTGATGTAGGTTGTGCTAGGGGAACTAATGACTCTGGTTTCGGGTGTGCCATCCGAAGCCATTGCGGTTTCTACTAAGTAGCCTCCGCTTTGTTCTCGTTCGGCTTTAGATTTCTGCAATAACGCTGGAATAATACCCACTAACGCCCCAATGGTTGCCCCAACGCCAACAACAATGCCGGCTCTGGGTACCCAACCTAATTCTTTAACACTTTTACCAAAAATATTAAGAATACCGGTTGAAATCGGTTCAATTAGCGTGCTAATACCACCTAAGGCAGCTCCGCCAATGCCCCATTTGGCAACCGTGCCAAATTTACTATCCCAAAAATTGAGCTTCTGGGGTGGCGGAGTAACCACATTAATGATTGGCGGGGGCACTCTTTTCTCAAGCGTAGAAGGCTCAAACGTATCGGCTTTCGCTTTTTGTTGAACGATGATTTTGTTGCCGTCATCGTTGGGTTCGTCGTCGTCAAAATCTGCCATTTTCCGAGGGGTTACAACAGGGAGCATTGGCTTTGATAGCCATGCGAGGTTGAGTGAGGTGGTCATTTTTCTACATCCTTTATTTTACAGGTTTAATTCATAGTTCAGGCGTTGCCTATTGATGATGGGATTAAACCCAATAGTTAAAAAGTTGTGCTAGCACAGTAGTAATTTTAAGAATTTCAATACGTTATATTAAAATTTTACAACAGCCCCTAATACTGCTAAAATAAAGCGATGTTAGTTTATATCATTAAATTTTTCCTATCCGCTTTCATCATCTTAATTGTTACTGAAATTAGCAAGAAAGATGGCGTTCTTGGTGGGCTTATTAAATCGTTACCATTGGTTTCGCTCATTTCTTTCGTTTTTGTGTATATTGAAACGAAAGATATCGAAAAAGTTCGTCTACTTTCAACCAGTACGTTTTGGTTTGTGATACCAACGTTACCGATGTTTTTGATTTTTCCGTGGTTATTGGGCTTAAAATTGGGATTTTGGGTTAGTTTTTCGATTTCTATAATAGTTTTAACGATTTGTTACCTAATAACCTCTTTTATTCTAGGGAAGCTAGGTATTTTGGTTTAACGAAGCCTTTACAATCGTCTTGTGTTGACTTACCTCTATTTTTAACGCTTAATAAAAGGTATAAAATAAAGTCTTACTGTTGATGAAAGCACCGCAATTCAATGACCACACCTACACCCCCTGAAACTACCACGAATACGGAAGAAACCATTGTAACGCCTTCCTCTTCTTCTGCATTATTTTCGGGCGATGCCCACTACACGGTGGAAAGTCGCATTCAAAAACGAGAAACCCTCAAGGCTTCTGGCGTGAACCCTTACCCTTACAGCTTTAAGCGGTCGCATTCGGCTCAAGCCCTTCATGAACAGTATGAAGCTTTGGAAGCGGGCATTGAAACGACGGATGTGGTTCAAGTAGCGGGTAGAATTATGGCGATTCGTAATTCGGGTATGTTTTTAGATGTAATGGACACCACGGGGAAAATTCAAGTTTTCTGCCATAAAGAATCCGTACAAGCAGACCAGTTACCCCTACTAAAACTGTTGGATGTTGGCGATATTGTGGGCGTTAGTGGCACTATTCGAAGAACACCCCGGGGTGAACTTTCAGTAAGAACCAGTACGATTGCGGTTTTATCTAAATCTATTTTACCCTTGCCTGAAAAATACCATGGCTTAACGGATGTTGAAGTGCGGTATCGGCAACGATATTTAGATTTAATTGTGAACGAGGAAAGTCGTAATACCTTACGCAAACGGTCTAAAATTATTATGTCGTTGCAAATGTACTTGAATGAACACGGGTATTTATCGGTGGAAACACCTATGTTACATACCATTGCAGGGGGTGCTTCGGCTAGACCCTTTTTAACACATCATAACACGTTAGATATGCCGTTGTTTTTGCGTATTGCCCCTGAACTCCACTTGAAACGGCTGATTGTGGGTGGCTTAAGCGACAAAGTGTATGAAATTAACCGTTGTTTCCGTAATGAAGGCATTAGTACCCGTCATAACCCTGAATTTACTTCGTTAGAACTATATGAAGCTTATGTGGATTATACGGATATGATGCGGTTGACCGAAGCCTTAGTACAACACGCTTGCCAAACGGTTAATGGTAGTTTACAGGTTGAATTCCAAGGGAAAACAATCGATTTTTCATCGCCATGGCGTGAAGCTTCTATGTGTGATTTGGTTGCGGAACACGCCGGTGTTCAGTTTTTAGATTTTCCTGAACCTGATACGGCTAGACAACAAGCTAAAGCCATTGGTGTTGAAGTAGAAGAAGGCACACTTTGGGGTAAAGTGGTTGAAGCCGTATTTGGCGAAAAAGTTGAACACTTGCTCATTCAACCCACCCATGTTACAGATTTACCAAAAGATATTTCTCCGCTGGCTAAGGTGCATCGGTCAAACCCTTTAGTGGCAGAACGCTTTGAAACCTATGTCAATGGCTGGGAATTAGCCAATGCCTTTTCTGAATTGTCTGACCCTGAAGACCAACAACATCGGTTTGAAGCCCAAATGGCAGAGCGTGATTCTGGCGACGATGAAGCCCAACCGATGGATGAAGATTATGTATTAGCGTTGGCTTACGGTATGCCCCCCACAGGTGGTTTGGGTATTGGGTTGGATAGGTTAGCCATGCTATTAACCAATTCCCCCAGTATTCGCGATGTGATTTTATTCCCAACGCTTCGACCGAGGAAGTAAGCTTCCGGCTTAGAGGGACGGATAAAATCTGTCTCTCATTCTTTAACTCTTTTTTTACCGCACGTTTTATTTTATTCAAGACTTTTTTCTATTGTAGCCCTATTTTCCCTTTCTCTCTTTCACCCTTTTGGTTTTGCATTTTAATGAATAACTTGACCGTTACCCCAACGGGAATAATTTTTCAGCCAGCTGGTTTTTTACAAAAACCAGCGTTAAATGTGCTTGCTTCACCCCCTTTTTTAACTTCAACCGATAGTTTCGTTTTGCAACCCAACCGTGCTGTTACCGTTCGTAATGGTGCCACTTCGCCCAATTTCAAAAAAAATGAGCCCTCAGACAGTTACCTTGATGCGTATAATGAAAGAATTGATAATCTAACAGCCGAAAGAACGGGGTTAACTGAAGCGGGTTATACAACTGACCCTAATAGTGGGAATTCATTTTGGTATGGGGTAGATAAAAGTGCGAACACTATTCGTAGTAAATTGATGGGCAGTTTGCGTAGCCAAGACTGGTTAAATAATATGTTGCCCACCATCCAATCCGTCAGAAAGAAATCCACTGAAAAAGGAGATAATTTCACTTTTACTAAAGGAATAGAAACCGTACCAACACTTCAGGGGGAAATGGTAGAAGTTGAAACGCCTCGGTTTTGCTTTCCCAAGGCACGCTCTTCCGATGGGATTTTTAGGCTTTCCCTACTAGGCGACCCTGGTTACAACACAGCTACATTACATTATAATTTGGCAGCTATAAAAGCTCTACCTGAAACATTAGCCAGAAATGAAGGGGAAGACTATCAGTGGGATGCCCTACTGAGTATGGGCGACAATTTATACGGGGAAGACGACGAATCACAATCTAAAAAAGCCCCTAAAAACCAAAGCGGACACCCAGACCATTTTTGGAATAACATTGGTAACGCTTATAGCGATTTCTTTGCGGATGACATTCCATTTTTCACGGCGTTGGGTAACCACGAAGTAAAAAATGGGCATAAAGATAAATTTTTGAAATACGTTGATTTACCACCCTTTTACCGCATGAGTTTTGGGGGCGATGACAAAGGAGACGGGGCTTGTGTTGAAATTTTTGTCATTAACATGACAGGGTTTCGTCCGTCTGAATCTGTAAAACTTCAATCTTCCCAACCTAACAGTGTTGCTGAAGCTGAAGCAGAAACAAAACTTCAAAATGCTTGGTTACTCAATCAATTAGCAGATAGTATGAAGACCAACCCGAAGGCTAAACGCTTAATTGTGGGGCATTATCCTATTTTTCAGCAAGACCAAACGGTTGAAATGTCTTTTGCTAAAGAATTTCGTTATACGATTGGGCTTATTTACAAAAACTTGCTAGACCAAGGTATTACCACCGTGAGTGTGAAAAAACCAACACCAATAGATATGTGGTTGAATGGGCACGTGCACAAATTTACGGTTAATCAATCCAGCCAATTAGCCACAGATGAAGGGGAAGTGTTTGATGTGCCAAGTACTTTAACGCAATGGGCAGCTGGTTGTACGGCTCATTGCGAACAATTAGGCAAAGAAGAACAATGGACTAACGATAGAGATAGTTCAAAATCCATGTGGGCTGAAAAAACACTGGGTTTAGATAGTATGGACGTGCTTTGCCAGAATATCGGTACGGGCTTTAGTGCTATGGAAATTAACCCTGAAGAAACCGAAAAGCCTATTACCATTAGCTTTATTCAACCACCTATGCAACCACTGAAAACAACGGGTAAAAAACAGGAAGGCACTTATTGGTGGGGGCAGTTAGTTGAAACGGGGGCATTAAGTTCAAAAGAAGCACACCCCGAAAACTACAAAGCCGTTTATACCATGAAACTTTAAGTATTAGACCTCTTGCATGACTCGATAGGTGGGTGCAGATTCTAGGAATGAGGAACGGAGAATTTGAGGTGTACATAGAAGTACATAAGAATTCGAGTACCGCAAATGACAACGAAGATGCCCCAGATATCGAGTCATGCAAGAGGTCTATTAGCTTCTCGGCATTTTTAGCAAGTCGTCTTGATGTTGAAGCTGTTGCTTAAACTGTTGACGTAAACTAAGGGGGCTTAATAATTCCGCATACTGTCCATACCGTTTCAAGCGTTGAAATAGTTGAGAGGAATCAACCTCTGTCGCTTCAACTAATAATACCTGATTCGCTTCATTTTCTTCATTTAGACTGGCTTCAAGAATGGTTTCATTCTCTCTTTTTTCATAACTCGCAACCAATTTACCTGTTATTTTAAATTGAACCTGATGAATCATACTGGGGCGTAGTGGTAACAACTGTTCAATAGGTATGGTTGTAATACCAGCAATAAGCGTTAAAGGTACTATGTGTTGTTGGTACGTTTTAACATCTTCAATAATCAGTTGTAGCGTTCCTTGTTCTTTCATTTCTAATTGATGAGGCAACCCAAAAAGTAGCGGGGTATTTTGGTACAACAATAAACTATTCGCTTCTCGTTGATGCGGGGCTAAATTCATCGGTGGTTGATGGGTTTGTTTTTCCTGCTTCAGAAACAACATAATACCATCGCCAGACTTTTGAATGGCTTCAATTGTCTTAATGCACTGTTGTAAGTCTTCACTAAACGCATTTCTTAAAAAAGAAGGTATTTGTCGTTCATAAGACTTTTCTTTATTGAGCGGTATACTGGCGGTAAATTTTTTCGCTAATGAAGGAGCCAAGTTCCATATCATTGGTATTAGTACAGCCCGCTCAACTTCAGAGGCAGTAGAAAATAATTGTAAAAAAAGTAGCCATTCCGTTTGGGAAGGCATCCAAGGGAAGGGGTGTTGTTCTAGCTGATAGGCTTGTATTTTTTCTTTTAGGGGTTGTTCTGTTGTTTTACTAGCACTGATCGTTTTTATGTTACACCCTAAAAAGCGAAGTGTTTTAACGTACTTTCTAAACACACTAAGAGAAAGCGGCTCTACCTCTTTAACCTCATTGAAAATTTCTTCAGTGGTTGATGATTTTAATAAAGGGGCTATTTCATCTTGAAACCGAGCAAATGTAATGGTTCGATATTTTACAAAAAGCTTGAGCAACAGTAATACCCGAAATGCGGTTGGTATGTAATTCATTGACGAGAAGATTTTCCTATAATATAGAAGTTACTAAGCTATTGATAATTAGCAAGAGTATTGGTGCTCCATGTCTGTAGTTCAGTGTGGAACTTTTCAGGGGCTTCAATGATGGTAAAATGACCTTGCAAAGCAAATAATCTTTGCAATAACAAAAAAGTAAAGTCTGTTTGAACGGTATAAAAATATTCCATTTCAGGCTGCAAAAAAGTGTTTTGTGTACTGAGTTCTTCAAAACTTTTAGTTGAAATACTCACTTGTTCATGAGGAAAACCCAAGCCTGAAAAATTGATACCCACAGGGCAAAAAATAGAAAACTTATAGTAAGGTAGTGCGTTAAAGTAACTAGCGGTTAATTCTTCAAAATAATGCTGAATATTATTGGGTAGCACAAGGGGTTCAATACTAATAATTCTGTCATAACGTAACATACGTTGAACCCATTGGGGTGTTTGGTTTGCAACCACTTCCCAAACCAAACAGTATAACCGACCTTTTTCTTGCAGAAGCCCTA
Organism: Vampirovibrio sp.; assembly: GCA_024998755.1. Classification (GTDB taxonomy): domain Bacteria; phylum Cyanobacteriota; class Vampirovibrionia; order Vampirovibrionales; family JAJTHC01; genus JACEUU01. The sequence continues at coordinate 332,124 of JACEUU010000002.1, read as the reverse complement.
ATGGAATAACTGTCCAAGTTTGTATAGCGTCTGCTTTTTTAGGGTTAGTTTTATCAAAAGAAGGTAGTTTATAACTGACTTGGTAACTGGTGAATAATGATTCTGCTTTTTGGGTGTAGGCTATTAAGGTATTTAATGGCACGGGGTGTAGTGCTACAAAGGGAATCGTTTCACTTAATTGTTCCAGTTCAATGCCACTGTAATTTACCAATGCCTTCATAGCAATATAACGTTGAAGAATAACCGCCCTATTGGTGGAAGGATCAAGCCCGCTAAATAATTTAACCAGCAAATTCATTTTTCTTTTTGGGTCAGTTAACGTGAATGATTGTGCCAGTAATTGATACCGATAATTATTTTTACTACTAGGTCGTTCAATTAGGCATCCTAATGCTCTTAAGGTATTCAAATACAACCGGATGGAATCATCAGAAATTCTTTTGGCACACCACGGATGAGCTTCATAGCATTGTTGCAGTTCTTCAATACTATGAGGAGCGGTTATTAGCCACTGCAATAACAGAAAAACATAGATGGCTGAAGAGTTTACACCCGTTGGTAAAGAAAGTGAATTCACAGTATAGAAGCTTTTCCTATATAAAGGCAAACGAAAGAGGAAGAAGGGATTGATTTGTTTCTATCTATCATTTATTGATTAAATTAACCATTAGAATAAAAAACTGTACAAAAGATTACTATAGCTATTCTAAAAGCCAACGAAGAGAAATACAAGTAAGATTAGCTATTTATACAAAACTTTTTTTTAATATAAACTGATACAATTTATAAACCATGTAACAAGTCCGTAAAAATAGTGGAGATATCCTCCATATGGCTCGAAACCTTCTTTAGTAGAACAATCAAAATCGTCCTCAAAAGTAGAAAGTCGACGATGATGTCAACCTTAAACCGAGGGAAGAAAATCCATGCGGGAAGAATTGGCTTTAGTACGCCATCAACAAGAAACTACAACAGTAGCTTTAGAAAAAGGCAGTTTGGTCATTATACCAAAAACAAACCAATGGAAACCATATTTACTTGAAGCACTTAACTTATTAGAATCTACCTTAATGGTAGGTAGTATTATCATAGGTAATAAGCAAGTACCTAACCAGCGGGCGGGCTTAGTTAAGGCAAAAGCCCTATTAGCTAATGCATTAGAACATTCGCCATTTCCGTGGGTGGTTTTAGAAGTATTAGCGTTGGTAACTTATTACTTAGGCGACCCTATTAAGGCGAAAGAATTAGCCTTTAATAGTTTAAACCAGTATGAAAAAATCCAAAAAAAAGAAGAAAGTCTTAATGATAATGATGCAAAATTAAACGGTTATGCCTTTTTAACAGTGGGGTTATGTATGCAACAACAAGGAGCATTACCTTTAGCGTTAAATTGGTATACTAAAGTATCAAACTGGCATCGTTTTTCATTATTGCTTCGTTTAGATGCCCTTTGGCAAGTGGAAGCCTGTGTAGCTGCCTTAAAAAAAACAACACTAAAAAAATCCAGCAAATCAAAACATTTCCAACTGGTTACCAATAGATATCAACAATATATCACCTATTTTTCATTAACTGAACAACTTCAGATAATCAACTATTGCTTCAAAGTCTTTGGTTTGGGCTTTTCCTTGGTCAAAGAAACAACGAAGAAACAGGCTACTTCAACGGCCTTTGGGGCAGGTAGTACAGGGCAATTTACCATTCCAAAAGCCTGTATACTTGAAGCACAAGACTGCTTTTCAAAAGGTGGCAACCTCTGGAAGCCAGGGGTTCGCATTTTAAAACGCAGTCTTCGCAAAACACCCAATGAACCCGCTGTTTGGTATGAATTAGGTTTGTTTTATGTGCAAGCAAACCACAAAACCAAAGCTATTGCCGCCTTTCAAGAGTGCGTCAATTTATCGCCCACTTGTAGCAAAGCACATCTTGAATTGGGGCATTTATATCATGATCTAGCTCAGTACATTGCTTCTGCCGAAGCCTATGTATGGGCTTTTTCAACCACAAAGGATACTTTTGTTAAGCGTCAAGCAAGTTATGCACTGAGTGTTATTATTGAACGCCATGCCGAAAAACCGAGCATTCAACATAGTATGCCTGTAATATCTGTCGTGTTAGCCTTATTACTAAAGCAAGAACAAGAAGCTGAATTTTCAACCAGTGGCACACCCAGCCATATTGCCAAATTATGCCAGCGGTTGGGGTGGAGCGAATTAGCTTATTGGTATTGTCTTCAAAGCTTATCTGCTATGGAAGTTCAACCTTCACAATGCGTGGTAAATATAGCCTATATGGCAGCAGAAAATGGCTATTTACAAGAAGCTGTTTACTATTACAAGCAAAGTATTATGTTAGATACCTGCGATGCTTCGCTTCATAACAGCTTAGGTGAACTATATTTTGAAGACTTGTTGTTGGTGGATTCTGCCCGTCAGGAATTTGAACAAGCTATTGCGTTAGACCCTACCTCTACCACGGCTCATTTTAATTTGGGGCAGGTTTATGGGCTACAACAGCAGTGGACTTTAGCAGCACACGCCTTTGCTAAAGCGAGAGATTTAAATGAAGTTTCTAAAGAATTGGATAGGGCAGATTTAGACCATCGGCTGCACCAGCTTTACGAAAATTTATAACGCCCTATACTACTCATTCAACTGATGGATATTCCCATTGTGCCGAAAATAAACTCCATCAATCAACCGATAAAAACTGATAGAAGCAAGCCCTAAAAAAATAGGGCGGTATGCTCAATAGACCTCTTGCATGACTCGATATCTGGGGCATCTTTTCTGTCATTTGCGGTACTCCCCGCTAGAAGCGGAGTGATTGTAGAGCAATCAACAGTTATTTACCTTATGTAAACGCCCTCAGTACGTTCTTGGTTGCTAAAACAACCTGTTTGCAGAGGCAAACAACATTCCTCAAATCTGCACCCACCTATCAAGTCATGCAATAGGTCTAATTTTAATCTCCTAACACGGTAAAGGAATACCACACTATGATGATGATGATGGGGCTTTCAGCCTCGCAAGCCCGCCAAATGTCGTTATTAGCCCAAAAAAACGACCTTGAACTAACCGCCCAACAAATCAACCAAGAACGCTTACGTATGGCAAACCAAACCAACGAGCTGTTCAACCTTTCGTCCAATTTAGACCCGAACTCGAAAGAATCCATTTCGCTCAACCTACGAGTCAACGCCATTCAAAGCCTTGATAAAGCCCTTCAGCTTCAGCTAGAACGAGTTAACACAACCTACAAAGCAGTAGATGCCGAGCTGGGTTCTATTAAAAAACTCATTGATAAAAGTATCGACTCCATATTCAAAACGTTCGCATAAAGCCTCTCTTTTTCTCTTTCTTTCTATCTATAAAGGTGAATGAACCGCCATGATGATGATGTCCTACAAAAATGACTCTATTCTAACGATTGTAAACCGCTACGGCAAAGCCGAAGGGGCTGCCAAACAGGAACTTTACGAAACATGGGATAGGATTAGAGACTTAGCCGTTTCAGGTTCTGGGCTGGGTGGTTCCGGCTTAGGTGGTTTTTCCAGTTTGCTAATGAATATTGGCAGAACATTCGGTAGCCCTTCCTTTCAGCCTATTTTAGGGTCAGAATCTATCAACATTCCAGGAACTTCCTACTACGCCCCTATTTCAGGCGGAACCGGCATTGTACCCGGTGGACAAGCCGCCTTTGGCGTTGCCCCACTTTCCAATTATACGGGGTATCCAACAGGCGGAGCTGCGGGTATTTTAGGTGGCGGAGCAGCCCCCAGTTTTGTAACCAGCACATTAGGCAGGCTTAGTCATCAATCCATTAATGGTATTGGGGCAATCAACCCCTTCGGGCAATTATCTTCAGCCTTTCAAGGCGTGGGAGACTACGCCTTCCCAATCGATGGATTCATCGGCGGAGGGGCTGCAGGTTCTGTTGTTGGTGGTGCTTCTGTTGCTGCTTCCAGTTTGCCAGGGTTGGGTTCGGTAGCCGCTGGGGCTACAGGCGTCGCTTCAGGGTTGGGTTTCGGTAGAAATTGGTTAATGCCCGCAGCGAGTACCCTTAGCGGTATTGGTGGCTTATTAACCACACTAGGACCTCTATTTGGACCGATTGGTTTGGCAGGCGTGGCTGCTGGTGGGGTACTAAACGGGGTTGCAGGCTCTATTTTAAGCGGATTTCAACAGGTGAACCAACGGGTACTATCTAATGCAGATACGGTTTTGGGTGAAAAAGTTAGGAACTTGGAAGCAACCATGAAAATGCTAGGTGCACAATCTGAAATTCTCAAGAAAATGCTAAAAGATTCCGCTGATGGCGATAAGAAGGCACTTGATAGTATTTCTTAAAACGAATCTTCTAGGATTGATCGTTTCAGACTAGGGCTTTTGTCAGGGGACTGCGGTTTGGCAGCCCCCCGACACCCCCACAAACCTAAGGGTACCCCCTAGGAGCCCCCAAAAAGCCACCCCCCTATGCTACTACGGGCATTGACGGCGGGATGTTCTTTTTGCCCCTCAGAAAGGACGGAACGCCTCGGCAACTGCAGAGCAAATGCGATGGTCGTTCCTACTGATGATACAACATCTAAACTTGAGACTGGTATAACAAAAACGATGAAGCTTTCTTTTTGGATTCATTTATTAGCACTAAAACAATTGCTAACTGAAAAACAACCCACCCACTTATTCTACAAGCATTGGCAGGAAAGGTTAAAGGCTATCTTCAGCATGAAGCAAAATTTGGCTTTAACGCAACAACATTTGGCAAAACAACGAACTACGCTACATCAATTTGAAACTGCCCATAACATCATAGCATTTGAAAATCCTACGCAAACGGTTAACGGCAGTGTATTCAACCAACTTAGATAATGTGTACTACTTCCCAAACCGACGCTGACGTTTGCAAAAGGTTTGAACCGCTTCTACAAAGTGCAACGCAGAAAAATCTGGCCAAAGTGTATCGCAAAAATACAGTTCAGCATACGCACTTTGCCACAACATAAAGTTTGAAAGCCGCTGTTCCCCACCTGGGCGAACCAATAAATCTACCATCGGCAGTTGGTTTTGTGCCACTAAACATTGTTCAATATGTGCGGGTGTTAAGTTTGTGGCATCTAACGTGCCAGCTTGCACTTGAGCCACTACTGATTGAACCGCCAAGGTCAATTCCTGATGACTACCATAATTAATAGCTAATTGAAGGGCTAACCCCGTGTTATTTTTAGTTCGTTCAATGGCTTGCAGAAAAATTTCTTGCAAAAAAGTGGGCACTGCTTCAAAACACCCTAAAAAGATGATTCGTACATTTAAAGCCGCTATCGCTTCCAATTCCTTGCTCAACACATCGCCCATTAAGCTCATCAGGTAGCTTACTTCTTCTTCCGTACGTTGCCAGTTTTCCGTACTAAAGGCGTAACACGTTAAGGCTTCAACCCCAACAGAACTAGCATATTTAATAATTTCTTTTAACCGTTGGCTCCCCCTGTGGTGCCCCATTAGCGAAGGTAGTTTTTTCGCCTTCGCCCACCGACGGTTACCATCCATGATAATGGCAATGTGGCGTAAATTAGCCGTTTTAACTAACGCTTTTACTTCTAAGGCAGTTAACTGCTTAAATGGACGCTGTAACAAAACATCCCATTCCCGTTCCACCAACGGTACAAAAGCTAAAGAGGCATCTAGGTTAGCAGAAACCTTACTATGATGATTACCAGCGAATGTCGTTTCCCTAGACATAGCAACACCAAAAAAGCCTAATTAATTACGGGATAATAAAGAAAAAAATTAGTTTTATACAAGGGTACGAACTAATTTTTTAATGGAAGTTTTGCAAAGTCCCAATATAAAAAAGGGGAATAAAAACAAAATTGCCACCTGCCGGATTTGAACCAGCGACACGGGGATTTTCAGTCTCCTGCTCTACCGACTGAGCTAAGGTGGCAAAAAATTGTTTTTTTTTGAACCACAACGCAGTGGCTTCAACACAATCTATTAACTTATAAACAAACAAGCGTGTCAAGCCGTGTAAGAACTCTGATTAATTTTAGGGTGTAACAAAGTAGCATTAAAACCAGTTTTTTTGATTTTAAGCTATTGAAGTTACGGAAAAAGGGCAAGGTAAAATAGAAGGGACATTATTCCACCTCTCATAGGATACCCCACCCCCATGACTACCTTTGCCGACATCCAAATTCAACAAGCCACACCGACTCACAAATTCCTAGAGGAAATGAACCAAACCCTACCATGGCAACTATTTGAAACCATCCTCAAAACACACATCCACCACAAACCCAACGGCAGACCACCCTACAAACGCCTACTACTGCTCAAAATGAACCTCCTCAAAATATGGTTCAATCTCTCCTATGAACAAACCGAATTTCAATGCCACGACAGACTCTCCTTCCGAAAGTTTCTCGGCTTCTCCTTAGAATCCCCCATCCCTGAAGCCACGACACTCGAAAACTTCCAACACGAACTGCAAAACACCCCAGCCCAAGAAGCCCTTTTCTTAGCCTTAGACACCTTCTTCCAAGAGAACAACCTCATTCTTAAAGAAGGCAACTTGGTAGATGCCACCTTTATTAAAGCCAATAGCAAACAGAGAAAAAAGCCTGAAGACCAGAGCGACCCTGATGCCACTTATGGCTACAAAGGCTTTGGTTACAGTGCCACGGTTAATGTGGATGCTAAAAGCAAGTTGATTCGCAAGGTGGTTGTTACTGGTGCCAATGTGCATGACAGTCAGAGTTTACTGCCTGTACTGGTGGGCGATGAGCAGACTGTTGGTGCGGATAGTGGGTATGTGGGTAAGGAGAAGGATTTGAAGGCGTTGGGGATACAGCCGAGGATTATTAAGCGTCGTGTTCGGGGTAAGCAGCATGAACCAACGCCTGAGTTGACGGCTTCGCAGAAGCGGTTTAATGGGTTGCTTTCTAAGGTTCGGGCTAGGGTGGAGCATGTGTTTGCGGGTTGGAAGACGGTGTTTAAGAAGGTTCGTGTGTCTTGTCGTGGGTTAGTGCGTGTTTCTGCGGAGATTTTGGGCTTGGCATTTGGGTATAATTGTCGTCGGTATGGTTTTTTGGTGAGGAGGGGGGTAGGTTTTAGTGGATTCTTGTATGGTTTTTAGGTAATTATGATCCGAAAAGAGTGGAAACAAGGGGTATTGTTCTGTTTTTTGAGCATTTTTGGTTGAATTTTATTAAAAAACACTCACTACTCCCACCTGCACACCCTTATTCCGTAACTTCAATAAAAGAAAATACAATATCGATGAGTTTTGTCTTTGACGGATCAGCTGCATTTGGTACGAAATGGTTTAAAAAACAGTCTTGAAGTGTTCTGGGTAGTTTAGAAAGCAATGCATGCAAGTTATGGTTTTCTAGGTCGCTTTGTAGAGAGTTAAGTTCTGCTTCTTCAAATTTAATAAGAGAAGCAACAAATTTATCGCTATCACCAGAAAAAATTCCTTTCAGAACCCTCTCTTTGCCCATCAATATCCCACTATTGTTTCGACCATCTCCAAGCCATTTACCATTAGTTAACAATTCCTTAAATTCAGATAATTGTAAGAAATGAGCCATATTCATTCTTATCGGTTTCATAATATTATAATTAGCCTCTTGCCGTTCTATTTAATGTAAGCATTTTAAAAAAGATCTCAGCAGGATAAAAACTTCTCTTACTAAACTTGTGCTAGCGTTCAACTCTAATTCTACCAGCAATCAATAAGCCACTAATGCCAATCAAAAAAGTAAATAGCGTGTTTTTGTAGGGGCGTGATTTATCACGTCCGCCTCACAATCTCAAAACGGATGCAATAAATTGCACCCCTACAAAAATTTACAATTCTATCCCTACAAAAAACGAACAAACGCTCAACTTGATTGTTTGCCAACTATTCAAGTGCGTCTTGAAAAAATTCCTTAAAATCAAGGTGTTCTTGAAAAACGGGCAAACAATCAAGTTTGCTACCGCTAAAACCCCTTATTAAACCCTGTAAATACTCTTCAATAAAGCGTTTAGCCCTAGTCTTTAAAAAACGATCCCCTTGAAACTTGATTCTTTACCTTTATTTCAAGTGCCACTTGAAATAAAGGTAAAGAATCAAGTTGGGGCGGATTGAGCTTACACGGTTTCGGATAGGTTTTATCGTGCTAAAATAAAAGTATTATCGTTTTTTTGTTTCTCCTGAAAGTTGTATATGCTCTCTACCATTGTGTTTAAAGCCAAATCATTGGCAAACCTCGTCAAACTGGAACACACCATTTTTGCGTTGCCTTTTGCCCTTTCCGCCCTCCTCCTCGGTGCCCCCGCAGGCGAACTGCCAAGGGCTATAACCGTGCTATGGGTGGTTTTAGCCATGATTGGGGGGCGTACTTACGCCATGGGGCTAAACCGAATCGCCGATGCCCAAATCGACGCAAAAAACCCCCGCACTGCTAACCGAGAAATTCCTGCGGGCATCGTAAAGCCTTACGAGGCGTGGCTTTTGACGCTTTCCGCTTTAGCTTTGATGACGGTCGCAACTTGGCAATTACCCGTTTTATGCTTGTATTTGTTGCCTATTGCGGTTTTAGTGTTGACGCTTTATTCTTACACCAAACGCTTTACAAGCTTGTGCCACTTGGTTTTAGGGGTTGCCTTAGGTAGTTCCGCAATCGGTGGATGGATTGCCCAAACAGGCGGCTGGCACGGCGGATTGCCAATTCTGTTTGGGTTTGCGGTAGCCTGCTGGGTCTGCGGATTCGATATCATCTACGCCTGCCAAGACGCTGAATTTGACCAAGCCAACGGGTTATTCAGTATTCCTGCCCGTTTGGGTATTGCAAAAGCGTTGGCGTTAAGCAAATTTTTCCACATTACAACGGTGGTAGCGTTAGTTAGTTTTGGGGCATGGTACTGCTTCCAGCTTGGGTTTATAGGCTTTGGGTTTTGGTTTGGCACCGCCATAACGGCAGGTATGTTATACTATGAACACACCCTTATTTCCCCCAAAGATTTAAGCAAAATCAATTTAGCTTTTTTTGATATTAACGGAAAAATTAGCTTGCTTATGTTTTTCCTTATTTTGGCGGACAAACTCATCCACCTAAAAACCATTTTACCCCTACCCATTGTACCAAGGTAGCCTGCCTTTTATGCCCGACCCTTCTATCGTTGAGTCTACAATTAAGCCTAAAAAACGGATGCAGTGGTTTCCTATCACTTCGTTGTTTTTAGGTTGGTTGTGGGAAACATTTTCAGAAGTGTTTGAAACACTCGGGTTTGCTACCCTTTATGGCAGGCACGCCATTGCCTATGCCCTGCAAGGGCGGTGTGGCGTTCGGCATTTCTTTCAGCAGGCTAGTTTTGTTGGCGTGGAAAGTTTGCCTGTCGTCCTGTTGCTAAACATTACCGTAGCCATGGTGTTGGCGTTGCAAACGGCTGGTGAAATGGAAAAACAAGGTGGTGGTAGTTATATTGGGGCGTTGGTTAGCATGGCGATGGTGCGGGAATTGGGCCCTATTATGACTGGGTTTGCCGTTATAGCCATGGCGGGTAGTGCGTTTGCGGCGGAAATTACGACGATGAAGGCGAATGCTCAGCTGGATGCGTTGCGGATTATGAAAGTAGACCCGATTCGCTATTTGATGTTGCCTCGGATTTTAGGCACGGTGGCGATGTTACCGTTTATGACGTTGTTGGCTACGACGCTAGGTATTTTAGGCGGTGGCTGGATAGCTAACATTTCGGCGGGTATTCCGTTGGGGACTTATTTTGATTCAGTTTATGACCAAACTAAGCCGTATGATGTGATGGTGTTGGGGGTCAAAGCGTTTGTGTTTGCGCTAACTATTGCCACGTTGTGCTGTAGTATTGGGTTTACGGCGGGTAGTACAGGACAGGAAGTGGCACGGTCTGCGACTAAAGCGGTGGTGTGGTCATTTATTGCGATGGCGTTGCTGGATTATTTTTTGACGCTAGTGTTGTTTAATTAAGGGGATATCCCCCGTGGCATCCCGCCCAATATTTTCCGCCATCGGGCGATTCGTGAATCGTCCCTACAACACGCCATTCAATTTGAGAATTTATATGAAGTTACGGAAAAAAGGGCAAGGTAAAATAGAAGGGACATTATTCCACCTCTCATAGGATACCCCACCCCCATGACTACCTTTGCCGACATCCAAATTCAACAAGCCACCCCCACTCACAAATTCCTAGAGGAAATGAACCAAACCCTACCATGGCAACTATTTGAAACTATCCTCAAAACACACATCCACCACAAACCCAACGGCAGACCCCCCTACAAACGCCTACTACTGCTCAAAATGAACCTCCTCAAAATATGGTTCAATCTCTCCTATGAACAAACCGAATTTCAATGCCACGACAGACTCTCCTTCCGAAAGTTTCTCGGCTTCTCCTTAGAATCCCCCATCCCTGAAGCCACGACACTCGAAAACTTCCAACACGAACTGCAAAACACCCCAGCCCAAGAAGCCCTTTTCTTAGCCTTAGACACCTTCTTTCAAGAGAAAAACCTCATTCTCAAAGAAGGCAACTTGGTAGATGCCACCTTTATTAAAGCCAATAGCAAACAGAGAAAAAAACCTGAAGACCAGAGCGACCCTGATGCCACTTATGGCTACAAGGGGTTTGGTTACAGTGCCACGGTTAATGTGGATGCTAAAAGCAAGTTGATTCGTAAGGTGGTTGTTACTGGGGCCAATGTGCATGACAGTCAGAGTTTAATCCCTGTATTGGTGGGCGATGAGCAGACTGTTGGTGCGGATAGTGGTTATGTGGGCAAGGAGAAGGATTTAAAGGCATTGGGGATACAGCCGAGGATTATTAAGCGTCGGGTTCGGGGTAAGCAGCATGAACCAACGCCTGAGTTGACGGCTTCGCAGAAGCGGTTTAATGGGTTGGTTTCTAAGGTTCGGGCAAGAGTGGAGCATGTGTTTGCGGGTTGGAAGACGGTGTTTAAGAAGGTTCGTGTGTCTTGTCGTGGGTTAGTGCGTGTTTCTGCGGAGATTTTGGGCTTGGCATTTGGGTATAATTGTCGTCGGTATGGTTTTTTGGTGAGGAGGGGGGTAGGTTTTAGTGGATTCTTGTATGGTTTTTAGGTAATTATGATCCGAAAAGAGTGGAAACAAGGGGTATTGTTCTGTTTTTTGAGCATTTTTGGTTGAATTTTATTAAAAAACACTCACTACTCCCACCTGCACACCCTTATTCCGTAACTTCATATAGTATTTTAAATAAATAACCGCCTCTTTTCATGTAGGGGCGTCATTTATGACGTCCGCCCCACAATCCTGAAACGGATGCGATAAATCGCACCCTACAAAACAAGAGGTCGGGTTATTTATTTAAAATACAATACCTATCAGTAAAAAACGCTAACATACAAAGTGATGCTAGCTTATGTTAAAAAATAACGCACTAAAAAACAGACAAAGCTCAGTTGCTTTGTCTGTTTAAACACTAAATTTAGGCTTTTAACTTTTAATTTGAAGCTGAAGAAGATCCTTCTTCAGTTGTGCTAGCCACGGGTTTTTTAGGCACCCCAAAGAAAATGCCATCCACAAAAAATTGGTCTTCTAATTCTTGATTACTGAACTTTTTATTCGGGGTTTGAATCGGGTTGCTAAGTGGGCTAGATTCCATCGTATCTTGTGTGCTCCAAGCATAAGGTTGCCCAAAACCACAAAATTCTTCGTTAGCGTTAGCTACATTTTGGCTTGTTTTGTTCGGCACGGGTGCTTCCGCAGGGGCTAACCCCATTGCTTCCACATGTTCCAACGCCATTAACCATTGCCGAGTGTTGGAAAAGCCCACATCACAAATGCAAACGCCTAACATCATCACAAACGTAAATACAAACGCATCAGGGTTGGGTGGTTCATGCAAAAAGGGCAGAGAAGAAAAATCATTCAATATAGCCATCATCAAAACTAAGTTGCTCCCTCATCAAGGTTGGTAATATTAAGTAGTCCAATTAAATCTTTCTATTGATACCTATCGGTTAATCGTCCGTATTTTCTAGCTTTCCCTACAAATTTGTTACATTAAAATAAGTTGGTAATAAAGCCTTAAAGAAACGTTAAATCTGTAAAAATAGCAAGCCTAAGTAAGGTATGATAATATTTTTAAAGCATTCAGTTTAAACTACCCTTGAAAAAGAACCCTACACAATGCCTTCTGAAGCCACTATCCCAACCCTATGCCAACACTGGCTAAACCATCTACCCGTAGCCACTTCTCTATGGCAACTTTCAACAGAAACCAATATTTCACCAACCCTATGTGCCAGCAACAACCAATGGCAAAAAGAAACACAAAATATAGTATCACTTGAACAACTTAACGACCGATTCATCTTTTCCACACCCAAAGAAACCACCCTGTTGACTTGGTGGCAAACCTTGGCAGAAAAACCGTTAGTTGCTTCAGTCACTTTACCCTCTATCCCTACTGCTTTTACAAATCAAGCAGTTGAAACCGAAGCAACACTAGCCAAACCAAGGCAATACAAAGCAACCCTATCACCCTTTCAACCAGAAGCCGATTCACCCATAAGCTATGCCATCTTCAGTTTAGCCTCCTTCTGTGAAGATGAAACCCTAGGGCAAGCCCATCACGAATTTTTATCCGTGCTTTCACATGAATTCAGAACGCCACTAACCAGTATACAAGGCTTTGCAGATACGCTGTTGCATTACGGCAATAAACTACCTGAACAACAACAACGGCGGTGCTTAACCTTAATAGCCGAACAAACCAAACGCTTAAACCGCATGGTGGAAAACTTGCTTTCCGCATCAAAATTGGAAGCTAAAGAAGTGGGGCATCAGCAAGCCAAGCCCGTTGTGCTGCATTTGTTGCTTCAGAAAGTGTTACAAACTATCGCTGGAAAGGGGCATCAGCCGCACCAAATTACCCTGCGGTTACCGCAAAGTATGCCTCCGCTTTGGGGAAACCCCGATATGTTAGAGCAAGTATTGTTGAATTTAATTGATAACGCCTTTAAATATTCGCCCGCCAATAGTACCATCACCATTATGGCGGATATTTCTACCCATAGTGCTGAAAGTCAAGTGAGTCTAACCGTGCAAGACGAAGGCATTGGGCTAACGCCTCAACAACAGGACCAACTATTCACCAAGTTCTACAGGGCGAGTAACCCCCTAACACAAAATGTTGAAGGTACGGGCTTAGGGTTGTACATTACCAAGGTTTTAGTGCAGCAATTAGAAGGCACTATTACTGTTGCCCACAGTGCCCCTAACCAAGGTACTTGTTTTGAACTGATATTGCCCCTAGCCACCACGCAACGTATTCAGCAGAAAATGCCATTGCTATTAGAAGGTGAGGCATCCGCCCATGCCTAAACGAAAAAAACAGTTACCACAATGTATTCCGCAAGATAATTCTGCCTTAGCCATTGGGGCTAAACGGATGGATGCAGGGGCATATGCTTGTGTTAGCCAATGGAAAAAACCGGATAGCCTGAAGCTTCAGCAGTTGTTGGTTATTACAGAAAAACCATCGCCTTCACTGCAACGCTTACTACAAAATTTAGCCCGCGATGAACACGTAAGCACCGCCATTTTTGAACCCACTTGTGCCAATTCGGGGTGCGATGTTTCTCTGTTAGATGCTGAATTTCAGCGATACTCCCCTGACGTGGTGTTGGTGGATTTAGACGGGTGTCCGCAAACTTTAAACACGCCAGAAGCCTTAGGGGCTTTGTGCCAACGCATTAGACAGTTGGGGATGTTAGCCAATGGCTACCGAGCCGTTCTATTAGTGTTAGATTGCCCTGAAGACGGGCCTAGTAGCGAAAAGCAACGTCTGCAAGCCCTTAGTAGTGGGGCAGATGACTTATTAACTGGGCATCTTTCGTTAGACGAACTTTCCACAAGGTTGGGGGCTCATTTACGCAGGCATTTAGATAACCAATATCATCCCGTTTCTTGTTTGCCTAATTGTTTAGCTTTAAAGCGTCAACTGGCTAGAACGCTGGGTATTCACGCTCAATTAGCTTCGCCTATGACGTTATTAAGCGTTCATATTGAAGGATTTGCTACGTATAAAACCCATTACGGTGAAGCGTTAGCAGAAAAATTGTTAGAACAATGTTCGTTATTGTTTGCTCAAATTATTCCACCGCAAGACCGTGTGTTTCATCATCAAGAATCCTCATTTATCGTGTTAACCGCCACCCAACGGGCAGAACGTTTAGCCCAGGTATTAGCAACTCGTTTACCCGCATTATTAAAAAAAGCCTACACCGCCCAAGATTGGGATTTAGGCTTTCACCCCGATGGGGTATTAGGGTCAGGGGCATTTATGCCGGTTTCAGCCCCTACAGGGGTGTTTAGAAAAATACCCTTGCTTCGGGCGGGGTTGGGTATTTTCCCCTTAAATGAAGCTAAAATTAACCAATTAACTCGCATGAGTAATACGGTTTCCGCTGAAGTGAATGCCTTACAACAAGCCACCCAATTAGCCATACACGCTAGTTTGCAAAGTAAGCAAGGAGCGTTTGTTTTAACGGAACATCAGCAATTAAAGTCAGATGACCATGAAACAACCAGTGAAAACAAGACGCTATTACCTGTGAAAAAGCCTTTCATGGTGGTTTTTCAGCCAGATGCAGCTTTGGCGTTTCTATTGCAAACCACACTTAGTTTTCAGGGGTTTGATGTGGCTTGTGTTTCAAGCGTAGAAGAAGCCGTTTCTATTAGTAACCAAGCGAAGGTTTCGCTTTGGTTGTTAGATTTTGCAAATAATACGCCCACGCCATGGCAACACCAGTTAGCGAGGATTCGGTGGGCTACTACTTGCCCTGTGTTAATGACCAGTCATTTTATTGGGGCGGAAGAGGCGTTGAAGGCAGGGGCAGATTCGTTTATTGTAAAGCCGTTTAATTTAGCACCGCTATTAGCAGAAGTGGCCTATTGGATGAGCAACATCACTAGTCATCGGTAAAAATTAGAGAAATGAGGTTAATTGCTGATTTTGGGTAGGCTAGCGTACAGTTTGTGCAGTTTTTGCTTCAAAGTAGGCAATTCTTTAACAATAATGGGGATAATAACCTTCCAGTTAACACCATGATATTCATGAATGAGCCTATTTCTTTTGTTAATTGGTTAGCCGCTTCCCCCAATATTTCTAAGTTTCTAATAATAGCATCCTTATGTAAAGAAGAAGCCATAATCGCCTCTTCATTCATCCCTTGGGTATATCGTTCAATGGCATCAATGCTTTCCAGCATATCATCTAACAATAATTCAGGATATCGTCTAGACATTAATAACCTCGTTAACAATGTAGTGCCATGCTTTAGGTTTTATTTGGCTACGGTCAATTAAATCAACCCGTTCGCCCAACAATGTTTCTAGTTCTGTAATTAAGTCAAAAAATTCCCAGCCCATCGGTTGGGTCATTTCTACAAGCAAGTCAACATCACTGGCTTCTGTCTGCTCATTTCTAGCCACACTACCAAACAAGGCTAAACTACCTAAATGCCACCGTTGAATTAACCTTGTTTTATGATGTGCCAAAATAGTTAAGACTTCGTCTCTTGATTTCATTATCAACACAATTCCTTTAGCGGGTGAAAATCTTCTGCTAATTATACCATGATTTTATGGGTGAAGTGGCTTTTGGGGGATGTACCCACATAATCCTTCACCACCTGCCCATTACCCACCAGCTGATACTTGTAACTAACTAAGCCTTCCAACCCAACGGGTCCCCTAGCGTGGGTGCGTGCTGTGGAAATACCAATTTCCGCACCCAGCCCAAACCGAAACCCATCCGCAAACCGAGTAGAACAATTAGCAAATACACTGGCAGAATCCACCATCGCCAAAAACAACGCCTGTACAAAGGCATCGTTACACAATATACCATCCGTATGATGAGACCCAAACGTGTTGATATGATTGACTGCGTCTTCCAAGCTATCGACTATTTTAACAGCAAGGGTCAGGTCGCCATATTCGGTTGTCCAATCCGCTTCAGTGGCGGGTGCGGCTTCCGGTAAATAAGCCATAGCGTGCGGGCAAGCCTTCAACGTGATGCCTTCAGCCTTCGCTACGGGGGCAAATGCACTGAAAAATGCTGGGGCAATCGCCTTGTCTACCAATAAGGTTTCCAACGCATTACAAGCGGCGGGGTACTGAATTTTAGAGTCAATAGCAATGTTTACGGCTTCTGCCATACTGGCGGAAGGGTGAACATACAGGTGGCAAACCCCATCTGCATGACCCAAGACAGGAATGCGAGTATTCGCCATAATGTGCTGCACCAATTGGTTTGACCCCCGTGGAATAACCAAATCAACATACTGGTGGTATTGCAACATGGCTTGCACTTCTTCACGGCTTTCAAGCAGGGTTGCCCAACTTTGGGGTAAATAGTCGCACGCTTGGGTTAGGGGTTTAACCACATAGTCCATAAACGCTTGGTTGGACTGCTTCGTTTCCGTACCGCCTTTAAATACCACGGCATTCCCACTTTTCAAAATCAACGACAGTATTTGAGGCATCACATCCGGCCGAGCTTCAAAAATAATGCCAATGAGCCCCAGTGGAACTGATTTTTTTTCAAGCACCAAGCCCGCATCTAATTCAGTTTTTCCTAGCAGTTTTCCGCAAGGGTCTTCTAAAGAAATAACCTGTTCAATACCTTGTACCAGCTGAACAATCTTACCTTCATCCAGCTTTAAACGTTGCAACAACGAAGCATCAATACCCGTCTGATTGGTTTGTAAATCGGTCAAATTCGCTTCCAACCACCGATGCTTGTTTTGGTCGATGAGTTGAGCCATCAGGGCTAAGGCGTCGTTTTTTTGGCAAGTAGTTAGTTTCGCCATTTGATAAAAAGCTTGTTTGGCTTGCTTTAATTGGCTAGCCAATTGGGTATGGGTGGATGATTGACACGATGTTGTCATAAAAAAGCGGTGTGCTCCTATTAAACTAGCTAGTAAGGATTAAGTTTCCTTTATTATAAGCCAAGTAATACCAATTTTAAATAGAAATGTCGTCAGCGTCTACGTTGTTACTGTCAAGTATCCATCTAACGCTATTTCTATTTAAAAATGGTATAAGACTTATGACTAGAGGGCATTTTTATTGGTTCACCCACGTTTATTCGCTTGAATAATACGAAAGCACACGGTGTTTTTGTGTTAATTTAGTATAGGAACTTTGTAACCCAAACTTTTGTACATGGCTTCTTGGTATTCTTAGATGTTTTTCTTCTTTTATTCTTTCTGTTTAAGGCTTTGTTTTACAGTGGTTTTTCAGTGTTTTTATTGAGCTAAAGGTTCCCCTTGCTAATGCAGCTGTTGCAGATTTCTGCTGATAATTCAACTGGATTTTCTGGTGGTTTCCCTTCAAATTTGAAGGGAAAACCGTTGGCGTTGCCTGTTCGCCAAACGGGGGGTCGTGCAGGGGCATATACGGCTGAAATGGTGAGTGCTGAAAATTTTCATCAAACCTTTAAAGGCGTAAAAATGGACTTGCCTGGCGGGTATAACATGATGGATGTTACCAGCAGGTTAAATGTTGTTGCCAATAATACACTTCGGGTAGCACAAGCATGGGGATGGGATTTTACGCTTTGGGATCATCGGATTTTTCAGCCTTCACAACACAAATGGGAAACCACGTCTCGGGATATTGGTAACAACGTCCTCAATTCCTCGTTAATTGGTTTAGTTAAGGGTGATTTTCTGAGCGAGCTATTTATTGATGGCTTGGTGAAATCTTCCTACACCTCAAAACCGCAAGCTTATTCAAAAGATGATGACCCTTGGCAACGCTGCCAAAAAATTTGGCATAACACAGTTAGGCACCCTTTTAGGCAAGCCTTCGGGCTTTCGGCTCATCCGTTAACAACGATAGGTCATTTACTACCGCCGAAAGAACGGCATTGGCTGGTAATTAAACCCTTAGATACTAATATTAAACTCATTGAACGCTTTGGCGATGCTCTTTCTTTGAAAACCACGTTTAAGGCCATTCAAGAGGCAATTTTGGCTTCGGAACACCCCTCGCAATTGCTAGATAACGTGCGTAAAGCGGGAACAAGGCAAGAACTGAAACAATTATACACTAGCCTACTACCAGAGAAAACCATCAAGCCGCAAGTGATGGATGTTTTGGCTTCGTTATTTGATGAAAAAACAGGCGAATTAAAAAAGAATGCTTACGAACTAGCCCCAGAAGTAGCCGCTGATTTAACCTATTATTTGGCTCTTTATAAACCATGCGGTGGGCAAGGTGCTAGTGAAGAAGGCATTAAGCAGCTACTAAAACAACTGCTTGCCACTGAACCGATTACCCATATTTCAGACGAAGGCATGTTGGTGATAAAATCTGCTAAAGCAACAGCGATGAGCCAAGCCAATGATTGGTTTAAAACCATTAATGCCCATTGGAAAAAAAACGCTGACCAAGCGGTAAGGTTAAGTACGCAAATTATTTTAGGTGAACTTGTAAAACTTTATGAGCAAGAACATCAAAAGGCTGTTTTAGCTGGTAACACCACTATCTGTAAGCAAACTTTAGCTAAACGGTTTGCCTTAGAAGTAGCCCCCAAGCTACTAAGTAAAACAGGCAATACATTTAATGGCGAATTAGCGGCTGTTTTGGAGCCCGCCTTCCAACTTTCACAACGAACGGCGTTGCTGAATGAATATGAAGCACATCGTAATGCAGCGTTATTGTCTCAAACCATTACCCAAGCCCTATTTACCTGCTTTGTGTTGGGGAATTTATTGTTTTTCATTGTGTTTAATACGTTAGCTCGGTTGGATGTTGACTTTAACGGCGCACATGGCGAAACACGCTTAGATTTTGGGGAAATGAAACGTAGCTTGACACGATGGGTTAAAAAGCAACTAGGGCAAGAAGTAGAAGAACCGCAAGCAAAAGTCATTCAACCAAAGGTTTCTTTAGATCTTTCCTTAGGGAACACGGTATCATTACGAGAAGAACAACAAGTGTTCAATAAATTAAAGCCCCAAGCGGTAGGCATACCAACAGAAATTGCTGCTGCTGGCAATGAAAAGCCATCAGCCGAGGCATCTGTGGGTTTTAATGTCTATAACTATACTTACTTAAAACAAAGCATGGCTTTAACCAACCCTGAATATCCAAGTCAAGATAGGCTGCCTAACAATCTGTTGATTGCTGGAGGGGGGTTATCATAATGATTATGTTGATAGTGAATAATAAACAATTGAACAGTCTGTCTCGGTCTCATCGTTCAGGGGCTCAAGCTGGTACGCAAGAGCCTGAAATATCAATAGATGCTCAGTCCGCCGATGAGTTGAACAAAGAACCTGTTAAAAAAAAAATACTGGATTTTGACGACAGCCGAGCGCCAGCGTCTCCGTTTTTTAGAACAACGGCTGATTATTTTTCTTCTAATAGTGGATTGGATGAACCGTTTAACCCAATTGGCGAAGCCATTGCTTTTACCAATTTGTTTTCAAGCGATATTTCTAAATCCGTCTTAAATGCTTGGAGGCAAGGGTTAGTTGCCGTAACGCGTCGGTTAGATTATGCTTGGCGAAGTGTTTCGCAAGTACCCATGCAATATCTGCAAGAAGGTTTCAGACGGGTCGCTAGAAGCCAAATAGCACCGCTATTTAATGCCGAATTATTTCCTAAAGCTAATGGGGCGATTTTAACCCCTGAAGATAAAGCACTTTATCCGCATTTAACAGACAAGCAATTTGAAGAATTAATGAATTTCGACCAGACGCATTGTTTTAACGTAGAACAAATGGGCGATTTGTATACCGCCTTGACGGATACTTCCGCAGGGTTGCGCTACACCAGCATTCCCTCCGTATTATCATACTTTGAATGCGAAATGGAAACGAAAAACCCCGAAACTGGCAAAGGTACAGGCAAGTACGAAACGTATAAATTTAGACCCAACAGTGCCTTAGCAATCCACTTGAAATGGAAATTAGCAGCCGAAAAAACACTGAAAGAACAGGTGGATTATTTCGATTTGCTCAATCCGCTAGCCCAGCATATGCCCTTCATGCCCTATAAGAAGACAGATGAGCATTCTGTTCGTATTATGGGAGAAGTTGTTTTAGAAGCCCATAACCACTTAAAACAAGTGGGTATGTTTAGCCAGATACCCACGGTTTATCAATTCCTGCTTCAAGCCAAACGGGGCGATTTTACAACCATTACAGACCCCACACGCCCTGAAAATGCAACGCTCAATTTACCATTAGCCTTTAAGGTGTTTTCAGGCGGGTTGCAAAAAGAACCCATTTCAGAAGAATTACCACTGATTCTGGGGGGTGAAGGGTCTTCTCTTAAAAAACTAGACCAATTGGTGCTAAAAACGTGGCTGGCTAAGTTGTACGCTTCTTGCGAAGCTGAAAACCCCGAACAATTGAAAAACGCCAAATTTGGTAAGCCCGCTGATGTAATAGCCGTTTGGAAAGCCCTATGGAGAGACCTAAAACAAGGGGTTAATGACCCTAACTTGGATGTTTATACCCAGCGGGTTGGACGAGCGATTGAAAAAATATTATCAGGTAAAATTTTGTTAAAAGGTACAGACCAAGCTGAAACCACCTTAATTTACACCTTTAAGCCAGATGCTAAAGACGTTTTGGGTTTAAAACACGCAGATGGTGCGAACTTTATTAAAGAAACAGCCTCTGCCTTGTGGCAATTACAAACGATTGTTAAAGCGTGTAATCAGTTAGTGAATAATAGCGGTGAAGTTCAAATACTGACCCCCCAAGATTTTCAAGAAAAAGCAGCACAATTACTGGAAGATTATTACAAGGCTAGCTTCCAGTTAGCACTAACATTGCCGGGTAAAAATGGTGAAGACTTAGCTAGTTTGAAGAATTTAATGAGTTCAGAGACAACAACTAATAGCAAAAACACACTGCAGTGTGAAGAAAATGGTGCTTACAAATTACTGCAAGTGCTTTGTGAATCAAGACATTTAAGAAAATATCGGTTACCGCTACTAGTTAAGGCGTCTTCTATTCCGCAGTTAGCCGCAACCGTTGTAACGGGCTTAATTGCAACAGGTGTTGTATGGAACTACTTAGATAATAACGTGATTCAAAAATATGAAAACGAAGCAGTGGATAAGAAGGGGTCTGTTGAATATACTGGCTTAGTAATTGCGGCAGGGTTTGTACCAGCCATGGCGGCCTTTATTGGTATGATGAAGATGGACTTCTTTAAACAATTGACTGGTAATAGACCCCATTTGCATTTTGGCTTGGTAGGGGCTATTGCCTTAACGCTTCAAGCCGTATTAACCGTAGGTTTAGTTAGAGCCTTTATAGCCATGAAGCCCACTATGCCAAAGCCAAAGCCGACTATGCCACCAGGTACATTTACCGCTACGGCTCAATTGGCTTTAGCCAATGTAGGGCAGTTATCTAAACCGGCTGCAAAGCCATCGCCTTTTATGTTGAGCCAAACGGTTAAAACGGTATCGGTTTTAACCGCCACTACTTTAGCAAAACAGTATCCGTATACGGCAGAAGCTTTAAAATAAAACCTTACCACCTGACAAAACAGTTGAGCATCAATGATTGCTAGCTCTTTTGTAGATTGCTAACTTCAAACCATAAGCAGATGGAAATAGGCTGGTGCGAGCGTAGCGAAGCAGAGCATTTAGGGAGCCTCTAGCTTCCGCTCAAGCCTATTTCTAACGTGCGTGTAAACCAATCAACCCTTGAGAGGGGTTTATCAAGGGGGCGTGGAGCCCCCTTGATTTTGCGGGGGGTATGGGGGGTGGTCAAATACCACCCCCCATGAAGCTCTAGCTCGAAGCGATTAACCAGTCTGAATTCATAAAATAAAAAATGTCAGGTGGTAAGAAAGTAAAACCGTAGTACTTGGCTTTTTCGTATGTTTCAGGTAACATCAAAGGTACTGTGTTTTCACCTTTTACCGTGCGGTCAGAAAGTTTTTACGATGTCTTTACCTACCCCAGTCTCTTCCGTTTCCACCCCTGCTGTTGGTGCAATACAACCATTTCAACCCGCTTTGCGACGTACTAGCTGGTGCAACCAAGTAACACCGCAAGCCGTAGGGCAAACCGTCGTGTTGAATGGTTGGGTTTCTGTTAACAGAGATTTAGGTGGTATTACCTTCATTGAATTGAGAGACCGCACCGGATTAGTTCAGCTAGTAGCAGATCCTCAAAAAAATGCAGGCGTTCACGCCGTGTTAGGTAGCCTTCGTAATGAAGCGGTTATTTCAATTATAGGGGTTGTTTCACACCGCCCTGAAGAAACCATCAACCCGAATCATCCCACTGGCACGGTGGAAATTTATCCGGAAACCGTAACGGTGCTGAACCGCTCCAAAGTGCTACCGTTTCAGTTAGATGAAGCCGCTCAAGTAGATGAAGCCGTTCGGTTAAAATATCGGTATTTAGATTTGCGTCGCCCCGAAATGTATAAAAACCTACAACTTCGGCACAAATTAGCCCATGCGATGCGGACGTATTTTAATGCAGAAGGCTTTTTGGAAATTGAAACGCCCATTCTCATTCGTACCACCCCCGAAGGGGCGAGAGATTATTTAGTACCTTCAAGGGTACACGCCGGCAGTGCCTATGCACTGCCGCAATCGCCCCAACTATTTAAACAAATTTTAATGATGTCTGGGTGTGAGCGGTATTTTCAATTAGCCCGTTGTTTCAGAGACGAAGATTTGCGGTCTGACCGCCAACCTGAATTCACGCAAATTGATGTGGAAATGTCATTCGTTACGCAAGATGACGTAATGAATACCATGGAAGGCTTAATCACCGAAATGTTTAAAGAAGCGGATGTACACTTACAACGGCCGTTTCGGAGAATGACTTGGCAATATGCTATGGAAACTTATGGTTCAGATAAGCCAGATTTACGCTTTGGGTTAGAATTTGTGAAATTGACCGAAGTCTTTACGGAATCAGACTTTGCGGTATTCCGTGAACCTGCCCAAAAAGGGATTGTTTTAGCCCTGAAAGTGCCGGGGGCTGCTAGCTATAGTCGGAAAGAATTAGACGATTTACAAAAAGATGCCAAACGCTTCGGGGCTAAAGGGTTAGCCTACATTCTGTTTACCGAAGATGAAGGAATGAAATCCCCCATTTTGAAGTATTTTTCAGACGCCGAAAAACAGGCTATTGTCGACAAGGTTCAACCTGAAACGGGCGATGCTATCTTCTTTATGGCAGATGTTAATTTTAATAAGGCGTGTGATGTGTTAGGACGTTTTAGAATTCAATTTGCGAAAAAGCACAACCTTATTTCGCCTGATTCGCATGAAGTAACGTGGGTTGTTGACTTCCCCATGTTTGAAAAAGATGAAGCAACTGGAGCTTTATCGCCTTGCCACCACCCGTTTACAGCACCAAAACCAGACCATTTGCATTTATTGCATACTGCCCCCGAACAAATGTTGGCTCAAGCTTATGATATGGCTTACAATGGTGCTGAAATTGGCGGTGGGTCTATTCGGGTGCATCAGCCTGAATTGCAAGAAGCGTTGTTAAAGGTGATTGGTTTTGATGCGGCTGCTGCCCACGACCAATTTGGTTTTTTATTGGAAGCCTTGCAGTTTGGTGCTCCTCCGCATGGTGGTATTGCTTTTGGGATGGATAGAATTGCTCAAATGCTCACTGGGTCTGATAGTATTCGGGAAGTGATTGCGTTCCCTAAAAACAACCAAGCGACTTGTTTGATGACGCAAGCCCCTGTAGCTCCTGCCCCAGCCCAAACCAAGGAACTCCACTTTGACTGGGTTTTGCCTGAAGAAGAAGAGTCTAAAGCATAGATACCATGACACTTGAAGCTAATTTCGCTAATTTTCGCCAGTGGGCGGTTATGGGTGTCAGTGCAGACCGCACGAAGTACGGCAACATTATTTTTCGGCAATTGCTGGCAGCTGGGTATCTAGTTCAAGCAGTTAACCCAAAGCTAGCCACTGTGGAAGAAAACCCTTGTTATGCCAACTTAAAAGCACTACCCACTAAACCAGAGGTGGTTAATGTGGTGTTACCCCCCACATTAGGCGTGCAAGTGGTTGAAGATTGTTTGGCATTGGGCATTAACAATATTTGGTTTCAACCCGGCGCGGAAAGTGATGAAGCCATTGCCAAAGCCAAAGCGGGTGGTATGAATGTATTGGCAAACGCCTGCATTTTGTTAACACATCGTACATGGGCAGAGTAGTCTATTCTATTTCCGACTTAACAAGATTGCTAGATTTAAGTAAACATTCCATATCAACCATTTCTTGACACTCTTGGGAATCTACTATAATATTTATAAATCGATAGAGACTCTAGCTCTTTTCAATGTGGCGTTTGATGGACAATGACTGGTTACTTGTGAAACAAGTAAATTATCAAGAGGACTTCAATAAAATGCACCTACAACCCTTAGCACAAAAAGCTGCAAGCCCTTTTTTAAAAATAAATCC
Organism: Vampirovibrio sp.; assembly: GCA_024998755.1. Classification (GTDB taxonomy): domain Bacteria; phylum Cyanobacteriota; class Vampirovibrionia; order Vampirovibrionales; family JAJTHC01; genus JACEUU01. Next base: position 307,628 of record JACEUU010000002.1, on the reverse strand, counting down.
CTCTATCGTAAAAAAAACGATACTACCTGAAGTGTTAGATACTTACGTTCCTGCGACACCAGCAATTAAATCAGGAACAGATCAACAAAGAGATATAGTACTAGGCTTTTGGATTGGTATCTTTACGATGTTACTGGTTAATTTGGTAACGCATTTATTTGCACAAAAAAATGGGGTGATGGTAGTTAATTCGGAAGAAGAGCAACAAGCTAAATTGGTTGGTAAAACTACACAACGTTCAGGGGTTGTGGAGCCAATACTAAAGTATATTTCCGAACAAAGTTTGGCGTCTTCTGCCGCTCAAGGGTGGACTGTTCTTTTGCCAACAGTTGTAGAAAAAGCCATTGTTTTTATCACCACTCATGGTAAAGAGGAAGTAGATTCTCCTAAATATTTTGAAGCTTTAGAACACTTGCGACACGCTAGAACGTTATTTGATGGGCATTCAGGTGGTTACCATTCTTTTTCTACGGAAATCAAAAGATATTACCATGAATCTCTTGACAGGGCAACACTCTTGTTTCGCGAAGGATGATCTAACTTCCAAAAAGAAAAAACTGTATTACGACCTATTTATACGTTGTATGAGGTAGGGGCGAATATTTTAAATGGTAAACGAGAGGTTGCCAAGTATACGGCACAAAGATGTTTAGAAGAATATAAAGAACAGTTTCCTGTTTTTAAGACACTTGCTTCGCAAGTAGGTGGTTCTAGTTCTATCCAGACACAAGACCCTATAGAGGCAGCTCTTATGTCTGCTCAACGATGGCTACAGAATCCTTTTGCTAATCCTTCGATGTGGGGTGGTGCTTTGATGAATTTTGGTAATGATGTTCTAATTGCCAATACGAAGAAAGACGCTACTAAACTATATATCCGATCGTCCTCATTTTACCCTGGTGGCCTTTGGGAGGGGACGGTTCCCTATCAGTGTGATAGATTATTAGGGCTGGAAAATGAACATCCTATATTTAGATTATTAGAACCGCCACCCCCTCCACCAAAATCCGCCAAGAAAAGTTGGTGGCAATGGTAATTTTAAAATCATTGCTTGGGTTGGATTCGTTATGTGTTTCGAGTAAAATGGAGGGGAGTTTTACATACCAAAGCCTCTCTATTCTGAAAGACCCATATGACAATGACAGACCCCTCTATCCCCATACCTTCTACAACCGAAGCATCGCTCCCGAAAATACCTTGCCCTTTTCAATCGCCTGAATGGGTAGCCATCGCCACGGCACAAGGCGGACACGGCGTTAAGGGCGATATCAAACTAAAAACGTTCGATTCCCAACCCGATTGGTTAGACACCCTTAAAACCGTCAAACTTTGGGCTTCACACCCCGCTCTTCAAGCCAAGCATCCTCAAGGCGTTGAATGGCACGTTACCAACGCCCATTACCATGTGCATCATCGGGTAGTTATTAGCGTAAAAGAAATTACCAACCCCGAAGACGCTCAATTATGGAGCGGTAGCCAGTTATTTCTCCATAAAGATGAATTGCCCGCCGTAGATGAAACCGATACCTACCGAACGATTGATTTGGTGGGATTAACCGTGCTAATTGAGGAAACGAATCAAGCCGTTGGGGTGGTTTCTGGCATTATTAGTACGGCTCGTTCCGGTAAAGCGGGGGCGGATTATGACTTTTTGGAAATAACCTACCAACAATCTGGCAGAACCGAAATGGTGCCGTTTATTAAGGCGTTTGTGGGCGAGGTTGATTTAACAGGGAAAACGGTTTTTTTGCATGGGTTACAATCGTTTTTAGAAGAAGGCAATACGCCTGCCCTGCCCAAAGAAGTAAAGCAAACACCTTATCAACGTAGAAAGCAAAAGAAAGCCGCTTTGGCTGCTGAAATGGCTTTGCTTGCTGAACTAACGGTTTCAACCGAAGAACCACAGGATTTGACTACTGGCAATGACATCATCAACCAATAAAAGTTTTTATCAATTTGAAGTCCACGTTTTTGATACCGATTGTTACGGTGTGATGTGGCATGGGGCTTATTTAAAATGGCTAGAAGCCGCCAGAGATAAAGCCGTGGCAGATTGTGGTGTGAATTTGCAAACCCCCAATGAAGGCTGGGTTTACCCTGTAGCTGAACAAAATTTACGCTTCCGAAAAGGGGGTAGGTTACGAGATAAAATAACCATTGAAACGCAAATTAGCATTCAAGGGCCTCGGTTGAATTTTCATCAAACCATGCTTCGTTCATCCGCCATTGATGGTTCAATTATTGAAACCTTAATGGAAGCGCTCACTACTTGCGTGGTTTGTGATGCCACCACATTCAAACCATTACGAAGGATTCCTGAGGTATTACAACAAGCTTTAACACCTATCAGCATTAGACCTCTTGCATGACTCTCGATAGGTGGGTGCAGATTCTAGGCACGAGTAACGCAGTAACAACGAAGATGCCCCAGATATCGAGAGTCATGCAAGAGGTCTATCGGTTAGAAAAAAGAGGAATTGCCCTATGATACCAACGACCACTCCACCACAATCTGAAGAAATATCTGTACAAAAAGTGTGCCAGGGTACTGCCTTTAATGCCTTACTTCAAATACAATTAGCTGAAATTGACCGCCTAGTTGAAGCGAATCAATTAGAAGAAGCGACTGCCTTGCTCAAAACGTGGCAAGCAGATTCGCCCGAAGAAGGGGCGTATGCGTTTCGGTTAGGGCAATTAGTGCTTGAATATAGCCAAGAACTCGAAAAAGCTAAAGCACTTTTTGAATTAGCCCTACAAGCAGACCCTGAAAATGCCTCCTATTGGGTAAGCTTAGCCCAAGCAAGTGTAGCATTAAAAGAAGATGCTCAAGCCTTTCAGATACTGAAAAAAGCGTTAGCATTAGATGCTGAAAATTCTCAAGCATTAGCCATTCTAGCCCCACTATTACAAGCCCATGGGTACACAGAAGAAGCCGTTTCTACCTACGAGCAATTGCTGACTGTTCAACCAGCATTGAGTGATGTTTACATTACCTTAGTCCAGCTTTACCAAGCTGCTCAGCAATCAGAAGAAGCTCTGGAAACCTTAGAACGAGCGATTGGGGTTCAGCCTGAAAACCCGCTGTTGTTTTTCTTACAAGGGGCGTTGTTGCAAGCTACGAAGGGGAATCAATCGCCCGAAGCCCAGCAGGCGTATGAAACCGCTTTAGTTTTGGGGGGCAATCAACCGGAATTGCATGAGGCGATGGCAACTTTTTACACGAATCAGCAGGAATATACCAAGGCGATTCAGCATTGGGTAGCCGTGCTGGAACTGCAACCTGAAGCCGTTGAACCGCTACAAGCGTTAGCCACCTTGTTGCAACAATTGGGCAGAACATCGCAAAGTATTGCTGTTTTGAATAAACTACTAGCCCTCAACCCTAATGATGCCCGTACGCAGTTAAGCCTAGCCCATGCTTTTAGCGTGCAAGGGTTGGTTGAAGAAGCCTTAGTACATTACAACCAAGCGTTGGATGCTAGCCATGATGCGGGTATTGAATTACGCAAACTGTTTGCCGTGCCAGTGGTTCACCCAACGCAAGCTTCGGTTAGTGCAACCCATCATCGGGCATTAATGGGGCTTAAAGCCTTAGCTACCAACCCGTTTCAATTGGAAAATCCGCTGGTGCAGGTGGGGGATACACCGTTTTATTTACTACAACAAGGCGAACCCGTCAAATCTTTGTTAGAACAGTACCATACCTTGTTACAAAAAGCCTTACCCACCGTGCCTAGTTTGCCGATTGAAGCCCTTCGTCCTAAAGTGGCGGGTGTTCAGCGGATAGGGGTCGTTACCCGAAGTTTTCAAGCAGAAAACAAAGTGGCGTGGGCTATTCAAGGCTTATTCACGAATTTACCCGAAGCGTTTGATAAAGAGGTAGAGGTTGTTTTCTTCCCAGTGGGGCAACCGTTGCAGTGGGTTTCGGGTGTTACAAAACCATCGGAAGAAACGGTGCATACCGTTCTATTGTCTACGACGGATTGGCAAGCGTGCCAAGCTGCTATTTTAGCGGAAAATGTGGATGTTCTGCTATATACGGATATCAATCAAGACCCTGTTAGCACGTTTTTAGCTCATCGGCGGTTAGCACCTAAACAAGGTGCCCTTTCGCTTTCTGGGTTGACGACAGGGTGTAAAGATACCATCGATTTTGTGCTGATTCCTGAAATGCCTCATTCAACGGCGGATTTTTCGGAAAAAGTGGTTATTCCTTGTAACCCGTGGATGCCCTTAAAACGGTTGGGTGAAAATATCAAGCTGTTAAAGCAAGATTTTGGCGTGCTGTATGACGATGTGGTTTGGGTGTTACCTCAAGCCCCCTACAGAATTGGCGTTGAACTAGATGCCTTGTTAAATCAAGCCTTACAAGCCGTGCCCAAAGCCAAATTACTTGTGCTTGCTGGGGAAGAAGATGCGTGGAATGACCAACTACAAACCCGATGGAAAACCACTTTTTCACCGGAAGCCTTTGAAAAAGTGATTTTCTTGGGGCAGTTGCGTGAAACCGATAGGCTTCAATTGCTGAATGTGGCGGATTTAGTGTTGGATTGCTTCCCTGCAAACGACCCTTTAATGGCTTTACAAGCCCTGAATTACGGCACCCCCGTTTTAACCTTACAACAATCGGCAACAGCTGGGTTGGTTAGTGCTTTTACAGGTAATTCTTCTGAAGATGTCGCCAGCCTTGTGGCGGAAAACACCCTAGAATGGCTAGATAAATTAACCCGGTTGAGTATTTCATTCGAAGCGTTGGCTACTTTAAACACGAGGTTGAAACAAAAAGCGTTAACTTATTTTAGCCCCGTTCGTCACCAAAAGGTTAAATCTGATTTTTGGACACGTTTCACCGCTTAAATAAATAGACAATAAATAGCCCTAAATCTAAAATATGTTACAATTATATTGATATAGTACTTAATTTAGCAAAAGGAATGACCTGTTCTGATATGCCGACCATTTACCCACAAAACACACCGTCTATTTCGCCTGCTTGGCAAGAATCTACGTTTTCATTTCAAACTATAGATAATCATTCATTAACGGTTGTTGTGTGGCAACGCCCGCAAGGCGAAACAATCTTGCCCACCACTCGTAGGGTGATGCTATTTATTCCGGGGTTGGGTGGATCTGTAGACCATGCCAAGCCGGTGTTAGACCCCCTAATTGCTTCAGTGTACGCAATTATTAGTGTGGATTGTCGTAGTTTCGGACGAAACAAGGGCGTTCCTCTGTATGATGTGGCTGAAATTTATGCGGATTTACAACTGTTTATTGAAACCGTTTTACCTAATTTTATAGCGGAACAACTCATTCAACCAACAGAAACCATTATTGCTGGCATTAGCTTAGGTGGGTTAATGGCGACTTATTTGGCTAACAAATTTCAGCAACAGTTTGAAAAGGTTGTGTTGTTTGTACCCGCTTTTAAGCCTAATATGGCAGTGTTTCCGTTAACTTGGGTTGTGCCTAATTTGCTAAAGTTAGCCTTTACTAAAAATAAAAAAGCCGTTTCGGTCTGGTTGCCTTATGGCGTTGATGCTATTACTCGGAATCCAGCTTATCTCAATGGCACTTTACCCGCCCCTGAAGTGCCGTTGTATTTGAGTTTAAACTTTTTGAAAACCGTGAAAGATTGGCAAGGTAAACGCCTAAAGAACACGCTTAATAACCTGAAGCAATCCGTCTTTTTATGTGTCGCCGAACAAGATAAGGTGAGTTCAACGCCTGAAATGAAACGGTTGTTTTTTGAGCAGTTGCCCCCGAAAAAATCTCACAAGTTATTGAGCTTGCCTGATGCGTTTCATGATGTTTTGCTAGAACCTGAAGCCCCATGGATTGCTGAAGTCTTAGCCCATTGGTTGGTGCACCCCGAAACGCATATTGCTGTTACGCAACGCCCCCAACCTATTGGGATGGAAAGTTTTAACTAACCCCATGCAAACAACAACGATGATACCTATTATTGGTAAATTAACACTGCCTGCATTGCTAGGGGGCAATACTCAAATTGGGTATCCTGAACTTTTAGTTATTGCACAGCGGTTGTTACAAGAAGCCACGGCTTGGGATTCTTCAGCCGATGTTACAGCGTTGATGCTTCAAGTAAAAGCGTCTCAATTTTCAGTGGAAACCGGAACGAGTGGCTTGTTTTCATCGGTTGAAGTAGCCCATTTAACCACGTTGCTTCATGAATTGAAAGAAACCGTTTCGCTTGAATTGGGGCTTCAGTTAGAACCAAATAATGTTTCAACGCCTATTGCGTTATGGCAATTGGGTTTGGTGAAATGGGTTGTGCTAGCTTCGTTTCATCAGGGGGTGTTGCATCCCCAATTTGGGTTTCTTTCGCCGTATCCGCTAGAAACCCTCTTTCAAGCATGGGAAATTCCTGATAGTACTACCCATTGGTTAGTGGTAGACGCCCAATATTGGAATACGGAAGCCGTGTTGCACCATTGGCAGTACCTGCAAAATCATCCGTGGGTGAAGGCGATTTGTATAACCATGCAACAAGCAGAAATACTGCATCAAAAAGGGCTGTGGTTGGCTGAAAACAGTTTGCCTTGTTGGGTTTTAGACGCCCCCACTCATTGGCTTGAATCCAACGCCGATTGGTTACTACCGAAGCACCCATTGGTTTCAACAATGGGAATTATCATGCATCAATCGGTGTTAAGACCCCTGCAATCTGCGGAGGTTTGGCCTTATTCCACGGATACTACCGACCCCAAACGCATTGAAGCCTATCTAAAACAGTTGCATCACTTAGTAGAACAACAGTTGCCCAAGGAAGTGATAGCTATCAGCCTAGCTACTGAAGGCGTTGAAGAAAAAAAACAGTCTAAATGCCCGTTTGGTTTTGGTCGGAAATAGCCCAGAGAGAATCGCCAATAACCATGGTTAAAGAATCCGTTGTTTGGGAAATTGCTCAAAGTTTATTGATGCCTGCAGGGGCTATTGGGGATGATTGCTTTCATGAAAAAATGGAAGCATTCTTGAAGCCATCGTCGTCTGTTCGGTTGTATTCCGTTGATGCGTTTGTGGAAAGTCAGCATTTTAGTTTCCAATTTTGTTCACCGTATGAAGTGGGTTGGCGAACTTTAGCCGCTAGTTTAAGCGATATTGCGGCTTGTGGTGGAACGCCTCTCTATTTTTTGGTGGGCTTAGTTTTGCCGGTTACTGCAACCGAAGATGACGTTGAAGGCTTTTATTCTGGCATGAAAGCGTGCTTGAAAGCTAGCCACTGTACCGCTCAATTAATTGGTGGCGATACGGTTAAGGGCACACAATGGGTGGTTAGCATCACGGTTATTGGCGAAGTTGCCAGTAGTTTAAAGCGAAATCAAGCTCAAGCGGGCGATTATTTAATTGCCACAGGGCATCATGGGCTTTCGCACTTGGGGTTGCGGTTATTGCAACAAAGTAATACGGTTGATAGGGCTTTTTTGCCCGTTCAGCAGTTTTTAAAACCGCTACCCAAGTTGGAAGCAGGGCAAGGGTTACAAGCTATTAGCCCCACCAGTGCGTTAATGGATTCCAGCGATGGCTTGGCAGACGCCTGCTTGAAAATTGCCCATGCCAGTGGCGTGCAAGTGTTGTTGAATCAAGATTGGTTGCCTATTGCCAGCCCGTTTATGGCATATGGGCTGGAAAAAGCCCAACCTTGGATTTTATATGGCGGAGAAGATTTTGAGCTGGTGGGTACTGTTCGCCCAGATGTGTGGCACGCTAATTTAATCACCTTAAAACGATTGGGGTTTCGGGTACACGGGTGGGTTGCGGATGCTATTGTGCCGAGTGCTTGGTTGGTGCAGGGGGAATCGTTGGAACAGCATCAGCGTTTAGAGCCTTTATTGGGCGATAAAACCTTCCAGCATTTTGGATAAAACTTGATAGTATAGTATTTTAAAAAATTATACGCTTCATAATAATAATGCGGAAGGTTTGATTAGTAAGGGCTAGGGCTTCATGGGGGGGGTGTTTGACCACCCCCCAAACCCCCCGCAAAATTAAAGGGGCTCCACGCCCCCTTAATAATCCCCTCTCAAGGGTTGATTTGTTGGCTAATACCAATTCCAAGTTTAAATAGCGTATAATAGAGGGGTATTATTGTTTATTTGAAAGAGTCTGATCATGATTACCCAAGAAGACGTACTCGCCTTTGAAAAAACCTTCACCGACAAGAAAACCTATCGCCGATTCCTCTGCATTAAACTCAAAATAATCGACGGTAAAACACAAGCCGAAATAGCCCAACATACGGGTTTCGGCTTTCGACACGTCCAACGCATTCAAGCCCAAGTTCAACAACACGGACTTTACAGTCTCTATCCTAAAAAAGGGATTGTACGCAATAGCCTACTACCCAGTAAACAAGCCGAAATAGACCTACTACAACGCCACAAAGGTAAGGTCGGTATCTACGATTTACACCAGGCACTCAACGCACTGGTGGGCAGACCCGTCATCTTTCAAACTGTTTACAACCTGCTCAATCGCCACGATTGGAAGGCAAAAGTACCTCGCCCAGTGCATCCCAACCATAATGATGAGGCTCAAACCCTCTTCAAAAAAACTTCCTGACTTCGTTAACTCTGTTACAAAAACAGTAAAAAAGCCAGTTCGGCTATTTTTTCAGGATGAGGCGAGGTTTGGCAAAATTTGCCAAGTTCGTAAAGTATGGTTACCCAAGGGTGAACGTTCAGTAGTGGAAGCTCAACATATACGGCAATACCTCTATGCGTATAGTACCATGGAACCCAAGACGGGAGAGAGTGTTTCGTTGATTCTTCCGTATGCGGATACGGATTGGATGAACGTATTCTTACGTGAATTAAGTGAGCGTTACCCTGCAGATGAGATTGTGCTTGTTTTGGATGGTGCAGGTTGGCATAGAAGTGGGGGGCTGGTTGTTCCTGCTAACATTCGGTTGGTTTGTTTACCGCCGTATAGTCCGCAGTTGAACCCTGTGGAGCAGTTGTGGAAGGGTATTCGGACTCGGTTTTTTGGCAATGCTTATTTTGAGACGTTGGATGCAGTGGAAGCTCATTTAGTGAAGGCTTTACGCTGGGTAGAGGCTAATACAGCGTGGGTGAAATCGTTCGCCTATTTCCCCTATATTCAACACGCTATTTAAACTTGGAATTGGTATGACAGGGTATTTCTTATACGATTTGACTTAACCGATAGCCAGTGGGAACGAATTTTACACGTTTTTCCTAAAAAAACAGAAATGCGAGGACGAAAAACGCTTAAGTTACGACAAACCGTCAACGGTATTTTCTACCTACTTAGCACGGCTATTCCTTGGCGAGATTTACCAGAACGTTATGGTTCATGGCGTAGTGTTTACACCACTTTTAGACGAATGAGCCAAGCAGGTATTTGGGACAAAATCCACCAAGCCCTCAGTAAAGACGCTGATTTAGAACAGTGTTTTATAGATAGCACGACATGCGTTGTTCACCAACATGGCTTGGGGGCAAAAGGGGGCAGTCTTTTCAAGGCATAGGGCGACGTGTTGGAGGGCATACGACGAAAATCCACATGACGTGCGATGCCTTGGGTTATCCCTTACCACACTTTGTTTTGACAGGTGGGGAAGTTCACGATAGCAAGCCTACTATTGCGGTGATAAGTCGATTTCCCGCTCGCTCGTGCGTGGTGTGCGGATAGGGCTTATGTGGATGTGAAAATACGGCGTTTTATTGAACGTTATGGGGCGGACTATGTGGTGCCTCCGAAGAAGAATACAAAAAATCCGTGGGAATATGATCGTTTTGTTTATAGGACACGGCACTTGATTGAGAATTGCTTTCAGAAACTAAAGGAGTTTCGGCGTATTGCCACACGTTATGAGAAGCGTTCAAGGCACTTCGCCAGTATGGTTAGTCTTGCTTCAGTCATGATTCATCTTTTTCCTACTATATCGTGTTGGCTTTACATTTCAGACGGGCTGGCACAGAGACCAGCCCTTACAAAAATTCCTACTGTAGGGGAGACCCTTGTGGTCTCCCGAATCAAGATTGTACGCTATTCAATCTTTAAAGTGGTATAATTAAGAAACGCCTCTACCCTACTATAGCTGTTCCAAAAGTTAATGAGTTACTCTATCCTCTGTAGGGGCGGACTGCGTCCGCCCGCCTAAGATTAATAGTAACGGGCGGACGCAGTCCGCCTCTACGATAGGGTTCATTAATACTTGGAACAGCTATATAACCTGATGAAGGAATCCTGATTCACCATGCCCTCATTACCTTTCCCCCCTCGGTCGCTGATTGTTTCGGTGCAGGCTAGCCAAGGCGAACCCCTGTACCCCACCCCTATATTAGAAGCCCTGTGCCATAGCGTGGTTGCCGGCGGAGCAATGGGCTTGCGTATTGCCACTCCAGCCCTTATTCCTGTTTTAAAGCAGGCTTATCCGCAACTACCTATTATTGCATTAACTAAGCCCGAACCCATACCAGCATCGGCTGAAAACCACGTTTACATTACGGCAACCTTGGCAGATGCCTTACTATTAGCCCAAGCGGGTGCAGATGTGGTGGCTTTGGATGCTACCCAACGTAACCGCCCTGATGGCTTCTCTTTACGGGAAGTTATTACTCAACTGAAGGCTAAATTTCCGGCGGTTTTGGTGATGGCGGATGTGGATTCTTTGGCTTCTGCCACCTATGCCCATACCTGTGGGGTGGATATGATTAGCACCACGTTGGCTGGTTACACGACGGAAACACAGGCAACTAGCCCGAAAAACTCGCCTGATTTTGCGTTATTAACGGCGTTGATTTCGGCGTTTCCAACAGTGCCTATTATTGCAGAAGGGCGATTTTGGGACGTTTCGGAAGTGGCCAAAGCCTTGACATTGGGGGCTTATGGTGTAGTGGTGGGGTCTGCTATTACTAGACCCCACCACATCACCGCTCGATTTTTAACGGCTACCACCTGTTAGAAAAAAATGCTTTATCACTAAGGGCGTTATACTGTACTACTTTTTGTAAAAGAATCAGTCTGCAAACCAGTAGCAGGCATAAAACCACGACGACCCGAACCCCGATGTTCGACTGTTCCCGAAGGAAACTCTCCAACTTCGGTTATAGAACTACCACTATCTATTACTAAAGGGGTAGCTTGTCTTTCTGCCGTTTTCAAAGCAGTAGGGTTCACTTTTGCTGTATTAAATAAAGCAAGCTCAGCACCAGCAAGTAAACTTATCATCATCACACAATCCTTCTAACCCTACCGCTAGGGATTCATTTTAATAGTTAACGTAAAATAATTTAAACCAGTATTCATTGTCATCATCGTAATCAGGAAAGTCCTAATTACCACCAACCCATTCTATTTAAATAGCCATCAAGCGTCAAGCTTGTACCACATTTTTTGTTACAAAGAACCCCCTTACCTTGGCAGACAAAGGGGGTAAATCAGTTAAAACAGCCAAAATTTCGGGTTTAAAACTAGCTTTTTTTGCTTACTACAGTCGGGTCCAGTAAGGTAACCCATTGGCTAAGAGCAACCACAATTGGGGTAATGGCCATGCCTTTTTCAGTAATTCTGTATTCAACTTTCGGTGGAATGGTGGCATAAGCTTTACGAGAAAGCAACCCATGAGCTTCCAAATGCTTCAAACGGGCGGAAAGCGTCCGTGGAGAAATGCCCTGAATGGTGGCTTCCAACTGAACAAACCGCTGTGCATCGCTTTGTAACAGCAAGTTTAAAATTTGTAAAGAATATTTGTCGCCCACAACACGGAGTGATTTTTCTAACAAGTCATGGTTGGCACCACCCGTAGGGGAAGTAACATCAGAAGTTTCCGCCTGATAGGCTTCCACTAAATTTTTTGCTACTTCAGGGGAAGCGGCTTTAGACGCTTTGGATATTTTACTTGTTTTTGCTGCAGTACTTGGCATCATCATTGTTAATTATCACCTTTTCAACTTTATATTGTCCATTAATATAGACCTTGTAACAGAGAATTCAAGAAACGCTCTTTGATAAGTTCAATAGTACGAATTATTATATCAGCAACTATTTATAATGCAATGAGCTAAATGTCCACCATACCGATTTTTTTAAAATAACGCTTTCAATATTAAAAATAAAAGATTGAACACCAACAAGGGGATAGTAAAAAAAAACCACTAAAAAAAATGATTATTTCTCTGCCAGCATCACAATAAAATAGTCTTCAATATATAAAGAGATATAGTATACTATAGCACGATTTACGGGAATTTCAAGTTAGATTATATTAACAAACAATTAAGACAAGTTAACTTTTTATTACAAAACCCGTTGCAGATTCTGTAGCGTGGGTAAAAATTAGTGTATTTTATTCGGTACTGGGAATCTTAATAATCGATTAGGCTTTAATTATATCAAAAATAAAGCCACTTTGTCAAAAAAACTTTAGGACACCCTCACCCTAGCCCTCTCCCAAAGGGAGAGGGAACAAGAAAGCACGCCACAACCTTCTACTTCCCCCTGCTCTACCCCCTCTCCCACGGGGAGAGGGTTGGGGTGAGGGAAAATCCACACATCCTTCACCCCCACAACACCATAGGAATTACCCACCATGAAACAACGCCTGAATGGTAACGATGTTGCCACCTTCACCCCTGAAGCCTGCCAAGCCCTGCAAAACCCCGCCACTGCCACCCACAGATTCCCCGAAGGCACGCCCACCAACGCTCAATGGCAGGCTTACGTTAAACAAACGGAAACTTATCGTTACAAGCTAGCACTGGCGGTAAAAAGTGCCCCCACGCTGATTGATAAAATCATCCGCCTGTGTTCGGAAAACATCCTGTTTTGGTTCAAGTATTTCGCCCACACGTATGACCCTCGCATCACCGCACAACACCAACACCCAGACCGACCCTTCATCCTCTTCCCCTTTCAAGAAGAGGCGGTTTGCCGAATTGTTCACGCCATTGAAACGGGTGAAGACCTCATCATCGAAAAATCTCGAGATATGGGCTTAAGCTGGCTGATAGCCCTCGTTTTTCAGTGGTATTGGCAGTTTAAGGCGGGTAGTTCGTTTCTGATTGGCTCTCGAAAACTAGCCTTGGTCGACCAACTGGGCGATTTATCGTCGGTTTTCGGGAAAATTCGCTACAACTTGCAGGTGCAGCCGCCGTGGTTGTTACCTTCTGGCTTTGCGGAAAAAAAGCATAGCCTCACGGCTCGGTTGCTCAACCCAGCCAATGGCAATGCTATTACGGGGGAAGCTTGCACGGAACAATTTGCCCGTGGTGGGCGGTATCGGGCTATTTTAATGGATGAATTTGCGTTTTGGCAACAGGCGGAAAGTAGCTTTATGGCGGCGGGCTTTTCTTCCCCTTGCAGGCTATTGCTTTCTACGCCCAATGGGCTGAATAATTGTTTTGCGAAGTTAAGGCAGTCAGACGGGTTACCGTTGTTGACTTTGCATTGGCGTTTACACCCCTTTAAAACGCAAGCGTGGTATGAACAGCAGTGTAAGCGGATGACGGAAGATATGATTGCCCGCGAGCTGGATATTAACTATCAGGCGTCGGTGAAGAATCGGGTTTTCCCAGAATTTAAGGCGGTGCATCAGCAGGTAGGGTTGAAGCCAGTGCAGGGGCTGAAACTCTTTCGGGTGTGGGATTTTGGCTACCATTGCCCAGCGGTGTTGTTTTGCCAGATAGATTTAATGGGGCGGTTGTTGGTGTTGCGGGAAGAGGTGGGGCATCAAGAGGTGTTGCGTCCGTTTGCCGAACGTATTTTGCACATTACCAAGACGGAATTTGCCCATACAGGCGATGTGTTTGATTTGTTCGACCCTGCTGGGAATCAGCATCAGAATTTGTTGGAATATAGTTCAGTGGAATTGTTGGGCAAATTGGGGATTAAACCCACTTGCGTGAAGGCACCGGTGCGGGAGGGGTTGGAAAAAATCCGTCATTTGCTGATAGAGTGGCGGAATGATGATTTTTCAGACCCGATTGGTACGCCGGCGTTGTTGGTGAACCCGACGCAGTGTCCGCAATTGTGTAATGCCCTTTCGGGTGCTTATCGGTTTCGGGAACATTCGGATGGGTCGCCGATGGAAATTCCGTTGGAGGAACATCCGTTTGAAGATGTGGTGGATTGTTTGCGGTATGTGGTTTGGGATAAGGCGACGATTACGGGGGGCAAACCTTGGAAGCAGCATATGGCTAAAATTAACGTGGGTGCCCTCAATTATGCTTACCTTACCACTCGTCCTTCGGCATGGTAGGAGGTGTTGGTCGTGGTTTTTGGTACTGCTCCCTCTCCCTGTTGGGAGAGGGTTGGGGTGAGGGTTTTTCCCCTGTAGGGGTGGATTGCATCCACCCATTACTATCAATCTTCATCGGGCGGATGCAATCCGCCCCTACAAAAGCACCCCTGCATTAAAATAGGCGGTTAATTATTCAAAACACTATTTAAACAAACTATCCCCGATGGGTAGAAGAACAAACCCCACCCAACGGTACAGGCTGGTTAAAATCAATCTTGCAAATATTGGGTTGTTCAACAGCCCGCAACACCAACTGGGCTAAACACTGCTGGTAAGTAGCCGAATTGTTCAACGCCGCCGCCCTATGGTAATGCTTCAGCCCATGTTGTGCACCAATCGGCACATACAACATATCCATCTCAAACAACGTTTCAATATGATCCGAAACAAACGCTATCGGTATCATCAACACATTATCACGCCCTTCTTTAGCTAACTGTTCCACCAAATCTTCCGTATAAGGCTTCAACCACTCCAAAGGCCCAACCTTACTCTGCCAACATAATTGCCAGTTGTTCTGAGGAAAATGCTTAGAAATCAACGCATCAATGGTCGCCTTAATTTGCCGAGGGTAAGGGTCTTTATTATTTTCAGCGTAAGAAATAGGTAACCCATGAGCCGAAAAAACCAGCAGCACATCTTCCGGCGGACAGCTCCACGTTTTTTCAGCAAACGCCGTTTCGATGGTTTCCGCCACCGCCTGCAAAAACAACGGATGTTCATAATGCGAACAAAGCGTCGACTGTTGAAGGCTACTAGCAAACGCTCTGTGTTCAGGCCGTTCCAGCACTTGCGTCCATTCCCGAAGGCTAGAACCAATGGTAGCTAAACTATAATGGGGGTAAAGTGGCACTAAAATGGCATGGGTAATGCCATCTGCCTTCAACTGGTTAATGGTAGCTTCCGCCCGAGGGTGCCAATAGCGCATAGCCAAGTAGCACTTAGCTGGGGGAAAGCCTCTTTCGGTCAGCTGGGGTTGCACCAACGCCATAACGCCTTCCGCTTGTTGCCGAGAAAACGGTTCAATGGGGGAGCGTCCGCCAATTTTGTGGTAGTTTTCTTTGCCTTCTTTTTTGCGTTTGTTTGAAACTCGCCACGCAAACAGGTTTTGAAGCCATTGGGGGATAGGCATTTGCACAATATCATTATCTGCAAATAAATTATACAGAAAAGGCTGAACGGCATCTAAACTATCAGGCCCGCCCATATTAAAAAAGACCAACCCGATTTGATGGGGTTTTTCAGCTGGAGGAAACGGTGCTGCTTGTGGCACTAACTGAACAGGGATAACCGGTTTAACGGGCTTGTTTTTTTTAGGCATGGGGGTATAAAATTTCTATAAAGTAGAGGGGAATGCTGAAGATAATCATCAGCTTACACTAAATGCTGAACCACTTGTTTGTGATTTTTTAAAGAGTTATAGCCATTTAAAGAAAAATACGCTTCCTAACCAAATTGCGGAACACCTATTATTGTTGAGTTTAAGCTAAAATTCTTAGCTTAAAACCATCTGCAGTTGAAAATAGGCTGGTGCGAGCGTAGCGAAGCAGAGCATTTAGGGAGCTTCTAGCTTCCGCTCAAGCCTATTTTCAACTTACACGGAGAGTTTTAACCAATTAGCTATATCTTAAATTAACTCGGTGAAAGTAAATGGCTATGGCATGAATCAAATCACCCAAACACCGAGAGACGACTTTACCTCGTCGTTTAAACCGAGCAAACCAATGTCGCAAATCGCTCCAAGTCTGTTCTGCTGTATACGTTTCAGCCTTGCTTTGAACCAATTTTCCACTAGCAACACGGCATTGTAGGCTTTCCAATGGTCAGCACAATAAACTTCAACCTTGAATAACTGAAGCCGTTTCCATAATTTTTTCAAGGTTTTAATGCCACGACAACCCACTTCCCAGTCCAAGATTTGCCTTGTTTCTCGAAAAACAGCCACCCATACCCAGATTTTGCGTTTTTTTCGGTAAGAAACGTGCAGAGTTCATCGAGCTCAACAACAGTGGTTTTCTGTGGCTCTAACCGACAAGCAGTGGTGTCTATTTTACGAATTTGTTTGAGTACAGCAGGCGTTGAAACCCCAATTAAATTACCAGTTTTTCGAAGGGAAAGCCCTGAAGCGTATAGCTGGGTTGGCTAGCGTCCATGTGATGGGTGCTAGCCCTTTCGGGGTTGAACGTGTATATTTACAGGCACAGTTTTTGCATTGATACCGTTACTTTTCTCCAATGAACCCTGCTTTAACTTTATCTAAACTACCACATTTTGGACACTGCATTTTAAATACTCCTTAATAGACTTAAGGATATTATAATAGCTAATTAGTTAAATGTCTCAATCTTTTAATTGGTATTAGTGTACCAATACTAATAGACAAAATCCTGCTACGGCAGGTAGGCTAGCTAAACATACCAACGAAACCAGCAACTTGGTTTCTAAACCAAACCAGCTTTCCACTAAAGGCGGAACTAAGTTGTAAGGGGTTACTACGGTATGGGGTGTTAGTAATGGCATCGTCATAATCATTCACTCATTCTAATAAAAAAATATCGGTTAATAGGGTCAATTCACTCTTGTTTAGTTTAGTTTTTGATTGCTGTTGATTCACTCAACTGTAGACAATCAATGAGTCAGTCGTTTTCGGAACAAAGAAAAAGGGGGAAACTTACTTTTTTGCGTGAAGACATCACAAATAATGCTCCCTCACTCCATAAGGTTGACTTATTAAAAAGCGATTCTTCAGGCAAAACATGATGGTTTCCCCTGATGCAATGTTTATCTCTTTTGTTCTTCCTTTAACACTATTTATTAAACCGTAAATAATTTCCAATAAAAAAGGACAAAAGGTTAATTGACACCCCATAAATGGGCGTAAGTTGTTAGATATGATTCTATCCCTGTTCAAACACCTAAAGTACACCTAAAGTTGAATGTTTTTAACCCTTGAGGCTGAAACAAAGGTGCTAGCTGATACTATTAATTTGTAGGTGAAGCTTTGATTTTACGTAGAGCTTGACATTTAACTTGTAGGTTGTATCTTTCAACATCTGCTAATAAAAAGCAACAATCTACTATCGCCAAACACAAGGGGAATAAAGTCCAGCTAAACAGTAGGTAAGCCCACCCTGTTTTGGATTGGTTGAGATAAAACCGATGTCCCCCAAAGGCACCACAGGTTACGCACAATAACAGGGCTTCTGAAACAGATTTTAAATGCCTGTCTACTAGCCCATCATAAGCTTGAATTTCTCGTTTGGAAAGCCTTCCCATTAAGGCGAGCGTTTCCCTATCATAAGGAGATAAATTTTTGAGGGCTATCATCATCATGGTTGTTTGGCTTTCCCTGTCTTTTGGATTAATACTATTAGTCGGTTTATCGGTTTGCAGTAGGTAAATCTACAAGTGAAGTTACGGAATAAGGGTGTGCAGGTGGGAGTAGTGAGTGTTTTTTAATAAAATTCAACCAAAAATGCTCAAAAAACAGAACAATACCCCTTGTTTCCACTCTTTTCGGATCATAATTACCTAAAAACCATACAAGAATCCACTAAAACCTACCCCCCCTCCTCACCAAAAAACCATACCGACGACAATTATACCCAAATGCCAAGCCCAAAATCTCCGCAGAAACACGCACTAACCCACGACAAGACACACGAACCTTCTTAAACACCGTCTTCCAACCCGCAAACACATGCTCCACTCTTGCCCTAATCTTAGAAACCAACCCATTAAACCGCTTCTGCGAAGCCGTCAACTCAGGCGTTGGTTCATGCTGCTTACCCCGAACACGACGCTTAATAATCCTCGGCTGTATCCCCAACGCCTTCAAATCCTTCTCCTTACCCACATACCCACTATCCGCACCAACAGTCTGCTCATCGCCCACCAGTACAGGCAGTAAACTCTGACTGTCATGCACATTGGCACCAGTAACAACCACCTTGCGAATCAACTTGCTTTTATACCAATTCAAAGATTAAATGGCGTGTTTTTGTAGGGGCGTGATTTATTAGCCCTAGCGGTCTATGCGTTGCATCAGTCCGTCCCACAAGCCCTAAACGGATGCGATAAATCGCACCCCTACATAGAGAAAGCTATACGCTATTCTAACTTTGAATTGGTATTAGCATCCACATTAACCGTGGCACTGTAACCAAAGCCTTTGTAGCCATAAGTGGCATCAGGGTCGCTCTGGTCTTCAGGCTTTTTTCTCTGTTTGCTATTGGCTTTAATAAAGGTGGCATCTACCAAGTTGCCTTCTTTAAGAATGAGGTTGTTCTCTTGGAAGAAGGTGTCTAAGGCTAAGAAAAGGGCTTCTTGGGCTGGGGTGTTTTGCAGTTCGTGTTGGAAGTTTTCGAGTGTCGTGGCTTCAGGGATGGGGGATTCTAAGGAGAAGCCGAGAAACTTTCGGAAGGAGAGTCTGTCGTGGCATTGAAATTCGGTTTGTTCATAGGAGAGATTGAACCATATTTTGAGGAGGTTCATTTTGAGCAGTAGTAGGCGTTTGTAGGGTGGTCTGCCGTTGGGTTTGTGGTGGATGTGTGTTTTGAGGATGGTTTCAAATAGTTGCCATGGTAGGGTTTGGTTCATTTCCTCTAGGAATTTGTGAGTCGGTGTGGCTTGTTGAATTTGGATGTCGGCAAAGGTAGTCATGGGGGTGGGGTATCCTATGAGAGGTGGAATAATGTCCCTTCTCTTCTAACCCAAAATTACCTTGCCCTTTTTCCGTAACTTCTATTCTCTTATTACTGGTTTTAGAGCTTGTTGTTGGGCTGATAGAACATCTAGCTTGGCATACAATACTTGTTTTCGTTCAATATCATTTTTCAAGGCTAATACAAAGGGGCGTACATCATGTGCTACAGCATTTAGTAAACGTTTTAAATCTCTCGATTGTGTTGCGGTGAATTGTTCATTTTGATACTGTATAAACCCTTCCAATAACCCTGAAGCAAAATGGCTTAATGTTCCTTCTTTAGAGGCCATTTTACGATGATAATTAGCCAAGCCTTCCGATACTATGGCTTGTTGAGAATCTGACAATAATCGAAAAGTCTTTGCTTCTTCTGTGCGTAAATCTGCCAAGGCATGATGAGCTTGATATCGAACCATTGCATGAATATGGGGCATCGCATTTTCAATAGCACCAATACCCGACTGAACCGTTCGCATTCTATCAGTAGGGTTACTTTCTGATTTGGCGTGCATCAGTTGGTTTAATCCGTACCCCAATTGGTTATTATGGATGGCTTTTTCAGCTTTCGTATCATTCACCGCAATAATAGCTTGGTTAGCTAACCGACGCAAGGCTTCTGTTTTATCCGCTGGTAAGCCAAGGTGGGTAACCATTGTATCAAAGGTTTGTGGGGTAAATAGTTGCCTGCGTTGCGTAAACGTACTAAATGCTTGTTCCAGCTTTACTGTCAATTCTTTTTGTAATGCTAGCGATTCTTCCTGAAACTTACCATCTCGTGCGTTAATCACTTTTTCTAAAGCAGCAGCAGCATCTTCTTTTACTTTTGCAGAGGGATATTTGACCCCTGTTGTGGCAAGATCAGTAGCGATTGCTGGAATGGCAGTCTTTGTAATCCATGTAAATATACCCGTTAATGCTAATGCTTCACCGTTGCGAATACCAACTTTCTCTGGGGCTTGGGCAACATTTGCTGCTTTTGCTCATTCTTAGACTCTGCTATAGCATCCTTCACCACTCGTTTATTAAACTCATAATCCGCTTTCATTCCAACGTTTGCCAAGAGAAACAGAAGAGGAGACATTGCCAATAAAATTAAAACAGATGTTAAAGCCGACTTAACGGTTTCTCCAGCAGAAAGCCCTTCTCTACTTTGCCTAACAAACGAATCAGCAACAGGAGCAGATAAAGCAATAGAAGTTACGGAAAAAGGGCAAGGTAATTTTGGGTTAGAAGAGAAGGGACATTATTCCACCTCTCATAGGATACCCCACCCCCATGACTACCTTTGCCGACATCCAAATTCAACAAGCCACACCGACTCACAAATTCCTAGAGGAAATGAACCAAACCCTACCATGGCAACTATTTGAAACCATCCTCAAAACACACATCCACCACAAACCCAACGGCAGACCACCCTACAAACGCCTACTACTGCTCAAAATGAACCTCCTCAAAATATGGTTCAATCTCTCCTATGAACAAACCGAATTTCAATGCCACGACAGACTCTCCTTCCGAAAGTTTCTCGGCTTCTCCTTAGAATCCCCCATCCCTGAAGCCACGACACTCGAAAACTTCCAACACGAACTGCAAAACACCCCAGCCCAAGAAGCCCTTTTCTTAGCCTTAGACACCTTCTTCCAAGAGAACAACCTCATTCTTAAAGAAGGCAACTTGGTAGATGCCACCTTTATTAAAGCCAATAGCAAACAGAGAAAAAAGCCTGAAGACCAGAGCGACCCTGATGCCACTTATGGCTACAAAGGCTTTGGTTACAGTGCCACGGTTAATGTGGATGCTAATACCAATTCAAAGTTAGAATAGCGTATAGCTTTCTCTATGTAGGGGTGCGATTTATCGCATCCGTTTAGGGCTTGTGGGACGGACTGATGCAACGCATAGACCGCTAGGGCTAATAAATCACGCCCCTACAAAAACACGCCATTTAATCTTTGAATTGGTATAAAAGCAAGTTGATTCGCAAGGTGGTTGTTACTGGTGCCAATGTGCATGACAGTCAGAGTTTACTGCCTGTACTGGTGGGCGATGAGCAGACTGTTGGTGCGGATAGTGGGTATGTGGGTAAGGAGAAGGATTTGAAGGCGTTGGGGATACAGCCGAGGATTATTAAGCGTCGTGTTCGGGGTAAGCAGCATGAACCAACGCCTGAGTTGACGGCTTCGCAGAAGCGGTTTAATGGGTTGCTTTCTAAGGTTCGGGCTAGGGTGGAGCATGTGTTTGCGGGTTGGAAGACGGTGTTTAAGAAGGTTCGTGTGTCTTGTCGTGGGTTAGTGCGTGTTTCTGCGGAGATTTTGGGCTTGGCATTTGGGTATAATTGTCGTCGGTATGGTTTTTGGGTGAGGAGGGGGGTAGGTTTTAGTGGATTCTTGTATGGTTTTTAGGTAATTATGATCCGAAAAGAGTGGAAACAAGGGGTATTGTTCTGTTTTTTGAGCATTTTGGTTGAATTTTATTAAAAAACACTCACTACTCCCACCTGCACACCCTTATTCCGTAACTTCAAGTATAAAGTTAGTCAGTAATGGGGCTGTAAATAAAAAGCCAGCACTGGGAAAATGCTGGCTAACTGTTGATAGGTATGGTCAATAAGGGAAGTAAAAACCTAGTAAAATAGGGCTTTAGGGGGTGTGATGTGCTTGGGAGAAGCGGCTCACATTAAAGGTATCGTCGGGTTTTAATTCCTGATAAGTATTCAATTTTAAAACGTTACATTTGTTACAATTGAAGGGTTAATGCAATTGTTTTAGTAACGCTTTTAGTAGGGTTTCACTATTAAGCCCGATGGTTTCTTCAGGCTGCGAAAGGGTTATAAGGGCTTTTATGGCGGTTTGAATTTCCATACCTTCATATCCTAAGGAAAGCAATACCTGCTCTGCTTCGTTTAAAGCTTTTTCTTGGAAAAATTCAGCCGTATTAGCCGCTGCACTACCCCCTGTTAAGGCTTCCCATTGGGCAGAATCATGCGATTGACTTAAGATGCGTTCTTGCCACAGGGCTAATTTTTCTTTTAAATCTAAAATCATTTTTTGAGCCAACTTATTACCAACCCCTTTGGCAACGGTTAGCGTTTTGTAATTTTCACTGAGAATCGCTTCAATTAAATCGCTTAAAGGCAACGCTTCTAAAATGGAAAGTGCCATTTTAAGCCCTACGCCGTTGGCCCCCATCAGCAACCGAAATAATTCTCGTTCAGGGCGTGATAGAAACCCGACTAATTTATGTTCCTCAGGGCGAATATGGCTATAAACGTAGGTGTGGCAAGGGGCATGAAGTGCAGGTAAGGTGTTTAATGTGCGTTGGGTGGTGTGTAGTTCATAGGCAACGCCTTGGTTTGGTAATAGCACTACAAATAATGGGTCGCCTGTTAATGGGTCTATGCCTTTGTGGTCTAATGTGCCTTGCAGTGCGTGAAGGGTCATATTGAAAGAGTCTTTCTACTATAAAATTCAATTATTAATACTATAACATAAGTCTTAATCTCTATTTTAATGTGTGGCTTCTCTGTTAAGTGGTCAAAAATTAAAAAACAGTAGCCATTTCTTATCAATATTAGATAAACTGGTATATATAGTCCCAAAAGAATTAATAATCGTTTGTTTTAGGAAGTTTGCTCCACCCATGAAAAGTTTAACCGCTTCAGTTTTTTTACCGTTAGATGCCAGACCTGTCTGTTACCAAACCCCTCAGTTGCTAATGAAAATGGCGGGCGTATTACCGCTAATGCCTAATGCTGATTGGTTGGGGAATTTAAAACAAACAGCCGCCATTCCTGTGTTAATTAAATGGCTTGAAACATTGAGTGATTTTAATGCCCCAGTCATTGTAGCGTTGGATTTAATTGCTTATGGCGGGTTAATTCCTTCGCGTATTGGGTTGGAAACCGAGGAAGAAATTCGGAATCAACTATCTCAATTTTATGGTGTAATAATGTCTTCCGCTGTTTATGGGTATAGCTCTGTTTTAAGAATTCCAACCTATAACAGTGCCGAAGAAGAACCGGATTATTGGGCATCTTATGGGTCTGCGTTGCAGGCGTTTTCAACGCTTAGTTACCAAGCAATGGCTGAAAAATCTTTATTGCCTGCATGGCCTGATGAAATTCCCCTGGAAGTATTGGCAGATTTTCTGCACCGTCGGCATCGTAATTTTAGTGTGAATGAATATCATATTCAGTGTTTGATGGCTGGCTTGTTGCAATCCGTTATTTTCTGTGAAGATGACCGAACGGCTGCTGGGCTAAATGTAGCAGAATCAGAGTGTTTAAAAACCCAGATTGCTTTACACGGGCTAGAAACGTTGTCTAGTGTGCAAACAGGGGCAGATGAAATTGGTCATTGTTTGTTGGCACGCCACTTGAATGCTTTTGCGGTTGAAACACCCACTGTTTGGGTCGTTTATACCCACCCTGAAGGAGCTGAAAGTTATGCTTGTTTTGATGGCTTACCCTTAGCAGCGGTGGTGCAACAACGTTTAAATAGTTGTGGCTTAAAACCAGCTGAAAGTTACGAGACCGCCTCTATGGTGCTATTAGTGCATTGCCCTTCAACGCAATTGGGCATGGGAGATTATTGTGAAAACAGAAAACCTGTGTTGGAATCTGCAACGCAATATGCTACTGCTACTGCTGAAATTGACAAAGCGAAAGCCCATAATAAGCCGCTTGTGATTGCGGATGTCGCTTCTGCTAATGGCGGAGATTTAGGCTTGTATGAATCGGTTTTATTACCTAAAAACAACTGGATTGATTGGCTTTATGGCTATGCGGGTTGGAATACACCGGGTAATAGTATTGGTTCTGCATTAGCAATGGCTTCTATTCGGTTTCAAGCAGAAGCAGAAGAAGGTGCATTTAATGTTACTTATTTTCAGCAGTTGTTGGCTATTCGGTTGGCAGATGACGTTATTTACCAATCAAAAGTTCGGGCTGAATTACGAAAATTACCGGAAGCAGATGCGTTAAGTGCGAAGTTAGTGAATGAGTTGTTGGCTTGTGATTTAGAGGTAATTAAAAGTAAGGTGGGCTTACCACTACAAACATTTGATGCTTATTTCCCTTGCAACCGCACCTTTGAAATTGGCTTCGCCATTCATTAAGACGCTTTTGATACCATTTCAAAGATTAAATGTTGTACTCATACCAATTCCAAGTTTAAATAGCGTGTTGAATATAGGGGAAATAGGCGAACGATTTCACCCACGCTGTATTAGCCTCTACCCAGCGTAAAGCCTTCACTAAATGAGCTTCCACTGCATCCAACGTCTCAAAATAAGCATTGCCAAAAAACCGAGTCCGAATACCCTTCCACAACTGCTCCACAGGGTTCAACTGCGGACTATACGGCGGTAAACAAACCAACCGAATGTTAGCAGGAACAACCAGCCCCCCACTTCTATGCCAACCTGCACCATCCAAAACAAGCACAATCTCATCTGCAGGGTAACGCTCACTTAATTCACGTAAGAATACGTTCATCCAATCCGTATCCGCATACGGAAGAATCAACGAAACACTCTCTCCCGTCTTGGGTTCCATGGTACTATACGCATAGAGGTATTGCCGTATATGTTGAGCTTCCACTACTGAACGTTCACCCTTGGGTAACCATACTTTACGAACTTGGCAAATTTTGCCAAACCTCGCCTCATCCTGAAAAAATAGCCGAACTGGCTTTTTTACTGTTTTTGTAACAGAGTTAACGAAGTCAGGAAGTTTTTTTGAAGAGGGTTTGAGCCTCATCATTATGGTTGGGATGCACTGGGCGAGGTACTTTTGCCTTCCAATCGTGGCGATTGAGCAGGTTGTAAACAGTTTGAAAGATGACGGGTCTGCCCACCAGTGCGTTGAGTGCCTGGTGTAAATCGTAGATACCGACCTTACCTTTGTGGCGTTGTAGTAGGTCTATTTCGGCTTGTTTACTGGGTAGTAGGCTATTGCGTACAATCCCTTTTTTAGGATAGAGACTGTAAAGTCCGTGTTGTTGAACTTGGGCTTGAATGCGTTGGACGTGTCGAAAGCCGAAACCCGTATGTTGGGCTATTTCGGCTTGTGTTTTACCGTCGATTATTTTGAGTTTAATGCAGAGGAATCGGCGATAGGTTTTCTTGTCGGTGAAGGTTTTTTCAAAGGCGAGTACGTCTTCTTGGGTAATCATGATCAGACTCTTTCAAACAAACAATAATACCCCTCTATTATACGCTATTTAAACTTGGAATTGGTATCACCAGTAGGAACGACCGTCGCCTTTGCCCTGCTACGGCGACGCGTTCAGTCCACCGGAGGGGCGAAAAAAGCATCCCCCGTCAGTGCCCGTAGTGGCATAGGGGGTGTTTTTTCGGGGGTTTTTAGGGGCTTGCCCCTGAATTTGCGGGGGGTGTCGGGGGGCTGCCAAACAGCAGTCCCCTTATGTGTTGGTAGAATAAAACGGTGCTAGTCGATCGTCCATTCCCCTCGGCTCCAAACAACCGATTGTCAGCAAGATCACTAGCACCGTTTTACAAGGGATGCCATTTGAACAGATGCCCGAACTCTAACGTTCGTACCATAAGGCTAAATCCAAATCCCTATTTTTCTACCAAAGGAAATCCTACCATGAAAACCGTCGGCATAGATGTCTCAAAATCTACCCTAGACATCTGCTATCTCAACAACCAAAGCCCCCAATTCTCTCAGTGCCAAAACCAAGAAACGGACATTGAACAATTGGTTTTGGCACTGAGAGAATTCGCCCCCACCAAAATAACCCTAGAAGCCACAGGTGGCTAGGAAAAACCACTCTACCTAGCACTCAAAGTAGCCCAACTACCCGTTGTCAAAGCAAACCCAAGACAAGTAAGAGACTTCGCCAAAGCCTGCGGCATCCTAGCCAAAACCGACAAGCTAGACGCAAAAGTGCTAGCCCACTACGCTCGAGTAATCCAACCCCAAGAAACCGACTTCCTACCACCCCAAGCCTTGGTTGAACTGGCTCGGCACCAAGAACAAACAACGCAAGCCCTAGCAACGCTCAAAACGCAAGCCCACCAAGCCACAGACCCCTTCGTTATAGCCGATTTAGCCGCCCAGTGTGAAGCCTTAAAACAACGGCTTTCAGCCATTGTAGTGGAATGGAAACGAAGAATTGCGTTAGACCCATCGATTCAAAGCAAGCAAGAATGCTTGGAGACGGTTGCTGGTGTTGGGTTTAAAACCAGTGTGGTGCTGTTGGCTTGTTTGCCTGAATTAGGTTGTTTGGGTAGGGGGAAAATAGCCTCGCTGGTGGGCGTTGCTCCGAAGAATCGGGATAGTGGTGCTTGGCGGGGTAAGCGGTGTTGTTGGGATGGGAGATCTGGTGTCCGTCGGTTGTTGTATATGGCGGTGTTGAGTTCGGTGCGGCATGATGAGCGGTTGAAGGTGTTTTATGAGCGATTGCGGGGTGTGGGAAAGCCTGCTAAAGTGGCGTTGGTGGCTTGTATTCGGAAGTTGTTGACTATTTTGAATGCGATGGTTCGAGATCACTTAAAAGCCACTGCTTGACACAGATGCTGACACGCTTTTTAATTTTTTTGAACAAACTCATGGGGTACCCCCCTAAATCCCCCCAAAAAGCCACCCGCCTATGCCACGGCTTAACAATGAGGGGGCTTTATAGTGGTATAGAGGCAGAACGGTTTTTTGTGGCTCTTCTACATCTCGTTTGCCTCTCGTTCTGAAAGTTTTTGCAAAGTTTGACTAATCATATTAGCTCTTGGGATAGCTAGTTCTCTTAAGGGTTTTTCTGCCACTACTTGCCCCATCGTTTGGTGGGCTTCATTAGCAGTACGCTCACTTATATAAGGTTCTAAGCCTTTCTCTTCTGCCTCTAATCGTTCTCTAATTATCTTTTGCAGATTACGTTCTGCTGGTGAACCAGAAAGTGATAACCGATCAAAATTATCAGTGTTTGGCTGAAGCAATACTTTTACCAATTGTTGAAACCTATCAAATACCCCTAGTGTGGAGGGGGTATCGTCTTGTAGATAAGCTAATGCTACTTTATTCAACTCGGGTAAGCCTTTTACAACGGTTGAAATTTTGTCAAAGACGGACGGCTCTAGCAACCCTTTACCTAAAGAATAAATAGACTCAATGAGGGCGTTTGGTTTTTCATCCTCATTGAGAATAATCCTACTTGGTTTAAAGACCTCTGTATTAGGTAACATAGTTTTTTGAATGCTTGCAAACGAATCTGGTGGAAGAATCGTCTTATAGTTGTGTGGATTTTCAACAATTGGTAGAAATCGGTTGTTGAATAGGCGTTGTGAAGAAAGTGATCCTAAAGTAATCATAAGTATAACCTTTCCTATTATTGATTGTTGGAATAGGTAATACCAATTGAAAGTTTAAATACCAAGGTTTGTTAGTCCGAACGACCGTAAAAAAATCCCATCGAAGGAGAGCAAACGAAATGTTTGGTCAACGCTAAAAATGATGCTATTTAATGATTCAATTGGAATTAAGAAAGAAAAAACAAGCGTTAAAACCCCTCATTATGGATAAAAGGTTTTAACCAGTAACGATTAAACCCTTTTTAAGTGAGCTTGTGTTGTTTTTTAACATAATTGTTACAATTATAGTATTTTAAAAGTTCATGGTTTATTAGAGAAATGGGCGAACACTCATACTACTTCGCAGTTTGAATGTTGCCATGTTGAGCGAATGCGAAACATCTTCTGTTGTTGTTTTGGGGATTCTTCACCTTCGTTCAGAATGACAGAAGTTGGCTTTTTCAGATGTTTTTATAGCTAATAGTTTAAAAATCTATTTAGTTTGAACCGCGACGGTTGGGGGTACAATCGCCCCTTCCGGTAAGGGTTTAAACACCTGCGGGCTAGGTGGTTTGGTAACCAACGGCTTAAACAATGCCGCCTTACGTTGGTATGCAGGCTTGGGGAAAAACCATCGGGAAAACAAAATAACCCCAACCGCCAACACCCCAATACCCCACATTCCCCAAATTGGGGTTTCAGGGGCGTGTTCAATATGCAACAACATACCCGCCATCGTAGCCGAAAGGTAAGAAGCCAAATTCCCCGCCAACATCGCCTTAATACCCAGCTTGGCAATTTCCGCACGCCGTTCAGGTATCATCACCCCAATACCCCCTAGCTGAATAGCGATTGAACCCAAATTCGCAAACCCACACAACGCAAAGGAAATAATCGCTTGGCTTTGCGGAGTAATGAGCCCCTGCTTCACACCGGTTAGTAATTGGCTATAAGCCACAAATTCATTCAGCACCAATTTGGTGCCCATCAAGCTACCCGCAAACTTGGCTTCTTCGGCAGGAATACCCAACAACATAGCAACCCAATAAAACCCAGCACCCAATAACTGGCTCATGCTAAGGTGGGTAAAATCTATCCCCCAAAGGTGTGCATTAACACCCCAAGTAATTAACTGCTTACCCAACAACCCCAAACCAGCATCTAACATAGCAACGAGGGCAATAAAGGCAATCAACATGGTAATAACGCTAACGCCAATGTGCCAGCCTTCGTTGGCCCCTTGGGAAGCCGCATCAACAAAGTTAACCGCTCGTTGTTCCGTCACCAGTTTTAAACTACCTTGGGTTTCGGGTAATTGGGTTTCAGGAATTAAAATTTTTGAAATAGCAAACGAAGCGGGTACTGCCATTAAACTAGCTGTTAACAAATAGCTAGAAGGAATGCCCATGCCAATGTAAATTGCCATCATACCACCCGAAATACAAGCCAAACTACCCGCCATAATGGCTAGTAATTCTGATTGTGTCATAGTGGAAAGATAAGGGCGAATGAGCATTTGAGCTTCAATTGTCCCTAAAAACACACTGGCACTGTTGGAAAGGGTTTCTGCCCCGCTAACGCCCAGCACTAAGTTCATAACCCACGCCAATACTTTCACCACTTTTTGCAGAATATTAAAATAGTAGGCCAAATGAATTAAACACCCAATAAAAACCAAACTAGGAATCAGCTTTAACGCAAAAATAAAGCTACCATCTGCCCCAAATAACCCCGCTAACGCTTCTGGTTTTGAAATAACCCCGCCAAACACGAAGGCGGCCCCTTGGTTGGCAAAGCCTTGAATTTGTTCCACCCACTGCCCTAGCTGTTGAAAAAAGGCTCGCCCTTGGGGTAATTCCAGCAATAAAACGGCTATCAGCACTTGGAAGCCGAGGCATCGAACAATTAAGCCCCAATCCACCGCTTTTTTGTTATTGGAAAACAAAAAGCTACCAAATAAGAAGGTAAAAACCCCTAAAGAGGGTAAAGCCCACCATAAGGTTGGTTCTGCTGACATCATCATCATCATAGTCTGGTTTAAACCTCTTCAAGCGTGCTAATAATTGGGCTTACATCTTATTATGAATAAAACGCTGGTAAATCTCAACCAGTGATAGTGTTTTTATAAAACTGCTAGCCTTTTTAGGTGATAATCTTCTAAAATGAATACCATAGCACCCCCAAACATGAAGGTTTTAGACAGTATTATTATGAATCCATCGCCTGCTTCGGTTCATGCCTCCAAAAACCAACCCACTAAAACTGCTCAAGCATTAAACGCCGTGGTGTTACAGGTTGAAAAAATTCAGTCTACACAAACAGGCTTTAATATTGAAGTACCTGCCCACTATCACATCTGTGTAGGGCAGTTGCTATTGGCGGAAAATGTCCACGGTCAACGAGCCTTTTTACAAGTGGAAGAAATAAGTCCTTCAGAAAACCCCAACACAGTTTGGGTGGTTGCACCTTGGGCAAATAAACAACCCGTGGCGAACGCTACCCTCTTTTATTGGGTAGATGCCCAATCGGTTTTAACCGCCGCTAACAGCCAATTTTCCTCCGCCACGTTCCCTCTTTCAGATGTGTTTTGCCCTGAAGTAACCCTAAGCCCAGACCACTTGCTTGCCTCAACGTTTGTGCAAAGTACCGATAAGCTTGTTTTAGCAGAAACACTGGTTACCCTGTTAATGCAATTGCGGTCTATGGGGAAATTCCCTGTGGTGTTAGATGTGTTAGGTTTGTTTAAACAGCTAGATTTACCCAATATTCCCATTACAGAATTAGGCGAAGCAGGCAATACGTTTTATTCCATTGAAACCTATGGCATTGAAACCTTAATGGGCGATTGCATTGCCCAAATGCCTCAGCCCCTGCAAGCTGGCGGATGGGCTCAATACGCCCACGCCTTTGGAAACGTTACCCATCCTATTGAAGACTTAAAAACGCTAAACACCCTGCTTGAAAAAAGCGGAGCCGGCTTACTGTATAAGCAATTTCAACGGCTGGAACAACGAAGCCTATTTGCAAAAGAACCCCAAGCCACCTATTTTTCTGTAGAACAATTGGTAAACCAAGCCCCTCACGCTGCGTTGTGGGTTATTGATTTAAGCAGTCTTTCACCCGCTGTGTTACCTTGGCTAGCTAATTCGTTAACCCAAGAAATTACTGACCTTTCAGTAGGGAAAGACCAGTTGGCACTCGCTCTGCTAAATGCCGATTATCAAGCCAATGTAAGCCAAGTACTAAACCCTGAAAACAACGTATTACAGCAAGCTAATTTACCGTTTGTACAAGGGCAATGGCGTAAAAAGAAACCGGAACTTTCCTTGGAACAAAGCGGAGCAAAAACCAACTTCAATTTAACCATTGAATTACTTTCCCCCGAAAAATTAGTGCTTCTGCAAGGCGATATAACGCAACAGTTATTGTTAGTGCTAGGGTTACCCCCTATTACCCCCTTGGACAGTAGTCGTTCAATTATAGAAGCACCTCCAGCCATCGCTGAAATAGCACCTCAAGTAGAACACCAGCCTGTTAGCCTACCCGCTACACCAGAACTCGTTGCCCCAAAAACCGCTCCAGTAGCAGAACAATCAGCACCACCACAGTCTATTGTTGAAACCAGCCAACCTGAAACAGCCCCAGTAGTAGCACCCCAAGTAGAACACCAGCCTGTTAGCCTCCCCGCTACACCAGAACTCGTTGCCCCAAAAACCGCTCCAGTAGCAGAACAACCAGCACCACTACAGCCTATTTTTGAAACCAGTCAACCTGAAACAGCCCCAGTAGTAGCACCCCCAGTGCCTGTAAAATCTTCAGAAGAAGTTGAAGAAGATGGCTGGATTTATGCTGCAGCCCAAGGGTCTGCCGCCATTCATTTAATGGAGGCTCATTCCAATAACCGGTTTAATACAGGGGCAATCGCCAGAGAATTCTTGCTGCAAGAACAAGGGGTTTCTTCGTGTTCAAACGAAACCCTTTTATTTGAACCGTTACCACTGTCAGTCAATGAAGTTTCACCTGAAGCCCAAGCTAAAAATAGAACCCTCAATAATCTTACAGCCAATGAAGAAGACTTACCACCGTTAGATATGACGCTGCTGCCTGACGTAGAACTACCCGCTTCATTTACCGAAGAAGAAGAAAGAAACATGGAAAACCAAGCGGAAAAGGCAGGGGAATACTACAATAGTATTTTAGGACAAATGCCTGCCCATTGGCGAACTATTTTAGAACGGGAACTAAAAAAAGAAGCCGTCATTGTAGCCCCAAAAACAGGGGTTGCTCATTCTGAAGCTTACCCAGATGAATTAGTGGCTACCAAGCCCTTACAACCCGGTGAAATTGCATTAACCGAAGAAATTGTTGCCAATACGCACGCATTACACCCTTGTTTACCAGACGATATGATGGTAGATATTGAATCGTTCTACCCCAAAACTGAAGAACAGCCAGCCCCCCAAAAACCGGATGCCCCTGCCATACCCACATCTCACCTGTCAGGATTTTTAGAGGCCCATTTACTTGATAATATTGACGAACCCGAAATGGCTATCGATTTGGTTGGTAGCAGTAAAACAGACTGGTATGCGGAAGCTTCTGCACAAACCATTGCTGAAAATGTGATAGATTTTTCTGAAGAAGCCTTGCCAGTTCCAACACCAGCCCCAGTTAACCAATCCGCAACTGACCTAGATTTAGTGCCGGATTTTCAGTTGGAAGCACCGAGTCATTCAACACCCATTTTAGAACCAGAAACCCAGTTTATTGCTGAAGCTAATCATCATAACAACCCCAGTTTCGCCGATTCTGCCGCCTTAATGAGCCAAATATTTGACGGCTCACCCACTGTTACAATGGATGGTCAACTGCTTCACCAAGCCCAAGCCCCATTAGTAGCTGGGCATCCGCAAGGGCAATGGGCGGTAAAACCTGTTGATGCCTTACCTGAAGAAATCATAACACCCAGCATAGAACCTGCTAATAGTAGTGCTACCTATGGACCACCTACGAATCAATCTGATTTGATGATGGTGGTAGACCAAGATGAAAACGCCAGTTTTGAAGTGAGTCTACCCGTAACCGAAATGCCTTATCTTTCACCTGAACATGCAGTAGTAACCCACCCAGAAACTGAGACATCCAACGGGTTTCCGATGTTTGAGTTTGATATGAACGATTTGCCAGAGTTTGGTACAAATACCCCTACTGCAACCGAAACCCATTTGCCTACGCCACAAATGCAACAACCGTTTCAAGCAGAAGTAGTAGCCCAGCAGCCTGCCCCTGTATGGCAACAGCCAGAAACAACACAAACTGTAACGGTAGCTGAATCCCTACCTATCAGCGTTGCACCAGAACCAAGCCGTGTTGAACCAGCAATACAACCAAACCGTGTTGAACCAGAAGTAGCTAATGCACCGCCTGATTGGCAAGGTTTATCAAACCAACTTGATTCGCTTACGAGTGGTTCAGAACCCATGGGTCATCATGCTGGTTCGGTTAAACCAGATTCTTCTCCATTCGCCCAGCCTGCCCCTGCCCCCATTACGCCAGAAGCACCAGAAGCACCAGAAGCACCCGCCCCTGCCCCACCTGAACAATCGTTGGAGAAGATAAGCGTCGGTAATAGGGTTCGGCATAATGAATACGGCATAGGCACTGTTCAAGCCGTTGTACCACTGGAAGAACGCAGTGTGGTTTCAATTTTGTTTGATACCCAGGGCAGGCGGTTGCTAGACCCGAGCCTTTCAGCCTTGTATCCAGTCTAAAAAAACCAATCACACCAACTCAAAGATTAAATAGCGTAAAATCATGATTCGGGATGCCACAGGGGGCATCCCCTACGAAGGGGAAATTATCAGATTACTGCAGGGGGCACCCCCCGTGGTGTCCCGCTGAGGATGTAAACCTAAACACGCCATTTAATCTGTGAATTGGTATGACAAACCAACCTGCGAAAGTTGGGAACGACAATCGATGAGAGAACACGACATTAATCGTTTAATTGGTATAAACAACTATTTTATTTTCGGGGGGTTTTACGAAACAACCGTTGAAAGAAATTACCCCTCTCTCTTTCTCTATCTCTTTCCCAAGTACGCATGGCATCCCTAAAAGCTTCAACTACCATGCTTACAATAAATAACACCGTCATACCAATACCAGCCATAACTAACGTGCCATCTACAGGGTCTAATTCGGCAATCCACGTTATTAACTCACGAAGACGCCCCCTGTTTTCACAAGGCGGTTGAACAACAAGGTTACTACGGCTATAAACATCCCCTCCACCCCAAGGGCTAACAGATGGGTTAGGCTGGCTAAAGGGATAGTTTGACCCACGCATCATGGCTTGATCCGTTAAATAAGTACCACTGGCATAGGGTTGCATCATGTAAGGAAGCATAAGGGTGAAAAGCTCTCAAAAAAAGTAGAGAAAAATCAAAAAAACTAAGCATCAAAAAATACTAGGGCACTATAATAATAGTACAACAATATAAAAGAGGAAGCAAATTTTTTTGTGCTGATACAGTAGTTTAAATAATTTTGACTCATTCTTAAAGTTGCTGCTTCGGGCTATGGTGTATGCGTAAGGGGGGACTGGCGTCAGCCCCCCCTTACAACCCCCCACCGCTTAAGGGGCAGTTCGCCACCCCCTTAAGAAACCCCAGGGGAACAACTGATTAATTGGTTTGCTTGTACGTTGGTAATAGGCTTGACCGGATGCTAGAAGCACCCTAATTGGTCTGCTTCGCTACGCTCGCACCAGCCTATTACCAACTAATCATGAGTTGATTTTAACCATTTCATACCGATTTTCAGTTTAAATAGCGTATAATCTTGATTCGAGCGACACAAGGGTCTCTCCTACGAAGGGAAACTTAACAGGTTACCGTAGGGGCGAACCCTTGTGGTCGCCCGCCCATGATGTAAAGCTAAAAACGCTTATTATTATAGAAACGACAATCGACCAGAGGATAAAACATTTAAGCTTTAAATTGGTCTAAAACCTTCCAGTAAAACCTACACCCAGCCGTTTTCATATTCTTTGCGTGGCACTAAATCATCTAATTCAGCAGGTTCTGAAAACGCCACTTCCACCAACCACCCATCTTGATAAGGATTCGTCGTTAAAGGCAATAAATTTTCTTCTAATTGGGAATTAACGCCCGTTACTTCACCACTAACGGGGCTAGTTAATTCAATTTCCCCGCCATTCACCGTGTCTAACGTAGCAAACACATCGCCCACCTGCAAAAAACTACCAATTTCAGGTAATTCTAAATGCGTTACTTCCCCTAAGCGTTGTAAAATAGGTTCGCTTAAGCCAATAAACGCACGATCTTCGCTAATACGAACATATTCGTGGGTTTCGGTAAATAATAATGGGTCGTTTTCTGAAAGATGAATCATCATAGAGAGTTGCTTTCTATAAAATTGTAATACAACAGTTAATAGGCAATAAAAAAAAGACTTCCATATTAATTTAACCTACTGATTCGTCTTCGACAATACCAGTAGCACATGAGATACTATTCTAAGAGGATAAAACCGTAAAATCAACCGCTTTTAACCCATCTTTTTTTACTTTATGCTTAAATCAGTTATTAATTTTTAAAAAACGATACTTT
This sequence comes from Vampirovibrio sp., assembly GCA_024998755.1. Taxonomy (GTDB): domain Bacteria; phylum Cyanobacteriota; class Vampirovibrionia; order Vampirovibrionales; family JAJTHC01; genus JACEUU01. The sequence goes on along the minus strand of JACEUU010000002.1, from coordinate 272,695 downwards.
GACGTACCACGGATTAGTTATCAGAAAGACCGCAACCCTCATGGATTTTAACCTAGACTGCTTCGCCACCTACGAAGCAAATTTTCAAGCTTTCGCCGAAGAAGTAGAAGCGTGGGAAGAACCCGCCAAGCCTGTCTTAACGGCAATGCCGCTATTTTTATGCCTATACGGCGAAAATGGGCTAACCCCTGAACAAGAATTTGACACATTAGAAACCATCAAAACAATTTTTAACCAAACGCCTGAAAAAGTAAAAAAGCTAGAAATTGAAGCCACCAACCACTATTGGCAAGAAACAATCCTGTTTGTAACAAATTAAAAATAACTATAAAAAAGTTTTATCCATTTTAATTGTGCATGATAACATATCAAAATTACATGGTTTTTATACAAAAATAGGGTTTTGTTATTAATTTTTAATTGTATAGTTATTCCAACTATTAATAAGCCTAAATATCGTAGGGGCGGATTGCATCCGCCCGCTTACAGATTAATAGAAACGGGTGGATGCAATCCACCCCTACAAAGAACCAGCAGATCATAAACGATTGGCACAGCTATAGGACATCAATTTATAGGAAAAGGAGTTTTTACAATAATGGGTTTTGTACAAGAATTTAAAGAATTTGCCATGAAGGGCAATGTGGTAGATTTAGCAGTCGGTGTGATTATCGGTGGATCATTTGGTAAAATTGTTGCTTCCTTAGTAGCCGATGTCATTATGCCCCCAATTGGCTGGTTAATTGGGGGTGTTAGCTTTACCGATTTAAAATTTGTATTGCCCACTTCGCCTTTAAACCCATCTGCGACTGCTGTTACCGTTAATTATGGTGCGTTTTTACAAGTAACCTTTGATTTTTTAATTGTGGCTTTCGTTATTTTTAGCATTATTAAAGCCCTAAACCATATGAAAAAAGAAGCCCCTGCTGTTGAAGCTACCCCTGAAGCACCACCTGCACCTTGCAGACAAGAAGTATTGCTAGAAGAAATTCGGAATTTGCTTGCCAATAAAGGCTAAACTTCCCCCCTTTTTTACGAATTCAAAAATTGAATGTTATATTCTCTCATCGATTGTCGTTTCTAGCGTTAGCTGGTTGGTTTGTCAGGGGATTGCAGTTTGGCACCCCCCCGACACCCCCCACAAATTCAGGGGCAAGCCCCTAAAAACCCCGAAAAAACACCCTCCTATGCCACCAGAAGGGCATTGACGGGGGGATGCTCTTTTTGACCCTCCGGTGGACGGAACGCATCGACGACTGCAGAGCAAACGCAATGGTCGTTCCTACTGGTTGGTTGGTACGCTATTTAATCTGAAAAGTGGTATTAATGTAAAGATATGCTAAAATAAACAAGTATCATTCGTATTTTGCTCATTGTTGATTAGAATTGGAGACGCCTGTTTTGTTGTTGTTTCAAGTAGTTACCCCTCGTACCCTATTAACCTTGGCTTTAGCCGTTTTTTGTTTTTTTCAACCCGCATTAACTAGCCAAGCAACCGCATCTGTTGTAAGCACCGCACCCAGCCAGCACGCTAAAGTGGCAACGAAAGCAACCGTAAAACCCGTAGCAGTTGATTTAATTACCCTGCTCAAACAATCTAAAACCTACTTACATAAACCCGTCGTGTTTTCAGGCACATTTTCTAGTTTTTCATCACTCGGGCTAGATTACCAATCCGCCTTCAGAGACAGCAAAGAAAACGTAGCCCTGTTATTGTTTCGTCCGGATGCCCTGCCCGCACATAAAATCCCCCTAGCCGAAGTGAAAATTTTCATTCACCGTAAGGAATCTGAAAAGTTGCCAGACCTTGAAACCAACGACTTGGTAACCATTGAAGCAACGCCGTTTTCAACCGCATTAGGTGATGTTTGGTTGGATGTGAACAAGCTAACTATTACGCAAAAAGCGCCTCGTAAACCGAAAGATTAATTGGGTAACGATTGTCGCTGGCGTTTTTCGCTGATGCCGTATTTAAAACAAAGATTTCCAGCATCGAATCATAAGCAGTTGGCAATAGGCTGGTGCGAGCGTAGCGAAGCAGACCATTTAGGGAGCTTCTAGCTTCCGGTCAAGCCTATTACCGACGTGCGTGTAAACCAATCAACCCTTGAGAGGGGTTTATTAAGGGGGCGTGGAGCCCCCTTAATTTTGCGGGGGGTGTCGGGGGGTTGCCAAACCGCAACCCCCCGACAAAAGCCCCAGCCCGAAGCGACCAACCCCCACATAAACAAAACCCCACAGGGATAAAACCTGTGAGGATGAGCGATAGGATGGATTGTTCCACTAGTAAACTTTAATCAATAATAAGCAGTAAATTGTGTTAAATTAAATGACGGTAGTTCGGTAAATGAGCCGGCAACGTGGGTCCAATAACTATGGAAAGCCATTGATCAGAAAGGGTGTTAGCACTATTAACATCATTCGCCACAGCGGGGTCTAATGTTAATAACATATTAGCTAACGGGGAAGTCATAAAGGAATCAACAAAATCTTCAACGCGTCCAGCTAATGCCAAGGTTTCGTCATCTAACGAAGCCAAACAAGGAGAATCTGTATAGGAATAAGGCGTTAACTTTTCAGTATGGGCACTGGTTGGATTGTTTTCAGCAGTCATCATCATCATGGTCTTTGGTTTCTTCCTTAAACGAAGGCATATAATTCCATTTATAATCGGTTACTTTAATCGGTCAAACCTATTTCAGACCAGTAGCTAACAGCAAACCGAATTTAAAATGGGGTATAAACAATAAAGATATGTCGAAACAAATAAGGGTTTAGGTCTTCTTCTTCTCTTCTTAAACTGAAATGGATTAAAACAGCTTAGGCTGCTTCAAACAATTGTAACGGTCTTTTAATATTAAAAATCTCAAGGTCTAAAATAATAAAGCATCTGCTGGTAGTAACGCTAGGCTTTATAGAAAGTGTGAGTTACACATTATGGATGAATAAAAACATCCGCCATGGGGAAGTTGCTAAACCCGTTACATTTTGTTACAATTAAAGATGATTTCATCTAAACGTCTTAAAGAAGAAAGGTCTCTTTGACCCTATATGACCAACACCCTTTCCACCCAAGAAACCCTTGTTTCAAGTCAACATCAGTATACCGGTAGCGTCATTAGCGTTAAAAAAGATACGGTCATTAACCCGCAAGGCGAAACCGTTTTCAGAGATGTTGTAACCCACCCCGGTGGGGTTTGCGTACTACCCATTTTGCCCGATGGTCGTATTCTGCTCATTGAACAATATCGCTACGCCACAGGGCAAATTTTGCTTGAAGCCCCTGCTGGTAAATTAGATGTAGCAGGCGAAGCCCCCTTTGAAGCCATTCAGCGGGAACTATGGGAAGAGACCGGCTACAACGCCACCCATTGGGAGCCTTGGGGCTTTATTTACACCGCTCCGGGGTTTTGCAACGAGCGTATTTATTTGTATAAAGCATGGGGATTAGTGGAATCATCTGAACCCCGCCCTGTGATTGAAGATGAGGCGATAGAAGCCAAGCCCTACACTTGGCAGGCGTTAAAAGAATTGATGTTGGCTAATAAATTAGAAGATGCCAAAACCTTAGCCTTACTGGCACGGCATCAATTAACGTTGTAGAAGCCAAATTTTACGCTATTTAATCTTTACGCTTATTAACAATAATGCGGAAAGGTTCACTGATTGTTCAGTTTAGGCTGCAATTATTAGCTTCAAACCATAGGCAGTTGGAAACAGGCTGGTGCGAGCGTAGCGAAGCAGGGCAATTAGGGAGCCTCTTTTGCTTCCGCCCAAGCCTGTTTTCAACGTACAAGGAAACCAATCAACCCTTGAGAGGGGTTTTTTAAGGGGGTGTGGAGCCCCCTTGAATTTGTGGGGGGGGTGTCGGGGGGTTGCCAAACAGCAGTCCCCTTATGTGTTGGTAGAATAAAACGGTGCTAGTCGATCGTCCATTCCCCTCGGCTCCAAACAACCGATTGTCAGCAAGATCACTAGCACCGTTTTACAAGGGATGCCATTTGAACAGATGCCCGAACTCTAACGTTCGTACCATAAGGCTAAATCCAAATCCCTATTTTTCTACCAAAGGAAATCCTACCATGAAAACCGTCGGCATAGATGTCTCAAAATCTACCCTAGACATCTGCTATCTCAACAACCAAAGCCCCCAATTCTCTCAGTGCCAAAACCAAGAAACGGACATTGAACAATTGGTTTTGGCACTGAGAGAATTCGCCCCCACCAAAATAACCCTAGAAGCCACAGGTGGCTACGAAAAACCACTCTACCTAGCACTCAAAGCAGCCCAACTACCCGTCGTCAAAGCAAACCCAAGACAAGTAAGAGACTTCGCCAAAGCCTGCGGCATCCTAGCCAAAACCGACAAGCTAGACGCAAAAGTGCTAGCCCACTACGCTCGAGTAATCCAACCCCAAGAAACCGACTTCCTACCACCCCAAGCCTTGGTTGAACTGGCTCGGCACCAAGAACAAACAACGCAAGCCCTAGCAACGCTCAAAACGCAAGCCCACCAAGCCACAGACCCCTTCGTTATAGCCGATTTAGCCGCCCAGTGTGAAGCCTTAAAACAACGGCTTTCAGCCATTGTAGTGGAATGGAAACGAAGAATTGCGTTAGACCCATCGATTCAAAGCAAGCAAGAATGCTTGGAGACGGTTGCTGGTGTTGGGTTTAAAACCAGTGTGGTGCTGTTGGCTTGTTTGCCTGAATTAGGTTGTTTGGGTAGGGGGAAAATAGCCTCGCTGGTGGGCGTTGCTCCGAAGAATCGGGATAGTGGTGCTTGGCGGGGTAAGCGGTGTTGTTGGGGTGGGAGATCTGGTGTCCGTCGGTTGTTGTATATGGCGGTGTTGAGTTCGGTGCGGCATGATGAGCGGTTGAAGGTGTTTTATGAGCGATTGCGGGGTGTGGGAAAGCCTGCTAAAGTGGCGTTGGTGGCTTGTATTCGGAAGTTGTTGACTATTTTGAATGCGATGGTTCGAGATCACTTAAAAGCCACTGCTTGACACAGATGCTGACAAGCCAACCAGCGAAAGACGCAAACGACAATCGATTTTAGAACACGGCATTTAATCGTTTAATTGGTATGAGAGGGCATAAGTGCAGTTTTCGGTTTTTGAGGCGGGCTAGCCACAGGAGGCTTCCATTGGTGAATAATGCTACGCCATATCATCGTACCAATAGGCGAAAGAATGCCACCCAAAACACCCCCCATTAAAAACCCAATAGCAATAGCAATACCTTTTTCCAAGCCACTTAATTTCGCAATCGCCTTCGGCACATAATCAGCAGATTTTTCAGCAAAAAACGCCCCATGCGTCGTATAACCAGCCGCCACAACTCCTCCCACCGCAGCACCAATGACCGCCGCCTTCACCAATGTTTTATCTGGAGAAAAAGGTTTTTTCGGCTTGTTGGGGTTGCGATGCAACAACGCCAGTGGGTTAGGAATTAATCCCCGAGGGGAAGCCGTAAAAGAAGGGGTAGAAGGTGATAAGGGGAGTGTCATATTTCAGTATTCATCCTTTATCTAAAGTGTAAAGCAAGCTTTTGGTGGGTACAACTGCTTAAAACCACCAACAGTTTTCTTGATGCTCTGCCATTTTTGCTTATTTTTAGTATAATAGAGCTATTATTAGTGATTTTGCTCCTCAAAATCAGTAGACCTCTTGCATAACTCGATATCTGGGGCATCCGGAGAGCGAGAAAACGTAGAACGTTTTACGTTTTCATTTGCGGTATTTTCTACCTTCGGTAGAATGATTCCAGAGGAATCAACGAATTTTTAGGTACTTCCGTGTACACCTCAAATTCTGCGTTCTTGGTTGCTAAAGCAACCTGTTTGCAGGGCAAACAACATTCCTAGAATCTGCTCCCACCTATCGAGCCATGCAAGAGGTCTAGTAAAAAAACAGAGAGTAACCACCCCATGATGATGGCAAAAGAAGTGCGATATGATGACGAGGGCAGACGCTGGAAAGAATCGACCCCCTTTAGTGAAACCCCCTCCTATGAATGGTTATTAACGTTAGCCTGTTTAGTGCCCGTGGTTCTGGTTTTTCTATTTACGTCTCAAACACTCGCTACTGATTGGTTTTCTACTGAAACTTACCCCTATTACAAAATTGCTAGAGCGTTGCTGGAAGGGCATGGCTACACATGGTTTCGGTCTGGTTTAGGGTTTTTGCCCGCATGGGAAGTACCCCCGCTTTACCCGTGTTTCATGGCGTTGTTAATGTCTGTACTAGGCACGGTGGAAAAAGCTCCGCTAATTGAGGCGTTTCGGTGGTTAAACATCACTATTTTCATGGTAGATTTAGCCTTGATTTTCGCTCTGCTAAAACAGTGGATGCCTCGTGGTTGGGCGTGGGCGTTTATGATGATCATTGGCGTAACGCCGTTGGCTCAAACAGTGGTTACGAATTTGTCGGTGATTCCCCTGTTTTGGTTGTTTAGCTTGGGAGCAGTACACCAGCTAAAACGCTTGGTGGAAGAACGGTCATCTGCCCCATTAAACGTACTTATTGGCGGATTCGCATGGTCGTTTTTAGCCGTAGCAACCCATACCGCTGGGTTTGTGGTACTACTCTCCTTTTTGGGTATTATCCTACGCTGGGGCGGTTTTCAACGCTTTTTAGCCACTTGCGGGTTAACCTTACTAATGCTTTCCCCATGGATAGGCTACGGGGCTTATGTTTCCGCTACCTTGCCCGCTAAATTGAGAACCGTTCGCCCCCTAGTGATGATGGAAAAAGGGGTGCTTTCAATCCCCTCTAAAACAGCCGATATTTTAGACCGTCTGCAAAGCGTTAGTACCCAAGTGAGTGGTACGTTGGTGGGGTCTGAATCGCAAGCTCAAGTAGGGTGGCCCTTGCAATATACCAAAGATGATTGGTTTAGTGCGTGGGTAAACGGGCTACGGTCGCCGTTTCATCAAAATCAGCCCTTGCATTGGTTGGTTACATTAGGGATAACCCTACCTGTTTTAGTGAGTTTAGCCTATTGGATTTGGACAGGTAATGAAGCCTTGTTAGGCGTTTTATCTCTGTTGGTATTGGGCGGAACAATCAAACAACTACTGCAACCGGTGGATGACACCTTGTTAGCTACGATGGCACCGTGGTGGCCTATGTTGTTGGGGGTTTACTTGCGGGGTGGGCAGTTGTTGCTTGGTTTCTTGCGTTTCCCTATTTTTACCCAGTGGACAGGACGTTTAGCACCTATTTTGGCGGGGTTTATGGTGGTTAATTCTGGCTTGTTTATGTTACGGCAAGTGTACGTTACTGCCGCCTTATCTCAACAACAAGGTGGTGGGTCAGAAAGCATTAGCATGATAAGCCTTGCAGGCAAATCCATGATGACGCCCAATTCCCAAGGGCTAATGGCTGTTTTTAAACGTAAAGCCCCTAAAAAAGCAGTACCCGAAAAAACACCCTTAATGAGTGAAACCACCGGTAAAGAGGTTAAGTTACAACCGAATCAGCATGAAACATCTGCCCAAGTAGCCCCTGCGGAAGAATCTGTTTCATTAGCCCCCTTACCTTCAGTAAAACCTGCTGAAGCTAAAAAAACGGGTGCGATAGCCGTACTTTCTATGGTTGCCCCGCCCTTGCCCACTAATCCTGTGTTGCCGAATAAAACCGTTAGCAGTGCTGGGGTATTTCCTATTAGCCAATTGCGAAAGTGGGTACAACAACAAGTGCCCAATACGGCGGTGTTAATGACGCCTAACCCAAGCCAAGCGTCGTTCTTTTTGAAGCGGGCAACGGTTGGTTATCCTGTCGTTTCATCTTCCCCCAATGCTCAAGCCGAATTGCTTTCTAACTTGAAAGAAGCAGATTATTTGCTGGAAGAACGAGGCACAGCTGCTTCGCAATGGGTGGAGTCTGTGCAGGCATTATCTTCTAACGCCATTGCGTTGGCTTATGAAGATGATAAGGGGGCTTACAGGGTGTGGAAGGTGGTGCATCAAACAGCCCCTACCCTGCCAGTAGCTAGTTTGAAACGCTAATAATAATGGAAATCCTAGAAATTACTTTGATATGATGAGAAAAAAAGTAGCACTCGTGTTCCATTCCATTGATATTTTGTTTCCGCCTGATGGGGGTGTAAAAGGCGGTGCTAATAGGGTTAACTTGGTTTTGTTGCAGGCATTGATTGCCAACCCTGATATTGAATTGACCCTCATTTCTTTGGCTGGTGGGGTAAAATCAGTTGCGGGGGTAGACCATCATTTTTTCTTTGAAAAATCGATATACACGCATAAAGCAGTAGTGATGGGTCAAATTGCTGCTTTTTTAGCTGAAAACCCACAGGATAGTATTCTTTTTTCAGATGTGATTGCTCCGTTTGGGTCTACGTTGTTTCATTCTCATTCTTTTGCACATAGGCAAGCGATTAAACCTTGGTGGGTTAAACCCTTTACGGTAGGGGCAACCATCAAACGGCATCGCGTTCAGCTAAAAGATATTGGCGATGTCAGCAATCGGAAATTTTTTACGGTTTCCAAAGCGGTTAAAGCGGATTGGTCTCATCATTTCGGGATGGATGCTAATCTTGTTCATGTGGCTTACCCTGGTGTTGAAGTATCGAATGAAACGCCAAAAACAGATGGGCAAAACCAGTCGGACTTCCCTGTTTTTGGTATGGTCAACACGTCTTCTCTTAAAAAAGGAGGCTTGTTGTTTATTATGGCTTTGGGTTTGTTAAAAATTTCCGGACATCGTTTTTCTGTAAAAATGATCCATCCAAAAATTGCAAAAGATCCCTTAACTTCCGTATTAATTACCTTGCTTGGTTTAAAATCCACTATTGCGGTACTGCCATTTCAACCAGATACCAGTGCTTTCTATAAAAGTATTGATGCCTTTGTAATGCCTTCTTTGCATGAAGCTTTTGGCTTGGTAGTTACTGAAGCCATGAGCCACGGCGTTATACCTATTGTTGCTTCAAATGCGGGTGCTGCAGAATTAATTGAACCTGAAGTAACAGGGTTTAGCTTTGATATAAAACACTTTCCCGCTTGGCAATTGTTTAAGGTGTTAAAACAAGTACTACGGCTAAATGAGGACAGGAGGATGCAGCTTAAGCTTGCTGCAATAGATATCGCTAAACAGTACTCTTGGAAACGCTTTGCGGAAACGATAATTGAACAATTGTAGATGGAGGCCGACGTTTTTTACTTTAAAATTTTAGATATAGCCGTTGCATCACCAGCGTGTTTCTGAAAGAATAAAATGAAAGTAAAACCTTTGCTATTTTTCTTACTTGTTTTCGTATTAGTGCTAGAATAAGTTTGTATTATATTTCGTTATCAATTTAGGTATTGGAGGAAAGGACGTATTATGATGATGGCCGTCCCTCAAGTTACAGCTCAAGAACAATCACTACATCAAGTGAAGCCTGAGCATCCGTTTAAATATCCGGGCATTCCTGGTACCGCAGATGGTGCCGCTATGGTCGTGCATTCTCAAAGTTTTGGGTCTGAAGGCGGTTGTGCCTACCCAATTACGCCTTCAACGGCAATGGGTGTTGCCTTCCAAATGAATTATGCCAACGGCATGAAAAACGCATGGGGTACAGAAATTTCATGGCTTCAGCCTGAATCTGAACACTCTGCAGCATCTGCTTGCGAAGGCTATGCCGTAGCTGGTGGGCGGGTTACCAACTTTACTTCTGGTCAAGGGTTAATCTTGATGAAAGAAGTATTGTACACCATTTCAGGTAAACGTTTACCGATTGTGTTTGAAATTGGTGCTCGGGCATTAACCTCTCATTCATTGAACGTTCACGCTGGGCATGATGACGTATTTGGCGTTACGGATGTTGGCTGGGGTATGCTATTTGCTCAAAATGCTCAAGAAGCTGGCGATTTATCGCTAATTTGCCGTCGGGCAGCAGAAGCTTGCCAAACGCCGTTTATGAACATTCAAGATGGTTTCTTGACCACACACACCATTGAAAACGTCTTGTTTGCTGAACCTGAATTTATTAAGGAATACTTGGGCAACCCTCGGGATAAAATTCGTACCTTGTTCCACCCAGACACCCCCTTAATGAGCGGTGTAGTTCAAAACCAAGATAGTTATATGCCTGGTAAAATTGCTCAACGCCACTTCTATGATAAAGTGCCTGCTGCGTTGCGTGAGGCGTTTGACGTATTCTACCAAAACACAGGGCGGAAATACGATTTTATTCAGTCTCATCAAATGGAAGATGCTGATTACGCCATTGTAGCCTTAGGTTCAACCTCAGAAACGGCAACCGTTTCGTTGGATTATATGCGGAAATTAGGGCATAAAGTCGGTAGTGTAAACATTACTTCCTACCGTCCGTTCCCTGCTAAAGAGTTGGTAGAAGCGTTGAAAAACGTGAAAGGTTTCGCCGTAATTGAACGGTTGGATATTCCTTTAGGTGAAGACAACCCCTTAACCACGGAAATTCAAGCCGCTTTTGCAAAAGCCATGTACGGTGCTGAAGGGTATCCGAAAATTGACCGTATTCCGACTATTTATAGTGGTGTTGCTGGTTTGGGTAGCAGAGACGTTACCCCAGGGCATATGCTTTCAGTGGTGCAAAACATGGAAGAACAAGGCAAGCAGTTCTTCTCGTTAGGGATTGATCATCCGCCTACAGCGTTAGCCATTAACGAAGAGCCAGATGTTCGACCACTGGGCAGTTTCTCTATCCGCGGCCATTCGGTGGGTGGTTATGGGTCTGTTACAACCAACAAAATTATCGCTACCATTATGGGCGATGTGTTTGGTTTGAAAGTGCAAGCTTCACCCAAATATGGCTCAGAGAAAAAAGGTCTGCCTACAAACACTTACTTAACCTGTACAAAAACCGGCAGAATTGGTACGCACAGCGAATTAATTCAAGTAGAATTTGTACCGTTGATGGACCCAACGACTTGGAACATGGGTAACCCCCTTGTTGGTTTGCAAGAAGGCGGGATTCTGTTCCAGCATACGCCCGATGAGGATCCTCAAACCTTGTGGGATTCCATTCCTGATTGGGCGAAGTTCCGTGTGTGGGATAATAAAATTAAATTCTACGGCGTAGATACCATTCGGATTGCTAGAATTGCTTGTAAGTCAGACGATTCGTTGCTACAACGCTTCCAAGGGATTGTGTTGTTAGGCGTATTCTTAAAACTAACGCCATTCCAAAACGACGCTGCTTTGAATGACGAGCAATTGTTTGAAGAAGTACGTAAACCCATTAAAAAATACTTCGGACGTAAAGGCGACCACGTTGTTGAAGACAACTTGAACGCCGTTAAGTTAGGCTACAAGGAAGTGTTTGAAGTGCCTCGTTCATTGATTGAAGCCACCCCAGCTGACGTGTTGGAACGTGGACGCAAAGAATGGGAAGCTAAAGGTAAGGATACCAACGCCTTCTTCATCTAACGAAGGCTTGGAAACTTTTTATATAAATTTTTTAGTGTAATGCTTAATTTGTAAAGGTCATTTTATAATGATGATGAATTCTATGCACACGACTGTGCCACCTCAAAAATTCCCAGATTGGTATGATGGAAATCGTGCCATGGAAGTGCTAGATGCCTATAACACAGGGTCCGGTACGTCTCAACCGGCAGATAAATTCGTGGCTCAATCTGTATTGCCTGCTTCTACAGGTGCTTCCAGAGATTTCAGTTATATCGCTCCTGAATTGCCACAATTTAATGAATCAAATTGTGTGGGTTGTATGGATTGCGTTACCAATTGCCCAGATACCGCTATTTTAGGCAAAATTGTAATGCCTGAAACACTTGAAGCCGAATTGGCTAAAGTGGATAATGTTGAGTATCGTGAGCATTTACGTAGTCAATTCAGCGAAACCTTAAAATATTACACCTCATTCGAAAAGAAAAAAGCTAAAGACGATTCGCTTGTTGGTGGTGGTAAATTTGGTATTTTCATTGACCCGACTAAATGTAAGGGTTGTGGCGAATGTGTTGCCGTTTGTGGCGATCACGATGCGTTGAAAATGGTCAAGAAAACCCCTGAAAACTTGCCTGAATACCTCAGTGATTTTGGTTTCTATCGCACGTTGCCTGCGTCTCCTATCAGCCATATCAACCCTAAAGATAAGCGTGATATTATGTTGAAGCCTTCCGCTATTAAACAGTACGCTGGTGGTGCCGGTTCTTGCATGGGTTGCGGTGAAGCTTCTGTTATTCGTCAAGTATTGGCAATGACCAACGAAGTTGTGGGCGACCGTTACGGTATTGTTGCTTCAACAGGTTGTAACACCGTTTATGCCTCTACTTATCCGTACAACCCATATTCAGCCCCATGGACAAACTCCTTGTTTGAAAATGGTCCTGCGGACGCGATGGGTATTCGCTCATTTTGGGATCAAAGTGGTCATGAAGATTGGGCGATTTGGAACATTGGTGGCGATGGTGCCATGATGGATATTGGTTTCCAATCTCTCAGCCGTTTATTGGCTTCAGGCATGAACGTTAAAGTGTTGGTTTTGGATACACAAGTATATTCCAATACGGGTGGTCAGCAATCCACGTCTTCCTACATGGGTCAAGAATCCAAAATGGGTGCCCACGGTAAATCTCATGCAGGTAAAGGCGAACGTCGTAAAGAACTAGCCCAGTTGTGCATTATGCACCCTCATGTATTTGTGGCTCAAACTGTAGGCCCTATGACTAACCATTTCTACAAAGTTGTAGAACGGGCTTTGCGTTTTAAAGGTCCTGCGGTTATCAACGTGTACACAACCTGCCAACCAGAACACGGTGTGGCTGACGATATGGCTGCAACGCAAGCTAAGAATGCCGTTAAATCCAGAGCGTTCCCGCTGCTGATTTATGACCCAGAAGCTGGGCCTACATTGAAACAACGGATTAGTTTAGAAGGCAACCCTTCCCCTACACGTGATTGGGTTATTGAAAAAACCGCTGATGGTGCTGAAGTGCCTTACAACTTCTTGTCATGGGCGAAAACCGAAGGTCGGTTTAAGAAGCATTTTGATGATAAAGGCAACCCCTTATCAGAATCGTTATTGCTTGCTACAAAAGATAGGTTAGATAACTGGCGGTTGCTTCAGCAATTGGCAGGCGTTGAGAATCCGGATTTTGCTGCAGAATTAGCCTTAGTTTAAGGTTTGTTTACCAAGGTGGAGGAAGCAGTTTTAAAATAACTGTTTCCTCCTTTGGTTTCTTTTGTTTTTTAAAATTTTATTTTTTATGCCTAATAAGGATAATACGATTATGATGACGACCACGGCTACAATTTCTTCTGCACCTAATAGTGTACAATTATTAGATACTCTTACAGCTGCAGTTATCAAGCGGTTGTCTTTACCTCGCCCGTTATCGCCACAAGTTAGTAATGCGTTAGCTGATAATTATACGGTTTCGGAATCTGAGTATGAAGTATTTTTTGCTGAAAAGTTAAACACACTGGATGATTACGAAATTGATTTGGTATTTTCTCCCCAATTTACCCCTAAGCCAGCTGATTATGATGCGGCTTGTGCCGTGTTGGGTACGCAACAACTAATAGCATCAGAATTTACCGCATTGTTGGTAGCTGTTTTAAATGAACTACCTGCTGTACAGATGATTTTACCCTCAGGGGCTACTGTTGGTTTACCTCTGCATGAAGTGATGGTTCAGCGGTTCTTAAAATTATTATTTTTAACGGAATCTGTACCAGCCGTTCTATCTGAAACCCTCCAAACTTGTACGTTTCCTGCCGCTATTTTGGCTCGTTTAACTTACTGTGTCCGTCAATCTATTTATAAATTAGATAAATATGCTCAGTTTTTTGCTCTGTTGTTGAAACACTTTAGCCAAAAAGCAGATATGACGTTGGAAAAAACGCTATTTGTACATGAATTTATCCAAACCTATAAACCCGCTGCTTTAGATGAAATGATTCGTCAATTGAATGCGTTAATAGCTTCTTGCGAAGTAGATATGGTAACCGCCGTTGAACGGAGTTATCATCATGAAGAAATTAAAATGGGTTCAGCCGGTAGTGATGACGATTTTAACGAAGCTGAAACCATTCGTATTTCCTACAGAAATACCATTCGTTTATGTCAATTAATTAAAGCTGATTTAGCGTTGTAGACTAAAATTCAATTAAGCTAAATTCTTGCCAAAGTGCTTCTATATCTTCTACTTGTCCTTGTTGAAGTATACTGTACAAGGCAAGAATATGCTTAGCTATTAGAAAGCCCATTTCTGGTGGACTCATCCAGTCTACCGCAATACCTAGGTTTTTAGCGTATTCTTCTATGCTAATGGGTGTATTTCGTTCATCTTTAACGGTTAGCTTTTCATTATGAATGACATTTAACCCAAGCCCTACGATAACCGCACTGATTTTTCCGTTAGACCGCAATTTGGTTTCTACTAAAATGCCCCCTAATTTACGATGATTGAGAAAAATATCGTTAACCCTACGAATACCAATATGCCCGTTTAGCCACGGGTATAACATGGTTAATGCAAGAATGGTAGCAACACCAGCCGCTTTTGTAAACCCCTTGCCTTGGGTTAAATAGTCTCGTTCAAATTGGGTAACTCTGGGTTGGGTCGCTTCATTTCCGTCCTGTATCGGTTTTAGTAGGGTCATATATAGCCCTGTACCGTGCGGCGAATGCCATTGCCTACCTTGGGTGCCCCGCCCCATTACTTGTTCAGTAGCCACAAATAGCGTTGGTGTATTAAAGCCCGGTAATTGTTCATTGTAGAAATTCCAAGCCCAATCATTAGTAGAAGTCGTTATTTCTGTATGAAAAACTTCTATATGCGGACTGGTAATGACTGCACTTTTCAATTGTTGGATTAGTATATGTTTCATCATATTAAAATAATAAAACAAAGTTACTTATATGGCAAACCTTGAACGATTGATACTGAGAGTATAATAGGTGGTAACAGGTTGTTTAGGTTCAGGGAAGGTTGTTGTGGCAGTCGGTTTTTCTGGTTCTAGCTTCATCGTGGTTGTTGATTGTACAGGTGAATCAACCCAAGCGGTGGGTGGGAAAACCGATTCTTTAACGTTGGCATTCTTATTTGGTATGGTGGTTGAATACGACCCAGGTGTTTTAACAGACCCTTCTAGGGGTTTCGGTTCGCCATACAATTGTTGATGATACATTAAACTAGCCCCTACCGCATCTGCATAATAATACGGGAATGAGGGTAAAGGTTTTGCCATTACGTCTGTTTTAACGGTTGTGGCTAACTTGCCGGCTTCAGGCAAGGCTATTGGGTCTTCATCTTCTGGAGAATCAATAATGCCGAGCGTTTCTAATGCACTAACCGTCCATTTTTGTACTGAAGGCCCTTTGTAGAGGGTGGTGCGTTCCAGCCAAACCCCAGCAAACAGAATACCCGGAATAGACCAAACCACGGTAGGAATGAATTTTTGAGCAAACAAGAAGCCTCGTGTTTCAAGTTCTAATAATTTTATGTTTGTCTCTAAGCCATGGTCTATCGCCGTTGTAGCTAATTTAGCGAGGTCTTTAGCCTCTTTGTCTGGAACAAAAAATTCGCTAACACGTCTTAAAAAGCCATTATCCCAAAGAAATTTATCTTTTTCGCCCGATTTTAACGGACGAAGCATATGCCCCCACTTAACCAGCTGAGGGTCTACTTTTTGCATGGCATGACCTTCTTGGGTGAAATCCAACGCTTTGTATTTTAGTTCTTGCGTGGTGCGTTCTACATAATGGTGTTTTTTGTAGACATCAACTGGAGTATCTGTAAAAACGCTAGGCAAGGCTTTCACTTCTTTATCTTTAGCAAGGGCATCCCAAAACTGACCCAGCCCTTGTTTAACCGAAATAGAATAAGCTGACGCATTGTGGTAGTTATATTTTTTTTGCATAGCCCCTTTTTGATAGGCTTGCCCAATCTTTAATACACCCCACCCTAACGAAACGCCCACAATTTCTCGGAAGTAGGTCATCGCAGATTGGTCTCTGCGATAAGTTTTTTCTTCCTGAGACATTGTGTCTTTATGTTTGTCGTCGTAAGGTTCTACTTCGCCTGTAATGTAGGCTTCTTGTACCCGCATAACGGTGTGCATTAAAGTCGCCCAAAAGGCGATATCTGTTTTAAGGGTTGCACTATCTTGTAACATGGTTTTACCAATGTTACCTAAGGCAATACCCGCATTATTAAGACGACTACTTAAATTGAAGGGTTTGGTAAGAATAGCAGCTTCAGCATTCATGGTTACAATAGCCCTCCTTTCAAGCCCATCAGGGTCATATTGGTATAAGTGCCTAAAGAAGCCTTGTTAAGAAGCGGATTATTCAGTTTGAATGCCACTTCGGCGGATTGTTCAAGCGGTTTTTTAGGCAATACAACATCAGCTGAAGTAGGCGATTTATTGCTATCATCTGTAGGTAAGGATTGCATGGGCGTTACAGGGCTGGTATCCATAGGGGTAGCCGTACTGACCACATTAAAAGGTTTGGTTACAGGTAAAGGTGTTGTAGTTTTTGCCATAGTATGGGGATATTTTTTCTGGCGTTTTTTAACGGCATTATCAACGGAAGAAAATTGATTCCACCAATTTAGAATAGTGGGCATGCCTTCATCTCTGAATAACGTATCGTTTGCCCATTGAACAGGTGCCCCACTTAGCCAAGCACTACCGACAGCCCCTACTAATACAGTAGCTACCCCTAATGGATTGAGTAAGCCCCATTGTTTTTCAAATTCTTTGCCTAGTAAACTATCTTCGGAAATACCCCCATCTTTTAGTGTTAGTAATTTGCTTAAGCCTTTTTGTTCTAAAGCTTTAGCAATTTTGTACAAGTTACCATCGCCATAAATTTTACTATAAATAACGTGTTTGGCATCATCAATGCCCATGCCTTTGAATTGTTTATCTCTACCAAAAGCGGTTTTTAGTACCGATTCAAATTTAGCTAATTCATCAGCAGATAAAGGGTTTTCAAGTTTTTTAGCGGCGTTAATGAGGTTTTCAGGCTTGAGTTTGTCTTTAAAAGCAGTTTCTAAAATTTTAGCTGTAATATCTTGACTGGTTTGGAGAAAGACGTACGAAGCCATAATTGTACCCACAAATTCAATGAAAATGCGTTCTAAAAAGTTTCTGCGTCGGTTAATTTCAGCCGTATGCGGATCAATCGGGGTTTCTTTGCCCGTTTTGTGGTCTACGCCAACATCGTACTGTTTGGCATGGTTCCAATCAGGGTAATCAGACAATATTCTCGCCATAGAAATGCCGAGCCCACGAGATAATAGCCCCATGGTGAGCAACAGCGATAAATTTTTAACATTTAGTGCATTAAAAATGCCTGTACTGGGCCATTGCCCAAGCCAATACCACAAATTTTCCTTCAGTTTAGAAGGAGCAGCAGTTTCAAGGCTTGTGGTGGCAGACATCATCATCATTATAAAGTGTTATTCAGTCCAATAAATAGAATAATAGGGGAATTTGTCGTGTTAACGATTGCTATTTGGTGCTAAATAGAATGAATAACATAGGCCAGCACCCATTACAAAGTTATTACCAGATAAGTTTAGTTAAAATAGAAACGGATAATCAGCAAACCAATGCAAGTGTTACGAACAGATAAAACACAGTAAAGCTAGCTTTGTGCGTATCTAAAGAACAAAAGCGTTATTATAGCTGAGAGAAAACTGTTAAGTAACTGTTCTATTTAATATACCATAAACGCCTTATTTTGCAAGCTATTTTACAAAATAAGCAGGGCGTGTTGTAGGGGTATTTCTATACCAAACGCTGTAGGTTGGTTCAGATTATTACCACGGTGTTCGATGTTATTATTGTAGACTGTTTCACAGGAAACAATCGAACTTTTCTCTCTCTCTCTCTCTTTCCCGATAGACAGGTGTTAGTGCTTCACGGTACTAGCACCCTTATTTTTTGTAGGGGCTTTTTCTGGTTTTTATAATGCTAATTTTCAGGTTAAATGTCATAAACCTTCCTCTGTAGGGGCGTAATTTATACGTCCGACCCACAATCTCAAACGAATGCCATAAATGGCACTACATAATTGGTTACCCCTTGTGGTTGCCCGTCTCTCTATCTATTCACAAAATAATAAAGAGGGTCAAATACGACCCTCTTTATTATTGCTATGTTAAACCGACCGATTTATACCATGGAAGGTAATTTATCGCTCGTATCAACCAAGCCGAACTTCAACGCATAAAGCACCGCCTGCGTTCTGTCAGAAACTTGTAGCTTCTGGAAAATATTGTTAACGTGTGTTTTAACAGTCGTTTCGCTAATAACCAATCGTTCAGCCACGGTTTTATAAGTCATACCTTCCGTCAACAATTTCAACACCTCTTTTTCCCGAGACGTTAAGTAGTTCAGCAACGCTTGCCGAACAGGGTCTGGGGCGGTATGCTGTTGAACCACGGAATGAAATTCATCAAAGAATTTAGTAGCAATGTTAGGAGGCATAAAAATTCTGCCTGCCAAAATTTCATCCATCGCCTTAATTAACCAGTGGGAAGCCATTGGTTTAAGCAAGTACCCTTTCGCACCACTCCGCATGGCTTTGTAAATTAAATCATGGTCATCATGGTTGGTTAGGGCTAAAATTTTCAAGCCTGGGCGTTTAACCAAAATTTGCTGAATGGCTACAATACCATCTACTTCAGGCATATTCATATCAATTAATACAATATCAACATCAGTATGCCCTACACGCCGAACAGCTTCTTCACCATTGGCACATAGCCCTACTACTTTGTGCATAGATTGTAATTCAATGAGTTGTTTAATACCAGCACTGTGATGAGGGTTATCATCAACTACTAAAATTTTTAGTATTTGAGATTGTGTTTCTCCGTTATTATTTGGGTTTGCAAAACCTGCTTTAACACCTGTACTGCTAGGTATAGGGCTTGGTGTAGCAAATGAAGCCGTTGGCGATGGCGAAAACGGATTGCTACTAACCGGTGTAACGTTTGACATCATCATCAAATTCAGACCCTCTTTCCTTGTTTTCTTTGGTTATTATATAAACGATTAATTGTTAATTAGTCAGTATCCATTGCATCATACAGAATGAGTGTTAAAGTTAATTGGTTTAATGTACCCTCTACAATAGATGACCCACAAACGGCTTGGCTATGTAGATGAGAAGACCTCCAGCTGAACTACTACTATCATATGAAATTTAACTGGGGTGTAAAACAGCCCTAAGGTTAGTATCCTTAGAAATTGAGGCTTTTTATCTCATCCTACTTCCGTACACCTAAAGGTAGATGACAACCCTCTAATCCAAGACAACCAAAGAGCCAACGGCTACTTGCACCGTTGGCTCTTGATTGTTTAATCATCCAGTTAGAGGAGGAAAATTAAAAGTTACTTGTTAGATTTTATTTCTTTTTCAATCAGTTCAGTGCCAACACCCGCACCAACACCAATGGCAGCACCCCCAACTTTATTTTTATTGAGAATTGTAGAAGCACCTAGGCCAGTAATAGCACCTTGAATACCCCGTTTAATGAGCGGTTTATCTTTTAAAATGCCTACCGTTTCAACAGCCCCAACGCCTGCACCGGTTACAGCACCTACAACAGCACCCTTGCCAACGGTGGATTCTTTGCTGATTGCCCCAGTTGCCGCACCTGCACCCGCACCAACAGCCGTGGTTATACCAACAGTCTTCCAGTTTTTCTTGGCTTTTTTAGAAAGTCCGCCAGCGGCGAAAGAAATACTTTGAGTTAATACTACAGCAATAGCCACTAAAGCCAATGAAAAGTTGATAGATTTCATTAATTGAAAACTCCATTTGAAAAAAAGGATAACAACAGTGGGTTAGACCCATGTTTATTCTACCATTAGCATGGGGTGCTGCCAATGGGTTCGTATTATACTGCTTAACTAACACCACCGCTTCGGGCTAAGGTGGATGCGTCAGGGGGACTGGCGTCAGCCCCCCTAACAACCCCCACCGCTTAAGGGGCAGTTCGCCACCCCCTTAAGAAACCCCAGGGGAACAACTGGCTAATCGGTTTGCTTGTACGTTGAAAATAGGCTTGAGCGGAAGCTAGAAGCTCCCTAAATGCTCTGCTTCGCTACGCTCGCACCAGCCTTTTTCCAACTGCCTATGGTTTGAAGCTGAGAATTTCAATAAAAGACAATACTGAAAATGTAATTTTTTGTTAGATGTTAAGATTAATAAAACTATCCCCAAAAAACTACTATTGGTAGCATTTGGGGGATAAGATGTTTCTTTAAAATCAATTACCAATTGGTACGTACACGACGAAAGGTTTGTCCGCCACCATTGGGGCAACCTCTGCTATAAGGCTGGTTGTAAGCATAGCCATTGCCTCTACCCCTGTAGCCATTATTGTCATAATAGCTTTGTGTTTGATGATGAGGGTAGTTGTTGTAATAGGCATCATGCCCTCTGTTATACCCATGCCTACCGTGCCAATTGTTGCCTTGATTATAGCTACCATAACCTCGGTTGTAGTGGTTGGTTTGCCGATAGTAGCCATCGTTGTTGCCGTTATACCGAACTGCTTGGTAAACAGCTCCTGACCCTGCACCAATAACCGCACCCACGGCAGCCCCTTTAAGTGGCGAACCATGCCCTGTAATAATACTGGTTACGGCACCGGCACCAATAGCCCCTGCTGTAATAATAGTACTAGCCGCACTATTTTGTTGCTGATGATAAGCAAAAACTGGGATACCAGCCGTTTGAAGTGAAACCAGTAGAGCAGCCATCACTGGCAGTAACCGCTTTAAGTGTTTCATGATAGGTAGCAACGCTCCATTATTGTTTATAACTTAAGATAAGGTGGACACAAACCCCTGAGAAAGAAAGAATGTTATTTCTTTCCCTCAAGAGCTAAGCCTATAGTAGCATTGAGTTTTAAATTTGCAATAGATTAACTACATTTGTAACAATATAATTAACAATTAGAAGAAACCTATGTTTTTACACCATTTGACGGACGGCTTCTATTGAAAAGTCTTTTATACTAAGGGTAATAGTATACTCATTTCTCGTTTCGTTTTAAACTGCGTGAATAAACCCCAAAGGTGTGCAAAGCATATGGTGATGTGGTTTCCTTCCTCTATGTCTCAAGCTAACAACAACAATGCTGATGTTTCTGCTAAAGCAGCAATGCCCACACCTTCTTCGCTGGACCCTGTTGTTGGCGTGAAGGACGATACCTTGGGCGTTTTTCCTGCAGGGTTGGCTTATGCTCCTTTTCCACTTGTGCCTAGTTCGCCTACCGTTAGTTTGGGTACGCAAATTGGTAGTTTGCCAAAGCAGCGTGGCTGGCGTAAAGGCGGTAACTTGCTTGAAGTTTTAAGTCAGTCGTTTTCACAGTTTTCTGGGGTTGGTGAACAGCCAACCGCAACCAAAGTTGTGTCTAATTCTTTGGTTAACATTACCCATTTTTCTGAAGGGTTTTATAAGGGTACGTTGCCTGATGTGTTGTTTGTTTGGGGTAGCGATTTTGCTGTGGCTCAAGCCTTGGTTGATGAAATTCGATTTTATCTTCAAAAGCTAAATACCATGGGGTTTTTGCTAAATGCCAGAAATCTTAATAATAAGGGTAAAACGTCTGTTGATATTGTCTTGCCTGCCATCGTGTTGGTTGGTGGGGGTGTTTGGTATCATCGGTTTTTAGGGCAGTTGCAACAGGCTATTGCGGAAGTGGGCTTTAGTTATACAGAAGGTAAGCAGTTGCAGCAAGCAGTTTTAGGTAAGATTTGCAGAGGGGCGATACTTGGTTTAACGCCTTCACACTTTACCCACCGAACCGATATGATTGAAGGGCTAGATAAGGTGCAATCCATATTCCCTGAAAGCCAATCTAACACAGTTAAAATGCCGTTAATACGGTTTAAAATTGCGGGTGGCAAACACGCAACCCAACGTCAAGTGTTGCACAGCTTAGGGCGTAATGGAGCGGTTATATCTATTGAAAATGAAGGTATTTCTTCTACCGAGCGGTTGGAATTGCAACAGTTGCATGACCAATTACAACAATTTGTTTTACCTTATGCGGTAACGGAAGTTGCTAAGGCTAAAAAACGTGCTAAAACAGTTACATTAGAACAGTATCAGCAGGCACTTTCTGACGCTATTTTTGAAATGGGTCTGGGCCGTAAAGCATTTGAAGCCTATGAAAAAGGGTTGGTGTTGAGTGTTTCTAATCTTCAAAAACAGGATAGTTTGCCTTTAAACCAATTACCAGAAGATGTTGAACAGTGTTTGGGTTTGGAATTGTTACCCCACTTACAAGTAGTACACCAATACATGAATGCTATAGGCTTGACGGATTCACATGAGGTAATGGCACTTTGTATTAACTATCTTTCTAAATAGACCTCTTGCATGACTCGATATCTGGGGCATCTTTTTTGTCATTTACGGTACTCCCCGCTAGAAGCGGAGTGATTGCAGAGCAATCAATAGTTATTTACCTTATGTAAACGCCCTCGGTCTGTTCCGCATTCCTCAAATCTGCACCCACCTATCGAGTCATGCAAGAGGTCTAATAAAAAATCACCTTTAAATCGGACCTTATCATTCCACCCCAATAATCAACATAGACGTCATGTATTAATAACTCTATAACTGGATAATTCTCAATGAAAAAACGTTTTTTAGTACCTGTTTGGCGATTGTTAGTGGTTTTATTTGTGGTGATTTGTGCCACACCATCTGTTTGGGCTATGGCTACCTTTCAGCAATATACGCAGGCTGTGGGGCTGTATCGGTATGGGCAGTATAGCCAAGCGTATCAGCAATTTTCAAGTTTAATGAAGGCTCACCCAGAAGATGTTCGGTTGCCTTACTACATGGGGCTTACTGCTGTTCGGTTAGGGAAAATTGACCAAGCGAAACACTTCTACGAAACCGTTTTAACGATAGCTCCAAAAAGTTTGGTTGCCCCGTATGCCAAGCAGGGTTTAGCTTTATTACAGGAAGCCCAAAAACTAGATGCTCCGCCGAACCCGCCGTTTTCAATAACGTTAAATCCCACAGAAAAGGTGTCGATTTCAAGCCCTGCTGGTTCAGCCGTAGCCATGCAAGCCATTGATGTAAGCCAACCATCAGCCAAGCATAACAATTTGGTTGCTCAATGGCAAAAAACACATCCTGTTACAAAAGCTAGCTCCGATATTTCTGTAATGAATGCCACCTCTGTACAATCTGCACAGCCTATTACTAATGAAAAGCCCGTTCAGCCCGCATTACCTGCTAGTGAACCCGTGGGGGTGGTTTCAACCATGCCTACGGCTATGAGTACACCAGCTAAAGAAATTGCTATTTCCCCAGAGATGTTAGCTGTTTCGGCAACAGGGTCAGCGGGGGTAGCCCCTATTGCTACCACACCAGCTACGGCTCAAACGGCTGCAGAAGCTCAACTTCAGCAACAACAGCAGCTAATGCAAACCATGATGATGATGCAAATGATGGGCGGTTCAGGTGGCGGTAATTCTGGTGGTGGGGGCGGTAATAATGCAAACCCCATGGCAATGATGTTACCCATGATGATGATGCAACAACAGCAAAATCAGCCTGGGGGTACAACAGGTGTGGCTAATCCGTTTTCGGGTATTGACCCGAAGATGATGAGCGATATGATGACGCAAGGGATGATGAATAATTTGGATTTGTTTTCGGATAGTAAAAAAGATAATTAAGTCAATTCAAAGATTGAATGGCATGTTCTCTCATCGATTGTCGTTTCTAGCTTTAGCTGGTTGGTTTGTCAGGGGGACTGCGGTTCGGCAGCCCCCCCGACACCCCCCCACGAAATCAAGGGGGCTCCACGCCCCCTTAATAAACCCCTCTCAAGGGTCGACTTGTTTCTTGCACATTGAAAACAGGCTTGGGCGGAAGCAGAAGAGGCTCCCTAATTGCCCTGCTTCGCTACGCTCGCACCAGCCTGTTCCCAACTGCATATGATTTGAAGCTAATCTATTTATACCAGTCCAAAGATTTTACGCTATGCTAAGGGTATTAATCTTTAAATGGGTCTATAGCCCTATAATCTACTCACCCTTTATGTTAAAATTTTAGCTATCATGATGAGCCTTCAAACTACTTACAATCCTGCATTACCCACCTGCATTCTGATGGATTCTGGCGTGGGAGGGCTAAGCGTTCTTAACACCTTGCTGGCGTTTAACATACCGCTAAACTACCATTATGTGGCAGATACCGCCTTTATGCCGTATGGTTCTAAACCGGTCGATTTGTTACGGTCTCATTTAGTGGATTTATTCAGTCAGTTTCAAGCTCGATGGGGAGAAAACACCTTTATTGCCCTCTGTTGTAATACCGCTTCTGTCGTGATGGTGCACTTACCGTGGGTACCGTGGGAAGAACAACCCAAGCCTAACTTCCCATTGTTGGATATTATTACGCCAACGGTTGAAAGTATTGCCCAAGTTCAAACAACCAAAAAGCCATTAACTCTTGGCGTGTTGGCCACGGAATTGACCATTCAATCAGGGGTGTATCAACAATTACTCCAACAAAACAAGGTTGATTTTGCAAATTTCTATGGGATACCTTGCCCTCAATTGGCGGCTAGCATTGAAGGGCAACCTAACGTGCCATCGACTGAAACCTTATTAACTCAGTTTTTAGCCCCATTACAACAAACGGAAAGCCCATTAGATGCGGTGATTTTGGGGTGTACGCATTATCAGTTTGTGGCGGAATCGATTCAAAAAAAGCTGCCTTCTGTGCCGTTGATTAGTCAATCTGCGGTGATGGCGGAAAAAATAGCGTCGGCATTTAATTTGCCTTTTGCTAAAGAATTACCAGTTGAACCCATGCAATCAGGGTCGGTTACGGTGTGGACAACGGGTTCACCCGAAGCGTTTCAACCCTTGATTCCGCAGTTTTTACCGCTCTTACCCACAACGATTGTCCAGCCGTTTTATAGCGGTTCTTAAAACTAATGAACTATTCTTCCAATGTAGGGGCGGACGCAGTCCGCCCCTACAGAGAAAAGAGTAGCTTCTAATTATTGGAACAGCTATATTACCTGTCGTTTAATTTTCGTACCGCCCGAAGCCAATAAATTTTCGCAAAACGGATGGATGAGAGCCATCCAAACCGCATCATCTTGATCTGCTGGTAAGGAAATCATCCCTTCCGCAACCAAGCCAACATCCACAGGGGAAAGCAGCTGAACCCGTAAATCCAGTGCGCTAGATTGGTCATTCCAACAGGCATAAACCCCTAACGGTAACTGGCAACCACCTTCTAGCAACCGCATGACCGTGCGTTCAGCAAAAACAACCCGTTCTAACGAACCATTCGCCAAACACCCTAAAACCGGAGCAACCGTTTCATCGTTGCATCTGCTTTCAACACCCAAAATGCCTTGGCAAGGGGCGGGTAATAGTTCCGTTAACGGATTAAATTGATAAGAAACCAACGATTGTAACCCTAACCTATTCACGCCTGCTTCCGCCAACACAAGGGCATCGACTATTTTTTCTTCTTGCAGTTTCCGAAGCCGAGTTTGCACATTACCTCGAATGGAAACGACTGTAATATCAGTCCGTAATCGCTTAAGCTGAGCGGTTCTGCGAAGGGAAGAAGTGCCCACAACAGCCCCCGAAGGTAAATCCCAAAAAGATAAATTACCGTTTGAAATCAACACATCTGCCACAGATTCTCTCGCTAAAACAGGATGCACCACCAACCCTTCCGGAAGTACGCTGGGCATATCTTTTAAACTATGAATGGCTAAATCTACTTGATGCGATAGTAACGCTTGTTCTAGTTCTTTAACGAATACGCCATATTGCCCTGTTTTTATGCCTAATGTTGAAAGCGGTACGCCTAATTCACGGTCGCCCATGGCTTTGGAAGCAACAATTTTAAACCGATTTCCCCAAGGTTCGCCTAGGTTATGTTTAACAGCATCTATCACCATGGTTGTTTGGATGAGTGCTAAGGCACTGTCTCTCGTCCCAATTTTAATCATTTTTTACATCGCTAAATCTAATTGATTGGCAAACCCTATAGCAATTGGGGTTGGCGGAGGCGGTAAAGCAATAGAGTGCAAAGGCGGTTGCCCGCTACTAGGCAAATGCAAATGGCCTTGCTGGCGTAACGCCACACTAGGAGCATGTAATACCTTATTCATCAATAACCGAGACCATTCCGCTAAGTCTTCTCCACTCAACTGGGTTGCCTTGGCTAATGCTTCCTGCCTAGCTATTTCCGCTTGCTGACGTACGGAAACCAACGTGGGCTGAACGACGGTACGAATTTGTTGCCATTGCCGGAATTCCCAATAAGCCGTTTCAATAATTCCTTCAGCTTGATGGCGAATGAGGGCTTCTGTTTCTGGGCAAAAATCGCCAATACCGGCTAAATCATCGGTATTATGTAGGGAAATATGGGGTAACGCACCCACGGAATCATGCACGTTGCGGGGTACAGAAATATCAAAAATGCGGATAGGTTTTTGCACCGAGCTAAAATGTTCCGGATAAAACAGGGCGTGCGGAGCCGCAGTAGCCACAAAAATGGTATCAATGGTGGGAAGTATGGTGGCTAGCCCTTCAAAGGAATGGCCCGAAAAACCAAATTTTTGATGCAGGTATTGCAAGCGTTGTGGGCTTCGGTTGACTATGGCTACTTGGTTTTTTTGATGAGGCAACGTAAAATCTTGCTTTAGCTTTTCTAGTAGTAATTCCGCCATTTTCCCCCCGCCAACTACTAAAAACCGACGCTGGTTGAAAGCGGTATCATCTAAGCGTTTGGCTAGTTGGTAAGCAGAACTGGAAACGCTGGTATCTCGGGAAGCGATGCCGGTTTCTGTACGCACCAGTTTGCCTGTATGCAGGGCTGAAGTATAAAGTTGATGCAGGGTTTTCCCAATGGTATTGGTTTTTTGGGCTAGTTCAAAGGCATCACGCACTTGCCCCAGTATTTGCCCTTCGCCCACAATCAAGCTATCTAACCCTGAAGCCACTGAAAACAAGTGCCGAATGGCGTCTTCTTCAACATAGGCAAATAGGCTGGCTTTATACTGTTGAACATCAAACTGTTTGAAGGCTTGAAAAAAGGATGCTACGGCTTGCTTGCCTGCTTTTAAACTGCTCACTTTTAAGTGGAGTTCAACCCTGTTACAGGTAGTTAAAATACCTGCTTCTTCAATAGCTGGAAAGGCTTTTAGACACAGTAACGCACAAGGCAATTCCGCTTCAGAAAACGCAATTTGTTCCCGAACATTGAGCGAAGCGGTGGTATATCTTAACCCTGTAATAAGGATTGGCATAATGGGCGTTTCTACTTCTTTCACACATACTATTATTTCAGATGCTTACATAATGCCCTAGAAATAGTTGGTTTTCAATGAGGCAAAACAACGTAATATCCTGTTTAAACACAACCTTACAGCATATTGTATCAGAAACGTTACTTAATTACTGCATAGGGCAATTTTAGTAGTTGGCTTTCCTTTATTAAAGTGTGAGTAGCACAGCCGCCACCCACAACCCCACTAAAACTAAGTTTACCCTTCCTATTCCAACACACACACAAGGCCTACGCCCTGAACTTACTGCCTCTCGTTGTTAAAATCCCCTTCCCCAAAAAGCATCCCCTTTAAAACACCCCCTATTCAGAAAAATTTTAAACACACACACACATACCCTTCACCTTCGTTTTACTCCTAAAAACGAGGGTTTTTTATTGCCACTTTCTTCTAGGGTAGATGTTTTTCTTTTTTTTGATAAAATAAAGAAACTGGCTAGCATAAAGTAGAGGCACTTGTGTTTTTAACCCCTTGAAGGCTATACCAATAGTAGTTGTATGCAATTTTAACTTTAATACTGGTGTGATAAATAAAACCCGATTCCACGGAAGGACAATGAGTAAATGATGATGATGAGCAGTGCTGTTAATAAACAAAACAACTTACCCCAATTGAGTGCTATGGGCAATGCAAAAGCCCCGAAAGAAGCCCATAAGCATGAAGCGGGTGCAGCTGCCCCGAAGTTAGATTTAGTAGATGCCAGAGAAGATAGTTTTGAACTTTCTGCTAGCCCTCGCGAAGCGGTGGCAGAAGCCCCTACTGGCGATACGTTAAGCTTAAGTACCACCACCTCACCAGCAGTAGCCCCGCCACCGGCGAAACAAAATAATATTGTTGGTTTTGTAGGCTTAGGTTTGGCTGCCCTTGCAACCATTGGAGCTGGCTTAACTTTTATGGAACATGGTAAGCTAGCCAAAACCGTTGAAGAGCAAGCCAAAAAGCTTGATGTAGCTGAAACCGCTAAGAAACTAGCCGATGAAGCAAAAGCCTTCGCTGATACAAAAATTACAGATTTAACCAAACGCTTACAGAATGCCGAAGACCACGCACAAGGCTTGAATGACCATATTATTAGAGATTTACATTTTATAAATATTTCAAATTTTACGAATGCTGATGTAGATAGGCTGTTAACCAACCCTAACTTGACCACAAAAGATTTAAAGCTAGTTTTAAGTGCTACTGAAAACTCTCAGCATATTACAGGGGCTGATGCTGTTGTTCAAAAAACAGTTGGATTGATTTCAACTTTGGTTACCAATCCAAAAGTAAAAAATGATTTGAATCCAAATGTTAGAAACCATGGTAAGCTATTAGAAGCGATTCTGCAAGTTCATAGCACCTTACCTGCCTTTCCTGTAGCTGGAGCAGATGCCGCTGGTACGGCTGCTAATTTAGCAACTTATAAAAAAGACCTTAAGGCTTTGGTGGATAAAGCAATAGCAGATCATGGCATAAATGATGATCTAAAAAGTTGGATGAATGGGTATTTGAGCCAATTAGAGCGTGCTTCTAACAAAAAAGAAGCCTTGGTAGAAGTAAGAACTTATTCCAATTCTATTCTTGACACTCTTCATAACCATCAAGAAGCACCATTGATGCCACGGGTTTCTGATTATGATGTAACGAACTTCAGAGGGAATTCCAGAGCACTAACCACTTCAGAAGTGGCTATTTTAAAAGAACGGATTTTGAAATCACCATTGGCAAAGTTAGATGCAGATAATGCGAATAAAATTTTAACGCTTAATGAATTTAAATCAGATCCTGAATTGTTGGCACATTTAGCTAACACCTTGATGGATGATAAGCATTTGCTTAACGCCGACACTACGTTAGTTGGCAAGCTACGAGGTGCTGCGATTGGTTATGCAGCTGGTATTAACCCAACTAAACACGGACAACCTTCCTCTGATTTAGCCACTAAGTTTGGCCAAGCATTGGCTGAACTAAATGAAACCAAAGTACCTAGTAAAGTTTTAGTGGGTTTTGGTACAGCTGGCGAACCAGCATTTGACTTATTGACTAAACACCACAATAATACATTAACACCAAAAGAACAACTGCAGTATATTCAAGCTCAGCTAACTGCTATTAAAACTGCTATCGTTGTACCAACACCTCCAACTCCTATTGTACCTTAGTTTATAGGTTCACCGCTTTTTAAAATCCACCGCCCCTCTTGATGTTTAAAGTCTCAAGCGGGGCGATGGGTTTTTAGTCTATCTGCTATTGTAGGGGCTGGTCTCTGTGCCAGCCCCTACAAATCTTGATTCGGGATGCCATGGGGGATGTCTCCTACAGTAATCTCCCATTCTTTTCTCCGTAGGGGCGGACTGCGTCCGCCCAAGGTTTATGGTAACGGGCGGACGCAGTCCGCCCCTACAACTAATATTTCAAATTTAATCAAAGGTTTTAAAGCAACCGCAACGAAACAAAATAATCAACACAAACAAACACAAGGAATGCCTGTATGGCAACGAGGGTATTATCACCGCATTATCCGCAATGAAGAAGCCCTGCTAGAAATCCAACAATACATCTTCAACAATCCAGCCCAATGGGCATCCGATGAAAATAATATTCCCCAATTAAACGGCTGAAAGTTCAGGGGTTGAGTTTTGTTCTGAAGAGGCTTCATCTGCCTGCATTTGAGCTACGCCCATTTCGCAAATGGCAGCAATAATCTGCTTTGCCACGTTGGTTAACGCAATAGCAGGTTCGCTTTCAGGGGCGGAAATCACAATCGGGTTACCCGCATCCGCATCACTCCGAACTTGCGGAACAAGTGGCACTTCCGCCAACAAGGGCAAGCCCAATTCTTGGGTCAACCGTTCGCCACCGCCTTCACCAAAAATGTTTTCCCGCTCGCCATGACGGTTCACAAAGTAGCTCATGTTTTCCACCACGCCAAACACAGGAATATTCGTCTGCTTGAACATGGTGTTCGCCCGACGACAATCTGAAAGTGAAACATCCTGCGGCGTGGTTACAATAATACCGCCCGTAATGGGGGCTAATTGACTAATGGAAAGCTGGGCATCGCCCGTACCGGGGGGTAGGTCAATAAGCAAGTAATCTAGTTCGCCCCAAGCCATATCCGTAAAAAACTGAGCGAGCGATTTATGCAAAATTGGACCCCGCCAAATGAGGGCTTGCCCTGGTTTCACCAAAAAGCTGATAGACATGACTTTCACACCATGGTTTTCAGGTAAAATAGCTTTCTTGGTATCTTCTTCAACACCTTTGAGGGTTTGCCCTTCCAAGCCCATCATAATAGGGACGTTGGGACCATAAATATCGGCATCTAAAATGCCCACTTTTGCCCCTAGTTTCGCCATAGCACACGCCAAGTTGACTGTTACGGTAGATTTTCCTACGCCACCCTTACCGCTAGAAACGGCAATAATGTTTTTAACGCCATCTACTGCTTTACGTTCCGGTAACCGAACCGAAAGCGTTTTGCCAGAAATAGCTACGGTTACAGACTCTACGCCAGTAAGGGCTTGAACGGCTGCAGTTGCATCGGCTTTTATTTTTTCTTTTAGCGGGCAGGCTTTGGTGGTTAAAATAACCTCAAACGAAACCGCTCCGCCTTGAATGACGATGTTGTCAATCATGCCCAGTTCGGTTAGGCTTTTGTGGAGTTCAGGGTCGTTGACAGTTTTCAGAGCTTCAAGCACTTGTTCACGGGTAATCATCATCATTATAGAGGTCCTTTCAGAGGAAAAGTGTAAAATTAGAGTGTTGTAGTTGCTTCATACCTTTTTAAAATAGGAATAGCGTTAGATGGATACTAGGCACTGGCAATTAAAAAACCGCAGGTGTACATAAACGTACATTGAGGATTTTTTAATTGCCGGTAACAACGTAGACGCTGACGATATTTTTATTTTAGAAGGGTATTAAAGGAAAGTTCACCCTCCCAAGCCTTCATGCCATCGGTTAAATTGTAGAGGGTTTTAAAGCCTTGGCTAGCCAAATAATCGCATCCGTAAACGCTTCTAACGCCGCCTTGGCAGATGAGGGCTGTTGGTTTTGCGGAATCTAACGTAGCAGCCCATTCTTGCACGGTTTGCACGGGTAAATTGATGCTACCGGCAACGTGCCCTAATTGGTCGTATTCGTTGGGGGTGCGTACATCAATTAACTGTAAATTGGGGGTGTTAGCTATCAGCGTTAGCAGTTCTTGGTTTGAAATATTTTGCATGGTGTCGATAAGTTCCAATCGGTCAATTAAAGAGACGTTAATGAATGTTGTTAGTTTATCAGAAACACGATTTGGAAGCGATAAAAAACAAAATTTCAATGATGGTTAGTTTTTACTAAAATTCTTAACTTCAAACCATAGGCAGTTGGAAATAGGCTGGTGCGAGCGAAGCGAAGCAGGGCAATTAGGGAGCCTCTTTTGCTTCCGCCCAAGCCTGTTTTCAACGTGCAAGCCAACAAGTCGACCCTTGAGAGGGGTTTTTTAAGGGGGCGTGGAGCCCCCTTGAATTTGTGGGGGGGGGGTGTCGGGGGGGCTGCCAAACAGCAGTCCCCCTGACGAAAGCCCCAGACCGACGCAACTAACCCTCAGCTGTTTAGTATTTCACCTAGTTAGATGATGTTCCCCTTGCGGTGGCTTGGTATGCTTGAATGCGTATCCAACTCATCAAAAGGGAAGCTGTCTTATCGTGGTGCAATTGAATCAAACCATCCCCCGCTTTTTTGAAAAATCGTCGCCTAGGTTGTGGGCATTTCTTCGGTTGTGGATTGCCTTTGTGCTCATCGTACTAGGGCTACTAACCACCGCCAACGGAGCATTCGCAGCGGGTGGCTTGCCAGCTATTAATATTTCAATGGCAACAGCTAGTAACCCAGCCCAAGTAAGCCAAGGGCTTCAGGTGCTTATTTTATTAACCATTCTAAGCATTGCTCCTAGTATTTTACTGCTTTCTACCGCCTTTACCCGAATTGTTATAGTGCTAAGTTTGGTTCGGCAAGCATTGGGAACGCCTACATTACCACCCACTCAAGTGCTAGTTTCTATGGCACTCATTCTTAGTTTTTTCGTGATGGCACCTACTTTTGATAAAATCAATAAAACAGCGTGGATTCCCTATAACAAAGGGGCAATTACCCAAGAAGTGGCGTTAGAAAAAGCAGTCGCTCCGTTGCGGATATTCATGTTTAAGCAAACTCACGAAAGCGATATTGGGCTGTTTATGAAGCTTGCCAAGCTGAGCAAACCACAATCAACCAATGATGTTCCGACCCATGTGCTGTTGCCCGCCTTCATTATTTCAGAACTGAAAACGGCGTTTCAACTAGGATTTGTGTTATTTTTGCCGTTTTTAATTATTGATTTAGTGGTTTCTTCCATTTTGGTTTCTATGGGGATGATGTTTCTACCCCCCGCATCCATTGCCTTGCCCTTCAAGTTGATTTTATTCGTGTTGGTTGATGGGTGGCATTTGCTTTGCCAAGCTCTTGTTGTGGGGTTCAGAGAGTAGCCATGTTTTTTACTACAACCTTGCTGATAGATTTAATGAAAGACACCTTAGCCATGGTGTTGCTGTTGTGTGCCCCTGTTTTAACGGTTGCCACAACCGTGGGTGTTATTATTACGTTAATTCAAGCCGTTACCAGCTTGCAGGAGTCGACCTTAACGTTTGTGCCTAAAGTTGCTGCTTGTATTGGGGTACTAATTTTTACTGCTCCGTGGATGGTGGAAACGCTCATTAACCACACCACCCAAATGTTTAGCCTCATGCTGGAAATTGCTCAACACGCTGGTGGTAGGGGTGGGTAATGATAAGCAAGATAGAGCATAGTTGCTTTGAGCTAGGGCTTCATGGGGGGGGTATTTGACCACCCCCCACACCCCCCGCAAAATTAAAGGGGCTCCACGCCCCCTTAATAATCCCCTCTCAAGGGTCGACTTGTTGGCTTCCACGTTAAAAATAGGCTTGAGCGGAAGCTAGAGGCTCCCTAAATGCTCTGCTTCGCTACGCTCGCACCAGCCTATTCCCAACTACTAATGGTTTGATGTGAATGATTTTTGTATTCAGCGTTCATTTGAAGCAGATACTGACAGTACTTCAAAATAAAAATAAAAAAGCGATAAAATAAAATGAACAAGGTTAAATAATGATGATGATGGCAGATTTTCCGTTATTGCAGTGGTTTTCTCCCAAGCCCGTGTTGGTTTTTATTTTAATTAATACAAGGCTGACGGGGCTCTTTATCACATCGCCCGTGTTTAAAAATCCCTCGTTTCCTGTCAAAGCCAAACTGTTTTTTTCAGTCATGGTGGGGTTCCTGTTTTTCACAACCATTGGCGTGCAATTGGCGTTTGACCACACATCGTTTACCATTCCCAGCTCCGTGCCGGAACTGATTATTCTAGCAGGGCAAGAATTGATTGTGGGTTTGGCACTCGGTTTCGCCGTTAATTTAATGATGGATGCCCTCAACATGGCGGGCGAATTAGTTTCGTTGCAAAGCGGTCTCAATTCCGCCCAGCAGTACGATCCGTTGTCGGGTCAGTCATCGCCTGTTTTAGGTGCTTTTTTAGTGCAGTTTGGCTTAATGTTATTTTTAACCATGGGGCTGCATCATTGGCTGATTGGGCTTATTTCCCAAAGTTACCAATTTGTGCCGTTAGGCGACTGGTTTACCCCCGCTAAAATTGGCGATTTAGTGCAACGGCTCTTGTTTTTAACAGGGCAGTTGTGGGTGTTGGGCTTGATGCTTTCCGCCCCAGTGCAAGCGGTAATGTTGATGAGCGAAGTTTCGTTGGCGTTTGTAGCTAAGTTAATTCCGCAAATGAATGTGTTTGCCATTAGTTTATCGTTAAAAATTGCGTTAGCATTTTGGGCGTTGACGACGTTTTTGAATCAACTAGAACCTTTCTTGCTCAAGCAGTTTGAGGTTTGGGGACACTGGTGGGCAGTGTTGCTAAAATAGGTGCTTGCTTTTTATTTTTTGTATTTATATACTTACTTTAAGAAAGTATTATTTTAAAACCTCTCTGCTTTGTTAAGGAATTTTTTTTGTTGAATATTATGAGTCCTACTGTAAAGTTACAGGCTGTTTCTGCTAAAAAAGAGACCTCTCCTTCTGCTGTTTCTAAGGTAAGTGCTGTATTGCCCTTCCCCCAACCGCTGATGATGGATACATTTACGCCTATCGCCACAAAATCAAGAGAAGGAAACAATAAAGACGTTAGCAAGGCGGCGAAAGAGGCTGAGAAAGAGGCTCATCATTTGGCGAAAATACTGGAGGAAAACGCTCAGTCTTTGGCTAAAATAATTGAGGAAAACATTCCCAGTACGGATAAGAATAAATCAGGAAAAGGTTGAGCGTTTAGCGAGAAAGAATGGTAAAAAGTGAATATTATGAGTGCTACTGTAAACCTACAACCTTATTCTTCTAAAAAAGCGACAACCCTGTTGCAGAAGACACCTTCCTTCTTCGAGAATTACCAAGCAACTAAGTTGACACAAGATGCCTTTACCCCCACGAATACAAAGTATCGGGATGGAACGGGATCTGCGGGGGAAGATTTATTTCAAAGCTTTTTAGCAACTAAGCTTCTAGTATTACCAGCGGAGCAACAAAATTATATTACAATCTATTTAAAACGATTTTTGAATTCGGACAATGCAAGCATAAACTTAACTCAATTGAGACAACATTTAAAATTACAGTCTCAAAAATCAGAAGGATGTTCTAGTATGGAATGGGAGATCATAACAATACTCAACTTATTTGAACTTACCCATCAACCATGGGGAACAACACATTCAACTTTTATAGGCTAATGCCAGTCAACAGTTTGTACGAAGAGGCTTTTCTTTTCCTCGTTTTGAAGAGTCTCTACCTTCTATCGTTTGTTTGGTGTACATTAGAAATAGGTTTTTTCACCCAACAAATTTAGCTAATAAAAGGTCTCTTACTATAATGATGATGAACGCCATTCAATTTACCCCCAACCGCAACCCTGAAAATACACTAGAATGGCTGGCTTGGGCAGCTTTCTTGGCAGATAGCAAAAAAGCACTGAACGTAACCCTTCTTGAAACCAAAAACGTTACCCAAATAGCGGATTATTTCTTGATTGTAACGGGTGAAAGCCGAGCACAAGTTAGAGCCATCACCGAAGAAATTAAAGAACAATTTAAACACGCTGATTTACCCCATGTGGGCGATGAACGGGATGCGAACGCTAGCTGGTGTTTGTTGGATTATGGCGATTTTGTCGTTCATGTTATGCTGCCTGAACAACGGGAATTCTATAATTTGGAAGGCTACTGGAATCACGCTGAAGTAATTGAAGCTGAAACTTGGCACGCCTTGGCTAAAGGACTTGGTTTAAATTGGGAAATTGAAGTTGCTTAGTTAACACTTCTTATACCGATTCATAGATTGAATAACGTGTTTGGCTTTAAATCCTAGGCGGGCGTACACAGAGGTACGGCCCCTACAGAAATCTTTTGATTTTTTCTTCGTAGGGGAGACCCTTGTGGTCTCCCGAATCAAGATTTAATGACGTCTCAAAGAGTTTCCGCATTATTGTTATAAAGCGTTAAATAATCACTTGCAATCTGTTTATGCTAGCAAGATAATAAAGTTGTTAATTTAATGTTTTTGAAATCCATTTTTTAGTACCCTGTTAGTTGTTGTTTAATCCATCGGTTGAAAAGGATAATCTATTATGATGATGAGTTCTACTCCTCGGTCAATTGCAGATATTATGGCTGAAGCCAAAGAAAAAAACGTTGCCCAAGTGCGGTTGCAGTTTGTAGATATGCATGGTGTTCCTAAGCATATGTCTATTCACGTTAACCACTTGGAAAAAGCGTTGGAAAACGATTTATTGCTAGATGGGTCTTCCATTTCGGGTTTTCGTTCTATTGAAACGTCTGACATGGCATTCTGGACGGATAAAGATACGTTTACCGTACTGCCAGCCCAACAAGGCGAACGGGTTATTGCACGGATTAATTGCGATATTTACAACCCAGATGGTACGCCATTTGAAGGATGTCCTCGCAACAACTTGAAACGGGTACTAAAAGAAGCCAGAGATATGGGCTATATTTTCAACGTAGGGCCTGAATTGGAATTCTTCTTGTTTAAAAAAGATGGCGATGGCAAACCGACTTTAGAACCGCATGATACAGCTGGTTATTATGATTTAAGCCCTGATGATTACGGCGAACAAGTCCGTTCAGAAATTGTAGATTACTTGCTACAATTAGGCTTTAACATGGAAGCAGACCACCACGAAGTGGCGGAAGGTCAGCATGAAATTGACTTCCGTTATAACGACGCTTTGCAACAGGCTGATAACGTAACGACGGTTAAAATTGTTACCCGTACCATTGCGGCTAAATACGGCTTGCACGCAACCTTTATGCCGAAACCTATTTTTGGGATTAATGGGTCTGGTATGCATTGCAATATGTCTTTAGCTAATTTAGATGGTAAAAATATGTTTTTTGACCCGAACGGTCAGCATCAACTTTCCAAAGAAGCCCACAGTTTTGTAGCAGGTGTTTTGAAGCATATTCGGGGTATTACGGCTATTACTAACCCGTTAGTTAATAGCTACAAACGGTTGGTGCCAGGGTATGAAGCCCCTGTTTATTTGGCTTGGTCTACGGCTAATCGGTCTGCTTTAATTCGTGTGCCTGCTAAGCGTGGAAATGGTACTCGGGTTGAATTGCGTTCGCCAGACCCTGCTGCTAACCCTTATTTGGCTTTTGCGGCGATTTTAACGGCTGGTTTAGATGGTATTAAGAATAACCTTCAACCGCCAGATACGACCCAACTCAACATTTACAACTTGGATGAGCAAGAACGTGAAAATCATGGTATTGCCTCGTTACCAGGTAGTTTGTATGAAGCGTTGGAATTGTTTAAGGGTAGCGAAATTGCTCGTAAAGCCTTGGGCGACCATATCTTTAATGAATTTGTAAAAGCTAAAACGGCTGAATGGGATGATTTCAGAACCTATGTTTCCCCTTGGGAAACTGAACGGTACATGGGTCGTTACTAATTGACCAACCCTTTAACCTTTTAGAATTAAGAATATAGGTTACTGATGATACCACTTCAGTAGCCTA
Source organism: Vampirovibrio sp. (assembly GCA_024998755.1). Lineage (GTDB taxonomy): Bacteria > Cyanobacteriota > Vampirovibrionia > Vampirovibrionales > JAJTHC01 > JACEUU01. Next base: position 235,255 of record JACEUU010000002.1, on the reverse strand, counting down.
TATTTTATTTTTATGAGAGTTTTAAGCAATTGGCTATATCTTAAATTAACTCGGTGAAAGTAAATGGCTATGGCATGAATCAAATCACCCAAACACCGAGAGACGACTTTACCTCGTCGTTTAAACCGAGCAAACCAATGTCGCAAATCGCTCCAAGTCTGTTCTGCTGTATACGTTTCAGCCTTGCTTTGAACCAATTTTCCACTAGCAACACGTCATTGTAGGCTTTCCAATGGTCAGCACAATAAACTTCAACCTTGAATAACTGAAGCCGTTTCCATAATTTTTTCAAGGTTTTAATGCCACGACAACCCACTTCCCAGTCCAAGATTCGCCTTGTTTCTCGACAAACAGCCACCCATACCCAGATTTTGCGTTTTTTTCGGTAAGAAACGTGCAGGAGCTCAACAACAGTGGTTTTCTGTGGTTCTAACCGACAAGCAGTGGTGTCTATTTTACGAATTTGTTTGAGTACAGCAGGCGTTGAGACCCCAATTAAATTACCAATTTTTCGAAGAGAAAGCCCTGAAGTGTATAGCTGGGTTGGCTAGCTTCCATGTGATGGGTGCAAGCCCTTTCGGGGTTGAACGTGTATATTTACAGGCACAGTTTTTGCATTGATACCGTTACTTTTCTCCAATGAACCCTGCTTTAACTTTATCTAAACTACCACATTTTGGACACTGCATTTTTAATAGAAGTTACGGAAAAAAGGGCAAGGTAAAATAGAAGGGACATTATTCCACCTCTCATAGGATACCCCACCCCCATGACTACCTTTGCCGACATCCAAATTCAACAAGCCACCCCCACTCACAAATTCCTAGAGGAAATGAACCAAACCCTACCATGGCAACTATTTGAAACTATCCTCAAAACACACATCCACCACAAACCCAACGGCAGACCCCCCTACAAACGCCTACTACTGCTCAAAATGAACCTCCTCAAAATATGGTTCAATCTCTCCTATGAACAAACCGAATTTCAATGCCACGACAGACTCTCCTTCCGAAAGTTTCTCGGCTTCTCCTTAGAATCCCCCATCCCTGAAGCCACGACACTCGAAAACTTCCAACACGAACTGCAAAACACCCCAGCCCAAGAAGCCCTTTTCTTAGCCTTAGACACCTTCTTTCAAGAGAAAAACCTCATTCTCAAAGAAGGCAACTTGGTAGATGCCACCTTTATTAAAGCCAATAGCAAACAGAGAAAAAAACCTGAAGACCAGAGCGACCCTGATGCCACTTATGGCTACAAGGGGTTTGGTTACAGTGCCACGGTTAATGTGGATGCTAAAAGCAAGTTGATTCGTAAGGTGGTTGTTACTGGGGCCAATGTGCATGACAGTCAGAGTTTAATCCCTGTATTGGTGGGCGATGAGCAGACTGTTGGTGCGGATAGTGGTTATGTGGGCAAGGAGAAGGATTTAAAGGCATTGGGGATACAGCCGAGGATTATTAAGCGTCGGGTTCGGGGTAAGCAGCATGAACCAACGCCTGAGTTGACGGCTTCGCAGAAGCGGTTTAATGGGTTGGTTTCTAAGGTTCGGGCAAGAGTGGAGCATGTGTTTGCGGGTTGGAAGACGGTGTTTAAGAAGGTTCGTGTGTCTTGTCGTGGGTTAGTGCGTGTTTCTGCGGAGATTTTGGGCTTGGCATTTGGGTATAATTGTCGTCGGTATGGTTTTTTGGTGAGGAGGGGGGTAGGTTTTAGTGGATTCTTGTATGGTTTTTAGGTAATTATGATCCGAAAAGAGTGGAAACAAGGGGTATTGTTCTGTTTTTTGAGCATTTTTGGTTGAATTTTATTAAAAAACACTCACTACTCCCACCTGCACACCCTTATTCCGTAACTTCAAACATCTTTAATACCAAGTAAACGATTAAATAGCGTGTTTAGCTTTACATCATGGGCGGACGACCACAAGGGTTCGCCCCTAGGGTAGTCTGTTAATTTTTCCTTCGTAGGGGAGACCCTTGTGGTCTCCCGAATCAGGATTATATAACTGTTCCAATAATTATTGAGCTATAATAAGGAGGATAACGTTCACGAAAAAGGAGGATTCATCTATGGCATATAGCGTCGATTTAAGACAACGAGTCGGTTGATTGCATCAATCAAGAAAAAGAAACACAACAAGCCACCGTCATCCGATTCAAAGTCAGTCTCGCCACCGTCAAACGATGGGTCAAACGAACCTGTCTCATCCCCAAAAAACCAGGGGCAACCACCGCAACAAGCATCGACAGAAACCAACTACTCGCCATACAAAAAGCCAACCCCAGTGCCTATTTGGACGAATTGGCTCTCTTGCTCGGTTCTAAAAAATCCACCATCTCCTACAACCTCATTAAACTCGGCATTAGCCGTAAAAAAAAGCACGCTCTACCGAGAACGAAGTGAAGCCAAACGCAGAGTTTATAAGCAGGAGATAGAACCGCTAACGCCCGCCAGTCTTGTGTTTGTGGATGAATGTGGGGTTGACCGTAGAAGCGTTGAACGCTTGTATGGTCGTTCCCCTAAAGGTGAACGGGTGCAGGAGGAAATTAGTGGTCAACGCACCGAACGTACCTCTATTATAGCAGGGTTACAGGGTGGAAAGCCATTAGCCCCGTGGTGTTTTAAGGGCTATTGTAATACCGAGGTTATTTTGACGTGGGTTGAACATGAGTTGTTACCGAGTTTAACGGCGGGGATGACGGTCATTGGGGATAATGCGAGTTTTCATAAATCTTGGGAGATTCAACAGCTGATTGAATCTGCGGGTTGTCGGTTGTTGTTTTTACTGCCTTACAGTCCTGATTTGAATCCGATTGAGCGATTTTGGTCGGCGTTGAAGGCGAGAATTCGTCGGTTACTAACCGATACCTTATCTTTAGATGAAGCCATTGACCAAGCCTTTAAAATGGTTCAATAACTTTTGGAACAGCTATACGCCATTTAATCTTTGAATTGGTATAAGTTGTAGCGTTTCCTAACGATGGAAAACTCACTTTTTTTATAGTAGTTTAATTACTAGCACAACTATTTATATTTTGTGTTTTATATACTTGTAATTATCGTTTGAACGTATTCACTGCTGCATAGTGAAATACTAACCCTTACAGGATATTGATTTTTTGTGATGCTAAATAGCGTGCAATTAAAATTGAGCTTTTTAAGTAATGTTGCTTGTAACAAGGTTGTTCATGCTAATTTTCCTAAAGAAGACGCTCAAACTAAAGCACCACTTTCTGAAGAAACAGCGAATACAAGCTATATTGGCAAGGCTCGACGAGATGGTTTTGTTTCTTCTCAAGTAGAAAAAACTGTTGCCGAAGCTGTTAGTCGTTCAGTGAAACCTGCTACTAAGGGTATTAATTGGATAATGGCAATGGCTTTGGGTGTTTTGGGTACGGGCTTTATTTCTGCCGGAGCGATAGTCATGCCATTATTATCGAAAAAAGCCCCATCGCCTGAAGTGGTGACGACTGTTGCTAAAGGTGTTGAAACCACAGCGGGACAAGCAATAGATAAGGTAGTACAAACCGCTCCTCAAATTGTGGCTGCTGCCACTTCGCAACCCTCTCACGCTCAATCTTCGGGCAAGACGAAGGGTGAATCCTTTTTTGGCCAAGCTCGTGAATGGATTGGCGATAGAATGCCGTTCAATAAACAAAATCATACGGTTACTCCTGCCGCAGGGGGTCTTCCTCCAGCTCCAGTTGTACAGCAAGTGGTGATTTCTCCAGTGGCTTCTGCTGCTTCTGCTACAACGCATTCGGGGGGTGGTGCTACATCATCGTATAGTGTTACTAACATCATACCCGTTGCTACTAAATGCAAAAAAGGCAGACCCGGCTACACCGCCTATGCTGCTTACAGAGATAGCCTAAAACCCAATGCACAAGCGTTGAAATCAGCCATTTCAACTGAAGCAGATGACTTAATAAGTAAAACAGAGCCTGCTTCAGCTTCTCGTGATTTATACGAATTCCATGGGTTTTTGTCGGATTTAATTGGTCATAAAGTTAAAGTCCCAACAGGTCAATATTGGAATAAAGCAGTGCCTGTGATGAAAACCCTAAAAACCGATGATTTATACACAGTGCCTGTGATTCAACAATTACTCTTTGATACTCAAAAAATGCTTGAATTACCTACTTTAATAGAAGGTTCTGAACTTCAACGAGCTCATCTTAAAAATAAAATAGAGTTGTACAGTGCTACGATAGATGCCTACTTAAATAATGGTGTAAAACCAAGCAATTGGGATGTGTTAATTCAACCCACTAAGTTAGAAAACGAGCGTGACAGGTTAGATGACTCAAGATTTGATGACATTAATAGCATTTTACAGGTGGGACAAAAGGGGAAAGAAATTAACAAATATTTAGCAAGGATTTTAGACGATTTTATGGACGATTTAGGGGCTGTTGCACAAGGCGAGCAGACCATCTATTTAAAGCAGGTTGAGGCTTCTTTTGATAGGAGAACTGGCGACATTAGCTATAACGCTGATAAGTGCATTCCAACAAGTGACTGTGGTATAGTCCTACCTTGGCTAGCTTGGCATCGTCGATCACATTAAGCTTTGGCAGTCTACATCAATCAGCAAGGTCAATCCTTTAGGGGCATCGACGGTTGCTAGCTCGGCTTGCAGTAACGCCAAGCCCGCTTCGCCCGCCCAGTTTTTAACCAGAATGTGATACCGAAACTTGTCTTTTAACCGCTCCACCAAACAAGGAGCAGGCCCTAAGAAGGCCACTGAATCCACTAAGCCCTGCTGTTCTACCACCGTTTTTAGCCTATGCACCAACGCATCCGCATACCAAATGACTCTATCCAAGTCTTCACCCGAAACCAAAAGCCGAACAAGCTGAGAAAACGGCGGATACCCTTCCTGTTTGCGAATGGCTACATCATACGCATAGAACGCCTCAAAATTTTGTTGCTGGGCAAACCGCAATACAGGGTGTTCGGGTTCAAAAGCTTGAAAATAGACCGTACCCGCTTTTTCGCCCCGCCCTGCTCTGCCCGCTACTTGGGTCAATAATTGAAAGCCTCGTTCAAACGCTTTGTATTCCGGCGAATGAAAGGTACTATCTGCCCCTAAGACCCCAACCAGCGTTACATTCGCTACATCTAGCCCCTTAGCCACCATTTGCGTACCTACCAACACACTGGCTTCCCCTGCGGAAAAAGCCGAAAGCACTTCGTGGAATGCCCCTTTTTTCGCCATCACATCACCATCTAACCGTAAGACGGCTTTGCCTTCAGGTAACAGTTCGTTCAGTTCAGCTTCTAGGCGTTGTGTGCCGGTACCCATTAATTTCACGTCTAACGAAGCACATTTGGGGCAGTAGGGCGTAACTGGTTCTTGATGCCCACAATGGTGGCACTTTAGCTTTTTTTCGTGGGAATGAAACGTCATACCCACCGAACAACTGGGGCATTCAAACACATAGCCACATTGTTGACAATGGACATAGGTGTTAAAGCCTCGGCGGTTCAGGAGGATAATGGCTTGTTCGCCTTGTTCAACGCAGGTTAGTAGGGCTTTTTTAAATGCCCTAGAAAGAACCCCGCTGTTGCCTTGGTCTTTTTCACGTTTCATATCTACAATATGAACGCTGGGTAATTGGGCATCGCCAAAGCGTTCGGTTAAAGAAAGTAAGTGAAACGGTGTATCTTCTTCTAGGGCTTGATGATACATTGCCACTTCAGGCGTTGCACTGCCAAAAACCAGCTTAGCCTTCGTGATTTTCTGCATCCATTGAGCCACCGTTCGGGCATCATACCGAGGGGCGGGCGATTCCTGCTTGAAGCTGGCGTCATGGCATTCATCTAAAATAATGAGTCCCAAATTAGGTAGGGGGGGAAAAATTCCCGATCTTGCCCCAATTAAAAACCGCAGATTTCCCTGCTTTAGTTGTAGCCATGCATCTAGCTTTTCCCCATGGGAAAGTTGGCTGTGCCACAGGGCAATTTGATCTTTACCGAAGCGTTTTAGCATTCGTTGGGCCAAAGCCCCTGTTAAGGCAATTTCAGGCACTAAAAGCAACACGCTTTTGCCTTGGGCAAGGGTGTCTTCCGCTAAGGCCATATAAACTTCGGTTTTACCTGCCCCAGTGATACCGTGTAGCAAAAACGGCGTTTCCAGTTTTGAGGGATGGCTTAAAACGGCATCAACCACCCCCTGTTGAGCCTCGTTGAGCACCAGCGGATGTTCTAGCAGGGTGCCGTCATATTGGTTAAGCGGACTTCTGAAGATTTCTTGTTGAACGATAGTTAAAACACCCGTTGCTGCCAGTTTTTTTAGTGTAGGCGTTGTGGTTTTCAGGGCTTGCACCACAAAGGGTAACGACCATTCCGCCACTTGCGTTTGGGTATATAGGGCTTGAAGGGCTTGATTGATTTCATCTAACCGAGCGGAAAGTTTTTGCGAGGGGATTGTTTCGGGGTGAAACTGAACGACAGCGATAGTTTTGGCTTCAAACTGAATGCTGGGCTTTAAAAAGGAACTGGGCAGGGCGGTTAAAATAACTTGAGCCAATGGCGTACAGGTATAGGTGGCTATTTGTTGCCAAAGTGCCAATTGTTCAGCTGTTAGTAGTGGGGTTGGGCTTAGTAGGTTCAGGATGGGTTTTACAATAGCCTTACCTAGGTGAGCGGGGGCATTTTGAGTTTCTGGTTGGGTGGGCAGTATAGAGATGACCACTGCTGGCACCCACGGTTGATGCCCGAAGGAAACTGCCACTAAACTACCCACGCCAATGTTGCTTGCGAGGGAATCAGGCACACTGTAGGTATAGCGTTTTTCCGCGAGTGCTTTAGTTTCTAGGAGAATGACAACTTCAATTAATAGCGTTTTCATAGCGTTAATTTTAGCATAAGCAAAACGCCCTCGGTCTTAAATAACAGACAACAAGGGCGTTTATGTGTGGTAGAAAAAACAGAAACGGATTCATTCAACACGTCTATTTACTGTGATGTGACTCCCTTTTTCTGAAGTTCTACCTTAATTTTAGTTAAAGCACTTTGTACAACACGGCTTGCACGGCTGGGGGAAATACCAAACGCCTGACCAATCTCGCGCATCCGCATATTTTTGAAGAATCTGGCTTCCAACAACTCCCGTTCCCGTTCAGGCAAGCGTGTCATACAGTCACGCACTACCCGACCCATTTCGGTTTGTTCGGTTTGTTCAGCTGGGTTTAACCCACCATCCCGAATTTCATTGGGCGTTTCAGATTCCATCATCCCATCAACCGATAAAATACTTTCATAAACGGCTTCCCGCAACTGACCAGCATCTGGGGCAAACCCATCATCAAACCCGTCTTCCGAAGAAAAATCAGACGCATCCGTACCTACACCACTGCTTTGTTGATGTAGCTCAGATTCTGTTTCCGTATTTTTGAAGCTGTACCATTTATACCTGTACCGTAATTCGTTTCTAACCGCCCATTTAATAGCGGTAGATAAGTACGTAACGTTATAGTCTTTGTCCGGTTCTTTGGTGAACAATAGGTGAAGTGTTAACGCACCAATATTCACAATTTCATCATGCGAAATTAAGTGTGCAGGCAACCGACTGGTTTCAACCCGAGCAACCGTTTCCAACAAATCTGAATAATCCCGTAAATCCCGACTATTCACTTTGTCTGGGGCTAGGTTTGCACTTTTCTTATGAACAACATCGTTGTTTTCACGTAATACCGCCCCATTACCGTTAGACCGCTTACCCTTCGTACCGCTCATGTCATTAGCAGACCGAATAGGCATTAATTTAGCTGCCATGGCATTCGGTGTAAGGGTTTCATTTTTAGCAACTGTAGACCGTTTTACGCCGGCCTGCTTAGCTGCTGAAGAACTAGAAGAAGACATCATCATCATCATGTGTGTAACCATCCTTGGAAGCAACATTGTATTGAAAACGGATTCCGTTTTTTAAATTCATTGAATAACCCGATAAATCATTCCCCTACGCGGGGGAAAAGCCAACCTTCTTTAGCAATGGGTGCTTTCTGTTGCTAGGCTAATACAAGCATCATTCAAACGAACAACCCAACGGGCTGAACGACTTTTATTTCATTGTGTTCATAGAAGAAAAGGAATAAAAACGAGTATTATCTTTCACGGCACAGCAAACCAATTCCGTACAACTGTACAGAGGAGAAGGTGCTATTGCTTAGCCGTTGTTTACTTTTTAACGACGGCTAAGCATTCTTCGTCGTTTAAAGCAAGCCAAGGTATAGAAAAAACCAACAGTACGGCAAGCCAGTACAGGCACGCCAATAAATAAGGGTGTTTGATTATTAAGTAAACAGGAATCCATTTTCAAGAAGGGGTTCTATCTATATATTGAAAAAGGGGAAAGTTATTAGAGTGGAAAATCGCTTTTTTAAATTAACAGCGTCAGCTAACGAGGAAGCTTAACGTTTACTTTGTCCTTAGTGTTGATAGTGCCGAAAAATCAGTAACCATCAAACGCAATTGTTTCATTGAAAGGGGTATTGCCGAAGGGTAAACTGGCGATTAAGAACAAGGTTCATACTACCAACTTTACTACATCAACATTAAGGATACTTTAATAAAGATTACTTGTCTCAATAAATTGTCTTTTTGTTACAATAGATTTACATTTACAAGTAACCGTAGGGGTACATCAGGCATGCAGGGCTTTTTTCACAAATCAACGAAGGTGTTTTTTAAGGTTTTTTGCCTTGTGATAAGTTGTTTAACCCCGCTGCTTTGGTTTTCCAATGCAACTCCTTCACCCCCAGTTAAACGGCCAAGTTTTGAGGCCGCATTACCTGGGTATTACTATCAATTTCCGAAAGACCACGGCGTTCACCCTACCTATAAAACGGAATGGTGGTATTATACAGGGCATTTAACAACGGAAAATAAGCACTCCTACGGGTACGAACTCACCTTTTTTAGAACCGCCACCGTGCCTTCTAATACGGCATTACCGACGCTGACTGCTTGGCTACCTAAATCCTTTGTTTTGGGACATTTCGCTTTGACGGATGTGGAGCAAAATACCTTCGTTTATCAATCAAAATTTGACAGAGTGAACCCTTATAAAACGACGTTTACCACAAAGCCCTTTAGTGTTGCTTTAAGCAACTGGCAATTAACCACGGTTGGTTCAATGAATCAAGGTAAAGACCCCGTCGTTCGCTTGCAAGCGAGCATACCGGAAGGGGCGAAAAGCCATCAACCTGTAGCGATAGATTTAACGCTGACCCCCACAAAGCCCATGGTCATTCATGGCAAAAATGGCGTTAGCCAAAAGGCGGATTGCAAGGGTTGTGCTTCGCATTATTATTCGTATACTCGGTTAGCCAGTAAAGGTACGGTTACTCAAGGTAGTAAAACCACTGCTGTTGCAGGCACTTCATGGATGGATCATGAATTTGGGAGCAACCAGTTAACCCCCAACCAAGTGGGGTGGGATTGGATGGCAATTCAACTGGCGGATGGCACGGATGTGATGCTTTATTTATTAAGGCAAAAAACCCCTGTAGGTGGGTTGGATTCAAATAGTTCTGCTACATGGGTTTCGCCTAGTGGGCAAACGCAACATTTGAAGTTGGGACAATTTCAGTTAAAACCGCTGGGCACTTGGAAAAGCGAAAAATCTGGTGGGGTGTACCCTAGCCAGTGGGCGTTAAGCATTCCTAGCAAGCAGATAAATTTAACTATTTCGCCTAAAGTGAAGGGGCAGGAATTGGTTTTTGCATCGCAGTTGGGGTTAACTTATTGGGAGGGGGCTTGTAGCGTGGTGGGGCAGGTTGGCAAGCAATCGGTTGTTGGGAATGCTTATACGGAATTGACAGGCTACGCAGCTCCTTTTGAACAGAAAATTTAACCCTTGTTTTTAAGGTTTGTTTACTGTTATATAAAAAAAGTTATAAGAATAATTATTAAGTAAGACAATAGCATCTCATCTTTAATTGATAATTTTCTCTCTTTCTCTCTCAAGTTCTAAGAAAATGGTAATTACAATGAATCAAATCGGTCTATTTATACCCTCTCCTGTTGTTAATAGTTTTACAAAAGTAGGTAGCCTTCAGATAAAACAAAGGTCTGGGAATTTAATTAATACTACCCAGTCAGACAGTTTTACTCCATCAGCTGTTGAAGTAAAACTGTCTCCATCTATCAAGGAACTGGAACAACAAAAACAGCAACTTTATTTTGAATTACTTGCCGAACAAATTACCACGGTGGAGAAAGAAATTGTGGAAGCTTCAGAGGATAAATACTCCTCTGTTGAATCAGTGAAGAGATCTTATTTTGCTGAAAAAGAATTACAGCCTTTAAGCACAAAGCTTTTGCCTAAAAAGAAAGAAGAACTTCCGTCACTCGTTAAGAGTGGGGCATATGAGGAACTGGCTACTGCTCTGGAAGGAATGAAATTGCCTTACAAGAAGAGTTCCGCAGAAATTCCTAACGCTCTGCTACAAGTATTAACTCTACTTGGAAATGAAAATCCACGAGAATCAATACTTGAAGGTAAGTTTATTAAAACACGTGTTGAAACTATTGGACGGTTACCCAAAAATCAAACCACTATTCAAAATCCTTATGCTTTGCAACCACAATTTACCGGTTACATCAAGCATTTAGAGAATCTTTTACCCAAAAAACAAAGTTTGATGGTTAAGGGGATTGACATTCCAGCATCCCAGATAATTGAAGTTTTCTCCTCAATTTTACAAACAAAAACAACCATTCAAGATTTGAACAAGGCTGGAATCCGTTTTGAAGAGACTGCCTTAGAAAAAACCTTGCTAGAACGACTACACGAAGCTGTTATTGATAACTCCGCTTACAAAGCTGTAGTGGGAGAACTGGCAAACAGGGTTAAGTAACGTGTTCATTAGTGGTTGACCTATCGCCATGTTTGGCAGAAACTAAAAGGCTGTAATGGGGAAAAGTTACCATCCCCAACTTAATTATGAAGAAGGAATAAGCAATGACCAGCATCACCACAAAAAATCGTTCCCTGTTTACATCGGAATCCGTTACCGAAGGACACCCCGACAAAATTTGCGACCAAATTTCTGATGCCGTGTTAGACGCCTTTTTAACGCAAGATCCCATGGCTAGAGTAGCCGCCGAAACCGTTGTAAACACGGGTTTAGTAATGGTTACAGGCGAAATCACCTCATCTACCTATGTGGATATTTCCAGCATAGCCCGCCGAGTGGTTTGCGATATCGGCTACGAAGGCATTAACGGTGGTGGCTTTGATGGACATTCTTGCGGTATTTTGTTGAGCATTGACGAACAATCGGTTGATATTGCCGGTGGCGTTAACACCGCAACCGAAGCTAGAAACGAACTTTCTCACGACGAAATGGATAAAATTGGGGCGGGCGACCAAGGCTTAATGTTTGGTTACGCCTGTACTGAAACCCCCACCTTAATGCCTTTACCTATTGCTCTTTCGCACGCATTGGTGCAACAATTAGCGAAAGTTCGGAAAGATGGCACGCTAAGCTACCTACGTCCCGATGGGAAATCTCAAGTAACCGTGGAATACGAAAACGGTCAACCCAAACGGATTGACACCATCGTTATTTCTACACAACACGCCCCTGAAATTGAAGGTGTTAGCGATAATGACGCCGTTCAAAAACGCATTTCAGATGACTTAAAACAATATGTTATTGCTCCTGTTTTCCAGCAGTTTTCAACGGTTGTGCCTGATGCGGATACCATTTATTTTATCAATCCCAGCGGACGGTTTGTCGTCGGTGGGCCTCAAGGCGACTCTGGGTTGACGGGACGTAAAATTATTGTTGATACTTACGGTGGGTATGCCCGCCACGGTGGTGGAGCGTTTAGCGGAAAAGATCCCACGAAAGTAGACCGTTCGGCTGCGTATGCTGCTCGTTATGTGGCTAAAAACTTGGTGGCTGCTGGTTTGGCTAAAAAATGTGAATTGCAATTAAGTTATGCCATTGGCGTGGCAAAACCGACCTCTGTGTTGGTGGATTCGTTTGGTACTGCGTGCGAAGGTTTGGATGATTCCGTGCTTTCCGCCATTGTGGGTCAAGTGTTTGATTTGCGTCCTGCAGCGATTATTCAGCAATTTAAATTGCGGTTAATGCCAGCTGAACAAGGTGGGCGTTTTTACCAAAAGCTAGCCGCTTACGGACACGTTGGGCGTGAGGATTTTTATGTACCTTGGGAGCAGGTAGATGCCGTAGCCAAAGTTCGGTTGGTAGCAAAAGCGTTAGTGCCTAGTTTAGCACTACCTGAAATTGTTAAACAATCCGTGGCAGTGGCTTGCTCTGTTTAATACCTATTCAAACTGTGAATTAGTATAATGAGGTTACGGAAAAAGTCTCAGTGGGATGGGATAATGAGGCACGAGAAACGGAATTAGGGCGTTTACCCCTAGTAAATAACCGAAATGAGTACCACAGTAACGAAATTAGCACGCCCAATGGGGCTTTTTCCGTAACCTCTAATATTTTAACTAATTTTTCTACCTGTACGGGTGCCATTTTATGGCATCCGTTTTGTAATCCTTAGACAAATCTAATATAACGTATAGACAGATTGCCAGGGCTGCTACTAAGTCACACCTCAACAACACACGACTCATAAATAGCATAAATAAAAAGTTAATTTTTAGATCAATCATTTCAAGAAAAAAACAGCTTTCGAATGGTTTCGGCTAGCATGAGTGCCATTAACCCAATATGAAACATTCGTAATTGCCTATTACCCACTTTACCTTGCGTTTTTGCCCCAATCCATCCGCCGGCAAAAGCTAAAATAGAAACCACTACGGAAAATTCCCACGGAATTAACCCTGCCTGCCATTTGCCTATCAGCGTGCCTACAGAAGTCAAAACAACACTACCCGTAGCCGTAATAATGGCTTGACGTAACGGCATTCCCTGTCCATCGCTCATTAACGGAACGAGCAATACGGCTCCGCCAATGCCTAAAATACCCGAAAGTACCCCAATAAAAATACAAACCAGTTGAATAGACCAATGAGGCCAAATAAATTGGTCAATACTGCTTAGGGGTTCTGGCGTTTGAAAGGTGGGGTGTCCCATAGCTTTGTATTTTTTAAAGCCTAAATATATAGCCGAAGCTAACAACGTTGCCATCACCATCAAAATGGTGTTACGACTCCATTGGGCAGACCATTGCGTGCCAATATAGCTACCCAGAATAGAAGGTAACCCGAAATACCACAGAAAGCCTAAATTTAACGTTTTATTACGGAAATGAGCGATAGACCCAGAAATGGTGCTTGCTAACCCCTGAACTGCTGCTACCCCTGTTGCTGCTTGCACTGTAATAATATCTGCACCAAACATCAGCGGGGCTAACAAAACTAAGAATGAAACGGTAAACATACCGCCCGCAACCCCAATAAACCCTGATAAGAACCCAACAATCAGCCCTGATGCCGCCATGAAAATTAAAATAGCGAGGGTATATTCTTTGATTAGTAGTAAATGAGAATCAATGGGCATGAGGTGTTGCAAGCCAGCAAGCCACGTTTCTGCGTGTGTATTATAGCCAGATATCATAAAGGCATAAAAGCTTTCTATTGTATGTAAGCACTCGTTATTATAGCTCAAAAGGTATGAATAGAACGAAAGTATATTCAACTGTTAAAAAAGAGGGTTTAAACATTGACGTAAGCGTTAGTGTTTGGTATGCTCTAATTGCGTCGAAGAAATAGAAGGTTCATTCACCATGAAATCAGCCCAAAGCGTTGAAACAAAACCAGTTAACCAAGCACCAAGTTCTACAGAAAAAATGCTAACCATTGGTGATTTAGCCAAGGCGTGTAATGCCACGGTAAGAACACTTCGCTATTATGAAGAATTAGACTTAATAACCCCTGAAACACGAAGTGCAGGTGGGTATCGGTTGTATGTTTCTGCTACAATTAAACGGGTTAATGCCATTCTGGCTTTGCAAGAATTGCACTATAGTTTAGAAGAAATTAGTGCGTTGCTCGGTAAATCTTCTGAAGGGCATAGTGCCTATACTCGTAAAAGAAGAGTGGGATTTACTAAAACTACGCTTACTAAGCAATCAATTACTATTCGTGAAAAACTGGCTTCCTTACAAGCTATGCAAGCTGAATTAGACCAACGATTAGCTGTACTAACTGACCACTGTGAACCGTGTGCAGTGGAAAAACCCGACCAAGATTGTTGCGAACAATGCCCTCATCAAGGCATTCATTGGAACTAATACGGCTTTTTTCTCATTAAATTAATGTCAATTATTATATCGTCTGGAAACCCCTAAAATGTCTACAACCCAAACAATAGATGCCATAAACCAAGACTATCAGTTTGGTTTTACCAGTGCCATAGAATCTGACGCTTTCCCGAAAGGGTTAAGTGAAGATGTGGTTCGGGCTATTTCCGCCAAAAAAGGTGAGCCTGATTTTATGCTGGATTTCCGCTTGAAGTCTTATCATCAATGGCTAACGATGGAACCTCCCACTTGGGCGGATGTGGATTATCCTCCCATCGATTTTCAAGATATTATTTATTATTCTGCCCCTAAAAGTGTGGAAAAAAAACAGAGTTTAGATGAAGTAGACCCTGAATTATTGGCAACTTTTGCTAAATTAGGCATTCCGCTTTCAGAGCAAAAACGGCTGAGTAATGTAGCTGTAGATGCCGTTTTTGACAGCGTTTCAATTGCAACTACTTTTAAAAAGGATTTAGCGAAACACGGCGTTATTTTTTGCTCATTAACTGAAGCCTTGGAAGAACACCCTGAACTGGTAAAAAAGTACATTGGTACGGTTGTACCAGCAACAGACAATTACTTTTCTGCCCTTAATTCCGCCGTTTTTACGGAAGGGTCGTTTGTCTACATTCCTGAAGGTGTTACTTGCCCAATGGATTTGTCGACCTATTTCCGCATCAATACGGAAGGGACAGGTCAGTTTGAACGGACGTTGATTATTGCTGATAAAGGTTCAAAAGTCAGCTATTTGGAAGGCTGTACCGCCCCAAAATTTGATAGCAAACAACTGCACGCTGCGGTAGTAGAACTAATTGCGTTAGATGATGCTGAAATTAAGTACTCCACCGTACAAAACTGGTTTGCCGGCGACCCTAAAACTGGGGCGGGTGGTATTTACAACTTTGTTACCAAGCGGGGCAACTGCAAGGGGAATCGGTCTCGTATTTTTTGGACGCAGGTGGAAACAGGTTCGGCTATTACTTGGAAGTATCCTAGTTGCATTTTAACGGGTGATGATAGCGTAGGCGAATTTTATTCCGTTGCGTTGACTAACCACTTTCAACAGGCAGATACTGGCACTAAGATGATTCATTTAGGTAAGAATACCAGAAGCCGGATTGTTTCTAAGGGCATTTCCGCAGGGGTCTCGAAAAATTCTTATCGGGGTAGCGTGGTTATTAAACCCAATGCCGAAAATGCTCGAAACTTTACCCAGTGTGATTCTATGTTGATTGGGCAAACGTGCCACGCCAACACTTACCCTTATATTCAGGTTGAAAACCCTTCCGCCAATTTGGAACATGAAGCGACGACTTCTAGAATTAGTGAAGACCAGCTGTTTTACTTTCAATCAAGAGGCATTCCTACCGAAGAGGCTGTTGCCACCTTGGTTAGCGGCTTTTGCCAAGATGTTTTCAATGAATTACCCGGAGAATTTGCAGCGGAAGCGGGTAAATTACTGGCTATTAAACTGGAAAATTCCGTCGGTTAAGTTTTTAATTTTATACTCTATCACTAAAGGAAACTGAATAATGACAAACCAAGCTCCCTTACTACAAATTACGAATCTTCACGCCCAAGTTGCCAATGGCGGACAAAAAATTCTGAATGGCTTAAACTTAACCGTCAATGCGGGCGAAATTCACGCTATTATGGGCCCGAATGGGTCGGGTAAAAGCACACTTTCCAAGGTGTTGGCAGGGCATCCATCAATTGAAGTAACGGCGGGTGAAGTGCTTTATAAAGGGCAAAACCTGTTAGAACTTGAGCCAAATGAACGGGCGACTGCTGGGGTTTTCTTGGCATTTCAATACCCAATTGAATTACCAGGCGTCAATAATACTACCTTTTTACGCATGGCGTATAATGGCAAACAAAAAGCGAATGATTTACCTGAATTAGATGAAGCGGGTTTTGCAGAATTTTTGAAAACGAAGCTACCGTTGGTTGAAATGAAAGACGATTATTTGCACCGCTGTGTGAATGCCGGCTTTTCGGGCGGAGAAAAAAAGCGGAACGAAATTCTACAAATGGCGGTGCTTAACCCCTGTCTTTCTATTTTAGATGAAACGGATTCTGGTTTGGATATTGACGCCTTGCGTATTGTAGCTAATGGCGTGAACCAGCTAATGAGTGCCGATAAAGCGATTTTGTTAGTAACCCACTATCAGCGGTTGTTAGATTATATTGAACCAACGTTTGTTCATGTTTTAGCCAACGGTCAAATTGTTACTTCGGGCGACAAATCCTTGGCGTTAGAACTGGAAGCTAAAGGGTATGATTGGTTATTGCCCCACCCTCAACAAGCAGAGGTGGCGGTGTAAATGACCATGACGTTAACCCCTCCTGCCGAAACAACCCCTGTTTATGAGCCTTCATCGTTAGATGTGGCAAGCCTTTTGGGTGCAAATTTAACCACGGTTCTTTCGCCTTTTGAAGCTTCTTTGGAAGCAATGCTTCAGCCTCTTTTAGTAACAGGTGCAAACAAATCCCCCCTTCAGCAACTTCAATCTCAAGCTGCTGAACGCTTTATGACGTTAGGCCTACCTAATCGCAAACAGCAAGAAGCTTGGAAATTTATCGATTTAAAACCGTTAGTTTCTAAACCGTTGCCAGCCGTTCAATCTCACCTAGAACCTTGTCGGTTGCCTTATCGGCTTGAAAAAGCGTTGAAATTACCGGTTACTTTAACGGTTTGCAATGGTAATTTCCCCAAGAATCAATCGCCCCAAGCGGCGGCTCCGTGGGTGTTGTTCTCTCAGTTAGAAGAAGCTAAACAAGCGGACTTTCAACAGTGGTTAGCTGGAAAAACAGCTCAGGAAGTTGACCCCTTTTGTGTTCTCGGTCGAGCTTTAGCGGAAGATATTTGGACTTTAGATGTGCCGGCTAATACTGCTTTGGAAAAACCGTTGGTTATTTATGTCAACCAAAGCCAAACGTCTATGGCATTCCCGCAATGGGCGGTACGGATGGCTGAAAATGCCAGTGCTACGGTTGTTGTTAGTTGTTCGTCGGAATCTCAATTGCAGGCCTATATTCAAGCTTGTGCAACGGTAACTTTAGCTAAAGGAGCGACCCTCAATTGGGTTTATTTGGTTAATCATACGGCTGAAAATGTGGTTCAATTGCTTAATACTCGGGCAACAGTTCATGAAAATGCACATTTTAACTTGTTTGCCGTTAATGCCTCCAATGGCACGTTATTACGGCATTCAATGGATGTTGACTTGGTGGGTCAAGAAGCAAACGCTACCTTGAATGGAATTACGTTGGCTACCGGTAAAACCAGTGTCCATAATCATGTTCGGTTAACGCATGATGCGGAAAATTGTCAAAGTTCGCAAATTTTCAAAGCAGTTGTGGGCGATGAAGCGAAATCTGAATTTGATGGGTCTATTTTTGTAACCACCAACGGGCAACAAACTGATGCTAAACAGCTTTCTAAAAATATGTTGCTTTCAAATAAGGCCAAAGCGTTTGCCCGCCCTTGGTTAAAAATTGATGCCGATGATGTGAAATGTTCGCATGGTACAACGGTTGGGCAATTAGATGAGCAACAGGTTTTTTACTTGGTTAGCAGAGGCATCGCCCCTGAAGAAGCTCGGCATATGCTGACTTTAGCCTTTGTTGTGGATTTGCTTTCTCAACTAGAAAACGTGACGGGTATTGAAGCCCTCAAAACCGAGTGTCTGACGTTATTTCAAGAAAAATTAGCCCATTAGGTTTTTGTAGGGGCGATTCACGAATCGTCCCATATTGATTGTTAGAAAAGGACGATTCGTGAATCGCCCCTACAAAGTAAGAGTTTCGTATCATGACTGCTTCCGTTTTAACGCCCGCTCAAAATTCAGTAATTACTTCGGTTTCTGGGTTTCAATTTTCAACCTCTAGCCTAACGCAAGCGGAAGTGCTTCAGTTGAAAGCAGATTTCCCTGTGTTGGCTGAAACCGTCAACGGTAAATCCTTGGTATACTTGGATAACGGAGCAACCACGCAAAAACCTTGGGCGGTTATTAACAGACTCAATCAATTTTACGCCCACGAAAATGGGACGGTTCGTAGAGGGGTATATAAGTTAGCAGAAGGTGCAACCACTGCATTTGATGCCGTTCGGGAACAAGTGGCAGGCTTTATTAATGCCAAAAGTAGCACGGAAATCGTGTTTGTTCGGGGTTGTACGGAAGCCATCAACTTGGTAGCTACCACCTTTGGCAAGGCTCATTTGCAGGCGGGCGATGAAATTTTAGTAACCGCAATGGAACACCACGCTAATTTTGTACCGTGGCAACAAGTTTACTTGGAACGGGGTTGCACCCTTAAAGTCATTCCCATGAGTGATGCGGGCGAATTGGATATGCAGGCTTATGCCCACTTATTGCAATCAGGCAAAGTGAAGCTGGTTGGGGTTATTCATGTTTCAAATGTGTTGGGAACAATCAACCCTGTGGCTGAAATGGCTAAAATGGCTCACGCCGTGGGAGCTAAAATTTTGGTGGATGGAGCTCAATCCGCTCCGCATATGCCGATTGATGTGCAGGCGTTAGATTGCGATTTCTTTACGTTTTCGGGGCATAAATTGTACGGGCCTACGGGGGTAGGTGTGCTTTATGGCAAGTATGAGGTGCTGGAAACCTTGCCTCCTTATCAATTTGGGGGTGATATGATTGACGTGGTTTCTTTGGAAAAAACGACGTTTTTAGCCCCGCCCCTTCGGTTTGAAGCGGGTACGCCTGCTATTGCTCAAGTGATTGGGTTAGGAACGGCGATTGGCTATTTACAGGCGATTGGTTTGGAGAGAATCGCTTTGTATGAAGAAACGCTCCGCCAACAAGCCACAGATGCTTTGCTAGCAATTGAGGGTTTGACGCTTTATGGGCAAGCGAAACACAAGGCGGCGGTTTGTTCCTTTTTGCTAGAAGGTATTCATGCCTTTGATATTGGTACGCTGGCAGATTTAGAGGGTATTGCCATTCGCACTGGGCATCATTGTGCCCAACCCTTAATGAAACGCCTAAATGTTTCTGCTACCGCTAGAGCGACGTTTGGTTTTTACAACACCCATGAAGACATCGACCGTCTAGTAGTGGCGTTGCATAAAGTCATCAAACTTTGTAAATAAAAAGCAGAGTTCGCCATAAGCTGGGTTCTGTTATTCTACGCCAACGGCGTAAAACGATAGCCATCTGTCTTGGCGTGGTTTCACAACACACGCTCGTAATATATAGCGGGGTAGAAAATGGGACGGGACCGCCCACGCATTCCTTAGCCTTGCTTCAGATAGGGTTTACCTAGCCAAGGCGTTTCCACCTTGCTGGTGAGCTTTTACCTCACCGTTGCACCATCGCCTGTGTTTTTTCCGTGAAGAAAAAACCATCGGCAGTTTACATTTCTGTGGCACTCTCCTCACGGTCGCCCGCACGAGTGGTTAGCTCGTATCTTGCCCTGTGAAGCCCAGACTTTCCTCAAACAACAACTTTTTCAAGCCCTTGCCTGCGACTATCTAGCAAACTCTGCACTGCTTAGTATACCTGAAAGTATCGAATTAAAAAAGAGAGAGCAATATTCGCCCTCTCTTTTTTAATAAAAGACTCGTAAAAATTAAACGGATTTTGGCAAACAGCTAGCGGGGCCTACCACCGTGGTATAAGAAGGCTTGGTAAAATAAGTTTTCGCTACCCGTTGAATATCCGCCGAAGTAACCGCTTTGAGTTTGTCTTCTTGCGTTTTCAAACTTTCAACGGTATGCCCCATCATAATACCAGCACCCACCCAATGGGCTAACTGGCTGGTAGTTTCGGTGTAAACCGCACGCCGTCCAATTAAGTTCCGTTTGGCAGCTTCTAATTCATCCGCTTCAACAGGAATTTCAATCAATTTCTTAATTTCTTCGGCAAAGCCATCTAAACACAGTTGAACATTTTTGGGTTCTGTACCAATATATAACGTAAATTTACCTCTGTGCTTCAATCCATCTAACGAAGACCGCACATTGTAAGCCAACCCTTGCTTATCTCGCAATTCTAAGAACAATCGAGAGGTCAAACCCGCAGACCCTAAAATGTTATCCAACAAAACCAAGGCAGGGAAATCTTTATGCGTAGCGGAAGGGGTCAACCACGCTTGGAAAATTTGAGCTTGAGCCGCATCTTCCCACGGTTTGGTGAACACACGGTTTTCTTTGAGTGTGTGTTCTTTCAAAATTTTACCCATGCCACTTTCTAACGCTGTACCCTTAGGGCGGGCTAATTGAAAGGCTTGTTCCAAGGTTTTTAGCACGGTATCTTCATCCACATTGCCTGCCACGGAAACCACAAACCGATTAGGCTTGTACGCTTGCTGATAGCCCACAAATAACGCATCAACCCGACCAATTCTATCCAACCATTCCTGCACAACCGAAGTTGAAACCCCATAAGGCAAGCCATTAAATAAGTGCCTTGTCAATAAATCTGCAGCGGCGGCTTTGGGTGTGTCTAACGCCATTTTAATTTCACCTGCCACTTTTTCCACTTCTTTGGGCAATTCTTCCAAGGTGGAATAAAACAACAATTCCGTCAAAAAGCTGATACTTTCAGTCAATTCATCGGGCATAAAGGTGGCAGATAATATAGAATAATCCCGACGGGTATCAAACCCAGCATCTAACGAAGCACTATCCAAAGCGATGGCGATTTGTTCGGCGGTTTTATCATACGTTCCCTTCATCAACAAGCGGTCAATCATTTCTTGTTGCCCCGGGACGGATTCAATACAATTACCCCCCGGAATATAAACATTCAAAGCAACCCGAGGAGCGTCTTCTTGTTTGTTGAAATAAACGGTAGCCCCACATTGCAGAATGGTTTTTTTGACGTTATCCAACAAATGAGTTTTTTTAATGGGTGCTTCAACAGTAGCAGTAGTCATCATAAGATATAATTCTTTCTAATTAATTTAAAAATTTTTTTGTAGGTGCGGATTGTATCCGCCCATTCTGTAAACGCTCGAAGCGGGCGGATGCAATCCGCCCTACAACGAGTTATTTACTGCTAAACGACAGCTAAAGCCGGCGTTTTTGAAGCAGTTGACTGTTCTTTCAAGGCCGTAGCAGACCCTAGAACAGCCGTAAATGCTAATTCAGGTTGTAGATATTTTTTGGCAACTGCTTGTACACCCTCCAGCGTGAGGGCATTCAATACATCTAACCAATGGGTGAACACTTCCACCGTGCCATTAACCGTTAAGCTTTCGCCTAAAACATCCGCAATACCGCTGGTGGTTTCAATACCTGAAGCAAAATCAACTCTCGCTTTTTTGATGATACGGTCAAATTCTTCTTGCGTAATAGGTTTACCGGTCAAGAAAGCGATTAGTTCGGCTTTTACCTCATCTAAAGCGGCAGTAACATCTGTGGTATTAAAGTTGCCTTGAATAAACACGACGTTACCCAATTTGAATTCATATTGACCCGTGCCTAGCATATTAAACCCAGATGGTGTTTGCTTTTCAACCAAGTTTTGGTTGAAACGGCTAGATAAACTTTCACCTAAAATGGTGCTAGCAATATTCATACCCACCGTTGCTGCTTGGTCTTCAACAGGAGGGCCTGCAAATGCCATAGAGAAAAATTGGGTGTTCACATCACTAACAATGGTTTCATAACGGGTAGCCTTAGGATCTGTTACAAACTGCCCTTTAAAGGTTTCAGCAGGGGTGGGTTCAGTGTATCTGGCTAAAGCAGGGGTAGCATCTGTACGGCTGGCGAAATCAAACGCTTTTTGCACTTTTTCAACAACCGTCGCCTTGTCAAAATCGCCCACAACAATGGTCGTCATGTTTTCAGGGCTATACCAACGGCGATAATACGCTTCAATCTGTTCACGTGGAATAGTGCCTACAATGGTACGCGTGCCAATAACATCTCTACGGTAGGGATGCCCTTCGGGGTACATCATTGCATTAACGGCATTGTAAATTTTATTCCAAGGGCGGTCTTCACACATCCCAATTTCTTCAATTACCACGCCACGTTCCCGCTTTACTGGTGGTTCTTCGCCTTTAGCAGGGTCGTAAGGTTCGCCAATTTCTTCTTCAGGCAGGGTGGAATGTAGTAACATATCGGCGTGTAAATCTAACGCCGTATCAAATTCGCCGTAATCGGTATTAGGGCCTGTTACATAGTAGAAAGTGTAATCTTTCCATGTGGCGGCGTTGATAATGGCTCCCATGTTTTCCATGGCCTTGTCAAATTCACCCGGTTTGCAGCGGGCAGTGCCTTTAAACATGAGGTGTTCCAGAAAATGGCTTACGCCGTTGTTTTGAGCATCTTCATTCATGCTACCTGTTTTCACCCATGTAGAAACGTTGAACACTTGCCCTTTTCTAGGGACAAACACAAAGGTATGCCCATTGTCGAAAGTCATTTGCACACCGGGTTCTTTTAGAAAGGGCAATTGGAATGTTTTTTCAGCGGTAGCCATCATCATTAATTTTCTACTCTCTACAATCAAGGTTATAACCATATAATAACAACGAACAAGTATGATTCTATTGTACGGTGTTTGCCCTATTTCGTGCAACCCTTAGAATGTAGGAGTTTAAGTAGAGTTAAGCTTCAGATGGCACAGCTAACTTGAGTTCCGTGGCATGAAGCCGACCATCCGCCACCAACGGAGCGGTAACCGCCTGCACCATTCTGTGCCTAGCCATGGTGTTTTTGCCCACAAAAGCGGATGAGCAAATATAAATGACATAATGGTCTTGCGTGCCAGTGGTATCGTAAATTTCCACTATACTTTCAGGGAAGGCCTCTTTTAGAAGGGCAACAAGGGTTTCTGCAGGAATCATGATGAGGTTCTTTCTAAATAGTATTCAAACATACATTTAGTATGCCAAAAATATGAACACCCTTCAAGTCTATCTAAAAGAATGACGATTTATATGACAGTATCTTATATAAATTGAGGTGTCCTTTTTTTGTTAAATCGATGGATAATTTTTTCAACCCTAGTTTTCGGTATACTACTACCCCTTACTAGCCACGCCAATTTACCGCCAACCGTTCGGAGTAGTTCGGTGTCTGCTAGTAAACCAACCGCTTCACCCGTTAGTTATAAACCGTTTAACACGCCACCTAACCATCAAGATTTAAACCTTTACCGCATAGAAGTTACCCATTTCGCTAGAAGTACCCCTGTTATTGCTCCTGATTTTTCGGGTTACGCTTATGCTGAAGCCATTTTTCTACCTGAAGCACGGCAGACGATAAGCAAATTGTTTTATGTGCCACTACCTGCCAGTGGACTACCGAAAAAAGTGGAAAATCCGCTTCAACTCACCAGCTGGTTTGACCCTAATCAAATGCTAAAACGTCGGTCTTCCATTTATAGCGTAGGGGATGTTCGCCTTCGTAATTATGCGTTTGACACATTGACCCCCATTGATTGGAGCC
This sequence comes from Vampirovibrio sp., assembly GCA_024998755.1. Classification (GTDB taxonomy): domain Bacteria; phylum Cyanobacteriota; class Vampirovibrionia; order Vampirovibrionales; family JAJTHC01; genus JACEUU01. The sequence continues at coordinate 211,581 of JACEUU010000002.1, read as the reverse complement.
ATGACAGTAGTAAACTGCTTATTAAACGACGGGCAGGGGTTATTTATACAGGGCTTCGATGTTCAGACGTGTTGGTGTGGGATAAAACCCAAGGCGTGCTTTCGGTTTACGCCGAACTCGTTCACGCATTAGAATACCATTGGCGGAATGGGGAGAATCAAGTAACTTGGAATGCCCCTGCAGGCGTTGAGAAAATGGCGTGGGATGTTGAACCACTCGGTTGGAAGCAGGGCGATTCGACGACGTTTTATTGGAGAGGTTGGGCGTTTACCCAACAAAATGGGGGCGGACGTTATACTTTAGGCTTGTGGCAATACAATACCACCACGCAAACCACCACGCTTGTTTCACCTAATGGAAAGAGCTTACCGTATGATTTAGCCAGTAATGGATTGATGGCTGTTGTGAAGCCTCAAACGCCAGTAGTGGCTACCGCCAAACCGAAGCATTGGTTATCGCCATTGTATTTGTTGGATAAGGAATCGTGGCATACCACGTTGGGTAGTGGGGTTGAAACCCTTAAAGTTCCGCCTCCACCCATGCGGTGATATAGTGTTTTAAATAATTTATGGTTTTTTCGTAGGGGTGCGATTTACTAACCCTACGGTCTATTGGTTGCAACGCATACGTTCTACAAACCCTAGGCGGACGTAATAAATTACGCCCCTATAAAATAAATTATTCAAAATATTATATCAAAAAGTAGGAACGACCATCGCATTTGCCCTGCAGTTGCCGATGCGTTCCGTTAGCCCTTGGGGCAAAAAGAACATCCCGCCGTCAATGCCCTTGTGGCATAGGTGGGTGGCTTTTCGTGGGGGATTGTTAAGGGGGTTCTCGAACAAGAACCCCCTTAACACCAACCAGCTGAAGTTAGGAACGACAATTGATTTTAGAACACGCTATTTAATCTTGGAATTGATATAATTGGCTATCCTGCAACGATGGTAGCTTCTAGGGTTTGCAAGGTGTAAGTTAACGCCATTCTATAGCCCAATGGGCCAAAGCCTGAAAGGGTTGAATGCACCACGGGCGAAATAAACGATTTATGCCGGAATTCTTCCCGCTGGAAAATGTTGGATAAATGCACTTCAATTTTCAACCCATGAAACGATGAAAGGGCATCACGAATGGCAATGCTGGTGTGCGTATAAGCACCAGGGTTAATTAAAATAGCCTGCGTACCCAGTGCAGCTTCAGCATGAATAGCATCAATCAACGCACCTTCATGGTTGGTTTGCACAAAATGCAATTCCACGGGTAACGGAGCAAAACCTTCAGCCGTTAGCATTAAATCATTATGAATATCTTCCAAAGTCCAAGTGCCGTAGTATTGGGGTTCCCGTGTGCCTAATAAATTTAAATTCGGTCCATTTAAAACCGCAACCCGAACCGTGGGCAAGCTGGTTTTAGGCTGTACACCGTGTGAACAAGCTTCACTATGAACGTGTCCTTGGTGTGAATGGCGGTCTGCATCTTGAATATTGATCATCATAGTTTCCTGCTTTCTGAAAAATGAAACGACTAAAAGAGTGAACGTGCATTTATTCTAGCATAGGTTGTTTTATTTGGGGTGGATTGGTATGGCGTTACCCTTCGCTTATGGTAGAAAACCGAAACAGAGAAAAGCTCAAGACTTCTCTCTGTTTCGGTTAAAAATTGATGACGTTTTATCTACCGCTGATATAAATCATTCGCAAACCGATGGCCCGGTTTAACGGCAACCACTTGGTAACGCTTTACATAAAATTCAGAAGTCCGCTTAGTGGCTTTGTAACCAACATAAGGTAAAACCGTTCCTCTGGCAGCTACTCTAGCAAATTTACGACCGATGCTACCATGGCTCAACCCTCTTCTTGTTTGAATGGCTTCTTGAGCAGCACTAGCAATCAGTGCCCCAGCAAACCCAAGTGGAATAATTGCTCCAGCAGAAAGCGTACTAGCTAAAGCTAAAGGCACAACAACCGCCGCTGCTCCCAAAACGGAAGGCACTTCATCCCTCAATTGACGACCCACGCCGTAAGCATCAGGAGCGGTTAAGTGAATACGAGCCTTGTGATAAGGCTTTCTGTAAACCTTAAACGTGCCATCAGGAAATTGCAACCGAGTAATTTGAATTTCTACATAAGCAGGGCGGTGAAACTTACGAGACCGCTCCGCTTTGCGAACGTAACCTAAAAGCATTGTTCCTTTGGTTACACAACTAAATTTGAAGCAGCTGGTGGTATCTACAATGGCTTTAAATCCATCACCGTGCCGGCTGGTTATACTGCTAACAGGGGTTAAAAACTTTAGTAGTAAAGGCCCTGTCAATTTACGTTGAATAAGCGGTGTTTTCATTGGGTGGCACTTGGCTTGAACCAACTGTATGCTAGGCACAACCACATGAATGGAAAGAATTAGTAAAGCCAATGAACTAGCAATGAGTTTTTTGAAATTATGAGCAAATTGTTGGATTTTAACAGAAAACATGATATTGATATCGCTTTCATTAAAGAGTTGTTAGCAAGAGAAAAAATGAATAAATAGATTGCCCGATTAAGGCTTCAATTATCTCATTAAAACGCTAATATACCAAAGAAGTTGCTAGCTTTGTTACAGTTTGAAACAATCACCAAAAAGTGGTATGGTAATTATATTTTCTTACTGTAGCCGTCATAATTTTTGAGATAGTGAGGACTTTTTACCATGATGATGCAAACCACCACAAATCCCATTCCCACTATTGAAGCCCCTAGTTTATTGATTGGCTATACGCAAACAACCTCCGTTTATAGTTTACCCTTGTTAATTTTACGAGTGGTAACGGGTTTAGCTTTTTTATGGCACGGGCTACCTAAAATACTCAATCCGTTTCACTGGATGGGCAACGCCCTACCCGAACTGGTACAGCTAATGCCCGCTTTAGCTGAATTTGTAGGCGGTATCGCCCTAATTATAGGCTTGTTTAGCCCAATAGCCAGCCTGTTTTTAGTTATCAACATGAGTGTTGCCCTTGTTATGGGACATTGGGTTCATGGGCACCAATTTGTGGCTTCAGACCCCCACGCTCATTCATACGAATTAGCCTTAGTTTATTGGTGCATCAACTTGTTTATACTAATAAACGGACCCGGTCGGTATTCCCTAGATTATTTCTTCTTTAGAGACTTCTTTAAAAATAGCTCTTACGAACAAGACTATATTATTAGACCTCTTGCATGACTCGAGAGGTGGGTGCAGATTCTAGGAATGAGGAACTGAGAATTTGGGGTGTACATAGAAGTACATAAGAATTCGAGTACCGCAAATGACAACGAAGATGCCCCAGATATCGAATCATGCAAGAGGTATATTGTTGATTAGAAAGACGCTCCGCTATAATGCCTGATTTTACCCTTTATGAACAACGCTTAACCGCCTTATTGCAGAAATGCCAAGCTAAAACAGTCGATGCAATCGTTGTGCCCGCTTCTGACGAACACCTGAATGAATATTTACCTGAAGCTTGGAAGCGGAGGGATTGGCTGTGTGGGTTTACAGGGTCTGCAGGTGAATTATTATTGCTCAACCCCGCAACTGTTCCTGTTGAAAAACCCTGTCAGTTATTTGTAGATAGCCGCTATTACGAACAAGCGGCGTTGGAAATTCCTACGTCGCTTGTTGGGGTTTCTAAGGTAGGGCTGGAAGGGCATCCTACCCTAGCAGAAGCGTTAGAACAAGCTGTAAAACTAAAAACAGGGGGCACTGCTGGTGTTAAGTTTACCATTGGTGTGGATTTTAACACCATTAGCAGTGCTAAATTCACCCAATTTGAAGACCGTTTAGATAAATTACCCAACCCCATTGAATGGCTTGATACGGGTAGAAATCCGCATTGGTTGGATGAACTGAAACAAGCAGCGGCTCTGCATGAAGCATTATTTCCAGCCTTACAACCGGTTTTTTCTTTGCCAGACGAACTCACAGGCTGTAGTCTTTCTGAAAAATTATCGAAACTTCGGCAAGCCTTAGTTGCCAATAATGTCGGGATTCTCCCCATTACCAAGTTAGATGAAGTGGCATGGACGTTTAACTTACGTGGGGCAGATGTGGCTTATAACCCCGTATTTATTGCTTATGGGCTAGTAACTCTTGAACAGGCGTTTCTATTTACAGATGCCGCCCGCTTGCCTTTAGGTGTTCAGCAAAGTTTAGCGAAGGCGGGCGTTCAAATTTTGCCATATACCCACTTCTTTAAAACGATAGAAACCTTTTTAACAAGTCCTGCAGAATCGGAAGAAGCGATTACTACTTGGTTCGATTGTTCGGCACATACTGCCAAGCTTTCCAAATGGATTACGGGGTGTGGTACACCCATCCTCAAGAAAAAAAGTATCATTGAAAGCTTGAAAGCCGTTAAATCGTCTGCGGAACTGTACGGTATGCGTCAAGCCAACTTGCAAGCCAGTGTGGCTATTACTGAAACCTTAGCGTGGTTATGGCACAGGGGTGAAACCCAACAAGTCACCACTGAAAAACAGGTGGCTGATTTTTTAGAAGGTCAGTATTTGGCTTCGGGGGCTTCAGGGTTAAGTTTTAATACCATTGCTGGGGCAGGTGCGAACGCTGCCATTGTGCATTATGGCACCCCATCGGCGGAAAAATTGCTTGATTTGGGCGATTGGTTTTTGTTAGATTCAGGCGGGCAGTATCCAACCTTGGCTGGTACGACTGATTGCACCCGCACGACAGTTTTTGCGGGTAAGGCATCTTCCAAAATGAAACAGGTTTATACAGCGGTTTTGCAGGGGCATATTGCGTGTGCTGGTTTAACTTTCCCCAAAGGCACAACAGGTGCTACTATAGACGCTGTTTGCAGGCAGCCTCTATGGCAATTGAGGTTAGATTATGGACATGGCACGGGGCATGGTGTGGGGGCGTTTCTCAACGTACATGAAGGCCCGATTGGTATTAGCAAGGGGTATAGCGTACCCTTTGAAGTGGGTAACATTACCAGTATTGAACCGGGGTATTATGAAGCGGGCTGGGGTGGTGTTCGGTTAGAAAATTTGTATGAAGTGGTTGAACGCCCTCAAGTAGGTAAAGATGCTAACCGATGGTTGGGCTTTGAAAGCTTGCTTTACATCCCCTTTGAACGTGCGTTGATTGATGAAACCGTTTTAACGGCTAGCGAACTAGCTTGGTTGCAAGCTTACACCCGTGCCATTGAAGAAAAACTATTGCCCCTACTGAAGACCGATTTAGCTAAGGCGTGGGTGCAAAATCAGCGGTTTTAGTCATTCGTAACAAAATGTTAATGGTTTTTTAAGGAGTGCTTGCCACGCCGTGCTACTTTGCGTATAATAACCTTAATGCTCCAAGGTGCGGTGGAATCCCCCCAATACCCCCCACCCACTTGGATGTCAAAGGCTCTTCGCTGACAGTTTTCTGCACGAAGGGTCTTTTTTTTATACGGTTTATTCAGTACCCGTTTATTTGCCTACGCAAAATTGACTAAAAACGCTATCTAACACAATCTCTGCCGTATCAATCCCCAGTAAATCATCTAACTGACGCAACGCATCCGTTAGCGGAATAGTCGCTAAATCCAACGGGAAAGCAGATTCGCACAAGGTTTCAATCGCTTTTTCCAAGTGCCCAGTCATTGCCACCAAACACCCTTGTTGCCTACTGGTCAAACACAGTTGAACCCCTGCATTATTCGCTTGCTTCACGCTTTGTAATTGGGTTGTTATCATGTTTTCCAGCCATTGCAACACAGTAGCCAACCCATCGCCACTACTAACAGAAAGCGGTTGCCACCCCTGCTGATGAATTAACCCTTGAACAGACGCTTTATTGGTCAACACATCTTGCTTGGTTAGTAATTTTAGTAAGGGTTTTTCCGGTTCATGGTGCATAATAGAAGCCAATAACGTAGCGTCTTCAGCAGGCAATGTATCGTCAGTAACCACGGTACTATCTACCAAATAAAGCAAACAATCTGCTAATTGGGCAGCTTCTAGGCTTCGCTCAACGCCTAGTTGTTCCACTAAATCCGCTGTTTCACGCAAGCCAGCCGTATCCACCAATTTAACCGAAACACCTGCTAATACAAGTGTTTCACTCACCGTATCCCGAGTAGTACCCGCCAACGGCGTAACAATTGAGCGTTCTTGGGCAAGCAGTGCATTAAATAACGTTGATTTTCCCGCATTGGGTTGCCCTAAAATGGCAATTTTCAACCCATCCCGAATCCATTGCGTTTTGGCGGTGGTTTCACATAAGCTATTGGCTTTTTCAACAACGGCTTGAAGCCTTTGCTGAAGGGCTTCTCTCGGGGGTTCATCCACTTCTTCGGGGTAATCCATTGCGGCAACTAATTCACATTGAATGGCAATAATAGCTTCCCGCAACCCTGTTAAATAGCCTGCCACGGTTTTATGCCGAAGGTTTTGCGTAGCAAATTGGCTTAGTTGTTGCCCCTCGGCGTGAATGGCATCTAAAATGCTTTCGGCTTGGGTTAAATCTAACTTGCCATTGATGAACGCCCTACGGGTAAACGCACCGCCTGTAGCGAAGGTGGCTCCTGCTTGTTGGCAAGCTTCCAACACTTGGGTGGGTATAGCCAAACCGCCATGACAGTGAATTTCCACGACATCTTCGCCCGTAAAACTGGCTGGGGCTTTGAAGGGTAATAGTAGCACTTGGTCAATCGTTTTTTCAGGCTGATTGGGAGCGTGAACGTAGCCGAAAATCGCCTTGGCGTGTTCAGGGTTAGCTAGGGGTTTGCTGAAAATTTTATTGGCAATTTCAACGGCTTCAGACCCACTAAGGCGAATAACTGCCACCCCCGAAACCCCAACAGGCGTGGCTTGAGCCACAATCGTTGGTTCATCCGCCGTTAGAGGCGTAAAAATGGGTTGGTTATTGAGACTTGGCATGGGTTTCGCCTTCTTCTAAGGCTAGTTGCCTTAATAAACTGGCATAGGCTTCTGGGTTCATAGGGGTGGCTTCGGTTTCGTTATTGGGGAAAGTTCGGTTTTTCACATCAGCTTGATATGCGGTAACGGCTGCTTGCGTCAGCGATGCTCCTTGCATATACGTCCGAACAAATTTGGGATGAAACCCTTGGAAGCGTCCCAACAAATCATCCGTTACTAAAACTTGCCCATCACACCCCTTACCTGCCCCAATGCCGATAGTGGGAATTGCTAGCTGTTGGGAAATCAACGTTGCTAGTTCAGTGGGTATCATTTCTAACACAATGGCACAAACGCCTGCTTGTTCTAGGGCATGGGCTTGTTGAATAAGCGTTAAAGCGGTTTGCGTGGTTTTGGCTTGCAGTTTGAATCCGCCAAAGGTTAGCATGGCTTGAGGTGTTAAGCCCAAATGCCCCACCACCGGTATACCAATAGCGACGAGGCGTTTAACTAAGGCTAAAATTTCGGGGGTACAGCCTTCAATTTTAACGGCGTGGGCGTGTCCTTCTTGAATGAACCTAGCACAGTTGACGATGCCTTGTTCCAACGAAACGTGATAGCTCATAAAAGGAGCATCGGCAATAATCCATGCGTGTTTTGCCCCACGGCTAACGGCTTTGACGTGGTGTAGCATTTCATCAACGGTAATGCTCAGGGTGTTAGGATGTCCTAATGCAGTCATGGCAAGACTATCGCCTACCAACAGAATTTCAATACCTGCTTGGTCTAGTAATTGAGCCGTCGTAAAATCATAAGCCGTCAGGCTCGCAAAGGTTTGCCCTTCTTGTTTAAGGCGTTTGAGTGTATGTTGCGTGATACGTTTAGTTTCAGACATAAAAGAGGGTCATTTTTTGGAGGGGGAAGAGAAAAGGTTTCTTAATGATAATAATTATACTGCAAATCCATTGAAAATAAACGCATAAGACGAATAGCGTTTTCTTAAGGAGTTTCAGGTATAATAGATCCTAGGATACAACTTTTGTTTTTTATTGAAAGCCCATTGCCTGTTGTTTACCCCACCTGCTATCGCTAAACCAAAGCAATCTTCCAGTCTTGCTTCTAGTAAAACTATCTGGAAGTTCGTCGGGTTGCCCACTATTGTATTGGTGATAGTGTTCCTCATACCCGCTTTAGCCTCGTTTGTCTTCAGCCTATTTACCTTTGAAAACGACCTCTACCACCCCGTGTTTGTTGGGCTAGCCAACTATCAAGCTCTTTTCCAAAATGGGTCTTTTTTGAAATGCTTACTGCAAACATTTCTGTTGGGTGTGGTTATCATTCCTTCTGTTATGATTATCCCGCTGGGGATTGCCTCTATTGTGGTGCAGCCTTTTTGGGGTAGTACCATCGTTCGGCTGTTCGCTTATTCCCCTGTCATGATTTCTATGGTTGTTTCAGCTACCCTCTGGAAATGGGTGCTTCAAGAGGACGGGCTACTGAATGGCATGATTCAAGCCTTTGGCGGCAAACCTGTCGCTTGGCTAACCGACCCCAATTTTGTGCTAGGTTCTATAGCGTGCGTGGTGGTATGGAAGGCTTTAGGTTATTACATGATGATGTATGTCGGGCGGTTACAAACGCTTTCCCCTGATTGGTACGAAGCCGCTAGTATTGAAGGGGCAACTGCGTGGCAACAATTTTGGTACATTACACTACCGCAACTTCGCCCAACCATGGTGCTGGTTGTTACTATTTCAAGCTTGGCAACGCTGAAGCTATTTAGCGAAATTTACGTTCTTACTAAAGGAGGCCCTTTGCACAATAGTGAAACGTTGGTTTTCTTTATTTATGACCAAGCCTTTGGCTGGCTGAATTTAGGCACGGCGTGTGCAGCAGGTTTACTATTTGCTGGTTTAATTATTGGGGTGATGGCAGTACAAGAAACCGTCAAATATCAACTGTCCCGAAACGAAGCAAAAATAAACGGAGGCATAGCATAATGCAAACCACGATTGTTTTAACGCCTCGGCAACAGGTATTTCGTAAGGTTTGGTTGGCGTTTTGGTGCTTGGTGTTGGTTTCGCAGGCTGTTGCTCCTGTGGCGTGGTTGCTTTCTACTGCGTTAAAATCAAACCAAGAAGCGTTAATTTCCATCCCACCCCAATGGATACCCCTCCACCCCACCTTTGAAAATTTTCAAGCCGTATGGGAAAAAATTCCGTTTTTGTCGTTTGGATTGAATAGTTTGATTGTGGCGTTTATTTCTACTACCTTGAATATTACCTCTGCCTTACTGATGGGCTATTGTTTGGGGCGTTACAACTTTGTGGGTAAACCGTGGCTCAATGCCTTGGTGCTGGCTAGTATGTTTGTGCCGTTTCAAGTAACCATGATTCCACTTTACTTGCTTTGCTTGCAGTTAGGCTTATCAGAAGCCAATGGGGTTGTACCGTTGTATATTGCCTTGGCACTACCCTTTTGCGTGAGTGGCTTTGGCATTATTTACGTGAAAAATGCCGTGGCTAGTTTGCCCATTGCCTTGGAAGAATCTGCCATTTTAGAGGGAGCTTCGTTTGTGCAGTTGATTTGGCATGTGGTGATGCCTGCTTTAAAACCAGTGTTGATGACTGCGGTTATTTTTAGCTTTTTAGCCCAATGGGGCGAATTTTTATGGCCTAGTGTGTTGATTAATTCGCCAGAACATATGACGATACCCTTGGGGTTGGTTCAGTTGCAAAGTCAGTTTTCAATGAATTGGCGGTGGGTTGCTGCAGGAACGATTATTAGCTTGATTCCCAGTTTTGTGTTTTTTGCCTTTATGCAAAAAGCCCTTCTCAACCCCGATAGCGTCGGTGGCGTTAAGGAGTAAGGTTAATTAGTTAAAGCTCTGTTTATTCAAAGCAGCGGAGATGGTGGGGAGGTCTTTATCGCCACGCCCTGACAGGTTAATGAGAACCACCTCATCCGCCGAAAGCGTGGGTGCAAGCTTCATGGCATAAGCCACCGCATGAGAAGATTCCAACGCTGGCAAAATGCCTTCCATCTTTGTTAACAGCTGAAAAGCCTCTAAAGCCTCGGCATCCGTCGCACTTTCGTAAGTAGCTCGGCCCAATTCCTGTAAATAAGCGTGTTCAGGCCCTACGGAAGGGTAATCCAATCCCGCTGAAATACTATGGGTGTTCAGCACTTGCCCATCATCGGTCTGCAACATCAGGCTTTTCATGCCCTGTAACACCCCAAACGTGCCTTGAGCCAACACTGCCCCATGGTAATTGGTTTCCAGCCCATGCCCAGCAGGTTCAACCCCCACTAACCGAACATCTTTATCTGCCATAAAACCACTAAAAATCCCGATGGCGTTAGAGCCCCCGCCCACGCAAGCTAGCACGCTATGAGGCAATTTTCCTACATGCTCCAGCATCTGTGCCCGAGATTCCTTGCCAATAACCTCATGAAAATACCGCACCATACTAGGAAACGGATGAGGCCCCGCCACTGTGCCAATTAAATAATGCGTATCACGCACATTGGCAATCCAATCCCGCATGGCTTCGTTGATGGCATCTTTCAGGGTTTTTCCGCCACTTTGCACCGCATTTACTTTTGCCCCTAGTAGCTCCATCCGAAGCACGTTAGGTTGTTGGCGTTCAACATCCACCGCACCCATGTAAATTTCGGTTTCCAGCCCGAGCAATGCCCCAACCATGGCGGTTGCTACACCGTGTTGCCCTGCCCCCGTTTCAGCGATAATCCGTCTTTTGCCCATGGCTTTTGCCATGAGGGCTTGCCCAAGGGCGTTATTGGTTTTGTGGGCACCGCCATGGAGTAAATCTTCTCGTTTTAGCCAAATTTGAGCCCCCCCAAGGTGGGCGGATAAATTTTCGGCATGGTAGAGGGGCGTTGGTCTGCCAGCGTAGTGGTGCAGTAGCCTAGTGAAGTTGGCTTGGAAGGCAGCATCGGTTTGTAGTGCGATGAAGTTTTCTTCTAGTTCTTCTAGGGCGGGCATAAGCGATTCTGGGGCGTAACAGCCACCAAAACGACCAAATAAACCAAGGCTTTTCATGGGGGGAGGAGGTCTTTCTAACAGTATTTAAATCTAGAAGTTAGTATACCGTAAAAAACGCAACTCTCCTATGATAATGCTTATCTGTTTGCTGGGGCGATGCCTACTTTAATCAGTTCGGTGTGAAGAATATTCTTGGAAAAGATCTTTACGCTTCCTAGCCAAACTGCGGAAAACCTATTATTGTTGAGTTTTAGCTTCAAATCATACCTAGTTAGGAAGAGGCTGGTACGAACGTAGTGAAGCAGACCAATTAGTGAGCTTTTAGAGCTTCCGGTCAAGCCTATTTCCAAAGTGCTATTCAACGAGAGGGGATTTATTTAGGAGGGCGTAGGAGTGTCGGGTTAATTTGTTGGGGCTGTCAAATAGCACCCAACATGAAGCCCTAGCCAGTAAACCATTCCGCATGATTGTTATGAAGCGTATAAAAATAATTACCCTTCAATACACCAATGTAATGCTGCCATACGCAATGCTACGCCACAAGCCACTTGCTGACGTATTCTAGAAATATTCGGGTCGTTGGCTAGCTCTTCAGTAATTTCAATATTATAATTTACAGGCCCTGGGTGTAATATCACAAAACCCGGCTTGCAACGCATGCCCACATTTAAATGATTCAACTGATACCCTTGGGCATATCGCCCCATGAGTGATAGTTCAAACTCATCAATCCGTTCAGATTGTATGCGTAGCGGCATCACAATATCCGCATTTTCCAAGCCTTCTTCAAATTCTTCGGTAAAATTAACGCAGTATTGGGCATGCCACTTTTCCCGTTCAATCACGCTAGGCATAAAGAAATCCGGTGCTACCAAGGTGATATCAACACCCAATTGCTGCATCAACCGCAGATGACTACCCACCACTCTACTATGAGTGATGTTGCCTAAAATGGTCATTTTTTTGCCTTGCAACGCTTCCAACGAACCAAATTGCTGAATGAGCGTTAGAATATCTAACAGCCCTTGGGTGGGGTGGTCTGTAATACCATCACCTGCGTTCAAAATAGCAATCCGCTTGCCGTATTTTTCCGCCATTGCTTGAGGTAACCCGTCTTCCGTGTGGCGAATAACAATGGCATCAACCCCCATTGTTACAAGGGTTTCAATGGTATCAGCAATGGTTTCCCCTTTTGTTAAGGAAGACTGTTCCGGCGAAACATCAATGGTATGAGCCCCTAAAATTTTAGCTGCCAGTTCAAAACTACACCGTGTACGAGTGCTTGGTTCACAGAAGAACGTTGCAACGGTTCTACCGCTAAGATGATTCAATGTTTTTTTAGTACCGGATTGAATTAACGGTAATAACTTTCGGGCATTCGCTGTCATTAAACGAATATCATCAACGGATAAATCTGAAGAAGAAACAAGGCTACGAGGCATCATAAATACAAAAATCTTTCACAAATCAATAACTAAACGGTTAAAACTAGGTAGCTTCTGAACGAACCCGAGGGTCTAACCACAATAGACCGAAATCTGCTAATAGGTTACCTAAAACTAACAATAACGAAGATAAAACTAAGCTTGCCATGACCATGTTAGCGTCGCCGGCTAACGAAGCTTGGAAGGTTTGCAAGCCCAACCCAGGAAAACCTAAAACGGTTTCAACCAGTACAGCTCCTGAAAGTAAGCCCGCTAGTTCAAAGCCCATCATGGTCAGTAGTGGGTTTAAGGCGTTACGAACAGCATGTTTATATAATACCACAGATTGTTTTAAGCCCTTTGCTTTGGCGGTTTGAACGTAGGGTTGACCCAAAACATCTAACATATTGGCTTGCATTTGGCGTTGAATGCCTGTAAGGCTCAACAAGGTTAGCACAATCGTTGGCAGGGCAAGGTGTAAAGCCATGTCCCACACTTGGGCGAAGAAGGGCAGTTGGGCGTGCATAGGGCTGGTAAGCCCGCCGAACGGAAGCCATCCTGTTTTAATGGCTAAAACCCCTAAAGCTAAGGCTAAAACAAAGCTCGGCAATCCCATTAAAAACGAGGTGGTGAAATTAATGCCCTTGCTAACCCAAGTGCCATAATACTGGGCGGAAATAACCCCAAGTGGTAAAGCAATAAGCCATGTGGCAGTCAGTACGCATACATTTAGTAAAATAGTATTTTTAGCGGCACCTAGTAGTAACCAACTGACCGATTCCCCCCGATTGGTGGTACCCCAATCTCCCATAACAAAGGCTTTGAGCCATCGCCAGTATTGGGTGTACCACGGTTTGTCTAGAGCTAGGCGTTTTTCTTCTTGGGCGATGACGCTAGCGGAAAGTTGAGGGTTCAGCCGAAGTTCCGCTAGGGGGTCTATCGGTTGTTTGAGCTCGATTTTTTCCATGAGTACGAAGGGTTTACCGCCAACTGAAGCTGAGGGTAGTTCAATCGGACCGAGGGTGAGTTGGAATCGCATGAGGAAAAACCCCAATGCGGAGCTGACCAAGACAATGGGAACAACCCAAGCGATTCGTTTAAAAACAGGCACTAATAAAGCGATAGACACGGGGTAAGCAACTTCTTTCTTCCACGGTGTAGGATGGTTGCCTTCATTATACGCTTTTTTAAGCCAAAAAGGGAAGAGGGGTAACGCTATAGAAGCCTTTGCAAAAAATTGTCATTACGAACGCATGTGAAGTAATTTGTAAAGCCTTTTTTGGTAAGTGGATTGCCACGATACGCTCGTAATGACGCTGTGTTTTCAGGCTTTTTCAGAGGCTTCTATAGCTATCCCTTCTTGTAAGCAACCCGTATTCACCGTAAAATAATAACAAAGTCCTTTCATCTGCCAACAACAATTATTCAATAAAGAGTGAACCAAAAACTATGCAATGGGTAACGTTTTTAGAAGCTGCACAACAAGTAAAACAAAGCCTCGATGCGATTTCCACCATCGGGAAATTTGTCCAACTCAAAAAACGCGGACGTAACCACCTAGGGCTATGCCCCTTCCATAACGAAAAATCGCCCAGTTTTAATGTGTCCGCCGAACGAGGCTTGTTTAAATGCTTCGGGTGTGGCGAAAGTGGCGATTCCATTAGCTTTCTAATGAAAATTGAAAACAAAACCTATGGCGATGTGATTCGGGAACAAGCCGAAACCCTAGGGCTTTCAATCAAAGCTAGTAACCAAGCAGATGAGCAAGTCTTCCAAAAACAGCTGGATGACAAACAAAAACTGCTTCAGCTGATGCAGTTAGCTACCCAGTTTTATCAAAGCCACCTTTCCAGCCCTGCGGGGGCTTCCGCCAAGGCGTATTTAGAAGAATCCAGAGGCTATACGCTCACCCAATTAGCCCTGTTTCAACTAGGTGCAAGCCCTGATGGATGGGATGCCTTAACCACCTATTTGCTTTCCGCTTTGCCCTTTTTGCAACAAGAACCCCAGTGGCTTGAAACGGCTGGATTGGCGTCCCCTCGGCAAAACAACAACGGCTATTACGATAAATTTAGAGACCGCCTCCTTTTTCCCATCCACAACATTAAAGGCGAAGTGGTTGCCTTTGGCGGACGGGCTTTTTCAGCCGATGTTCAACCGAAGTATTTAAATTCCCCCGAAACGCCCTTATACCATAAAAGTTCGACGCTTTACGGGTTTTTTCAAGGCAAGGAAAGCATCCGAAAACGCAAGCGTGCTATCGTGATGGAAGGTTATTTTGATGTGTTGGCCACGCATTTAACAGGCTTTCCTGAAGCGGTAGCTACCTGTGGTACGGCACTAACCGAAGACCATCTTAAACTGCTAATGAAAAGTGGGATTGAGCAATTGTTTCTCTGTTTTGATAGCGATAAAGCAGGGCAGGCGGCGGCTTTAACCGGAATCGCTCGCATTGAACCCCTGTTGGAACGCCATCCTATGAAGGTAAAAGTGATTCAACTGCCTAACGGTAAAGACCCTGATGACTTCTTTAAAAGCGAAAATAGTCAAGCCGTGTTTGAAGGCTTACTAGCCACTGCCCCTGATTATTTAGATTTTCAACTAGGCTGTGCCTTGCAGGGCTTTAATTTGCAGTTGACTGATGACCAAATGGAAGCCAGCTATAAGGTGCTTCCGTTGTTGGCAAAAGTTAAAAACCCCATGCGAAAAGCCCATTTGCTAGCGAAATATGCGGATGTATTACACACCCCTGAAGAAGCCTTACGCCAAAGTCTTCAGCAGTTTGAAAAACGCCAGCCGAAGCCTACTTATAATAGTGGGGCTTATCAACCCGCTTCTGTAACAACTGTAACAGCCAGTGCTTCAGTTTCAGCAAAAGACCATATTCACACGGCTTTATCTCCTCAGAAGCACCCCCAATCTTTCAATAGTAGTCCTTATGATGACTCGTATCAAACAGGGTATAGTAAGCCATTAAAGCCCAAGGCAAAAAATGGTAAGTACCTTACGGCTACTGAAAAATTGGCGGTGCAAGCGTCCCTTGAAAATCACACACACTACCGGCAACGCTTGTTACAACAGCAAAGTTTGCCAACACTTGAACAAACGGCGATGGCTCAATTATTAGCCACAGAAACAGGGTTTCTACAGCTTAAATCCGCCATGACGCCATTTGTGAATAACTGGCAATACCAGCCTTTTTCTCTGCTTTGGCAGATGATTGAAGCGGCTCCTTCGGTGGCGGTTATTCGCCCGCACTTGCCTGCCCCGCTTCATCCGCTTTGGGACAATTTATTGTTTGAAGCTGAACGCTGGCATGAACTGCTGGGGCTTTCAGCTGAAAATGAAACGGAAGCACTTCAGCAAGTGAAAACGGCATTAAGCCAAACGGTGGCTAAATGGCAAGAACGCAAAACGCAAGAAGCATTAATGCGAAGAAACAAGCAACTCAAACAGGAATTACTTTCATTGCCCACTGCTACTGCAGAAGCCAGTTTATTTCCGGATGATGAGGCTGAAACGCCTGACTCTGCTAGAAGGCAGGAAAATCATGAAGTTTCATCCATTGAATTGCAATATGCGATTGTTGAAAACCATCCTACTCTATAAATTTATCCCAAAGTTTAATTGCATCGTGGTTATGTTTCCACTACAATGATTGACTAATACCAATTTAAAATAGAAATGTCGTCAGCGTCTACGTTGTTACCGTCAAGTAAAAAATCCTCAAAGTACGTCTATGTACTCCTGCGGTTTTTTACTTGCCAGTGCCTAGTATCCATCTAACGCTATTCCCATTTGAAAATGGTATAAGATATAATTCTAAGCTGTTCCTGGGTGCTTTTTCAAGGGTTATAAACAGAAGATAACCTTATATACATCAGTATCAACACCTTGTGTTCCAAGAATTTTCTTTTAAGGTTTTACTCTAATGTTAAACCTTATACCCCATTACTCTTCCTCCTCCTCTGTTACTTTTTTATTGATGCTTTAGGTTAATTAGTCAAGTTTTTTTAATGAAAGTGCTTCTGCTTTGAAGGCTTTCATCGGTAGGTTTTAACGGTTATTACTGTATTAGTGTGTGCGATTCCCAATAATAGGATACAATAAAACTTTATGATGATGATGACAAAACGACGCTCTTCCCGTAGCGATGACGCCCTATTAGATATGGTTAACAAGCAAGAACGGTCGCCATCTTCCAGAGACGACCACTTTGAAGAATTACTACAAGACGATGATGACGGTGGGTTTCACACGGTTGCCTTGTTATCTAAAATTCCTGGCGATGATGACCCCGCTGAAGCCGAACATGAATATGGGCTAGAAGCACGAGGTGTGGGGCTTGATGACCCTGTTCGTATGTACCTGCGTGAAATTGGACGTATTCCGTTGCTTACAGGCGACGAAGAAATTGAATTAGCCAGAAAAATTGCCGAAGGTGGTGAGCCCGGTATGCGGGCAAAACGCAAATTAGTGCAAGCCAACTTAAGGTTGGTGGTTTCTATTGCTAAAAAATATGTGGGTAGAGGGATGCTGTTTTTAGACCTCATCCAAGAAGGAAACTTGGGGCTTATTCGGGCAGCGGAAAAGTTTGACCACGAACGAGGCTATAAATTTTCCACCTACGCAACTTGGTGGATTCGGCAAGCCATTACAAGAGCCATTGCCGACCAAGCCCGCACCATTCGGATTCCCGTTCACATGGTGGAAACTATCAACAAATTGAAAAAAACCACTCGGAAATTGGCACAAGAACTTAGCCGGAAGCCTTCTGAAGAAGAGTTAGCCAAGGCAATGGGTATTTCCATTATTAAATTGCGTGAAATTATTAAGGTGGCTCAAGAACCGCTTTCTTTGGAAACCCCCATTGGTAAAGAAGAAGATTCTCGGTTGGGTGATTTTATTGAAGACCGTGATGCTGAAGCCCCTGCTCAATCTGTCGCCCATGAATTATTGCGGGAAGATTTAACGGAAGTACTTTCGGGGCTTTCCCCTAGGGAGCGTGATGTGTTGCGTCTTCGGTTTGGGTTAGATGACGGACGCCAACGGACGTTGGAAGAAGTGGGTCAGTTGTTTGGCGTAACCCGTGAGCGTATTCGGCAGATTGAGGCCAAGGCACTCCGCAAGCTTCGGCATCCGAACCGTAGCCGTCGCCTGCGGGAATATATTGACCAGTAAACAATTAAACTGAATTTATTGTTTACATTAAGCCAATAGCTACAATTTGTACAACAACACAAATCGACTACCACTTAGTTAAGGTGATAGTCAATTTGTTTTATGGATTTTCTAAGCGTGTTTGCGTTTTTTGGCTTCAGGTTGGCGGTTTTTAGTAACCGTTATGCCCAAATCTAATTCTTCGTCGTAAGGCAATCCAGCTTCGTCATCGTCTTCCAAATCGTCATCTTCATTAATAAACGCTTCCCAGTTTTTTAAATTTCGTTTCAACCCCTTACTCGCTTTTGGGGGTTCTACAGTTGTTTTCTTGCCCGAACTTTTTTCAGTATCTTCGTTAATACTAGGGTGTTTATTCTCATGGGTTGTATTTTTACCTGCAGAGAAGTTGGAAGGAAATGAAGAATCAGCAGTCGGTTTCATACGGTTTAAGTCAGCTCCGTGTAATTGGTTTAAAATGGTGTTAATGTATAGGTAGTGCTAAGGCTACGACTTTTATTGTAAGCCTTTCGTTAGTTTATTATACGGTTTTTCAGCATAAATACTATAGATATCGTAAAGTTTTGTTGCAATTTTTGTTATATTCGGAATAGTTATATAAAAGCTGGTTTTATTCTTATATGCAACTCTATCAACTTTGTTGATTGAGGCAACTGATCGTTTTTTTTAAATAGCGAAACACATAAAAAGGATGTTCTACTCACAATGATGACAAAACAATCTACTTTTTTAATGACTCTTGCTATTGTAGGCGTCGTTGCATTTAATGCCTTAGTTGTTACCGCTGCTTTTGCTTGTGGCGATGATGATGGGCGTTTACCTGCAAGCAATACCGCTTCAAGCAACAAGGGTTAGTTCTCTCGTTCATTTCTTTCAAAAAACACAGATAAACTAAAAGTGCAGTGCCTCTAACAATAGGGTTTCTGCACTTTTTGCGTTTTGCCTATTGTAGCTGTTCCTAAAATTAATGAGCTATTCTCCCAATATAGGGGCGGACTTTTCTGTAATATAGACCGTTAGAGCTAGTGTCTCCGCCCGTTTCTAGATTTTAGAGCGGGCCGGCACACAGCTTGTCCCTACTCCGTAACGACAATAAACACATCTTGCCCGCTAATTAAATACCCCCGTGTTACCGCATTAAATGAGCGTTTCGGTTCTAACGTGCTAATTGAAAAAACAAGATTGCAATTCAGCTTATAAAGCTGTTCATTTTCCGCAGACCGAACCCATTGAAACGCCACCGTAAAGCGTTCAACGTTTTCACTAATGGGTTCCCTACTCACAATCTTCCCCTGTACGCTAGATGTCGCAGGAATAGTGGTATAACTTGCATCTGTTTTCGTAATACGAATAGGGTCTTTCAGCTGAAAATAAACCACGTCATTTAACACTAAGTTTTTACCGATAATCGCTTGGCTCGGGGTAATGGTAAAAAACGTTTTAGGCGGAATGGTTGGGGTGGTATCGGCTGTTTCATCGTCGGCTAAGTTATCTGTTAGGGTGTTTTGGGCTTTTTCAACCAATAGTAACTTGGTTGCTTCCAGTGTTGTAACCATGGTGTTTAGCCAACCTTGAGTAATGGGTTTGTTGGGTTCTAGTGGAATATCGCCTTTTTCAGTGGATATAATACCTGCCAAATAAAGCATAGCAACCCGAGGTTTTTGAAAGGCTTGCAATTGTTCTTGCCCTGTAATTTCAGGCAAAATACCTTTTAATTGGTTGTGCGAAAGCTTTTTATTGGGGAATAGCACTTTGCCTAACGCCAGCCAAGCATCCACTTGGGTAGTGGGCTCATCAGAGTGAAAGTATCCGTCATCGTTAGGGAAAAGCAGGTGGTAACGGTAGGCGGTATCAAGGTAAACGAAATCAGGGTCTGAAAGTTCCACATCCGCAAACAAGGGGAAGGTGGAAACCCACTGGGTAGGTAGTTCAAACCGGCTAACCAAAAATTGAGCAAATGCCCGTTTGCTAACGGGCAAGTCTTCTTGCGGGGTTATTGCTTCGGGTTTCGGTGTAGATGGTTCACCTGCGTGAACGGGCAGTAAACCACAGTAAGCAAAAGGAAACAGTAATGCCATGATAAGGGCTAATCTCAACACTCGCACAGTTATGGCTCCTTTTTGTTGGTTGTTTTAACCTAAACTAGCAAGAAAGGCGGTGGTGGAAAAAGCCGTTTGCACACCAGATTCTAACTTTTTCACTTCCACTTGTTTCTTTAGCACTTCAGAATCGCCCAAAATCAGTGCATGAACCGCCTTGCGTTTATCTGCTTGGGCTAACTGCTTACCAAATGGTTTATGCGTTAAATCAACTTCAACCCTAGCCCCTTTCGCCCGTAATTGTTCCGCCAAGGCAAACGCTTCTGCTGGTTGATTCGTAACGATGTAAAAATCCAAGACGGGTGGTTCATCATGAGTAGCCAACTTCATTAAGCGTTCAACACCCATGGCCCACCCGATTGCAGGTGTTTCAGGTCCACCGAGTGTTTCCACTAAGCGATTATATCGCCCACCGCCACAAACCGCACTTTGAGCCCCCAACTGGTTAGAAGTCAATTCAAACACCGTACCCGTATAATAATCTAACCCCCGCACCATTCTGCGATTAACGCTATAGGCAATATTCAGCTTGTCTAAAATGCCACAAAGCGTTTTAAAGCTTTCCACCGCTTCAGCAGACCAATCAAAGGTGTTAAGGAAGGTTTCAACCAATTCGCCATCATAAATCGTTTTGCAAGTGGTTACTTTGCAATCTAACATTCTAATGGGGTTTTGTTCAAACCGACGTTGACAATCTTCGCACAATTCAGGCAAATGAGGGGCTAGCAACGTTTTAAGAGCTTCCCGAAACCGAAGTCTATCTTCTGGTGTGCCGACGGTATTGAGGTGTAGTTCCACTCCTTGAATATTGAGCGTTTTCAACACGGCAATGGCTTGTAGAATCACTTCGGCATCCGCTTGAGGGGTATCTAACCCTAGCAGTTCGCTCCCGAATTGGTGGAATTGGCGTTGTCTGCCTTCTTGCGGGCGTTCATACCGAAACATTGCCCCCGCATAATAAAGCCGAACGGGTTTAGCGGTTCGGTGCAAGCCCTGTTCAATATAGGCTCGAACCACGCCAGCTGTACCTTCTGGACGAAGGGTCAGCGAACGCCCTTCTTTTTCAAAGCTATACATTTCTTTATTGACAATATCGGTACTATCGCCCACGCCCCGTTCAAACAAGCTGGTGTTTTCAAAAATGGGCGTATCAATACGGGTGTAATTGGCAGACTCTAATACGGCGGAAGCCTTAGCTAGCAAGCCAAACCACTGTTGGCTTTGTGCGGGCAATACGTCTTGCGTGCCCTTTGGGCGTTGGATTATAGGGGTAGACATCATCATCATTGTATGCAATTGCTTTCTCTGTAAAATTTGTTAGAATTAGGGGGTGTTCATATGGTTAAGTGTATCAAAAAAACAGGACAAATAGCAGGAGATTCTTTTCATGGTAACAATTCGCAGGGCAAATAAAAGAGGTTTCGCTAACCGAGGATGGCTTCAAAGCTGGCACACTTTTTCGTTTGGGTCTTATCAAGATGCTGCCCACATGGGCTTTGGGTGTTTACGGGTAATTAACGAAGACATTATCCAGCCCAATGAAGGGTTCCCGACCCACGGGCATGAAGACATGGAAATTATTACCTATGTTTTGGCAGGGGCATTAGCCCATAAGGATAGTTTAGGTACAGGGTCTACCATTCGCCCTACCGAAGTGCAACGAATGAGTGCGGGTACAGGTATTAAGCATAGCGAATTTAATGCGTCAGCTACAGACCCCGTTCATTTACTGCAAATTTGGATTTTACCTGAAAAACAGGGAACTTCCCCCAGTTATGAACAAAAAGCGTTTGATTTAGATAATGCCCAAGGGCAATGGGTACTGGTGGGGTCGCAAACGGGTAGAGATGGGTCTATTACCATTGGTCAGGCGGTGGATTTTTCTGCGGCTAGGCTGACCGTTGGGGAATCACTGTCATATTCGGCTAAACCTAACAGAAAACTTTGGTTGCAAGTGGCGAAGGGTAGCATTACTTTAAACGAAAAAAATCCACTTGAAGCGGGAGATGGAGTGGCTATTGAACAAGAAGACGTCTTGCTGATAACTGCTGTTTCACCCACTACAGAAGTATTGTTATTTGATATGCAATAACACTTCCTGCAGACTGGTTAATCGCTTCGGTCTGGGGCTTTTTTTGGGGAACTGCTGTTTGCCAGCCACCCAAAAAAATCAAGGGGTCTCCACGCCCCCTTGACAAACCCCTCTCAAGGGTTGATTGGTTTGCACGCACGTTGAAAACAGGCTTGACCGGAAGCCAAAAGAGGGCTTCCTAATTTGTCTGCTTCGCTACGCTCGCACCAGCCTGTCTTCGACTGCTGATGGTTTGAAGCTAACCAATTTAAGTAAGAGTTAGTAATAATGGGCGTTCCAAAAAGTGCTTCAGTTGGTTTTATAAAAGTATCTCCCTCTTTTAAGGTTTTTCGATTTTAATACAAGGACTCAATCGTTATGATGGGTGGTTATGGCAGTATTTATCCCGGATATGGTGGTTATGGCTATGGTGGCTGCAACCATGACTACCCGCTAAACTACCATAGCCATGGTAGCTTGCTGGGTACTGCTATTGGCGGATTAATAACTGGCGATTATTCCGGTTACCGCTACGCTCCGAATCCTGTTTATAGCCCGTACCCCTTTGGTGGATATGGCTTGGGGTATGGCGGTTATGGGATGGGATACGGTGGCTTTGGTGGTTATGGCGGCTTTGGTGGCTACGGTATGGGGCTAGGCTATGGTGGCTTTGGTTACGGATTTGGCAGCGTACCCTATGGCGGATTCTTCTGGGGAGCCACACCTAACTTACCTTCTTGTACAGGGCATTTCAACAATTATAGCTCTTCTAATCGGTCTGGGAATGCAGTATCTCTAGAACCAATCGCTCATCAGGTAGATATGGCTCCTAAACCTTCTTCACCAGTAATAAAACCACAGATTATCGGAAAAACTATTCCGCAGGTTTCGCTGTTTCGGGTATAGGCTGTTGCATTTTAAGCAAGTTATAGCTATGTTGAGCTAATTCTACTTGTTCTTCTTTAAGTTTTTTCAGCAAAGCAAGAAAAAACGTCTGCTGATAATCCATATGCAGATTATAATCGCTATTTTTAACGATATAAACGAGTGCTATGGTAAAGCCTTGTGTGCCAATGCCTGTAAAATGAACTCTGTCAAGCCGTAAATCATGTTGTTGTTTTCGGACAATCTCTTCAATCCACAACGGCACTTGTTTTAGCTGTTCTAAAGGCGTTGAAAAATCTAACTGAATAGATTGTACAACCCTACGTTCTTCCATTCTGCGGTAGTTACGGATACGGCTCGCCAGTAAATCTACATTAGAAATAACCAATTGTTCGCCAGAAAGTGCGTTAATACGGGTTGTTTTAAGCCCAATATGTTCTACTGTTCCCATATGTTCGCCCAAGGAAATAAAATCGCCTACCACAAAGGGCTTATCTAACATAATAGTGAAGGCTGAAAATAAATCTTCCAAAATGCTTTTAACAGCAAGAGCAATAACAATACCGCCGATACCCAACCCTGTTACCAGACCGGTAATGTTAACGTTAAAATTATCGAGTGCTACCAGCCCTAAAATAATCCATACAATCGCTACAATAATAACGCTAATAGGCCCCATGAGCGATTTGTAAGCTAATTTATCGTCATCTGTTTTTTGCACTTCAATGTAAGCTTGAAGGCTCATGGTGGTAAATGGCTTTGTCCATACACCTAACTGAAATAGTATCGCAATGAGAGGTATTTGATTGAGAATGACCTGAACCCCCTTCGAAGGTTCCAAAAAGCTGGTGGCTACAATAACTGAAACCATTAATAGAAACAGTGGCGATACGGTTTGTAACGCCTTTACACTAAACAACCTAAAGCCTACGGGGCTAAGCACAGCAGTTTCTGCTAAGGCTTTAACCAGCATACTTTTCAACCAAAGCAGGAAGAGAAATAAGGCAATAAAACAAATTGAGGCTACAATCCATTGGCTGGTGGGCAGTAAAAACCATTCGGCGTTGTAAGTAGCTAATTGTTTTGAGAACCAGTTCATATAAAATTACCACCAAATATTTTCTATTTTCTTTTTATGATACACTAAACAATGTGAAAGTTTAACGGTTTGAAAGTTTAAAGGATTGTTGATTCGTGGATAATTTACTGCCAAATGTCCTCAATTTATTGATTAGACTTTGTGATTTTTATTGGTTATTGCTGATGGTTAGCATTTTTGGGTCTTGGTTTCCTCAGCTGGATTGGTACAGACAACCGTTGCGGTTTGTGCGGGATGTAACCAATCCGCCATTGAATTATGCTCGGTCTATTATTCCACCCTTGGGTATGTTTGATTTATCTCCCATAGCCGTGTTTTTTGCTTTACAGGTATTTAAAGCTATATTACAAGCCTTAATGCCAATGCCTCGGTTTTAACGGGCTAAAAAAAATTTTCGGTTTTATAAAGAAAAAGCTAGATTTTTACTATTTTTAAGCGATAATTTGAACAGATGAAAAAATATTACTAACTGTTTACACGCCCTTGTAGCTCAACCGGATAGAGCAACTGCCTTCTAAGCAGTAGGTTACAGGTTCGATTCCTGTCGGGGGCGGTTTATTTTAGGGCTTATTGGTCAGACCTATTACCAGCCAGTTTTAACAAAAGCCTAACGTTTAAGGGGCTATTTTTAAGTTAGACTATTAAGGTATTTTATTTTAATTTTTCTTCACCTGTTAAAAAAGGATGTTTCTTTCTATGATGATGGCAACCCACTCTTCTATTATTATTATCGGTTCAGGACCAGCGGGCTTTACGGCTGCTATTTACGCTGGGCGTGCTAACTTAGCACCTATCGTATTTGAAGGCATTCAACCCGGTGGGCAATTAACCATTACCACCGAAGTTGAAAACTTCCCCGGCTTTCCCAAAGGCATTATGGGTCCTGAACTGATGGACGAAATGCGGGCTCAAGCTAAACGATTCGGGGCGAAATGCCTTTATGAATTAGTGGAATCGGTGGATTTATCGGTTCGTCCGTTTGTGTTGAAAACCGCCGGCGAAACCTACACCTGCGATGCCCTAATTATTGCAACAGGGGCAAGTGCCAAACTATTGGGTATTCCTGCTGAAACCGCCCTAATGGGACACGGCGTTTCTGCTTGTGCCACTTGCGATGGTTTCTTCTTCAGAGACAAAGAAGTGGTGGTTGTAGGTGGTGGAGATTCCGCCATGGAAGAAGCCAACTTCTTAACCAAGTTTGCTTCTAAAGTAACGTTGGTTCACCGTCGAGAAGCTTTTAGAGCCTCAAAAATTATGGTGGATAGAATGTTAGCCAACCCAAAAGTAGACGTTATTTACAATGCCACTGTAACCGATATTTTGGGTGATAAAGCGAACGGCGTTCATGCAGTAATGTTGAAAGATACTGTTACAGGGGAAGAACGAGAATTTGCCACCCAAGGTATTTTTATGGCTATTGGGCATGACCCTAACACCAAATTGTTTGGCAACAGCCTAACCAAAGATGAAAAAGGCTATTTGGCAGTAGCTCCGCAATCCACCGAAACCAATGTGGCTGGTGTTTTTGCGTGCGGAGACGTAGCTGATAGTAAATACCGGCAGGCCATTAGTGCGGCGGGTACTGGGTGTATGGCTGCTATTGATGCTGAACGGTATTTGGACGCTGCTGGGTTGGTTTCTCATTAACACAGCTTGACAATAAGGTGTATTTTTATAGAAAACACTAGCACTCTGTTTTTGTTCTCGTTAAACTGAAGTAATAAAATTTTTTCACTGTTTCTAACTATTTATTTTCAATTGAAAGGTATTTGCCTGTGAATGCTACTGCAACCCCTCCTGTAACGCCTGCTTATAGCCCTGGTTTAGAAGGTGTTATTGCGGGTACAACCAAAATTTGTACCATCTCCCCTGAAATCCAATCACTGACCTACCGTGGGTATGATATTAAAGATTTAATGTTAAATAGTTCTTATGAAGAAACTGCTTACTTGTTGTTGTTTGGCGAACTGCCAACACAAGTTCAATTGTGTGATTTTACCACCCAATTGGTTAGCGAACGCCACATTCCTGACGCCGTTTTGCAGCAAATTCAAGGCTTCCCTAAAGACGCCCACCCAATGGATACCTTAAAAGCGGGTATCGCTTTATTGGCCTTGTATGATGTTGATAAAAATAACCATTCCAATGATGCAAACATCCGTAAGGCTGTTAGGTTAATTGCTCAAACAGCCACTTTGGTTGCTTACAATCATCGTATTCGTCAAGGCGAAGCAATTATTGCCCCTCAAGGGTCTGATTATAGCCATGCTGAAAACTTCTACACTATGGCGTTTGGCAAAAAGCCTTCCCCTGTAATGGCGAAAGTATTTAATGCCACTTTGGTTATTTATGCGGAACATAGCTTTAATGCATCTACTTTTGCGGCTCGGGTTACCACGTCTACCTTGTCTGATATTCATTCCGGTGTAACGGCTGCTGTAGGTGCGTTAAAAGGCCCTCTACATGGTGGAGCTAACGAACAAGCGATGTTGACCTTCTTAGAAGTGAAGACACCTGAAAATGCAGAAACTTGGACGCGTGAAGCGTTAGCCCAAAAGAAAAAAATTATGGGCTTTGGGCACAGAGCTTACAAAAATGGCGATCCTCGGGCAACCTTGTTAAAAGGTATGAGAGACGAGCTAATTGCAGAAATTGGCGATGCGCCTTGGGTACATATTGCGGACACGATGGAAAACATCGTAGTAGCTGAAAAAGGCTTATTCCCGAATGTGGATTACCCAATTGCCTATATGTACTACATGATGGGTATTCCGACCGAAATTTACACCCCTATCTTTGCGGTGGGTAGAATTGCTGGTTGGACAAGCCATGTGGTTGAACAGTTGGCTAATAACCGATTAATTCGCCCTAAAGCATTGTATGAAGGTCCGAAAGATAGAGCATTCGTTTCTTTATCTAGCAGATAATAGCACCTATTTTTAAAATGGGAGGATTTATATCCTCCCATTTTTTTATTGCGTAGCGTTTAAAACATCCAGTATAACTGGGTTTTTAACTTGTAGATTCATTGACCAACTAGCCCCATTAAACCCCATTATTTGATTAGCCAAAACCCCAACCCGTAAACATGGTTCTGTTATAGCTTCAAATCGTTGTAATTGAACAGGAAAAACTCGGTTACTAGCTTGGTTTTTCAATTGGCAAAGGTTGCATTGGCTAGCGTCAGCATCTTCTAAAAAGTTAATGGGTAACGTTGCCACAATTGTTGCAGGTATTAGGGCAGATGTTGGTAACAGGTCTGCTTCAGTTTTCATTGCTTCAGAAAACAACCATCCCGCTTGCATGGCTTGGGTAGTGCCTAACTGAATTAACAAATCCTCTAAGCGTTGTCTTTGGTCTTGCTCAATAATATTAATAACTTCTAGAACCTTCGCACCATAAGTAGCAAGACGCTCTTCCGCAAACGGAGTAAACAGTTTGTCTTCCCCCTTTACTCCCCGAATATCTCCTTCCGTCAAAGCTTGTAACGCTTGCAATAACGTTGCAGACCGTAACGTATCCGCCAAATGATTAATTTCAGCAGAGGACGGTTCTGTTTTCAAAAATTCCGCTCGCATAATCCACCGACCAAACGCTTGATGATGCCCCACCAACAAGCTCGCCCATTCAACCGCTTGTTGAGAAAACCCCCAAGAGGGCAACCGTTTACGCACGGTGGCTACCGCCTTGGCAGGGTGTGCCATATCTGGTTTAAGCTGGAAGCGGTCTTGGGCTAACCCGCCTTCTTTGTCAATATCATGTAATAAGGCGGCTAGGGTGGTTAATTCTTGCCATTGTGGTGGCAGTGTTTGAAAATAGTGGCTTTGGCGGGTTTTGGTCAATACTTTTGCCGTGTGAACATCTAGCGTAAATTCATGAGTGGCGTGCTGGGTATTAAACCGCCCCCGCATCCGTTCCCATTCAGGCAAGCAGGTTTCAAAAGCACACTTCTCACTATTTTCAAGAAAAGTATGTTCGTCTTCCGTTGCTATTGCACGCCAAAATTCAGTATACTGGTTGACTGAAACCACGGAGTCTGAAATCGGGAAAATAAGTGTCAAAATTGAGTGTCCTTACGACTATTGTTCCAACCATGAATCTGCGACGTAAGTATCCACCACGAGGGGTACAGAGAGTGGCTGTTCTAATTCTAACGCTTTGGTTATTAGCGGTAACAATACAGGCAATTCTGCTTCAGGGGCTTCTAATATCAATTCATCATGCACCTGTAATAATAGGCTAGCCTGTAAACCAGCATCCGTCAAGGCTTGACGCAAGCGTAACATCGCTAACTTCATTACATCGGAAGCAGACCCTTGAATAGGGGTGTTAAAACTAGCCCGTTCTGCAAATTCCCGAATAGATTTGACGCTAGAATTTAGTTCTACTTTCAAATTGCGTACCTTGCCAAACAGGGTTTTACTCAATCCCGTTTGATGAGCTTTCGCCTTCGTGCTTTCAATAAAGGTTTTCACACCAGGGTAAGTGCGGAAATACTGGTCAATAAACGCTTGAGCTTCTGCCCTGCTAATGCCCAGTTGCTGAGAAAGCCCATGAGCGGTTTGCCCGTAGACAATGCCAAAGTTGACAGCTTTTGCCTTGTAGCGTTCTTCCTTAGTAACGGCTTCTAACGGAATACCTAGAACCAACGCAGCCGTTTTCGTGTGGATGTCTTCTCCACTTTGAAAGGCGGCGATTAACGTCGGTTCTTGAGCAATGTGGGCTAAAATACGAAGTTCAATTTGAGAATAGTCTGCGGAAACCAATTTCCAGCCTGCTTTGGGTACAAACGCCGCCCGAATTTCTTGCCCTAATGCACTACGCACAGGGATGTTTTGCAGGTTAGGGTCTGTAGATGAAAGCCGACCTGTTGCCGTAACCGTCTGGTTGAAATGCGTGTGCAAGCGGTGCGTTTGCGGATGCACCAAGGCGGGTAACGCATCAATATAAGTTGATTTCAGCTTAAATAACTGCCGATATTCCAACAATTTTGGCACGATTGGGTGGGCGTCACTTAGGGCTTCCAGCACTTGGGCATCTGTACTGAAGCCGGTTTTACCGCTCGTTTTTTTGTGGGTGTTAATACCCAGTTTCACAAACAAAATATCCGCCACTTGCTTAGGAGAATTGATGTTAAAGGGTTCGCCCGCCAAGCTATAAATATCAGATTCTAGCACCTTTAACTGTCCCGCCAAACGATGGCTCAATCCCGCTAAATGGTCTCGATTAAGCGTTATGCCCGTGCGTTCCATTTCTGCTAATAACCACGCTAAAGGCAATTCAATTTCGCTAAACAATGCCCACTGTTCTTCGGTAAACCGCTTGGTAAACGTATTTGCCAACAACCAAGTGGCGTAAGTATCTGCACACGCATACGGGCAAGCATCAGCTACAGGAACGGTATCGAACGTTTTTTGACTTTTGCCCTTGCCTATCAGCGTTTGAATTTCCGTCATTTCAAAACCCAATAAATTGAGGGCTAAGGCTTTCAAACCGTGTCTGCTTTCGGGTTGGCACACATAGCTCATCAGCATGGTGTCCATAACAGGGCTAGCTAAGTTTAAGCCCCAAGCTTTTAGTACGTTACATTCATATTTTAGGTTATGAATGAGCTTAAGCGTTTTCGAGCTTTCCACCAAGGGCGTAATGAGTGCTTTGACTGCTTCCCACGGCAGATTTTCGCTACCCAACACGTTATGCCCAATAGGAATGTATAGGCATTCAATAGCCGTAGGGTTTTCCGCGGCTGCCATGAGCCGAGGCAACGTTTTAGGATAGTTGGTTAGATTGAAAAAGTTTTCCGTCGGGTGTTCTTCCCAGTGTAGCCCTTCCCCAATAGCTAAAGAAATTCCCACGGGTTGAGCAGTGAAAGGGTCTAGCCCGGTGGTTTCTAAATCAAAGGCAACCGCCCCTAGTTTTTCCGCTTTTGCAATAAAGGCGACAACTTCATCCAAGGAAGTAGCGGTTTTGGGTTTAAAGGGAGGTAAATCACTCAGGGCGGGGGTTAAGTGTTCAAAAAAGCCCTCGGTTTGATTTTCAGTGTAGGGGGTGTTCTCCGTTGCATCCCGTTCTAGCCCTTCAGGGAGCATCGCTTCGGTGTGGAACAATTTTTCAAGCACACTAATATTTTTGACGAATTGATTGAGTTCAAATTCTTGAAAAAATGCAAGCACATCTGCAGGATTAGGCATTTTTTTCAGATGGCAGTGGTTAATATCAAAGCCCATATCAACGTGGCAATCAATGGTAGCCAACATTTTAGACAAATGAGCTTGAGCTTCATTGGTTTGTAGCTTCAGTTGCAAGCCAGCGGGTTTAATCGCCGGTAAATCTGCATAAATCGCTTCGACTGTTGGGTATTGTTGCAGAAGCTTCGTAGCGGTTTTATCGCCCACACCGGGTACGCCGGGAATGTTATCAGACGTATCGCCTTTTAGCCCTTTAAAATCTATCACTTGGCTAGGGGGAACACCCACTTTTTCAATGACCGCTTCCCAATCGTAACGTTTGAGCCCTTCCCGAGGGGTTCTGCTAGGTACAAGAACAGTTATAACACCTGCTTCATCTACCAGCTGAAACGCGTCTTGGTCGCCGGTTAGAATATCCACTTGCCAGTCATCAGCATGGTGGGTGCGGATAGTTTGAGCGATAGTGCCAATTAAATCATCCGCTTCAAAGCCTTCTTTTTTGTAAACGGGAAACCCCATTAGGTCGATTCCCTTAAACAGGGGGTCTAGTTGTTGACGCATCGTATCTGGCATGGCGGAACGGTGGGCTTTGTAGGCAGGATACCGCACATTACGGAAGCTACCGCCGGCGACATCAAAACAGAAGACCATGGCATCGGGTTGTTCTTGTTTTAGCAATTGGAACAAGGCGTTGTAGAACCCGTAGAGTGCCCATGTGGGTTGCCCTGCTTTGGTAGCCATGCCAGTGCGTTCTAGGGCGAAATACATACGATAGGCGAGTGAAAAGCCATCCACAACAACGAGCGTTTTCTTACGGTTTTCCATTGGGCGTGCGTCCTTTTTTAGGGTCAACAATCAGGGTATAGTTACCTTCTATTCAACCATAAACACGCTAGCATTTTTTCATAACACGCACAAAAATAGTGGTTCTACGGTTTTATGCCTATAAGGACTATTTTAACGGTATTTGTGTTTTCATAACAATCTATTTCGCTGTATGATAAGGCGATGTGGCGTTTAAAGGGCGATAAAACCAATATGATGATGGCTATGGGGTTTAATCCCTATTCTTATAACTACAACCCAACAACCGGTTACCCTACACCCGCCTACGGTGCAGCGGCTAGAAGCACGGTTTCAGCCACGGCACAATCATCCAGCGTTTCATACGAACAACAAAACGACCAATTACGCACCACCATTCTATCCTCTGCCCAACAACTAGGCTTTACAGATACCAAAGAACTACAAACCCTAAACGCTAGGTTAGCATACGCCCAAGTGGAAGTAAGTAATGTAGACCCTACTAAAGCCCTCAACCTTCGGCAAAAAGCCCAAACGGATGCTAAGGCCCAAAACAAAATTCTTTCTTTAGCCCTCAAAGAACTACAGGAAAGTTCTTCACAAAATAGTATGCGGTTAAAGATGGGAACACTTATTGAAAAAGGCGAAATGCCTGATGAAATTGCTCCTAATACGTTTATTTCCTACAATGTAAAAGGCAAAGCTAGCGAAAATGAATTAGTGGGCGTGTTTGATGTAGAAAAAACCACCACCAAAGTGGTTACAGATGCAAAAGGAAAACAGGCGGCTCATCGCAGCTCAGAAGCCCTACCCATTGCAGCAGTCGATGCACTTTCCCCTCGGTTTGAGGTGATGGATGCAGAAAAATCAAACTACACAGGCTTAAGTAGCGATACGACTGACGCAGCCCAATTAGGTAAAGCCTTGCAAGCTCCTCAACAACAACAGCTTATTCAGCAATTAGCGGGTTCGTTAAGTGTTATTCGGCAAACCAAAGATTATGACTTATTGCAACAATTGGTAACGCCACTTGAAAAAACGGTATCGAATGTGTATGGATTGCAGGAACAAGGTATTGAATTCCAAACCAATTCGCCCGATGGTGGGTCTACCTTTGCCCTATTTGACCCTGCCAGTAACAAAGTGAAAATTATCGCCCCTGCTATTGAAGGCTTGTTTAAAGTGGGCGAACGAAGTGGGCTTTCAGGCGAAGCACTTAACCAGTATGTGGCAACGGAATTGGTAGGAACGCTTTCCCATGAAACCCGTCATGCTTACCAATATCAAGTTACCAAAGAATATCAACAAAGTTTAGATAACAGTAACCCAGCGTTACAAGCCCAAGCGAAACAGACTTTAGTGGCCAGAGGAATAGACTTAACCAAAGACAAACCCAGTTTAGAAGCCCTTTCTACTAATTGGCGGGTTTATGTAGCACCTAATATTTCGCAACTGCTCAATGGGTCTCAAGCAGACTATAAACATCAGCCCCTAGAAGAAGGGGTTGAAGCCTTTGAGGAACAAGGCAAACGAGCAGCCAAAACGGCATTTCAAGGCGTATTAATGGCGGGTAAAAACTAACGTGGCTATCAATGACGCAAGCTTCCCTCCTTATTTTTACCAATCTACCGCAGAAATTCCTACCAATAAAGGGTTTCAACGGCAAACTTATAGTTGGTTAGCCCAACAACCTGCCAATGCCATTATACCTAACCCAGACGATGTGGTTATTATTGAAACGCAACTCAATGAAGACGATATGTTGCCTGATGAGGAAGCAGAACCACTAGGGCAAATCAACCCAAACATTCCTGCTATTTGCCCGTTGAAGCAGTCGTCCAAAGCGTCTTTTTGGCAGTTGTTGAAGACGAATCCGTTTTGGCAGTACACTAAACGCTTAGGGCTTTTTACAGGGGGCATAGCCTTGGGTAGCGTGGCGTTAAATACGCTTATTGGGAATGGTCAGCAAGTGTGGAAAGCCACGGAAGACACCGCTAAAATTAAAGAATTAACGGTGGATGTGCCTTCGTGGTTTGAATTGCAAGCAAAGGAAGCAGGCACCTTTTACAAAGCCTTAGTTACCCTGCCAAATAACGCTTGGGGGCATGATAACGATCTTTCTTTAGCCGTTCAACCCAATAAAAGCGTGCATTTAGAAGCTAATGGCAAGCCTGCCTTAACCGTTGAACTTCAGCATTCAGCCGAAGCTAAATCGCCTTTTTACACGGTGAAGTATTATAATACAGATTCAGCCATTGCCAGTAGCCAGTTAAAGGAACAATGGCAAGGCACATGGGATGCTACGACCAAAAAATTTAAACTATTACCCAGCGAAAAAGATCTACTTCCACAGGTGGACGATACGCTTCATGACTGTTTAGCGTGGTTGCATAACCCTAGGGTGTTAAAAGAGGGGTTAAAACAGGATAGATTGGCACCTCATATAGCGGGGCTAAAGGGATCTGTAGGAATGGGTGCGTTTTTGGCGGGGCTTTCGGTTATTGCAGGGTCTGCTCTATGGCAATTTCACAAACGCCCTAAACCTGTCAAAGCCAAAGAATTAAGTCTTGATAACTTACCCTCGGTATAACCATCAAAATACTATATCTTAGTAAAATAGCTACCCCAACAACCCCAACACGGCAGATTCTACGGCTTTGACAGAAACCTGTAAACACTCTGATGTTTCACAATTTTGTTGTCTAACAGCCCACAAGCACGGACGGCAAGCTAAGTCTTCTACAGTAACTGCTTTGACTGTTGGCACCCATTCTGGATTAGGTACTAATTTTTTCTCGTCTGTCGGGCCAAAAATAGCAACAGTCGGTTTCCCCATAGCAATTGCCAAGTGTAACGGGGCAGAATCCACACAAATAATGGCGTCCATTAGAGTCATTAACCCAGCTAAATCACTAAAATTACGGGTCGTACCCATTAGGTTGGAAAATCGTTGTAAATTTTCAGGCAATAGGGCTAAAATATCCGCTACTAAAGGTTCATCGTCTTTGCCACCCACCAAGTAAACACAATGCGTACTGGTTAATGATAAAATTAATTGAGACCAATCCATGGCTGCCCACGTTTTGTTAATACCCTTCGATAAGCTAACTTGGCTAACCCCTGGGTGCAACAAAATATGCTTCCGATGATCCCCTTGGTTAGGTTGCAAGGAAATAGCTTGCAATTCTTCCAAATCTCTATCAGAAGGAGCTGTGGCTATGGGTTTCAATTGCTGGGGCTGAAGAAATGCTTCGTATGCAGGTCCAATCAGTGGCTTCATAAACGTTTTAGCTAGTTCAAAATACATAAAGCTGGCATAAATATTTCGCTTTAGCGGGGCTTGGTGCGAAAGCAATTGTTGTCCATACCCGCTGGTTTCATACCCCACACGGTAAGGAATGCCGGTTGCTGCCAACATATACGGAATAAATTTATTCGTTCCGCAAGAAAGCACGGCGTCAAAATGACGTTTTTTTAAATCGTTCACCAGAAAACCAAACAACTTTAGCTTGTTCATGCTACCTGTCGGTATCAGCTGAACGGAATCGATCCCAACCAATACGGAACTAACACCCATACTTCGTTCTTCAAGGTATAGGGTAATAGAAGCATCTGGCAGCCACGCCTTAATTTCAGCAATTACAGGGCTAAATAATAACACATCGCCCAAGCCACCGTAACACAATAAGGCAATACGGTTTAAATCTTTAATTCTAGGCGTTTTAAGCGGAGGGCTTAATAACGAAAACAACTTACTCACTATCATGTGATAAACAACTTTCTACCATTTTTTTTGTGAAGATGAAACACTACCAGCCCAAACTGCCACAAAAAACCAAAACAATAATTGAATGGCGGGTCTATACCAAATGGTATCAAACAACCCATGCCAAATAAAGCCAACTAAGGCAATAAAACCAGCCGCAGCCGATAATTTTTGAGCTAAGGAGAATTGATTAACTTGGGTTAAGCAATCTAGCGTTTTAATTTTTAAATATTGGGAAAAAGCAAAAGCAACTGCTAAGCCTAAAACACCCTGTTCCACAGCAATTTCCAACGGAACGCTATAAGCACCTAAGGCATTATAACCCGGTGTCATATAAAACCCATACACTTTTTTAAACACGGTATTAGAAGGCCCTATACCCGTCCACACATTATCTGCAAACATTCGCCACGCACTGGCGTAAACATTGAGCCTGTAGGAAATACTACTATCTTCCCGAAACGCCAAAATACTGGCTATACGGTGTTGCAAGGCGGAACTTTTCAAAATGACCAAACCCACCAATGCCAGTATAGAAAACATGACGGATAACCACGCTTTTTTCAACCAAGTAATCGGCTTCAGTATTGCATCAAACCACAACAGCATAGGAACAACGCCTACAAACGCAGTCAAGCCCATACCTGCCACACCCAAATAACCACCCCTAGAACCCGTTAGCATCATGCCAAAAGTCATAGCACCCAAGGCAAGGACACAAACCCCAAGCCATGGGAGTATTTTCTGCTTGATGGCGGTTTTTTCGGTCAGCTTAGCTAATAATTGACCCATCCACCACGTGGTAGCTCCAAGGGTAGCAATAAAATAACCCGCCAACAAATTAGGATTATACGGCTTCAGCGTGCCGTAAACTCTCGTTAATTGGTCTTCCGGATTGGTAGAAGGGTCTGTCCATGTCGCTAATTCTGCCACTTTACTGGTCGATTGCAAATAAGCCAACGCCGTTTCAGACAAGCCAAAAATGACCAACACCGCCATTAAAATGGAAACACTACTAGGTAGTTGTGTTAAAACGGTTCTGAAAACGCAATAACCCGCCCAGAACGTTGCCATTTTAAACAGGCCACCCAAGGCTTCGTGATGATACGAAGAAAACGCACAGGAAACGAAATAAGTAGCGAAAAATGCCCCCACAATTAAATCAATAACCGTTAGTTTACCCACCCACTGGTTATACCCCTTCAATAGGGAAGACCCCACTAGCCAAAAGAACAAACTCCAAACCGCAGCCCCAATTAGCCCTGTTTCTGCAACCAAAATTAAGGCAAATAACCCCACTAAACCCATACAAGGTAGCACACCATGTACCCAGTGCATCACTTTACTACCGCCCAATGTTTGAGAATTTCTGTTCATCAAAAACTGAAATTTGGTATTTAGCCAAGAACTGCTTAGGCTCAAGAGTAAGGTTTCATCTGCCCACGCAACAGATTTAAACACCCAGCCAAACAACGCAGATTGCTTGCCTAAACGCATCAACGGGGAAGAATCAGTGGAAGTCATCATCATCATGAAAAGAAAACCCTGACTACTCTTTCCCTACCAACGGCTCACCAACAGGTTCAACCTTTGTAATAGTGCCTGAAAGCCGGTAATCCATGCCTTCCAATTCAATAGGCAACCCAATTTTCATTTTAACACCTTCCGCCACATAGCCTTCTGGGGTAATAGTAGCATGGTCTTTCAGCACCAATTTAATATCATACATATTGCTTGAAAGCGGATCTGGAAATATTTTATACCCTGAAGCTTGAGCGACCAACGCCTTAACTGGGTCTAGCTGAGCATAAACAATGGCAACCTTCCCACGAGGCTGATTTCTAACCGTGATGTTGGTTTCATCGCCCACCTTAAAAATCGATTCTTTCAATGTGCGTGTCCGTAAATAAAGCGAAATATGAATATCTGTTTCGCCTTGCACCATGTTTTTAGATGTAGCTTGTACACCACTTTGCACTAATACAACACCCAATAACACCACCCCTAGTAAGGCAGTAAAACCGGCGTCTAATAAATTGAATTTGCCAAAAACTTTACCGTTAGCATCTATAATAGCCATCATTGGTTTAAAATCCTTATAAATTCTGTTGCGTAATACCTTGTAAAAGTTGATCATCTAACCCGTCTAGGGCTTCTAACATTTCGGCTTGCGTGGTTACGGCTGCCCCAAATTGTTTGACGACAATACTGGCTGCTAAATTCCCTAAAACCGCAGCTTCCAACCACGATGCCCCGCAAGTATTGGCTAGTAGCAGGGTAGCAACAACCGTATCGCCCGCCCCTGTTACATCAAACACTTTACTTCTGTTAAATACAGGAATGTGCCACATGCAAGAAGCTTCCTTGGAAAACAACGCCATGCCATCATGCCCCAATGTAATGAGCATATTTTCCGCATTCGTGGTTTCCAGTAGCTGAACACCCGCCTTCACTAAAGATTGTTTGTCTTCAATGGCGAAACCTACGTTCTGTTCGGCTTCAGGTTGATTGGGTGTCATGATGCTAGCCCCTTGAAACGCCTTTAGGGGTTGCTGGGAATCCACCACCCATGGAATGCTATGGGCTTGAGCCAACTGTTGCACTTTGGCCACCACGGCAGGGGTTACCACGCCAATAGCGTAATCTGAAAGCAAAAGCCCGTTGGTTTGGGGAATGATTGCTTCAATTTTTTCCAGCAAGAGGGCTTCAGTTTCGGATGAAATGGGGGTACGGGCTTCTCTGTCCATTCGCACCATTTGCTGGGTAACGGATGCGTTGACGACGCCGGAAATTCTTGATTTTGTGGTTGTGGGGCGGGTTTTCTCTGCCACTAGGGCATCAATTAAAACGCCGTCTCGTTCAAAGGCTTTTTTCAATTCGCCGGCGTAATAATCTGCACCACAAAGCCCGATGGCGTGGCTTTTAGCCCCATAGCAGGAAACGTTGTGGGCGGCGTTGGCACCTGCCCCGAGGATGATATCCGTGCGGTCATGTTTGAGGATGAGCACGGGGGCTTCACGGGAAAGTCTATCGACTTTGCCGTAGATCATTTCGTCAATTGCCATATCGCCAATAACGGCTAGGTGTTGTTGGTGAAATTGGTTGATGATGGTGGCTAGGCGGGTTTTGCTTAGTAGGCTTTGGGTTGTTGTTGGCGAAGAGGCCATGGCTACGGGGGTCTTTCAATCCAGCTTTTAACAGGAATAGCAGTTTATAGTGTACCAAGCATAAAGAGTCTAGGCAACTAGGGGGGAGGGAATTATCCCCCTACAACAAACCGAACGCAGAAACTACCCCCTTGAAAAATATTGACTGATGGGTCATAATAGCAAATAGAAAAAAGCCCATTGGTATTGTAAGTACCAACAGGCTTTTATCCCCTCTAGCCTTTAATGGCGATGAGGTACACTACGATAGCCGAGGCTATCGTAAGAATAAGACGAAATAGTTCTAAATTTGGTTTCATCTTTATTCTCCTTTCTGAACAAAATCGGATAACGAGGGACTGTTGCTGCAGTCCCTTTTTTCGTGCATTTAGGTGTTGAACCCAACAATGCCTCGTTTATCGGTCTTCTGTTAGAAAGTGGCTATCTCTAAAATATCATGAACTTTTGAGTGCTTCAACTTGCTTGTACGGGCGGAATGCGTCCGCCCGTTACTATTAACCTTAGGCGGGCGGATATGCAATCCGCCCCTAGAATAATTGGATGCCCCAACACCAAAACAGGAGGGCTTGGTCAAGCCCTCCTGTTGGAAAATTGTTCAATACAAGTGCGTTACGCAGAAGCTGCACGCTCTTGGGCTAACAACGCATTAAGCTGAGCTTCGTTGTTTGCTCGCACATTGCCTGAATTGACTACCCCTGCAATAGTACCAACTACTGCTGCACCTGCTAGTATCAAGCCACCTTTAGTTGCCATTGATTTTCCTTTGACTTCCCAATCTCCGGCTTTTTTAATAGCGTTGTCACCAAACTCTTTAATGGCGACTTTACCAGCATCCGTAGGGGTTGCTACCTTACCATTTTCAAACAGCCTATTAACTTCTGCTGTAGCCACCTTTTTACCTGTAGTTCCGTTTAGTACGTTAGTACGTGCTTCTGCTTCAGTTAATGTGCTTGCATTGGTTCTAGCTGTTTGAGTGGGTGGAGTATTACCGGGTTTTTGTTGTCTGAATTTTGGATTTTTACCCGTTCTTATATCGTCCAGCTTCTCGTAGGCTTTTAGTTGTTCCTCCATTGTTTTATTTAACTCCGCAGTCTTCTGGGCTAGTCGTGCCTGTTCGCCATTATTTAGACTTCCTTTAGTGCCTTTAAGCTCGCCCTCAAAATCTGCAATCTTGGCATCCCTAATTGCTTCTAAATGGCTTTTCATGGTGATTGCAGGCTTTGATGGATTTGCAATATCCGCTAACTTAGCCTCAACAGCTTTAGCATCACTGTGAAAAGGTGTTGTTCCATCCGAATGGGT
Source organism: Vampirovibrio sp. (assembly GCA_024998755.1). Classification (GTDB taxonomy): domain Bacteria; phylum Cyanobacteriota; class Vampirovibrionia; order Vampirovibrionales; family JAJTHC01; genus JACEUU01. Next base: position 172,708 of record JACEUU010000002.1, on the reverse strand, counting down.
TTGCCCAGCCAACATTTTTTTCACGCCGTCATCGTAATATTGTTGCCTAGCTGCTTTGTCTATTGCTTTGTCATAAGCTGACAGTCTCTCATAAGCTGTTAGCTTCTCACCTGTAACTTTTTTAGTGCTAAACGCTGTATCAAACGCTGTTGCCAAAGCGTCTCCGCCTGTTTTTTTGGCTATAGCTGCTCTTACATCTCCTAAATGTTGTTTGGATAATCTCTTGATTTCCTTCGGAGTAAAAACATCGCTAGTATCAGCGTTTTTTAGAGTTTTCAAATAATCACTCATTACCTGTTCATGGGCTGCGGTTGAAACAAAACCACCTTTGGAGTTCTGCGGTGTGGCGGGTGTAGTCGTTGGGTTGTTGGCTAATTCTGCTTTTACAGCTTTATCAAACTCATTTAAAGCATATCGTTTAGGGGCGTTCGTGTTTTCCCATGCAGCCACACCCATCGCTCCTAAAGTACCCACACCTAATGTAGTTGCAAGTGGTGCAACAAAGGCTTGTCTTTCATCTTCAGGTCTGTAACTAGGGGCATAAGCACTTGCACCCACACTGCGTGGTTGCACTGGGCTATTAACAGCATTAATACCACTGGTCATCATCATCATAAATTTAGTTCCCCTTTTTTATTATCCCTAATTGAAAAAATCACACAGTAAAGTTATTTACAATTCAAAGTACCCCCACCTCAACCCTCATATCAAGGCGGTCTTCTATTATTTACCATTCAACACTATCTACGGTTATTAAAATCTTATTGTTTGTTACCCCATACACAAGCATAAAAACAACCCGCCTATGGTTTTGTGCTAGGGGCGTTAAATTTTGTAACGCCTCACCCATATTGCACATCTACTTGTAGGGGACGCTCTCCGTGGCGTCCCGTTTCAAGGTCTAGACGGGCTGGCACAGAGACCAGCCCCTACAATCCATATTTCAAATTTAACCTTTTTTAGGGTAGAATCGATTGTACATCCATACAAAATCAAAAAGATGAAAAAACAATGATAAAATCGTATCTACAACGAAAAGCGTTACGATTACAAAATTATGATTATGCCCAAAACGGAGCATATTTCATTACGCTATGTACACATAACCGAGAATGCCTCTTCGGTGAGGTTGTTGACGATAAACTGGTTTTAAATGATGCAGGGCGAATGGTGGAACAATCATTGTATGAAAGCCAAAAAATGCGACCCGATGTCATTCTTGATGCCTTTATCATTATGCCCAATCACATTCATGTTATCTTTTTCTTGATTGACACACCCATTGTAGGGGACGCTCTCCGTGGCGTCCCGTTTCAAGGTCTAGACGGGCTGGCACAGAGACCAGCCCCTACAACAAAAACATCAATCCCAAACCTAATGTATAGCTTTAAATCTTTTACGACAAACCAATACATCCACGGGGTTAGAAATAATCAATGGCAACCGTTCCATGGTAAATTGTGGCAACGGGGGTATTATGACCGTATTATCCGCAATGAAGAAGCCCTGCTAGAAATCCAACAATACATCTTCAACAATCCAGCCCAATGGGCATCCGATGAAAATAATATCTTGTAGGGGCGGACTGCGTCCGCCCGCCTAGGGTTAATTTCAAACATTGATTTAAATACGCACTGTTTTCGTCAATAAAACGTCATATAACTGGTGGTATGGTAATACATGTGAAGGGCACAAACCCGCCCCTAGCAGAAACTACCTTTTCGTTTTCGTTTTAGTTTTAAACCCCTTTTTGGAGGCTCTTCCTGCATGGTTACGTCAAGTTCATCGCTTAGCTGGTTCGGTTCAACCACCCCTTCTAACGCTGCTACCTTACGTTCACAGGTAATTAAACCCGGTACTAATAATGCCCCCATTATGTCTTCCAACTTAGAACTAGGCGTACCTACAAGCAATAGCCCGTTAATGGTGTTTGTTCAGCCGAATGCTAAGCCTAATAAAGCTACAGAAAAACCTCGTCAAGCTGGCGTTGGTAACCGACTAAATTTAATCGGTTAAGTTTACGTTATGGGTCTTCAACAAGAAGCCCTTTTTTAATGCCTCTTTTTTACTTGAACACTGACTTCTTCTGTAGGGAATCCCAAACATGGATTCCCTTTTTGTTTTCTCTCTTACGGCACCAACTGCCAAATATCCATCAACAATAGCGGACTCGGTGGCTTTTCAGAATCAGGACTTTGGCAATAGTGGAACAATGCCTTTTCTGAATGGGGTACGGTCGTTTCCAATAGCGGACGAGGAACTGGCAACGGAAATTCTATTGGCAACCGAGCGTTTGGCTGATACCTATTAAACTTGCCATTCGTGCGGTCAATATATTGAATAATCCACCGATTACAGGTCGTTTCTGTTTCCTGCCGAAGTAAGGCGTAAGGCTGAGGTTTTTCACGTTGTTCTGCTACTTGCTGGGTTAATTTTGGGGCAATATAAGCTTCATCCCTCAACGTAGGGCCTACCAGCGTTAGCGAACTTAACACACTGCTAACATCTATCCCCGCTGAAGCCCCTGCGGCTTCCGCTTTGGCTTTAAGGTCAGCTAATGTCATGGCATTCCCCCCAACCTTATAATGCCCAATCAGTTGATGCAATTGCTTGGCGATAGGCTGAGCGGTTTCGGTCGGGTATCCATCCAACGTTAAGCGAAGCAACAGGGCATTGTAGGCGTTAATCCAATAGGCAGCTTTTTCTTGAGGTGTTTTAAATTGAGCGGGGGCATTTTCAGGTGAAATTTGAGCCAGCAATTTTAAATAAGCATTCAATACCCGAGGGTGTGCTTTTAGCTGACTAAAATCTATCCATCCCTCTGCGGAAACCGTGTCTGCTAGTGTCGCATCCCACAAAGTATGGGAAAAAGGCACACTGGGGTTGATGCCTTCCACTACTTGAGCAGCTGGGGCAATGGCAATAGGCATAAGCATTGAAAAGCCAAACACCATAATAAAGAAAAATAAAGAGCAAAAGAAGTTCTGTTTCATAGTGTAACCTTGTAGCGACTGCTTCTTATGGGTATAATCGGATGAGAAACCCTGCATCCGAAGCCTTTGGTTTAAACCCCGCTCAAACACAGGAGAAAATTTTGTTTAAATGATGACCCCTATTTCTACGCTTTCCATTACGCCCCCAACCAATACATCCGGCACGATAGCCGATTGTTTGTTTTGCAAAATTATTCGTGGTGAAATTCCTGCGAAAGTGGTTTTTCAATCGGAAACGGTTTCGGTGTTTGAAGATATTGCCCCGCAAGCACCAGTTCATTTGCTGATTATTGCTAACACCCACACGCCTAGCCATTTAGAAACGGATGATGATACCCTTTACCAGCACTTAATGACCACGGCTAAAACGGTTGCGAAGGCTTTGGGATTGAAGGATTATCGGTTAATTATGAATAATGGGGCGGGTGCGGGGCAGTCTGTTTTTCATATGCACTTGCACTTACTGGCGGGGCGTTCGCTCCACTGGCCTCCGGGTTAGGTTACCCGCATTTTTTAATTTGTTCCACTGTTTATGCAAATACCCCTTAAATTGATGCAATTAAACAGGAACTTTTATCTGCAATGGATAGCTTACATTCTATCAACCCATCCACCGCTCATACACTAACATCCGCTACTGTGAAAGAAAAACCAAGCCAGCGGACTGTTGGCGTATACGCTTCGCCTAGAAGTACAGATTCGTTCGGTTACAAATTAGCGGCTGAACCGGATGGTACGTTAAATGCCCCAATGCATAAAAAGGAAAACCCTTGGTTAATGCCTCTGTTGGCTGGGGCAATAGGCTTAGTAACGGTTATTGCGGGTATTCTTATTTTTCACAAGCCTACCCGAGAAAAAGTGGCTCAGTTTTTCTCGGGGAAAAAGCCTTCAACGCACACCAAAACGCCTCGTGTTAAACCAGATGCCTTACCTGATGCCTTACCTGATGCTTTACCGGATGGTAGAAAACCCCGAACCCCGAATACGCCTGCTGAAAACGTGATTGCGGGCATTTATGCAACGTTGATGGATACAACGACCTTAGAACCTTGGGAACATTGGCTTAGAACGAATCCGGTGGATTTGCCGAACCTCTTTGAAGTGCAACATCATTGTTTGGCGGTAGTAAAAGACCCGAAAACGCATTTAGATGGAAAACCGCTCAACCAAAAAAGAAAAGATAAGCTTGTAGAAATCAGTAACTATCTCATTGAAAAGCAATTGAAAACCCCGCCGAAAAAGTCTCCGTTGCTAACGTTGCCTGATGCCGAGAAAGACTTAGCTTTAGCGTGTGCTTATTACAACCATGCCCTGCTATTAGCCATGTTGGAAAATACCCAAAATATGCTGACCTATTCGTTTACCAAGTGTGCTGACTATCTCCAAAAGACAGATTATCAAACGACTGGTACATCTGCCAACACGTTGTTTGAACAAATGAAAACGCATCTGCTGGATTTAGACGACCCTACCCAAGCGGCTACCAAGTTATATGAAACCCTTTACCCCACAATAAAATATGGCAATGTAGATAAAGCGACGGGTCTATTTAAAAACCAAACAGAAATTGACAAACAAAAAGCCGCTGCCGCTGCTTTGAAAGCGTCTATCGCTATGCTGAACATCCCGCTACCCGTCCCACCTACGCCCCTTCCAGCTTAGCTGTTGTGGTTAATACAACTATTGCAGAAACGACTAATTTGTTAATTATGGAAAAAACTATATAATACAATAATAGATCCGCACAATAGTGCCATGGTTTGTTTTTATGCTAATGGCTAAACTTCAAAAACCAAGGAAATAACGATTTTTATTCAATGATGACGAGTAAACCACCCATCACTCCCGCATCACACTTCCCCTTACCGCTGCCACGCAAGGGTGCTAAAATCCATGAACAAAAAGCATCCGAAGAACAAGATAACGTTATTAAACCCAACGCAAAAGATGTCGTTTATCTTAAAACGTCCCTAGAACAAGAAGGCATTGTACCCACACAACCCAAACCAACGAATCCGTGGTTAGTGCCTGTACTAGCAGGCGTGGGCGGATTAACCGTAGTGGGCGGGATATTCTTAGCGGTTAACCCAGAAGCCCGCACGAAGGTTTTAAACACCCTGCAATTTTGGAAAAAAGCAGAAACCAAATCTACAGCCGTTGTAGATAACAAACCCGAAATTAAAGTACCTGACCCGCCATCAACGCCGGATGATTATTTTGGGGCATTACCCCTAGTTAAACCGACGCTAACAACCTGCGAAACCATTTGGCACACCCTTCAAGATGTGGTTTACAGAGGTAAAACAACCTCTATTGATGGACTTCTTGAACACGTTTCTACGGCTGATATAGATAAAATAATGCAGGACTGTTTTAATGGCGTGCTTAACCCACAAAGCTTTCGCCCTGACGGGATGACTGTGGCAGAAGCCCCGAATATAGCTTATTTATTATTTTTAAAAGCCAAAACAAACAAAAAAGTATTTCCTAAAAAAGACGATGAAGCACTTGCCGTTACAAGCCAACTAAACGCAACCATGCACCATCTAACTGAAAAACTAAGAGCCACACCGGAAGCTCATCCGGTGGCGTTGCCAGTACAATTATTCAATGTGGGGCAAGTGTATTGGAAGCAGGGAAATAAAACTGAAGCAACCGCTGCATTTAAAGAAAGCCATAGAATACTAACGAAATTAGACACCCTCAACGAGTTAGATGCCCCACAAAAAACCTTGTTAGCAAATCTTAGCAACCATCTAAACAATAGCGTAGTATTTAATAGAGACACCATTCAGGCGGATAGTTTATTGCCCTTGCCACAAACCGAACTCCAAAAGGTGATGCCTTATATAACCCATCTACTGGCAGACCCTAATGGTACTATTACAGGAACAAGTGCCTCTACTGTGTTAGACCATTTAAAAACGGTTGCGTATATTTTAGCAGGAGAAACGAACAATAACCCAACGAATTGGGAAAACCAGTTGAATTTGGCGAAGGTTTATAGCCTACAACGTATGGCACACGAACACTTAGCCACACTGGCTACGGATGCTGAACTGGTTCAATTGCCAATTAATGCTGAAAAGGCGTTCACTGAAGCGGAAAAAAGGTTAATGGCGGCAGTAATCGAAGAATATCCGAACCTTACTGATGATGATTTAAATCCGCTGATAAAATTAAGACAACAACGTAACAAGAAATTCTTTGCAGAAACTAAAGCGTTGATTGAAGCCCAATTTAAAACGACCGTCGATTCTATTATTGAGGCATTACCTGAACCTGCAAAAAAATCAGCTGTTAATGAGAATAAGGCTGTTATTCCTATTCTTGAACTCAAAAAAGACCCGCTAACAGGTAGAAGAACAATTGACGCTATAGAATCTACCAGTGGTAGCTCACCTCCAATTTCACACACCCCTCTACCACCTTGCGATAAAGCTTTTCTAGCAATAGAACAAAAAGTACGTACCTTACAGGCAACCCCTGTAACGGTTCTTACCAGAGAAACTAAAATAAAACAAATTCAAAAATTGGCACAAGAATTAGCAGAATACAATAAAAATCCTTCAGCCCCTGCTGATGTTGCATTAACAGCCAGAATAGAGGTAGTTACACAAGCATTAAAGCAACAGTTTAATGAGATTTCAGACTAAGTTCTCCTTCTAGCTAAACTTCGCTTATAGCTGTTCCAAGTATTATTGACATAGCGTAGGGGACGCTCTCCGTGGCGTCCCGTTTTACGATGTAGGCGGGCTGGCACAGAGACCAGCCCCTACACAAGGGAGAATACTCATTAATTTTAGGAATAGCTATAATAGCACTTTTTTAACGGTATTGGTTGTTTATGCTAATAAGTCATTCTCTCAGTTTGTTAGGATTTACAATTAGTGGACACACAAAAAACAACAATGGCAGATATATCGGCTTTCAATACAAATCTTCTGCTACCGAAAACAAAGACCGATCGGTCTTTGGGTGCTAAACCCGTTACACTAGCCCCTAATCAACCAGACTCATTTACTCCTCAACAACAAACGGCGAAAAAGACACAAACCCCTCAGCCAAAGAAAGAAGAGGAGAAATCTTGGCTATTGCCTGTGGCTGTTGGAACTGGCATTTTGGCTTTGGTGGGTCTAGTGGCTGTGTGTTCAAATACTGAAATACGAGAAAAACTGTTACCGTTTCTCAAGAAAAAAACGGAAGGCACTGTAGATACGGCGAGTGAACGGCTTGCAGGCAAAGGCAATCCACCCCCACCGCCTGATGATTTTAGTAATCCGCCGCCGCCACCCCCTAACGGTGAAAATGATTTGTTTCCAAACCTAACGATTCCGCCAGCGAATGAAGATATTCTTCACCAGTTGGTAGTTACCCATCCTGAAGTTAAAGCTTTTCTAGCAATAGAACAAGAAATACTTGCTTTACAGGCAACTCCTGTAACGGATGCTAACAAAGCAGATGTAACAAGACAAATTTTAGCAGTGGGGAAAAAATTAACAGACTACCATAACAATTCTACAGTCCTTACTGATGGTATATTAGATAGTGACCAACAAATTGCATTAACAACTAGAAGAGAGGCAGTTACACAAGCATTAAAGCAACAGTTGGATTATGTTTCAAAACTAAATCCTTCTTCTGGTCAAACTTCGCTTGAAATAGCACAAGAAACAGTAATTAAGCCAACGAATCCACCCATCTCGTCAATCGTCCCAAGAGTTGAAGACCCCCCAATTGCTCCAACGGCTGGAGAAACACCAAAAAACGAGCTATGGACTTTGGTTATTCGTCATATTACAAACGACACAAGCTTAGCACACTGGGCAAGGAGCGGTGGTCTCCCAAGTCCCGATTTTACCACGGCAGATTTTTACCACTTTCAAGAACAATGTCTAACAGGACTCAACAAGCCTGAGGTAACGTTTAATAACGGACGGAGCTTTGGGCTTTTTTCTGAACTCCCTAAGAGAATAAAGTATTATTTAGCCACAGGAGGAGCATTCTCCGTGAGTGATAATATTCTTGAACAACTGATTCACACTGGTGTTGAGCGTGGTTTAAGTTCTGAAGATAATCATCTGGCTTTAGCCTATGCCTATTACAACCATGCCCTTCTTCTTTGTGCAGCAGGTGCAGAGGATTCTGTAGTGCGTAGGGCTTTTAAGCACTGTGAAAAACTGTTAGAACCGCTTCATTCGTTGCCAATAGACTCAAACTATCGGGCTTTCTATGAAAAAGAAAATGGTCCATTTATATACGACCTAGTCAAAGAATACTCGGAACGGTATATGGGTACGGATGCACACTTAACAATCCGTGCATTGCCCACTAAAGAAAGTACTGTTGGACTATTCGAATTTCCCGTATTTCAATCAGAAGTAGCCCACCATAATCTAAAACAAGCCACTGAAACACTAAAGACACATTTAACAGAGGCTCAGAAAGCAAAGAAGATGAATCCTTTGCTAGAGCAAGCGGAAGCTTACTATCAAGGAATTATAGATAACCCAGAAATGGGAAATCGTTGGCATGGGCATGCAGGCATGGCGGAAGTATTGGCATTAAAATCAAAGTTAGCAAAAGGGGAAGATGCCCAAATGTTGAAGCAACAAGCCCAAGAACAACTCAAGTTAGCAAAGGAAAGGTCTAGGGAAACGGAACAAGCTATCAGAGACCAGCAAAAGTTATCCTATAAGTATGGTAACACTTTACCTTCATCACAAGAATACAGAATTTCGAAACTGCTACAGTAACCTCATATAATTATGCTACACTGGGTAGTGAAAAAATAAAGCACTCTCCCTTTGCTCACGCTCTAAACCTATAGAAAATAAAAATCGCCATGATGATGATGACTTTAACCACCCCTGTTACCCAAAACAACCTAACCGTACTGGCCCTACACCCAACCCACGCAACCTTGTTAGACCAAACGGCACTACCTGCAACCGTGCAGTACGTTGAAATTCACACGCCACAGGCCATGGCAGAAGCCATCCAAACCATGATTGTACGAGGAGCACCCGCCATCGGGATTGCAGGAGCTTTCGGTATCGTGCTTTCCGCCCGAATTGCTTTAAAAGCTACCGATTCAACCGAAGCATTTCATCAACACATACTAGCAGATGCCCAACTATTGAGAAAATCTCGACCTACCGCCGTCAATTTAATGTGGGCGGTAGATAGAATGCTAGCTTATTTAGCCACCTTGCTGATTGCAGAAACCCCCTTGGCGGAAATAGTCGAAAAGCTAGCCACAGAAGCCTTAGCCATTCATGAAGAAGATTTACAAGCCAACTACGCCATGGGGCGTTTTGGGGCGGAACTCCTCCCTGAAAATGCGAGAATCCACACCCATTGCAATGCTGGGGCATTGGCTACAGCTGGGCATGGCACGGCTTTAGGCGTTGTGCGTGAAGCCTTCGCCCAAGGCAAATGTTCGATGGTTTATGCAGATGAAACGCGTCCTCGGTTACAAGGCGGGAAATTAACCACTTGGGAACTGGTACAAGCGGGTATTCCTGTAACCTTGGTGTGTGATGGTATGAGCGGGCATATGATGCAAAAAGGCATGGTAGACGCCGTGATTGTTGGGGCAGACCGTATTGCTAGCAATGGCGATGCAGCCAATAAAATTGGTACTTACAACTTGGCGTTGGCGGCTAAAGCCCATGGCGTACCGTTTTATGTGGCGGCTCCTAGTTCGACGTTTGATTTTTCATTAGCATCAGGTCAAGAAATTCCGATTGAAGAACGAGAGGCGGATGAAGTGCTAGGTTTGGATGGCAACCGTTACGCTCCTGAAGGTGTGCGGGTTTATAATCCGGGGTTTGATGTTACACCCGCCCATTGCATTGCGGGTATCATCACGGAAAAGGGGGTTATTTTCCCACCCTTTTTAGAAAATTTGAAGACGTTGTTGGGGTAATTTAAAGTGTCTTGAATTATTTCTCTTGTAGGGGCGGATTGCATCCGCCCGTTTGAAGGTTAATAGAAGCGGGTGGATACCATCCACCCCGACGAGATTAGAAAACCCTCACCCCAGCCCTCTCCCTAAAGGAGAGGGAGCGGACTGATGCAACGCATAGACCGCTAGGGCTAGTAAATCACGCCCCTACAAAAAGAAACCTACGACGATGCTGGTGTTGCACGCACAGCATCTGGTAAGTTTTCATATTCTTTATGAAGGTATTTAAAGGCGTTTTGCGTCGCTTCTTTCATTGCTTTGCTATAGGCTTCAATTTGATCTGCACTTCCTTGGGGTAGCTTATTAACATTAATATTAGCCTCAATAAACGCTTGGGCAATATCTAGCACTTCTGCTTTATCATAAGCCTTTTGGAATGCTTGCAATGCTGCTTCTGCGTCTTTTGTGTCTAGGGAAGCGAATTTTGGACTATCCTTGCGTAAGTCAAATTCAAGTGGTAAGCAAGCTTCTAACAGTTTTGCTGAGGCTTGAAATACATCACGTTCGGCGGAAGCTTCGTAGTAGTCTGGTATCTTAAAGCCAATCTTATTCAATGCGTTGCTTAGTAGTTTCGGATTAGTGATGTCGTACTTTAAACCAGTCTCATCCGTTGCTATGGCTACCAAATTTTTTAATAAACCACCAAGAAATCCTCTTGGATCTGGTGGATCTACCTCTGTTAGCAATGGGTTAGGAACAATAGGGTTGACATTAGGCATCCCATCGAACAACGCTTGAGGCGTTGTGGGTTTTGCTTTGCCTTTCAAATCAAACGGATAGGGGCTGTCAATAATCGCTTGTTTTCTTTCAGCAATAAGCTTTAAGGCGTTGTCTTCGGCTTCTTTTAGTGCTTTAACTTGATCCGTTAAGTATTTAAAAACCGTAGGGGTTCCATCATCAATGGACTCGAAGTTTTTCATTTTTTCTAAAACAGGCTCTAAAAACGATAGATTAGGATTGTTTTGGATTCTAGTCGGGATAAAGGTCGCTATTTTAAAGTCTACTCCATTAGAATATTCTTTCAAAATGTGTTGAGTAATTTTTAATTGATCTTGTATTACATTATTTTGATCCAACAATGCTTGTGATACCGAGGTTTGATTATGAGCGGCGGGGGAGACTAAATCCAAAGAGTCTGCTAATTGAGTAATCGTGTCGTGTCTTAAGTTTGCCACTTCTACTACCTCTAACAACAGAGCGGGGTTTTTCTTTTCTTCTGGGGTCAAAGCAGCTAAGAAGCCATGAAAGTCTTCGAGGGTTAGTGGATCTGGGTATATATTTTGCCTCAGTACGTCTAGCTTTACTTTCCCTGTTGCGTACCCAGCAGTTCGTTTATGATTGAGCATTGATTGCTTTATAAAGTCAGCAGTTCCCTCCGCAAATCCTTTTCCTACCTGTTCAACTCTATTTTTAGCAACTAACTCTCTAATGTTCTGTTGAAGTTGGTCTAGTTGCTGAGTCAATGCGGTGTTATCACCTGTTTTAATATTAGCGATAGCATCATGCAATTGTTTTAACTCTGCTTTGAAGGCATTCAAAGTCTCCGAAGGTAAGTCATTCATAGACGTTTGGAGAGCATCTAGTTGCCCCTGTATTTTTGACAGTACTTCAGTGGCAATATCGGTTGCTTTAGGAAGCCCCTCTACCAAGGCTTTAAGATCCGCTAATGCTACCCCATGATCAACAGAAGCACCACCACTAGCGGGTTTTTGTACTAATTTTGTAATTTCTTCCTTTAACGGTTTTACTGCTGCTGTAACGGCAGTCTCAACGGAATCTGTTGCTTTTGCAGGTTCTTTAAAGAAAGTAGCCCATGTAATCAATCCAACACCAGCCAAGCTGGTCAAGAAACTTAACCCACTTAAAATGAGCGGGGTTTTATCCGGCGTAACTGTAGGAGCGGGTATTTTGGGCTTGCTACTTGCAAAGGTATCGGCTTCAGGGGTAGTGGCTCTGGGTGTGGCTGGTAGTGAAGCATCCGTAACAGGTTTCTTGACTATACTAGGGGTTGTTAATAATCCATGTGTAGTATTAAAAGAAGCGTGATTATTCGTTGCATCCATCATCATAAAAAAATCCTTTTCGTGGTTGTGTTTTTTCCTGCATAGCTAAAGCTATTTCAGTTTGCTTAGTAGCATAAAACCACCGATAAAATTTGTTGTGTTATTGTTTTTAAATTTTCATAAAAAACTCATCTACTTTGATGAACCACAACGACAAGAATGGTCTGGTTGCGGTAGTCTAAAAGTAGATTGCTTTTCCATGAAAAAAATTAAAGGATGTCCAACCACCCATGATAGTAGCAGAACACAACCCAAGCACCCTTCAAGCCCCCTTCGTCTCTGTTGTAATGGGTAGCCAAAGCGATTGGGCAACCATGCAACACACCAAAGCCCTCTTAACCCAATTCGGCGTGGCTCATGAATGCCTCATTGTTTCCGCCCACCGTACGCCCGATTGGCTTTCCCACTTCGCCCAAGAAGCCCAAGCCCGTGGCGTTAACGTCATTATCGCTGGGGCGGGCGGTGCAGCCCATTTGCCCGGCATGGTAGCCGCCCATACGGTTATTCCCGTATTAGGCGTGCCTATTCAGTCTTCCGCCCTGAATGGGATGGATTCTTTACTGTCCATCGTGCAAATGCCTGCAGGCATTCCTGTTGGTACACTAGCCATTGGCGAAGCGGGGGCTAAGAATGCTGCCCTCTTAGCTATCGCTATTTTAGGGGTTTCAAACCCTGAACTTCGGGAAAAATTACAAGCCTTCCGTGAAGAACAAACCGACAAAGTATTGCAAACAGCACTTGCTACCTAAGTGTTTTTAAAGATATAATAGGGTTTTCCTAGTCTTTCCAGATAGAAACCACCCTTTGGCAATGCTTTTACTAACCGAATCAGCACAATCAACACCTTTTCCGCTGATGCCACAACAAGCTACGTTGGGCATTTTAGGCGGTGGGCAGTTGGGGCGATTTTTCCTGATGGCTGCCAAAGATTTAGGGTATCGTACAGTGGTTTGGGCACCAGATTTTGAATCGCCCGCCTTTGGCTTGGCAGATGAAGTGATTCAAGCCCCGTTTGATAACGCCAAAGCCTTCCAACGCTTTACCAGCTTGGCAGATGGCGTTTCTTATGAATTTGAAAACCTGCCCGTATCAACCCTAGAAGCTATGGAAGCCCTAGGCAAGGTGGTTTCGCCTTCTTCTAATATTTTAAAAATTTGTCAACATCGCATTTTGGAACGCCAGTGTTTACAGGGCTTTGGCATCCCTATTTCGCCGTTTAAACCCATCCACACCGTGGCAGAACTACAGGCAGGCTTTGAAGCCCTTGGTAGCCAGCCCTGCATACTAAAAACCGCCACCATGGGGTACGATGGCAAGGGGCAAGGCAAAATAACGACACTAGCAGACTGTGCTCCTGTTTTTGCTAGCTTGGGCGGAGAAGCCCATGCCCCCTACCTTTTAGAACGAGTCGTTGCGTTTGTTCGGGAAGTTTCGTTGATTGTGGGTCGGTCAGCTTCGGGGGGGATGGTTACTTATCCGCTGATTGAAAACCGGCATCATCGGCACGTTTTGGATTTAAGTTTATGCCCTGCCCCCCAGCTAAACCCGCACACCGTGGTACAATCCACCCATATCGCGGAAACATTAGCCGAAGGTTTAGGGCTGGTGGGCGTGTTGTGTATTGAATGTTTTGAACTAGCAGATGGCTCGTTAATAGTGAATGAATTAGCCCCACGCCCGCATAATTCGGGGCATTTGACGATGGAAGCGTGCATTACTAGCCAGTATGAGCAACAAGTGAGGGCGTTATGTGGCTTCACGCTTGGGTGTACGGGGTTAAGGGTGCCGATGGTGGGGTTGCAAAATTTGATGGGGCAACTGTGGGCGTCTTCAGGCAAAGAACCAGACTGGGCAAGGGTTTTAGACCAATTCCCCGAAGTGAAATTACACTTGTATGGGAAGGAATCTGCCAAGCCTGGGCGGAAAATGGGGCATTTGGTGCTTACGGGCAATGATTATACCGCCATTGAAGCTACCTTGAAAGCAGCAAAAGCTTGTATCGGTCCGCTAAAAGATTTTGATTAATGGGTTAAAAACACCCCGAAACTTGATTGTTTGGCACAAATTCAAGTGTTACTTGAAATAAAGGTAAAGAATCAAGTATTCACGATTTTCGCTAAATTATGAAGTGGTGTATAGCCTTTATTTTAAGTGGTTTACAGGGCTTTTAGTGCCGTTTTTAGCGATTTCAACTTGATTGTTTGCCACCAATTCAAGATCCACTTGATTTTAAGGAATGATTTCAAGTAACACTTGAATAGTCGGCAGAAAATCAAGTTTTGAGTGTTAGATATAAACCATTAGATGGATTATAATTTAAGAAAATTTTAAGGATAGTTCTAATTGCAAAAGAACCTCATAAATTGTAAAATTAAAGTTAGTTACATTTTAAATTTGGAGACTCGGTGTTTTGGAAATTCATGAAATGGCTTCATATGCTTTAACTTTATATTCTATCGTTGGAATCCCCTTTTTAGAAAAATTAAAAGACAAAGGGTTTGAAGTAATCGTTGATAAATTTTTAAGCTCATTAAATTTTCTTAAACCTAAAGCAGAGACTACTTCAGAAGCGATGGTAGCCCTATTAATTAACAACATGCAAACAAATCCTATTCTTAAAAAAGATTTACTCTCTTTTTTCCAAACAATAGAAGAAAAAACGCCTGATATTTTTGATGGGATTAAGCAACAATCCATAAACAACGGTTTAATTGTGAATAATCAAGGGGCTAACATTGGCAAGCAAGTCAATATTCACTCTGTGCATTCTTTGCACTTATAAGAGGTAAAAACTATAAAACTTATGACTTTAGTAAATAACGAACATACTTCTATTAACAATCAAATCAATATTCATTCTGTTGAAAACTTGGCGGTTCAGTATAATATACCAGTAGACTTATTGAAGGAAGCCATTGAAAAAGGTATTGGGCAACTATTTATTAACTTGTCTAAACAAAATGATCAATTAACAACTCAAAACGGACAATTAATATCATTTCTTACAGGTTCTAGTTCTTTAGAAGAACAACTTAGGACACTGTTAGGCCTAGTAGATAAACTAACTCAAGATTTCAAGAATCCTCAAAAGCAAGAAATTGTTGCATTATTAAAAACAGGTACCACTGAAGCCCTTGCAGAAGCATTAGCTATATATAAAAAATTAAACGAAACTATCTTAGAAAAGCGGAAGTTAGAAGCGTCAGAATTTGCGGAACAAGCCGCTTTAGAAGCCTTAAATTATCAGTTTCTTAATGCTGCTAATTCTTACGAAAGAGCTTGGAGAGATAACCGTGATGAATTCGATTATTATGAGCTAGCTAAGAGATATTATATAAAAATTGAAAAACTTAATAACGCGTTAAGTATCATTTTGGCTGCTAAAGAATACTTTAAAGAATATTTAGAATTGAACTTAAATATAACAATTAGTGAAGCCAATATATACGCAGAACAAAAAAAAACACGGCTTTAGCATTGCTAAATAAAATAGAACCCTTACTGGGGAATAGTAAATTAACCCCTGAGACACGGTGTTATTATTATTCAGTTTTAGGGAAAACATATACAAAGTTAAGTAATAAAGTTACTAATAATTTAATGCCCAAGGCCTTAGACGCTTATCATCAAGCTGAAAAAATTTACGAGGAAACACCCTTAACTGGGACGCTGTATATGGATTTAGCCACTGTGTACGCATTAATAGCCAACCATGAAAAAGCTAACGAATATTATATTAAAGCCTTACACAAAGCAATTGAGTTATACCCAATTGAACCTGATTACTGTACAGATATTCTATGCAGTTTAGGATCAAGTTATGCCTTACAAGAAAAATACTGCCAAGCTATTTTTTGTTTAGAAGGTGTAGAAATAGGCTTTTTAAAACTAGGAGATAAACACCCGAAATATATCGAATTACTTTATGTGATAGCTTTCACTTACATTACGTGGTTTGAGTGTATTAGGTATAGAAGTCCTTTATTACCCATATTTAAAAACAGTCATTATTTAAGAGACAAAGCAATTGAATGGCTAAAAAAACTACCCAAGAAACCCTATACAGCTTATGCTCCGTTTCGCTGGACACTTGAAAATTTAGCCAGCAGAAATTGGGGAGAGTTTACTAATTTATTAATAGACTGTCTTGATAGGTTACTAGAAGGCATACGAGAAGAACAAGGTGAAGAAAGCTTAGAGTACCAGAGATTGTTTAGTTATCTGCAACAAGAGAAAGCGTATCTGGGTAACAAACAGGCGTAATCAATGCCCCTGCGTTAGTTGGGTTGCCCGTAGGGTGAAAACCCGCCCCAAAGAAACCCTCACCCCCAACCCTCTCCCAGAGGGAGAGGGGGAGTAAATAATAACAAAGGGGCGGGGTTGAATGCAACGCACAACACAACGACGGGCTGAAAACTGGGGTATTAACCCACGTTTTCAGCCCGAAACGTCCAAATAATATCAGCGTAAAAACTAAGCAATCAAGTTAAGCTTAGAACCCGAAGGCGTATAACCCAAAATACCAGCAGGAGACCCTACTTGAGGCACCAATTTTGTAGGTAATGCTTGGAAACTATCTGTCTGAAACCGATTCGGTTCCTGAAGGGCTGGTGAAGTAGAACCGCTTCTAACCTGAGGAGCCACAAAGGATTCAGGCGTAAACTTTTTTTCGCCCAAGGGCGGCGACGTTTGCCCAGCAGACGCAGGGCTGATATATTGCTGTAAGAATGGGGGTAAAGAGAAGCTCATTGAAGGTAAATCCTCAAATTAAAATACCAGTAACAATAGTATAAAACCGAAAACTTTATTTGTCATGCTTTTTATTTCAAAAAATTTACAAATAAAAATAAGTTTAGCAAGTTTAGTTCTTAGGCAATAATTTAGCTCTGTTTAAAGCTAGACATAAAAAGATTAATTTTAAAGATAAACTTAAAAAGTAGTTTATTTGTTTAGTTTTAGCTTTTAAGTTTTTGGCTTTGGAAATAGCAACGCCTGACAAGCCGAACCCCAAATAGCCGTAATAACATTTAGCCGAGACGTTATCGTCAAAGCGTCATCCTTTTCCGGATTATCTAACGGTTTATTAGAAGAGTTAATGTTGTTCAACTGAGCCGTTAACACTCTGCCATCAAGCGGTTTTGCTAATAATTGTTGAGGGAAATTGCCCGTCAACATAGCCGAAACCTGCTTTTCAGAAGGGATGATGGTGGCACTATAATCAGACGTAGCAAGGCTTTCAATCTCTGCATTGACTTGGGAAAGGTATCGGTTAGCGGCTTCGTTTTTATCCGTTAGTAACTTCTGTTGCCACGCTTTATTGTACAGTTCTTGCACTTCTTGAACAGTTGCCAAGCGTTCGCCCGTTAGCAAGCCCACCGTCCAATCAATCGGGAATTCAAACGCTTTTAGTAGCTGCTCATGCCAAGGCGTCGATTCTTTAGCTTCTGGGTGGAGTAGGTTTTTTATGTTTAGTTTTTTAACAGCCTCTTCTTTAGTTAAATTAACCAAAGCGTAATTGTTGTTTTTTAAGTTTAGCTTTGGGCTAGACAAAAATTGTGATTCAGGCTCAACTAAAAAAGTAATGAATTTTTCAGCCCAAGTCGCTTTTTCTTTGAGTAGTTCGTAAACTGCCGGCGTAAAGCGTTTATTAGGGCCTGCCGTTTCTTTTATGAGTGATTCGCACTGCTTGAGCATGGTCAGCAATTCCGGTATCACCAACCCGTTTTCAGCAAGGTGCTTATAAATATCATATCGTCCCTTAATCTCTTTCAAATGCGGCCTGTTCCAAGCTTGGTAGGCCTTTTTGAAGAAAAGGAGTCCGTAAATATCTGCCCCAATGAGCACTGGCCACTGGTAATTTTTCAGCTTGTTATAGGTTTCTGGGTCGTCATTCTTAATGTTTTCAAGCATCAATTTCAGCGTGAGGGCAGAAATCATAATTGCTCCGCCAATGCCGCCCAGTAGCAATCCGCTTTTCCAGCTGGTTTCTAGCTTTTTGACTGGCAAGCCTTCGCAATCTTTGAGTGTACGGAGTACTTCACCCACTTTTTGTTTGGCTTCTTTGTAGGCGGTTTCGGCTTCTACTTTGGCTTCATCAGTTAATGGCGTGGTGGCATGGGTAAAGGAATCGGGAGTGTGAATAGGTGAAAGGTGTGTGGCGGGATTAGCCGTTGGAAATTCAATCTTCGTGCCATCGGGCAAAGTGATTTTAGCACCGTTGGCTACTGCTGCGGCAAGAATGGCATCAGGATTAGTGCCTGAATGCAGGGCTGTAGCACCAGCTTTTGGTCTGGCAAAAAGGGTGCAGGGGGTGGCTTGCGTGGTGATTTTCATTTTAAAAAAGAGAGGCTCTTTATGGGGAAGGAAAACAGAAAAGTGGAAAGTGGGGGAGGAGGATCTACAGTAGCATTAAGGGTGAAACAATTCAAAATGTGCTAACCGGTAAATTGTAAATTTATGTAACACAAGGGTTCAGTAAAAGCATATAACTATACTTTATGCTATTGTAAGATGGAACGCAAGCCACAAAGTAAAGCCTTAGTTAGCAAGGGTTTATCGCTAATTATGCCTTTTCTTTAGGTTTACTTTCTCTCTCTCTTTCATAACGAAACAACAGGTAGCCCCTTGGTGTAGCAATACATCAAGGGTTTTTTTTGCTGTCGACATCAAGCCAAGCCACTACTTTTGTACAAAGCCCTGTTTAAAACATTGCTTGAACATAATATATATTATCAGACATTGAATAGGTTGTGTGGCATTGCTGAAATGGGCGGGTTAGTTGATGACACATAAAGGGGGTAGAACCTTGGTTTGCTTGCAAGTTAGCCTGTTGTAATGCTACAGAAAAACCAGTATACTAGTAGGAATTCAACGTACTTTTCGGTAGAAAGGCTTTAAGTTTAAATGCCAGCTAATAAGGTGAATTTTCCTAAGGTTGTAACGAAGTTTTTTGAAACGTTAGGGATGCCTACTTGGGTAGCCGAATGGATTGAACCTTATGTGCAACAAATATCTCAGAACCGTGTTGGGAAAGGGGCTTTACTTCTCCTTTTGGCAATGGGTATTGTTAAGTGGTCTAATCTTTTTAAAGATAATGCCCCATGGTTTCATACGTATTTTTGGTGGATTGCTTCTGGTGTTCTGTTGCTAGCCGTAGTTGCCGGTATTATTCATGTTCAAAATGAAAATAAGGCTGTACGTATTCAAATTGCGAATGTAAAGAAGAATCATAAATTAGTAACCTTATTATACCCCTTACAAGGCGATACCGATGCCACCAATACTACCGAAACCCTTCGGCATTCGTTGTTTGAAGCGTTTAAAGGAGAAATGGAATTACCTGTGGTTAAACCACCTAAGGCACCGTTAAAACTGCCCACTTCAGAAACAGAACAACAACAACTGTTAGCCACTTATAAAACCCTGTTTACGGCTACTGGGGCAGATATACTATTATGGGGGCAGGTGGATTTGCCTCAGCAGAAAATGAAGCTATTCATTGTAACACCTAAGCTGTTGAAAACCCCAAGTACCCAAACCCAAGGTAACGTATACACGGTTGAACCGTTTGAACTACCCTTAACTTTAACCGATGACTTAACCTTGGTGGTTAGTGGCTTGTTAGCCAGTTGGGTGGCAGATAGTATTAAAAGCGGTAATGCCTTAGCCCCTGTGTTATAGCTGTTCCAATAATTATTGAGCTATAATAAGGAGGATAACGTTCACGAAAAAGGAGGATTCATCTATGGCATATAGCGTCGATTTAAGACAACGAGTCGTTGATTGCATCAATCAAGAAAAAGAAACACAACAAGCCACCGTCATCCGATTCAAAGTCAGTCTCGCCACCGTCAAACGATGGGTCAAACGAACCTGTCTCATCCCCAAAAAACCAGGGGCAACCACCGCAACAAGCATCGACAGAAACCAACTACTCGCCATACAAAAAGCCAACCCCAGTGCCTATTTGGACGAATTGGCTCTCTTGCTCGGTTCTAAAAAATCCACCATCTCCTACAACCTCATTAAACTCGGCATTAGCCGTAAAAAAAAGCACGCTCTACCGAGAACGAAGTGAAGCCAAACGCACAGTTTATAAGCAGGAGATAGAACCGCTAACGCCCGCCAGTCTTGTGTTTGTGGATGAATGTGGGGTTGACCGTAGAAGCGTTGAACGCTTGTATGGTCGTTCCCCTAAAGGTGAACGGGTGCAGGAGGAAATTAGTGGTCAACGCACCGAACGTACCTCTATTATAGCAGGGTTACAGGGTGGAAAGCCATTAGCCCCGTGGTGTTTTAAGGGCTATTGTAATACCGAGGTTATTTTGACGTGGGTTGAACATGAGTTGTTACCGAGTTTAACGGCGGGGATGACGGTCATTGGGGATAATGCGAGTTTTCATAAATCTTGGGAGATTCAACAGCTGATTGAATCTGCGGGTTGTCGGTTGTTGTTTTTACCGCCTTACAGTCCTGATTTGAATCCGATTGAGCGATTTTGGTCGGCGTTGAAGGCGAGAATTCGTCGGTTACTAACCGATACCTTATCTTTAGATGAAGCCATTGACCAAGCCTTTAAAATGGCTCAATAACTTTTGGAACAGCTATAGGGGCGGATTGCATCCGCCCGCTTGAAGATTAACAGAAAAGGACGTGATAAATCACGCCCCTACAGGTTCAACAATTTTTTAAAACACTATACTATTACCACAAAGAAGAAAATTGAGAAGGTAAACCCCTTCTTGCAGGAAATACCGTTGGCTGGGTATTTAACTGCAATTGGCTCAACGTTCGGTTGAAAACCGGTAAATCATCCGCCATTGATTGTTTTACAAACGAAGGCGATACGGGTGTCTGCGGCGAAATAGCCGTTAAAGGTATCGGTGTTTCAACCGTCGGGTCTTCAGTGGTACGACGATGTTTCTTCACCCGCAACTGGTTAATTTTATCAATAATTTCAGGGAAATGAAGCAACGTTGCCCGTTCCAACATCCAACCCGCTACGACCGTAGAAATAACAGCCCCCACCACCGGCACAACATACGTACTAAAATTATTAAAGCCTCGTTGAATGAGTGCCGCATTATAAACCGTAGGGTCTAACTTCCCCGACGTTCCTTCAATAACCGTACCCTCTGCCTTGAGTAAGGCTGCCGCTTTTTCTTCAGCAGATAAGGATGCTGGCAAGTTATGATAAAAAACATCAATGGCTAATTCCTGTTTTAATTGGGGCTGGTTCACCAATAATTCTAAGCCCCTTCTAAAAAACAACTGCACTTTGTTCGGTTTTAAGGTGCTTAAATAGCTTTCCATTGGCGAAGGGTTATGAGAAGAAAACGTGGTAGCATTGCCCAACACATGAAGCGTTTGCTTAGAACCAACCGCCTTAGGCAAGCCTTCTTCCACTACTCTGTTGCCAAACGGTACAAGCTGCTGCCCCAATTTCGAAAGAAACGTAATAGGCCCTGTAACCCCATGTTTATTAGCTCTAACCCCAAACAATAATTGGCTAGGCTTATCCATAGCCACATTAAACAACGCCATAAACAACCAACTGGTTATAAACCCCCCAATTTCCCGAACGGTGGTCATTAAGGCTTGGTCTTTACAAAAAACCGTGCTATCAGAATCTGCCCCAGTGGCATCTGCTTCTTTATTGGCAGACCGTGTGGCAATATAAACTCTAGCCGTCACCAACGAAAAGGAGGCTATCAACGCTGAGCCAATTTTAAAGGTGTTCGTATCCTGCGTGGCAGATTTAAAGAAATTAACGCCTAAGGTTTTAATATTTTCAACCCGAACCCGTGCTTCATCGCCCCAAGTACGCCCCTTCAAAGAAACAGGCAACTGCGTCATCATCATCATCACAAAATAGCCTCCTTTCTTTGGGGGTTAGGGCTTGAAATTAAACACGGAATTACTGTAAAAATACGACGGACTATAACTGCTAGCTAACGCTTGTTTACTGTAAGAATAACAAGGTTTTTGACTAGAAGAGGGGTTTCCATCTATTGGGGAAAATGCGGGCTTCGTAGTAGCATTCTCATCAGGGAATAACAACGCCTGTTGGGCGTCCCATTCTTTTTGATAATTTTTACCATAATAAAGGCTTGTAACCGTAGGCCCAACTAATGGTACTAGCTTTTTACGGATAAACGAATCGTTCAAATACTGCCAAATAACACCGCTAAACAAGGTACTACCAATTGTACCCGCCCCAAGCAAAAACAAATTCGTTTTAATATTATTCGTGGCAAACTGTTTTTCCAGAAATCCATAAGCGGCAGTCGATTTAAACGAATCTGGCGAAAGAGCACAGTGTGTGGCTGTAGCAGACAGTTTTTCCAACCCTTCCATCAACGTTGAAAGTTTGGCTTTGTTATTAAACGTTTTCGATAAAGCGTGCCAATCATCTAACAATAACTTTTGGCAATCAGCAACAGACAGTTTATCTAAATTTTCAAAACAAGGCATTTCATGACTAAAAGTTAACGATGCCGTACTATGTTGAGCTAAGTGTTTTTTCTTCAATGCCGCGACAGATTGACGATAAGCAGGGTTAAACGTATAAACCAGCCCTCTGGCAACGGTTTCTTTTTCGGCTTCCGTCAAGCCTTCCAGTTTGTTTAGCCAATGCCCTGGGTTGATGGTATTGCCCAAATCGTTCTTTCCCAAACGTTTGCCCAAGTTAGGAAGTAGCCCTCTATCCACACCCACACTGGCATATTCACCCAAGTCTTCACAGAATTTCAGCACCAAAAAATTAATAGGCACGCCCACAAATTCCATAAATACCCGTTCCAGCTGGATGTTGGTTTTTTGCTGGGGCGATTGGTCGTCATTGGGGTTCAGAGGCGGAGCATCTGCCACAGTGCGGGTTGTACCCACCATCAACCGCCCCATCATCCCTGTGGTTAGCAGAAAAATAAGCCCTTCTGTAGAAAAAGGATTTAATTTCACGGTATTGGGCAAGTGTGTTTCCACAGCACGCCTCATGGATGAAAACCAGTTTACCAAAGCGAAAAGCTCCGTTGAAAGAAGAAAAGCGGAAAAGAGGGGAATAGGATGATTGGGCAGAGAGGAAATAAATAAAAGAAACGATACAAGGTAAGTAAAGCTGAATAAACAATACCACCTTATACTCTACCATAGGCATAAACGCTTGTGAACCCTGTTTTTGTCGGCTCATATCGTATTTTAAAATTTTTCTGACTCTATTTTATTGTAGGGGCGGATTCAAGAATTTGATACAAAACAACGCTTAAACCCTACAACCGGACGCTTGCCCTGCTCAATCTATCCGCTATGGCAAGCCAAACATCATCAGTGGTTTCAGGCAGTTCAATGAAAATTTGTGCCACTGTCTCATCAGCATCTAACAAATGCAAAGTAGCGTAAAGCTGGGTAGCATAAGCCGAAGCATCTGAAGGCATGGCATGCCAAAGCCCCTGAAACTGCCCCATGGGCGGTTCAACTTGAAACGACAAAACCGCTATCGCCGTTGTTACTGATTCGGAAGCCAAACGCTGATTTATTTGAGCCAGCGTACCACTAAAACATGGTTTTTGGGGTGCGTAATGTGAAGCCAACGTACCCGAAGCCGGTGCTGTTTCAGCTTCCGCTTCTGAAATATAAAGGGGTTCCCATAAAACTGGGGCATTCAAAACCGTTTCCAGCATTGCTTTGGTTATACTACCTGGGCGAAGCAACTGCACACACTGCAAGTCTTCTCGCCAAGCTACTAGGGTGGATTCCACCCCTTTTTCGCAAGTGCCACCATCCAACACGCTAAGCGGAATTTTTGTGGCGTTACATTGAGCATTCAACCCAGTGGCAACGTGTTCTGCACTGGTTGGACTTAATTGCCCAAACGCATTAGCAGATGGTGCAACAACCCCAGCCCCTAGTTTATTTAAAACCGCCAAGGTTAATGGATGGCTAGGCATACGCAAAGCCACCGTAGGCTTTCCGCCTGTAATGGATGTTGGCACCCAACCGGCCTTGAGGGCTACCACGGTTAAAGGCCCTGGCCAGAAGGCATCCGTCAAGGTTTTCAGTGCAGGTGGTACAGCATCAAACCAAGCTTGCCAACCCCTGCCTTCGCCCACATGAACAATCAGCGGATGATGCGTGGGACGCCCTTTCAATTCAAATACTTCCGCCACGGCTTGTTCGTTGAGAGCGTCCGCTGCTAGGCCATAGACTGTTTCCGTCGGTAAAGCAACCAATTGCCCATCCAACAGCAAATGAACCGCATGCTCGACAGATTCACACGCTGTAATAAGCGATTTGGGTGCATGATGATGATGAAGTTCATCTCCATGGCTACAGTGTTCCGTATGAATATGACCCTCTTCATGGCAATGAGCCTGATGATGCTTTCCATTGCCTTGGGGATACAGTTGAATGACGTTATCTGGCATCGTACTACTACTTCTGTTCTAAAGCGTTTTTAATGTTTAGCATTTCAACTAGGGTTAAGGCGGCTTCTGCTCCTTTATTACCAGCTTTTGCTCCGCTTCTATCCAAGGCTTGTTCTAGGGTTTCAGTGGTTAAAACACCAAAAACGACTGGTTTATTAACGTCTAAACTAACCCGTTGCAAACCGCTAGAAACCATCGAACAGACATAATCATAATGGCTAGTAGCCCCTTGAATAACGCACCCTAAGGCGATGATACTATCAACCTTCGGAGCTAACCATTGGGCAGTCAACGAAAGTTCTACCGCACCGGGAACCCAAACCACTTGTATATTGGCGGAAGGCACGCCCAACCGTTCTAACGTATCCACTGCACCAGCCAGCAGTTTTTCGGTAACTAATTCGTTGAATCGGCTAACGACTATCCCTACTTTTGCAGTAGGGTTGGCGGTTAGTGGGGCTTTTAATGTTGGCACGGTACTATTCCTTCATAGGGTAATAAACTTCATTGACTCTAATTATAGCAATAACAAACAAAATTTCGTAACAGAATAGTTGAATCGACCAACAGTAATGTTGGAAGAAACAATTCATAATCTTTATGCTATTATTTAAAGCATTAAAAGTTACTATTTAGCAGGTCAGGTTTTTTATAGTTGTCTACAACCCCACCCATCAGCCAAAAAATAGCCGTTAATGCCAAAACACAGGCTTTGTTGGGTGCATTGCTTTGGATGAAAATCACCAAAATAGGGTCTAACGCCCTGCGTAAGCTAATGGCACTCAATTCAGATTTATGGCACTTGTGGTGGCACGGCGAAAAACATCAACTGCAATTAATTCTTTCCAAAGACCAAATTAGAGAATGGCAACTATACCAAACCGATTGCCCCCTCAATTTAGAAAAAGAAGCTCATCACTACCATACCCTCGGTGTTGAATGGATACCATTTGATTCGTCCAACTTTCCGCCCATGCTGAGAGAAATACATGACCCACCCGCAGGCTTGTTTGTACAAGGCAGTTTAGCAGGGTTGTTAACCGCTGGGCAAAGGGGGTTAGCCGTAGTAGGTACCCGAAAATTGACCGCCTACGGGCAACAAATGACGTATGAGCTAGTAACAGGCTTGAAACAATCTACCCTTTGCATTGTTTCAGGGTTAGCATTAGGCATTGACGGCGTTGCCCACCAAGCCGCCTTAGACGTTGGCTTGCCGACAGTCGCCTTTTTAGGGTGCGGCTTGGATACCTGTTACCCAATAAAACACACAGGGCTGGCAGATGCTATTTTAGAAGCCGGAGGAGCCTTAGTGAGTGAATACCCGCTGGGGGTTCAACCACTACCCAAGCTATTCCCCCGAAGAAACCGGCTAGTGGTAGGTGTTAGCACTGGCGTACTAATTATTGAAGCTCCGCTACTTTCAGGTAGTATGATTACGGCTAGGTTTGGTATTGAAGAAAACCGAACCGTTATGGCAATTCCACATGAAGCCAAAGGCGTTAATGCCGCAGGGCCTCTCAAATTGTTAAGAGATGGGGCGGGTATGGTATGGGAATCACTCCATATTTTGCAGGAATTGGGGCTAGCTGAACGTGAAGAACAAATGGAAGCAGACACTACGCTACCACAATCAACACAAACACAACTGCCATTAACATCGATAGAAGCAAACGATACGGTTGAAAAAACGACTCCCCCCTTGCGTCATCCAACCAAGCATCCAGAAGACGAGCAGGAAAAGCACGTCTGGCAGGCATTGTTAACAAATCAGCCTAACGAAGGGCTAAACATAGAACAACTTATGCCTTTTATTACATCCGCAAAGGAAAAGCACTTAAGTAGTAACGAAGTGGCTGGTATTCTAACCATGCTCGAACTTGAAGGATGGGTTACTTCACTAGCAGGTGGCAGGTTTAAAGCAAACAATCAACCTGTGTAGCTTACAACACTAACCAAGCAGGGTCAGCAGTACCGGAAGCTACAACAGCAGTATTAGTAGCACCTCTTGTTGTGCCTGCAACCAGTGTTCTAGCAGTTCTAACTCTACCATCGGAATAAAGCCAAAGTTCCACGGCATTTCTGTCACCAGTCCCTGTTAATTCACCATCAGGATCAAAAACCAATGGAATAGCTCCATTAGCCCCTGTACCAAAAACAACGGCAGTATTAAAAACCAGCAACCCACCATTTTTAAGTGTAAGAGCTTGGATATTGGCTACACCAGGGGTAAAAGAGCAAGTTGTTCCCGAGTTACAAAGACTAATTGAATTAGGGGGACTATCAATTGTTCTTTGAGCACCAGAGGTTATATACCGAACATAAGGTAAGCCACCCCCTCCTGCCACGTTAACAAACTGTGCAAAGCCTGCATTAGTATCTACAGCATTAGATTCCAGTTTATCATTTAAGGCATCGCCAATTAACGACATCGTTTGTTTTGTGGTTGAAATACGCTTATTATTGTTTGCTGAAGTCATAATACCCGGCACCGCCAAGCCTGCCAATACAGAAACAATGGCTATAGTAATAACCACCTCAGTCAATGAAAAACCGATGGTAAACCTATTTTTTAATGAAAGCTTTTCAAAAAGCATATGGGTTGTTCCACCTAGATTAGATTTATAGAAAAACGAAACAGTTAATATAGGCTTCGGCAAATACTATGCAATACTTTAACATAAGACATTAACCTGTTACAAGAAAAGATAGAGACATTTAACTGAGGTTACGGAAAAAGTTTTAGTGGGATGGGATAACAAGAGACTTTGAACGAAATGAGGGCGTTTACACTGAGTAAATAACCGAAATAAGGCTCAAAGTAACAAAGTTAGCACGCCCAATAGAGCTTTTTCCGTAACTTCAACTAATTAGTTATTATAATATCCTTAAGTCTATTAAGGAGTATTGAAGTTACGGAATAAGGGTGTGCAGGTGGGAGTAGTGAGTGTTTTTTAATAAAATTCAACCAAAAATGCTCAAAAAACAGAACAATACCCCTTGTTTCCACTCTTTTCGGATCATAATTACCTAAAAACCATACAAGAATCCACTAAAACCTACCCCCCTCCTCACCAAAAAACCATACCGACGACAATTATACCCAAATGCCAAGCCCAAAATCTCCGCAGAAACACGCACTAACCCACGACAAGACACACGAACCTTCTTAAACACCGTCTTCCAACCCGCAAACACATGCTCCACTCTTGCCCGAACCTTAGAAACCAACCCATTAAACCGCTTCTGCGAAGCCGTCAACTCAGGCGTTGGTTCATGCTGCTTACCCCGAACACGACGCTTAATAATCCTCGGCTGTATCCCCAACGCCTTCAAATCCTTCTCCTTACCCACATACCCACTATCCGCACCAACAGTCTGCTCATCGCCCACCAGTACAGGCAGTAAACTCTGACTGTCATGCACATTGGCACCAGTAACAACCACCTTGCGAATCAACTTGCTTTTAGCATCCACATTAACCGTGGCACTGTAACCAAAGCCTTTGTAGCCATAAGTGGCATCAGGGTCGCTCTGGTCTTCAGGCTTTTTTCTCTGTTTGCTATTGGCTTTAATAAAGGTGGCATCTACCAAGTTGCCTTCTTTAAGAATGAGGTTGTTCTCTTGGAAGAAGGTGTCTAAGGCTAAGAAAAGGGCTTCTTGGGCTGGGGTGTTTTGCAGTTCGTGTTGGAAGTTTTCGAGTGTCGTGGCTTCAGGGATGGGGGATTCTAAGGAGAAGCCGAGAAACTTTCGGAAGGAGAGTCTGTCGTGGCATTGAAATTCGGTTTGTTCATAGGAGAGATTGAACCATATTTTGAGGAGGTTCATTTTGAGCAGTAGTAGGCGTTTGTAGGGTGGTCTGCCGTTGGGTTTGTGGTGGATGTGTGTTTTGAGGATGGTTTCAAATAGTTGCCATGGTAGGGTTTGGTTCATTTCCTCTAGGAATTTGTGAGTGGGGGTGGCTTGTTGAATTTGGATGTCGGCAAAGGTAGTCATGGGGGTGGGGTATCCTATGAGAGGTGGAATAATGTCCCTTCTATTTTACCTTGCCCTTTTTCCGTAACTTCGTTTAATCAAAAATACCCGCATTACCAGATTGTTTCAACAAGGTATCAAATTCTTTAATCGCTTGGGCATACGTTTGCTCGTTTGCCCTAAAGGGCGTTAATAAATGAGACGTTGGTGAAGCGTAATAAACGTGTTGCTTATTGCTAATAGCCTTGCGTAATTGCCCTGCCCCACAAATAGGGTCCATAGTACCACAAACGTTATAAAAGGCTTTTAACTTTGATTCCGCTAATTTGTTTATTTTAACACCTTTGGTTAACCGCTTGGTTTGGGTGTTTAAATAAGCGGTTTCAAAGCTAGGACCATCTAGCGGGGAACCCACCGCAACCAAGCTAACCCGTTTATGAGCTGGATATTTTTGAAACGTTTCATAGGCAACCACACTACCTAAGCTAAAGCCAATTACTACAATAGGTTTAGCGGGGTTGAGTGTTTCAATGCGAGTAAGAACCTCGTTAAAGTCCGCTTGAATGGGGCGGGCGAACTTTTTACGATAAATAATACCATCGCACGCCACCTTACGAATATAATCTTGCCGCCCCATAATGGGTTGGCCATATACTGAACCACAACTACATTTCATCATTTCTGAAAAAGATGATTCTTCTAGTTTTTTACGTTCGGTTAATATGCTAGCCCCAGAAAGCGTAAAAACTCTGAAGCCTACATAACGAAAGAATTCACCGGGCATTTTTAATTTTTGCCAAAAATTGGGAGAGTAACACTGGTTTTTACCATTCAAAAACCGAGCATCATAATTGTAATCAAAAATAGTCGCTTCTGGCACAGCTAACGTTTTTGCCATATACGCTTTATCTAACCAGTGAATATCAAAACAGCCAATACCGTGAAGTACGACAATATTTTTATCTGTTAATTCAGCATCTGTATAATTGTAAACGACATTACCACCACCAGGCTTTAAATAAGGCGAACTAGCTTGGGGCAGATAGACAGTTTTTTCAGCCAGCACACTGGAAGGGCATAAGATGACTACCATTACTAATGACAGCAAGAAAAGAACGTGGGCAAGTATTTTCATTTTTGGGATAATTTCCTTAATAAGGTATAAGTACTCAAATTATAGCCCAATTATTAAAATCTTTCAAATCTGCCTAAAAAAAGTCCCTAAGCAATACAAACAATTGCAAAGGGACGAAAAGGTAAGTCAGTGTGTTAGGTAGTAAGTAAAGTTAAATTAAGATGGCTGTTTACAGCTTCCTTCTTTGTTCATTAAATCTCTTAAGCCATGTTTAAAATCATGATGCAAATGCTTTGTCGCCATTTTATGCTTCCATTTAGTCATATTAGTTTCTGCTGCCATTTTAGCCACTTCGTCCATCATGGTGCCGCAAGAAGCTTCAATATGGTCTCTGATTTTTTCACGCATTAGCTCTTCCCAAGCTTCATCTGCCAGCCAAAGTAATTTATCTGGCATATCACAATTCTGATGATATTGCGTAGTACAGCCCGCTTTCATTCCGTAGGACTGGGATTCCATACAACCGCAACCACACTGTTGATTGGTCATATTGCAACAAGAGGAATTCATAATCATGTCATTATCTCCTTTTTTTATTAAGGCATAGCAAAAAAAAACTATAAAAGCCTACCACCATTAGGTTTAAGGTTTTTTTAGTTACATTGAAACGGCCTTTGGTACAAGTGTAGTTCATTAGGGCAATTATTGCATTTAATCTTAATAATTGGTTTTACTATATTAAGTCAGTTAAGCTAACACCAATTAAAAGATTAAATAGCGTGCTGTGGGTTACATCATCGTCGGGCGACCACGAGGGTTAGCCCCTACAGTAATCTTTCAATCATTCCGACTTAGTGGAGATCCTCGTGGTCGCCCGCTCTAAGATTTTACTCTATTGAAAAAAACCACAAGAGAATTGAGATAAAGTGGACTAAACCTTTTACCTAAACAGGGGATGTGCTTTAGATTTTTTACAAAACCCCCTTTACAGAAAATACTGTTTGGCTTACGGTATTAAACGTTGATTTTTAGATTTTTAAAAATTAACAACTGGCTTATTTTTTCTCTCTCTTACTAATAGTTATATAAAAATGATAAAAGGAACGAAATGAGATGCAATCATTATCGCATGTTACTTTTGCTGGTTTTCAGCCGACAGTTTTGGGCGTCAAGCATCAGGCTACTGGCGTTCAGCAGCCCAGTGCTGTTGGGCAGTTAGCTCAAACACAAACCACAGATGTTTTAGGCGCCATGCCCCACTACCGTCCATTACCTATAGGGGTACGTTCTGGTAATGGAGAAGAAAAACTGACTGAGGCATCGCAAAAGTTGGAGAAAGTTGTTAAAATTGTATCTAATGAACTAGACCCTACACTAAAAAAGGATATTAGGAATCCAGAAGTTGCAAACTCTGCTGTGTCTACTTTAGAAGAGTTGACAGAACTGGTAGGAGACGTTTCTCAGATACTAGGATCATTTATTAAAAAATCCTAATAAAGCAAAGTTACAAAGCTTTTATCAGTATGATTAAGCCTTTTGCTACAGGGACATGGTATGTTTGTTTAGGTGTTTAGTAGCCCTAGCAGTTTTATGTAATTTATCACATTCGTTCAACAAACCTAAAACGGATGCGATAAATTACACTTCTGCAAAGTGAAAGGTTGGATAATTTTTTAACATACGAGACCGATGGAACACTGCTTGCTTGAATTCGCTTTGAGGATTTTTATTTACAAGCCGTTTCTGTACTGATAAAATAAATTTTCAATATGACTTTACTCAACTAATGGTTCGATTTTAACTTAATCTTTCTATAAAAAATGATATGAAGTTACGGAATAAGGGTGTGCAGGTGGGAGTAGTGAGTGTTTTTTAATAAAATTCAACCAAAAATGCTCAAAAAACAGAACAATACCCCTTGTTTCCACTCTTTTCGGATCATAATTACCTAAAAACCATACAAGAATCCACTAAAACCTACCCCCCTCCTCACCAAAAAACCATACCGACGACAATTATACCCAAATGCCAAGCCCAAAATCTCCGCAGAAACACGCACTAACCCACGACAAGACACACGAACCTTCTTAAACACCGTCTTCCAACCCGCAAACACATGCTCCACTCTTGCCCGAACCTTAGAAACCAACCCATTAAACCGCTTCTGCGAAGCCGTCAACTCAGGCGTTGGTTCATGCTGCTTACCCCGAACACGACGCTTAATAATCCTCGGCTGTATCCCCAACGCCTTCAAATCCTTCTCCTTACCCACATACCCACTATCCGCACCAACAGTCTGCTCATCGCCCACCAGTACAGGCAGTAAACTCTGACTGTCATGCACATTGGCACCAGTAACAACCACCTTGCGAATCAACTTGCTTTTAGCATCCACATTAACCGTGGCACTGTAACCAAAGCCTTTGTAGCCATAAGTGGCATCAGGGTCGCTCTGGTCTTCAGGCTTTTTTCTCTGTTTGCTATTGGCTTTAATAAAGGTGGCATCTACCAAGTTGCCTTCTTTAAGAATGAGGTTGTTCTCTTGGAAGAAGGTGTCTAAGGCTAAGAAAAGGGCTTCTTGGGCTGGGGTGTTTTGCAGTTCGTGTTGGAAGTTTTCGAGTGTCGTGGCTTCAGGGATGGGGGATTCTAAGGAGAAGCCGAGAAACTTTCGGAAGGAGAGTCTGTCGTGGCATTGAAATTCGGTTTGTTCATAGGAGAGATTGAACCATATTTTGAGGAGGTTCATTTTGAGCAGTAGTAGGCGTTTGTAGGGTGGTCTGCCGTTGGGTTTGTGGTGGATGTGTGTTTTGAGGATGGTTTCAAATAGTTGCCATGGTAGGGTTTGGTTCATTTCCTCTAGGAATTTGTGAGTGGGGGTGGCTTGTTGAATTTGGATGTCGGCAAAGGTAGTCATGGGGGTGGGGTATCCTATGAGAGGTGGAATAATGTCCCTTCTATTTTACCTTGCCCTTTTTCCGTAACTTCAAATATAAAACTCCCTAAATAGTTGAAGCCACTAAAAACTTATGTCTACACCCTTCTTTAAATCTATTAAAAATATCCCCAATATCGGGTTTGGTATTGGCATGCAAAATGAGTATTATGACGATATTCTACCCCCCGCCCAACCACCTACCTTGCTGGAATGGATTGAACTCATCCCAGAAAATTTTATGGGTAAAGGCGGGCAAACCGCCAAAAACCTAGAAGCCCTTATTGCCAAAGGCTACCCCATTACTTCGCATGGTGTCGGTCTTTCTCTTGGTAGTGTAGACCCTATTAACCCTACTTATTTAGCTGAATTAACCGCATTATTTGAAACAATCAATCCACTGTGGTTTAGCGACCACCTCAGTTTTAGCTCGGTTAATGGGCGGTATTTAAATGATTTAATCCCCCTACCCTTCACCCGTGAAGCCGTTCAAGTTTGTGCAGATAAAATCAAAGTTTTACAAGATAAATTTCAGCGTCCGTTTTTAATTGAAAATGCCTCAACCTACGCCCGTTTTCCCAGTATCAACCAGTATACCGAAGCGGATTTTATGCGAACCATTGTTGAAACCGCCGATTGTGGCATTCTGCTTGATGTGAATAATATTTTCGTGAACTGCCAAAATCATCAGGAAAATGTCGAAGATTTTGTTGCTGGCTTACCCCTAGAACGTGTCGTGGAAATTCATATTGCAGGGCATTTAGCCACCGAATCGTTTTTAATTGACACCCACGGCGAACCCATTTGCGATGAGGTTTTTGCCTTACTAGGGGCTATTTATCCGCAGTGCCCTAATTTAAAAGGCGTTTTATTAGAACGAGATACAAACATTCCCCCGTTTAAAACATTAATGACGGAGTTACAACAGGTTAAAACAGTGGCTTTAGCTTCAGTTAAAAGCAAAGTTGGAGGTAAGTCATGAATACACCTTCACTAAAAGACTTTCAAGCCCTATTTGTAGAAATTACCTTTCAGCCTTTTTCGCATGAAATTTCTTCGTTTGAAGCCCTAAAGAACCAGCCTAAAACGCCGTTAGTTGAAGCCTTTTTTCAACTAGAAGAAGACCGATTAAAACAATACCAGTGGATGGTTTTCGCCAACCATCAAGAAGCCCTAGAAGCCATTTACCCCTACACTTATCAATTCGTTTCTGACCGATGGGATGGGTTGGTTTCAGCTTATTTGCAGGCACATCCGCCGCAATCTTATCAGTTGTTTGATGTGGTAAAGGCGTTCCCTTCTTTTTTATCGGAACAGGAAGCTTTGACTGAAGCCTTTCCTTTTTTGGAAGATTTAGCAACCTATGAACAATTGGAAGCCCAGCTGCTAAAAGACACCACCTCCATTTCGAAAGCCGAAGCTCAAATTTTAAAGAATCCTTGTTTAACAGATGATTTAGAGACGGCAAGTCCTGTTTTAAACCCAGCTTCTTCTAGCTTTTCTAGTTTTTATGCGGTTGATTTAATAGTGGAGCAACTAAAGCAGTGTAAAGAAGCTGAAACGGATTTGCCAACACAATGGGCAGCCGCTGCAGACCCTTTAATTCTATGGGTTTACAGAGATTCAGATTTTTCTTGCCGATTTTTCAAAGTTTCAGGGGTGGTGCAGCAATTTTTAAGTTTGGCGTTACAGTCGCATGGTGAAAAAAAGTCTTATCGTGTCTTGTTGGAAGAAGCGTGTTCAGCTTATGGCATGGCACTAACACCAGCTATTGAAGCAGGGTTTCAATCGTTTTTATGTGTGCAGTTGCATCCGCTTGGCATTGTGGTGGGGTCTGTTGCAGTTTAATAAATACCATGGTTATGTGGGGATGTTTAAGCTAAATTCAAACAACAAACGTTAAAAATTCACTTTTATATTAGGGTTATATTATGTTCTATTCGCCCTTCTGTTAGTGTTCCACCCTCGTTTAAGTCAACAATAAAAAAGAAGACCCCTTTCCTCAAACCTTTCATAACCTAAGAAATGGTGGCATGGCTCGTTAATTCTACTGATATTGAAGTATTAAATAACGCAGCAAAAAAGTTGAGTCTTTCAAGCCCAGACTGTTTGAACAAACTGTTGAAAGGCCCTGAAGAAGCATTGGCTATTTCTGGTGTTAATATTTCTCCGTTTTGTTTAACAATAGACCTCTTGCATGACTCAATAGGTGGGTGCAGATTCTAGGAATGAGGAACGCAGAATTTGAGGTGTACACGGAAGTACATAAGAATTCGAGTACCGTAAATGACAACGAAGATGCCCCAGATATCGAGTCATGCAAGAGGTCTAATAGAAAAATTAGGCTCTAAAGCTACAGGGTTAAGAGTTGCAATGCAAAACTACAATGACTCTACTTACCCAAAAGTTATAGGTGCTTTTACACCACTTGTAGAACTACAATTGGCACATATTTCTAAACACTTAAGTACTACGGTTCAACATTGAACATCCTATTGGTTTAGGGTAAACTGGGTAGGTATGAAGCCCCACTAGAAACAATCTGCCATGTTAAGCCCCTTTCTTGAATCCAAGCTACCCAGCCAACAAACTTTCACACTAACAGAAAGCCAGCTACCTTCTTTAGCCGAGGCGTTAGTTCAAGTAGCACAACCCAACAGCATCATCAGTATTGAAGGTGGGCTAGGGGCAGGGAAAACCACGCTCATTCGTACTATTGGGCAAGCTCTAGGCATTCAAACCCGAATGACCAGCCCTACTTACGTGTATTTCAACCAATATACGCTACCAGCTAACCCAACAGGTATTACGCAGGTTTTACACGTCGATTTTTATCGGCTCAGTGAAAAAGAAACAACCAGTGGTGGTAATAATTGGCTAGTAGAAGAATTGCTAGAATTACAAGCCCAAGTGCCCACACTCATTTTAGCCGAATGGGCAAGTGTGGTTGCAGAAGCCTTTCAGCCTTTAATTTCGCATCATCTGCAAATAAAGGAATCGACTGAAGAAAGTCGGGAATATGACTGGTTCAGCCATCAGAGGTTGGCATTATGAATGCCTATCAATGGGTGATTGATACCACCGGCTTCGAATTATTGTTTGGGCTAAAAAACAAGACAACCAACCAGTGGCTTTTTCGGTATGAAACCCCGCTTAGTAGCCAACGGTCTCATTCTTCGTTGCTAGTGCCTTTGTTTCAAGAAGCCTGCACCGTGGCTAAAGTTGCCCTAACGGAAGTAACCCAATTAACCGTCTGTGTAGGGCCTGGCAGTTTTACGGGGCTTCGGGCTGGGTTGGCGACGGTTAAAACACTCGGGCAATGGATACCTTCGCTGGTAATTACCCCTATCACCGTTTTTGAACGACTTCGGCTTCAAGCTAAACTAGCGGGTTGCCTTGAAGAAAAAACAAGCCTTACAGTAGTGTTGGATGCTAAACAGGGCAGGCTTTACACCGCCACTTGGTTGCCCCAAGCTGGGTGGGAAAAACCTCAGTTTATACTGATGGATGACTGGGTTAATATTCAGAAAAAAGAACAATTTATCTTGAATGATACGTTGAGTACCCATGTCGACAAACTGGGATTTTCTTATGCTACCGTTGAAGCATTATCACCACTAGCGTTAGAGGCTATCAGCTTGGCTGAAAATGCCCCTATTACATGGCAACAGTTAGCCCCTTTATATTTGCAAAGCCCCAATATTACCATCAAAAAAACCATGATTAAGGATGTTTGTTAATGGAATACAATTATGCAGAACTACTCAGATCAAAATTGTTTGATGCTTATGCCGACAAACTGGCTTATGGCTTTTCAGTTAAACCTACCCCCGTTGCAGGTATTGAATTAAGTGCAGATGAACTCATCGAAAACAGAGCTTATTGGTTAGGGAATTTAGGCATTCCAGCCGATATTTCTACCTTGCGTTACCCTACCCAAGTACACGGAGACCAATGGTTCCAAGCATCAAAAACGGTTCACGCTGAAGCAGATGGTATTTGGTTAGACCAACCTCAACTACCAGCGGTTGTTTTCAGTGCAGATTGTACGCCCGTTATGCTTTACGCTCCGGATATTCATCAAGGTATGGTGTTGCATTGTGGGTGGAAAAGCACGGCACAAAGTTTAGCTGCAAAAGGGGCGAAGCATCTGGTTGCTCAAGGGGCAGATGTAACGGAACTGATTGCCGTTATAGGGCCTGCCTTAAGCTTTGATGGATTTGAAGTAGGTGAAGAAGTAATAGAACAGTTAATGTCTACGTTACCTGAAAAAACGGATCAATTATTTTGGGCAAGAATTAATGAAGAAACCAATAAATGGCACGCGAGTGTGCCAATGGTTAACGCTTTACAACTGGGTGCTATTGGCGTTGAAAATGTTGAAATACTACCGTTTGCTACGGATACGAATCCGGAGTGGTTTTGGTCATTTCGGGCGGGCGATTGGCAACGCCAAGGGTCGTTTTTAATGTTAAGACCTGAAAAAGCTGTCTAGCGAATAATTCGACGCGTTTTCGGGTTAGTAGTTTGCACACCCTCACAAAAGCTAACAAACGCTGAAGTAACCAATTGCGTTGATTGTTCTACAGATTGTTCCTCGGTTTTTGTGGCGTAGATGGGTTGTCCTAAGCACAACTTAAATCGGCAAAAAACCCATGGAATTTGGAATTTATCCCAAGACCGATTCAGACAAAAAGCCAATATCGAAACCCAACCGGTTACAGGAATCAGCGGAGCGTTCGTTTTTTGTGCCAGCTGAACAATACCTTCCTTCACCTCATGCCTCGGCCCCCGAGGCCCATCTACCAAACAAAGTAACGATTGATTAGGCGTGCGTAAATGCGTCAAAATCGCCATGGCGGCTTTTGCCCCACCCCGCCCGTGTGCACCCCGAATGGTATGTGGAAACCCAATTTTGCTAGCCGCTGCCGTCATAAAATCACCATCTCGGCTTTGAGAAATCAAAATATGCGGAATGCTAGGTAACGCAGTTTGCCAAAATTTGTGTAACAACGTGTACATTTCATCATGCCAAACCATAAAAACCAACGGTTTCCCTGCATCAATCAACGCCTGCGTTTCAGGGTGAATTTCAACCGGATGATTTTCCCAGATACCTTTAACCCAATTCAAAAAAGCAGGAATGAGCGTATTGCCCAAGGTGTCTAACGTAACCCCTTTTGTTTTTTGCCAAAGTGTTGCCATATAAATTGTTAATTCTTTCTACTGGTAGCAATTTGTAGTATTATAGATGATATTCAGCTTTTTTTCAAAACCTTTCAGGAAGTTTCCACTATGTTTGCCACCTCTGCAACGCCAATCTATATAGCTCCCTCCATTTTATCGGCAGATTTTGCCTATTTGGGTGATGCACTCAAACAGCTTGAAGCCAACGGAGCTGATTGGATTCATGTGGATGTAATGGACGGACATTTTGTTCCCAACATGACGCTTGGAGCCCCTATTGTTGCCCATCTTCGCAAGGAAACCACTTTGCCCTTTGACGTCCATTTAATGATTGAAAACGCTGATCGCTACCTTGAAGCCTTCGCCAAAGCGGGTGCTGATACATTAACCGTCCATTGGGAAGCTTGCCCCCATTTGCACCGCACGCTTCAAGCCATTAAAGCGTTGGGTTGTTTAGCGGGTGTTTCGCTCAACCCTGCTACTCCTGTTTCCGTGTTGGAAGATGTGATTAACGAGGTTGATTTAATTCTGCTAATGAGCGTCAATCCAGGCTTTGGCGGACAATCGTTTATTCCACAAACGCTGGAAAAACTTATAAAACTGACGGCGTTGATTCAAACGCATCGTAACCCAGCCTTAGCCCCTCTCCACATTCAAGTGGATGGCGGTGTAGGTGTGCAAAATTGCACCGATATTATAAAAGCGGGGGCTAATACGTTGGTGGCTGGTTCTGCCGTGTTTAATAGCCCTAATCCTGCAGAAACCATCGCCCAGTTGCGTTCACCCCTAGGCAGTAAGAAGGGTAGCAAACCCACCATTCCGTTTTTAACCAAGGAATTGCCTATAGCATGGCAAAATCGGCAACAACTAACCGGAAAACCTGCCGAACTGCCACAAGCTGGCGGTTGCTAGGGGCTGGATTTTTTCTGCTTTTTAGCATGATTGTTTGGGGGCAAGGGGTTTGTTTTTCGACAGATAATGAAGCAGTCGACCCGATTTTTCAAAAGCCCGATTTTTGGGAAGATGAACCCTATAACAGGGGAACCTTGGGGTATAAGTATGACTGGAAAGACGAAAAAAGTAGCGAAATGAAGTCGGGTATTAAAGAAGGTGATCGTATTCAAGAATACTGGTTGCCGGACAAACGCCATTTTGAAGATCTGGATTTAGAAGCTTCCGCCGAATACCTTCGTCATAATTACACGCCTTATGCGTTAGGGATGTTGGTTACGGATGTTAAACTAGGCAAGACGATTGTACCTAAGGGGTTTTACCAAGTGAAGTTGGGGCAGTGGCAAGATGGCTCACTCAACACGAATTTGAATCAGCTGAAAGCGGATGTAGCTAAAAGCAATGCCCAACAAACCCAAGCGATGAAGCAAGGGGCAGGGGCACGGCAAGTGGAATCGCCCATTTATAAACCCAAAGGGTTGAGTGAGGCGAAGAACCATCAGCCGAAAAATTTGGCTCAGCAAAAGGCGATGCAGAAACCGATTGATGTCTTAATCCTCATTAACATGGGCAAGGTGATGGCGGTGATTCCTATTGATGAAAAAACCTTTATTGCTGGGGAAAAGCGGTTTGAGACCGTGCCAGTGCCGACGCAACAGTATTCAACTTATAACCAGCAGTGGGGGAAGTTGACGGTTGTGGAAAATTTCCGTGCTAGGAAGAATGAAACCTATGCCCGCCCCACGTTTCATAGTTTTGCCAAGAATGATGAATGGTTGACGTTGGAAATCACCCAACGCCACTGGCAGTTTCGGGCATTCGTGCGAAGGGCAATCCCTGCGTATTAAAGAAGGATTTGAAGGTATGAAAATAACAGAGAAAATGGTTTTTAAAGGATTCTTCTTATGGTCTGCATTATTTGCGGTTATTTTGATTTACTTTAGCTACACACTGTTTCAAAAGTATATCCTAGAAAAAGACTCAAAGTATTTTAAGCAAATTACCTCATTCACTAAAGTAGGAGAGTCTATATCCAAAATTACGGTTGGTAGCAAACATTCTCGTACTTATTATAACCCTTGCGTAGTGTTAAAAATTGACGGTACGTCTAATGCCATACAAGCCTGCAAAAAAACAAAAGTAGTTATTAGGCATCGTATTGAAAAAGATGAAGCTGAAACGATGTTGAAAACAAGGTTTGCTAGCAACGCTTCTTTTACGGTTTACGTTAGCGATGATAACCTGCACGCATTTTTAGATCCTTATACAGAGGGAGGCGAGAAAGATGCTCTGTTTGATTTCTGTTTAGTAGTTGGGGCTAGCGTTGTGGTGGGCTTTTTTAGTCTCCTTTTATGGTTCTATGACCCTAAAAAAAACAAATCGTCAAAAAAGAAAAAGAAGCATCTGTCCTAATTAAAATGACTTGACCTGTTTGTAGTAGACTAAAGGTTAAATGCTTCTCAAAAAAAACGATAAAGCTTACACCACCCCATGGATTTATTTAGCTACCAGCAAACCCAAGCCGCCACGGATGATTGTTCCCTCACTGCTCGACCGCTGGCAGATTTGCTACGCCCCAAAACCCTAGCAGATGTGTTGGGGCAAGAATCCCTCCTACACGGAGAAACCGCTCCGCTACGGCAACTGGCTAATTCAGGGCAATTACGCTCCCTCATTCTATGGGGGCCACCAGGGGTGGGAAAAACCACGCTGGCTCGGCTTTTATCGCAAAAATCAGGTTATTTTTGGGTTTCGCTCAGTGCCGTTACCGCCGGCGTCAAGGAGATTCGGGCTTGCGTGGAAGATGCCACCCAACGCTTGGCATACCAGCAACAACGCACGGTTTTATTCCTCGATGAAATCCACCGATTTTCCAAATCTCAGCAGGATGCGTTACTCCCCCATGTGGAAGTAGGGACGTTCGTACTATTGGGTGCCACCACGGAAAACCCTTATTTTTCGGTCAACAAAGCCCTCCTTTCTCGGGTATTGTTATTTAAGCTGGAAGCTTTATCCACCGAAAATTTGCGTCAGCTGGTGAAGAAATCGCTCCACACCTTAAATGCTGCCAACCAAGGCACTTGTCTGCTGCAAAAAGATGCCCTAGAATTTTTGGTGCAGTACGCTAATGGCGATGCAAGGGCGTTGTTGACGTTATTAGAGGCAGGCTTTTGGGTGGCTCCTCGGGTTGAAAAATCAGAAAAAGGGACGGAAATATTACTAACGTTGGAAGTCTTTCAAACCTTAGCCCAGCACCAAACACGACTTTCGTATGACAAAGGGGCAGACGACCATTTTGACCACGCTTCGGCGTTTCAAAAAAGCCTTCGGGGGTCTGATGCTGATGCGGCACTCTACTGGC
Source organism: Vampirovibrio sp. (assembly GCA_024998755.1). Classification (GTDB taxonomy): domain Bacteria; phylum Cyanobacteriota; class Vampirovibrionia; order Vampirovibrionales; family JAJTHC01; genus JACEUU01. The sequence continues at coordinate 131,781 of JACEUU010000002.1, read as the reverse complement.
TTGCGAAAATGATAGCTGGCGGTGAAGACCCTCGGTTTATTGCTAGGCGGTTGTTGGTTTGTTCGGCGGAAGATGTTGGGTTGGCAGACCCTCAAGCCTTTGTGTTGGCTTCGCACGCCTTACAAGCCGTCGAACAACTGGGTATGCCTGAAGCCCGTATTCCGTTGGCGATGGTTACGGCGTATGTGGCGAAAGCCCCTAAAAGCAATGCGACTTATAAGGCGTTGGATGCAGCGTTGGCGGATGTTACCACGGGTGGCAAGGCGTTCCCTGTGCCGCTCCATTTGCGGTCTGGGCATTGTTCGGGGGCGAAAACCTTAGGGCATGGGGCTGGGTACGTTTATTCGCATGATGCCCCTGACGTGCCTCAAACCTTTATGCCCGAAGCGTTGTTGGGCAAGAAATATTTAAAGCCACCTATCAATTAAAATTTAAATAGGGTGTTTTGTCATCCTGAACGAATGTGAAGAATCCCCAAAGACAAGTACAGGAGATGTTTTGCTTTCGCTCAACATGACGCTATTTAATCGTTTAATTGATATTAATTATGGAAATGCCTTGGCAACAAGGCCCCCAATACCCGCCTTCGGCTACGCACCAATTGTCTGTGTTTATACTGCGTATGAGCCGTATCACCCTCTTGGTTTTTTAGATACGTTTCCTTGTCCAAAAACTGCAATTCAAACGGAAAAAACACCCGCTCATCCTTCGTGCTGCCCACCCTACGCAACCGCAACAAATGCCGGCAAGTAATGTGTAACGAACGATAATCAGACGCACTCATCGGGTTATGTGCCTGAAACGTGAGGTTAGGAATAGACGGTTGTTCCGATTGGCTTAACTGCTTCAAATTGGTTACCAATTCATCCCAACTTTGAATATGGGTAGGCAATAAATCTTGAATATCCGTAGGATGAGCAAAAAGTTCCCAAATTTGCTTAAAATCTTCCAACTGAATAAGCGAATTTCTCGACCTGTTGGCGTTAATGTTGGTAAACACCATTTGTTGGTTTTCCTGCAAAATATCGAGTGCTAAAAGCACATCAGCAGGGGTTTCCGTTACAATTCTAAAGCCAATTAAATCATCAATTTCATCCATCATATTGGTTTTTTTAGAAAGCAATTTAATCAGCAAGCTATCTCTGCTTTTCATTGTTTTGAAATCAACTGCTACCAGCTTGAGCTGTTTTTGAGAACCCCCATTGGGGTTGCCTAACATCAAACTACCTGTATATTTTTCTGTATACAAATATGCCTTAAACTGCTTGCAAATTTGGTCTTGAGCCAAATGGGCATACTGAATTTTAGGGGCATTTTCAATATGAACCAACGTATGTAATACCTTCAAAAACGCACAAGACCACAAGCTAGCAGTGCTTTTAGTGGGCTGGGAAGCTAATAAAAGCAATTCAATGACATCGCACCGTTTTTTGAGCCCTTCAGGAATAGCTAGTCGTAGTTCAGAAAATTCTGTTTCCCCTACACGAGGACGCAGTAACGAAGTTTCCATAAAATGAAAGACTTGATGAAGCAAGTGCTTAACATCTTGTGCATCCGCAGGGTTATGTAAATCATACCCATAGCCCTGTACAAAGCGATACGCTTCTTGGGCAGACCGTATGGGCATGGTCGATAAATCAACAACAGATTCGCCTTGAACAATGGCTGAAAGCGTTTCCCAAGGTAAAACACGGTTTAATAAGGTGGTATTTCCCAACGTGATCTGCATCCTTTATTAAAAAGCTAAACTGGATGATATCATCATATCACAACCGTTATTGAACTTACTAACCTTGGGCGGATTGAATCAAATCCACCAACGCCCGCATACACCCTTCACCCCCTGCTAAGGGTGCCACCCAATGGCAATGGCGTTGTACTTCCAACGGAGCATCTGCAGGGCAAACCGCTAAACCCACACGCTTAAGCACGGGTAAATCAGGCAAATCATCACCCATATAAGCCACTTTTGCAAGGGTTAAACCTGTTTTCGCCAATAACTCATCCAACACCACCGATTTATCAGGGACTGCTTGGTAAATAAAATCGAAATCCAATTCCGCACCTCGCAAATCAACAATATCGCTTTGTCTGCCGGTAATAATCGCTGTTTTCACGCCAATTTTCCGTATGCGACGCAAGCCCAAGCCATCTTTCACATTAAACACTTTTTGTTCAGTTCGATTCGCATCCCAAATAATGGTGCTAGGCGTTAAAACGCCATCAACATCAGTCGCTAGCAATTGAATGTTTTTAGCTGCTAACCAAATAGATAGGGGGTGCTGGGTATGGGGGGGGTGAATCAGCATTTTGAAGCAGGTTTCTTTTTTTTAGACGGGTAAGGGCATATCGTAATGAATATCCACTTCGCAAAGTCTTTTAATTGCTTCTTTCAAGGTTTCAACTGGCGAAACCAAGGAAACACGGAAGTAATTGTCGCCATCTTTACCAAACGCCAAACCAGGAGTTACTACAACGCCCGTGCGTTTCATTAAAAATTCTACCCACGCATAAGAAGACCCGTCAAAACACGGCGGTACTTTCAACCAAAGATAAAAACCACCTTTAGGTAATGTGCAATCCCAGCCCAATGCTTTGAGTTGAGGCACTAAATAATCTCTGCGTTTTTGATATTCAGTTACAATAGGGGGTACGAGGCTTTCCGCATTGTTGAGTGCTACCGTACCGCCATCTTGAATGGCATTGCAAACGCCGTAATCAATAGTTGTTTTTGCTTTGTATAACACCTTAATGATAGCAGCATTACCAATAGCAAAACCTAGTCTAAAACCCGCCATGTTAAAGGTTTTTGAAAACGAATGGAATTCAATGGCAACATCCATTGCTCCTTCAATTTCAAAGATTGATAGTGGTTTGAAGCCATCGTAAGCAATTTCGCCGTAAGCTAAATCGCTCACTAAAACCAACCCATGTTGCCTAGCAAAAGCGACTGCTTTTTCATAAAACCACCGAGGAGCTTCCCGCCCAGTAGGATTATTCGGATAGTTTAGTAATAACATTTTGGATTTTGCCAACACATCGGCGGGAATGGCGTCTAAATCTGGCAAAAAGTCGTTTTCTTCAAGCAACGGCATATAATAAGGCGTACCATTCACAATGGTAGTAGCCCGCATATAAACAGGATAATACAGGGAAGGCACAAGGCAAACGCTATCGGCATCTAAATATCCCAAAATTAGGTTAGCTATCCCCTCTTTTGACCCAATAAGGGGTTGCACTTGCGTATCAGGGTTTAAGCCTTCAATTTTATGCCTGCGGTGCATAAAGCTGGCAATAGCTTGCCGAAATGAGGCCTTCCCATCAAAATCTGGGTAAAAATGGTTCGCTGGTAAACGAACCGCTTCTGCCATCGCATCAACAATTAAGCTTGGTGTGGGTTGGTCTGGGTTGCCCATACCTAAATCTACCAAAGAAATGCCAGACTCTTTTACGGCTTGTTTTAGAACGCTCAGTTGGGCAAATACATAAAGGGGTAGTTGACCAGTTTGTTTGGCTGGTTCTGGCAAGCCTTTAAATGTAGTTGTAGCAGAAGGGATAGAAGTTGTTGTGCTGGGCATCATCATAGGAAAAAAGGTCGCCATTATGCTGTTAACGTGCCAGTTAGAATAAGAAACACGTTAATACGGGAAATAAGTATGGGAAAATAAAATAACGCTTATAAAACTTTACCCTAGAAATGCTTAAGCTTCAAGCAGAAGACTGCCATAGAGACAACAACATCATAAAATTCAGGAAACTTTGGGATAATTTCAAAAAACACTTGCACGCCTACCATGTTTTGGTTATAAATAAAGGTGTTGAGCGTTACTATCAACGATGTGGCGGTTGTAGCCAAGTGGTTAAGGCTCCGGTTTGTGGTACCGGCATTCGTGGGTTCAATTCCCATCAGCCGCCCCATCATTGGTAGTAACGCCCTTTTTATTTTGTGCCGTTTCTGTCTACCTAAACGAAAGCACGTTTTCTTTCATGATGACCATTGCAGATAGCATTCAAAATGCTGAAAAACCCGCATCCAACGGAGGGTTTGAGTCTTCCGTTTACGGACCAGTCCATTCATGGCGGTTAGGGTGGTCTCTTGGGATAGATTTATTGTTGAATACTTCTACTTGCTCATTTAATTGCGTTTACTGCCAATTAGGCGATATTCAGCTAAAAACCGCCACTCGGGCTATATATGTTTCTACCGATAAATTGGAACGAGACTTACGCTTAAGCGATTGGGAAAAAGCCGATATTATTACCCTAAGCGGTAATGGCGAACCCACTTTAGCGTTGAACTTAGGGGAAGTGATTCGGTTTATAAAAGACTATACTGGCAAGCCCGTAATGGTGTTAACCAACGCCACCTTGTTAAACGATCCTGCCGTTCAACAAGATTTAAGGCTAGCAGACCAAGTAGCGTGCAAGCTAGATGCTGCAACCGATAGCGTCCTTCAGCGGATGAATAGACCTGTTGAGGGTATTTCTCTTGAGGGGATTATTAGCGGTATTGAAGCATTTCGGCAGGTGTACAAAGGCAAACTTTCGTTGCAATGTATGTTTATGCCCACCAATACGGAAGATGTGGATGCCTTAACCAGTTTAATTGCTAGAATTGCTCCTGATGAAGTTCAGCTGAACACGCCTAAGCGTCCGTACCCGATGGAATGGGTGGTAGATTCACGCGGTAACCACAGTGAACCGCTAGTGAAAAGTCAACAATTACGAACCATTTCCGAAACGGAAGCGGATCATATTGAACAGCTCATCAAAGAAAAAGCCCCTAGCTTACCATTGATTTCAATTTATCGAAAATAGCGAATGCAATTTACCCCAAGCGATTGATAAAATCATGGGTTAGGCTTCTATTTCTAACGCTTTTTGAATGCCTTCAGCCCACGTTTCAGGAACTTGTAGCTGGATATGGGGTCGGTCATCGCTATAACCATCTATATCTGAATCTTCAGTCAACCCTAGTTTTTCTAAAAATGATAAATTTTTACCCTTTAGTAACTTGATGGCTACCCCGCTATTGGGAACGATTCGGCCTTCATTGATGGAGTAGTTTGATGACAATAAAGCTTTCAAGTCGTTGTCTGCATCGCCCGCTGTTACAACCCGCACTACATTGGGTAATAAAGTTGCCAATAAAGCTGCAACGGCTTGGCTTTTATTGTAAGGTGTGGCTTCAATGTAAGAACGGTTGGTGAGGTTTGCCATTCCATAGTGCTTATTATTTTTAAGGGGCGTTCGTTTTTGGTTTAATCCCACTTCGGCTTGAGGGTAAGCACCTTCGGTTTCATCATAGCCCACCGTAAACTTCTTAAAAGCGGATAATACGGATGCTTCTATTCGTTCAAAATCGTTAGTTTTATAAAGGGTGTTTTCCTCATTATTGGCTGGTAGGGCTATAATCATTGGTTTGGGGTCAATGTCTTCATCCCCATCGCTAAAGAAAATTATCGTAAATTGATGGGATACATCCTCTTTACTGTCAGCTGGACGAACAACCGTTGCTATCAATAACCGAATAATTTCTGGGGCGTCGCTTCTGTTTTGTTTGATGTTCTCAGCAATTTCAGAAAATACAGGCGTTTCTTTCTCAATTTCTTCAAAAGTAAGGTTTTTCTTATCTGCAGACTTTACCAGCCACTGGCATACCTTGTTTACTAATTCAGTGGAAGCCCAAACTTCAGCATTTTCGGAAGTGTTTTTTTCTTTTAAATAGGTATTGTAAGGTATGAAAGCGGGTAGTTGATGCTTGCCTACTTTCTGGAAAAAATCTGCATTGGGGTAGGGGGCTCCATTATGGTCTTTGTCTGCATTCAAGTAGAGAGACGCCCCGTTTAGCACCATTAACCCATCCAATGGGCGAACACTATTAAGCGTTTCTTTCCCAATTTGTTTGGCTAATTTACCAGCAGACTCTGCCGTTCTACCTGTAGAGCCAATCAATGCTACATTGGCAGGAAAAGAATTGTTTTCAATTGATAAATAATCTTGCGTTGTTTTAGGTAAGTAGGGTGTTAGTTTGCCAGTTTCACCTTCGCGTTTGGGTAATAACGTATCGTCTAAATCTGTAACCACAGCTTTTTTGAAGTCGTTGTAGCGGTCGGGTGAGTTTGCGTTAAATTTCACGACTTATCTTTCACTTGGATGATGGCCTGGAGGGCTTCCATTAAAGTGTGTAGTTCTGCTTGGGTCGTGGAGGCTCCCATTGAAACCCGTATGCTACTTTCAGCGATAGATTTCTGTTTTCCCATTGCCAATAAAACCTTTGAAGGTTCTACTGCTAGCCCTGCATGGCAAGCAGACCCCGAAGAAACGCAGATGCCTCGTAAATCTAACTTTAGCACCAGTTTTTCACCTAAATGGGATGCGAATGAAACATTCACAATACCAGCTAACCTGTGTTCAGGGTTTAACGGTGTGTTAATTTCGCCCATAGCACCAAACGTGGTTTGTAATTGCTCAATTAACCAAGTCGTTAGCCTACTTAAGTGGAGAGGGTTTTCTGACAGCGTTTTATGCTTAAGGGTTAAAGCCGACGCCAACCCTACAGCATTCGCAACCGATACTGTTCCGGGACGAAGCCCAAATTCTTGCCCACCGCCGTAGGTGATGGGGGCTAGGGCTTCAAACCCTGCAGGGCTACACACCAAAAAGCCACACCCTTTAGGGGCTTGAAATTTATGCCCTGAAGCGGTGGCAAAATCAACGGGTAATTGGGTTAAATTAATGGGCATTTTCCCAATGGTTTGCACCATATCACAATGAAATAAGCAGCTAGGCAGATGGGCTTTCACTGCTTTTACCATCGCTTCAATTGGTTGAAGTACCCCTGTTTCATTGTTGGCGTGCATAATGGAACAAAGAATCGTTTCAGGGGTTAAGGCTTCCACTACTTGTTCAGGGGTTATTAATCCTTCGTTTTCAGGGTGGGGGTAAAGTACCGTTAAATCAATACAGTGTTGTGCTGCAAGCCATTGGGCTACTTCAAACACAGCAGCGTGTTCTATCGCTGAAATAACAAGGTGCGGCGGTTTTTTAGCTTCAGGATGTTCCTTCCACCAGTTGCGAACCACCCCTTGAAGAGCTAAGTTATTGGCTTCCGTTCCCCCAGAAGTAAACAGTAGTTGATGCGTTTCTTGCATAGACTCTAGTAAATGAAGAAGCGTCGTTCTAGCTTGTTCCAAGGCTATTTTCGCAGACTGTCCCAGTTCATGTTGGCTAGCTGGGTTGCCGAAATTTGCCAAGGCGTAGGGGGTCATTGTCTCCCAAACTTCGGGGTGAACAGGGCTGGTAGCCGCAAAATCCAAATAAATCATATTAGACCTCTTTCATGATTCGATATCTGGGGCATCTTTTTTTCATTTACGGCACTCCCCGCTAGAAGCGGAGTGATTGCAGAGCAATCAATAGTTATTTACCTTATGTAAACGTCCTCAGTCCGTTCCGTATTCCTTAAATCTGCACCCACCTATCAAGTCATGCAAGAGGTCTGTTTCATGACAGACCTCTGATTTCAAATCAGGGACTGTTAAATTAAAAATTAAACCGTTTCCAACGAAAATGGGTGCCGACGCATAAACGTTTGTTCACGGTCTGGCCCAACGGAAACCATCCAAACGGGACAATCCATCAGTTGTTCTAAACGTTTTACATAGGCTTGGCAATTAGCAGGTAATGCTTGAAACGTTTTACAATCGGTTGTATCCGTAAGCCAGCCGGCATGGGTTTCATAAATCGGTTTTAATTGGCTTAAAAGCGTTAAGCTGGTAGGTAACCGATCATAATGTTGACCTGTTTCTATATGTACATAGCCCGTACAAACATCAATGGTTTCAAAAGAATCTAAGACATCTAGCTTTGTTAAGGCAATGCCATCTAACCCATTTACTTCAACACCAAACCTAGCTATAACAGCATCAAACCAGCCTACCCTACGTTTACGCCCTGTGGTAGTACCGTATTCTACCCCAATTTCACAAATGCGTTCACCAATCACGGTGTCTGAAAGTTCTGTCGGGAAAGGACCTTCGCCTACTCTGGTTAAATAGGCTTTCATTACGCCTAATGTAGCGTCAATTTTACTGGGGCCTACGCCGGTGCCAGTACAAGCACCACCCGCTGTAGCGTTAGAACTGGTCACATAAGGATAAGTACCAAAATCGATATCAAGCAACGTACCTTGAGCCCCCTCAAATAGCAATTGCTTGCCGGCTTTTAAGGCATTTTGTAGTATGGCTAATGTATCGCACGCATACGGGGCTAAAATGGTTTTATACCGCATAGCTAATGTGTATAGTTCTTCAAGGGTAAATAGCTGCTGAAGTTCTTTTTGCGTGAGTATAGAGGCTAATTGTTCTTTTAAGACGGTTTCAGGTTCAAATAAATCGGCTACCCGAATGCCCATTCTGCCTACTTTGTCCATGTAGGTAGGCCCGATGCCTTTACCCGTAGTGCCTATTTTTGTACCGTTAGTACAGGTAGAACGTAGTGTTTCCTGTTGCTTGTCTTGAGCAATGTGGTAGGGGAAAGTAAGATGGCAACGGTCGCTAATTTTAAGATTTTGGGTAGAATAGCCTTTGGCGTGAATGCTATCTAATTCTTCCTGCAAAAAATCTGGTGCTAACACGACCCCTGTACCAATTATACAAGTTTTATCTTCATAAAGCAAACCAGAAGGGAGGTGATGAAATTTAAAGGTTTCGCCTTTAAATTTGACGGTATGCCCTGCATTACTACCACCTTGCGAGCGTATAACCATATCTGCAAATTCTGCTAGTTGGTCTACCACTTTGGCTTTGCCTTCATCGCCCCATTGGGCACCAACTACAATTAAGTGAGTCATCATCATCATATTGTTATCTTATTGTTCTCAAAAATAAAGCTCGAACAGACTGCTATTTGGGTTGAAATTAAAATTTGACAGCAGTGAATGAGTCGGGTAACGGTTAAAAACGAGAGGAGTGGTAAAGCGTCGAGAGCTAGCCCAGCACAACAACAAATTTGTTTTATATTAGCGTACCAAAAACACGATGTACAGGTCAAGACAAAACGAAAATATTCTATTTGTTATATCCATCCCATGACTTCCTCCTCTAAATAGAGGGGCTTGCTAAGGTGTGTTAGCTACTTGTCGAAACCTTTAATATCCGCACAAACAGAGAGTGCAACAGAGATTAACTTCCTGGAATTGGGAATGATAGAGAAAGGAGAATAAGCGAGAAGCCTTTAACGGCAATGAATAAATCTAACTTTTCTTTCATATGTGTTAAGTAAAAGCAGTGAAGTAATTGAGTAGTAGTAGTTAAGTAGTACACAATACCGAGCAAGCAAGAGAAAGCTTCTTGAAGCGATAGTCAAATCGTTCAAAAAAGCAAAGGCTAACCGCCTTGCTGCTTCCCTAAACTAGCATGGATGCTAAGCGTTAGGAACGACAATTTCTTGTTTTTTTGATTGGTGTCCATTCATCCGAAACCAGTTTGCTATTTTTTGTTGATTCATCGACAAAAAGTGCGTCTATCTCGAATGAAAAAAAACAGTATTCAAAAAATTAAGATATTAGGGCTTGTTGACTTTAAGATGCTGATTAATTCTCTTATTTTGACTCTCAAGCTGATGACGGAACATCACGGAGAACCTTTATTATGATGATGGGTATCATTATTAACACCAACATTCAGTCATTAAACGCTCAGCGTTTATTGTCTAAAAATACCAGAATGCAGTCAAAATCCTACGAGAAATTGGCGTCTGGATTTAAAATCAACAAAGCTAGCGATGATGCTGCTGGTTTGCAAATTTCAGAATCGTTAAGAACGCAAATTAGAGGGTCTCAACAGGCTGGTAACAACGTACAAGACGGTATTAACGTACTAAACATTATGGATGGTACGATGCAAGCCTTGACCGACAACCTTCAACGGATGCGGGAATTAACCGTTCAGGCTGCTAACGATACATACTCTACAGGCCAACGTAGTGCTATTACTTCTGAAATTTCTCAGTTAGCTGTAGATATTAACCGTATTGCTGCGGGTACACAATTTAATGGTCGGTCATTGTTAGATGGTAGTATTTCCAACTACTATATGCAAGTTGGTGCCAATTATAACAGTGCTGTAGACCGTATTGATTTGGCTAATATTGGTGGGGTTAACCCTTTTGATTCAGTTAATATCCGTGATTTAGTAGGGTTAACTGGCACAACAACAACCTTAAACGTTATGAATAGTGGCTCTTCTTTGAAGGTGTTAGAACGGTTGGATTCTGCATTGCAGAAGGTGAACAACCGCAGGGCTTCCTTAGGTGCTATGATTAACCGGTTAGATGGTACGTTTAACAACCTGAGCTTAAACATTGAAAGTCAATCAGCGTCGGAATCTCGTATTCGTAATACCGATGTAGCCAAAGAAAGTGCAGAATTAACCCGTAACCAAGTATTGCAACAGGCATCTGCTCAAATTCTTTCGCAAGCCAATCAAATTCCTCAGTTAGCGTTACAATTATTACAACAATAACAAGTTAGTCAAAACAGTATATACCCCCCCTTGCGTTTGTGTGATGCGTTCTTTCAGGCCTTTATTTTCTTGTTTTTCTGCTAAAACTTGATGTGTTTTAGTTGCAGAGAATGGTATAGGTTATTTATTGAACAACGTCTTATTTAAACAAACAGCAAAACCAGCTTTACTTTCTCCTCTCTCTCGCAATTACTTAACACGGCTTGAGAGAACGTTTCTCACAAACGTAGGGAATACTATGGGTGTTTTATATTCTTTGACGAACTTTTTTCTGTAAAAAATATTGTCAAACCTTTAATTACGCTTACTGATTGTTAAGATTGGATAAACTATGATGATGATGTTACTTTCCCCAGCTAATGCCATGCAGTCCAATTTGTTGGGTTTGGCTAGCTTTCCCCCTGTTACTTCTATTCTGGATTCTGTTTCATTAGCTCGTTCAACCAAGCAACCAGCCGGTTCTACGTTAATTGTTGCGGAAAATAGGCTAGCTTCTAGCTTTTTTCCTGAAAAAGCAGTGGTCTTTCAGTTTCAAAAGAGAACCACGGTTTCTTTGGTTAGAACAAGCAGCACGTTGACTAGAGGAGCGTTTGCTTCTTCTATAGCCGTTAGTTAGTTTAGCGTTTTTACTATATCAAAACACCCCTGTTTAACTGGTTGGTTAACTAGGGGTGTTTTGCTTGCTGTTAAACCTATTGTTGTGCTGGAGATAACCTTGTTGGCTTGTTGGTCTGACATCCCTTTTAACCCAAAACCTGCCCCAATTAATGTGCCTGTTAATATTGCACCATTACTTCCATTCACATTACTACCCATCATTAGGCAATTCCCCTATTCTTTAATAGGGTATAAAACCCTTGTTTTTAGCTTTTGAGCTAGTAAAAGCCTCTTGAAGCTTAGTCATTTTCGTGGTTAAATTTTGCAGTAATATAAGACTGCCTTAATTTTTAGAAATCCTCTCGTTTCATGCCTTCAACCCATTCAGTTAAAATAGGACTGGTTCAACTAGCCAGCAAAACGCCAGCAGATGCTCCTTGTTCCCAACATCGTCAAACGATGATAGAAGCCCATTTGCCCTATGTGGAACAAGCGACTCAGCAAGGTGTCAATATTCTTTGTTTTCAGGAAATTTTCACGGGTCCTTACTTCCCCCCTTCGCAAGATCCGAAATGGTATGATTTAGCCGAACGCATTCCCGAAGGTGAAACGGTTCAACAATTTCAAGCCTTAGCTAAACAATACGGCATGGTGATGCTACTGCCTCTGTACGAAGAAGAAATGGCGGGGCTTTACTATAACACTGTAGCCGTTATAGATGCTGACGGGACTTATTTGGGGAAATATCGAAAAAACCATCTGCCCCAAGTGGCTGGGTTTTGGGAAAAATTCTTCTTTCGCCCTGGGAATTTGGGATACCCTGTTTTTAAGACCAAATTTGGTACGATTGGCGTGTACATTTGCTACGACCGCCACTTCCCCGAAGGAGCAAGAGCCTTAGGTTTGGCGGGTGCGGAAATCGTTTTCAATCCATCAGCTACCGTGGCGGGCTTGTCTGAATCTCTTTGGCAAAAGGAACAAGTGGGGCACGCTATAGCCAATGGGTATTTTGTTGCCGCTATTAATAGGGTTGGTACGGAAGCCCCTTGGAATATTGGGCAATTTTACGGTACGTCTTACATTGTTAATCCGTATGGTGATGTCATCGCTAAAGCCCCTAGGGAAGGAGATTTTATGCTGGTTGCCGATGTTGACATGCAACAAGTGCGAGAAGCCCGAAATTTATGGCAATTTTACAGAGACCGTCGTCCTGAAACTTATCAACCCCTCATTCAACCTTAAACCATAACAAAGAAAGACCCTACCCAAGATGGATTTTTGGTACGCCCTACTTAAAGGTGCTTTACAAGGTTTAACAGAATTTTTGCCCGTTTCTAGTTCCGCTCACTTGGTGTTGTTTGATGTGTTTTGCCATTTTTTTGGCTTGGTGGAACATCGGCAATCGCCCGTGGTGGAAGAGTTTTTCGATATTTTGTTGCATTTGGGCACACTAACAGCGGTGGTCGTTTATTTTAGAACCGAAGTAATGGCTATTATTAAAGCCTTACCCTTGTTATTGAAAACCCCCGAACCGGATGCTCCTCAAGCCGTTGTTACCATGCAAGATGGGTCTAAGTGGTTGTCTGCTTCGTTGGTGCGTGGGTTAGCACTCTCATTTTTGGTAACGGCGGTGGTTTCTGTTGGTGGCATTAAGGGGTCTGAAATTTTATTTTCAGCCATGGGTTGGGCAACCCCGTTAATGGGCGATATTAGTGCTTTTTATAGGCTACATCCTGAATGGGTTGCCGTTAACCTGTTAATTACAGGCTGTTTACTATGGTTTTCAGAATGGCGGAGCGATGTAGCACGTAAAAAACAAGAAGAAGCCTTTTTCAACGGAGAAGAAGAACTAGACCCTGATACGCCTATGGCATTAACCCTAAAACAAGCGGTTACAATTGGATTTTTTCAAGCGTGCTCGGCTATTTTTAGGGGTATTTCACGGTCTGGGTCAACCATGGCTTCTTCTTTGTTGGTGGGGTTAACTAGGCAACAGGCTGCCCGTTATTCCTTTTTGTTGAGCGTGCCCATATTTGTTTCAGCAGCGGTTTATGAATTTTTAAAATTAGCCAAATCTGGTGTTAGCTTTGAAGGCTTACCTTGGTTGGTGATGATTGCCGGTGTTGCCAGTTCGGCTATTGTGGGATATTTGTGCATCGCTTGGTTCATTAAGCTAATTAGCAAAGTTTCATTGACCGTTTTTTCTCTTTACTGTTGGATTACCGGTACTATTTTGCTGATAGTTTTGCCTAAAGTCGTGTTGTAGTAAAACATCATGACTGCTTGCCAATCATCCTCCTTCTTAACAACCCCTTTTCATGCCGTTTGGGCAGGCGAAGCGGGGGCTGGTGTTAGCATGGCACTAATGGAAACTCTTGCCAAAGCCATTACAGAAGGGGGGCTACTGGCAGAATCTGCTTGGGTGTTATTGCCCCAGCAAGCGTTGGTAGCCCCTTGGAAGCAACAATGGCAACGGGTTGCTCAGCAACACGGTATATCTTCTAGCTTTGGGGTGCGGGTATTAACCCAGTTTGAATGGCAATTGCACTGGTTGAATCAATATTTTATGTTAGCCACCCCGATGGCTTCCTTATTGGCCAAAAAATTAGTTATCGCGTGGATTCCTGCTGAAGAATCAACCCAGTGGGAAGTCCTTCAAAGCCGATGGGAAACCGTGGGGCAGGCTTCGTTAGTGTGGTTGTTGAAAACCTGCCCTTTGCTGGGTGAGGGGTTAACCGATAACTTCACCTTATCAGATTGGGCAACGATTTTAGAAGCGACTATGGCGAACACCGCATTACCAGACAAGTTAGCTTCCATCGTTTCAGTTGACCTATTACAACAGGTTAGACTGTGGCTATTTGAACAAACCGTCGCTAAGGGGTGGCTACCCAAACCGTGGATTGCTTTGCTTTATGATTGTTTACTGGTTCAGCTTTCTTCAACCAATATCGCTTTTTCGGGTATTGCTCAACAGGTCAAATTGCTGGTGATTGATGATGTTCAGCAAATGCCCTCGGCGGAACTGAATTCGTTGTTGATGGCGGTGGGGGTTCAAACGACGCCTGTTTGGCTGGGCGTCAAACTAGACCCCTTTAGCCTAGAAGCCAACGCTGAAGCAGCGGATACTTCCTTCTATACGCAAACAACACCCGCCGTGCTAACCACACTTCAACAATGGGACTGGCACTACACGTTGATGGATGGCTGGCAACGAAGCAGTGCAAAAAAACGAATCATAGCACCTGTTCAAACCGCATTGGCTTCTTTGTTAACCGAACAACCCATAATAGTTGACCCACCCAAAACAAATACGATTGTGAGGCTTCCGTTTGATGCGGAAACCGCCCTAACTGATTGGTTAAAATCTGCCGCTATGCAAGCCGTGGAACAAGGGCAATCCGTCGGTGTGTTAGTCCCTTCCAACAAATTGAAAGCCCAGTGGCAAGCCCATCTACTTTCAATTTATGATCCCCTAGAAGCCACTTGGATGCGGTTATTGACGCTTTGCTTGGCGGGGTGGCATCTTGCAGTGCAAGGCAAACAATTAGAGCCGACTTTATCGTTTCCGTGGCAACAAACTTCGCAAAATCAACCCCTGCTTTCTAGTTGGCTGTGGGTAGAACACCCCGAATGGGCAGATGCTTTGCAACAGTGGGAAGTAGATGTAACGGAAGCCATTCAACCCTTTTGCACCCAGCCAGAATGGCACGCTTTTTGGCAAGATGTGTTGCTACCTACTTGGCAAACAGAACCGCTGGTTAGCCATTGGTTAACGGCTTGGGTTAAGGCGTTATTTCCGTTGTTGTTAAAACAACAAGCATCGTTTGCGTGGCAACGCCTTTACTTACCCCTGTTAAAAGAACTGCAAAGCCTAGAACAACGGCTTGGGGTTGAAACGTTAGCAAGTTCAAGCCACCATTTGCCTGCGTGGGTAGAATCCTTTTTATTGCCGTGGACGTTGCCCGCAAAACGCTCCACAGCGACTGAACAAGTTGGTTTACCGATAGTTTTGACGTATCAAGAAGCCATTGGGCATCGGTTTGATGGGGTGTTTTGCCCGCATTGGCGGAATTTGCCTGACGTGCGTTCCGCCTATGATGCAGGGGCGTTTGATGCCGTTTCGCCAACATCATCTTTAGAACAATGGCTACCCAAAACGGTTTTGAATGACGTGTTGGGGGCTTGGGCTACGGCGGAAACATGCTTGTGGTTGCTGGAATATGTTCCTGTTACGGATGCCCACGAGCTGGGCAGTGTAACGGAAGAGTCTGCAAAAGCGGTGTTTTTAACCCAACAATTGGTCGTACCTGTTTTAGAAACCGCTTTGGGCATTTATCCTGTTTTGCCCCCTGTAATACCAGATGATATGACGGATGATGCCTCTAAAAGTGTTCATTTTTCACCGGTACTGCCGTTAGAATCATCCAACTTACCGTTGTTAACACCATCGGAAAAACCGCTTTATCTTTCGGTTAGTGGGCTGGAAGAATACCTGAAGTGCCCGAAACGCTTTTACTATAGCAGGGTGTTACGCTTGCCTTCAGACCCTTCCGATGCGTTGCTGAAGGGGAATTTAATTCACCTAATTATGGAGCAGTTTAACCTACAAGCCACGCCTGAAACCCATACGCCTGAATACTTGTTAGCCATAGCGAACCAGTTGCTCAGTGTGGAAACCCATCGGCATAACCCGCCAATAGCCAGTATTTTAGAAAACGAACATTATCAGGCATACGTTAAATTGCCTCGGCTATTGCGGTTTCAGCTACAGCAAGAGTGTTTAGCTGGTTTTGAAAATTTGCGGGTACAAGGGTATTTTTCAAAACCCATTACCCACGTTCAACCCGAATTGGAGTTGCCTGATGTTGAGCTGAAAGGCTTACCGGGTGTTCGGTTTAAAATGATGTTGGATGCCGTGTTGCATCACCCTGATGAATCGCTGACACTGGTGGATTATAAAGCCTATGGGGCTGGTCGGTATAGCTCATCAAAGGGAAAATCGTTAGAACATTTACAAAGTGTGCTAGAACCCTTGCCACCATTAGAAGCCGGTGAAA
This sequence comes from Vampirovibrio sp., assembly GCA_024998755.1. Lineage (GTDB taxonomy): Bacteria > Cyanobacteriota > Vampirovibrionia > Vampirovibrionales > JAJTHC01 > JACEUU01. Next base: position 115,598 of record JACEUU010000002.1, on the reverse strand, counting down.
CAGGGTTTGCCAAGGCAGTGATGGAGCATAGGCATTACCAATTGGCGTTGTATGCTTATGGCTTGCAGGATGTTAGCTTGAAAGATGCTCATCAGCGGTTGGCGAAGGTAGGGCTACAGTTGGTTCGTCCGCAACGGGAACAAACGAAATTTGAGACGGGGTCTATCGGGTTGTTTTTAGATGCGGATTCGGTTTTGGATGCGAGGCAAACCGTGCTTGAAAGCCTTAAAGTTTCGGTTGTAGATAGATTAAAAAACGACGCAGACTTTTTACCGAATCCTGCTGGTGGCTATTGTGATACTTGCAGTTTTTCCGCTATTTGCCCCGCTACCCAAGCCACCGCAACAGAAGAAGAGGCTTAAAAGGTCGTCGCTTCTACAAAGTTTTGTTGAAGTCTTTAGACGCTGGTTTTTCGCCTAACCAATAGCCTAAGGTTGTTAAACCACAGGTGGTACCTATAATCGTTCCAGCTAACATCAGAGCCTTTGCTAACGAGGTACTTTTCTTGTTTTCTTCAGCGTGTTTAGTCATAAACCCACCAATAGTGGTTAAGGTAAACCCAATTACTTGCGGAACGGCAGTTACTAAGGCTGCTTTAATTTTAGCCGTTTTAATTCGCTTTTCTTGTTTCAAGGCGTCGTCTTCGTCTCTGCCATTTAACCGAACATCCGTTCTGTTAGCCACATTGCTTTCAGGCGAAACAAAGACGTTGCTAAAAATACCAATAAACGGACCGATATAAGGAATAGACCCCCAAAATGACGCTTTCACTTTAGCGGCGTGAATTTCTTCTTTATCCAACTGCTGAAGCAATTGCTGTTGTTCTTTTAGTTCTTGCAATTCATCAGCGTTATCTTGGGCTTCTTGAAGCTTGTCTATTTTTTTTGAAATTTTACTGGCAGATTTATTTGAAAACTCTACCGTATCACCATTGTTATCATCATTGGCAGTAGCAAAGTCGTCGTCTAGTTCTTCCCGAGGACTACTTTTCCTTGGTGTGGGTGGGTGTGCTGAAAAAGCTGAAGATAAATTATTTATGAACGGATTGATGGGCATTTTTATTAAATCCTTTTAAATTACGGTTTATACCATTTTCAAATAGAAATATCGTCAGCGTCTACGTTGTTACAGTCAAGCAAAAAATCCTCAACGTACGTCTGTGTACGCCTGCGGTTTTTTACTTGCCAGTGCCTAGTATCCATCTAACGCTATTCCTATTTGAAAATGGTATTACACACGGTTATAATACTATTACTTGAAAGCATAAAAACCTCAATTCGTTTTTTTGTGTTAAAGATTAAGCCAATTTATTAAAATTGGCGTCTTCAGGCTTTTCTAAAAACAAATACCCTATAGGGGCTAGAAACGAACTAGCCCCTAATACAATACCCAACCCTAGCAGGGCATGGCTTCTTTGTACCCTTGGATCGATGGCTTTAGCCAAAAAGTCTGTAACTGCCTTCGCATCAGAAAGCTTTATTTTTGCTTCTTTTAGTAAGTTTTCCACCACCAGTTGATGGGCTATGATAACGCCCAGGCTGGCTACTTGTGGAACGGACGTTACTAACAGTGCTTTTGTTTTCGCTTTTTTTACCTTGGCTTCTTGGTCGATACCTTCTTCCACTGATCGTTCACCCGTCTTTACGTCTAAGCGTTTTTCAGCGAGCGTTTCTGGGTTTGAAAGAAAGGTACTAATACTGGCAATAATTGGGCCTAAAACAGGTATGGCAGTCATTAAAGCGGTTGAAACTTTTACTTCATGCAGTTCAGTAGCATCTTTTAAAAATTGGACTTTCATTTCAGCGTCTGATTTTTGGGGAAGGTTATGCTTAGGGTATTCAGCGGCTTCAGACAAGTAATAGTCGTCATCAGTTGTAGGGTCTGGAACAGGTGGTTTATCTTCATCATCATCGGTTAGTTGTTCAAAGGTATCGGGTGAAGAGGGTTTTAAAACAGGGGTTTCAACGTCAGCCAACACTTGCTCTTCAAAAGAAAGCGAACTTTCTCTAGGCTTAACGCCTAGTAGCAACGATGGGTTAATGCGGTTGTTGGCTATACTTAGCATGAAGTGAACACACCTTTTCTTCCAATGCTAGGAAGCTTCTAAATTGTACTTGTCTTTATAAAACCTTGAACAAGCTTCATTTGTGTTATGATAATGCAGTCGTTATTTTATCGGGATATTATATGGTTGAATGGTATGAATAAAATTACCGTTTTTTCAAAACTAACCGCTGAATGGGGTGGATTTTACGCTTTTTGGGTGTTTAAACTGCTAGATTTACTAGGCTATAGTGCCATTGGTAGCAGGCTACGTGCCATGTTGTTAAAATTGGCTGGGTTTGATATAGGTTGGGGAACAGTCATTCGTCCGTATTCTTATATTTATTCGGTGCATGCCCCTGTTAAAATTGGTAAACACGTTTTTATTAATATTGATGTCTGCTTTGATGAAGATAACCCCGTTATTGTAGGCGACTATATTGGCATTGGGCATGGTGTTAAATTTATGAAACGCCCCCGAAATACAAATGCTGAAACAGACGTTGTTACCAGTAAACCCACTGTTGTAGAACCTTTTGTGTGGATTGCTTGTGATGTAACTATTTTAAGTGGGGTTACCATTGGCGAAGGGTCTGTTATTGGGGCGGGTAGCTTGGTAGATGCGGATATTCCGCCTCATTGTTTTGCGGTGGGTAACCCTGCCAAGGTGGTTAGGCAATTAACCCCACCTTCAAATTAGCGTATGGAAGTTTTTCGCCATAATCGTTGTTTCTTTGTTATTATCATTGAAAAAGCTATTTACTTTGAGAATGGAGCCTAAGCCATGTCTGTATTAAACAAACTGAAAGAAAAACTATTCTCAGAATTGAGGGATGTTTATGCCTTTTGGGTTTTCAGATGGATTGATTGTTTAGGGTTTGGTGTAGGTGCGAATAGGCTTAGGGCAAAACTACTAGCGTGGGCTGGGTTTGATTTAGGTTCGGGTTGTTCTGTTGGTACTGGGGTTTATATTCATTCCACCAAAACCCCTATTAAAATTGGCAATAATGTAACCATAGGGCGTAATATTTATTTTGATGCCCCAAATTTAGTAACCATTGGTAACTGTGTTACAATTGGTAATGGTACTAAATTTGTTAACAGTTCGCATGAGTTGCAATCTGATTTTAAAATTCTGCGTCCGAATATTTCAATGCCGCCCATTTTGGTGGAAGATGCCGTTTATATTGGCTCTAATGTGTTGATTTTAGGGGGTGTTACTTTGGGTGAGGGGTGTGTAATAGAATCAGGCAGTATTGTTACGAAAAGTATTCCACCGCATTGTTTTGCTCAAGGCGTACCGGCTAAAGTGGTTGACAAAAGGGCTGAATAGGCGTTACAGGTACTTTTATTAAAGTTATATAAACTAGCCCCCTTTTTATTTGCCTAATGGTTGTGTACAGGGTGCTTTTTGGGTATTATAATAACGTTTTAAACTTTGTATGGGTATTTTTGCAAAGCCTTACCCCTTTGAATGAATTAGAAAGTATCAATAAATTACCATGACCACCACAAACCCCTCCTCATCTGAACAACTTGAAGAACAATTGATTGAACCAACCCCTGCTGTTGAAGCGGAAGAAGAAAAAGCCTTAACTCCTGAAGAAGCATTGGCGGTGCAGGTAGAAGCTTATCAGGAATTGCAAAATCAGCACTTGCGGTTAGCAGCAGATTTTGACAATTTTCGTAAGCGTCGGTTGGCGGAATTAGAACAACATCGCAAGTACGGGGCAGAACCGTTTGCTTCAAACTTATTACCGGTATTGGATAATTTAGACCGTGCTAAACAATCTTTAACTGAAACATCAGAATCTAAAGTGTTGTACCAAGGGTTGTTAATGATGCACCAGCAATTGAAACAAGCACTTGAAGCATTAGGTGTAAAGCGGATGGAAACAGTCGGTCAACAGTTTGACCCTGCTATTCATGAAGCGGTTAGCCAACTAGCCATGCCTGCTGCCCCTGAAAATTCTGTGATTGCAGAACAACTGGCGGGTTACCAACTGCATGATAAAGTAATTCGTGCAGCACAAGTTATTGTAGCTACAAACCCAGAGTAATCGCTATTTCAATTCATTTAAATTCTTTATTTTTTAAGCATTAGGGAACTTTTTTTTAGATTATGAGCCAGCAACAACAACAAAGAGATTATTATGACGTATTAGGCGTGGCAAAATCCGCCGACGCTGCTGCTATTAAAAAAGCTTTTCGTCAAAAGGCGAAAGAATTGCACCCAGATACCAATAAAAGCCCCACAGCGGAATCTCAATTTAAAGAATTAGGCGAAGCTTACGCCGTTTTAAGCGATGAGACAAAACGCCGTACTTACGATGCCTACGGGCATGAAGGTTTAAAAGGCTCATCTGGTATGGGTGGTGGGGCATCTTCATGGGGCTTTATGGATGATTTTACTGATTTGTCAGATATTTTTTCAGCCTTCTTCAATGGCGGGTTTTCCGGCGGTGGTGGTCGGGGGTCTGCTAATAGCCCTGCCCGTGGTAGCGATTTGCGTGTTTCCTTGAAGCTAACCTTTATGGAAGCTGCCTTTGGGTGTGAAAAAACGATTGAAGTGCGTCGGTTAGATACCTGTACCACTTGCCATGGTAGCGGTGCAGCCCCAGGCACGAGTCCTGAAACCTGTACCCACTGTAACGGGCACGGACAAATTCGACAAACGGCACAAACCATGTTTGGGCAATTTACCCAAGTAGTTACTTGCCCTCATTGTAATGGGTCTGGGCAGGTAATGCCCCACCCTTGCCCTGATTGCCAAGGCGAAGGACGCAAAGAACAAACCAAACCATTGGAATTAACCATTCCTGCTGGAGTAGATTCTGGCACACGGTTGCGCGTTTCAAATGAAGGCGATGCGGGCTGGAAGAGCGGCCCTAATGGCGATTTGTATGTGGTGCTTAATGTTGCCGCAGATGCTCATTTTGTGAGAGATGGGTACGATGTATTATCGAAAATTCCGGTTAGCTTTAGCCAGTTAGCGTTGGGTGATACGGTTGAAATTCCCTTACTGAAAGGCGTGCAATCCGTTAAAATTCCAGCAGGTTCAGCTAATGGCACAGTTATTACGCTGAAAGGCGAAGGTATTCCCCAAATTAATCAGCCCCAACGTCGGGGTGAATTTCGCTTACAGTTGGAAGTTCAAATTCCTCAAAAATTATCTTCTGCTGAACGAGACTTGTTGCAACAATTACGTCAATTAGAACAAGAACGTATGGCAAAAAAACCAAAGGCTGAACCTACCAAAGCGGGCGAAGAAGCACCGCACCCAAGTGGTTTTTTCGCTAAATTAAAAGAATCGTTGCTAGGGCATTAATTATACTGACTGTGGTTTTACCTTGTTCGTGATAATTTAGTTTATTAGCTTGTACCCATTTATTACCGTTACCCAGAAGGATTTATCTAGATGATGATGATGACCAGATTGCAATCACCACCCCATAATACAGGGCGTCGCTCATTGGTTACATCAGCTAGAACCGCTTCTACTTTTGGTTTTTTACAAGGCTTATTTATGTCAAACCCTTTTAAGCAATCCCCTAAATCTCCATTTGTGAATTCAAATCGTCAGCACATGGGAAGAAGAGGTGGTCAGCGTCCACCTAGTTTTTCATTATTCCCATTTGTTGTAGCTGGAGCTATTATTTTAGCGGGTGTTTATTGGCTTTGGAATGTGGGTGTTTCCGGTAATGGACCTTTGGCTGGGCTGTTTGGTAGAGGAGCGGTTACTATTTTTCAGCCTAATGCTGGGGCAGATGGGTATTCTCGTTCGCAAGTGCAAAGCTTGTTTAAACAAGCCTTAGTTGCCAAAAAAGCGGGGCAAACCAAACGGGCTATTGACTTGTTTTTAAAAGTAGAGCCTTATTACCCTGGTTTAGAATCTAGCATTTCACTTCATTTAGCAGATCTTTATAGCCAAGTGCCTCGGGAAGATTTAACGCAAATCCGCCTAAAAAAAGTCATTGATAGAGGCACTGAAGGTAATGCGTTGGCTGCTGTTGCCATGTATGAATTAGGATTATCCCAAGTACGGGCAAAACAGTGGGAAAAATCGTTAGAAACGCTATTGCAATTGCAGAAAACGTTCCCACAATCTAATTACGCTATTGGGGCGAACTACTTTTTAGGTCAAATTTATCAGCAACTGTCGCTTTCTTCGCAAGGCAATAGTTTGGGAAAAGAAACCCAACAAGCTTGGATTACTTACTTAAAGCAATCGCCTGACGGTACTTACAGCTTAGAAATTGCCAAGCAATTAGCTAAAGTAAATGATATCCTGAATTTTGAGCAACGGGCTTTAGTTGCCAATGTTTTTGCTAAAGCTAATGATTGGGCAATGGTTGATACTATTTTGAAAAAAGGCTTCCGTGCTAATTCTGCAGGGCTAGTTTACTTGGAATTGTTGCTACATCAAGGTAAAATGGATTCGTTTAAGGTGAATTTAACCAGTTGGTTGAATACGGTAGACTTTCCTGTGAAAGCTTTACAACCCGTACTAGAACAATATGTAGCCAAAATAGGGAAAGCAAAAGCAATTCCTCAATTAGTGGCATTAGGCAATACCAGTCAACAAAACAAATTGGGTTTGGCATGGTTTATAAGCCAAGCAGATGACAAATTGGCTCTTCCTGCTTATGAAAAAATTGCCACCCAGTTTCCTAAAGATAGAGTTGCACCGTTTGCTAGTTCTGAAGTCATTCGCCACCAATTTATTACCAAATCGTTTGGTAAAGTTATTAGCCAAGCAGATGCGTTTTTGGCACAGTATCCCGCTAGTATTGAAGCCCCTGCCGTGCTGTTTTGGAAGGCCGTTTCTCATCAATTAATGGGGCAAAACCTAGATGCTACTGATGCGTTTGAAGTCATTCAATCAAAATACCCTTACACCTATTATGCGTTTAGGGCAAATGCCTACCTTAATAACATTAAAGAAGCCAGTGGCTTTGGTTTAGGCAACATGGCGGGAGGATTACCACTACTGGAAAAAAATCCGTCGAATCCAGATGCTTGGCTGGAAGATTATTTAGCGAAATCTTCCCGAGTACCCAAGCAGTTATCTTCTCAAGTTCGCGAGCTGAATGAGATACAAGCCTTTGATGATGTAGATTTGTTAATTAGCCAAACCCTCCCTGAAAATTCGGTGGAACAAGTGGTGCTTTCCGCTTGGTCTAAGGTGGAACAAGACCAGTATGATGCCAGCTTACGGGTTATTCGGGATTATTTGTCGAGCTTAGATGTACCGCATACGGTTGAATCTCGGTATCATGCCCCTAAAACGTTGTATCAATTGTTATTTCCGCTACATTACCCTGCGATTGTTCAAGTCCAAGCTGAACGTGAAAAAATTAGCCCCTATTTGACCATGGCACTTATGCGTCAGGAAAGTTCCTTTAACCCCATGGTAGTGAGCCCTGCCAAGGCGGTTGGTTTGATGCAGTTATTGCCCTCTACTGCTAATGATATGGCTAGAAGTTTAAAGCAACCACCCGTTTCATCGCTTCAATTAATGGATCCGAAGACGAATATTACCTTGGGTTCGGCTTATTTGCAGTATTTAAATAATCAGCTTCAACAGCATCCGTTATTGGTTGTGGCGGCGTATAATGCTGGCCCAGGTGCCGTTGCGGAATGGGTTAATGTTCGGCAGGAAGTGTTCGCACAATCACCGGATTTGTTTGTTGAAACCATTCCTTATGACCAAACACGCCATTATGTTGAACACGTTTTTGAAGGCATTTGGGTTTATTCTAAGTTATATCAAGGTTCTTAACCATTGCTACTTTTGCTAGAAACACTGTTATTTTATGACGATTAAATTCATTAAATGGGTTACAACCAACCAGTTAAAGCTATTATTGTTATTAGCCTTATTATTAGGGGCTGTTTTATTGGCGAAACCATGGTGGTCTGGGTGGTTTAATAGCCCACTATTATTTAATGGTGTTTTACAAGCGGAAGAAGTTAAAAATGGTTCTCGATTAGGGGGGCGTGTTTCCGCCGTTCTTGTAAAAGAGGGCATGGAAGTGCAGGCCGGTACACCATTACTTCGGTTTGAAAATAAGGAAATTTTAGCTAAGCTGATGGAAGCCGAAGCGAGTTTAGCCCAAGTAAAAGCTAAAAAAGAATTGTTGCTGACCGCCATTTCCCCCAATGACATTCAACAGGCACAAGCCAAAGTACAGCAATCGAACGAACGTATTGCCTTGTTAGTCAATGGCGGACGCCCTGAAGAATTAGCGGAAGCTCAAGCCAAGGTGCGTGAAGTAGAAGCCAAAGTAAGGGTCTGTAAAAATCAATTAGAACAAGCGAAACAAGTACTGGCTAGTGGTATTATTTCCCAACAAAAAGTAGACGAAATTCAAAACAATTTAGAATCGGCCCAAAGTGCGTTATTAGCAGCCAAAGCGAGAGTTTCACTCGTGCGAAAAGGGGCTAGAATGGAAGAAATTGGTATCGCCAAGGCGGAACGGTCAGGGGCAACAGCCCAGCTAAGCAAGCTGAAGGAAAAAGTTAATCCTGCTGAATTAAAAATTGCCGATGCTGAAATCCAACGTGCTGCCAGTATTGTGCAAGGGTTAAAAGTTAAAATGGAAGAGTCTACTGTACTTTCCCCCATTAAAGGTACGGTTAATTTGTTGACTGTTTCGTTAGGGCAGGTTGTGCCACCAGATGTGCCAGCCGTCAATATTTTAGATAGTAACCATTTATGGGTGGATTTATTCGTGCCAGAATCCAAGCTCCAATTTCTACATCGTCTGCAAAAAGTAAACATTAAAAGTAAGGCTTATCCTAATGCTAAATTTTCCGGAGAAGTAGCGTTTATTAGTCCTAAAAGTGAGTTTGTTCCTTCTGGTTCTGGTGCTACAGCAGATGCTTCCACTGGTACAGAAGCTACTTTTAGAATCAGAATTGAAGTTTCCCCAGCAGCGGATATCAATGTAATTCGGTTGTTTCCAGGAATGTCTGTACAAATAGTTGTGAATCAGGACGCTACTTAGCAATGATTTTTGACGCTTCAGCACCCAATGACAATGTGATTGTAACCGAAAAATTAGTGCGTAAATTTGGCGACCGAATTGCGGTTGATTCATTGGATTTACGGGTGGGTAAGGGCGAAATTTATGGCTTTCTAGGCCCCAATGGTTCAGGGAAATCTACCACCATTAAGATGCTTTGTGGATTAATGCCACCAACCTCAGGTAAAGCGTTAGTTTGTGGTATTGATGTTGAGCAAGAACCAGAATTAATTCGACGTTATATAGGCTATATGCCTCAGAAATTCAGCTTGTATGAAGATTTAACGGTTTCTGAAAATTTAGATTTCTATGCAGGGCTTTATGGCGTTACGGGTAAAACAGGTGAAGCCAGTAAGCGGGCAGTAAAGGAATTGGTCGGTATTGAACCTTACGCTAATTATTTGGCCAAGCAACTTTCTGGTGGCTGGAAGCAACGGTTGGCGTTGTGTTGTGCTTTGGTGCATTCCCCCGATATCATTTTTTTAGATGAGCCCACTGCTGCAATGGACCCAGTTGCCCGTCGGCATTTGTGGGATTTGTTGTTTACCCTTGCCAGCAGTGGCGTTACGTTGTTTGTAACCACTCATTACATGGATGAAGCGGAACGCTGCAGTAGCGTAGGCTATATTTATAATTCTAAACTCATTGTTTCCGGCGGGCCAGATGAATTAAAACATTTAAGAGCCGTGGTTGGCGAAGGCGTTTCTCGGTATGAATTGGTCTGCAGACCCTTGGTTGCTTCATTTAATAAGGTGAAGGCGTTCCCGTATGTGCAGGATGTAACGATTTTTGGGCAGGCTTTGCACGTTACCATGCCAGATACGATACCAAAGGAACAATTATTGTTGGATTTACGCCAAGCGGAAATTGATGCGAGAGGGGTTCGTGAAATAGAACCTTCGTTAGAAGATGTGTTTGTAACGCTAACGCATTTAAATCAAGCAGACGAAAATTTTTCGATTTAATACTAATTCATGTCATGTTGAGCGAATTCGAGGAATCTCCCGAGCTGTCTAAGGGGATGTTTCGACTACGCTCAACATGACGTGATTAGTTTTAGCCTTTAGCGTTATTAGTGATATTTTCTTTGGCTAGGGCAATAGCTGCTTCTAATGTGTTGATTTTTCTAGCTTTAGCTACTTCAAACACCCGCAACGCCGTATCATAAATACCCAATGTTTTAGTTTTTGCTTCTTCAATTGTGCCTTTGGCTAGTTCCGTGCTTAGCACAATGACGCCCCCTGAATTAATCGCAAAATCCGGAGCGAACAAAACTTCTGCTGTTGCTGCGGTTGTGGCAACGCCTCTATCACGCAAGGGGTTATTAGCACCGCCAGCAATAATGGTTGCCGTTGAATTGGCAATGACTTCATCAGTAATTGTTCCGCCAATGGCGTTAGGGGAAAGAATATCTACGGGCTGATGCCAAATTTCCGAAGGGGCAACAACCTTGATGGTTGGATAAGCTGCTTGGCATTTTGCAATGGCTTCTTCATTCGTATCTGTTAGGTAAACGGTTACATCTTCTTGGGTTAGGTGGCTTAACATATGGTAGGCTACTTTTCCAGCTCCTTGAATGGCAATTTTTACGCCATCTAATGAGGTTTTACCTAACCGATGTTTCACCGCTGCCCGAATGCCTTGGTAAACGCCCAAGCCTGTTAAAATAGCAGAATCGCCCAGTCCTCCGTCTTCAGGCGAAAGAGCTGAAACGTAAGGGGAAATAGCTCTCATGCGTTTCATATCTGCACTGGTAGAACCAATATCTGTTGCGGTGAAATAACTACCGTTGAGCGATTTAATGCACCGCCCCATGGCGTCAATCAGTTCCGGTGTTTTTTCTTGCCCTTCTTGCAACCAAATAACGGCTTTACCGCCACCATAAGGTAAGCCAGCCAAGCTGTTTTTATAAGTCATTGCTTCGGAAAGAGCAAGCATATCTTGGAAGGCAGCCGCTTCGGAAGGGTATCGCATCACACGACACCCGCCCAAACCAGGACCTAATGTGGTATTGTGCAACCCAATAAAGCCTTTTAAGCCAGATTTAAAATCGTAGCAAGTTAGGACGCTTTCGTGCCCGTGTTGGGCAATGGTTTCAAATAGGGAAATACTCATCATCATGAAAAAATCCTTTTCTATATAGGGGTATTTGTAGGGGCGTGATTTATTAGCCCTAGCGGTCTATGCGTTGCATCACGTCCTAGGTCTTTATGGGGTTACAGGCGGTTCCCACGAAAGGGCGTCCCACTGGGCTAATAGGGTTTTTGCTTGGGTGGCAACATCACTGGCATCTAAAATAATGAGGTCTTTTGATGCCCGAAGTTTGGCTTCTACCTTGCCTTCACCCGCTAATTTACCAACCGTAATTCTTAACGGGAAGCCCATTAAATCCGCATCTTTAAACTTCACGCCTGCCCGCTCATCACGGTCATCTAGCAACACCTCATCGCCCAAAACGGTTTTAAGTTCGGCGTAAAGCTGATTTGCCAATGCCCACTGGGTTTCATCTTTTACGTTGGCAGGTACAATAATCACTTGATACGGGGCAATCGCTGTAGGCCAGATAATACCGTTCGCATCGTGGTAGCGTTCCACGGCGGAAGCAGCTACACGGCTAACGCCAATACCGTAGCAACCCATCACAAACGGTTGTTCTGTGCCATCTTCAGCGGTGTAAGTGGCTTGCATACTTTCGGAATACTTCGTGCCCAATTGGAAAATATTGCCGACTTCAATCCCTCGAGTAATACTCAACGGTTGATTGCTTTCAACGCATAGATCGCCTGCTTTCACGGTGCGAACATCCGCCACAGTGATGCCTTCAGCTTGGCAACAATTGCCTGCCCAATTGGCGTTAACCCAATGAACGTGGGCTTCCATATTGGCTATGACAAAGTTTTTCATTGATACTACCGTTTTATCCACCAACAGGCTAACGGGTGTGCCATCTTTGCCTTTAACGCTAGTTAAATCAACAGTTTCACCTGAACATAAAGCCTCATAATAACCAACGAAGCCTTTTTTGGTTTCGTAAAGCCTTGTCAATTCTTCTTCTGTCGCCATACGAAGGGTTAATGCACCCAAGGCGTTCTTCAGCTTGGTTTCTTCCACATCATAATCGCCCCGCATCAACACGGCGATAAAATCCGTTTCATCTTTTACATATAACAGTGTTTTGCAAATCACTTCTGCAGAACATTTTAGCTTTTTACACAATTTTTCAATCGTATCAGTGTAAGGGGTTTCTACGTTGGTTGTGGCGTTATATTGGCTGAATGTATCAGCACCATCTACGGCTTGCGGTTGCGGAATGGACACCGCTTTTTCGCTATTAGCCGCATACCCCGAAGTTTCACAATGAACCACATCGTTTTCGCCTGATTGTTGGGCTTCGGCTTGATAGCCTGTCAACATCATAAATTCGTGGCTTACTGCTCCGCCAATTGCCCCAGAATCACTGGCAACCATCTTGGTTTTTACACCGCATCGGTTAAAAATAGCGGTGTAGGCTTCTGCCATTACTTCGTATTCACGGTCTAAGCAGGCTTGGTTGGCGTGAAAGCTATAAGCATCCTTCATAATAAATTCACGCCCACGCAATAGCCCAAACCGAGGGCGACGCTCATCGCGATATTTATTAGAAACTTGATAGAGGTTGAGTGGCAATTGCCGGTAAGATTTTACTTCAATTTGAGCTAGTTGGGTGATGACCTCTTCACCTGTTGGGGCAAGACAGAAATCTCTTTGGTGGCGGTCTTTTAGCCGCATTAGTTCGTCGCCATAAACGCTCCACCGTCCTGAAGATTCCCATAATTCCCGAGGTTGTAGAATGGGCATCAGCAATTCTTGAGCATTGGCACGATTCATTTCTTCCCGTACGATGGTGCTAATTTTTTGTAGGGTTCGCCACATGAGGGGTAGGTAACTGTAGACGCCACTGGTAATACGGCGAATGTAGCCCGCCCGCAATAGCAGTTGGTGGCTGACCACTTCGGCGTCAGCAGGAACGTCTCGTAAGGTAGAGGCAAACAGGGTGGAAATTTTCATCATCATCGCAAATTCGGTGTCTTTTCTAAAATCCAGTAGCGGTTAAATTCGTTGGTGCTATTTTAGCACAAAAGCGGTTGTTCGCACGTTAATGTGTTTGTTAGATAATGATCTTAGAGGCTTTGGCTTGCTTCTGAAAGTGAATGGAACGATCCTGAAAAATGATGACAATAGTGCCTACCGCTTTAACCTTCAGCAATTCTTATCCTCCGCTTGGGCAGGGGAAGAAACTGGCAAGCCCACGAGATGCGGGAAAAGACAACCCGATTGAAGTAGTCGATAGCTTTGAGAAAAAATCTTCTGAAAAGCCATCCGTGCCACCGAAGGTTGTTATTAGGGAAGTGCCGGTAGCAGATAAAACGTCTGTTGTTTTGGCTACCATGGGCTTTATTGCTAGTTTGTGTGCTGTTTTTGGGGTGGGTTTACTTTATTCAAAAATGAACCATGCAAACAAGGGAGCGTTGCACGAAGTGCAGACGGCACTAGCCCAGATGGAAAAAAAGTTGGATAGATTAGAAAAGCAACTCAAAAACAGAACGAATGGCGAAGATTTGGAGTCTGGACTTTCCGAGATGCGACGATTGTTACTGGAGGCGAAAAGCGATCTCTTTTTTTTATATAAGCAATCTAGTTTACAGTCCCATCAAATAAATCAGTTAGATGAAAAAATGGATAAACTCATGGTGTTTGCAAATTATATTGGTAATGCTATGAATCGTATTCAATTTAATGCTAGAAAAGAAGCAGAACACCAAATTAGCATTAACTTTATACGAGGAGGAAAAGAAGGTTTTATTGAAGCTTATATGTCTAAAAATAAAGAAATAGTACCTAAAATTGAAAAAACTTTAGCTGAAATCAAAGCAAAACATGAACAGAGAGAAACCCTAACAAGAAATCTCTATCCAGACGCACCTACCAAGCCTTGCGAACCCCTGTTGTTGTTGATTCAATCCTTATCAGAAAAGGAAAAAGTAAATCCACTTATTTTGCAAGTGTTGTTAAGAGAAACTTGTGAAGTTTTAGAAGAAGTAAGCAACTTACCTAACCTCAAATCGGTAGAACCAAATCAAATAACTTTTGCTGTGCGTGAACTAAAAATATACAAGGAAGCCATTCATCAATATGAAACTCGAACCTCATTATTCACAGAGGAAGAAAAGCAGTTCATTAAAAAAAACCCGTCAATAGAAGGGCGAATTGAAAGTTTTGTAGATTGTAGAGACAATCATTTTTCAATTGAGCCAGAAACGGCTCAATTAATGAATGAACTTCACGAATTTCTTGTTAAGCTGAACGGCGGTGAAGCCACTTCGATTTCGCTATTTGGCAAATAAGCTACTTGCCAAAAAATAACGTTCATTGCTAGAATAAAAGCTTGTCTCATTGCGAATCCTCAATTTGAAAGCTTTTTCTGCCAATGTCTATTGATTTCACCCAAAAACAATCCGTTGTTCCTGCTATTGGCGTGGTTGAAACCGCTCACCTCACGTCCCCCATGAATCCGTGGGATTGCGAAAAAAATCCCCCCAGTTGGGATGCCATGCACACCCAACTAAACTTACCCAAAGCCACTGGCTACAACCAATCTACCGTATGCCTAGACGGACACCCCGATGCTATCCTCAATAAAACCGCCCTGCTTTGGGTTTCCGCTACGCACGAAGTTGAACATCATTCGTTTTTAGAGTTAAGCTTAGCTTCTAATCAAGTTGCCAATGCCCTAACCGCCTTAGGCACAAACCCACAAGACCGCATTTTTCTATTTTTAGAACGTATTCCGGAATTGTATGTGTCGTTTTTTGGCGGGCTAAAATGCCACGCCATTCTTTGCCCTATCTTCCCCGCATTCGGGCCTGAAGCCCTTTTAGATAGGTTGCAAGACGCTGAAGCTAGCATTGTATTTACTAGCCCCGCCCTAAAACCAAGAATTGATGCGATTGCAAGCCAAGTGCCCAGCTTAAAAACTATCGTGGTGGTGGATAGAGCCCACCAATGGCAACCCAACCCATCTGCTAGCGTTCAAGAACTGGATTATTACCAGTGGATAGCCCCGCAATCTCGTCAATTCACGGTTGCCCATACCCCTGCGGAAACGCCTTCAATTATGCACTACACTTCGGGTACAACAGGTAAACCCAAAGGAGCATTGCATCAGCATGGGGCGTGTATCGCTCAAGCAGCTACCGCCCAATGGGTGTTAGATTTATCTGTCAACGACGTTTACTGGTGCACTGCAGACCCCGGTTGGGTAACAGGTACTTCCTACGGGATATTTGGCCCGTGGGCGTTGGGGGTTACGCAATTGGTGTTTGAAGGGGCTTTTAAGCCTGAAACATGGTATAGCATATTGGAACGCTTTAATGTTTCGGTTTGGTATACCGCCCCTACTGCGTTAAGAATGCTGATGAAGCATGGGTCAGACCTGCCAAAAAGTTATCAATTTAAAGCTCTTCGGCATATTTGTAGTGTGGGCGAACCCCTCAACCCTGAAGCCATTGTTTGGGGGCGGGATGTATTCGACCAAGAAATTTACGATACTTGGTGGCAAACCGAAACAGGGTCTATTCACATTACCAACCGCATCGGGTTGCCTGTTCGGTTGGGTTCTATGGGTAAGCCTTTCCCTGGGGTGGAAGCTTGCGTGCTGGATGATACGTTTACGCCGTTACCTTTGGGTAGCGAAGGGGCGTTGGCATTGAAATCTGCCGCACCTTCCATGTTTAAAACTTATTGGAATAATCAAAGCAAGTACGAAAGCCGATTTAAAAACGGCTGGTACTTAACAGGCGACCGTGCCAGTGTGGATACGGATGGCTATTTTTGGTTTGTCGGGCGTGAAGATGATGTTATCAACACGGCGGGGCATTTGGTAGGGCCTTTTGAAGTGGAATCTGCGTTGGTGCATCATCCTGCCGTAGCCGAAGCGGGCGTGATTGGCTTGCCATGCCCAGAACGGATGGAAGTGATTAAGGCGTATATTTCGTTGAAAACGGGTTTTGTGGAAACCCCTGAATTACTGAAAGAAATTGCGTTGTTTGTTCGGTCTAAGCTAGCGGCTCATGCAATGCCTCGGGAAATTGAGGTCATTGAGAGTTTACCGAAAACTCGGTCTGGGAAAATTATGCGTCGGGTATTGAAGGCTCGGGCGTTGGGCTTGCCTGAAGGCGATACTTCTACCTTGGAAGAGGTCTAGAGCCAGAGGTTTTATTTTAAAACAGGCCCTAATTACCTTCTTTTATTTTTTTAAAATGCCAGCTAATTCTGCTGCTAATTCTTTTAACATAGTTAGTGCATTAACAGTTAAAGTATCGTAACTGGCATAGTAACGTTCATTACATGCTTCTATATGGCTTAAAAAAACGGTTACAACTGTGTTGAGCTTTTGGATTGATGCAGTGGTAGCTTCCCGATTTGCTTGGTTCTGTTTCAGTTCATCAACTAATTTTGCTATTGCCTCTAATCTATTAAGCATAAAAACATCGGGTGTAGATGCTAATGCACGATCCAACAAATTCTCCACAACAGTGTCTATTTTTTTCATTGATGCAGTAACATCTTTTAATCGTTCTGCTTTTTCAAGATCTGCCAGCAGGCCTTCAATAGTTTTCTCGTTTATTTCTTGATGAAGATGTGCCAGTAGTTTTTCAATGTCTCCAGTACCAGAACGTACCCCTATCGGTAATGGACGGTAGTGGGGCATGGCACCTAAAACATCTGTGGTTTGTGTTTGAGCTAACTGCCCAACAGCACTGGGTTGCTGAACGCCAGTAGCCTGATGCTTGGTACCCAAAACTGCTGGCTGAAAACCAGCAAAAGTAACATGCGATAATGATTGCATTACTTAGTCCCTTACATCATTTTTTATAGAAAGATTAAGTTAAAAGCGAATCATTAGTTAAGTAAAGTCATATTAAAAATTTATTTTAGCAGTAAAATAATTTTTTGTAAATAAAAATCCTCAAAGCGAATTCAAGTAAGCAGTGTTCATGAGGTCTAGTAGCTTAAAAATTTAACCAACTGTAGGGGGTGGATTGCATCTGCCCCTATGAATTCATTTTGGTCTGATTCGCTACTCTTGTACCAGTCTATCTTCAACTGTATATGATTTAAAGCTAATATTTTCGGTAAAAGCTAGCAGTAATGAACGTTCCACAATTTGGTTAGGAACCAGTTAACTTAGTCTGTCCTTTTGTACCTTCTTTGTTCCCAATTCTTCTTGTAAGTCTGCTATCACCTCTTCTACCCGAGTAATAAGCTCCTCTGATAGATGATCTTTCTGTACAGCTTCTTCAAGTTGCGCGATTTTTCGTTCACCAGCTTCAATATCTTTTCCAAGTTCAGCTAGTTCCTGCCTAACTAGTTTGTCTACATTATTACCAGAACGTACCCCTATAGGTAATGGACGGTAGTGTGGCATAGCACCTAAAACATCTGTGGTTTGTGTTTGAGCTAACTGCCCAACAGCACTGGGTTGCTGAACGCCAGTAGCCTGATGCTTGGTACCCAAAACTGCTGGCTGAAAACCAGCAAAAGTAACACGCAATAATGATTGCATCTCATTGAGTTCCTTATATGAAGTTACGGAAAAAGGGCAAGGTAAAATAGAAGGGACATTATTCCACCTCTCATAGGATACCCCACCCCCATGACTACCTTTGCCGACATCCAAATTCAACAAGCCACCCCCACTCACAAATTCCTAGAGGAAATGAACCAAACCCTACCATGGCAACTATTTGAAACCATCCTCAAAACACACATCCACCACAAACCCAACGGCAGACCACCCTACAAACGCCTACTACTGCTCAAAATGAACCTCCTCAAAATATGGTTCAATCTCTCCTATGAACAAACCGAATTTCAATGCCACGACAGACTCTCCTTCCGAAAGTTTCTCGGCTTCTCCTTAGAATCCCCCATCCCTGAAGCCACGACACTCGAAAACTTCCAACACGAACTGCAAAACACCCCAGCCCAAGAAGCCCTTTTCTTAGCCTTAGACACCTTCTTCCAAGAGAACAACCTCATTCTTAAAGAAGGCAACTTGGTAGATGCCACCTTTATTAAAGCCAATAGCAAACAGAGAAAAAAGCCTGAAGACCAGAGCGACCCTGATGCCACTTATGGCTACAAAGGCTTTGGTTACAGTGCCACGGTTAATGTGGATGCTAAAAGCAAGTTGATTCGCAAGGTGGTTGTTACTGGTGCCAATGTGCATGACAGTCAGAGTTTACTGCCTGTACTGGTGGGCGATGAGCAGACTGTTGGTGCGGATAGTGGGTATGTGGGTAAGGAGAAGGATTTGAAGGCGTTGGGGATACAGCCGAGGATTATTAAGCGTCGTGTTCGGGGTAAGCAGCATGAACCAACGCCTGAGTTGACGGCTTCGCAGAAGCGGTTTAATGGGTTGGTTTCTAAGGTTCGGGCAAGAGTGGAGCATGTGTTTGCGGGTTGGAAGACGGTGTTTAAGAAGGTTCGTGTGTCTTGTCGTGGGTTAGTGCGTGTTTCTGCGGAGATTTTGGGCTTGGCATTTGGGTATAATTGTCGTCGGTATGGTTTTTTGGTGAGGAGGGGGGTAGGTTTTAGTGGATTCTTGTATGGTTTTTAGGTAATTATGATCCGAAAAGAGTGGAAACAAGGGGTATTGTTCTGTTTTTTGAGCATTTTTGGTTGAATTTTATTAAAAAACACTCACTACTCCCACCTGCACACCCTTATTCCGTAACTTCATTTGAACTGTTTCTTATGATTTTTAGTTTTAAATCATACCCAGTTGGAAATAGGCTGGTGCGAACGTAGTGAAGCAGACCAATTAGGGAGCTTCTAGCTTCCGGTCAAGCCTGTTTTCAACGTGCGTGTAAACAAGTCAGCCCTTAGCGGTAGGGAGGGGGGATTCTTAAGGGGGGAGGACGCATGCTAATGCCACCTTTCCCCTTAAGCGGTGGGGGGTTGTTAGGGGGGGCTGACGCCAGTCCCCCTAACGCATCCATCATAGTCCGAAGCAATAATCTTTAAAACAGACGGCTCTTTTGCAGAGCCGCCTGTAACGAAAGGGGTTCGATTATTTCTTTTCAGAAGCACCACATTTTTTAGCTGCACACTTTTTAGCCGCACATTTCTTGGTTGTTTCTTTACCACCACAAGAGCCAGAACCACATTTTTTGTTAGCAATGAGTGTGTTTGATTAAGACATATTGGTGGCTTCGGTCATTTGGAACATATCTGTGTTAGCAGGGTTAGCGAAACTTGCACCTTGTAACATAACAGCGGCAACTAATGCCAATTTAGCGATAGAAAGATTCATGAATTCAATACTCCAAAAGTAGAAACTAAGAGGGATAACAAACAAACGAACTGAAAAAATACTTTTTTCCGAACTCGTTAAACTTATCGTAACAGATTGTTTCACACATATCTGTTAGCTAGCTAACAACCAAGGCACTACTTATTTTTTTAAGGGCTTGATACCCTTCTTGAGCAACTATTTCTAAACCAGGTATATTTTGCAGACATAAAAAACGGTCGTGTTTATGAACTAAATCAGCCCTACTAAAATCGTTCAACGCTAATGAGGTTACAGGTCTTGAAGCCCCAATCAATTCAGAAATTTCTTGGTGGGTTAGGCAAACATCTCTTACAACGCCAAAGGCATAAGGGCAAAGTTCCGCATAATGGAACACCATATCTAACAAGGTTTGGGCTATTCTGGCGTGTACATCTTTAAAAACAACATCGCTTAATTGGCGTTGCACGGTGTAAACTCTACATTGCATTACGCGTCATAAGGTTACATAGAGGGAGGGCTTTTTATCTAACAGGTCTTGAAAGACCGTTTCATTCATTCGTAAGACTTGCGAAACGCCAGTAATAGATTCTAAAAACTTACAATGCCCAGTTTGTAAGAAGGGCTTTTCTTCACCAGTTTGGTTGTAGAACCAATCAGACAAATCTCCTGTTTGCAATAAGCTGAGCGAAAATTTTTTACCTTCAAGGTTTAGTGTGGTTAATTTAACAAAGCCTTCAGTTACTAAAAAAGCACTGTTTTTGTGGCTGGGGTCATCCAAATCAAGCGGTTCGTTTTTTTTCATGGTTAACAGGGTGCCATTTTGATGAAATAGACTGAGTTCTTCAGTGGTTAATTGATCTAAAAAACTAATTCTATCCACTTCGCCTTTTACTGGATATTTTTCCATTGAAAAACCTTGCCCTTTTTATTAATGAAGTTACGGAATAAGGGTGTGCAGGTGGGAGTAGTGAGTGTTTTTTAATAAAATTCAACCAAAAATGCTCAAAAAACAGAACAATACCCCTTGTTTCCACTCTTTTCGGATCATAATTACCTAAAAACCATACAAGAATCCACTAAAACCTACCCCCCTCCTCACCAAAAAACCATACCGACGACAATTATACCCAAATGCCAAGCCCAAAATCTCCGCAGAAACACGCACTAACCCACGACAAGACACACGAACCTTCTTAAACACCGTCTTCCAACCCGCAAACACATGCTCCACTCTTGCCCGAACCTTAGAAACCAACCCATTAAACCGCTTCTGCGAAGCCGTCAACTCAGGCGTTGGTTCATGCTGCTTACCCCGAACACGACGCTTAATAATCCTCGGCTGTATCCCCAACGCCTTCAAATCCTTCTCCTTACCCACATACCCACTATCCGCACCAACAGTCTGCTCATCGCCCACCAGTACAGGCAGTAAACTCTGACTGTCATGCACATTGGCACCAGTAACAACCACCTTGCGAATCAACTTGCTTTTAGCATCCACATTAACCGTGGCACTGTAACCAAAGCCTTTGTAGCCATAAGTGGCATCAGGGTCGCTCTGGTCTTCAGGCTTTTTTCTCTGTTTGCTATTGGCTTTAATAAAGGTGGCATCTACCAAGTTGCCTTCTTTAAGAATGAGGTTGTTCTCTTGGAAGAAGGTGTCTAAGGCTAAGAAAAGGGCTTCTTGGGCTGGGGTGTTTTGCAGTTCGTGTTGGAAGTTTTCGAGTGTCGTGGCTTCAGGGATGGGGGATTCTAAGGAGAAGCCGAGAAACTTTCGGAAGGAGAGTCTGTCGTGGCATTGAAATTCGGTTTGTTCATAGGAGAGATTGAACCATATTTTGAGGAGGTTCATTTTGAGCAGTAGTAGGCGTTTGTAGGGTGGTCTGCCGTTGGGTTTGTGGTGGATGTGTGTTTTGAGGATGGTTTCAAATAGTTGCCATGGTAGGGTTTGGTTCATTTCCTCTAGGAATTTGTGAGTGGGGGTGGCTTGTTGAATTTGGATGTCGGCAAAGGTAGTCATGGGGGTGGGGTATCCTATGAGAGGTGGAATAATGTCCCTTCTATTTTACCTTGCCCTTTTTCCGTAACTTCATAATGTCGAACCGTCAAGCAGAATTACAAGAACTTTTAACTAGGATTACAAAGATAACAACCGATTAATCGGTATTTTTATAGGCGGATTCAAGTAGAAATAGCGTGTTTTGTCATTCCGAGCGTAGCCGAGGAATCTCCTTAGCGTCTGGGGGGATGTTTCGACTACGCTCAACATGACGAGATTTAGGCTATTGTGTAGGGAAGGGTTTCAAACCCTCCCGTTTCTAAAAACCCTCACCCCAGCCCTCTCCCAGCGGGAGAGGGGGCAATAAAGCGTTAGTTGCCCCACCCATAGGGCGAAAACCCGCCGTTTACCTAGGTTTACCGTCCCCTCTCCCTCTGGGAGAGGGCTAGGGTGAGGGAAAGGCGGGGTTGAGTGCGAAGCAGGGGGCAACGGCGGTTGAAAACCGCAACGCCCAAAACCCATCGATTGAAACCAAAATACATTAGCGGTATAATAACGGCATTCAATGGATAAAACCAACCGCCACGCCACAGAAAGACCCCACACAATGACCACCGCCACAATAACAACCGCCCCCAGCCGTGAAGGCAAAACCAAAATTTTATCGCCCATAGCAGGGCAAGCCAACCAGCTATTAGCCACCTTCAAAAACAGAGCCACCGCCTTCAACGCCCAAAAAAGCGAAGAAATTGCTGGCAAAGGGGCATTGAACGCCAACATTACCGCCCAACTCTTCACCTACCTAGAAGCCCAAGGGCTAGCCACCTGCTACATTGGCAAAGGGGCTGAACCCAACCAGCTAGTATACGAAGCACTCGCCATGTTGCCCATCGAAATTGTGGTACGCAACATCGCCCTCGGTAGCCTGCCCAAAAGAATCCCTCTGTTTAAAGAAGGTGAAAAACTAAAACAACCCATCGTCGAATTCTTCTACAAAAGCGACGAATTAAACGACCCCGCCTTGCCAGACGACGCCATCAACACACTCGGCTTGTTGCCAACAGGGGTAACCATCGACCAAATTAAGCATATCGCCCTAGCCGTGAATGATTCGTTTTTAGCCTTATTTTCCGCCTGCAACATTGATTGTGCAGACTACAAGTTGGAAATGGGGTTAAACGCCAACGGTCAGTTAAAAATAGCTGATGAAATGAGCCCTGACAACTTCCGCTTAAGAGATGCTACCACAGGGCAAGTGCTAGATAAAGACGTTTTTCGGTTAGATTTAGGGGATATTAACACCGCCTACAGCACGGTGGAAAACCGCTTAACCCAAGTGCTTTCCGCTAGCCCTATTAATTTGAAAACGCAAGAAGCAACGGTAGAATCGCCATTGGTAACGTATTTTGCTACCGTGCAAGTGCAATACAAACCAAACGTGTTGCATCCTGAAAGCCGAGCCATTACGGAAGCATTGCAAACCCACGGTTTTCCCACCGTACAACGAGTAAAAGCAGGCAAACGCTTTGAAATTCAGCTACAAGCCACCAACCGAGTGCAAGCCCAAGCCTATTGCCTACAAATGTGTGATAGTTTACTAGCCAACTTGGTGATTGAAACCTATTGCCTTGAATCACTCGAATCGCTTCAAGCTTAGAATAGGAATCGACCCAAAATGATGATGATGATGACTATCAACAAACAGGCTTTAACCATCGGGATTGCTCGGTTTTTAGGAAGCAATTGCGATGAAGATTGTGCAGAAGCCGTGCGTAATGTAATGAACGCCACTACCGTTTTTCTTTGGCAAGATGAGGAAAATCCGCAACCGTTAGAAACCTTGGTGGATGCCGTAATTATTCCCGGTGGGTTTAGCTATGGCGATTATTTGCGGTGCGGTGCTATGGCAAACCGTTCGCCACTGATGGGAAGAATTAAAGCCTTTGCCAACAATGGTTTTCCCGTATTAGGCATTTGCAATGGGTTTCAAGTTTTAACCGAAAGCGGTCTGTTACCCGGTGCGTTGGTGGCAAATCATCATCAGCAATTTTTGTGTGAACAACACACGCAACTTCGGGTGGAGCAGGTGAAAGCCCCCTTTACCAGTGCGTATCAAAAAAATCAACTGGTGGATTTCCCCATTGCACACGGGGAAGGCTGCTACACCGCCGATGAAGAAACCCTAGCTCAACTAGAAGGCAACGGACAAGTGGTTTTTCGGTATGAGGCGGGGGCTACAGTTAATGGGTCTGCTAATGGGATTGCGGGTATTTGTAATGAAGCCGGCAATGTTCTAGGCTTAATGCCACACCCTGAACGCAACTGGTGGGCAGACGAGACGGTTCAACGCACAGGGCTGGGACGATTGGTGTTTGAATCGTTAGCCCAAGCGTGTTTGGCGAAAAAACAAGCCGTCGCTGTATAATATTCAAAAAATAAAACCGCCGAAGCGACCAACTTCGACGGTATGGAAAAAAAGACCAAAGACCAAATTGGCACTTTTTTTCTCTCTCTCTTTTTTCAGGTAAATTTAACAAATGGCAGGGGCGTGTAGCGAAATAGAAAGGAATGAAAAAGCGTTCGTCTTCCAGTAAACGCTTCTTCAAAAGTGCCGACCAGTAGTTCATCAAAAACCAGATAACCACGGCTGGTGGGTAAACCCAAAACAGACTGTGTAGCAAGGAAGCGGTTTTTGTGGGCGGCGTGTGTATCGCTCACATAGTAATAAAAACAATCTATACCAATAAATTGCTTGTTTTTATATTTTTAGATAAGTTTTATTGTTCTAACTGCTGTTTCAACTGTTTGGCAAACGCCACATGGCTAGTATGCCCCGCATTCACCGCCACTATCGCCATTTGAAGGCATTCCACCGGCAAGCCACAAAGATGAAAATCGCCCACTAAATCCAACATCTTATGAAAAAATGGTTCTTTCGGAAACTTCAACGCCCGAGTATAGCCAAACCCATCTTCACATAACCCCAACGTATTTTCCAACGTTACACCCAAAGCCAACCCCTTCGCCTGTAAAACCGGCAATTCCGCCACCAACCCAAACGTTTGAGCCGAAAGCAATTGGTCTACAGAAACCACCCTATCCGCCCTGCCCTGCCAAGTTGCCCAATCCCGTTGAAAGCCCGCATGAGCATAATCCAACGTATAAGTCAGAGAAAATTTATCCGATGGCAACGCATACATCGCCGTTTTAAGGGTAGAACGCTGCATAAAAACTGGCTTATTCAGCGTATACAGTGGCTTATTAACTGACGGTTCCGGCTTGCCCCACTGGGAAACAATCGCTTGATACCAAGGCAACGCAGACCCATCTAACAACGGCAATTCTGGGGCATCGCCTTCAATGGTAGCGGTAACATCGTGAAAACCACTGAAGGAAACGGCAGCCAAAAAATGTTCCACAATAGACAGCAATTGCTTGGTTTCAGGGTGCATGAGGGTTACGCCCCGTTGAGTATCCACAATAAAATCAGCAGAAGCAGGCAAAATAGCCCCAGTTGAAGCAAACACAAACCGAACACCCTGCCCCTGCAAACCTTGTTCTAATCGAACACTAACCGGTTTACCAGAAATTAAGCCAACCCCCGAAAGAGTAATAACCGATGACAGAGACATTTAAACACCCTTTTTCAGTGCAGCGTCATCTGCATCAGCGTCAGCCCCATCTGTCGAAGCAACAGAGGCAAAAAAGGCTTCAAACTGGCTGGCCTTTTCCTTCATGGCTAGCATTTCCTTTTGAAGGGATTTAAAGGCTTTCGCCATTTCTTTCAATTTACCCATATACAAAATTTGTTCCATATACTGACGAGTCGGCATAGCAGGCATACCCACCACCACTTGGCTAGGTTCAACATCCCTCATTACCGCAGAGCGTGCCATAATAATGGCGTTATCGCCAATAGTTAAATGGTCTGCCAAGCCTGCTTGCCCTGCTATAACAACGCCATCGCCAATATGGCAGCTACCCGCCAAACCCACTTGGGACACAATTAAACAATGTTTACCAATCGTATTGTTATGACCAATCATCACCAAGTTATCAATTTTAGTGCCTTTTTTAACACGGGTTTCCGCCAAGGTGCCACGGTCAATGGTGGTGCAAGCCCCCACTTCGACATCATCTTCCAGCACGACCCAACCTACGGAATTAATCCGAATCAAATCCGTTACTTCGCTAACGGTTTTAGCTTCATCGGTCGATTTTTCATGTTTGGCAACCTCAGGGGTTACATAACTAAAGCCATCTGCCCCAATAACGGCGTTGGGTTGGATGATGACCCTGTTACCCAGCTGGGAGCAATCACCAATAAAAACGCCCTTATGAAGCAAGCAATTTTCGCCCATGGTAACCTTAGCCCCCACCAACACATGAGGATGTAAAATGCTACCCGCCCCAATAACCGCATTTTCACCCACCACGCAAAAAGCCCCGATGGTAACGTTTTCACCGACTGTTGCAGACTCATCTACTTGAGCCGTTGGGTGAATGCCTGAAGTAATAAATGCCGGTTTTTCAAATATTTTTAAGGCATGAGCCAGCCCTACTTTGCCCCGTTTTACAACCAAAAATCCCAACTGGTTATTCTGCAACAAGGCTTCAGGAATGGGTAAGCTTTCTTCAAGCAAGCCCACTTTAGCCACGCCTTTTTCCAAGGCAGCAAAGGCAGATTCTGTGGCGATGTAAATCATTTCAGTCGGCGTTTTAGCAAACCGAGGGTGCACCAATGACGTAACCTGTAACGAGGCATTGCCTCGAACGGTAGCATCTGGCATGAGGGTAGCTAATTGGCTTAAGGTATAAGCGGTGTTAGGTTTAAGCAAGGTAGAAGTGGTCATAAGGATTATCTTTTCTAACAACAGAGAGTAAATACGGCAATTATTAGTATACGTTAAATGTACCGAGAATTAAACCCAACCATCTCAAAATAAAAAACCGTCGAAGCGACCAAACTTCGACGGTATGGTGAAAAAATTCGACGACCAAATCGAAGATTTTCGTTTTTTCATTTTTGTCTAAATGCTTAGACAGACCAGTTGACTAAATTGTTACAATGCTATTTTTGCGGGAGGTAAGCGGGTTTGCTTGGTTGCAACCAGCTTGTGTATTAATAAAAACAATCTGCCCAAAGAAATTGCCTGTTTTTTAAAAGTAAGTGAAAATAGCGTTATATACCAATTTTTTACAAGCAAAGAAACGAAATAATACACATATTATTGAACAATTTTTGTGTGAACAATAAAGCTCGTACTTGCATTGGGGGCATGGTCTCGGTAAGATGTAATTCTTCCTGCTGTTGGTGTTGAGTGAACACTAATTTTTAGGAATTTTATGACCTTTGTTATTCGTGTGTTAGTACCTTTAAAATCTGTTGCCAGATTACAATGTTAATCTGCTAGTTGTTCATCAGATGAAGGGAGGAATGTGAAATAGTTGAAACAAAAGCCTACTGTGTAGCGTTAAAACCGAGTATTTTATGAATACTGGCACTTATTCTAGAACATTAATTGATACAATTGAATAGGGTCGTGTGAACTTACCTAGTTTTATAGACTAAAAGCTTTTACACTGTAAAATACAAACAAGAAAACAAACGAGATAACATTGCATTAGAAACTAAACAGGAGCAACACCCCAAGCCCAATGGAAACACTATTCCACAGGCAAGTCGGATTGCTCCTTTATTTTTTTATATCCTTCCCCGCTGTAAAATAACAGCCCCCCCCATTAAAGGCATTAACACCTCATGAACAGTAGCCTACTTAACGCATCTGAAACCCTACAAACATCGCTTTTTTCCTCGTTATTTAGCCAAGAATCTGAAGCTGCCCCTTCTTCAAAAACCTTAATGGCACAAGCCTTTGATACCGCCACATTCACGGTAATAGATTTAGAAACAACTGGTCTTAACGCCAAGCGTAATAGCATTACGGAAATAACCGCCATCCAGTTTGTAAACGGTCAAGCCATCGATATTTTTTCAACCCTCGTGCAGCCCAAAGAACCCATTCCTTATGAAGTGGAAAGCCTAACCGGTATTTCCAACGAAATGGTCGAAAACGCACCGCCCCTGATGATGGTGCTCAATGATTTAATCAGCTTTATGGGGCCTGCTCCGCTATTGGTAGGGCATAACGTTTCATTTGATATTCAATTCTTACGGGAAAAATGCCTAGAATGCGGGCTAGTTGGGCTAGAACAACGCATTGATATCAGCAAAGCGTTTTGCACCAAGGTGTTAGCCCAAAAAGTAATGCCCGGCTTACCCAGCTATGAAGGTATTGTAGTAGCCACCCAATGCGGCTACCACAATAACAATCCGCACCGGGCTGAAGCAGATGTGCGGATGTCTGCCGCTATTTTGTTTGCGTTGGTTGAAAAATTGCGTCAACAAGGGCAAGCCATTACCACCGTCAAGGATGTGTTGGCTATTCAAGGGGTGCTACAAGAACGAGGGTAATGCAACAAAGCTGTTACAAACCTAAGGTCAACCCCACTATCAGTCGAAACCCCCTACAGTAGCAAAGCTAGTAAAGGGAAAGACCATGGGCATTGTAGGCGGTAATTTAGGGTTTGGCACAGGCGGAGCAGGGCTTAACGGAGCCAATGGCTTCGGTAATTTACGGATGGGGTGGCTAACAGGGCTAGAAGATACGTTTAGCCGTGGTAACAGCAAAATTCCAACCAATATTCCACAATGGCAACAACAAATAGCCTTTAACAACAATTATACCCATGATGTTGAAAGCAGTTTTCTTCGCTCTAGTTCGTTCTTTTCACCTGTAAGGCTCACTAAAATGGGCAACCATCTTCAAGACGCCACCAAACCCTTTGAACACACAGGCTTAACCGAACAACTTATCGCCCCGAAGCTGTATAATGCGGGTACAGATAATGCCTTGGATTATTTAGGGCGTTCAGCCAACCTGTTTAACGAAGTACTTTCGCCAAATTTTGGTAAAAACCTCACCATTCCTGTTGATTTAGTCAACACCATCCAAGGCGGAACGGTTATTCCTCATTTTTCAAACTTCCCACCAGAAGCACTCAATTTTATGGGGCTACAAAGTATTTTACCCTTTTATACCGCTGCAGATACAGCTAATAATACCGCCTTAGCACAATTTCCCGCAGGGTCTCCGCTGGGCACCAATATGCCGTTTCAAACAGGGCAAATACAAGTTCAACCGCTAAACCAGCCGCGTCAGCAACAAGGGGTTTCGGTAAATGATGTATTAAAGGCTCAAGCCTTAGGTTTGGGCGGTGGGCTAGCCAATAGTTACAATGTTACCAGTAATTCCTCTGCTTCGTTGCCAGACTTACTTAAATTTATTCAAAATAATGGCATTTAAAAGTTAAGCTGTAAAGGTATAGCCATATTTTTTTTAGATGATATACTTTGAAATAAGCTAATGATATGTTATTATTGTATCTTGTTCTGTTAGCTAATAGGCTTAGTCATTTAAAACCATTATCCACCCACTTTTCTTGACGATGGCTCCACCACTTTTCGCTTTCTTTTTTCATATCTTAGGATTTTATTTGTCCCTATGCCACTTGTTTCAACTGAAAACCCAACCCTCACAATGCCTAATAACACCCCTTTTAATACCGCCCTTCCTGTAGAAAAGCTTCATTGCGATGCCTTTTCGTTTGACGATGGCTTCACAGCCGAAACCATTTTCAACCAAGGTGAAGGGCTTACTTATAACGACTTAATTCTGCACCCAAGGCATATTGATTTTGGGGTGAATGATGTAAAACTCAATAGTAAATTAACCCGCAACCTAACCTTGGCAATACCTATAGTAAGTTCGCCTATGGATACGGTTACTGAAAGCACCATGGCAATACACATGGCTCTGCTAGGGGGCTTAGGCTTCATTCATTATAACAATACCATTGAAGAACAAGTGGCTGAAGTACGCAAAGTGAAACGCTTCAAAAATGGCTTTATTACAGACCCTGAAGTGTTAACGTCTCATCATACCATTGCAGATATGGATATTATGAAGCAAAACAACGGCTTTAGTAGTGTACCCATTACCGATACAGGCAAAATGGGCGGTAAACTGCTAGGCATGGTTACTAACAGAGATATTGACTTTGTAACCGATAGGCAAACCCCACTTCACGCAGTAATGACCACAGACCTTATTACCGCCAACGAAAGCTCTTCACTTAGTGAGGCGTTTCATTTATTGCAGGCTAGCAAAAAAGGCAAGCTACCTATTGTTAATGCCAACGGCGAATTGGTTGCACTGATTTCAAGAAACGATTTGCTGAAAAGTCAAAACTATCCGCAAGCCACCAAAGACGACCAAGACCGACTTCGGGTTGGGGCGGCTGTTGGTACCAGAGAATCTGACTGGGAACGAGCCAACGCTTTAGTGAAAGCAGGCGTTGATGTATTGGTGATAGATTCTTCTCAAGGCGATAGCACCTTTCAAATTAACATGGTTAAACGCTTAAAAGTAGCACACCCACAATTACAAATTATTGGCGGTAACATTGTTACCAAACTGCAAGCTCATCACCTAATTCAAGCTGGGGTAGATGGGTTACGGGTTGGCATGGGCGTTGGCTCAATCTGCACCACGCAGGAAGTAACCGCCGTTGGGCGTCCGCAAGCAACAGCCGTTTATAATGTAGCCAAGTATGCTAGCCAGTTTGGCATTCCGGTTATTGCAGATGGTGGTATTGCCAACATGGGGCAAATAACCAAGGCGTTAGCCGTTGGGGCCTCTTGCGTGATGGTGGGTTCATTGTTAGCTGGTACGGCTGAAGCTCCAGGTGAATACTTCTACAAAGATGGCATTCGGTTGAAGAAGTACAGAGGAATGGGTTCGCAAGAAGCCATGACCAAAGGGTCTAGCGTTCGGTATTTTGGTGAACAATCGAAAATTTTGGTGGCTCAAGGGGTAACGGGTTCGGTAATGGATAAAGGGTCGTTACGTCAGTATTTGCCTTATATTATTCAGGGAATGAAGCATGGCTTGCAAGATTTGGGTATACAATCCATACCTCAACTGCATGAAACCCTGCATAGTGGGGAACTTCGGTTTGAGCGGCGTAGCATTGCCGCCAACATTGAAGGGGGCGTTCATAGCCTACACAGCTATGAAAAAAGCATCACCTAGTTCCCTTTGCTATTCAAGTTGATGAGATAACCCCACATGACTACCGGGTTCGATAAACTGGCAGAGTCTCAAGGTGCGATTGCGTGGGACGTTGTACAAAAAAAGCATGGCATGAACAAGACAACCTTCGGTCAATCTTTACGAGCATTCCGAAAGTGTGCATTGGTATGAGACAGTTAGGATTTGATTCTATCGTTCACATGAATTTACACCGATTAGTTTCATAACCCACTTTTACCGAGCAATAAACCCTGCGGGCCATTGGGTAGTATCATCCATGATGGCGGTTTCTAGTTGCAAATATTCAACGCAGGTAGCTTCCTTGAAATTTGCCTGCTTCAAAATAGCCCCCGTAAAATCAACATCCCGAACCGTTGAATTTTTAAACGTTGCCAAGGTAAAGTCCGCATCTTGAGCCTGAACATCAACCAAGGTAGCCCCTTCAAAACTGGCTTCCGTCGCATCTACCCCCGTTAAAATAGCCCCTGTTAAATCACAATTCTTAAAATCAGCCTCTTCCATAGAAGCCTGAAAAAATTGAGCATTAAAACAAAACGACCCCGTCAACACCGCAAAAACCAATTTAGCTTCATGCAACAAGGTTTCTTCAAACTGGCAATTGAGCAAATTGCAATTAGAAAAATTAATACCCGAAAGATTACAGCCCGTAAAATCAAGCTCCGATAAATCTAACACATGAAACCCAGTAGATTGTCGCCACGCATTAAAGCGGGTAACCCCATCCGGTTGTTCTAAAATCAACCGAAACAACTGGTCTTTCAACGGTAAATTAGCCAACGCTTCGGGGGTAAATACTTGAGCATTCGACATGGGGTTTGTAGACATAAGAGGAAAAAACTCCAAAGCAACTGATACCAATTTTAAATAGAACTATCGTCAGCGTCTACGTTGTTACCGTCAAGCAAAAAATCCTCAATGGTCGTCTGTGTACGCCTGCGGTTTTTTACTTGACAGTGCCTAGTATCCATCTAACGCTATTCCAATTTGAAAATGGTATGAAAGGGTAAAATCTTAATTAAAAGCCTAGCACAAAAAAAGCTTGAAATCGTTTTATTCGCATGGTAAGTTACTAAGTAACAATTAAAAAGTGTCGATTAGACACCATTTTACAAATGAAGGTTTTTCACTTATTATGTTTTGCTTTTTAATGAATAATATCCAATCAAAACGACGAACAATGCCCTACCTAGCTTCAAACAATGCTAGAGTATAGGGAATTAACCAGTAAAAAAACGACGCTAACAGCAATTCAATAACCCACTTTTCATTGATCTACGGCTTTTCTAACCACCTATTTTCTCAGTATAATCAATCACCCATTGCTGTTACCACCTATTTTTCATCTCTTAATTTCTTCATATCCAAGTGTTTAGTTACAAAGCTAGGTAGCGGTTTCCCCGAACCCTTTCTTTTTGATGCCGGTTCTTTTCAGTTACTGAAGAACCAGCATAAAGCAAGGGGATTAAATGGGGGGGTTGTTCTATCATCGTCTAAGCTTTTTCAACTGTAACAAGGTTATTTTATCCACAATGAACATGGTTTCTACACTAGCAAACAGCGGAACACAACTAGCAAACTGGGCTTTTTCAAAGCCTGCTATTTCTGCTGCCGCTGCGTTAGATAACCCCAACCACCCAGCAGGGCTTATTGTGCGTGATAGCCTTCAAAACTTTGGGATGATTAGCGAAGCCAAGCAAAAATCGCCTGAATTTGGTCAGGAAATGAGCTTGATTATGTGGGGTACTGCCTTTATTTGGGGCGGTGGTTCTTTCTTACTAAAACACCTGTATGAAGGGGCATTACACCAAACCAACGTGCTTCCCTTTATTAATGCCGATGGTTCGCCCGAACAAAAAAGCTTGCTTCAAACAATCAAACAAACCAGCCAATCAAAATTTGCAGATATACCCGTTCTGCAAAAGCAACTCAATCAACGGTTTGAAGCACTCGGCAAAAGTTTTGACAAAATACCCCCCAGTACCAGAAAAATTGCCCAAGCCGTGGGTATTGGTCTTTCCGTTATTTTACCTTCCTACTTGGTTGGCGTTAAACTACAGGAATTTGCACACCATCGGACGCATAATAAGTCCGACGCCAAGCGAGAAGCACTCTATCAACATATAGCCAAACAGTGGCAACCTAGCCTGTTTGCCTTAGATGCCAGCGAAGAACCGAATACCTACACCACCAAAGCAACAAAAGAAGAGAAGAAGAACACAACCGCTAACCCAGCCCCTAGAAAAGGAGCCGATTTAGCCACCAATGCCATTGCAGCGGTAGACTTCTTAAACACCCACCCTGCATTCACCAATTTAGGTGTAGATGGCTTTATTACAGGCGGAAGACTAACGAAAAGTGAAGGCAATTATGATAGATTAAGTTGGGCAGTAAACGAAGCCATATTGGTGTTTATGGTGTACTTTGGGTCTCAGCTACTGAATGACGCCCTAAAAAAGACCATTTTTGAATCGCAAACCTTTGGGAAAGCCACCCCCATTAGCGAACTTTCCTTTGATGCCGTTGCCAGTTTACGGCAAAACTATGGCATGCCCAATCAAAATTTCAGAAAATCATACATTGAAAGCCTCAATGCTCTTAAGTTAGGTGATTTAGCCCACTTGCAAAGTGCTGAAGCGGAGAAAAGGGTTCAACAAAATGCTATTAACACCCCAATACCCTCATGGGCAAAGGGTATGACTCAAGATGTGTTAGAACACGCTAAATTCACCATTGAACCCAATGAAAACTATTACGCTAAAGTACTGCTAAATAAAAAAGACCAAGTGGCAGAAGCCATTCAAACCTACATGGCAAAAACGCCCTACAAAAAAGGCGAAAACGTCATTATAGATACACTGATAGCCAATGGCACATTACCCGTTTGGCATGAAAACTTTAAGCTAGAGCATCTGAATCCGTTCCACGAAAAAAGAATTTTAGGGCAAGATATTTCAAAGCCCCTCAACCAAGCGGCAGATATTAAAAACGAGCCGGTCAAAGGTTTTAGCAACCATGTGAAAACCTTCTTTGGGTTTAATAACCCAAAACAAGGCATTTTAGATAATTTCAAAACAGTGGAAGGCGTCTTCCATAAACTAAACCAACTGGCACAGTACGAAGACCAAGCCCAAGTAACGAAAATAATTAACAAAGGCATGGGGGCTAAAGCCTTTGCTTTAGTCGGTTCATTAGTGGTTAGTTATGCCATTTTAGGGGTGGCTTCGCCTAAATTACAACACTGGGCTGCTAGTCATTTTTCTGGAGAAGCAATACCTGAACGCTTAAAGCCCAATGTAGATAAAGAAGCTATTAAAAACGAAATTGTGGCTGAAGCCATTAAGAAAAAATTGCAAGAAAAACAACCCAATGAGCCTGTGCCTAACCAATTACCTTCATTATTGCGGTTAGGAAAAATTCCGTTATACCCCAGAAATGGCAAGTTATTTATTAATCCTGTTGCCAAACAGCATTCAGCTAGCACCACGTTTTCAACCCACGCATAAAGAGTTTTTAAAAGTTTATGACTCATTCTTCTTAAAGTTACCGCTTCGGGCTAGGGCTTCATGGGGGGTACTATTTGAGTACCCCCCAAACCCCCCGCAAAATTAAAGGGCTGCTCGCCGCCCCCTTAATAATCCCCAGGGGAACAACTGGTTGATTGGTTGGCTAGCACGTTGAAAATAGGCTTGAGCGGAAGCTAGAGGCTTCCTAAATGCTCTGCTTCGCTACGCTCGCACGAGACTATCTCCAACTGCATATGGTTCGAAGCTATAAATAACCAAGAGAACTAACAAACTTAAACGTTAATTTTTGTGTCAGATACTAATATGGGTCTTAACTAACGGCAATCGCCATTTCCTGATGCACAGGCAAAATAGTCGGAGCATCTATTTGTGCTTGCTGGTAAGCGGTGGGCCTACCAATATCCAACCAATACCCTTCAAAAGGAAAAGCATGAATGGCAATAGCCTGGGCTTGTAACCCTTTCAACAAATCATCAATACCACAACATTTTCTGTTAGGTAACGCAGATAATACCTGCTTATTAAAAGCATAAACCCCCATGTTTACAAATTGAGTATGTGTTGGCTTTTCTTCAAATTGAATGATTTCATTATCATTTTCTGAGAAATGCACCACCCCAAATTCACTTTTCACCAAATGCCGGTGCACCGCCACCGTAGCAACCTGACCATTCACCATATGTTCTACCATTAAGGCTTTAAAATTAAGCGTGGTTAAAATATCTGCATTCAGCACCAAAAAGTTTTCGGGTAATTTTTCAACTAATCTTAAAGGACCTGCCGTACCCAACGGTTCAGTTTCAAAACAATACGCAATAGTCATGCCTAAGCGTTCGCCAGACCCAAAATAATCTTGAATTTGCTGGGCTTGATGCCCTAACGCTAAGGTAACCGTTAAAAACCCTTGGTCTTTTAGCTGCAATAATAACCATTCCAAAATGGGTTTACCTTCAATAGGCATTAATGGTTTTGGGCAATGTTGGGTTAGCGGTTGTAGCCTAGACCCCTTACCTCCTGCTAAAATTATGGCTTGAAGTGGTTCTGATGCACCGGTAAATTGAGGCTGCTGGGGTGTTGAAATGTTAGATTGTCTGGTGGTTCTATTGGTCAAAGCAGAAAGTCCTCTTTTTTTTATTTTAATGTAACTCTCTTTATTCTTCGATGGATGTTCTGGGTTTGTAGATAGTCAAAATAATTTAAATTGTATAGTATATATGTTATATTAACGAATGACGATTAACACTTCATTGGCAAAAAGGTTTAAGCCGATGGGTTAAATTCTAATTTTTATTGGCCTTATTTGATGCAATTATCGTTGAGACGTTTTCAACGGTTCAAACATTAAATGCCCTTTATTGGGGTCAATGGTCAATTTAAACTGGTTAATAAAACTTAACCCCAACAACCCAGCAAATGACGCATCTTTTTTAAAATTCATGACGGTCGCTTCCACATTTTTGGCTTCTAACCCATTGACTTTGACGGATTTCAAAACCACCTTCGGTACTTCAATCTTTCCGTTAGCCGTGGTGATTGGCACCATTTCAGTGCGGGTTAAATCCAACCCCAATTCTTCCGCCATTTCTTTAGAAATAGACATATAGGTAGCACCAGTATCTAAAATAAAGTTACCATCTTGCCGATTATTAATGTTTGCCGTAACAAATAAAGCTTTAGGTTGCAAATCCATCGGTACTACGGCGTGGGTAACCCCAGTTGCAGTAGGAACGCTTAACACAACAGCGGATTTATCCGTTTCAGAGGGAATGGCTGTTGGCAAACTTTCCATCCAGCCTTTTAGGCGTTCAATGGAAGCGAAAACCCAATTATCTTCTGTGGGCTTTGAAGCCGTTTTGTTTGATGCGTGTTCTTCCTGAGAAATAAGCCCAAGAGAAGATTGCTTGAGCCATGCTTGAGCATTGGCTTCTAGCGGTTCAGGACGATAAGCCACCACAATAAGTAATAAGGCTAACGTGAAGCTACCAATGGCTGTTGCTTTAAGAAACCAAGTGAATGTTTTAATGATATTCATATACTTAAAACCGCCTTATTGCTTAATGCTTGTATTGCTATCGCAGTAGATATGTAAAGTATCGGCAAAAGTGATGGGTTTCAACATCGTCTATTTAGAGGGGAAGATTGGTATGGGCTATTAATTACCAACTAAAAGCTTAAATAGCGTGTTTAGATTTACATCATCGTCGTGCGACCACAAGGGTTCGCCCATAAAGGGAAAAACCCTCACCCCAACCCTCTCCCAAGAGGAGAGGGGGATTTGTAGGGGAGACCCTCGTGGTCTCCCGCTCCAAGATTTTACGCTATTTAAGCTTTGAACTAGTATTGTTTGATACCAAAACTTACAGGCAGACCGCTCATTTCCAAGAAAGAGAGAATCTGCCTGTAAGTTTTTTTTAAGGTTAAAAGCCTTGTGGCACTTTAAATTTGTCTGTCTACACCAAACTGGTAAGTTCTACCATTATTTTCAACGTGAACATAAAACTGAGATTTTTTCTCATCTAAAGTCAAACGCATAATTTGTCCGCTTTGTGGCACTAATCGATCATCATCATTGACAAATTGGTCGTCGGAAACATTTAATGCCAAGGTTTCAATGAAAGTTCCATTTGGATTGTAAACGTGAATATTTAAGGTTCTAGTAACCGTTGTACCCACGGTAACTGTGCCGAGAGTAGAATCTAACACATAAACCAGCCCTGTTGCTTTTGAAACCGCTAACCCTGTAGGCGTAGTTGCTTGTGGTGTTGTAAATGAACGTGCAACACCTTGTGTTGGAATGGTTACCGTTGTTTGTGTTGCGGATAGCCCCCCTGTATTTTGCTGAGTTACATAAGCATTTAAGTCGTTCACATGAAATATATCATTGGGTACTGGGTCAGAAATCGATTCCATTGGTGTAAACACTGTAGCCTTATTATTAACAAAATATTGTGCAGCTTCATTCACACTTGGATTTGTACAGCTAGTGATACAAGCCTGCAATTCACCGAAAGAGGCAACGTCATCAAAGGGCGGTGGATTCGAACTAGTATCTAACAATGCTTCAAAGTCTCTCATATTGTTCGATAAAATTTTGGCATAAGCACCCGCAGTAGACCCTAACTTAGCCCCCAAGGTTGCCACAGAAGTAGTTGTTGCTACGTCTCCCATCCGTCTATCGGCGTAATACCGAACGGTTCTATTCGCCGCATCTAGCAAATAAAGACCATCGTCCATAGGTGAAACCGCTATAGCACTACTTGCATTAACAATGCCACTAGTTAGTTTGGTTTCACTTTGGCGTACATGGTTATATTGACCAAGGCGCGTTACATACCGTGTTAATGTACCAGTAACTGAATTTAACGTGTATAACGTAGACCCTTCTGAAGTAACCGCAGTTAGATTCGTTTGATAAGCATTTAAGGTACTTGTAGGGTCTGCAATGTAGTTTGCATTGGCATTGTTAGCTTGTGCAGAATTAAAACCAACACCCCCTGTTTTAAGCGTAGCCACTGGTTGATCTACACGATCATAATACCAAGCATAAACATTACCATATGTACTGGTATTACCCGTAACCGCTACCTTATTATGAGGTGAATAAGAAAGGACGCGTTTACCCTGTGCTAACCGAAGTGTTGCAACATCGCCCCAATACAAATTAACCACCGGACCAGCGACTACTTGTTGATTGGTTGGATTAAAACTGTAAAGTTGATTAGTTCGATTAAGCCCGTTGGTTTTAATCAGGTTGTAGAAGAGATAGTTTTCACTATTATCTCTAATAACATAAGGTCTGGAAAAACTGTCAGCGTTAATGGTATCAGCCCCAGCAATAGGTGTGGGGTTAACATACTTTTTAACAGGTACAGTTGCCCAGTCAGATCGTATGAAAGTGTTGCGTTGAGAAAGGAATTTCTTTTTAGTTAAGCCCTGTTCCTTAAATTCAATGTTATACTGAGTATAATCATCGGAATAACGCCAAGGTTCAAGACCAGTGGAAATAAAATTACAGGTAACGCTTTCATTAGGAGAATCAAAAGAACCATCATCCGCAATCAATTCACAAGGTTGTGCGTTCCAGGAACTAGGGTTTACTGGATTTGGTTCTGTACTATTATTTAACTCTAGAAAGTACCTTGAATTAACTTGAATTATAGGAACGGTTCCATAATCATTATCAAAAATCTTGAACGGTTTCGCTTTGTCAAGATAATAGGGATTGCTTGACCAAATAGCCCAAGAATTCGGAAGTATATTATTGGGTAAAGGATAAGTCCAAGAAACTTGAACATCAGGGATATTCGTAAGTGCCGTTAAACTGTTAACATAGAACTTGTTTGAGCTTTGCCTCTCAAGCTTACCTTTAATTGTGAGCTTCTTTAAGGGAAACAGACCAACTTTTTTAATATTGAAAGGTACATCTTCTATAACAGTAACGGTAGTATTTTTAGGGTCTGATTTCCACCATTTATCGTTATTGACACTTGGATAAACACCATGAACATTATTATTATACAAAGGAGTACAAATATCAAAATCTGCCCAACTGCTGATCTCTACATTGTCACGAATAGTAGGGACGATCAGAGCCAACCAAGGAGTATACGATGAGTCGCCACAGCTATTTTTGGAAAAGTATACCTCCTTGGCGTAGGATGCTGATAATCCCTCTGTTCCAAAAATAGCAAACTCTTTTAAGCCTCTATTATAAATATTACTTTGATTGTTTCCACCCAAAGGGTCTATGTCGTTTACAGAAGCTGAAAGAGGGGCATCATCTCCTGCTTTATGTACCAACACATGCAACCCATTTGGCACAATTGTTTGTTTTTGAGCTTGGTCTTGCCCCACTTCATCTGCCATTGTTAGTTCATGATCATTCACAACACCGATAGAAGTCGGTGGTGGATCAAATACTGGTACTGTTTTGCTACCTAAACCATTAGCAGTATAGTAATTGAACTTAAACCCCTCATATGCATCAGTACCGTTGCTTCCTCTATAAAGAGCTTTACCGCTGGTATAATAATAACCATTATAGCCTGCATCACCATAAGCCCATGCATGCCATTGGTAGTATTGGGCTTTATTCGGATCAAACAAGGTATCCATCTTTTTATTTGGATAGAAGTTAGGATAAATATATCTATCTAAGGTAGGCGTACCACCAAATGCATCCATATAACGTAAATAGTCAAAAGCTGTCTGTTTCGTATAAGAATCTGGGGCTATTTTCGTTGTTGTAATAGGTGCTTGCCATTGGTTTCGAGGATAGGTGTTTATATAGTAAGATCCTGAATTGGCGTCGTTATTATACCCACTACTAGCCCCAGCACATTCAGGCGTAACAGTAAACGGGTCTGCTACAGTATCAGCACTCTGCACGCTAGTTAAAGCGGCTTGCTTCATTGTACGGTTCCAATAGTAGACTTGAAACCCTTGTACTTGTTGTGTACCGCTAAAGCACATATTGCCTTGGAAACTATCGGCAACGGTTTGATCTAACTGAAAATTCGGTAAAATAGTCCGTACATTACCCGTTGCTGCAGTACCAGGCCCTTCCCTGTAAATACGGCTAAAGTCTGTTCTTGTTGTTTGGGTTGTTGAAGGGGCTACAGGTAAAGCAGGCGGTATTGGAGGTACTACGTTAGCTAAAGGCAATGCCGTAAAACTAGAGTCGCTACCTGTAGCTAAACGTAAGTCAGCATCTACAGCCCTACCACCCATAGGCGTACCGTACACTTGAGCTTTAGTAAATACATTAATTAGACCTTCAGGGTCTGTATTGGTAGCTATTGCTGGGTTAGGCAAAATAGTTCCGCCACCACCATTAGCCAAAATTGGGTCCGTACCCAATGTTAACGTGTTACTAGGTAAAAACGTTTTTTTACGGCTATTGTCTCCCGCATTAAACAGCAACCCAACAGGTTCAGCCCCTGTAACGACCCCAGAACCAACACGAACGACATTGGTGGCTGTATTACCATCAAAAACAACCATTTCAGCTGTTCTTGCAATAGCTTGATTTTGAGCAGCGGTGTTAGTGGGAACAGTACAAGTCGTATCGTTACAATAAACAAACCCTGTATTACCAACTAACGTAATAGAATCTTCGTTTAAACTACGCATAGCAGCAGTACTGGTAAAATTACCAGTACTGCCCTGAAATTCCCGCAAACGTTGAGCACCGGGAGCACCAATAATACTGTAGTGAAAAATTCTTCTAGCCCCTGTAGAGGTTTTAATTCGCATCTCTAAATTATTAGTAGTAGAAGTTAAATGGTTAACGCCCGTAGTAGAAGCAGTTAAGGTATGTAATTTCGCCCCTAAAGCATTCACGTTTTGGGATAATTCAGAGTTTGTTCTATTGTTTAACAATTTTGTACTAAGGTATGCTGTTGATGTCATTAATAAGGGTAACAACACCACACCCAATAACCCTACAGACATCAATGTTTCAATTAACGTAATACCATAATACGCTTTATATGAAGCAGAAGAAACTTTGCGAACCTGACGAGAAACCGTTGTTTTTGAGCGTTTTGACATTCTATTGTCCCTTTTCATGGTATTAACCGTTGTTTACACACTAAAAAAATTTAATTGTTACTTTAAAAACTGTGAAGCCAAAAAGGTTCTATAGGTATTTTCGGTTGCAACCCCTAAAACTTTAGGGGTTATCTATACTTCGTCATATCTATTTGAAGTTACGGAAAAAAGGGCAAGGTAAAATAGAAGGGACATTATTCCACCTCTCATAGGATACCCCACCCCCATGACTACCTTTGCCGACATCCAAATTCAACAAGCCACCCCCACTCACAAATTCCTAGAGGAAATGAACCAAACCCTACCATGGCAACTATTTGAAACCATCCTCAAAACACACATCCACCACAAACCCAACGGCAGACCACCCTACAAACGCCTACTACTGCTCAAAATGAACCTCCTCAAAATATGGTTCAATCTCTCCTATGAACAAACCGAATTTCAATGCCACGACAGACTCTCCTTCCGAAAGTTTCTCGGCTTCTCCTTAGAATCCCCCATCCCTGAAGCCACGACACTCGAAAACTTCCAACACGAACTGCAAAACACCCCAGCCCAAGAAGCCCTTTTCTTAGCCTTAGACACCTTCTTCCAAGAGAACAACCTCATTCTTAAAGAAGGCAACTTGGTAGATGCCACCTTTATTAAAGCCAATAGCAAACAGAGAAAAAAGCCTGAAGACCAGAGCGACCCTGATGCCACTTATGGCTACAAAGGCTTTGGTTACAGTGCCACGGTTAATGTGGATGCTAAAAGCAAGTTGATTCGCAAGGTGGTTGTTACTGGTGCCAATGTGCATGACAGTCAGAGTTTACTGCCTGTACTGGTGGGCGATGAGCAGACTGTTGGTGCGGATAGTGGGTATGTGGGTAAGGAGAAGGATTTGAAGGCGTTGGGGATACAGCCGAGGATTATTAAGCGTCGTGTTCGGGGTAAGCAGCATGAACCAACGCCTGAGTTGACGGCTTCGCAGAAGCGGTTTAATGGGTTGGTTTCTAAGGTTCGGGCAAGAGTGGAGCATGTGTTTGCGGGTTGGAAGACGGTGTTTAAGAAGGTTCGTGTGTCTTGTCGTGGGTTAGTGCGTGTTTCTGCGGAGATTTTGGGCTTGGCATTTGGGTATAATTGTCGTCGGTATGGTTTTTTGGTGAGGAGGGGGGTAGGTTTTAGTGGATTCTTGTATGGTTTTTAGGTAATTATGATCCGAAAAGAGTGGAAACAAGGGGTATTGTTCTGTTTTTTGAGCATTTTTGGTTGAATTTTATTAAAAAACACTCACTACTCCCACCTGCACACCCTTATTCCGTAACTTCATTTATATAAACCTATTGAAGCGACACCATTTTTAAGGTTTAATAAGGGTAATATTTACTGTAAATTCCCTCTCTATCCACCTTTTTTTGTTCCGCTAAGGACAAAACAAGCTATTTAACCTTTGGACTGGTATTGTTTCATACCAAAACTTACAGGCAGACCGCTCATTTCCAAGAAAGAGAGAATCTGCCTGTAAGTTTTTTTTAAGGTTAAAAGCCTTGTGGCACTTTAAATTTGTCTGTCTACACCAAACTGGTAAGTTCTACCATTATTTTCAACGTGAACATAAAACTGAGATTTTTTCTCATCTAAAGTCAAACGCATAATTTGTCCGCTTTGTGGCACTAAT
This sequence comes from Vampirovibrio sp., assembly GCA_024998755.1. GTDB lineage: Bacteria > Cyanobacteriota > Vampirovibrionia > Vampirovibrionales > JAJTHC01 > JACEUU01. The sequence goes on along the minus strand of JACEUU010000002.1, from coordinate 73,274 downwards.
CGATCATCATCATTGACAAATTGGTCGTCGGAAACATTTAATGCCAAGGTTTCAATGAAAGTTCCATTTGGATTGTAAACGTGAATATTTAAGGTTCTAGTAACCGTTGTACCCACGGTAACTGTGCCGAGAGTAGAATCTAACACATAAACCAGCCCTGTTGCTTTTGAAACCGCTAACCCTGTAGGCGTAGTTGCTTGTGGTGTTGTAAATGAACGTGCAACACCTTGTGTTGGAATGGTTACCGTTGTTTGTGTTGCGGATAGCCCCCCTGTATTTTGCTGAGTTACATAAGCATTTAAGTCGTTCACATGAAATATATCATTGGGTACTGGGTCAGAAATCGATTCCATTGGTGTAAACACTGTAGCCTTATTATTAACAAAATATTGTGCAGCTTCATTCACACTTGGATTTGTACAGCTAGTGATACAAGCCTGCAATTCACCGAAAGAGGCAACGTCATCAAAGGGCGGTGGATTCGAACTAGTATCTAACAATGCTTCAAAGTCTCTCATATTGTTCGATAAAATTTTGGCATAAGCACCCGCAGTAGACCCTAACTTAGCCCCCAAGGTTGCCACAGAAGTAGTTGTTGCTACGTCTCCCATCCGTCTATCGGCGTAATACCGAACGGTTCTATTCGCCGCATCTAGCAAATAAAGACCATCGTCCATAGGTGAAACCGCTATAGCACTACTTGCATTAACAATGCCACTAGTTAGTTTGGTTTCACTTTGGCGTACATGGTTATATTGACCAAGGCGCGTTACATACCGTGTTAATGTACCAGTAACTGAATTTAACGTGTATAACGTAGACCCTTCTGAAGTAACCGCAGTTAGATTCGTTTGATAAGCATTTAAGGTACTTGTAGGGTCTGCAATGTAGTTTGCATTGGCATTGTTAGCTTGTGCAGAATTAAAACCAACACCCCCTGTTTTAAGCGTAGCCACTGGTTGATCTACACGATCATAATACCAAGCATAAACATTACCATATGTACTGGTATTACCCGTAACCGCTACCTTATTATGAGGTGAATAAGAAAGGACGCGTTTACCCTGTGCTAACCGAAGTGTTGCAACATCGCCCCAATACAAATTAACCACCGGACCAGCGACTACTTGTTGATTGGTTGGATTAAAACTGTAAAGTTGATTAGTTCGATTAAGCCCGTTGGTTTTAATCAGGTTGTAGAAGAGATAGTTTTCACTATTATCTCTAATAACATAAGGTCTGGAAAAACTGTCAGCGTTAATGGTATCAGCCCCAGCAATAGGTGTGGGGTTAAAGTAAGCCCCATCAACATCCACCGTGGCGAAGAAAGGTGTTTTAAGAATATCACAGTCTGAAACATAAGCTTGGGGGCCGCTCTTCCTGAGAAACCATGCGTCTTGTTTACCAACATTAAAAATCCAAATATTCTGAGCCTGTCGTTCTACCATGTAATTCCTATATTTATCACTCGACAAACCTTGATCGTTCCGGTTGTTATAGAAGTCAAGGTAACCATAGTAATAAACACTGCCATCATCATTACATCGTATTTTCCGGTTGTTAGGAAGATCATAGGTCGAACAGTTATTAGTATAATCGGGGTTTGGATAATCGTAATCATCATCTGGGTCGTCAGGAGTGTGATTATCGTGGGTATAGTAAATAGAAACCCACTCAGTCTTAAGAGGAGGGTCTTGGTTGCCAGAGCTTTTAATTGTAAGTGTATCGCCTACGCGCGTTGTAGAGTTTGTTTTAGAAGAGTCTAAACCAGCCCATGCAGAATGTGGATCAATACCATCTAAGTAAAAATCAACGTTCGTAACAGGACCAACACCATCGCCATTCTTTCTATCAAGTATATAGTTGGTTATGGTAAATGTAGTTCCTGAAACAGTACCTTGCACTGATAAATAATTCACATCAGCTGCTGGTAATCCTTGCCACTCGGAGATAACACCACTGCCATCATATTTTATTTTACAATTGGCAGTATCTGTAATATACTTTATGTTTTTTCGGCGATGTAAATCACTACAAACCAACCAAACGTTTGGACGATTATTATCATACCGATAAGGACGATCTACCTTAAAACCGCTGGCTATTATAGCTGCGTCATTTTGTGTAAAATCACAAGCAATGCTATCCCCTATCTTATTAGTAGACCCTTCTGTTCCGTAAATGGTAAATCGTCTATTTTGTCGTGAATAAGGCTTTATTTTATAATTACCCACCTGAGGGTCAACACCTGAAGGGTCTTTAACAAGAGGGTCTAACAAATTAACACCCACATCAGGAATATCAGGATTCCCATTTTTGTGAATTAAGGTAGAAAGCCCTATTTTATCGCTCGTTTGATATTGGTTTTGTATAAACTTTGTACCGTAACCGTCTGGCACTTGGCTATTCTCATTGATGGTTGTTGGTTCGGTTACGGGTGGGGTTGTTAGGGTTGCAAATTTAGGTCTAGTTATCGTACCATAATCGGCAAGATCTGCATAAAAATAGTGAATAATGGCAGCTTGGCACCACCCAAACCAACCACATTTCTTACCACCTGATTTTCCGTCGGTAAAGAAGAAGGCTCTCTGGCTAGGGTCATTATGAAAATGATAACCAGGTTTTATAGTTTGTGTATTAGTGTCATACAGTCCTGGTTTATCAAACGCATACCATTCATAATGGGCTTCATGGTTAGTGTCCCAAAGTAGGCGAATAGGTTCTACCCAGCCATTTTTTGCTTCATGAAACGTTTTGACACTATTGGGTTCATCCTTGGTTTGGGGTTTTGCCCAATACCGCCGAGGATAAGACTTTGCGTAGTAAGTGCCTGAATTGGCGTCGTTATTATACCCACTACTAGCCCCAGCACATTCAGGCGTAACAGTAAACGGGTCTGCTACAGTATCAGCACTCTGCACGCTAGTTAAAGCGGCTTGCTTCATTGTACGGTTCCAATAGTAGACTTGAAACCCTTGTACTTGTTGTGTACCGCTAAAGCACATATTGCCTTGGAAACTATCGGCAACGGTTTGATCTAACTGAAAATTCGGTAAAATAGTCCGTACATTACCCGTTGCTGCAGTACCAGGCCCTTCCCTGTAAATACGGCTAAAGTCTGTTCTTGTTGTTTGGGTTGTTGAAGGGGCTACAGGTAAAGCAGGCGGTATTGGAGGTACTACGTTAGCTAAAGGCAATGCCGTAAAACTAGAGTCGCTACCTGTAGCTAAACGTAAGTCAGCATCTACAGCCCTACCACCCATAGGCGTACCGTACACTTGAGCTTTAGTAAATACATTAATTAGACCTTCAGGGTCTGTATTGGTAGCTATTGCTGGGTTAGGCAAAATAGTTCCGCCACCACCATTAGCCAAAATTGGGTCCGTACCCAATGTTAACGTGTTACTAGGTAAAAACGTTTTTTTACGGCTATTGTCTCCCGCATTAAACAGCAACCCAACAGGTTCAGCCCCTGTAACGACCCCAGAACCAACACGAACGACATTGGTGGCTGTATTACCATCAAAAACAACCATTTCAGCTGTTCTTGCAATAGCTTGATTTTGAGCAGCGGTGTTAGTGGGAACAGTACAAGTCGTATCGTTACAATAAACAAACCCTGTATTACCAACTAACGTAATAGAATCTTCGTTTAAACTACGCATAGCAGCAGTACTGGTAAAATTACCAGTACTGCCCTGAAATTCCCGCAAACGTTGAGCACCGGGAGCACCAATAATACTGTAGTGAAAAATTCTTCTAGCCCCTGTAGAGGTTTTAATTCGCATCTCTAAATTATTAGTAGTAGAAGTTAAATGGTTAACGCCCGTAGTAGAAGCAGTTAAGGTATGTAATTTCGCCCCTAAAGCATTCACGTTTTGGGATAATTCAGAGTTTGTTCTATTGTTTAACAATTTTGTACTAAGGTATGCTGTTGATGTCATTAATAAGGGTAACAACACCACACCCAATAACCCTACAGACATCAATGTTTCAATTAACGTAATACCATAATACGCTTTATATGAAGCAGAAGAAACTTTGCGAACCTGACGAGAAACCGTTGTTTTTGAGCGTTTTGACATTCTATTGTCCCTTTTCATGGTATTAACCGTTGTTTACACACTAAAAAAATTTAATTGTTACTTTAAAAACTGTGAAGCCAAAAAGGTTCTATAGGTATTTTCGGTTGCAACCCCTAAAACTTTAGGGGTTATCTATACTTCGTCATATCTATCTGAAGTTACGGAATAAGGGTGTGCAGGTGGGAGTAGTGAGTGTTTTTTAATAAAATTCAACCAAAAATGCTCAAAAAACAGAACAATACCCCTTGTTTCCACTCTTTTCGGATCATAATTACCTAAAAACCATACAAGAATCCACTAAAACCTACCCCCCTCCTCACCAAAAAACCATACCGACGACAATTATACCCAAATGCCAAGCCCAAAATCTCCGCAGAAACACGCACTAACCCACGACAAGACACACGAACCTTCTTAAACACCGTCTTCCAACCCGCAAACACATGCTCCACTCTTGCCCGAACCTTAGAAACCAACCCATTAAACCGCTTCTGCGAAGCCGTCAACTCAGGCGTTGGTTCATGCTGCTTACCCCGAACACGACGCTTAATAATCCTCGGCTGTATCCCCAACGCCTTCAAATCCTTCTCCTTACCCACATACCCACTATCCGCACCAACAGTCTGCTCATCGCCCACCAGTACAGGCAGTAAACTCTGACTGTCATGCACATTGGCACCAGTAACAACCACCTTGCGAATCAACTTGCTTTTAGCATCCACATTAACCGTGGCACTGTAACCAAAGCCTTTGTAGCCATAAGTGGCATCAGGGTCGCTCTGGTCTTCAGGCTTTTTTCTCTGTTTGCTATTGGCTTTAATAAAGGTGGCATCTACCAAGTTGCCTTCTTTAAGAATGAGGTTGTTCTCTTGGAAGAAGGTGTCTAAGGCTAAGAAAAGGGCTTCTTGGGCTGGGGTGTTTTGCAGTTCGTGTTGGAAGTTTTCGAGTGTCGTGGCTTCAGGGATGGGGGATTCTAAGGAGAAGCCGAGAAACTTTCGGAAGGAGAGTCTGTCGTGGCATTGAAATTCGGTTTGTTCATAGGAGAGATTGAACCATATTTTGAGGAGGTTCATTTTGAGCAGTAGTAGGCGTTTGTAGGGTGGTCTGCCGTTGGGTTTGTGGTGGATGTGTGTTTTGAGGATGGTTTCAAATAGTTGCCATGGTAGGGTTTGGTTCATTTCCTCTAGGAATTTGTGAGTGGGGGTGGCTTGTTGAATTTGGATGTCGGCAAAGGTAGTCATGGGGGTGGGGTATCCTATGAGAGGTGGAATAATGTCCCTTCTATTTTACCTTGCCCTTTTTCCGTAACTTCATTTATATAAACCTATTGAAGCGACACCATTTTTAAGGTTTAATAAGGGTAATATTTACTGTAAATCCCCTCTCTATCCCCCCTTTTTATGTTCCGCTAAGGACTTGTATTTTTTATGATGATGATGACCCTCTTTTTAGATGAAGTAACCGTGAAAATTGAAAGTGGGGCGGGCGGTAACGGAGCAGTCGCTTGGCATAGGGAAAAATACATTGCCTTCGGAGGCCCTTCAGGGGGCGATGGTGGCAGAGGCGGTAGTGTTTACGCCATAGCAACAGAAGACCTAAACACCTTGGTGGATTTCCGCTTTATCTCCTTCTTCAAAGCCGAAGATGGCGGAAAAGGGGCTAGTAAAAATTGCCACGGGCGGGGCGGTCAAGAACTCGTCATTAAAGTACCCATTGGCACAGTACTAAAAGACGCTGAAACCGGCGAAATTTTTGCAGATTTATCTGTCGCTGGGCAAAAAGAACTGATTGCCCAAGGCGGGCGTGGTGGCAGAGGTAACGCTCGGTTTAGTACAGCGAAAAACAAAGCCCCTTACTTCTCTGAACCAGGCGAACCACCCATTATCAGAAATGTATTAATGGAACTAAAACTACTGGCAGATGTTGGCTTGGTGGGCTTGCCCAATGCAGGGAAATCAACCCTCATTAGCGTGGTTTCTGCTGCTAAACCTAAAATTGCTAACTACCCGTTTACCACGCTGATTCCCAATTTGGGCGTTATGCGTAAACCCAATGGCGACGGTATCGTTATTGCTGATATACCCGGTTTAATTGAAGGGGCACACCAAGGTGTTGGCTTAGGGCATGATTTCCTACGTCATGTAGAGCGGACAAGGTTGATTGTTCATTTAGTAGATGCTACAGCTACCGATGGTGGTACGCCGCTGGGCAATTATAACCTCATTCAACAAGAATTAAAAGCTTATAGTGCTGAATTAATTAAACGCCCTCAGTTGCTGGTTTTAACCAAGCAAGATGCGTTGGATGAAGAAGACCTTGCCGAAGTAGTAGCCACCTTTAACAAGGCTTACCCTCAACTGAAGATTTATACTATTTCCGCCGTTTCTCGATTGAATTTAGATGATTTTAAACGCACGTTGTTAGAAGAACTGGAAAAAGCCCCTAAACCTGAAGCCGTGATTGTCAACCCAAGCTTAAGCGACCGTGCCACCAACCATGATGATTCGGCGTTTCAAATTACCAAGACCAGTGCGGGTACTTATTTTATTGAAGGCGGGAAGATTCATCGGTGGATTGAAATTACGGATATGGGCGTACCGCAATCGTTGATGCGGTTTTTGATGGTGCTAAAAGCCTTAGGTGTGTTCCGTAAATTGGTGAAAATGGGTGCTAAAGTAGGCGATACCATTGAAATTAGAGACCAAGCTTTTGATTTTGAGCCTGATGAACGAGAACACCCCGAAGCTTATCAAACCGATAAAACGTTGGCAGATGAAGCCCAAGCTTACCAAGATGATTTGGATGGCGATTGGTTGTTGGATAGTGATGAATTGGAAGAATCGTTAGCGGAAACACGCCGGCTGTTAGTGCCTCGGTCTGTGGCGGGTAAGGAATTGGAAACTGCTGAAGCCTTAGATTCTTTAGCTGATTAGGTTAAACCTTAGCCTTCTGTTTCTTCTTTTCTGACTCTTCTTTCGATTGATTCCAGCCCAGCTTGGTGACCAATGCCCCAAATAAGCTACCAAACAGAGCGGTGGCTTCGTTTAGGCAGAAGAACGAACCTGCACAACACCCGCTACCACAGGTAACCGCCCCTGCGGCTGCCCCAGTCATCGCCCAAAACGGTGCAGACCCCGGTACGTGCCCTCGTAAATGTTCGGTTTTATCATGCAGTAACGCCAATTGGTCAGCAATTTCTGTTGCCTGTTTTTTTGCCTTAGCAACAGCTTTGTCATTATTGCCAGTTGTTAATTGAGGGGTCAGCGTTTCAGTGACTCTAGCATAAAACTGTTTCAGTTCAGCACTTCTAGTGTTTTCATTTTCACACTCAACACAATCTGGTTTGGTTTTCCTAAAAGCTTGAAATGCAGTTTCTAGTTGTTCAGTAATGGGTAAATAATACTGCTGAACAGTGCTTAAATCTGCCGACAAATCCGCCGATCCCATGGTTTCATTACGGGTTTTGAATGCCGTAATTAGTTGAATGAGCTGTTTATTCAAAGATGCATCGGTTGAAAACGTAATGGTGGGGTTGGCACTGTGCCAATCATATAGTTGTTCACCCAGCAAGGTAATTTTAGGCAATAGCCCATTAGAAACATTGTTATTGGCATCAAAAAACGGCGTTAATGCATTTAGATAAGTGTATAACTTTATTTCAGATGCTGACATTTGTGAATCGGACGAGTTTTCAAAATGAGCTTTTAAGATTTCAAAATGAGGTTTTAACAAGAGATATTCTTGTAAAAAGGGACTCGTTTGTTTAGAAGATTTTCCCTGTTTAAGTGCTTCTAATAGGGTAGGGGCTTCTTTTGCCAGTTCAACAACTAAGTTGTTTATTGCTTCAGAGATACGGGGTTTTCTTTGACCTATCATCCCTGTACCACCACCCAGTAGGGAATTTCCACTGATTGGTTCTGGTTGTTGCGGAGTACTTAATTCTTCTAAGGCTTTAATCAGTTTCTGTTTGGCCGTTTGATAATACTGCCCATCGCCCATAACGTGGTTTATGTCTCGTTTGTAGAAGGGTTCAAACTGTTGAAACGCCCCATTGGTTAGAAACGCTTGATTGAACTGGGCTTCTCGTTTAGCAACATGCCATCGGGTAGTCAAAATCGCTTTGGCTACAGGTGATTGTTTGCCATTCAACCAGTGTAGGGCTTTTTCTTGCCAAGTATACGGTTCAGGCAATACCTCTAACGTTTGGCTATACGCTTTTTGTAAGGCAAATAGCTTATCTTCAGGTTTTTCTTCGTAAAAATAAGGGTTGCTCCACGGTACTTCGGCATGGGTTTTGAAGGCATTTTTATCAAACCAAGGTTCCTTATTTAACGGCGGTCTTTCAGCAGTTTTTTTCCAAGTGCGTTCCCACTTATTTTGCAACTTAGTTTGAAGCTGTTCCCATGCCTTACCCGTGGCATGTTGCCAGCCATCAACTGTTTTAGTCGTAGTAATATACCAATTTTCGCCTGCTTTAGCCCCCGTTACTTTGTTAGACTGAAACTTCACATCCAACCCCGAAAGCCCCATGTGAATTCTAGGAAATAAAGCCATAGCACCAACCCCCATACCAATAGAAACCGCCATGCCGAGTAGGGATTTTGTCAGTTGTTTTTCGTTTTTCGTTAAGCTATCATCTTTATCCACGGTAGGGTCTATTGCACCATGGGCTAGTTGCGTTACCCCAACAGACCCTATCAACAGCGGTGCCATGGTCATAAAGTGGGCTACTTTACTACCCAACGTGCCAGGTATTAGCACATGAGAAACGGCACCTAATTCAAGGGCGTTAATTACGGGGGGTAAATGTAAGCCTAAACCTGCATTAATACCCTGAACCCCCGCCAATAACCCGAGCGATTTGACCCAGCTAATTGCATCAGTGGTTAATAAAGCAGCGGGTTTTGTTTTAAGCAGGGTATCTGGGTAGATTCTTAAAGCATTGGGTTTGGGTTTGGCTTGCCCTTCAATCCGTTTTTTATCCGCATCAAATAGAACGGTTTCGTTGTCTCGTTTTGCCACGGTTCTTTTGGCGAATTCATTGAGTTGATAAGCTTTATCTTCAGTACGGCTTAATAAGGTAATAGCGGTTGTCAGTAAAACACCAGAACCCAAGGCAGCAATTCGCTGAGCGGGTGTTTTTGGGGCTTCTTTTTCGTGCGTATCATGATGAATTTCCACACTACCATTAGTAGAAACCCCACGAGGTTTAGCATGGGCAGGTTGATGACGTTCTACGGCAGCTTTATGAAGTTTTGTGGTAAGGGGGGGAGTAGAAGCAGACACTATCATTCAATGTAAAAAACCAATAATGTGAGAAGAGAGAAAAAGAAAAACTATCTACCTTGATAAAACCATTAACAGATAGAAGTGTGCTTAAAGATGAAAAAGCTAACCTTAGTAACAATAATACAAATGCAATTTAATTGCAATAATAAAATTCAATCAACTCATTCATTTTTTATTCTATGAGAAATACTATATATAGTAGACCGTATTTTACCTTTAATAGAATAGGTTATGGATTTCTCTTGATTCTATTTTTTATTTACAAGGTTTTAGGTACATAGATACTTACAACCCCATGGGGAGCTGACGCCCGACAGAAAACTTTGATAGTTTTTCTGCTGACAGTCGGCTGAGAGCGTTACTGAAACAACGGTGTAACGGACCCTTACTACCTGATCTGGGTAATGCCAGCGGAGGAAAACCTTCTTATGATGATGCAATTGATAACACCCTACAGTAATAGCCGAAAATCGGTCTATCAACAGGGCTTACCCTCTATTACTGGTGCTAGTATGCGTTCAGGAAAATCATCTAAAACGGAAGATTCGCCCTTAAAAAAAGCCTTGGAACAATCCGAAGAAAACCCGAAGAAAATTCTTAACCTAGTTAAAGAATGGCTATTGGTTAATCATCCTAACCACACTTTGACAGATGACCAATTAATTAGTTTACTTAACAGTGTAAAACAAGAAAGTCATCAAACGGCAGATGCTATCTGGCAAACCGTACAACAAAAAGTGGGCGGACCCTTAACTCAAAACAATACCTATGTGGATAGTTTAAAACAGCAGATAAAAGATGCTATTACGGGGGGTAAAACCGAAGTAAACAAATGGCTACAAGCCTTCGTTGTTATGCAATATGTACCGTCTACTATCGTTACCATTATGACGACGATTTGGATTAACAAAGAGCTAAAAAAAGCTAAAAAAATCACTCCCAAAGAAGAAAAACTGCTTAATAACCAAGAAATTGCTCGGCAAGTTGTTGGAGCTGCTATTCATTGTGTGCAGGCTGTAGCTAGTTTTGCGTTGGTAGATGGCATTGCATTGGCGGGCAAAAAGAACCACGTTGTACGCAACCAGGCAGAACAATGGCTAGCCAAAACGGAAGGGTGGAAAGGGCTAAACCAAGCCGTGGGTAAAAGCTTACATAAAACCGCGGATGGGTTGCAGTGGTCGTGGAACACACTTAATGAAGGCCATAACAAAACGGGGCTTTCTTTAGCCTTTGTAATGATTTCTAATTTACTTTCTTATGGCATTATGCGTCCGTTGCTGGTTAATACCACTTTCTTGGGTATTACGGAAGCGACAACGACGCCTCCCACAACAGAAAAACCAAACACAACGAAAGCCGTGGCTACCCAACAACCTTCTTATGTGGAACAAGTACGGCTGAGTGAAGTTGCAACGTTAGCAACGGTTTTAGGAGCCTCCACCATAACTAAAAAACCCATTGTTTCGCCTCTTAAACCAGTTACAGCAACAATTGTAGCCAACCCAACAATAGGGGCTAAAACGTCGGTTAATCGTTCGCAAGGCACTTTAGTTGAAGGAGGAAGCCATGCTACGGCTTCTACGCATCATTCGAAGCATCATCATGGACGGTTTCATGCCCAAGCCAGTTTGTAAAATACGATATAATTACTTTAATACCAATTCCAAGTTTAAATAGCGTATAATAGAGGGGTATTATTGTTTGTTTGAAAGATTCTGATCATGATTACCCAAGAAGACGTACTCGCCTTTGAAAAAACCTTCACCGACAAGAAAACCTATCGCCGATTCCTCTGCATTAAACTCAAAATAATCGACGGTAAAACACAAGCCGAAATAGCCCAACATACGGGTTTCGGCTTTCGACACGTCCAACGCATTCAAGCCCAAGTTCAACAACACGGACTTTACAGTCTCTATCCTAAAAAAGGGATTGTACGCAATAGCCTACTACCCAGTAAACAAGCCGAAATAGACCTACTACAACGCCACAAAGGTAAGGTCGGTATCTACGATTTACACCAGGCACTCAACGCACTGGTGGGCAGACCCGTCATCTTTCAAACTGTTTACAACCTGCTCAATCGCCACGATTGGAAGGCAAAAGTACCTCGCCCAGTGCATCCCAACCATAATGATGAGGCTCAAACCCTCTTCAAAAAAACTTCCTGACTTCGTTAACTCTGTTACAAAAACAGTAAAAAAGCCAGTTCGGCTATTTTTTCAGGATGAGGCGAGGTTTGGCAAAATTTGCCAAGTTCGTAAAGTATGGTTACCCAAGGGTGAACGTTCAGTAGTGGAAGCTCAACATATACGGCAATACCTCTATGCGTATAGTACCATGGAACCCAAGACGGGAGAGAGTGTTTCGTTGATTCTTCCGTATGCGGATACGGATTGGATGAACGTATTCTTACGTGAATTAAGTGAGCGTTACCCTGCAGATGAGATTGTGCTTGTTTTGGATGGTGCAGGTTGGCATAGAAGTGGGGGGCTGGTTGTTCCTGCTATAGCTGTTCCAATAATTATTGAGCTATAATAAGGAGGATAACGTTCACGAAAAAGGAGGATTCATCTATGGCATATAGCGTCGATTTAAGACAACGAGTCGTTGATTGCATCAATCAAGAAAAAGAAACACAACAAGCCACCGTCATCCGATTCAAAGTCAGTCTCGCCACCGTCAAACGATGGGTCAAACGAACCTGTCTCATCCCCAAAAAACCAGGGGCAACCACCGCAACAAGCATCGACAGAAACCAACTACTCGCCATACAAAAAGCCAACCCCAGTGCCTATTTGGACGAATTGGCTCTCTTGCTCGGTTCTAAAAAATCCACCATCTCCTACAACCTCATTAAACTCGGCATTAGCCGTAAAAAAAAGCACGCTCTACCGAGAACGAAGTGAAGCCAAACGCACAGTTTATAAGCAGGAGATAGAACCGCTAACGCCCGCCAGTCTTGTGTTTGTGGATGAATGTGGGGTTGACCGTAGAAGCGTTGAACGCTTGTATGGTCGTTCCCCTAAAGGTGAACGGGTGCAGGAGGAAATTAGTGGTCAACGCACCGAACGTACCTCTATTATAGCAGGGTTACAGGGTGGAAAGCCATTAGCCCCGTGGTGTTTTAAGGGCTATTGTAATACCGAGGTTATTTTGACGTGGGTTGAACATGAGTTGTTACCGAGTTTAACGGCGGGGATGACGGTCATTGGGGATAATGCGAGTTTTCATAAATCTTGGGAGATTCAACAGCTGATTGAATCTGCGGGTTGTCGGTTGTTGTTTTTACCGCCTTACAGTCCTGATTTGAATCCGATTGAGCGATTTTGGTCGGCGTTGAAGGCGAGAATTCGTCGGTTACTAACCGATACCTTATCTTTAGATGAAGCCATTGACCAAGCCTTTAAAATGGCTCAATAACTTTTGGAACAGCTATAGCCTTCCGCTCAAGCCTCTTTCTAACGTGGAAGCCAACAAATCATACCAATTCAAAGATTAAATGGCGTGTTTTTGTAGGGGCGTGATTTATTAGCCCTAGCGGTCTATGCGTTGCATCAGTCCGTCCCACAAGCCCTAAACGGATGCGATAAATCGCACCCCTACATAGAGAAAGCTATACGCTATTCTAACTTTGAATTGCTATAACACCTGACCTTTTTTATTTTTCAAAATGCGGACGGGTTAATCGCTTCGGGCTAGGGCTTCATGGGGGGTACTGTTTGAGCACCCCCCACACCCCCCGCAAAACAAAGGGGCTGCTCGCCACCCCCTTTGTAATCCCCAGGGGAACAACTGGTTAATTGGCTTTCGTGTACGTTGAAAATAGGCTTGAGCGGAAGCAAAAGAGGCTCCCTAAATGCTCTGCTTCGCTACGCTCGCACCAGCCTATCTCCAACTGCCTATGGTTTGAAGCGTTTGAAGCTATAATACCAATTCCAAGTTTAAATAGCGTATAATAGAGGGGTATTATTGTTTGTTTGAAAGATTCTGATCATGATCACCCAAGAAGACGTACTCGCCTTTGAAAAAACCTTCACCGACAAGAAAACCTATCGCCGATTCCTCTGCATTAAACTCAAAATAATCGACGGTAAAACACAAGCCGAAATAGCCCAACATACGGGTTTCGGCTTTCGACACGTCCAACGCATTCAAGCCCAAGTTCAACAACACGGACTTTACAGTCTCTATCCTAAAAAAGGGATTGTACGCAATAGCCTACTACCCAGTAAACAAGCCGAAATAGACCTACTACAACGCCACAAAGGTAAGGTCGGTATCTACGATTTACACCAGGCACTCAACGCACTGGTGGGCAGACCCGTCATCTTTCAAACTGTTTACAACCTGCTCAATCGCCACGATTGGAAGGCAAAAGTACCTCGCCCAGTGCATCCCAACCATAATGATGAGGCTCAAACCCTCTTCAAAAAAACTTCCTGACTTCGTTAACTCTGTTACAAAAACAGTAAAAAAGCCAGTTCGGCTATTTTTTCAGGATGAGGCGAGGTTTGGCAAAATTTGCCAAGTTCGTAAAGTATGGTTACCCAAGGGTGAACGTTCAGTAGTGGAAGCTCAACATATACGGCAATACCTCTATGCGTATAGTACCATGGAACCCAAGACGGGAGAGAGTGTTTCGTTGATTCTTCCGTATGCGGATACGGATTGGATGAACGTATTCTTACGTGAATTAAGTGAGCGTTACCCTGCAGATGAGATTGTGCTTGTTTTGGATGGTGCAGGTTGGCATAGAAGTGGGGGGCTGGTTGTTCCTGCTAACATTCGGTTGGTTTGTTTACCGCCGTATAGTCCGCAGTTGAACCCTGTGGAGCAGTTGTGGAAGGGTATTCGGACTCGGTTTTTTGGCAATGCTTATTTTGAGACGTTGGATGCAGTGGAAGCTCATTTAGTGAAGGCTTTACGCTGGGTAGAGGCTAATACAGCGTGGGTGAAATCGTTCGCCTATTTCCCCTATATTCAACACGCTATTTAAACTTGGAATTGGTATGACAGTCCTGATTTGAATCCGATTGAGCGATTTTGGTCGGCGTTGAAGGCGAGAATTCGTCGGTTACTAACCGATACCTTATCTTTAGATGAAGCCATTGACCAAGCCTTTAAAATGGCTCAATAACTTTTGGAACAGCTATAGCCTTCCGCTCAAGCCTCTTTCTAACGTGGAAGCCAACAAATCATACCAATTCAAAGATTAAATGGCGTGTTTTTGTAGGGGCGTGATTTATTAGCCCTAGCGGTCTATGCGTTGCATCAGTCCGTCCCACAAGCCCTAAACGGATGCGATAAATCGCACCCCTACATAGAGAAAGCTATACGCTATTCTAACTTTGAATTGGTATTAGCATCCACATTAACCGTGGCACTGTAACCAAAGCCTTTGTAGCCATAAGTGGCATCAGGGTCGCTCTGGTCTTCAGGCTTTTTTCTCTGTTTGCTATTGGCTTTAATAAAGGTGGCATCTACCAAGTTGCCTTCTTTAAGAATGAGGTTGTTCTCTTGGAAGAAGGTGTCTAATACCAATTCAAAGATTAAATGGCGTGTTTTTGTAGGGGCGTGATTTATTAGCCCTAGCGGTCTATGCGTTGCATCAGTCCGTCCCACAAGCCCTAAACGGATGCGATAAATCGCACCCCTACATAGAGAAAGCTATACGCTATTCTAACTTTGAATTGCTATAACACCTGACCTTTTTTATTTTTCAAAATGCGGACGGGTTAATCGCTTCGGGCTAGGGCTTCATGGGGGGTACTGTTTGAGCACCCCCCACACCCCCCGCAAAACAAAGGGGCTGCTCGCCACCCCCTTTGTAATCCCCAGGGGAACAACTGGTTAATTGGCTTTCGTGTACGTTGAAAATAGGCTTGAGCGGAAGCAAAAGAGGCTCCCTAAATGCTCTGCTTCGCTACGCTCGCACCAGCCTATCTTCAACTGCCCATGATTTGAAGCTATAAATCTCTGTAAAAACTATCAATTATAAACGTTTATATTTTATTTCAGACCGAAGCAATTATTTAAGCTCTACTACCCTTGAAAAAGATGAACGGCCTGTTTATGTACCGCTTCTGCCACTTCCATCCAGCCTTCTGAAAGGGTTGGGTGGGCGTGAACGGTTAAGGCTAAATCCGTCGCTGTTAGCCCACATTCTACCGCCAACGCTATTTCTGCTATTAGTTCACCGGCATTGAGTGCAACCACTTCTCCGCCCAAAACCACATCGGTAACGGCGTCTACCACTAAAATAAAATGCCCTTTGGGCGAAGCACTACTGGAAAGCGTATGAGAACGCCCCAATGCACCTAATGGAAACAAGATGGTTGTTGCTTGACCATAGCCTGCCACTTTCGCTTGGGTTTCATTGAGCCCCACTTGGGCTAATTCAGGGGCAGTGTAAACAACGGAAGGCAAAGCCCGCCAATCTTTTAGTTCAGGGAAACCTGAAATGACATCTGCAACTAATAGTCCTTCTTTGGTGGCTTTATGGGCTAGTTGAGGGCCTTCAATTAAATCGCCAATGGCATAAACACCTGCCACAGTGGTTTGCAGTTGATGATTAACCGCCACTTTGCCCGAAGGGCTTATCGAAATACCGGCTTCAGCCAAGCCTTCAATATTAGGCTTTCTACCGGTACATAACAATAGTTTTTCCACAGAAAGACCCGTCGTTTGATTCGATTTTTTATCTTTTACCGTAATAGATACCGTATTATCAACTTGGTTGATGACAGGCAAGCCTTCAATGGTCGTTTCAAGTAGTAACTTAACACCGAGTGATTTTAATTGTTGTAAAAACACCTTAACCGTTTCGGTATGCCAATGGGTAAGCACTGTAGGCTGAAATTCAATAATGGTAACATCTACCCCCAAATGGGCTAGCATACAGCCTAATTCAAGCCCAATAATACCCCCGCCTAAAATAGCCATGCTTTTAGGTAGGCTAGGTAGCATCATCAACTGGTTGGAATTGAGTATAAATTGACCGTCTAGTATATCAGCATAATTAGGCAGAATAGAAGGTCTAGAACCCATCGCTAATACAATGGCTTGTGGTTGTAGGGTTTGTGTTTTACCATCTGCATGGGTTAATTGGATGGTTTTATTGGCTTCAAGAACTGCAGTTGCCTTGATGATGGTTACTTTGTGTTTGGTTAGTAGGTGTTGAATACCACCTCGAAGACGGGTTAAAATAGCGTCTTTCCAAGCCACTGTTTTTTGCCAATCTAACGTCGCTTGGCTAACTGAAACGCCAAAGGCTTCGCTTTCACCTGAAAGCAGTTGATGATAAAATTCGCCGACATGAATAAACGCTTTAGAAGGAATACATCCCCAGTTAAGGCAAGTACCACCTAGGTTTTCTTTTTCAATGAGAGTTACCGTGTGCCCCTGTTGGGCTAGCCGAATAGCACAGGCATAGCCACCTGGCCCTGCCCCAATGACAACGACTGTTTTGGCTGCAATAGCAGTGCTACTAGGTTTAGGCATGATGTAATAAGCTTTCTTATTGTAATGAATGAATTAGCAGGTAGTTCAATTTTACACAAAAAGAAAGTACTTGGGTAGAAATAGAAAGTTAAGACCTAAAACCTGACCTTTTTTGGTTGAAGGTTATCGCTTCGGGCTAGGGCTTCATGGGGGGTACTGTTTGAGTACCCCCCACACCCCCCGCAAAAGTTAGGGAGCTTTCGCCCGTAACCCCCTTAATAATCCCCAGGGGAACAACTGGTTAATTGGTTTGGGTATACGTTGAAAATAGGCTTGACCGGAAGCTAGAAGCTCCCTAATTGGTCTGCTTCGCTACGCTTGCACCAGCCTATCTTCAACTGCCTATGGTTTGAAGCTAACAATTCTAACAAAAGCTATAAAACATCAGTGTTTATCTTGTTTTTGTCAGGTGTTATGTAGTTAAACTTAAGCCATTACATTGAGCGGTTTAATACGACCCACATTCACTGACCGTGGCGATTTTTCAGCGGTTGGTGAAGTGTTAGCCAAGGCTACTTCTTGAATACCCACAGGCTTATTCGCAGCATCTTTATAAAGCGATTCATTTAAATAATCGCCCAAGGTTCTTGTTAACCGAATAGGGTTGGCAACCAAGCCAGGCCAACGTTCAACCCCAATGCTATTCAGAAATCTTTCAACGTCTTTATCTGTAATTCGAATACCAAAGGTTTGCCCTTTTTTTAACGGGTACAAATAACCCGCTTCAGACCCTTGAACCCCATTGGGCACAATATTGTCAGCATCAGCATGGGAAAACAGTGTTTTTTCAACGGGTTTTTTAGGGGCAAACAGTCCGTAATCTTCAGGGCTTTCGTAGGTGTTGGCCGTTAGCCTTAACACCGGTTGATTTACCGGCACAGGCTGAGCCATGACAGCTTCAACGGCGGGTGTAGACCCTACAAACAATTCAATTTTACCTGAACGCAATGCGGCAGACTGAGTAGAAACAGTGGGTGTGGTGGATTGATAATAAGGAAGAGACGTAATCATAAATAAGTACCAATTTGATTGTTTGAAATTTTAAAATAAAAGCAACTGCTTTTTTGTAATTTTTTAAACATCTGAATGTAACAAAGCTGAACCCTTCACTGAAGGTTATATTTTAGCATTTTTATTACACCTGTAAAAGAAAAAAAGTAAAGTCAAAAGCGAAAAAGAAGTGAATCAACGAACTAAGAATCACACTAAATTAGAACATTACCATTGTGATTATTTTACTACAAGGTAGTAGATAGTCATACAATCATCATAAATTAGTTACATTTAGTTACAATTTGACTTGCTTTTTTGTAAAGGAATTGTTACTAAATAAGCCGACCCCTTTACCTATCGTTTTTAGTATCCGATAGGTATTGTTAACAAGAGACTGAGAATAACAGAATCAAAAAATAGTGAATTTATCTAATAATCCAAGTAAAAAAGAGGGGAAAGGGTCTCATGGCAGTATCACAACAATCAACATCGTTTGTCGTTTCTCAAGCCATTGAACCTGCTTCGCATAAATTCCCCACGCAACGCATTAGCATTCAACGTGGTATTTATGAATATCTTTGCACGTTTCTGCTAACCACCGTTATTTTAGGTGGGTTAATGATAGCTGGCCCTACTGGGGTTGAAGCCTTTATAGCCAAAATGTTTAAAAGCAACCCCGTGCTTACGCAGCCTATTGAAACAATCAGCACCCATTCTTGAAAAGCCTCGGAAAAAGCTCCATTGAGCGTGCTAATCCCGAGGCGGGAGTGATTCCAGAGGAATCAACGTGCCTCATTATCCCATCCCACTGAAACTTTTTCCGAGGCTTTTTGAAAATTCATAGTCTGGTAAGCCCATATTTCACTTATACTAATAAGGTGTTTATTCAACCCTTATTTGGTAGAGGAAATGATGATGTTATTTTTAGATTTACCAGCGTTGTTGCCCATGCGACACCCCTTGTTTACAGTGGCTATTATCTTAGTGCCAAACGTATTTTTTCTGCTCAGTTGCTATCGGTATTGTAAAAAAACAGAAAAACCGGTTTTCCCTTGGCTTAGTGCCGTTTTTGCCATGCCTTGCGTGGGTATCCCTTATTTGCTAGCACCGCCTAATAACCCAGAAAGCCCCAAGGGAGCATTTGTTCGGTTAGCTGCAACAGCCTTGATTTTGCAGTTGATTTTTCTATTTTCCGCATGGGTTATTGATAAGGCTTAACCCACTATTACTTGCTATGAATTAAAAGGCTGTAAACATAAAATGACAATGACTTCAACCCGCTATCAACCGACCGGCAACTTGCCTACCCCTTATGCTGAAACCCCCAATTTTGAGCCCTTATTACTAAGAGCCTTAAAGGGTGAAACATTAGAACGTCCACCTGTGTGGATGATGCGGCAAGCGGGCAGATATATGCCCCAATATCAAGCTGTCCGTAAACGCCATACGTTTTTGGAAATTTGCCATACACCCGAAGTAGCGGTAGAAGTAACGTTGCAACCACTTCAGCAATTCGGGTTTGACGCTTCCATTATTTTTTCAGATATTCTTATACCCCTTCAAGCTATGGGGTTGGAACTGGCGTTCACCGATGAAAAAGGCCCGCAGTTTGCCAACCCTGTTCGACATGTGGATGATTTGAAACGCCTTCATGGCTTTGACCCGATGGTTGATTGTGATTTTCTCATCAAATCGCTTCAAATGATGCGACATGAATTGAAAGATACGGGCATTGCCTTGATTGGTTTTGCGGGTGCTCCGTGGACGTTGGCTAGTTACGCCTTAGAAGGCTGTAGCTGGAAAACCGGTCGGTTTTCAAAACAGTGGTTGTTTGAACAGCCCGAAGCGTTGCATCAGCTATTAGCAACCATTACGGCGATGGTCATTGACTATTGCGATGCTCAAATTCAAGCGGGTGCTCAAGTTATTCAATTGTTTGATACTTGGGCGGGCAATGTACCAACCGCTTATTATGAAGCCTTTGTGCAGGCATACCAAGCCCAAGTCATAGATGCATTAAAGGCGAAACACCCTACGGTGGCTGTTATCATCTTTGTGAAGCATTCCCGTGGGTTGTTGCCTACTATGGCTAAGCTTAATGCTGATTGCTTTAGCCTTGATGAGCTAACCCGATTAGATGAGGCTAGAAATCTATTTCCAGCAGGGACGGTTTTACAGGGTAATTTGGATTCTACTGCGTTGTTTTTGACTGATAAAGCCAAGCTTCAAGCTTTAACGGAAGCCACTATTGCTCAAGGCGGGCAAAGTCATTATGTGTTTAACTTGGGGCATGGTGTATTACCCCTAACCCCAGTTGAAAACGTGGCGTTAGTGGTAGATACCATCAAAAACTGGCACTGGTAGTTGGTTAATTATTAAAAACCATTGCTTCTAATTCACCTAAATTAGGTTGTTTTGAAAGACTAGCACTAGGCTAATTTTCATATGTGGCTTATTTAACATAGCAATAATTCTGTATCCACGGATAATTTTTAAAGCGTTGTAGTATTTAAGGGTGTATTTTTATACATTGTTTTCATAAAAAAGCTATAATAACAGTAAGTTATTATTTTGCATACTAAAGAATAGAAAGTTTATTTTATTCATGTCTTTTTCTAAAAATATCATTAGTACGGTTGTGCAAGGCATTTCAGAATCAGTTATTTGCAATATGACTAGGCTTGCCAACCAAGTAGGGGCTATTAACCTAGCAGAAGGCTTGCCTGATTTCGCACCCGCTCCGCTGGTGTTAAACGCTGCTCAGCAAGCTTTAGCAGGCAACGGGGTTTGGCATCAAGCGGAAAATACCTGGGGCTACCAACCGCTTCGCCAAGCCATTGCCAGTTATAATCAACAACAATATGGTATTAGTTATCATCCTGAAACGGAAATAACCGTTACTACAGGGGCTACTGAAGGCATTTATGCTGGCTTAGCCGCAGTTCTTAACCCTGCAGATGAAGTAGTTTTGCTAGAACCCTTTTATGAAAGTTATTTACCAGTCATTAAATTACTAGGGGCAACGCCAGTTTTTGTGCCGCTACCCCCACCCTTGTTTGCTTTAGATGTTGACCGAATTATCGCAAGCTTCACGCCAAAAACGAAGGCTATTATCATTAATTCCCCCTGTAACCCTACCGGTACGGTTTTTGATACCGCTTCTTTAACAGCATTAGGGTTAGCTTGTGCGGAGCGGGGTATTTATTTGGTTAGCGATGAAGTTTATGAAAACCTTTTGTACGATGGACGCAAACACACGCCCACCGCCACGTTAGATACTGCTATTCGTCCATGGGTTATTACCCTGCAAAGTGTTTCAAAAACCTTTAGTGCTACGGGTTGGCGTGTGGGCTGGGTTTTAGCGAACCCCACTGTTACTGAAGCTATACGCAAAATCCATGATGTGTTAAGTGCTGGTACGGTTAGCCATTGGCAAATTGCCACCAGTTATTTGTTAACTAGCCCTGAATTACCAACTTATTTACATCAACTTTCAGCTGATTTCCATCAGCGGAGGGGGAAAATGGTCGGCTTTTTGGATGCCTTAGGTTTGCCTTATGCAGGTTTACCGCAAGGTGCTTATTACTTTTGGTTGCCTGTTACCCCTGCTGGATTTAACTCTGATTTAGAAGCGGTTGATTCGTGGATTCGAACTAAAGGCTTTTCAGTCGTGCCAGGGCGATGTTTTTACCGAACCCCTCCTCGTGAAAACAGCATTGAAACGCAATATGTTCGGGTTTGTTTTGCTAAACAACTAGCCACTTTAGAGCAAGCCATTATAAACATATCGGGGTAGGTACTGAAATATCCACTAGAATCGTTTAAAAAACAAAATCATGAACCAAGCTGGGCGAACTGTTCAGGGGTGTAAAGTCTTAGTTCTAATGCGTGAACAGACCCTGCCATTTCTGCCTTCAGGGTATTATTAACATGACGATGACGTTGCAAAGTAGAAAGCCCTTCAAACACAGCAGAAGCCATCAAAACACCCAAATGGCTACCACCCATTTTATTACCGGCATGACCAGCGTGTTGCCAAGAATTATCAACCAATTCAAAGTAAGTGGGGCAATAAGCTAATTTCAATTTCTCTTCAACTAATTTAACTACGCTTGAAACCACTATTTTGCCACCTCAGTCGTAAACGGAACAACCACTTGGTCGCACGTTTTCCAAACAGCAGATTGAAAAACCAACTTAGCTGCAGATTTCTTAAGAACCACGCAATCCAACTGCTTATTATTCACATCTAACGCCTGAAGACGCAAGGTTTTATCATCCGCCAAACCTTCCAAGTAATGGTGAGCTTTAATAAATTTCAAGCTACCCACACGTTCTTCGGCTTTATCTCGTAAATAAGCACCACCACCACCTGAAACAATAGTCATCAAGGGGCTTTCAGCCATTGGGGTAAACCGTTCATAATCATGGTCGTGTCCTGCCAAGTAAGAGTCTGCTTTGCCTTCAGCAAGGGTTGGTAATAACGTTTTTCTCAAATCCAACACCAACTTTTCTCTGGCGTGCTCCCCAGAAGTACCAATAGGATGATGCCCGTAGACCACTTTCCATTTCGCTTTAGAAGAAGCTAGCCCGCTTTTTAGCCATGCTTGTTGCTTCGCATCGAAGTTGTTGGTATCTAAGGTGAACAGTTCCATATTACCCATGGTGTTTTTATAATAATAATTCGGCATACGGTAAAATTTAAGAGCAGGCTTGCCGTGTTTATAAATTTTATCGTGGTTACCAAGGGTTAACCAAACAGGCACTTTGAACTCTTCATACCAAAACCGATAAAAATTGGTATATAACCGTTCCCCATCTTTATCTACATTACCTACAGGATAAATAATATCACCCAAATGCAAAACGAATTGATAGGGGTTCGTAGCATACCGGTCTTTCATAGCCGTAGCTACCGCTTGTTGATTGTTATTGCCAGAACCCGTATCGCCCACGGCGATAAAATGGGTTGTATTCGGTTCTTTATCGCTTAAAGAAGCGGTAATAAAGTTCATTCCTGCTTGCCAATAACTACTTGAAGCCAACCGCAAAGGTTGAGCCATAACTTGACTAATGAATAAGCAGACAAAGAAGGTAACTACAACGAAAAGCCAACTGAAGCCAACCCGTTGAACCGTTTTAGCATGAAAAGCAGACTGAACGAGAGAAGAAAACATCAACGATAAACCTCAAACAAACGAACTAAAATAAAACCGTTACACTTGAATTTTAAATAAAGGCTGACCAAATTCAACAGGCTGACCATTTTGACCTAACACTTCAACAATCGTGCCAGCCAATTCACTTTCCAGCTGATTCATCTGCTTCATGGCTTCCAAAATACAAAGTGTTTGACCCACTTTTACTACCGTCCCTTTTTCAACAAAAACGGGTGATTCTGGGGAAGAAGACGCATAAAACGTACCAACCATTGGGGCACTAATCGTTTTAATGTTTGCCGCATCTACCGCAACAACAGAAGGAGAGGGACTGGAAGATTCCGTGGCTACAGCAGTGGTTGCACCAGCCATTGCAGGAGCGAAAGTAGAAACACCACCACCAGAAAACTGGTTTACGGTATGAGAAACTGAAGACGGTGTTTTAATGGTAATACTTTTATCACCATCTGTAACCGTAATTTCAGCCAATTCATTGGCTTTTGCTAGTTCAGCCAAGGCTTTAAGTTGTTCAATATTAACGTCCATCATGAGGAATTGAGTCCTTTTTAATTAACAAAAAGCTGAATAACGCCTAGTTTACACGGTCAAGGTAAGAGTTATTGCGAGTATCTACCCGAATAATTGTCCCATTCACAACAAAGAAAGGCACTTGAACCGTAGCCCCTGTTTCCAACGTAGCAGGTTTCGAGCCACCTTGAGCGGTGTTACCTTTATCGTTAGGGGGGGTATCCACTACTTCAAGTTCAACGTGCGAAGGTATATCCACCATCACAACCTTGTCGTTGTGCCGAACAATCATGCAAATCATATTTTCTTTGAGGTATTTAATGCCATTATCGCCAATCATACTGGCAGGAATGGTGATTTGCTCAAACGTGTTGGTATCCATAAAGGTATATTCAGTGCCATCATTATAAAGGTAGCTCATATCGCTTCTATCCAAATGGGCAGTTTCCAATTTTTCACCAGCACGGAACGTTTTTTCAACCACTTGCCCTGTTAACACGTTACGCAGTTTTGAACGAACAAACGCCGCACCTTTACCGGGTTTTACGTGCAAAAATTCAATAACCTGCATTAAAGCACTATCAATTTCAAGGGTCAACCCTGTTTTAAAATCGTTGGTAGAAACGTATCCCATTATATCGCCCTTTCAAGCATCAATCATAACTATTAAATTAAACTTATCACTTAATTTAAGCATAAACATGGAAAAAATGCCAAGTACCCAAAATAACCAACTAAACCCGAACGCCTGTAGCCGCAGCGGAAGTCGTATCCAAGGCGGCTTTTGCAAATCTGCTAGCAATAGGGTCATCTGTCTGTAATAATTCCTGCGGTGTGCCTGACCAATGAATCACCCCTTCATTCAACAAAATAACCCGATGAGCGGTTCTGCAAATGGTTGAAAGCGTATGGGTAACTACTACTGAAGCAGCTTTTAATTCTCTGCTTAACACATTCATGTAATCTTCCAAGGTATTGGCTGCTACAGGATCTAACCCCGAAGTCGGCTCATCATAAAGAATAATTCTGGGGTTCGACATAATCGCCCTAGCAAAACTAACCCGTTTTTGCATACCACCAGAAAGTTCGTTGGGGCGTTTTTCTTCAATGCCGTCCAAACCAACCATTTTGAGCTTTTCTTCTACCTGTTTAGCAATTTCAGCCTTTGGTAGACGCTTGAACGTAGTGGCATCATCAGGCGGTTCTAACAAAGCAAATGCCACATTTTCAAACACACTGAGCGAATCAAACAAAGCAGAATACTGGAAAACAAGGGTGTAATTAGGGTCATTCAAAACAACCTGTCCTTCGGTGGGGCATTCCAACCCTGCAATACACTTCAATAACGTACTTTTTCCGCAGCCACTGGTGCCAATAATCGCCAACACTTCGTTTTCATAAACATCAAATGTAATATCATTTAAGACCCAAGGCCCATCTTCGGCATATTTTTTCTTAAGATTTTTGACTTGAATAAGTGGTTGCTGATTGGTTTGCATAGCAGAAGCATTGTCCTTTAATTATAATTATTGATTATAGCAGTTGAAAATCTACGAGATATTGCTTAAATTGATGCATGGCTTGCAAATGCCGAGGCGTCAATTCATACGAAAGCGAATGTGAAAAATAAGCGTCTAACTGGGCGGGTGTTTGGTAGCCTAAACTGTGTGCATGAAGCAATAAAGCTTCTTTTTGAGCGGGATTATGTAAGTTTTCGTAAACCTGCTGTTGCAAGCACCCAATCACTTTATTAAGTAGTTCAACGTTTTGATTGGCCCAAGTGCGGTTAGCGACCCAAACGCCAAACACAAAGGGAAATTGCCCACCGTGGAAATCGCTCCACAATTGGGCAAGATCGTAAACGCAATCGCTTTTGCGTAAGCCGGAATTTAAAAAGGATAAGGCATCATCGCCAATCATTAGCACATTACCGTAATGCCCTAATTGATACCGATATTGACTAGCAGGATAGGGCTTCAGCTGATTGGCAAACAACGGCTTACCCGTATATAATTGAGCTAAACATTTCAGCAGAACCACAGAACTAGCGGAATCTGACGTAACAGGGAATTGGTCAAATTGAGCAAGGGCTTGCTGAAAGTTCAACCGATGCCCTTGGGTATCTGCAACCCAAAGTACACTTTGCACAGGGGCAAATGAACTAATAGAAAGATGGGGTAGAAGTACCCAATCCGCTTCGTTACGAAGAAATTCAACGGTGGAAACCAAGGAAATATCTAATTGGTTTTGTTTCATGGCTTGATTTAGTTCAGCTGGCGGTGCTTCCAACCACTGAACAGGCATACCCACAGTAGCTTCCAACGGCAGGTTGAAAACCATCGGCAAGGTGTTGAGATAGGATATTTTCCCGATTCTCAATACGGTAGCTGGAGGTTGGTTCGGTAGCGGATACTCATGTTGTTTGGGGTGCATAGTATTTAACCCTTATGAAAAGATGATTACTACCGATATTCTACCATGTTTGATAGGTATTGGGGGAAGCCATCTACCTAATGATACGCTTTATTCAAAACCACGGCTGGGGCTAGTTCTGCTTGAGCCGTTTCATCCCACACCTTAACCACATTATAAAACGCATCACGTTCAACAGGTGTTTTACCCGCTTGCCGAATTAAGTGCACCAACTGCCGAACCGTCAGCCCTTGAGCCGTTTGCGTACCCGCCGCATGAGCAATTTTTTCTTGAATAACCGTACCGTCTACATCATCAACCCCAAAGTGCAAGCCCACTTGCGATATTTTTTCGCCCATATGAATCCAAAACGCTTTAATATGCGGAAAATTATCCAGCACCAACCGGCTAACAGCAAAGTTTTTCAAGTTTTCAAACCCAGTCAATGCGTGCTGAGCATCTGCCTTGTTTTTTTCATAATAACAATTCAGCGGAATAAAACTGAGGAATCCGCCAGTTTTATCCTGTTGTTCCCGCAAGGCTATCATATGTTGTACCCGTTCTTCGGGGGTTTCACCCAAGCCCGCCAACATGGTTGCGTTGGTTTTAAGCCCCATTTTATGGGCTAATCCATGAATATCACACCACGTTTCGCCCGAAATTTTATCAGGGCAAACCAAGGCACGCACTCTAGGTGAAAATACTTCTGCTCCGCCACCAGGGAGGGCTTGAAGCCCAGAATCAATCAACACTTTCAGCGTTTCTTCCCATGTGATGCCTTCAATTTTGGCAATATAGTCAATTTCAGCAGCGGTTAAACCTTTGATGTTCACCCACGGGAATGCCTTCCGTAAGGCTTTAAACATCTCTGCATAGTAAGCTAAATTTGCTTTTTTGTAATGCCCCGCCACAATATGGAATTCCCGAAGGGTTTCATTGCCTTCATAAGCATGAATATCGTCAATCACCTTTTGAATGGGCCAAAAATAGGCGTGTGGTGATTGTTCTCCTTTTTTGAAGGAACAAAACGTACAGGTGTCTTCACAAATGTTGGTTGGGTTAATATGGTAATTATGCACCCACCAAACACTATTTTCATGCCCTTGTGTAGCCCTAACCTTGCGTGCCACATCGCCCAGTAAGCCGATGGCTAACAAATCAGTGGAATGATAAATAGCCAACGCATCGTCTTGAGTCAAGCGTTCTTTGGCTATGACTTTTTCAAAATACGGACGCAACGGATGTTGCTTGCCTAACATCATTTCAGCTTCAAAAGCAGATGAAAACGGAAAAGCATCGGTAGCAGAAGCAGGTTGAATGAGTGGACGCATCATCATATCAGCAAAACCTTCTAATACCATTTTCAAATAGAAATATCGTCAGCGTCTACGTTGTTACCGTCAAATAAAAAATCCTCAACGTACGTCTATGTACGCCTGCGGTTTTTTACTTGCCAGTGCCTAGTATCCATCTAACGCTATTTCCATTTGAAAATGGTATAAACGTGTTAAATAGTAACGGTTAGCTTTAGTTTAGCATGAAGATACTTGGAAATTCTCTGTAAAACCTCAAAGATAGCTCTGATAGCTGGCTAGTCAGCCTAAGCTCCTTGGGGTTCAGCGGTGGTAGCTTTGGGTTTTCTGCGTTGTAAAATAAAATCAGCCACAAACACGCCTGCTCCAACAATACTTGCACCAGCCAGTGCAGGCAAGGCTAATTCACCCCACTTAATTTCTTTCGCTGCTTTTTCAGCCGCTTCCTTGGCTGCTTCTGTGGTTTTAGCAACAGATTCTGGTACAAATTTGCACTGAGCATTGAGGGCCTTAAAATCTGGATAGTAGCCATTGCTTGAAGATGAAGTACCAAAAACACAAAGTTCTCTTAATAATTGTTGTTCTTCAGCTTTTAATTTATCGAAAGCAAGCACAGAAATATTAGGTCGCCCAAACCTTTTTTTTATTTTGTCCGAAAATTTAAGCTTTATGTCCTGACTCAAAACAGCATCTGGGAAACTCTGTAATATGTTTTGGATTTCAATATCAGATAGTTTTTCTCCATTAAAAAGTCCTTGAAACCAGCCAAGGTTACTCTTGTCTGCTATTTTAAAAATGCCTACAATTTCACTCTTTTCATTTAATTCAAGAGCTACTTTCTGTTGCTGATGAACTAAAGTGCGATGGGTTTTTGTACTCCATACAGCATCTTCTGCGGTAATGGTGGTTTCTAATATATGAGGAGCTTTTTGTTGCACGAGAGTCGTTTTTTTAACAATTACAAGTGTAGTTATTCCGAGTTCATTAACAGTGAAGGTCTCACTTTCCACAACAGATTCTTTACCTAAAGTTATACCTTGTAGCAGGCTTTGTTGGCTAGTATTTGGTGTAACAATATTTCCCGAAGCATCCTTAGTAACAACTGCTTTGGTTTCTTTGTTAATTTCATAAGTAAAACCCGTGCTGGTATTTTTGATCATTTTTGGCGTTATACCATCATCATGCACCCCAGTAAATTCCCAGCCATTAGCGATTTTGGGTGATGCCGTAGTGCTAGTGGGTTTCCCTGAAGAGGCTGACTTTGCGTCATCACTCTCTCCGCTAAAAAATATATGTTTAACAGAACCCCCAATTAATCCGCCACCTAAAGCACCAACCCCAGTAGCTAATAAGGTTTGCGTAGGGTGTTTACCCATAAAGGGCATCGGTTTATTTGCCTCTTCAGCATCAGCTTCTTCCGGTGTAGAGGGTGTCGCAAAAGATGGCGTATAGCTATCAGCAGAACTAACAGTACCAACTGTTGGCTGAAGGACGGGGGGCGAATAAACATCTTGAACGGGGGCTTGCATTAACGGAGCCGTAGGCACATAAACTGATTCAGCCGATTGGCTAGCCTCAGCATAAGCATCTGGCTGGTAAGTGTAATCAGCAGACGGGATACTAGCTGGAGGAGCAACCCAATTACTGGCTGGCGATGCCGATGAAAAATCTGGAGAATACGTCATTATTAGATTTCCTAATGCGAAAAATATGTAATCAAAAACAAATAAAATCAGAATAAATTTATCGAAAGCTTGTGCAGGGTGTTTCATCTTAAACTAAGCTACAGAAGGATAAAACCACCCATATTTTATTTTGTGCTAGGTACTATTGAGAATAACACTCTAACGGGCATCTTCGTTGTTACTGCGTTACTCGAATCCTCATGTATTTCTATATACACTGCGATTCTGCGTTATTTTCTGCCTTTGGCAGAATGATTGTAAACAATCAACGTGCCTAGAATC
The DNA here is from genome assembly GCA_024998755.1 of Vampirovibrio sp. Lineage (GTDB taxonomy): Bacteria > Cyanobacteriota > Vampirovibrionia > Vampirovibrionales > JAJTHC01 > JACEUU01. The sequence goes on along the minus strand of JACEUU010000002.1, from coordinate 44,025 downwards.
TGCCTCGCTAGCCTATTATTCTAAACAGCACCTAATACCTATTTGTTTTAAATAGCCTCTTCGCCGGAAAGAAATAATTTACTACGATGTACCACTTCCAAATTAGCCACCTCCGCCCCAAAGCGTTGAACTAATTCCGATTTCGATTTGCCTACCATTTCTTGCAATGCTTGCGATGAAAAATGAACCACACCCCGCCCAAATTCTAAGCCCGTTTCATCTTGCAAACTAACCACTTGGTGCGATGCAAATTCGCCTTCAACCCCAACAATACCAACAGTCAACAAACTGGCACCCCGTTCTAACAAGGCTTGTTTAGCCCCTTGGTTTAACGTTAAAATACCCGAATAACCTGAAGCTAAACCAATCCACCGCTTCATGCTATTTTGCGTTTTGTCTGGGTGTGCCAATATAAACGTGGCTGGAAAAACCTCATTTTGCCCCGAAAATTCAAATAGCCTTGCTATCGCTTGATTCGCCAAGCCTGTAGCAATCACAATATGCGTGCCGCATTGAGCAGCCAATTGAGCTGCTTCCAGTTTGGAACTCATCCCGCCCCGTCCGCTTTTGCTTTTTCCCGCCGTGCTAATACGGGTTAATTCTTCTAATTCATGAATAAAGGGTAAGCGTTTAGCCGTGGGGTCATCAAACGGATTCGCAGTAAAAATGCCTTCCACATTAGAAAGCACCACTAATAAATCTGCTTCCAATTGGGCTGAAACCAACGCAGAAAGTTTGTCATTATCGCCAAAACTGGTGGTTGCCACGCAAGAAGGTTGTTCAAAAATACCGGATTCTGACAGAGCATCATTTTCATTTAAAATGGGTACAACCCCTAAGTTTAGCAATTCTTCTAGTAAGGCTTTAGCACTGAGGTATCGCCACCGTTGGGAAAAATCGCTTGGGTTAAGTAATACTTGGGCAACCCCCACGCCATAATGCCGAAACAACTCTTGATAAGTTTGCATCATGTTACTTTGCCCAGCCGCTGCACACGCCTGCTTTTGAACTCTCGTTAATTGTTGATCTAACGAAAAGCCTAGCTGAAACCGCCCTGAAGCAATTGCCCCAGACGTAACCAAAATAACCTGCTTGCCTTGCTGAACCAATTCTGAACATTGGCGAACCAAGGCAGCTAGCTTATCAATGGCTAGCCTACCTTGTGTATCCACCAAAATTTGGCTACCAAACTTAATCACAATCCGTTTGGCGTTTTTCAACGTCTGTTCAATCACGGTTGAATCAATCGCAGTCATCTGTTATTCCGCTTCGCCACCGGTTTCAGCTTCTGTGCCTTGAATGACGTCATCAATCGTTGTTGCTACCACTTTCGTTAGGCTCGAAACACTATCGGACGCATCCATATTCATGATACGAACCCCTGTAGCAGGACGCCCTTGACGAGAAATACTGGAAGCGGCTAAGCGAACCACCACGCCATTCGTGGAAGTAATCATCAGCTCATCGGCTTCATGCACCACGCAAGTAGAAACCAGTAAAGATTGACGATTTTTAAACTTCGTGGAAATTAAGCCGATACCACCACGGGCTTGCGGACGGAATTCGGAGGTAGCCACCCGTTTACCGTAGCCATCGTTGGTTACAAACAGAATTTCTGATGGGTTTTCAGGGTCTTCAACGGAAGGTAACACGCTCATCGAAGCGATTTGGTCGCCCGTACGAAGTTTTATTGAAATAACACCTCTAGCGGTTCTACCCATTGAACGTAAATCATCCACAGCAAAGCGAATCGCCATACCCATATGGGAAGAAATAAACACGGTGTCTGCTTCAGCGGCTTCCATTACCCAGCCAAGTGAATCACCTTCTTCAAGGGTTACGGCAATTAACCCATTTTTACGGATGTTTTCGAAATTGTTCATGTCAATTTTCTTAATCCACCCGTTGTGGGTTAGCATCAGAAGGAAATGACCCTCAACAAATTCTTTAACAGGCACCACGGAAGTAATGCGTTCATCTTGAGCCAACGGTAGCAAGTTAATAATTGCTAACCCTTTGGCTTGCCGAGACCCCTCGGGTAAATCGTAAACCTTCAACGAATGAGCCACACCTTTAGAGGTAAAGAACAACACTTGGTTGTGCATACCCGCCGTAAAGAAATGCGTTACATCGTCTTCGTCTCGGGTTTTCATAGCACCTTTACCACGAGTAGCACGATTTTGTCGTTCAAACGTATCTAAAGCAATGCGTTTAATATAGCCTTTTTCCGTGATAAACACCGCCATCTCTTCATTTGGCGTTAAATCTTCAATGGAAAAATCAGCATCTTCACCCATCACTATTTGTGTTTTCCGGTCGTCGCCAAACTTGTCTTTCAGTTCGAGCAATTCGCCTTTAATAATGGTCAGCACTTTGACTCTATCTGATAAAATCGATTTGTATTCCATAATAGCTTCACGCAATAAGGCGTATTCTTTTTCTATTTTTTCCCGTTCCAAGCCCGTTAAACGACGCAATTGCATTTCTAAAATAGCATTAGCCTGCAATTCATCTAAGCTATATTGGCTCATCAGCCCTTGCCGAGCAATTTCTGACGTGCTAGCCGCTCGAATGAGCTTAATAATGGCGTCCATATCGCTCAAAGCAATCAATAAGCCTGATAAAATATGTGCCCGAGCTTCCGCTTTTCGCAATTCAAACCGAGTTCGCCGAACAACGACAACGACACGGTGTTCCACAAATTCATGCAATACATCGACAATAGTCAACAACCGAGGTTGATTATTCACCAATGCCAACATATTCACACCAAAACTGGTTTGCAAACTGGTGTGTTTAAATAAGTTCCGTTTCACCACATCGGGCATCGCATCCCGTTTGAGTTCAATCACCAAGCGAAGACCGTCTCTATCGGATTCGTTGCGTAAATCTCGAATACCCTCAATTTTCTTATCCCGAACCAATTCGGCGATTTTTTCAATCAGCGTGGTTAAGTTTACTTGGTACGGAATTTCATGAATAACAATGGCGGTACATTCATGCCTTCCTGCCCCACCCGGGATTTGTTCAATGGAAGTAACCGCCCGCATTTTAACCGAACCACGCCCTGTGCGGAACGCTTCACGAATGCCCGCTTGCCCGATAATTTCCCCACCTGTGGGGAAGTCAGGCCCTTTGATATACTGAAGAATACATGTATTATCAATGGTGGGGTCGTCAATGAGGGCAACAATGCCATCAATCACTTCACGAGCGTTAAATGGGGGAATATTGGTAGCCATACCGACCGCAATACCACCAGACCCATTCAGCAACAACATGGGCAAACGGGTCGGCAAAACTGAAGGTTCTTCTTCAGACCCGTCATAGTTGGGTTGAAAATCAACGGTATCTTGTTCAATGTCTTGTAAAACAGGAATGGCGATATGAGCCAGTTTACATTCCGTATACCGCATGGCGGCGGCGTTATCGCCTTCAATGGAACCAAAGTTACCGTGCCCGTTAATTAGCGGATACCGAAGGGCAAAATCTTGAGCCATCCGCACGAGTGCGTCGTAAACAGACGTATCACCGTGAGGGTGATATTTACCGAGTACTTCCCCAACAATTTTAGCACATTTTTTAAAGGATTTTTCAGGACTTAACCCCAGTTCGTGCATGGCGTAAAGAATACGACGGTGAACAGGCTTTAAACCATCACGTACGTCAGGCAAAGCACGCCCAACAATAACAGACATGGCGTAATCAATATAGGAACGTCGCATTTCTTCACGGATAGAGATTGGCTGTATGTTACCGTCTCCGAAAACTTGGTTGTAGGGGTTTATGGCAGGTTTACTCATCATCATAAGAGGTAAAAAACGCTTTCTGTTCTAGGATATAGAGATTACAGGTTAATGCTAACCATAATCATACCCAAAACAAACCGAAAAGGCAAAGGCATTTAACCAAAAATCCAGCTATGAAATTGTCTTTAGTCCCCCAAAGTTAAAATGTGCCAACAACAGGAATCGAACCTGCGACCTGATGATTACGAATCAACTGCTCTACCGACTGAGCTATGTTGGCAAACCAAACCAAGCAATTACGCTTAACTTCAACTATAATGATAAAAAAACACCTAAAAATCAACCCCCATAAAGTGGAAAACGCCTTCGTACTATGACGCAACTACAGGATGACTGTTCTCATCCGCAAGCCTTACTTTCAAACTATCTTGCTATGCTGGGTGAAGAACGGGGCTATTCCGCCCACACACTTTCCGCTTATGAAGGCGATATTTTGCAATTTTTAGACTTTATGGAAGCCAACCAACTGACCAACTGGCAAGCCCTCAACCGTAGAAGCGTGAATCAGTTTTTAGGGATACTTCACCAAGAAGACTACAAAACCCGCAGTGTTTTGCGTAAAATTTCTGCCCTTCGGGGGTTTTTTCTGTGGCTGCAGGAACATCATCATCTACAAGAAAACGTGTTTGATTGGCTAGAATTACCCAAACGCATCCACGCCTTACCCAAAGCAATCAGCCAAGGAGATATTAAACGACTATTCAGCCATTTAAAAAACCAATCGTTAACCAACGAAGAAGCGACGCACCAACTGGTGGCAGTAGGGTTACTTTATGCGTGCGGATTGCGGGTAACGGAATTGGTCAACTTGTGTTGGCATCAAATCGATTTGTCGGTTGGGTTTATTCGGTGTTTTGGTAAAGGACAAAAAGAACGCCTCATTCCCCTGCCCCCTGTTACCATTGCCTTACTGGAAGATTATCGGTATGAATTTCCAGTGAAAGATAAGAAACAAGCCATTTTACCTGCTTATCTCATCACCCCAGAAACGATTTTGCCCCGCAATAAAATCGATTACTTCAAGCCGGTTAACCGAATGAAAATTTGGCAGTGGAGCAAACAATGGGAAGCATTCTTAGGCAAGCCACTTTCACCGCATTCATTTCGGCATAGTTTTGCTAGTCATCTACTAGAAAACGGAGCAGATTTACGCGTAGTTCAAGAATTATTGGGGCATCAAGATATTGCTACCACGCAAATTTATACCCACATTCAAAAGGCACATATTCAAAAAGTACACAAAATAGCCTTCGATGATTAAAATTGGGCTAAGCTATCCAGCTTAACAGGGTTGAAAACCATCGCAGGGGTTTAGGCAAGGCTTTACCAGCAGAAAGAAAGCCTGAAGCTAACAGTTCTTGATTAGCCTGCAGTTGCTGGTTTAGTTGCTTTGAAGCAATTTTAGCCTGCTTTAACTTGGTAACAAACCCAAGCAACCTAGCCTTTAACGTAAGGTTTGTTCGTAATAACGCCCGAAATACAATACCACCAATTACTATCAGCAAAAGTTCTAACACAACGATGATAAAGGCATATTTTTCAATAGTATGGATAAAATGGCTGTAAGATTCTGGCATAAAAAAGAAATAATCCTAATTAGCTGGGGTTGCCGTGTATGGCACAGGGAATGATTCCAAATAGCGTTGAACTTCTGGCATGGTTTTGGATAAACATAACCGATATTGCCATTGTTCAATTCTGCGTTCTCCTAAAAAAAACGGCTTTACTACCCAAGGCATGGTTTGCAATTCCACGAGACGTTCCCGCCGCTTACCACACAATTGAGCGGGGTAATCTGGGTTAGCGGGGGGCTCTAATTCAAAAGCGGTTATCTGTGCTTCTTGTTTCGTTTTTTTAAATTTTAATTTTTTAGCTGGCTTCAGGCCTGTTTCCGCAACAGCATCAGAAGATGGCAATGCTTCATTGACTGGTTGCTCAACCACAACAGCACTTGGCTTTCCTTTAGCATGGCGTTTGGCTTGAACCGCTTCAACACCCCATAAACCTAGTTGTAGCAACAAACAACCTACAACAATTCGTTTCAACGAAGCTGTTAACGTAGTAGCTTTAGGGTCAGGTATTAATATCAACATTATCTCAAAGTCCAATCAATCATAATAGAAAACAAGGTACTATTATTCTACACTAAAACAATCGTTCTTGCTGGTTTTTGTGAAGAAAAATTGCAATTTGGTAGGCATCATTTATTTTTTACTTGCATTTCTACCCTAGTGAGGCTACTTTAAATACAGTAGACCCCACTTTGTTTAGTTTAACCTTTCTATTTTTCTCTCTCTTCAAGTCATAGTTTTTTTATAGATAACCTTCGGAGTTCAATTCATTTATATGATGAATATCACGTTAAATACCGTTTCACCTAATTACAATCAGTCAAATTCTGTGCTTATCAAAAAACAGCAGAAACAAACCGCTTACCAGCCCCTGAAAGCGGATAACGTGCAGTTTAGTCGGTCAGCGAGAGAAGCCATGCCGACAGACACGCCCCCTCAACCGATTGTTACGACAGCACCAACCGATAATTTATCGACTATGGCTAGTGCTACGCCTGTTGTACTACCGTCTTCCCCTCTACCTCTTTCTTCCCCTGCCGTTGCTGGTGTTCAACCTGTAGCCCCTGCTACCCCTAACTTAGGGCTGATTGGTACCATTGCAGGTAGTTTCGCAGGCTTAGGCGTTTTAGGGTTAGGCTTTATGGTGTTTGGTCAACATGGGGAAATAAATGGGCTCAAGGAAGAATTAAATTTCGCTAAGCAAGCCACTACAAAATTGGAAAACAAAGTGACGAAATTAACAGCAGAGATGTCAGAAAAGGCACAGCAAACAGTAGTAGACGCACTAGATCAAAGGGTGGGTATTGTAGAAAAGGCTGCTGAAAAAGCTAAAAAAATCGCTTCATGGGGTGCGAAATATGCTAGTCGTATAGAGACTTTGCCTGAAAACGCACCAGTAATAGCAAAGTGGGCTAACAATTGGTTTGTAAACGGACTCGAGAGTTTTGCTGATCTCAAAGGGAAGTTCTTTGACCGTAAGAGTACATTTTTTAACAATGACACCGACAACATAGCCCTACGGAAAGATGCTCGGTTTTTACACGAAACCGTTTTACCAGCCTTCGAGACACATATAGAGACTTTAGCAGATACTGAAAAAACAAAGCCTAAAATGGAAACGTTACTTGCGACTGTAAAAACCCTGAAGCCAGCGTTTACAGATATTAACCCTGAAACCGCTTTGGAATCCCCAGAGTGGAAAGAGATTGTTTTATTACCTACTACTGCTACAGAGGTTGAAAAATTAGCCGCCGAAATTAGAAACTATCGATTGAAGCCTACCAACGGTGTTGAAGGGCTAAAGCCTTTGGTGGAAGAGGTTTACACTCTTTTAAAAGAACAATTAGAAGGCACTAACGTAGCTTAGCCATTTAAATACTGTCATCCTGAGTGAAGCGAAGGATCTCCTCTGGTTGTCTCAGGAGATCCTTCGCTTCACTCAGGATGACGAAACACGCTATTTAAGGCTTTGCCTTCTCTTTCTCTTTACGGTAAACTAGGGCTAATATAAGATAGCATTGTAATGGTGAAGGCAAGGCGGTTTGAATCGTGGAAAAAAAATCGGGCACATCGTCGTTTTTCAATAAAAACACGGAAGACACACGACACCTTGGGCGAAAAAGAACCTACCGCAAGCAGTTAGCCAAAGGCGAAGCATTACCAGCCTATCAAGCTGGGTATGCTAGCTTACAAGCTATTTTCCCAGAGGTTGCCAAGCAAATTGGGTTTGATAAAAAACTAGCTGAACTGGCGTTATTAGGTGCATGGAATGGCATTGTGGGAACGCCCTTATCGCTCTACACCAAAGCCATCAAAGTTCAACAGCGTGGGGCGGAAAAACGCCTATTAGTCGCCGTGCAAAACCCTTCATTAGCAACCGAATTAAGCTTTCAACTGAGTCAATTACTTTCAAAACTCAATAAACTAGCCCCGCAAACAGGCATTACCTTACAAGGCATTGATGTTAAAGTAGGAGGCGTGTTCTAGTCAGCCAATGACAACTCCTACGGTTACTCGAAAAATTTGCTTTGTTCCCCCACGCTTTGTCGGCGACTGCCTGTTTTTAATGCCCCTGCTTCGCCAACTGAAAAAAGCATGGGGTAGCCGAGTTGAGTTAGGACTTTGGTTGCCTGAAATAGCCCTCCCTCTTTTTGAAAATTGTCCCTATGTCGATTGGGTTAAACCAGCAACGCAGCAATCTGCTGAGTTTATTGACACATTAAAGCAACATCAAGTAGATACCGTTATTTTAACCCGCCATTCCGCCAGAGAAGCCCTGTTGGCGAGATGGGCTGGCGTTAAAACGGTCATTGGATTTCAATCTCAACGCTTAACTAAAAAGAACTACCTGCATTGGGGTATTGGTTTAACGCATCCTGTTAACCATCCTGTTTTAACAGCCCACCGACACCAGCAAGATTACTTATGGGAACTGTTAGAGCCTCTATCCTTACCATTTTTAGACAAAACAGATAGAGCATTAGAACTTTGGATACACCCTGAAGAACAAGAAGCCCTGCAAGAAAAACTAACCCAAAATTTTAACATTACCCCACCCTCGGTAGCCCCATGGATAGTAATTCATTGGGCGAGTGCCAGCAAGCATAAAGATGTGCCATTAGAACAGCTTCAACAAGGATTGACCCTGCTTGTTGAGAATAATCCAACCGCTCAACTGTTATTTACAGGTATGCCAAACCATTCCCCCTTATACGAAAAATTCATTCAAGAAGGTACTTTTTTACAGGCAAGTGCCAGTCAACCCCAACGCAGTTTTAATTTGGCAGGCAGAACTTCCTTGCGGGAATTAGCCGTTTTGCTCTCTCTTTCAACTGGGTTAATTGGGTTGGATTCCGCCCCATTGCATATGGCTAGTGCCGTTGGTGTCCCTCATGTTGTAGGGGTTTATGGGGCTGTTTCCCCCAACCAATGGCACCCACCCAACGTTGAAGTTGGTCGATTTGAAGCCGTTTCACTGGTGTTGCCTTGCAAACCTTGCATTGCTAAAACTTGTGCTACTGATGCGTGTAGAACCGATATACTACCCTCTCATTTATCCGTAGCGATTAACCGAACCTTTAATACAAACTAGCTGATACCACCTATTTCTATGCTATAGTGATGTCAGGTGTTGTTGACAATAACGCTCTGATGGGCATCTTCGTTGTTACTGCGTTACTCGAATCCTCATGTATTTCTCTATACACTGCGGTTCTGCGTTATTTTCTGCCTTTGACAGAATGATTGTAAACAATCAACGTGCCTAGAATCTGCACCACCAGCCCACTATTGTCAACAGCACCTAATTCACCCCGTTGTTAGAATGAAAAACCCTCTACCATGATGAACGCTGCCAAAGCAAAAAATGATAAAACCTCCAGCGGTAGAGTCGCCATTTCTAACCGCAAGGCTTACCATGAATTTACCGTACTAGACTCATTAGAAGTGGGTATTGCCCTGACGGGTACAGAAATAAAATCATTGCGAAAAGGGCGGGCTAGCCTGAATGAAGCCCATGCCCGTATTGAAAAAGGCGAAATGTGGCTTTATGGGTTGAATATTAGCCCCTATGAAGCAGGCACTTACAATAATCATGACCCGCTACGGGCAAGACGCTTACTATTGCATAAAAAACAGATTATTAAATTTCATCAAGCGGTTCAAGAAAAAGGGTTAACGTTGATTCCACTTCGCCTTTATTTTGCAAGGTGTTGGGTGAAAATTGAATTGGGGTTGTGCCAAGGTAAAAAATTGCATGATAAACGTGATGCCCTTAAAGCGAAACAATCAGACCGTGAAATGCAACGGGAAGTAAAAAACGTTAATTTCAAAAACCAATAGTAGCATCATCATAGGCTTAAAAATTACGGGAATTGATTAATACAATCCTGTAATACCAATTCAAAATTGTAATGTCGTAAAATCTTGGGGCGGGAGACCACGAGGGTCTCCCCTACGGAGATAAAATTGAAAGCTTACTGTAGGGGCGAACCCTTGTGGTCGCCCGACGATGATGTAAATATAAACACGTCATTTAATCGTTTAATTGGTATCAATACCGCACAAAAAACAGGGGATTTGGGTTTCATACACTTGTATCGTCTCGTGTGTTTTTCTAACCATGCGTTAGTGCGTGTGTATATCGGTTTTATCGTAAAGAAAAAAGTCTTTTAGAAAGGCAATTAGTGGTAGTGAAAACCAATGCGGTGGGTGGACAAGAACCAAACAAGCTAAACAAGCTTTCGCAGCCTAGGGTTACTAGCTTTGCAACGCCATTGGCAGTACCCATCAATACAACCCTGCAATGGCAACCCACTACAACCAATACCACCGATACCCTAACAATAACAGCTAAAAATCGGAGCGGTTTCATAACGGCATCCGCCACACCAGCTACTAATAACCCACCAACGGTGGCATCTGGTAGTAGCAACAGGTGGTACGCTCAACACGTTGATGATTGTACCCTCCCTTCCTTGAACCCTGACGAGGTGGATTCTTCGTGGTTCGATTTGATCATGAATATGAAAATACCAGAAACAGCGAGAGCCGTTCTCAATCATACCCAGTACCGTCCCCACCATACTGCAGGGGAAGGCAGAGAGCACGGTTATGTGATTCCTAATTTAGAAGACCCTTTTAGGGATTTAATAAAAGGGGTTATAACAACAAATCCCAACGACACCATTTCATTTAAGCCACCCAATGGGTTTCCACCGAAGCTATGTGCCAGAATATTAACCAATGTGGTTGTGGAAAATGTCATGACCCCGTGGAGTTTTATAACGGAAGCACTGCCATTATGGTTTAATTCCCAACGAAATCTTTCAAAACCTTACTGGTTTGAATGGCAAGGTTATTGGTCTAAACCAGTTATTAACAAAAAAACAAAATTACCTTGCACACAAGCAGATAAAGATTTGGCTTTGAAAGATTGCCTTCGACTAATCGGTAAAAACTCCATTGGGTTTGCCAAATTCATGCAAATTATTAGCAATAACAGCAGTGCAAGAAATAGTATGCCTGATGCTGTATACCAAGCACTGAAATCATTTCAAAGTGATTTGCCACCTTCTTGGGAACCGAAAGAGGTAGTAAAAATCATTGAATCTCAATTTGAGCAGTATCGTTTTATTGAACAAATTGCTAATCGTCCTGAAAACAAACATGCTAAAGAAGAACTACTGCGTGATGGACGAGTTGTTATTGAGTTACTAAAAAACAAAAACGGAAACATCGAACCTCTCGGGGTGGCTTCCACAGCCGAAGTATATCGGTGTAAACTGCGGGTCGTTTCCAAAAAAGACCCAACCCGTGAACTACTCAGCCAGCGTAGAATAACGGGCGATGAACAAGGGCGAATTATTAAAGTACTCAAGAAAAATTTAGTGGAATCGCAATGGTGGGAACAAAATACGAAACTTGAAGATCTTCCAAAAAAACAAATGGCTCGAGATAAAGAATTGCTCACTAAACTGTTTACACTCATTAGCGATGACCCCCGAGTGTTAGACTATTGGCTAGGGCAGGTAAACACACTGTGTGCTAGCTGGGAACCTGAATTAGACCTGAGGAATGGGGCTGAAAATGGCAGAATATTAGCAGAAGCCGCCATTTTACGTGATAAAAATGGGCAACCGCTTCAGTTGGATGTAGAGGGCAATCCGTACCCTATGTATGACGTGGCTTTGTCTGACTTTGCAACCAGCTGTATTGATTTACAAGTAGAAGCTAAGGGCATCTCTCTGAAACAACTGATGGAAACCAAAGAATATACCCGTAACATTGTTTCTGAAGGGCTGATAGCTTATTTAGACCAACACCCGCAAGCAACCCTTCGGGAAATTTTAGCTTCTGAAGACGCAAAAAAATCAATTGCTATAGCAGGTCTTCAGCGGTTTAAGCTAGATAAAGAACACCAAAAACAACAAACCCAAGCCTTAGAACAAAAAATGGAACTACTATGGGCAAATGCCCCAATAGCCCACAAGCCACCCGCACAAGAAGTAGCTTCTTCCATTCAATTAACCAATCAGTTAGAAATGGCATTGGAAGGCATTATTTCGGGTGTTCATACCAACGCATTAAACCAGCCTGCCAGCAGTAATAATTTACAAACAATGGTCAATGATATTTTAGTAAACCAACTGAAAGATGCCAACAGTAAGGTGTTATTAAAATCTATCGAACTGATTCAGCAATACCCATGGCTAGTAAACGACCCTCATTTAATGACGCAAGTAGGGGAATCGTTCGCACAGGCCACCGCCACACAAATGACGCAAACCACCATAAGAGAAGGCGACGCACTGGGTAAAATAAGGCTTCACATGGACGTAACACAAGCCAACGCCTTTGTTTATAGAGATGATAAGCTGTATGAGAAACTAAAAGGTGGAGCGGTTACCAAAGGCCAAAACAGCAAAAAAGACAGTACCTTGGTACTACTTCAACGAGCCCAAAAAATACTGTTTGACCCCACCGTAACAGATAAGGCAGATAAGTTAATTCAGCTCGGGTTGGAAGGTAATATCAACCCCTATCGCATTCAGTATATTGATACTGGCGGGATACAATCACTTGATAGTAGCCTGTTTATAGATGATTTAAAGCTGGTGCTAGGCTACTGTACAGGTAACCCAAAGCAACTGCAGGATTATTTTAAATCTCAAATTACGTATGAGGCTTCTTTGACTGACATTGAAAAAAAACGGCTACTAAAAACACATAACTTACCTAGTTTGTTGAACGAACAAAAGTTACCAGAACTTTTAACCGTCTTTACAGAAGAGCTTTACAGTGAACGGGCTAAACAATTTCTGGCAAACAACCCCAGTAAAAAAACCGTGTTGGAACAGGAACTGGCGGTCATACTAAAATCCCACAATCCCTTAGAAAACTTTTTTAGCAAACTACTAGAAGATAGACAAACGCTATTTGAAGCAGAATTACCGTCATTGTTTAACCAACAAATTTTTGAAATTAAAGACAATGTGCAAAACTTTGAATTGGCTTTTAATTTAGTCCAATCTGAATTAAGCCGGCGTAGAATTGGCTACAACTACCCTAATTTTGATGTGTTAAAAGCCAAGTTATTGCAAGTAACCACAGGGTACGCTTTATTGGAAATGGCGGGCGGAGACCACAATGACTTGCTCGTAAAATCATTATTGCGTATTTTTTATAAAGCCCATAGTTTAAATGGAAAAGCCTTCACTAGCTTAGCCAAAGAAACCTTGACCCATGCTTTTATTACCCAACCTGAACAAGCAGGCAAAATGATGGCACTATTTCTACCTCAAGCCACGGCGGATTTAGTTACAGGGTTTGTAAAACAGGTTAATAGCCTAAAGCAGGCAATTCCGTTTGCTATAGCTGGACTAGGGGCAACGGCTTTAGCGGGTGTGGGCATTTTAAAATACAATGAATTTGAAATAGACCAAATTAAACACAAAAAAGCAGAACGCGAAGAAAAAGCGTTTATTGCCAATATAGCATTGGCTCAAAAACAGAACAGAAAACTATCGAAAACAACCCCTTCGCTCAAGCAAAAAGGGTTGTTAGGGTAAAACTTAACTATCTCTTACCAAAGCCCCAAGACTTTCAAACTCATCAATTTGATGATAAGCGTCTTGTTCACCAGTCAGTACCCAAGTTTTTAGCAAGTCTTCAAACACTAATGACGATGGTTCTAAGTTATACAGTTCACAACGCCCTTGGTAACAATGCAACAAATTAGCACTATCATTAAGTTGTAAAACTAACGTTCTACGAGATGTTTCTTCCATTAAATAAAGGGCATTGAAGGCTCTGTAGGCATATTTGTTTTTGTCATACCACCGCTTTCTTCCCATTGATTTAAGCAAGGAAAGGTGTTTGTCGGAGCCATGTTGTAGTAAATACTGTTTACTACTATCCAAAGAATACATATTATTGGCGTGATGAATAATAATTTTACAATAGGCTTCCAACAACCAATTAGGCATTCTTCTTAAACTGGTAACAAAAGTCAGCAAATCTTTATCTTTTTCGTACCACCGAGACCAAACTTTAGTTTGAGGTTTGTTTGACATAAGGCAACCTACTTTCCATGGGTTCATTTTAAAACAAGACGGGTTCAGGGATTTATTAAATCCTCATCATGCTATAAAAGATTAATCGGAAGCGGTTTAGCCTTTCTTCAAAAAGCCTGTCGTAATTTTACGGTTCTGTAACATTTAATCCGTTACTTTTTGGTATTTATAGCTGTTCCAAAAGTTATTGAGCCATTTTAAAGGTTTGGTCAATGGCTTCATCTAAAGATAAGGTATCGGTTAGTAACCGACGAATTCTCGCCTTCAACGCCGACCAAAATCGCTCAATCGGATTCAAATCAGGACTGTAAGGCGGTAAAAACAACAACCGACAACCCGCAGATTCAATCAGCTGTTGAATCTCCCAAGATTTATGAAAACTCGCATTATCCCCAATGACCGTCATCCCCGCCGTTAAACTCGGTAACAACTCATGTTCAACCCACGTCAAAATAACCTCGGTATTACAATAGCCCTTAAAACACCACGGGGCTAATGGCTTTCCACCCTGTAACCCTGCTATAATAGAGGTACGTTCGGTGCGTTGACCACTAATTTCCTCCTGCACCCGTTCACCTTTAGGGGAACGACCATACAAGCGTTCAACGCTTCTACGGTCAACCCCACATTCATCCACAAACACAAGACTGGCGGGCGTTAGCGGTTCTATCTCCTGCTTATAAACTGTGCGTTTGGCTTCACTTCGTTCTCGGTAGAGCGTGCTTTTTTTTACGGCTAATGCCGAGTTTAATGAGGTTGTAGGAGATGGTGGATTTTTTAGAACCGAGCAAGAGAGCCAATTCGTCCAAATAGGCACTGGGGTTGGCTTTTTGTATGGCGAGTAGTTGGTTTCTGTCGATGCTTGTTGCGGTGGTTGCCCCTGGTTTTTTGGGGATGAGACAGGTTCGTTTGACCCATCGTTTGACGGTGGCGAGACTGACTTTGAATCGGATGACGGTGGCTTGTTGTGTTTCTTTTTCTTGATTGATGCAATCAACGACTCGTTGTCTTAAATCGACGCTATATGCCATAGATGAATCCTCCTTTTTCGTGAACGTTATCCTCCTTATTATAGCTCAATAATTATTGGAACAGCTATATACCATTTTCAAATAGGCATAGCGTTAGATGGATACTAGGCACTGGCAAGTAAAAAACCGCAGGCGTACACAGACGTACGTTGAGGATTTTTTGCTTGACGGTAACAACGTAGACGCTGACGCTATGCCTATTTGAAATTGGTATTAGAACGTAGGGATTAAAGCTAAGCGGTAACTACCTGGTAAGGAAAGAGGCATTGAAGCCATTTGCTGTTGAGGGTATTGGGGTTGAACGCCACCTTGCTGTGGATAAGCTGGAGCCATTGGCTGTTGTTGCGGATACCCGACTGGTGGTTGTTGTTGTAACATATTACCCGAAGAAATGGGTTGGCTAATAGCAGCAGGTATGGCTACGCTTGGTTGTTGTTGTTGAAAAGTTCCAGGAGATGCCAACCCAGCTTGTTGCATTAGTGGTGAAAGATTGGCACCTACGCCAGCCAATTGCATACTTTGTTGAAGCGGTGTTAAGTTAGCTAATTGTTGTGGTTGTAAAATTTGACCTTGTTGGGAAAGTTGCAATTGTTGAGCTTGAGCATAGGGCATCATGTAAACGTTACCGTTAACGCCATTCAATGAAGCTGGTTGCCCTTGGGGCATACCACCTGGCATTGGGGGCTGACCTACTTGCCCAGGCATTGGAGGCTGACCACCCACACCTGCCGCTGTAGTACCATAGGGGTCCCATTGGTTTTGTGAAGAAGCACCAGCGGCTAAACCAGCCATGGCTCTTAAATCACTTTCTAAGGCTTCGGTTAAATCAGGAGCGGCACCAATATCATCTCTACCAATGGCAGATTTACCTTTGGCAAGCTTCCCTAAATCAGTCCAGCTAATGCTGTTGGCGTCGCCATCTTGCCCAGCGATTAGTTTGGAAATACTGTAATTTGTTGCAATTTTAGCGGCGAATTGAGCTACGGCGATATCGCCATTTTGCCATGCAAGCAACGCAATTTGTGCGGCTTGTGCGGGGCTACCGATACCTTCTTTGGCAATATAGCGTTTCAAAACATCAGGCGTTAATACAGAACCAGCAGAAGGAGGTTGACTTAACGTAGACCCTACAGATTGTGGCATAAGACTACTATTAATGCTTGCTAATGTACCTGATTGAGCTTGTAGCGATTGTGCCAAGGCACTGTTGGGGTCTAATTGTGATTGCAACCCTTGACTGGATAATGATGGTTGAATAAGAGCACTCATACTTGCTAAAGTCGATGAGCGAGCTTGTAAAGACTGTGCCAAGGCACTGTTGGGGTCTAATTGTGATTGCAACCCTAAATTAGTTGCGGAAGGTGGTAAAGAAACTTGAGGCATTGTCATTGTGGGTGGGGTCCTTTTTTAAAAATGTTAGATTTGGCTTTTATAGCTTAGTCTTTAAAGTGGATGAATGTTGGGAAATGGGGGTATTGTATTTGGTCTACAAGTTAATAAAAACAATTCCACTGAATATGTTGCTTGTTTTTTAAAATAAGTAACTAATATGTAACAAATAATAAAAATACACCTTTTTTAAATGCACCAATAAACATACCAGACTGCACCTTGAGGTACAGTCTGGTATGTTTTTATAAAGGGTAAAGTTAATTGTGTTAAATGGCTTGGTCTGAGCCAAATTGATAAATTATACCAGGGTTACCCGCCGTTCCTGCTGCTTCAACATTAACGTAAAACTGAGTCTTGTTTTCGTCCAAAGTCAACAGCATAATACTACCACTAACCCCTGCATTGGTTAACCTATCTGTTGCATTAGTAAAAACTTCATCGCTTACATTTAAAGCAATTGTTCTAATAAAAATAGTACCTGTAGGAGTAGCTGAATAAACATTAATATTTAAAGACTTCCTTGTTACACCGCCAGTTGTAATGGTTTTAATATTTGAATCTAAAACATAAACATTGACCGTTGCTTTAGAAACCGCCAAGCCTGTGGGTAATACCAATTCTCACTTTAAGTGTCGTATAATAAGGGCGTGTTATTGTCTGTTTCAAAGACCTTTATTATGCTTACCCAAGAAGACGTACTCGCCTTTGAAAAACCTTCACCGACAAGAAAAACCTACCGTCGATTCCTCTGTATTCAGCTTAAAATCGTCGACCCAAAAAAACAAGCTGAAATAGCCCAACACACTGGCTACAGCCTTAGACAAGTACAACCCATCCAAGCCCAAGTCCAACAACACGGACTTCACATCCTCAACCCCAAAAAAGGCATTCGTCGTAACAGCCTATTACCCAACAAACAAGTCGAAATGGCGTTACTTGACCAACACAAAGGCAAGGTTGGCATCTACGATTTACACCAAGCACTTAATGCACAAGTGGGGCGAAACGTAGGGTTTCAAAGCGGCTACCGTCTGCTTAATCGCCACGGCTGGAAGCCGAAGGTACCCCGATCAATTCACCCCAATCATAATGAGGAGGATCAAACCCTCTTCAAAAAAACTCCCTGAACGCATTAATTTTGTTACGAAAATAGTAAAAAAGACCGTTCGGGTCTTTTTTCAAGATGAAGCGAGGTTTGGCAAAATTTGTCAATTACGCCGAGTTTTGTTGCCACAAGGAGAGCGTTGGGCAGTGGAAGCTCATTTAGTTAAGGCTTTGCGTTGGGTAGAGGCAAATACGACGTGGGTGAAATCGTTTGCCTATTTTCCCTATATTCAACACGTCATTTAAACTGAGAATTGGTATAAGAATGTAGAAAATACCGTTAATGACTTGCCGAATATCGATCGGTTTTCTGCCTCTCGTTTCGATTCCATTAGGAAATAGAGCGTGAATTTGTTCAAATTGGGTATCTGTTAGGTCAAATCGCATGGGCTATAGGCTCTGTATACAAAGGTTACAGCCCTATTTTAACAAAAAAACAACTACTCTATTTGAAAACAGACCCTAATATGTTCAAAACCACAAAATTAAAAGCTTGGTACTGAATAAAAATCAATGGGTATAGTAGCTGATGATTGTTGTACAGCAGGTAATGCCGTCGTTTTATCAGCAGTGGGTTGCACCGGTTGGGTCGGCTTCACAACAGGGGTTGAAGGTAATGATTGCGTGGGAGAAGGTATGGTAACACTCAATTCTTTATTCATAGCTTTTGGTTGTTCAGCAACTTCAGTGGCTTGAGGCAACAAAGGGGGTATTGGTGAAGTCTTATTATTATTAACTGGTGTAACTACTACGGGCGGAGGCACTGGCGACTGCAATGGTAAAAAAAAAGTAGAACTATTATTCCATAAAACAGGCTTTAATGGCTGAGGTAACAAGGGAAGGGTATCTGTTACAGGGCTTTTATTATACTGGCTAGATTGCGTTGTTACCCGCAATAATTGCTGATGAAAATCAGACAATTGTTTACGATGTTTCTCATCGCTAACCGTTGTTTTAACACCCCCTTCTTTTTCTTTTACGGCTTGCGTAGAAGCAGCTCCTTCAATAGCGGTCATTTTTTCTGCTTGTTTTTTCGCATCCGTCAAAGCAACGTGCCCTACTTTTGATAAGTCTTCCGCTTCTTGAAGACCCAGCAATTTATTACGCTGAATATCGAAAATTCTGGTCGATCCCGTGTCTTTAGCCATCACGGTAGGCATATAATCATTAACTTTCATATTCCGTTCGTAATCTGAAAGTCTGCTATCGTTCATAATATTCTGCACTTGCCGAATATCCTGTTCTGAAATGGGGTAGACCACTGCCCCTACCGTTCTACCTTGCCATTTCGTTCTACCAAAAAGCAGTCTTTTTTCTTCAACAGAAACACTGGGCAAGGCTTTTTCTACCATCTTCATGGCGGTTTTATCGTCTAAATCCAACACGGG
This sequence comes from Vampirovibrio sp., assembly GCA_024998755.1. Taxonomy (GTDB): domain Bacteria; phylum Cyanobacteriota; class Vampirovibrionia; order Vampirovibrionales; family JAJTHC01; genus JACEUU01. The sequence continues at coordinate 25,157 of JACEUU010000002.1, read as the reverse complement.
AAACCCATTAGGATAAGAAGAAAACGCCAGAATGGTAACCCCACTTCTAGGCTGATTTTTTGGCATAAGCGAAATAGCCTCAATAGCTTGAGGTTTTACCACGGTTGACTGTAATTGAACGGGGGTAATGCCCACCATGAAATCGTTTTCATCCTAAGCAATAACTGTAGAGGGCTGATACTACCTCATCTTAAAGCAAAAAAACAGCTAATAGAAGAATCGTGCTTTCGTTTTTTAATGACTTATGACCATATACTTACCTTACAATATGGAGAAAAGACGTTTTTGAGATTAAGAACAGATAAAGATTTGATTATTGCACCATCAAGAAATAACTCTGCACATTAAGGGCTAAACCGCTAGCAATTAGAAGTAGTCCGCTATTTCTGCCTGTTTTTACCCGTTCCCTACTGCCCATGTAAAGATTGGACTTTAAATAATGGCTTTAAACCCATTTTTCCCGTTGCAAGTAACTTGCCTGTCATCCGTTAAACCGATAAAGTAGTGTTGTTGCTACTGTGTGTATTGATTGCTAAGTATCTCTGTTTTTTACAAAGAAAGAAATCGTCTGAAATGACTACATCGACTACAACATTTTTATTAAAGCCTTCACCTGTTAAAAAGCAACCTTCAGTTGCCACAAAACAGACCGTTGGCACTAGTACGATTACGTCTCCTGCTAGAAAAAGACTTTCCTTAATTCAAAAACCAGCACCCGCATTAAGCTTGAACCCTGTGGCCAGGTTGTTAGAACAAGCTTCAACCACAACCAATCCTGACCAATTAAAACAGTTTGAAAATCAATTAGTAGCTCTACAGCTGGATGAAACTCAATTTCCGTTGTTGTGGCAAGCACTTTCCGTTGGGTCTGTTCAAACAAAAAGTTGGGTCATCATGGTGTTTCTTCGGACTGGTTTAGTTGCTAGACCATGGATTGCTAATCAACTAAACACCCTTTCTTCAACCAATCAACCCATTGAACCTTGGGTTTTGGATTTTTTAAAACATCAATTAAGCCTGTAGGTAGGTTTCAACTGGCTAGGGGAAGCCAATTCTTAGGGTTCTAGGCTATAATTAAAACATCTTTATATGCTTATAACCGTTTAGAATGCTTGCCTTGAATGCCTGTTGAACGAATTCCTTTATCAGAACCTTGGTTGACCCACGCTGAACAATCGGCTGTTGCTGAAACCATTGCATCTGGCTGGCTTTCCACTGCAGCCCCCATGGTGGATGAATTTGAAACGGCTTTTGTAAAGCAGTTAGGCTTTAATGCATCCGTCAGTACAAATTGTGGTACCAGTGCCATTTGGATGGCGTTGGCTGCCAGTGGCATTCAAACAGGCGATGAAGTCATTGTACCAGCATTAAGCTTTGTAGCTACGGTTAATCCCGTTCGATATGTTGGGGCAACGCCCGTTTTTGCAGATGTTCACGAAGAAACCTTCGGGCTCTGCCCAGAAACCGTAGAACCACTCATAACCCCGAAAACCAAGGCTATCATTGCAACCCATCTTTATGGGTTTGCGTGCGATGTGGTTGGGCTTCGGGCTTTGGCAGATGCTCACAACCTCATCCTGATTGAAGACGCTGCGGAAGCATTAGGTACTAAAGTAAATGGGAAGCCAGTGGGTAGCTTCGGACGTTTTGGTGCATTTAGTTTTAATGGCAACAAAACACTTACAACTGGGTCTGGTGGGATGTTAGTAGGTCAAAATGCCGACGAAATGGCAACCATTAAACGCCTTGCTACACAAGCCAAAATTTTCACCAATGGCGAACTTGACCATTTTGATGTGGGCTACAATACCCGAATGTCTGCTATACCTGCTAGCTTAGGATTGGTGCAATTGGCACGCTTCCCTGAATTACTAGCTAAACGTATTGCGATTGCTACTACTTATGAACAGGCTTTTGAGAGCTGGTTTAGAGGGTGCCCACCACCCCAAAATGGCATGATACAAGTGCCTAGCTATTGGCTTTCCACTTTACGGTTGCCACACCCTGAAAAACGGTTAGCGTTGCTAGCCCAATTAGGCGAAGCTGGTATTGAAGCACGCCCTATTTTTAAACCACTGCCTTTAACCCAAGCCTATGCCACTACCAATCAATCCAACTCAGTTCCTGTAGCAGAAAAACTATGGCGTGAACATATTAATTTACCCTCTTCGGGTACCTTGACAGAAGAACAACAAATAAAAGTCATCGATACCATTAAGCAAAATTGGTAGAAATAAAGCTAATGGGGTTAAGGTTTTTTGGTAACATTAACAGAAGGTTTAGCTTGCTTAGCCAAATAAAGTGCTAGTTTTTCATACCGTTTTTCAGGCTTAGGGACGCCCATAGTAAATCCTTGTTTGGCTAACCGATAATTGCTTGGGTTGTAAACCGAACGCCCCGTTTGAGCTTCATAATAAGTTTTGGTGGGTTGATCCAAAAAAGAAAACGCATCGGTATCATCCAATACCGTTAAAGCTTCAATGGCTTTATTAGGATCATATCCTAATTTTTCAAGTTGGTCTAAGGTCATTATATCCGTTCTGAAAATAAAATTAGGATACCCCTTATAAGCTTGGTAAGTAGCCCAGCCACTATAAGGCAAGGAAAGCAAACTGGTTGCAAACAGCAACACAAGCCCACCAGGGAAAGCACCAATTTTACTATGCAAACTAACTTTTTGAGCTTTATCAGGGCCTTTATTTTTCTTCCACGTAATGGCGTTTAAAATTACAAATGCTCTGGCGTCAGGGGTTTGTAAAGCATTCCAAAAGCCTTTGCCAATGAAAAATGCACCTCGATTATAAATAAACGCATTATAAAGCCGAGTAGCCGTACTGACTTTAAACATAGCCAATTGCGATAAGTAACTAGGATTACGATCGTAAATGGATTTCAACACTTGGTTCAATTCCGTCAACGTGCGTTTGTGAGCCTGAAATTCAGATTCATTGAGAAAATCTGTCGGGCTGAAAGATTTTTTTTCCGTAGATTTTTCTGTCGCTGCTTCTTGCTGATTAGGCGTTCCCCAAGGCAAATTTTCAATATCAATCACATCCACCGTATCAGCATCATAGTCATCAGCAAAAGCCGTTGAACCCATAATAGCTATCGTGGCAATTGAAAGAAACAAGGAAAACAAAAGAGTCGTCGGTTTTTTTACAGAAAAAGTCATTCACGGATACCTTTATAAAATTTAAGGCTATTATTGGCAAAGAATAACCACTTCATCTCCGTCAGTAGATAAAATAGCTTTAGAAGGCAAGATTACCGTCCGTTTTTCACCAGACAAATCACGGTATTCCAATACGCCAGCTTTCAAGGGGGCTAATAAAGGTTGGTGCTTAGGCAAAACCCCAAAAGAACCTTCTTCACCACAAGCAACAATTGATAGCACAGGTTCATTGTCTAATATCGTTTTTTCAGGTGATAACACCAACAATTTTAAGTATTTTGATGCAATATCCATAGCACTAGCATTACCTTCTGGAATTTTATTTAAATAAGATTAAAGCCAACAACGGTCAGTCTTCAACTATTCAAAAGAGAGACCGCTGTTGAATTACAAAGTTAAACGGCAGTTTTTAAGTCTTCTGCTTTTTGAACGGCTTCTTCAATAGTACCTACCATGTAGAAGGCTTGTTCAGGCAGATGGTCCCATTTGCCTTCTAAAATTTCTTTAAACCCACGAATGGTATCTTCTTTTTTAACGTAAGTACCAGGCGTTCCGTTAAATACTTCGGCTACATGGAAGGGTTGAGATAAGAAACGTTGAACCCGTCTAGCTCGTGAAACCACGTTTCTATCCTCATCAGACAGTTCGTCCATACCCAAAATAGCAATAATATCTTGCAAATCTTTGTAACGTTGCAACACGGCTTGTACGCCTCTGGCAATATCATAATGTTCAACGCCAACAATACGTGGTTCTAATGCTTTAGACGTAGATGATAATGGGTCAACGGCTGGGTAAATACCCATTTCAGCAATTTGACGAGAAAGAACGGTTGTTGCGTCAAGGTGAGCAAACGTGTTAGCAGGGGCTGGGTCAGTCAAGTCATCTGCAGGAACGTAAACGGCTTGAATTGAAGTAATAGACCCGTCTTTGGTTGAAGTAATCCGTTCTTGCAAATCGCCCATTTCGTTTGCTAGTGTTGGCTGATAACCAACTGCAGAAGGCATACGCCCAAGCAAAGCAGAAACTTCTGCACCAGCTTGAGTAAAACGGAAAATGTTATCTACAAAGAAAAGAACGTCTTGTTTGGCTTCGTCTCTGAAGTATTCAGCGGTGGTTAGGGCTGAAAGAGCAACCCGCAAACGTGCACCAGGAGGCTCGTTCATTTGCCCATAAATCAAGGCTACTTTATCTAAAACGTTGGAATCTTTCATTTCGTGGTAAAGGTCGTTACCTTCTCTGGTACGTTCGCCAACACCTGCAAAAACAGAAACCCCACCGTGCCCTTTGGCAATGTTGTTGATTAATTCCATAATAATGACGGTTTTACCAACACCAGCACCACCGAACAAACCGACTTTACCACCCCGAGTATAAGGAGCTAATAAATCAATAACCTTAATACCGGTTTCAAAAATTTCCATATTGGTATTTTGGTCTTCGATAGCAGGTGCTTTACGATGAATACCCCACTGCGGTGCGTCATCCACAGAACCGCACTCATCTACAGGTTGCCCAAGCACATTTAAAATACGACCTAATGTTTTAGGCCCTACGGGCACTTGAATATCTTTACCCGTGTTGATAACGGTCATACCGCGGGTAATACCGTCGGTTTCGTCCATAGCAATAGCACGTACGCGGTTATTACCTAAATGTTGTTGCACCTCAATAGTTAAATGAATTTTTTTGCCTGTTGGGTCTGTATCTTCAATAATTAAGGCGTTGTAAATTTCAGGCAATTCGCCGGTTTGAAATTCAACGTCAATAACTGGGCCAATAACTTGGGTTACTAACCCTGTTTGTGCGGCGGATGCGGTAGCCATCATCATCATAAAAATTCTCCCTAACAAGAGCTTAAGCAAAAAGACGCATAACGTCTAACAATAGTACAGATAAACTTATAGCATTATCTTCTTTCAAACAAACCAAAGGGTCAATAGTTAGGATAAAATCGATTTAACCAAGCCCTATTACCAAGTTTATGAATTGCTAGCACAAAACCTCATGCATCTTGTTTTTATATACTTGGATATCGGGAATGCTTTTAATTATAGATGCAATGGATTATTGTCTCTTCTTTTCGGAATTTGCTGCCACGGTCAATTCGATGTTTTGAAACAACCTTCTTCGCAAAGAAAAGCCTTTTCAAACAAATCAATTAGGTTACAAACTCTCTTTTTACAGTTTAATTTTATAAATGTTTTGTTTACACTCACCTTAACAATTAAGATTGGGGATTACAGCTATGGGGTTCGCTGCTAGTAGCGCACGGCTCTATATGTTGCTTGCTCGCAAAATGGACTTAGAATTCCAGTTGCAGCAAATTAACCAAGCACGGTTACGGCTAACAAATGTACTGGACAAACTTTATGCCAGTGCACAATCGTTAGAACCAGAAAACCCTGCAGTGGTTTTACAAGAGCAATTTATGGAGCGTGTTCAAAACCAAGATAAACGGTTAGAATTGATTGCCAACCGCATTCAGCTTCAGCACCAAGCTATTACTACAGAAGTAGATGGCTTACGGAAGATTATTAGTAAAAGTATTGAAAGTACGTTCAAGCTTCAAGCATAACGTAAGAAAACACCTAACTTATAAAGATTTTATAAAGACAAAACCTCCATGCGTCCGCTCAAGGTGCATTTAGGTTGAACGGTTTAAACTACTAAGTAATTAGTGATTAACACACTAACTCAATTTTAATTCAACAGGTATCGCTGGTTATTTCAGCCATGCCATTGCTTCTTTAGTATGCTATCAGTATAATGTTAGCAAATAACTAAAAAGTTATTAAAATGTTGTTTTATTTGTTGTTAGACGTTATTCAGTTGTTTGATGGAAGCCTTCAGTTTCTTTCGGCTGAACGGTCTAGATTCAACCCAAGGGTTGCTTTGCAGACTTTCACTGATTTCGTATCAATCTTTTTTTAGTAGATGGGACCGCTCTATTCTTATGGATCCAATCACATTATATCCAATCGGTGCTTACCAACCCATGCCTTTTCCTGCGCCAGTTTGGCTTATGGAAACGCTTTTAGTAGTAGGCTTTTTTATTCACGCCATTCCCATGAACGTTGCTTTAATGGGTGGTATTACATCGGCTATTTTACTATTTCAAGGTAAAAACAAGCCGGAAAGTTATCAACAGCGGGCAGGCAAACAAATTGCTGCTTCGTTGCCACTATTTACCACTGCGGCAATCACAAACGGGATTGTCCCCTTGTTGTTTTTACAAATTCTATACGGGCCATTAACCTATACCTCGTCAATTTTAATGGCAGTTCCCTGGTTAAGTGTACTATTCCTATTAGTCATTGGTTATTATGGTCTTTACATCTTTAACTATGGTCAAAACAAGTTAGGTGAAAAATCACCTTGGTTTTTACTGGGTTCTTCCGTGTTGTTTATGGTCATTGCGTTTTTCTTTAGCAATAATATGACGCTGATGCTTACCCCTGAAAAATTCTTGCCAATGTACCAAGCAAGCCCAAGTGGTATGCACTTAAACTTAAGTGAACCGACGTTAATTCCAAGGTTTGTTCACTTTGTATTAGCTGCTGTTGCCGTAACGGGTTTGGCTATTGGTAGCTTTGGCTTGTACTTTAAAAAGAAGGATGATGGGTACGCAACTTGGCTCATTAAAACAGGTGCTGGCTTGTTTTTAGGCATTACCTTGTTACAAACCATTGTCGGTCCTTGGTTCTTGTTTACCTTGCCTGGTCCTGTTCAGCAACAGTTTTTCGATGTGAACGGTGCTGGCTTTATGGGCTTAAACAAAATGGCGTCTCACTTGTTTAGAACCTCGTTAGGCTTAGATGTTATTGCGTTAATAGCAATGGCTATTGCTTACGTCAAAGGTAGTTCTAAAGCCTTTATTACAGGGTTGGTTTCAGCTCTATTGTTAATAGGTGCCATGTCGGAAATGCGTCATTTAGTGCGTGTTTTTTCTATTAGTAACATATTAGACCCTAATACCCACGCAGTACAACCTCAAACAGAAATCTTGATTATTTTCTTAGTCTTGTTTGTTGCGTTGATTTTGTATCTGGGCTGGTTAGCTAAAATTGTTCATAAAGCGTATCAAAACAAATAAAAGATTGGAGCGTTGTCTAAAATGATGATGATGATGGCAACAGGTCAAGAAGAAAAAATTGAAACCCCACCAACGTTTGATTATTCAGCAGAAACAGCTGGTGAAACAATGTCTCGTCGGTTATTTATGGGTGGCATGATTGGTGTATTTGGTGCAGTAATGGCTGCAGTAGCAGCTGGGCCGTTACTTAGCTATTTATGGCCACCCAAATCAACCGCTATTAAAATTGACAAATTAGTACTAGGTAAAGTGGCTGAATTTCCAGCCGGTACGTCAAAAAACTTTAAATTTGGTAGTATTCCTGCCCTATTTATTCATTCGCCAGATGGTAGCATGCACGCATTCAACGCAACCTGTTCCCATTTGGGCTGTACTGTTCAATATCAACAAGCAAAAAATAACATTTATTGTGCTTGCCACGGTGGAACGTATGACCCTGCAACTGGTAATGTAGTAGCTGGTCCTCCGCCTGAAGGCTTGCATAAATTATTAGCTTCCGTTGAAGCAGGTGAAATTGTTATTCGTCCTGAAAAAGCAGGGGCTAAGGCCTAATTTCAGTGGCTATCTAGTTATTATTAATTGTTAATATGGAGAATTCCCCCTGTGGCATTTGAAACTTTTAAAAAAATGAATCTCCTCAAGTTTGGCTATGATTGGCTTAACCAGCGAGTGCCTCTAGAAGCCGCTATTAAGTTCGCAACCAAAAAAGAGGTTCCTGTTCATAAGCATTCTATTTGGTATTACATGGGCGGCATTTGTATGCTGTTTGTAGTACTTCAGTTAGTAACTGGCTTGTTATTAATGGTGCACTATGTACCTTCCTATGAAGGTGCGTACCAATCCGTTATGGCTATTAACAACAAAATTCCGTTTGGCTGGTTAATACGCTCAATGCATAGCTGGGGTGCAAACCTGTTTATCGCCATTTTGGTTATTCACATGTTTTCAACCTACTTTATGAAAGCTTATCGGTCTCCTAGGGAATTGACTTGGTTTTCAGGTTTAGGCTTGATTGGTTTAGCGATGGTCTTCGGTTTTACTGGCTACCTATTACCAATGGATGAAATGGCGTTTTTCGCCACCAAAGTTGGGGTTGATGTAGCGGGTGAAGCACCTTTTATTGGTGAACTTGTTGCCAACTTCGTGCGTGGTGGTGAAGAAGTAGGACAAGCGACGATGAATCGGTTTTTCTTGATTCACGTTTGTGCTTTACCTGCAGCCTTAATGGGTGCATTAGGTTTGCACTTGTTGCTTATTCAGATTCACGGTATTTCTGAACCCGAATATTTTAAAAAGCTAAGCATTAAGAAGTACGAAAAATTCTTCCCAGACTTTATTATGAACGATATGTTTGTTTGGGGTGGTGTTACCTTACTATTTTTAGCAATTGTTTGCCTCAATCCTTGGCCTCTTGGTCCAACAATTGACCCTTCAGCTCCTGCTCCTATTGGAATTAAGCCTGAATGGTATTTCTTATCTCAGTTTCAAGTGCTTAAGCTAATGCCCTCTCAGTTTCTCTTCTTTGAAGGAGCCCATGTGGCAATGGCAATTATTGGTGCTGCGGCTTCAACTATGGTACTTATTCCGTTTTTAGATACGGGTAAAAACCCCACCATATCTAAATTAGCTACTATTTGGGGTGTTGTATTCCTTATCGCTTTAGGCGTATTAACATATATGGGGTTACAAGTATAATGAGTTATCCAGTATGGGAAGTTCCTAACATCGGTAACGGGTGGATTATTGGCTTAATCGCTATTTTTCACGTGTTTATTTCTCACTTTGCTATTGGTGGCGGTGCATTTTTAGCTTTGACTGAAACCTTAGCCTACAAAAAAAACGACGACCGTATTTATGACTATATCAAGAAACATAGTAAGTTCTTCTTGCTACTAACCACCGTACTAGGTGCAGTTTCTGGTGTGGGTATTTGGTGGGCTATTGGCTTAGCAAACCCTTCCGGAGCATCTGTTTTAATCCAAAACTTTGGATTGTTCTGGGGTGCGGAATGGACATTTTTCGCCGCAGAACTAGCCACTTTCTTGGCCTATTATTACACAATGGGTAAAATGGACAAGAAAAACCACTGCGTATTAGCATGGATTTATTTTGGTATTTCGTTTGGAACATTGTTTGTAATTAACGGCATTTTAACCGGTATGTTGACCAACGGTGGTTGGTTAAATGCACAAGGTAATATTGTTGGCACGGTTTACGATTCATTCTTTAACCCTGCCTTCTGGCCTGCCTTAGCAATTCGACTCTTTATAATGTTTGCTTTGGCAGGTATTTATGCCTTGCTAACAGCTTCTACTATTAAAGGTCAAGATGATTTGAAACAGTATTTGCTTCGCTATTCAGCCAAGTGGATGTTGCCGGGTCTAATTGCGGGTCCTCTATTTGTCGTATGGTATATGTTTACATTACCACCAGCTACTCAACAAGTTATTGTATCTGGCTTATCATCACTGGGCGAAGGTAACTTCTCCATGATGGCGAAAGTCATCTTCCTCTGTATCGTATTTGCAACCGGCCTAATTGGTATGGTTATTGTTGGGCCATTCTTAAACCCAAAAGGGTTTAATACAACCTTTGCCTTAATGTTATTAGCTTCAGGGTTTGGTTTTATGTTCACGGAAGAATGGAGCCGTGAAATGATGCGTAAACCTTACGTTATTTACAACTATATGTATTCTAACGGATTACGCAAAAATCAAATTGCTCAAGTTAATGCCGATGGCTTTTTCAAATCCAACGCATGGGCAAGAGCAGAAGGTGCTACCTTGGCGAAAGAAGATACTGTAGGTCATGGTAAATTAATGTTTCGGTATCAATGTATGAGCTGCCACACGGCTACTGGTAACGGATACCGTTCAATGGCAAGGTTGTTGGGCGAACGTGATGAAAACGCCATTGCTAATTTAATTACTTTAATGAAAGATAACCATGTTATCCTCAGTGAAGAATCAAAAGATGAAAAAGGCAACACCGTAATTACAACCAAAGCTAAAACACCTTACAATGGCTATATGCCGCCGGTTGTTGGTCATCAAGATGAATTAGATGCATTATCTAAATATCTTGTAACCCTTTCCAAAAAAGGGATGGAAGCTGGTGCTGAAAAAGCAGAAGCCCAAATGGCAACTGAATCAGCACCGCAAAGTACTACGACTAAAAGTTAAGCTCTTGTTTTAAAAGCGACTGATTTAGTGCAATTTATCCACCGATACGATATAAGTATCGGTGGATTTTTGTCGTTAAGCAATTTTACTCTATGAATTGTTTTTCTTTTTTGTTGATAATGAAAATGGAAGACAAGGTTAACAAGGTATTAATTATTAAGCAAGAGCCTCCTTCCCCTGAAATATAGCATGAACCGACCCCTAAAGAACAAGATAACCTATTTAATCCTACAATTGCATAGAAAAATCATTATTAAACTTTTTGATTGCTTGTACCGATAGTACCACTATCACGCTCAATAGGTATTTATACGGTACAAGCAACAGGAGTTTTAAAGTTAAATGGCTATGTTACCCCCCTCACAAAACCCCAATTTACATCCTCAAGCTACAGTATCTCCATCACCAAGTGTAGCAAAAACACCTGAATCTTCTTTCAATATTAATGGCATTTTAACGCCGCAAACTTCAGGAGAAACGCAATTAGATCATTTACTCCTATCTATTAATTCTTTACCTTTATGGATTAGACAAGTTATCTATACAGATTTACGCGATGCACTTGAAAAAGAAATGAGTGCCAAAACCATTAAGACGTTGGACAAACAACACTTCTTGCAACTTTGGGACCCTATTCTAGCGACTCGTGGGAAGAATGAAATATTGAACCCGAGTGCTAATGTTTCTAAGGATGTGCAACAATTGTTAAAATTCTGTAAAAATGGATTAAATGTAGCCAATATTTGTACAGAACTGCATTGGACATTGGAAAAATGCTGCATTTTATTGTGTGATACGATTGCAACGGGTTACATAGAGCCGTCTATTTCTTTAACCATTGATGCGACAATGCGGTATTTAGGCAATAAAACAAGGCTGGGAGAATACTTGGTACAGTCTCAACGCATTACGGAAGAGGATATGGAGCAAGCCCTGTTAACGCAACAATACATTACGGTTGCTATGGGTGAACGCACCAATATTGGGGAAATTTTAGTTCGCTTAGAATTGGTGGAACAAGAAGATGTAGAAGCCATTCTCTTTCTAAAAGAAGAAAGTTCAAAAGTTTTCCGTACCCAAATGTAATGCTTTAAAGTAAAGAAGCGTCCTTCGTTTCTTTTGCCCAAAACATGACCAAAGTGCCTATCAAGTATGAAAAACCAAAGGCAAAGGCAGCATTACCATAGCCACCTAAACTTTGAACAACAACACCCATAAACAAAACCGCAATGGCTGTAGCGAATCTGCCTAAATTGAGGCAAGTACCTGTCGCAGTCGCTCTAATTTTTGTTTCAAATAATTCGGGTAAATAAATATACAAGCTAGATTGCGACAAGCCAATAAAGAAGCCCAACGCACCGCTAGCCCAATAAACCGAGGGAACAAACGCAGTAGGATGCCCTAAAAACAACCATGCAGAAGCCCCAAAGCATCCTAGTCCAGCAATAACAATCGACCATCTACGCCCAACAGCATCACATAACGGTCCACCCAATAGGCAACCCAAAATGGCAACAGACCCTTGCACCATGGTAGCGAAACTTTTGGCATTGGGTGGCACGTTTTCTAAGGAATGAATCCACATGGGTATCCAAGCCAAGCTAGCCCAATAACCAACTAATAACCCTGTAAAAGCTAAAGACCCTACAATAAGCGACCGCAGTTGGTCTTTTTCTCTAAAAGACTGCCACAGACTAGGGGGTCTAATGATTTCGCCTGCATCATCTAACAGCAATTCAGTATGAGCATGAGCTTCTTGAGTAGCAATCCAAAGCGGACTTTCCTTCAGAAACAACCTTAAGAAAAGCACTAACAAGGCGGGTAACGCACCTACAAAAAACACTTGCCGCCAATCATGCAGTAAAAAGTTTAGCCCGCCGGCTAAAAAAACCCCTACTTGGTATGAAGTTAATAGGCATCCAATGGCGATGGCTTTGGTTTTCTTAGGCCAAACTTCGCTTAAAAAAGTGGCGATACTAACCAACTCTCCGCCAATTCCTACGCCTGTTAAAAACCGATAAGCCGCCAATTCCTGCCAACTATGGGCAAAACCGCAAAGCCCTGTAAACAAAGAATATAACAGAATGCTGAAGACCATTGCTTTTACACGCCCAAGCGTATCGCCCAGCCTACCAAAAATTATACCGCCCAGCATCCACCCCAACAAGAAAACGGTTGATACCCAGCTGGCTACTTGGCTAGTAACCGCCGTACCGACTGATTTTCCGACCAGTTCACCAACGGCATCGGGTAGAACAATGTGCATTAGGCTAGAATCCATACCATCAAAAATACCTCCTAACCAGCAACCTAAAAAGACCCAAAACAGGTACCTTTTAGTTTGACCCATGAGGGGCGAATTCGGTTTGGAATGTTCTATAACAACAGTAGATTCAGTGGCGGAAATGGCTTGAGACAAGGGATGCAGATTCCTATCTATCTAAAATTATTGAACTGAAGGGGTACTTCCCACTTTGCAGCACTTTGACGAAGGTGTGCCATAACGGCTTGCAAATCGTCTCTGCTTTTGCCTGAAACCCGCACTTGTTCGCCCTGTATGGCAGATTGTACTTTGAGTTTCAAACCTTTAATTTCCGCCACTACCTTACGGGCTAAATCAGAATCAATCCCTGTTTTTAACGGAAATTCTTGCCGCACCCTACCGCCTAAAGCGGCTTCAGGGCTGGTCGTTTGCGTATCTAGCAAAAACGGAGAAAGTCCACGTTTAATGAGGCGTTCTTCAATAATTAGTATCACGTTTTTTAGTTTGGTTTCATCTGCGGTGGTAATGGTTAGCGTATCTTTGCCTAAATCCATTTCAGTGTTGGCGTCTTTTAGGTCAAACCGTGCACCAATTTCTCGTTTTACTTGGTCTAGGGCGTTGGTTAATTCTTGGGCATCAAATTCTGAAACTACGTCAAAACTGGCTTCACCGCTTGCCATCATCATCATTACATCCATCTCCTTATACTTAAAAATCAAAAAACAACTACCTCTTTACTATAGTGGAAACACACCTTTGTGCCAATAGTATCGTTTTTTAAAATTTTTTGACTCCATTTAGTGTAGGGGCGGATTGCATCCGCCCGTTTCTGTAAATCTTCAGACGGACGTGATAAATCACGCCCCTACAGGCTCAATAATTTTTTACGCCTCCTAACCAAATTGCGGAATAGGTATTATTGCTTGATTTAGGCTAAAATTTTAAGCTTCAAATCATATAGCTGTTCCAATAATTATTGAGCTATAATAAGGAGGATAACGTTCACGAAAAAGGAGGATTCATCTATGGCATATAGCGTCGATTTAAGACAACGAGTCGTTGATTGCATCAATCAAGAAAAAGAAACACAACAAGCCACCGTCATCCGATTCAAAGTCAGTCTCGCCACCGTCAAACGATGGGTCAAACGAACCTGTCTCATCCCCAAAAAACCAGGGGCAACCACCGCAACAAGCATCGACAGAAACCAACTACTCGCCATACAAAAAGCCAACCCCAGTGCCTATTTGGACGAATTGGCTCTCTTGCTCGGTTCTAAAAAATCCACCATCTCCTACAACCTCATTAAACTCGGCATTAGCCGTAAAAAAAAGCACGCTCTACCGAGAACGAAGTGAAGCCAAACGCACAGTTTATAAGCAGGAGATAGAACCGCTAACGCCCGCCAGTCTTGTGTTTGTGGATGAATGTGGGGTTGACCGTAGAAGCGTTGAACGCTTGTATGGTCGTTCCCCTAAAGGTGAACGGGTGCAGGAGGAAATTAGTGGTCAACGCACCGAACGTACCTCTATTATAGCAGGGTTACAGGGTGGAAAGCCATTAGCCCCGTGGTGTTTTAAGGGCTATTGTAATACCGAGGTTATTTTGACGTGGGTTGAACATGAGTTGTTACCGAGTTTAACGGCGGGGATGACGGTCATTGGGGATAATGCGAGTTTTCATAAATCTTGGGAGATTCAACAGCTGATTGAATCTGCGGGTTGTCGGTTGTTGTTTTTACCGCCTTACAGTCCTGATTTGAATCCGATTGAGCGATTTTGGTCGGCGTTGAAGGCGAGAATTCGTCGGTTACTAACCGATACCTTATCTTTAGATGAAGCCATTGACCAAGCCTTTAAAATGGCTCAATAACTTTTGGAACAGCTATACCGCTAACGCTTTTCGCTGGTTGGTTTGTCAGCATCTGTGTCAAGCAGTGGCTTTTAAGTGATCTCGAACCATCGCATTCAAAATAGTCAACAACTTCCGAATACAAGCCACCAACGCCACTTTAGCAGGCTTTCCCACACCCCGCAATCGCTCATAAAACACCTTCAACCGCTCATCATGCCGCACCGAACTCAACACCGCCATATACAACAACCGACGGACACCAGATCTCCCACCCCAACAACACCGCTTACCCCGCCAAGCACCACTATCCCGATTCTTCGGAGCAACGCCCACCAGCGAGGCTATTTTCCCCCTACCCAAACAACCTAATTCAGGCAAACAAGCCAACAGCACCACACTGGTTTTAAACCCAACACCAGCAACCGTCTCCAAGCATTCTTGCTTGCTTTGAATCGATGGGTCTAACGCAATTCTTCGTTTCCATTCCACTACAATGGCTGAAAGCCGTTGTTTTAAGGCTTCACACTGGGCGGCTAAATCGGCTATAACGAAGGGGTCTGTGGCTTGGTGGGCTTGCGTTTTGAGCGTTGCTAGGGCTTGCGTTGTTTGTTCTTGGTGCCGAGCCAGTTCAACCAAGGCTTGGGGTGGTAGGAAGTCGGTTTCTTGGGGTTGGATTACTCGAGCGTAGTGGGCTAGCACTTTTGCGTCTAGCTTGTCGGTTTTGGCTAGGATGCCGCAGGCTTTGGCGAAGTCTCTTACTTGTCTTGGGTTTGCTTTGACAACGGGTAGTTGGGCTACTTTGAGTGCTAGGTAGAGTGGTTTTTCCTAGCCACCTGTGGCTTCTAGGGTTATTTTGGTGGGGGCGAATTCTCTCAGTGCCAAAACCAATTGTTCAATGTCCGTTTCTTGGTTTTGGCACTGAGAGAATTGGGGGCTTTGGTTGTTGAGATAGCAGATGTCTAGGGTAGATTTTGAGACATCTATGCCGACGGTTTTCATGGTAGGATTTCCTTTGGTAGAAAAATAGGGATTTGGATTTAGCCTTATGGTACGAACGTTAGAGTTCGGGCATCTGTTCAAATGGCATCCCTTGTAAAACGGTGCTAGTGATCTTGCTGACAATCGGTTGTTTGGAGCCGAGGGGAATGGACGATCGACTAGCACCGTTTTGTTCTACCAACACATAAGGGGATGCCTGTTTGGGCACCCCCCGACACCCCCCACAAATTCAGGGGCAAGCCCCTAAAAACCCCCGAAAAAACACCCCCCTATGCCACAAGGGCACTGACGGGGGGATGCTTTTTTCGCTCCTTTGGTGGACGGAACGCATCGACGACTGCAGAGCAAACGCGATGGTCGTTCCTACTGGTTGGTACGCTATTTAATCGTTTAGTGTGTATCAATTACAAACGCAAGCTTAAAAATTAATAGAGTATAATAAAGTCTTTACGCCATCCATTGCTAAAAAGGCTTCCCCAAGTGTTCCGATTACTTAAAAACTGGATTAACATCCTTCGGTTTAACGCTGAAAACAAGTCAAAAACCCCAAAAAAACCCATACCACCCGACCAATGGGCGTTAAACGCTTCCGTGCAGAAGCACCAAAAACAACCCTTCGCTTCAGAAGCCTTCAACCAGCTTGAAACACACTTCACCCCAGAAAAGCTAACCCGCTTCCTGCCCCCCGCAACCACATGGGCAGGGCTGGAAAGCCTCCAAACACTGGAATGGCTTTCTGTTTTTCTCCATCACCCAGCCTTTCCATCGCCCCCAAAACCAGCGAAGCCACTCCGCTGGTTAGATGTTGGCAGTAAAAACTTCGCCTACGCCCCCGCCTTGGCGGTGTTTCTTCAACACTGGATTAACCTAGAAATCCCTTGGCAACTAACAGGCATCGAACTCGATGCGGGGCGGTTAGACGCTCAAGGCATTAGCCGTACCGCCTATGCCAACGGGATTGTAAACTTGCTACCCAACACCACCTACCGTAGTGGCGATATGCTTGAAGAAACCCAGCAATACGAAGGAATTTCTCTGTTTCTGCCCTTCGTGTTTGAAGACCCGTTGGTCAGTTGGGGCTTGCCCACGCAACAGTTTAAACCACTGGCGATACTAACCCAGTGCGTTTCGCTATTGACACAGGGCGGTGTTCTGTTGATTATCAACTTAACGCCTGAAGAAGCCGCCCAGCAGGAACAGTTATTTCAGCAATTGCCTGATGCCCTTCAGCAGCAACTAACATGGGTAAAACTGGAAAACCCGCTTCCCAATTCGTTTATCAACTGGCAATATGAAAGAATCGCTTGGCTATGCACCAAACACCCCCCACTTCACCAACCACCATCCGCTTAATGATAGCGTCTGAAAATGTCCATAAGCTGGAAGAAATGCAGGCGTATTTCACGCAGGAAAATTTACCCATCACAGTGGTATTACCCAAAAGCCTTGAGGGGCTGGAAGAAACAGGCGATACCTTTACCGCCAATGCCCTATTGAAAGTGCAATTCGCCTACCAACAAGCCAAAGATGCCAATTGCCAGTGGGTTTTGGGCGATGATTCGGGCTTTTCCGTCGAGGCCTTGGCAGGGCAGTATGGGTTGCCGCTTTTTCCGGGGGTGCAGTCTAATCGGTGGTTAACGACGGAACGACGAGGCCTTTTGTTGGGAGAAGATGAAGATGCACCAGCTTTTGAAAGCCCTATTACGCATCCGCAGCGGTGTATGGCAGTTTTTCGCTTGTTAGGAGATAACCCTAATCGTAAAGGGGCTTATCATTGTGCAATGGTGTTGTTAGAAGTTTCATCTGGCAAAATGCATACGATGGAAGGGCTTTGTCCTGTTAGCGTTGCTCCAACGCCTGAACTGCTTGGGACGAATGGGTTTGGGTATGACCCAATGGTTTACCCTCTTATTTCTTTTGGGATTGACGAAGCTACAGGCGAACTTTCAGACCGAACCATGGCACAGTGGAGCATGGCTGAAAAAAACGCCATTAGCCACAGAGGCAAAGCTTTAGCCCAAGTTGCCACCTTTTTTCGGGGGCGTTAATTACGATGAACAGCTGATGCACAAGGCTTTCGCCCAAGAAGGCGGGGGTTGCGTGTAATGGGCTTCAAATTCAGGGTGCTCATCAAACGGGGCATTCATTAACTGAAATAATCGGTCTATTTCAGAGAAATCGCCTGCTTCGGCTTGAACGATGGCTTCTTGTAATAAGTAATTCCGCAAAAGAAACTTAGGATTCACTGCATCCATTTGCCGTTTACGTTCTTCTATGCAAACCCCAGTATCTGCCAATAACAAGGCTTGATAAGCCACTAACCACGCATCTACCAATCCTTCTTTTTCAGGATTAACACACCCTTCACCCAGCGTTTGTTGTTTCCAAGCAAGAATGGCTTCATTCGTCGCTAAACCATTGGCAGAACTAGCGTTTAAAAGGGCTTGCAACTGGCTAAACCCACGGAAGGTATTGGTATAATCCACCTGGAAAATCGCCATCCACTGGAGTAATTGCTTCAAAAAAGGTTCGCTCATGACGGAAGTTGGCAACCCTAATTTTTGGGTATAAAGCCCCATAAAAGCCTTGTAGAAGCTCGTTTCATAAAGCCGTAAACACTTGTCTTCAAAGGCTTCCCACTGGTCTGCTGAAATACCTAAAATCGGCTTGATGGCGTTGACAAACTGCATCACATTCCACTGCCCCACGGCGGGTTGCTGATTATAAGCGTAACGCCCCCCATTATCGCTATGGTTACAAATATGGGCGGGGTCAAAGGCATCTAAAAAGCCGAAAGGCCCGTAATCCAGCGTCAAACCTAGGATACTCATATTATCGGTATTCATTACGCCGTGGCAGAACCCGACGCTTTGCCATTGAGCCATCAATATTGCCGTGCGTTCCACAACAGTTAAAACCAATGCCGTATAAGGGTTTTCAGCCGATTTGATTTCAGGCATATGGTGATTAATGGTGTAATCAGCCAGTGCGGTTAAAACATCAACACGCCCCAATTTCGCCCAAAATTGAAAATTGCCAAACCGCAAAAACGACGGAGCAACCCTACACACAACCGCCGCAGGCTCAATGGTTTCGCGGTAAATGGGTTCATCTAACGCCACGGTTAAGCTCAACGCCCGAGTGGTGGGAATGCCCAAGGCTTGCATCGCTTCACTGCATAAATATTCCCGAATGCTGGAACGCAAAACCGCCCGCCCATCGCCCATACGGGAATAAGGCGTTTGCCCTGCCCCCTTTAACTGCAAGGTTTGTAGCCCCATGGAAGCCGTTGATAGTGTGCCAATCGTAGTCGCTCTACCATCGCCCAATTGGGGAACGTAATAGCCAAATTGATGCCCTGAATAAACCACCGCATACGGTGTAGACCCAGTAAGAACGGCATTTCCGCTGAGGACTGGTAAAAGAATTTCAGGGGGAATTGCCCCTAAACCCAGTTCTTCAGCAAAAGCGTGATTATAATGCCCCCATTGCACTGGGGTTGAGAGGGGGGATGGGGGCAAGAAGCTAATAAAATCAGGGGATTTTACCGATTCAAACGGTTCTAAAAACGAAAAATCCCAAGGGAGGGGTGGGTGAATATCAGACATTTTGTGGTTTTTTCTAAAATGATTTTAAGGGAATTTCATACTTCAATGGTAACAAAAAAGAAGCAAAATACCCAAAAAACTTGATTGTTTACCCACCATTCAAGTGCCACTTGAAATAAAGGGTAAATTTCAAGATTAAAGACAGTTTAAGCAACTTAAAACCTGAAGATGCTACTAATGATTAGGTTTCAAGCATTTTAGCCAGAGGCTAAACTTGATTCTTTACCACCATTTCAAGTGTCGGTTGAATAAATCCCATTTTTTCAAGAAGCACTTGAATTGTGGGGAGGAAATCAAGGGTCAGTTCTAGTACCCATTCATAGATTCAATAGCGTGTTTTGTCATTCCGAGCATAGCCGAGGAATCCCCTTAGCGTCTCAGGGGATGTTTCGCATTTGCTCAACATGACGTTGCTTTTTGATTCTTGCTAGCACATTTTTAGTGGGATGGGGTTTTTATGCTGATAGTGTGTTTAATTATAATACCTCAACAGTGGTGTGAATTAGGTATAAACAAGGAGATAATTAAGGATGAGTAGTATTTCTAGCGGCAATTTTAATGCGATGCCATTCAACAACAATGGCGTTAATACCCAATTCAACAATAACCAATTGTCTAAAGACCAAACCCCAGCAGGGATACCCCGCAAAGCCCAAGCGGAAGAAGGTGATACCTTTACCCCCATGGCAACGCCAACCGATAAATCCGTATTCCCCATCGCTTCAACGTTGGTTGGTGGTGGTACTGGATTGTTTGTTGGGGGTTTAGGGTCTGCGTTTGTGCCGCTGAACCAACCCACGGAACTGAAAGTAAAAGCGGGGAAAACAGATGTTGTAACCATTGAAGGCGATAAGGTTATGCACGATGGCTACACTTACACAATGGAAAAAGCCGATGGAAAATACAAGGTAAAAGACATTGTAGGGGAAATCAAAGTTGGTGATAAGGAGTGGAATCATTTTGTCAAATCTCCGCATGAAGGACAGTTGTTGACCAGATTTATTGAGGCTGGGAGTGATATTACTTTAAAGCAAGGTTCTATGGATGCATTAGCCATAAATGCAGGAGAAAAATTTGGGGTTCATACAGATAAAAACAGTGTACAGGTAAGCAGTACTAAAGAAACTATTGCCTTTAATGTGGTGAAAGATGCAGACGGTAAAATGGTGTTAAAAGAATCTGACCATTTGCTAGGATTGATAAAGGATGATACAAAGCCTCATATTAACCCAACCAATGTTGAGGAGTTGAAAAAAATGTTAATGAGCGACCAAGTTAAAGCAATGGATGCTTTTGACAAATTTAAAGGGTTAAAAAACCCCGAAGGCATCGAAAACCTGCTACACGGAGCAGGTAGAAAAGTGGGATGGATTGCCGCTCTTACGGCAGCAACGGTGGCCGCTGGTGCATGGATTGGGTATTCAGTGGGCAATAAAAAGCCTCAACCGCAACCATAACCACCAGTTATGGGGTAGGCAAAGAATTAAATCGTCTTGTCATTCCGAGCGTAGCCGAGGAATCTCGTTCTCTGTATAGTATTTTGAAGTGTTTCTTTCTTCTGCTTCTCTGTAGGGGTGCGATTTACTAGCCCTACGGTCTATGCAGGGCAACGCATCCTTTTGGGGATTGTGTAGGGGCGTAATAAATTACGCCCCTACATTAAAATAGGTGGTTAATTATTCAAAATACTATAATTGGTCTAAGGGGATGTTTCGACAAGCTCAACATGACGATGGTTTAGGCTATTGTGTAGGGGCTGACTGCATCCGCCCGTTTCTAAAGCGTTAGTTGCCCCACCCGATAGGGCGAAAACCCGCCATTACTAGAGTTCATAGTTCCCTCTCCCTCTGGGAGAGGGCTAGGGTGAGGGCCGGCGGGGTTGAGTGCGAAGCAGGGGGTAACGGCGGGCGGGTCTTCACCGCACGCAACGCCCAAAACTAAAGTAGCCTAAGGGCTTAACCTATCCATCAACCTTGGGAAGGGGATACATTCCCGCACATGATGCAACCCACAAACCCAAGCCACCAAACGCTCCAACCCCAAACCAAAGCCCGAATGGGGTACAGACCCATAAGTGCGTAAATCCAAATACCACCGAAACACATCTTCATCCAACCCATGTTCCGCAATTAAGCCTTCCAACACCGCCAAATCATCTTCCCGCTGGCTACCCCCCACAATTTCGCCATAGCCTTCAGGAGCAATAATATCCATATTCAACACCTGCTGAGGGTTTTCAGGATTCCGCTTCATGTAAAACGGCTTCAACGTTACAGGGTATTTTTCAATAATCACCGGTTTATCAAACGCTTGGGAAACCAAGGTTTCCTCATCGCCCCCCAAATCATCGCCCCAAACCACGTCGGTACGCCCATGATGATGCAAAATCTTAATTGCCTCGTCATAAGTTATCCGAGGAAACGGCAAGGTGATGGCTTCTAGTTTCGCCACATCTCGTTCTAAAACCACCAATTCCGCTTGGCACTGTTGCACAACGGCTTGCACCGCAAACGCAATCAATTCGCTGGCTACTTGCAAGTTTTCTTCATGTTCCACAAACGCCATTTCCGGTTCAACCATCCAAAATTCAGTTAAATGCCGACGGGTTTTACTTTTTTCTGCCCGAAAAACAGGCCCGAAACAGTACACCTTGCCCAACGCCATGGCTGCCGCTTCCATGTATAATTGTCCGCTTTGGGTAAGATAGGCGGTTTTTTCAAAGTATTCCACTTCAAATAAATTGCTAGTGCCTTCGCAAGCGTTGGGCGTGAAAATGGGGGCGTCGACATTGGTAAAACCACGGTCATCAAAATACTGACGGATGGCTTTCATTAACGTGGCTCGGATTTTTAAAATAGCCACTTGGCGGGCAGACCGCAACCACAAATGCCGGTTTTCCATCAAAAATGCCACCCCATGTTCTTTGGGGGAAATAGGAAAATCATACGAATGGCTAATAACACCCAGTTGCGAAACGGATAGTTCAAACCCCAAAGCAGACCGAGTATCTTCTTTAACCGTACCTTCCACCCAAATTGAGGTTTCTTGACCAATATGCCCTGCTTCTTCAAAGATGAATTCCGGTACATCGCCCTTAAACACTACGCACTGAATGACCCCAGACCCATCGCGAAGTTGCAGGAATTGCAGTTTTCCGCTAGAGCGTTTGTTGTAAAGCCACCCTTGCAAGCGAACGGTTTCCCCGAGGTGTTGAGCTACTTCTGTTATACGAACAACGGGTAAATTAGGGGTGGGGGTAGCCAATGGGGGTGGGCTGAAGGTCATCATCATCATGGTGGAGGTATCCTTTAAAAACAGATAGATTAATTAATTTACCCTCTATTCTAACAGATTTTCAGCGGGTTGTGTGGGGGCAATGTGAAAATTTCAAGTAGAGGGGTTGCAAAATTATCGTTTATCGATAATAATAAAGTTATCGCTTACCGATAAGGAAAAACCCATGATTAAAACCTTTAAAAATGCGTTAGCCGAAGATATTTTCAATGGAACTAACACAAAAACTGTCAAAAAACTCCCACCAACAGTGGTTAAAGTAGCTAGGCGAAAATTAGATATGCTAAACAGTGCTGTAGAAGTTTCTGATTTATTAGTACCCCCGAGAAACCGTCTTGAAGCCTTAAAAGGTGATAGAAAAGGACAATTTAGCATTCGGATTAACGACCAATGGCGACTCTGTTTTACATGGGTCAATGGTCATGCAATTGATGCTGAAATTATTGATTATCATTAAACACCCTATTAAAATACTAAAAAGGATCAACTAAACTATGACTAAACTACCCACCCACAGATGCCCCACGCTAGCTGGCGAGATTTTATTGGAAGAATTTCTAAAACCAGCCAAAGTAACCCAGAAAATGTTAGCTGAACACACGGGCTGGACTCCCGCTAAAATTTCGGAAATTATTCACGGAAAACGAGCCATTACGCCAGAATCTGCATTGGTTTTAGCCGATACGTTTGGCACAACCGCCGAATTTTGGTTGAATTTGCAACTAAGCGTTGATTTATGGCTGGCAAAACAACAACACATTACAGTAGAACGGTTAGCTTCTTAAAAACTACCCAACCAAGGAGGCTAGCACCTGCCATGTTTTCAGCAAACGGGGGGATTTGGGGCGTTCAAACACCATGGTTTCGCCCGAAACAGGGTGAGCCAGCGTCAACCGAAACGCCTGCAACGCCTGCCCCAACAAGCCCGCATCCGTTTCCAACTGCTTCCAATTCTTTTCCAGCCCCGTACCATAAAGCACATCGCCCACCAAAGGGTGCCCAATCGCCGTTAAATGTACCCGAATTTGATGCGTTCGCCCTGTTGCCAACTGGCAATGAATCCACGCAAACTTATCAGCCAACGTTTCCTGCACGGTGTAATGCGTCAACGCCGTTCGGCTAGGCGTGCTAGTTGGGTTCGCCATCATCTTCTGACGATGGTTAGGATGCCGCCCAATCGGGAAATCCACCAGCCCGCTGGGTTGAGCAAATGCTCCCTGCACAATAGCATAATATTCCCGACGCATGGTTTTGGTTTTCAACTGCTGGCTAAGGTGTTGGTGTGCCACGTTATTTTTAGCCACCACCAACAACCCCTCGGTATCTCTATCAAGCCGATGCACAATACCAGGGCGAATAACCCCGTTAATGGAAGACAAATTGCCTTCGCAATGGTGCAACAACGCATTAACCAACGTATCTGGCTGATGCCGACCCGTAGGGTGCGTTAGCATACCGCAGGGTTTGTTGATGACCAATAAATGCTCGTCTTCAAAAACGACATCCAACGGAAAGTTGTAATGGGGCATATTCAAGGGTTCATCTGGCGGTAAAAACAGGTGGATTTCACTGTGTTCAGGCAAGTTTTCCAGTTTATGCGACGGCTTTTTTAAGATTTTTCCATTGAGGTGAACACACCCCTCTAAAATGAGGGTCTTTAGGTGTTCCCGAGAACAAAGCGGGGTAGCCAGCACCGTTAATGCCTTATCCAACCGAACGCCCACTAAATCCGCCGTAATAACAAAACGGAGCGGTTCGAGGTGGTCTTCAGAAAGTTCAACATCATCAACGGAAGGTTGTTCTACTATCATCATGATTAATTCGATTGCACGGGATGGGTAGCGGTCAGTTTGGCAACATCGCTTGCACACATCACGGTTTGGGTTTCGTGGTCTAAATAAGGGGTTTGACTTTCCGTTTCAGCCAATGGGGCTTGCGTAAAGTAGTAAGGCAATAAGGTATAAGCTAACAATAAAAAGCATCCCTCTGAAATAAACACATCTGCCAAGTTAAGAACAGGAAACTGGGCAACGGCAATATAATCCGTAACCGCCCCTGTTAGGGTTCGGTCTAGCCAATTGTTCCATCCGCCAGCAAGCAGTAAAGCCAAACTAACAACTTGAACCGGCGATTTTAACACAACCTTCTTATAAACATACCAAGTCATACCTAGCAGTAACAAGCCTGTTAGAAGGCTAATCATCCACATGGGCAAAGTTGCCAACGCACTAAAGGCAATGCCCTTGTTTTCCGTATGCCATAAAGCCAACCACGAAGGTATTAGCGTAATAGCAGTACCAACAGGCATGGCAACCATGACCACTATTTTTATCAACCCTTCAATAAGGAGGGCATCTAATGCGATAGCCGTTAGCTTCAACTGCATAGATTTCACCTTGTGGGTGGCACAAATGTTAGCATCAGTTTGTGGTTGAAAGAAAAACACGGAAAGGACTTTCATCGTAGTTAAGAGAAGAAAAACTGGGTTGAGTATACCATAAACCGAGCGAATAGAAGACCCTTAAATGTAACAGTTTAGTAACAGTTACACAATAAAACACCCGTGTCGACCGATACCTTTAACAAACTAGCCCCTTCTTTTCTTTATGAAATAACGACTACTTTCCAACCAATGAAAGGTAACCAATGCAATGATGATGGTATCCGGCAATTATAACTTCCCTTCTAA
>JACEUU010000003.1 GCA_024998755.1 Vampirovibrio sp. | reverse complement strand
ATACACACAACCAACAGGTAATCAACAATACACACAACCAACAGGTAATCAACAAGGTGATTTAACCTACCTACAAACCAAAGCAGGTAACCCACAAGCATGGGATGGTGTAGCGTTCGCACAAGGTTCAGTGTCAAGATCTTCCGCCGTTGATACTAGTAGAGATGGTCAAATATCTTACGCTGAAGCGATTAATTCTCCTGATGGGTTACTGGGTAATGGCATTTTAAGATTACCGCCAGATTCCCTACAAACCCGTGCTTTATGGGATGCCCTTTCCGGCCCTGATGGCAAGATTAATCCGCAAGAATTAGCCGCCACTATCTTATCAGTTGATGGCAATACTAACGGAACGGTTACCGCCCAAGAAGCCAATAAATTCTTACAGGATACAATGGCAAGATTAGCTCAAAACCCGAATGCCGCTATATCAACCTATAACAACTTCCAAGCAAGAGCCAATACCTTTGGGTTAGATAAATTCCTTCAAAACCCTGAAGCCGCCTATGCCTTACAGGTTGGACAACAATTAAACGCCCAACAACAAGGGCAAACCAGAGGCGATACGCTTACCTTACTACAACAAGCCCAACAGGCTCAGTTACAGTACGGTTTACCACCTCAAAGGTAAGTAAATACTACAATTGGGGTGGGCGATTGATTCCACCCACCCCAATTTTTTAACAAAAATCAACCGCCAAACAATTGTTCTCTCTCTATATATATTATTTCTCAATTTGTGTCTGTGTGTGTTTCTAACAACTATTGTAAAAAGGGTATTTTATCATGATGATGGTTTCAAACGGCTTTAATTTTCCTGCTAATGGGTATTACAATCCACAACCGCCTAGAAGACAACCCATACAGCCACCTGCAGAACCCGATGTGTTTCATTACACTACAGTAGCAGGTGCATCTGACCAAATTGAATTTGGTGGTAACGGTGATGGTAAATTAGACCAGCAAGAACTAGCTTTGAGTGTCAATCAAAATGCCCGAGCAGCCAATTACTATCGTAATATGTTTCAAGCCACCGGTAATATTCAATACAAACAAGCAGCAGACGTAACGACTCAGTTTTTTCAAGCGTCCGTCAATATGCAAAATGAATACAATATATTTGCCAACGCAGACCCGAATGGCAACGGTGGCATTACTTTAAACGGTATTCAGAATATCGCCAACGGAGATGGTAATCCTTATGATGTTTCTCCTCAAGATGTTGGGCTACAACCCCCACCTATGAATAATGGCTATCCCATACCTCCTTATGGGCAACAACCACCCTATTACAATAACCAGCCTCCTATGAATAATGGTTACCCCATGACCCCCTATGGGCAACAACCCTATTACAATAATAAACCCCCTTACGGCGGTGGATACCCCTTCCCAGTTCCCTACCCCATGATACCCAAAGTACCAGAAGACTTAACCTATCTGCAAGCCAAAGAAGACAACCCCAATGCATGGGATGGCAAACAACTGGCTGTTGGCATCAATAATAGAATAGGTCAGCTGGATGTGGATGGCGACAAGCAAATTTCCTACGAAGAAGCCATGGCTTCGCCAGATGGATTACTTGGTAATGGGCAATTAAATCCCCTCCCCGGTTCACCAGAATCTATGCGGATTTGGGCTGGTATTTCGGGTACTGATGGTAAAATGAATGCTAGAGAACTCGCATCTACCATTCTTTCAGTTGATGCAGATTCTGATGGTACGGTTACCGCTAAAGAAACGTATGCTTTTTCCATGGAACTAGATCAAAGAGTGCAAGATAGTAGCATGGCGGCTAGAATGTATGATTATATCGACCAAAAAGGCAAACGCTTTGGATTGGATAACTTTATTGCCGAAACCCAAGAAACCAAAGATGTAAGAACCACCGCTGAAGCCAGTAAACAAACCGAAAAAGCAGCACTGAAAAATACGAATGTAGCCCTTAATAAAACAACAGAAGAATTAACGGCTAAACTTAAAGGGTTAGACCCTAATTC
Source organism: Vampirovibrio sp. (assembly GCA_024998755.1). GTDB lineage: Bacteria > Cyanobacteriota > Vampirovibrionia > Vampirovibrionales > JAJTHC01 > JACEUU01. The sequence goes on along the minus strand of JACEUU010000003.1, from coordinate 1,486,955 downwards.
AACCGAAGCGAAAGAACTGAAAGAGCAGTTGATTAATGTACAATTGAACTCAACGGGTACCAGAGAGCGATTAATACTGGCGACCTTAAAAGAAGGCTACCCCGAAGACCCAGCAGGCTTTACCGCCGAAGGCAAAGGATATAAAAAACAATTAACCAACAAAGCAACGGAATTGAAAACAAAACTAGCCAAATTAGATGCAACAACCCCTGAAGCAAAAACCCTAAAAAGTGCTATTAGCCACTTGAAAAAAATTGCAAAAGGGGCTGATTTACCTCGTAGTTATGGGTCTTCCAACTTAGCGGCAGAAACCCGTATTCGGGAAATCAATGTTCTTATTTTAGGCAAACAGCTCGTCAAAAATTCTGACCCCTCATCAAGTAAATCTCAGGAATTAAAAGACATCACCAATGCAAAATTAGAAACATACCAATATTTGCCAACGGCGGATATTAGTAAACTTTCACCTGAAGGGAAGAAACTGTTTGCCGTTGGGGAAGACTACATGGCTACAGCTAAACAGCTCCAAACAGCAGATTTAACTACGCCAGCAGGTAAAGCTCTTCAAGCCAAGTTAGATACGCTTGAGAAAGCATTTATTGAAGCTTCGAACTTTAACCCGTTACCTGTGGTAGAACCACCACCACCACCACCACCACCGCTAACGGCTAAACGGGCTAGCCAAGTGCTAATTGATAATTTTGGCGAGTTTGAAAGTTTGCTAGATACGGATAAAACAAAGAAAGATGGCATTGCCCATTTCAACGAATTGGTAGAATACACCAAAAAGGCTGATGCTAAACCCGAAGTAAAAGCAGCGGTTCAATTCTTTATTGATAACCGTGCAAACACGTTCGATAAAATGGAAGGGCTCAATGATAACGGCAGAAAAGATGGTATTTTCAGCATAGATGAATTACGAAAATTCCTAGCCCAACAAGGGTAACACGTTTGATACGGGAGGGTTTTATACCAATTCAAAGATTAAATGGCGTATTTTTGTAGGGGCGTGATTTATTAGCCCTAGCGGTCTATGCGTTGCATCAGTCCGTCCCACAAGCCCTAAACGGATGCGATAAATCGCACCCCTACATAGAGAAAGCTATACGCTATTCTAACTTTGAATTGGTATTACACCCTCCCTTTTTACATTTAACGTCGCAATAACTTAGCCAACACCCGCTGTTGGACGCCTTCAATACCAGGTACTTTCAAGGCATGGCTCACCACCCAGTAAGCAGGGACACCCACGGCTAAACTGAACATCACCTGCAAAACAGGCACGCCCCATGGGGCAATTAAACTGGTTTTCGGTAACCAACTAACCAACGGCATAGCCCAAGGCTGATGCACCGCATAACCCACCCCTGCCATCGGCACTACCGCCACCAACAGTTTGCCCAACACCGAAAGCAATCGCCCCGTAGGCAACGAAGGGTAAGCCCCTCGTTTGAGTAATATTGAAAGCAAGAACCAATTAACCGTGGTTATCAACGTAATAGAAAGCGTCAACCCACCAACGCCTAAATTCATCCACTGCACGATAAATAACCAGTTGAACAACGCCTTAAAGCCAATGGCTAAAATACCCACAATTAAAGGGGTTCGGGTATCGCCAAAGGCATAAAAAACCCGAGTGAGCGTATCTCTCGCAAAATAAGGAATCATTTGGAAGGATTGGTATAACAACGCCAGCGTTACCATGCTTACATCACTCGCATCAAATGCTCCGTGTTGGAAGACTCCCGAAACCAACGCCCCCGAAAAGAAGATAAACAACACCATCAACGGCAAGGTTACAAACCACAACCCGCCAATGCTGGTAACCACAGCGTCATCTAGTTCATCGAGCCGTTTTTCATCCACCAATTTCACCATGCGGGGAAATAACGGTACTAACAACGCCGTTTGAAGCACCCCAATGGGCAGTTGAATCAGCCTGTTGGTCAGCACCACGGCAGACCATCCGCCTTCGGGCAGGAACTGTAGGAATGCCATATCCACATAAATCAACCCTTGCCCAATGGTCGTGCCTAGCATCGCAGGCCAAAGTAGTTCAAACCACTCCCGAATTTTAGGGTCTTTTACGCCAGTGAGGCTGGGTTTAAAACTAAACCCTTTTTTGAGATATTCAGGCAATTGCAACGCCAACTGCAAAAACGCCCCTAACAATGAGCTATAAGCCAATAGCATCCCACCAGAATCTGCAGGGAAAACCAGCAGGGCGATAATCATGACTAAGCTCATAATAGCAGGCGAAAGAGCAGGCCAAATGTAGACTTGCAGGAGGTTTAACGCACCATATAAGAACCCCACCAACGCCCCAATGCTGATGATGGGTGCCATTACTTGCAGTTGGGCGGTTGCCGAAGTAATCAACAAAGACGAAGCTTTACTACCGAGAATGAGGGTCATAATGGGCTGGGCAAACCAATATGCTAGTAGGCTTAACCCGCCGAAAACCAATGCCATCAGCGTACAAAGCACACCCGAAAGTTGCTTGGCTTTCAGCGAAGGCGTGCCCACATCATCAGGGTGGTGACGGTCTAACAATTTAGAGAAAATGCTGACGGTGGCGGTGTGGAAAGGCCCGCCCATGCCACCGAGCAGAATCAGGGAAAATTGGGGTAGTTGAAAGGCGGCGAAGTAGGCGTCGCTAGCCAGTGAAAGTCCGTAGACTTTAACCAATAGCCAATCTCTGCCAAAACCTAGTAGCTTACTGGCTAAAAGTAGCACCGCCATGAAGGTGGCTGCTTTAAGAAGCGTTCTGCCCGCGGAAGAGCTTTTAGCGGGGGGTATTTCGGGTTGTGAAGGCGTGGGGTCTGGTATGATTTCTTCGACAATTTTAGGGTTGGTCATGGCAGTGCTTTCTGTAAGATAAAACGTTCTTTTACCTTACAGAAAAAGCATCGAAAAAACAAATTCTAATACACCTCAACGTGCCAGCGGTGTTCGGCTTTTAGGTGGGCTAACAAGGCTGCCCAATCAGTGCCGGTTTCTTGGCACGCCTTCTCCATCGCCGCAAAAATACCCGTTTCCATGCCTTTTAATCCGCAAACGTAAAAATAAGTATTAGGCTGTTGCAACAACTTCAACACCGTTTCCCGCTGCTCATAAATTCGGTGTTGCACATACATCCGTTCGCCTGTAGCGTTTTTCTGTTCACGACTAAACGCCGTGTGCAAATAAAACGTTTCAGGAAACTGCTGGGCAAAGTATGCTAACTCTTCTTGATATAGATAATCTTGATGGGTTTGCGTGCCAAAAAACAGATGCGTCTGCCCGCGTTGATTCGCATTTTCAGCATTGTAACGGGTTTTCAAAAAACCCCGAAACGGAGCAATACCCGTGCCCGTACCCACCATAATTAAATTGGCATTAGGCTGGGTCGGCAATAAAAAGCTTTTTCCTACAGGCCCTGTTATTTCAACGGTAGACCCTTCAGGCAAATTGCACAAATAATTGGAACACACCCCACTCACAAATTCATTAGTGTCAGGGTTATTATAAACCAACCGTTTCACGCAAAGGCTAACCGATTTTTCCAGCCCATCTTCGCCTGTAGCAGGGGTGGCAATCGAATAAAGCCGTAATTTATGAGGCTTCCCTTGGTCATCAACCCCAGGGGGTAAAATGCCAATACTTTGCCCAGCCAAATACCGAAATTCAGGGTCTTTCGCTTGGCTTAAATCAAACGTAATATGGTGCACATCATTAGGAGAAGTGGGGTGGTTCAAGCGTTTATTATTCACCAACGTAGCCGTAAAAGGCTGTTTAGGCTTATACAAATTGGAAGGAATACTCTCAGCCGCCTCTAAATGATTCGGGGCTGGTGTTACCGCAATGTGAAGGTTATTTTCCATAGAAGCGAATCCTTCATTGGCATGAGGAGCAGGTGAAACGATAAAATCTGTCATAATAGAATCAATTCCTATAACGCACTAGTAACCAATAGTAACAAAGTGGGGATACCTACCTTATCGACCAAAATTTCACCAACAACAGGGGGTATTTCAACAGGATGGCATTATTTTATCAGAAATAGACGGTTTTTCGATTGATTTACAACATATTCAGCATATAATGAGTTTACAATTTCGTCTATATCCCCGTAAATAGCTAAAAAAGGAGCTTCTGCTACCATGAAACAATCTATTTCCTCAATCGCCAGCCAACTTTCGGGTAAAAAAGTCCTTGTTCGGGTAGATTATAACGTGCCTTTAGACGCCACCACTGGGGCTATTACAGATAATACCCGCATTGAAGAAACCCTACCTACTTTGAACTTATTAATTAAAGCAGGGGCTAAAATTATTTTGGCTAGCCATTTAGGGCGTCCGAATGGGCAGGTTGTGGAATCGCTCCGCTTAACGCCGATTGCGGCTGAATTGCAACGCTTATTACCTGCCGTTAAAGTAACGAAAGCCAATACCGTGGTCGGAGCGGAAGTTGATGCCTTGGTTGCCAACCTAGCTGAAGGTGAAATTTTATTGCTCGAAAACGTTCGGTTTGAAGCGGGTGAAGAATCAAATAACGAAGCCTTAGCAAAACAATTGGCTGCATTGTGTGATGTATTCGTGAACGATGCCTTCGGTACAGCCCACAGGGCTCAAGCTTCTACAGAAGGGGTAGCTCATTTCGCCCCGAAAGCAGTAGCTGGTTTATTAATGGCAAAAGAAATTGAAAACATGGGTGGCATTTTATCTAACCCGCCTCGTCCGTTTACGGCTATCATTGGCGGGTCTAAAATTTCAACCAAAATTACTGTGTTAGAAAACTTGTTGGATAAAGTAGATACGCTGATTATTGGTGGCGGTATGGCTTACACCTTCCTGTTAGCCCAAGGCTTTAGCGTAGGAAAATCTTTGGTAGAACCCAGCTTTACCGATATGGCAACCACCATTATGGCAAAAGCCAAAGCCAACAACGTGAAGTTGATTTTATCAGAAGATTTAATTGTAGCTGATGGATTTAGCCCAACCGCCAACACGCAAAAAGTATTAATTTCCGCCATTCCAGCCGAATTTGAAGGCATGGATATTGGCGAACAAAGCCGCAAAACAATGAGCGATGCCATTTTAGCTAGCAAAGCAATTCTTTGGAATGGCCCTGTTGGTGTATTTGAAATGGAGCCTTTCGCTGGTGGCACAAGAGCCTTAGCCAATGCTGTTATTGAAGCCACCAAAAACGGAGCAAAATCTGTATTGGGTGGGGGCGATACCGTTGCTGCCGTGGAAAAATTCGGAATGGACAAAGCCTTGTTTACCCACGTTTCAACAGGCGGTGGGGCTAGTCTTGAATTTATTGAAGGCAAAATTTTACCCGGTATTGCCATTTTGGCAGATGCCCCAACAGCGTGTGCATTGTAAGAACTATCTAGCAGAAGGGTAAACTATTTGAATGTTAGATTGGTTAGTCCACGGCGTTGAATGGATTTTAGGCACACTGATGGTGTTTGTTCATGGGTGTATAGATGCCCTTGGCTATTGGGGCGTTGCCCTACTAATGGCGATAGAATCTGCCAATGTGCCGTTGCCTAGCGAAATGATTTTACCCTATGCGGGCTACCTTGTTCAGCAAGGGCAAATGAACATTCACTTAGCCGCCTTGGCTGGTGCTTTAGGTTGCGTGCTAGGGTCTATTCCTTCCTATTGGTTAGGGTATTGGGGTGGGCGTCCGTGGTTGCAGAAGTACGGCAAATGGCTACTGCTTTCTGAACACGACGTTGAAAAAGCTGAACGCTGGACAGAAAAATTCGGCGATTGGACATTCTTTCTTTGCAGAATGCTACCTGTAGTGCGGACTTTTATTTCCTTTCCAGCGGGTGTATTTAAAGCCCCTTTACTGCCGTTTTTAGCACTAACCTTTGTGGGTTCGCTCGTGTGGAGCTACGCCTTGGTATGGGTCGGCATTAAATTTGGCGAAAACCTAGAAGCCTTCAAGCATATTTGGCACAAATTTGATGCTGCTATAGCCATCGTGCTGGTAGTACTTGGGTTTTGGTACTTGTGGAGCCACACCAAACAATTTAGAGTTAAAACACCCGTAGAAAAAACTGCCGACGATGCTTAACACACCTTCCAGATATGCCCAAGCGTTTGACCGCCTGAAAGCCAGTAACCAAAAAGGATTTATCCCCTTTACGTTGTTGGGCTGGAAAGATGTAGACAGTTGCAAAGCGATTTTAAAACAACTGGTTGACTGTAAACCTGCCGCATTGGAATTAGGGTTGCCATTTTCAGACCCCGTGGCGGATGGGTCAACCATTCAGCAAGCGGTTACGGAAACGTTGGCGACAGGGTTTAAAATATCGCAAGGGTTTGAACTGATTTCCTATGCTAGAAGTTTAGATGCCGATGTACCGATTGGCTTGTTGGTTTATTACAACACGGTTTTAGCTCAAGGATTGGACAGTTTTTTTGTTCAAGCCAAGCAAGCTGGGGCAGATGCCGTTTTAATTGCAGATTTACCGCCTGAAATGGCTGCTGAAGTAAAACCCTTTGCGGATGCTGTTGGCATGGATTTGGTGTTTATTGTTTCCCCGTTAACCAAACCTGAACGGGTGAAGCAGTTAGCCACAGTGGCTGGGGCGTTTTTCTATGTGGTTTCCCGTTTAGGTATTACGGGTAGCCATGCCACTTACGATGCCAATTTGCCTGCTACGTTACAAATGTTACGGGAAGTGAGTAATTTACCGCTGTATGTGGGCTTTGGCATTTCCACGCCGGAACAAGCCAAAACGATGATAGATTTAGGTGCAGATGGCGTGATTACGGGTAGCAAAATTATCGAACTGGTGAAGCAGGGTGGGGATTTACCCGCTTATTTAACGGCTATGGTGCAGGCTGGGATTTAATTTTTAGGGGTTTTCGGCTTTTAACATCAACTTTTTGGCAAAATTGCGTTACTGTACAAACATCGCACCAAGCACCAATCGGTCGGCAAATATCTCTTCCGTAAAGTACCATCAACTTGTTAATTTTAGCCCAATACGCTGGGAGCAAGTGGTCTCTCAATGCAAATTCAGTCTCATCAGGCGTAGCAGTCTGCAACACGCCCAAGCGGTTACAAATCCGATGCACATGAATATCCACACAAATAGCGGGCAACCGATGCCCCAAACCCACCACCAAATTCGCCGTTTTCCGCCCGACGCCTTTTAGCTTCATCAGCTCTTCAATGGTATCAGGCACTTGACTATCGTATTGGTCAATTAACACTTGGCAGGCTTCTAAAATCGTCCGAGCTTTGGTTTTGTAGAACCCCGCAGGATAAATCAATTGTTCCACTTGTTCAACCGAAAGTTTCAGGAAATCCGCCGGTGTATCATACTTTGGGAAGAGGCGTTCGCAAGCAGGGATGGTAACTTCATCTTTCGTACGAAGGCTGATAATGCATCCCACCAGCACTCGGAAGGCGTTACCTTCGCAAATATCATCAAGCGGATGGTTGATATACAGCGGTTCAACGGCATCTAAAAACTTCGGTAGCGTGGTGCTAATGCGTTTGGCTTGCTCTGTTTTTGAAAGCTTTTTCTGTTTTTCAGTAGAGGGCTGGGTTGGCATGGGTTAAGGCTTTCTAATGGGCAATAATCAATTCAGTATAAAAGGAAAACGGCCGAAATAACACCCCTATACTCCCTTGTATAACCTAGAAGTAGCATCAAAAATAGAATAGTAGGCTAAAAGTTTAATAAACTATAAAAAACAACCCTGTAAAAGCACCCTGCTACTGCTACGCCCCATCTTTTGGAGAATTTACCCATGACACCATCCGATTGTTCTGTTCAGCTATTCAGTTTTACCATTTTAGCCCTATGGGGATGGCAGTTTAATAAACAGCTAAAACAACTAACGGAAAAACAGACGCTACTTAACAATAGTTTGTTGCAACCTATTTCTACCTTAAAAACCACGTTGGATAGCCTTGCTTACCAGCAAGTTAATTTACAACAACACATCGTCCAAGAAAATAAAATATTACAACAACAAGTCATTCAGCAATCAAATCAGTTGACTGAAACCCTATCAAGCCAATATGAAGCACACTTTGTAGATTTTATTCATAATTTAACCGCCACCATTAATGGCACTGAATCAGAAGTTAACAACCAGCCAGTTCAACTGGAAAATCAAATTCAAGCTGAAGAATATGACCCTAAAAATCCACCTAAAGCAGACTGTTTTTCAGGACACTATACGGATTGGACAATTAAACGGGTGCGTCGGATTATTCAGCACTTTGGGGCAGATTTCTTTGCAGGCAAACGCATTTTAGATTTAGGTTGTGGTTATGGGCACGTTGGTAGCCTATTTGCCCATTTAGGGGCAACCGTTGTGTATTCAGATGCTAGAGAAGCATACAGTGAAGAAGTGCTAAAACGAGACCCTTCAGGAACATTTGTTCGGGCAGATTTAGATAATGAATTCCCCTTTGAAGGGCAGTTTGATTTGATTTTGAACGTGGGTGTACTTTACCATTTAAGTAAGTTAGATGCCTTTATTGAACGCTGCTGCAAGGCAACGGCTTACATGGTGTTAGAAACCGAAGTTTGCAATAGTTCAGACCCTAATTTAGTGCTTTATACCGAAGAAGAAGGGTACGACCAAGCCTTTAACGCCAAAGGGTCTCGCCCTTCTTCAGCTTATGTTGAAGCCCAATTACGGCAACACGGTTGTTTGGCGGAAGCACTAGCAGATGATTCTTGTAATAGTAGTTTTCATCGATATGATTGGGCGGTGGATGAGTCTACCACTTACGAACACGGGTTGCGTAGGCTATGGTTTGTGCAAACGCCGTTGGCTAAAAAGCCAAAAGCCAAGCCCTCTAAAAAAGCGACAAAAGAAACCGCTACCATTGGAATTGTTGGTATAAAAGCCCCAGCGGTTGCGAAAAAGAAGCAGGGTTCTTCGGTTAAAAATTAAACCCTTCAGAACCAAAAGAAGCCAAGTTTTCTTGCTGATGCTTTTCTAGCTTTTTTTGCCGTGCTTTAATTTCTCGTTTTGCTTGTGATAATACCGTTTTCGGTAGTACTGAAGACAACTCCTTAATGAAGGAAGCAGTCCCTTCAAGGCTTGCCCCTAAGTTCGTTGCCAATTGAAGTAATATATAGGCTTCTTGATAATTTTCTTCAACGCATTGCCCCTGCAAGTAAATAATACCTAAGTTATTTAAGGCACTGTAATGTCCTTGCTCCCCCGCTTTTTCAAACCAATGACGGGCTTTCGTATAATCCTGCTCAACACCGTTACCTAGGTAGTATTTATTACCAAAGTTGAACTGGGCATCATCATGCCCAGCTTCCGCTGCTTCTTTATAATAGGTAATGGCTTTTTTCATATTCTGCTTTACGCCTTTGCCTTCAGCATAAAGCACCCCTAATTTGTAGGTTGCATCTACTACGCCTTGCTTGGAAGCCAGCCTTAACCAATAAGCAGTTTTTTTAAAATCCTGCGGTACGCCTTGCCCTAAGTAGTGCATATCGGCTAGTTTTTCTTGGGCTTCGGGAAGCTTTTTCTTGGCTAGCCGAGAAAACCACCGAAACGCTTTTTCATAATCGACGCCAATACCTGCTTCTGGGTCATAATAAAGAAAAGCTAGCACTAATTGGGCTTCAGTTAATCCTTCTTCTGCGGCGTACGTGAGTAATTTCAAGGCATAATCAACATTTCTTTCAACCCCTTCGCCTGAAAAATAACTTTGCCCTAAGCTAAAACAGGCTTTAGCATCGCCTTGTTCAGCAGATTTAGTTAGCCAATGAATCCCTTTTTTGACATCTTTTTTAACGCCTTCACCATGATAATACAGTTCTCCTAGACTAAATTGTGCTTCTGTCATCCCCTGTTCAGCTGCTTTGGCAAAGTATTCCAAGCCTTCTTTAGGGTTTTTTTCAGTCCCTTCGCCTTCGTAGTAACAAATGGCTAAATTGTATTGAGCTTCCGCATTGCCTTGTTCTGCGGCTTTCTGATACCAATAGAACGATTTCTCTTCATCTTTCTTAACGCCGATGCCTTCGCCGTAAATATCGCCTAGCATGATTTGTGCTTCAATACTGCCTGCCTCGGCTCTTTCCACCACACCTTGGTATTCAGCAGATTTTTCAAAGGAGAGGGGTAACATAAAGAAAGGGGATAAAGCAGGCATGATTAAAAGTCCTCTAGTCAATTTAGTTAATGAGTGGTGTTAAAAAAAGATTGTCGTCTCTATTTTAAACCAAACACGTTTCTTTGAGGGTGTATTTGAGGGCGGTTTTGACTTGCTCAATTCGGGAAGCATCAATCCAATAAGCGGGAGATGTTTTCAGACGAACGCCATTAGCAAACTGTAAAATCACGGGTAAATCGCCCTTATTACCCGCCAACACCTTCCCAATAAAAGCCACTTCCTGAAAATTAGGCGGCACCTCAAATCGCAAAACCAACGGCTCTACATTGGCTATCGATGAAACCTCATTCACAATCAGCGTAAAGCTTTCTTCCTCATCCCCCCGAAAGCTAACTTTGGCGTTCATCACAATTTTAGTGCCTGCCACCAACAACTCCCGATATTTCTGCACGGCATCGCCAAAAACCAAGAAATCATTCGCTCCCGTAAAATCTTCCAAACTGCCAATAATCAACGGTTTGTTTTTCTTGCTCATCCGTTGCCCTGATGAAGCCACCAAGCCCCCCACCCGAACTTCCGCCCCATCTTTCAATGCTTTCAATTCCGACAAGGCATGGGTGGTAACCATCGGCAAGGTTTCCACCAAATCATCCAACGGGTGGGAGGTTAAATAAAAGCCAATCAGCTCTTTTTCCAGCTTTTGAATGCCATCTGGCAAAAATTCTTCCGTCGGGTTGCCCTGCAACAACAATCCAGACCCCGCCCCCGCATCATCCGCCCCCAGCAAATCAAACAAGCTACTTTGCCCTGTTTCCGCTTGGCTAGCACACTGGTTGGCGTATTGAATGAGCGTTTCCAAATTTTCCTGCAAATGCTTACGGCTATACCCGAATGAGCTAAACGCCCCCGCCCCAATCAAGGCTTCCAACGTTTTTCGGTTCAGTACTTTATTATCTACCCGCTTGAAAAAATCTTCCAAACTGGTAAAAGCATCTGCTTCCCGAGCCTTAATAATAGATTCCACCGCCCCAACGCCAACGCCTTTGACCGAAGCCAACCCAAACCGAATTGCCTCGCCTACAGGGCTGAAATCAACAATTGATTGGCTAACATCCGGCGGTAAAACCTCAATACCCATCCGTTTACCTGTGGCTATGTAATGCTGGATTTTATCCAAACTATCGCTGACGGATGAAAGCAAGGCAGATAAATATTCGACTGGATGATGAGCTTTGAGATACGCCGTTTGGAAGGCAACAAACGCATACGCCGCCGAATGGCTTCGGTTAAAGCAATACGCCGCAAATTCGCTCATAATATCAAACAAATCGTTCGATAATTTTTCATCCACACCGTTTTTGGTTGCCCCTGCTACAAAGCCTTCGCGTTCTTTAGCCATAACGTTAGCGTCTTTTTTACCCATCGCTCGGCGGAGTAAATCCGCCTGCCCCAAACTAAACCCCGAAAGCACTTGAGCGATTTGCATAATTTGTTCTTGGTAAACAATCGTGCCGTAAGTGTCTTTCAAAATGGGTTCCAACGAAGGATGCGGAAAGCTGACGGCTTGCCTACCGTGTTTCCGGTCGACAAAAGTTTTTACCATCCCCGAATTGAGTGGGCCGGGGCGATAGAGTGCCACCAAGGCGTTGATGTCTTCAAAGGTGCTAGGCTTTAAATCTTTCACCAATTGCTTCATGCCTGAAGATTCCAACTGGAAAACGCCGTCGGTATCGCCCGCCTGTAAAAGCTCGTAAACAGGGGGGTCATCATCCAACGTAAGCGTATCTAAATCTGGCACGATGCCGTTTCTTTTAGCAATATGTCCTAATGTATTGTGGATAATCGTCAAGTTTCTCAGACCCAAAAAGTCCATTTTCAACAAGCCTAGCTTGTCTAAATCCAACATGGTAAATTGGGAAATGAGCTGACCATCTTTGGATTGCTGCACGGCAATAACGTCCGTCAAGGCGTCTTTTGAAATAACCACGCCCGCTGCGTGCGTACCCACGTTACAAGTAATGCCTTCCAATTGCAAGGCTAAATCCACCCATTCCTTCACATTCGCGTTGGCATCATATTCCGCTTTTAGCTCCATACCTTCAGCTAGGGCATCTTTCAATTTCGTACCGGGGGTGGATGGAATGAGCTTAGAAATACGGTTACTTTCTTCAAACGGTATTTCCGTTACCCGAGCCACGGCTTTAATCGCCGCTTTGGCTGCTAGCGTACCGAACGTGGCAATTTGACAAACCCGCTCACGCCCATAGCGTTGGGTTACATAATCAATCACTTCGCCACGGCGTTCAATACAAAAGTCAATATCGATATCGGGCATGCTCACCCGCTCAGGGTTGAGGAATCGTTCAAACAGGAGGTTGTGTTCGATGGGGTCTAGGTTCGTGATGCCCAACACATAGGCAACTAAACTACCCGCTGCTGACCCCCGACCCGGCCCGACTGGGATGCCTTGCTTTCGGGCGTAATCAATAAAATCCCACACAATCAAGAAGTAAGCGGGAAAGCCCATTTCGTTGATAACGTTCAGTTCAAAATTGGCACGGTCTATCACCACTTGAGGCAAGGGGTCTCCGTAGCGTTTTTTGGCATAATCGAAAACAATATCTTCTAAGTATTGAGCTTCTGTTTTGCCTTCAGGCAAGGGGTATTCAGGTAGAATACTTTTGCCCATTGGCCAGTTAAACTGGCATTTTTCAGCCACGATGAGGGTATTATCAATGGCTTGGCGAACGATTTTAGGGTCTAGGTGATTAAAGTTTTCCAAGTGTTGTTCGGCGGTTTTAACGAAATAATTGGCTCCGTAAGTTTTCCGACGATTGGGGTCTTTCACCGTTGTGCCCGCTTGCATACACAACAAAATATCCACTGCGGTTTCTTGCCCAGCGTAGGTGAATCGGCTGTCGTTGGTGATGACGCATGCTAGCCCAAGTTGGGTTGCTATTTTGACGGCTTCTGCGGTTACTTGCATCTCAGGACCAGTACCATGGTCTTGCAACTCAATATAAAGGTCATCGACAAAAACGGATTTCAGCCAGTCAATACGGTCTCTGGCGGCTTGCATATTACCCCGAAGCACGTTGTAACCAATCGGCCCGTGGAGGCAATCGGTTAGTACAATCAAGCCTTCGGCGTGTTGTTTGAGCAGTTCCCAGTTGATGCGGGGGCGGTAGTAAAAGCCTTCCAAGTGGGCCATGGAAACGAGTTTGACGAGGTTTTGGTAGCCTGTTAAATTTTTACACAATAGCACAAGGCTTTGGGTAGGCGTACGGGTTTTTTCGGTGATGGCCCCATCAATCACGGCGATTTCGCAGCCGATGATGGCTTTGATGCCGGCGTATTTGCATTGATTGTAGAAGTCGACTGCTCCGTATAGGTTGCCGCTATCGGTTAGTGCCATGGCGGGGAAGCCGTTGGCTTTGGCACAGGCGATTAAATCCTTATTTTTGCTGGCGGCTTCCAGCAAGCTGAACTGGCTATGCACATGCAGCGGCACAAACGGGATGGTCGTATTCGGGGTTGGGGTTTCAGGTTGGGTCATTATGAGAGGGCACTTTGTTCTGTTAAAAATTCAATAAAATAATGAAAAGCAGTAAAGGGGTTTGTAGAATTAAAAGAAGGGTCTGTTACTACTTCTACTTTATAATGGTTTTGTAGTTGATTGGCGTGTTTTACTGCTTTTTTCCACGCTTGTTCTTCATACAGTAAATCAATCTCTTCAGGGGCATTTTTCTGGTACTTTTCAAAGCCTTTTACTTTATTTAACGCCACTGCATCACAATCTATAAAATGCCTAGTTGTATAATGTACATGAAGAAGAAACCAGTATTCAATACAAGGCGTTGTAATACAAACTTTCAAATTAGACCATCGCTTAATTCGGGCAATCCGTTCAGGAGTCATAATTTTATCTTTTATGAGAGTGTCTCCATCAACGAAGCACCAAACTAACGTTTGAGTATCAGCTTCTGCTTCCAACAAGGCTTTTTCAATGAGAGCTCTTGTTCTTCCGCCTTGCCCACGCTTTACAGTATCAGGTCCTCGAAAATCGAACAATTTTCCTAAGGCTTTTTCCCCAGTTGAACTACGGTTAAATACGGGCTGTTTCCCACCGTAACCATTGAACAATACCCGATTAATATAATTAATTTCCGTTTCTTTTCCTTCGCACAACATCACAAAGGATTGTTTTACAGGGGTTTTCTGTTGTTTCACCATTAAGCCAACCCTCCCCACAATTTTGGATGAGCAGAGAATCTTCCCATTTCATAAAGTAGTTGAATGGTAATGGCGGGATTACTCCATTTATCATCATTATTCCAATCCATGTCATAGTCGGATGCTCGGTACAATTCCGAAGCCCCTGTTTCTTCATCTTTATTAATGAAATAAATTTGGTCAGGACGCATACGGTTTAAATCCATCAACTCTAAATTATGCGTGGTGAAAATCAACTGGCTTCCGTGAGGGTTGGTTTCTCGGCTATTGAAGAGTTCAACTATCGCCTTGCATAAATCAGGATGCAGATGTTGTTCGAGTTCATCGGCTAGCAGAATAGCCCCTGTTTCCAGCACATGAACGATGGTGGGCATCATCAGCAAAAACCGCTTCGTCCCTTCAGATTGGGCATCGAAATACAAAATCTCGTCTTGCCCTTTAAACTTAAATTGAAGCGAATATTTTTCACGCCCTGTTTGTAGACGAATCAGTTTAATATCTTCAATGTTAAAATCTGCTTTGCGGACAAGAGTCAGTAATTTTTGCCGTTTGGCTTCATCTTTTAAGGTATCTATTAGTGGAATATGTTGAACCGTTGTTAAATCAAATTCCCCATCCGCATTGGGTTCACTTTGTTTGATGATTTCGTTAAGCAAATAGTATTTTCTAAAATAATGAGAATCTATGACAGGAAAATCACTACGAAAAACGCCAAGTAATACACCTTGTAAATTTTTATACTCCGTTGGTTCAACTTGGCGAAAGTGCAAACCATTATAGGCTTGTCTGAAAATATAAAAATTACTCGCTTCACAATGAAACACTTCTGAATTAATCGTCAGGTCAAGTTTTTTTACACATTCCGTAATTTTAAATTGTATTCCATTTGTATTGTTAAAAAAAGTTGTATTAGGAATATTTACTTTATGTCGATCCTCTCGATATTGAGGTGCTATTAAATTTAAACTCTCCAACAGATTACTTTTGCCCGACGCATTCGCTCCGTAGATGGCGACAGTTGGCAGAAGCACCAGTTCTTCGCCGTTTTCTTGCGTCAAGCCTGTACGAATGAGGTTTTCATCTAGGCTATGAATATCGGGGTCGGGTCTCATGTTCAGCGTTTGTTGGGTGGCAAAACATTTGTAATTTTCAACGCTAAATTCAATCAACATGGCAAAAGCACTCCCACTTTATAGATTTAAAACTACCCTCCATCCTACCACAACCAACCCCAATTAGCCTCCCTAATATAGCTATGCACACCGAAAGCCCTCAATATCGGAGAAGAAAAGAAAGTATCTTGTTCCCTCTCCTTTTGGGAGAGGGCTAGGGTGAGGGTTTTCTAAAAACCTATCAACACGCCATCAAGACATCCAACGCCAAATGGGGTTCTAGCCCGCCAGTCTTCACATCAAAATCCACCTGCAACAATTGACGTTTCAAGTGTGCTAACCGCTCTACCGAAACACCCGAAAACCGCTCCAATTCTTTCTGAATAAAAAACGACTTCTTCCCAAGCCGGTTCGCAATTTCATCCACGCTTTGCCCCACCTGCAACCCAATCTTCAGCCCCTGCACATAATCTACCTGATGATGCAACAACGCCATCAACTGCAACGGGTGTTGCGTCAGCAACGCTTCATGCAATGCCTGCCAAAACTGGGGCGTCTGCTGGCGGTTCAACCACTGCCGAATAAGCTCAAACGTACCTTCGCCCAAATGCCCCATTACGGCTAAATCTTTGAGGGTAACAGGTTTATTCCCCGTATAAACCCACAATTTACGGCATTCCGTCATCAGCGGTTGCAAGGCGAACCCATTGGCTTCCACCAATCGTTGAGCCACGGGTCTATCCAGCTTAATGCCTTCCTGCTGGCATTCCGTTAGTAACAATGCAACGGCAGTTTGTACATCCCAAAACGGCGGAATAGCGTAGGCAATTTCCATATTTGGGGGCGTTAGAATGGCTTTCAATTGCTTGGTGAATTTCAGTTTCCCATCCGCTTTGGGGGTGATGAACCAAATATCTTTATCGACAGCGGCTTCTTGAAGCGATTCCAGCAGATTTTTCAGCTGATTGTCTTCGTGAGCGTCTTTGGTGGCTCGGCTGAACCAACAGAACTGATTAATTTCCAGCAAAGGGAGGCATCCAAATGCTAAAGACCTTGTACCGACTGCTTCTAACAGGGCTTGCGGGGTGGGGTTTTCAAGACGTTGTAAGCCCAATTCCCCTAGGGGCGATTGCAACGCTTGGGTACGAATTTGGTTAAGGTGGCGTTGCACCCGATAGGTATCATCGCCCGAAAGCAGAGTGATTGGCATGGTGAAAGAGGGGAGTTCTTTAAAAAATTCAACACTAAAGTATAACTTTAGTTTATCACAATCAATTAGATGTAAAAATACCTTTCCATTATAATATCTTAATGCTACAATAATGCTCATTTGATACCATACTAAACATTCGCATTCATAAAGGTCTTTTTTCAGTGACAGATAAATACATCATTCAAGGTCAACGTCAACTACATGGTAATGTTGTTATTTCAGGGGCAAAAAATTCTGTTCTCAAGTTGATGTCCGCCACCCTGCTAACTGAAGCAGCGTGCAAACTGCATAACGTGCCTAATTTAACCGATGTTTCTGTTATGGGTAACGTCCTCCAAGCCCTTGGCAGAACGGTTTCTTTCGGCGATGGTACGCTAGAAGTTCAAGCAGGGACTATCTCCACTTGTGAAGCCCCCTATCAACTCGTTTCAAAAATGCGGGCTAGCTTCAATGTATTAGGGTCATTATTAGGGCGTTACGGCGAAGCTAGAGTACCCCTACCTGGTGGTTGCACCATTGGTAAACGTGGCATTGACCAACACATTAAAGGCTTAGAATTGCTTGGGGCAGAAATTAAAATTTCTCACGGTACGGTTACCGCTAAGGGGTCTAAGCTTAAAGGGGCGAACATTGCCCTAGATATGCCTAGCATGGGAGCCACAGAAAACATCATTCTAGCAGCCGTTTTAGCAGAAGGTACAACCGTACTTTCCAACGCTGCACAAGAACCTGAAATTCAAGATTTAATTGCCTTCCTTAACACCATGGGGGCGAATATTGAAGGCGGAGGCACTAGCCAAGTAGTTATCCACGGTGTAAAAAAAGCGGATTTACACGGGGCAGAATTTACTGTGATGCCTGACCGTATTGAAGCAGCCACCTTTATGTCTGCTGTTACAGGCACTGGTGGTCGTATTATTATTGAAAAAATGCAAGCGAATCATTTAGTTACAGTAATGGGTAAGTTGGAACAAATTGGCACACAATTTGAACGGTTGGATGCTACCACTTATAGCGTAGGCAGATTGCCTAAAAACAGGCTGAAAGCCAGTAGTTACCTAACTACTTACTATCCTGGTTTTCCCACAGATTTACAAGCCCCCCTTATGCCATTGCTAGCCGTAGCCGAAGGCGTTTCAATGGTAACCGAAAATATTTATGAAAATAGGTTTAAGCATGTGGGCGAACTCAACCGAATGGGGGCTAACATTCAAGTTCAGAATGAAATTGCCGTAGTAACAGGTGTGGCTCAACTTTCAGGTGCGGAAGTGAAAGCCCATGATTTACGGGCAGGAGCCGCTATGGTAATTGCTAGCTTAATGGCGGAAGGGCATTCTTCCGTGTATAACCTAAGCCATTTAGACCGTGGGTATGACGCATTTCATCTTAAATTGCAACAGCTAGGGGCTAACATTAATCGGTTGCCACTAACGAGTATTGAGCATCAAGAATTACAAGAAGTATTGTAGTTTTTTTTCCCCCTTCTAAAACGCCAATGACAAAGGAACAGTATTCATGATGATGACTTTTACTGTATCAGGTATCGTAAATAACAGTGGTGATAATAACCAATCTACTAATCAGAAGGTTCGTCGTTGGTATGATACAGACCCTATTTTGTTGGAAGTTATTAACCTCATGGCATTGGCTAAAGAAGAAGCAAAAACTTATGCCACAAAGCTTATTAAGGGTGTTGAAGCTCAAGTATCCCCTGAGGTTTTGGCTCAAGTTACGGCTCGGTTAGAAAACCCTAATCGGCCTCAAAACCGCTGGTATGATAAAGAACCTGTACTGGCAAAGGCAATGGAATTACTTCAGTTAATGCCACCTGAAGCCCAACGGGTAGCAGCGTTGCAGTTTATTGATGCGTTGAAAGCGAAACAATCGCCTGTGGCTTATGGCATTTTGAAAGAGGTTTTCAACTTGGCTGATGCCCAAGCTGAAGAGGCTGATTTAAGCCAAGAAGAAGCCAAAATAACCAAAAGCTGAACACCTGCCAATAGAATTTTGTTAGATAAACCCTTACCAGACACTCTAAAGTTAGGGTTGAATTCTGCCGTTAGCCTGTTTAATACGAGGAGCTATTTTGAGGCTCATGAAGTATTAGAAACCCAATGCTGGCAGGGGTTAGCTTTAACGGCTGAAAAATTATTTTTTCAAGGATTCATTCAGCTTAGTGCCGCGTTTGTGCATTGGCAAAACGGAAACACCTACGGGTTTAAAAAGAAATTGACCCAAGGTTTTCAAAAACTAGACGGTGTGTGGATACTGTATGGTAAGCCCACTCAGTTAGCAGGCATTCAATTAAAAACGCTAGTGCAAGAAATTAAGGTGATGTTGGAAGCCAATGAGTTACCTATCGCTCCACTTGTTATCCATCCGTTCCTGACCGATTAATCAAAATAGACGGTCTGTTTTTGATATAATGAGAAGAATTATACCTCTCTAATAAAAAAACGAGCCTGTCTACTATGCCAACAAATGCTTTACATGAAACCATCATTAGTCCCATTAATCCTGCATTAGCCAGCCAAATCGAAACCCCTCTACACGGTGTATTTGCTGAACAGCAGACAAAAGTGGCTACACAATTACCTGCCGTAGAACAAGTATTAGCCGTAGTAGCCCAACTACGCAACCCACAAGGGGGTTGCCCGTGGGATTTAAAACAGACGCACGCTAGCCTGCGTCCGCATTTGTTAGAAGAAGCCTACGAAGCTGTAGAAACCATGACCAATGAGCCCGTGGCAAATGTTACCCATCTGAAAGAAGAACTGGGCGATGTACTACTACAAGTACTTTTACACGCCCAAATAGCCCAAGATAACGGCTTGTTTAGCTTTGCTGATATTTGCGACACGTTGGCGGAAAAGCTAGTACATAGGCATCCGCACGTGTTTCGCCCTGAAGCTCAAGCCCAAAACCACATTGAAACACCAGAACAAGTTTCCGCCCAATGGCAAGCTATTAAACAAGCAGAAAAAGCCAAGAATAATCCTACACTACCCACCATTGAAAGCGTGCTTAATTCCGTTTCGTTAGGGCAACCCGCCCTTTCCAGAGCTGCTAAAATTAGTAGGAAAGCTGTAAAGCTAGGATTCAAGTGGCCTAATTTGGAGTCATTATGGGAATGTGTGATGAGCGAATTTGATGAGTTCAAAGTAGAAGCCATTGCAAAATCTCCCATTGTAGACCGGATGGAAGACGAACTGGGCGATATCTTCTTTGCGTGTGCCAGTTTAGCTCAATTTTTCGATTTGGACCCTGAAGTAGCATTAACCAGAGCCACCAATAAATTCCAAGCCCGATTTTGGTACATTGAACAACACGCTACCAAACCCCTAACAGCCCTTTCCTTTGATGAATGGGAAGCGTTGTGGGGCGCAGCTAAACGGTATTTAGCTGCGCAAAAATAGTTAATGAATATACTTCATAGGTTTATTGGTAAGGGCTAGGGCTTCATGTGGGGTGTCATTTGGACACCCCACACACCCCATTTAAAGATTAAATATCTTGTTCTTATACCAATTAAAAGATTGAATAGCGTATAGCTTTCTCTATGTAGGGGTGCGATTTATCGCATCCGTTTCGGGATTGTGGAGCGGACGTGATGAATCACGCCCCTACAAAAAAACGCCATTTAATCTTTGAATGGGTATAAAGCCCTGTTATAGCTGTTCCAATAATTATTGAGCTATAATAAGGAGGATAACGTTCACGAAAAAGGAGGATTCATCTATGGCATATAGCGTCGATTTAAGACAACGAGTCGGTTGATTGCATCAATCAAGAAAAAGAAACACAACAAGCCACCGTCATCCGATTCAAAGTCAGTCTCGCCACCGTCAAACGATGGGTCAAACGAACCTGTCTCATCCCCAAAAAACCAGGGGCAACCACCGCAACAAGCATCGACAGAAACCAACTACTCGCCATACAAAAAGCCAACCCCAGTGCCTATTTGGACGAATTGGCTCTCTTGCTCGGTTCTAAAAAATCCACCATCTCCTACAACCTCATTAAACTCGGCATTAGCCGTAAAAAAAAGCACGCTCTACCGAGAACGAAGTGAAGCCAAACGCAGAGTTTATAAGCAGGAGATAGAACCGCTAACGCCCGCCAGTCTTGTGTTTGTGGATGAATGTGGGGTTGGCCGTAGAAGCGTTGAACGCTTGTATGGTCGTTCCCCTAAAGGTGAACGGGTGCAGGAGGAAATTAGTGGTCAACGCACCGAACGTACCTCTATTATAGCAGGGTTACAGGGTGGAAAGCCATTAGCCCCGTGGTGTTTTAAGGGCTATTGTAATACCGAGGTTATTTTGACGTGGGTTGAACATGAGTTGTTACCGAGTTTAACGGCGGGGATGACGGTCATTGGGGATAATGCGAGTTTTCATAAATCTTGGGAGATTCAACAGCTGATTGAATCTGCGGGTTGTCGGTTGTTGTTTTTACCGCCTTCTACCAATTCCAAGTTTAAATAGCGTATAATAGAGGGGTATTATTGTTTATTTGAAAGAGTCTGATCATGATCACCCAAGAAGACTTACTCGCCTTTGAAAAAACCTTCACCGACAAGAAAACCTATCGCCGATTCCTCTGCATTAAACTCAAAATAATCGACGGTAAAACACAAGCCGAAATAGCCCAACATACGGGTTTCGGCTTTCGACACGTCCAACGCATTCAAGCCCAAGTTCAACAACACGGACTTTACAGTCTCTATCCTAAAAAAGGGATTGTACGCAATAGCCTACTACCCAGTAAACAAGCCGAAATAGACCTACTACAACGCCACAAAGGTAAGGTCGGTATCTACGATTTACACCAGGCACTCAACGCACTGGTGGGCAGACCCGTCATCTTTCAAACTGTTTACAACCTGCTCAATCGCCACGATTGGAAGGCAAAAGTACCTCGCCCAGTGCATCCCAACCATAATGATGAGGCTCAAACCCTCTTCAAAAAAACTTCCTGACTTCGTTAACTCTGTTACAAAAACAGTAAAAAAGCCAGTTCGGCTATTTTTTCAGGATGAGGCGAGGTTTGGCAAAATTTGCCAAGTTCGTAAAGTATGGTTACCCAAGGGTGAACGTTCAGTAGTGGAAGCTCAACATATACGGCAATACCTCTATGCGTATAGTACCATGGAACCCAAGACGGGAGAGAGTGTTTCGTTGATTCTTCCGTATGCGGATACGGATTGGATGAACGTATTCTTACGTGAATTAAGTGAGCGTTACCCTGCAGATGAGATTGTGCTTGTTTTGGATGGTGCAGGTTGGCATAGAAGTGGGGGGCTGGTTGTTCCTGCTAACATTCGGTTGGTTTGTTTACCGCCGTATAGTCCGCAGTTGAACCCTGTGGAGCAGTTGTGGAAGGGTATTCGGACTCGGTTTTTTGGCAATGCTTATTTTGAGACGTTGGATGCAGTGGAAGCTCATTTAGTGAAGGCTTTACGCTGGGTAGAGGCTAATACAGCGTGGGTGAAATCGTTCGCCTATTTCCCCTATATTCAACACGCTATTTAAACTTGGAATTGGTATGACAGTCCTGATTTGAATCCGATTGAGCGATTTTGGTCGGCGTTGAAGGCGAGAATTCGTCGGTTACTAACCGATACCTTATCTTTAGATGAAGCCATTGCCCAAGCCTTTAAAATGGCTCAATAACTTTTGGAACAGCTATATAATAGAGGTACGTTCGGTGCGTTGACCACTAATTTCCTCCTGCACCCGTTCACCTTTAGGGGAACGACCATACAAGCGTTCAACGCTTCTACGGTCAACCCCACATTCATCCACAAACACAAGACTGGCGGGCGTTAGCGGTTCTATCTCCTGCTTATAAACTGTGCGTTTGGCTTCACTTCGTTCTCGGTAGAGCGTGCTTTTTTTTACGGCTAATGCCGAGTTTAATGAGGTTGTAGGAAATGGTGGATTTTTTAGAACCGAGCAAGAGAGCCAATTCGTCCAAATAGGCACTGGGGTTGGCTTTTTGTATGGCGAGTAGTTGGTTTCTGTCGATGCTTGTTGCGGTGGTTGCCCCTGGTTTTTTGGGGATGAGACAGGTTCGTTTGACCCATCGTTTGACGGTGGCGAGACTGACTTTGAATCGGATGACGGTGGCTTGTTGTGTTTCTTTTTCTTGATTGATGCAATCAACGACTCGTTGTCTTAAATCGACGCTATATGCCATAGATGAATCCTCCTTTTTCGTGAACGTTATCCTCCTTATTATAGCTCAATAATTATTGGAACAGCTATATAATCCTGATTCGGGAGACCACAAGGGTCTCCCCTACGAAGGAAAAATTAACAGACTACCGTAGGGGCGAACCCTTGTGGTCGTCCGCCCATGATGTAAAGCTAAACACGCTATTTAATCGTTTACTTGGTATTAAAGATGTTTGAAGTTACGGAATAAGGGTGTGCAGGTGGGAGTAGTGAGTGTTTTTTAATAAAATTCAACCAAAAATGCTCAAAAAACAGAACAATACCCCTTGTTTCCACTCTTTTCGGATCATAATTACCTAAAAACCATACAAGAATCCACTAAAACCTACCCCCCTCCTCACCAAAAAACCATACCGACGACAATTATACCCAAATGCCAAGCCCAAAATCTCCGCAGAAACACGCACTAACCCACGACAAGACACACGAACCTTCTTAAACACCGTCTTCCAACCCGCAAACACATGCTCCACTCTTGCCCTAATCTTAGAAACCAACCCATTAAACCGCTTCTGCGAAGCCGTCAACTCAGGCGTTGGTTCATGCTGCTTACCCCGAACACGACGCTTAATAATCCTCGGCTGTATCCCCAACGCCTTCAAATCCTTCTCCTTACCCACATACCCACTATCCGCACCAACAGTCTGCTCATAGCCCACCAGTACAGGCAGTAAACTCTGACTGTCATGCACATTGGCACCAGTAACAACCACCTTGCGAATCAACTTGCTTTTAGCATCTACATTAACCGTGGCACTGTAACCAAAGCCTTTGTAGCCATAAGTGGCATCAGGGTCGCTCTGGTCTTCAGGCTTTTTTCTCTGTTTGCTATTGGCTTTAATAAAGGTGGCATCTACCAAGTTGCCTTCTTTAAGAATGAGGTTGTTCTCTTGGAAGAAGGTGTCTAAGGCTAAGAAAAGGGCTTCTTGGGCTGGGGTGTTTTGCAGTTCGTGTTGGAAGTTTTCGAGTGTCGTGGCTTCAGGGATGGGGGATTCTAAGGAGAAGCCGAGAAACTTTCGGAAGGAGAGTCTGTCGTGGCATTGAAATTCGGTTTGTTCATAGGAGAGATTGAACCATATTTTGAGGAGGTTCATTTTGAGCAGTAGTAGGCGTTTGTAGGGTGGTCTGCCGTTGGGTTTGTGGTGGATGTGTGTTTTGAGGATGGTTTCAAATAGTTGCCATGGTAGGGTTTGGTTCATTTCCTCTAGGAATTTGTGAGTCGGTGTGGCTTGTTGAATTTGGATGTCGGCAAAGGTAGTCATGGGGGTGGGGTATCCTATGAGAGGTGGAATAATGTCCCTTCTATTTTACCTTGCCCTTTTTCCGTAACTTCAGCTTCTTACTTATTCCGATTTTGGTCATCCAAGCCTTCCAGTTTGGCAAACATATACCCAATACCCCTAGCGGTTAAAATCAGCTCTGGGTTGGCTTTGTCTGATTCCAACTTTTCACGCAAGCGGGAAATATGCACATCCACCACACGGGTATCAATGCGTTGGTCAGAAGGGTAGCTCCAAACGTGCTGAAGAATTTCTCCCCGTGAAAACGGCTTACCTTGGTTAGAAGCTAACAATTCTAGCAAGCAAAATTCCATACCCGTCAACCGAATACGTTCATTCTTACGAAACACTTGGCGTTTATTAAAATCAATTTTCACCAAGCCAAACGTCAGCACATTGGCGTTTGATTCCTTCAAAGTATTACCACCACTTTGCTGTTTATTCTGCCCCACACGCCGTAAAATAGATTTTACCCGTGCTTCCAATTCCTTCGGGCTAAAGGGCTTAATAACATAGTCATCTGCCCCCAATTCAAGCCCCGTAATACGTTCAGAAACATCGCCCAAGGCTGTGAGCAAAATAATCGGCGTATCATTGCGTTTGCGAATTTCTTTGGTAACCCCATAGCCATCCAGTTTGGGCATCATAATATCCAACACCACTAAATCTGGCTCAAACTTGGCATACAACACGAGGGCTTCTTCACCGTCGCCCGCCGCCATGGCTTCGTAGCCCAACATTTTAAACCGAGTTTCCAAAATCCGACGAATGCTCGCCTCATCATCAACAATTAAAATACGTTCAGCCCTATTGGGGGTGTTGCCTAATTCTGGGAAGCTTTGAGCTTCAATGTTATCAGATGTCATCATCATCATCATCACAACGGGTATTCTCCAACTAACACGCAAGCATAAAGCGTGTGATTATTTGATTGTTACAATTTAGTTACATCATAACATACTTGTGAAAAATTTACACGGGGTTGATTGATTCGTTCCACCTTGCAGTTGAGTTCATTTTTGTAAAAAACATATACCGTTTGAATCGTGTGTTCTCTCATCGATTGTCGTTCCTTGGTTTAGCTGGTTGGTTTGTCAGGGGGTTGCGGTTTGGCACCCCCCCCGACACCCCCCGAAAATTCAGGGGGTGCCCCCTAAAATCCCCCCAAAAAGACACCCCCCTATGCCACCAAAAGGGCATTGACGGGGGGATGCTCTTTTTGACCCTCCGGTGGACGGAACGCATCGACGACTGCAGAGCAAACGCGATGGTCGTTCCTACTGGTTGGTCGTTTTTTACGCTATTTATTGTTTGATTGGATTACCAACCCCTTGCCCCGATTTTTCTCCATCTACTGATGGATTCTACCCCCAAGCACCTTACCTAATTCAAGCAATTAAAGTCAAACTATAAAAATAAACAGAGAGAATTCGCTACGTCCTTATCAAAAAAACAAACAGAAAGAGATGCTTGTGCTACACCCACCCTCTCAAAACACCCATAAACCAACCCCTTCGCCACGAAACAATGGCACTAGCTTTCCGGCAAAAACAAACCCGCATTCAAGCCTGTCTCCGTTTGGGGAAAAGCCCGTAGAAAAAGCCTTTGAAACCGTCTCGAAGTTTGGCGGACCATTTACCACCACCGCACTTCGCCCTGAATTAGCCTATTCAGCACCCACCACACTAACACCACAAGACCAAACGGATTGGCATAACACCCAAACACTACCCCAGTGGCAACCCTTTTTAGGGGTAACAAAAGATAAAAACACCCTAACTAAAGCCTTCTTCCCCAAGGTGTTACCCGTGGCTGCCTTTTTAATAACCGCCACCGCCTTGGTTTTCTTGGCGATAGGCACTTACCAAGTAGGTCAAAAAATTTGGCATGATACAGACGAGTCTTTCTTTGTAGATTCAACAACCGCAACCGCATTACTAGCCACCACAAAAGAAGCCCAAGCCGTAAGCCAGCCCGCCACGGTCATTGAAGGCGTGCACCCCATAGAAGAAAAAGACGCTGATTTTCGTCAAACTGAAGCCCTTAGTTTGCTCGCTTCCGTTCAATCAGAAAAACCCACCACTTCTTCAAAAGGCTATAAACGGGCAGACCCGCTAAAGCCTTCAATTGAACTGGTAAAGCATTTTTCCCCTAAAGAACCAACGGATGCGGGTGGGGCTAGAAATCCGCAAGGGTATTACACGCCTCCTCCACGTGGTGGCAGAAGCGTTAGTCCGTTTCCTACAGCCAGTGGGGTGGCTTCTGCTAACGTATTGACCCAAGTGGGCGGCGCTATTAACATTGAAGAAGAACCCCTTCCCCCTACCATTCGGTTTGTGGGTTGGGTGCAAAGCAAAACCGATGGTAGAACCGTTGCTTTAATTGAAGTACCTAATGGCAGTGGTGTACAAACCCTTGCTAAGCCCTTGAATAAACCCTTTACGCTAGAAGGGCAATCCGTTACGCTGAAAAAACTGGGGGGTAGCAATAAGCTAGAAGCTTCAGTAGATGGTGTAAAACAAGTGCTAGGCTTAGAAACTTCAGGCGATGAGTTAAAGCCTGCTGGACGCCCCGTGCCTAAATTCACCGTAACAGGCACCTCGCAACCCAATGCCCCTGTTTCATCAGGCATGAAATCACAAACACAAACAACCACTGATTCAGAAAAAACGAATAAACTAAGCGATGAAGAACTGATTAAATTACTTCGGCAATTAAACCAGCCATAATCCTATTTACAGTTATTTTAATAATAAAAATGGTAGGGGTGTCATTTATGACATCCGCCCACAATCCCTAAACGGATGCGTTGCCTTGCATAGACCTTCAGGTCTAGTAAATCGCACCCCTACATAGAGAAAAGCCACGCCTTCAATGCCTCCCCTATTTTTCAACCGAAAACAACCGAAAAAGAAGCCATCCGTTACGCTGTTTAACGTGCTTCCCCTATTGATGCTAGGCATTTTTACCAGTGGATTAATTAGCAGTGGGCTATTAATACAGCTTGAAGCCCAAGCAGCTAGCCAACCTGCCTTTGTAACCCAGCAAACTAGCAGAAAACTTTCTATTGAAGTAGATAACGCCAGTTTGCCCGAAGTGCTAAGGCAAATAGCCCAACGGGGGCACTTAAACCTTGTGCTAAACCAAGCCGTAACAGGGCAAGTTAGCGTTAGCTTACACAACGTTACCCCCCAAGAAGCCATTGAAACCATCTGCCAAATTTCGGGCTTAGGTTTTTCAAAACAAGGTAGTAACATTTTGTTAGTAGCCCCGCTTTCTTCCACGCAAATTTTAGGGTTGCAACGCTCACAAGCCAGTGTATTTCAACTAAAATACGCAAACGCCAGCCGTATTGTAACCTTGCTACAACAAGGTATTTTTAACAGTAGTAATCGTTCTTCTGCCAGTAGTAGTGGTAGCAGTGGCAGTGGTTCCTCTACCTCTACCAATAACAATACCAGCGGTAACCAAGCCCCCACCCTGCAGGCGGATATGAAAAATAATCAACTGCTAGTGATGGGGTCAGCAGAGCAAGTGAAACTAATTGCTGATTTAATTCCGCAATTAGACAAACAACGTGAACGCAGAGTCTATCAACTTTCCTACGCCAACAGCGTGCAAGTGGCTCAGCAACTAAACGCCTCTATTTTTAACGATGGGGATGCCGGTGGGGGTAGCGGTGCTTCAGCCACAGGCGGACCAACCATTAACATTGCCCAAGAACAAATTACAGAAGGTAGCGGTAGCAATTCCGTCGGGCAAACGGGTAGTAGTTCAAGTGGTGGGAGCGGCGGGGGTACTTCATCTACAACAGCATCAAGCAGCAGTAGTAATGGCACTTCGGGTTCATCATCTACCAACACTAACAGTATTGGTGGTAGTAGTGGCTTAAACGCCACCGGCTCTTCAGTGGGTTCATTACCTAGCAGTATTACTGTGCGAAGCCAAACCATGACTTCAGGTACGTTTGCCATACCCAGTATGGGGTCTGTAGCCATACCAGATACCCGCTTAAATACGCTAACGGTGTTTGCTTCCCCCCAACAATTTCAATCCGTTGAAACCCTATTAAGCCTGCTAGATTCTCGTCCTGCACAAGTTTCCATTCAAGCCACCTTAGTGGAAGTCAGTGCTTCGAGTCTAAAAACATTAGGGGCATTATTTCAATATAACGACGGCGGAAAATGGGGCTTTACACTGGGTAGTTTGTCTCCCGGAGGGCTTTCTCAAGCCCTGTATAACCAATCCGGTGGGTTAGGCGATATCCTTTCCGTGCAACTCAATGCCCTATATCAAACAGGGAAAGCCAAAAACCTAGCAAACCCTTCAATTGTTGCCACGCATGATTCTGAAACCGTCATCAGCATTGTTGATGATATTCTCCGAGGCGAAAGCTTCAGCACGGGCAATAGTCAGTTTTTCGGGCAAACAGCCCCCTTAATTGGGCAAGCGGGTATTATTTTAGATATTCTGCCAAAAATTGGGGCAAACGGCACGGTTACCATGCGGGTACGCCCTTCCGTAACTTCTGTATACGATAAAATTGTGAGCGGTACTAGCACCATCCAGTTGGTGCGTAGCAGAGATTTAGTAGCCCAACAAGTCCAAGTAAAAGATGGGCAAACCCTCATTATTGGTGGGTTATTAGATAACCGAACGACCCAAAGCCAAAGCAAACTACCGGGCTTGGGGGATTTACCCATTGTGGGGGCTATGTTCAGAAGTACATCCACCAGTGCAAACCGCAGTGAATTGCTGATTATGCTAACCCCTCATATTTTAAACCAACTAGAACCCACCCCCGTTCGGCGAATTGATAAAGGCGATTCCTACGCCGTACCCGCCGTGGAACAACCACAAGAAGAAGGGGCATGGTAAGGATGAAGAAACAGTTATTTGCTAAAAAAACGGGCTGGCACAGAGACCAGCCCCTACAAAGAAAATCGACTGTAGGGGTGCGATTTATCGCATCCGCTTCCAAGGTTACAATGACTATGGGGTTGTTAACTCTCCTTCTTTTTGGGACTGCTCATAAAACCCTCTTTGCCCAAGCAGACCCTATCGGCAATGTTGCCACAACCCAACAAGCCCTAGGTTTACAATTGCCCCAAGGCAAACGCATGGTCAGCATCTCCTTTCAAAATGTGCCCATGGTGCAAGCACTCAAAGCACTCGCATTGGAAAGCCAGTTCAACGTGGTGGTAGATGCCACCATTACCGACCGAATTTCAATTGAATTTACCGATGTACCCCTAGAACAAGTACTACTAGCCCTAAAACGAGTAGGGCAACTACACTACAGCCTACACAACGGCACACTCATGGTAAGTAAACGAGATAGTGCCATTGCCCAAGCCCTAGAACAACAACAAGCCCGCATTATTCACTTACGCTACACCCAAGCCGGTATGGTGGCTCAATTAGTAAACCAAACCTTGCAAAGAGGCAGTAGTTCGTCAACATCGTCTTCAACAACTTCAGCTGCTGCTAGTACTGGTAATAATCAAACTTCTACCAGCAGTGTAATAGCCGATACTAACAGCAATAGCCTGATTTTAAAAGGCGATTTAACCGAACTACTACTAGCAGAAAGCCTTATTGCCGAAATTGACAAACCAAGGCAAAGCAAAACATGGCACTTAAGCTACGCCAATAGTGTAGAAGTTGCCAGCTTTTTAGCCAGTTCCGTGTTTAACGATAATTCATCTGCCACCCCTGTTAGTAATGCTGGAAGTGGTGGTGGTGGAAGCAGTGGCACAGCAACCAGCGGCAGTGTGATACCCATCAAAACAGAAACTATGACCGAAGGCACTGGCGGTTCTGCCTTAACACCCCTTTCAAGCGGTACTAGCGGCAGTTCCACCAACAAAATATTCACGGTTAGAACCCAAACCCAAGCCGAAGGACAAATAACCATTACCGGCAATGGTCCTATTTTACTGCCAGATTCTAGGCTAAACACGCTAACGGTAATGGGCACACCCCAACAGTTAGACCAAGTCAGCATTGCACTAGAAACGCTAGACCGTAAAAGCCAACAAATTAAGCTAGATGTTTCCGTGTTAGAAGTTTCTGAAGGGACAGAAAAACTGCTAAACCCCAATATCTCTAGCGTCATTAATGGAAAAGTAGGGTTGGGGTTTGATTCTGCAGGGCCTTACGCCGCCTATAACCGGTCGCCCATACAGCCTTCAAGTCAACTAACCGCTAGATTAACGCTGTTAGACCAACAACGCAAGCTTAAAGTGCTTTCCAACCCTAGCATTATTGCTTCACACAACCAAGAATCAATTATCAATATTGTAGATGAAGTTATACAAGGCTTTAGAACCGTAACCAACCAAACAGGGGCAACAATCGCCAGAGTAGCCACCGTGGTAAATGCCGGTATTGTGCTAAACGTACTACCCAAGCTAGGGGCAACAGGTGAAGTTAGTTTGCGGGTGAACCCCGTTATTTCGTTTCCGCAACCTTCCAGCGGAGGGGCTAGTAATATTCGGCTTATTTCCCGCAGGGAATTGGTGGCTCAAAACGTGGTGCTAAAAGCCGGCGAAAGCTTCGTGTTAGGCGGGCTGACGCAAACCCTTAGCCAAAGTGCATTCAATAAAATACCCGGCTTGGCAGATTTACCTATTTTAGGGGCGTTATTTAAAGGACAAAACCCCAATAGTAGCAAAACAGAATTGGTCATTATCATCACCCCGCAATGGTTAGACGATAACGGACAAGTTGCCGCTTCAACCCAACACGGGCAACCCAACCACGGGCAACGGGCAGATTTAAGCGAAAACAGCATACCGCAATCGTTTTCAAAGGCAACGATGCTGAAACAATTGAATGACAGAGTCGGAGAATCTATCGAAATTGAGGGCATTACACCCGTGCATCGGGCTTCAATATTAGCACCGTTGAAGGGGTCGTTTATTTCAGAAAGTACAGGGCTTCAGCAAGCGAAGTTATATAAAAGAAATCAGCAAGCCAAGGCGTACCCTGCGTTGATGTTAACGCAACCCATAAAATCTGTGGTGAAAGAGGGTGAAACTTTTCAGCAACAGCAGCAGCCAGTGGCTCATCCGCAACACCCAACAGAGTTGTTTTAATTCCCATTCATAGATTGAATAGCGTGTCTCTTATCGATTGTCGCTACCGTTTTTTGCTGGTTAGTTTGTCAGGGGGGTGCGGTTTGGCAACCCCCTTATGTGTTGGTAGAATAAAACGGTGCTAGTCGATCGTCCATTCCCCTCGGCTCCAAACAACCGATTGTCAGCAAGATCACTAGCACCGTTTTACAAGGGATGCCATTTGAACAGATGCCCGAACTCTAACGTTCGTACCATAAGGCTAAATCCAAATCCCTATTTTTCTACCAAAGGAAATCCTACCATGAAAACCGTCGGCATAGATGTCTCAAAATCTACCCTAGACATCTGCTATCTCAACAACCAAAGCCCCCAATTCTCTCAGTGCCAAAACCAAGAAACGGACATTGAACAATTGGTTTTGGCACTGAGAGAATTCGCCCCCACCAAAATAACCCTAGAAGCCACAGGTGGCTAGGAAAAACCACTCTACCTAGCACTCAAAGTAGCCCAACTACCCGTTGTCAAAGCAAACCCAAGACAAGTAAGAGACTTCGCCAAAGCCTGCGGCATCCTAGCCAAAACCGACAAGCTAGACGCAAAAGTGCTAGCCCACTACGCTCGAGTAATCCAACCCCAAGAAACCGACTTCCTACCACCCCAAGCCTTGGTTGAACTGGCTCGGCACCAAGAACAAACAACGCAAGCCCTAGCAACGCTCAAAACGCAAGCCCACCAAGC
Organism: Vampirovibrio sp.; assembly: GCA_024998755.1. Classification (GTDB taxonomy): domain Bacteria; phylum Cyanobacteriota; class Vampirovibrionia; order Vampirovibrionales; family JAJTHC01; genus JACEUU01. The sequence goes on along the minus strand of JACEUU010000003.1, from coordinate 1,454,957 downwards.
CACAGACCCCTTCGTTATAGCCGATTTAGCCGCCCAGTGTGAAGCCTTAAAACAACGGCTTTCAGCCATTGTAGTGGAATGGAAACGAAGAATTGCGTTAGACCCATCGATTCAAAGCAAGCAAGAATGCTTGGAGACGGTTGCTGGTGTTGGGTTTAAAACCAGTGTGGTGCTGTTGGCTTGTTTGCCTGAATTAGGTTGTTTGGGTAGGGGGAAAATAGCCTCGCTGGTGGGCGTTGCTCCGAAGAATCGGGATAGTGGTGCTTGGCGGGGTAAGCGGTGTTGTTGGGGTGGGAGATCTGGTGTCCGTCGGTTGTTGTATATGGCGGTGTTGAGTTCGGTGCGGCATGATGAGCGGTTGAAGGTGTTTTATGAGCGATTGCGGGGTGTGGGAAAGCCTGCTAAAGTGGCGTTGGTGGCTTGTATTCGGAAGTTGTTGACTATTTTGAATGCGATGGTTCGAGATCACTTAAAAGCCACTGCTTGACACAGATACTGACAAACCAACCAGCGAAAGACGAAAACGACAATCGATGAGAGAAATCGCTATTTAAACGCTGAAGTAATAAATTTAGAGCCCAAGGGGTTTTTTTTAAGATGCGTTTTTGGTTTAATGACAGATAGTATTATTTGTCGTTACCCCTTTCACTGTTGTATTAATTAGTAAGGATTTTGATTCACCATGCCAACACCATCCAAAAAATTAGGCTTATTACCCCCCTATTTATTTACCGAAATTGATCGTAAAGTATCTGAAGCCCGAGCCAAAGGCGTGGATATTATTAGCCTTGGCATTGGCGACCCTGACCTACCGACCCCTCAGCCCATTGTAGATGCCCTTATTGCCGGCGTTCAAGACCCCGATACCCACAACTACCCATCCAACCAAGGCAATATTGAATTAATGACCGCCGCCGAAAACTGGATGCAAACCCGCTTCGGTGTTAGCGTAGAAGCCAAAAAAGGCGAAATTCTCAGCTTAATTGGCTCTAAAGAAGGCTTAGCCCACATGATTTTAGCCTACGTTGAAGCAGGCGATGTCGTGCTTTGCCCTTCCCCCGGCTACCCTGTATACAACAATTACACCCTATTAGTTGGTGGCGAACCCTATACCCTTCCGTTGTTGGCTGAAAACGGCTTCTTGCCAGATTTAGACGCCATTCCTGAAGATATTGCTAAACGCACGAAATTGCTTTTCCTCAACTACCCCAACAACCCCACAGGGGCGGTTTGCACGGAAGCCTTCATTAAAAAAGCGATTGCCTTCTGCAAACAATATGATATTGTACTTTGCCATGATAACGCTTATAGCGAGATGACTTACGATGGCTACCAAGCCCCAAGTTTCTTAGCCGTTGAAGGAGCAAAAGATGTTTGCGTCGAGTTTTTCTCTCTGTCTAAAATGTACAACATGACAGGGTGGAGAATTGGGTTTGCCGCAGGGAATGCGGATTTAATTCGTCCGCTAGCGACCGTAAAAAACAATACCGATAGTGGCGTGTTTAAAGCCATTCAACGGGCTGGGGCTGCAGGCTTAAACCAATCTGCCCAGCTGACTGCTGGCTTAAATGAAATTTATGGTAGCCGTAGAACCTTATTTGTAAATGGGTTGCGGGAATTAGGCTGGAACTTGGCGATGCCTGAAGCCACCTTCTATTTGTGGTTGCCTGTGCCTACTGGGTTTACCAGCGTGGAATTTGTAACCTTCTTGTTAGAAAAATGTGGTGTGGTGGTGCCTCCTGGTACGGGGTATGGGTCGCAAGGGGAAGGGTTCTTCCGTGTGGCGTTAACTGTGCCTGAAGCGAAATTGACCGAAGTGTTAGAGCGGATGAAAACTGCTGGCGTTCGGTTTGATATGAAGACCGCAGCTGTCGCTGGGTAATAATCCTATACTAACGCCAATTCAAAGATTGAACAACTTGTTCTATCATCGATTGTCGTTTGCGTCTTTAGCTGGTGGGCGTTAAGGGGGTGCCTGTTCGTGCACCCCCTTAACAATCCCCCACGAATTCAGGGGCAAGCCCCTAAAGACCCCCAAAAAGCCACCCGCCTATGCCACCAGAAGGGCATTGACGGCGGGATGTTCTTTTTGCCCCTTCGGTGGACGGAACGCATCGGCGGCTGCAGAGCAAACGCGATGGTCGTTCCTACTGGTTGGTAAGTCATTTAATCTTTGAAAAGTTCTAAAATGTTTAGCTTCGAACCATATGCAGTTGGAGATAGGCTGGTGCGAGCGTAGCGAAGCAGAGCATTTAGGGAGCCTCTAGCTTCCGCTCAAGCCTATTTTCAACGTACATGTAAGCCAATTAACCAGTTGTTCCCCTGGGGTTTCTTAAGGGGGTGGCGAACTGCCCCTTAAGCGGTGGGGGTTGTTAGGGGGGCTGACGCCAGTCCCCCTGACGCATCCACCTTAGCCCGAAGCAATCATCGATAAAAGAAAAGAGAGAAGTGGTTACGAAACCGCTTCTCTCTCTCAAATTTTTCAGTTGGATAAACCCTATTTCTGGGCGGGTAAAGCCAATAAGAAATGGACGAGCGAACCAACAGAATAAGCAGTTGCTTTTTCGTCATCCGTCATATCCGCACCCGCAATATCCAAGTGAACCAACGGAACACCCTCATCCGCACCTTCCATCACAAACGCCGCCGCAGTTTGAGCCCCACGGGTTCTGCCTTTGTTGGTGTTGCGTAAATCCGCCCCTTCGGCTTTAGATTGTATGTTTTCAAAATCTTCAGGGGTAACCGTCAACGCTTGAACGGGTTCACCCGCAACAACCGCCCCAGCGTGAACTAAATCGCCCCAAACAGGGCAATTGCTCATTAAGGCAATCGTTCTACCCACCGCCATCATGGCTGCACCCGTTAAGGTGGCAACGGTTACAATCGCTTCAGGTTCTTGCTTGCAAGCTAAGGTTACGGCGTCAATTAAAGTCAAACGCCCTTCCGCATCTGTATGACGAATTTCCACGGTTTTTCCGCAAGTGGTGTTCACGATAGAGTCTGGCACCATCGCATCGCTATCAATTTTGTTGGGGGTAGCTGCTAGGAAAACGTGCAATTCCAAATGAGCAGGGGCTACTTTCGCAATCGTTCTTAGAGTACCTAAAACGCTTGCACCACCTGCCATATCACCCTTCATGGTAACCATGGAATCCCCCGGTTTAACTTGGTATCCGCCCGTATCAAAAATGACCGATTTACCAACCAAGGCAATTTTCCGAGTCGGGTTCGCACCCTTGTAAACCAAGTGAATCCATTTTGGCGGGTCGGTTGCAACGCTACCACGAGCAACTTGGTAGAAACAGGGCATTTCTTTTTCAATCCAAGCTACGTCATCCACCACCGTAATATCAACCGAAGCGAACTCATCAGCAATAGATTTTGCCGCATCCACCAACGATTGCGTCGTTTTGGTGTTGGCGGGCATATTCACTAAATCTTTGGTTAGCGAACGCCCTTCATTCAAGGCAATCGCTAATGGTAAGGTTTGTTCAACCGTGGCTACTTCAGGGGTTAGGTAAACCAATTTAGCAAAGGGCTTGGCGGGCTTTTTGGCTTCTAACGCTTTGTAGGTTACGGCAAACACGCCACGGGTTACGGCTAGCGTAATTTCTTCTGTGGTGATGCTGGTTTTAAGCGGTTCAGCCGTATGTAAAGACCCACCGAAAAGTTCGTAAGGTTTTGGTAGGGAAATGCCGACTTTTTGAAGGTCTTCATCCCAGCCTTGAATGGCTTTTAGCCCGCTGGCAATAGCCATGGTTAGCTTACCAAGGGTTAGTTTTTTGGCTTCGCCTAAGCCTAGTAGTACAACCCGTTTAATTTTGTGGTCTGTGCTTTCGGGCATACGAAAGACGAGGGTTTTAGCTAGCGTGCCGGTGAATTTTTCTTCTGCGGCGATTGCATAAATGGGTAAACCCATGCCTTCTGCCATGCAGCTTAGGGCTTTGGATTCTGGTAGGGCGGGCTTGGGAGCGTCTTCAGATTTTTTATCTGCTGGGGCTTCTGCTCCCCAAACGGGAACGAGAACGGTGGTAACATCCACATTGGTAGGGCATTTATCTGAAACGAGGATTTGAGGGGTTACAGCAGGCATAAAGGTCTCACTTTTCTAAAACAACAGGAAACAAATGATAGAACAAGGTATCAATAGTGTACGGTTTTAATTATAGCATTGAAGGAAACCTTCGGACTGGAAAACATAAGAAATCCGTAATAAACAGGGGGGCTAGGGTTGCTTTAGCTTCTGTTGATTTAAATATTGCTGAAACGCTTCATTGGCTAATTCATTCAAGTTTTTTTCAGAATGCTTGGCGAAAAAAGCTAATTGCCGATGCACCTCTGGGCTGGTACGAACTTGAAAAACCCCTTTAAACGGTTGTTCAGGCTCTTTACCCAAGGTTTCGCAGGTGGCTAAATAATCTTCCACCGCTTCAACAAATGCCACTTTCACTTGGGCAACGGTTTCGCCTTCATAAGTAACTAAATCTTTAATAAATTCTATTTTGCCAAATAAGCAGTTGTCATCGGCAGAATAAGAAACTGACCCAGAATACCCTTTGTGGGTTAAAAAATCTGACTTCATGATAGAAAACCTCCGTTTTGTAGGGCTTCAAGCACCAATGTTTTCTGATACCTTTTGAGTTCGGGTTGTGGGTGTGGTTGATGTAAGTTAATTAATGTATTAGAAGATTGATGCCAAAATTTCCGTCGAGACCCTGCCCCGTGGATTAGTTCAAACCCAAGAGACTTCAACAGCGTTGCCAGTTCGTCCCATTTTAGGGCTGAATTATTTTTGAGTTTTTCCAATAATTTGGCTTGTTTGGACATAAAACCTCTTTTTTTCTGTAACTAAACTTAGTATGGCATAGTTTTCAAAAAAACACAACTAAAATTAGTTACACTTTGGGGCATTTGCCAGTAGGAAAGACCGCACCATTGAAAGCTCAGCATCCAGAAATAAAACAGAGTGCTGATAAGCCTCTAAATGCCAAACACCGTTGGCATCCCGTCTATTGGCATAAACATCGCTAGCTAACGGAGGGCTTTCATCTTTGGTGGTAAGGCTTCGCAATTGGTAGTCTATCGTGGTTTGGTCTTCGGCTGTTTCATTCCAAACATCTTCCAAAATCATCGTAAACCCTTGCACGTTAGCGTTAAACCACGTTCTGGCTTCATTGAGCCTAGTGTATAAATCCGCCGATGCCGGGTCTTTCGGGAAATAAAACGCCCGCAGATGGGTTAAAATCTGTTCCAAATCCGCAACAGGGTGTAGGGGTTTATTTTTCATGATGACTGAGTCCCATTAAACCTTTAATAACGTAAAAATTGACCAACTGGTAGGAACGACCATCGCGTTTGCTCTGCAGTCGTCGATGCGTTCCGTCCACCGAAGGGGCAAAAAGAACATCCCCTCGTCAATGCCCTTGTGGCATAGAGGGGTGGCTTTTTGGGGGTTCTTAGGGGTTTACCCCTAAGTTCGTGGGGGATTGTTAAGGGGGTTCTCGAACAAGAACCCCCTTGACGCCCACCAGCTAAAGCTAGGAACGACAATCGACTTGAGAAAATACTATTCATGATTGCTTCTTTTCCGCTTTAACCGCCAACTTAAGCAAAATCGGCGGAATTAGCGTAGAAATACAAACCGCCAACACCAACACATTCGCCCAAAAATCAGTCAACGCACCAACACTTAACCCGACTTGAACAAAAATTAATCCCACTTCCCCTCGGGGAATCATACCCAGCCCAATTAACGACCGATTAATTTCGTTGGCTTTCGGCACGGCAAACCCCGCCAAATACTTACTAATAAAGGCAACAACCGTAATGCCCAACGCCACCCACAACAAGGTAGGGCTAAACACGCTAGCATCAACCGGAACAAGCTGCTTCCAGTTGAGTTGCATACCCAAATTCACAAAGGCAAAGGGAATGATTAAACTACCCACCACGCCCACTTCCTGCACCACAGGCTGTAACCGAGGTTCGTTTTTACTCCATTCTTGCAGGGCTAGCCCCACCATAAAGCCCCCCAACGCCGTAGAAAGCCCAATGGTTTGATTTAACCCCGCCAACAAGCACAACATACCGCCAATTAAAATGAACACCTCTTTGGCAGACCCATCTTTGGGGACGACTAATTTTTTGGTGAACCACTGCCCTATCCGAACAATCTGCGGTAAAACAGCGGTTAATAGCCAGTTTCTACCAAAATAGCCGATAGCAAGAAGGGTTATAATACCCAATAAAGGCGTTAAATTAGCCAGTGAAAAAACGATTTCCGCACCGCTTTCTGCCGATGAAAACAAGCCTTGAAGTAGGGCTAAAATCAGCAAGCCCAGCACGTCATCTATCACCGCTGCACCCAGAATAATCGCCGTTTCTGGGCGATTCTGCAAGTCTAATTCCTGCAGGGCTTTGGCGGTAATGCCAATACTGGTAGCGGAAAGGGTTGCCCCCACCAAAACGGCGGTTAATAGGGGCAACTGAAACGCTAGCCCAATGCCTGTACCTAAAACAAAGGGTAAAACAACCCCAATAATGGCTACTTTTAATGAAGATTTACCCGCAGCCCATAGGCTTGCTAATTGCGTTTCTAACCCTGTTTCAAGTAGTAGAAATACTAAGCCAAGTTCCGCCAGTACATGAAGCACGATGTTGGGCTGAAGCCACCCGAAACCGAAAGGACCAATCGCCATACCTACTAGCATTTCGCCAACGACGGGGGAAAGCCCTCGTTTTTTGAAGCTTTGGCTACCCAGAGCGATTAACAATAACACGCCACCCATTAAAAACAACAGGGCGGGCATCGAAATTTGGGCGTGGGAAGTGGACATATATAGAGCGTTTCCTCTTTCATTATTCGGTCATAAACGAAGGTATAGTAAATAATATCGGATTATCATCCAAGTCTACTACCTGTATAACAGGGTTTAAATTAACAATAAGGTTGATAGATGAACCCACTTTTTTACTTAAATATTCTTTTACTAAATGGACCTGCTTTTCACTAATGGTTGAAGTGGTCGTGTCTACAGTAACAGTAACCAACGTAGGCTTGGCAAAAACATCCACAGTGATTTTAGAAATGGTGGTATCGCGAAAGGTTAACGTGTCATTCTTAAAAAATAGGGCTACTTCACGTTTTAGTCTACTTTCCTTAATCATCGCTTGAAAATTAAAAACTAAGGGTATTACCAATAGCAAACCCACCACAATGGGAGAAAGTAAGGTTTTACCATTCTTTTTAAAATACTGGATATCAACTAAGCTAAAGGCTAAGAAACCAGAGAATACAATAGCCACTAAATTAACAACAAACAACAAAGCTGAACCAATAAAAATATTAGGCAAGCCTAATGTTAAGCCTATACCTGTTACGCATAACGGAGGCATCAAAGAAATAGCAATAGCCACGCCTGAAACAGAAGCAGAAAGAGACTTTCTTATTTTTACATAGCCCCCCAAAAAGCCCGCTGCTAAAGCCACCATTAAATCCATAATGGTGGGTTTTGTTCTTGCTAAAATTTCAGGCGTTACACCCACACCTTTAAAAACCAAAGCTACTAAGGCAGAAACACTACACGCAATAATAATGCCAATCATTAACGTAAAAAAAGAACGAACCAATAAAGAGCGTCTTGAAAAAAGCCCTGAAAAAGAAATACCCAAAATAGGAGACATTAAAGGGGCTAAAATCATGGCTCCAATAATAATAGCAACACTGTTAATTAATAACCCTAATGAAGCGATTGCAGCGGATAAGGTACATAAAACAAAAAAATCAACCGTCAAAGAACTTTCTTGATTGATAGTGGTATAAAGTTCTTTAAAATCGTTATTCTGCTGTTGAAAGTTATCAAAAAAATGGATCATATGGTTAGTGATATCCCTATTTTTCCCCATGTAGAAACCGTCTTTGGGTAGGTTATTCCCCTGTTTTTACTTGGTTAATGAGTTCAACATCTTAACATAGAAAAACAAAATTATCACTGGCTTAAAGTAATTTTTCAGAATTTAGCACAAGATGGGGGACGGGTGGGTTTTATGCTACTAGATATAGGTGTGTTATACCTTTTTCAAATAGAAATGTCGTCAGCGTCTACGTTGTTACCGTCAAATAAAAAATCCTCAACGTACGTCTGTGTACGCCTGAGGTTTTTTATTTAACGTTGCCTAGTATCCATCTAACGCTATTCCTATTTGAAAAAGGTATCTGCGTCGATAAAAGAACCCATTTATCAAACAGACAGACGCAACGAAAAACTTGAACAAAAAACCAACGGGGGAACATCGGCATGAGTAATCAAATTAACAGTTTAGGGTCGTTACCAGATGCTTCTGGATACATGAATGCGAGAAGTCCTCGGCAAGCGGGGATGGGGTATGGTGGTTATACAGGCTTAAACCCAGGCGAAGAAGCCCGTGCTAGGCAATTTGGCGACCAACCCCAAAATGGTAACTTTTGGCGAGGTGCCGCCCTTTGGACAACAGGAGCAGCAATAGCAGGCGGTACAACCTATGCAATGGAACGCCAATGGGCAAAACAAGGGCATAGCAGTTATGTAGATGCAAAAAGACAGTATCTGAATCAAAATTTAACGGATGCCCATAAAACGACTTTAGGCATTACCGCTGGTAGCGAAATTGATTTAAAAGCCGTTGATAAAAACTTCACAGAAGGGTTTGTCAAAAACAGTCATAAATGGGATGAAAACCCTTATAAAGGGGTTAATAAAGTTTTGAATGAAGCGAATGATTACGCTAAGGTACAGATGAATCAGTTCGATAACGCTAACGTAGGCAAGATTGCTGAAAAAATGAACATCACCAAAACCACAGGGCTTGCTAAAGCAGGTATAGTAGCAGGGGCAGTATTAGCGGGCGGTTTGCTGGTTAGCCACCTTTCCGCATCAGGTGAAGGCAATGCCATCACGCAAATGGCTCGAGACCGGTTAGCCATGCTGAAGGCTCAAGAAGCCATGGCTCAACGAGGGCAAGCGTAACGGTTTGTAATGCGTTGTCATTATTTTCTTTGTGTTTAGGGGAGGGTTTCAAACCCTCCCTTTTTGTTAAAAGCGGATAAACGAGGTTAGAATGAAACCAATCATCCCTACGCCGATAACAAACAGTAGCTTTACCATATCATAAGGCGGAATGAAGCAGTTGAGTAGCTTATCGAAAATGGTTTCTTTGCGGGTATCAAATAAATCATCAGAACTTTTGAAGAGATTAACAATAAACCCGATAAACATGAGCAACGAAAACAATGCGACTGTTACCGTAAAAAATCCCATAGGGTGGAGTTACCTCGTCATTTTTTAAGTAGATGTTATTAGTATCGGTTACATAACCATCAACCTGAAGGTAGTCATACCACCTCAAAGATTGAATGTCTTTCCTCCAGTAGGAACGACCATCGCGTTTGCTCTGCAGTCGTCGATGCGTTCCGTCCACCGCAGGGGCGAAAAAAGCATCCCCCGTCAGTGCCCGTAGTGGCATAGGGGGTGTTTTTTCGGGGGTTTTTAGGGGCTTGCCCCTGAATTCGTGGGGGATTGTTAAGGGGGTTCTCGAACAAGAACCCCCTTAACACCCACCAGCGAAAGACGCAAACGACAATCGATGAGAGAATACGACATTTAAACTTTCAATTGGTATGCGAAGGAAAAAAGCGTTGTCTCTACCTGTAAAAAGCCTTACAATAAAAGTATCTGTTATTCGCTAGTTTTTGTTTTAAAGAAAGTGGGACTTTCGGTTTTGTCTACCGTCCCTTCCCAGTTTAACCAATCTACCGCCAAGGCTTTGCTAAACCAGCTAACCATGTCTACCATCAAGCTTGGCACGCAACGAATGCTAAGTTTGTGCGAGCTATTGGGGCATCCGCAAAACCAACGCCCCGTTATTCATGTGGCAGGCACGAACGGCAAGGGGTCTGTTTGTACCATGCTAACCTATGGGCTAATGGCTCAAGGGTTGAAAGTGGGCACGACTGTTAGCCCGCATCTGTGCGATGTTTCAGAACGAATTTTAATTAACGCCCAACCGCTTTCCCCGTTTGATTTCAACCTAGCGGTTACCCAATTATGGAAACGCCTAACCCAACACTTGGGGGAATTTGAAGAAAATAGCGAAGAGTGGCCAACGTATTTTGAATTTTTAGTCCTACTAGCCTTCAAAGTATTTGTGCAAGCTGATGTGGACGTGGTTGTTCTGGAAACAGGCTTAGGCGGACGCTTAGACGCCACCAACGTGGTGGATTCACCCGTAGCCACCGTTATTACCAGCATTGGGTTTGACCATACCGAACACTTGGGCAACACGCTTGAAAGTATCGCCAAAGAAAAAGCAGGCATTTTCCGAACCGATGTACCTGTGATTATAGGCCCAAATATACCGGATGACGCTTTTGAAACTCTACAACAACAAGCCACCGCACTACGAACCGGTGCAGTGATTGAAACCACTTCCGCCCTGTTGCAACGCACTTGCCCACTAACCGAAGCCGGCACGCAAAGCTTCAAAAATATGGTTTCCACCGAACTGATTGAATTAGGCTTGTTGGGCAACTATCAAAAGCATAACTTGGCAACCGTTTTAGCAACGGCTAATATCCTACAACGCCAAGGGTTGGTAACGAACATTGAAGCCTTCTACCGAGGGCTAAAAAACGCCCAATGGGCAGGCCGGTTTCAGTATTTCAAGCCGCATCAGCTACTGGTAGATGGGTCTCATAACGAAGATGGGCTCAATGCCCTAACCCCCAGCTTGCACGATACATTCGGTGAAAAACGCCCCCTGTTTTGGCTACTAAGCTTGCGTAAAAACAGACCGATTGACCTTATTGTTCAACTACTAAAACGCCATGGGCGTGAAACCATGGGCGTAGTAGTAACACAAGCCAGCCAAGCAGAAAAAAACGCCGATTTATACCACTGCCCTTATAAGCTACGTCAGCAATTGAGAAATGCCTTGCCGGCGTTAAAAACCCGTCCCATATGGGCAGCCAGTACCCCTGAAGTAGGGTTGCGGGTAGTGCAACAATGGGTCAACAACCATCCTAAAACAGACCCCCTAACCGCTGAAGTTTATCAATCCTCCGCATTAGGCGTGGTAACAGGGTCTCTTTACACGGCGGGCGATGTTTTAAGTCTATTAAGAAACGAAGGATAGTAACAAACCGATGATGAGCCTGTTAAAAAATGGATTGATAACCACCTTCACCCTATTAGGGCTTACGTTGGTGGGCTGGGTGAGTACCACTTATTGGTGGAATACGCAAATTAAGCCCTTGCCTGAATACCAACTAATAGCAGTAGTTGAAGCCTTTCAGCAGTGCAATATGACCGGATTCAAACAAGCCATTGACTTAAATGCCGTACTATACGGCATGGGCGAACAACAAGTAAAAGCCGAACTAAAAAATCATACAGCGTTAACCCGTCATTTCGTCAATTCAAGATTGGTAGCCCCGTTTATTCGCAAGAAAATACAAGCAGCCATTACCACAGTGGAACAGGATATTACTCAGTGTTCCGCTAAAATGAATCAAGCCAATAGCAGTCCCTTTTGGTTAATGCCTAGCTTGCAAAGCTTAGTGGTGTTTAAAACCGTGTTTGGTATTGTATCCATTGAAAACCCAAAGCTGGCAGAAGATGGGCAATCCGCCACATTTTTAGTGCGTTCAGCCACAGGTAAGCCCAAGGTATTAGAAGCCACCATTCAACTAAAAAAGCAACCCAATTCCGCCCATCCGTGGCAAATAACCCACGTTCAGCTAAGCGAAGATTTAGCAGCCATTATGAATGAAATTAATGCTAAGCCAGAAAAAACGATTACAAAAAACTAAATTCAAAAACTAAGGTCGATTGTCGTTCTTAGCTTTCGCTGGTTGATTCGTTAAGGGGGTACCGAGACCCCCTCAACACTCCCCTCGCCGGGGGATTTATTCCCCCGAACCCCCTTGTGGGGGGCAACGCTCCCCCAAACCCCCTTCTGTGGTATCTCTAAGAAAAGCGGGTTTTTTGCGTAACTACTGTACCCCCATTCGGTGTGGCTAGCACACCTTGCCAGAACCGCTTTTCAAGAGCTACGGTAAGCTAAACAAGTAAGTATCTTTTTATTAAAATTAAACTAGGAAAAAATTTATGATTAACCTAATTATTCGGTTTTTGCTGGCAAGCGGCTTATATGTAGCCCTATTAATAGGCATTTATTTTGGCATTACCAGCTGGAATACCGCCGTGAAGCTTTCACCAGAATACAAGCTAATTTCTGTTGCCGAAGCCCTAAACCACTGCGATGTTGAACAATTCAACCAAGCAGTCAGCCTAGACGCCGTCATTAAAAATAGTCTCAACGACCAACTCAAATCAGACCTAAACACCCAAAACAATACAATGGCTTCTGGGGCAATAGATGACGCCATGATAAACCAATTACTCGATTCTCAATTAGCCAACACCAAGAAAGACTTTGAAACCAACTTGGCTAAATGTAACTTTATGAGCCTAGACACCAAAAAAATGCCATTTTGGGTTGTGCCCAGCCTTCACTTATTAATTAACACCAGAACCGTGCTAGGCATTGCCAGTATTAGAAATAGCAAACTAAGCGATGATAAACAACGGGCAGAGTTTACCTTTAGAATCAACGCCAAAGAATTAAAAGACGCTGAAATTAGGTTTCAACTGGCTAAAAAACCAAAAAACACTGCCGAAAATGACGATGCTAATCAGTGGCAAATGGTGGGCATAAAACTAAATGAAGCCGCATTAAGCAAAGTAATGCCAGCACCCACTTCTTAAGCCCAAACCTAGGCTAAAAAAGATTTACGGCAACCCGCTTCTTCAGTACCTAGCGTTTTTTTATTGCATCCGTTGGTAGGAAGCGGTGCTTGGTATCGAACAGACGTTTCATCTTCAATTGCTTCACGCATAAAGGAAGAAAGCACTTGAGGATTAGCTTGCGTACCATTCATTAAATTGCCACGCGTTTGCGTGCCATCTTGCCCAGAACGACGACAAGCCACCGCAGAAACCGCTTGGTAACGGCTAGCCGCTAGCAAAGTTTGTTCAGTATAAGTAGGTTGTAAGGCGGAAATACGCATCATATAAAAAATCCTAAAATCCATTTTCGGGATAAACAGGGGTAACAACAGAGTCCTAATACACCGCAGGAAGAAACCGTTAGCCCCTTGGTGTAGGATATACTGTAACGCCATTATTAGTTATTGTCAACCCTACACAAAGCAAAAAAATATTAAGATCTTATACCATTTCAAAGATTAAATAGCGTACCAACCAGTAGGAACCCCTTGAATTTGTGGGGGATGTCGGGGGGTGCCAAACCGCAACCCCCTGATAAACCAACCAGCGAAAGACTGAAACGACAATCGATGAGAAAACACGACATTTAATCGGTTAATCGGTATTAGCAATGAAAGAACAGCCTTTTAAACCAAAAATGCAGAAGCCAGCTTCAAAGCATCCGTTAACGATTTCTGTAAATTTTGAACAGATGAATTACCACTATTTGCCTGCCTAAAGTTATTACTATTCGCTGCATCAATTGCTTTTCTCTGGGCTAATAACAATTGTTGGGCATCTGCATTAGCCGTACCACCCAGCTGGGCGTAAGGCTGAACCGTACGTTGATAAAAATCAAGCACATTAGTTAACGAACCCAATCTATCTTGCAACGAACTTTGCTGTTGTAATTGGTCGCTCCATGCTTGGTTATAGGCGTTTAATTGGGCGTCGTTTATACTTCTACCCGTTTGTTGCTGAAGCCCCAGTAGCTGTTGCCCCAAAAAGGTATTGGTACTAGCAGAACCCAAGCGTTTAGCATTAGCAGCTCTCGTTTTACTGGCTTGTTGATTATAAAAATCAAGCAAGCCATTATAGCTAACCTGAAATAGCTGATTCTGCCGATTATCTCGTTGTTGCTGAAGCTGGAAACCGCTTTGCCCTAGGTCATTGATCAGCACGCCAGACCCGTCTTTGGCAGCATTCACGTTAGCTTGGTCTGCTTGGCTTAGCTGAACCGAACTACGCTGAACACCACCGCTAACACTGGTTCTGTATTGCGTGCCTAACCCATCAGTATACTGAAATTCTGTAGGTGGGGGCGGTGGAGCAGGCGGTGGCGGAGGAGGCGATGCCTTCTTTTTTCGTTTAAACAAATAAAATAAACCCATGGTGTGTAAGGTCTCCTATTATTGTGTGTGGTGAAGAGAGATGAGAAAAATATCACGCAACCCATGGTGGGTTTGGTGATATTTTTAGTATAAACACCGTTGGTAGACGTGAATTAGGGTTTAAAAACACCTAATTATACCGTCTAATGCCAATTAACAGATTAAATCGCGTGTTTGGGTTTGCATCACCAACGGGACACCACGGGGGGATGTCCCCTACAGTAATCGGATAATTCTCCCTTCGTAGGGGATGCCCCCCGTGGCATCCCGAATCATGATTTTACGCTATTCAATCTGTGACTCGGTATAAAGCAGCGGCTGCATTTCAAACCAAAAAAACGAATGCGGCTGCATGGTGAAATTATATTTTTTACCGTTAGTAGGGGCGTACGTATTTTGTCCGAAAATTTCAACAATATTGCTAAAGTTAAATGCCCCCAAATCAATTTCTACAAATTCCGCTACTTTAGACAAATTGACAATGCACAAAATTTGATGCACCTCATCAAACCGCCGATAAGCCAAAATTTTAATATTTTTTGGCTTAATAAATTCAATAGCCCCCCTACCAAAAACCAAGTACCGTTTACGCATTTCAATTAAACGCTTCATATAATTAAACAAGGAAAAGGGCTGTAAACTTTCTGTCTCAACATTGATGACATGATACCCATAAATAGAATCCATAATGGGGGGCAGGTATAACTGATGAGGACTAACCTGAGAAAACCCCGCATTCTTATCCGCAGTCCACTGCATGGGGGTTCTAACCCCGTTTCTATCGCCCAAATAAATATTATCGCCCATGCCAATTTCATCGCCATAGTAAATAATGGGCGTACCGGGGAACGACATTAAAATACTGTTAAGTAACTTAATAACCCGCTTGCTATTGTCTACCAGCGGGGCTAGCCTTCTAATAATACCCACATTACGACGCATTTTAGGGTCTTTCGCATATTCCTTATACATATAATCTCGTTCTTCATCGGTAACCATTTCAAGGGTTAGCTCATCATGATTGCGAAGAAACAACGCCCACTGGCAATTGGGGGGAATAGCGGGTAAATTTTCCATAATGTCAATAATAGGGGTTCGGGTTTCTTTTTTGAGGGCGATATACAGCCGTGGCATTAACGGAAAGTTGTAAGCCATGTGGCATTCATCATCGTTACCAAAATACTTGGCAACATCTTCCGGCCATTGGTTGGCTTCCGCTAAGAAAATTTTGTATTCAAAGTGGGCGTCTAAATACTTTCGCCAATTTTTAATCACTTCGTGTGTTTCAGGCAGGTTTTCATTATTAGTCCCTTCTTTCACACACAGGTAGGGAATGGCATCCAACCGAAAGCCATCGACGCCCAAATCGCTCCAGTATTTAATAATTTTATTGATATTTTTAACCACTTTGGGGTTATTGTAGTTTAAATCCGGCTGGCTTGAAAAAAACCGATGCCAATAAAATTTTTTAACTTGGGGTTGCCATGCCCAGTTTGATTTTTCAGTATCTGTAAAAATAATACGGGTTTCTTTAAAGCATTCCTCATCATCTCTCCAAATAAAATAATCCCAATACTTGCTTTTTTTGCCCAAATTAATCGCATCTTGAAACCAGTAATGTTGGTCAGAAACGTGGTTGACAACCAGCTCAATAATAATTTTGAGGTTTCGTTTTTTGCAGGCTTTAATAAATAGCTTAAAGTCTTTTAGGGTGCCGTATTCTGGCTGAATACCATAATAATCTGCAATATCATACCCATCATCTTTTTGCGGAGAAACAAAAAAAGGTAACAACCATAAGGTGTTAATACCCAGCCCAACAAGGTAATCTAACTTTTCGGTTAAGCCTTTAAAATCTCCTTTACCATCTTTGTTTTTATCACAAAATGCTTTAACGTGTAGTTCGTAAATAATGGCATCTTTATACCAAGTTTTCATGGTGAAACACTCTTTTTCATGGTTATTTATGATGATACTTCTATAAGCTACAATAGTAGCATTTTGTCTGCTTAAATGATACTATTAGTATTGTTTGTAAAGTTTAAATAACAAGAAAATAATAAAAGGTAACAATCAGCTACGAATTATCGCATTCTTTTTATTTTTATGGTTTCATACCTATAGGTTTTCAATAAATGAAATACTGGTCTAAACCCTATAAAAATTACAATAAGTTGGAGGACTCCGAAGGTGGCGATAGAGATGACACTTCCTGAATTACAATTGCCTCGGCTCAGCGATTTATCTGAGAGCGTTAAGTTATTTACTGGGCGAGCCAACCCTGAATTAGCCGAAGAAATTGCTGCTTACCTCAATACCTCTATTAGCCCATGCGTGGTTAAAAACTTTAGCGATGGTGAATTATATGTACGCATTAACGAAAGTGTTCGGGGCGATGACGTGTTTGTTATTCAACCTACCTGCAACCCTGTTAACGATAATTTAATGGAAATGCTCATGATTATTGATGCACTCAAACGAGCATCCGCCAAGTCTGTAACCGCTGTTATTCCTTACTTTGGGTATGCTCGTCAAGATAGAAAAACATCAGGGCGTGAATCTATTTCCGCCAAGTTGGTTGCAGATTTAATTACCACTGCTGGAGCCAGCCGAGTATTAGCGATGGATTTACACACGGGGCAGCTACAAGGCTTCTTCAATATTTTAACAGACCATTTATATGCAACGCCTGTACTTTACAACTACTTGATTTCTCGTCCATTGTACAACCCCGTTATTGTCAGCCCAGATGCTGGCGGTGTAGAACGTGCCAGAGTTTACGCTAAAAAACTAGATTGCCCAATTGCCATTATTGATAAACGTCGGACAGCCCACAACGTAGCGGAAGTTTTCCACATTATTGGGGAAGTTGAAGGGCGTACCTGTATTTTGGTAGATGACATGATTGATACGGCTGGAACAATCTGTTCTGGTGCTAAGTTGTTGATGGAACGTGGTGCTAAAGAAGTTTACGTTGTAGCTGCCCACGCCGTATTTTCAGGCCCAGCGGTGGAACGCTTAGCCGCTTCGCCTATTAAAGAAGTGATTGTAACAGATTCCATTCCCTTAAGCGACCAAGCTAAATCTGTTTCTAAAATCAAGCAAATTTCCATAGCTAGCCTACTAGGTGAAGCCATTGCTAGAATTCACGATTCTGAATCCGTTTCAGCCATGTTTAGCTAGGTTCGATTCTTAGTTTCATAACCAAAGCCCCTTTGAAGGTTTCTTCAAAGGGGCTTTTAATTTTGCATGGTTTTAGAGCTTATACCATTTTAAAATAGGAATAGTGTTAGATGGATACTAGGCACTGTTAAGCAAAAAACCGCAGGCGTACACAGACGACCATTGAGGATTTTTTGCTTGACGGTAACAACTTATACCTACTAAAGGATTAAATAGCGTACCAACCAGTAGGAACGACCATCGTGTTTGCTCTGCAGTCGTCGATGCGTTCCGTCCACCGAAGGGGCGAAAAAAGCATCCCCCGTCAGTGCCCGTAGTGGCATAGGGGGTGTTTTTTCGGGGGTTTTTAGGGGCTTGCCCCTGAATTTGAGGGGGGTGTCGGGGGGCTGCCAAACCGCAGTCCCCTGACAAACCAACCAGCTAAAGACGTAAATGACAATCGATTTTAGCACACGCTATTTAATCGTTTAATGGGTATTAGACGCTGACGATATTTCTATTTGAAATTGGTATTACGCTCTAATTGAAAAACCTGAACTAGAAGCTGGAATTACGTTACTTTGGCTTAGATTAACACCACCAAATGGACTGTTTAATACCTATGGTTTAAAACGTGTCTATTACAAAGACGACTTGCATCAAGAGTGAAAATAACCTACTCTAGGTAATATTACAACCATATCAAGGGTTTATCTACCTAAAAAAGGCTTTTACAATGCGTGAATTTTTCAGACTATTTTCCCACAAGGTTTCAGAAGCCATGGGGTCTCCCTTCGCTTTTTTAACCGCCGTTTTGGTTATTGTTGCTTGGGCAAGCGTAGGCAAATTGTTCAATTTTTCAGATACTTGGCAATTAGTGATTAATACCAGTACCACCATTATTACCTTTTTAATGGTGTTTTTAATTCAAAACACCCAAAACAGAGACGCACGGGTAACAGGGCTAAAACTAGACGAAATTATCCGAGCCCACAAAGGTGCGAGAGATTCCATTATTGAACTCCAAGCCCTTTCTGATGCTGAACTAGATGCCCTAGAAGCAGAATTTTTAAAAATTCGGGAAGAAGATGTTATTTTACACCATTCCCTTCGCACCGTGGAAAAAGTAATTTCCGCTCATCATCAAGCACGGCATCAGGCTCAAAAAAAGCATCAATAAAACCATTTTATAGACTGTATAGCCTAATTTTACGGCTTTTAAAAAGAAAAAGTAGGTTTTTTTCGTAACCTGTGCCATAATGTATTACAGTTAAGAAAATAGTTTGATTCGTCTTTCTGTTTTTAAAACTAAACAGGTAGGCTAATTTAATAAAAATACGTTTTTATTAAATAGCTAATCTGTTTTTCCTTTGAATGTGTTTGGGTGCTTTAACTTGGAGCGACTGTTTCGGGTAAACATTCAAACAAAACTGTTCTTTTAATGAAATGAGATTCTAACTTCTATGAACAAAAAGCTCTTTATCGCCAGCCTTAGCTGGTCTGTAACCGAAGACCAATTGGTTGACCTATTTACTTCTGTAGGCGAAGTGGTGGATGTTCGCATTCCTCGTCGTCGTGAAGATGGTAAACCTCGTGGTTTTGCATTTGTTGAAATGGGTACCCCTGAGCAAGCACAAGCTGCTATTGACCAATTCAACGGTGTTGCTGTTGCTGGCCGCGAAGTGGTTGTAATGTTTCAAGACCCTAACCGCGAGCAAGGTCGTGCCCCAGGCGGACCAGGCGGCGGCGGTGCCGGTCGTCCACCTCGTCGTGATGGTGGCGGTGGTTATGGCGGCGGTGGCGGTGCACGCTACTAAGCCTTCAAACACCTTGAAGCTTATCAGTCACTTTTGCTAGGAATGTTGATAACTTCTAATGTCTTACTACTTTCTCAAAACTTTGGGTTTGAAGGCTGACGATAGAGTGTTATATTTCTAAAAAATTGTTGCTATTATTCAATGCCCTACGTCTTCTTACGATTACGTAGGGCATTGTTTTTATGTAATGCTTTTGGATAATGTTTAAATGATTTTCGACTCTTTCTTATACCCATTCAAAGATTAAATGTCGTATAGTATTTTAAAAAATCATTGAGCCTGTAGGGGCGAACCCTTGTGGTCGCCCGCCCATGCTGTAAAGCCAACACGCTATTTAAACTTTTGATTCGTATAAGCGAAGCACTAAACGGCTTGTTCAATGGCTTCCTGCAAGGCATCAAAAAATTTCTCTAAATCCCGAGGAATATCTCGAGCCGATTGCCGAAGAAACAACTTATAATTTTCCCGAAATTCAAACAGTTCGCCACTGCGGGATTCATTCGGGCTACCCAACAACCGCTGTTGGTAAGCCAACCGTATTTCTGCTGAATTTTTGGTAGATTCCACCCCTTCAATCAGCCGTAACAAGCCCAGCAATTGGTTAGTCCAGTTCGCATCAACGGCTTTGTCTTTCACCGAAGAATTTAACCCCAACGATTTACGCAAGGTGTAAACCACCGCCTGAAATTTTTCGGTAGCCGCCGTGGTGGCAACCATCGTTTTAGCCAAGGCTTCTATGGTGGTGGGGTGGGTGTTTTTTGTCGGTTTTTTCATAAGGTGTGGCAAAATTTTCAATTAGGGTAAAGAAGGGTATTTTATTATTAGACCACAAACCCAGCCATTTTTTTAAGCATATCGGCTAAACTGGGTTCTACCTTTTGTGTGATACGGGCGAACATCGCTTTTTTTACGGTGCTTTGGGGATTTTACAGTATGGGTGGTTACTTGAAACCCTGTGGTGTTGGCTTCTAAAATTTACGATGTTTGAGCAATATAATTTCACGCCAACAATTGAAACCGCCTTAATAAAGAACTTGAAGTCTTTTTAAAAGCCCCTACCCATTCAAAGCAAAACAACGCATCAGGGTGGGCAATAAAAAGAGTTAAAAAAACTAGCATTTGTTTTTTTGCGGGGTTTTTTATACAATTGAATGTACTTTAAAAAGTTACTCGTGCTAATTATTAAATGAATACGTAGGCCCTTTTCAAAAAATAAGTTCTTTCCTCTACTAGCACAAAATAAACGTGATGCGGTTTATTACCATTAGTTACTACGGTATCACGCACTGAAGGTCTCCTTATTCTCTTTTCTTTTCCTCGTTCCTCCCAAACTATCAGGCTAACCCATTCTGAAAAAAAATGATTGATATAATGATCCGGTCTCACTTCTTTTTTGTTCTATATATGTGTGTTTAATTTAAATTACAGTTACTATAATAAAGGATAATACTAACAATGATGTCTGTCTCTCTTTCCGCTACTACAACACCCGCCTCACAAGCCACAGTTGCTAAAAAACAGTCAGAAGCCCGTGCCGGTGCAGATTTACAAGCCCCCGCCACCGCACAATACGCCCCTCTACCAACAACCCCAACAGATGCTTTTACTCCTGCCACCTTAGTGCCAGCAACCACCCCTACAGTGGGTATGCTAGTAGACCCTAACGCATTGCCAACCGATGCTACAGCTGCCGATGCTGCCCCACCTAAATCTGGTTTCGACCCCATTGCCGGTGCAGTTGCCGTAGTTAGCTTGGTAATAGCAGCTGGTGTATTAGCCTTTGCTACCAAAGGTGAAAAAGGGGAGTATTGGAAAGAATTACCTAAATTGTTACTAGGTGGCGGTTTAGGGGTTGGTGCAACCCTGTTAGCCCCCTTCGGCGGCAATTTAATTAAAGATTTGCTAAAGAAAAAGCCAGCTACCCCAGCAGAACCTCAACCCGATGCCACGCTTGCTGCAGGGATGCAACCGCAAGTAATTGCTTCAGCACCCGTGATTGATGGTAGCTTAGTACCACCCGCCATTGACCCTATGACCGGCTTGCCCGTAGCTACTGCTACTGTTCAGCAACCTGCTATGATGGCTACTTCTGCAATACCAGCGTTTACAGCGTAGGCTAGAAACCTTCTCAAAGCTATACAATTAATCAAAAAAGTGGTTTAATAAAAAGTAGTGTCAAACTTCTTTATTAAACCACTTTTTGATATACTTAAAGCCTAACGGACAAATGCCTAACCTTATTCTAAAGAAAGATAGTTGGTTTAAAACATAATGACAATAACACAACCCCAGTCAGTAACCCTTCAACAACCCGTAACCGCTCCCGATGAAGCGTATCGGCAAGCTGGGGTGGATTTACACCAAGCCAAAGCCATTGTGCCCATCGCCAAAAAAGCCAGCCAACGCACCCAAAAAGCCTCATCAACCCCGCTACTAGGGGGTATCGGCGGTTTTTGCGGGGCTTTTAGTATACCCAAAGGCTACGAAGAACCCATTTTATTAGTAGCAACCGACGGCGTTGGCACCAAGCTAGAAGTAGCTCAACAAGCCGGCATCCACGGGACGATTGGCGTTGATTTAGTCGCCATGAGCGTCAACGATATTCTTGTGCAAGGCGGTAAGCCACTGGTATTTTTGGATTATTTGGCGACTGATAAAATTCGACCCGATGTGTTTGAATCCATTTTAGACAGTGTTGCTACAGGCTGTGAACAAGCAGGGTGTGCCTTAGTTGGCGGAGAAACCGCCGAAATGCCCAATTTTTATCAGCCCAACCAGTATGATTTAGCCGGATTCGCCGTGGGCGTGGTGGAAAAAAATAACGTTCTACCCAAAACAGAGAGGTTGGCAGCAGGCGACATCATGCTAGGCCTAAGTAGTTCAGGCTTCCATTCCAACGGGTATAGCCTAGTGCGTAAAACTTTGCAAGATAATGCCATAACCAATTGGAATGTACCGCTACCAACCGATGAGTCTATTTCAATTGCGGAAGCCTTATTAGCACCCACCATTATTTATGTTCAACCTGTTTTAGCCTTACTAGAAGCCTTCCCCAACGCAGTAAAAGCCATGGTGCACATTACAGGCGGCGGGTTTCAAGATAATTTACCCAGAGTGATTCCCCCCCATTTGCAAGCCGTTGTAAAGCCTCAAGCATGGGATTGGTCGCCAGTTATTCAATATATTCAGCAATTAGGGGGGTATAGTATGGAAACCATGCTTAATACCTTCAACTGTGGCATTGGCTTTGTGGTATTGGTAGACCCAGCCCAAGCTAAAACTGTTCAGCAGTGGCTGAAAGACCAATATCCGCAAGCCTTTAACGTGTTTGAAATAGGGCGTTTAGCATCACTGGATGTGAATTTTCCAAGCCAAGACCCTGTTGTATTTGACCTTTCAACTGAAACAGGAATCGTAACGTAATGATGATGATGCCAACCTTCGTTCATGCAAAAAAGAAAACCCTAGCCGTTTTAATTTCCGGTGGGGGCAGCAATTTAAAAGCCCTTTATAACGCCATAGAAAATGGGTTGTTAACCGATACCGAAATATCCTTAGTAGTTAGTGATAAAGCCAACGCCAAAGGGCTTGAATGGGCATTTTCTCAAGGGTTAAAAACCTTAGTAGTTAGCCCCGCCATGTGCAAGCAACTAGAAGTTGACTTTGAAGCCGTGCTATTAAACGCCTTGGAAGAACACGCTATTGATGTTGTGGTGCTAGCTGGTTTTCTGAGGATTTTTAAAGGCGACGTATTGACGGCCTACGAAGGTAGCATTGTGAATATTCACCCCAGTTTGTTACCCGCCTATGGGGGTAAAGGGATGTACGGCAACCACGTTCATGAAGCCGTGCTAGCCAACCAAGAAAGCCACACCGGCTGTACAGTCCACTTGGTAACCGCCAATGTGGATGAAGGCGACGTACTTGGGCAAACCCAAGTACCTGTTCTGCCTACAGATACCACGGAAACATTAGCCCAACGAGTGTTAGAACAAGAACATCAACTATACGCCCAAGTGTTACAACGCTGGTTACCCACAATCGCCCCCAAAGTACCTTCCTTCGTTTAACGATTAACTATCACACAGTGGAAAGAAAAAACCATGTCATTATCATCAAACACGAAATTAATGCCTTTAGCTCTTGTTGTAGCTGTTGTAGCCTACTGTGTAGGCATTGCTATATTAAGTACCAGCTTAACTGGCTGTACCGCCCCTGACCCTAAACAAGCGTTTAACCCCATGGGGAAAGCCGTTGAAGAGTTAAACAAAAAAGCCCAAGCCGCCATTGAAGCCAATAAGCTAGATGAAGCCGATAAATTATTGTCTTCCGCTAAAACATTAATGCCTGAAAATACCGCTTTAGCCTTTAATTTAGCCGTGGTTCAGCTGAGTGAAGGTAAATTAACAGAAGCCGAAAAAGCCTTTAAAGCGCTAAAAGCAACAATACCTGCGGAACTTTCAGAACGCTTAACCCTGAAGCAATTAGAAGTAGCCAGTCAAATTCTTGAGCAGCTAGAACATCCGGAAAATATAGTGGCAAAAGCAGGTAAAACCAAAGCCGAAATTGAACAAGACCTATTAAACGGTATGACCAAATCTGCCAGAATAACCACCCTGCGGTGCGATATTCAAAAAGCATTTAAAACCATTAAAACCGCCAAGCTAAAAGATTCCGCCAAGCCGTGGATGGCTGGTATGAAAAACACTTAAGACCGGTTAAGCCTTTGAATAACGTGTTATCTCATCGATTGTCGTTCCTAGCTTTAGCTGGTTGGTTTGTTAGGGGACTGCGGTTTGGCAGCCCCCCGACACCCCCCACAAATTTAGGGGCAAGCCCCTAAAAACCCCCGAAAAAACACCCTCCTATGCCACTACGGGCATTGACGGAGGGATGCTTTTTTCGCCCCTTCGGTGGACGGAACGCATCGACGACTGCAGAGCAAACGCGATGGTCGTTCCTACTGGAGGAAAGACATTCAATCTTTGAAATGGTATGAAATGATGAAGGGGTATCCGATAGTAAGCAACGGCTATAATGGCAGTTGCAATCAGAAGGCATTTCTGTTAGATTTAAAGGGTTACTTACCGTTTTGTAAAAGTTAAAGGCTTTCATTTTCCGTGGCTGTGTGCAAACCCAAAACACCCATTTCAAATTTAATAAAAATTATCGTCAGCTTTTCAATGCGAATGCTAGGCTCATTCGGGTTGATGCGGGGTTCAAGCTACGTTAACACAACACGTTGTTGTTGCTACTGTTACTGTTGTTAGTACAACGTTATCTTCTCTTAATTATTATCATTTAGGTATAAAAGTCTTTTTAAAAAAACAAGACTTTACCCATAAAAACTAACATCTTTTTTCTTGCAGAAGGCTTCATTCGTGTAGCGTTTACTGTAACTAAGCTAGCCTTTAAACCTAATGTGTTTAAGCAACAGCTTTCACTCTTCCCTGTACCATTAACCAATTGGAAAAGCTATTACCCTTGTACATTTTCAACAATGCACAACAAAATAACCCGTTAACCACGCCATTGGTAGCACCCCTAAGAATGCAACAACGTTCAGGGGCTACCGCAGGCAATAACGGTAATTTTCCGGGTATTCTCAACCATCCGCTAATGCGAAAATTTGGGGAAATAGACCACAAAACTCTAGAAACTCGTATGCTATGGATTACCCCCACCGCCGTACCCTTTATGCACCTTGCCATTGATGATAAAGACGAAAAATGGGGACTGTTCGCCAGAGATGAAATGGCTTTACTGGTAGGTGGCGCTATTTTTCTAGGAACACAATTTTTAACCCATAAATTATTCAACCACATGGGATGGTTTATGGAAAAAGGGATAAATAAAGACAAAGGCGATTTTTTAGCCTACGCCATTGGGCACGCCGCAGCCTTAGCCCACGGTGCATTCACCGCCATGTGGTTTGGCAGATGGGCCGACAAGATGTTTGTTCACCCCGTAAACCCCAATTTACCTGTACAAGACCGCATTAGCCATTCATTATTAAGAACAAAGCCAGCCCAATGGTTAAGAAACGCCGGCATAAACCTACCCACACCACCCCCTTCAGATTTGCCTCAGCCCGTTGTAGGAACATCAACAAAAAATGACCCCGTTGCCCCTCCTCTTCAACCAACTACCACAACACAAACAACCACTAAAAATAGTATTGTGCCCTTTAATAGCCCAACCGTAACAACGAAACAACGTAGTGGACAAGCCATCAATACCGCCAGTTTTTCCAGCAAGTGGGTTGAAAACTTCCACGCCAATACAGGTGGCACGGGTTGGGCTAAAGCCCAGAAATTTTCAGGCTATTTCGCCGCCGTTCTGCTATTACCCGCCCTGCGGTGGAACCAATATGTTACCAAAGACCAACACCTTGACCCCGAAGAAGCCAAAAGAAAACGCCTAGAGCTGGCTTCCAGAGATTTTGCCACCCTGTTTGGCGGTAATATGCTATATTTCTCCATCTGGATTACAGGGCTCAGTTTGTTAGAATACAAATACCCAGAAATACCAACCAACTATCGGCAAAATATTGCCTACGTTTTCGGGGATTTAGCCAAAACACTCAATGCCGGTATTTTCGCCGTGGTCTTTTCAAAATGGCTAACCGCCAGAAAAGAAAAAAAACGGTTGTTAAAAGAAGCAGGACATCAAGAAAAAGTAGCCAATGCAGTAGCCGTTCAAAAAAATGACGCTGTTAAGAAAAATAGCCCAATTCCCACTGAAGACCACTATTTTACCAATAAGGTAAAAGACCATTTCAGTAGTGCGAAGCATTTTCACGCCTAAGATGAATTTGAAGATTGAATGGTGTGTTCTCTCATCGATTGTCGTTTGCGTCTTTCGCTGTTTGGTTTGTCAGGGGACTGCGGTTGGGTTGCCCCACCACGAACACCCCCCGCAAACTTAGGGGTAAACCCCTAAGAACCCCCAAAAAGACACCCGCCTATGCCACCAGAAGGGCATTGACGGGGGGATGCTCTTTTTGCCCCTCCGGTGGACGGAACGCATCGCCGCTGCAGAGCAAAGGCGATGGTCGTTCCTATTGGTTAGTTGTTACGCTATATTGTTTTTTACGCTTCCCAACCAAACTGCGGAAAGCCTATTATTATTGAGTTTAAGCTGATAGTTTTAGCTTCAAATCATACCTAGTTGGGAAGAGGCTGGTGCGAGCGTAGCGAAGCAGAGCATTTAGGGAGCCTCTAGCTTCCGCTCAAGCCTCTTTCTAACGTGGAAGCCAACAAATCAGCCCTTGAGAGGGGATTTTTAAGGGGGCGTGGAGCCCCCTTAAATTTGCGGGGGGTTTGGGGGGTGGTCAAATACCACCCCCCATGAAGCCCTAAGCCGAGTGCTACCAAGTGTTCCGCATTATTGTTTTGAAGCGTAATTGTTTTTAAATTACCATATAAATTAAAGTTTAATTGCTAAAGTTTAAGGGTAAAAAAGGGAGGGCTTTTAATGAAGCCCTCCCAAAGAAAAATGAATGAATAGTGATGGTAATAAGCTAGGTTACACAACCACCATCAACCGTAATAATTTCACCCTGCATATAAGCATTACGATCAGAACAAAGGAAGGCAGCTACTTCAGCCAAATCTTTCGGGTCGCCCATACGCCCCTTGGCTACCCAGTTTTTGTAAACTTCAATCATCGCATCTGGCAACGAATGACCTAACTCTGTATTATAAATACCCGCAGCAATACCATTTACCGTAATGCCAAAACTCGCTAATTCCCGAGATAAACACTTCGTAAACCCAATAACCGCTGCCTTAGATGTAGCATAATGAACCGACGTAGGCATCGTACGAATAGCCGCAATAGACGTAATATTCAAAATACTACCCGAGCGTT
Organism: Vampirovibrio sp.; assembly: GCA_024998755.1. Taxonomy (GTDB): domain Bacteria; phylum Cyanobacteriota; class Vampirovibrionia; order Vampirovibrionales; family JAJTHC01; genus JACEUU01. Next base: position 1,427,912 of record JACEUU010000003.1, on the reverse strand, counting down.
GCTTCATCATAACCTTCGTAATCGGTTTGCTAACATAATATAAGCCATTTACGTTGGTGTTAATCACATCCAACCAAGATTTTTCAGTCGTCGTTACAAAATTATCACCCTTGTTAATAGCCGCATTGTTAACTAAAATATCAATACCGCCCCATTCAGCCACCAAGGTTTTGGTCATTTCCTTCAAGCCGTCTCTATCCACCACAGAAATTTTAAAGGCTTTCGCTTTTCTGCCATAAGCTTCTATGCGTTTAACCGTGTCTTGAGCTTCTACATCATTACTATTGTAATTAAATGCAACATCCGCCCCTTCTCTAGCAAAAACTTCACACAAAGCTTTGCCAATACCACGAGAACCACCGGTAATAACGACCCGTTTGCCTTCAAGCAAGAGAGCTGGTGGAGTCTGGTTTTCTGGCTGCGTAGTAGTCATCATCATCATTTCAATCAAACCTTTTTTTAAAACCTTAATGAGCAGCTTGTTAAACAGGATAGGTAGCCCTGACAACGAACAATCATTAATAAAACAGTAACAACAAAATAAACTTTAAGCTTACTATCGCATAAAGAAAAGTAATTGCCTAGTTACTTATTGAAAAAAACAATCGATGGTTTAGCGTTAGACCCGTTTGTAGATTAAATAGCGTATTCTCTCATCGATTGTCGTTTCCGTCTTTAGCAGAACCCCCTTAACAATCCCCCACGAATTCAGGGGCAAGCCCCAAAAGACACCCCCCTATACCACTACGGGTATTGACGGGGGGATGCTCTTTTTGCCCCTCCGGTGGACGGAACGCATCGGCGACTGCAGAGCAAACGCGATGGTCGTTCCTACTGGTTGGTTGATACGCTATTTATTTGTGGAATGAAGGATAAGCAGATTTCCTCTGTTGGTAGGATGGGCAAGTGCGGGGTTGCAATGAGACAATAAGCCTATTCCACTATTGTGCATACCCACCGAAAGGTTTGAGACACCATGCTTATTTCACCCTTCCTGCTTCGTAAATCTACCACATCCATCTGGTGTTTTGCCCTATTATTATTAGCAACTTCGCTGGTATGGATGCCTAAAGTGGAAGCCGTAGCCCAGCTAAACGGTTTTCAGTTAGAAAACGACGAACAAGGGTCTGTTCGCATTAGGCTAAACACCCAACAACCCATTCAAGTGGAAGAACAACGCCAACAAGGCATCTACAAGTTGATTCTTAAAAACACCACCATCTCAAATAAAATGAAGCAAGAAGGGCTACCCGTGGTAATGGATGCCCAAGGTAAATACATTGGCAGAGCCACCCAACTAAGCAATAACCAAGTAAGTATTACCATACCCAACGGCGTTGAACTTAACCAGAAAGTACAAGTTATTGGCGGTGCATCTAGTCCATTCATCTCTGAACCAGTCGCCGAAAATGCCAGCAATGAAGATACCTCGTTTTACGCAGAAGCAGCCACAAAACCGACCACGAAGAAACCCAGCTTTTCGAAAAAGGCATCAATCGCCAAGAGACCTCATTATTACCCATTGAAAGCAGTTAAAAAAACAACGCTACTAACGGCAAATAAGTCAATGTTTTTGGCTAATAATCATGAGAAATCAGCTAGTAAGCCAGATATTGTGATGCCTGTAGCTATAGCTAGTACCGTAACCAGCAATACATCAACCGCTAATACTGCTACTGAAAACGCTGTGAAAGGCGAAGCAGTTGCCTTGCCAGCCACCGAAATAGCCACCAACGAACCAGCTTGGCTTAATGGTGGCGAAACTGCAACAAACATAGTAAATTTAACTGGGCCAGTTAGAAGTATTATGCTAGCGGATATTACGCCTACTGAACCAGAAACCGAGCAACTACCTAAAGTGCCCGTGTTTGATGGCGAGTGGTTGGCTCAGCGATTTTTACCTGAAAACACCCCCGATATGCCACTGGAAAACGACCCTTTTCCTTTATTTCCTTTGGCTAGCGTGGCAGTGGGTTCAGCTTTAGCGGTAGGCTTAGGGCTGTGGGCAAAACAAAAAGGCTATGCTAATAATCTATTAAGCTGGTTATCTGTTAGAACAAAGGAAATTCCCTTAGGCGTAGCACCACAAACCCACCAAGACATAATGCCTACTAACAAAGCCGTAACTTCTGCAACTGATAAGGTCGTTCATTCATTATTTACGGCTTCGTTGAAAGAACAATTAGTTGCCACCCCACCTAAGGTTAATAAACCCAGTTTGCAGGAAGCAATCGCTCAGTTTTCGCCCGCAGAAAAACCTATGAAAGCCCAGCCAACGGTTGTTTACGGAGACCTTGTGCCCACAGCAGAAGTGCTCGTTAACAAACCGAAAATTCAAGAAGCGATGACGGTTTCACCCGTTGTGCAGTCGCCATTTAGGGGTAGTGCTATTAGTACGGGAACCGTTCGTTCAGGGTCTGCTTTGCAAGCTACATTAGTACAAGCTATTAAACAGAGTGAGCAAAAAAACGAGCCCGCTTTAACCCAACGCCGACCAGCACCTACCTTGATAGCTTCGCCTAGCACGAAAGGGGATTTCCGGTCTGTAACGCAACGCTTTAGTAGTAAGAAGTTCCAAGGCGTTTATTAGATTTCGTATTCTCTCATAGATTGTCGTTTTTTGCTTTAGCTGGTTGGTTTGTGGGGGGACTGCGGTTGGGTTGCCCCACCACGAACCCCCCCACAAACTGAGGGGTAAACCCCTACCCAACACCCAAAAAGCCACCCCCTATGCCACTACGGGCATATGACGGGGGGATGTTCTTTTTGCCCCTTCGAAAGGACGGAACGCATCGGCGACTGCAGGGAAAACGCGATGGTTGTTCCTACTGGTAGGTCAATTTTTTTACGCTATTTAATCGTTTAATGGGTATGCCCCCATACAACACGATAGTTAATGGTTTAATGAGAATAAATACACCATTTAACTGATTTATTGACGTAATAGCGGTTTTGCAAAAATACTACTTGCCTTTTAAAAAGCTTTTTCTTATACTAACATTTACAAACCTAGTAGTAGAAATAATCTCTTCGTATGTTATTGATTTTCTAGTTTTTCAACAAAATACTTTACTATTAGTAATTGCTTATTTTATACTTTTTACGCTGTTTCAAATAAACCAATGTGCTGATTCTTTTAGGAGAAACTTTTTTATGATGATGGCAATGCGATCAATGGATCTAAAACAAGGCGACTTAGAAAACCTCATTCTAAACGCCCTATGGGATTTAGAACAAGAAGGCAATACCAAAGTGTTTGTTGGCGATGTTCAAGACCGGATTAAAACCGAAAAACGGATGTGGGCCTATACCACCGTTAAAACCGTCATGGATAGATTGGTTGATAAAACCCTAGCCTCTCGGTCTAAAGAAGGTAAGAAGTACTTTTACGCTTCGTTAACTTCCAGAGATAACGCCAGCTATACCGCCCTTAAAAAATTGGTACAACAATATTTTAAAGGCGATTTAGACGGATTGGCTGTAGCCACCGCTAAACTGCGTAAAGAAGGCTTCGGTATGAAGCAAGCTAGCGTTGCCAGCCGCGAACAGTTGGAACGGGTGTTTCAATCGCCCGCCGTTGAAGCTGCGATGATGTTCAATGAGACATCTGCCTTAGTTGGTAACAGCTAGTTGTAGCTATAGATTCAAATTACAAAAGGGTCAATTCTAAATGAAAGAATTGACCCTTTTGCTATGCACATTCGGGATTGAGGGGCGGGCGGGATAAATCTTGTCCCCTAGAAATATTAATGGCTTTATACCAATTAAACGATTAAAAAACGTATTCTCTCATCGATTGTCGTTCCTAATTTTCGTTGGCTGGTTTGTCAGCATCTGTGTCAAGCAGTGGCTTTTAAGTGATCTCGAACCATCGCATTCAAAATAGTCAACAACTTCCGAATACAAGCCACCAACGCCACTTTAGCAGGCTTTCCCACACCCCGCAATCGCTCATAAAACACCTTCAACCGCTCATCATGCCGCACCGAACTCAACACCGCCATATACAACAACCGACGGACACCAGATCTCCCACCCCAACAACACCGCTTACCCCGCCAAGCACCACTATCCCGATTCTTCGGAGCAACGCCCACCAGCGAGGCTATTTTCCCCCTACCCAAACAACCTAATTCAGGCAAACAAGCCAACAGCACCACACTGGTTTTAAACCCAACACCAGCAACCGTCTCCAAGCATTCTTGCTTGCTTTGAATCGATGGGTCTAACGCAATTCTTCGTTTCCATTCCACTACAATGGCTGAAAGCCGTTGTTTTAAGGCTTCACACTGGGCGGCTAAATCGGCTATAACGAAGGGGTCTGTGGCTTGGTGGGCTTGCGTTTTGAGCGTTGCTAGGGCTTGCGTTGTTTGTTCTTGGTGCCGAGCCAGTTCAACCAAGGCTTGGGGTGGTAGGAAGTCGGTTTCTTGGGGTTGGATTACTCGAGCGTAGTGGGCTAGCACTTTTGCGTCTAGATTGTCGGTTTTGGCTAGGATGCCGCAGGCTTTGGCGAAGTCTCTTACTTGTCTTGGGTTTGCTTTGACGACGGGTAGTTGGGCTGCTTTGAGTGCTAGGTAGAGTGGTTTTTCGTAGCCAACTGTGGCTTCTAGGGTTATTTTGGTGGGGGCGAATTCTCTCAGTGCCAAAACCAATTGTTCAATGTCCGTTTCTTGGTTTTGGCACTGAGAGAATTGGGGGCTTTGGTTGTTGAGATAGCAGATGTCTAGGGTAGATTTTGAGACATCTATGCCGACGGTTTTCATGGTAGGATTTCCTTTGGTAGAAAAATAGGGATTTGGATTTAGCCTTATGGTACGAACGTTAGAGTTCGGGCATCTGTTCAAATGGCATCCCTTGTAAAACGGTGCTAGTGATCTTGCTGACAATCGGTTGTTTGGAGCCGAGGGGAATGGACGATCGACTAGCACCGTTTTATTCTACCAACACATAAGGGGACTGCTGTTTGGCAGCCCCCCCGACAAAACCAACCAGCTAAAGATAGTAACGACAATCGACCGCAGTTCTTCCCCTATCCCATAGGCGGCGTTGTAGGCGGTTGCTTAAACGGGTTAGTAAACACGTTTTTAATATTGGTTAGCCCAATTTTGTCGTAAATGCCTTTGGCTAACTCCATAAAATTGATACTATCTCTGATTTCTGGTAGGCTTTGTAGCACTTTAATGAAGAATAGCATGTGGTTTAGCTCCTCTTTGTTTTGTAGCATCCCTCTACTACCGCTTACTTTGAACGATACTTTTAGCCGTTTTAGGTTTTTGGGCTGAACGGGCTTGAATATTACCGACCCATCGGGTTGTAGTAGCCGAAGTGTTTCGGGGGTGTTCCAGAATTGTTGCAGGTGGCTGAACACCTTGTTGAGTAAGGGTTCAACTGAAGTTTGTTCAAGGTGGCTTAGTACTTGGTTGTACTTTCGTTCACCGCTTTGTAGGTAAGCATTAATTTCTGTGGCGGTTTGGTTGCCTCCTGTACTGGCTTGGTTGGTGTTGGTCATTAGCCTAAGTGAGCCTGTTGTTTCCAAAATTTCTTGCTTGAGGTCTTGGATTTCTTCGTAAGCAAGGGCTAAATTTCCTGTGGGCATGGGTAGGGGGCGTATGGTGTTGTGGTCTTTGACGGGTATTAATGCCCCAGGCTTGGTGGAAAGGTGTGTGAGGTCGAAAATATCGTCTTGAATAAGGTAGGTAAATGGCGGATGGATGGTTAGATTGAGGGCATCTAGCTTTTGGTTGGTTAGCAAGTTTACGGCATTTTGTAGCCCAAGGCTTTTTTCTACAGCACCTAGCCCGTATAGTTGGTGGGGAATGGGGGTTAGAATACCAATAGCGAATGGTTTTTGCCCGTTTCTGTATCCAATGGGTTCTAACCGTATGAGGGTGCTGGTTTCTTTTATTAGTGTGGCTACATGGTTGTGGTAGGTTTTGCCGTTGAATTGGAAATCTCCCCAACATTCTAGTAGGGTTAGTTTTTCGGCTTGTAGAGAAACGGTTGGGGCTTGTTTATTGCCTTTGTTCATTCCTTTGTTTTGGGCTTGATGTTGTTGTTGCAATTGTTCGGCGACGGTTTCTAGGTTGCTATACCAGCCTTGGCCTTCTAGTTCTTCTAGTGTTTTTTCAAGTTGATGAATCAGCGTGGCTTGTTGCGGGTTTTTGGCTTGGGGGTCTAGGTAGGTGTTAAACAGGTCTAGCACTTGGAATTCTGGTGCGTCGTAGGTAATTTCTTCGGTCATTGTGGGTTCGTAGCCAATGGTCATACCAAAGTTTTTGATGGGTTGCCATGTTTCTTGTAGTTGGGTTTCTTTTTTCCATGGCACTGAAAGTATGCTGGTACCGCATACGAGCATTTGCTTTAAATACAAGCTAAAGGCTTCTTGGAAGCGGGCGGTTTCAAGCTTGGTTTTCATAATATCTTCAAGGGGTTTGGCTTGTTGATGGTCCGCCTCCGTTTCGCCAATCACATTGAAAAAATTCCCGCTGGGTGGGAATAGGTTGCTCATGAGGTTGGCGTGTAATGCTTCGATGGATTGATAAATCAACGGGCGGTTCATGCCGGCGGTTTGGTTGTCTTCGGTGGGATTGTAGTAGCTTTTTTGGGTTAGTGTACCGGCTTCTTCTTGGGCGGTGTTAGCTAAGTAGGCATTCCAGCAGCGTTTCCATAATAATTCTTGGGCTTGGCGTTGTTGTTTCCAGCTATTAAATAGGGTTTCAATGCTTTGTGCGAAGCTGGTTTGGTCTTCTAGGGTTAGGTTGTGTAGTTGTAGGGTATTGGCGTCGGGTTTTTGTTTGTGGGTTTCATCTGGGATGATGGCATTCATGGGGGTATGCACCTTTCATTAGATAGGGTGGTTGGGCGAATAGAAAAAGAAGAGCGTTGAGGGAAGCTTATGGCTGTTTGTTTGAAGATTTTTTTGCAACTTGAATGATGGCTGTTTTCTCTTCTAGTGGGAAATGGGGGTATGTAAGGCAGTATGGATTTTTTTCGATGGGGGTGTTAGGTAATAAAATCACCTAATTTGAAACAATTAATTGTAACAAAATCGTTGCATCTTGATTTATAACCCAAAATTCAAGTGCTTCTTGAAAGAATTCCTTAAAATCAAGTCATCTTGAATTTTGGGTTATAAATCAAGATTTTACCTTGTAAAAAACACAAAAAAACCTTGTAGATTCCTTTAAATAAAGGCTTTATACCTACTAAACGATTAAATAGCGTACCAACCAGTAGGAACGACCATCGCGTTTGCTCTGCAGTCGCCGATGCGTTCCGTCCACCGTAGGGGCAAAAAGAGCATCCCCCCGTCAATACCCGTAGTGGTATAGGGGGGTGTCTTTTGGGGGTCTTTAGCGGCTTGCCCCTGAATTCGTGGGGGATTGTTAAGGGGGTTCTCGAACAAGAACCCCCTTAACACCCACCAGCTAAAGACGTAAACGACAATCGATTTTAGCACACGCTATTTAATCGTTTAATCGGTATTACAGGGTTTTTTTTGTTTTAAGAAAATGGGTTAACTTGATTTTGTGTCTTTTTTTCAAGTGGCACTTGAATTTTAGGTTGGCAATCAAGTTTTGGGGTTCTCTTTTTTGGCGTTTTGCGATAGATTATGCCAACACTCTATGGAGCTTTACCATAAACGTACTACCCACACCGGGGGTAGATTCCACCCAAATATCCCCATGATGAGCCTGTACCGTATGCTTTACAATAGAAAGCCCAAGCCCCGTACCCCCTAAATGTTTTGAGCGTGTTTTATCTACCCTAAAAAACCGCTCAAACAACCGAGGCACAAATTTCGCCTCAATCCCAATGCCTTCATCCGCAATCGCCACAACCACATGGGCATCAGAGGGCTGAAAAGAAATCGAAATAGTTGTATCTGCAGGGGAATATTTAATGGCGTTATCCACCAAGTTCAAAAACACCTGTTCCAAAGATGAAACGTGTCCCATTATTTTAGGCAACTTTTTGGGTAAAGGTTGCGTAACAACGGTAATGTTTTTTAAGCTAGCCTTCGCCTGAGCCAACCCCTGAACCCGTAACAATAAAGGTTCTAAAGAAATAACTTCTAGCGGTAAAATAAAATTATCCGCTTCAAATTTGGATAAATCCAACAAATCTTCTACTAAACGGGTTAGCCTATTGGCGTGTTGTTCAATGGTGGTAATAAAATCAACGGCTAAGTCATAATCCTTCAACGCCCCTGAAAGCAACGTTTCCGTGTAGCCCTTCAGCACCGAAAGCGGGGTGCGTAATTCATGGCTTACATTCGCAACAAAATCCCGTCGCATTTTTTCCGTTAAGATAATTTTGGTGCGGTCTTCAAGTACCATCAACAAAACAGGAGCGATATCTTCTGAGGGTTGAAAACAAAGCAAAAGCACATCAAAATAACTGCGTGGCTTATCCGCAGGGGCTAAATTGACAATTAACCGTTGCGTCGTTTTAGTGGCTAAACAACTATTAGCTGATGTCGTCAAGTCTGCAGAAAGATCTTTTACTTCAATATCATTAAACAAGGCTGAAAGAGGCAGTTTTTTTTCTACTTCTGCTTTACTAATGCTTAATTGTTCCGCCAATTTGGTATTGACCCACCGCACCTGTAAGTGGGCATCTGCAATAAGAATACCGTGCCCTAAGGCTTCAATGGCCTGTAACCACGGGCTATCTATGGAAGGTAGTAAGAATGCGTCGGCAGCAATAATAGTCATTTACTGAATACCTCCGCCACTGTAAAGCCTGTATCCAATGCCCCGAACGGTTTCTAACTGGTCTCTGGCAATACCCAGTTTGGAACGCAACCGTTTCACATGGGCATCTACCGTGCGGTCTAAAATTTCATCGCCCCCGTTTTCCCACACCTGTTTCAACAATTGTTCCCGTGTTCTAACAGCATTGAGGTGCTGGGCAAGTACCCATAAAATTTTAAATTCAATGGGAGTTAATTTTAATTCTTCATCTGCCACCCAAGCCCGATGGGCTTTTGCATCGACCCGTATAGCCCCAATTTCCAACGCACTGCTACTATTTTGTGCGGGGGCGGTTTCCAGTTTATTTCTATCTAACAACGCTTTAACCCGAAGCACCAATTCCCGAGGGGAAAACGGTTTCACCACATAATCATCCGTACCTGATTCAAACCCTTCAATACGGTCTGCTTCAGCCGAACGGGCGGTTAACATGAGGATACGAACCGGATTGTTCGGTCTATCTGGGTTAAGAATCGCCTTAATTTCTTGGCACAACCGAAATCCCGAAGCATCTGGCAACATTAAATCTAACACAATCACATCGGGTTGTTTTGTCCAAGCCAAATCAAGGGCTTCAGCCCCGTTAAAGGCACAAAAAACGGCATAGCCTTCTTGTTCAAGGTTGTATTTCACCAACCGAACCAAATCTTTTTCATCATCAACAACTAATACACGGGGGGTTAAATGGCTATTCATTAGGCAAAAGAGTCCTCTTCTGTTGATTGATAACAACGCTGGCAGATACCCCGAACCGTTATTTCTTCAATTTTACCAATTTGTAACGCCCAAGCGGCGGGTATTTCTTGATTTTGAAGCGATAAGCAGGCTAATTGGTTACACTGTGTGCAAACAAAATGCGGATGAGCGTGTAAATGGTGTATTGTGCTAGATTGATGCTGGTTTTTGTGCGGTAGTTGTAATAAGCTATCGCAAAAAACAGGATGATAAGAATATCGCCAAAGCGTATCGCCCAAACTATGTTTTAGCAGCAAATTCGCTTGGGCTAAATCATTCAAATTTCTGTAAATTGTAACCTTATCAAACCCTAATGCAGGTAAACGGTCTACCAATTCTGAATGGGAAATTGGCTTTGAATTACCGATGGTAAACTGTTGATAAAAATACGCCAAAACCGCCAACCTAGAAGCCGTTACCTTTAGCCCCACTGCTTTTAATAGCAGTTTCAACAACACATCAGTCCCACTTTCAGTAGTAGGTTGAGTCTGGCTGTAAACAGTCTGAATGATGTTAGTCAACAGTAAAAATAACCTTTAACGTATTTTAAGAAGCTGTCTTCATAGTCGCCAATCAAGGCACTTTGGTTGTCATTTGCGGTACTCCTTCGGTTATGTAGTTAGGCTACACCGCCCGTCAGTCCGTTCCTCATTCCTAGAAATTGCACTTCCTTGACAACTATGAAGTCAGCTTCTATCTGGCACTGCTTTGGGTAAGTTTTTTTCAGAAGATTCTTTCTGGGGAGCTTTTAATTTTTGGGGTTTTGCTTTCAGCAGACTTTTCATTTCGGCAAATTTAACGTCTCGCCATTCACCCGGTTGTAAACCCGAAAGCACAAATGACCCAATTGAAACCCGCTTTAAGTTAATAACATCAAAACCTAAGACTTCAAACATTCTACGCACTTGCCGGTTCATACCCGTAACCAACGTTACACCATAAGTATCTGGTAAAATTTGAAAGACTTCTTCGGCTTTCGCCCATTTCTGTTCTTCTTCAAAGAAAACACCTTCTAGCAATTTGGCAGCTAAGGCATCTGAATTAGCAGGCGGTACATTTAACCTAACCCTGTAAACTTTAGGTAAGCTATATTTAGGGTGCGTCATTTGGTAAAGGAAATCGCCGTCGTTACTTAAGAAAATTAAGCCCGCCGTTTTACGGTCCAATCTGCCCGCAGGGTCTAAGTGGTGCAGTTCTTCAGGCAACACATCATAAATAGTTTTACGGCCTAGTTCATCGTTTCGTGTGGTTATAACCCCTGCTGGTTTGTAAAACGCCACAGTACGAATGGTTTGTTGCACACGTAATGCCCTGCCGTTTACTTCAATGGTATCGCTTAAGGGGTTGGGTACTTTAAAACCTTGTTCGGTTATTTTGACCCCATTTACTTTAACAACGCCTTGGGCAATTAATTCATCAGCCTTACGCCGAGAACAAAGCCCTGAGGCGGCAATTACTTTATTCAATCGTTCATTTTTAGAGGAAAGCATCATCATTATCTATCTAATTACCAAATTATTATGGTTGGTGGAAGGTTTTTACTGTTTCTGAAGCCTTTTCTAATTGTGTAAGCGTTGCAGAGACCATTTTGGGTTTGGGATAAGAAACTGTAACCAAGGCAGGGTCAATGGCTACTGCTTGGGGGCTTGGTACTTCGGAAAAAAAAAGAGGTAATTCATCTGTTTTATTAGAATTGGCAATGGTTTTAGCCATACGTTTAGCAAACCAGCCCATTAATGTTTCAGCTACCTTATAAGAATCATGCCGAGCCGTATTGGTATTACAATCTTGCTGGGCTAAATCACTGTTAATAACCTGTAAGCCCATCGCTTCAAGCACAGTAGAATCAACTTCAACAGGCGTGCCACCATATTGGGCATAATGTTCAACAACGGCTGGTGGTAAGGCTTCATTCACAATAACAGCATCTAACAAGCGAGGTTCTTGGACGTGGGTTAAAATGGCTCGAACATGGTCGCTCATGCTCATACCATCCGTTTCACCGGGCTGAGACATTATATTGCCCACATAAACCTTGGGGGCTTTCGCCTTCAACAACGCCGAAACCAACGGCTTCACCAACAAGTTAGGAATAACGCTGGTGTATAAACTACCGGGCCCCATCACAATTAAATCTGCCTCAGCAATGGCAATGAGTGCCGCATCAACGGGTTGAGGGTTTTCAGGTAAGCATCGCAATTTAGCAATAGGCACGCCCGCTTTGGGAATGTTACTTTCCCCTTCAATGACATTGCCATCCACCAATTCTGCAATCAGCGTAATGTTATCTAAGGTGGCGGGCACCACTTGCCCTTGAATTTTGAGTACTTTAGATGAAGCTTGAATGGCAGACATGACATCGCCCGTTACTTGAGCCATCGCCGTAATAAACAAGTTCCCAAAACTATGCCCACCTAAGCCCGTACCGGTTTTAAATCGATATTGAAATAATTCCGTCATCAATTGTTCTTCGTCGGATAAAGCGGCAATGCAGTTGCGAATATCGCCCGGTGGAATAACGCCCTGTTCTGCCCGTAATAAGCCGGAACTACCGCCATCATCGCCCACCGTAACAATGGCAGTAATGTTGCTGGTGAAATGCTTTAAGCCACGCAACAAGGTGGAAAGACCTGTACCACCACCAATAGCTACAATTTTAGGCCCTCGTTTCAGACGGCGATGTTGGTATAGCTGTTCCATTAAATCACCCACCCAGCCATCGTTACCAACGACTGATGAAACCGACGCTCTGGCTTTTGCTAAGCCAGTCATTAAAGCTAGACCGCCCACACCCATTAAAACAGGGCCGCTCCAGTGTGAAGGGGCAACTTTGGCTAATGTTTTTAACGAATCAATCAAAAACGTAATGGGTTGCAAATTGAGAACTAACGCCAACCCTAATGCCAATGTAGAAGCACCCAATAAAAATAACAGAACCCAGCGTTTGAAGGCAAACCCAGGTAAAAACCATCGAATTTTTTGTTTGACTGATGACACTTAACCGATAATTCCTTTAACGACTGAAATCTACTAAAGTCTACTGAATGTAGTTATCAGTATAATAAAAACATGAAGAAAAGACAATCGTGCTAGTCGATTGCCCAGTGTGTTCAACCATGCTTTAATTCAAATTTAACACGCTACGTACTTGCTGTAAGGTTTGTTGAGCTTGGTGTTGAGCCTTTTCCTTACCAGAAGCCAAAATTCGGTCAACGGCAGGCAAATCTGCCTCAAACAGTTTGCGGCGTTCACGCAACGGCTTCATGGTTTCATTGACCCGTTCCGCCAACTGTTTTTTGCAATCCATACAGCCCCTAGTACCCGCCCTACATTCTTCAGCTACAGTAGCCTGTTCCGTTTTATCCGCAAAAATTTGATACCATGGAAATACCGCCACGCACGCTTCAGGATTACCCGCGTCGGTTTTCCGCAAGCGATTAGCATCCGTAATGGCGGTTTTAACTTTCAACCAAGTTTCATCTTCAGATTCTTTTAAAAATACCGTATTGTTGTACGATTTAGACATTTTTCGACCATCTAACCCCAATAATAACGACGTTTCCGTTAGTAATGGTCTAGGTTCATGAAAAACCGATTGCCCTACCACATGGTTGAACCGCCTAGCAATATCTCTGCTAATTTCCAAGTGGGCTAATTGGTCTTTACCCACAGGCACTAAGCTACCGCCCACCGTTAAAATATCTGCCGTTTGTAACACAGGGTAACCCAACAAGCCATAATTCAATTCTTCTCCAGCACCTGCTTCACCGGCTTTTTTAAGGGTAATCATATCTTTCAAAGTAGGGTCTGTTTCTAGCCATTTCACGGGTATCATCATAGAAAGCAACAGGTGGAGTTCCGCAATTTCTGGTATTTGCGATTGAATATAAATGACGCATTTTTCAGGGTCTAACCCTGCAGCTAGCCAATCCAACACCGTTTCAATGCGGTAATTAGGGATACCCGCCGTATCATCATATTTAGTGGTTAATGCGTGCCAATCTGCTACCATAAAATAGCAGGTATGTTGATGCTGGAGTAAAACCCAATTCTTCAAAACACCCATGTAATGCCCTAAATGAAGCGAACCTGTCGACCGCATACCGGACATAACGATTGCTTTTAGATTGGTTTGATTGTTGGTTTCATTCGTCATCATTGTTTAAGAATAAGCTCTAATAATTTTTTCGATTAACTGGCTGGTTGAACGGTTATCCACCATCTCAATAAAGGCAATTTCACAGCCTATTGATTGTAGTACAGGGGCTTCAGGCAAGGTTTCAACTGTATATTGCCCGCCTTTTACATGAACGTTGGGCTTAATGGCTTGTAGTTCTGGAATAGGTGTTTCACCTCTGAAAATAATGGCAAAATCAACACAAGCCAAGCCTGCTATCAATTCCGCACGGTCTGCTTCTGAAACAACGGGGCGTAAATCACCCTTTAACCCGCGGACTGAAGCATCTGCATTAACAGCAACAATAAGCACATCGCCCAAGGCTTTAGCTGCTTGCAAATACCGTAAATGCCCAATGTGCAACAAATCAAAGCAGCCATTGGTAGTAACAATTTTTTTGCCCGCTTGCCGAAGTGTTTCTACTTCAGCAAGCAATTGTGGCAAACTAACAACAAAGCCCATCATACTGTCAAACAACTATCCTTTTTTAGGGGCTGCAGGTTGGCCAGAAGGCTGCATTTGCATATCAGGAATGACTGAAGAGTCATAGCTCGCATCTTGATAAGTGATTTTTTTAGCAGATTTCAATTCCGCTTGTTTTTTATCAACCCATTTGCCAAACGCATCAGCTTTGGTTTGCTGTACTAACCGGTTTTTAATATCTGCTTTAGATGCTTCAAATGATGGGGCAACGGGCTTGATTTTTTCTAGCACCATAATAATATGGTAGCCATAAGAAGACTGTACTAATTGAGGATAAATTTTTCCAATAGGGGCAATGGCGGAAGCTGCCCAATAACCTGGGTCTGTTTGGCGTTGTTCCATCATGCCGATATCGCCCTTATTCATCGCCGCTGTTGTATCATCATTTTGCAAGCTGGCTAAGCTATCAAAAGAAGCAGGGTTTTCAAGCACTTTTTTCAACATGCCTTCAGCCTTCGTTTTACGGGCTGCTAGCTCCACTTTAACAGCTTCATCTAATTTCGCTGGCGTTAATTCAGTGGTTTTGTTTTTTTCTTGAATTTCGTTGCGAATATCGGCTTCCATGGCTTTAACTAAAATATGCTTGGAATGAATTTGTTCAGGCTTACCCAATTCTGCTTGGTGGGCATCGAAATAAGCTTTGGCATCTTCATCAGAAAGCGTAGTTGGCGCTAAGTTATTTTTGGTAATAATTTTATCAATCAACGCCATTCTATCCATTTGATAATTAAAATCGTCCATGGAAATGCCGTTTTTTTGAAGTAACGTGGTAAATTTACCTTCGCCACCCACTTGTTCAACCACTTTTTTACGTTGAGAAGCAATATCTTCAGGGGTTACGACAATACCCGCTTTTTTGGCTTCGTTACCCATGATAGCCATTGCAATTAGGTTGTTGATAGTTTGCTGTTTTAACATCATTTCAAACATGGGGTTTTTAGACATTTCAGGGTTTTTATCTGCACCCATTTGCTTGGCAAGTGTGCTAAACAATTTGTCATACTCATTTTTTGTAACCAAGGTACCATCAACGGTTAAAATAGTTTTACCACCTTTGGTAGCACCACCTAAGCCTTGTTCACCACAGCCAGTTAGCATTAAGCTAGCTAGTAACGCCATTACAATAACACCCGTACTTAATAGGGTTGATTTCTTAAACGCAGATGCCATTAAACGTAAATCCATTGTGAACGTGCTTCCTTTAAACGAAACGATTGATTAACTGTTGTAAACAGAAGTAAACAAGTATAATAAAGATACACTACAGTATATCTAAAGAAAACCATAAGGGCAAATAGTAATTAGAAGTTTCGGAAAAAGGTCTATTGGGCGTGCTAATTTTGTTACTCCGATACTCATTTCGGTTATTTACTTAGTAGACCTCTTGCATGACTCGATATCTGGGGCATCTTTTTTGTCATTTACGGTACTCCTTTAGTTATTTACTTTATGTAAACGCCCTCAGTCCGTTCCGCATTCCTCAAATCTGCACCCACCTATCGAGTCATGCAAGAGGTCTAGTGTAAACGCCCTCATTGCGTTTCTCGTGCCTCATTATCCCATCCCACTAAACCTTTTTCCGAAACCTCATTAGGAAACCCCATGCACGCTAAAAGAAAACCATCGTTAAGTTTTGATGTTTCAGCACAAAAAGCAACTTCCCACGACGCTCATCAAAAATCAAGCGAACAAAATTCAGAATCAAATTTACCGACCTGTTTTAACACCCTAAAAACAGGCTTGGTAGATTGTTTAACTTATCTTTCCGTGCAGCGAAGGCTTTCGCCCCAAACCCTAAGGGCTTACGGAGTAGATGCCGCCGAATGGCTAGGTTGGTTAGAAGAAAGCGTTATGCCTGCAATCATAACCAATCCGCAACAAGAAGCGGTGTTATTGTTTGAAGCCCCCAGCCGATTTATGGCGTGGCTTTCAAAAAAGCAGTTCGCCCGAAGTTCTATGGCAAGAAAAGCCTCTTCCTTACGGACGTTACTGAAATTTTTGATGAAAGAAGATTATTTCCCTGTTGGTACGTTCAATTTAAGGTTTCATCGACCCAAGTTGCAACAGCGATTACCTCAATTTTTGACGGAAGCCACTATCAATCAGCTGAGTGAAATCATCGCTAACAATACTGTTTGGCAGGCGGATGTGCAATTGCGAAATAAAACCATTTTGTGGGTATTGTTTACTTCAGGGTTGCGGGTTTCAGAATGTGCCTCGCTGACGTTGGAAGCCATTCATTGGGAGACGGGCGAATTAAGGGTTGTGGGTAAAGGCAACCGAGAACGTGTGGCGTTTATTAGTAAAAAAACGCTTAATCTGCTTAAAGAATGGTTGGAAAAACGGGCAATGTGGCTCAACGAAACAAATAGGAAGGCTAAGGTGGAATCGCCTTATTTGTTTTTAAACCAACGGCTGGGTAGGCTAACAGACCGGTCTATACACCGAATTATAACCGAAACAGGCGTGCTGGCTGGGTTGGCAGACCCATTGCATCCGCATTTGTTTCGGCATAGTTTTGCCACTCATTTGTTGAACAAGGGGGTGGAACTTCGGTTGGTGCAGGAATTATTGGGGCATGTTTCCATTCGCTCTACACAAATTTACACGCACCTTTCTACCGAGCGTCTGCGTTCAGCGTACCTGAAAGCTCATCCGCTAGCACAATAGTTCATACTATTTTTTTAAATAGTATGTGTAGTATTTCAGAATCTTAATAATTGGTAGCACAAAGGTGGGATTTCCGTTTTTAATAAGAATAAGTTGATTTTCAGCCCACCAACTACTACAAAAAGAGGATTAATAGCAGCAGATTAAAATTAACCCCTTGTAATTGTCGTTGGTTTTTGTAAAATGGCAATTCTGTAGGCTTCATCCAAGGGAACATCTCAAAAGGATGCTTTTCGGTTTGAATGACCTACAAAACACGTTGATACCAACCGGTTATTCTAAAAGGAACTTTATGTCGCTTTATCCTTTCACATAGCGTATTAGCCCATCCACCAGTTAGCCTTCGCTATTCTGGTTTCATTTAGGAAATTCAAGCATTGAACAATCACCCTACTTCTACCGTTTCTTCTTCTAGCTCATCAGCAACTGCTGTTTTAACCATGCCCCCATTGAGTACGGCTTCTCATCCACTCTCTTCTCCAACAGGCTTATTACCTAAAAATTTGGGACGTCATTTATTAGCAGAATTTTTTGACTGCAACCCCAACGTCATCAACAACAATCCACTGATTGAGCAACTGATGAAAGAAGCCGCCGTTGCGTGCGGTGCTACGATTGTTCAAAGCTGTTTCCACCACTTTAATCCATATGGGGTAAGCGGTGTTGTTGTTATTGCAGAATCTCATTTAACTATTCATACCTGGCCTGAATACGGTTATGCTTCAGTAGATTTATACACTTGCGGCGACCAATGCGACCCAGCTGTAGCCTTCGACTATTTACAAGAAAAATTCCATTCTGCCCATTGCAGTTATGTTGAGTTTAAACGGGGTTTAATGTGCGACCAAACAGGCAATATGCTAAAAGCCCCAGCGGCTCAAATTGGCGATGCCGTTGTGCGTGTGCAAGAATCGCACCACGTTGCTTCTTAGTTTTTAGTTTTTTTAAGTAGTTGGAGGGTTCCCCTATGATGATGATGGCTGTTGTTCACCAAGCGTTTGGTCCGCATTTAATGTTAGATTGCCGTGAATGCGATGCGGATAAAATTAACGATTTAGACTTGGTTTCTAAGTTTTTAGATGAATTACCTGAAATGATTGGGATGACTAAAATTATTCCTCCTTATGCGTTTCGCTATAACGGGTTAGTGCCTGAAGATAAAGGTATTACAGGTGTGGTTATTATCGCTGAATCTCATTTAACATTCCATTCGTTTGTGGAAAAAGACTACTTTTTCTTCGATATTTTTAGTTGCAAACCGTTTGATGTTGATTTTGTGGTTAAACACGTTTTAGAAACATTTGGTGTAAAAGACTACGAACGTTTTGATTGTAGCCGTGGACGCCAGTTCCCTCGGCACGTTTCAGATAAATTGGTTGAAGCTTCAGACGTAGCTACTTGTTCAGTTTCAACTGCAACGGTTTAGTTCTTCATTTTAATTACGGTTAATGTGGGTTAGAGATTTTCCTCTACCCCGCATAGCTTTTTTTGATTTGTTATTGAATTTAACCTTATTATAGTATTTTGAATAATTACCCGACTGTAGGGGCGGATTGCATCCGCCCGTTTGAAATTAACAGAAGCGGGTGGATGCAATCCACCCCTAAATAGAAAAAAAGACGGGAAATTTTTTAAAATACTGTAACATTGTTTATAGCAGGCGTTTATGGTATAAAAGTAAAATCCAATACCAATTAATCTGTTGTAAACAACTTAAAAGGATTCACCACCCAAAATGACCACCACCACACCCTTCACAACTGTCGATATTCATAGCCTTTATTCTGAAATTTGGCAAAACCGCGAAGAATACATTATGTTCCGCATTGCCAAACAAGTGGTAGATTTAACCCCTGAATTAGAAGCCAAAGGTCGTCCGCCGCTCAAGCTTTCCATTGGGGCACCAACCGTACCACCGCCTGCTAGTATTATTCAAAAACTAACCGATTGCCTCAATGAAGAAGGCATCCATATGTATTCCACCACCCGTGGGGAATTGTTCTACCGCCAAGCCGTGGCAGACAGAATGAAAAAACGCTTTGGCGTAACCGTTTGTCCTAAGGTAGAAGTATGTTCTTTGGTAGGTTCAAAAGAAGGACTAGCCTCAGTTTTCAGAGGATTAATTACTCCTCAGTTGGAAGTGGCTAAAAAAGAATACATCCTTGTGCCAGACCCTGGGTATGCTAGCTACGTTGATGCTATTGAAGGGGCGGGCGGTTTAGCCTTCCCTATTTTGTTGAATCCTGAAGATAACTACTTGCCTGATTTGGAAATTACATGGCAAAAGGCTATGGCTCAAGGAATTTCGCCTAAGCAGATTAAAGCCGTTGTCATCAACTATCCATCCAACCCGATTGGGGCAACTGCTCCGTTAAGCTATTATGAGGCGTGTGTGGCATTTGCTCAACGCCACGGGATTTTGTTGATTTCAGATAACGCTTACGCCGATATGTACTTTGATGTTGCCGTCAAGCCGCATTCAATTTTAGAAGTAGCAGGGGCGATGGATTGTGCCATTGAATTCCATTCGCTTTCAAAACCTTATAGCCTAACAGGCTGGAGGCTTGGCTTTGCCGTGGGTAATAAAACCGCTGTTGATTTAGTCGCCCTCGTCAAATCTACCGTGGATAGTGGTATTTTCAAGGTGCTTCAAAAAGCAGGAGCGTTCGCTATAACCGATGATGGGGTTGAAGCCCACATTCAAGAAGTCAATAAAATGTACGCCCATAATCAAAAAGTGTTTGTCGATGGGTTGAAAACCCTTGGCTGGCCCGTGGAAACGATGAACCCCCCGAAGGCGACGTTTTATTTGTGGATGCCGATACCGACCAATTACACCAGTTGCGTGCAGTTTTCGCAGGATGTTTTGAAGAAATCAGGCATTGTAACCGTACCAGGTACGGCGTTTGGGGCTCATGGGGAAGGCTATGTTCGGCTTTCGTTGGTGTTGCCTGAAAGTGAACTACTGGAAGTCATCGACCGCATGAAAACCGATGGCTTTGTGTATAATCCTGCCTAACAGCTTTCGGCACCCTCAAGGAATTTCGGGGTTTTGCCTTGTAGAATAAGAACAAGGTCTCTTATTTGGTTGGTTAATGAAACACTTTTCCAGTACCACCCTTTAACCCAATTAATAAAACCACCTTCTGCTAAGTAAAAATTAGCTACTACATTTTGATGAGCATAATCATCATCTTGTGATGCGTACTTATCGTAATACTGAAAAGCTAAAGCCTTATCTACATTAACACCATTTCCATGATAATATGCATTTCCTATAAATAAATAGGCATAGCCAAAACCCTTTTCAGACGCTTGTTTCCATAACGCTAAACCTTTTGCCTCATCTTTTTTTACGCCTTTCCCTACCATATAGCGAACCCCCAATGTTACTAACCCATTCGGGCTACCTTGTTGGGCGGCTTTTTCTAAGTAAGGAATGGCTTCTTTGAACTTATTTTGATCGGAATAGAACCAACCTATTTTATAATTTGCAAATGCACACCCCTGTTGAGCCGCTTTTTTGTACCATTTTAGTGCGAAGTTACTGTTTTTACCCACTTTATTTCCGTCTTCGTAGGCTTCGCCTAGTTTTATACCAATTCAAAGTTAGAATAGCGTATAGCTTTCTCTATGTAGGGGTGCGATTTATCGCATCCGTTTAGGGCTTGTGGGACGGACTGATGCAACGCATAGACCGCTAGGGCTAATAAATCACGCCCCTACAAAAACACGCCATTTAATCTTTGAATTGGTATTAGTTGGGCTTGAACATCGCCAGCTTCGGCTTTGGCTTTTAGGGCGGTAAAGGTGGCGGTTTCAGCTTGGGTGGGTGTAGTAGCCAAGCTCATCATCGGATGCAAACAAGCAAAGCATAAAAAGCTAGCAATGACGATGCGGGTAAGATTGGCAGATTTTGAAAGCAAAGTCATTAGGGTTTTCCTTATTGATGGGTGAGTTTAGTGGTTATTACCATAACCCTCTATCGGGCTTTTACCGCCATTGCTTGAACGGGTTGAGTCAATATGTGTAGCTTGCACACCTGACTTGTTTGCAGGATAATAGTATCAACTAATTTCCCTTGTTAATATCCTGATTTTCTTGAAGGACACCCTGCCTGCTATGATGATGACCATTACCTTCGATTTTACTAATTACGATCTTTCCGCCGTTGGGTCAACCCACGGACTCAATCGTTCAGAGGTGTTAACCGAATACCAAGCCCCCATGTATCAACATATCACCGAACTATTCGCAAAACGCCACACCGAAGGGGCGTGGGTCAAATGGCTCAACGCTGGGAATCAACCCGAATTAGCCCAAGAACTAATGACCTACGCCAAAGCCCAACACGGCAAGTACGACGATTTAATTATTCTCGGCATTGGCGGCTCTTCATTGGGCGGGCTAGCACTGCTAAAAGCCCTATTGCACCCCTTTTGGAATAATCTTTCCACCGAAGCCCGCAAAGGCTACCCCCGCTTCCACTTTGTGGATAACGTTGAAGGCGATACCATCAACGGCTTGCTAGATGTTGTCAACCTGAAACGTACCTTGGTCAATGTGGTTTCTAAATCAGGCACCACGGCTGAAACCATGTCCGTTTTCATGTTACTAAAAGAGAGACTAGAAGCCGTTTTAAAGCAACCCGCTACGCAATTGAAAGACCACTTAGTTTTTACCACGGATTTAAACAAAGGCATTCTGCGAGAATTAGCCACGACATTAGAGGTTACCACCTTTGAAGTGCCAGACGATGTGGGCGGACGCTTTTCTGTATTTTCGGCTGTGGGGATGTTACCCGCTGCGTTGTGTGGGCTGGATGTTGCCGAATTTCAAAAAGGGATTCAAGCCTACGAAACCGTGGCTTCTAACCCGAATTTGGCTCAAAACCCTGTCGCTCAAAATGCCCTTTATCAAATGCTATTTTGCCAAGCAGGCAAGCCCATTTCCGTGTTAATGCCTTATTCAACCAAGCTAGCTTTTGTCGCCGATTGGTACGTTCAGTTATGGGCAGAATCCCTCGGGAAAGCGGAAAATTTAAAGGGCGAAACCGTCAATGTGGGTGCTACACCGCTCAAAGCCGTGGGTGCGACTGATCAACATTCTCAAGTGCAACTGTATAACGAAGGGCCTTTTGATAAGGTTTTTACGTTTATTACCGTTGAAACCCCTGACGCAGAATTGATGATCCCTGATAGTTTGCCTGAAGTGCCAGCCTTGGGCTATTTGGCTAATCAATCATTTCATAAGTTGCTTTCTTGTGAGTTTATGGCAACAAAAGCTAGCTTGAAACGCAATCAACGCCCCTCTTGTACTATTTCAATGCCAAAGTTGGATGTTTTCCACTTTGCCCAATTATTGTACGCCATTGAAGTGCAAACCGCTTTGGCTGGAGCCTTTTTAGGCATTGACCCGTTTAATCAACCGGGGGTTGAATTGGGTAAAAAGTACACCCACGCCCTGATGGGTAGCCAAGGCTACGAACACCTCATCAACGAAGCAATGGGTGTGTAGTGTAAAAAGCCTGTCATACCAATTCAAAGATTAAATGGCGTGTTTTTGTAGGGGCGTGATTTATTAGCCCTAGCGGTCTATGCGTTGCATCAGTCCGTCCCACAAGCCCTAAACGGATGCGATAAATCGCACCCCTACATAGAGAAAGCTATACGCTATTCTAACTTTGAATTGGTATCAATGATCGTTTTAGGCTAGGGCTTTCGTGGGGGCACCCCCCACACCCCCCGCAAAAATAAGGGGACTCCACGCCCCCTTATTTATCCCCTCTCAAGGGTTGATTGCTTTCTTCGCACGTTGGCAACAGGCTTGACCGAAAACCAGAGGGTTTCCTAATTGGTCTGCTTCGCTACGCTCGCACCAGCCTATTACCAACTGGATAGGATGTGTACCCATTCATCCTCGGTTCATTTTATAAGTAAGACGCACTCATTTATCTTTAAAAAAGGACAACAGTTATGTTTCTAAAATCTGCACCGGTCATGTACCCTTCATGGATGGGCGTTGAAGAAACGCCCGAAACCGCCGATTGGGTGATTGTGGGCTTACCCTATGATGGCACAACCTCCTTCCGTCCTGGTACTCGGTTTGGGCCCGCTAGCATTCGAGAAGCTTCATGGGGACTGGAAACATATTCCCCCCTATGGCACAGAGAATTAGGCGAAGATATTCGCTATTTTGATGGGGGCGATTTGGAATTCCCGATGGGTAACAGAGAAGAAACGCTCAACCGCATTTACAACGCCACGAAAGAAGTGATTGCCAGCGGGAAAAAGTGGTTTGGTATTGGTGGCGAACATTTGGTTACGCTACCCACCATTCAAGCGATGGTTGAAAAATACCCCGATTTAGCCATCTTACATTTTGATGCCCACGCCGATTTACGTCAGGATTATTTGGGCGAACCGCTGTCTCACGCTACGGTGTTGCGTCGGTGTGTGGAATTAATTGACCCTAAGCATTTTGTGCAAGTGGGGATTCGGTCGGGAACGCGGGAAGAGTTTGAGTGGATGCAGGAAACAGGTTGTTGGTTTACGGATATTAATAATGCCCCCATTGCCAAACAAAAGCTTGAAGGAAGACCTGTGTTTTTAACGTTGGATTTAGACGTGTTAGATCCTTCCATTTTACCCGGTACGGGTACGCCCGAACCCGGTGGTCTGACGTTTCGGGAATTACAAACGTGGCTAAAAACCTTTGAAGGCTTGAATTTTGTCGGGGCAGATGTGGTAGAGCTTTCTCCGCATTATGATAGTTCGGGCGTTTCAACGGTGGTTGGGGCGAAAACGGTTAGAGAAGTGCTGATGTTACTTTCAACCAGTGTTTAAAAGAAAAATAGTGTTATACTATATATAATTTTTAAAAGGAGATATAGTATGATGGAAATATTTAAAAAAATCGGATTAATCCTCGTTCTGTTGCTGATGGTTTCGATGAATCATGCCGTTTCCTTGGCAGTACACAATAACAATAAACATCTAGCCATTGGGGGGAAAACCAGTATTACATCGACTAACCCCCAAGCAGCCGCTGCTACTTTCGTGAAGAAAACGTTGACCCTTGGGACGCTTGAACGTCATTATTATTTATATACCCCTGCTTCAGTCGTCAAAAATACAGCGAAACAATCCTATCCTTTATTATTAGCCTTCCATGGGGGAGGCGGTACACCCCTTCAGTTTGCCAAATCAACAGGGTTCAACCAGCTAGCTGATCAAAAAAAATATGTAATAGCTTACCCTGAAGGCATTAATCATCATTGGAATGATGGTAGAGATGGTCGTAATTTACCGCCCCAAGATGATGTCGCTTTTGTGAATGCCATTATTGAAGAAGTCGCAAAAATAACACCGCTCAACCGTCGTAAACTGTATGCTGCTGGTATGTCTAACGGTGGGTTTATGACCCAAAGCCTCGCTTGTCAACTTTCCGACAAAATTAAAGGGTTCGCATCTGTATCGGCAACATTACCACAAGATATTTTAGCCAGTTGCACGTCAAAAAAGCCGATTAATTTTCTCATGATTAACGGAGAAGCCGACCTCATTGTGCCATGGAAAGGCGGGGTAATGTACAATGGTGGGCATATCCTTTCAGTCCCTTCCACCATCAATTTTTGGTTAAAGGTTAATGAGAATAATAAGCCAGCCACAATGACCCAAAAACTAGGAACAACCTTGCCCGATGATGGTACGCAAGCAGTACAGAGCAGTTATCTTCAAACACAACCTGTACCCTCAAAAGTTATCCTTATATCCATTGCAGGAGGAGGACATACATGGCCAAGGAAAAAAGCCTCTTTAGTAGGTAAAAGTAGTAATAAAGTAGATGCTTCGCAACTAATTCTTGATTTTTTTGATTCGTTGTAGCCTTAAATAGGCTTCATACTCAAATAACGGAAATTTTCTTAGTATTTCCCAATATGCCGATTTGACACGACACAATAAGTCTTCCTTCTCCCCGCCTACGAATACAAGGGTTCAATACTACTTGCAACAGTTATATAGTATTTTAAATAGTTTATGGTTTTTTATTCGTAGGGGTGCGATTAATTAGCCCTAGCGGTCTATGCAGGGCAACGCATCCTTTTCGGGATTGAGGTGCGGACGTGATAAATCACGCCCCTACAGGCTCAATAATTTTTACGCTTCAAAACAATAATACGGAACACTTGGTAGCACTGGGCTTAGGGCTTCATGGGGGGTGGTATTTGACCACCCCCCAAACCCCCCGCAAATTTAAGGGGGCTCCACGCCCCCTTAAAAATCCCCTCTCAAGGGCTGATACCAATTCAAAGTTAGAATAGCGTATAGCTTTCTCTATGTAGGGGTGCGATTTATCGCATCCGTTTAGGGCTTGTGGGACGGACTGATGCAACGCATAGACCGCTAGGGCTAATAAATCACGCCCCTACAAAAACACGCCATTTAATCTTTGAATTGGTATGATTTGTTGGCTTCCACGTTAGAAAGAGGCTTGAGCGGAAGGCTATAGCTGTTCCAAAAGTTATTGAGCCATTTTAAAGGCTTGGTCAATGGCTTCATCTAAAGATAAGGTATCGGTTAGTAACCGACGAATTCTCGCCTTCAAAGCCGACCAAAATCGCTCAATCGGATTCAAATCAGGACTGTAAGGCGGTAAAAACAACAACCGACAACCCGCAGACTCAATCAGCTGTTGAATCTCCCAAGATTTATGAAAACTCGCATTATCCCCAATGACCGTCATCCCCGCCGTTAAACTCGGTAACAACTCATGTTCAACCCACGTCAAAATAACCTCGGTATTACAATAGCCCTTAAAACACCACGGGGCTAATGGCTTTCCACCCTGTAACCCTGCTATAATAGAGGTACGTTCGGTGCGTTGACCACTAATTTCCTCCTGCACCCGTTCACCTTTAGGGGAACGACCATACAAGCGTTCAACGCTTCTACGGCCAACCCCACATTCATCCACAAACACAAGACTGGCGGGCGTTAGCGGTTCTATCTCCTGCTTATAAACTGTGCGTTTGGCTTCACTTCGTTCTCGGTAGAGCGTGCTTTTTTTTACGGCTAATGCCGAGTTTAATGAGGTTGTAGGAGATGGTGGATTTTTTAGAACCGAGCAAGAGAGCCAATTCGTCCAAATAGGCACTGGGGTTGGCTTTTTGTATGGCGAGTAGTTGGTTTCTGTCGATGCTTGTTGCGGTGGTTGCCCCTGGTTTTTTGGGGATGAGACAGGTTCGTTTGACCCATCGTTTGACGGTGGCGAGACTGACTTTGAATCGGATGACGGTGGCTTGTTGTGTTTCTTTTTCTTGATTGATGCAATCAACGACTCGTTGTCTTAAATCGACGCTATATGCCATAGATGAATCCTCCTTTTTCGTGAACGTTATCCTCCTTATTATAGCTCAATAATTATTGGAACAGCTATAGAAGCTCCCTAAATGCTCTGCTTCGCTACGCTCGCACCAGCCTCTTCCCAACTAGGTATGATTTGAAGCTAAAACTATCAGCTTAAACTTAATAATAATAAGCTTTCCGCAGTTTGGTTAGGAAGCGTAATAATTTTTTAAAATACTATAATACCAATTTCAAATAGAAATATCGTCAGCGTCTACGTTGTTACCGTCAAGCAAAAAATCCTCAACGTACGTCTATGTAGCCTGCGGTTTTTTACTCGCCAGTGCCTAGTATCCATCTAACGCTATGCCTATTTGAAAATGGTATAACTGTCCTCATTCTAACGGTGAAATTATATTAAAATTCCCACTGTTTAAATAAACAGTGGGAATTTTAATTAAGGTAGTTGGTCGTTAATCCAAGTAAAACCGAGTTACAATTTTACTGTTTTCTTCCGCATATTCAATAGCGGAATGCTGCGTAGCTGAATCATGAAACAAGAAAATAATCAGCTGTTCGCAAGCATCCACAATGGCACGGTTGCACAACCGGCTAGCATCGGCTAGGGGCATCATCGCCCATTCTGGGTGTTCTTCAATATTGGGGATGCCAATCAGTTCATCTTGCACATCTGAAGGTTGATGCCCAATGGTTTGCGGCAAAATCACCTTCAACTTTTGAGCATTCCCACGGATGCCACCCCGAATCGCCGCAGCGTTCGCACCAGAAGACCCACCCGAAGTAATAACGGTGTTGCCATCTTTCACCAAGGTGTAGGCAATGGCTTCAATTAAATTCTGGTGCGGTAACGGAATATTCCGAGACCCAATAATAGCGATATTTTTAGCAGGTTGACGAAGGGCGGTAAATTCAGCCGCCAATTGGTCGTTAGGGTCGGCGGAATCTAACTTACCTTCGGCGTGCCCAACTGGCACGGTAGGTACTGCAAATGTACCCCCTTTTTCAGGGAATTCAGCCGTTTCAATGGTTGGCATTTGCATCGATTCTTCAAGTTGTATCATCATAAGTAGTTGTACTTTCAATCATAAAGAATAACAGGTTAAAGTTTACGCAATACTATTCTTATAGTTTAATAGAATTTATCATTTTTTGCTAGCTTTTTTTAATTCTTTTTTATTGTATACTAAAATATAGTTAGTTTATTATATAATAAACCACGTAAGCAACCTTTTTCTCTCTACATTCTTTACTCTCTCTCTCTCTTACCAAATAAAGGACATCTTATTTTATGAAATCTATTGCGATGCTCTCCCCTACGCACGTTTCTTTGTCTTATCAACCCGTTAAAGCTTCTCCTCTTCCAGAGGTAGAGACAACCACACCCTTACCCCCTACCCCTGCTGATTCTATTCACCTCAATAAGGTGGCTAGCCCTCACACAACCCTGCGTTCAGGGGTGAAATATGAGATTCCAGTATATCAATTTATAGGTAATCAAGATTTATTAAAGGGATATCAAAAACTGCTCCCTCTATTGCGAGAAGAATTTATATCGAATATGTCTAAGCTTAGAGAGTTACATCCTTCGGAAGACTATCAAAAGGATATAAGCTTAGCGATATTAATGGAAACACCTAAAATGCCCCCCTCTCTAGAAAATATTGTTCAATATTTAGAAAAAGAGTTAGCTTCCACTTCTTCAACCCTATTTCATTCAATAAAAGAAGAAGCACAAGAAAAAAAGGAATCAATAGAGATTCATAACTATGTTGAAAAGGTGTTTTCAGAAATACTGCAATCCTGTCATAGTGTAACGTTATCACGGGATGAAAAATCAGTGATGGTTAATATTGCTTGGGAAGCAAAAACACCTTCGTATAAAAAAGAGGCTCAAAAAATTATACCAACTTGGGAGAATGTAAGTTCGGAGCTATTTAAAGAAGTCGCAACAGAACTTGGATTAACTTTAACGGAAGTAAAAACCGAGGGTACCCCCCTAATTGAATGGGTTAAAAAACGTTTTGGCTTTTAGCGTTAGCTTCAAGCCTCTTTTTTTTGGGGTGTGGGTGTTGTACAATCAACCTCAGTTGATAAACTTAAACCATAGAGCCAGCACCCCATGAACCCCACCGCCACCTTGAATCCACATCATCCCCTACTAGCAGGGCTAAACCCCGCCCAACAACAAGCAGTCGCCAAAACCGATGGCCCATTGCTGGTGCTAGCTGGGGCAGGTAGCGGAAAAACCAAAGTGCTTACCCATCGTATTGCCAGCATCATTGGCGGAGGTATCAACCCTACGCCCGAAACGCCTCCCGTGTGGGCTTCGCAAGTGCTGGCCGTAACCTTCACCAACAAAGCCGCCAAAGAAATGAAAAACAGGCTAGGTACGCTTATTGGTATGCAAGCCGCTAATGAGGTGTGGATGGGTACCTTCCACAGTGTATGTGTGCGGTTTTTACGGCGAGATGTGATACACTACCACACCCAAAACGGCAGAAGTTGGAAGCCCAACTTCGTGATTTACGACGATTCTGAAACCACCAGCGTCATTAAAGCCGTGCTGAAAAAGTTTGAGTTAGATGAGAAATTGTATCCGCCACGGGGGGTGAAGTCTCAAATTTCCGAACTGAAAAACAAAGGTATTGACGCTTACACTTACGCTTCTAGTGCAACGGATTTTAAAGCCGAACGGTTGGCAAGGCTGTATGATGAGTACGAAAGCCAACTGGCCGAAAATAATGCGTTTGATTTTGATGATTTATTGCTGGTAACCATGAAGTTACTCCGCCAACAACCCGAATTGCTTCACAACTATCATCAGCATTTTAAGCACATTTTGGTCGATGAGTTTCAAGATACCAACGAAGTGCAGTATGAATTAGTACGGTTGCTAGGCACGGGCAAGTTGGAAAAAGCCTTGCATGATGAAATTGATTGGCACGGGCGAAGCCTAACCGTGGTTGGCGATGTAGACCAATCCATCTACAGTTGGCGGGGGGCGAATTTCCGCATTTTGCTGAATTTCCAAAAAGATTTTAAAACCGCTGAATTGATTAAACTGGAATCGAACTATCGTTCAACAGAAATTATCTTAAAAGCGGCTAATAGCGTGATTGAAAATAATTCAGAACGGTTACCCAAAGTGTTAAAATCTACCAAAGGGGAAGGGCAACGCATTTATTGCTACGAAGCACCCGATGACCGAGATGAAGCCAGTTTCGTGTTAGATAAATTACTGCAAAGTGCCAAAGAAAATGCCCTTTCGCCCGCAGCGTGTTGCGTGTTATATCGAACCAACGTGCAAAGTAGAACGCTGGAAGATTTGCTGATAGCCCGAGGGATTCCGTACACGATGGTTGGCGGTATTAAATTTTACGATCGCCGAGAAATTAAAGATATGGTTGCCTATTTGACCGTTCTCTTTAATCCGCAAGATTCCTACAGTGTGAAGCGGGTGTTAAACGCCCCACGCCGAGGCATTGGGGCAAAAACAATCGAATATGTGGAGGCTTGGGCTAGCCAACGGGGCATCAGTTTTTATGAATCGCTTGTGCAAAGTGCGGAAAACGTAGATGTTAAAGGTAAGGCTCAAAAGGGCATTGCAGATTTTGTGATGGTGGTAGAACGCCTAAAAGTGCAGTTTAACGAAGGGGCGTTTATTGACGATTTACTGCTGACTATTCGGCATTTAAGTGGGTATGATAAGGCGTTAGAAGCCGAAGACCCTCAAGATACAGAAGGCAGATTGGCGAACTTGGATGAATTACAATCCGTTTGCAGACAATTTCATATGGATAACCCCGAAGAAGGGTTGGGCGATTTCCTCGCTCAAATGTCGTTATTGAGTGATTTAGATTCCACCACAACGGATGAGCAACGCATCACACTCATGACGCTACACGCTGCCAAAGGCTTGGAATTCCCGATTGTGGCGATTGTGGGCATGGAAGAAGGGTTGTTCCCCCATGGGCGTTCACTTGCCAGTAACGACCAAATGGAAGAAGAACGCAGGCTCATGTATGTGGGCATTACTCGGGCGGAAAAAGTGCTTATTCTAACTTACGCCAGAAGGCGGATGGTCTTTGGCGAGCTGAAATATGGCGTGCCTAGCCGATTTTTAACCGAAATTCCGCCAGGCTTATTGACGGGTAGCTATTCGTTAGATTCCGAAGCTTCTATGCAGGCTTCCTTCGGGCAATCGCCCAGAGGCGGGTACCAGCGAGGTGGTTCTAAAGGCGATGAGAACTGGAATAGCCGAAAAACGGGCAGTGCTACCGCGGGTTCCACCAGCAGTGGCTACAAACTGGAAGGCGAAAGCTGGGGCAGTGGTGTGCCATCTGGCAAAACCGCTTCGGAAGGGAAGATTAAGTTACCGCCTTCATTGGGGTATGCACCTAAAACGGAAACGCCTAGTAAGCCGTTAGCACCGTTAGCCGTTTATGCCGTGGGCGATAGAGTTTCCCACGCTACGTTTGGGGAAGGGGCGATTGTTCAAGTGTTGGGGCAAGCGGAAAAAGTGTTGTATAACGTGCAGTTTGATAAGCTTTCCGCCAAGAAATTGTTAGACCCTCGGTATGCGAAACTGACTTTAATTTCGGGGTAAAAAATCGCTTTACATTATACTTTTTTTTAGATAGTATCAATAAAGCTTTTAGATTCATTTTTATAGCCATTTCTTCTTGATTCTCTCTTAAACGCACAGATTCTCTCAGCTTTTTTTCACAACACTTCACTGCTTCAATAGTAAAGTTTTTTATTTGGTATGTCCTCAACGCCTTTTACGTCAGCCATTGAACCCAGCAAGGGTATTTTGGCTTCTGCAAAAGCTCATTCTCGGAATTTAATTACCGCCATTCGGGCTAACCCGTTCTGGGGTAGTTTAGCCATGGAATTGGTTGGGGCGAACCTAATGGGCGTGTTGTGTGTAGGCAACATGGCCGAACGCATTGAACAATGTATTATGCAGTTTGGGAATACCGCCCAAACCTTCATTGGCGGATTATTCGTAGATAAAGCCTTAGACGCTATCTACAAAAAAACCATTCCTAATTTGGACGCTGCCCTAAAAACCGATAGCGGAAAAGCATGGTATAAGTTTGGGAAAAGCATGGCAATGTTTGGCTACATTACCCCATTCATGCTAGTGCTACCCAAAATGAGAGACATTTACACCCTGAAAACAACCGGAGCTATTACGTTTGATGAAATGACGGGTTACACCCCGTTTGATAGGGATGACCCTGAACATAAAAAACGAGAGAATCAAACCGTACATAGGAAATGGCAACAAATTGGGGCTGTTATTGGTACAGGGTTTACGGCGTGCATGGCACTTTATGCCATGGCAGGCTGGGCTATTGCCAATAAAAAAGACTATCCAAAATGGATTGATAACATTGAACGAGCCGAATGGAAAGGCAAATTAGGCGGCAACAAAGAAGTTAAAATTGGCTTGCCTGGTTTTTTAGTGGGTGAAAATAATGGCGATGGCAATCGGTCTATCTTCTTGAAAGATGGGAAATTTTCTAACTTCACCGGTGGTAACTTGATGACTGCTTGGGTACTACCGGGCTATACAGGCTGGTTGCTTTCACCGAGAGGCCCTTTAGGCGTGTTTGAAGATGCAGTTAAAGCCAGCTGGGCGGTGGCTAGCTTTAGTGGGCTAAAATCTGGCGTGGTTAAAAAATTTGAAACCGCGGTGCAAGGTAATAAATTTTTCAATAAAGGGTTTGACCAATGGTTTGGTAAGAAAGAAAACCGGTCTCATTTTTCTAAAGAATTTGTAGGTACTGTTCTATACGCTATGCCCGTTTTGTTTAGTTTTAGTAGCAGAGGACTTCGGGCTAAGTTGTTCGGGTTTAAAGGTAAACAGCATGATATTCCAGCGATTGCATTAGAAGACTATCAAGACCCATCAGAAAGCACTCAAAAACCTGCCACACAATCTGTGCCACTTAAAAAAACTTATGTAGCGGCATCTCAATCTTTATATTCACCGCAGACTCCTTCGCTTAGCATTCAGGCTTCTTTTGTTCAGTTAGCTACAAATTCTGCTACTGATGTGAAAACGGTATCATCATCCCCCGCTGTGGGTAGAGAAGTTTTACCTGCCACTGAGGGGGGGCGTTCAGAACCTTTACCTGGTAGGTATGCATATGCCCCAAGCAATTATCGATTTTTAACGATGGCGAGTATTTAATTGGTATAAGAAGATCTTTGGGATTGCTTACCTTTTCGGCGACCCTAATGGTTCAGACATAATAACAGATTTCAATCATATCAAATAGATGATTCAAATTGCTTCAAGGGCTTAACAGGCGGGTCTGTTTGGTCTAAAATAAAAAGGTATTATTTGGACTAACCAACCTTTTTCCCAAACAAGGAGGCACTATGCCGACCACCGCCCCAAACGGCTTTTGTAAACGCATTATTCCCTGCTTAGATGTAGATAGCCACGGACGCACTGTTAAGGGCATCCAATTTCAAGGATTACGAGATATTGGCGACCCCGTGGAAATGGCAATAGCCTACGAAGCCCAAGGGGCAGATGAACTGGTGTTTCTGGATATTTCAGCCTCATTTGAAGGCAGGAAAACACTCGTTGAATTGGTTAAAAAAGTGGCGAAAGAACTTCGGATTCCCTTCACCGTAGGCGGAGGCATTTCATCGCTTCCTCAAGTGCTAGATTTATTGAATGCAGGGGCAGATAAAGTGTCTATCAACAGTTCCGCCGTGCGAAACCCCAAGCTAATTGAAGAAATTGCCACCCACTGCGGTAGCCAATGTTGTGTATTAGCCATTGACGCTAAATACCACGGCATCCGCAACGAAAAACCATCGTGGGATGTTTTGGTTAAAGGCGGGCGGGAAGTAACGGGGCTAGATGCGTTAGACTGGGCAACCCAAGCTGTTAATTTAGGGGCGGGCGAAATTTTGCTTACTTCATGGGATAAAGACGGGACGGGTAGCGGGTTTGATTGCCATTTAACCAGTACCCTTTCCCAAGCTTTAAATGTGCCGGTCATCGCTTCAGGTGGGGCTTCAGGGGTAGAATCGTTCACGGAAGTATTCACCCAAGGCAAGGCGGATGCCGCCTTAGCTGCCACCATTTTTCATGATGGCATTTGGCAAGTTTCCACCCTCAAACACGCCTTGCATAAAGAAGGTATTATTGTTAGGTTGTAAACCGTTGGTTCGGGTGGATGGTTTTGTAATACTTATAATAGCGATAGCACAAAAGCGATAGGTTGCTGGTTTTATGCGGTTAGCATCATTTTTAGTGTGTGAATGTTCACCCAAAAATTAAAGGGGTTTTTTTCAACATGAACCAACAAGCCATTTCTAGCAATACCACCTATCCACTGATGAGTTCTGTCTCTGTTAAAAGCAAACCGTTACCCACTAAACTTAAAACGGTGGAACAGCCACCGCTTCCACGCTCAACGAACGATTCATTTGAGGCGAAACATGGGGCTGAAACGGCGAAAATGGCTAGCCCTAAGCCTACTGCTAAAGAACAAGGTGTGCCGTTAATAGGTACAGCGTTAATTGCCTTGGCTTCTTTAGGCGTGGGTATTGGCGGTGTGCTAACAGCACGCCATTTCAACTGGTTTGAATTGGGTCAAAAAGTTGAAACTAAAACCATCAAAGAACTACCCGAAACCCTAACGAAATTGTTAAACGTGGGAGATAATCCTACGGAAGAGCAAGCGATTAAAGCCGTAGAAAAGTTGAAACAAGCCGATATTACTGTTCAATCTCAATTAGAACAAGTCAAACAAGAATTAGCGGAAGGGGCTGAAAAGCTTATAAAAGCCCAAGAGGAAATTGGGATGCAAGAGAATCGTATCCTTTTGTTGGCAGACGAGACTGGTCATGCCAACCAACAATTAGACTTAGTTAAAACAGAGTTACAAGATGTGCTTCAAACAGGTCTAGACTTACAACAACAAAATGAAGAATTACGAACGATTTGCCAAAATTTTCTAGCCTCAATGGAAAAGGAGGATGCCCCTTTAGGGCTAAATACTCCTGAAGCTAATTTTGAAAATTCAACAGGTGAACAGCCTTTATATATTGTCAACGATTGGGATGCTGAAGCAATGTATCAAGTAACCCTCGATTCTGATAGCAAATCTCTTGAATCTATTGGGACAGGCAATGTTGAGCAATCGAGTGAAGAATTAGACGCTATAGTGGAGTCCTTTAACCTTAACCTCAATCAAACGGATAAAACTTTCGATGTAACAGGTAAAAATGGTAAAAGCTTTATTTTAAGTGTTCAAAACCCCATCAAAGATGACTATAGCATCCCCGATGAACGAATTAAGTGGCTTGTGGAACAAAGTCTTAATCCTAAGAGTTCCACAAATACAAGGGGTTCTGATACAGTTCCTGCTGAAGCACTGGAAATTTCATTGCCACAACAAGAGGAAATTACGCTAGAAGTCAATCCTTAAGGGAATCTCTCCGTAGCTGACTGCTCAAATAGTTGTAAAATCAACGACATGAAACCATCTGCTAAAATAACGGTTGTTTTTCGGGTATAATGG
Organism: Vampirovibrio sp.; assembly: GCA_024998755.1. Taxonomy (GTDB): domain Bacteria; phylum Cyanobacteriota; class Vampirovibrionia; order Vampirovibrionales; family JAJTHC01; genus JACEUU01. The sequence continues at coordinate 1,393,168 of JACEUU010000003.1, read as the reverse complement.
TAGGGTTTCAATGGTTTTACCCTGATAATGAAAGATTTCTCAAAAAATGTTAATTCCTAGTATTGATTTAATGAACGGGCAAGCCGTCCAACTACGCCAAGGTAAAACCCACGTCCTCACCGCCGAAATGCTCCCAGAAGAACTAGCTAAGCAATTCAATCGCTACGGGCAAGTAGCTGTGATTGACCTAGATTCCGCCCTTTCTAACGGGGGCGATAATTTAGCCCTCATCCGCCACCTTTGTACCATTGCTGAAGTGCGGGCGGGCGGAGGCATTCGCACCGTTGAACGAGGCAAAAGCCTTTTACGGGCTGGGGCAAAGAAAATCATTATCGGCACCGCAGCTACCCCTGAATTTTTAGCCAATTTTCACCCATCACAAGTGATGGTAGCCCTAGATTTTGACATCAAAGGCACGGTGCTAGACGCTGGCTGGACACGCTCTACAGGCGAAACCGTGGTGGATAGAGCCACTCGGTTAGCCCCTTATTGTTCGGCGTTTTTATGTACTTTTGTGGATAAAGAAGGTGGGTTGGAAGGCTTGCCCTTGGAAGCCGTTCAAGCGTTGCAAGCTAGCTTACCGCACCCCATCACGGTTGCGGGGGGCGTGAATGATACCCAAAATGCGGCGGATTTAGTGAAAGCTGGGTTTGATGTGCAAGTGGGCATGGCTTTGTATAAAGGCTTGTTAGATCCTGCTGAAGTAGTCGTAAAAGCGTTAGATTTTGACAAATGCCCGTTAATGCCTACCATTGTACAAGATGCGGATACGCTGGAAGTGCTGATGCTAGCCTATTCCAACCAAGAATCGTTACGGTTGGCGTTGAAGGAAGGCAAGGGTATTTACTGGAGCAGGTCTCGCAATCAACTTTGGGAAAAAGGGAAGACTTCGGGGCATTTGCAAACCCTCGTTTCTTGCCGAACCGATTGTGATGGCGATACCATTATTTTTAAAGTGAAACAAACCGATGCGTGTTGCCACACGGGGGCAGATACTTGCTTTGGGGCGAGAGACTTCCATATGGCAACGCTATTTAACGTGTTAAAAGAACGGCGTGAAACCTTGCCTGAAGGCTCGTTTACGGCGAAGTTATTTCAAAATAGGCATAAATTGGATAAGAAGATTATTGAAGAGGCGTTTGAAGCCACGCAATCTGAAAGCCGTGATGAATTTGTGTGGGAAATTGCCGATGCGATGTTTTTCCTTTCCATGTTGGCGGTCGATGAAGGCATCGGCTTCCATGAGATTGTCGCTGAATTAGCAGGTAGGCATCGGTAGGCTTGGTTGAAAGCAGGGCTTTCAACATTGGGAAGCGTCCGTTCCCTCCTCTTCCCAAACCCATCACCTCCCTAAGTTTTAAGGGGCGTAGCCCCTTAACCCCCTTTCTTAAAAAATCTATTGATAAAGAAAGAATATTAAACAAATGACAACCATCATCCCGATTTTAACCCAAGCTGAAGCACAAGCGTTTGTAGATGCCCACTGCAAAGCTTCCCCGTTTTTAGATGCTAGCGACGCTCAAAAAGCGTGTGAAAAAACCGTCGCCACCATCATTACTGATGTTCGTACCCGTGGCGATGCCGTGCTTTACGAACTAGCCACCCGCTTCGGCGATTCGCTACAACCCGACCAACCCATTAAAATTGACGCTGAAACCATCGCTCAAGCCAGTAATCGGGTTTCAGCGGAAGCGAAAGCCACCTTAAAAGAAGTAGCTAAAAACATTGAAACCTTCGGGCAATTGATGATGGACAGTCTCCCAAAAACGCCTCAAACCATGGCTCAAAACGAGTATGAAGCCAGTTTCGCCTTCAAGCCTGTACAATCGGTTGTGTGTTATGTGCCAGCAGGCAGGTATCCGCTAGTTTCTTCCGCATTGATGACTGCCGTAACGGCGAAAACCGCTGGTGTGCCATTTGTGGCAATTGCCTGTGCGAACCCTGCGGATGAAATTTTGTACGTCGCCCAATTATTGGGCATTGATGCGGTTTACAGGGTGGGTGGGGCTCAAGCGTTGGCGGCTTTTGCCTTTGGTACGCAACAAATTCCGCAGGTAGATATGATTGTCGGGCCAGGGAATGCTTACGTCAACGAAGCCAAGCGTCAATTACAAGGTACGGTGGGCATTGATATGTTAGCAGGCCCTAGTGAAGTGGTTGTAGTGGCAGATGAAACGGCGAACCCTGAATGGGTCGCTTCTGATTTAATGGCTCAAGCCGAACATGACCCTGATGCGAGAGTTTATTTAGTAACGCCTTCTTTGGCGTTGGCAGAAGCTCTTCAGCCGATTTTAGCGAAACGATTGGTAGAGCTAAACTTGCCCAGTTTCTTGTCGGAAAGTAGTTTAGCCCAAAGTGCCATTTTAGTGTTTGAAAACGATGTGCCAGCTTGTATTGAAGCCTCTAACGCCCTAGCCCCCGAACACCTTCAGTTGCATGGTGATGTTTTTACTAACAAGCTAGAGAGTTTTTTACACTACGGGGCGGTATTCACCAGTGAAAATGCCACTGTAGCCCACGGCGATTATGTAGCAGGCCCGAACCACACCTTACCTACAGGGCGAAGTGCTAGATTTTCCAGCGGGTTGAGCCCGCTGACGTTTTTGCGTGTGCAAAATCAAGTTCGGGTGAATAAGCCTAACGGTTATTTAAGCCAGCACACGCAAGCCATGGCTGGGTTTGAAGGGCTAATTGCCCATGGGTATTCTGCTAAAATTCGTAAAGAAATCTAATAAAACGTTTATTTCAAAAATTCAAGACATCGAAAAGAGGTAGTGATTTTTGTCACTACCTCTTACTTTTTTGTATACCAGTTAAAAATTAGTAATTAGGGCGTGCTGGAGGATAATCATAAACAGGTTGTTGTGATCCGTACCCATAACTTGTTGGAGGAGGAGGGCAGTAGAAAGTAGGGGCTTTCGGTGGTTCGCTAGGATGTCTCATATCAGGAAAAGTAGGAGCGGGTGGATATTTCATTTCTTCAGGACGACCAAATGGTGTAATTTGACGACCTAAACTAGGCATATTCATTGGGGTTGGGTAGTTGGGGAACTTTGGAGCAGGAGCCATTTCTGGGGGACAAGGAATTTCAGGATTAGGGGTATAGCCATAAGTAGGCATCTTTGGGAAGTAAATAGGTGTTGGCTCATAGCAGTTATAGTCTTGTTGGTAATGGTTGGTTGGTGGATAAGAAACCCGTGGAGGTTCTTTGTAATCCATTGGAATATAAGGAGGGCAATAATTTGGGTCTACATTGTTGTAAGGGTTGTTGTAAGAAGACAAACCACCTTCAGGCATTGGAAGAGCGAAAGGTGGGGTATGGTACTGGTTGCTGTAAGCATCGCCAGAACGAGCATAAGTAGAACCACTACCAAAGTTAGGAGCAAAAACTGGACCACTGTTGTTAATACTACTTTGTAATATACCAGATTGTCCGCCACCGAAACCACCACCAAAAATATTTGAGAAGCTATTGAAGGGGGAAGAAGAATCGGTGCCAGAACTGTAGCTGAAAGGTACGCCGTTAATGTTACCGCTAGACGTACTGTAAGAGTTGGAACTGCTGTAGGAATTGGAATTACCTAAGTAAGAAGGCTCCTCATTGTAGGAATCTTTCATTCTGTAATTCATAGGGGAACTACTGCCATAAGGTATTGTGGTTGGCATACGGTAAGCAGCATCGAAAGACATCATCATCATCATTTGGTTAGTTTTCCTTTTTTATTGTTCTAAAAAATGAACGGTTAAAAATAAGTAACAGGTAAGGGTAAAAGGGACAAGTTAAGTGGCAGAAAAAGGGTTAAAAATCGTTTTTATACCACCGTCTAACGGCGTCCCATACGATGGGTAGCCAGTACATAATGGTTAAAATAATAACCGCTTTAATTAATGTGCATTGACTAATAGGTAAAAAAGCACTGAGCAAAGGGGCAATGGTTTTTTCAGATACAGGGTACATTAACACCAGTACACCGACTGAAAAAAAGTAGTTTACGCTATAAAACCCAAGTAGTTGAGCTAATTTATTCAGCTTTACTTCAAAGGGGGAAATAGCTGACGCTTCGATAGTTGACGCTTGATTGATAGGGGTTGTCATTATTAACTATCCAATAGGTGGGGTTTTTAAAGGTTCTTATCAAAATAGCGATTGCTAAAAAGCTTACTTGTTTTTATGGCAAACTTGCCATGCCCTAATAAACAATTAGACAAGGGTAAAAATGCCCTATGTAACAAAATATTACGAGAAAAAGATGTTAAACTAGAAGAAACGAGACTTGTTTTATACCATTTTCAAATAGGAATAGCGTTAGATGGATACTAGGCACTGGCAAGTAAAAAACTGCAGGCGTACACAGGAGAAGTACGTTGAGGATTTTTTGCTTGACGGTAACAACGTGGACGCTGACGATATTCCTATTTGAAATTGGTATTATTTGATAAACCCCATAGAAATTCATCCCTTATGCCGTTTTATTCTTACCAGTGTACGAATCCTGTTTGCAAGCAGGATTTTCAATTAGAACGCCCTAGTGCCTTGCACGCAGACCGTGCGTTTTGCCCCCAGTGCAATAGTTTGGCACAACGTCAATTTGTAAAAGATGCTAGCACCATTAAGCTGTGGAATAGTAAACCAAAGCAGATCGATTATGTTGCTCACCCTGAACCCACCCATATTCATGGTGCAAACTGCGGGTGTGCTATGACCGAAAATTGGCAGGCAAAACTAGCCGCTATTGAAGCCCAAGAAGCCTTGGAACGGTAATTAATACCATTAAATGGCGTACCACCAGTAGGAACGACCATCGCATTTGCCCTGCAGTTGCCGATGCGTTCCGTCCACCAGCGGGGCAAAAAGAACATCCCACCGTCAATGCCGTTGTGGCATAGGTAGGTGGCTTTTTGGGGGTTGGTTAGGGGGCACCCCTAAGTTTGTGGGGGGTGTTGGGGGGCTGCCAAACGGCAGTCCCCCAACAAACCAACCAGCGAAAAACGCAAGCAACAATCGATTTGAAAACACCCTATTCAATGTATGAATTGGTATGATGCCAATTGGTATCAATCAAACGGAGACGTTAAAAACGCCCACGAAAGGAAAAAATCCATTAGCAACACTAACACGGAAATCCAAACGGCTGCCTTCATAGCCGCCATACCAACCGCCCTACTACCCCCACTAGCCTGCAACCCCAACGTACAAGAAACAATCGCCATCAGTAAGCCAAAAACTAAGGTTTTAAATAAGCTCACCCACAATTCCCGTGGTGGCACTAAATTCCAAACAGAATCTAAATAAATAGCATAATGCAAGCCAATGGTCATTCTAGCAACAACCATGCCCGCCAAAACCGCTCCTAAAGTAGCTAGCAAATTCAGCAACGGCAAACAGTACAAACAAGCCAATAACCGAGGCACCACCAAAAACCGACTAGCCGAAACTTGCAGAACCTTTAACGCACTAACTTGGTTATTCAGCGTCATGTGGGCAAGTTCACTAGCCATAGCCGTGCCACACCTAGCACCCACCGCCAAAGCCGTAAAAATAGGAGCAATTTCCTTCACAACCGCCAGGCCTACTAATCCGCCAATGTACTGTTCTGTGCCAGAATTAGCAAATAAACGGCTAAGCTGAAGGGCTAAAACGCCGCCACCTATACAACTTAGCAATAACACCATAGGGATGGATTCTACCCCAATTTTGCTCATTTGCGAAAACGTTTCGTTCCACCGAATACGGTTTTTAAAAACCCAGCCAAACGCTTTTTGCATGACGATAACGCCATTACCCGTTTGTTTTAGGGCTTGCTTTAGCCAACAGTTAATACCATTTAGCATGGTTGAATACCCTCTGCATTTTTGAGGGTTTTTAATGTATTCAGCCGGTCTTGGGGTGAAGTCTTCATTAACTGGCTACCCACCAAGCACGCCGAAGCATGGGGCAAATACCGCTCAATATCAGCACGGCTGCCCATGCCTGAAGCGGCAATAATCACACATTCTTTAGGGACGAGTGGCGCTAATTGAGCCACCGTTTCGGGGTGCATTTCCAACGTATCTAAATCTCGGTTATTAATTAAAATAACTGATGGATGCACCAATAATGCTCGTTTCAATTCCGTTTCATTTTGCACTTCTACTACAGGCGTTAACCCGTAGGAACGAATCGTTTCAAACAGGGTAACGTACATCACGTCATCCAAGGCTTTCATAATTAGCAAAACGGCGTCTGCTTTGCAGGCTACCGCAACCAGCACTTGGTAGGGGTCAATAATGAAATCTTTACACAACACGGGCAGAGCGGTTAGGCTTTTAACTTCTTCGAGCAAATCAAAACTACCACCGAAAAAAGTGGTATCTGTCAATACGGAAATGGCACTGGCTACTTGGGTGTAATCTGCAATAATGGCGGGCACATTCGGGGCGGATTGTAACACCCCCAGCGAGGGCGATTTCGGTTTGAGTTCACAGATGAGGTGAACCCCGCCTTGGGGGTTTTCAGCCCGTAGGGCGATTTCAAAGGCGTGGGGTGTTTCCGTGTTGACTGTGGCTTTTTCAAGCCAGTAGGTGAAGGGGTATTCTGTTTGCCATTCGACTATTTCTTGTCGTTTTTGGGCGACGATGGTTTGCAGAACGGAGGTTTTTTTTTCGGTAGGCATGGCAGAAACTAAGGCTTTCAACTAATAAGGAATTGATAGCCTTAGTTTACCATAAAGTGCTTTTAACTAGGGAATGCTTCTTATATAATAAATCATATTCGTTATTCGCTGTGATGTATGAAAGAACCTGCCCCTATGAAACAGTCATTGAAATTAGCCGTACTCGGTTCAGGTTACGTTGCCAACGTTACAGGGGCGTGCTTCGCTTCCATGGGCTTTAAAGTAACCTGTGCAGGGCTTGAAGCAGACCGCATGGAAAGCCTGCAAAAAGGCGAAGTTCCCTTCTTTGAAGAAGGCTTAGAAGCCATCGTCAAATCTGAACTAGCCAACGGCATGCTAACCTACACCACCGATGTTGCCGCCGCCTGCAAAGAAGCCAATATTATCTTCCTAAGCATTTCCGCCCCCCCTCTACCCGACGGGCAACCCGATTTAGGCCCTATTAATCAAATTCTCAAAGCCATGGCACCGGGCTTTGAAACAGGCTATAAATTAGTGGTACAACGAAGCAATTTGCCCGTAGAATCTGGTTCTTGGCTGAAAAGCGAACTGGTAAAATTACTACCTGAAGGTAGTAGTTGCGAAGTGGATATCGCTGCTGTGCCTCAGTTTTTGAGAGAAGGACAATCTGTCCACGATTTTTTCAACCCCGATAGGCTAATTATCGGGACGAACACCCAAAAAGCCAAAGACCTTTTGTTGGAACTCTATTCGGGTATTTCCGCCCCCATGCTAATGACGGATGTGATTACCGCCGAACTCATTAAACACGCCACCAACGCTTATTTAGCCATGAAAATTTCATTTATTAATTCCATTGCTCAAATTAGCGAAAAAGTGGGGTCTGATATTGGGTTGGTAGCCAAAGGCTTAGGGATGGATAAGCGAATTTCTCCACATTTTTTGAATGCAGGCTTAGGCTACGGCGGTATTTTCTTACCAAGGGATGTTACTTCGCTCGGGCATTTAGCTACCAAATACCACATGAGCTTTGATTTACTAAAGGCGACTGAAACCGTTAATCGGTATCAACGCATTCGGTTTATTGAACGCATTTCCGAGGCGTGCGGTGGGCAATTGGCTGGAAAAACTATTGCTATTTGGGGACTTGCTTATCGCCCTAATACGGATGATATGCGAGATTGTCCATCAACCCAAGTTATTTGGGGCTTGCAAAACCGAGGGGCTACCATTCGGGCTTACGACCCCATCGCCATGGGAGCTGCCAAAGAAAAGGTGCGTCGAGTGAAATTTGCTGAATCTATTTACGAAGCGGCTGAAGGAGCCGATGTGATTGCTATTTTAACCGAATGGCCTGAATTTGCTCAGTTGAATTTTAGCCAATTGAAAGAATCAACCACTTGCAGGCTGGTAGTAGATGGTAGAAACCTATTTGCCCCTGTTAGAATGGCAGAACAAGGTTTTACCTATCATTCCGTCGGTCGAGCAGTTGCCCTACCAAACCAACAAAAATAATTTAGAGGACTTTTCTTTCAATGACTAAAAAAGAAACCACGCTCATTTCATGGAATGTTAACGGTATTCGGGCAGCGTATAAAAAAGGCTTTTTGGATTGGCTAGAAGCCACCCAGCCCGATATTTTATGCCTGCAAGAAACGAAAATCCATGCTCATCAGCTAACGGCGGAAATGGTAACGCCTCCGCACGGATACCACACATTTTACAGCCATGCTGAAAGGGCTGGCTACAGTGGCACCGCCATTTGGAGCAAAGAAAAACCTATTAGCGTCAGCGAAGGCTTTGGTTTCCCTGAATTTGATAGTGAAGGACGTACAGTTGTTGCGGAATTTAAAGACTTTATACTGTACGGCACCTACTACCCCAACGGCGGAAACGCCACCAAAGATAGACTAACCTATAAGCACAATTTTTACGATGCCTTTTTGAATCAGCATTTGAAGCCCTTGGTAGCTAGTGGGAAGCCGGTCATTTTAACGGGTGATTTCAACACTTCCCACTTCCCCATTGATTTAGCCCGCCCGAAGGAAAACGAAAAGAAATCGGGGTTTATGTCCGAAGAACGGGTTTGGCTAGATAAATTGGTTGAAATGGGCTTTGTAGATACGTTTCGGGCGTTACACCCTGATGAAGCTGACCGCTACAGCTGGTGGGATATGCAAACCCGTGCCAGAGACCGTAACGTGGGTTGGCGGATTGATTATTTCTTTGCTACGCAAAATTTAATGCCCTTTGTGATAGATGCCGATATCCACGACCAAACATTAGGTTCAGACCATGCCCCTTGCGTGTTAAAATTAGCACTAGCCACTTAAGCTTCTGGAAACAATTTTTATTGTTAGTAAATTGATTTTCTTTTAGGTCTTGCATTTGGTGTGTGTATTTTGTACACTATGGTTAGTAATTACGATTAATATTTTTTCAAATAGTGGGTTGATGACTTTTTCTACTTACAGATTTTTTAAAGGAAACCCCTTATGATGTTTATCCCGCATACCCCACCCCCTATTTTTTATATTGTAAACCATGCCGAAGTTTTTTTAGAAGAAAAAGTTCCGTTTATTGTAGAACAACAAGGGTCTGTTTTGATGCCTAAGGGTGTTTTCACTTCTATCAGTAAGCCACAATTAACATTAATCAATATAGATGGTACAACTAATTTTATTAGTGGGCTAAATCCTAGTCAATCTGCTTTTAGTGGCGATAGGCAAAATAATCAGCGGGGGAATTCTACTCCACGCCCAGTGGCAAATATTGGTAATGTGGGAAGACAAGATGTTCACGGGGGTGGTAATGGTCGTACGTTTTCGGCGTGGGGTTAAAACCCATGGTTATTGATGGTTTCACACCGTGGGTTAATGCTGTTACACCTAGGCCTATAGTAAATAGAGCTTCAACACCAGTAGCCATAAGTGGGTTGAATAACGTTAGTACGGGCGATTCCTTTGAATTACAGTCAAATTCATCTGTGGTGGCGTTGCATTCGGGGGATTCGGTCGATTCGCAACTTTCAGGGCTGAGGAAAATCATTACCGCCCATATTAAAGCCACGTTTTCCTACTTTTGGTAACGATTGGTAACTTTTTGAAAATTGAAACCTACCGCTTTAACTGGCGGAGGTATTCCACAATACCATCAGCAACCGCTTCAGCGGATTTCTTTTGCCGAGCAGTGGTGTTCACTTCCGCCCGTTCACCCGCGTTGGACAGATACCCCAATTCCACCAAAATGGCAGGTGCGGTGGTATGGTTAATCACATAAAATTGTGCCCGCCGTACACCCCTATCTTTTATAGGCAACGCCCCTACCAACGAGGCATGAACCGCTTTGGCTAAAGCCACACTAGGGTAGTGGTAATAGTAGGTTTCTAACCCTGCAATTGAAGGGTCTGTACTGGCATTGTGGTGAATAGAAACAAACAAATCAGGGTCATATTTATTCGCAATGGCGGAAATTTCTCGTAGTTCAAGGAATTTATCCGTTGTGCGAGTGGTATACACTTCCAAACCCCGTCGTTTTAAGGCATCCACCAAGTAGGTGGCACATGCCAAATTCAGATCTTTTTCCAAAACGCCCGCTCTGCTAGAGCCTTGGTCTTTGCCACCATGCCCAGCATCTACCACAATGCGTCCTTTGGGGTTGCGGATGCTAGCCGTAATAGAAGAGGGGCTACTAGGGACTAAAAAGCTCAGTTCTAATGCTCGTTGAGCGGTAAAGGGTAACGAGCGTAAATCCTTTACGGGTTGGACAAAATCTATCACCAACGCACTGCCTTTAACGGCAGCTACATGGCTTAACGCCTTCAAATATGGAAAACTTTTCACATCAAATTGTTGTACACCCCCACTTTCTGGTGGGGCAATATTGGGCAAACTAAGCACTAGGCGGTTACCCGTTTCGTTAGTTAGCTTGTATTCTACAGGCACAGAAGCTTCTAACCGCATTTTAACCGCTCCCTTACTGGTGGGGGGCGAAAAATAAACTTGCGTTAAATTGCCTTTAGCAATAGATACTTGGGTTGTGGGGCGTTTAATTCCCGAAGTGGGTTGTACAACCAAGGCATTTCTAAACGCCTGTGGTGCTTGCGGAGACCCTTCCAATAATTTGAAGTTTTTATTGCCTTCCGTTTCAATCACTAACCGAACAATGCTGGGGGTATTTTGCGAAAGCCTAACAGTCCAACCGTTCCATTCCGTTACACCACTGGTGGGGGCTTTACCGGTGGGTGATCCTTCGCTGGTAAATAAATCTCCGCTTAAAACGGCAGGTTCTAAATCCACGACAAACCGATTAGGCTTTTCCAAATAAAACTGGTTTTTTACTTTCAGTAAACCAGCCCCTTCCTCAGGTTTCAGCAGTAAAAATTCTGCTTCCACTTCTAACCCTTTCAGTGGTACTTTCGGTTCATCAGCTAGTGCGGTTGCTTGGACTGAAACTGACGTATTAACAGTAACAGCAGGTGTTTCGGTAGCGGGCGAGGTAGGGGTTTTTCTGAATTGGTAAGGCACAACAGAAGTACCTTGAATAGTACCTGTTGTGTTGTGGCTGGTATTGCTACTGGCTAAAATAGGAAACGGTACAAGCAGGCTTTGGGTGGTGGTTTTGGTGGGTAGCAGTTTTTCTACAGAAACCGAAGGGGCGTAATTAATTACCACCCGAACGGAATTAACTAAACTACCTTTGTGTGATGAAATAGCCACGGTTTGAATCCCATTTTGATTAACGCTACCGGTTAAAACTTTAGTGGGAAGGGTTGGTTTTAGTTCCGCATTGGGGAATTCAATGACCAGTTGGTTGGTTTTAGGAATAGGGTGGGCTAAAAACCGGACGGAACTACTGGCTTTTAAAAATTGCGAAGGTTGCAACGCAAGCCCTTCATTGGTTAATTCCCATAGTGCTGGGGTAGAAGTGGTTGCAGCTAGGCTATAGCTTTCTGCAGGTATGATTGTTGAGTTACTACTGGTTACAATCGTTTTGGTTGAAACGGCAGTGGGTTGGGCATTTAATAACCCTGCTTCTAAAGAATCTGCAAAGACATAATTAGGCAGAAGGCATGTAAAGGCAATCAAGGTTAGTAAAGCCATTTTAGGTGTAGAAGCAGTAGACTGGAACGCCATTGAGGAATCCTTTACAGTATCAAAAAATAAACAACTACTTCTATTATGCCTCAAACATCGTTGTTTTGCCTAGCTAGAAAAACAACGGTGTTCATGGTTGAATAGAAGGTAGTTTTTTTTCTCTTTCGTTCACAAGGAAACCCACTAACCATGAGCAGTACCCTCAAACCAGCCGATGTTGCCATTATTGGCGGTGGGCTAGCAGGCACAGAAGCCGCCCTGCAACTAGCAGACCGTGGCTACCAAGTACGGTTATATGACCTTAAACCCGAAAAGCGTTCCCCTGCACACCATAGCAATGATTTAGCCGAAATCGTATGTTCCAACAGTTTTGGTTCTATGGGCGAAGCCGCCAGTGGCTTGCTTAAACGAGAAATGGCACTGCTAGGGTGTCAACTTTTGGGCATAGCCACCGATTGTGCCGTACCCGCAGGGCAAGCCCTAGCCGTAGACCGAGATAAATTTTCCGCCCTCGTAACGCACCGTATTCAAAACCACCCCAATATTGACTTTATCGGCAGTGAAATAACGGCACTTCCTACTGATACTCGCTTTACGCTGTTGGCTACAGGCCCAATAACCACCGAACCCCTAGTAAAAGCTATGGGGCAGTTGCTTAACAGAGGGAATTTGTACTTTTTTGACGCGGCTGCCCCCATCGTGATGAAAGATTCCGTTAATTTTGAAGTGGCGTTTTTTCAAGATAGATATAACAAAACACTCGGTAAAACTCTGGGTGAAGGGGATGAGGCTAGCTATATTAACTGCCCCATGAACCAAGCCCAATATGAGGCATTTTATGCGTTTCTAACCAATGCGGAAAAAATTCCGTTGAAAAGTTTTGAAGAGGCGGAAAAAGCGTCGTTTTTTGAAAGCTGTATGCCTGTTGAAGTGATTGCTTCCAGAGGGGTGGATACGTTGCGGTATGGTCCTATGAAGCCTGTTGGGTTGGAAAATCCACACAAGCCCGATGAAAAACCGCATGCCGTGGTGCAACTTCGGCAAGATAATGCTGAAGGGACGCTCTACAATTTGGTGGGTTTTCAAACCAATCTAAAATGGGGCGAACAAAAAGAATTGCTCAAGCTGATACCCGGTTTGGAAGCAGCGGAAGTTGTTCGGTATGGTGTAATGCACCGTAACACCTATTTTCATAGTCCTGAAGTGTTGTTGCCGACGCTTCAATTCAAAGTAATGCCTAATTTGATGCTTGCAGGACAATTGACTGGCACCGAAGGCTATACGGAAAGTATCGCTACGGGCTTGGTGGCGGCACTCAACATAGCTAGGCAATTAGAAGGGGAAGCCCCCCTAGCGTTGCCGAGGGAAACGATGTTGGGTAGTTTGTTGCATTACATTACCCGAGAAGAAGCCGTGGGCAAGAATTTCCAGCCGATTAACAGCAACTGGGGCATTTTGCCAGAATTAGGCTTTCGGGTGAAAGTTAAAAAAGAACGAGCAGGGCATCATAAAGCAAGGGCTTTAAAAGCGATGAAGGCATTTTTGCCTGAATTAACCCGTCCCTTTGCGGAGAAAGGTGTTACGTTGCAAACTACCGCTTTGAAGGTGTTTGATGACTTGGATGCACCCGTTCTGGTGGAAGTTTAATAATTAATCATGATGATGATGCGGTGTGCGGGTGTAACAATTGAATTACTGGTTGTAGGGAAATTGAAAAATCAATTCAGCTACATTCATGAAGGCGTGGCGGAATACATCAAACGACTTTCGCCCTACTGTAAGGTGATGATTACCGAACTAGCAGAAGAACCCATCAAGCAGGGGATGACGGACGAAAAAATCAAGCAGAAAGAGGCTGAACGGATTTTAGCCTATTTGCCTGAAGACGCCTATTGGGTAGCGTTAAGCGAACGGGGAAGCGGGTATACAAGCCAACAGTTTGCCCAAGAACTATGGCAACGACATCCTGCCGTCAATGCAGGAAACCAAACAAGCAGAGGATGTGTAAACCGCAACCAAACCCGTATGATATGGATTGTAGGGGGTCCGTTAGGGCTAGCTACCAGGGTGATAGACCAATCACACTGGCAGGTTTCACTTTCAACCCTTACGTTTCCACACCCAATGGTTAGGTTGGTTTGGGCAGAGCAGGTTTACCGTGCTTTTCGCATTCTTAACAACGAACCATACCATAAATAACGTTATCCGCTTGTTATTACAATTTAAACTATAGTTTTTTGTGTTCTGGTTTGCGAAGATGGACGTTTGCGATGCCTCGGTTTGCGAAACTCAAAAAGTGTTACTTGTGATGGATGTTTTCTCTTGATTAATGAATGATTGATAGCCTTGATGAAAGTACTGTTTAGCCATGATGATGATGAGTGATATTCAGCGCCGTAACGGCAGAAAATTAGTTTCAATTGAAGCCACCTATACCCATACCCTCAATGGCACGGTGCAAACCATTGAAGAACTTTCAGGCGGGTCGTTGTTTCAAGTGGATGACGACACGTTTTTAGTGGCGTTTGATACGTTTTTAAACGATAAAAAAATGACGACCACTATTAAATTCTCCAATAACTTGATGACCAGAGTGCAAATAGGTGAAACCCATACACGGCAAAACTTTGCGGAAGGTGAATGGTACGCCGTTCAGTATTTTTACGAGGGGTCTTTGCTGTTGCTAAGAAGTTATACCAATCGGCTAGATTATGCGTTGACCCCCGAAGGTGGCGTGATAGATTTGTTGTATGAATTGTGGTCTGGCGACTCATTCATGGGGCATTACAACATGGAATTGTTTATTTCTTAACGAATGGCTAGCATAAAAAACTGAACAAAGTGGTTTTATGCTAGTAAAGCTAGTTTAAATTTTAATAGGGTTAAATGGGTATTAGGGGCTATTTTGCATTCGCTCAACATGACGATGTGTTTTTTATATAGGGGAACTATTAAAACAGGGGTAATAATGATGAATATTGGTTCGGTAGGTAAGTTTTTGACTGGTGGAGCAAAAAATGTTGCTCCAAAAATAGGTGATGATTTAGCGAAGATGCCTTGGCAAACAGTTGCGGATATTCCGCCTTCAGCTATTGATCATCTAGGTAACTTTTTTAGCGGTATTCCTAAAGGGGTGAAAGTAGTTGCCACTGGTGTCTTAGACTTAAGTAGTAATCCTATGAATCCAGAACTGCTGACAAGAATGACGCTAGAGTCAATTCATCACCCACCTGCAATTGTCCAGCAAGTAACAAATCAAACCGTTGACTCCATTTTCGCACGTCAAGCAATCAAAAATATTATTTCTTAACCCATCGTGTAAAGGCTGGTGTGCCTTGACTCAATCAATACTTGCGGGCTAATCAACGTATCGCCAGCAGCCCCTAGCCCATAAACCCGCACTTGGTTTCTACCATGGTGTTTAGCTTCATAAAGGGCTGTATCCGCTTCTGCAACAAAGCTTTCTAAGGTGTGGCGTTTCACATCATACTGCGTAATACCTAAGCTAACGGTTACTTTCATGGGGGAATGGTCTCTATCAAACACATGCTTTTCCACTAATAGCCGAAGGCGTTCTAACAATTTCAACGCCTCCAAACAAGGCGTATCTGGCAAAATTAAGGCGTATTCTTCCCCACCATATCTAGCAATCCAATCACATTGGCGTAAATTGGTTGCAATTAAAATGGCTAATTCCTTCAATACTGTATCACCCGTTGTATGCCCATAAACATCGTTTATTTTCTTGAAAAAATCAATATCCAGTAACACCAACGAAAGCGGAGACGCATTACGCTTAGTACGAGCCATTTCTCGGGTCAAGGTTTCATCAAAATATCGCCTGTTCCCCAGCCCCGTTAGGGCATCTGTCAACGCAAGGGTCGATTGTTGAAGCAATTGCCCATTTTGTACTTCAAGTAGGGTGCGTAAATGCACTTGCGTTAAAGCGTAAGTAATTAATAACGGTATAAAACTGCTCATCCAAAGAGCCGTATTCACCCCATAAGCCAGTAGTTTAATACTAGATGGGTTGATTTTTAATTGCCAAGCTGAAAGCCCAACTAGCACAACGGAAGCTGCCCCAACCAGCCAAGGCACTTGCGAAAGGTTGAACTTGGGTAAAAAGCGTTGAAACTGAACAAGGGGAAATAGCCCTACCACCAGCAAGGCTGGGTGGATGGCAACCATCAACAAGCTACCCACAAACCACCCTGAAACGAGCCAGTTTTTATAAGGGTGCACCTTGTTGTGAAGTGAAACTCGAAACGAACGAACCATACTAAGTGTTAGAACAACGAAGATAGCCAAACTTAACCCAATACCGATACCCATCAGTAATGCAGAAGGCGCAAACGAAAAGAGAGCCAGTAAGCCCGCCATTAATTGCAGACTAATGCAACTTAACCAAGCTTTTTGATTGGATAAACCAACAGGTGTAACAGCAGTCATCATCAATAAAAAATCTCCCCTTTTTGTTTAAAACAAATTAAGGTTGGGCGGATTTCAGCTCAGTTTTTAAGAAGTTCTGAAAAGGTTTCAGAAGGATGAGATAACGAGGCACGAGGAACGGAAAACCGGAGTGTACAAAGAAGTACATAAGGATTTGTTGATTCCTTTGGAATCAGTCTACCGAAGGTAGAAGATACCAAGAGGAATGTTGATTGCTGAGCAATCACTCCCGCCTCGGGGTTAGCACGCCTTATGGAGTCTTTTTCAGAGCTTCTTTTAGTTGGGCACTGCGTTTTAACGCTTCTAACCCAATTAAGGAACTAGCATCCATGTTAATACACCACGCATATAGGGCGAGTGCTTCTTTATAGTTTAACGTATTGTCTTTTAATGTGGCAAGGTTAAACACAGCAGATTGATGCTTGGGTGCAAATTTTAACACTTCTTTATAGGCTAATTCTGCTTGATTGGCTAAATTTAAGCATTGGGCGGTACTACCCAAGTTAAACCAATAGCTGGGGTTTTTAGGGTCTAGCTGGGTTAATTGTTCAAATAGGGGAAGGGCTTTTTTCGCCTGCTGTTGCTGAACGTAAGCCATAGCTAAGCCTGAAAGGCTTTCGGGGTGGGTGGGGTTTAGCTTGAGGGCAAGTTTGAATTGTTTAACGGCTTGGGGGTAAAGTTTTCGGTACAATTGTACATACCCTAAGTTGCTTTGGGCTTCAACTAATTTGGGGTTCGATGATTTTAGTGCCAAGCTAAAGGCTTGTTCTGCTCGTTGAAATAATACTTCGGCTTGGTCTGTTTCGCCCCGTTGTTGTTCGGTTTGGGCAGCCAGTAATAGCTTAACGCCTTCGTTGTACACTTCAAAAGGGGAAAGGGTCGGTTCGGCTGTGGGCGATGCCTCTGTTTTTTGAGGTGATTTAAGAAATTTTTTAGCTTCTACAGTATATATAGAAGAACAACATACTAGACATAATAGAACAAATGCTACAGATATTTTTTTCATCTTAATAGCCCCATCTTTTTTACAGCACTTTTGATTTTCGTTGTAATAGGAATAACGCTAACAGTAGCAAGACTAAAATGGGCAAAAAACCAGCAATCCCCATCGCCATGTTATTAGTAATATGAAAGGTTTTTTGAAGCACGCCCCCTGTCCCTAACGAAGTAAAAATAGCCTTGCCCAAAAACAACAAAAACAACACGAAAATACCGTATACAAAGCCTCGTTGTTGGGCTTGCCTAGGCGGTGCTAAAGAAAGCGGTAACGCTAACAACGCCAACGCAATACAACTGAGGGGCTGAACCCAAAAATCCCACAATTTTAGGTATAGTTTTCGGGGTAAATCTTTTTCAGCCGCATTTTTCTTTAAATAAGCTTGTAGTTCCAAAAAATTAAGCCCTTTAGAATCAAATTTCTTCTTGGTTTGTTCAATTTGTTCAACAGGGTTTAGCAAGTATTGCCGAGACATTCGCCCTAAGTGGCTATGCACTAAGGTTTGCTTTTCTTTATTGAGGATGTAAGATTGCACATCATTCATAATCCACGTTTCTTGGGTGGGTTTGGCGGAAGCCGCTTGAAGTAGTTGCACCTGTTTCGGGTCGCTAACATCTAAATACGTTACATTCTGGAGTGCTTCAGGAGAAGCCAATTCCGCATAAAGCAGTTTTTCCAACCGAAGGGGTTTTTCAATTTTTACGCCCATCGCATCGTATTTTTCATCGGCTTTTTTCTTTTCGCTATCGCTTTGTAAATCGCCGTAAATGGGAATGGTTAATCCATTCTTGCCCAACGTTAACCGAGAAGTTTCCATCATCTGCTTTTTCATGAATTCCAACTGCCGATGACAATCTGGCACGACGGTATTCATCAGCCAAACGGTAACCAATGCCATAAAGCACCCCAACACCAAGGCTGGGCGAACTAACCGCCCCAAGCTGATGCCGACCATTCTTAACGCCACTAATTCAAACTGGCTATTCAGTTGGTTGTAAATAAGCAAGCACGTTAAAAAGACGCTAGGGGCTAGGGCAAACACCAAGGCATCTGGTAAGCTGAGGGCTAAAAACTGGAGGGCTAAACTGAGTGGAATGCCCAGCTGTTGCATTTCCCGAAGGAAATCAAACAAGGTATCGCTAAAGAAAACCACTAAGGTTATAAGCAGTAAGGTAATGCTTAAAAACCCAAATAATTGTTTGCCAATATAACTATCAAGACGGTTGGTGAACGGTAGCATTGTAATTAAGACATTCTCGTTTTTTAATAACGTTTATCAAATAGTACCACACGCAAGCTTGATGGGGTAGTTGAAAAAGCCTTGGGAATTAATCGTCTTTTTTGTATAGTTAAATATAATCTCTTTGTATTTTTTCAGAAAGCCATTAACCCGTCATGTCAAAATCTATCAAACACACATATTCTCCGCAATTACCTCCGTATACGATGGATTTACGCTCTTTTGTAACCAACGGACACCCTTCTTTTGTTTGGGAGCCCGAAGGCGCCATTACCTTGGTGGATGTTGAAAGCGATTTTGAATTTCAAGGTACAGGGGTGTTGCAGTTTGTACGCACCACTAAAGGTTTTGAAATAGCAGGTACGTTAACGGGTAAGGCGTTAGTGCCTTGTAGCCAGTGTGTGGGTAATACATGGGTTGAAGATAGATTTGATATTGTGGAATCATTTAGTGTAAAATCTTTATTTGAAGAAGATGATGATGTAAAAATGCCTCCTAAGCATGGTAGTAAATTAGAATTGCATCCGCAAGATTTTGACGAACCGGTGGATTTAACCGTACCCTTTGCGTTGGGGGAATTGTTACGCCAATTATTAATTACGCAATTGCCTACTTCTGCAGGGTGTTGGGTGAACCCTGTAGAAAATTGCCCGTCATTTTTATCGGTGTAATATCCATTGCGAAATTAGAATTGCGGTGAGGTAGGGTTTAAAGCCATACCTCACCATGATTTTTCGTTATTTAAACAGTGAATAGGTATAACACCTATCTACAGTTTAAAGATGAAGAATGTGTCATGATGTTACAACTTAATTAAAGACTGCCCACTTAAAAACCGATAGCCAAGAATAGAGTTTTTATAATAATAACTCGCTTCACTTCTTGCTATTGGAGACCTTCTTCTTATGATGATGATGACTAGAAAAAAACCATTTAATGCAGAAAATCAACGCTGGTACCAAAAAGATAAAAATTTATTAGCCTTAGTCGGTAGGTTGCAAAAAATGCCCATCAGTTTGATGGAAACCTACTGTAATTGCGTCATTGAATATATAATGGAACTTTATCAACAAGATGATAAAAAACTGCTGTTTATTGAATCAAGATCTGAAAAGCATCAGGCGTTAATCAAATCGTTAGATAAGAAACGGTGGTACGATAAGAATCTATATTCATATAGAGCCTTTAATGCCATGTATTTAATGGATGGATTGCGTCGTAAGGAATTGGTTTCTAGGTTAATTAATACCCAAGCCCTTTTACACGCCTATAATGAACGATGCTTACAGTGTGAACTGCAACCTAGTATGGAAGTTTTAGGGCATTTGCTGTTGGTTTGCGTAAAACTAGGTGAGCAAGAGGCTTTACTAGAACTGGTTTTGCTTGAAGCCCAAGGTAAATTGAGCCAGTTAACAAAAACGATTAATTAGAATACCGAATGGAATAATTTTGCTACCTTATAAATTCGGAGCATCTTGCTTGAATGATGATGATGACTATGTCCTTTTCTAATCAACCCAATAAACAACCCATGAGCCAAACAGGGGCATCATCTAGCCGAACCCCTCAAGTTTTTGGTGCTACTATGGTCAACGTAACCACTAACGTATCTAGTAACAATCTACCAGCTTTAGTGGTCAATAGCCTTCCTATGCCTCCAGCAATAGAGGCTAATCAGCAATGGGTTAATCTATCGTTAAACCATACACTACCCCTCAGCCAAGCGTTGGGGCAAAATGTTGTTATGCCAGAATCAGTCGCCACCAAAAGAATTGGGACTATTTTATTAGAAAAAGGGTTGGTTTCTGCTGAAAAATTGAGTAGAGCGTTGGCTGAAGCCAAAGCTTCTGGCGAACCCATTGGTAAAGTATTAGTTTCAAGTGGGTTTGTAACTGAAGAACAATTAGGCATGGGGTTGGCTGAACTGCATCAATTAGAATATATTAGCGTTAAGGGCATTGTCCTAAAGCCAGAAATAATGAAGCTGTTGCCCGAAGATTTTATTCGCCAAAACTGTATTATTCCTTATCATTTAGATTTGGAAGAAGGTCGGCTTGAAGTTATTATGGCTCGCCCTGATAAAACCAAGGTGTTAGATGATATTGCCTTGATGACACGCTACCGTGTTACGGTGAAGTTATCGACGTCTTCTGAACTGTCAGAAATGTTAGATACTTATTACGCCAAACGCTATTCTGCAGACCAAGTGCTAGAAGCCCTAGAAGTAGATGTACTTAAAAATGAAACCCTTGATGGTTCAGGTGGTAATGTTGCCCTTGAATTAGAATCGGAAGCCGCCGCCAATTCTGCCCCTGTTGTGCAATTTGTGAATGCCCTATTAACCGAAGCCGCAGACCGAAATGCTAGCGATATTCATATAGAACCGCAACCCCAACGGTTGCTAGTGCGGTTTAGAAAAGACGGTATTCTGCACGAAGCTCAATCTCTTTCATTAAAAATGGCGTCTAGTATTATTTCCAGAATAAAAGTCATTGCGGGTATGGATATTTCAGAACGACGCAGACCACAAGACGGGCGTATTAAGCACCAAGTGGGTAGCAACAGTGTGGATATGCGGGTTAATAGTATTCCGCTTGCTTATGGTGAAAAATTGGTTATTAGGCTATTAAAAATGAATGCAGGCACTAGTGGCATTGAAAATTTAGGGTTAGACCCTGATGACAGAAAAAAATTAGCGAAAATGATACGTTCGCCTCATGGTATTATTTTAGTAACAGGCCCTACGGGTTCGGGTAAAACCAGTACGCTGTACGCCAGCCTTCGGGATATTAACACCCCCGACCGTAATATTTCTACTATTGAAGACCCTATTGAATATGTGTTACCTGGGGTTAACCAAATGCAAGTGCAACCCAAAGCTGGGTTAACTTTTGCCAGTTGCTTACGGGCGTTATTACGCCAAGACCCAGACATTTTGATGGTGGGCGAAATTCGAGATTCTGAAACGTTAGATGCCGCTTTAAATGCTTCATTAACAGGCCACTTGGTTTTTAGTACTATTCACACTAACAGTACGTCTAAAACTATTTCTCGATTACTTGAAATGGGTGCTCCTGCTTATTTAGTTAGTACATCAGTTATTGGCATTATTGCCCAGCGGTTAGTGCGTAAATTATGTAACCACTGTAAAGAACCCCACCTTGCCACCCCTGATGAACGCGATATTTTAGGGCTGACTGCTCAGCAACCTGCCATTCAACTTTATAAAGCGGTTGGCTGCAAACACTGTAACGATACAGGGTTTACGGGTAGAACAGGGCTTTATGAACTAATGCCTGTTTCCAGAAATCTAGCCCAACTTATTGATTCTGGTGCTTCTAGCGTGGCTTTGGAAGATGCTGCTGTTAGTGAGGGCATGAAGACGTTGGCCATGCAGGGCAAGCTAAAGGCGCTAAAAGGTGAAACATCTTTATCTGAAATTGTTCGGGTATTGGGGTTTGAATTAGGTAGCAGTAATGGTAATGGGCAAAATTAAGGGATAACAGAGTGCAATGATGATGTCCGTATTTGCCTATAAAGCTTTAGAAATGGAATCTAAACGGGTTGTTGAAGGCAATATTGAAGCGATTGATTTACGCCATGCCAAGCAACTATTGCGCAACCAAGGTAGAATGGTTCAAAAGCTAGAAAAAATACAACAACGCAGAGGTAACACCATTAGCTTTGGGTTAACAACAGCTAATGGTGCAGGTGCTTTAAGTATTCTAAAGGTGTTACTGGGTCAGCAACCTAGTTTAAAGCAAGTTTATATGTTTACCCAACAAATGGGTACCTTGATAGGTAGTGGTATTCCGCTAGTAGAAACATTGTATTTAATTGAACAGCAAACCGTACACGTTGCCTTTAGGCAAATGTTACAACAAATTCGAGCCGATGTGATTAACGGCTACACGTTTAGTGGGGCTTTAATACGCTGTAAAGGCACATTTTCAAGGTTGTTTATTGCTATGGTTAAAGCTGGCGAACAAACCGGTGATTTGTCTCGGGTTTTTTTGCGGTTGGAACAATTAATCAAAACACAAATTAGTTTGCGTAACAAAATAACTGGGGCATTAATTATGCCTGCCATGACGCTATTTGTGATTTCAGCCGTGTTGGTTATTATGTTGATTTTTGTTGTGCCTCAATTTGAACAAATGTTTGATAGCCGAGGAGCGGATTTGCCATTTATTACGGTTACTTTGTTGTTGGCTAGTAAAACGTTGCAAAATTTTTGGTGGCTTATTTTAATTGCCCTATTTGTTGCAGGGGCTTGGTTTAATGTGTTTAGGCAAGGCATTGGCAAACCACTGGTTGATAGCATCTTGTTAAGAATTCCCCTCTTGGGTGATTTTCTTAAAAAAGTTTACGCAAGCCAGTTTACCGCTACATTAGCTAACTTATTAGGTAGTGGCATTATTATTACAGAAGCATTTAAAACGGCGGCTGCTACCGTAACCAATCATGAAATGGGTTTGGCATTTGAAGCTGCTCAAGAATCGTTGATGCTTGGTAGCTCTGCTTCAAGGCCATTAGAAGAATCTAATGTGTTTCCTCTGTTGGTAACCAAAATGTTAGCCATTGGTGAACAGACGGGTGAAATGGAAGTGATGTTGAACAAGGCGGCACAGTTTTTAGAATCGGAAATTGAGATGGGCATTACTTTATTAACTGAGATGGTTCAGCCGTTGATTACCATTGTGTTAGGGGTTTTACTGTTGTATGTGGTTTTGGCTATTTACCTACCCATTTTCGCCCTCAACAAAGTGGTTGCTGGCTAAAAATTTATTTTATACCGATTAAACGATTAAATGGCGTATAATCCTGATTCGGGCGACCACAAGAGGTCGCCGGCCCAAGATGTGAAACTAAACACGCTATTTAAGCCGAGGGATCGTCTTTCAAGCCGTATTTATTCACCAATTCCCGAATACGAGATTCAGGCAGGGGGTGTGTTTGCAAAAATTCAACGCCTCTTCCCTTGCCTGCCCCTTCTTTTAACACTTTAAATACCACTAAAGCCGCATTGGGGTTGTAGCCCGCCGTTTTCATTTCAATAATTCCCCGTTCATCGGCTTGGGTTTCTTGTAATCGGCTAAACTTCATATTGGCCAATTGCAAGCCTAAACTAGTGCCATTGGCTATCCATGGGTTGCCCGTTGCGGAGGCTACAATTCTAGTAAAAATAGAGAAACCCGCACTCCTAAAAACGGATTTTGTTACATGGTTTGCCATAATGTGTCCTAATTCATGGGAAAGCACAAAAGCTCTCTCATCGTTTGTTTTCAGGGCATTCCATAATTTTTGAGTCATCACAATGTTTTGCCCGTCTGTATAGGCATTAAAAACGTTTTGGTTGTCTAGTTTTACACTTCTTACTTTTTCAGCGGGTATATTGTTATCACGCAACAGTTTGTCTACAATTTGCTGGGCGGTTTGCGGTTCAGGGCTAGCCCCTGAGGAAGTGGCTAAAACAATCGGTAAGTTAAAAGCTAAAACACCAACCACTAACAGAGATAAAAAAAGTTGACTAATAAAATTTGAACGTTTCATAGGATAGAGAAGGCTTTCTTGCAAAACAGCTTTTTAACGAGTAAAATCAACGAAACTTTAATTTTTTGGATTATACTAATACATTATAGTCAAGATTCTCTTTATACCAACCCACTGTAACAAGAAAGTAATAATTAAGATGATGACCTCTCTCTTGGAAACCGTTTCTGGCACTACTATGCAAGCCTTAACATGGAGAAATAATCAGCTGAGTGTGGAATCATTAGCGTTGCCCGTGTTAGCCGAAGGCGAAGCACTCATTCAAGTTTTAACCGCTGGCGTTTGCAATACAGATTTAGAACTAATACAAGGCTATATGGGCTATGAAGGCACATTGGGACACGAATTTGTGGGGCAAGTAGTGGGCGTATTTGATGCCAATAACCCTGAACAAGCCAGTTGGTTAGGTAAGCGGGTTTGTGTGGATATTAACGCTGCGTGTACCCTAGCAACATCCCCTGAACACTGCGATACTTGCGGGCATCCGCACCACTGTCCAACCCGTACAGTCATTGGTATCGTGAATCATGACGGCGGGTTTGCCCAGTATGTGAAAGCACCCGTTCGTAATTTGTATGAAGTGCCTGCCAACGTTTCAACTGATAAAGCCGTTTTTTGCGAGCCGTTAGCTGCGGCGTTTGAAATACCCGAACAACTGAAAATTTCTCCTGAAACCTCTATTATTGTCTTGGGGGATGGGAAATTGGGCTTGTTGATTGCAATGACGTTACGGTTGTTTAGCCACAACGTAACTTTGTCGGGTAAACACGCTGAAAAACTAGCGTTAGTGGCTGATTTAGGCATTACAACCGTCCTATCATCTAGCTACAAACCCACAAATTTAGCCGATGTGGTGGTAGAAGTAACGGGCACGGCTAGTGGGCTTCAGCAGGCTATTGATTGGACAAAACCAAGAGGAACGGTCGTTTTAAAATCAACGGTAGCACAAGGTGCAGCCCTTAATTTAGCCCCCGTCGTTATTAACGAACTCACGATTTTGGGTTCACGGTGTGGCCCGTTTGATAAAGCTTTGGAAGCGTTAGCTACACAAAATTTACCTGTTGATAGGCTCATTCAAGGGCGGTATCCGCTACCCAAAGGTGTTGAAGCCATTGCTCATGCTAAAACCAAGGGAACACTTAAAATTTTGTTGGATGTTGTTTCCGCTAGTGGGTTGGAGCAGTAACACCTTTGCAAAGCCCTCGAATTTTAGTGGTAAAAGGTTTGCCAAAAACGGGTAAAACCGCCGTGGTTGAAGCGTTGTTTGCTCATCTTAATCAAAACCTTGTTGAATCAGAAACACCTGAATCTATTTTATGGATAGATGCTTGCCCGACACTGAATTTAACCCATCAACTGGGGGCGGTGCATCCGGAAACATTGACGTTACAACAGGTTGCTAGCTTATTAAAGAAAGATTTCAGAAAAGCCGGTACTTGGGTCGATAGCTTATTTACCGAAGCCCCGCAAGCCTTAACGCCGAACCATGATTTATTGACTGTGTTTTCTTCCGACCATCCGTGGAAACCCGAAGAATGGGAGGCAAATGTAGCCGAACCTTGGGTTTTACCTAATTGGTTGTATGGCTGGAAGCGTCTGTTGAAAAAGCAATATCAGTGGATTGTGATGGACGATAGCTTCCCCGCATTGTTGAACCCTATTCCTCAAGAAGATATCTCAGTGTTATGGGTGGCTACTTTGGATAATACTTGGAATGCTGTAGAACAGGCTCAACTGGCTGTTCGGGGGAACCATTTAGGGTCTTTGGGGTTGGTTTTAAATCAACTTGGGGGCAAGCCAGATGTTAGTATTAAGCCCTTTTTACCTGTGCAGGATGGCAGGTTATTTCAAGGGGCGTGCCATTGGTTAGGGAAGTTGCCGTATTTTGCCGATGATACGCAGTGGCAAATGGCGTTTTTACCCGCCGTTTTGCAATCAACTCAACGGTTGCCGTGGGGAGCAAATTATTTGTTACGGTAGGGTTTAGGTTTTTTAAAAAAATAAAATTAAAAAATTCTAAAAACAAGTATTATTGCTATGTTTGGCATATTATAATCTTAATTTAGAAAATGCTGAATTTCCTTACAAGGTTTTTCAGCTTTTTCATCTCAAACTTTTATACCGCTTGTTACTGGTTAATAGGGCGATTGTTCGGTTTATTGAACAATACCCAAAATAAAATGGAGAATACATTTAATATGATGATGACTGTCAACTTTCAGCCGTTGCACGATAACGTGCTAATTGAATTGTTTGAAGAAGCCCAGCAAACTGCTGGCGGTATTTTTCTACCTGATACTGCACGGGAAAAACCTCAACAGGCAACCGTTGTAGCTGTTGGTGTAGGAAAAGTAGATGCTAACGGAACGTTACAACCTCTTGCCGTTAAAGTGGCTGATAAAGTATTTATTTCCAAATGGGGCGGTAACGACGTTAAATTTGGCGGTAAAGACTATAAATTAGTCAAAGAATCCGATATTCTTGGCATCGTTCTTTAATTTTAAAAAACTGTTATAATAATCTGTTTTTTTCTGTATTAGTGTACGTTAATTTAAAAGGAATCATAATGAATCATGGCTAAGAAAATTATCTTCAATGAAGAAGCTCGTCGTAAATTGCAAGAAGGCGTTGATGCCGTTGCTGACGCGGTTAAAGTAACCCTCGGACCTAAAGGACGTAACGTCGTTCTTGAGAAAAAATTTGGAGCACCTCAAATTGTAAACGACGGTGTTACTATCGCTAAAGAAATCGAAATGGAAGACCCAGCAGCCAATGCGGGTGCCCAATTAGTGCGTGAAGTTGCCAGCAAAACCAACGATGTAGCGGGCGACGGTACAACCACAGCTTCTGTTTTAGCACAATCTATTGTGCGTGAAGGCTTGAAAAACGTAGCAGCGGGTGCGAACCCAATTGCATTGCGTTCAGGCATTAACAAAGGCGTTGAAGCCGTTGTAGCCGAAATTAAATTACGGGCTCGTCAAGTAGACAGCAAAGATTCCATCAAACAAGTTGCCAGTGTTTCTGCTGGAAACGATGATTATGTAGGCGAATTGATTGCTGAAGCCATGGATAAAGTCGGTAAAGAAGGCGTTATCACCATTGAAGAAAGTAAGTCCATCGGTACCAGTTTGAAAGTGGTTGAAGGGATGCAGTTTGATAAAGGCTACATTTCCCCATACTTCGTAACAGACCCTGAACGCATGGAAGCCGTTTTGGAAGATTGCTTCGTGTTGTGCGTTAACAAAAAAATCAATTTGGTTGCTGATATCGTCCCCATTTTAGAGCAAGTCGCTCGTGAAGGTAAAGGCTTATTGCTAATTTGTGAAGATATTGAAGGCGAAGCTTTGGCGACGTTGGTTGTCAACACCATGCGGAAAATTATCCGTGTTGTAGCGGTTAAAGCTCCTGGTTTTGGCGATAGACGCAAAGCCATGTTGGAAGACATCGCTATTTTGACAGGCGGACAAATGTTCACCGATGAGTTGGGTATTCGGTTAGAAAACGTAACTGTTGCTCAATTAGGTAAAGCTCGCAGAGCCACCGTTTCAAAAGACGCTACGATCATTGTGGCGGATGAAGCTACTAAAGCCGATGTAACCGCAAGATGCGAAGCGATTCGCAAGCAAATTGACCAAAGCGATTCTGAGTATGACAAAGAAAAACTTTCCGAACGCTTGGCTAAATTGTCAGGTGGTGTTGCCGTAATTGAAGTAGGTGCAGCGACTGAAACCGAACTCAAAGACAAAAAATTGCGTCTTGAAGATGCATTGAACGCCACACGTGCCGCTATTGAAGAAGGCATTGTACCAGGTGGTGGCACAATGTTGTTAAAAGCTAAAAAAGCGTTGGCAACGTTTGCTCAAACCCTCAAAGGCGATGAAAAAGTAGGAGCAGAAATTCTACTTCGGGCGATTGAAGCACCTGCTCGGCAAATTGCTTACAACGCTGGGCAAGAAGGTAGCGTGATTACCAACAAAGTGTTAGAGTCTGCTGAAAATATTGGCTACGACGCGTTGAATGACACCTTTGTGGATATGTTTGAAGCTGGGATTGTAGACCCTGCAAAAGTGACACGTTTTGCATTACAGAATGCCGCTTCAATCTCAGGATTGTTGTTGACTACTGAAGCGTTGATTGTGGATATTCCAGAAAAATCATCGACTATGGCGGGTGCTGGTCATGGTGGTATGGGTGGTATGGATTACTAATCCACCCCTGTTAAATCATAAGGCTACCCTTATTTTGTAAACTTAAAGGCGACTGTCTCTATTGAGATAGTCGCCTTTAAGCTGTTGGGTGTGCTTATTTATAAAGCGTTTCTAATTCTTCAATTTTTGTTCGGGTTTCACCCACTAAATTATGAATTTCATTGGTCGATTGAGCCGAACGCTTTGCCAAAACACGAACTTCTTCGGCTACTACTGCAAAGCCCTTACCTGCATCCCCTGCTCTAGCCGATTCAATACTCGCATTGAGGGAAAGTAAATTGGTTTGATCAGAAATTTCTCCAATTTCATTGGCAACATCTCTAATTTGCGTCAGTACTCTTGCCATTAAACTACTAGATTCGTTCATGGCGGTCAGTTTTTGAGTGTTGTCTGTAGCATACATCACTATTTTCATCAATTCACCTTCATAATTAAATAATGGTTGAATATTAGCGTTAATGTAAAGCTTTTCACCCGTTACACGGGTAATCACCAAATCCTTTTGCAAGCTATGCCGATTCTTCAACTTCGCAAATTCAGTGCTATCTAACAGCCGAGACAAATGAAAGGTGGATTGAATGGCGCCACAATTGGCGGTTGTTTCAGCAAATAAATCGTTATAATGCAGTAACGTGCCACCGTTATCCCATTCCGCAGAAATATTAGACCGTTCAATGACATCAACCTTTCCCGTCAATTCTAATTCTTTTGTTTTTTGTGCCGTAATGTTTGATGCAAACTTCACAACTTTTAACAGTTGACCTGTAAGCGGATTGACAATAGGGTTATAGGTCGCTTGAATCCACACTTCATTCCCATTTTTAGCAAATCGTTTAAATTCAGCCGATTGATACTGTCCATTTCTTAAATTAGTCCAAAACTGTTGATATTCATGACTGTTTTTATAGGCTTTATCCACAAACAGACTATGGTGCTGCCCTTGGATTTCATTCAAGGTATAGCCTACCGTATTACAAAAATTATCATTAGCGGTTATAATCGTACCATCTAAGTTAAATTCAATCACGGCTTGAGACCGATCAATGGCTTCTATCTTGCCTTGATTGTCAGCATTGCTCAATACTTGTTCTGTGATGTCCGTTGCAAACTTTACTATTTTAAATGGCTTACCCGTAACTGGGCTAACAATAGGATTGTAACTCGCACTAATCCAAACTTGCTTACCATGCTTTCCTACTCGTCCAAATTCAGCAACTTGGCTACGCCCTTCTCTCAAATCCGCCCAAAACTGTTGATATTCACGGCTATTTTTATAGGTTTTATCCACAAACAAGCTATGGTGTTGCCCTTGAATTTCATCAAGCGTATAGCCTACCGTAGTGCAAAAATTGTCGTTAGCCGTTAATATGTTACCATTCAAGTCAAATTCAATTACGGCTTGAACTTTATTAATGGCATCTATCTTACCTTGATTATCAGCCTCAAGCATTTTTTTATCGTTAATAGCACCAGCAACTTTAATCACTTTAATAATTTTAGAGTTAAGCCCTTGCTGAACAGGATGATAAGTCGCTTGAATCCAAACAGCATCGCCGTTTTTAGCAATCCGTTTGAACTCAGCAGCTGCTTCATGGCCTTGTCGTAAATTCTCCCAAAAGGCAGAGTATTCGGGACTGTTTCTATAAGCTGATTCCACAAAAATACTATGATGTTTGCCTTTAATTTCGTTTAACGTGTAACCCATCACGTCTAAAAAATTTTGATTGGCATCAATAATCGTCCCGTCAGGTTTAAATTCGATGACGGCTGACTGTTTTAAAACACTTTCAGCTAGTGCTATTTTATCTACCATGGTGGTAATAACTCCTCTTTTGAGTAAAAAAACTAAAAATTTAATATTAAACAACGCTTTTAATTTAAGTATACAGTTGAAGTATTTTGCATACTTAATATTAAAAGCGTAAATCAACCAAACAACCTACAGTAAAGTGCAATGATAGAAACATTTGTAAAAGCCTTTTTTTGTCATTCTGAATGAATGTGAAGAATCCCCCATAGCAAAGCATAGGAGATGTTTCGCATTCGCTCAACATGACGACAGTCAAATTTTTAATTGGTATTATGCTATTTAAACGGTGAATTGGTATTCGTTAAATTGATATTTCTAGTCCATTTGGGCTTTACGTAACGTAGGCGTAGTTTCAATACTAATGGTTTTCCACTGCGTATAAGTGTCTAACACCAAGTTAGACGCTTCTCGGTGTCCATTACCCGATTGCTTCACCCCACCAAACGGCACATGGGTTTCCGCTCCAATGGTGGGGGCATTAATATAAGTCAAACCCGCATCCAAGCGTTCTACCACACCCAACGCCCATCCTACATCCTGAGAATAAACCGCCGCAGAAAGCCCGTACCGCACGCCATTAGCAATAGCAATAGCCTCATCCAAAGAACCCACCGTAATCACGCTTAAAACAGGCCCGAACACCTCTTCTTGAGCAATTTCCATGGAGGGCAACACGTTATCTAAAATGGTCGGTTGAAAATAGAATCCTTCATTAAGTGGGGCTTCGGTAAACCGCTTACCGCCACAAAGCACTATCGCTCCTTGGTTTACGGCGGTGGCTACCATTCGCTCCACTTTGGCTATTGCATCAGCATCAATCAGTGGTCCTACCTGGGTTTCAACGATTGAAGGGTCACCAATGTGTAGAGTCGGGATTTTTGCTAGTAAGCCTTCAACAACGGCTTTTTTAACAGACCTATGGACAATCAAACGGCTTGTAGCCGTGCAGCGTTGCCCTGCCGTACCAAATGCTCCCCACAATAAGCCTTCAATGGCTAAGTTCACGTTTGCATCTTCCCACACAATACAAGCATTTTTCCCGCCCAATTCCAAGGCACAAAGTTTATGTTGTTCAGCACAACGGGTGGCAATCCATGTGCCTGTAGCGGTGCTACCTGTAAAGGAAATAAGTCCAATATCTGGATGGTTCACGAGAGCTTTGCCTGCCACTTCGTTGCCTTGTACTAAATTAATAACCCCTGCTGGGAAACCCACGGCATCAAACGCTTCAACCATGCGTTGCCCCATTAGCGGCGATTGTTCCGCCGGTTTAAACACCACCGTATTACCAGCAATAATGGCGGGAAATAACTTCCAGCTAGGCACGGCAATGGGGAAGTTCCATGGGGTGATAATACCACACACCCCAACGGGTTGACGGATTGCCATTAGCCATTTATTGGGGAATTCACTCGGGGTTTGAAAACCATGCAACCGCCTACCTTCGCCGCCCATAAACGTTGCCATTTCGATGGCTTCTTGTACATCGCCCAACGCTTCGGTGTAGGGCTTGCCCATTTCGGTTGCCATTTCTCTTGCCCAAGCTTCTTTTTGGGTTTGAATGTAGTTTGCCAGCTTAAAAAATAATTCGCCACGTTTGGGGGCAGGCGTTGCTTTCCAATTAGGGAAGGCGGTTTTTGCTGCATCAACGGCTAGCTCAACATCTTGCGTGGTAGATTCTGGGAACGTTCCCACGGAAACAGTCGGATGAGCCGGATTGTAGCTTTCAAAAGTAGCTGGGATAAGTGCTGATTGCCATTGCCCGTTAATGTAGTTTTTGAAAGCAGCGGGTGTAGAAGTATTATTCATGGGGTTTTTCTTTCGCAACGGAAGCTTGATACTGCAAGAAGTTGACTAATGAATCTATCTGGTCTTCAGAAAGAGGCCCGCCGTGTAATTTTTGGCTAAACGGTGCCATAGCAGGATTTGAAGGCGACCCATTAGCAATCATTCCCCGAACATACGCTAATGTAGCTGGTTTAGAATAATCCAACCCCAGCAACCCAGGAGAAACACCCCCTTTGGCATCGACGCCGTGGCACATACCGCAATCAGCAATAAACAGTTCTTGCCCCGTTTTACCGACGCCTTTATCTACATGGCAAGTTTTGCAAGTGCCCTTAAATAGGGCTAACCTATCGGATACTTTGAGCATACCATCATGCGTTTTTTGTTTTTCAGTAGGATGCACTTGAGCCACTAGCTTTATTGAAACCCTTGGATTGACGGGGTCGTTGCTATCAATATCAATGGTTTTTTCAATAGGTCCTAGCTTTAGGCGGGTATCCATATCAATATTGATGGTGGTGGAAGCCCCTGCTTTGAGTGTTGAAGTTTTTAACTTTGCAACGGTGCATCCGCACGAACTTGAGACTTTTTTAATGGCTAACAGTTTACCACCATGGTTGCTAATGGATAAGTTCGTTCCAACGTGTTCCTCCATGGGGATTAGCCCTAAATCCACCGTTAAAGCAGGGGTTACCAGTTTGGGTGGGCTGTAGGCATCGACCAAAACAGGGGCTAGGTTGGGTTTAAATTTAAACAATACCAATAAACCACACAGAACAATAGTGGCTAGTGAAATAAGTACAAGTCCAACAGATGAAGAGCGTTTCAAGGTAAAACCATCTTTCTATCAATGAGTATGATGTCTTTTTCTATTTTGGTGGAAAAATTGAAAAAAAGCTAGTGTTTCAACTTAATACCTGACGTTTTTAGTTTTATGAATGCGAATGGGTTAATCGCTTCGGGCTAAGGTGGATGCGTTAGGGGGACTGGCGTCAGCCCCCCTAACAACCCCCACCGCTTAAGGGGCAGTTCGCCATCCCCTTAAGAATCCCCATGGGAACAACTGGCTAATCTGTTTTCGTGTACGTTAAAGATAGGCTTGAGCGGAAGCTAGAAGCTCCCTAAATGCTCTGCTTCACTACGTTCGCACCAGCCTATTTCCAACTGCATATGGTTTGATGCTCAAAATTCCAGTAAAATTTAGCCTTTAGCTTTCCATAATCGGTTATGTTTTTTTGCCAGATACTAAATGTTAATCAATAGACTTCTTACATGACTCGATATCTGGTGCATCCGCAGAGCGAGAAAACGTAGAACGTTTTACGTTGTCATTTGCGGTATTTTCTACCTTCGGTAGAATGAGTCCAGAGGAATCAAAGAATTTTTATGTACTTCTGTGTATACCTCAAATTCTGCGTTCTTGGTTGCTAAAGCAACCTGTTTGCAGAGCAAACAACATTCCTAGAATCTGCACCCACCTATCGAGTCATGCAAGAGGTCTAATTAAAATAAACACAAGCTTGTTTATCATGTAAAATAAAAGGGTTCGTTGTTTTGCCAGTAGTGTTAAAGGATTTTACAAAAAATATGAAAAAATTAGTCATGAAAAACAGACTTATTGTTAGCACTTTATTGGGTTTGATTGGGCTATTGTTTCAAAGCCAGTTGGGGGTTTCTGCTATTGAAGTGGGTGAAGTAATTCCGACCCCTGCCAATACCGCTCAGCTACTGGGTATGGCAGGTAGTGCCATTGAAAAGCAAGAAACCAACACGCTCACTAGGTTTCGGTTGCAACTTAAAAGTGGCAGTTGCACTTCGCCCATTGTGCAGGAAGACCCTGTAAAAGGGCGAACCATTTTACAAGTACCCGCTCAACTAACCCTACCGCTACTTAAGCCAATTAGCTTAGGTGTTACAGCGGGTAGAAACGCCCAAGCACTTTATATTGAAAGCCTGCCTGCCACAGGGGGGCAACCGGCTAAATTACAAGTGGCAGTTGGCTATAATATGCCTACGACGTTTCGGTGGCAGTGTGATGCGAAACGGAAACAACTGATTTTAGATGTGCAAGAAACGTTTACTTACGAAGAAGCCACGCAATCTTTGGGTAGTGGGTTGGATTATGCCAAAACCAGAGTCGTATTAGGTGCGGGGCAAACCCAATGGGTACACGTTTTACATTGGCAACCCCTAAGCAGTACCTTTAATTTAGTGCCCGCCTTACCTAGCCAAGGCTTACGGGGTAAGGCTAGCGTGAAGGCAACCGTTGCCAAAGAACAAGGTGTTGCTGGGGTGAATGCCTCTTATTTTAATCATCAGTTAGGTTTGCCGTTGGGTTTTTTAATGAAGGAAGGCGAACTGTTGACTGGGCCTGTTTTTCATCGGGTTGTATTAGGGCTTTCCAATACGGGGGTGCCTAAAATGGAACGGTTAACGCTAAAGGCCGCTGCCCATGCAGAAACTGGGCAAACGGTGGCGATACAAACGGTTAATCAGCCTCGGTTGCAGGCAGGCGTAGTAGCTTTGTATACTAGCCTTTGGGGAGGGTCTGCTCCGCCAGCGGGGGGTGGTACAGTTAGTTTGCTTATTAGCGATGGTAAATTTAAAGGCATTACGCCTTCAGGAAACGCTCCAATTGGCGTGGATGATTGGATTCTGTATGGCCCTGAATCAGTTTTAGCCCCTCTTGCTGCCTTAGATATTGAAACCCCTATTGAATTATTACTCAGTACCCAGCCAGATTGGAGCGATAAACAACACTTGGTAGCGGGAGGACCTTTTTTGGTTCGGGGGGGAAAACCTTATATTGATTTAGAGGCTCAAACGTTTAAGGGGTTACCGCCTGCTGAACGCACTTCAAGAACGGCGGTTGGTATAAAAGCAGATGGGTCCGTCGTGGTGGTGGTAATGGAAAAAAGTGCCTATGGGGTTACGTTAGCCCAAGCAGCCTCTATTTTAATTCAATTGGGCGTACAGGAAGGCATGAATTTTGATGGAGGCAGTTCTACACAAATGGTGATTAACGGGCAAGTGGTTTACCCGTTAACGGGGGCGTGGGTGCCTCCTGTAACGACTGCTTTGGTGTTTGTGCCTACTAAAAAATTGGCTGAAAAACCCCTTGTCTTAGATAAAAAACCGATAGGTTCACCCCCTGTGCCCGCTTGGCAATCAAAAGCGATGGGGGGTAATAGTGGTGGCTTTAGTTCACCCTTACCCAGTTCTCCTCCTGTACCGCTTTTTTGAGTTGTAAAGTTGATATAAAAATAAATTAATTAATTAGTCCTTGTGCTTTGACAATTATTAAGCTTGTATTATACTAAAGATTAATATTTTAGAATATGCCAGTTTTAGAGTTAGTCAAAAAAAAAAGGGTCTGTTATCATTATGTTTCCTCTCTCAATTACAGGTAATCGGTTATTAAACTTATCTGCTTTATATACTTTTGTTGTTATTTCCTTACTTGCTTCTGGGTTGCTGGTTCAGGCGGAAACCCCTGTGGATGTTTCAGGGTCTACCAATGCCGGTGCTATTTTACAAGGCAATCAATCCCCATTTAAAGAAGAACCTATTAGTGGTGCTAAAGAAGTATCTACGCCTATTAACCCTTCTGAGCCGACGCCACAAAAAAAGCCTAAAATACAGCGTAAAGGCTTAACTAATACGGATTTAGAATCTTCGTTAACTAGAGGTATTCCTGTTGCAAAGGTAACCGTTAAAGGTAATACGTTGTTACCAGTGTCAGATATTCAAGCATTAATTAAACCCTTTGAAGGGGGTACTTGGACTTTAGAACAACTTCAAGACCAAATTGGCAGATGTACTAACAGCCAAATATGAATCAAAAGGCTATATTACCACTTTAGCCTTTATTCCACCGCAAACGTTAAAAGACGGTCAATTGTTAATTCAAGTAGAAGAAGGCACCATTAGCGAAATTACCTTTACCCCTAAGCGGTGGTATCAAGAACGGGCGGTTTTGCCTCGGGTTCAGCAAGGTGTTGGAGAAACGTTTCAAGTAGCCAAATTAACCAACGATTTAAGACGCATCAACGAAAACCCTGATTTAGAAGTGGGTGCTATTTTATCTCCTGGGGAAAAGCCAGGGCAAACCAAAGTGGAATTAGCCCCAACTGTGGATAAATTCCCGTTTCACGTAGCCTTGTTTTATGATAACTTGGGGCGACCTAATGTAGGGCGGCAGCGGGCTGGTGTAACTTTATCTCATAATAACTTGCTTGGTTTTGGCGACAAAATTTATACGTCTGTTGGTTGGGCTAGAAATTCTTTTACCGAATTAATGGGCTATGAAATCCCTGTGGGTCCTTACGGTACTCGTTTTGGTGTTTCTCAAGCACACAGTAATTATAATTTTAATATTGGTGGTAATAACGTTAAGGGTAATGCCAACATTATCAACGTTTATGGTAAGCAAGAATTGTTCCGTAACGAGCGATTTATTGCCGAATTCGAATCTGGTTTAGCCTTAAAGCAAGCGTCGTTTGACGCCCCTGGTTTTTCTCAAGCCATTGGTAGAGATAGACTCAGCGTTTTGACTGAAGCCCTAAACTTCCAAGAATTTGACAAATATGGTCGTACTTACTGGCGTAATGAAGTGGGTATTGGTTTAGATATGTTAGGTGCCACCACCAATGGGGAAGGTGTTATTAGCAGACCCGGGGCTGGTAGTCAATTTTCACGCTATACAACCGCCTTGTTAAGAAGTGTGGTGATGCCTAATAAGAGCTACTTTATTTTAAAAGGCTTTGGTCAAGCGACTGGTGATGCCTTAAGCCCTTTAGAGCAGTTTCAATTGGGTGGTGCTAACACCGTTCGGGGTTACAGAGAAGGTCGGTATTTAGGGGATAGTGGCTTTGTGGTTTCCGCTGAATATCGCTATCCGCTAGCATTCTTACCTGAAGGGTGGGTTGTACCAAGAACCAAAACCAGACTTAAAGACACGCTTGAATTCACGACATTTGCTGATTTTGGTGGCGTTTTTAATAATACCAATACCGCTAGTACCAACCCAAGCAGTGGGCTTGCCTCAGCCAATTCCTATGCTGGTGGCGTGGGTGTTGGGTTGCGTGCAAAGTTAACTCGGTTTATGTCTGCTCGGTTAGATTTAGCATTCCCGCTCATTCATTTGGCTCCAGAACAAGCGAATGCTCGGTTGCACTTTGGCTTAGAAAGCCAGTTATTCTAACCAATTGTAAAACAGACTGTTCCAAAGTTTGTTTCTTCGGTTGTTTAACCTTTTATCGGTATGTTATTTGTAAAAATCCGAAGGTTTTTTCGTATTTTCTCGTTAGTACTTTATTATTACATCATTAATTATAATAATAGGAGATTCCAATTGTGAATCGCTCAACATTTTTTTCTAACACGACAGCCATTTTTTCGGTTGTTTTAGCTAGTTCAATTTCTATTTCCGCTTGGGCAGACCCTACTTTGCCTACTGGTTTTGACCCTTCTTTATCAACCGGTGTGAATTCTGTTACTACAACAGGCAATACCCAAACTATTTTAACGGATGCCACCCGCAGTGTGGGTAGTTTCGGTAATTTTAGTATTGGTCAAGGGTATACGGTTAATGTTAACCAGCCAAATGCCGCTTCTTCTTTTTTAGCGGTTTCAAGAGATTCAAGCCCTTCATTAATTTATGGGGCGTTAAATTCTAATGGGGCGGTTTGGGTTGCCAACCCCTATGGTGTTTTTGTGGGTCCTACGGGTGTTATTAGTGTGGCTGGTTTCCTAGGTGCTTCTCAACAGATTTCCGCTTCAGACTTTTTGAATAACACGGTTAAATTCAATAATTTGTCAGGTAATGTGGTCAACCAAGGTCAAATTACCGCACCTAACTACGCCATCTTATTAGGTAAAAATGTCAGCAATTCGGGTGTTATTGAATCTGCCCGTGTGGCATTGTTTGCTGGTAAAAGCGTTGATGTTGCTACGACGGATGGCGTTGTTTTCCGCTTGAATCCTCAATCCAGTTTAAATGCTGGGTTTGTTAATGAAGATGGGTCGCTTTATCAGCACGTTGTGAATAATTCAGGGCGTATTCAAGCCAACAGCGTAACTGAAAATGTTAAAGGAGAAGTGGTTTTATTAGCAGCCAATGGGTCTGCTAGTTCTGATGGGTTAATTCAAGCCGCAGGCGGTTCGGTTGATGTATTGGGTAAAACCGTTTCAGTAGCCGGAACCATTGATACTGATTCCGCTGTGGGCAACGGTGGTAGTATTCGGGTTGGCGGCGATTTTAAAGGCAAGGGCTTAACGCCAACAGCTGAATTTACGGTTGTTGCTGGTACGTTGAAAGCCAATGGTGGTGATGCTGGCAAGGGTGGTTCTATCGTGGTTTGGAGCAACAAGGATACTAGCTTTACGGGTAGATTGTTGGCTGCTGGTGGCAACGGCGGTGGCAACGCAGAAATATCTTCAAAAGGCTTACTGGGTGTTTCAGGCTATGCCAATGTGGGTGAGTCTGGTTCAATTTTATTTGACCCATTTGACTTAAATATCAAAACAGGGGGTGGTGTAGATACTACTACGACTCATTTTGTTGATACTGATTTTATTAAAACCGCCGTGGGCAATTTGGATTTCCAAGCACAACGTGATTTGAGTGTCAATAACGCTGTTTCTCGGGATAATGTGGGTAATTTAACCCTAACGGCTGGTCGAAATATTACCATTAATGAAGGTATTACCACCCAAGGGGATACCACATTAAATGCCAATTATAATATTTCAGTCAGAAATAATGCCTTTGTTGATTCAACGGGTGTTACGACGTTGAATGCTCGTCAGAATATTTCTATCGGTTCACCAACCCAAACATTAGCTAGTATTTCAGGCGATAATGGTGTGGTTATTACGGCTAAATCTTCAGTTAATATACCCTTTGTTCCAGGTGGCTTGGCTCCTCAAAACCCAGCTGCTACCAGTAATACGGTTAATGTTTGGGGACAAGTTAGTTCAGCCAACGGCGATGTTAACGTGACAGCTGATGATAACTTGAGTGTTTTTGGAAATGGTAGTGTTACAACCCCCAATGGTAGTGTATTTTTAACTGGTAATAATGATGGTACCAATAACGGTACGCCTGAGCAAACCTTCATTTCAGGTAATGTCATTTCAGGTCAAGACATTTCCCTTTCCAATGAATTTGTACAAATTCCGGGGGTCGTTTCCGCCAATAATGGTACCGTTAGCTTAACGGCTGATGGGGTAACCCAAGTGGTAGCTGGGCGACCAAATGGGGTATTGCAAGGTGATGCTTTACAATTAAATATTGGTAACCGTGGGGTTGATTTACCCAATGTTGACTTTGTAAGCACATCAGGTACTGTGGCTGGAGATGCTTTATTTGTAGATAGAGAAGCCTTGGTAACGACAGGCTTGATGGTTAATGGTACATCTACTATTTCTACGACTGGTATAGGCGTTACTGCA
This sequence comes from Vampirovibrio sp., assembly GCA_024998755.1. Lineage (GTDB taxonomy): Bacteria > Cyanobacteriota > Vampirovibrionia > Vampirovibrionales > JAJTHC01 > JACEUU01. The sequence continues at coordinate 1,353,958 of JACEUU010000003.1, read as the reverse complement.
GATAATTTAAACCCTGAAGGGGTTTTGCCGCTAGTTCAACCGCTTGCAACAAATAGCACCACCGCCACCCCTCAAGACGGTTTACAAGCCAGTAGCTTACGGAACTTTGCTGGACCTTTAAGCCAACGGGGCACAGTTTCAATTCAAAACAATATTGGTAACGTGAATGCTGAAGGTGGCGGATCTGATGAAACGGAATTTTCTAACAATGCGTTAACACCCACTACTAATGGTAATAGTTTCTTACCTACATTGTAGTTTTTAAGTTCTTAACGTTAAAAAAGAGGGTCGAAAGCCCCTCTTTTTTTTGTGTATAGTGTTTTAAATCATTAGTGAACTCGTAGGGGTGGATTGCATCCGCCCGCTTTAAAATTAACAGAGAGTCATAAATTTTTTTAAATAGAGTATTTTAAAAAATACGGTTACTAATAGTTAAACCAATCTGCTGGCGGATTAGTTCGTTTTTTAAGTACTGGAAAGGGTTGAGGCGTAGTGTAAACGCTTTTCTTTACAGGGGGAATCGCTTTTTTTTGCGGACGAGTTAGCGGTGTTTTCGCCCGATAAGCTGGAAGTCGATTCATATGGATGGAAGGCGTTGGCTTTTGTTTTCCCTTCGGTAAATGAAGATTTAGATGCTTGGTTGAACCCTGTTGTTTTATTTCTTCAAGAATGCTTACCAAACTATAGCCCTGACGAATGGCGTGAATACAGTCTTCTAGCAATTGAATTTGTGCCAGAGTGAAAAAATTTTCTTGGGCTGAATGTGACTCTAGTGGCGTTGCTAGTGGTTCTTTATTTTTCGGGTGTGTTTGCAAGGTATTCTGCAACCGAATAGCCAATCGAGCTACCACATAAGTAGGCACTTGTAGAAGTTGTGCCACTTGCCTTAGGGGTAATTCAAGTTGATTGCTTAGCCTAACGCCATTCATCGTATGAAAAAATCCAATCTTTTGTTTAAATTATTGTTTTATTATAAGATGGAACGATGATTTTGGTCTAGCAATCGACTGGAGGTTCTTCAACGACCCGATTGGCTTCAAAAGCTTGGCGAAGGGCTGATTCAGACGCTTTTTTATTCCACCACTGGCATTGGGTCGCCAAAATAGGATGCCGATAAGCCGTCTTTGCCAATGAACCGTAACCATCTACAATCAAAATGGGTGGGGAAATTTGCCACTTGAAAACGGCAAATTGCATCCGCTGGAAGAATTTTTCCAACCAAGCTCGTTTTTCTTCATAGTTCAGTGGATGGGTTTGTTCGTATTCAAAAACTGCAATTAATTGGTCTTCAAAGGGCTGCTGTAGCACTTCTATCCGCCAAATAATTTCATCTAAAAACACATAAGGCATTAAGGCTTCTTCAGCGGTTAATAAAGCCCCTGTTTGCGGGTTTACCGCTAAATCCGCCCCTGAAGGGCGTTCAATAATACTTCTGGGCATCGCATTTTTGGTTTTGCCGTTGTCGTTCAGCCAAGTAGCCAGCAAGCGAAGTTTGGTTTTGCAAACATCGCCCAAAGGGGCTAAAGCCCCTGATAAATCGCCATTGATGGTGGCATAACCCATGTAAAGTTCGCTCTTATCAGAAGTAGCAACAGGTAAGGCGTTATAGTTATTGCTGACCAACCTAAGCATTGTGGCACGGCTCATTGCTTGTACATTATCTTTGGCAAATGAAGATGTTGTTGCGTTGCCCCAAAGTGGGTCAACAGTTTTGGCAATGGTCGTTTCTAGCGGTGTTAAAAATTGTTGCGTAATAGGAGCAATGGCACAAGTATCAAAGCCTATGCCTAGGTTTTTTGCCAGTATTTCAGCGTCTGATTGATTTGCTTCTGGTGTTAACTGGGAAGGAAAACTAAAACCAAAAACGTTTTCTGCACCCAACGCATCTGCCAATAAAACGGCGGTTACGGCGGAATCTAACCCACCAGAAATGCCTAATACCGCTTTATTAAACCCTGTTTTTTTAAAATAATCTTGAATACCCAAAATAAGGGATTGATAAGTACGTGCTAAATCATTGGTTTCCATACTTGAAAATGAACAATCTGCTGAAACGGCAGTAGGGTAGAGTGGTTTTTCCATTCCCGCAGGCAGGGCATTTATTTGATTCCAAGCAGAATCTGTTTCTTTTGTTAGTTGAAAAATGGTTAGTTGTTGGGCAAAGGCTTTGCTTCTACCCAGTAGTTCTCCCTCTTCACTGTATAGGCGGCTAGCCCCATCAAAAATGCATTCATCTTGCCCGCCTACCGCATTAACGTATAGTAGCGGACGCTGAGTTTGTTCAACGATTGTCTTTAACATCGTCTGTTTTTGGGCTTCTTTTCCCGCCCTTGAAACGGAGGCAGACACATTAATATGCCAATCTAATTCGGGTTGCGATAGATAGGCTAAAATGGGGCAATCGGCAGGTTGCGTATAGTGGGTGGTGTTAAAATTAGCTTGATTCCACAAGTCTTCGCAAATGGTAATGCCCACGTTGAATCCATGAACAGTTAGTAAGCCATTTTCTAGAGTATCATTGGCATGAGGATAGCATTGTTTTACCCAAACAGGGCGGTAAATGCCCGGTTGCGAAGCCGGTTCGATGGTTCGGGCATCGTCATAATCTTGGTAAGTGGGCAGGTAGCTTTTACGCACCAGGCCTTGTATTTGCCTGTTGCCCAAGACTGCCACACTAATATAATAAGGCTTGCCAATTAAGGGTTCATCTTCGGCTAAGGAAAGCTTACGAGGTTCTACAAAGCCCAAAATAACTCGGGTGTGATAGGTGGCTAATGCTAATTCATGGAGGGCGTCTACGCCTTGGTCTACCAAATGCGGAAACCGAATAATTAAATCTTTCAATGGGTAGCCCATTAATGCCATTTCCGGTAATACCAGTAAGTCTAAGCCAACAGCATCAGCTATTAAAATGGCTTTTTTAATGAGCTTGGCATTACGGGCAACCGCACCCACAATGGGGTTGAATTGAAAGATCCCCGCCAATTGCTGAAATGCCAACGGACGCTTGGGGGAAAGGGCTTGCACCCCTGCAATAATGAAATCCAGCGTGGGGTGGTCTTCTTGGGTTAGTAGGTCATCTATCACTGAACAAAACGACTGAATAACGGTAGGATTAGCAGTTTTAAAAAAGGCTTCAAGCTGGTCTATTAACTGGGTATTGGCTTTTGTATTAGCCCACTGTTGATAGGTTTCAACGGTCATACTGGCTGAGGTATCCGGAATAGTTTTGGTGGATTTTTTAGAAGCAATCATTATTTAAACACCGTTGATTTTAAGCGTTGATAGCGACGAATTAGACTGGTTGTATTGTTTAATAGGTGGGTGCAGATTCTAGGAATGAGGAACGGAAAACCGGAGTGTACAAATAAGTACATGAGGATTTGAGTACCGCAAATGACAACGAAGATGCCCCAGATATTAAGCAATACAGCCAGTCTGATTATTTTGGTACTAGCTTAACATAAAGGGTCTTGGTATGATAGGATTTAGGTGTTATTTTTATTGTAATTGTTTGAAAGGAACTGGTTATAATGCCGTTAAATGCGTTACAAGGTGATGTACCTACTTGGTTTACAACCGTTCGGTTTTTGTTATTGGGTGTGCAAGTGGTAACCTCAATTTTATTGATTTTGTTGATTTTGCTTCATTCCCCAAAAAGCGATGGTGTTAGTATTGGCGGGGCAGCTGGCAATTTGTTTTCAAGCCAACGCGGTGCAGAAGCTACGTTAAATAACTTCACCTATTGGATGGCAGGGTTGTTTTTAGCCACTTCTTTTGTATTGGGCTATTACTTTTAATTGTTTTTTTATTGGTTTTGGTTTAGTATTGCCATCAGTGGTAGTAATTGAATTTTGTATTGTTTTTTCTGTTTTACTTGTCTATCATTGTTTTTGTACTAAGGAGCCTCGTCTATATTATGAGTTTGATTGTTCGGCGTTTTGCCTTGTTGATGGTTGCCCTTGTTTACACTGGTGTCGGTTTCGCTGGGTTGGGAATGAATCCGCTATCGTTATCGTTGGTTTCCCAGCAAGTGCAGGCTGAAAGTCCTCAGGCGATTGAAGCTTTTAATATGGGTATGCGGGCATTTGAAAAAGGGCAGTATGAAGCTGCTGTTCAGGCTTTTGGGCAAGCCGTTAGCATCGACCCTGCTTATGGCGATGCTTGGTATAACTTGGGGTCTGTTAATTTCCGTATTAAAAAGTATGAACCTGCTCGGTTTGCGTTTCAAAAAGCGGTTTGGCGGAATCCTAAAGACCCTGAATCTCGTTATAACCTAGCATGGAGCTTGGAAAATTTAGGTAAAACGAAAGAAGCTTATGATGCTTACCAACAAGTACCTACGGGTAGTGCGGTTTATGGACAAGCTCAACAAAAAATGGCTCAATTAGCTCGGTTGTTACAGGCGGGCAACAATACCGCTGTTTCTAATAGTAATACAGGGTTGCGTCCTACTCCTGCTTCGCCGAATGTTACGAAACCTTCAACATGGTTTGGGGGTATTGGTAAACGGCAATTAGTAGTTTCAGGTGGTTTGGGTGGACCTACAGGTATTGCCACAGGTGCAGCTGGTGAATTGTATGTGGCAAACTATTCTAAAAACAGTATTGTTAAGGTTCTGCCTAATGGTAAACAGCAAGTGTTGGCTCAAGGTGGCTTATTAGCAGGCCCTATTGGCTTAGCCAAAGACCCCAGAAATGGTCATTTGTATGTTGCCAATTACTTAAAAAATAACTTGGTGCGTATTACCCCAGATGGTAAAATGACCCTGTTAGCCACGGGTTTTGGTAAACCTTATATGCTTTATTTTGATGTAGCTTCTCATACCTTATTTGTTAGCGAACAAGAAACCAACACCGTTTCAAAAGTGGTGCTATAACGGCAATGATGATGATGAGCCAATCACCTGAAATAACAGTCGATGAAGATGGGTTTCCTAGTGCGGTCGATAGAGAATCGCTCGCACTACTTCAACACATTCATTCTACCGTTTATACTTGGAGCGATTGGCAAGAGGCTCGCCAACTTTATTTCAATGGCTACTTGGTTAGAACGCCACAGGGGACGGTGTTAATTGACCCCCCTGTGTGCGATGAATACTTACAAGTAGCGTTTGAGGTGTTTGGAGCCGTTCAAGGGATTATCCTCACCAATGCAGACCATGAACGTGCCAGTGCTGAAATAGCAGAGGCTCTTACTGTGCCTGTTTGGGTGCATGAAGCAGATGCCCCGTTATTAAAGCGGTCTGCTGAAAAAACGTTTAAAACGGGCGATGTGTTGTTTGACTATTTTCAGGTTGTTGGTGTACCTCATCAAAAGACAGCTGGCGAAATAGCTTTGTGGTGCAAAACAGATGCAACCTTATTTGTAGGCGATGCCTTTATTGCCCCAACGCTAAACCAACTTTCTTTGTTAGTCCCTGAAAAATATGCCGATGTATCGTTGGCTAAAGCCAGTTTAATCAAGTCGTTTTCGCACTTTACTCCTATTGTTTCGGCTATTTTTGTGGGCGATGGCGAACCTGTTTTGCGAAACGCCCCGCAGTTGTTAGGCGAATTTTTGTCTAGCATCAGTTAATTGTCTTTCTACATCTCTTTTATTTTGACTGGAACAAACTCTCTATGGCTACTTCACCTTATTATGACTGCGTGGTTATTGGCGGAGGGGCTTCAGGTTTTTTTACGGCTATTCGTCTAAAAGAAGAAGCACCGCATTTAAGCGTTTGCATTTTGGAAGCCCAACAATCTACTTTGGGTAAAGTGAAGATTTCTGGTGGGGGGCGGTGTAACGTAACCCACATTTTACCTGAGACAACTGAAGATAGTGCCATCCCCAAAGCGTTAATGGGCTTTTACCCAAGGCAATATCCGCAATTGTTGGGGCATTTTATTGAATGGTCTCCTGCACAAATGCTGGGTTGGTTGGAAAAGCACGGCGTGCCAACCAAAGTGGAAAAAGATGGTCGAGCGTTCCCCGCTAGTGATGATTCTGGTTCGATTGTTCATGTTTTTGAATCTGCCTGTGAAGCTTGGGGGATTCCTATTCGTACGGGGGCTAGGGTAACGGATGTGGTGAAGCGGTCTACCATTGAAGTTGAGCCTCATTTGCCCCAATTTCAACACGCTGAAGCAAACTTTATTTTACGCTTGTCTTCTAATGTGTTGATAGAGGCTAAAACCATTGTGCTAGCTACAGGCGGCAGCGAAAATGGGTATCGGTTGGCAGAACAGCTGGGGTTAACGTTGACGCCAAAAGTGCCTTCGTTGTTTACGTTTAAAATTGATGATGTTGATTTGACGGAACTAGCAGGCGTTAGTTTGCCTTGGGTTAAAGCGAAGTTACAATTTCCTAAAGCGATGCAAGAATCGTTTCCGAAAGCGGTGCAAAAGGCTATTCCTAAAGGTGGCATTACTCAAGAAGGGGCGTTTTTAGTAACCCATTGGGGCGTTAGTGGTCCTGTGGTGCTAAAACTTTCCGCTTGGGGAGCATTTGCGTTGGAAGCCAGCAAGTATCAAGCAACCTTACTGCTAGATTGTTTGCCTGATTTGCCCGATGAGTCGATTTTAACAGCGTTGCGGGATGAGCGGGTTACTTCTGCCAAAAAATGGATAGCCAATGCGTGCCCTTTTGAAGCCTTACCTAAACGATGGTGGTTTTATTTAATTGATAAAGCCGGCATAGATGGTTATACGCCGTGGCAAGAAGTGGGTGAAAAGAAAGCCATTACCCAATTGTGCGAAGTATTGAAGCGATTAGCGTTGCCTATTGTGGGTAAGGGTGTTTTTAAAGAAGAATTTGTTACGGCGGGTGGTGTAGCTTTGCCTAGTGTGAATCCTAATTCGTTAGAGGCGAAAACCACTGCGGGGTGTTATGTGGTAGGCGAATTACTGAATGTGGATGGGTTGACTGGTGGCTTTAATTTTCACCATTGTTGGGCTTCCGCTAATACCGTTGCTTGTGCCATCGCCAACCAACTGGATGGTGTTTAATACCAATTTAAAGATTGAATAGTGTATTCTCTCATAGATTGTGGTTCCTAGCTTTAGCTGGTTGGTTTGTCAGGGGGTATCCCCCTAAGATCCCCCCAAAAAGACACCCCTCTATGCCACTACGGGCACTGACGAGGGGATGCTCTTTTTGCCCCTCCGGTGGACTGAACGCATCGACGGCTGCAGAGCAAACGCGATGGTCGTTCCTGCTGGTTGGTCAATTTTTTACGCTATTTAATCGTTTAACGGGTATAGGTCATCAAATTGTCATTTAAAAGTGATATTTCATCATTAGTAGCTAGCTTTGTTTGCTTATTCGGTGTAGAATAAAAGGAAAATCAGGTGTTGCTAAAACTCAACGTGTTTTCTACACCAAACGATATTATGAATGTATTGTTAAATTGTAACCCAAGGAGGGTTTTCTCATTTCTAGACCGTTTACACCATCTGCCACAACTGGCGGTGCCGCTTCCTCTCAACAACCTCCGTATTCTCAAAACAGACCTACCGGTACAGGAGAAAGAACCCCCTACAATCCTGATGCCAAAAAAGATAAAGGCCCACAAATGTTGAATCCGAGAATTCGGGCAACAGAAGTACGCCTTATTGACGGTGATTTTAACGATGTAGTACCTCGTGAAGAAGCTGAACGCCGAGCCAAAGAAACTGGTAACGATTTGCTGATTGTTAGCATGGATTCTTCCCCTATTGTTGTAAGGCTGGTTGATTTTGGTAAATTTAAATACGAACAAGAAAAAAAACAACGTGAAGCAAAGAAAAAGCAACACGTTACAACCGTAAAAGAAATTAAAATGGGCGTTAGAATTGACGATCACGACTATGAAACCAAGGTGAACCGTGCCAAAAAATTCCTTGAAGATAGCGATAAAGTCAAATTAACCATTCGCTTAAAAGGAAGAGAAATACAACACGCAAATTTAGCATTTGATTTAGCGGACCAGTTTGTATTAGACTTAGAAGAAGTTGGCGTGATAGAAGGGCGTGTTCGTTCAGAAGGACGCACCATTTCTGCCACGTTTAACCCGAAGCCTGCTTCTGTTAAAAAACCAGTTGCCAAATCGGCTCCTCAATCGAAACCAACTGCAACAGTGGTTAAAACCCCACCGGCTGCTAAAGTAGAAGAACCCGCCACTGAAGAAACGGTTGTTTCATCTGCTTCAAAAGCCCCGAAGGTTTCTACCGAAAAACCAGTTATTTCAGCCGACTAAATGCTGTGGGTAATGATGAACGGTTGGAGCAGATTCGAGGAATGCGGAACGGACTGAGGGCGTGTAGGTAACACTACATAACTGAAGGAGTACCGTAAATGACAAAGAAGATGCCCATTAGAGCGTTATTATCCGCAGTATTAAGACCCCATAGAATGGAACTTGATGTATAATGCCAAAAATGAAAACCCACAAAGCGGGTGCTAAACGTTATAAAGTAACGGCTACGGGTAAAATTGTCCGTAACCAAGCTGGGCGTAATCACTTGAACTCAAAAATGAATTCAAAACAGAAACGTCGGTTAGATGGACCAGCTTCTGTTCATGAAACGTGTATGGCTAAAATTAAAAAAGAGTTGCCTTACATGAACCATAAACGCAAGTAAGCGGTTTACTGTAGTGCCTTGGTTATCAATGCGTTTTTGCATTGGGCTTGTCTTCCGTATTTGTTTGTTAGAAGATGAAACTATAACTAACTAATCAAGGGTCTTACTTTTAAGTAGTTCAGTTGATGATTATTATCTACGTGTTACACGAGGTAGCAGGCTCTTTGAATGAAAACAAAGCAAATCAAGAAAGTAATGCTTCTTGTGCCTATACAATCGTTAAATTAAGGAAAAACACTCACTATGCGCGTTAAACGTGGTAATGTGTCTCGGAATCGGCACAAAAAGGTTTTAAAACTTGCTAAAGGTTTCCGTGGTTCTAGAAGCAAGTTGTTTAAAGTAGCTAATCAGGCCGTTATGAAGGCTATGCGTCATTCTTACAGAGATAGACGTAATAAAAAGCGTGATATTCGTCGGTTGTGGATTGTACGTATTAACGCTGCTGCAAGATTGCAAGGCTTGAGCTATAGCCGGTTTATTAATGGGTTGGCGAAATCTGGTATTAACGTTAACCGTAAATTTTTAGCAGATATTGCTGTTAATAGCCCAGAAACGTTTGTACAAATTGCAGACCAAGTAAAACTAGCATTAGCTTCTGCTTAGGTTTTTTACTGTTTTTAAAAAAGGCTTTAGGTTAGGATTCACTCCCGCCTAGGGCCTTTTTTACATCGAATATTTTTAAAAAAATGGCTTGATTTTAAATTTGTTTGAGATATTATAATAGTATAAAGAGAAGAGATAATACTTCTTCCTTGGGGGATTGGCGCAATTGGTAGCGCACCTGCTTTGCAAGCAGGGGGTTAGGAGTTCGAGTCTCCTATCCTCCACCATTAAAACCCGAAAGCCAGTCATACAGATGGTTTTCGGGTTTTAATGTTAAGAATGCCCCCTGCTTGGGGGTTTAGGGCGAACCCGTATTGACGTTTTATTCAGGTAAGCCTTTTCAGAACCTCAAGTCGTTCCTTTTTTTGGTGTTTCTATACCATGCCCTTATTTCAAAAGGCACGACTATGGCGGCAGGGTCATCCTTTAATACCAAGTTCATTATGAAATGTGGTGTTTTGTCATTCTGAACGAACGAGAAAAATCCCCTTAGACAGACACAGGAGATGTTTCGCAGTCGCTCAACATGACGCTATTCAATCTTAGAATTGGTATTTAGGATAAAGATAAGCCAGTGTGTTTATGCCCCAAACCAAGCCAGTGCTTGTTGTTCAAAATCCGAGGTGCTTTCAGCGAGATCGATTAGCTGGGTCAGCGTGAGTTGCTGGGGGTTTTGGTAGTCGAGTATTGATTCAATAATCGGAGGGGACAGAAGCGTTAAGGCTAGATACTTTTGTATTTTTCTTTTCCCTGATGCTTCGGCGAGGGTTATGTCTTGAACGCTGACTCCCTGCTTCCATTGGGTTTTGTAATGCCACGCTAAGGAAAGTCCTTGAATCAACTGTTCATTCATCTCGTGAATCGATAGAATCCGTTTGTTTCGATGCCCTCTTAAAGTGGTTTGTGCTTGATTGTTAATGAGGATGCTGGTGCTTAAGATGAGGGTTTTTTGATCCATGCTTAAAACTGCTTGAGGGGGCAATTTTAACCTGCCGAGTGTCTCATCTAGGGTAAGATGGATTTCCAGTTGGCCGAAATCTTTTTGTTTGGTATAAATCACTTTGGCAATAGATGATTTCAATGTGTCTTGAGTGAGGTTTAAAAAAGCCAGTGCTTGAAGCACTGGCTCATCGATTTGTTCGGCGGGTAAGTAGCATCCTTTGACAGCGTAATAATTGAAGCGTTTCTGGTGTTTTTTGGCATTGGAATACTTAAAGCGTTCCCCTGCTTCGGTATAAAAAACACCCTTTAATAAGTTGGTTTGAAGGGTATACACCTTACGAGCCTCGTTGTCTTTAAAGCGTTGCTTGAGCTGATTTTGCACTTGTTCAAAGACTGCCTCTGAAATAATGGGCTCATGCTGACCCTCATAGACCTTAGCGAGTCGTTTTATGAGTTTGAATGATGCCCTTTTCCATATGCTTTAAGGTGTTTACACCAGTTCGGCTGTTGTTTCAATACGAGCATCCAAATACGAGACCACGCCCCGAATGACCACCTTTTGCAAGGCGGAAACCACAAGGCTCATCGTGTCATAGTCGGGTATCCCCTCCGCTGTGATGGGGAGCTGGATAGTCAAGTCATCTGCATCACTCGCATAAAAATTTCTCGAGTAATCGAATTGCCCTGCATGAGATGACTTATGGATACACGCAGTTAAAAACAAAACAGCATGCGGAAGCCATTTTTCACTATGTACAACCGCCACATGGTCATCAGCTCCGTAGTTATAGCCTCGATACTTAGCAGAACCGAACATGTCAATCGTAACGGTATTTTTAGAAAAAATATGTACATCATTACCAATCCAAGCAGAAATTCCTGCATTTGCTTCTCCTGCTGTTACAAAAGGTAGGTTACCCTCTATACGATCTGCTGATTTTAAACGACGACCGCGAGAAGACTTTCCAAACAACGCTTCGATTTTGAACGTCCCCCAAGCGAGAGCGTCGAGACTGTCGAGGGCGGTTTGTTCGGCTGAGGTGAGGGTGGTATCCGTTAAGCCTGTTACGGTAAGGTACGCCTTGAGCGTTGCTATAAACGCCTCCATGAAGTCAAACGCTATTTGGGTTTTTCCGTTTTGGCGTATCGTGGGTAGCTGGATAGTGATTTTGTTTAATTTTGTGGCGGATACCGTATTGGTGTATCCAAAGGAACCACCTAATTTTTTACTTAAAATGCTCCCAACGAACAAACCAATGCAATTATTCTTTATAAAGTTATGGATTGCACTTAATACCAATACGCCATCTGTCGTTATAAACTCATTTTCTTGATAGTAGACAACACCTGTTTGCCTTCCGATAATTAGAGAATTACCTTTAAATATCCTATGTAATTGTTTTTGAACTTTACCAACAAATCCATTATTACAATCATTTTGAGCAATAAAAGCAATACCTTTCGAGTCAGGGATTAGTTTTTTTTGATTGAAAATATTACCTCTACCTACTTCAAACAAATCACCCAATCGATAGTCTTGCCACTCGATGCCGTAGTCGGCTTCCAACTGCGTTAGTTGGGCTTGCATCGAATGGCACGCTACTTTCCCAAGCCGTCTTCCCCTTTAATGAGTTGTTCTACCTCCCAAGCAAGGTAGTCCGCCACCGTTTTTCTAAAATCCTCAAAGGTAGGTTTGGTGTCAATCGGTGAACGTTGATTCCAATCTGCCCCATTTTTAGGGTCTATGTGTCCTTCGTAATACTCGTGTTCGGTAAAAATGTTGAGCTTATTTTTCCCAAAACGAACCAAGTTTACCACTTCTTCATAGCGTTCTTTCGCTCTGTCTGTATCCTTCAAATTATTGCTTGCTTTTTTTCGGCTCGTTCGTGTGTAGCCGTCGTTTGAAAAATCAATAAACTTCACAACTTCATCTCGATGATGAGGCTCATTGACTTTAAATACATAAATATAGGTTTGAACACTGGATTTACCGATGAAGTTACGGAATAAGGGTGTGCAGGTGGGAGTAGTGAGTGTTTTTTAATAAAATTCAACCAAAAATGCTCAAAAAACAGAACAATACCCCTTGTTTCCACTCTTTTCGGATCATAATTACCTAAAAACCATACAAGAATCCACTAAAACCTACCCCCCTCCTCACCAAAAAACCATACCGACGACAATTATACCCAAATGCCAAGCCCAAAATCTCCGCAGAAACACGCACTAACCCACGACAAGACACACGAACCTTCTTAAACACCGTCTTCCAACCCGCAAACACATGCTCCACTCTTGCCCGAACCTTAGAAACCAACCCATTAAACCGCTTCTGCGAAGCCGTCAACTCAGGCGTTGGTTCATGCTGCTTACCCCGAACCCGACGCTTAATAATCCTCGGCTGTATCCCCAATGCCTTTAAATCCTTCTCCTTGCCCACATAACCACTATCCGCACCAACAGTCTGCTCATCGCCCACCAATACAGGGATTAAACTCTGACTGTCATGCACATTGGCCCCAGTAACAACCACCTTACGAATCAACTTGCTTTTAGCATCCACATTAACCGTGGCACTGTAACCAAACCCCTTGTAGCCATAAGTGGCATCAGGGTCGCTCTGGTCTTCAGGTTTTTTTCTCTGTTTGCTATTGGCTTTAATAAAGGTGGCATCTACCAAGTTGCCTTCTTTGAGAATGAGGTTTTTCTCTTGAAAGAAGGTGTCTAAGGCTAAGAAAAGGGCTTCTTGGGCTGGGGTGTTTTGCAGTTCGTGTTGGAAGTTTTCGAGTGTCGTGGCTTCAGGGATGGGGGATTCTAAGGAGAAGCCGAGAAACTTTCGGAAGGAGAGTCTGTCGTGGCATTGAAATTCGGTTTGTTCATAGGAGAGATTGAACCATATTTTGAGGAGGTTCATTTTGAGCAGTAGTAGGCGTTTGTAGGGGGGTCTGCCGTTGGGTTTGTGGTGGATGTGTGTTTTGAGGATAGTTTCAAATAGTTGCCATGGTAGGGTTTGGTTCATTTCCTCTAGGAATTTGTGAGTGGGGGTGGCTTGTTGAATTTGGATGTCGGCAAAGGTAGTCATGGGGGTGGGGTATCCTATGAGAGGTGGAATAATGTCCCTTCTATTTTACCTTGCCCTTTTTTCCGTAACTTCATTTTTACAGAGCACAGGGATACGCTTATCTATTTGACAGATCGTATTCGGACCCTGTTAGGCAAACAGGAAGCGGTCATTGAAATACACGGGGGGACCAAGCGTGAAGATAGGTGCAAGGCGCAAGAGCTGTTTCGTAATGATCCTGAAACCCGTGTTTTAGTGGCAACAGATGCTGCAGGGGAAGGGGTAAACCTGCAAAATGCCAATCTAATGGTCAATTATGATTTGCCTTGGAACCCCAATCGATTGGAACAGCGTTTTGGACGTATACACCGCATAGGGCAAAAACAGATCTGCCATTTATGGAATCTTTTAGCTGGTGAAACAGCAGAAGGTCATGTCTTTCAAACCTTGTTTAACAAGCTGGAGATAGAACGAAAAGCTTTAGGCGGTCGCGTTTACGACATTCTAGGCAAGGTTTTTCAAGGTGTCTCTCTTAAGGATGTGCTGGTTGAAGCTATTCGCTATGGCGATGACCCAGAAGTTCTGGCTAGGCAAGATGAAAAAGTCTCTGGTGCACTGGATACAAGTAATTTGCAAAAGCTTATTGACAATGATGCATTATGTGAACAGATTTTTTCAGAAAAGCAATTGTTTCAGGTGAAAGAAGAAATGGACAAGGCAGAAGCCCGAAAGCTCCAGCCTTACTTTATTCGTGCTTTTTTCCAAAAAGCCTTTGCTCAGTTGGGTGGCGATTTAAAGCCGCGTGAACCAGGTCGTTTTGAAATCAGTCATGTACCAGGCATCATTCGCGAGCGTGATCGTGTTTTATCAGGACGAAATCGGGCGAACCGTAACCCTGTGGTTTTAAAGTACGAGCGCATCTGCTTTGAAAAGAAGGAAATTGATCTTCGTAATAAGCCCAAAGCCAGCTTGATTCATCCGGGACACCCGCTAATGCAGTCGCTTGTAGACTTGATTCTGGAACAGTCTCGCAACCACTTAAAACAGGGTGCTGTTTTGTTAGATCCCAATGATGCTGGCGAAACGCCCCGCATGATGTTTCTAATAGACCAAGCGGTGAAAGACGGTAACGACGACGACGGCAAGCGGACACTCTCTCGTCGAATTCAGTTTGTGGAAATTACTCCAGATGGCAAGGCGACGTTTGCAGGATGGGGGCCACATCTGGATTATGAAGCCTTGGATGAGCATCAACAGCTCTTGGTTCAGGAGTTATTACAACAGCCTTGGCTCACGCAAAATCTGGAGCAATTGGCATTAAATTACGCTTCTACCCAACTGGTACCAGAGCATTACAGCGAGATAAAAGAACTGCGTGAGCATTTGGTTGAAAAAACACTGGCGGCTGTGCATGAACGGTTGGCAAAGGAAATTGGCTATTGGGAGGATCGCTACATAAAACTGAAAGAAGATATGGAAGCCGGAAAACAACCCCGTATGCAGCCAGAAAATGCCCGCCGAACCATGGACGAACTGGTTGCCAGACTGAAGCAACGTACCAAAGAACTCAATGCCATGCGCCATGTGGTTTCTGCCACGCCTATTATTGTAGGTGGGGCATTGATTATTCCTGCAGGGTTCCTAGCAAAACAACAGGGCAAGCCAGCCCCTCCCGTTGATGTGTTGGCACGCCTGCGTGTGGAACAATTGGCCATGCAAGCTGTACTTTTGGCAGAAGAAGCCTTGGGGCATACAGTGACAGATGTCTCAGCGGATAAGGTGGGCTGGGATATCACCTCTCGGCCAGGCAGGCAATGCTTGCCAGATGGTCGCATGGTGTTACCCCTAGAGCGGCACATTGAAGTAAAAGGGCGACAAAAAGATGGAAGCATCATAACCGTGAGCCGTAACGAGATTTTGTACGGACTAAACCAAAAGGAAAAGTTTATTTTGGCGTTGGTGCTGGTCGACGGTGACACAACCGAAGGGCCGTTCTATATTCACCAGCCGTTTAGCAAAGAACCCGAAGACTTTGCTGCCAGCGTCAACCTTGAACTTGATGAGCTATTATCACGAGCAGTGGCGCCCCATGAATGCCCGTTAATACTGCCAGAAATAAACTAAAGATATTGAGGAACTTCCATGCCACCTGCTACTGATAAATCTGTGCCCATTAAGGCACCCAAAAAATTGATTGAAGTGGCCTTGCCCCTGGATGACATCAATGTGGCATCGGCACGAGAAAAATCTATTCGGCATGGGCATCCTTCTACCCTGCATTTGTGGTGGGCACGACGGCCTTTGGCTGCAGCACGGGCGGTATTATTTGCCCAACTGGTCAATGACCCCGGCTATGAACGCCACCTGAACCGAGGGATGAACAAGCAAGCCGCCCAGCTAGATCGGGAACGGCTGTTTGAAATTATTCGCAAGCTGGTGCTGTGGGAAAATACCAATAACGAAGCCGTGCTGAACGAAGCCCGCGCCGAAATCTGGAAAAGCTGGCGTGAAACCTGCGATCTGAACAAGAACCACCCGGAAGCAGCCGAACTGTTTAACCCCGAGAAATTGCCCGCCTTTCACGATCCCTTTGCTGGCGGTGGAGCGATTCCGCTGGAAGCACAACGGTTGGGGCTGGAAAGCTGGGCTAGCGATTTAAACCCGGTAGCTGTGCTGATTAACAAGGCAATGATTGAAATACCACCCAAATTTGCTGGGCGTAAACCGATTGGCCCTTTAACAAAGGAAGGTCTAGAAGATAAGAAAAAACCTGCTCAGTTTATTGAAGACTGGAGCGGTGCGAAAGGCCTGGCGGAAGATGTACGACGCTATGGCCATTGGATGCGGGAAGAAGCCTTTAAACGTATTGGCCATTTATACCCCAAGGTAACGTTGCCCAAAGAATACGGTGGTGGCGAAGCCACCGTGATTGCCTGGATTTGGGCAAGAACGGTGAAAAGCCCCAACCCGGCCTTTAGCCATGTGGATGTACCACTGGCCAGCACCTTTTACCTAAGCACCAAAAAGGGCAAGGAAGCCTATGTTGAGCCAGTGATTGAAGGCGACCGCTATCAGTTTACTATCCGTACGGGTACGCCAAAACATGCCGAAACGGTGAAGACAGGTACCAAGCTGTCACGAGGAGCAAATTTCCGCTGTCTGATGACCGATACGCCCATTGCGCCAGCCTACATTTATTCTGAAGCAAATGCAGGGCGAATGGGCTCTCGCTTGATGGCCATTGTTGCAGAAGGCTCTAGGGGGAGAGTTTATCTGGAGCCCACGCAAGAGATGGAAGCAATCGCACGAATTGCTGAACCCTCTTGGAAGCCAGACGTGGCGATGCCAGAGAATCCTCGTTGGTTCTCTCCCCCGTTGTATGGACTAAAGACTTATGGCGATCTATTCACGCCACGGCAATTGGTGGCGTTGACCACCTTTAGCGACCTGGTGCAGGAAGCCCGCAACAAAGTGCTGGAAGACGCCTTGGCCAACGAATGGGCAGACGATGGCCTTGGACTGGAGCAAGGCGGCACAGGCCCCACCGCCTATGCTGATGCTGTCTCGGTTTATTTGGCTTTTGCGGTTGATAAGGGAGCCAACTATTGGTCCAATATATGTTCTTGGCACTCCGGAAGAGATACAATTACAAGTACCTTCGGCCGTCAAGCTCTACCAATGGTCTGGGATTTTTCAGAAGCAAATCCATTTAGTGATTCTTCTGGAAATTTTCTGCTCGGCATCGAATCGGGAATTAAGTTGCTTCATAATTTGCCCGCAACAACTGATTCAAGCGTTAGGCAGAATGATGCCCAAACCCAAACTATTAGCCAAAACAAGGTCGTTTCCACGGATCCCCCCTATTACGACAATATCGGCTATGCTGATTTGTCTGACTTTTTCTATGTTTGGCTGCGTAAAAGTTTGAAAACCGTGCTACCCGAATTATTGGGTACACTAGCTGTGCCCAAGGCCGAAGAACTGGTGGCCACGCCATACCGCCACGGCAACAAGCAAAACGCCGAAAAATTCTTTCTCGATGGCATGACCCAAGCGATGCATAATCTGGCAGTGCAAGCTCATGGGGCCTTCCCCGTCAGCATTTACTATGCCTTCAAACAGGCCGAAACCAAAGAAGGAAGCACCTCTTCTACCGGCTGGGAAACCTTTCTGGAAGCGGTCATTCGATCAGGTTTTGCCTTAACAGGCACTTGGCCCATGCGTACCGAGCTAGCAAACCGCATGATCGGCTCTGGTGCCAATGCACTAGCATCCAGCATTGTGCTGGTCTGTCGCCCACGCCCTGCCCATGCCGAAACCATTAATCGCCGTCAGTTTCTGGCAGAATTGAAAGAAACACTTCCCGAAGCGTTGGAAGCCATGATTGGCGGTAAAGGTGCCCACAGCCCCATTGCCCCAGTGGATTTGGCGCAAGCCGCCATTGGCCCCGGTATGGGCGTGTTTAGCAAATATACCGAAGTGCTAGAAGCCGACGGCTCACCGATGAGCGTCCATACAGCACTTACCCTGATCAATAAATCAATTGACGATTATTTTAACGAAGCCGAAGGCGAACTGGATGCCGATACCCGCTTTTGCATCGCTTGGTTTGATGAATATAACTGGGCTTCTGGCGTGTTTGGCCAGGCAGATGTTTTGGCACGTGCCAAGGGCACCAGTGTTGAAGGTCTAAAAGACGCTGGTGTGATTGAGTCTGGGGCTGGCAAAGTGCGCCTGCTCAAAGTTCTGGAATACCCCGATGACTGGCATCCGGCCAGAGATAACAACACGCCGGTGTGGGAAGCCCTGCACCAGATGATTCGTGCCTTGAACAAAGGCGGCGAAAGCGAAGCAGGAAGCCTTTTAGCAGGTATGCCGGAACGTACGGAAGCCATTCGCCAACTGGCTTATCGCCTTTATACCCTATGCGAGCGTAAAGGCTGGGCAGAAGAAGCCCGCTTCTATAATGAGCTGATTACCGCCTGGTATGCTGTCGAAAAAGCATCGCACGAGGCAGGCCGCGTTAATACCCAGATGAAACTGGAAGTGTAGACTTGGAGACATTGACACAATGACCTTAAAACCTTGGCGTGAAGTCGCCATTCCCCATGAAGACGTGCTGAAAGGCACTTTCCAGCAAGCCGAGTTTGCCGCTGATCTGTCGCGTGTTCATGCCGGGTCGGCAACTGAAGAGTACCAGAACCCTGCTTATTTCTTTGAACGTACTTACATTACCGAAGGCATGCGCTTGTTGCTTGGTAGCGTGGCAAAAAGAATCACAGGACAAGGTGGGGATCCGGTTATCCAGCTTCAAACGGCGTTTGGTGGCGGTAAAACCCATACCATGCTGGCCGTCTATCACTTAGCCAAAGGCGAGGTTCCCGCTAGCGAACTGCAAGGAATCTCCGCTATCCTGGATGCAGCAGGTATTACCGAACTACCCAAAGCGCGTTTGGTGGTGCTGGACGGTATCAATCTTGACCCCAGCAAACCCAGCAAACGTAATGGCCATGAAATCCGTACCTTGTGGGGTGAACTTGCCTGGCAACTAGGCGGTGCTACTGCGTTCGATCAGATTAAAGAATCGGATGCCAACGGAACGTCTCCAGCCAAGGACACACTTTCTCAACTGCTCAAGGAACATGCACCCTGCGTCATCCTCATGGACGAGCTGGTTGCTTATCTGCGCCAGTTTGATGAAGGGAAACGCTATCCGGCCGGCACGTTTGATAGCAATTTAACCTTTATTCAATCGCTGACCGAAGCACTAAAATCGGTGCCCAACGCCATATTGTTGGCCTCGCTACCAGAATCCAAGCTGGAGGTTGGTAGTGCAAGGGCTGAGGCTGCACTAGATGCGCTAGAGAAATATTTTGGTCGGGTTCAGGCCATTTGGAAGCCTGTTGCAACCGAAGAAGCCTTCGAGATCGTCCGCCGACGTTTATTCGTTCGCTTCAGTGACCCCAAAGCTATGGACGAGGTATGTCGGGCCTTCGCCGACACCTACATTCAAAACGATGGGGAGTTTCCCCATGAAACCATTGAAGGGCGATATTTCGACCGGCTGAAGAATGCTTACCCCATTCATCCAGAAGTTTTTGATCGGCTGTATGAAGACTGGTCAACCTTGGATAAGTTCCAGCGTACTCGGGGCGTCCTAAAGCTAATGGCCAAGGTCATACACAGGCTTTGGAAGGATAACAACACCGATTTGCTGGTGATGCCAGGAAGCATCCCCCTATATGACTCTGACGTTCGTAACGAAGCGATCTACTACCTGCCCCAAGGTTGGGATCCTGTACTAGAGCGTGATATCGACGGAGAAAAAGCAGAGACGACTGTCAATATTGACAATGAGGGTCGATTTGGTTCCGTTCAGGCAGCACGTCGAGCAGCTCGGACGATTTTTTTAGGTAGCGCACCCACGACTGGTGGACAAATGGTGCGCGGGATCGAGCTGGAGCGGGTCATTCTGGGATGTGTTCAGCCCGGCCAACAAGTAGCGGTTTTCAAGGATGCGCTCAAGCGGCTGACTGACCGCCTTCACTACCTCAACAGTGGCAATAGTCGTTTTTGGTTTGATACTCGACCAAACTTACGTCGTGAGATGGAAGACCGCAAGCGTCGTTTTCAGGATCGCGAAGACGTGTCTCCGCTCGTTAAACAACAACTACAAGTGCTGTTAAGAGGAGGGGTATTCTCTTCTCATATTTTTGCCCAAAGTGGTGATGTACCGGATGATTCCAGCCTTCGCCTAGTGGTTTTGGGTTTGGATGCAGGTTACTTAAAGGCTACCGCTAGTATAGCGGTGGAAAAGGCTACCGAAATCCTCAAAGGACGTGGAGACCAGCCCCGTCTTCGCCAAAATCGCTTACTTTTCCTTGCTGCAGACTCTGATAGTCTTGCCCGACTCCGCGATCAGGTGCGTAGTGTGCTTGCATGGCAATCAATCAACGCAGATATCAAAGAGCTGAGGCTTAATCTTGATCAATATCAAACGCGGCAAGCACAGAAGAATGAAGAGGATACAAAACAGGCTCTGGTTCGTATGGTGCGAGAAACTTACCGATGGTTGCTTGTTCCTATTCAGGAAGAAAGACTAGGGAAGGGACTTTCCGAAATCATCTGGGAACCTATTGCGCTATCTAGTGGTAGCCAGAATCTTGTGAAAGAGGTCGAGTTAAGGCTGCGAGAAAACGAATTACTGATTAGCGAATGGGCTCCGATTCATTTAGCAAACCTCCTGAAAAATTGGTTCTGGAAAGAGCCTCAACATAACGCAGGGGCTCTCGAAGTGTGGCAGAAATGCTGTAACTATCTTTATCTGCCACGCTTGCGGGATGAGGAGACATTCAAGAAGACTTTGGCAATTGGAGCAAGTAGTAAAGACTTTTTTGGCCTGGCTTATGGGAAGGATGCAAACGGGTATTTGGGCTTGACACTTGGAAACGAAACAATACCAATTCTGGATGCAAGTCTTTTGTTGGTAGAGCCCTCGGTAGCTTTGGAGCAGCTTGTGCAGAAAGCTGCCGCCGAAGCTGTTAAAATTCCTACAAATCCTGATGCTCAACCTGGATCTGTATCGGAAGCAACAGGAACTGTAAGCCCATTTCCTACTAAACTAGGAGTGTTCTCAACCAAGCCAGGATCTATGCCTGTTGAGTCTCTACAGGTAAAGCGTTCATTCTATGGCACAGTCGAGCTTGATCCGATCAAGGCCAAGTTAGCCTTTGCCGAAATCGTTGATGAGGTAGTACAAAAATTTTCAGCACGGCACGATGTCAAGGTTAGCCTACATATTGAACTCAGAGCTGAAACTGCTTCAGCCTTTGATGATAAGATTCAACGTGATGTGAAAGAAAACTGTTCTGTTCTGAAATTCAAGAATGCGGAGTTTGAGTGATGGAGCAGAAAATGGAAGCGTCGTCTGTGATAACCACAGTTCTAAAATCACCTATTGAAAAAGGGTTACAGTCAGGCCAAAGGCTGTTTATTGAACGAGGTTCCGAGTGGAAGCGATGGGATTTACATATACACACACCGGGCACAGCTTTGGAAGATCGTTTTAAAGGTGACTGGGATGCGTATTTTTCAATTATTGAATCGAAGAATGATGTTGCTGTGCTTGGAATTACAGATTATCTGTCAATAACCAACTACTCTAAAGTACGTTTAGAAAAGTACACAAACAACCGAATCCAAAATATTTGCGAGATATTCCCCAACATAGAGTTTCGTATTTCTCCACAAACGTCTTCTGGTCAAGGTGTTAACCTACATCTTTTGATATCACCTGATGATCCATCTCACGAGAACGAAATTAATCGAGCTCTAGAAGAGCTAACATTTTCGTACAGTAACGGCAGGCGTTACCGTTGTACTAAGAATGATATAACTCGACTGGGCAAAGATTATGAACCTTCTATACAGGATGACGCTTCTGCATACCGTGAAGGCGTTAATCAGTTCAAAATCGAACAAACTGCATTCTTCGAATGGTATGACAATCAAGCTTGGTTAAAAGTTAACTCGATTATTATTGTCTCAGGAGGAAAAGATGGTATTGGTGGGCTTAGTTTCCAAGGTGGATTTGGAGCTTTACGGATAAATATTTCTGCCAGATCTCACGCCATTTTTTCTGCGAATCCGCAGGATAGGAATTTTTGGCTTGGGAAAACTGGAGTCCCTTCTAACGATGATACTTTACATCAATGCGGTGGGCAAAAAGCTTGTCTACATGGCTGTGATGCACATGATCTTACCACTTTATTAGAGCCAGCCCAGAAACGTTATTGCTGGATAAAGGCAGATCCAACCTTTGATGGTCTTCGACAAATATTAGCAGAACCCGCCGATCGTGTTTTCATTGGCGAGGTTCCACCCATTCATCACGTGGATGCTCATGTTATTGAGTCTGTATCTATTACATCCGCAAATGATCTCTGGTTTGGTGGGAGTACTCAAATACCACTTAATCGTGGCTTAGTATCCATCGTAGGTGCACGAGGATCAGGCAAGTCCGCTCTAGCTGAGTTAATTGCTTATGCCGCTGGGGGATGGTCATCAGATCAGAAACAAACATTTATTGAGCGTGCAAAAGAACACCTTGATGGCACAAAAGTTACCCTTGCATGGGTTGACGGAAAGCAATCTGAGGCTACTCTCAATCAAGCCCCTTCCACTTCTTCTGGCGTAAGATACCTTTCGCAACGATTTGTTGAGCAACTCTGCTCTGAAGATCATGCGGGAGGTACCCTGGCAACCGAAGTTGAGAAGGTCGTCTTTTCTCACATTCCAATAGACTTGCGCTATGGCACCTCCTCATTCAACCAACTGAGATCGCGTCAAACTGCACAGATCTATAAGGAGCGTAGTGAACACGTCACAACTATAGAGGGCTTGATTACGGAGAGACTTGCACTCCGAGACAGGATTTCAACACTGCCTGCAAAGCGTATAAAAATACAAGAGCTTGAGGAGAATAGTAAGCAGTTCAAAGATCAAATTGATTCCCTTGCTATAGGAGATGAAGCAATATTTACCGAGTCTTTAGCAAAGTATCAAAGTGACTTGGAGAGCTTAAATCAGCAGGTTGCCTCTTTACGGGAACGCCTTCTTTCTATCGATGAATTGTATCAAGATATTGCCTCATTTGATTCAAATACAGATGAATTTATTAGATCCATTAAATTGCGGGTTTCAGACCTCGGACTGGTGCATTCCAATAGCAATGATATTCTAATCCCAAAAACTGCATTACTCCCTACATTTAGTAACCTTTTTGAAGAGTCAAAAACAAGCATTCAATCCAAGGTTCAGGGTATCCTCGGCAACGAGCCTGCGAGTGAGGGTACAGTTCTTTGGACTGAAGGTAAGCTGAAGGAGCTGGAAACACAGGTTTCATCGAACCAAGCAACTAGGGAAAAAATACAATCCTTGCAGACACAGCTAAGTAAAATTAACGGCGAACTGAACCAACTTCGTATTGAGGTAAAGCGGATTGAGGAAAGCGACGTTGCTGCTATAACTAACAAATTATCCCAAATTTGGGTACACTTCGGAAAGATTTTTGAGTCGTTCAAAAAAGAGAATGATTTGCTAACAGAGCTTTACAAGCCTGTTGAGGAGCATCTCAACAGGACAGGACTGGGCAACCAACAATTAAGCTTTTATATTCGACAGCGATTTGATACTAAAGGTTGGAACGAAAGAATAGAGAACCTGTTTGATGGTCGCCGTTTTTCGTCTCTTCCTAAGAGCATTGATGAGGTAGCCAATATAGCTGAACAACTCCAATCTTATTGGAGCAACTTGCAAAATGATTTACTTATAGAATCAGTCAAAGATTTATTTATAGCATTCGATTGTGAACAGGCTGTTTATGATACCTTTCTAAAGAAATCGAGCAAGCCTGATGATATTTTGAGGGCTATAGTATCCGTGGCATCATTCACTCTTGAGTATGGTTTGCGATACAACAACACTGAACTGGATAAACTTTCTCCAGGTACCAAGGGGATTGTGTTACTAATTCTTTATCTTATTTTAGATGTTGATGACACTCGGCCTTTGATTGTTGATCAGCCAGAAGAAAATTTAGATAATGAGTCTGTTTACTCTTTACTGGTTCCCCATTTCCGAGAAGCAAAAAAACGTCGCCAAATTTTTCTAGTTACTCATAACCCTAATTTAGTTGTGAATACTGATTCAGAACAAGTAATTATTGCTGAATGCGATAAGAGTGGGGGACTTCCTTGTATTAGATATTCATCTGGTCCTCTGGAAGACTGTCGTGCCGAAGGGATTAGAGATCGCATATGTGGCATTTTGGAAGGAGGAAAAACTGCCTTTCAAAAAAGGGAAGAACGATATGGTCTTGCTAGGTAACCATCACTTCTCCTTATTCCTTTAGCAGCGTGGAATTTTGCTGCTGTAACCCACATATTGTCTGCTTTGCAGGGCTTGTTTTTGTTTGGGCAATTCGTTTCGGTCACTCTTCCTTTCCGTTTCAGGCCGTGCCTCACTCATCGGGTTTTATAGCCGTAGGCGGGGCGTTATCGTGGAACGGCTAAGCATCTATCACCATTGCTGTAAAATTGCCCAAAAACCCGATAAGAGTTCTGGACTTCACATGGACATGGATCCGTAATAAGGGCTTATACCAATTCCAAGTTTAAATAGCGTGTTGAATATAGGGGAAATAGGCGAACGATTTCACCCACGCTGTATTATACCAATTCAATGATTAAATAGCGTGTTGAATGTAGGGGCGTGATTCATCATGTCCGCCCCACAATCCCCAAACGGATGCGATAAATCGCACCCCTACAGAGGAAAACTTACGCTATTTAATCTTTGAATGGGTTTGATACACAATCTCCAAGATAAAAGGGTGTCGGTAGGCATAGCGAAATAAACCATTGCCCAAGAGCAGGCCGTCTTTTATGACTCGTGGTGGTAAACCGTTTCACACCAAGGTCTCACAAGGTCTTGGCATTTGTCTATGCCAATCTATACCAAGTTGCTCTGGCCTTGCCAAAACGCTGTATTCGACCGAGTGCCACTAACTCCCGAAGCCTTACCTTGAGGGTGTTTTGGTTGGCGTTGGTAAGTCCCACTATCTCCGCAATGGTCAACCGTTCATGAAGGCTTAGCAGTTTTAAAATTTCTATAGACAAGGACGGCAGTGCCTCATCTATGCTAGAGGTTTGGCGTTCCTTATCCAATCGCTGTTGAAGCCTGTCTTTTTGTTTTTTTAGACAACGCAAAAAGAATCCCAGCCAAGGCTCCCAATCGGGTTGGCTTGAGTTGAGGGTCAATTGCGTACGGCGTAACGCCTTGTAATATAAATCCTTATTTTCTTCAATCACATGTTCCAAAGACGCATAAGGCACATACGCATAGCCCGCCCGCAAGAGCAGTAAGGTTGTTAAAACACGGGATAACCGACCATTCCCATCTTGAAAAGGGTGAATGGCAAGAAAACACACGACAAACACCGCCACGAGCAACAACGGATGAAAACTCTCTTCCTGAATAGCCTTGTTAAGCCAATGCACCAACTCTTCCATTTCACGGGGGGTGTCAAAGGGTGTGGTAGTTTCAAAAACAATGCCTACTTCAACACCTTGAGCGTTCTTCGCCACAACGTGATTGGCGAGTGTTTTATACTGTCCACGGTGACGGTCATCTTTGGAGCTGTGTTTCAATAAAAGCTGGTGCAGTTGTTTGATATGGTTTTCCGTGGGGCGAAGTTCCGCATAGGCTTGAAACACCAGATCCATCGCTTCGGCATAACCCGCCACTTCTTGCTCATCTCTGCTTTTAAAAGAGGTCATTTGCAGGTTAGAAAGTAATGTTTCTACTTGAACATCTGTTAAGGCAACCCCTTCAATACGGGTGGAAGAGCCAATGCTTTCAATAGTTGCCGTATGTTTTAAGGCATTCAAGCGTTCAGGAGACAAAACTTTTAAGGCATCCCAACGCCCTTTAAACTCGTCAATCTCAGCAATGAGTTTGACAAGGTCGGAAGATAAAGAAAGTGTGACTTCATTCATAAAAAATACCCGATAACATACCTGATTATACCCGATTTTACCCGATACGGATGAAATAAGCAAGCCTTTGTCAGGGTTTTTTGATGGCTTAGCTTGATGGATTCGTTGCTTTCATAGCCAAAAAGTAGCCGTAATATAGCCGAAAAAACGTCCTGTAGACTCTACCTTTTGCTTGAATTCTCTACAAGTCTTCTCAGATTTCACAGCTATTGTAGGGTCTCAATCAAACTGTCATGCCACCGCTTTGGATAGAGAATACCATAACCAGCCGTTCTGTTGTGGAGGCTTCGCACAATGTTCGGTGTCTTGGAGGCACAATCCCTATGTTCAAGGGTATCGGTGGACATAGCGAAATAAGCCCTTAACTCCCCCTTTTTTTGGGTGTTAAACAATCCCTCCGTAATGATCGCGTTCTAGCAGGCATCGCCTGCCGTTCAAGGGTAAACCGTTCGGCTGTACCAGCCCTTGAACGACCATCGCGTTTGCTCTGCAGTTGCCGATGCGTTCCGTCCACCAGCGGGGCAAAAAGAACATCCCGCCGTCAATGCCCTTGTGGCATAGGGGAGGACTATAATGAAAACTGAAGATCTACCCCTTGTCCCGATACTTCACCCTTTTAAGCAATGCGGAGCTACGGGGAAAAGAAGCGGTTTACCTTGTAAGCAACCTGCCATGAAAAATGGGCGGTGTCGGTTGCATGGGGGAAAATCCACAGGGACGAAAACACCTCAAGGGAAGGCGGGGCAACGCTTGGGTAATTTTAAGCACGGTTGTTATAGCCAAGAGACTAAGGATGAATGGCAGATGATTAAACAGTTGTTTCAAGATTGCAAAAACACCATAGAAGCGTTTTAGTTGCGTAACATTCTAGTAAAATACGCTTCCAATGCTTTCGGTAATGGATATGTTTGCTGTGCTAATAACCTTTTATACAAGTATTCTTGTAATAAATACGTACTCGTATTAATTGGTTGCAGGGGTAAATAATCTAATATTACATTGCAAAATAACTCAAAATCTTCTAGGGCTAAGGCTTCTAGCTGTTCTTTTTCAAGCCAATAAAAACACAAATCATGGAATGTGGCTTCATCAGGTAAGCGTAGTATCAAGTTTGCTTCTTTCACGATGCTGATAATTTTACCAAAATACTTAGGATGCACCAATGCAAGTTGTAAAAAACAACTGGTTTGCTGAGGGGTTCTTTTATCTACCGTATTAACCCACCCCTTCGTTAGTAGTGGTGCTAAAAACTGTTCAATCAACGTTTCAGCTTCATCAACAGAAACCTGTTTGTAATATACAACCAGTTCTCTAGCCACACAATCCAAACTTTTTGGCGTTGGTAAGGAAGCCAACCATGCGTGCAATTCTATCAGCGTTATTTTTTCTACATCAGGTGCTTCATTCTGAGGAACAAAATAAGATTCCAATATACGAGATACATAGTTGTTAAATAATTGGTAGTCTCTCTGTTCGTTGAAATGAACACCCATATCTAACTGTAGTAACGATTCTTTTAAATGATTGTGAACTAAATCAGTCCACTGCCCATAGCCAATTAAGCCTTCTGAAAGAGCAAGCCCTTTGGTTTTTTCAGGTTCTGTGGTGGAAGTTAGTAGGGGTATCAACTGTGTTTCCGTCCAAACAAGGTGCATTTTAAGCAATAAAGCTAAATTGCTACCTAGCAGGCTGTACAACATTGTACCGTTTTCTAGGGTGGGGATACTTTCTAAATAAGTAATCGTTTCAGGTAATAATGTGCTAATACGGTTCTCATTCAACCGTTGAAGTTCTAAATCCAATAATGTTTCCACTAATCTGCCAATGGGTGCGTTAATAGCATCAGATAAAAAATCTGGACGGCTCTGCTCGCTAATGGCTAGTTTTTGTACCGCCCGTTGCCACACCATTTCAAAAAACCGCCAAAACCGATGGGTATCTTCCTGCCATAAGGCTCTATACTGCTTCCTAATAAAAGCGGTACTACTGTAAAGGGCTTGACAGGTATCATGCACGGTATCAAGCATAAAAAACGATTCTACTAACGTCCATAAATCTGGTAGGGTAACCAGAGGAGGAGGCGATGCTTCAGGTTCTGATTGCTTAGGAGAAGAATGGATGGGTTCAATATAAGCAGCTAATCCCCAATCAAACGCTCGTAAATAAAGTTTGCTATATTGAGCAGCATTTTCATTCAATAACGGTTTAAATACTTGATTAAACGCCCGTACAGGGTATTTTTCTACAAATGCTCTGAAGGTTTCTTCTAAATCCAAGTGGTAACGATGGGTAACCCCCTCCCCTTTAAAGTACGCAAATAACGCAGCGTCAGTTTTTCCTTCGTTTAATTCTTCAGGTATCGCATCGGGCTGAACCCGTGTAAACCCTGTAGAATAAGCACTAAACTTGAATTGGTCTGTAGCGTCTTCTGCCTGTTGATACTGTTGACGTTCTTCCAATAAGGTTTGATACACTGTTTCTAAGGCTTCATCAGGTAACGCAATACCTTGAGCTTTTAACAACCGTAACACATTGTATTTTTCGTTTTTATCCCATCCTACTTCAATGTGTTGTTGATAATCTCTCGATGGTTGGCGTGACAGTTCAAAACAAGTTTGCCTTATATCATCAGGCAATCGGTCTGCTTTATATTCTAGCAATTCATAAAATTCTTTTTTAATTCTGCTAAATACTTCTATATAAGCGTATTGATTAGCCCGTAATAGTGCCAATGCAGGTTCTAGGTTTAATTCATATTTAGTGGTGTAGGCTAATACCATTCTATGCCATAACGTATGCGGTTGTTGTGCATAGCGTTCCATCGTTTGATTACACCAGCCTACTTTTTGTTTAACCAATTTGTCCAACAAAAGTTCTATAACAGCAAACAACTGCGGTAACTGCCTATAACCCTGATTTTGTCCATGCCTTATGATAGAAGGTATTTCAAAAAGACGTATAAAGCTCTCATCTTTTTCAATTTCAGCAAACAATTGTAAGTACTGATGCACCGTATTTTCAATAATCCCCATTAACGCTATTAACATCTCAGGGTCTGTTGTTTGTTCGCTACATTTTTCAAGTTCGTGAAAGGTTAAATCCTTTTGTTGAAATTCAATTTTTGCTTCATAGTAAACTAGGGGTTGATTGTTTTCATCATCCTGTTCTAAAAAAAATCGATAGTAATAAGGCGGTGTTAGCTTTAAGTAAGGGCGTAATTTTTGCGTAAAATAGGTACGGGTTGCAAGCGTATTGTTTTGTAACTGGTCATCTGGTAAACAATCAAACCCATTCGAAATTGCCCGAGGCAATAGCCGTTGATTCAACAACAAAAGCTCCCACCCCTTTTTCAGCCCTTCAGGCATGGCTTCATGTTGAGAAAACTGTAAAGCAATACTAAGTTGATTCACCAAAGATGGAGCTAAATAACCACCATCGTTTTGTTCCAATACCCACATCAACACTTCAGGTTGATGGATGTTTTGACAAATAAGCGTTGCACATATAGAAGCTACTGGGTGTAACGGCTGGCTGGCTGGACTAAACAAGTACCCGTATTGGCTAAATGAAGGATTCGAACAGTTTGGCTTAAAATCTGGTTGGATTAAGTTCGGTAACGTATCAAACAAAGCGAAATCCGTTTCAGCCTCTTGGCTTTTTCTCTTTCGTTCACTTTTATCCATCCGTTGTAAGGTATCGATGCGTCCAATGGCATATAGCAACCCTATGGGCAGTTGTTTTGCGGTAACCGCTTCTACCAGTTTTCGAAACTCTTTTTCTTCTTTAGTGATTAGATGCTGAATGACGTAACGTTGTTCAGGGATTAAGGTGTTGGCTTTAGGATCAAACAACTGAAATGCTTGCTGGCATAAAGTAATAATATCTTGTTGCTGTAAGGCATGCCATTCATCCAGTATTTTCCACATATCAAGATAAGTATTAAATGCTATTGGTTCAACCCCTTTAATTTTGAATAATGTTTGAGCTTCTTTAGCAGCTATAAACGAATCAGAAACATGACATACAAAACGACGACAAGAGTGTTTCTTTTCGTTTACTTTAATAGCCTGCATCATATAATTCATAATAGGGTCGTTAATGCTATAACCCACAAAACAAAGATGAAAATGTTGCACTAATTCTGTAATAAAACGGGCAGCCCACCCATCAGTAATATAGGCTTGTCCAAAGCATGAACTCCTGTAAATTAGTCGTTTTTTGGGGTTGGTATCTTCCATACCCCCATGCAAATACACAATAGAAGACGCTTCCCAATGCTCTTCTCTAGCAATAGGTAGGGTAGGTGCATACAAATTTTTAAAACGCTTACTTTCAGGTAATTGCTCCTGTGCGTTGGTAAATAACGTATCAAAGTTAGTGGTTACAATTCTACCACCTACACCACTTGCCAACTTTAAAATAGTTTGATGCTGAGAACAATTCAAACGGGCTGGTGGCTCTGTAAACAATTGCTGAATAAAATCATTTAATTGTTTAGAACCATACTGTGCCACCATATATTCAAGTAATTCATCGTACCTTTGTTGTATATACAACTGTTGGGCAAGATTGGATTGTCTATACTCCCAAGATAAATCAAACCTATCTAAAACGGCTCTACATAATTCATCAAATGAATGGTAATGGCTATCTATTTCCTCACCATAGTTGGAAACCCCCGCCCCACAAAAGAAGATGAGCTTTTGTTCTTGATAGGCTTGCAGTAATTCAGGCGGTAAATCTGCGGGGTGTTGTATAAATTTCAACAATGATAAGCTTTCATTATAAACATTAACGAGAATAGAAGTATTATAACGAATTTCAAACCTTGTAGCAAACCAAAAAGCCCACCAGTTTTTAAAACAGGAAGGGTAAAATCGCAACTTTCGCAACTTTCGCAATCGCAACGGGGGCGTTTTAAAAATTTAGCCTATGAAGGGTTGCTCAATAAAGCGGTATAAGCCGAATAGGCAAAAAAGCGTCCTCGTTGCTTACCGCTTACTTCTACCACAATACCCAACGCCTCCAATTTTTGAAACGCTTTCGTAACCGTCGGCTGGGATAATGCCAAGGCTTTTGACGCATACGGGTGGTACATTATAGCTTTTATTAGCTCGAATTTTTACAAATTAAATTGGATTAAAGTGGACGAATCTGTCATGTGGCGACTCGGATGAGTTGGGTTACCATCTTTGTTCTTACGAAAACAATAGACTTTTTCTACCAAGCCAAGAGCTTTCAATTGATCTTTTAAAATAGCACTATATGGCGAGCTTAACGAATTGGTTCCGTAGGCTAATAGAATTTTTGAGGCTTGCTTTAACCTTCCTTCTACCCATTTGGGATTATCTTCTCCAGCGGGATTGGGATTTTTATCTAGTTCAGAGGGCTTAGACGTTCTCAATGCAAAGAGATTTACCACTTCCAACCGTTCAAAGCCATGTCGGCGTGCAAAATTCATAAGCCTTGTAATCGTATTATCGTCTTTTTCGGCATCCGCTGTGCTTGGGTTTAGCATCACAACCAACAAAAAAGACATTTTTAACTCTTGCTCTGGATGTTCCAGCTTCTGTATTTGACCTGAACACTGTCTCGCCAGATGGTAGCGATACTCTTGCGACTTGCCACCCAAAATAGCCGATTTTTGCCATAATTTTTTTGTCATGATGTTTTTATTATTCCTATTTGGACTTTAATTGTTTCCTCTTTTGAGGATATATGACTCTAAACCTTTAATAAGCGAACAACGTTATTAAAGCTTAACACATTTTTCTTTAATAACGAGACGGTCTTATTAAAGGTTGTTCAACAACATCTATCATTTTATGGCGGTTACAGTTGATTATATTCAAGACGGATACCTAAATTTACTAAGACATTGAGCGTTTTATCTAGCTGGCAGGTGGGCTTGCCTTTTTCTAAATCCACAATAAACCGAGTGCCTACATTGCACAATTGGGATAGCCGTACTTGGGTAAAGCCTTATTCCAAACGGGCTTCTTTTACCAGCTTAGCAATATCTGCCACTTTTTTGATGAAAACCGTCATTTTAGCAGAGTATTCCTATGTTTCAACCTTGTTACCGTACGGTAATAGTATAGCCTATTTTTAGCCTAAAATGGCTATTTGTTACCGTTCGGTAATTTTTAGGTGGAATCTCTGTGTAATTCCTGTGTAATTTTTCTGCAAAACACATCAAATTAGCGGGAAAAATAACAACCTATTTCATTACTTACTTTGCCTCAAATCCAATAAAATCGAATACCTGCAAAATCTGTAGAATTGTGTCAAACCTTATACGCACCCATTCGTATTTTCATTTATCCCTCGTTACCAAGATGAATAAGAATCCGCAAAAAACGTCTGTACCCCTAATGATTCCCCAATTTTCCAATGCCACGTAAACTCTTTTTGTTGTCAAACGTCACGGTATGAACGTAAAACCCCCTCAACGCCTGTGTAATCCCCCAAGCAACCTTTTTCGCGTTTTTACCCGATACCTTATTTATGAAACAATAAAAAGCGAACAGATTTTAACTGTGCCAAGTGATCACGCAAACCAGCATAAGCATAAATCGTAAAATAAGCAGAAACTAAACGTAAAGACGAATCTTCCTGTAGGTGCTTATGCAGAAAACTAGCGACGTTTTCTTCTTGATTGTCGATTAAGGGCATCATTTTTTTCTATGTAGATACATCTAAGCTACCTAATTCTACAATAAATATTTCGGTACAGTTCTAAATGCTTTTTTAGAACTGTACCGACTATTACAGCTTACACTCCCTGATTATGTAAGTCTTCTATTTCCTTTTTATAGACCATCCTTAGTTACTATCGAATACACGTCAATGCCTTTACGAAATAGGTCATTCTTCGCCATCGCCTGTCCTGCCCGCCACGACTCCATGTGCACCACTCGTTTTCTGCTGTCGAGGCCATGCCAGAAAAAAAGTACAAGTGCATAGCCCTTAACGTAGTGCTGGTTGTCTGGTAAACATCCTCATTGACTTCACTAAAGGGTTTATCAATAATTACTTCATCAATCAGTAAGTCGCTGGGGGGTAGCATCTTTACGTCAAACGTAACGGTTTCAAGAAGTGCCCGCTCTAGCGCTTATTTATGCTGTATTCCGCAGCTTTAAAACTGAACTTGCTTTGCCTGACTAAAAGCGTTACTATGTACCTACTTAGAATGAGAGCTTTTAAACCTGCTGCGTAACGCCTGTTATTTACTTGGAACGTGCGTTGGTTCAGGAGAGGTCAAATACGGCCCCATTTTTTTCGGATTAGAAGTTTCTAACTAAGAGGAAAAAGTATAAAATGGACTGTTGCAATCATGACGCCAAAACAAAAAAAACCACCTCTGATGATGTCTTTGGGATTGATCTAGGCACGGTTGTCTACACCTGTCCCATGCACCCTGAAGTCGAACATAAAGGCCCTGGAATCTGCCCCAAGTGTGGCATGGGGCTTGAGCCTGAAACTGTCACAGGAGAGGAAGAAGGTAAAAGTCCTCAACTCCTTGATTTTAGTCGAAGATTTTGGGTGGGGCTGGTGCTGAGCGTTCCTCTTCTGGTTTTAGAGATGGGGAACCATTTATTCAATATTCATTTCATTGAGCAGACGCTTTCAACGTGGATACAATTCGCATTGGCTACGCCAGTTGTTTTTTGGTCGGGATGGCCATTTTTTAGGCGAGGCTGGCAGTCGCTTATTAACCAGTCACTCAATATGTTTACTCTGATTACTCTTGGCACTGGTGTTGCCTGGCTCTATAGCGTTGTGGCAACTATAACGCCTCAAAGCTTTCCAGCGTCGTTTCAGACGGGCGGCACCGTTCCAGTCTATTTCGAAGCGTCGGCTGTGATCATTGTCTTGGTACTATTGGGGCAAATTTTGGAATTAAAAGCCCGTGAGCAAACTGGCGGAGCGATTAAAGCACTGTTGAATCTGGCTCCGAAAACCGCTCGACGGTTACAGGATGGGGCTGAAGAAGAAGTTCCTCTTGAGTCCATTGTTCTTGGTGATCTGTTACGAATCCGTCCAGGAGAGAAAATCCCAGTGGATGGTGAAGTTACTGAAGGACAAAGCCACGTTGATGAGGCCATGATAACTGGGGAACCTATGCCTATTGCAAAAAGCGTCGGTGATGGGGTTATTGGTGGAACCATCAATGCCAAAGGCACTCTTGTCATCAGGGCTCAAAAAGTTGGCAGCAATACAATGCTGTCTCAGATTGTGAAAATGGTGGCCGACGCACAGCTGAGCCAAGCACCCATCCAACGGGTTGTAGATAAAGTGGCCGCATGGTTTGTGCCCATTGTTTTACTCATCGCAGCAGTTGCCTTTGTTGCGTGGACGCTTTTTGCAGAAACTCAGGGCCTCAGCTACGGATTAATTGCCGCCGTCTCTGTGCTTATTATTGCTTGCCCCTGTGCCCTGGGCTTGGCTACTCCTATGTCTATTATGGTTGGGATGGGTCGCGCGGCTGGATTGGGAATCCTGATTAAAAACGCCTCAGCTCTCGAAGTCCTGGAAAAAGTGGATACGTTAGTCATTGATAAAACAGGTACCCTAACAGAAGGCCATCCTGTTTTAACCAGCATCATTTCTCTTGAATCTTTTACCGAACCTGAAATGCTCCGTTTAGCGGCAAGCTTAGAGCAAAGCAGTGAGCACCCACTGGGTGAAGCGATTGTTCGTAAGGCATTAAAAAAACAGCTGACCCTAACCCAGGTAAAACAGTTTAAATCGATAACAGGCAAAGGGGTCACGGGTTCGTTAGAAGACAAGCAGGTTTCTTTGGGTAATCAAGCCCTGCTCTAGGATGTTGGGGTTATGTTGCCAGAGGAACAAAAGAAAAAGGCTGACACGTACCGCAACCAAGGTGCAACGGTCGTTTTTATGACGATTGGCTCAGACTTGGCCGGATTCCTTACCGTTACCGATCCAATTAAAGCCAGCACACCGCAAGCTATTGAAGCACTGCATCAGTTAGGGCTTCGTGTCGTCATGCTGACTGGGGACAATGAAACCACAGCCAAAGCCGTTGCAAAGCAGCTTGCGATTGATGAGGTTTATGCAGACGTTCTTCCTCAGGACAAAAGCCGCATTGTTCAAACCCTAAAAGATAAAGGGCATTCTGTGGCAATGGCAGGAGATGGTGTTAATGATGCGCCTGCACTGGCAACTGCTGAAGTGGGTATTGCTATGGGAACTGGGACCGATGTGGCCATGAAAAGTGCAGGCGTTACGCTCCTTCGTGGGGATTTAAAAGACCTAGTTACCGCCATTCACTTATCCAAAGCGACAATGCGAAACATTCGTCAAAATCTATTTTTTGCTTTTGTCTATAACGGGGTTGGGGTTTCTTTGGCGGCGGGGATACTTTATCCAGCTTTTGGCATCTTACTCTCGCCCATCATTGCGGCGGTAGCCATGTCGTTAAGCTCCGTCAGCGTTGTGCTTAACGCATTACGTCTTAAATGGAAGAAGCTTTAGCTCATGGTTAGGATCGGTCTAGGTCAAACTAATCATATGAAACCATACAAAGTGGGTTTATCCTTATGAACTAATCCCCATTCTTAGATTGAATAACGTAGAGGTGGATTCTAGGAGTCTAGACTCGCAGATGTGTGAAGTGTACAGAGACGTACATAAGCACATCGAGAATCGTAGCGACAACGAAGATACCAGAAGCTATTTAAACTAAGAATTGGTGAATAAGTATTGCTCAACTTCATCGATTATCAGGAGACTAGATGTATGTCACTCATTCAGCCCAATAGTCAGATCATCCATAGGCCATGGGTGTTAGTATCGGCTCGGTCTTCGATGATGAGTACTCCACGATCTGATAAGCTCATACCCAACGAGCAGGATTCCTTCCACACACGGCTAGACCAGGGTACAATGGCAGTCAGACACCACGCTTTGAATATTGCCCTCATGGGTGCAAGCACCTTACTCTTCCCACTTTTCCCAAAGCCCTTCAAAATGTCGATGAAGCATTCGCTATATATGGCCCCTGTTCATATGGCCATGATGGTAGGCATTAACTTCATGATTGCGTTTGTTAAAGGAACTCCTATGAATATGGCTTCTTCCGAGGACACGGCACATTGACCTTAAAAAATGGTATGATATTCATTTGAAGTTACGGAAAAAGGGCAAGGTAATTTTGGGTTAAAATAGAAGGGACATTATTCCACCTCTCATAGGATACCCCACCCCCACTCACAAATTCCTAGAGGAAATGAACCAAACCCTACCATGGCAACTATTTGAAACCATCCTCAAAACACACATCCACCACAAACCCAACGGCAGACCACCCTACAAACGCCTACTACTGCTCAAAATGAACCTCCTCAAAATATGGTTTAATCTCTCCTATGAACAAACCGAATTTCAATGCTACGACAGACTCTCCTTCCGAAAGTTTCTCGGCTTCTCCTTAGAATCCCCCATCCCTGAAGCCACGACACTCGAAAACTTCCAACACGAACTGCAAAACACCCCAGCCCAAGAAGCCCTTTTCTTAGCCTTAGACACCTTCTTCCAAGAGAACAACCTCATTCTTAAAGAAGGCAACTTGGTAGATGCCACCTTTATTAAAGCCAATAGCAAACAGAGAAAAAAGCCTGAAGACCAGAGCGACCCTGATGCCACTTATGGCTACAAAGGCTTTGGTTACAGTGCCACGGTTAATGTAGATGCTAAAAGCAAGTTGATTCGCAAGGTGGTTGTTACTGGTGCCAATGTGCATGACAGTCAGAGTTTACTGCCTGTACTGGTGGGCGATGAGCAGACTGTTGGTGCGGATAGTGGGTATGTGGGTAAGGAGAAGGATTTAAAGGCATTGGGGATAAAGCCGAGGATTATTAAGCGTCGTGTTCGGGGTAAGCAGCATGAACCAACGCCTGAGTTGACGGATTCGCAGAAGCGGTTTAATGGGTTGGTTTCTAAGATTAGGGCCAGAGTGGAGCATGTGTTTGCGGGTTGGAAGACGGTGTTTAAGAAGGTTCGTGTGTCTTGTCGTGGGTTAGTGCGTGTTTCTGCGGAGATTGTGGGCTTGGCATTTGGGTATAATTGTCGTCGGTATGGTTTTTTGGTGAGGAGGGGTTAGGTTTTAGTGGATTCTTGTATGGTTTTTAGGTAATTATGATCCGAAAAGAGTGGAAACAAGGGGTATTGTTCTGTTTTTTGAGCATTTTTGGTTGAATTTTATTAAAAAACACTCACTACTCCCACCTGCACACCCTTATTCCGTAACTTCATTTCTTGTCTATCATAGCACTTGCCTTTATTAGGAGCTGTCTTCAAATAGTCAAGAATGGTGGAATTTCAAGGAAAAACAAACGGCTTTTGAGGCGTGTAGACGAACTACATAACGAAAAAAACGGCTTGTTTTGACACAGAAAATACCCATTATGTGCTTTTTGAAGACAGCCCCCTAAAAACGGGCTCAAGTTAACCCTTTGTTAACAGTGTTTAGCCTTCTTTAGAATTTTCGGGATAGTTGCCTAGACGAGGATCTTATTTCATTTACAATTTGCTACATACGTCATATAAGCACCTGAAAGATTCTTGGCTTTAAAGCCATGTTGCACCAACAGTCGAGTCGCAAAATACGAACGTTGCCCACTTTGACAATAGACCACAAGGGTTTTGTCTTTTGGCAATTCATTCAGGCGTTGACGTAATTCATTTAAGGGAATATGCACGCTTTCCGCAATACATCCCTTCTTGCGTTCAGCGAGACTGCGAACATCCAGCAAAACCGTGTCTGTTTTGGAAAGGTTTGCCACTTGATGCCATTGCACCTGCTCAAGCAAGCCGTCTTGAATGTTTTCGCCAATCATGCCAGCCAAATTGACGGCATCTTTCGCGGAACCAAAGGGCGGAGCATAACAGAGTTCCAGCTCGGCGAGGTCTCGAATGGTCAAACGGGCTTTAATCGCCGTGGCAATCACATCGATGCGTTTGTCAACGCCGTCTTTTCCGACGGCTTGAGCGCCATAAAGCTCACCTGTTTTAGGATTAAACAAGA
Organism: Vampirovibrio sp.; assembly: GCA_024998755.1. GTDB lineage: Bacteria > Cyanobacteriota > Vampirovibrionia > Vampirovibrionales > JAJTHC01 > JACEUU01. The sequence goes on along the minus strand of JACEUU010000003.1, from coordinate 1,316,140 downwards.
CTTTTAAGGCAATCTTTTCCGCACCTGGGTAGTATCCTGCATGTTGCATAGGGTGCAAGTGGATCGCTTCATAAGGGAAGAACATCCCTTGCAATTGGGCTTCATTCAAACCTGTGGATGCCGCCGTCAACTCAAAGACACGCAAAATCGCCGTGCCGTAAGTCCCCAAATACGCATCTTGCAAGCCCATAATCGAATTCGCCACAATACGCCCTTGTCGATTGGCGGGCCCGCCTAAAGCAATAAGGGTTTGCTGACCGCTAATCGGATGCAAGACTTCAATGGCATCACCTACCGCATAAATATGAGGGACGTTCGTTTCCATACTGGGCGAAACCTTAATTCCCCGACGCTCGCCAAGGGCAACGCCTGCCTTTTGAGCGAGTGCCGTTTCAGGACGCACGCCCAAGCCTAAAATCAATAAGTCCGTTGCGATAAGGGCATTGTCTCCTGCTTCAACCCACCCGACCTTAGGAGCCTCTTGCTCAGCATCTTGATGCGATTGTGGGTCGTGAACCGCCTTTAAGGGAGCGTTCAACAAGAGTTTTACACCGTTTGATTCTAGTTCTTCTTGAATTAGCACCGCCATTTCAAGATCCAGCGGTTTTAACACTTGCGGATTAGAATCCACCAGCGTAACGTCTAGCCCCCGATGCTTCAATTGCTCAGCGACTTCTAAGCCGATGAAGCCTCCCCCAGCGACCAAAACACGCTTAACGTCTTGCATATTCATCCAATCGTCTAGGGCATCAATATCTTCAACACTACGCAGGGAGTAAACACCTGGTAAGTCCAAACCCTTCAATGGCGGACGAATGGGGCTTGCTCCCACGGAAAGAATAAGATCATCGTAGCTTTCTTCAAAGACCTCTTGCGTGGCGAGCGAACGAACGACAACGGTTTTGTCTTCGGCACGAATGTCAATGACTTCATGCAGGACGCGAACGTCCAGATTAAAGCGTGCCGCTAAAGATTGTGGGGTTTGGAGTAATAAATTACCACGATCCTTAATTTCGCCACCCAAATAGTAAGGGAGTCCACAATTGGCGTAAGACACATAGCCCCCACGCTCAAAAATAATGATTTCCGCTTTTTCGGAAAGGCGTCTTAGACGAGCGGCAGCACTCATGCCTCCTGCTACGCCTCCGACGATGACGATCTTTTTAGCTTGATTTGAATGAAATGCGGTCATAATAAGCATCCTTTAGAGATTGAAAATTTAACGGATATAGTGTTTTTAATAATTAAGCAGACAGTAGGCTATTCTAGAAGTCTAGACTCGCAGATGTGTGAGGTGTACACAAACGTACATAAGCACATCGAGAATCGTAGCGACAAAGAAGAGACACTGTATGATTGATTATTTAAAATACTATAGAACAGGATTCGGTTTGAACGCCCTTATTCCAAGGCATATTACCTAGAATACGAGCCATCATACAGGTATTGGTGAGTCCAGCAACCAGCATACCCATGCCCGCAATCAGCCCCAAAAACCATAGAGGCGGATACAAAATACCTGTCAACACCATGACCCCCACAATCATTTGCACCTGTTGCATAATGCTAAAGCCCTTTTTCAGCGAAACCGTTTCTCGTTGGCTAGACTTCCAGCCGTTTAAACCGCCTTCCAACAATTGCAGGTTGTTTAACTGAAGTTGTTCCAGCTGTAAGCAGGCTTGATTGGCTCGTTGACCACTTCGGCAACTGACGATAATGGATTCCATTTGCCGTAACGTGTTGAGATAATTGGGCAATTCATCCAACGGAATGTTGAGCGATTGAGGGATGTGTTCTTGAAAATACTCGTCTCTTGAGCGGACGTCTATAATATGCTTCAATTCATTGGCGTGAATATCTTCGGCTTTAATGACTTTAATCATGATTCGGATTCCTCAGGGTCTTCAGGGCAGTACATTTCTTGTAACAAGGCAAGGAGCAGGAAGAGTTTTTCATCTTTAACAGAATAAAATACTTGCACCCCTTCACGTCGGGTGAGTAAAAGTTCCTTGTCTCGCATGGTGGCGAGATGTGTAGACATATTGGATTGCGACGTGCCGACAGCGAGTTCGAGTTGTTGTACGGATTTTTCGCCGTCTTTTAGTACACACAAAATAGCGAGTCGCACAGGATTGGACAACGCCTTTAAGCATCGGGATGCTTTTTCGATTTGCTCTTTTTGGCTTGGCTTCACACGCATGCCTCCTTATCTATACATCATAATATCATAATATCATAATATCATAATATATAGATAAATTAATAAGTTTTATTCATCAAAACTTAGCCTTTTTCCGCAGGTTCACAGTAGTGTTCGGGAGTATTTTTGGTGAAAAATCCCTGATACTTCTAAAATATTCCCTGTTCTTTTTTGAAAAATTCAGTAATATTTTAGAGGGGTGCTTTCTTTAAAGCCTTATATGTAGGCTGTTTCAAGGATTCTGAATTAGGTCTTCACTCGAATTACAGCCCTGATTTTTGGTATTTTCCCTGTTAATTCCCTGTTATTCTTGTATGGCTCGGATAATTTCCGGGATTTCCTCCACAAAAAAAGACTCAACACGAAGTATGTTGGGTCTTTTTTTATTGCTTTCGGGTGGATTAGTTTTAATCTTGGTTACTTGCTGCTATTAAAAATTCGATTAAGGCTTGCCGTGTAACAATGCCACTCAATGGCGTATCAGCAATAAAGGCTTCGCCTGCTTCTACAACCCCAATCGCACTGCCGCCTGCAGAAAGCACCACTGCCAATGCGTCTAAATCAGTCGTATCATCACCGCAATAAACAGGGTAATGCGTGGGAACTGTTTGTATCAGCTTTTCAACGGCATGGGATTTATTGAACTGGGCAGGTAGTATTTCTAACACTTTTTTCCCTGTTAGCAATCGTAATTGATGAGCGTCGTTGTTGGCATAAAAAATGGATAACACCCTTGCTTCGATACTCTTAATAACTAAATCTGAATGAACCTTTCTAAAATGGACGGCAACGGAAGACCTTTTGTCTTCTATGCGAACGCCAGCAATGGTTTGAAGACTTTGTTCTAACAGGGTTCGGATAGATTGAATGTTAGCTTTTTGAGCGATAGTGGTGTGATTGATAATGCTTTCTGCAACCAAACTTTCGCCCCCGTGTAGCCCGTAAAATAATATTTTTTCCGTGTTTAGCCCTGAAACGGCTAAAATGGACTCAATCCTTCTACCCGAAACCACGGCTAGGGTTACGGTGGGTAGGCTAGCCAACGCTTCTAAAGCCAACCCAATATTTTTGGCAAGGACGGCTTTTTCGGGTAATTCAACAATGGGGGTAAGTGTCCCATCGTAATCTAACATCAGTAGAACTGGTTCTTTTCTCTTTAGTTTGGTTTGAATCAGTGCTAAGCATGCCATGAAGTTACCCCAAATGCTCTAAAAATTTATCTAACCATTTATAAATATCGTTTTCCTTCACATAGGCACGGGTTTCGCTCATACTTTTATAACGGATAGTTTCGTCGGTTTTGAGAACCTTCGCAATGGCTTCGGAAATAGAGGTAACATCGAACGGGTTAATTAAAGCACGATAAGGCATTTCTTCCGCAGCCCCAGTGAATTCGCTAAGAATGAGCTGCCCCCCATTGTGTATTCTGGCGGCAACGTATTCTTTAGCCACTAAATTGAGCCCATCCCGCAAAGCGGAAACGATGATGAAATCTGCCAGCCGATAGTACCCCACCAAGTCTTCAAATTTTAGGTTGCTGTAAAGGTACTGAATGGGCGACCAGCCATCTTTGGAAAATTTACCGTTAATTCGCCCGACCATTTCATCAGTTTGGCGTTTTATTTTCATATAATCATGCACGTTGGAGCGGGTGGGCACGGCTATTTGTATGTAGGAAAGTCGTTTGATGTATTCGGGATTGTTATCCAGAAAATATTCCAGCCCTTCAAGTTTTTCATTCACGCCTTTGGTGTAGTCTAGTCTATCTACGCCCAGCCCAACTAGTTGACCAGCGTACATTTTTTTGAGTTCCGCTAATTTCAGTTCGGTGGGTTCGCTAGCGGCTATTTTTTCAATTTCTTTATAGTCTATGCTAATGGGGAGGGCTTCTACGCTGATGGTTCTGCCTTTGTAGATGATTTTATTATCGACTCGTTCCACGTCGTGCCCCATAAAATGGTCGACGCATTCGAGGAAGTGGCGTTTATAGCTTTCGGTATGGAAGGCAATTAAATCACAGTTTAGCAGGCTTTCTAAAATTTCATAGCGTTTGGGGAAAATACGGTATATTTCCAGGTTGGGGAAGGGAATATGGAGGAAAAAGCCTATTTTTTGGGTGGCTCCCTTTTCCCTTAATAGTTTGGGTACCATCATTAGTTGGTAGTCGTGCACCCAAATGCGGTCTTCGGGTTCGATGATTTCCATGATTTGATTGGCGAATTTTTGATTGACTTGCTTGTAGAAGCCCCAATCTTTGATGTCCATTTTATAACGAGAGGTAAAATAGTGGAATAACGGCCAAATTTGCGTATTGCAGAAGCCTTCGTAGTAGTATTTGGTTTCTTTGGGGGTTAGTTTAACTTGTTTGACGGGGTAGGGTAGGGTTAAGCCGTAGTCTTCTAGCAGTTTTTCTCCGCCGCACACCCAGATGCCTTGATTCTTCTTCATCACGGGGTCTAGGGCGGCAACCAGCCCACCGGGTGATTTTTCTAAGAGAATATCGTCTTTTGGCTTTTTAATATTATATGGTGCCCTGTTGGTGGCAATAATTAATCGCATTGTCCACAATCCTTCTCTTTATCAAGATTAGAACGACTATTGAACGTTTGTCCTGCGATAATAGTAGCACTTTATGTCAGTTTTTAGAGTGAAAGAAATATTAAGATTAAGCCCAAGCCGATTGTAATACTTCAACCTTGGTTTCAAGACGAGTGTTCCTCACCACGAAATTAATGGTTGTGTTCGATGTTATTTCGCCTAGGCTATAAAACTGCAAGCATTCATTCGTAGCCGATAAATTGGCTTTAATGGCATCCTCGTTTTCAGTAGCGTAACTAATAAGGTAGCTAGCATGGCTTTCCCCAAAGAGTGTTTCGTCTAATCTACCAACTACCGCCTGCAATGCAGAAAAATCTACCTGTACACCCACCGTGGTTTGATTCGCATTGTTGTTGTTAAACGTGCATTTGGCCAAAGTGGGTAATAAGCCACCGCCTGCTAAATCTTGCACGCTAGCCAACAATCCTTGCGGAATCCACTGTTGGGTTAGCAACTGCAGCATGGCATTTTCGGCTTCTAAATCCACCGTGGGAGGTTCGCCAAGCAAGGTGTTGGTTTTCATCCACTGATATTGGCTACCGCCTAAACTCGGCGAAAACTTACCCACTAACGCAATTTTATGCCCTGCTTGTTTGAAGTGAGGGGTACACGTTTTCGTTTCATCTGCCAAAATACCGACCATCCCCAAGGTAGGCGAAGGTAAAATGGCTTCCGTGCCGTTGGTGTTGTAAAGGCTCACGTTTCCGCCTGTTACAGGGGTATTGAACGCCAAGCACGCATCGCCCAACCCACGAACGGATTGTTCCATTTGGTAAGCAACAGTGCTGGTTTCTGGATTGCCAAAGTTCAAGTTATTGGTAGATGCCAGCGGTTTTGCTCCTACGCAAGCCACATTTCTAGCCGCTTGGGCAACGATTGCTTTTCCACCTTCATAGGGGTTTAGGTAGGTGTAGAAGGGGTTGCCTTCCAATGCCGTAGCTAAGGCAGTGCCTGTTGGTTGGTTGGTAACAGGCGTTTTTAATCGAATTAATCCTGCTGATTGATTATTAGAACAAAGCAGAGTGGCATTTTGAACGTGACGGTCGTACTGAGAAAAAACGGTGGCTTTACTGCGTAAATTATCCGATGCTAACAGGGCTTGTAAGGTGGGAAGCACTTGCTCAGCAGATAAATCTTCAATGCCTTGGGTAGCAGGCGTTAACCTGCGAGTTTTCGCTTCGGCGGATTCTTCCGAAGGAGCCTCTGGCGGATACATAGGAGCGTCTTCAGTCAAAAAGCGGGTAGGTAAATCAACCACCACTTCACCATGGTGTTTAACAATTAGCCGTTCGCCCTCAATCACTGTACCAATAGTAACGGCAGGCACTTGCCACTTTTTGAAAATTTCTAAAACGGGAGCTTCTTTGCCCTTTTCCAGAATAAACAACATCCGCTCTTGAGATTCCGAAGCCAAATATTCCCACGCCAACATATTGGGTTCACGGGCGGGTACTAAATCGAGCTCAATTTCCATGCCTAGCCCGCCTTTGGCAGCCATTTCCGCCGTGGCACAGGTTAGCCCTGCTGCTCCCATATCTTGTGCGGAAACCACCAAGCCCGAAGCGAAGGCTTCCAAACAGGCTTCCATCACGCATTTTTCAGCGAACGGGTCGCCTACTTGCACGGCTGGGCGGTCAGCTTCCGAAGGCTCTTTATCTAACGCTCTTGAAGCGAAAGATGCTCCGCCAATGCCATCTTTGCCTGTGGGTGAACCGACGTAAACCACGGGGTTGCCAACGCCTTTCACGCCTGAAAGCATTAGCCCGCTAGGTTGCATAATGCCAATTGCCATGGCATTGACGAGCGGATTGCCCGTATAGCATGGGTGAAAATGAACATCGCCCGCCACAGTGGGTACGCCCATGCAGTTGCCATAATGGGCAATGCCTTGAACCGCCCGTTTAAAGCGATACCTATTACCCTTGAGTTCAGCAGGGGTGCAGGCGTTTTCTGATGGATTGAGAGGGTTTTCCGTTTGTTGCGTGCCAAAGCGTAAAGCATTCAACAATGCAACAGGGCGAGCGTTCAACGTAATAATATCTCGAAGAATACCGCCAACACCGGTTGTAGCACCTTGGAATGGTTCAACGTAGGTGGGATGATTATGACTTTCTACTTTGAAAGCAACGTGGATGCCGTTGCCAGCATCTATAATGCCTGCATTTTCGCCAGGTCCTTGTACGACGAATTCGCCGGTTGTGGGCAGGGTACGTAGCAGGTGTTTGCTGTGTTTGTAGCTACAGTGTTCGCTCCAGAGGGCGGAAAACATGACCAGTTCGGTGAAGTTGGGTTGGCGGTGGAGTGTTTCTACAGTCAGCTGGTATTCGCTGGGGCGTAGGTTGAGTGCTTTTAGCTGGTGTTGTGTTGCGGTATCGATGGTTTCAAGGGTGGCGGATGCGGTCATCATGATGGTGGTGTGTCCTGTAGTAACGGTAAAGTAAGTTAGTAAAATTTTATCATAAACAATGCGTGTCATTCCGAGCGTAGTCGAGGAATCTCCTTATCTGGCTAGGGGGATGCTTCGACAAGCTCAGCATGACAGGTGTTTTTTGTTACAACTAGCACAAAAACCGTTGAAGATTGTTTTTATCCATTTGTAGAGCCGTTTTAAAATAGCTAGGCTTTACCCCGCTAAACCAACAGACTTTTCTTTTTTCTTTCAATTAGGATGAACACACACAAACAGCTTTTCATAATTTTATACCCACCCTTTACTTGCCATGCAAAAGGAACCCTTCCATCATGATGATGATGACTTTAGAATCCGTTAAAACGGGCTTACTAAACAGTTTAACGCAATATAAAAATGTTAAAATTGCTGATGCTATTTTGGCAGATAAACCAGCCTTGCAAAATACTGTTGACAAAAATTCCAATACTGAAAATGCATACAGATACGCTGCTACTAAATTGAAGGTTATCGAGCAGAAGAAGCAACAATATGATATTTTGGAAGAAATGATGAAGGAAATGCAGAGAACCGGCGATGTTTCAGCGAAAACGTTGGAGACAGAAGCAGGAATTAAGGAGCAAGCCAATACGCCTAATAATGATGACGGTGCTCCTGCTGTTACTCAAAACTACGCAAAAGTTGCCAAAAGCGTAGGCGGTGTTGATAAGCTGATTGATGCTAAAGATATTTCTGCTGATACTAAAAAGAAATTGGCTGGGGAATTTTTAGCTAAAATGCAAGAATACAAAAAAATTGAAAATGATTCCGCAATTCCTCAAAATTTGAGTACTGGTGATATAACAGAAACCCAAGTTTTGAAGAATTATGCAGAACAAAAAAAGGTTTATATTGAAGCGTTAAAAGAAGCTAAGAAAAAAGGCATTATTGAATTTACAGAAGGCAAAACAGCGGAAGCCGCTTTAGAAAACATTAAATTAAACGAAAAGTTTGACCCTGAGTTCAAAGTGGCTTCAGGTGAAACAGGCTTAGGGGTTGATGCGGATAAAAACACTAAAGCTGGACGGCTATTAGCATTAAGAAACCAATTAGATGAAACACGTACTAAAGCCAAAGCGGCGGGTATTGATGACCTTGATGGTGTATTAGATGAAACAACAGGTGATGCTCCTCTGCCTACTAGTACTAGCAGAGGCAAGGTAAGATATACCTTTGATAAAGAAAAATTTAAAAAAGCGTTTGGTAGCGAAGATGCCACAAAGAAAAGCTTACTACCAGCAGCATTGTTAATACAAAAAGAATTAGCGACCCTTAAAGCTAAAGATGGTAGTTCAAAAGGGTTAACCTTAGATGCGTTTGACACATTATTAGGTAATGCAACGTTTACAGATAATATTGAAGCAATTTACAATGTTAGTGGCAAGCCAAAAGTAACCAAGAGCTCCATTTTAAACACGGAATCGGGTATTGGTCCTATTCTGATAGATAAGGATGGCAAAGTACTTAATGCTCCAGCAGACGTATCTAAGGAAATCGAGGGTGCTTCTGATGCTAATAGAGAAACGGCTTTGAAAGAAATTAAACCCATTCCCATTAATACCGTTAGGGACTTTAGTGGTAGGTCTGTAGCCAAAATAAAACTGGCGGATGGCAAGCCTTTTGATGTTATGGTAAATGGGAACTACGATGTTGTAAAAAACTCTAAAAAGGAAACCGCTATTATCAATTTTAGAGGGATGCCAGGTGTTTTATTAGAGCGAGATGGTAATTATTTTGTTCGTTTTTATGACAGACAAAAGGCAGGAACGGGTTCGGTTATTACTACTGGTATTGCCCAAGTAGACCCTGAACTGGTATTTTATGATAAAAACCGCAAGAAGCCCAAAACCAATATTGATACCAGTATGATTAAAACCGATAGCGAAAAAAGAACCGTTATTGATTATTACATTCGGCCTTACGACAAAGACAAAAAAACAGATGACAATAAAGTACTTTATGTTGCCAGAAATTTTTCTGATAATATTGACCGTTTGAAAGCGATTCGGGCGGCTCAGTATTTTGCTAGAATGGAAGCAGACCCAGTGAATTTCCCTAAAAAAGGAAAAGTTATTAAGCCTACTGCTCAGGAAGATACTTCTTTAACGGTTGCTGGCGAAGAAAATAATGAATTATCTACAACACCTATATCATTTTCTAAAAATGGTTCGAGGGTTTTAACCAATTAGCTATATCTTAAATTAACTCGGTGAAAGTAAATGGCTATGGCATGAATCAAATCACCCAAACACCGAGAGACGACTTTACCTCGTCGTTTAAACCGAGCAAACCAATGTCGCAAATCGCTCCAAGTCTGTTCTGCTGTATACGTTTCAGCCTTGCTTTGAACCAATTTTCCACTAGCAACACGGCATTGTAGGCTTTCCAATGGTCAGCACAATAAACTTCAACCTTGAATAACTGAAGCCGTTTCCATAATTTTTTCAAGGTTTTAATGCCACGACAACCCACTTCCCAGTCCAAGATTCGCCTTGTTTCTCGACAAACAGCCACCCATACCCAGATTTTGCGTTTTTTTCGGTAAGAAACGTGCAGAGTTCATCGAGCTCAACAACAGTGGTTTTCTGTGGCTCTAACCGACAAGCAGTGGTGTCTATTTTACGAATTTGTTTGAGTACAGCAGGCGTTGAAACCCCAATTAAATTACCAGTTTTTCGAAGGGAAAGCCCTGAAGCGTATAGCTGGGTTGGCTAGCGTCCATGTGATGGGTGCAAGCCCTTTCGGGGTTGAACGTGTATATTTACAGGCACAGTTTTTGCATTGATACCGTTACTTTTCTCCAATGAACCCTGCTTTAACTTTATCTAAACTACCACATTTTGGACACTGCATTTTAAACACTCCTTAATAGACTTAAGGATATTATAATAACTAATTAGTTAAATGTCTCAAAAAAAGAAGTCAAAAATTATTTATAATAGAAGTTACGGAATAAGGGTGTGCAGGTGGGAGTAGTGAGTGTTTTTTAATAAAATTCAACCAAAAATGCTCAAAAAACAGAACAATACCCCTTGTTTCCACTCTTTTCGGATCATAATTACCTAAAAACCATACAAGAATCCACTAAAACCTACCCCCCTCCTCACCAAAAAACCATACCGACGACAATTATACCCAAATGCCAAGCCCAAAATCTCCGCAGAAACACGCACTAACCCACGACAAGACACACGAACCTTCTTAAACACCGTCTTCCAACCCGCAAACACATGCTCCACCCTAGCCCGAACCTTAGAAACCAACCCATTAAACCGCTTCTGCGAAGCCGTCAACTCAGGCGTTGGTTCATGCTGCTTACCCCGAACACGACGCTTAATAATCCTCGGCTGTATCCCCAACGCCTTCAAATCCTTCTCCTTAACCACATACCCACTATCCGCACCAACAGTCTGCTCATAGCCCACCAGTACAGGCAGTAAACTCTGACTGTCATGCACATTGGCACCAGTAACAACCACCTTGCGAATCAACTTGCTTTTAGCATCTACATTAACCGTGGCACTGTAACCAAAGCCTTTGTAGCCATAAGTGGCATCAGGGTCGCTCTGGTCTTCAGGCTTTTTTCTCTGTTTGCTATTGGCTTTAATAAAGGCGGCATCTACCAAGTTGCCTTCTTTAAGAATGAGGTTGTTCTCTTGGAAGAAGGTGTCTAAGGCTAAGAAAAGGGCTTCTTGGGCTGGGGTGTTTTGCAGTTCGTGTTGGAAGTTTTCGAGTGTCGTGGCTTCAGGGATGGGGGATTCTAAGGAGAAGCCGAGAAACTTTCGGAAGGAGAGTCTGTCGTGGCATTGAAATTCGGTTTGTTCATAGGAGAGATTGAACCATATTTTGAGGAGGTTCATTTTGAGCAGTAGTAGGCGTTTGTAGGGTGGTCTGCCGTTGGGTTTGTGGTGGATGTGTGTTTTGAGGATGGTTTCAAATAGTTGCCATGGTAGGGTTTGGTTCATTTCCTCTAGGAATTTGTGAGTCGGTGTGGCTTGTTGAATTTGGATGTCGGCAAAGGTAGTCATGGGGGTGGGGTATCCTATGAGAGGTGGAATAATGTCCCTTCTATTTTACCTTGCCCTTTTTCCGTAACTTCAATACTATACCTGAAGGGTGGTTTTAAAATGAAGCTTCGCCACCTTACCCAAAACGTCTCTGCCATGCGTAGCAACCAACCCCTTCGCCACCTTCAACACAATGGGGTTCGCCCCAAACGGAATGTGTACCCCCCACTGGGTAGACAGTTCTCGCATTAACGCCACAAATTTATACCGTGCCACAATAGAAGCCGCCGCTACCGCCAAGTGCCGTTCCGCCTTGGTTTGCTGAATTAACGTAACAGCTGCAGTGGTAATGTTTTGCTGGGCAAAACTATCTTTCAAGTACCGCTCATTACCGAATTGGTCAACAATCACGGTTAAGGGTACACCAGCAGTGGGTTCAGCTCGTTTAGCCAACACACCCGCCACACACCGAGCGTGCATTTTGGCTAGCAAATGATTTAAATTCTTTTTTTGTTGCTGATACTGCGTGTAGGTGCTGTTATAAGCTTCCGGCATTAACACCACAAACCCCACCGCCTGCTGCCCCACAATGCCTAAAATTTCATGAGCCAACGCCTCAATTTTCGCATCGTTCAAGGTTTTAGAATCCGCCACGCCCAAGGCTTTCAAGGCTGCCCCTTGCTGAGCAGTTTCAATCAGCACACCCGCCGTAACCAAAGGGCCAAAATAATCGCCCTTACCACTTTCATCACACCCCATATAAGGAAAATTAGGCGAAGCATTCACAGAAGGCAACGCATTAGAAGGAAGTGAAGCAGTTGATAATTCTTGGTCTGCAGGCACTGCCAACCCAAGGTTTTTCAATAAATGAGCCAAGCCTTCCGCCGTTTGAGCCTGTACCCAAAACGTCCCCTTGGTGTACTGCTTAACACGAATCCAGCCCTGTTGGTGCGGAGCTTGTCCATCAACCCGATATAAACAATATTGTTCAGTCAAAGTTTGCCAAGCATACTGGCTAGCAAAGCCCAATAATTGCTGATGCACTTGGCTTTGCTTAGGTTTGACAAAAGTGGTTTTAAAGGTATGCGTCATGGGGATGAAGATTTTCTAGCAAGATGAACAGGCAATAAACAACTATGTCTATCATCCAACAACCAAAACCAAGAATCAAAGTAATATAGCATTTTAAAGATTGAATAGTGTAAATTTTTTCTGTGTAGGGGTGCGATTAACTAGCCCTAGCGGTCTATGCAGGGCAACGCATCCGTTTGGGGATTGTGGGGCGGACTGATGCATCGCATAGACCGCTAGGGCTAGTTAATCACGCCACTACATTCGATACGCTATTTAATCTGAAAAGTGATATTAGAATTGAAATATTCAATTATGTATAAATTGTTACAATTTCAAACTGGAGGATTGCCTTTAGAGAGTGTGTAAGCAACAATAATCATAGATTCAAATAGAGGATGTTTGGGGTGCATCAAACCTAATTTTTCTGTTTTTATCTACTTAGTAAGAAAGTCCCTGTACTTCTTTTTTTATCTCTATTCGCTGGTTATAAGGCCCTTCACGCTTATTATGTCGTTTCAATCTTTTTGTACTACTCAATTAAATACGCTTTCTAAAACCCTTGTTGCTACAAAGTGGTTTGCCCCAGAATTTTGCATTATAGCAACACTTCTGCTGGCATTAGGCTTTCTTTCACTTGAAACCGTTTCCGTCCATGATTATAACAAAGAACCTGTTGCCTTAATGGCTAAAGCAAAAGCCCAAACCACTGTGGTTGTGGCTCAGGCTTCTGTAACAACTAATCAAAAATAGTTCGTTATACTATTTGAAAAAAATTTACCGTCTTTTTTTTCTATGTAGGGGTCAATAATCATTCAAAACACTCTATATTAGTTGGCTTGAAGATAGTTGCGTAAATTATACGCCCCTTTACTACTTCTACATAAGCGACGTAGCTTATTAATGGCTCTGGTTTCAATTTGGCGTACCCGTTCCCGAGAAACCCCAAACAACTGACCAATTTCTTCCAACGTACGCCTGTTACCATCTGCCAAGCCAAACCGAAGCTTCAACACGTCCCGTTCCCGAGGGCGTAACATGAGCAGAATATGAAACACATCCTGCGTGAGAGATTCATTCTGAACCCGAACTTCAGGGGCTTCCAACGTTTCATCCACAATAAAATCAGACAACGACGACCGTTCATCCCGAGTATTCAACGGGGTTTCCAAGCTAAGCGTCGTTTGCGTTGCCCGTAAAACAGATCGCAGCTTTTCAACAGGAATTTCCATCCGTTCAGCAATTTCTTCCTTGGTTGGCGGACGATGAAGCTGCGTAGTCAATTCCCGAGTAGCCCGCTTCACCTTGCTCAGCATTTCAATCATGTGAATAGGCAACCGAATGGTTCGAGATTTTTCAGAAACACCCCGAATAATCGATTGTTGAATCCACCAAGTGGCATAAGTTGAAAATTTAAAGCCACGGCGGTAATCAAATTTTTCAGCCGCCCGAATCAACCCCAAATTGCCTTCTTGAATTAAATCTAAAAAAGAAAGCCCTCTGCCAATGTATTTTTTGGCAATAGAAACCACCAACCGCAAGTTGGCACGAACCAACTGATGCTTGGCTTGGTTGTCGCCATCCGCAATGCGTTTAGCTAATTCTAATTCTTCGTTTAGTACCAATAATTTAATGCGTCCAATTTGTTGCAAGTAAATTTTAACCGAATCATCCGCATTGCTTTCTTCTGCCGGAATAAATTCCGCCAAAGCCACCATGTCTTCCGCAGGTTCTTCCTCTTCAAAGCGAATAACTTCAGCATCAGGCGAAGCACTGGTACTTAAAGTGCTATTGGCTACAGCAAAAGGGTTACTACCAGCTTCATCATCAAATAATTCGTCAAACGAAGCGGTTCTACTACCACTGGTATTTTTACTATTGTTGGCATTAGACGATTTGTAATAAAGGGAGGAGGCGGGCGTCTGCATGGGGGGCTGTCCACTTTCTAAATTGGATTAAATGAATACTATCTATAAATTTGACTTGAAAAGTTACTGAGAGCATCTGTGTTGGAAGATGGAATTGATTATAGCAAGGCGAGCCATCATCCGTTTTTCAAACCATCCGAATGAAGGGGGCAAGGGGTTACAATGACATTTTGCTAATTAAAAACAACGAATTATAACGAAATAGTTACAATATGTTGTTTTTATCACACCCAATCAACTGAACTATCTGTTGGTAGTCGGTTTTTTTATTAGTCGTAAATTGCAATTGTTGTAGGAAAGATAAAACCATGTGGGGCATCGACCCGTTATATTCTTCAAATCCATTTTCCGCTGAAGGCATAGAAGACCCTTCGGCAAAGGTAGAAAACCTGACCATTTCTGATACTTCTTCAGAAGCCCAAAAAGAGTCAGTTACCAAAAAAGAGACCGATTCGCCATTAAGCGTGTTACACCCTGATTCTGATATAAAATTACCCGATACCAGTAATATTGGGCTTTCGTGGGTATTTACACGGCAAGAACAAGAACAGTTAGATGCGTGGTGGCTGCAAGCAAGCAACTTAAAGCGGGGGCGTCCATCAAAGCAAAGCCAATTGGGCCTGCCTACCGATACCCGAACTGTATTAGGGCCTTCGGGTAAGTTACGGTTGCGGTTAACCGAATGGATTGAGAAATATTACAAAATGAATTTACGAGAATTTTCAGATTTAACGGGCTTCCCCTACAACCAGTTGTTGTATTGGAACCAAGGGCGTTCTACCCCCACCATGGTGCGGTTTTATGCATTAATGGGTTGGTTTAAAGAAGGCGATATGCGGGATTTTTTCCAGCTGTTTTAGGTGTATAACTGTTCCTACTATTATTGAGACTTTTTAGAGATAGTTGCTTCGGGCTAAGGTGGATGCGTAAGGGGGGACTGGCGTCAGCCCCCCCCTTACAACCCCCCACCGCTTAAGGGGCAGTTCGCCACCCCCTTAAGAAACCCCAGGGGAACAACTGGTTGATTGGTTGGCTAGCACGTTGAAAACAGGCTTGGGCGGAAGCAAAAGAGGCTCCCTAATTGCCCTGCTTCGCTACGCTCGCACCAGCCTGTCTCCAACTACATATGGTTTGAAGCTAGCAATTTCAGACTGGGCTAAAATAGCTAATTAACTTTTGGAATCCCCTAAAAACTCAAAATCCAGATGGTGTGCAATTAAGCAAACTATCTGGATTCTGAGTATCGGACCGACAGGATTTGAACCTGCGACCCCTACCACCCCAAGGTAGTGCGCTACCAAGCTGCGCTACGGCCCGTTTTTTAAATAGCTAAACAACTTTAGTAAAACATACTGCTAAAAGCAATGGGTTAAACTAAAAGGGGAATTGCTTAACTACTATTCTAGTGTACCGCTTCAAGGGCGAAAATCAAGCAGTTTATAGGTTTTTATACCGATTCAAAGATTGAATAGCGTTAGATGGAGACTAGGCACTAGGCAGTTAAAAACCGCAGGCGTACAGAGACGTACGTTGAGGATTTTTAACTGCCCAGTAACAACGTATACGCTAACGATAGTTAAACTTTGAATTGGTTTTAACCACTGCAAGACAAGCATTCTTCAGGGTTATCCAACGAACAACTAATATCAGCTTCACGTTGATCCCGAACCAAGTCTTTATCCACCGTAAATTTAATGGCTTCAACCGCCGCGTTAGACCGCAAGTAATACATACCCGTCTTCAACCCTTTTTTCCAAGCGTAGAAGTGCATTGACCCCATCTTCGCAAAATTCGGGTTTGCCATATGAATGTTCATACTTTGGCTTTGGCAGATGAAAGGGCCTCTATCCGCCGCCATATCCAAAATATCACGCTGTTTAATTTCCCAAACGGTTTTATACAACGCCTTAATTTCATCTGGCACATTGGTTAGGGCTTGAACAGACCCATTCCCCGCAATAATACGGTGTCGAATGCGTTCATCCCACAAGCCAAGACGAATTAAATCTTTCACCAAATACCGATTAATAATCGTGAATTCGCCGGAAAGCACCCGCCGAGTGTATAAATTCGAGGTATAAGGCTCAAAACATTCATTGTTACCCAAAATTTGCGAAGTAGACGCCGTAGGCATAGGGGCTAACAACAAGCTGTTGCGTAACCCGTATTGCTGAACTTTCGCTTTGAGTGCCAACCAATCATACCGGCTTGAGGGTTCATGCCCCCATAAATCAAACTGCAATTGCCCTTTAGAAGCAGGCGACCCTTCAAAGGTGCTATAAGCCCCATCTTTTTGAGCCAGTTCCATTGAAGCTTCCACCGCAGCATAATAAAGGGTTTCCGCAATATCTTTGTTCAACTGTTTGGCTTCATCGCTATCAAAGGCAAACCGCATAAGCAAGAAAGCGTCTGCCAAGCCTTGAATACCAATACCAATAGGCCGATGACGCAAATTGCTATTCGCCGCTTCCGGAATAGGGTAAAAGTTAAGGTCGATAATTTTATTGAGGTTACGAGTAACGACTTTGGTTACTTTGTGCAGTTTTTCAAAATCAAACTTGCCACTAATAACAAACCGATTCAGGGCAATGGAAGCCAAGTTACAAACCGCCACTTCGTCATTGGCCGTGTATTCCACAATTTCAGTACACAAGTTGGAAGATTTAATGGTGCCCAAGTTTTGCTGGTTTGATTTCCCGTTACAAGCATCCTTATAAAGCATGTAAGGCGTACCCGTTTCAATTTGAGATTCCAAAATGGTAAACCACAATTCTCTGGCCTTAACCACTTTTTTGGCTTTGCCTTTTTCTTCATAACTGGTATAAAGCGTTTCAAAGGCATCGCCCCAAACATCTGCCAAACCAGGGGCTTCGTTCGGGCAAAATAACGACCATTCAGCGTCTTCTTCAACCCGCTTCATAAATAAATCAGGAATCCACAGGGCGGTAAATAAATCCCGAGTCCGCAGTTCTTCCTTACCATGGTTTTTGCGTAAATCTAAAAATTCAAACACATCCGCGTGCCAAGGTTCTAGGTAAACCGCAAAAGCACCCTTGCGTTTATTGCCACCTTGGTCAACGTACCGAGCCGTATCGTTAAACACCCGTAACATCGGTACAATGCCGTTAGAAGTACCATTCGTACCCTTAATGTAACTACCTTTTGCCCGCACATTATGGATGTGTAAGCCAATACCACCGGCAGATTTGGAGATTAACGCCGTTTGTTTAAGCGTATCGTAAATGCCAGTAATACTATCATCTTGCATACCCAACAAGAAGCAAGAAGAAAGTTGAGGTTGTGGCGTACCCGCATTAAATAAGGTAGGCGAAGCATGGGTAAACCATTTTTCAGAAAGCAAGTTGTAGGTTTCAATCACAGCGTCTAAATCGCCACAATGAATACCCACAGCTACCCGCATCCACATATGCTGAGGGCGTTCAGCTATAACCCCTTTCAGTTTTAATAAATAACTACGTTCTAAGGTTTTAAAGCCAAAATAATCAAACAAATAATCCCGTTCATAGCGAACAACCGCGTCTAAGCGTTTGGCGTTTTCTTGAATAAAGTCATAGACAGGCTTGGAAAGCAGTTGAGCTTTCTGTTCGGATCGAGGGTCAATGTAGTCATACAAATCTTTGGCTACTTCACTAAACGAGCCCTTGGTTTTTTTGTGCAAGTTGGAAATAGCAATTCTAGCAGAAAGAACGGCATAATCTGAGTGGGTTGCTGTTAAAGAAGCAGCGGTTTCAGCCGCTAATTGGTCTAGCAGTTCCGTGGTTACACCATCATACAAGCCTTCAACCACTTTAATAGCCACTTCATCTGGCTTTACATACCGATGGTCTAAATCAAAGCTGAGTGATTTAATTCTATCCATAATTTCGTCAAAGCGAACTTCAACACGGCTACCATCTCGTTTAATTACTTTCATCATTAGCGTTTATTCTCTCCCAAGTTTTGAATTTTTTTTAGATGCAATTAAGATATCTTCATATTATAGGACGAGTAGACGAAATGAAAAAGTAAAACTTATGTAAAGTAAATTTGACATTTCAAGAAAAGAAGGTCATTTTTTTAAACCTCAACAGTTTCGTGAAAAATTTACGATATAATAAACAAAAAGACTGACTCAATATAGTGCTTTAAATAATTTGTTTCGTAGGGGCGTGATTTATTAGCCCTAGCGGTC
The DNA here is from genome assembly GCA_024998755.1 of Vampirovibrio sp. Classification (GTDB taxonomy): domain Bacteria; phylum Cyanobacteriota; class Vampirovibrionia; order Vampirovibrionales; family JAJTHC01; genus JACEUU01. The sequence continues at coordinate 1,297,695 of JACEUU010000003.1, read as the reverse complement.
TATGCTTTGCATCAGTCCGCCCCTCAATCACCAAACGGATGCGATAAATCGCACCCCTACAGAGAAGCAGAAGAAAGAAATACTTTAAAATACTATAGTATTGAAAAAATGAAGGAAGCTACCATTGTTTAGAAAAAAAGTCTCAGCCCACGGATTTACTCTTATAGAGCTGGTTATTATTATGGCGATACTGGGCATTTTTACAACATTTGCCATTGTTGCCATGGGCGATGCAGATGAACAAAAAGACGTAAGGGCGTTTAACACCGTTCAAGCCACCTTGCAAAGCGTGGTGTTGCAAGGGGCAGATAGAACCAATTCTAAACCCAATGAACTGGCTGCTGATACGGTGATTGCTGCAATGCCACCGCATCGATATATTACTTTAACCAAAACAAATACAACCAACATAACAGCCAGCACCAATAGAGGTAGAGTAAGAAGTGTGGAATTTACCACCAATACCTGTGGTGATGTGTGCATGACCAATTTAACAGGCTTTACCGCCTTTAGTTTACAGCCCTTGCCTAAACAAGATTGCAAAGAACCTGCCCCCAGCGTGGTGGTAAGCCCCTGCAATTTTTTAGCTGGCTTATAATAAAACGCCTAATGCCATTTCAGAAATGCAACCTACTGACCGATAAGTTTAGTATAGTATTTTCAATCATTCTTGAACCTGTCGGGGCGGATTGCATCCGCCCGTTTCAGTCAATCTTTAGGCGGGCGGACGCAGTCCGCCCCTACAATAAAATGGCTCAATAATATTTGGAACATCTATAACATATAAACGTTAACGGTAAATTGCGTGTCATTCCGAGCGTAGTCGATGAATCTCCTTACCGTCTAGGGGGACCTCTACAAGCTCGAAATGACGATGACCTTTAATCTGAGAAAAGGTTTTACAGTATGCTTAAACTGAAAAAGCCAGTGAATAAAGGCTTTACCCTCATAGAACTGGTTATTGCCATGGCGATGATGGCTATTATTGGGCTTTCTATGGCAAACCTAAACAGCACGCTAATGGAACAAAGAGAAAGTGCTAAAACCAAAACCTTCATTCAAGGGGTAATGAACCGATTTTTAACGCAGTTAAAAGCAGAATTTTCTTTTGCAGATTCTTTTACAGTAACCAATAGCGGTACAGGTACTTCTATTCTAACGCTGGATATGCCCGCTTCGAATGGACGCCCTAGTAGTACGGTTACTTACACATTTACTAATAACACCATGGTTCGGTCTCAAAGCAATACACCCAGCCCAGATGCCCCCATTAATTTTGCAACCATCACTGTTTTGCCTAATTACATGGAAGCAACTATTAGGTTTACTTGCGGAGACCAAACCACAGCACCCGTTACCAACTGTTTTGAAAGAACCATAGAGCCAAGTAGAGGTGAAGCCGTTAAAATAGCCAGAGTAACCGTAGAAACCCTAACACCCGAAAATAGACAAACGCGTATTACCCAAGCGTTTGGAGAGTTAGGTGTTACCGCTACGGATGTTTACCTGTTTAAACCTTCAGGCATGGTTATACCTTAAAGGCTTTTTATACCCATTATAGTATTTTGAATAGCGTATTTTGGGCTATATCTAAGCGGGCTGGCACAGAGACCAGCCCCTACGAAAATGCGACTGTAGGGGAAGCTCTCCGTGGCTTCCCGTTTTAAGAGTTTATACTATTTAATTTTTTAATTGGTATTAAAAAACGCCATATTCCTTGGGATGCAATAAGGTTTGATAGGCAGTATATTGTTCCACCCAACTTTCAATTTCAAGAACCCGATGTTGCCAAGTATGGTTCGCCAAACAAACTGCTTGCCCCCCCTTGGCTAGGGCTTCTAATTTTTTTGTAGGTTGTTCATTAAGCCAGTACCCTATTTTTTCAACCCCTGCGGTAAAATCGTTGGGTGCAATGAGTAGGGCTTCCTTTTCATCATCATAAGTTTCCCGTAGCCAAGGCATATCATCACAAGCCACCGCCGTACCATTAGCTTGGGCATAAAAAATACGTTCATGCCCACCTTGGGTAAAACAATAAACTTGGCTCCATACCAGTTTTACTTGCTGAATTTTTTCCAATAGCCAATCAAACTGCTGAGCCCCTACCATTTGCCATGCCTTAGAAGGCTTCTTAAATTTTTCCCACCCATTACCAGCAATTAGCAAAGGTAAGTCTTCAGCCGCTTGAATAAATCCGCCCCGAAAATGCATTTCAACGGCTCGTTCAACCCGTAAAAACAACTGTAATAGTAACGTATTGTCTAATAAGGCGGTATTCATACCAGCTTGTTCAAACGCCGAAAGAAACCGACTGCCCATGGGTGTTTCAGGATCATCAATTTGAGCTTCCACAATGGTTTGAAGCAATTGGGTTAGCACGGGCGTGCCTTCAAATGTTAAGTCTGCCCAACAGGCATCAAACGGTTTATAACTACCCGCCACTAATATTTGATGGTCTCGTTTTTCATAGGCTATCGGTTTTTTGGCAGACTTAAGTTGAACCCCTGCGTGTTTTAAACACCCCGAAAGCCCGTTAAAGTGTTGCGATAAAAACTGTTTGGCAAACCCCACATGGGCTTCATCTACATAAGTATTAATGTGCTGTTCAATAGGTAAATCTGCCCTGCTATACTGCTTCATAGGGTGGTCTACAAAGTAGTTAATGCACGGAATATTAAGCAGTTGGCTTAAGGGGGTATCATTAATAGTTAATTCTTTGGCAATGCCGTTGAAGCTAATAATTAAGCTAAGCGGGGTTCCGCCACCTTGAAGGGCATTGATGATGACGTCGTTGAAGGTAGCATCATCAAAATGGGCACGGGTTACTTGGTGGCCTCTGGCTTGAAGGGCTTGGTCTAAATCCAACGCAAAGCGGTTATTTGCCCCATACTGGCTTTGCCCTTCTAAAATTAGCACATGAAAAAGACTAGGTGGGGTAGTAAATTGGTCGATAATCAATGTGGACATAGGAGATGGATACCTCTTTCTAACAGAACGTTGAATCATTTATCCGATTATAGCCTTTTTTGATGCTACTGTGCTAATTTTTAGTGAATTCATTTTTTCACCTGACCTTTTTTTTGTTTTAAAAAATTCGGACGGGTTAATCGCTTCGGGCTAGGGCTTTCGTGGGGGGTACCGTTTGGGCACCCCCCACACCCCCCGCAAAAACAAGGGGGCTCCACGCCCCCTTATTAATCCCCTCTCAAGGGTTAACTTGTTGGCTAGCACGTTGGCAATAGGCTTGAGCGGAAGCTATAAGAGGGCTTCTTAATTGGTCTGCTTCACTACGTTCGCACCAGCCTATTGCCAACTGCAGATGGTTTGAAGCTAATAATTGCAATAAAATCGAGCAAAATTGAAAGTTCCGCTTTTTGTCAGGTGTTAAGGTGAATTCGTTTTTCCATCTTGGTTGAATACCCCCTTGTCAGGCGGGTCTGTTTGGCTTATAGTGCTTAATAGGTTAAGGCGACATGGCCAAGTGGTAAGGCGGAAGTCTGCAAAACTTCTACTCCCCAGTTCGAATCTGGGTGTCGCCTATTTTTTAATTTGATGGCTTTTTTATTAATGACGACTACTGATAGTCAAAAAACAACTGATTCTTCAACCCTTCACTTAGGCTTAGTAGGGTATCCGCTTAACAAAAGTTTATCGCCTATTATTCATCAAACCTTGTTAAAGCTTTGTAACCTCAAAGGCGTTTTCAATTTAATTCCCATTGAACCAGACCAGTTCCAGCAAACCGATGGGTTTTGGGGTGTAGTAACAACGCATTCACCGCTAACAGGCTTTAACGTAACCATTCCTTATAAGGTAGATGCCTACAATTGGGTCAGCCAACGCACCCCCCAAGCCAACCGCATTCAAGCAGTTAACACCGTTAAACACTTAGAGGATGGCACATATATTGGGCATAATACGGATGGTATTGGGTTTTACACCGCCTTGCCTGAAGCCGTAAAACACACACTAAACCAACGTAATGCACTGGTATTAGGTGCCGGTGGGGCGTGTAGAGCCGTGTTGGAAGCTCTGTTTTTTACAAAACCAGCGGTGGCTAAAATAACGTTAGTGGTTCGGAATCTTGAAAAAGCCCAGCCCATTATTAACTTGGCAACCCAGTGGGCAAAACAAGTGGGTAGTGCGTTTGAAGTTTCAACCTTTGAAGCGGTAACACCCAGCTTGCTGGCTTCAACGCAACTGATTATCAATACAACCCCAGTGGGTATGATTCCTGATGTGAAAGCTAGCCCGCTAAGCTTAGCCCAACTGGCAGCAGTACCCCCCAACTGCTTTGTGAGCGATTTAATTTACAAGCCCACTGAAACCCTATTTCTTTCTTATGCAAAGCACTTTAACTTGAATAATCAAAACGGTTTAGGTATGCTAATAAACCAAGGCATCGAGGCCTTTTCATTTTGGACAAACCAACCTACGCAACCGCACTGGTATCAAGCCATTGAAACCAGTATTTTAACTTCAATAAACTAATTTTAAATTGGGTAGCATTTTTTTCATTGTAGGGTGTTTTACTCTAATATCAAATAGCCATCCAAGGCTGTAAAGTTTTTTACACTCCTAACGCTTGCCGAAGGAAACCAATCAAAATGCAAACATTTTCTCTTCTACCAACCCAAATTCAAAACCGTGTTGGGTTACAACAACAGCCATCAACCAATAACCCGCCTTACCCTGCTGACACTTATGGCAACTTTCAGCCACCTGCAGGTAATATTGATAGCTATAACCCATCTGCCCAAGGGGCTGCACAGCCAACTGCACCCTATGAAATGCCATCAAATCAACAACCAATAGCATCACCTGCATACGCAGCACCATTAGCCGTAGCGGCCGCACCGGTTTCATTTTGGAAAAAACCCGTAACTTGGGTGTTGGGTGGTGCAGGAGCAGTTGGCTTAGGAGCATTAGCTTATTTTAAGTTAGATTGGATTAAAGATAAATTAGGCATTGGCGGCAATGAAGGCAAACTAGAACGAGCCAAAACCCAATTTGAAGCCCTTAAAACAGACTTTAAAAATGCCGAAACAGACGAAGCCAAAAAGAAAATTGTAACCAAAATGCTAGCTGTTTTAGAACGTAATGATGGGGCTTTGTTGAATAAGTTACCAAAAGGTGCTTTAAATGCCTATGCCACAGAATTAAGAGCGTTGAAAGATAGTGGTAATAAGTTTGCCCAAACCGCTTTAACCAAAGCGGGTAAAGAAATTGTTAAAAATGCCAAACAAGATGCAAAAAACGTTTTAAACAAAGCTGGCGAAGCCATTAACAATAGCGGTGCTGTTGAAAACCTATTAAAAGTTGTGGCTATTCCAGCAACCTTCTTATTTGGATCTGCATTTTTAATGGTAACAGGTTTGGGTCCAGTAATCGCTGGCTTAGGAACTGCTGTTAGTGGTGTAGTTGCTGCAAATGCTCCTGCTGTGGGTGCTTCAATTTCAGGTTTGGCTACTGGGTTAGCAACCAATACCGCTGTTCAAGCTACAGCACTGGGTACGGGAACTGCCGTTAGCGGATATACTGTCTTTAACCCGAAACCAGTTAAAAGTGCACTTTCTTGGATTGCTGGTATTCCCAGTCGTCTATTTAAAGGGTTGCGTGGCGTAAGAGCGTAGGTTTTAAGTATAGTTTTTTAAATCATTAGTGAACTCGTAGGGGCGGATTGCATCCGCCCGCTTTAAAATTAACAGAAGTGGGTGGATGCAATCCACCCCTACACAGAAAAAAAAGACAGTAAACTTTTTAAAATACTATAAGCAAACGAAAATAAACAGGTCGGATAGATGTTTCTATCCGACCTGTTTATTTTTGCTAGCACAAGAGACATTCATTTTTGTTTTTATTATAATGAGGGATAGTTATTTCTTTTTCCCTTCAATTTCAATGAATTCAAATAAACAGTTCTATCTTGCTATTAAACGAACAATTAAAAAAGGACTTTTCGACTACTATGAGTAGATTTTTATGGTTAATGCTTCTAGCCCTTGGGCTTGGTACTAAACGCCACTGGCACATTCTGTTTTCCATTATTTTGGGTGCAACACTCGGTTTGGTATTCAGTAACGCCCAAGATTTTAGCGTGCTGCACGCCGTTTTCAAATTCGTCGGGCAATTATTTATTCGCCTTGTACAAATGTTGGTTATCCCGCTAGTGGTTAGTTCACTGGTTGTAGGCGTTACCAGCGTAGGCGACCATAAACAACTAGGGCGTATGGGCGGAAAAGTCTTTCTGTGGTTTTTAGTTTTCATGGTGATTAGCTCATTTTTAGGGCTAGGGTTGGCACTGGTTTTTGAACCCGGTATCCACCTGCAACCCCAACTGGAAAATCCGGAAAGTGTGTTAAATAGTGTTATTAACACCTATAAATCAAATTGGTCAGAAGATTTAACGAAAGCCAATATATCTGTCCACGGGCTGAGCGATTTATTCTTGAATTTAATTCCCAAAAACCCCATTCAAGCCCTTGCCAACATGGAAATGTTGCCATTGGTATTATTCACCTTCTTATTTTCTAGTGCATTAACCGCTTCAGGCGAAACTGGCAGACCCGTTATTCAGTTTTTTGAAGGGCTATTTCAAGCAACCATGAAATTAACGGATTGGGTGTTTTTAGTGGCTGTACCCGGTATTTTTTCATTAACCTTTATTGCTGTAGCTACCGCAGGTTCTCAAATTTTTCAGTTATTAGCCCCCTATGCCATGTTAATTTTGGCAGGGTTAATGATTCAAACATTTGTGATTTTCCCTATCTTCTTGAAGGTATTTGCAAACGTCAACTTTCTTCAGGTTTACAAAGCCATTTCCGAAGCAATCATGGTTGCCTTTGGTACGGCTAGTAGTTCTGCCACGTTACCCGTAACTATCGCTTGTTGCGAACGCAGGGCCGGTATTTCAAACCGCATTGCCAGCTTCGTGTTACCGACAGGGGCTAGTATCAACAAAACCGGTACCACCATGTTTGAAGCCTTTGCGGTGGTATTTTTATGCCAAGCCTACGGCATTCATTTAGATATTACCCAACTTAGCTTAGTGGTATTATTCGCCATTTTAGCTTCGATTGCTACACCCGGTGTACCCAGTGCAGGCTTAATTACCATGAGCATCGTCATCAGTAGCTTGGGCGGAAACTTACTTTCCATTGCGGGGGGCATTGCCCTACTATGGCCTATTGACCGTGCGTTGGATATGTTACGCACCACCATTAACGTGATTTGTAGTTGTACGGTTTCCACCTTGGTGGCAGCCCAAGAAGGCGAGCTCAACAGAGAAGTACTTTCGGGTAACGAACAGTGGGAAAACGTGATTAAATCTACCTAAAGCGATTTTTAAATCCAGTCAAAACCGGACGGTTTATCAACCGTCCGGTTTTTTTATTGTCTTTATTATACACATTTAAAGATTGAATCGCATATTTTCAAATCGATTGTCGTTTCTAGCTTTAGCTGGCGGGTGTTATACCATTTCAAAGATTTAAAAAACCTGTCAACCAGTAGGAACGACCATCGCGTTTGCTCTGCAGTCGTCGATGCGTTCCGTCCACCGCAGAGGCAAAAAGAGCATCCCCTCGTCAATGCCCGTAGTGGCATAGAGGGGTGGCTTTTTGGGGGTTCCTAGGGGATACCCCTAGGTTTGCGGGGGGTGTCGGGGGGGTGCCAAACCGCAACCCCCTGACAAACCAGCCAGCTAAAGCTAGGAACGACAATCGATTTTAGACTATGACATTTAAACTTTAAATTGGTATTAATGTTAAAATAAGAGAATAAATTTTGTTTAACCACAATACAGAAAGCTTAAGATACCCTATGCAACCATCGGCAGAAACAACGCAAAAATCTGGACGGTTAATTTTGTTTACAGGTCCTTCAGGGGTTGGGAAAAACAAAATTTTAACCGCCTTGTTTGAGCTTCATCCTAATCAATTGAAATACTCCATTTCCACCACCACCCGCACCCCAAGGGTAGGTGAAGTGGATGGTAAAGATTACCACTTTGTTTCAACCCCAGTCTTTGAAGCCTTAATAGCTGAAGATGGTTTTTTAGAATACGCCCAATACAACGGGCAGTACTACGGCACACCCAAAGCGGAAATAAATGACTGGTTGGCGGAAGGGTTTGATGTGGTACTGGAAATTGAAACCCAAGGTGCTTTGCAAATAATGGCAAAAATACCTGCTAGCCAATTATTTTCAGTGTTTATTCTACCGCCAGAACCCGCCATTGAAACCTTACGGGCACGGCTTCAAACCAGAAACACCGAAACCCCCGAAGAAATTGAAGCGAGGTTGATGCAATCGCAACGAGAATTGTTAGAAGCCCCGAAGTTTCAGCATCAATTAGTCAATACCGTGGTGGCAGATACCGCCAAAGCGTTAAGCCAGTTGCTTTACGGTAAAAATAGTACCTAACTACTATCCATACTTTTTTAAAAACTATGGATAGGCTAATCGCTTCGGGCTAAGGCTTTTGTCAGGGGACTGCCGTTTGGCAGCCCCCCGACACCCCCCACAAATTCAGGGGCAAGCCCCTAAAAACCCCCGAAAAGACACCCCCTATGCCACTACGGGCATATGACGGGGGGATGCTCTTTTCGCCCCTACTAACCACGAAACGCATCGCCACTGCAGGGCAAAAGCGATGGTCGTTCCTACAGTTTGCTATACTATTTAAACTTTAATGATGCCAGTCCCCCCTAACGCATCCACCCTAGCCCGAAGCAATACTCAACCCTTACCAAACCACTACCCTTGCATTTTAGGCTGTTTTAGCGATAATAAATAAGCTACTTGCCGAAGTGGTGAAATGGTATACACGCATGTTTCAGGTACATGTAAGCGAAAGCTTGTGAGGGTTCAACTCCCTTCTTCGGCAATTTTTATTTTTTGCGGTTCGTGTGAAAGTTCAACACTTCAAACATCGCAGATGCTTTTCTCAGCGTTTCTTTATATTCATGGGTCGCAACAGAATCCTGCACAATACCAGCCCCAGCTTGCACCACCGTAGTAAAGCTACCACTTCCCGCCATATTACTATGCCCTATTGGGTGTGTGGGTAACAAGGTAATCGTCCGAATTAAAATATTAAAATCAAAAGAACCATGTAACACATCCACAAACCCAAAGCTACCGGTATAAGCCCCTCGATTAACGGGTTCTAGCTTAGCCAAGGTTTCAATACACCGAATTTTCGGACATCCCGTAATCGTTCCCCCAGGAAAAACGGCTTGTAAAACATGCAACCAATCCGCTTCATCCAATTTTTGCCCCGTAATATTTGAAACCAAATGGGTTACATGGGAATAACGTTCAACGGCTAATAAATCATCCACAACCACACTACCTATTTGGCAAACACGCCCTAAATCATTGCGTTCCAAATCAACCAGCATCAGATGCTCTGCACGTTCTTTTTCATTAGAAAGCAAGGTGGCTATAATTTCCTCATCTTCAGTAGCAGAAGTACCTCTGCCTCTCGTGCCAGCAATTGGACGAGTTTCTAATTTTCCGGTGCTATCACAGCAGACTAATCGTTCAGGAGAATTACTCAACACCCACCCTTGGGGTGTTTTAAACAAACCAGAAAACGGCGATGGGTTTCTTTTACAAAGGGTTTCAAACAGCAATAGGGGGTCAACTTCTACGCTTTTTTGCTGCCATTGAACGGATAAATTGGCTTGGTACAGGTCTCCGCATTGAATGTGGTTTTTTACTTTATCAACAGCTTGGTTAAACGTTTCCGATGAAAAACTAGACTGGTAGTTATTTAACAAGGCTTCAGAAAAAGCGGGTATTTGAGCCGTTATATCGTTAGACAACAAGGGTTCCCAGTTATGTAAATTAGCCAAGTACCACGTTAGTTTTTCCGGATTAACACCAAAGGCGTAAAACGTATTGGTTGGTTTATGACATGCTAAAATACTTTCAAACCAGCACAACCGCATCCCTTCAAAGGGGTTAGCTGTTTCTGTTTTTGAAAAGCTAGCACTACCGTGCAAAACGGGTTCTAACAACTGATGCGTTTCATACCCCCAGCAACTAAACCAGCCTAGTTGAAACGGCACAGAAGAAATAGCAGGCGCGGTAGCAGAAAACCTATTTTGCAAACAATGAAGGGAATGAGCAGCCACTAAGCAGTCTGTCTCTTTATGTATCCATTGAAATAAGGCTTCAGTGGATTGATGCGTGCCGACCCATTCGCCATTTTTATAATATTGGTTATTAATAACATCCAGTCTGCACTCAACATCTAAACCTAAAAAGCCCCATTCGTTGGTTTTTGGGTTTAAACTGCCTTGTCCATCCATCAAACAAGCGTAGCGTTGCTGACTATTTTCACTGGCTAACAGAGCCAACAGCGGAGATGAATAATAGGCTTTAGAAGGAGCATTCATATAGCTTACAATAATGCCTCTAATGTGGATTGTAGGGCGTCTTCCACCACAGCGTTGCAATACACTTGCTGAACATCGTCGTGGTTTTCAAGTTGAGCCAATAACTTATACAAGGGCTTACCCACTTCAACGGTGGTTACTTCCGCTTGGGTAGATGGAATACGGGTTATTTCAGCTGATTCAATTTTAACGGCACTATTTAACTTGGTAAGGGCTTGGCAAACCGCATTAAGGTCTTCATAAGCCGTGTAAATAACCGCCTTACTGTCAGGAAACGCTTCATCGGGTTGCAGGTCTTCCGCCCCTGCTTCAACGGCTAATTCAAACACATCATCAAATGATAAGCTACTGGGGTAAATAATCAAAATTTCGCCTTTTTGCGTAAATAAGTAGCCTACGCAGCCATCTTGCCCAAAGTTGCCTTCAAATTTGTTGAAATAGCTCCGAATATCGCCTGCGGTTCTGTTCCGATTTTCGGTACTGGTTTCAATGAAAATAGCCACGCCCCCAGGCCCGTAGCCTTCGTAGGTTACTTCTTCCACGTTATCGCTTTTGAGTTGACCACTCCCTTTTAGCAGGGCATTTTCGATACTATCTTTGGCAAGCCCGCCTAGTTTGGCTTTTTCAATGGCGGTACGTAACCGAAAATTGGCTGAAATATCTGAGCCACCCAGTTTTGTCGCCTTAATAATCTCCATGGAATATTTTGCTAAGGCAACGCCTTTTTTTGCGTCGCTACTGGCTTTTTTGTTTTTTATCGCCATCCAGCGACCCATCATCATCATCATGGAGGTTTCATCCTTTTTTTCTTCAATTTAAACAGATTATAGTCCCATTTTAACAGAAAACTGACTATATGTTATAGGTTTTACCATTAATTACCTTAGCACCTGACAAAAAAAGATGAACGCTCAATTTTGCTAGCCTTTAACTAAAATTTTTAGCTTCGAACCATAGGCAGTTGGAGATAGGCTGGTGCGAGCGTAGCGAAGCAGAGCATTTAGGGAGCCTCTTTTGCTTCCGCTCAAGCCTATTTTCAACGTACACGAAAGCCAATTAACCAGTTGTTCCCCTGGGGATTACAAAGGGGGTGGCGAGCAGCCCCTTTGTTTTGCGGGGGGTGTGGGGGGTGCTCAAACAGTACCCCCCATGAAGCCCTAGCCCGAAGCGATTAACCCGTCCGCATTTTGAAAAATAAAAAAGGTCAGGTGTTATAGCAATTCAAAGTTAGAATAGCGTATAGCTTTCTCTATGTAGGGGTGCGATTTATCGCATCCGTTTAGGGCTTGTGGGACGGACTGATGCAACGCATAGACCGCTAGGGCTAATAAATCACGCCCCTACAAAAACACGCCATTTAATCTTTGAATTGGTATTAAGCATTTATTACCAACTCAAACGTGTTTGGAATAGTGGCATATGGCGTTGGTAACGTTTCTAATTCAAAGGGTTCAATCAAGTCAAGCCCATCCAACCAACCCCACAGGCGTAATAACCGAACAATGGCAAAATCTCGTAACACCCCATCGCCACTGATGGTTTTCAATACAGCTACTTCTTTGCGTTGTAAATGCCACAATAAAACCAAGCCTTCAGCCCCACCTTTTGAAACAATTTCAACACCTGCCTGCTGGCAAGCCTGCATTAACACCGTATCAAACCGCCCCGTGCCCGCCACCAATTGCGGATTTTTCGTCATGGCATGTAATAAAAACGTGCCGCTTGGGGTGGTGGTAAACGCACTGGCTAATTGGGCTAATTCCACCAAGGTAAAGGCATAAGTGGGTAGGGTACATCCATCTAACGCCATAGTCCAGTTCGTTTTTTGGGGGAGCAATGCTTGAAGCTGGGCGAAAATTTGCTGCTGAATGGGGTGCGAAGGGTTTTGATACCCTGCTGATGGAAGCCCCTGCAACTGGCACGCCCACAACAACCCCGCGTGGTTACCCGAACAATTATGATGAAGGGTGCAAGGTGAACTTTCCGCTTTAATAAGCTGATGAGCGGTAGTAGCATCAATAGGCAAATGGCTACCACACGCCAATTCACTGGCGGATTGGTTGGCTTGGGCTAAAAGCCACTGCACCCATTTTACTTGTTCCACTTGCCCTGAATGGGAAGAACAAGCGATAGCAATCTCTTGAGTGGGGATGGTTTCCAAAGCAATACCAGCGTTTTGAAGAGCTTCTACCAAAACCACTGCTTGAAACGGCTTTAAACAAGACCGAGCCAACGTTTCCAGCGTTAGTGCATTAGGCGTAGCCCAACGTAACGCTTGGTTTTCCACTGCTAACAGACACACTTCTATTGGCGATTGTGCTTCCACTACGGAACCACGCCGTTTCTGGGCGAAAACTGAATGAGGCGTATTCTGGTTCAAGTTCAAGGTCATCCGTATATCCTTCAAAGGAAAAGGGTAAGGTAACGATTGCTTTCGTAGCATACTTATTAACGCCGTGCGAAACGGTTAAGCGTCCGTCTGGTTCAAAACAGAAGGTGGCTTTGTTTCCGTACTTCTCTTTTATACCGGCTTCTAAGCAATCTGCCAAGGTGCACACGGGCTCAATTGGTTTAAAATTTGAGGTGTGGAACGACTGAATTTTGGGAAATTGCACAAAAAATTGAGGCACTGCCACGCTGTACGTTTTATTATAATCGATTAATTGATTCGATAGCGTGAATGATTTTAATTCTCCCTTACCCCCTGATATATTCAAGCCTATCTTCACATTACTGGAAGTATGATAAACCGCTCCACTTTTAGGATACAGCTTTGCCATTTGTTCAAAAGCTTGCAAAATTTGCCTACCCGTTCTGCTCACCACCACAAGCGGTTCGTTAAAGGGGGCAATTTCTTTCAAAGTAATGGGCGTAATCTCCCCAGCTGGTAACCCATCTTTTAGTTGAGAACTAGGTATAATGGCAATATCTACCCCTGTTTTTGCTTTTAATGTATCTGCAATTAAATTCCCAATCGGGTTTTCAGGGTCTTCAGGGTCTTGTTGAAAGCAGTCTTGGGCTAGGGTGGCTAAAACGGCGGTTGGATTTTCTGCTTCAGGGCTTGGTTGGTAGTAGTACATAACGGCTTGTAAGGCATTAGCATCAGGCAAAAACTGTTTAGTATTGTAAAGATTCACCGCATTAAGTTGCACTACTTTACCCTTGGTATCGAAACCCAAAGTTGTTTCTCCTACCGTTTCTGCATTTTGACCCGCTTCTAAAATAACCACAGGGTTAGCATGGGAATCGAAAAATAAGGTTTTTCCTGCTTGGATGCCCGTCAATTTTTGATGCGTATGCCCACCAACTATCACATCAATACCCGTTACTTTATACGCTTGTTGGGGGTCTATCAAGGCTTGATTTTTATCATAACCCATGTGTGAAACCAAAATAATTTTATTAACGCCTTCTGCTTCTAAATCATGCACTTGATGCTGAATAATACTAGCCGTTTTAGTTAAATTGGCTGTAGAAGCCGCTTCAAAATCGGCACTATCCACCACGCTGGTTTGATCAAAATTAGTAAGCGTTGCCCCAATAACCCCGAAGGTATCGCCATTGCGTTGAATAATATAAGGCACGGATAAAAATTGTTTATTCCGCTGAGCCGCTTCTAAGCTAGACCCTGCAGGCACGGCTAAATTTGCCACTAACCAAGGCGCATTAGACGCTTCACACCCCATGGCAAATGATTTTAACCCTGCATCAAAATTATGATTTCCCGGTACGTTCACATCCACATTCATTTGATTAATGAGGTTAATATTCAGGTTTTTGGCTGATTCATCATCACCCAAGGTATTATCGCCCCCGTTAAAGCGTAAAACCGTTTGCCCTTGGGCTTCTGCCTTTGAACTTAGTTGTTTTACGGCTGTTACCAAGTTGGGCATGGCACTGAGTGCCTTGTGGTTATCGTTAAAATGCACAATGGTTAAATTAGTAACAACTGGAGCAGGGGGAACGGGGGTATTTTGCATTACATTTAAGCTAAACCGACCCATCGGGGGATTGGTAGAAGACGTTGAAGAAAGAGTCGTTATCATAAAAAAAGTAAAAAGCCATTCAATGGAGAAAAAGTAAATTTTACTAACTATACCTTAAACAGTAAGCTCTATCAACTTCTTTTTCATTACTTTGCCAGTCGGGTTTTTGGGCAAACTTTCATGCACTTCAAAGCTATCGGGCACTAACGTGGGGGTTAGTTGAGTGCGTACCAAGTCTGAAAGTTCCTTAAACAGTGCTTCTGCGGAAAAATCCATCTGCTTTTGAACGTCTTCAGAAAGTTCCAAACAAGCGTGAATCGCTTCACCCAATTTTTCATGTTTTCTAGGAATAACCGCTACCGCCGCAACGCTAAGATGCTGCCCCAATACTCGTTCAATAGGCAGCGGGGCAATATTTTCACCAGCCCGAATAATTAAATCTTTTAACCGCCCACCGGAAATACACAGGTTACCCTTGGCATCAAACTTGCCTAAATCGCCCGTTTTAAACCATCCATCAGGCGAAAGAACCAATTGGGTTTCCGTAGGGTTTTGGAAGTAGCCCAACATCACATTCGGACCTTTTACTTGAATTTCGCCTTCACCACTAGCTTGCCCTTGGGTTACAGGCACAATATCTCCGTTTTCAGGGTTGACCAGCCGAACGTCAATATTGGGCAATACAGGACCTACCGTATTAACGACTGCTCCGTTTTTGGGCAAATTCACCGCAATAACAGGGCTGGTTTCAGTTAAACCATAGCCTTCCAACACGGTTACGCCCAGTAAGGCATTCAGTTGGTTTAGCAAAATTTCTGGCAAAGCAGCTCCGCCAGAAATGCAATATTTGAGACTAGGAAATGGCGTGGTTTGCCCCGCTTCAATGGCTCTTTTAGCGGCTGTTAGCAACAATGTAAACATGGTAGGCACTAAAGGTAAAAACGTGATTTCTTCTTTTTGCAACGCTAAAACCAATTTTTTGGGGTTGAATTTGGGCACAAACACCATGGGGGCTTGTAAATGGAAGGCATACAAGGAACAAATTAACCCGTAACTATGGAACAATGGTAGCCCCAGCAAAAACTTTTGGTTCCCAATGGTTTCTTCTAACCCTAATGCATGGCTAAAGGCATCTAGGTTTGAAAGCAAGTTTTGTTCAGAAAGCATAACGCCTTTGGGCACACCCGTAGTACCTGACGTATAAATGAGCAAGGCTAATTCTGTCGGAGAAACAGGTACTTGAATAAGGTCAATAACCGCTTTCCAGCTAGGGGTTTCAGGCAAAAATGCCAACGCTTCTTCCATGCAGGGGAACGTATTTTCTTTGACGTTTGAAACTAAAATGGACAAACCTGCCGCCTTCACTTTAGAAGAATCATCGAGCCCTAAGCCATTGAGCACTTGCAGCATTAATTCTTCACACCCAATGAGCGTTTTAGCCCCAGAATGCTTTAGCACATACCCAACATCCTCGGGGGACATTAACACATTAATAGGTACAGCTACCAAGCCCAACGCCCGCAATGCAAAGAAGGTAACAAAAAATTCAGGCTGATTCCAAAATAGCAGGGCCACTTTATCGCCTTTTTCAAGGGCAAACCGACTTTGCATTAACAAGGCAAGCCTAGCCACTTGTTCGTAAAATTGCTTGCCGGTTAAGCGTAAGGAATCGTTAATTAATAAATCTTGGTTTGAATGAGTAAACGGTTGAATTAACCCAAACAAGGTGCTAGGCACATGGGTTAATTCAATCGGTTGAATACTAGGCACAACGGCGGATGTTAATAAGGTCATCATCTTAAAAGGTCTTTCTTTTAATCTTAAATAAAGTAATTCACTACATCATCATCATTATCAAATTACGGTTTATCCACGAACACCTGAATAATCGAACGAAAACTCAATTTGGATGGCTTGTTTATCAGCATCAGGTGGGAATGAGCGAAAGGGTGAACTAGCACGAATAGCACTTAACGCAGCTGCATCATGCATAGAAGACCCACTAGAACGCAGAATCCGTAAATTTGAAACGTTTCCGTTTCTTGAAACGGTAAAAACAGCAACCGTTTTTAAAGTTGCATCCTCCGAAGGAGGCGTCCAGTTACGTCTAAGCCGCTGGGTTACACCCGCCATATACGGGGCAAAATCAAAATCAGCTAAGGCATCAACCCCTGCCAAACCTTTACCACCACCTGAATGAGCGGGGTTACTATAACTACTTTTACCCCCTTGCCCTCGATTGCCCGCTGGCGTGGGTTTGGCACTGGGCGACCCAATTTGGTCTGGGCCTAACCGAATGGCTTTTTTAGACGCACTACTGGTGCTGCTACTGGAAGACGCTATTTTCGCAGGTTTGGTTAAAATGGGTGCGGGCGGTTCAAAATCTTCGTCGTCGCTGGTAGGGTTAGGGTCAACCGTTTGAGACGGTCTAGAAGGCTTCCATTTAGGCTTGGGGACTGATGGCGTAGGAGCTGTTTCTGAAACCACAGCGATAGGCGGGGCTACCTTGGGTTTTTTACGAGGCTTTGCTTTAGGCGAAGGTTTTTCATCCGGCGTTTGCGAAGCCTTGGGCTGAGTGGATTGCGGGGCTGGGCTACTGCTACTTTCTGGCGGAGTAGCCGGTGAAGGCTTTGCCCCTGAAGCACCCGTTACTAACTGTTCTTCTCCTTGGCGTTGGGGCGATTTTTCCCCGCCGGAACGGCTGGCAACAGTCGACCGATTTTTGGTGTTGGGGTCAAGCGGTTTTTCGGGTTTGGTATTGTTAACAATCACGAATTCAACATCTTTAGGCTTTTCGGTTTTGATATCGAAAAATGACAAATCCCATCCTAAAAATTGGGATAGAAAAAAGAGAATGAGAGCAACCACCGCTACTGTAACGTGCATTACCACTGAAAGCGTGATGAATTTGCCTGAAAATAGGTTATCCCATTTGTTACGTTTAAGGGTGTTAGCGTTTAGTAGAAACAGTTTTTTACCGGTGGATGAAGTAGGTAAGTCGTCGTCATCCACTTCCCATGCCCTTAGGTTGCCGTAGCGTTTAGAGGCAGATTGGGATGAGGCGGTAAAGCGGGGGGGTAGGTTGGTAGACATCATCATAACGCTTGGGGTAATTTCTAGGCGAACGCCTTTGGATGAAATAACTATCAATATAGTTTAGCATTGTTGTGCGTTTTGAACAATCAACCTCCACAAAAAACAGGAGGGGGGGGGCGGGGGAACGAAGCTTGGCAATTCCTCTTTTTTAATTGTTTTTATTTTTTTTAATACTTTATAAATTACTGCCAACAACAAAGAGAAGAAAAGGAAATAACGATGAAAACTACAACCATTAACCCTACGGACCTGAAGTTATTAAAACAAGTTATTCAAAAAAAGGAATTAACGACTAAAGAAAATGAAGGAGACACCGTCATTTTAGGCACAAAAGCTGGTAATGTAGGCGATGTTAAAATTGAATTTAAAGACCGAAACAACAATCAAAAAATAGAACAAAAGGAACTGCTTGTCGATGTTAAAGGAAAGAAGATTTCAGCCGATAAACTGCCCGCTAAAATTTGGCAAGGCTTACTACCGCTTTTTGAAACGTCTAAAGTAACCGCTCCTAGTATCAAACTATCCGCCAACAATACACAGTTTGACGTACTGGTACGCCGTAATTTTGGTATTACACCACAACAGTTAGCCGAAAAAGCGAAGAATAACTTAGAACAGCTCACGAAAGAAGCCAACCTGTTAAGTAAAAAAATAAAACCTAATGCCAAAAACTGGTCTGATGCTTTAATGTCTTTAAACGGGCAACGATTAAAAGATTCAAACGCCGTCATGGCTCAATACAGAAAAGAAGTTCCCAAAATCCTAGATTATCTGAAGGGAAAAGGCTGGATACCAAAAGACATCCAAGCGCCTCGTATCGTTGAAGATAAAACAAACGTAGGTGCAGGAGCTTCAGTTAATGGTAATACAGGGGAGTTTAGCGTAGAAACGCAAGACAAAGCTGCTGATGTTTATTTACCGTTCAGCACTAAATTCGTTAGCGTCCATGAACTAATCCATGCCGTAGATTTTCAAAAAAATGGCATGTCTAATAATCCATTAGCTGAAGGAATAGCTTACTATATTGAACAAAAAGCCTATCAAGCACGTGATTTTTACAAAACAGATGCTGAAAAACTACAAGCACTAAAGTGGCAAATAATACGCAATGCAAGAGCCTTTTTAACCGTTGAATTGCAAAACCAGCAAACTACACCAACAGAAGCAAAGAATTACCTCATTAAAAAAGTAGGGGTCAGTGAAGCACAGGCAAACTCAGAAGTTGAGAGAATGATCAATGATCCTCTATGGAGAATTAGTTATGTAGCTGGTAGTGAAGGGATTGCTACACTTTGGAAAAAAGTGCAAGCTAAACACCCCCAAATGAGCTACAGTCAGTTTTTAGAGAAGCTCTACAACCAAAATGGTGATGAAGGAACAGACGGTAGAATTACAACAATTGCCAAAAAAGAATTTGGCATTAACAGCTTGAGATAAACGTTTATAACCCAGATTTTAGCAAATCATGCAAATGCACCACGCCAAAACAGAGACTGTACCTGAAGGTACAGTCTCTGTAAAATCAAAGAAGTTTAAGTTTTCCTCACCTAATTAAGCTTGTGTATTCATAAAGGGAAGAGCCTTTAGTTCGGGATACTGTCTGAGAAGATATTCTCTAGTATCTTTGGCAGTGTTTTCGGCTAATTTTTGTTCTTGGATTTCAGCATATGGCGAAGGAACATGTGCTAAGGGGGTTTTTTCAATAAATTGTGCAGAAGTGGTAAAAACAATAGGTTCTGATTGACTGAGGCTATATTGACCAAAACCATTGGGTGTCTGAATTTGCTTAGCGTTTAATAATCGTTCTACTTGTGCATCATAGACAGCCATTGCTTTCTCTATAGCGGGTCTATCAACAGGTTCATACTTCGAAGAGTCAACAGACGCTATTTCTGTAAGTTTATACAAGAGAGTTTTAGAATCCCCATGAACTTGAAGGCTACGTGGGTAGCCTAAACCATCGAATAAAAAAGTTGCTTTTTGAAACAAGTTAATTTGGTTCAATAACCCTGATTTGTCTGCACAAAAACCTTCTAAAAAATCTCTCATCCTAGGGAAGACAGATCTGTTCATTGAGTCTTTCAAGAAATAAAGAGGCGCCCATGTGCTTAGGATGTCAGGACTTTCAGCGTTAAGCTTCTCAACAGCATTCTTGCTTAATTGAGAGGTAATGACTGTATCGATTAAATTAGAAGGCTTTAATTCAAACTGAATACCTGAACGAGCTTGTGGGTTATGGGGTGTTGCTTTCGCTCGTGGAGCAACAGCATTACCTACTTGAGGAGAGGATAGGAGAGGAGGAATGGACATACGAGAAAAACCTTTTAATGACTGTAATTAAAAAAACAAGCACAGAGCTTTTATTTTGCTTCCGCTCTTTTGCTTGCAGGTATATTAAGAGAGTGAAAGAAAAAGAGGTGCTAACTTATTGCAAAATTGTTACAATCCAGAGTTTAGTAAGTTATGCAGATGCACCACGAAAAAACCGAGAGGAAAGAGATACGTTCAAATTAGAAAAGATTAGCACAAACGATGAAATTTTTGGTTCTATCCCAATAGCGTGATTCCTGTTTACAAGATATGGCTGCTCCAAGTATTATTGAGGCATAAGGTAGGAGACGACACGCAGGTCGTCCCGCTCTAAAATCTAGAAACGGGCGGACCACACATAGGTTCGCCCCTACAAAGTTGGAGTAGATCATAAATTATTAGAACAGCTATATAACGTAATTTCCGATAGGAGATTTTTCAAGTATGACTGATTTTTTACAGCTACCAGCTAGTCAATCTAGTAATTTACAGTTTAATTTAAACAACATACTCAAAACGGATGATAGTGCAATCCAAACACCTAGAGAAAATACAATTAAGAGGAATGTAAAGCTTAAAGAAGATCTATACTGCCCTACCACTGTTGAAGAAAAACAAGTGGTTAATACTTTGGGTAAATCTACTATTGATGGCGATACCCTTGTTTTACAATCAGGTGTTAAAAACCGTTTAGGGGGACTTACTTCTTTCCCTTTAAGTGCTATACGGGAAGATTTTGGTCAGCAAGAATACATATTAAATCAGAGTTACGTTCAATTAGAAATGCTATATAAAAACATTGTAAACAACATGATCCAACCTACCAAATCAGTGGTTAAACAGTCGATGGGTTTTATAAAAAATGAAGTAGACAATACACAGTCAGAAAACCCTATCCCCCAAATAGTCATGCGTAGCCCTATCGGATTTGTTAGATCTGACAAAATAAATGTACAACACTCTTTTTTAGAGGAGATAATGGATTACTTGCAAAAAAGCTATACTAATATGCCCATAGAAGACGTGAGGAGATTGGTTATATTAGATTTAAGTTTACCCGAAGGCAGAGCTAATATAAAGTTATGTAAAGCCATATTTGGTGGTGTCAATGGTGCTGAAATCGCGAAACAAGTAGAAAAAGGACTTGAAACATTGATGCCTGAATTTGCTCACAACCAACAGTCGTTTAATACTGTTTCCCTTCAACATTTATCAGCATATAGTTTGAGGGGTACGATAAGTGAACATCAAGCAATTTTTAATAATACTCTGGCTCAAGTAGGCAAGGCTCCTCCAATAGAAGTTCAAACAAGCAAACCTTCAATTGAACAGATACGGTCATTGCAAAATAATCGTTTATACGTTTTGTCAACTCATCCTGACCCTAAAATAGAAGCTCGATATGACGAAAAATTAGTCAGCCTTTTACAAGGAGCTGTCTATCCAGACACTATTATTCAAACACCAAACAAGCCCAAAGAGCATTGACTTCTAGTAATAGAGCCAATAGAAATTCCTGTTGAAACACCGTCAAAAAAATCTTGACGCTAGAGAATGGGCTGACGAGTAACATTTTTTACAACCCAGATTTTAGTAAATCATGCAAATGCACCACGCCAATAGGTGGTGCATTGGGGGTTGCTTGCACCACCAACGCCGTAATTTTAAATTGTTCCATCACCGCCAAGGCTTCTGAAGCCAACGCATCTGGCACAACCGTTTTCGGTAGCTGCTGCCCCATCAACTCCCCCACCGTACGTTGATGCAACGTTTCAGGGGCAACCCGTTGGAACACCCGCCGAACATCACCATCCGTCAGCACGCCTAGCAGTTCGCCTGTTTCTGGTTTTACAACTATCGCCAGGCCCAATTGCTTTTCGCTAATGGTAATTAACGCCTGTAAAAAAGGGACATCAGGTGTTAGTAAGGGCATTTTTTCGCCCGAAGTCATTAAATCCGCCACTTTAAGCAATAACCGCTTACCCAAACTTCCCGCAGGGTGAAACAACGCAAAATCTTCTTTAGCAAAGCCTTTTCGTTGCTGAAGCACTACGGCTAATGCATCGCCCAAAGCTAAGGTAACCGTGGTTGAAGAAGTCGGGGCTAACCCCAGCGGGCAGGCTTCTTGCGGGACGGAAATATCCAACACGACGGTGGCAAATTTCGCCAAAGTAGAATCATTCCGAGCGGTAAGGGCAACCATTGGCACGCCTAATTGCTTGAGCGTAGGCAATAGCCCTAGCAGTTCTTCGGTTTCGCCACTGTTGGAAATGGCGATGACCACATCCGTTGGGGTTACTTGCCCTAAATCACCATGCCTACCTTCGGCAGGGTGCAAAAAATAAGCAGGAGACCCCGTGCTTGCCAGTGTGGCAGCAATCTTCTTGCCAATGTGTCCGCTTTTGCCCATGCCTGTAACAATAATTCGCCCATGGGTGGCTTCTAATAAGCCAATGGCTTGTTCAAAGGTGGCGTTTAACCGGTTATGCAGGGCTTGTAGGGCTTCAATTTCTACGGTAATAACGGCTTTGCCCTGTTGTAAAACGTCTGAATGTTTAGGCACTGTACTGCTAGCTATTTCAGTTGATGATAACAGGCTCATGTGAAACGGAATCTCCATTTTATGCCAGTGGCAGTTAATCTTTTAATGCAAGAGGTCTAATGATTTTAGCTCAAACAGAGGCTGCTGACGAGTCTTGGTTTTTTTCTTTGGTTCTCTGTAGGGGTGGATTTCATCCACCCGTTTCTATTAATCTTCCAGCGGGCGGATGCAATCCGCCCCTACAGTTGGTTAATTATTTAAAATACCATACAATAAAATAGATTGACAACCTAAAACGTTTAAGTTTATAATATATTGCTATTTAATTTTGAACCCTCTCTTTTTAAAGGTTTTTTCTTCACTAATGTTTTTAACCCCCATTTTCACGATGAATATGATGATGATGCAAAGCATGTATGGCTCTTCGTACAGGCATCATTTGGGTGTTGAAAACAAAAAAACCGCTTAACACAGTTTTCACCTTCTTCAAAAATGAACGACCTGTACATCACTCGGTAACAGGTCGTTCATTTTTTTGTTTCACTCAAATTTTTCAGGTTTTTATTCTCATTATGTATACAGCTACAGCTTCATTTCAATTAAATCAATCCGTTTTCCCTAGAAGGGCTCATAACAATGAGCATCCGCCTACAAAAGAAAAACGCAGAAACATTGTAGCACCCGTTGTTATAACTGGAGCAATTGCCAACAGTTTAGCTACCCCAACCGTTTATACAGAAGTGGCTAATGCCAACGAACCTACCAACAAAAAAACAAAAATTAAACCCACCGCTGGTATGAAGGCGTTTGATACGGTTTTATACCCCATATTAACCAATGCAGCGGTATTTGCAATTTCTGTTTTTGCTACTTACCAAACAACGCATGGCAATAAGAATACCGCCGTGGGGCGATTCTTTAGGGTTCGGGGCGAAAATTTAGTTAATTGGTTTAAAGGCGAAACCAAATTATTTGATAAAATACCCAGCCCCTTTAAAATGAGCCATCAAAGTGCTGATATGGCGAAGATGGTCACGTTTTCGTTTATTGATGGTACGTTAATGGCCCCCGCTGTTGTACTGCTTGAAAATTACAGTGTGCCTATTTCTAAAAAACTAGATGCCTTGATGGGTACAGAACCGAAAGATGACGCCCCCTATAAAGAACGGGAAAAACGGCATCAAGGTTGGGGTAGCGTGTTAACGGGCAGGCTGGCTACTTGTGCCATTGTAGTACCTACCGCCGTAGCGTTAGATAGGAAAGTGGGGGCGTTTGGTAATAAATCATTAAACGCTATTTTGTTTGAAGAACCAGGTCAAAAATTGGGCGAATACGTTCAGCAAAAATACCCAGCGGTTCAGCAAAAATTCCCGAATTTGAATATTCCGTATTTAGGTAAAACCATCGCTTTTGAAGCGTTTTACACCAGCGTTTGTACGGCAGGCTTATATGTTAGTAGTCGTTTATTAACAGGGCCTATTGCAGATGCCTTCAAAGCGTGGAAAGAAAAGGGTAAACCTGCTACTGCAACAACTGCCACGCCAACAACCGTTCAACCACAACTTCAATATGCTTAGGTTAATCGCTTCGGTCTGGGGCTTTTGTCAGGAGGACTGCTGTTTGGCAGCCCCCCCGACACCCCCCCACAAATTCAAGGGGACTCCACGCCCCCTTAAAAATCCCCTCTCAAGGGTCAACTTGTTGGCTAGCACGTTGAAAACAGGCTTGACCGGAAGCAAAAGAGGCTCCCTAATTGGTCTGCTTCGCTACGCTCGCACCAGCCTGTCTTCAACTATTGATGGTTTGAAGCTAACCATTTCAGTAAAAACGAACAATAAGAGGATTTTCCGCTGTTTGGTTTTTTACTTAGTATTAGGCTATACAACTTTAGATGCTTTTCCTTTTAGTATCCTTTTGCTATAATCACGCCTAGTATGGTTGTGTTACCGCTATCAAGGAAATAATTTTTTTTATATGATGAATTACCAATTATTGAAACGGCTGTTAGTGGGGGCTCCGTTACCTTCCCATCGTGAAAAACACGAACGCTTATCCGTTAGCACAGCTTTAGCAGTTTTCGCAGCCGATGCTCTTTCTTCCACCGCTTACGCAACCGAAGAAATTTTATTGGCCTTAGCCATTCCCGCTTACGCCATTTATGCAGGGTTTGCTAACATTTTATCGATACCCATTGCCATTGCCATTTGTTTGCTAATGGTGATTGTGGTTGCATCCTACAAGCAAGTCATCAAAGCGTATGACCAAGGGGGCGGTACTTACGAAGTTTCTAAAGAACATTTAGGCTTGCACGCCAGCCATGTGGCAGGGGCTGCTTTACTGATTGATTACGTTCTAACTGCTGCGGTTTCCGTTTGTGCAGGGGTAGATGCTCTTGTTGCAACAAAATGGGTGCCTCCGCATCAACGGGTTGAATGGGCTTGTAGCTTTTTGGCTATTATTACCATTATCAACTTGCGAGGGGTCAAGGAATCAGGCTTGTTCTTTAGTATTCCTGCTTACATCTTTATTTTTGCTATGGTAACAATGGTCGTTACGGGCTTAGTACAAGCCTTAACAGGTCATGCTTTAGCACCGCTTCCTGTTAACTTCGATCATGGCTGGCAAGGCTTGGGTGTTCCCGCTAATATTCAAGATTTATTGGGTATTGGTTTATTGCTAGCAATGGTCAAGGCCTTTTCTCATGGGTGTACGGCATTGACAGGCATTGAAGCTATTTCAAATGGCGTAAAAGCCTTTAAAGAACCCGCTGCCGATAATGCCAATAAAACGATGGTCATTATGGGGTGCATTCTCGGGTTTTTGTTCATTGGCATGACCATTCTAGCGTTTTTTCACCGAGTAATGCCGATGGAAAATAATACGGTTATAGCCCAAGTAGCAACATCCGTCTTTGGTGGTGGCTCTTTCTTTTACTATCTCGTTCAATTTTTAACCATGGTGATTTTGATATTTGCTGCCAACACCAGCTTTGCAGGGTTCCCAAGGTTGACCAGTATTTTAGCTAACGATGGCTTCCTGCCTCGTCAGTTAATGCACTTGGGCGATAGACTGGTTTTTTCAAACGGGATTATTCTGCTAGGCTTGGTTTCAGCCGGATTAGTGGTACTTTACCACGCTAGTACGCATGATTTGATTCCCTTGTATGCGGTAGGGGTATTTTTATCGTTTACCTTAGCCCAAGCAGGTATGGTTAAACATCATATTCATAACAAAGAAGGCAACTGGAAATACAGCTTATTCATTAACGGTTTTGGTGCGATTGTTACCGCCATAGCCACTATTATTCTGTTACTTGAAAAATTTTGGGAAGGTGCTTGGATAGTTGTCGTAGGTATATTTGGCATTATGTGGGTCTTCCGTAAAATTAAGTGTCATTACATTAGTGTTGCACGTCAATTGATTTTACCTGATTCTCCGCAAGCGTTTAGCCAATCTGTTATTGAACACACGGTTGTAGTGTTGGTGTCTTCACTGCATCGGGGAACATTACCCGCATTACGCTATGCTAGAACCATTTCTTCTCGGATTGAGGCGATTCATGTGGAATTGCGTCCTGATTTAACCAAACGCTTGGTAGATGCTTGGGATGATTGGGGACAGGGTGTTCCGTTGACGGTGTTGAAATCGAACTATCGCTCGGTTATTCAACCGTTGATGGAATATATTGAAGAGGTGGATGATAGATATCCTGATGATATGGTTACGGTTATTATTCCTGAATTTGTAACCAAGAAATTTTGGCATAACATTTTGCACAACCAAAGCTCATTGCTGATTAAGGCGATGTTGGCGTTTCGGCGTAACAAGGTGGTTACCTCTGTTCGCTACTTCTTGGAAGAATAAATACACCCCCGATATTGTTGAATGCAGGGCATTCAACGTTGGGAAGAAGCCGTTCCCGCTTCTTCCCAAACCCATCATCTCCCTACTTTTTAAGGGGCTTCGCCCCTTAACCCATTTGTCTCTTTCTCGTCTTTATCAACCGCTGTATCTCTTATTCTTGCTTCTTACACGCTTTGTGATAGGTCATTAATGAAATCTTTATCTTCTTCTCTCTCTACACTGGGCAATTACAACCTAGCCGTCCCCCAACCGCATAGCGATGAAACCTTCCTATACACGGTGGATTTACCCAAGGTTGCCGATGCCGTACCTGTGGCGTGGTGCTACCCAGCCAGCTATGCCATCACCATGGCAAGCTTGGGCTATTTACTACTATTCGCCCTACTAGATAAACACCCCAAAGCCCTACCTGTTCGATTTGCCACAGAAGACTACGGCAAAGGCTACCAGCTTCGGCAATACCCCCTAATGGGATTTTCGTTTTCCTTTGAACTAGATATTCTAGAAATTCTCCGCTGCTTTCAAGCAGAAGACTTCCCCCTTTACGCCAAAGATAGGCATGGCGATGCCTTCCCACTGGTGTTCGCTGGCGGGCCCGTACCCACCACCAACCCCGAACCCTACGCCCCCTTCTTCGATTTTTTCCTGATTGGCGAAGGCGAAGAACTGCTCGGCAACCTCATGGATGCGTATCATCGCAATCAGCATTTAAGGCACAACAAACCCGCCCTGCTAGAAGCCCTAGCCACAGAAGTGCAAGGCGTTTATGTACCAAGCTTTGTAGAAGTTGAATACGAACACCCCACAGGGGCAATTACCGGAATGCAATCCACCTTACCCCATTTGCCCTTCCCCACGCAAAAACAGTGGCTAACTTCTTTAGAAAATTCAATCGCCTTCAGCCCCATCTTGAGCGATGCCTCTGTTTTCGGACGCTCGTTTTTAGTGGAAGTCATGCGGGGCTGTTCGCACAGGTGTCGGTTTTGTTTAGCCAGTTATTCCACGTTGCCTACACGAAGTCCACAAGTTGGGGCGTTGTTGGAAACGATTAATCATGGTTTAAAATACACGAATAAGCTCGGGCTTTTGGGGGTTTTAGTTGCCGACCATCCCGAATTTCCGCATTTGTGTGATGCCCTAGCAGACTTGCCTGACGTTCAAATTAGTAGCGGAGCCGTTCGGGCGGATACCTTAACCGCCAAAATGTGTAAAACCTTGGCGGATAGTGGCAGCCAAAGCATCACATTAGCCATAGAAACCGGTAGCCCATGGTTACGCAGGCGAATTAACAAACACCTGAAAGAAGAAGCCATTTTCACGGCGTTGGAACGGGCAGCTGAAGCGGGTTTAAAAAGCGTGAAACTTTACCACATGGTGGGCTTGCCAGATGAAACGGATGCCCACATTCAAGAATCCATCGACCTGATTCGCAGGCTAAAAAAAGCGACCCCAAAACTGAAACTTTCGGTGGGGTGTAGTTCGTTTGTACCTAAAGCATGGACGCCGTTTCAGTGGATGGAACGCCCAACTGAAGGCATCCTGAAAAAGCGGATGGAGCAGTTTCGTAAAGGCGTTATTCAAGTGGCGGATTTTCGCCCTTCCAGCACCAAGTGGGATACGTTTCAGGCAATGGTTAGCCGTGGCGATAGGCGATTAGCCCCGTTTTTGGAACGCTTTACGCAATTGGGTGGGTCTCATGGGCATATTAACAGGGCATTAAAGGAATTGAAGCAAGAAAAAGTAGCAGATTTCCCTAGCGTGGCTTGGTATGGTGAACGCCAACGTCCCGAAACCGAAGTGTTACCTTGGGAAACGGTCTTTTTAGGCGTGGATAAAGCGATTCTTTGGAAAGAAGGGCTTATTCCGCGAAGTTTGACTGCTACTTCTATTGTTGAGGCGGAAGCATCCGCTGTTGTTGCAGTTCCGTAGCTGGTGGCAACATCATGCCTTGGGGTGGTAAAGATTTCAGTATTTCTTCAGATGATTTAGGCTGACTGGTTTTCCAAGCCGTATACCCCCCTGCTATAACTGCACTAGCTGCAGCAGCACCTAAAGCCCATCCGCCAAGCCCTTTTAGTAATCTGCCATCGATGGCTTTGCCTTCTAAATGGGTTAGCGTACTAGCATTCGGCATTTTTGTTTGAATTTTAGCCCCTTCTGGCAGGTTTAGCTGGTTGTTCAGCTTAAAGTCTGCAGGGGTAATATGGTTAGGCACAGTGCCTTTTACTTTCCCGTATTTATCAAAATGCAATACTTCATTCTGACTAATAACGGCTTTATGAGCAACAAAATCGCCATTTTTTTGCCGACGATAAATCATTTCGCCACCATCAGCTAATGGCAGTTTATAATCCTGCTTAAACAAACCACTTCTTTCAAGATTAATAGTACCTTTATCGCTCTTAACGGTTACGCCTAGCAAATCATGGTCATTACCCCATCTGAAAAAGCGTTTAATCCGTCCACGTTCAGGGGCATATTCATAGTTTACGGTGGCGTTTACACCATCGCCCTTAATATGGGTTTGGGCTACCCTACCGGAATAGCCATCACTGACTTCAAACCGTTGTTGGGCTGTTACTTTACCACCATCTTTAATTTCGTAAATCGCCCCTAAATCTGGGGCTTTAATGAAGTTATCTATAATACCCACACCTGCACCAGCAACTGCACCAGCACCTAAGGCAAGCGAACTGTTATATGCGACGTCTCCCCAATTGGTGTTAGACATATTGGGGAGCTTGAAGAAACTGTCTTTTTCTTTCTTTTTAGGGTCGTAAATATTACCACTTTCAGTTACAGGGGGAGGAAATTGCGAGACCCCAACCCGTGGTTGTTGCTGCTGTTGCATTGCCATTTGTTGTTGCTGCATCATGTATTGATTGTTTTGCATACCACCCATCGCACCAGTGTTCATCATGCCGCCAAAGCCCATCATCATCATGATTATTATCCCCTTTTATCCCTGTTTGAATGCTATCAACCCTGTTGTGGGCGATGCGTTTTCCCCTAATAAACTATTTTATTGATTAAATACCCTATTCATACAAAGCCTTGCAGAAACACCATCTGCTACAAGCATAAAACCATTAAACCCGCCGTTTTGTGCTAGCTAAAATAAGTGTTTAAAAAAAGCAGTAGCACAAAAATAAATGGAGGGTTTTTTATCGTTTTGTTACAAGTATTATCCCCCCCTCAAAAAAAAGAGACCTCTCAATGAAAATCCCATCTATCTTTTCCCATAGTGTACCTAGAGTATTAACACATGAAGTTGGACATGCTTTAACTAGCCGTGCTTTTTCGGGAGTGGAACGATCTGTAGGCATCGATTTCGAAAAAAATAGTCGTGCTAGATTTTTTCCTCATTTAGCTGATTCTTTTGATTCTTCAAGTGGTCGAATACTAAGCCATGTGCCTTCAAATGTTACTGAATCGAATATTATAAATGTTGCAGGATGGTCATTAGAAAATTTGATTCGTCCTATTATTGGAGTCCCTTTATTAAAGGGTAATGATTCTGCTATTGATAGCGATGTGTCTAAGATTCGTCAAAAATTTGAACATTGTTTAGTCGCTGGATCTTTTGAAAAATTTTTACAAAAGCTTTATACTGATGTACAGGACATCTTTCAACAAACATTACCTGAAGAAAAATTAGTTGCAATGATCGAAGCTGTAACACAACAAACGGCAAAAGAATTTAAAGACAAGGGTTCTCCTGAAACACTATGGCTTGATGACAAAACCATGTGGCAAAATATCCGTACCTACCTAGAGCCTGAAAATTTAGAGGCTATGCAGCAGGAATTTAAGGCTTTAGTTGCCAATACAGATTTTATTCAACGCTAAGGGTTTCTATTCTTTTAGCCGTGTTTTGAGTATAGTGATTATGCACTCAATTTTTATCAAAGCTCCCCATGTTTAAAGGCTTTTTCCTATTACGATGATGATGATGACAACCACCACGCTTTCAAAACACGGCTTCCAAGAAGAAACCTTTACAGCTAGTATGAAAACACCCGAAACCCTAGCCAGCCCCATCCGTATTGATGGCGGGAAAGTGGTGCTACAAAGCCAAGTGGTACTAGCCCCCATGGCGGGCGTTACAGATATCGTCTTCCGTGGGCTGGTGCGAAAAACCGCTCCACAATCACTTATTTGCACGGAAATGATTAGTTCAAACGGGTTGGTTTACAGTAAAAAGTGGGATGCCCATATCCTCAAAAAAAACAGTGAAGACAACCCCATCGCTTACCAACTGGCGGCACACCAAGAAGAAATTATCACGCAAGCGGCAATCACCATTTGCGAAAAACATCAGCCCGATACGTTGGATATTAACATGGGTTGCCCCGTGAAAAAAATTACCGGCAACTTTGAAGGCTGTGCCTTAATGAAGGATTTAGACCTAGCTAGCCGACTAATTAAAGCCGTTTCTTCCAATGTTAATGTGCCTGTTAGCGTGAAGTTCCGGTTAGGGTGGGACGATAACAGCAAAAATTATATCGATTTTGGGCAGATGGCTCAAGATGCTGGGGCGAAACTGGTAACGCTCCACACTCGCACCCGCAGCCAAGGCTACAAACCAGGGGTAGATTGGGAAGCAGCGGGTAAATTAAAGCAATCCGTTAGTATTCCGGTTATTGCTAATGGTGATATTATTACGCCGGCAGATGCTAAATTCGTGATTGATACCTTCGGTGTAGATGGCGTAATGGTGGGTAGAGGCACGCAAGGTGAGCCTTGGCGAATTGCGTTGATTGACCACTACTTGAAAACAGGCGAACTATTGCCAGAACCCACGTTGGTTCAACGGTTGGCGTATGCTTGGCAACACGTTGCGGGCATGGTGGCTTACAAGGGTGAAGGGCAAGGGGTGCGGGAAATGCGGGGGCAATTGCCGTGGTATGTAAAGGGGTTTTCGGGTGCACCTGCTTACCGAGCCAAACTAACACAGGTTGAAACAGTCGCTGAAGTAGACGCCTTGTTTATCGAAATTTTAGAGATTGCCAATAAATCCTAAAATTATTACACAAAAAAGAAAATCTCCTACTTGTTTATTCTGTAATCCGTGTAGTAAACTATAACGTATAGTATGCAATTAAGTGTAATAACTTATTATGTTAGCAGATTGGATTAAACTACCCCCACCATGATGAAGACACTTGCCCTGTACCCAGGCAGTTTTGACCCCGTAACCAAAGGTCATGAAGACCTGATTCGACGATGTGCATCGTTGTTTCAAAACTTGGTTGTGGCGGTGGCACATAATCCAAATAAACAAGTTTCGTTGTTTGAAGTAGAAGAACGGCTGGATTTTTTAACGAAAAGCGTACAAGCCATGGGTTTAAGTAACGTTTCTGTTACACAATTTTCCGGCCTTACCGTCAAATTCGCCAAGCAAATTGGTGCTTCGGTCATTATTCGCGGTTTACGGGTCATTTCTGATTTTGAATACGAATGTTCTATGTACCAAGCCAACAGAACCCTTGAAGATAGCATTGATACGTTATTTCTAATGCCTTCTTTAGAATATCAATTTTTATCATCGCGCATGGTACGAGAAATTGCCTATTTTCAAGGCGATATTTCCAGTTTTGTTTCTGACCATGTTCAACAATCTTTAATTAAAAAAGTAAGAGGTTCCGCCTCTTCCACACCCTAAGGAGGGTTCTTTCTAACTACCAGCTTTAACGTTTTTATTTTTATTAACCTCACACACTACAAACGACTAAAAAAGGAGCATCCTGACTCATGATGATGACGACAACAATAACCACTGGGTACGAAGCTAATTTAGCCCCTACTACTTCTAGCAATACCCATAAATTTTTGAAAATGATTGAGCGGATGGAAGACTTGGTTATTTCCGGCGTTGCCGTGCCATTTACCCCATGGACCATGGTCAATGCGGATAAATTGCTCCCATTAATTGACCGTATTCGGGTCGTGCTTCCCGAAGAAATTAAAGAAGCGGCTATTTTCTTGGAAGAACAAGATATGATGCTAGAACAAACACGATTACGTTCTATTGAAATGTTGCAAGAAGCCCAAGAAAAAAGCCAGTATTTATTGAGCGAATCAGCCTTAATGCAGGCTGTTCAATCCGAAGCGGAACGAATTCGGGCTCAAGTAGTGGCAGAAATTGAAACCATTCAACAAGAAACCTTGGCTCATTGCGAGCAGTTAAAAGCCCAAGCTGAACAAGAAGCAGAATCTATTCAGCAGGCGGCTCAAGCTTATGCCACTGATATGTTACAGGGTATGGAAGACCGGCTTTCTGAACTGCAAGACCAAGTGCGTTATAACCAACAGCATTTGAATGAATTGCGGGCAGCGGCTATTTCCATTCGTGCAACGCAAGCAGCACGAGGGCCTCATACCGAAGTAACGGCAATGAATGGTCGTGTGCCAACTGCTTCAGCGTTGCGTCAGCAGCAAGGGCAAGCAATTGTTAGTACTTCTCCTGCTCCGTTAGTGCGTACAAACCAGAACCCTGCTCAAGCGAATCTTTCACCTGAAGCTTCAGTGCAAGCAGCGTTAAGTTTGCTTTACGGACCAGCTCCTTCGGCACGGTCTAAACGTCCAGCAACTGGTAGTTTGAAGGAAAGAAAACAGGCTTTAGCTAACCAAGAAGTACAAAATAACACGTCGGTTGAACTACCTTATTAGGTTTGAAAAATCATCTTTTCATACCATTTTCTATTTGAAATTGGTATGAAAATAACGGCTGGTAAGTGCATTCTTCCCAGCCATTATTCTTAGAAAAATAGAAATCTAACAGCCAATTTCATTGACTTTCGCTTTAGGGCATAACCCCTTAGGCACTTTCACAGCGGGGGCGTCAAAACTATTAGTGTCAATGCTAATATCCCCTTTTGACCACATATTACCATCACTCAAAGCCCTATGAATAGTAAAAAGGGTATTATTAGGCAATTGTTGCCACCGACTCCAGCCCGCTTTAAAGCGTTCCCCAGCCTTATAAAATTCCGCTAAATTAGTGGGTTCGCTAGCAATTACAACCGTTTGCAACGCCCCTTTATCGTCTTTTTTAACCTGCATCCACACATCGTTATTATAAATGGCAACATAGGTATATTCACCATTGCTTAACATCCACGTTTTACCAATAGCCCGCACCATTGATTGCCCATAAACTCGATTAACCGGTATTTCCGCCGTTTCAACATCCGAAGGTTGATAGGTTACCAAAGGTTGCTGGGCTAATAATTTAGCAAAACCCAGACGTAAACTTTCTTCCACCAAGGGGCTGTTATATTCATCTACCTGATACGCCGTTCCGCCGAGCACCTTGTTTACATCCGCCAAAAGCCAATGAAACAGATATTCAGAATCTGAAGGAAGTGGGGCTTTAGAAGCATAGGTGCTTAACCAAGGATTTTTCTTTAGTTTTTGCTCATAAGCCTTTGGCGGAACGGCAATACCCCCGTTCGCCATAAAATACCACGTTTCATTTTCGTTTCGCACCACTTTGTACGGATGATTATTTTCTTCATCAACGGATGTATTGGGCGAAGCTGCCCGAATATGCCCCAAATAGGTGTGCGTTGTTTTAGCCGTAGCATCGACTATTTCAGCCAGTTGCTTCGAACTTTCGGAAGATTGTATCCAGTTTACATTGCGTTTATAAACCGTATCCGCAGGGTCTTTGCCAAAAGCAACCACACCAAACCCATCATGGTTTTGATCAGACGACCCATAAAAATTATTTTTAACACTTTGCCCAGCCAGTTGAAACCATGGCGATTCCGTTTGGGCTTGATTCCTCAAGCTTCTACTACCAGTAATGAAGCGTTCTTGAACGTCAACGGCATCCGGTTGGTTTTGAATAATCAGTAATAATCTGCAAGCAAAACTAGGCAAACTAAGCCCTAATAATAAAGCAAGGGTAAGGGTTAACTGAATAACTTTTAAAAAAGCAAATTTTTGATGAAATAAGATGTTCATGGCGTTTGAACCGATCTTTCTACGATGAAGTTAACTGAGATAATGGCAATAATAGCGAATTTTATCTAGCATCAACAACGGGCTAATGGATGATGTAAATAACAAGCAACGCTATGGGGGTACACTTTATTATTCTCTGAATTCATATCGATATTTTCAGAAACGAAGGGCAATAAAGGGGGACGATGCGTATTACAATCCGCCAACACTTGCGGACATCGAGGCGAAAATCGGCACCCTGTAGGCATGGTGTTCAGGGTGAGGGGTTGCCCAGCAATACTACTTAATAAGGCTTGTCCGCTTTTGGGGATGGCGGCTAAAAGCCCATTTGTGTATGGGTGCAACGGTGTTTTAAACACATCTTCCACCGTGCCTGTTTCCGCCAAATGTCCTGCATACAACACCATCATACGGTCGCATAATTGGGCTACTACGCCTAAATCGTGCGTAATAAGTAGCACGCTCATTTTAAATTCTTTCCGCACGTCATCCAACAACGCTAAAATTTGAGCCTGCACGGTAACATCCAAAGCGGTGGTCGGTTCATCTGCAATTAGTAGGCTAGGATTGCACGCCAACGCCATGGCTATCATCACCCGCTGACGCATACCGCCTGAAAATTCATGCGGGTATTGAGAAAATCGGTCTTTGGCATTGGGTATTTTGACGGCATCTAATAGGTCTATCACTTTTTTTTCAATTTCAGTGGGCGTTAACGTAGTATGGGTTTGCAACACTTCGGCAATCTGGTTACCAATAGTATAGACGGGGTTTAAAGCTGAAAGCGGGTCTTGCGGAATAAACGCCATGCGGTTTCCCCGCAATTGCCGATACGTTTCAGGGGCTAGCGTTGTTAATTCTTTGCCTTCAAATTGAATGTTACCCGAAAGAATGCTGCCGCCTTTGGGTAGTAAGCCCAAAATAGCTAAACTAGTTAAGCTTTTTCCGCAGCCTGATTCCCCGACTAATCCCACTATTTCCCCTTGTTGAAGGCTAAACGAAACATTTTCAACCAACGGGGGTAAATCCGCTGAAAAGCCAATACTTAAATTGTTAACCACTAAAACGGGAGGAGGCAAGGTATTCAACATAACGAATAAAACTACTTCTACTGCAATCAGATTTTAAGATTATATTAATAGTTTACCCCAAATCAATCTAAAAAAGTAGATTTAGATTGACATAAAAGCTTGGGTGGGTGCGATATCGTCAGACCAATAGCCAACCACTTCGCCTTTAATATCGTAGGGGGTTGCCATACCCAGCTTTACGGCTAATAAATCACCCGGTAAAGCAGCGAACTGGCTGGATGCAGAAATCAACACTTGATTATCAATTTCAGGGCTATCCCACTGGCTACGCCCCATCATTAAACCAGAAGACCGAATTTCATCAACAATAACAGGAATAACCTTCCCCATTAACGCTTGGTTGTGTTGATATGAAATTTTTTGCTGAATTGCCATCAACTCTTTTCGTCGAGCAGTCATAACGGCTTTCGGTACTTTATCACCCAAAGCCGTACTGGTAGCGGTATCTACATCAGAATATTCAAAGACGCCCAACCTATCCCATTTGACCGTTTCAATGGTTTGCTTGAGGTGCTGATATTCTTCTTCCGTTTCACCGGGGTAACCCACAATAAAACTGGTTCGTAACTTCACATTGGGGATGGTTTCCCGAACCCAAGACACTAATTCTGTAATATCTTGAACGGGGCGATTCATCCGTTTTAACACCTCGGGATGAGAATGTTGCAACGGGCAATCCAAATACTTCACCACTTTGTCTAAATCACGAATAGCGTGAAGCAGTTCCAAATTCAACCGATTATTGGGGTAAGCATAAAGAAAACGAATCCATTTCAAGCCTTCAATGGCGTTTAATTCCGTCAACAAAGCGGGTAAATTCGTGTCAATATCTCTGCCATAGCTGGTGTTATCTTGCCCGATAAGTACTACTTCGCTCACGCCTTTTTCAACCAAACCACGCACATTGTCAACGATATTAGCAACTGAGCGACTGCGTAAATTGCCTCGCATACTAGGGATAATACAAAACTTACAGCGATAATCGCACCCTTCGGAAATCTTCACATACACGCTGGCACCCATGGTAACGTGCCTGCGTAAATCATCTTGGTCTAACAAGTAGGTAGGGTCTTGTTGGATGGAAAGCACTCGTTCGCCCTTTTGCACTTTCCGAATAACCGAGGCTACATCTGCTATTTGATGCGTGCCCACAACGGCATCGGCCTCAGGGAATAAATCCAATAATTCGCCTTGAAATTTTTGAGCCAAACAACCTGCTATCAACAGGCGTTTTCCTTGAGATGCCAACCCCACCAACGTTTCAACAGATTCCTGTTGGGCTTCTTCAATGAAGGCACAGGTATTAACCAACACCATATCGGCTTCCTGTTCGTTGGCTACAATGTGGTGCCCATCGCGTTCCAACACACCCAGCATTGTTTCCGTATCAACCAAATTCTTCGGGCATCCTAAATGCACAAACCCTATTTTCATGGGGGTTACCTGTGTTTCAGCATTCGCAGTGAGTACGGTGGTGGTGGTCATCATTATGGGAAAAGTTACCTTGTATTTTTAAATGAAAGATTCGACTAGAGACTAGAAAGTGAGGTGTGTGAAAAGCCTAAATAAAAAGTAAAAACAAGCAAAGGGATTGATATAAAACCAATCCCTGCTCAAAATTAAACGTTAGAAGCCGACAGCATGGAAGCCGGCATCTACATGAATCACTTCAGCGGTTACACCACTGGAAAGTTCAGGAGCAACAAGTGCTAACGCCATACCCGCTACTTCATTCGCCGTTACATTGCGTTGCATGGGGGTATGTTCTTCCATGTAATTCAAAATACTAGAGAAGCCTGAAATGCCACGAGCAGCGAGAGTTTTAATAGGTCCTGCGGAAATAGCGTTGACCCGAATATTTTTGGGCCCTAAATCGGAAGCCAAGTACCGTACGCTCATATCTAAAGCAGCTTTGGCTACACCCATGACGTTGTAGTTTTTCACAACGCGTTCGCCACCCAAATAGGTCAGCGTTAAAATACTACCACCACCAGATTTTTCCATCAGTGGAGCGGCTGCCTTAGCCAAGGTAGTTAACGAAAAAGCGGAAATTTCATGGGCTAGCATGAAACCATCTCTTGAGGTATCGATAAACGCCCCCGCTAGGTCTTCCTTTTTAGCGAAAGCCACACTATGAATGAGGGTATCTAATTGCCCGTATTGCTTTTCAATCGCTTCAAAAACAGCGGCTACTTCTTCATCTTTGGTAACATCGCAAGGTAAAATCATCGAGCCTTCGATGGTGTTGGCTAATTCTTCAACATTTTCTTTCAATCTATCACCTTGGTAGGTGAAAATTAATTTCATGCCAGCGGCGGAAAGGCGTTGGGCAATAGCCCATGCAATAGAGGTTTTGTGGGCAACGCCAAATACAATACCCACTTTGCCGTTTAACAAGCCAGGAAAGGCATATTGGGTTTTTTCTAAAACTTCGGTGGTCATCATCATGGGGGGTATTCCTTTTTATAAAAACGGTAACATCTACATGGGTATCTTAACTTTATTGTCAGTTTAGTAAAAACACATCAGCGTTTCAATAGGTGGCTTTAAATCGAAGGGGTTTGTTTCAGAGCGTTACTTACACCTTTCTTCCGCAACTTTAAGGGTTATTCGGCATAAAAAATTGATCGCCTGTTTCTATCAGCTTTTGATGAAAGTCATCGGTCAGAATATCACCCCATCGGTGAGGTAAGGCTTTGACTATGACTCTTTCGTAAGAGCCTTCTCCCCATTCTAATACGTCTTCCCCTTCTACTGTTTTTATTTGGTTTCCATATAATCTAATAGACCAAAAACCCGTAGATTTATCTTGTCTCATTAACTCAAGTAACACTAATTTATCAAACCCACCGTTTAGCTGATCAAAAATTAGCAAGTCAATCCCTTTGCAAGCTTCTGCAATGTTATGGTAAGAATCATCGCTGAGTAATTTATCAAAAAGTTTGTCAATTTTGCCCACTTCATCTTCGCAAATACCCACTAAGGAAACAGAGTGCCTATTTCGAAAGGGGTTTCCGCTCAGTTGTCCAATTTCCCCCAAGCAGATTCTTGCCAAAAGAGTTCGGAATTGCTCTTTGTTATAGCTGTTTTCTCTAAGGTAAAAACTTTCTGTTGGGTAGTTAAGGGCGTATTGCGTTAAGAAATGCTCCATTAAAAAAGTTTGCCCTTCATTGTCTGCCTCTGAATGCATCCTATTACCCGCTAATAGTTGGTCAAACGCTTCAGGTTTTAGTGCTTTAAAGAAGTCAAAAGCCTTGTGCTTCAATCCTTCAGCATCAGCCGTGCCTAGCATGGTTTTAATTTTTTTTACATCAATTGTGCCAGCAAAGCTGGGGTCATCTTCAGCTAGCTTTACCAACAGCCTTAATGAATTAAAACACGCCATGGTTTGGCAAGCATTGCTGCCATTACCTAGCACCATCACTTCATTACAGAGGGCTTTAACCGCTTCAATATTCCTTTCTGGTTTCAATCCATCAAAATTTTCGTAATTAAGCGTGGATGCCGTTTTCTCTACTAGCGAAGGCTCTTTTTTTGCTTTTTCAAACCAGCTTAAAATAGTCTTTCGATTGAAAAACCCAACCAAAATAGCGAGGCTGGCTAAGCCCCCACCCAGCAGTAGCCATCCTGTTTTGGAGGAAGTTACCTTGCTCGGTTGGGTAGTAACTTGCTCTTGTTTCGGTGTTGAAACCAATTTATTAGCGGGCACATACGGCGATTTTTGCCCCGTTTTAGCTTGGTTGATTGTTTTTGGTTGTAGCCTTTGTGGGCTGGGTGAAATAGCCATTAAATTAGGGTGCTCTGTAAAAACAAGTGAAAGAGGGAAGGTTAATAGCATAAATACACAAAAAAAGTTTTGAAGTTACGGAATAAGGGTGTGCAGGTGGGAGTAGTGAGTGTTTTTTAATAAAATTCAACCAAAAATGCTCAAAAAACAGAACAATACCCCTTGTTTCCACTCTTTTCGGATCATAATTACCTAAAAACCATACAAGAATCCACTAAAACCTACCCCCCTCCTCACCAAAAAACCATACCGACGACAATTATACCCAAATGCCAAGCCCAAAATCTCCGCAGAAACACGCACTAACCCACGACAAGACACACGAACCTTCTTAAACACCGTCTTCCAACCCGCAAACACATGCTCCACCCTAGCCCGAACCTTAGAAAGCAACCCATTAAACCGCTTCTGCGAAGCCGTCAACTCAGGCGTTGGTTCATGCTGCTTACCCCGAACACGACGCTTAATAATCCTCGGCTGTATCCCCAACGCCTTCAAATCCTTCTCCTTACCCACATACCCACTATCCGCACCAACAGTCTGCTCATCGCCCACCAGTACAGGCAGTAAACTCTGACTGTCATGCACATTGGCACCAGTAACAACCACCTTGCGAATCAACTTGCTTTTAGCATCCACATTAACCGTGGCACTGTAACCAAAGCCTTTGTAGCCATAAGTGGCATCAGGGTCGCTCTGGTCTTCAGGCTTTTTTCTCTGTTTGCTATTGGCTTTAATAAAGGTGGCATCTACCAAGTTGCCTTCTTTAAGAATGAGGTTGTTCTCTTGGAAGAAGGTGTCTAAGGCTAAGAAAAGGGCTTCTTGGGCTGGGGTGTTTTGCAGTTCGTGTTGGAAGTTTTCGAGTGTCGTGGCTTCAGGGATGGGGGATTCTAAGGAGAAGCCGAGAAACTTTCGGAAGGAGAGTCTGTCGTGGCATTGAAATTCGGTTTGTTCATAGGAGAGATTGAACCATATTTTGAGGAGGTTCATTTTGAGCAGTAGTAGGCGTTTGTAGGGGGGTCTGCCGTTGGGTTTGTGGTGGATGTGTGTTTTGAGGATAGTTTCAAATAGTTGCCATGGTAGGGTTTGGTTCATTTCCTCTAGGAATTTGTGAGTGGGGGTGGCTTGTTGAATTTGGATGTCGGCAAAGGTAGTCATGGGGGTGGGGTATCCTATGAGAGGTGGAATAATGTCCCTTCTATTTTACCTTGCCCTTTTTTCCGTAACTTCTTTTGTATGTTTGTGCAGGTTCTTTTTTGTTGAACATTGTACTTGAAATTCTTCTTGGTTTGAAGGAAACTATAATATAGGTATGGTTTTATACTGAACAATTAAATTTTTACAATTGGTAACAACCGAATATTCAACTAATTTAGGAGAGTCCCAATATAATGATGATGATGATTAAGGTCGGTGCAGCCCTGATTGAATACGCCGAACAGTTAGAACGTGAACGGGGCATTCCAAAACAATTTATTTTAGATTCTTTAAAAGAAGCAATGTTAGCGGCTTACCGCCGGTATGCCCAATTGCCAAACGCAGCAATGGCTGGTTTTAGCTGTAAATTGGTTGAAAAAACAGGCGAAATTGGTATTTTTCAGCACAAAGTGGTTGTTGAAGAAGTAACGGAAATTGAAGAGCCGGAAATAATTACGGTTGGCAATTTAACAGATGAGGAAGTGGAAGCTTTGGCTAAGGCAGTAACGCTGGAAGCAGTTGAAGGCACTTCTACTGAAGTAGGCGAACCTGAAGAAGAAGTGCCTGCTCCACGATATGAAATTTCCTTGGTCGATGCTCGGAAATTAAAGGCCGATATTCAATTAGGGCAAGAAGTTGAGCTAGAAGTAACCCCTGCAGAATTTGGGCGTATTGCAGCCCAATCTGCCAAGCAAGTAATTATGCAACGGATTAGGGAAGCCGAACGGTTGTTGATTCAACAAGAATTTGAAGAGAAAAAATTCACCGTTGTTCCTGGTTTGGTGCAACGTCGTGAAGGGCGTAATGTTATTGTTAACATTGGCAGAAACGACGCTATTTTACCACCGAAAGAACAGGTTTTAGGCGATGAATACCGCGTCGGTAATAAGTTGCGGGTTTATGTGCAGGAATTAAAAGATTCCGCTAGAATGCCTCAAATTATTGTTTCTCAAGCAGATGTTGCCATGGTTCGGGAAGTGTTTGAATTAGAAGTACCCGAAATTGAAGATGGCTTGGTTGAAATTAAGGCCATTGCTCGGGAAGCTGGGCATAGAACTAAAGTAGCAGTTCATTCCCCAGACCCTGAAGTTGACCCACAAGGTGCTTGTATTGGTACCCGTGGTAGCCGTATTCAAGCCATTGTTGCAGAACTCAAAAACGAGAAAATCGATATTATTCGGTGGTCTGAAAACACGGCAGAATTTATTGCCAATGCCTTAGCACCATCTCGTATTTTTGAAGTTCGCTTGCACCCTAATCCTGAATTGCGTAAAGCGTTAATTATTGTACCGGATGATCAATTGAGCTTAGCCATTGGTAAAGAAGGTCAAAACGTTCGGTTAGCGGCAAAATTAACGGGCTTTAAATTAGACATTAAGAGCTACACCCAGTTTATGACCTTGCGTGATGAAGTATTTCGTCAGCAACGCCTGATGCAGGAACAAACACAAGCGAACCCTGCTGGTAATGATGACAATGCTGATGTTGCGATGGCTCTGTTAAGTGAGCCTGTTGATAATGGGTCTGAAGCTGAAGGTCAATAATTATTAGCATCGTACTTGTGGAAGGAATTCGTTATTTTGCCAATGTCTCGACAGTGCCCCGTTTCGGAAGTACCACTTTTAATGGATTCCCCCAGAAAGTTTAATCGCCAATGCGTAGCATGTCGAGATTATTTCAAAAAATCTGTTTTATTAAAATTAACGAAGCCTTCCTCATCGCCCAATCTCATTGTCCTTAATACGTCTTCAGCTATTTTTGGTCGGTCTCTTTATTGCTGTAATAAGCAAAACTGTCTTCATAAACTACTGAGCAAACAAGGTAAATTTTTAAAACAACGCCTTAAAACCAGTGTTTTACCTGCAACTTTAATGAACCAACTAGAACAACACCTTCAAGCATTTACGCTAGAATCTTGAATAATAAGCCTTTTTAAATTTAATAAACAATCATCAGTAAGGAAATAGCTTCGTGCCAGAAACAACCACATCAAAAATAAGAGTGCATGAATTAGCAAAATTGGTGAATCAATCCAATAAAACTATCATGACATTGCTTGAAACCGAGT
Organism: Vampirovibrio sp.; assembly: GCA_024998755.1. Classification (GTDB taxonomy): domain Bacteria; phylum Cyanobacteriota; class Vampirovibrionia; order Vampirovibrionales; family JAJTHC01; genus JACEUU01. The sequence goes on along the minus strand of JACEUU010000003.1, from coordinate 1,255,377 downwards.
ATCAACTGGTGTTAAAAAGCCACGCTAGTTCAGTTGATGCACCCATAGCGAAAAAAATAATTGCTCATTTTGCAAAACCAAAAACTGAAACGCCAAAGGCATCTGAAAAACAGGCCGTAGCTACCAAAGCAACCCCTGTGGCTGCTGCCTCAAAACCAACGGCATCTGCTCAATCAGCATCTAACCCAGTCAAACAGGCTTCTACACCAGTAACTACTGGCACAACTAATCAGCAACAAACAGGTGCTAAACGGGTTACAACCTATACCCCCCCTCAAAAAACGGGGCAACAACCTTATGCTGGTAATCAACAACGTCGTCCTGCAGGAACACCTTCACCCTTATTGGGAACACCTCCTGGGGGGGGTGGTAGAAATCAAAAATCAGCACCAGCTGTTGCTACCCCTAAGCCTGCTAAACCTGAACCGGTGGTTATACCTGTAATGACAGAAGTGGTATTTGATGGCACATTGACTGTACGCGAACTGGCAGCCCTCATTCAGCAAAAAGAAACCGATATTATTCGGCATCTTTTTATGAAGGGCATTATGGTAAACGTTAACCAAACCCTTGATTTTGATGCGATGTTTGACGTGGCAAGAGGGTTTGAAATTGAACCCAGTCGTAAAGTAAAAGAAGATATGTCGTTGGTTGAAATTGCTTCAGGGCTTGATAAAACTGAAGAAACCACTTCTACTTCAATTACTCGTTCGCCCGTTATTTCCATTATGGGACACGTTGACCACGGTAAAACTAGCCTGTTGGATGCCATTCGGGAAACACGCCAGCGAATTGTGGATGGTGAAGCGGGTGGTATTACCCAAACCATTGGGGCGTATTGCGTTGAAAAAGAGGGGCATCGGATTGTTTTCTTAGATACGCCGGGTCACGAAGCCTTCACGTCCATGCGGATGCGTGGGGCGAAAGCGACAGATATTGCCATTCTAGTTGTTGCGGCAGATGATGGCGTGATGCCTCAAACCATTGAAGCTATTAACCACGCCAAGGCTGCCGGTATTCCGTTGATTGTGGCGGTTAATAAAATTGATAAAGAAGGGGCAGACCCCGACCGTGTTTTAACGGCGTTAATGTCTCATGGTGTAACCCCTGAAAAGTGGGGTGGCGATGTCATCACCGTAGAAGTGAGTGCGTTGCAACGCTTGGGTATTGATGATTTGTTGGAAAACATCGTGGTTTTATCTGAATTAATGGAACTAAAAGCAGACCCTACGGCTGTGGCTGAAGGGGTTATTATTGAAGCCAGTTTGCACAAACAAAAAGGGCCTATCGCTTCTATTCTCGTTCAAAATGGTACGTTGCGTGTGGGCGATAACTTGCTAATGGGCTCCGTTGGCGGACGGGTACGAGCCTTGTTGGATGAGGCGGGTAATCGACTTCAAGAAGCGGGACCTAGCACGCCAGTTGAAATTTTGGGTCTGAATGATGTGCCTCGGGCGGGTGAACCGTTTATAGTTTACCCTGATGATAAAGCCTTCAAACAAGCACTTTCTCAAGCGAAAATAACCGATAGAGATGCACGTTTATCTGCTAGAAACCGCAACGCGGGTGGATTGACTCGATCATTAGATGACGAAAACAAAAAAGAATTGCGTGTTGTGCTAAAAGCGGATACCCAAGGGTCTTTGGAAGCCGCATTGGGGTCTATCAACAAACTAGGCACAATAGAAGTACAAGTTAATGTACTACACGCCGCTACGGGTGATATTACTGAGGCGGATGTAATGTTGGCAACGGCTTCTGAGGCTGTTATTATTGGTTTTAATGCTAGAGAAGACGTCAATGCAGGACGTGTTGCGGAACAAGAAAACGTGGTAATTCATCGGTTTGATATTATTTACCACATGGTTGAACGCATTGAAAAGTTGATGTTAGGTCAGCTAGACGCTGAAATTGTGGAATCAGAATCCGGTCGGGCTGAAGTACGAGTGCTCTTTTCTGTTGGTAAACAAGCCGTTGTTGCGGGTTGCATGGTCCAGGAAGGCAAGCTAGTACGTAGTGGAAAAGTTACGGTTCTACGTTCAGGCAAAGTGGTTCATGAAGGTCAAATACAAGCCCTTAAACGCTTTAAAGATGATGTTCGGGAAGTGGCACAAGGTTTTGAATGTGGGGTTTCATTAGCCAAATATAATGAATTAGAAGAAGGCGATGTGCTGGTTTGTGTGGTTCAAGAAGAACGCCAACGGACAGAACTTTAAGCAAAACCTTCATTGTTGATGTTTCTAACCCCTTATAATTGAGATTTTATTTTATGATGATGATGATGATGATGGCACCTGCTTCTAAAGCCACCCCAGCTTTTTCTCGGTCAGACCGAGTTCGTAAAGCCTTAATGCGTGAAATTGCAGATATTATTAAAACGGACTTGAAGGATCATCGGCTCGATGATCAAGTCATTTCTGTAACCGACGTTGAACTAAGTAAAGATATTAGTATTGCTAAGGTGTATATTAGTATTTTGGCTGATGAAGCGGTACAAGCGGATTTAATGACCATTTTAATGAGCTATACAGGAAAAATCCGCAAGGCGGTAGGGCAGAGAGTTCAGCTTCGGCATACTCCGGAAATTCAGTTGTTTTTAGACCATTCTTTGGAACGTGGGATGAAATTGCAACAGTTGCTTGATAAAATTTCCAAAGGTGAAGCGGTTTAGCGATTTTTCCACGCTTCATTTTTTCTTTTAATGTTTAGTTTTTTTGTTTTTATTACTCAGTTTTTCTATTTTAAGGATACTTTTTTGTTATGAAGGCTCGTCGTGCTGCTAGAGAACTGGCTTTACTCTTCTTATTTCAATTAGAAACACCGCAAGGGCTGTTACCTAAAGCCTTACCGCAAGATTTTAATGCATCAACCAGTTTGCGGTTAGCGGTATTTGCCTTGGTACGCCAAGCTAAAAGCAATTTAGAAGAAGCTGCAACCCTATTTCAAGGCGTTTCAACACAGTTGATGACTTATGAATTTGAGCATCCGCACAACTTAAATCAACCCATGAATGCCCCGCAGGAAGCGGTGCCTTTGGCGACAACTCAAGAAACGTTAGGTCAGTTAGATAAGTGCTTGCAAGCAATTGAATTGACTTGGGAAAGTTTGAAAATCCCTGAATTGTTGGCTCATACGCTGGATGAAGCCGTAGTTGACTATGCCGTTAATTTAGCCCGCATTGTTTGTGAACAAACCGAACGCTTTGATGCCTTACTAGCAGAAGCCAGTAACGATTGGCGTAATGAGCGGATGGTTAAAATGGATAGACTACTAATTAAACTGGCGTTGGCTGAAATTGTCGGTGTTGATGGGGTAGATACCAACGTAAGTGTGGATGAAGCCGTTGAATTGGCAAAAGAATTTTCCACAGAAGATAGCTACAAGTTTATTAATGGCGTACTGGGTAAAATTTTGTTACTACTGGAAGCCCAAAAACCTAGCGTTACCGCTTCTTAGTAGGTATACGAAACGGTTTTGTTAGTAGTATACTAGGGCTACAAAGTCTTTCGTTTATTTAATTAGCGGTTAATTTTTTTATATGCCTCATACGCCTCCGTCATCATCCGCCTTACAAACGGCTCTTGTTAAAGCAAAAACACAGTTTTCAAGCTGGTGGCAACAAGCTTTTTCAGCCGATGGTGCTTCAGCACCATCGCATCGTCATGAATTAATTGATGGGCTTGAAGACGTGCTATTAAAAGCAGATTTTGGCTGGACGTTAACCGAACTATTGTTGGCAAATTTGTCGCAAGCCAATTGGGTTACGGCAGATGAAGGCTTATCCTGTCTGAAAACCAGCTTATTGGCACTCTTTCCACAAATACCCGATGCGTTACCAGACAGCCGAGAAATTTTCTTGATTGCAGGCGTTAACGGGGCGGGTAAAACAACCAGTTTAGCCAAGTTAGCTTACGCTTATCGGCAACAAGGCAAATCAGTTCGTATTGCTGCGGGCGATACATTTCGAGCGGCGGCGGATGAGCAACTTTCGGTATGGGCTGAACGAGTGGGCGTGCCCGTAGAATCTTTGGGGTTAAAGGCAGACCCTTCTGCCGTGGTGGTGAAGGCTATTTCCGCTTGGGAAGCGGAACGGGAGGATGTGTTGTTAATTGATACGGCGGGGCGGTTGCATAACCAAGCCAATTTAATGGCGGAATTACAGAAAATTCGTCGTACGGTGGAAAAATTTACGCCTTCGGGTGTAACGGTTCGGGTTTTGTTGGTGTTGGAAGCATTGGTTGGGCAGAATGCTTTGCAGCAGGCTATGTTGTTTGGTGAAAGCTTGGGCGGGCTTGATGGGTTTATTCTCACCAAGTTGGATAGTTCGGCGAAGGCGGGTATGGTGTTTCAGTTGGCACACCAGTTAGGGCTACGTCCTTGGTGGGTGGCAACAGGCGAACAATTGGTTGATTTAACCCCGTTTGACGCACCAATTTTTATTGATGGCTTATTAAACGATGCGACTTTAAAGGGAGCGTAGCATTACTCTTTAATGCCGCCTTGGCTTAGCCCGTTAATTAATAGTTTTTGACCCACCGCATACAACAGAATAATGGGTAACACGCTTAAACAAGCCGCCGCCATGAGCAAAGGCCAATTCGTAGCATCCCGAAAGCTTTCTTTCAACATAGCTAAAGCCAACGGCAGGGTTTTTAGTTTGTCCTCCTGCAATACAATCAACGGCCATAAAAAGCCATTCCACGCATTAATAAACGCCAGTAAACCCAAAGTAATCGTCAACCCCTGCGAAAGCGGAAAGCAAATATGCCAAAACGTCTGCCAAACACTCGCCCCTTCCAACTGAGCAGATTCTTCCAACGCCACAGGCTGGCTAGTAAACCATTGCTGGTAAAGTACGACCATCACCCCCGAAATGCAGGCCGGTAGAATAATCGCCCAATGGGTATTAAGTAGGTGTGCCTGCTTCATCAAAATAAACAGCGGTACAATGTTCACTTGGGGAGGAATCATTAGTGTCAGCCAAACCAAGCCTTGCCATAAAGCCTTATACCGAAATGGCAACCGAGCTAACGCATACCCCGCCGTGGCAGAAACATAAACAGAACCCAACGTGGTTAAAATGGCTATAGCAAAAGAATTACAGGCATATACAGCTAACGGAATGGTTTGATGCACGAGCTGAAAATTTTCAGCAGTCCAATGGGGGGGAAGGAGAGAAAGGGGCTGGCTTAAATCAAACGGAGAAAATGCCAGTACCAGCATCGCCCAAAAGGGGAGCAAGGTCAGTAACACAAACCCAATTAAAATAGCGGGCTGCGGTAATTTCCTTAATGAATGAATAAATTGATTCATTATTATACCCGACCTTCTTTCAACCGTCGTTTTTCCAACCACCATTTCAACAAACTGACCCCTACAATCAACACACATAAGCAATACGCCATGGCGGAAGCTTCACCGACTTTGAAGAATTGCAGGGCATTTTTGTAAATCCAATAAACCAAAACGGCGGTCGCATTTTGAGGGCCTCCTTGCGTTAGCAAATAAACGGCATCAAACGCTTGTAGGGTATGTATAACCGTTAATAAACCTACCGTGGTGATAGTGGGTAAGAGGTTGGGCAGTAAAATTTGGGTGCTTTTTTGCCAAGTTGAAGCCCCTTCTAGCGTAGCGGCTTCAATCCATTCCGCAGGAAGACTTTCGAGGGTAGCAGTTATCAGTAAAAAATTATAGCCCACCGTTTTCCACACTTCTAACGAAACCACTGCCAACAGAGACGTTTGCGGATTCGCCAACCACGCCACAGGGTGCTGAATGATGCCCAAGCCCAATAACACTTGATTCAGCAATCCCCCATCAGGGTGATAAAGCCACCCAAATACCAACGAAACCGCTACCATCGGGGTAACATAAGGCAAAAAATAACAGGCTTTAAAAAAAGCTTTTCCTCTGGTTTGTTGATGCACTAAGAGGGCTAGTAGTATCGCCAAACCCAATTCCAACACACTGCTTAGGCTGACAAATTGAAGTGTGCTAACACACGCTTGCCAGAATGCGTTGCTTTGCAAAAGACGCTCATAATTTTGACCGCCTAAAAATTGGGGTACATCCAACAAATTCCAATGGAAAAAGCTAAGGGCGAACGAAGCAATCGTGGGCAAGTAATTGAAAACTAAAAAACCCACCAACGCAGGAGCAAAAAACACCCACTGCCACGGAAATCTCTCTGTTGTAGGGGATACCCCCCGTGGCATCCCGTTTGTGGCATTCATCATCATTGAGAAAAGACCTCTTGGCGTTGGCATTTTCTAAACGAAGCAGATTGCAGAACGGTTTCAACGGTCTGTTGCCCTTCAAAAGCAGGGGTTAAGGTTTCAAGCATTAAATCTTGCCAAGCTTCCCACTGTACGGGCGGATACGTGGCTTTACCCGTAGCAATAGCCTGTAGAAAAGCGGATTGATTGGCTTCCAGTGGTACATCTATTCTGGCAGGGGTTACTAAACCGCTTTTTGAAAATAACACTTGAGCGGGTTGGCTGGTTAAAAACCGAGCCAATGCGATAGATTCTTCCGGATGCTGCGTGCTGGCGGAAACGCAATACCCCGAAGCATCCACCCCCACAATTGAGCCCTTACTACCAGCAGGAAGAGGCACTATTTTCCAGTGAAACGGGGCTTGTTTGGTTAGGGCGGGCAACACCCATCTACCACTAATAAGCCCGACTATCTTTTGTTGAAGGAATAGTTCTGTCATGCTGGTATTACCCACTTGGGTAGACAATGGGGCAATTTTCAGCGTCGTTCTTAAGGCTTGATAAAACTGAAGACCCTTGGTTTCAGAGGTGCTAGGCAGAAAAGCAGAGTGTGCTTCTTGTGCTGTTGTGGGTAGTTTTCCTCCCCAACTAAAGACAAAAGGCAACCAAAACAGGGCGGGTTTGGCGTAAAATGAAACACCCCAATGCGGACTATTTTTAGACCCTTGAGGCGGATGAGCTACTGCCCGTTGAAACAGAGGAATAGCGTCTTCTTGCCATCGCCATGATGGGGTTGGTAAGTCTATTTTGGCGTGATGAAGCCAATCTGTATTAAGGTACATCACCAAAACCGAAACATCCCGAGGCAATGCCATTAATTGCCCATTCAGGGTAAAGGTTTCCAAGCTTTGCGGACGAAAAAAGACGCTTTCGTTTGGGGGCAACTCATCTTTTAATGATTTTAATTGCTTGGCATGGGTAAACAGGGGTAAGTTTAAATTGTTCATCAGCATGACATCAGGCGATTGATTCGTTGCCATTAGTAGTTGCAGTTTGCTCATATATTGTTCAGGGGCATGAATTAACTTCACGCTGACGCTGGGGTGCTGGGCTTCAAATTGCCGAATAAGGCTGGTAGTTTGAGCCACTTCTTCCGCACTGCCCCAAGTACTTAAAGCAAGGGTTATTTTACTAGATGCAGCGTTGTTTTCAGTATGAATTGCTATTTCCCAGCCCATAGCTAACGCAAACAGGAACAATAACCCCACCTGCACAAGGCTATTGCGTGTGAGAAACTGATTAAGCTGGCTTAAAAACACGGTAAACATCTTGGGAAACCATAGCAAATAATAGTTGTAGTTAGTACACTAAATAGAGGTTTGATAAGGTTGTTTTAAGTAAAAACCTATTGTTCTATGTTAACCTAAAAGCAGTTTATTATTTCTCTTTAACTGCTTTGTCTCAAAAAAAAGAGTTTTTATAATTCGCGTAATGCGGTATACTTGTTTTTACAATCTTATCTTGTTTATTTCAGTTATTTTATTTAGTGGGTATGGAACGAAAGGGTTTCCTTTTTTATGATGATGATGTCTTCCTTACAAAAAGTGGCTTATTTCTCAATGGAAATGGCTATTGACCAAAGCTTGCACGTTTATTCAGGCGGGTTAGGGTTTCTTTCCGGTAGCCATATGCTTTCAGCTGGCAAATTAAACTTACCCATGATTGGTATTTCCTTACTGTGGACCAGCGGTTACGGCGACCAATCCATTGATGCGGACGACACCATTCAAATTAATTACGTTCAACGGACTTATCCTTTTTTGAAAGATACTGGCGTAACGGTTGATGTTCAAATATTCGGTGAAACCGTTAAAGTGAAACCTTACTTGCTAGAACCTGCAACGTTTGGCACCGTGCCTTGCTACTTCTTAACCACAGATATTCCTGAAAATACCGAAGCCCAAAGAAACTACAGCAACAAATTGTATGATTCCGACGAGCGTATTCGGGTGGCTCAAGAAATTATCTTGGGCGTAGGTGGGGTTCGTGCGTTAAATGCCTTAGGTGTGCAATTTGATATTGTCCACATGAACGAAGGGCACGCCTTACCAGCAGCGTTTGAATTATTGCGGTTGTATGGGCAAAACATTGAAGCGATTCGTCGTAGGTTAGTATTTACCACGCATACCCCTGTAGCGGCGGGTAATGAATGCCACCCTGTAGAACTATTGCAAGAAGCCGGTTTCTTTGTAGAAACTAGCAAAGATGAAGCAATCCGCTTGGGTGGGTATGATTTTTCATTGACGGTTGCTGCCTTGCGTATGAGCCGCTTAGCTAATGGCGTTTCCCAACTGCATGGCGAAGTAGCCAACAATATGTGGAACTGGGTTGGTGGGCGTTGTAAAATTACCGCTATCACCAACGCAACTAGCTTGGAATACTGGCAAGACCCTCGGGTTAAAACCGCTGAAACAGATGACCAATTACACGCCGTAAAGCGTGAAATGCGTGGCGAATTAGTTGATTACGTTAAAAAAGAAACGGGTAAAGTGTTTGATCCTGACGTATTTACCCTTGTATGGGCTCGGCGGTTTACGGAATACAAACGGGCGGATTTAATTTTTAAAGATTTACCCCGTATTAAACGCTTGTTGGAACAAAAAAAGTTGCAGTTGGTGTTTGCAGGGAAGTTTCACCCGAAAGATACTTGGGGTCGTGAAACCTATAACAAAATCATCAAACTTTCTAAAGAATTACCCGGCTTAGTGGTATTACCTGGTTATGAATTGGAACTTTCGGGTATCCTGAAGCGGGGTGCAGATTTATGGCTTAATACGCCGTTACGCCCATTAGAAGCTTCAGGTACTTCGGGTATGTCTGCCAATTTCAATGGAGCCGTTCATATGTCTACCTTTGATGGTTGGGCGGTTGAAGGGACTTATTCTGGGCAGAATGGCTACATTATTAATGGTGATACTTCGATGGATAACTTGCCACTAGAAGAGCGTCATCAGCGTGATTATGAAAGCATGATGACCCAATTGGAATTTGAAGCGTTGCCTACGTTCTATAGCAATAAGCCTGAATGGGCAAGATTGATGCGTAATGCGATTCAGTTCTCATCGCTTTATTTTGATTCTCATCGTATGGCGATTGAGTATTACACTCGGTTATACCAACCTGCAAACCTGTAATTGGTTTGTTCTTAACCTAAAGAAATCTAAAAACTGCAGGGAGGGTTTTAAACCCTCCCATTTTTATACAAAAAACAAAAAGGACAAACTATTGAAGAAAGTTCTTGAGGTTTTTACTTGGTTTGCGGTATGCTAATAAAGCTGTTAAGCTACGTTTCCTCTCGTTGGATTATAAAATTTTTTATGCCTTTGCTACCTGTTGTTTCTACTATGTTACCTGTACCATCTGCTCCGCTTTCTGCTTTAAATTGGGGCTTGTGGCTATTGTTGGGCTACGTTATTGGTTCACTACCGTTTGGGTATTGGTTACCCAAGTGGTTCAAAGGGGTTGATATCCGTGAACACGGTAGCGGTAACACGGGCGGTACCAACGTACTTCGCGTTTGCGGAAAACCCCTAGGCATTGCCACCTATGTGCTAGATTTTGCCAAAGCATTTCTGCCTGTTTACATCCTACGCAAGGGTATTCCCCTTGAATACGGGTTACACATCGCTTTCGGGCTGATGATTGTTTTAGGGCACGCCAAAACGTTTTTACTCAACTTCAAAGGCGGTAAGTCTGCAATGTCTACGCTGGGGTGTATTTTTGCATTTGCCCCTATAGGCGGATTAGCTTGTGCTATTTTAGCCATTGCCGTTATGAGAATTACACGGATTGTTTCTGTAGGCTCAATTGTAACAGCCTCTTTGGCTTGGGCTATTTTGTGGGCCTTTAAAGCCCCTATGCCTTATGTTATATTTACTGCCATTGCGGGTATTTTGGTCATTGTGCTACATAGGGCAAACATTGCTCGGTTAATGGCGGGTACGGAAAATAAATTCTAGTAGATGAACGCTATTTGGTTTAGAAAGCAATAAACTTCAATGATGACTACTCATAAAGAAAAAACAGACACGACAACGAACACCGCCAATAAAATCGCCATTTTAGGTGCAGGAAGTTGGGGCTTGACATTAGCTTGGTTGGCAACTAATCAGCAACGAAAATCTGCCTGTGGTGCGATACTTACTAACAACATTGTATTGTGGGATAGAAATCCCGAAAAAATTGCACAATTTAAAGCGAACCCAAACGTTACCTTTCCCGTTACCTTAACCATTCCTGAAAACTTAGTACTAACAAGTAACTTAGAAGAAGCCATCAGCGGGGCGGAAGCCGTTTTGTTTGTGGTAACTTCAAAAGCCACTCGTCAAGTAGCAGAACAAATTAAGGCACTCAATGTCATTTCGCCCAACACTATTTTAATTAATGCTTCCAAGGGGATTGAATTTCCTTCGCTCAAACCGATGTCTACCGTGTTGAAGGAAGTTTTTCCTACGCATCGGGTAGGGGTGCTTTCAGGCCCTACTTTGGCTAAAGAAATTTTAACAGGGCTACCAACTGCTGCTACTGTGGCTGCTGAAGACTTAGAAACCGCCGAATGGCTACAAGATAGACTGAACTGCAACGAGCGGTTTCGGCTTTATACGAATACAGATTTAGTCGGTGTTGAATTGGCTGGGGCATTGAAAAACGTGTTTGCGATTGCTTCAGGGTATATGGCGGCAAAAAATATGGGCGATAACGCCCGTGCAGCCTTACTAACCCGAGGGCTGGCGGAAATGGCTCGGTTTTGTTTGAAGATGGGGGCTGAAATGCCTACTATCTATGGGCTTTCGGGCTTGGGAGATTTATTGGCAACTTGTAACTCTCCGTTAAGCCGGAATTACCAAGTGGGGTATCGACTAGGGAAGAGTGAGACGCTTGAAGAAATTTTGGCGGATATTAAAGTAGTGGCAGAAGGTGTACAGACTGCTTTTGCAGTGTTTGAATTAGCCAAAACCATGGAAATTGAAACCCCCATTGTGGAATTAGTGGTAAACGCCCTCAGTGGGCAAGTGGTTTCAGGGCAAATGATGATTAAAAGCCTAATGAGCAGAAAACTCAAACAAGAGCGGTAGATTTAGAATAACTCTTCAGTTTATTAAATAACATCCGATATAGTTACTGTATAGTTTTTTAAACTTCATAGTTAGCTGTAAAGGATTTTTGATACGATGCGTTTGACTGTTAAAACTGGGTTTACTCTGTCAGAATTATTAGTGGGTCTTGGTATTATAGGCTTAATTGCTGCTTTTGCCGTACCTAAAGTACTCCATGCTTCAGGGGCAGCACTTGCCAATGCCAAGGTACATAAAGCTGCCCAAGCCGTAGTGAATGGCTATGAAAAATGGCAGCAAAACAATAGTGATTCTTTAGGTATGACAGGTGCCGATCTGATGACGTTTGTTAATTACAGTAGTCTAATAACCGATGGAAGAAAAATAGATATACGTCCTAATGACGGGCGCGATTTTACTTGTACCACGACACTAACAACGACATCTGCTAATCTGGCAGGACCTTGTTACCAAATGCCAGATGGGTCGATGGTTTATTTTATGGGACATACAGGGGTTGCCTTTACGGCAAGTAATACCAGTGAGCTTTATTTTGGCGTAGATCCTGATGCTGTTGCAACAAGTGATTTTAGCCAAGCCAACGATGGTGTAGCAACAAACTTTATGCTTTATAAGAATGGTAGGCTACGAGAAAGAGGACATTTAAAAGGAGGATCTTTTGCTGGACAACCCCAATCTACACCAAATTATTACCGACAGTAAACGTTAAGGTTTAACCGCCTTCAACAACCCTAAAAACAGCGGATGCGGAGCTTCTGGGCGAGATTTGAATTCTGGATGGTATTGCGTTGCCACAAACCACGGATGGTTGGTTAGTTCAATTACTTCAACCAATTCACGGTCTGGAGATGTACCCGAAAAAACTAGCCCTTTTGCACTTAAGGCATCTCGGTACGCATTATTAAATTCAAACCGATGCCTATGGCGTTCCATCACGACATCTGCCCCATAAGCTTTATGGGCGTGGGTATTTTTCACCAAATGGCAAGGATATTGCCCTAACCGCATCGTACCACCCTTGGTGGTAATACGTTTTTGTTCATCCATCATAACAATGACGGGATGAGGGGTATCTGCATCAAATTCGGTGCTATTAGCAGATTCAAGCCCTGCTACATTTCTAGCAAATTCAATAACGGCACATTGCAACCCAACACACAAGCCTAAAAATGGTACGTTATTCTCACGACAATACCGAATAACTTCAATTTTACCTTCAATACCACGATAACCAAAACCACCAGGTACAACTACGGCATCAATACCATCTAACTGTTCTGCCACCGCTTCTTGAGAACTACAGGCTTCAGAATTCAACCAATGTAACTTCACTTTCGCTTCTAATTCTGCCCCAGCATGGTTCAAGCTTTCAATCACGGAAAGATACGCGTCTAACAGTTGGGTATACTTCCCAACAATAGCTACATTAATGGTACGTTTTGGGTTTTTAACCCTGTTAACCATTGCTTCCCAATCTGTCAACTTGGGTTCGGTATTAGGTAAGTTTAAGGTTTCCAGCACTTGAATAGCCAAGCCTTCTTTTTCTAAGGCTAATGGTACTTCGTATAAGGTGCTTAAGGTTTCGCCCATAATCACTTTATCAGGGTCAATATTAGTAAATCGGGCCAATTTTTGCCGTTCGGAACGAGCTAGTGGGCGTTCCGTTCTGCAAACCAAAATATCGGGCTGAATACCAATAGACCGAAGCGTATTGACGCTATGTTGGCTAGGTTTAGTTTTTAGTTCACCACTGGTTGGAAGATACGGAATCAATGTAACGTGAATAAAGCAAGTATTTTTAAAGCCTACATCATATCGAAATTGTCGAATGGCTTCCAAGAATGGCAGGCCTTCAATATCGCCAACGGTACCACCAATTTCAACAATCATCACATCCGGTGCTAACTGGTTAACTGCTTTTTGTAAGCATCCTTTAATTTCATCCGTTACATGAGGGATAACTTGAACGGTCGCCCCTAAATAATCGCCTTTGCGTTCTTTTTTTAAAATACTTTGATAAATTCTACCTGTGGTTACATTATTTAACCGAGTAAGGTTGGCGTTAATAAAACGTTCATAATGCCCAAGGTCTAAATCCGTTTCAGCCCCATCATCTGTAACAAACACTTCACCATGTTGAAATGGAGACATAGTACCGGGGTCTATGTTAAGGTAAGGGTCAAATTTTAGAATGGAAACACTCAAGCCTCTCGCCCGAAGTAACCGACCCAAAGAAGCGGCAACAATACCTTTGCCCAACGAGCTGACAACCCCGCCTGTTACAAAAATGTATTTAGTTGTTTTATTAGTGATAGACACTGTACTAGGGGTTGTCATGAATCATTTCGTCCTTTTTTATCAAGAAGAGAGGGTAGAAAAAACCACTTTTTAGCGAAGTTAATTTTAATTCCCTTCATTATCTATCAAACAAAATTAGCTGACTATCATTTTTTAAAAAAATGTTTCAAGAAATGTTGTTTCTAGCCGATAGCTAAACTATAGAGCGTTTTAACAATAGTTTCAAATCATAATTTGATAGGATTATACCTTATGACTAACAAGAAGCATTCTGCAACAGCCCAGCGTGCTGATTCATCTAGTAGTAATAATACCCTAGGGTATTACCCAGAAAAATCAATGCAAGCCACCTTCTTTTCTGAACAAGAATTAATGACCATGCTGAGCCATTTAAATTTTGGTGTATTGCCCGAAAGCTGGAAAAACCGTCAGCAAAATCCTCACTGCGTACCCACAGAAGCCCAACGAATTGACAAGATAAAAAACCAACTCAGTGAATTAATTAACCATTACGCATTTGAAAAAATGCTGGCCCCATTAGGGTTGCCAGTGGCTTCTTCCGGTGTGCAAGCTTGGCTATACCCCTTGCTTAGCTACGCATTAGCCCAACTACTTCAGGTTTCGCAAGTTTCTATTTATCAAAAAAACCAAAGCAATCCTGCACAACCCCGTTTTGTACTATTAGCCAATAACACGCTACCCATTGATAAGGCTTATGGGCTGAATGAATACGCCATTACCCAAGAAACTAACACCACTTTGGGGCAATGGTTACAAAGCGATTGTACGAAGCCGACCATTATACCCCAATTAAATGGTGCTTTAGGCAACCCAGCCTTAAGTATTGCTAACGATGAGCACACCTTGGTCATTCCTTTTGAAACCAATCGTGAAGCTGTTGAAATGAGAGGATTACTGGTATTAACACAACCCACAGAACTACCTTGGAGCCCATCCTTACAAGAAACGGCTATGGCTTGTGGGTTATTATTGGGGCAAGCCTTAACGCTTAACCAATTAGCACACCAAACTTACCAGCATATTGAAAAGGCTAATCAAGCAGCAATAGATGCTTCCCAAGCCACGTTGAATTTAGAAGATTGGCAAGCCTTCAGAAATAATTTTTCAGAAGAAGTGAATCATTTAATTCACGGGCAAGAACAGTTTTTAGCCAATTTAAATAACCTGATTGATGAACGCAGAGGGGTACAAATAGGCTCTTCTCAACGCGTTTCGGTGTTGGTTGAAGCCTTAGCTAACAGGTTACAATTGAACCCAAAAACCATTGATACCCTCAAGCGGGCTTCGTTATTTTCACAAGTAGGTAAAGCTCAACTACCCACGCAACTGCTTTCTAAACCAAGCAAATTAACGCCCGAAGAATTGGAAAGCGTTCGGCAAGGAGCTTTTACAGGGTTACGCTTACTAAGCCACCTATATGGCTTAGCTGATACGCTCCCTTATTTGCATTTCCAACATGAACGATGGAATGGGTCTGGTTACCCTGAAGGGTTAGCCCAATGGGATATTCCCTTTGGTTCAAGGTTACTAGCCCTATGCCAAGCGTATCAAACCATGCGGGAACCAACAGCTTACCGCACCAAAGGCATGAGCAAAAAGAAAGCCTTACTGACGCTAACCGAAGAAGCTCATATTTTGTGGGACCCACTGTTGGTAGAAGAATTGGCAAAACTTGAATATGCTTCCTCTGCAAAAAAAACCAGCAAGAAAAAAACGCCTTCCGCTGAGAAATTAGGAAGCTAACTGTACCATGCCACAAACATCTACACCCGAAGAAACACCATGGTATGCACCTTACCCTACGCTTAGTAGGGGTATTAAATTAGTTTCTATATTGCCTGAAGAACTACAGGAATTAATTGGTAACCGCATGATGGGTTATGCCAAAGAACTTTACTTTAACTACCCCCTAAAAAGCTCCCTTAATGTTGATGCTAGCACGCAAGGCTTGGAAAAACTGAAAAACTTGATGTTCAACAAAAGTAAACATCACGCCATTATTGGGCGTGGACTGAATGAAACCATGGGATTAAACGATAAAGGCAGAACGATGGTAGGTACTAGGTTAATGCTGTGCTTGCAAGCCATTGATTCTGTTAGGCAAACTTATGGCGATGCTGTACTGCAAAATAAAGAAGGTAGGGTACAGGTTTTTAGCTTAATTCAATCTATTTTTACGGAAGACTTGCAAACCTTTGAAGACCAAGGTAGAAGTCAAAAACTAAGTAAACAAGAAAAAGAAGCGGAAGAAGAAGCAGAACGCCTAGCCTTAGAAGAAGCCGAACAACAAGCCATTTTAGATGAAATTGAACGAAACAGATTCAAAACGGGGGAAGGCTGGACTTCAGCTGTAGAAACCAAAGTTGTTCGCCTACAGGCGGATTTACGCATTAGTTTGGTTTGCTTCGTAAAACCAGAACCCGAAGCCGTTGTAGAAGAAGTCTCTGCTTAATTTTTGAGTATCTCGTCTGTTTTTGGTAGGCTAGGGGTATGAATACAGTATACTTCCCCCCAAAAACCATCCTCGCCATAGAATCAAGCTGTGATGACACGGCAATAGCCGTTGTACGCAACGGACGCACCGTTTTAGCCTCCATCATGGATTCCCAAACCACCCTCCACCAACCGTACGGAGGCGTTATTCCTGAATTGGCGGCGAGACACCACTTAACCTGCATTCACGGGCTACTTGAAACCTGCCTTGCAGAAGCCAAAATCGCGCTAAATGACATTGAGGCCGTAGCTGCCACCATCGGGCCCGGATTGATTGGTTCGTTATTAGTTGGGGCTAGTGTAGCAAAAACCCTTAGCCTTATTACGGAAAAGCCCTTTTTAGCGGTGCATCACCTTTACGCCCATGTGGCTTCTAATTATTTGGAATCCGACTTAGAGCCACCGTTTTTATGCCTGCTGGTTAGTGGCGGGCATACGCAACTCATCCATGTGAAAAGCTATGCGGAGATGGCAATTGTCGGCGAAACACTGGATGATGCCGTGGGTGAAGCTTACGACAAAGTCGCCAGAATCATGGGCTTGGGCTACCCCGGTGGGCCTATTTTGGATAAACTAGCCCAACAAGGTGGCGGCAACCCCAAGGCGATTACGTTACCCACCCCGAAAACGCAAAACCCGTGGGACTTTAGTTTTTCAGGGTTGAAGACGGCGTTTGTTCGCAAATGGGAGGCTGAAACGGACGAATTAGAAACCATCCCCAAACAGTTGCAGGCAGATTTTGCTGCTAGTTTTCAGGCGACGGCGGTGAAAATTTTGCTGAAGAAAACGGTGGCTTGTGCGGAAGCCTTAGGTTTGAAAACGCTAAGCGTGGCGGGGGGTGTTTCGGCTAATAGTGCGTTGCGGGGTGCTTTTTTGGCGTTGCGGGATGAGGGGTATAGGGTGCATATTCCGAAGATGGGGTATTGTACGGATAATGCGGCGATGGTGGGGGCATCGGCGTTTTTTAACCCGTTGGCGGAGGGTGATTTGGGGATGGATGTGTTTTCTCGGGTTTTATAGCGTCGCTATTTTGGAGAGGCTGGGTGAGAGTTTCTAATAACTGCTTGCGTTTATGGCTTGATGCGGTTTAATAATAACATTGATAAATGGTGATTTGGGCGGTTGGCGCAGTTGGTAGCGCATCACATTGACATTGTGGAGGTCACTGGTTCGAATCCAGTACCGCCCACCATTTTTCATTTTTGGTGGAATTGACTATCCAATCAAAGGGCTTTCGATAGGCATAGTCTAGGTTTCCGTCTTTCAAAGACGAGTTCAAAAGTAAAAAGTTCAGCAGTTTCCGTTGTTGGTGTGGCGATTGCTTTTCATAAAGCCTGTAGGCGTTCTTGGCGAGTTCTAACAACTGAACCCCACTTTCGATATAATACAGGTTTGCTTTACTATGTTGAGCCAAACTCTTTTCCACAAACGCTAATTCCTGCTTGTATTCTTTTTGCTTTCGTAACCACAACCCTTCCTCTATTATACCATCTAGTTTATCATCATAAATTTGATCTATCCGCTTCTGTAACTGTTTTTGTTGTTTGTGCAAATCATCCACCCTTGTTTTATGGAAGATCATTTCATCTTGATGACTTTCCTTTAAGGCTTTAATCAACCAATCAATATCATCTGCTTTTAAACTAACCCGCTTTACCGCCATGGCAAATTGTTCGGCTATTTTCTCTTCTCGATGATAGGGTTCTTCACACTTCCCGTTCCATCCTGAACAATGGTAATAAATATACTTTTTCTTTTGTATTTGTCCTGTTATGGCACAACCACAATGCCCGCAAGTCATCATTCCTGCAAAGGCAAAATCATGTTTTACAGGCTTTGAAAATGTACCTCTCGTTAGAATGCTTTTCACCTTTTCAAACAAAGCAGGGCTAACCAATGCTTGATGCTTCCCATTAAAGAATTGGTCTTTAATCATAAAATCACCCGTGTAGAAAATGTTTTTCAACATCACTTCTAAAGAAGATTTTGCAATTTTTGCTTGATACGGTCTATACCTAAACCCTTCCGCCACCAGTTGATGCGATACTTCTTGAAGGGAGTATTGCCCTGTAGCGTACAATTCAAAGGCTCGTTCTACAAATAAGGAGCGTTCGGGGCAAACGTCAATCATGCGGGTTTGCCGATTATTCCGATACCCGTAGGGAGGTTGAAACGGAAAATGCCCTTGCCGTGCTTTTTCGTACATCCCTTTTTTAACTTCTTCGGAAAGATTATCGATATAGTTTTTTGCCATTAGCACCTTAATACCGTGGATAAACTTCACGGAAGAGGCGGACTCTTTGCTCAACACCTCCCCTTCTTTAACAAGGTGAACTTCTACATCAAGGTCTTCTAGTTGAACATAGTCTTTAAAATTCCGATAGAGGCGGTCTGTTTTTTCAACAAGGATGCAAGTAACTTCGGGTGTGGCTTTTAGGTAGTCTTTCATTTGTGTGAATGCCACCCGCCCTGCTTTTTTGGCGGTTTCGGCTTCCGTGTAGGTTTGCATAACGGTAATGTTATTGCGTTGGGCGTAGTCTTGTAATAGGGCTAGTTGTGCGGGGATGGAATAGCCTTCTTTTTCTTGTTCTTTGGTAGAGACTCTGGCGTAGATAACCGCTTGTTTCATGGCAAACTGGATGCTTTCTGTTTTGGGTTCTTTATGTTAGAATGTGTCAATTATACATGAAAGAAGGGAGGGTTTTCAAATGAAAACAACAGAACCGCTATTAACCATTGAAGATTTAGTAACCATCCTTAAATTAAATAGGCGTAGCATTTATAGGTTAATGGAAACAGGCGAACTCAATTTTGGGGTGAAAGTCGGCGGGCAATGGCGATTTTTACCAGCAGATTTTAACGCTTGGCTTGGAAAAAAGAAACGGGAAGGCTTGGGAATTTAAGTATGCACCCTAATTTTCTAACGGAACAAGAAACAAGAAGCCAATTTATTCTACCAGCCATAATAAAAGCAGGTTGGCATTTGCAGAATCAAGTGCGTGAAGAATATCAACTAACAGACGGATGTATTACCGTTAGAAAAAACTTACATAGCCGTAAAGCCCCAAAACGGGCTGATTACGTTTTATTTATAAAACCTAACATCCCTCTTGTCATTATTGAAGCCAAAAAGTATAAAAAATCTTTAGGGGACGGAATGCAGCAAGCATTGGCGTATTCTAATCGTTTAGACATTCCGTTTGTTTTCAGCAGTAATGGAAAAGGGTTTTTATTTCACGATAAAACCGCCGAAACTACCCCAAAAGAAACAGAACTTACTTTAGATGAGTTCCCCAGCCCTGAAGTATTATGGCAAAAATACTGTTCTTGGAAGGGTTTAACCTTGAACGATACGGCAAAAATCACACAGCCTTATTACACCAATGACTTAAAAAAATCACCACGCCCCTACCAACTACAGGCGATTAACCGAACCGTAGAAGCAGTTAATAAAAGACAAAATAGAATCCTATTAGTAATGGCAACAGGTACAGGTAAAACCTATACTGCTATGCAGATTATATGGCGTTTGAAAGAATCAGGGGTTAAAAAACGCATTCTATTCTTAGCAGATAGAAATGCGTTAATTGACCAAACCATCATAAACGACTTCAAACCATTTACTAACTGCATGACTAAAATAAAAAAACGTGAAGTTGATTTCTCTTTTGAGGTTTATTTGGCATTATACCAAGGGCTAACAGGCACTGAAGAAGATAAAAACATTTTCAAGCAATTTTCTTCTGATTTTTTTGATCTCATTATTGTAGATGAGTGCCATCGAGGCAGTGCTAAAAATGATTCCGCTTGGCGAGAGATATTGGAATACTATCAAAGTGCTACGCAAATTGGTTTAACAGCCACACCAAAAGAAACCAAAGAAATTTCTAATAGCGATTATTTTGGAGAACCCCTCTTTACCTATACCTTAAAACAGGGCATTGCCGATGGTTACTTAGCACCCTACAAAGTAACAAAAGTATTGTTAGATGTTGACCTTGAAGGCTGGAAACCAAGAGGGGGGCAAACAGATGAAAACGGTGAACTCATTGAAGATAGAGAGTATAATCAAAAAGATTTTGACCGAAATTTAGTGCTAAAAAACAGAACAACCCTTGTTGCACAAAGAGTTGTAGAATACCTTGAAACTAACGATGACCCTTACGCAAAAACAATTGTGTTTTGTGAAGACATTGACCACGCTGAACGTATGAGGCAAGCTATTGTTAATGCAAACCCCCAGCGGGTAAAAGAAGATAGCCGTTATGTAATGAGAATAACGGGCGATAGTCCCGAAGGCAAAGCAGAATTAGGTAATTTTACTGACCCTAATGAACGATATCCTGTTATTGCCACCACTTCTCAACTAATGACCACAGGGGTAGATGCCAAAACTTGCAAACTCATTGTGTTGGATAAAAATATCCAATCCCCAACGGAATTTAAGCAAATTATTGGGCGGGGTACTCGTGTTGATGAAGAACACGGTAAAACATGGTTTATGATTATGGATTTTAGAAACGCCACCAAGCATTTTGATATGGATTTTGATGCCCCGCCCCTCGTTATTTATGAACCAACGGAAGAAGACCCAATACAACCACCTACCGATGATGGTGATGATGGTGAAATTGTCGAAACACCCCCCGAATCCCGTAAAAAATATGTGGTATCGGGTGGAGATATTAAAATTTTCAAAGAACAAGTTCAGTATTTAGATCATCAAGGTAAGTTGATTACCGAAAACTTTAAAGATTATTCTCGTAGGAAAGTAGAACAAGTTTACGCTAGCCTTGAAGACTTCCTAAAGCGGTGGGAACAACAAGAACAACATCAAGCCATTTTAAAAGAATTGGAAGAACAAGGCTTAGTATTAGAAGCACTACAAGAAGCCGTGGGGAAAGAGTTTGACCCGTTTGATTTAATTTGCCATGTAGCCTACGGAAAACCACCACTCACCCGAAAAGAACGAGCCGAAAACGTCAAAAAACGATGCTATTTCAGCAAGTATGGCGAAAAAGCCCAACGGATACTAGAAGCCCTACTAGAAAAATATGCAGATGACCCACCACAAAATTTAGCCGACGTGCAACTACTACGAGTAAACCCCTTTGCAACCATGGGTACACCCGTAGAGTTAATTCAAGCCTTTGGCTCGAAACAAGCCTACCAACAAGCCGTTTACGAATTAGAATCTGAACTTTATAAAGATTTAGGATAAAGCACTCCATGAACATTTCAGGTACAATCAAATCCATTCAAGATATTATGCGAAAAGATGCAGGTGTTGATGGTGATGCCCAACGCATAGGGCAATTAGTATGGTTGTTCTTCCTTAAAATTTTTGATGATCAAGAAGAATCGCTAGAAATACTGAAAGATGATTATTGTTCCCCCATACCTGAAGCCCTACGCTGGCGGAATTGGGCAGCAGACCCTACAGGGATAACAGGCGATACCCTGATGGAATTTGTCAATAACCAGTTGTTTAAAGGCTTAAAAGAACTAGACCCCACCCTAGTAGGGGAACGAGGACTGGTTGTTAAAAACGTCTTTGAAGACGCTTACAACTACATGAAATCAGGGCAGTTGTTACGGCAAGTTATTAACAAAATTAACGAAATTAACTTTAACAAATCGGAAGACCGCCACCTGTTTGGCGATATTTATGAACAACTGCTAAAAGATTTACAAAGTGCGGGCAATGCGGGCGAATTTTACACCCCTCGTGCGGTAACACAACTGATTGTAGATTTAATTAACCCCCAACTAGGCGAAACCATTTTAGACCCCGCCTGCGGTACAGGAGGCTTTTTAACCTGTGCTATTGAACATTTACGCCAACAGGTTACCCAGCCTGAAGAGAATGAGGTGTTACAGCAATCCATTCGGGGGGTGGAGAAAAAGCCCCTGCCCCACCTGCTTTGTACAACTAATATGCTATTACACGGCATGGAAATACCGAGCTTTATTCGGCATGATAACACCCTAGCCAGCCCCCTTCGGGATATTCAAGAACGGGATAAGGTCAACATTATTATTACCAACCCGCCGTTTGGGGGAACGGAAGAAGACGGTATTGAAAGCAACTTCCCCACTAATTTTCAAACAAGGGAAACGGCAGATTTATTTTTAGTGTTAATTGCCAAAACCCTTAAAAACTATGGTAGGGCAGGTGTGGTATTACCTGATGGTACGCTGTTTGGGGAAGGCGTAAAAACCCGTATTAAAGAATTTTTATTACGGGAATGCAACCTACATACCATTGTACGCCTACCTAATGGGGTATTTAACCCTTATACAGGCATCAAAACGAATTTATTGTTTTTTGAAAAAGGCAAGCCCACCCAAACTGTTTGGTATTGGGAACACCGCTACCCTGAAGGCGTTAAAAATTACAATAAAACCCGCCCTATACGCATAGAAGAATTTGAAAGCTTAAAAGCGTGGTGGCATAATAGGGTGGAAACAGAACAGGCATGGCAAGTACCTGTAGCCACGCTGGAAGCCAATGGTTTTAATTTAGATATTAAAAATCCAAATATGGAAGATGCCATTCATGCTAGTCCTGAAGAGTTACTTGTTAAGTATAAAACGGTATTATCTAACTTGAAAGCCAAGCAGGAAGATTTAAAGTCTGCCTTAGCGTCTGTTTTGAGGCAGTTCTAATGAGTATACAATTTCTTTTAGACAATTTTGAACAGTTGTTTGACTCTGAAGAAAAAATCAAAAACTTTGACAAGATTATACTTCAGCTTGCGGTTTCGGGAAGGCTCAATACACAACACCCTGAAGACGAACCAGCGACTACATTGCTAAACCGTATTACCGCAGAAAAACAAGCCCTCATAAAAGCGGGTACACTAAAACCCCAAAAACCTTTACCCCCTGTTACAGAGGCTGAACAGCCCTTTACCCTACCCGATAATTGGCTGTGGGTTCGCTTAGGGGAGGTTTCATTTATAAACCCAAAGAATACTTGTGATGATTCTGTAGAATTTAGCTTTATTCCTATGAATTTAGTAAGTAAAAAATTTAATGAGCACCCTTCGTTTGAAAAACGACTATGGAAAGATATAAAAAAGGGCTTTACTCATTTTGCAAATAACGATGTAGTTCTTGCTAAAATTACCCCTTGTTTTGAAAATGGGAAGTCTGGAATTATGAAAGACTTATTGAACGGTTTTGGAGCGGGGACGACCGAGTTATATGTTTTTCGAGGGGTTGCTGGTTTGGTTTTACCTGAATTAGTTTACATTCATTTTAAGACAAGTTTATTTCTTAAAAATGGGGAAACAAATATGACTGGTTCTGCTGGTCAAAAAAGAGTTCCCCGAAGTTTTGTTGAAAATTATTCCCTACCCCTCCCTCCCCTAGCGGAACAACAACGCATCGTAGCCAAAGTGGAGGAACTGCTTTCGAAATCAGCAGAAATAAAGGAATACTTTTCTGAAAAGAACAAAATGCGAGTTAAATTGAATCAATCCCTTCTTCACCATTTACAGGAATCTAAGAATCACGAAGAATTTAAGAAAAACTTCGATTTAATCACCAGTCATTTCAACGGTTTATACGACAATCAGGAAAATATGAAAGCCTTAAGGCAAACGATTCTTCAGCTTGCGGTTTCGGGAAGGCTCAATACACAACACCCTGAAGACGAACCAGCGACTACATTGCTAAACCGTATTACCGCAGAAAAACAGGCGTTAATAAAAGCGGGTAAGCTAAAACCCCAAAAGCCCTTACCCCCTGTTGCAGAGGCTGAACAACCCTTTACCCTACCCGATAGTTGGCTATGGGTTCGCTTACAAGATGTTGGAAAATTAAGCAGAGGGAAATCAAAGCACAGACCAAGAAATGCTCCAGAATTATTTGATGGAGAATATCCTTTTATACAAACAGGTGATATTGCAAAATCCACATTATATGTTCAACATCATAGTCAAACGTATAATGAAGCAGGTTTAGCTCAAAGTAAATTATTCCCAAAGAATACTCTATGTATAACTATTGCAGCAAATATTGGAGAGTCAGCTATTTTGAAATATCCTGCTTGCTTTCCTGATAGTATAGTTGGATTTATTCCTTACAATCAACTTTCAGAAGTTTTATTCGCCTATTACTTCATAAACATTATGAAAACAGATTTAGAAAAATATGCACCTGCTACGGCACAAAAAAATATCAATTTAAACATTTTAGATAAACTTGCTTTCCCCCTCCCTCCTCTAGCGGAACAACAACGAATTGTGGCAAAGGTGGAAGAACTAATGGCGTTATGTGATGCGTTAGAAGCCCAGCTTGCCCAACAACAAGCCCATGCTACCGCCTTGCTTAACAGCCTTGTACATGAATTAGTCGGGGTGGGGTCGTTATAGCCATGCCAAATACCGTTAAACGTATACCCGCACAAAATGGTAACACAGATTTTACAACAACAATAATCCACGACTCCAAGAAACAACGTATCACACTGGTTACACATTACATTAAACATAATACCACACCAGACGAACTAGCAATTAAAATTGAAACGTTTGAGAAAACAGCATCTGGTTTTATTCGAAATGAAAAGAAGTGTGTCAATTTAAATCCTGATGCAACCATCAAATTACGACAAGGATTAGAAACTTGTTTAGCCGTTTGCAATAAAGGAACAGAAGGTTCTTTTATGGTTTTAAAAACTGATAGCACAGCTAACCGTACCGAGGAGGATGTCTCTAAAATAGTAGCCGCTTTTGATTCAATTATTACACAACCTGATATTGTAGAACATCTAAAAACGGTTGAGTTTTCACAAGAATTATTGCAAGCACTTAAAACATCTATCCGTCTTTCTGAAATGAAAACCGCTATTTCAGAATTAAAAGAATACCTTGAGAATTCCGAAAATACAGAACAAGTTTATCAACAATGGTGTGAACGGCATACATGGATATTTGGAAACGCTTTTTTACTGAAAGATGAAATACGCAGTATCTCCGCTGGCGATAAAATCGATATTATGCTCCCAAAGGTGATTGGTGGCTATCGAGATATTATTGAACTTAAACGTTCTAATATGACTGTTATTAACAAAGATGACAGTCATAACAGCTTCTATTTCTCCGCAGAGGTATCAAAAGCGATTGGTCAGGTACATAGATATTTAGACGTGTTTTCAGAAGAAGCGAGTGAGGGGCTTAGAGATCATCCTGAAATTATAGCTTATCATCCAAGAGCAACCATTATTATAGGACGTTCTAATGAGTGGGATTCTAAACAACAAAAAGCATTACACGGATTGAATAGTAGGCTCCTTAACATTACGGTGATGACTTATGACCATTTATTAGCACAAGGGGAAAGACTTTTAGACTTGTTAGAACATCCCGAAAATCTTGCATCCTAAATTATATATAAATTATCCGAAGCCCAAGAGAACACCTTGGGCTTCACTATGGCGATCGTCTCTATATTCCTAAACAAGAAGTAGAAGCCATCCTCCGCCCGTTGGGAGGCATTACCCTAATATGCCCTCAATGCGGTTGCTTAAACGACCTCCACTTCCCTAGCGTGGAAAGGAGGCTCGGTTGCCATGCCACACAACCCACTGTTTGAAGACGATGCCTTCCAACCTATGCAGGCATATTATGGCGGGCTGAACGATGTAGAAGAACAAGAAATCCTAGATAACGTCTCTGGGTTCTTTGCCTTGCTCCACCAGTGGCAAGAAGCAGAAGAGAAAGAACAAGAACAGGCACAAGAAAAACCTTTATCACACCCCACCCCACAACCCACAGAGGAAAACGAAACAGATGCCGCCTAAACAGAAAAAGCCGACGGAGGCGAATCCATCGGCGAATAATCAACCAGTTCAGTTGAAACTTGATACCACCATTATACCTCATTTAACAGACCCATCGCAACCTAGTAAACGGCAAGGTAAATTCAGCCAAGCCTTTATTGAAATGCGGGTGTTTATCCCTGTTACCGTGTCGTTTTCACAACCGAATGAGGAACAATCATTATAATGGCAATGCTTACCAACACCCCTAATTTTGAAACACTTTTCCCTACGGAAATGCAACACTTAAACCACTGGTTACTTTGGCGGCTAGTAGCAAAGGAAGGACAGGCTAAACCTTCAAAAGTGCCTTACAATCCGCACACGTTAGCCCCCTGTAACCCAACAGAACTTGCCCAATGTGGTACGTTTACAGAAGCCGTTTTTTCTTGGCATAAAATGCCACAGTATTTTGCAGGGGTGGGCTTTTCCCTACAAAACACCCTTGTTTGTGTCGATTTAGACAATAGCTTAGATGCGGTAGGCAACCCCTTACCATGGGTAGAACCGATTTTAGCCATGCTTCCCCCTAGCTTTACGGAAGTTTCCCAAAGTGGTAAAGGCTCTCTTACTGGTGGTTGTTGGGTAAAATTCTCCATAGATTTGACGCCTTTGAACCTCTACTAAAAAATGTTATAATGGTAAAAATGATACCTGTTCACCGCCTAATATTTTTAACAAGGATAACTGATGAAAGAATCTTCTTTAGCTACCGTGAATGCCTTACAATCCTTATCTGTTAATGAATTGACACTACCAGACATAGCAGAAAATGATTATCATTTACTAACAAATATAACCAACGCACTAGGAGTACCGAGGGAAATTATTGCAAGCGACGACGAAATACGAGATGCTTGGAATATTCTTCCTAAACACATAGCAAAAATCCCTGAAAAATACAGAAGTCCTCTCTTGGCTAAAATGTGTATAGCTTTACGTGTTGGCTTATTTGATGGTGCAATAAATTATGCTTGGAATACAGCAATTTTCAGCCTTAGAGATAAAATGATAGATTTCGGTTTGACTGTTGCGTCTCAAATACTTGAAAAAGAGTTAACCGATGGAAAAATAAACGATATTACAGATTCTGAACTACTAAAATGTTGTGTAGAGTTAAGTTTGATAAGTGAGGCTGGCTATTTTTCACTTAGCCAATGTAGAGAAATCAGAAATAATTATTCTGCAGCACATCCCGTAGACGGACTTAATAGTATTGATGATAGTGAAGTCATTAACTTTATCTCAAGATGTGCGAGATATGCTTTTAATAAAGATAACGATCCACAAGGGGTTGATATAAAAGTTTTCTGGAAAATTTTGAAAGAAGGACGCTTAGGGGAAGAACAAGAAAAACATTGGGTCGAGCAAATCAAAAAAACCAATGATAAACAAAGAGATTTTATACTAACAACTCTACATGGTATATATTGTGATAAAGCAAGCAATGAGGAGACAAGATTAAATTGTATTGGTATCTGTACACGAGAACCCCAAAACCTAACTCCTAAAGTTTTATCCAATTTAATAAATCAACACCATGATTATGTAGGAAAAGGTGAGGAAGATAAACAAGTCGCTTCAAGAGGTTATTTTGAAAAACTTGGATGTCTACACCTACTTAGTCTTAGAGAGCAACACTCTATTTTCTCAAAAGCATTAAATCGTTTAAAAACAGTACATGAAAGCATGGATAATTTTTACAACGAACCCCCTTTTGCGGAAAGACTTCTTGAATTATCACAACAAACAGCTCTTCCAGAATCCATAATACATGAATTTGTCGAAACAATTATTACTTGTGCTATTGGTAATGAATATGGTACATCAACTGTTGCTTTACCCTTTTACACAAAATTAATTGCAGGATTTAAACAACGAGAAATACAAATCATGTTAGAGTTACCTAAGAATAGCCCAATAGTTTCTAGCCGTTTGAAATATCATGATAGATGCAAAATAAAGTTTAGAGAAATGATTGAGATTTTATCTGCAGATAGTATTCCTTCATCAAGTAAGAAAATTTATGATGATCTTCTATCAGGACGTTTTAGGTAGTAATCCACTTTTTACGCTTTACAGAAGAGGCTCAACCCTTCTTTGATGAGTGGCATTTATCGTGGCGAAAAGCCCACCTAAACGGCAATGAAAACCCGACCCTAGAAGCTCATTTTACCAAATATGCGTCTTTAGTGCCTTCTTTAGCGTTAATTTGTCATCTTGCCAATGGCGATACGGGTAACGTCAGCAAACGGGCGTTAATTCAAGCCCTAGCGTGGAGCGATTATTTAGCTAGCCATGCCCGCCGTATTTACGCCATGGGGGGTAGTCATCATTTAGCGTTAGCTCATGTACTATTGAAAAAGCTAAAAGCCGAAAAGTTAAACAACCCTTTTACCTTGCGGGAATTAAAGCGGAAGCATTGGCAAGGCTTTGATACGCCACAGGTGATAGAAGAAACCTTAGATACGTTGGAAGAACACGGGTACATCCTACGGGAAGAACGACGGACTGAAGGTAGACCCACGGTTCACTACCACATGAACCCTTTATGGCAGGGGGAAGCATAACATGGGTACTTGGTTGGCAGTATTGAAAGTGGAATTAAAAAATGAAAAACAGCCCAGTACCCTCGTGCCAAAAGTGCCAAAACCCCCTTATGGCACTTTTGACACTTCCCCACCTAGCCTTATTGAAAAAATTGAAGGTATTCCCCCGCAAGATATTCAGTCGGTGGTAACTATCCTATTACCGCTAGGGTTTATTTCAAAATACGTCGTAGCCCACCGCCTACAATGGCAGATGGAACGCTTAGAAGCGGTTATCTGCTACCTTCAGGGGGAACTCTATCTTTTAACAAAAACCCCTACCATCGCACTAACCGCATACGGCAGACGCTTTTTTAATCAATCACTCAATTAACTTATATATTTAAAAAACATATCAAAATATCAACATATATGTTAATATAATAAAGTAAAAAATTAACATATAAGGTTATTTTATGAAAAATACTCATCACATCGCTAGGCGTCATTTAGATAAACGCTTTCAAACAATGTCCCCTGAAGTAATAGCCTTATTGACCCCACCCACCAAAGGCTGGGTAAAAGCTATTCGGGAAGCCCTCGGGCTAACCTTAGCACAATTAGCCCTAAAATTAGGCGTTTCTGCTACTAGGGTTACCACCATAGAACAAGGTGAATGCAGGGGGAGTGTAACCCTAGCCACCATGGAACGAATGGCTCAAACTTTAGGCTGTCAATTTGTGTATGCCTTAATTCCCCATGAAAGCCTACAATCCACCGTTGAAAGCCAAGCGAAACGTAAAGCGGATGTTTTATTAAAACAAATAGGGCATACCATGCACCTAGAAGATCAATCTACCACCACGGAAGAGTTTGAAATACAACGGAAACAGTTAATTGATGACTTATTAGCGGGTAAATCCGCTAGGCTATGGGATGAGGCGTAATGGAAGAATTATTTCAAGTAGATGATGCCGCCACCCCGATAACGGACGATGAAAAAGAAGGGTTAATTCCGTCTTTCATTTCGTTTCGGCACGAACTAAACGCAATAGAACAAGAAAACATTTTAGAAGCCGAACGATGGGCTTTTACCCGAAAACATCGTACGGTACTGGACGAACGGTTTCTACGTACGGTACATAAACGAATGTTTGGCTCTGTTTGGGAATGGGCAGGCACATTTAGAAAAACGGCTCGTAACATTGGTGTAGATGCTTGGAAAATCAGTAGCGATTTACATAATTTGTTAGAAGATGCCAAGTGTTGGATTGAACACACCACTTTTTCAGTCGATGAAATTGCGGTACGCTTTCACCATCGGCTTGTATGGATTCATCCTTTCCCGAATGGAAATGGACGCTTGGCACGGTTGGCGACTGATTTATTATTAAGACAACTCGGTGCATCTCGGTTTACATGGGGAAGTGGTGGTTTAATTGCGGTTAGTGAAACGAGGCGATGCTATATTTCGGCACTTCGTAACGCCGATGCAGGGGATTATCGACCCTTGTTAGCCTTTGTTAGAAGCTAATTCTGCGATAGCCTCGTAACGACACGACAGAAACTTTTTTGAAATTTTACGTTATACCCCGTGGTAGTGGCAGTGCCTTCAAAAAAAGTAACCTCCCCTTTTGAGGAGCCGAAGCCTAGCCTTGGGAGGTCTTATTACAATCATTGTGAAACAGTTTACCCTTTTGGTCAAGACTCTTCACCAAACTATTGACAAAACTACATCGATTCTATGGTGTTTTTGCAGTCCTGAAACAACTGTTTAATCATCTGCCATTCATCCTTAGTTTCTTGGCTATAACACCCATGCTTAAAATTACCCAAGCGTTGCCCCGCCTTTCCTTGAGGCGTTTTCGCCCCTGTGGATTTTCCCCCATGCAACCGACACCGCCCATTTTTCATAGCAGGTTGCTTACAGGGTAAACCGCTTCTTTTCCCCGTTGCTCCGCATTGCTTAAAAGGGTGAAGTGTCGGGACAAGAGGTAGATCTTCAGTTTTCATAATAGCCCTCCCCTCCCCCCCTAGCGGGAGGCTTGCCCTAGCATCGCTTGACCGCCTTCATTAACGGTAACGTGTTGTACTTGAATCACCTGTTTGCCTTGGTTACGGCTTTTAATGAGGGTTTCCATTAGTGCGGTGGAAGCCCGTACAAGCTTGGTTGTTCGGTTGACGATGCCGTCGTTTTGAGCGTAGGTGTTACCATCGTTATTCATTTTGCTAGCGAAGGTTTGCGTCATGTGGTGGAGCGTTACCAGTTGCACTGCCATGATGCCTTCAAGGGGTGTTTGTGGGGCGATGCCATCCATTAGTGCCATGGCGGCGGGTAGTTGGTCTTTCCCTACAATACGATAAAGTTGATTGAGTAGGTAGTTGTTGGCTTCAGGGTTTTTGTAGCCTGTCATTTTAGCCAGTACCTCTTGGGGCGATTGATTTTCCTCGGTGGGGATGACGAGATTAACGTTATTTCCATCGGTTTCGGTTACGGTTATTGCTTGTGCCATGGCGAAAGATGCTCCTGTTAGGTGGGTTATATTAACAATAAAAAAACGTGATAGAATAGAGTTCTAATTGCGTCTAGTGTGGGTTGTTGCTTTAGCGTATTTTCATGCAACTTCTTTTAATAGGATGGTCAAATACTCCGCCTCCTCTCTTAAAAAAGTTCTAAATACGTCTACACCCTCCCACCATTTTATTTTTATCAGCGGGAAATATCCATGAAGAGAGCTTTCATTCTTAGCCTTATTTCTATTGGCAGTGTTGCCACCTTCCTTGGCGGATGCACCACCTTCGCCAAACCGCAAGCCAACAACCAATCGACCAGCACTGCCACTGGCACGCTTAGTTATTCCTGTGCCCCGTGGGATGGTGCCGCCATTCAGTTAGATATCCAAAACAACACCCATCAACCCTTCCCCAAGCTAACGTTCAATTTTTATAATCAATTGGAAAATTTTCGCAAGCCCGCCGTTAAAAACATCCGCTACCGTTTTGTTGCTGAAACCGAAAGCCTCAAAAACGGGGGGGCTGCATTTTACAAAGAATCCGCAAGCACCTATGAATACCCCGCTGTAGCCGAAGTAACGTTTGAAACGCTCTCAAATACGGGGGTTTCAACAGGCTACTACAAAATTAAACTCAAAAATAAAACGATAGAAAGCCAGTTTAAAACGGCTGGCTGGCTAAAACAAGCCCCTCAGCTTTGCGGGTAGGATGTGATAGAATAGGGGTCTAATTCCGTTTATTTCGCTCCACCATTTCTTGAAAGTAATATACAAATGATTATGCTTGAGCCAGGTAATGGTTTTGCAATTCAATCTCCAGATGAACAGATAGATTCTACTTCAAAATTTTTAAATAAATCAAATCAAAGTGCGGTATTTGGTGCGTATGTAATTTGCAATCCCAATCTTACTGATCAAGAGATTAGAACTTATGCAAGCCATCTTATATATAGAGTCCCAATTGGAAGTCCATTGCCATTGGTTACATTATCAGACCTAACTTATCCTACAGAGATATTGTTCTCTAAAATGAATCAAGACCCTATAATAAAACTTGGGAAAAAAGAACATATTGATTCTTTTTTCAATGATGGGACTATACAATTAGGGACTTTTGAATATTATAGAAGATTTCAGCATACGCAGGTAGGAGATGCTAGCGAAGGCTTTTTTGTACAGGTTTTAAGAAATAGTGAGAGGACTAGCTTTACGCTACTACAAGGTGGTTACAATCACTATGTTTTTTGTTGTTTCAATGATGTTCCAACTTATATGATGATGAATGAATTTAATTACAATGACGGATATGAAATTATAGATATAAAAGGTTTTCAAACAGCTATATCTAAAGTTTTAGGTGCTATGGAACAAAGAGTAGCTCCTTGTTTATATAGAAAAAATAATGTTTTGGTCAGTGAAGTCCCAAAAGACTATAATTTTGACCAACTTTCAACTGAACAATTAAATATCACGAGTTTGACAAACCTCTTTGTAAAAAATTTAGAATATGCTGATCAAAAAGAATTTAGATTTGTTTGGAGGTTACCTTCTAAAATAGTTGAGCCAATAATTATTAAAGTTCCTGAAGCTATCAAATTTTGTAGCAGACTTGAAAAAACAGTAATATTAAACAAACGAACAAAGTTTCATAATGTAACTCCTAACCTTGTGGGTATGATATAGACTATTACGCTACTCCGCCGAACTAGGGGTTGTTTTTTTCTTCTTCGTGAATCGATTAAACAACCCTTCCGCCATGGCCTTGATGAGGACGTATTGGACTGGCACAATAAACAACGTCAACACGGTGGAAAAAACCATCCCACCAAACACCGCCGTGCCAATTACTTGGCGTGAAGCCGCACCCGCACCATCCGCAAACACCAACGGCACAACCCCAATAATAAACGCCAACGAAGTCATCACAATCGGGCGAAACCGCAAAATTGAAGCCTGAATAGCCGCCTGCACCAACGACACGCCACGGTCTCGCAATTGGTTGGCAAATTCCACAATCAAAATAGCATTTTTAGAAGCCAAGCCCACCAACAACACCATCCCCACTTGCGTAAACACGTTATTATCCATCCCCCGAAGTTGAATGGCTAACAACGCCCCCAACATCGCCAATGGCACGGAAAGCACAATAATTAGCGGATCTACAAAGCTTTCATATTGGGCAGCTAACACCAAGTAAACAAACACAATACCCAAGCCCAAAAATAACAGCGTTTGCCCGCCAGATTGCAACTGTTCCAAATACAACCCAGACCATTCAAACCCAAACTGCTTAGGCAAATGCGAAGTTAAATTTTCCATGGCGGTAATAGCCTGCCCCGAAGAAATACCCGCACTAGGCGACCCATTAATTTCAGTTGAGCGAAACAAGTTGTAGTGCGTAATAATTTGAGGCCCTGTTTCTTCCTTCACCGAAGCCACCGTGGTAAGCGGGGTAACTTCGCCATTGTTTCGCCGAACGTACAATTCGTTAAACACGGAAGGATTATCCCGAAACTGGGCATCTGCTTGGGCATAAACCCTGTAAGACCTATTTTCAAACGTAAAATCGTTCACATAAGCCGACCCCATCATCACCTGTAGGGTTCGCATAATTTCGCCGACAGAAAGCCCCATGGTAATGGCTTTTTCTCTATCGACATTAATTTTTAGCAGAGGGCTGTCCGTATTAAAGGTGGCGAAAACGCCGGTTAGTTCTTTGGTTTTCTGGCTTTCACCCATCAGTTGAAATTGGGCTTGAGCCAATTCCGAAAGCGGTGCGGTGCCAGATTTATCTTGCAAGAAAAACTGAAAGCCACCCAAATTGCCGATTCCCCGTACCGAAGGCGGTTCAAAGGGAATCACAATCGCATCAGGAATGCCCAGCAGGGGCATCCGAATTTTGTTGATAATAGCTGCGGCAGATTGCCCATGCCCTGTGCGTTCGGAAATGGATTTCAGCGGTACAAACATCAACGCCTTGTTAGGGGAATTACCGCCAAAGCCAAAGCCATTAATAGCAAAAACGCCGTTCACTTCCTTGTGCGGTTCGATAATTTTTTCCACTTTGGCAATCACTTTTCGCATATAATCTTGCGATGCCCCTTCGGGGGCTTGCGTGGCGATGATGAAATAGCCTTGGTCTTCCGTAGGGACAAAGCCTTTGGGTACAATCATAAACAGCAACACGGTTACAGCTAATAGCCCACCGAAAACCAACATGACCAACGGCTTTATTTTCATTACTTTTTTAATGGCACGCCCGTAAGCCTCGTTCACGCCGTTGATGATGCCATCCACAAAGCGGAAGAATCTGTTTTTTTGTTCGCCGTGTTGAGGGGCTTTTAAAAACAAGGCGGAAAGTGCAGGGGTTAGTGTAATAGCATTAAACGCTGAAATGCTCACGCTAAAGGCAATTGTCAACGCAAATTGTTGATACAATAACCCTGTCGTACCGGGGAAGAAGGAAACTGGCACAAACACGGCGATTAGCACTAAGGCAGTAGCAATAACTGCCCCGAATACTTCATCCATCCCTTTTTTGGCGGCTTCAAAGGGGCTCATGGTAGGGTTTTCTTCCAGTTGCCGAGTGATGTTTTCAATCACAACAATGGCGTCATCTACCACAATGCCCGTGGCTAAAATAATACCGAACATGGTTAGCAAGTTGATGCTAAAGCCAAACAGCTTCATAATAAAGAACGTACCAATCAGCGAAACGGGAATGGTGAGGGCGGGAATCAACGTGGTTCGCCAATTTTGCAGGAAGAGGAATATAACCAGCACAACAAAGAAGATGGCTTCCAGTAAGGTTTTTCGCACTTCTTTAATGGAATCGTCAATAAAGGTAGTGGGGTCGAAGCCCACTTCATAAGTTAAGCCTTCAGGGAATGTTTTTTGAAGGCGTTTTAATTCCGCCCGCACTTCGGTAGCTAGCTGTAACGCATTAGAGCCGGGTAATTGCACCAAGCCAAACCCGACGGAATTTTTGCCAGACCACCGAATTTCTTTGCTGTAGTCTTCCGCCCCTAGTTCAGCCCTACCCACATCTTGCAAGCGAATAACACTGCCGTTTGCTCCTTGATGCACCACTAAATTAGCGAAGTCTTCGACTGTTTTAAGCCGACCTTCCACCAGCACGGGCAGTTGATAAAGGTGTTCAGATTGCATGGGGTGTTGCCCAATTTGCCCAGCAGGTACTTCTACGTTTTGTTCTTGCAAGGCGGTAATAACATCCGTAACGCTTAGGTGTCTAGCCCCTAGTTCAATGGGGTTTAGCCATAATCGCATAGCGTATTTTCGTTCGCCGAACATATTAATACGCCCAAGCCCTTTAATGCGTTTGAGCTTTTCAACCACGTTGCGTTCAACATAGTTGGAAAGAAAGGCGTGCGAATAGCGGTTATCTGGGCTGAAAAATGCCAAGCCCATAATAAAGGCTTCGCTTTCTTTTTGAACGTTTAAGCCGGTTTGCTTGACTTCTTGGGGTAACCGCCCTGTGGCAATATCGACTCTGTTTTTAACGTCGATGAGGGCTTTGTCCACATCTTTACCGTGATCAAACGTTACAGAAATAGACGATAACCCATCATTGGTGGAGGTTGATTGCAGATATTTCATGCCTTCTACGCCGTTGATTTCTTGTTCCAGCGGGTTGGTAACGGCAGATTCTACCGTTTCCGCATTCGCCCCTGGGTAAATGGCGGTAACCGTTATTTTGGGCGGAGCGATATCTGGGTACTGTTGCACGGGTAAGGAAATCATGCCAATCACGCCCATTAGCACAATAACCGCAGCTATGACGGTGGCAAAAATGGGGCGTTTAATAAAATAATCTGAAAACATAGAAGCTTAATGAGCCTCCTGTTGTTGTGGTTGCGATGGTTGCTGGGTGGGCAATTGCATGACCAACGCCCCTTCTTGCAGTTTTTGAATACCTTGCGTGATAATCTTGGTTTCCTTTGGCAAAGGCGTCAGCAGTTGATAGCTATTACCTTGAATGCTACCCAACGTTACAGGATGAAGTTTTGCCTTAAACGTTTGCCCTTCGGCTGGTTTGGCAATGTACACAAACGGTTGCCCCGCCATCCGAAACACGGCGGAAACAGGAATGGTAACCGCCGAAACTTGTTGCCACACGAATTGTGTTTTTACCTTTTGCATGGGTAAAAAACGACCACCGCTCAACGGAGCCTTCACCAACACGGTTTGAGAAGCCTCATCTACAAACGGAGATTTGAACGCCACCGTGGTTTTGGCTAACAACGCATCGGTCTCATCTAAAATGCGAATAACCGCACCTTTTTTCACCTTATAGGCTTGTTTGGCGGGCAAGGCAATAGCCACTTCGTTTTGCGTGCCGTTGGTTAAGGTCGCTAATGCTACTTGAGTGTCTACCACATCGCCTACTTTGGTTTTAATTTCACCAATTGTACCAGTGAAGGGGGCTTTCACGGTATAGCGTTGTTCTTCAATACTAGCCGCCCGTTGGGAAGCCTGTTGAGATGAAACCGTCTGTTTCACTTGGGTTTGACGTTGTTTGTTAGCCGCAATGGTAGCATCTAACGCCGACAGTTTTTTGGAAAGTTCTGCGACTGTGGTGGCATACTGTTCTGCTTCTTTCGGTGCGACTGTTTGATCCGTTGCCAACGCTTCAAACCGCCCTAATTGGGTTTTATTAAAGGTTAAAGAAGCCTGCACCCCTTGTTTTTCTGCTTGTAAGGCTTTAATTTGCTGGTTTAACACGGCGGTTTCCTGTTGGCTAGCCAAGGCTGAAGCCCCTAAACTTTGCACCAATGCTTTTTGTTGCCCCGAAAAAAGTTGAAACAACGGTTGCCCTGCATGAACCAGTTGCCCATCTGCCACAAAAATGTGAGCGATACGGCCTTTTTCTTCAGAAAACAACATAATGGCTTTATCCGAAACCACTTCCCCCAAGTAACTTGAAGCGTCTAAAATAGCGTGCTTGGCAAGGGGTTCTATCACCACCGGTATCGCTTGCGGAGCAGTGGGCTGATTCGCTTGTGAGTTGGGCATCCACAGGGGAAGGCTTAAAACGCCGACACCCAATAATACCCCCCCCAACAAATACGGCGATTGCGTTAAACGAGACCAAAAAACAGACATTTGAAACAGATTCCTTTTAAATTGTAAAAAACTAAGGTATTGAGATGGGCGGTAATCCGCCGCCTAAAGCCTTGGTGAGGGTAATACTATCAATTGTGCCTTGGGCTACTTGTTGAATACAAGCTTGCTGGTAGGATAACGTATTGAGCCGTGCTTGTAAAACGGGCATTTCCCCGGCAATAAAAGCTTGTAACCGTTTGGTGGCTTTGGCTTCTGCTTGCTGGGCTAACTGGGTTTGTTCTTGCACCTGCTGAAAAACAGTCGCATTGGCGGAAGCCACGGCTAAGGCATCTTCCACTTCGGTAAAGGCTGTTTGTAACGTACCCAAATAGGTTTTTAACAGCTGTTCGTATTGAAGTTGAGAAATTTTCAACTGAGCCTTCAATCGACCGCCCGTAAACAAAGGCTGATAAATACTGGGCTGAAAATAACTAGATAAACTGCTCCATTTAAATAAATTATTTAACCCTACAGAAGCCAACCCTGTAGAAGCCGTCAATTTCAAGCTAGGCAAAAATTCTTTTCGGGCAATCGCTATTTCAATACCCGCCTGCTTTAGTTGCAGTTCAACTGCCTGCACATCAGGACGGTGCAACACCAGTTCCGAAGGGTGTCCACCAGCCAAGGTGGTTGGGAAAGCTTGCCCGATAAAACTATCTATCGCGGATTTTTCAACGGATTTTTCAAAATTAGCAGGCGTTTGCCCCAACAATAACGCTAACTGATGTTTGGCTAACTGTAACGAAGCCTGCCAGTTTTGTTGGTCAATTTTAGCCGCATCTAATTGTTGTTGAAAGGGGATGACAGAGTCTGCCGAAGCTTGCTTAAACTGCACTAATCGTTGTTGATGTGCTAACAATTGCTGATAAGTTTTAATGATTACTTGCTGAAGGGTTATTAAATCTTGCAAGCGAACTTGGTTGGCATAAGTGCTGGCTACCAAACTAGCCAGCTGTATTTTGGCAGATTGCACTTGGGTGGTAGCTAACAATACGCCCAATTTCGCTTGTTGCGTTCTGTTTTGAAACTTGCCCCAAGTATCTAGCTCATAAGACAGTGTTAACGGCGTTTGAAACGAACTGAACGTTCGTTTTTGCAAGGGGAATAAAAACTGATTTTTCCCGTATTGTTGCTGTAAATAACTCGCCCCTATGCCCACTTGTGGTAACTGTTGGGCTTGTGTTAACTTGGCTTGTTGTTGGGCGATAGCCACTTGTTGCGTAATGGCTTGCAACGTGGGGTTTGCTGCTAAAGCTTGCGGAATAAGCGTGCGTAACCCTGTTAGCGTGGGGAAGGTTTCCCACCAAGTGGCTAGGGGAAATTGCGTCGTTAAAACGATAGTTTCTGAAGGGGGGGTTTGCCACTGGCTGGGGGTTTGCTGGGTTTGGGTAGTGGTTATTGCATTTTGCTGTTGGGGGGTGGGTTTGGCTAACCAGAAGGTTTTAACTTTTTGTAGCGGGTTGGCTAGTGCTAGGGAGTGGCAGGTTATGGCTAGGTAAGCTAGTAGCCCTGTTTGAATCCAGAAAAACGATTTTCTCATTGGCGGTAGGGAAAGCTCCTTGGCAAAATAATAGCTGAAAATAATATCTTATACCATTCTACACTAGGTGCAGTAGATGAGCCTATAAGTTCAATTATTACAATTTCCTTAAGCAGTGGTGCTTAGCATCTGACGTTTTTTAGTTTTCTAGTATTTTTATAAAAATACGGAAGGTTATCGCTTCAAAAATAAAGTATTTGTTCATTTCAACAACGTTGGGTATAATGAAAGGGGTTCTATCACTAAAAAAACAGTTAAGCTTGCGAATAAAGCTTATACTTGTTATTCTCTCCGTTACTAATCATCGTATTATTTTAGTGTTATGTAAGAAGAAAAAAGGATTTTGTAAAAATGATGCAACGCTTTACCTGTGCCATGTTAGCCTTTCTATTATTAGTGGCAGCCCCCCTACAATCTACCTTTGCCGCCACCACAAGTGATGGCTTCATTGCCCTAAAACCCCTAAAAATAACCCCTTCCACCGCTAGCAGTGCCAGTGGTTGGAACGCTTCCAAAGCCAACAGCTTGAGCAATTTAGGTACTACGGGCTTACGCCCCGTTTCATCCTCATCCACCAGTTCAGCCACTTCACCCAGTGTGAAACCGCTTAGCACTTGGCAACCTCCCGCAAAATCCACATGGCAACCCACTACAACTGCATCTGCTTGGCAACCAGCCAACACCGCTGGGTTAGATAGTTCCTTGCCTACCTACAAATCTGGCTTGAGCGTTTTGGGTGGCGGAGAAGTTATTAACATTCGCCTGAATGAATCCATTAGTTCACAAACGTTGCAAGTTGGCGAAACCGTTACGGCTACCGTGGAATCGCCCCTTGTAAAGAATGGTCAAGTTGTATTGCCTTCAGGGTCTGAACTTTCGGGTAGCGTGTTAGCTGTTCGTCCTGCCCGTCGGGTGGGGCAACATGGTGAATTAGATATCCGTTTCTATACAGCTACCGCTCCTAATGGGCAAAGAACGTCGCTTAATGCCGTGGTAGTTACCAAAAGTGGAGACGCCACAATGAAGGGCGATACTTACACCATGGATATTGTTAAAGGTGTTGGTATTGCGGTTGGTGGAACGGTAGCCGGTGCTGTAGCTGGTACAGCTGTTGGCGGGCTACTAAGCGTAGCTGGTACAGGTGCCGCTGTTGGTACGGCTATTGGTGGTGCTGCAGGTGTAGGTTATGCTTTAGCCAGAAAAGGCAGAGCAGTAGAATTACCAAAAGGTAGCTACTTGCAAGTGCGTAACTTGAAAGCTGAAGAAGCCCCTAGTTATCAGCCACAATACTAGGTGCTGTTGGCAAGAATGGTCTGGTGGTGCAGATTCTAGGCACGAGTAACGCAGAACCGCAGTGTATAGAGAAATACATGAGGATTCGAGTAACACAGAAGATGCCCATCAGAATGTTATTATCAACAGTACCTAAGTAATCATCTTATTTAAAATGTTGACTGCCCCTTGATTTTTTAGAATCAAGGGGCAGTTAAACTAGCAGATAAAATCCGTTAAAGCTTATTCAAATCTACTACGTTTAGTCGTATCATACGAACCAAACCCACCAGAATTAAACGCCATTAAGCGTTTTTGTAATTCTTGGGCAATCACATCAGCGTGCTTTTCCAAAGACCGGTCTGAAACACCGGCTGCTGGACGAGGCATTTTAATAGACGCTAAATAATTCCGAAACGTATCAAAAATATTCAACTGCAATTCTGAACAATGAATAATACCGGTACATTCTAACTCTACCCGATAATCAGATTTTTCAAAATTATTAACTAACGCCATATGCCCGTTATTTTGCAAAGAATTGTTTAAAAACTTGTAAAACTGGGTGGTTCTTTCCGCATCCGGAGGACCTGAAACAAAGCCTCTGTTAGGGAATTCGTAAGTGCTAAAGTGGATACGAACGTAAGGCACAGCTTCTTGAGGCAAATCAAAACTACTGGTGCGTTTTACTTTGGTAGGGGTTGTTACTTTTTTAGTAGCAGCCTGTACGGTAGTATTAGCAATTAAGCTAGCAAAACCCAAGGCTAACACACCTACTAATAGGGCTTGAACAACAGCAAACCGAACCCCGAAAGGCTTAGATAAAATAGCGGTTACTTGCGTAAAAATAGATGGCGTTTGTTGCATAGGTACTGCGTTCTCCCGTTTTTTGGCACATTAAATAGTGTTGAAGACTATCTTCTTATTCTTACTATGACGTAAACAGGTAAAAAGAAGCATCCTACAGGTAGTGGAGTTTGCACTGCATTAATTTTTAATTAGCTAAAATCAAGGCTTCAATGGCGGGTAATAACTCTGCAGCTACTTCATCAACGGATTTATTCACTGAAGCACCAGCGGCTTTTTTATGCCCACCACCCTTGTATAGCTTTCCTAATAAACTGGCTACATCAATGGCATCCGTATTAGACCGAAGGCTCAACTTCGTAATGCCTTCTGGGGTTTCTTTAAACACCACAGAAACCACAGCGTGCTTCATTTCACGCAATAAATCTATCAACCCCTCAACGTGTTCTTCCAACGCCCCAAATTGAGTAACAGTTGCTTGTGAAACCTTCGTCCAAACCAGCTTACCTTCTAGTGCGGTTTCGCTTTGCAAAACGCAGTGGGCGTGCAATAAAGCTTGGCATCTGGGTTTTTCTTCAAATATTTTTTGATAAATTTCAGTAACATTAATACCTGTAGCATGAAGCCTAGAAGCCAACGCAAACACCTTGGGCGTTGTACCACTATGCCGAAATCCGCCCGTATCAGTCAACAACGTAACATAAATGCAAACGGCGGTATTGTAAGAAATAGGCACGCCCCATTCATCCAAAATATTGGCAATCACTTCACCAGTAGCAGCGGCTACAGGCTCGATAATATTCAGCTGACCAAAGCCTTCGTTAGAAACGTGATGGTCAATATTGACTTGGTTTTTAGCACTGTTAAAATACCGTTTTACTTCACCTAGCCGCCCTAAAGAACCACAATCAACCGAAATACCTAAATCATAAACAGGCAACAAACTAGCTTCTGAAACTTCAATGGCCTTTACCTCTTCAATACCTGGCATACAGGCGTAAATATCGGGCATTTTACCAGAAATCACGCAATCAAACCGTTCAATATGCGGATAAGTTTCCGTTAACGAATGTTTCAGTGCCAACATGGAACCGAGCGTATCACCATCTGGCCCTACATGGGCAGTTACAAAAATGGTTTTAGCTTGTTCAACCAGTGTTTTAAACTGGGAATAAAGGGGATTTAAAGACAAAACAGGTATAAGCTCCAAAAAATGAGTTAATAAAAATTTGATTTACTCAGTTTACCATCATTTAGAAAAAAATGGTAACAACTAATATTCTAGCAACCGCCTCGGTTATAATCATCTTCTAACCGAACAATATCCGTTTCTTCAAAAGAACTACCCAATTGAATTTCAATGAGTTCAACCAAATCGTTACTTTTGTTGGCTAACCGATGTTTGGCTTCTTTCGGGATGAAAATATAAGTACCGGCTGGGGCATCCCATGTTTTTTCATTGACGGTAATGGTGGCAATGCCTTTAGTTACAATCCAATGTTCTTCACGGTTGTGGTGATACTGTAAACTCAACCGTTGGTTGGGCAACACTTGCAATTGTTTCAGTTTATAATGGTCTAAATCCCGCAACACCAAGTAATTTCCCCAAGGTCGATGTTCACCCGTGAGCAGTGCATTTTGTTCAATTTGTGTACCTACCAAAGAAGCGTTTGAATTGTTTTGCATTATAGATGGAGACCTTTTCAAATTGCTTAAAAAATAAATCAAAAGTTTAAAACATAAAACCATTAAACCCATAACACAACTTTCTGTAAAGCAGAGCATTGCTAAAACCAACAAATTCTTGTATGGTTGTTAAATAGTTTTTACGAATATGAGCCCACTTTGAAAGATCCTCCTTCAATGAAATATCCCCTCATCAACGGTGTTTTGGCGTTTGTACTTTTTTCTTTTACGGCTGCATTACCAATTGCTTCCGCTAATAACAATACTGTTACATTCCCCGCCAATTTCACTTGGGGATCAGCAACCGCTTCCTACCAAGTAGAAGGAGCTTACCAAGAAGACGGTAAAGGCGTTTCCGTATGGGATACCTACACCAACCAACACAATATTTCTAATGGCGATACGGGCAACGTGGCGATAGACCAATATCACCGCTACAAAGAAGATATTGCTCTACTAAAAAAGCTGGGCATCAAAAGTTATCGTTTTTCACTTTCTTGGGCACGGCTATTACCTGAAGGCACTGGCAAGGTCAACCAAGCAGGGATTGATTATTACAATAATTTGATTAATGAACTGCTGGCGAACGATATTAAACCCGCTATAACCCTCTTTCATTGGGATTACCCCCAAGCACTAGCCAACCAAGGAGGCTGGGGTAACCGTAAAAGTATCGATTGGTATACAAACTTCGCCAAACTGGCGTTTCAATCATTTGGCAACCGTGTGGATACTTGGATAACGTTTAACGAACCGTATATTGATTTAATGATTTTTGAACCGCTCATAGGCAACCGCATTCACCCCACCTTCCCAGCACCGCCTAACCATCCGTTTGAATTACCTAATGCCGTCATGGCAAAACAGGCGACTAAAACTCATCATTTAATGATGGCAAACGCCAAAGCCATTCAAACCTACAGAAGCCTTGGATATAAAGGGCAAATTGGCATTACCTTGAATTTATCGCCCGTGTATGCGGCTACGGCTTCTACGCAAGATTTTAAACTGTCGAAAATTGAAGATGGGATTATGAATCGGTGGTTTTTAGACCCTGCCTTACGGGGGGCTTACCCTGAGGATATTAAAGCTTTGTACGAACACTATGCCCCGATGAAAATAAAATCGGGCGATTTAGCGTTTTTAAAGGCGAACCGAGGCGATTTCATCGGGATTAATTATTATTCACCCTTGCGGGTGGGGGCAGATGCCCAATCCGTTCATTTTGGGCTAAAAATTCAACCCAACCCGAACCAGTGGAAGGCTTATAATGGGGAATCTTACCCAGATGGGCTTTATGAGCTGATGCGGCGTATTGACACCACTTATAACCACCCTGCTATTATTGTTACTGAAAACGGGGCGGGCTATGGCACGGCGGATGACACCTTAGTGGATGGGCAGGTGCATGATGCCTTGCGGATTGCTTATTTGAAGGATCATTTGGTTTCTGCTAAGAAGGCGATTGATAATGGCGTGAATTTGAAGGGCTATTATTACTGGTCTGCGTTTGATAATTTTGAGTGGCTTTCGGGGTATAAGGCTCGGTTTGGGTTGATTCATGTTGATTTTGCCACCCAACAACGCACTTGGAAGGATAGTGCCACCGCCTATCAGCAAATTATCACCAATAATGGGTTTTAAACGGAGAATCGGTATTAGCTACCAAATCGTTCTACAAGTTTTTGTTTGTATGCAACAATTTGATCTAACCTATTTTTTACAGCCCGTGGGTACAAATAATCATACCACGCTGAATTAAAGGGAAGAGTTGCTTTTTCTGTTGTCAGGCTAGGTCTTGGTAATGCTTTGAAGGCTGTCCATAGTCTTCCTTCAATTATTGGCATTTTGTCTTCTGTGGGTAGCACTAAGTGT
The DNA here is from genome assembly GCA_024998755.1 of Vampirovibrio sp. Taxonomy (GTDB): domain Bacteria; phylum Cyanobacteriota; class Vampirovibrionia; order Vampirovibrionales; family JAJTHC01; genus JACEUU01. The sequence continues at coordinate 1,211,042 of JACEUU010000003.1, read as the reverse complement.
TCTTCTGGGGCATTTAACAAACGCCATGGTGCATCTGAACTAGGTGCTTTAAAGTAAACCTCCGAGTAACGTGCTTTTTTCATTTGTTCAGGTGTACCTACTACTCTATGTAATGAGCCTGTGTATTGTCCACCAGTTAATTTATTTAAAAAATGTCCAGAAACAACATAGACTATTTTTTGGGTGATATCAGGAGACTCAATATCTCTCATCAACTTTTCTCCTGAAAAAGCTATTTGTAATCCTGGTAAAGAAGCTGCTGGCAGTGCCGTGGTAATAGAGCTTCTGTCAACGTGTCCATCAAAACGTATGATTCGTTCATCGTTACTGGTGTTGGGTAATCCGTTTGGTGCTACCGTGGGTAAATGAGCTAATCTAAAAGAATCTGTCGGATGATGTTTTGTTGGCTGTGCTAACATAGGCTCTAATACTTCATTACTCCAGTCGTTTGCTTTAGCTAAAGCCCCAATTACCGCATTATTGATCGACTCTAACAGCTTCATACTGCCCAGCCACGTTTGTTCAAAATCAATATCCGAAGTACTAGGATTTTGATTGGGGGGAATTAAGGCATTGGGAGAGCCTCTAAATAATTTAGGTGTATAAACCCGTTCATACACTTCATTATAAGATACAACACCCATATTAGCTGTACCAGAAGTACTGGTAGGGATAGTGGCTTTCCATTTAATTTGATCCATTGGTGTTTCTGAATGCAAATAACCAGCCATTGGTAATCGGGTGCCTGCGGGAATCGTCTCACCAGTTGGTAATTGTGTGTCGGTTTGAGTTCTTCTATTGTTCCCAAAATGATAGGCTTTTAATGTTTCATGAGGTAATGAAAAAACAGCTTCATTTGTTTTTCGTAATTGCTCTAATAACAGTTGTTCCTCTGCTGGTAAAGTAACAGCAATAATACCATGCAGACCTATTTCATCGGATATTTTTTGAGCCATTTGTTTGTTAGGATATAAAATATCTGTGAATGAAAAAACAAGCGGTTTAAAGGAAATGCCCTCTCTTGTTTGTTTGTTTGTTGCCGTAATAGCGTTATTCCTTGGTGTTAAACTAGGAGTACTGATAGCACAATTAAACATTAACTAATCCTTTATTTTTATTATAAATGTTGCTTAAATTACAAAGCTGACTATCGAAAAAAATTATCAAGAAGTATCATACACTTCATAAAGAATTGCGTCAATAATTTATCAAGTATTGTAACTGTAAATATTTTTTAAGTTGGGTAAAGTTTCACTGGAAGATGTTTGCAAATAACGATTACAAAGGTTATGGCAAATACAATTGAAGTTACGGAAAAAGGGCAAGGTAAAATAGAAGGGACATTATTCCACCTCTCATAGGATACCCCACCCCCATGACTACCTTTGCCGACATCCAAATTCAACAAGCCACCCCCACCCACAAATTCCTAGAGGAAATGAACCAAACCCTACCATGGCAACTATTTGAAACCATCCTCAAAACACACATCCACCACAAACCCAACGGCAGACCACCCTACAAACGCCTACTACTGCTCAAAATGAACCTCCTCAAAATATGGTTCAATCTCTCCTATGAACAAACCGAATTTCAATGCCACGACAGACTCTCCTTCCGAAAGTTTCTCGGCTTCTCCTTAGAATCCCCCATCCCTGAAGCCACGACACTCGAAAACTTCCAACACGAACTGCAAAACACCCCAGCCCAAGAAGCCCTTTTCTTAGCCTTAGACACCTTCTTCCAAGAGAACAACCTCATTCTTAAAGAAGGCAACTTGGTAGATGCCACCTTTATTAAAGCCAATAGCAAACAGAGAAAAAAGCCTGAAGACCAGAGCGACCCTGATGCCACTTATGGCTACAAAGGCTTTGGTTACAGTGCCACGGTTAATGTGGATGCTAAAAGCAAGTTGATTCGCAAGGTGGTTGTTACTGGTGCCAATGTGCATGACAGTCAGAGTTTACTGCCTGTACTGGTGGGCGATGAGCAGACTGTTGGTGCGGATAGTGGGTATGTGGGTAAGGAGAAGGATTTGAAGGCGTTGGGGATACAGCCGAGGATTATTAAGCGTCGTGTTCGGGGTAAGCAGCATGAACCAACGCCTGAGTTGACGGCTTCGCAGAAGCGGTTTAATGGGTTGCTTTCTAAGGTTCGGGCTAGGGTGGAGCATGTGTTTGCGGGTTGGAAGACGGTGTTTAAGAAGGTTCGTGTGTCTTGTCGTGGGTTAGTGCGTGTTTCTGCGGAGATTTTGGGCTTGGCATTTGGGTATAATTGTCGTCGGTATGGTTTTTTGGTGAGGAGGGGGGTAGGTTTTAGTGGATTCTTGTATGGTTTTTAGGTAATTATGATCCGAAAAGAGTGGAAACAAGGGGTATTGTTCTATTTTTTGAGCATTTTTGGTTGAATTTTATTAAAAAACACTCACTACTCCCACCTGCACACCCTTATTCCGTAACTTCAAGAGATTATTACTTTATGTAACGTAATAATATATTATTAATACTAACTACCTAATTGTTGCAATAACGCCAAGGTATCCTCATACGCAAACGCTTCATCTACGGATTGCTTCAAAAAGGCATCCAACGCTGGTTTCAGTTGCACCGCTAAATCCAACTTCGGGTTACCCCCCGCAATGTAAGCCCCGACGCTCAATAAATCTTCATTCTTTTGATAAGTCGTCATCAAGTCTCTCAAAATCCCTGCTTGTTCTTTATGTTCAGGGCTAGCTAGTTGTAAAAACAGTCGGCTGACGGATTGTCCCACATCCACCGCTGGAAAGTGGTTCTGCTGGGCTAATTGCCTGCTTAAAATAATGTGTCCATCCAACAACCCCCGAACCAAATCCGCAATGGGTTCGTTGAAGTCATCACCTTCAACCAACACGGTGTAAAGCCCTGTAATAGCCCCTGTTTCCCCCATGCCTGCACGTTCTAACAACCGAGGCATATACGCAAACACACTAGGCGGATACCCCCGTGTAGCCGGCGGTTCACCCACAGCCAAGCCAACTTCCCGTAGTGCCATGGCAACCCGAGTGAGTGAATCCATCATGAGCAGAACCTGCTTGCCTTGGTCTCTGAAATGTTCCGCAATGGCAGTTGCTACCAAACTCGCTTTGATTTTAACCAACGCAGGTTGTTCGGCGGTAGCCACAATAACGACGCTTCGTTTTAAGCCTTCTTCGCCCAAGGCGTTTTCCATAAAATCCCGAACTTCCCGACCCCGTTCGCCAATCAAGGCAATCACGCTCATATCCGCTTCTGAATTTCGGGCAATCATGCCTAGTGTGGTACTTTTTCCTACGCCTGAACCTGCAAAAATCCCGACCCGTTGCCCTTTGCCCAACGTCAAAAAACTGTCGATTGATTTAATCCCCATCGGCAGAGGCTCGTTAATTTCTTGCCGACCGAGGGGGTGGGGTGGTTGCCCGGCCACAGAGACTGTTTCAAACCCTGAAAGCGGAAAGCGGTCATCAATTGGGTTGCCTAGCCCATCTAGCACTCTACCTAGTAATTCATTGCCTACGTTGACTTGAAGGGATTTTCCCGTATTCCACACCCGAGAACCTAGCCCGAGGCTGGTCATTTCCCCTAGGGGCATTAACAACAGCCTTCCTTCTCTAAACCCAACGACTTCCGTAGGTAAAAACTGCTTTTCCGCTTGATGGTTATTGGAAGACTGCGTTTCTACCAAGCATACATCGCCCAATTTGGCTTTCGGACCTTTGGTTTCAAGCATGAGCCCTACAAGGCGTTCAACTGTACCGAAACTGGGGTATGGGTTATGTTTTAGGTGTTGTTGCAGGGTACGAAACCACCCATCTAAGGCGGAAAGTTCAATGCCATCGGCGGTGATAGATTTTTTTTGACCAATAGCCGTAGAAGTTTTTGGTAGCTGAAGGGTGGCTTCATACGTACTTCTTCGGTTTTTGCCTTTACCAAATAGTGAATCGTTCAAGGTGGGGTTGTTTCTAATAATAAAAAATCGTAAAGTCTTGGAGCGGGACGACACGCAGGTCGTCCCCTACCTACAGAAAGGTTTTTTTAGATTGCCGTAGGGGCGGTACCTCTGTGTACGCCCCCCGATGTTGTATAGCCGATGACGATATCCAACCTTCTAACGGCTATTCTTAGGTATTATCTGTCTTTATTGTAACAGATTGTATCAATTTAATGGGGACTTAGGCAATGTTCATTTGATGGGTTTGTTTATTAGTTTGTAGAATCTTCACGCTTCAGTCTATTCCAAAGTGTTAAAACAGATTTTAATTTACCAGTATGCAATTTTGACCAATTTTAAAAATCAACCAAATAACCAACCTACTATAAAGGAAATAAACGATATGATGATGAGTTTTGCTATTGGTGGTCCAACGCAACAACCGCCTGCACTACCTAGAAATTTGACGCAAAGTTTGGGACTTCCTAATTTTACCAGCCAATATGGTAGTGGCTTAGCTCAAGATTTACGCGGGCAGTTATTTCTTTTTACGGGTAACCCAGCTATAAGCCCTTTAATTGAAACAATGGCTTATTCTCAAATCCCTAACTTTAACATGCCAGTATCTCAATTTTCTCCTAATAACCCTTTAAATGCCAGTATTGATAGCTTGTATAATGCCCCCCTATTGCAGAATGCTTCATTGGGTGGCGGATTAGCTATTGGTACGGGTAACGTGATGGGGCAGATGATGGGGGCTGGGCAAACTGGTTCTGTTTTTGCACCGCAACAGTCTACGCAACAAGGGTTTTCGACCTTACCTCTACAACAACAGGGTAGCTTTCAGCAGATGCCTCAGCAAGGTGGTATTGGGGTTGACCAATCCATTACTCAACTTCAACAACAAATCCAATTGCAAACCTTGAACTTACAATATTTAATACAACAACGGCAAGTTCAACAGCAACAAACACAGTACCAAGCCCAGTTGCAAAATTTGCAACTGCAAGCTCAACAAGAAGCTGCATTTCAACAATTACAGCTACAACAACAACAGCAATTGCAACAGTTTCAAATACAAGCACAACCTCAAACAGGGATTCAATCCTTGGTTAGCCCAGTGGCTAATGGCGTAAGTCAACAGCAATCTACGCTACAAAACTTAATCAACCCAACGAATTTATCGCAAGTTACTAGCCCTGTTGATGCGGGTAGTAGCCAGCAAGGTAATCAGCTTCAAGCGTTAATGAATCCGCAAGTATTACAGGGGTATTCTAGCCCTATTGTGAATGGACAAATCCAAACCGCTCCGCCTGCTGGGCAAGGGTATGCAAGCCCAACCATGCAGGGTTATGGTATGCAGGGTGCTGCCCCTCAAGGCTTTGGTTACGGTAATGCAAGCCCAACCATGCAAGGTTATGGTATGCCTCAGCAACAACAACAGCCGCCGCAAGGTTATGGTATGCCTCAGCAACAACAACAACAGCAACAAGGTTATGGTATGCCTCAGCAACAACCACAACAGCAACAAGGGTATGGTATGCCTCAGCAACAACAACAGCAACAAGGTTATGGTATGCCTCAACAACAACAACAACAACAACAACAATACAACCCTTACGATGCTCAAGGTGGATATCCTCCTTATGCTACGGCTGGCGGACAAATTATTAACAGATAGACTATTTAACTTTACTATTCAAATCAAGCCTTCCGTTTCTTCGAGAGGCTTGATTTTTGGCTTGCTTGAGCCATAATGAAAGAATTAGATTTTTCCGTATTTCGTGGGGGTATAGCTCAGTTGGTAGAGCGATAGCATCGCACGCTATAGGTCGGGCGGTTCGAATCCCCCTGCCTCCACCACAATCCCCTCGTTTTTCTTTAGGAAGATAGAGGGGATTGTGTTATTCTATTTCGCTCTATTATTTGATAGAATAAGTTCCGTAGTGCCTATTATTATGAGACATTTACCTAATTAGCCATTATAATATCCTTAAGTCTATTAAGGAGTATTTAAAATGCAGTGTCCAAAATGTGGTAGTTTAGATAAAGTTAAAGCAGGGTTCATTGGAGAAAAGCAACGGTATCAATGCAAAAAGTGTGCCTGTAAATATACACGTTCAACCCCGAAAGGGCTTGCACCCATCACATGGAAGCTAGCCAACCCAGCTATACGCTTCAGGGCTTTCCCTTCGAAAAATTGGTAATTTAATTGGGGTCTCAACGCCTGCTGTACTCAAACAAATTCGTAAAATAGACACCACTGCTTGTCGGTTAGAACCACAGCAAACCACTGTTGTTGAGCTCGATGAACTCTGCACGTTTCTTACCGAAAAAAACGTAAAATCTGGGTATGGGTGGCTGTTTGTCGAGAAACAAGGCGAATCTTGGACTGGGAAGTGGGTTGTCGTGGCATTAAAACCTTGAAAAAATTATGGAAACGGCTTCAGTTATTCAAGGTTGAAGTTTATTGTGCTGACCATTGGAAAGCCTACAATGCCGTGTTGCTAGTGGAAAATTGGTTCAAAGCAAGGCTGAAACGTATACAGCAGAACAGACTTGGAGCGATTTGCGACATTGGTTTGCTCGGTTTAAACGACGAGGTAAAGTCGTCTCTCGGTGTTTGGGTGATTTGATTCATGCCATAGCCATTTACTTTCACCGAGTTAATTTAAGATATAGCTAATTGGTTAAAAATCTCGATGAATCTTGTAGGGGCGGATTGCATCCGCCCGCATAACTATTTGGAAAACGGGCGGATACAATCCGCCCCTACGATAAATTATTATAGCTATTGGCTTAAAAAGACTTATAGTAGACTTAGCTTTATAGTACAATAATAAAACTACTGCCCCCCCCCCCATTGCAACAGGGCAAACTAATCGAGACACAATGATGATGATGGCGACTTTCCACAAAAACCACCTACAAGAAGCCTTTACCTTGTTACAGCGTAATGAAACGGATGGATGCAATCTGCCCACGCTACAATCAGAAACAGAAACGCTACAAAGTTGTATTCAAGTATTACCGCCTGATTTAGTCAACCGAATAGCCGCAGGCGAAGTGGTTGAACGCCCCGCTTCTGTGGTGAAAGAATTGGTTGAAAACGCCATAGATGCTGGAGCTACCAGTGTTCAAATTACCATCAACAACGGGGGGAACTCCATCCGTATTGCAGATAACGGCAAGGGAATGAACCCCAAAGAAGCCCAACTAGCCTTTCTTAATCACGCCACCAGTAAAATAAAAAATGCCGAAGATTTAGACGCTATTTTTACCCTCGGGTTTCGGGGTGAAGCACTTGCCAGTATTAGTGCCATTAGTAGATTAGCCTGCTATACCCGCACCCAAGACCAACCCGATGGTATTCAACTGGTGATTGAAGGCGGAAAGCTGTGCCACTTTAACGCAACAGGGTGTAGTGTTGGCACGGTTATGGAAGTGGATGATTTATTTTTCAATACGCCCGCTCGCCTCAAATTTTTGAAAAGCCCTAAAACCGAAGTGGCTCAAGTTGAAGAAATGGTTCAAGGGTTGGCATTATCGCACCCCAAAGTACAATTAAGCTTAACCCTAGCTGAAAAACTAGCGTTTCAAACCGATGGGGAAGATAAGTTAAAGCAAACCGTTACTCAAGTATTTGGTTGGAAGCCTGAAAACACCAATACCTTGCTAGAAACGACGTTTGAAGACCCTTTAAGTAACTTGAAATTACGAGCGGTTTTCGCTAGCCCAGCCCAAGAATCGTTTCATAAACGCTCAAAAAAAGCATGGTGGATGTTGCTCAATGGGCGAACTGTTCGGTGTGCGATTTTGGCAACCGCCATCAAAAAAGCGTTTGAAGGCTTAGTACCGCATGGGGTTTACCCGTTTTGTGCGGTTTGGCTTGAAATGCCCGCAACTGAAGTGGATGTTAACGTACATCCCACCAAAAAAGAAGTACGGTACGCCAATAGCGAACAAATTTTTAAATTCGTTGTGGGGGGTATTCGTCGGGCATTGCAGGAACAATTCCACGCCACTTACGGGTTACATTCGGCTATGCAACAGCAGGCACAACCAGTGGAACAATCAACCACGCAGACTCATCAGTACCCCACTTTTGCAACCCCAAACACGTTGAGCGATTTCACTTCTACCCCTGCCGTGCCTCAAAATAGTGTCTTTTGGCGGTCGTCATCTTCTTCGGAACACACGGCTGCTCCGCACACTTATTCATCTGCCACTAATAGTGGGATGCCTACTCAAACGGCGTTGGCATTTTATGAACCCTTGGCATCTGGGGCTGAAAATTCGCCGGTAACGGCATCGCTTCAACAACGGCAATGGCGGGTGATTGGACAACTATTTAACACCTATGTATTGCTTGAAACGCCCAAGGGCTTGATGGTGGTAGACCAGCATATAGCCAGTGAACGCTGGTGTTATGAGGCGTTGGTAACGCAATCTACCGCAGAAAAAACGGTGGTTCAGCCTTTGCTTAGCCCGATTGTGTTGGATGTGCTTTCTGCTGAACAAGTGGGCGTGCTAGAACAGTATCAAGATTGGCTAAAAGACCGTATGGGCTTTGCTTGTGAACGTAATCAAGCAGGCAATTTATGGGTGTTGTGTAGCGTACCGCAATTGTACCCCAACAGGAAAACTATTTCTCCTGTACAACAATTGGAAGCCGTGTTGGAACAGTTGGCATTGAAGGGCGAAGCAGAGCTGGATACGGAATTGTTGTTTGCCACGTTGGCGTGCCATACCGCCGTAAGGGCGGGAGATGTATTAACCCACGCTCAAATGGAACGGTTGGTGGTGGATTGGTTGGCTTGTAGCTTACCGTGGAGCTGCCCGCATGGCAGACCGATAGCCCACACCATTGAAGCGGAAGAATTAAACGCCTTTTTCGACCGTCCTTCCTTGCCCGTTTCATCTGTTTATAAACGGTAATTTTGATAGTCTAGCTAGCTTGATTTTTCGCTTTCCTCGGATTTAAGGGCATCAAAGTAGCTTAACATCAGCCAGTAACTACCTTGCACATATTTACTCGGCCCTCGGCGTTTATCTTCAAAATACCGGTTCGCCATGCCTACTTTAGCAGTAGCATCGCCAGCCATGGCAGATTGTTCATACCAGTAAAAGGCTTTGCCTCTATCTTTGGCAATGCCTTCGCCTTGTTCGTACAATAAGGCTATATTTTACCCCAATTATTGTACTGGCTACCAATAAGAATAGGCTATAGGTAATTGTGCGTTGTTGCCATGGTTGCATAAGGGGGCTTCCTTGTTGATTCGGCTTGAAACTGACTATTACTATTACTTCGGAAATTTTTAGCATAAATTTCAAGTTCTGTAACGTAAGTGTTACAGGTTCTGGATTTTTATAGCTGTTCCAATAATTATTGAGCTATAATAAGGAGGATAACGTTCACGAAAAAGGAGGATTCATCTATGGCATATAGCGTCGATTTAAGACAACGAGTCGTTGATTGCATCAATCAAGAAAAAGAAACACAACAAGCCACCGTCATCCGATTCAAAGTCAGTCTCGCCACCGTCAAACGATGGGTCAAACGAACCTGTCTCATCCCCAAAAAACCAGGGGCAACCACCGCAACAAGCATCGACAGAAACCAACTACTCGCCATACAAAAAGCCAACCCCAGTGCCTATTTGGACGAATTGGCTCTCTTGCTCGGTTCTAAAAAATCCACCATCTCCTACAACCTCATTAAACTCGGCATTAGCCGTAAAAAAAAGCACGCTCTACCGAGAACGAAGTGAAGCCAAACGCACAGTTTATAAGCAGGAGATAGAACCGCTAACGCCCGCCAGTCTTGTGTTTGTGGATGAATGTGGGGTTGGCCGTAGAAGCGTTGAACGCTTGTATGGTCGTTCCCCTAAAGGTGAACGGGTGCAGGAGGAAATTAGTGGTCAACGCACCGAACGTACCTCTATTATAGCAGGGTTACAGGGTGGAAAGCCATTAGCCCCGTGGTGTTTTAAGGGCTATTGTAATACCGAGGTTATTTTGACGTGGGTTGAACATGAGTTGTTACCGAGTTTAACGGCGGGGATGACGGTCATTGGGGATAATGCGAGTTTTCATAAATCTTGGGAGATTCAACAGCTGATTGAATCTGCGGGTTGTCGGTTGTTGTTTTTACCGCCTTACAGTCCTGATTTGAATCCGATTGAGCGATTTTGGTCGGCTTTGAAGGCGAGAATTCGTCGGTTACTAACCGATACCTTATCTTTAGATGAAGCCATTGACCAAGCCTTTAAAATGGCTCAATAACTTTTGGAACAGCTATAACCTTCAAGAAAAAGCAATTACTGCTAGCTTTTTGGGGCTTTTTTCTATAGAATTAGAGTATTGTAACTGCCTGCTAAATTAGGCCTCTTGCATGACTCGATAGGTGGGTGCAGATTCTAGGAATGTTGTTTGCCCTGCAAACAGGTTGCTTTAGCAACCAAGAACACAGAATTTGAGGTGTACACGGAAGTACATAAGAATTCAAGTACCGCAAATGACAACGTAAAACGTTCTACGTTTTCTCGCTCTGCGGATGCCCCAGATATCGAGTCATGCAAGAGGTCTATTACCGTTTAGGACACCCTTAATGCCACCCGCTACCCAATTTTTTAAAACCTTATTTGCTTCCCCCACCAAGTTAGATTCTCTCTTTACAAGGTTGACGCCGCTGTTATTGGGTATTCTTGGGTTTTTAGTACTGTTACTGGTTGTGCTATACAGTATCCAGGTTTCCTTAACGGGGCAAATTCAAAAAGCGACGTCTGAAGCTAAAACCATGCATGAAGATAATTTAACCCTTGAAGTGGAATTGAATCAATTACGGTCATACAATAATTTGAATGAAGATGTTCGGCAATTAAAGCATTTGGTAGCCGCTGAACATAAACTGCAACTAAAACCCCAACAGTCTGATTTAAACCAACCTGTTTTGCAAGGGTCTTTGCTAGTCAAAAGAACGCCTCCCTATAGCCCAATGGCAGGATACTAAGTAGATAATAATAATGATGATGTCTTCCCTTCCCCCTTACGTATCTTCAAAGCTTACCCCTGCAAAGGTTACTTCGCAGCGTGTTAAAAGGGCGGCTGGCAAGTTTAAACAATCAATTAGTTCACTTGAAAAACAAAATTTACCCTTCCAGAAATTCCCAATACGCCTGCTGTTTTTATTCGCGGTGCTAGTATTAGGCTTATTAATTATGGGTGGTCGTTTCTTTTGGATTCAACTGATTGACGGGGCTAATCTTTCCAATAAAGCCCGCCTTTCCCATGAAAGCAAGAAGCATCAGCCTTTGTTTCGGGGTGAAATTACAGACCGTCGGGGCGATGTATTAGCCCAAGACGCTTTACTATATGATTTATTCGCTCATCCAGCTTACTTTTACGGACAAGCCCCTGAAGAAATGGCTCGCTTATTGGCAACGGTTATCCCCCTAGATGAAGGTGTTTTAGCCGAAAAATTTAAAAAAAAACAAACGACCATTACCATTGCTAAAGGCATTACTCGGGAACAATTGCTTTCGGTTTTAGCGTTACGAATTAGCGTGCCTGAAATCAGTGAAAAAACCAATAAACCTGTACTAGATGAAAACGGGCAACCGAAAATGGTGCAGTCAAAACTCAATGGGTTAGACCCTGTGCAGAAGCCTATTCGTAAGTTTCCGCAAGGTAGTTTGGCGGCTCATGTATTGGGTTATGTGAATGATGAAGCTGATGTCGCCAGCGGGGTACATAGCGTATTGGGTAACATCATTAAAAAACATCAGCTAGTAGCAACGGATGCTGATAAATCTAAGCAATTGCTGGTTAATGGTAGGGGCACCCCCCTTTCTGGCGATGTTGAAACTTTACGCCAGTACGTTCGGGTTTCCGCCACCAACCAAATTGAACTAACCATTGATTCTCATCTGCAATACATTGTGGAACGAGAACTTCGGGCGGGTGTGCTAAAAACCAATGCCGCTAGGGGAACGGTTATTTTAATGAACCCCAATAATGGCGAATTACTGGCGTTTGCCTCTTATCCCGCTTTTAACCCTGAGCAATACCATAAAGCGAATATGAAAGAGTTGAAGAACTGGGCAATGACTGACGTTTATGAGCCCGGTTCTACCATGAAAATTTTAACCGTCGCCATGGGGATTGAAGCGGGAAGCATTAATGAAAAATCGACGATTTTAGATACGGGCACGATGACCATTGGTGGCTGGCCCATTAAAAATTACGATTATAGCCGACACCCTTACCCTGGGCAAATTGATTTAGTCCATTTGTTTTTGCATTCCAGTAATATTGGTAGTGCTAAAGTTGCACTGGGCATTCCGAAAAAGAAATATCGGCAATTATTGACCAATTTAGGCTTTGGTAGCCGAACGGCCATTGAAATGACGGGTGAATCTTCAGGGTCTATTACCCCTACTAGCCAGTGGGGAGAAGCCCAACAGGCTTCATTAGGGTATGGGTACGGGCTAATGGCAACCCCGCTGCAAATGATTACCGCTGTTGCTACAGTCGCCAATGGTGGGCGATGGGTACAACCGCATGTCATCAAAAACATTTTTGAATTGGGTAGTGCCAAAGTGAATGTTAGTGGCTTGAAAACGGTGAGCCCGTTAATGGCGTTTTTGAACCGTAAGCCTTCTAAGCAAGTGTTAAAACCTAGTACCAGTGCGGCGGTTACCCGCTTGCTTACCAAAAGCTTGGTGGCTAGTCCGCATCATCCGGCTAATTTGGGTGTGGTTTCAGTTGCGGGTAAAACAGGCACTGCTAAAAAATCTGTCGAAGGGGGTAGAGGCTATTCTTCTGATTTGTATACCTCGTTTATTGGGTATTTTCCTGCAGAAAAACCAAAATTACTAGCGATGGTGGTTATTGATAGTCCTCATATTGCGGAAGCTTGGGGTAGTACGGTGGCGGCACCTATTTTTAGGAATATTGCTTTAGAGGCTGTCCATTATTATGGATTAGCTCCGCGTAAAGCCATTTCTGTAGATACGCCGAAGGTTATTGTGATTAGGAAACAGGGTGCTAGCCGTTCGCACTATCAGGGTGGAGCATCTGCCCATTCTGTTGTGCCTAGTTCGGGGCAATCTGCTATTTCTACTCCCACCCCTAGTCCTAGTGCTGTGCCTGTTAATCAACCTGCTACAGTTGGTAATGTTCCGACAAACAATCCCAATAACTCTACTAACATTGAAGGCAATACTTCTTCTCCTAACCCAGCACCTGAAAGTTCATTGATAGTTACCCCAACGCCTGCTGTAACCCCTACCAACCCACCAACCCCCGCAGGTAATAACGGTAATTAAATGGTCAGTCAACGTCAAGAAACCGTCTTCTTTTAGTAGACCTCTTGCATGACTCGATATCTGGGGCATCCGCAGAGCGAGAAAACGTAGAACGTTTTACGTTGTCATTTGCGGTACTTGAATTCTTATGTACTTCCGTGTACACCTCAAATTCTGTGTTCTTGGTTGCTAAAGCAACCTGTTTGCAGGGCAAACAGCATTCCTAGAATCTGCACCCACCTATCGAGTCATGCAAGAGGTCTAGTGGCAAATACCCTGTGTGTTAGGGGGTGTTAAACCAGCTTTAAAAAGCTGTAAAAGCCCCGCCGCTTCTAGGTAATTACCCACTTCAAAGTACAGATTTTTATGTTTCAATTGCTTAACATCTGCTTCTGGCAATATCGAAGAAAGTGGTTGGTTCAGTACCGTTTTATTTTCCAGCACCGCAATAATGGGAATACGATGCTTCAAACAAGCTAACACGGGCACACTACCCATACAATTGGCTGGTACAACCAACGCAGAAAGTTCCTCTACTGCAAAGCCAGCCGCTACACTGGTGGGAAATGGGGCTTGCATCAACCCTGTTAACACACAAGGCAAAAACGTCGCCGTGATAAATTCTGCCGCAGTGGCAGGGGCTACCAATGCATCCCTTCGGGGTTGAGCTTCTTCCCAATCAAATACGGGGGCATTAGCACAAGGCACTTGCAAGGCATGGCATAGTGTGTGTGAAATAATGGCTTCTAGCCCACCAATGGGGTCGACTCCGACGCCTTGGCTATAGGTGCTTTCTTCTGGTTCTAGTAGCTTTGAAACAATGGCAATAGCCGTTGCCCCTTCAGCCAATAATTGTTTAGCAGGTACTATCGCACTGTGCGGATTACCCCATTTCCCAGCAGAAGCCCCTGAAGGTTGGGCTTCAATGGTCAATTTGAGTGGTTCAGTGGTTTCCAATACCCCCACAAACGGCACACCATAAACCATGTTAACGGCATTAATGGTATTTCGTTGGATGATTTTCATCCCTGCTTCCATGCCTGCATCTAACACAACGCCTAATTGATGCGGTCGTTTCGGTGAAGCTAAACCCACTTGTTGCTTAAACCAAGCGTCTAACCAGTAGCCTTCAACATACCATGTGTTGGCGGGTAATTTTTGAAAACTAGCGGCATTAGCAACATTAGGATGAGTAATCAACCAATCACAGCAGGAAGCCAGTAAATTCATGTAAACCGTGGCATCGCCACCAAAGCCGCCGATAGAAGCCCCCACGCCTGTAGGAATGACCATAGCCACTACAAAGGGTGGTTTAAAAGAAGAAGATTGGAAAATCATCAGCCCTTACCTATTCAGTTAATGCGGGGCCTGTATAGGTAGCCACAAAAGGCAATTGACGAAAATGCCCCGAAAAATCAAGCCCATACCCAACCACAAAGCTATTTTCAATGCTAAAGGCAATAAAATCGACCGTAATGTGTTTCGCTTCGGGGTTTCTGGCAGTGGGTTTGTCTAAAAATACGGCTAATTTTAACGAGGCGGTTTGGTGTAAATCTTTCAAATACGAAACTAAAAAACTAAGCGTTAGCCCGGTATCAATAATATCTTCCAAAATCAAGACGTGTTTACCTTCAAGGCTGGGCAGGGTTAAATCCACCGTTTTTACTTTGCCTGAACTTTGCGTGTTGTTGCCATAACTAGCTAACCGAATAAATTCAACTTTCACAGGGAAATTGAGGTGCTTCACTAAATCAGACAAAAACATGAATGACCCTTTTAGCACGCAAATAATGGTTAATTCATCGATGTTTTCATAAGTTTGATTGAGTTGTTGAGCTAACGCTTCAATACGGCTGGCAATTGTGGCTTCATCAATGTATAAGTTTAAATGCGTTGCCACTTGTTGCACAGCAGGCGATAAAACAGCCAATTGTTCAGGTGAAAAAACGGTCAACGCACTCATTTGGGAGGAAGGTTCTATGGTTGTAGGTTGAGGGATGGTCATCATCATCATCATCATCATCATCATGTTCAGTTATTGTCCTAAAGAAAAGAGTACCAGCAATCGTAAAGCCTAGTATACAAACAATACGGGTTACAAGCAACCGGTTAGCTGTTTTAAATCGGCTACTATATCGTCAAACGTTTCAAACGGATGGTAGGCAATGCCAAGCTTCATGCAATCTGCTTGAAGGCTACTATTAGCTAGGGCGTACACTCTGCAAGCTACTTTCGCCATACCAATATCCGTTACGCTATCGCCTATCACCACACGGAAATACGATGACGAATGCCAACGGTTCAAAATTTCCACTTTACAGCAGGCACAATTGCCACAGGGCGTACAGTTTTTAGGGGCATACGGTAACTGAAGTTTTAAGTGCGTCTGTTGAATTTTATCATCAGATTCATGCAGTGCGTTGGCGAATAATTCAAACTGCCCTGCCCACGGTGCTAACTTGGGGGCAATAAACGCATCGACCCCGCCAGAAACCACCCAAAAGGGGATGTTGTGGGCTTGCTGAAACTGCATAAAGTGTTCAAACCCTTGCCGAAGGGGTATTTCAGTCAAGTTAAAGTCAATCATGGTTTGTTTGAGGTGGCTGGGTAGTAAGCCGTATAATTGCTGAATACCTTCGTGAATGCTAAGCGTTCGGGTTTCCAAAATGGCGTTGGCAATGGTTTTCCATTCGGGGGGGGCAAAGCGTTTCATGGTTTGCACAATGGCATCTTCTTGGGTGATTGTGCCGTCGTAATCTGAAAAAATAACGATGGGTTTTCCGTTAATTTGTAGGGGGGGTGATGAGGTCATTATAAAGTGCTAGTTTTCTAATTGGTAGGAAGACTAATTTCCTCTAGCTTATCACGAAACTATGGATGATTTTTTAAACCTTTTTTTTGCGTTGTAGGGTTAAAAATCGTTCATGCCCTGAGTAATCGCTCCAAACAGAAAGCACGGCAAAATTCGATTGGGTTAACTTCCACCCTGCAACGGTTTTCGCCATCCCACTACCCACCTCCATCAACAAAAACCCATCAGGATTTAAAGCCACTACCGCTTGCTCAATCAATCGTTCTACCACCTCAAACCCTTCGTTTTCAGCAAACAACGCAGATGCAGGCTCATGGTGCAACACTTCAGCACTCAACGTAATAGCCAGTGCTGGGCTAATATAAGGCGGATTACTAATAATCAAATCTAACGATTGCGGGCTTTTTTCATCGGATGAAACTGGCTCTAACACATCCGCTAGAGCAAAATGGATAGCTTCTGTGGTTAGATTGAATTTTTCTGCATTACTGCTTGCTACCGCCAATGCGTTGGCAGAATTATCTGTAGCGACTCCTTGAAACGGTAGATTAGGGTATTGTTCTTGCAATGCTAATGCTAAAGAAATAGCAATACACCCGCTACCCGTACCCACATCTGCCCACCGAAAAGGGGTATTCATAGCCGTTTCCGTCGACGATTTTATTAGCTCCAACCCCTTTTCTACTAACAATTCTGTTTCTGGGCGAGGAATTAACACGGCGGGCGAAACCGAAAACGGTCTGCCTAAAAACCATGCTTCACCTAGTAAATATTGTAAGGGTACTCGGTTATTAATACGGTCTTCTAATAGTGAATGAAGGTTCGCCCAAGCGGATTGAAATCTTTCCGTTGCGAAAAAATCAGCGGGTTTGCTTAATAACGCACTATAGGGCAGTTTAAAAACGGACTCACCTAGTAGTCTAGCTTCTGCTTGGCGTTGTTCCACCGAAAGGGAAGGTAACCCACTAGCCAACGTGTGTTTTATTAAATCCAACGGGTGTGAAGGTTGCATCTCGGTTTATTCCAAAGAGTTTTATTTTTTAGGGCTAATTGCTACGGGCTAGGGCTTCATGGGGGGTGGTGTTTGACCACCCCCCAAACCCCCCGCAAAAATAAGGGGGCTCCACGCCCCCTTATTTATCCCCTCTCAAGGGCTAACTTGTTTACACACACGTTGAAAATAGGCTTGACCGGAAGCAAAAGAGGCTCCCTAATTGGTCTGCTTCGCTACGCTCGCACCAGCCTATTCCCAACTGCATATGGTTTGAAGCTTACAATCTTCGACTGGGCTTTAAATCAACTAAACAGCTGCTAATTCAGGAGTTTCTACTTCAACTGTTTCCGTTACCACGGGGCGGTAAGCCAACGTTACTCTGCGGTCATGCGGAGCAATTGAAAGCACTTCAAATGGGTAGCTAGTGCCAACTTCAAAAATACGTCCGTGTTGGGCATAGGGGCAGAAGGCTTCTACACCGGGCATTAATTCAACCAACACGCCGGAAACTAATTGCTTAGAAACAGTGGCTTCAATGCGTTGTTTCGGTGTGAATTCAACGGCTACCAAGCTCCAAGGGTCTGGTTGCATCCGTTTCAAGCTTAGGCTAATGCGTTGACGTTCATGGTCAATGGTTAGCACGGTTACGCTTAGTGAATCGCCCAAAGCTAACACATCTGAAGGGTGTTTAATCCGTTGCCATGTAATTTCTGAAAGAGGTAACAACCCATCCACGCCATTAATATCAATAAACGCACCAAAATCGGTAATTTTAACCACTTCGCCTGTTACGGTGGTATCTTCTGCTAACGTTTTAAGGGTTTCCGCCCGCTGTTGGGCTTTTTGTTCAAACATTGCCATTCTATGGCTTAAAATCAATTTATTGCGATGTCTATCGACTTCCAGCACTTTTACGGGTAATGTTTCGCCTACCATTTCTTCCATGGGTTTGCTACCACGCAATTGGCTAGCAGGAATAAAGCCTTTAATGTTAAGCACAGAAGCTAACATACCACCTTTGGTTAAGCCTAATAAAGTGGCTGTAATATTTTCTTGCTTTTCTTTGTGCTGTTGCAAAATTTCCCAGTTTTTTACAAAGCTTACTCTACGAAGACTGAGTAAATAATGAGATTGTTCTTCGTTATCTTTTACAACGAAAAAATCCATCCGTTGCCCAGCTTGGAATAGCTGCCCTAATTGTTCGGCGGTATCGCAATCAGGCACTTCCTTCATCGGCACAACACCTTCGTATTTGCCACTAATATCAATCAGCAAACTTTCCTTGTCTACCTTGATAATTTCACCAACAGAAAGAGACCCAATAGTGATTTCTGACTGAAAGCTTTTTTCAAGTAACGAGGCAAAATCAACGGCGAGGGCTTGCTGTTGAGCGGGTTCTAAAACGGGTGTATGAACGAATGACAAAGTAACAGACTCCTTTTTTTTCGGGTGAATACCCGAATTTGTTGTAACTACCACTGAAGGTTTAACGACGTTAACTACAGCGATAAGAAAATACAACACGAACAATAACGAAACAAGTAAGCAGGTTAAGCATTACTTATTGATATAAGGGTATCAAAAACAGGGTAAATTACAACCAATCTTATTAATAACCTTACCACCTGACAAAAAAGCTAAACACCCAATTTTACTAACTTTTATTGAAATGTATAGCTTCAAACCATACCTAGTTGGAAATAGGCTGGTGCGAACGTAGTGAAGCAGACCAATTAGGGAGCTTCTAGCTTCCGGTCAAGTCTATTGCCAACGTGCGTGTAAACCAACCAGCCCTTGAGAGGGGATTTTTAAGGGGGCGTGGAGCCACCTTGAATTTGTGGGGGGTGTCGGGGGGGCTGCCAAATATCAGTCCCCCTGACAAAAGCCCTAGCCCGAAGCGATTAACCCGTCCGTATTCTGTAAAAAAATGCAAAACAAAAACAGCCAGGTGGTAAGGATTAATAACTAGCAGTCCTCTTTATTGCAAATGATTCTCATTGACAAGAAAGTCGCTTCTTGCTATAATTATAAAGTGTTATTACTCTCATGTTGATGGTTTTAACCAATAAACACCTTATTCTGGCATTTTTATTTCAACAGGAAACACCGCATTCCCCCCATGATGATGATGATGAGCTTTACCGTACCCGCATCCGTAATTGGCACTGGCTATTACCTAGACCATTTTCATGGTGCAATTGCCCCTACAGCCACTAGGGCGAACGTGTTAATTGCCGTGGGTGCTTTGGGCGTTATGGCGAAAGACGTATTTGATGCTAAAACCCCTGAAGAGCGTAAAAAACGCCTACGAGATGACACCTTACGCATTGGGCTACCCACCCTTGCTACGCTGGTTGCCACCCAGTTATGGATGAAACCCGAAGGTACAGTTTATAATACCACCCAACCAGCCCTCAATTATTTTGCCCAGCATTATGGAGAAACCCTTATTGCTACCGCACAGGAACAAGCCAAAGCGGTGGTTGAAAAATATCCGAAGTTGCTTCGTCCGCTGGTGTGGGGAGAATTGGGGGCAACCAAAACGGTAGCGGGCAATTTAACGCAACAACTGAAAGATGCGGGTAATGCAAACCATCCGTTGTTGGATATTCAGATAGCCAAACTCATTGAACAAGCCCGTAAAGCCCATGAAGCATTCGCAAAACATGCAACGCCACAACAAATTTACGACCGCTTTACCGCCCTGCAAGCCTCGGCTGAACAAGCCATTTTAGCTCGGGCTGAACAAGCCGAAGTGCCTGTTGAACACCGTGGGTCTGTTGAAGCACTCAAACAATTAGTGGCATCTTTAGAAGCTGAAAAGAAGCCTTCTGCTAGTCAAAAAGCACTACTTGAAATCCTTGAAACCGATGTGGGTCAGTTAGATTGGGTGGCTGCCTTGAAAAAAGATGCTAACAAGCTGTTTGAAAACACCAGTGGTGCGTTGAAAAAAGGGATAAAAAAAGAATCTGCTTTAAATAAATTGTTTCATAATGAATTGCGGTTATTATTGCCTACTGCTGAAGAATTAGGTGAACTAAAAGGTAATGTGCTTCAAACCACGGCGAAAGAATTCGTTTCTGAAGCAGCCGTTCCGTTTATGTTAGTGGGAGGGGCTAGCGTTTTAGCGGGTATTTCTGGCGGGCTAATGGCTAATAAGTTGAATAATGCCCCATCTGAAAAAAATATGGATGTAGTGAAGGAAGGCATTTTTCAGTACGTTGCTAATATTGTGATGTGTGGCATGGGGGCAGGCGTTGGGTTGCTGGTGGCTAACTTAGCAGGGTTTACAAAACAAGAAAAACCACTACTACGATTTGGTACAATTGTAGCTGGTTTAGCAGCAGGTATCGCTACGGGTGCGGCTATTGCGAATCCGCTTTGTAGCGTGATTGAAAAATGGATGCCTGCTAAGCATCAATCTTCGGGCAAGGGGCGAAAGTTGGAATGGCAAGACGCTATTTTGCATGTGGATGATGTACCTACGGCGTTTTCTGTGGCGGGTGTGCAGGCGTTAAAGCCGTTGTTGCCCATGTTTTTCATTCCGTCGGGGTTGAAGGCGGCTATTGGGTATCGTAATGAAGAGCCGTTGGCTCATCTTTCTCCGTTTGATGAATGTTTGTTAGAACCGGATGGGCGTTGCCCAGATGATACTGCGGTAGCTTCAACCGAAGCACCACTAGCTTCTTTTCAAACTAAAACACTGGCGTTGTAGCGTGTTATTGTTCTTGAAATTTTATACCGATTCAAAGATTGAATGTCATACCAACCAGTAGGAACGACCATCGCGTTTGCTCTGCAGTCATCGATGCGTTCCGTCCACCGTAGGGGCAAAAAGAGCATCCCCCCGTCAATGCCCTTCTGGTGGCATAGGGGGGTGTCTTTTTTGGGGTTTTTAGGGGCTTGCACCTGAATTCGTGGGGGATTGTTAAGGGGGTCTGCTAGAAGCAGAGTGATTGCAGGGCAATCAACGAACAAGAACCCCCTTAACACCCGCCAGCTAAAGCTAGGAACGACAATCGATGACAGAACACACCATTCAATCATTAGAAGTTACGGAATAAGGGTGTGCAGGTGGGAGTAGTGAGTGTTTTTTAATAAAATTCAACCAAAAATGCTCAAAAAACAGAACAATACCCCTTGTTTCCACTCTTTTCGGATCATAATTACCTAAAAACCATACAAGAATCCACTAAAACCTAACCCCTCCTCACCAAAAAACCATACCGACGACAATTATACCCAAATGCCAAGCCCACAATCTCCGCAGAAACACGCACTAACCCACGACAAGACACACGAACCTTCTTAAACACCGTCTTCCAACCCGCAAACACATGCTCCACTCTGGCCCTAATCTTAGAAACCAACCCATTAAACCGCTTCTGCGAATCCGTCAACTCAGGCGTTGGTTCATGCTGCTTACCCCGAACACGACGCTTAATAATCCTCGGCTTTATCCCCAATGCCTTTAAATCCTTCTCCTTACCCACATACCCACTATCCGCACCAACAGTCTGCTCATCGCCCACCAGTACAGGCAGTAAACTCTGACTGTCATGCACATTGGCACCAGTAACAACCACCTTGCGAATCAACTTGCTTTTAGCATCTACATTAACCGTGGCACTGTAACCAAAGCCTTTGTAGCCATAAGTGGCATCAGGGTCGCTCTGGTCTTCAGGCTTTTTTCTCTGTTTGCTATTGGCTTTAATAAAGGTGGCATCTACCAAGTTGCCTTCTTTAAGAATGAGGTTGTTCTCTTGGAAGAAGGTGTCTAAGGCTAAGAAAAGGGCTTCTTGGGCTGGGGTGTTTTGCAGTTCGTGTTGGAAGTTTTCGAGTGTCGTGGCTT
Source organism: Vampirovibrio sp. (assembly GCA_024998755.1). Taxonomy (GTDB): domain Bacteria; phylum Cyanobacteriota; class Vampirovibrionia; order Vampirovibrionales; family JAJTHC01; genus JACEUU01. Next base: position 1,189,131 of record JACEUU010000003.1, on the reverse strand, counting down.
CAGGGATGGGGGATTCTAAGGAGAAGCCGAGAAACTTTCGGAAGGAGAGTCTGTCGTAGCATTGAAATTCGGTTTGTTCATAGGAGAGATTAAACCATATTTTGAGGAGGTTCATTTTGAGCAGTAGTAGGCGTTTGTAGGGTGGTCTGCCGTTGGGTTTGTGGTGGATGTGTGTTTTGAGGATGGTTTCAAATAGTTGCCATGGTAGGGTTTGGTTCATTTCCTCTAGGAATTTGTGAGTGGGTGTGGCTTGTTGAATTTGGATGTCGGCAAAGGTAGTCATGGGGGTGGGGTATCCTATGAGAGGTGGAATAATGTCCCTTCTATTTTACCTTGCCCTTTTTCCGTAACTTCTATTAAATAAAATAGACCACATATATCTAAAGATGTAGACCTTTTTTCTTTAATGAAATACACCTACTGGTGGATTAAACGCTCATTCAAATGCTTCACTATTAAAAGTACAGAAGACAAACGGGAAACGGCAACTCAATCGGAAACCCAACTGGCTTTAACTAAATCACACACCGAACCAAAAAAAAGAGTATGAAGAAAAAGAAGAAAGAGAGATTTCACATCATGGCAGCAAAAGCATTTCGTTTCAGTTTACAAACCGTTTTTGATTTACGTAACCGCGAAGTAGACCAAGCACAGCAAGCCCTTCAAGCCGAAGAATTGAAATTAAACAAAACGCTTGCTGAAATGGATCGTCTTTCCAATTGTGCTAAAGAAGCTTTTGACGACTTCCACAACTTAACCCCAGAAGCTTGGCAAATGGATTACCACGGCTACATTCAACAAGTTCGTAATGGTCAGGCTAACTTAAAAACTTTAATGAATCTTCAGCAAATGGTTGTTGATAAACACAAAGCCTTAGTGCGTGAAGCCAGAATGAAAGCTAAAACTCTTGAAAAATTGTTTGAAAAACAACAAAAAGCCCACACCGCTCTATTGTTGAAAGAAGAAGAACTCTTCTTAAACGAAATTGCTACCCAACGGTACTACATCCAACAACAAGCCAGCTAAAAAACAACTTGCATGACTCGATAGGTGGGGCACCTTCGTTGTCATTTGCGGTACTCAAATCCTCATGTACTATAGTGTACACTCCGGTTTTCCGTTCCTCATTCCTAGAATTTGCTCCCACCTATCGAGCCATGCAAGTTGTTTAATTTTTTTCTGTTGCTAATGAACCATAACTTCATACACCCCATAAAACCCAAAGAAAAAACACACACTTTATTTACCACTCCCGTTGTTGCTACCTCCCAACCCCCTGTTTCTTTTATTTTTTAAACCCACAGTCAGCGTCGTTCCTGCCCAATCTCTTCCTGTTTTTTAGTTGAATCCCTATCGTCGTTCAGAAAGAAATATAACAAATGATGGTTTCTCTTCCTTTTGCACAAACTTCGCCTTCATTCAGTAATCAGTCTATTAAATCAGAATCAACGGCTATTTCATTAAACGGTATTAAAAGTGTAAAAACTAAAAACGCCACACAAATAGCTAAATCAAAACAGCTTAATCCGTTTGAACAAGTGTTAAAACAATCCACAACACCGCCCAATAAGCCAGAAAATGCGAAAGTTAAAACCGCTACCAAACCTTCACAGGCTGAAACACCAACTTTCAATGCCATTGTTCAAAGCCAGTTAGTCCCAGTGTTGGCTACACCTACTACTGAAGGGGACCCCGAACAGAATCAACCAGTAGCAGAAGAACACCCTCTTAGTCAAGAAGATGCCCAATTACTGAGCCTTCAGACACTTCAACCAGAAATAATCAAGCCTTCTATTTTAACAGATTCCGATGCTCCTCACGCTGAAAATCAACGGTCTAAAACCAACAACGAACCTCATTCTGAGGCTTCTCTCTCTAATGAAAACACCCCTAACCAACAAGAAAACCAACAATCAACCCATTCCTCTAAATCAGATTCTGATGAAACCCCGTTATTAGCTAGGATAACCACTTCAGAAAGTGCTTTACCTTCGGAAGTTCAGCAAGTATTACAACCGGTGGCATCGATAGATGCTTCTGCTGAAGTTTCCGTGAAAGACGTTGCTTCCGTAGTGGAACAAGTGGGTGGTAAGCTGGAAGCCGTTTTAACCAATGGGGCTGGTAACAAGCAGGTTAACATTGTGTTGCAACCGGAAGCCTTGGGTACTGTAAGGGTTCAGCTTCAACAAGGGGCGAATCAATCGGTTTCAGGCAAAATTATTGTGCAAACCCCGGAAGCCTTTACCGCCTTAACCCAACAGTTGGATGGGTTAAAAAGCCGGCTTGAAGGGCAAGGCATTAGCCTGCAAAAGTTAGATGTTGTACTAGCCCCTGCGGTTGATAACATTGTGTTGGATAGTCAACAACAGTTAGCTTTGCTAGATGTTTCAACTGGCAGTGATGCCTTTACCCAGCAAGATGGGCAACCAGATTCAGGTTTTAATAACAATACGCAAGAAGAACCAGAAGCGTTTAGCATGGATAAATACAGGCAATCTTCGGGTGAAAATGGGGCTAAAGAAGAAGGGGGTAAGGCAAATCAACAGGAACGCAAAGAAGCCTACCAAGCCCATATGAATGAATTACGGGGTTTACGGTCTTATCGGTCTGCTCTGCGGGGAAGTAGTAGTTCTTCTCAATACGCCTAATTAAAGTTTACGCAATAGAGAAAAAAAATAGTTCTTTATAAATAAAAATTAGAATGTTTGTGTGTGAGAGAGAGATACAGGAAGAAAGAGAGAGAATATAAATAATGATGATGATGATGTCGGTTAGTGCTAGCAGTTTGCAAAGTCAGCTCAATTTAATGAAAACGCAAACCAATGAAACCAATTTCCAAAAAGCCCAACAAACTAAGGGTAAAACGGCTATGGGTAAAGATAGTTTTATGCAGTTAATGTTAGCCCAGCTAGCGAATCAAAATCCGCTTGAACCGGTTGATAGTACCCAGCAATTAGCCCAACAAGCCCAATTTACCCAAGTAGAAGAATTGCAGAAGTTGAACACCGCCTTAACAAAAAATTCTCAGGCGTCTGATGCTGCTTTGTATTCAGGCAAGAAAATTGAATATACTGATTCTAACGGGCAAAAGAAGGCTGGCTTGGTAGACAGTATTTCATTTGGTGCTAATAGCATTGGTTTAAACGTAAATGGTAACGTCGTAACGCCTAGTCAAATAACCAAACTTTACGCTAATAGCGGACAAACAGTAACGCAATAACTTGAATGATTCCCAATTATTTATCCATAACCATAACGATGAAAGGCTTCATCCATTATGTCTCAAGGTTTATTTACGGCAGCTTCAGGTATCAGAGCCAACCAAGTTAGTATTGATGTTATTTCAAACAACATCGCGAACGTTAACACCCTTGCTTTTAAGGGATCTAAAACTAATTTTGCAACGGCTTTTACACAAACCTTAAAAGGTGCTAGTACACCTAGCATTGCTTTTGGGGGTGTCAATCCTATCCAACGCGGTACAGGCACACAACTTTCTGAAATTGCTGTTAATAATAGCCAAGGGGGCACCCAATTTACGGGTCGTTCTACAGATTTGTTGATTAACGGTGAGGGTTATTTTGTGGTACAAAACCCTGGGAGTACTGGGGCGGCTAGTGATAGTAATTCTTTTACCAGAGCTGGTAACTTCAATACAGATTCCGCTGGTAATTTGGTTACCGCAACAGGGAGTCGGGTGGTTGGTACTTCAACGGTTAATGGTGCAACTTCCCTAACCACAGATACCATTAAAGTACCGCTTAAGTTGACCATTGCCAAATTTTTAGATAGTAATAACTTAATAACGGGCACAGTTTTGGGTTCTGACGCTGCCGTTGCTGGTGATTTTTCAGCTTATGCTACCGCTAATGGGCTAACCCCTACCAGTACAAGAATAGCAACTGTTGATTTAACCAATGTAAGTATTGCTACCAATGGCACATTAACCGCCACTTATTCTAATGGAGATCGCTTAACGGTTCGTAATAATCCAGATGCCACAACCAATAGTACGGAAATTCTTCATGTACCTGTAGAAGGCAATAATTTTGCAGCAATCAATACTACGGCTATTGGCACTGCAGGTAGAGTGGGTCAACTTTCAGGGGCTTTAGCTGGGCTTACATCCAATCAAACTAGCGTTAACCCCATGCTCGGAGCCTCATTCCAATTGCAAATGGCTACATTTACTAATAAAAACGGGCTAGAAGCTTCAGCTAACAACACCTTAGCTGAAAGTGCCAACTCGGGAGAAGTATCTTATGGTACACCGGGTTCTGGTAGCAGGGGTTCCTTATTAGCGGGTAGTTTAGAAAGTAGTAATGTAGATTTAGCCAATGAATTTACCAATTTGGTGGTTGCCCAACGGGGTTTGGAAGCTAATAGTAAAATAATTAAAGCCCAAAGTGAAGCCATGCAAACAATTCTCAATGCGGTTCAATAACCGTTAGAATAGAAAAATAAAAAACAGGAGGCTATAATTGAATAGCCTCCTGTTGCTTTTTATACCCATTAAACTATTAATGAAGTTACGGAAAAAGGGCAAGGTAAAATAGAAGGGACATTATTCCACCTCTCATAGGATACCCCACCCCCATGACTACCTTTGCCGACATCCAAATTCAACAAGCCACACCGACTCACAAATTCCTAGAGGAAATGAACCAAACCCTACCATGGCAACTATTTGAAACCATCCTCAAAACACACATCCACCACAAACCCAACGGCAGACCACCCTACAAACGCCTACTACTGCTCAAAATGAACCTCCTCAAAATATGGTTCAATCTCTCCTATGAACAAACCGAATTTCAATGCCACGACAGACTCTCCTTCCGAAAGTTTCTCGGCTTCTCCTTAGAATCCCCCATCCCTGAAGCCACGACACTCGAAAACTTCCAACACGAACTGCAAAACACCCCAGCCCAAGAAGCCCTTTTCTTAGCCTTAGACACCTTCTTCCAAGAGAACAACCTCATTCTTAAAGAAGGCAACTTGGTAGATGCCACCTTTATTAAAGCCAATAGCAAACAGAGAAAAAAGCCTGAAGACCAGAGCGACCCTGATGCCACTTATGGCTACAAAGGCTTTGGTTACAGTGCCACGGTTAATGTGGATGCTAAAAGCAAGTTGATTCGCAAGGTGGTTGTTACTGGTGCCAATGTGCATGACAGTCAGAGTTTACTGCCTGTACTGGTGGGCGATGAGCAGACTGTTGGTGCGGATAGTGGGTATGTGGGTAAGGAGAAGGATTTGAAGGCGTTGGGGATACAGCCGAGGATTATTAAGCGTCGTGTTCGGGGTAAGCAGCATGAACCAACGCCTGAGTTGACGGCTTCGCAGAAGCGGTTTAATGGGTTGCTTTCTAAGATTAGGGCAAGAGTGGAGCATGTGTTTGCGGGTTGGAAGACGGTGTTTAAGAAGGTTCGTGTGTCTTGTCGTGGGTTAGTGCGTGTTTCTGCGGAGATTGTGGGCTTGGCATTTGGGTATAATTGTCGTCGGTATGGTTTTTTGGTGAGGAGGGGTTAGGTTTTAGTGGATTCTTGTATGGTTTTTAGGTAATTATGATCCGAAAAGAGTGGAAACAAGGGGTATTGTTCTGTTTTTTGAGCATTTTTGGTTGAATTTTATTAAAAAACACTCACTACTCCCACCTGCACACCCTTATTCCGTAACTTCTAATACCAATTCCAAGTTTAAATAGCGTGTTGAATATAGGGGAAATAGGCGAACGATTTCACCCACGCTGTATTAGCCTCTACCCAGCGTAAAGCCTTCACTAAATGAGCTTCCACTGCATCCAACGTCTCAAAATAAGCATTGCCAAAAAACCGAGTCCGAATACCCTTCCACAACTGCTCCACAGGGTTCAACTGCGGACTATACGGCGGTAAACAAACCAACCGAATGTTAGCAGGAACAACCAGCCCCCCACTTCTATGCCAACCTGCACCATCCAAAACAAGCACAATCTCATCTGCAGGGTAACGCTCACTTAATTCCTGCAAAAACAACGTCATACAAGCCGTATCCGCATACGGAAGAATCAACGAAACACTCTCTCCCGTCTTTGGTTCCATGGTACTATACGCATAGAGGTATTGCCGTATATGTTGAGCTTCCACTACTGAACGTTCACCCTTGGGTAACCATACTTTACGAACTTGGCAAATTTTGCCAAACCTCGCCTCATCCTGAAAAAATAGCCGAACTGGCTTTTTTACTGTTTTTGTAACAGAGTTAACGAAGTCAGGAAGTTTTTTTGAAGAGGGTTTGAGCCTCATCATTATGGTTGGGATGCACTGGGCGAGGTACTTTTGCCTTCCAATCGTGGCGATTGAGCAGGTTGTAAACAGTTTGAAAGATGACGGGTCTGCCCACCAGTGCGTTGAGTGCCTGGTGTAAATCGTAGATACCGACCTTACCTTTGTGGCGTTGTAGTAGGTCTATTTCGGCTTGTTTACTGGGTAGTAGGCTATTGCGTACAATCCCTTTTTTAGGATAGAGACTGTAAAGTCCGTGTTGTTGAACTTGGGCTTGAATGCGTTGGACGTGTCGAAAGCCGAAACCCGTATGTTGGGCTATTTCGGCTTGTGTTTTACCGTCGATTATTTTGAGTTTAATGCAGAGGAATCGGCGATAGGTTTTCTTGTCGGTGAAGGTTTTTTCAAAGGCGAGTAAGTCTTCTTGGGTGATCATGATCAGAATCTTTCAAATAAACAATAATACCCCTCTATTATACGCTATTTAAACTTGGAATTGGTAGAAATGACGTGTTTTTTAAAATCTTACCCCATACAAAGATTTATGTAGGGGCTGGTCTTTGTGCCAACCTGTTACCCTAACCAGCAAACAAATTATTTAAATACTATAACTAGCACAAAATGGGGGTGTTTTGGGTTTAGTACCAATACAAGCTTAAAGCAACTGTTCCAGCCACCAATAGCATATGATAGGATTTTATCCGCCATGACAATCACACCATCATCTCAACCCATAAAATCAGCCGTATCTTTAGTGTTACCTGCTCAACCTCGTCAAACCCAAGTCGCCTCTGTGTCAGAAGCAGCAGAAACCACTTCTTCCCTTCATCAACCACTAGCCCAACCTCGGCAGGATGTATTAGCCGTTGATGGCAAAATTTACGTTGAAACCAGCCCTGAACAACTGCTGTATGAAAAACGGCGGATGATGGCTAAGCAAAACCAGCAGCCCGCTTGGGTTGATAATTTAGCCCAATCGGCTATTTTGGGAGGAGCTCTTAGCTTTGCATGGACTACTTTGAGTTTTTTGACTGATGTCGCTAAAAACACATGGGCAGTAGCTACCCATGGCGAACGATTAAAACAACACGGCATTAACTTCCTTACGACATTTGCGGTTTCCACAGCGGCGGGCTTTCTTGCTAATATCTTGTTGCAATCCTACCGCAACAGAAACAACCAAGACCGGTAAAACCATTTCAAAGATTGAATAGCTTGTAATCTTGATTCGGGAGACCACAAGGGTCTCCCCTACGAAGGGAATTTAACAGGTTACCGTAGGGGCGAACCCTTGTGGTCGCCCGCCTATGATGTAAAGCTAAACACGCCATTTAAACTTTTATAGTACAGTCTTTTAAAAATTTTAGGACTCTATTTTTGTTGTAGGGGCGTGATTTATCACGTCCGTCCCACAATCCCGAAACGGATGCGATAAATCGCACCCCTACAAATAACAAACCATAAATTTTTTAAAAGACTTATCCTTTAATGGTAAGCCTTGGTATCCCAAAACTGAACTACTTGCCCTTGAGGCTTACCCAATAGCTCATCTTCTGCCATGGCAATATGCCCGCCTACAATGGTGTGGGTTGCCCAGCCTGTAACCTGCATCCCATCAAAGGGTGTCCAGCCTACTTTTGACTGCATCATGGCGTGGGTAATGACTCGTTTAGCGTTTAAATCCACAATGGTGAAATCCGCATCGTAACCCAGAGCAATCCGCCCTTTCCCCATGATATTAAACACCCGTGCAGGCCCATAAGAGGTTAAATCCACCAAGCGTTCAAGGGTTAACTTGCCGTTGTGCAAATGGTTTAACAACAGAGGCACAAGGGTTTGAACGCCTGTCATACCAGCAGGTGTAGCGGGGTAAGGCTTGGCTTTTTCTTCTTTCGTGTGCGGGGCATGGTCGCTCCCAATGACATCCACCACGCCGTTTTGAATACCCCACCATAACGCGTCTTGATGTTCTTTTTCCCGAATTGGCGGATTCATCTGAGCGTAAGTGCCCATGCGGTCGTAACAATCAGGGGCGAACAGGGTTAAATGCTGTGGCGTTACTTCTACGGTAGTCAGATGTTTGTTTTTCGCTAACAACTCAATTTCAGGGGCAGAAGTAATATGCAACAAATGCAGCGGACGCTTGGTTTTTTCGCCCAAGGCTAAAATGCGTTGCGTTGCCCGTAATGCACTGGTAACATCTCGCCAATGCGGATGGTCTTGTACCCGAGCGGTTTCGGTTTGCACCAACGGTTTGCGTTCAATTAGCCTAGCCTCGTCTTCGGCGTGAATGGCAACCCGACGTCTGCCAGACCGTAAGACGGCTTCCAATTGCGAATCTTCCGAAACTAACAGCGTACCAGTAGAAGACCCCATGAATATTTTCACGCCACAACAGCCTTTTAGCAATTCCAGTTCTGCCATAGCTTGTGCGTTTTCCGTACCAGCTGCCCCCATGTAGAAGGCGTAGTTGCTCCATGCTCTGTTTTCACACCGACGTAGCTTTTCGGCGAGTGCTTCCGCAGTGGTTGTGTTGGGGTTGGTGTTGGGCATTTCAAAAACGGTGGTAACCCCACCGGCTATGGCTGAACGGGTGCCGGATTCTAAATCTTCTTTGTATTCCAAGCCAGGTTCCCGAAAATGCACTTGGGAATCAATCACGCCAGGTAAAACGTGCAAGCCGTGAACATCTAGGCGTTGTTTAGCTTCGGCATTTTTTAGCCCTCCGAAGGCGACAATTTTTCCTTGATATACGCCAACATCCGTATGCACCAAGCCTTGGGGCATCATGACCAGCCCGTTTTCGATAATCAAATCGTACAGGAAGGTTTTGTTCGATAATAATTCGGTCGGTGGGGTTAGCATGGGGGTGTTTCCTTTTTTCTTAGTTTGTACTTGGCGGAGGGGCTAAACGGGCTTGGTACGCCTGCATGCCGGCTTGAATATCACCCAAGGTGTCTTCACCAAATTTATCCAACAACGCTTGTACTAAAACCACTGCCACCATGGCTTCTACCACCACGGCACAAGCAGGCACGGCGGTAACATCCGACCGTTCAAAATGAGCCTGTTCTTCCTCAACCGTCTGTAAATTGACGGACATTAAGGGCTTAATCAGCGTCGCAATCGGCTTCATAATGGCTTTCACTACCACGGGGCTTCCGTTGGTAACACCGCCTTCTAACCCACCAGCCCTATTGGTTGGACGAACCACTGCGGCTTGCGTGTTCAGCCGAATTTCATCGTGAAACAACGAACCATCGACCGTTCCGCCTAGTTCTCCGCTACCAATGGCAACGGCTTTCACGGCTTGAATGCTCATCACGGCTTGGGCTAACTTGCCATCTAATTTTCTATCCCACTGCACATAGCTACCCAACCCAGCGGGTACGTTAATGGCAATACATTCCACTTCCCCACCCAGCGTCGACCCATTTTTGCGAGTTTCGTCAATATAGGTGCGGATTTCCATTTGCGTCGCTTCGCTACCAGCACAGCGTAAATCGTTGGCTTCTACTTTGGCTTGAAAGGCAAGCCACTCTTTGGTCGAAGAATGACTGGCTGGCAATTCACTTTGCGGAATGGCAATACCGCCTAATTTCGTTACATGGGAAAGTACTTCAATACCACACGCCCGAAGCAGGGCTTTGGCGATTCCCCCTGCCGCTACCCTAGCGGCGGTTTCTCTTGCAGATGCTCGTTCTAGGGCGTCTCGAAGGTCGGTTAGGTTGTATTTGTAGAAACCAGCTAAGTCCGCATGGCCTGGGCGTGGGCGAACGAAGGCTTTTTCATCCGTTTCAACGCCTTCGGCATCCATAATGCCGTTCCAATTGGCGTGGTCTTTATTTTCGATGAATAGGGCAATCGGTGCACCGGTAGATTTCCCAAACCTGATGCCTGCTAGGAATTTGACTTGGTCTTTTTCCATTTTTTGACGTCCGCCCCTGCCGTAGCCTTCTTGCCTACGGCGTAAATCCGTATTGATGGCTTCACTGCTAATGGGTACGCCAGCGGGGAAGTTGTCAATCATTACGGTTAGCCCGGGCCCGTGAGATTCTCCGGCGGTTAGAAATCGCATCATCATTTGTTATTTATCCTTGTTGATAAGCTCGTAGTGTTTAAACTTGACTTTAACTATACCAAAAAAGTAGCATACAAAAAAGCCCTTCTTTTTTAAAAAAAGGGCTTTTCCTATCGTTCTATTTGGACATTAGTGTTTTTTTGCAACGGGTTTTTTGTGTACGGGTTTATGTACGGGTTTTTTAACTGGATGTTTGACGGCAACCTTTTTGTGCGTTGGTGTAGTTACATGGTTTGTAGTGGTATAGGTACGATTATCGTAGTCATTATTCGTTTCGTTATCATTATAGGTACGATTATCGTTATCAATATCATAGTCGTTATTAGTGGTATCGTTATCTTCAATAACCGCCTCTGAATCTGCTTTGGCTACGTTTTTGTTCTCATTAACCAAATTCACCAAATCTTTCAATTCGTTTTTAATGGTTAGGTTAATATCGGGCGTACGGCTATAATCAGGTTCCTGTTTCTGTTGCTGTAATAAAGGTAGTAAAATCGAAAGCATCACATTGAGTGAGTTGCTATCTTGTGGCTGTTGTGGCGGATAACCACCACCGTAACCATTACTAATAGGTGGGTAACCGCCACCGTAAGCACCCCCTACTGGTGGATAGTTATCTGCTGGATAATTATTACCACCTTGCGTTGGTGGGTAGCCCATTGGCGTTTCATAGTTTGATTGCGGGTGTGGCGTTGCTGCCGCTAGATAATAGTAGGTATTATAATAGGTATTGTTGATGGGGTTAGACTGCCCGTCATAGTAAATATTGGTTTTTTGAGGGGCTTTTACCACGTACTTAACTTGTAAGTTGTTGGTAGGGTTGGCTTGGCTGTTATCTATTAAACTGTTTGTGCTGCTTTTATCCATATAAGAAGGAGTATAGGAAGGAGCAATGTTGGTGTAATCAAACATGGCGTTTGAATTGGCGTTGGAAGCAGCTAAGGAGGTTGGGGCATACAGGTTAGCTGTATTGTTATTAAACGCTAAGCCGTTGGGGGTTAAAGGGCTAGTGCCATCCCAGCTTTCGTTGGTAGGTGCCATAGTATCTCTGGGTGAAGCAGCAGACGGGCGGAATGCAAAAGGGGATGCCGTTGGCGACAACGCAAAAGGATTAATCATTGTTGAAAATCTCCGAAGGGGGTGTTTGGTATTAATAGAGAGAGAGAGGGAGGAAAAAATAGAGAAGGTATTAAGAAATGAATGAGAAATGGAGAAAGAGAGAGAGAGTTCACTGTAGCCGGTATGTGTAAGGCATTTATTGTTTTATTATATAACTGCTTACATTTATATAAAAACAATCTAATAGGTTTTTTGTGCTAGTCAATTTGGTATGTCGTTTTTTTAAATTTTTTGACGCCATTTATTGTAGGGGCGGATGCAATCCGCCCCTACGGTATTCTTTAGATAGTTCTATGTAGGGGAAACCCTTGTGGTCGCCCACCGATGATGTAAATCCTGAAACGGGAAGCCACTGGGGGCATTCCCTACAAGGGAAAACCCTCACCCCAACCCTCTCCCAAGAGGAGAGGGGGATTTGTAGGGGCGATTCACGAATCGCCCGACGATGGTGTAAATCTAAACACGTCATCTAATCTGTGAATTGGCATAAGAACTTACGTTCAGGATGGTTTTAAGCAATCATATCAGAGTCTGTTGGGGTATCATTATTTTTATTTTTGGCGACAGTAACAGTGTTAAAAAATAGAGACTTCGCATCCAACACAATCGCTTTTGAAGAATCCCAAGGGTTTATAACCGTGACGGTTTTCTTTTTTTCATTAACAGCCAGTAAGGTGTAGGCGTGCGTACCTACAATACCTTGGTTATTTAGGGCTTGGGGTATTTCTTGATAGTTAGAAGCAATGAATACTGTAATTGTTTGGTTAGGATGAGCTTTTCTCAACTTAGCTAATTCGTTTAAGTTAAGGGGTAGTGGCTTGTTGTCAGAAGATACATTCCAAGTGGGAGCTGAAAAATTTTGGACACTCGTCTTCTCAAGACCACTTTTAGAGGTTTTAGAATAAAAGGTAGCAAGTTTTCTTGTCGTTGGACTCAGGCTATTGGGTAGGAACTGAGGCCAGTTACCATTAATATTTTCAGAAGACAGCGGGTTCTTATCCTTGTGTTCTGGCATTACGTCGTTTGAGTGTTGACGCATTGCCAAGTTAATGGCAACAGTCAAATTCCTGTGAGAAGATGTTGGTATGGTATAGCCTTCTTGGGATTTTCCATCTGAACCGACCACAGTTTTTGTTTCTTTAGCGTACTGCATGATTTGAGCCTTAGAAATGGGGTAGGTCACTCTTCCCCCATTGTCATCATAAAGTGCCACATTAAAGCCCTTGGTGTGTTTATTGTAACTAACCGCTTGAATTAAATTTTTTACATTTCCTGTAAGCATCATTTCCTGCATAGGAGCCAAGATAGCACAATCGCCATTCGCTTGTTGTTTGGTTGTATAACTGTTTACGCCTTTGGGTTTGAAGAGGCTTTTAATTGCTACTAGTTCTTCATGGCTACCTGTTTTCACCAAGCTTGGTTTTTGCCCTTTTTTCTTTAGCCACAACTCGTCTTTACCTTTTTTGCCTTTTTTAATGTCTAATCCCCAACTTCGGTAACCCGCTGCTGTAGAAAACGTTTTTAATTTTGTTACTTGAATATTATTAGAAGCTAACAACAGTTCATTGGAAACGCTGGTTTTCGGTAAAGCTTCAGTAGTAGCTAGTGGCGTTTTTTCAGTAGGTACGGCTTCAGAATCAGTCGGTATTTTTTTTGCAGTGGCTAGTTTTATGCTGTTAAGGGGCATAAAAGGTTGTATCGTGCTTGCTGTGGTTATCATGGGGGTGGTTATGTCCTTCTGGTATTAAATTAAGGGTCTACTCAAGTGATTGTGTATTTTTTTAGTCTCTACTTTAAATAAACAATTTAATGGGTCTAAAATTGCCTTTTAAAGCCCTTCAAAGTTTGAATATCGTAAAATCTGGGTGTGGGATGCCACGGGGGTATCCCCTACAAAGAGAAAATATCAGAGTACGGTAGGGGACACCCCCCGTGGTGTCCCGCCAATGATACAACACAAGGAATAGGCGTAACCCTTTGCTCCAATCCAGTCTTTCATGCTTTCGCCCTGCTTAAAACGTTAAGTTTTGGTAAAACCCCCTTGCGGTTTCTAGCAAACTTTGCCAAAATAAAAAAAGAAGCCACTCGTGCAGTTAACACGAATGACTTCTTTCCTTTTTACTTAATTACCCTAATAGGAAATTAAGTAGCTCAAGAATGGCTAATGCCACTCTGAGAATCAAGATGATGTGTTGTATCATTTTGATTACTCCTTTCTGATTGTTTTTTGTAAACGAGGGACTGTTGCTTCAGTCCCTTTTTTGCGTATATAGGTATTGAAACCTGCAACGCCTCGTTCAAAAAAGCTAATCAGAAACCAGCTATTTTAACGATAACTGAAACCCAAAAACCAATCGAATAAAAAACTATCCACTAATACCAAAAAAGTGAGTCCTTTTTACCACTTGATTGTTTGCCAACGATTCAAGTGGTTCTTGAAATAATTCCTTAAAATCAAGTGGTTCTTGAAAAACTGGTAAACAATCAAGTTGACCACCGCTAAAAGCCCTTATTAAATCCTGAAAATGCTCTTAAATAAAGCGTTTAGCCCTAGTCTTAAAACAAACCATCTGTTTAAACTTGATTCTTTACCTTTATTTCAAGTGGCACTTGAATTGTGGGTAAACAATCAAGTTTTTGGTATGTTTCAGGTAAAATAATAGGGTCTCTTCTTTTTCAAAAACACTAGAAAGTACCCTTTTATCATGATGATGATGACCAGCCTTGACGACCAAATCCTTCAATTTGATGCCTACCAACCCCAACGCATTGAACCCAAATGGCAAGCCAAATGGGCTGAAGAAGGGCTGTACGAAACCGATACCGCCGATACCAGCAAGCCCAAATTCTACGCCCTTTCCATGTTCCCCTACCCCAGCGGACGCCTCCACATGGGGCACGTTCGCAACTATACCATTACAGACGTAATCGCCCGTGTAAAGCGGATGCAGGGCTATAATGTCCTACACCCCATGGGCTGGGATAGCTTCGGGTTACCCGCCGAAAACGCCGCCATCCAACGAGGCATCGCCCCCAAAGGTTGGACGTTTGACAACATAGACCATATGCGAAAAGAGCTGAAACAACTGGGTTTGGGCTATGATTGGCGTCGGGAAGTATTTACCTGCCGTGAAGATTATTACAAGTGGACGCAATGGCTATTCCTATTCCTCTTCAAACAAGGGTTAGCCTACAAAAAAGACGCTGCTGTCAATTGGGACCCCATCGACCAAACCGTGCTAGCCAATGAGCAAGTCATCGACGGTAAAAGCTGGAGAAGCGGAGCAACCGTCGAACGGCGATACATGAGCCAATGGTTCTTCAAAATTACCCATTACGCCGATAAATTGCTAGACAATATGCACAAATTAGGCGATTGGCCAGACCGTGTAAAAACCATGCAAACCAACTGGATTGACCGTTCCGTTGGAGCGGAAATAACCTTCGCCGTTGATGGACACGCCGATAAACACATCACCGTATTTACCACACGCCCCGATACCATTTACGGAGCAACCTTCGTAACCCTAGCCCCCGAACATCCGCTAGTAGCAAGCCTTTGTACCCCCGAAAAACAAGCGGAAATTGTCGCCTATCAGCAAGCGGCTAAAACGAAAACGGAGATTGAACGTTCTTCGCTTTCCAAAGAAAAAACAGGGGTCTTTACAGGGGCATACGCCGTAAACCCTTACACCAAAGGGCTTGTGCCTATTTGGATTAGCGATTATGTGTTGCTAGAATATGGCACAGGAGCAGTCATGGCGGTACCCGCCCACGACGAACGGGATTTTGCCTTTGCTAAAACGTTTGATTTACCGATTATTGAAGTGATTCGACCCAAAAGCAAAACCGATAACGCCCCCCTAACCGAAGCGTTTACAGGGGCTGGCTTGCTGATTGAATCTGCCGAATTTACAGGACAAGCCAACACGGAAGCCAAAGAAGGCATTGTGAAACTAGGCGAAACCGGCGGATTCGCCAAAGGCAAAACCCAATATCGCCTGCGGGATTGGTTGGTTTCCCGCCAACGCTACTGGGGTAGCCCCATCCCCATTATTTATTGCGATACCTGCGGAGTCGTCCCTGTACCCGAAGACCAATTACCCATTAAATTACCCGAAGACGTTGAATTTTCAGGGGCAGGTGGGTCTCCGCTAGCCAGCCACCCAGATTTCCTAAAAACCACTTGCCCCAAGTGCGGAAACGAACACGCCCGCAGAGAAACCGACACGATGGACACCTTCGTTTGTTCCAGCTGGTATTATTTACGCTTCATCGACCCGCACAACGAAAACGCCGTATTTGACCCCGAACTGGTTAATCGTTGGATGCCTGTAGACCAATACGTCGGTGGGATTGAACACGCCATTTTGCACCTCATGTATTCTCGATTCTTCACGTTTGCGTTGGCAGATGGGGGCTATTTAACCAGCACCGATGAGCCATTCGGTCGGTTACTAACCCAAGGCATGGTACTAAAAGATGGGAGCAAAATGTCAAAATCAAAGGGGAACATCGTTTCGCCCGAAGCCATTATTGCCGATTTAGGGGCGGATAGTGCGAGGTTTTTCATCCTGAGCGATTCCCCCCCCGCTGCGGATTTTGATTGGAAAGATTCCGCCATTGAAGGGTGTTACAAGTTTCTGCATCGGCTTTGGACTGCGATTGTTGGGCATGAAAAAGCCGTGAAATTGGGGATGCCCCTGCCCGCTTATGCGGAGTTAGCTGGTGAAGCCCGTGCGTTGTATCAAAAAACCAACAAAACCATCGTGGGTATTACCACGGATTTAGAGAACGATTATCAGTTCAACACCTATATGTCTAAAATTCGTGAACTGGCGGCGGTTGTAGGGAAATATCCAGCCCAAAGCCAGCCTTGTCCTGTGGTTAGCCATGCCGTGCAATCGCTTGTTACGTTGATTGCCCCTGTTGTCCCGCATTTGGCGGAAGAATTGTGGGAACGCATTGGTGGCGAGGGGTCAGTGCATTTGCAACCGTGGTGTACTGTTGATGAGCAAGCGTTGGTTGCCGATGCCGTTACCGTGGTGTTTCAGGTGAATGGTAAGGTTCGGGATAAGGCGGATGTGGCGGTGGATACCCCCCAAGCCGAGTTAGAAGCCTTGGCTATGGCAAGCGAAAAAGTACAGCAGTTTTTAGCTGGGCAAACCATCGTCAAAACAATCGTTGTTCCCAACAAGCTCGTCAGCATCGTCGCCAAGCCAGCAGGGTAGAGGGTAAGCGTTATGTCTGAAAATTGTCTGATTTGTAACACAGAATTTGTAGAAAAACTAGTCGAAGGTTTCAATTATTCACACTTTAAATGTTGGGTTTGTGGGGAATATCAAATTTCTGATGTTGTTTTGAATACTTCTGATGGTATTACAAGTCTTTCGGTTTCAGATAAAGCTGTTCTTTGTAGCTTGGTTTCTGATTATTATGCTATCAACCAAAAGCCTTTTTGCATTACCAGTGGAAATCTTGCTTCTGAACTGAAATCGCAAAAAATGAATCCTCCCCAGATTCTGAATCGACTTATCGAGTTTTTGTATAAAGATCAACATCAATTGGCTTATTTTGAAATTAGGGATTTTAAATTTTTTCCTATTTTACAATCCTTTGATTTTAAAATTCAAATAGCATATTTTATTGAATTAGAGAAACAAGAGATTATTAAATATTTTAAAACTCCAACACAAAGAAATCCGTTAAACCCACCCCTTCCTACTCGTTTAGTTTTTACTAATGATAATGTTGATATGTCAAATATTGTTTCTTCTTCCAACAAGAAGCCATCTTTGAAAGATTTACAATTTTTTCAGGGAGTACGTACCCTTAAAGGATTTGAGGTTTATGAAGAACTGAAAAAGGGGAAGGCTAAATCAAATCAAGTGTTTATGGCATTGCAGTTTGATTCAGATGCAGATAAGTTTTATAAAGACCACCTAAAATCTGCCGTTGAAGAATTAGGGCTTGAATTAAAAGACCTAAGAGAACTTTCTAAAGCTGGAAAATTGACCTCTCAAATGGAAGCCGAAATTAGGCAATCCAAACTAATTATTGCCGATATTACCCCTGTTGATGACAAACCTAATGCCAATGTATATTGGGAAGCAGGGTTTGCTCAAGGTTTAGGGAAGCCTGTTATTTATATGGCAAATAAAAAGAGTAGTACAGCTAAATTGCCTTTTGATACGGGTAGCCATCTTCATGTGTTTTATGATGCTTCTTCACCAGAAGGTAGAGCTGAGGCAATTGCAGATTTACAAGCAAAAATCTTCAACACCTTCCCAAATGAGTTGATATTGCCTGATAACAAAGAAAAACCGTAGATTCATCTAGCGGCGGCGAGCCGGTAAGGCGAGTCCGCAGCCCCCGAGGCGGCAGGGGGAGTCTGCAAGACGACGCCCAACGTCCGAGGGGAGGGGGGGCGAACGAGCCCGCCTAAAAGGCGAGCGAACCCCCCGCCGTTGCCGTTGCGAAGCATCGGCAACGGCAAGCCATCGGTAGAAATAGGTGATTGATAGGGTTCTGTAAGGATGTTCCTATTGCAAGACTTGCCACCAGTAGGAAGTAGGAACGACCATCGCGTTTGCTCTGCAGTCGTCGATGCGTTCCGTCCACCGAAGGGGCGAAAAAAGCATCCCCCCGTCACATGCCCGTAGTGGCATAGGGGGGTGTTTTTTCGGGGGTCTTTAGGGGCTTGCCCCTGAATTCGTGGGGGATTGTTAAGGGGGTTCTCGAACAAGAACCCCTTTAACGCCCACCAGCTAAAGTTAGGAACGACAATCGGCTGAAGCCCGAAGCAACAATCTTCAGAATACCCTTTGCGTTAGTTGCCCCACCCGCAGGGCGAAAACCCGCCGTTACTGGAATTTACTGTTCCCTCTTCCTCTGGGAGAGGTCTAGGGTTAGGGCAGGCGGGGTTGAGTGCTGAAAGCATGGTAGCAACGACGGGGCGGCATGGTGCAACGCACCCAAGCCGCCCCGTAACGCCCAAAAAGCCTCCTGTTCCCAAACGATTTAAACTATGCTATAATTGTGGTAACGTTGATCTTACGCTGTTTGTTTTATCGTATTATCCTAAAAAAATAACGTTTCGCTATGTCTGTTGCATTTTATAGAACCGCCTTATTGGTAGGTTTCTATCCCCCCTTTCCTATGAAAAGGAGTTGAGTGACTATGGTATTATATCAATCATTTTGGTCTCGGTTTAAACGAGAAGCCCTTTTGTTTGGGGCCGTTTATTTAACCTGTTTATTATTAGCTATACTATTTAATTTAGTCAGCTTCGGGTCTGAACGGTTGCAACTATCCATGCCCTTGCACGAAGCCCCAAAAAGCGAAGTGTATATGATGCAAGCATTAGCCCCACTACCCATGGAAAAGTATACCCTTGTTAATAATGCTATTGAAACTGGTAAAGAAGCCCCCCAAGCCACGATTGGCATTAAAAAAAAATAGTCAAGCAAGGTGAAGGCACGCTAGTTACAGTTAACTACGCTTCATCAAGTAGTACATTAATATTAAAATCGGCTAATAATTTACAACGGTTCACCTTGTTTCAAACCAAACCTAATACCTACGAAGGGTTTATCGCAATAGACCCGTTGGCTGATGTTGGTGCTAAAATCTATAAATTGTATAACAATACATGGGCAACAGAACCCTTGGGAACGTTAACTATTACCGCCACTTCTGGCAATTTTAAAAGACAAAATTTAGCGGTTTCTAAAAAACTGGGTGGATTAGAACCTGAAGCTGGTGAAATGGCTGCTATTGAAGCCTTTAAGAATTCGGTCAGTACTACTCGATATTGGGATGCAGTGCCTTTTCAACAACCTGTACCACATTGTATGAATTCCCCCTTTGGCGTGAAACGGTTTTACAATGGCGTGTTTTCAGGTAATTACCATAAAGGATTAGACCAAAAATCACCAGCGGGTACGCCCATTAAAGCTATTACTGGGGGTATTATTAAAATTGCTCGCCCCTATCAGCTTCACGGAGGTACTGTAGCCGTAGACCACGGGCAAGGGTTAGGTAGTATTTACATTCATATGAGCAAAATACTTGTAAAACCTAACCAAGTAGTAAAAAAAGGAGAGACCTTAGGGTTGGTTGGGTCTACAGGGTTTGCTATGGGACCGCATTTGCATTGGGGACTATACGTTTTCGGGATTCCCGTTAATCCGCAAGCAGGGTTTGTTTCAACCACCGCCTGTGGGTAATTTGAGTTTTAATTAATGTTATATTTAGAAAGAGCCTCTTTCATTAATTGAAAGAGGCTCCTTGAAAAATAAGTTAACGATTATTTTCTTGGGCGAAGAAAATCAGGTAAATCTAAAATTCTACGAGCCGTTTCCGCCAAGTTGTTTTCTAAATTACCCATCGCACTACGGGGTTGTTTGCCTGCCGTAGCCATTGCTTGTTGCTGTTGGGCAGGAATTGAAACTCTACCACCTGCAGGAGCATAATTATAAGCTTCAGCACCAGCTGGCATTTTATTACCACCGAAAGCAGCTGTTTCAAACGGGCTATGAACCGCTTCATACCGAGTACCAGCAGCAGTAGCACCCAACGCTTGGGCATTACGTAATTCAAAACCCGTAGCAATAACGGTAATTTGAATTTCACCTTGAAGGCGTTCATCAATAACGGAACCAAAAATGATGTTTGCATCAGGATCAACTGCGTCATAAACAATTTCAGCCGCTTCATTGACTTCATGCAAGGTCATATCAGACCCACCCGTTACACTAAAGATAACGCCATTCGCACCATCAATGGTGGTTTCTAGTAGTGGGGAATTAACCGCCATTCTAGCAGCTTCTAATGCTCTACCTTCACCTGTACCACGACCAATACCCATAATGGCAGAACCACTCTGGTTCATAACCGCTTTAACATCCGCAAAATCCACGTTAATTAAACCGGGTACGGTAATAATATCAGAAATACCTTGAACCCCACGCAACAGAATATCATCTGCAATGCGGAACGCTTCCTGCATAGACGTCCGACGTTCAACCACATCCAACAATTTATCGTTAGGAATAACAATCAGCGTGTCAACATCTTGTTTTAATGCGTCCAACCCAATTAAGGCTTGTTGCATCCGTCTACGTCCTTCAAAAGCGAACGGTTTGGTAACAACGGCTACTGTTAATGCACCAATATCTCTGGCAATGTTAGCAACCACTGGGGCTGCACCCGTACCAGTACCACCACCCATACCGCTGGTGATAAACACCATATCAGCACCTTCAATGGCATTTGAAATATCTTCACGGCTTTCTTCAGCTGCTTTTTGACCAATGCTAGGGTTACCACCCGCACCCAAACCACGCGTAATTTTATTGCCTAATTTTAAGCGATTTTGCGTGTGTGCCATTTCAAGTACTTGGGCATCCGTATTTAAAACCCAAAATTCAACACCAGTCATGCCACTAGCTATCATGCGGTTAACCGCATTACCACCAGCACCACCAACACCTAAAACTTTAATAACAGCTTTTGCTTCACGTGCCTGTTCAAACAACTGCTGGGCTTCAGATGACCCAAACAAGCCACCATCTTGAAATTCTTTTTTTTCTGGATAATGCATCTTATTTTGCATTCCTTCTTTTTTTAAACTGTTCTACCTTGAATTTAATCGCTAGTTTACTTTGGTTACAACTGTAGAAGCAAGACGCTAATTTCAAAAAATAAAACAAGGCTTACACGAACAATAACCAAATTTGTATTTTATTTAGATTTATCATATCGCAAATAACGCAAAGTGGCTAGAAAAAATTATGATTTGAATCACCTTCTTACAAAACTTTATGAAAGTACTGATAAGTGTTAAAAAACATGATATTTAAACTGTTTTTGTAGCACTATAATTTGTAGTATTTGTTCTCTTGAACTATCTCCCCCTTAAATTAGTAATAGTATCAATGATGAACTCTCTCTCTCTAGCTCTTCCTTTAGCCCCCGAAAAGCTACGGGTTACCCAAACACCCTGAAACCAAAGCATTGTTAGCTCGATGGATAGGGCTGAATGCATTAGCTTTTAAAGTGGATGACAAATTGGCAATTGAAGCAATATAGTATTTTAATAAATTATACGCCTCCTAACAAAATTGCGGAATAGGCATTATTGCTTGATTTAGGCTAAAATTTTAAGCTTCAAATCATACCTAGTTGGGAATAGGCTGGTGCGAGCGTAGCGAAGCAGACCAATTAGGAAGCCCTCTGGCTTTCGGTCAAGCCTATTTCCAACGTGTTAGCCAACAAATCAACCCTTGAGAGGGGATTATTAAGGGGGCGTGGAGCCCCTTTAATTTTGCGGGGGGTTTGGGGGGTGGTCAAACACACCCCCCATGAAGCCCTAGACCTTACTAGTCAACCATTCCGCATTATTATTATGAAGCGTAATAAATTACGCCCCTACAAAAACACGCTATTCAATCTGTGAATTGCTATCAGAAGGATAAGATAACGAGGCACGTTGATTGCTCTGCAATCAATCCCCCTAGGGGTTAGCACGCCCAATAGACCTTTTTCCGTAAACTCGAAAGCCTAAAACGTTAGAACAATAAACTCTTCGTAATAATTGTTTTTGCTCAAGCTATTAATAGCCCCATGGTGGGCATTTAAAAACCCTAAGTTTGAAGCAAATTCTTGAATGCGAAAGTGCGGAGAACCAAACTGCTTCAGCCCCGTATTGCCAGCATAAGCATCCGTTTTACCATCCCGCTTTAAGTAAATGGTTTTACCCGTGTTGGGGTTTTTTACGCTACCCCAATTAACATCTACCGCTACCAGCATATGCTCGTCCCGAGTACCCTTTTTAATGCCAATCAAAACCGAACCGGGAGGGGTCTTGTCTGGGGTTAAATCAAACGCAGGTACATGGGTAATGGTGCCTAATTTGTACTTCTTATAAAAATTGATGATTTGCTGGGTGTGTTGTAATTGCACCGGAATGAGCTTCGCTTTTTCAGGATACGCCGCCACTAAGGCTGGGCGAATAACATGATGCCAAATAGCCACCGCACACCCATAAGACCCTAATCCACCGGGGGTGGGCGATTTGTTTTCATGGGCGTTGTAAGCTAAAACCCCCATTCTACGCCGTACTTCAAATTCAGGCACGCCTAAACTCGTGGCTTTATAAGTGGTTTCCATAACGTCATCATTTTTTTCTGCCATGGCTAGCCACTGAATTTCAGGTTCTACCCCTGCAACAAAAACAGGTTCGTTAGAAACAGGTAGTCTGGCTTCTGCTGGTAACAATAAGGGGATTTTATCGCAATAAGGTTGATAAGCATAGAGGCAAGCACTTAAAAACGACCCTGCCAATAGTACGATAATGAGGCGTTCAATGATTTTTTTAGTCGGGAACTGAGTCATTTTTTAAAGTCCTACGCTGGTTTGTTGAGTCGTTCACCCTAGTTTTTTGTTAGTCTTTGTTTTGGGTTGTATTTTTATATAATTCAATAAAAACATAGCTATAACATAAATTGCCTACCTGCAAGAAATACTACCAGCTAAAAGTTATTAAACGTAGCAACCAATGCGTGGAAGCGGGTCGTAATGAACCGATGCTAGGGTATGTGGGAAACACCCCGAAAATAGGCCTTCATGCCAGTCTGCCAATACTTTAGCATGGATGGCTTCCGGTTTAACATCCAGTTTAGCAAATTGTTCCAAAGAAATCCACGCAATCTCATCAATGTTCTCAGGGTAAGGGGGCGAAAAAGTCAATTCGCCCGATTGATAATGCCCTATAAAAAACACTTCCACCACTTGACGGTGGGCATCAATAAAATCAGACACATACAATAACTGAGGGCAGGTAAGCACCAAGCCCGTTTCTTCAAGCATTTCACGTTCCGCACAAAACTGGATGGTCTCCCCTTCTTCCAACGTACCGCCGGGGAATACCCAAAATGGCTTACCATTTTGACGCATCAGCAAAATGCCTTTTTCCGGATGCACCAACACCACACTGGTTCGCACTTTTAGTACTTTAGTAGGGAAAGCAGTTAGGCTCATAAAGTTAGACTAAACTCCCCATAAATCATCGCCTTGGGCAAGTTCTTTAAGCTGTTTGAGATTAGTAATAATAATTTTACCACCGCGTAAATATTGAATACAATTATATTGCTTACGTAAACGGCTTACAATACGTACAGATTCTTCATAGGCAATGCCCGTCATAGAAGCAATATAATTATGCGGTAATAAAATATGAAGTTGCTGACCTTCAGGCGTTTGTTCATGCCCATCACGCATTAGGTGGTACAAAATAATTTTGCTCACACGCGCATCGGTTCGTTTAACCACTTGATTATGCGTTTCATAGTTAAACCAAAGTACTTCGCCTAAGGCAACAACCATATCTAACGCCAAGTTAGGGTGTTCAAACACCACTTTACGGAAGTTTTCAATATCCAACGTTAATAAGTTGGTATCCATAAAAGCCAAAGCTGAAAAGGGTAAAGGCTGGTTGGTGATAGCCCCTGTTACGCCGAAAAATTCGCCTTTTGAAGCGAGCCGAACGATGGTGCTTTCGCCATCAGACGAGTATTTAACCAATTTCACACAGCCTTCCAGCACGAAATAAACTTTTCGACCTGTTTCAGAAGGTAAATCGCTTTCGTAGAAAATGGCGGTTTCTTTATCAAAATGGCTTTCGTAACAACGGGTGGCAATGCTTAAAAGTGAAGTGTCATCAAGGGGTTGAAAGAGTTTAATCGTTCTTAGTTTGGTTAGGGTGCCTACAGGGTCTTGTTCGGGGTGCAGTGCCTTTAAACTGGGGTGATACATCATCATCATTTGAAAAACGACCGTTTTTACTCTCTAGTTTGTCTATCGCTCCCAGACTGGCATATGGTTTGTAGACAGGCATGAAGGATGGGGGTTAATACGATATTTGCATATTATACCGTAAGTTAGGCAACATCGCATAGCCTAGAAAACATTAACAGATTGTTAAGAGATTGCTCTGAAAGCGAAAATGTCAACCAATAAGCTGACAACCTATTGAAAAAAGTCAAGTTATAGGTTGACATGATGAACAGCAGCATTACCACGATTGCTCGTAGACAGTTAATTGCTGAATGAGTATAAAAAACTTTTCTTAAGCCGAAACTAACGGAATAGCATCAAACAAGCCTTGCAGTGGGGTGATAGAAACTTGCGTTTGCTGCTTCAGTGCTTCAATGGCATCCGCCATGGCTAAAGCCCCAGTTAAGGTGGTAGTCATCGGAATGTTCTGCATAATGGTCGCCTTACGAATGTAAGAATCGTCATCCATCGCATCATCACCCGAAGGGGTGTTAATTAGCAATTGAATACCATTGCCCAAAATCAACGTTTCCACATTGGGTTGCCCCTCATGCTTCTTCAACACCGCCTGAACCACCAAGCCCGCTTGCTGGGCAAAATACTTCGCCGTACCCGCCGTAGAAACCAGCTCAAAGCCCAGTTCGGCATAGCGTTTAGCTACAGTCAAAGCCATAGGCTTATCCGCATCGTTCACGCTAATAAACACCTTACCTTTAAGCGGTAAACTGCACCCAGCACCCGAAAGTGCCTTGGCATAAGCCAACGGGAACGTCTTATCCAGCCCCATTACTTCGCCTGTCGACCGCATTTCTGGCCCGAGAATAGGGTCTGTTTCCCGAAACTTAATAAAGGGAAATACGGGCACTTTTACCGCAACATGGTTGAGTGGTAAATGAACGGGGGAATTTTCAGGAATAACCAGTGCTAACACATCCGCCAATGCGTTACCTAACATCACCCGAACAGCCAGTTCAATCAGCGGTTTACCTGTTGCCTTACAAACAAACGGTACGGTACGTGAAGCCCGAGGGTTTACTTCCAACACATACAGTTCATCTTCTTTAATGGCAAATTGAATGTTCAGCAAGCCTTTTACATTCAACGCCAAAGCCAAAGCATTGGTCGCCGTTTCAATGCGTTGTAACATGGCGGTTGATAACGATTGCGTGGGCAATACGCACGCACTATCGCCCGAATGAATGCCCGCCTGTTCAATGTGTTCCAAAATCGCACCCATGTAGGTGGTAACACCATCTGAAACCGCATCTACATCCACTTCTTTGGCATTTTCCAAAAATCTATCCAACAACACAGGCATATCAGGTTCTACGGAAAAAATATCGGTCAGATATTTCTGTAAGCCCGCTTCACTGTAAACTACCCGCATTGCACGCCCACCCAACACATATGAAGGGCGAACCATCAGTGGATAACCCATTTCATTGGCAACTTGCAACGCTTCAGCAGGCGTTTTAGCAATCCCAGATTCTGGGGCTTTCAGGTTAAGGCGATTCAAAATATCTCGGAATTTTTCACGGTCTTCAGCATCATCAATGGCGGCTACAGAAGTGCCTAACGGGGTAAAATAAGCATCATCATTCAACGCCCTAGCTAGTTTTAAGGGGGTTTGTCCGCCCAGTTGAGCAATCACGCCTAAGGGTTGTTCTTGGGCTAGCAAGTTATGCACGTCTTCAGGGGTCAACGGTTCAAAATAAAGTCTATCGCTAATATCATAATCGGTTGAAACCGTTTCAGGGTTAGAATTCACCATTACGGCTTCATAGCCCAATTTTCGTAATACCATTGCTGCATGAACGCAACAATAATCGAATTCAATGCCTTGCCCAATACGGTTAGGGCCGCCGCCCAAAATAACGACTCGTTTATTTTCAACGCCAGCAGGTAAGGGAGAAACGGCTTCGTTTTCGCCTTCATCGTAAGTGGAATAAAAATACGGCGTGTAGGCTTCAAACTCACCCGCACAAGTATCCACCGCCTTATAAACGGGGTTGATGCCTTTTTCAGTTCGGATATCCGCCACGGTTTTACCACTAACACCAAACGTTTTAGCCAGCAACGCATCGCTAACGCCTTCCTGTTTGAGTCGACGCAACGTGTCGGCAGGCATGGCTTGCAGGCTGGTAGCCGTTTCTTTTAGGGTGATTTCTTGTTGCACCACGGTTTGGATATTATCTAAAAACCAAGGGTCAATTTGCGTGAGGTTTTGAATTTGAGCAATAGGCAAGCCTTGCCGAAAGGCTTGTAACAGCCAAAAAACACGGTCGGCAGAAGCTTGTTTTAACTGGGTTTCAATGACTGTTTTAGAGGCAAAGCCTTGGGGAAATTCAAAGGTCGGTTCGTTAATTTCTAAGCCTCGCAACGCCTTTTGGAACGATTCCTTAAATGTCCGCCCTATAGCCATCACTTCCCCGACTGATTTCATTTGCGGAGACAACCGATTGCCGCCTTCGGGGAATTTATCAAAACTAAAACGGGGAATTTTCGTAACCACATAATCAATGGCAGGTTCAAAACAAGCGGGGGTCGTTTGGGTAATATCGTTGGCAATTTCATCTAACGTAAAGCCTACGGCTAACCGAGCGGAAATTTTCGCAATGGGTACACCTGTCGCCTTGGAAACCAAGGCGGAACTACGGGAAACCCGAGGGTTCATTTCCACAATAATAACCCGACCCGTGGTGGGGTGAATGGCAAACTGAATGTTGCATCCGCCTGCTTCAACGCCGACTGCTCGGATAATATCAATACTGGCATTACGAAGGGTTTGATATTCTCTATCGGTTAGGGTTTGGGCAGGGGTTACGGTGATGCTATCGCCTGTGTGAACGCCCATCGGGTCTAAGTTTTCAACGGAACACACAATCACCACATTGTCGTCTTTATCCCGCATGACTTCAAATTCATATTCTTTCCAGCCCAACGCACTTTCTTCCAGTAATACTTGGCTAATGGGGGAAAGATTCAAGCCATGGCTGACTTTCGCTTCAAATTCTTCGGCGGTATATACAATGCCGCCGCCTGAACCACCCAACGTAAACGCAGGACGAATAATTTGCGGAAAGCCTAATTCTTTCGCTACTGCGTGGGCTTCTATCATGTTGGTAACCGTGTAGGATTTTAACGAATCGAACCCAATTTTGGTCATTAGTTGTTTAAAGTCTTCACGGTCTTCCGCCACTTGGATGGCTTCAAAATTCGCCCCGATGAGTTCCACGTTATATTTTTCTAGTAGGCCGGCTTTATGTAGTTCAAAAGCTAAGTTGAGTGCGGTTTGTCCGCCCATGGTGGGGAGCAGAGCATCGGGTTTTTCGGTAGCGATAATGCGTTCTAGTACTTCAAGGGTAAGCGGTTCGACGTAGGTTTTAGTGGCGAGGTTCGGGTCTGTCATGATGGTGGCGGGGTTGCTGTTGACCAAAATAACTTGATAGCCTTCTTCCATGAGTGCTCTGCAGGCTTGTGAACCGGAATAGTCGAATTCGCAGGCTTGCCCAATAATGATAGGCCCTGCCCCGATGATGAGAATGCTGTTGATATCTGTGCGTTTTGGCATGGCGAAGAGGAGCGTCCTATGTTGTGATGTGGGTGCGTTAGAGAGCGGGGTAAAATGCATTACCCCTAAATTGAATTTAGTTTATCACAAACAAATCAAAGACGTTAAAACTAATTGAAGTTACGGAATAAGGGTGTGCAGGTGGGAGTAGTGAGTGTTTTTTAATAAAATTCAACCAAAATGCTCAAAAAACAGAACAATACCCCTTGTTTCCACTCTTTTCGGATCATAATTACCTAAAAACCATACAAGAATCCACTAAAACCTACCCCCCTCCTCACCAAAAAACCATACCGACGACAATTATACCCAAATGCCAAGCCCAAAATCTCCGCAGAAACACGCACTAACCCACGACAAGACACACGAACCTTCTTAAACACCGTCTTCCAACCCGCAAACACATGCTCCACCCTAGCCCGAACCTTAGAAACCAACCCATTAAACCGCTTCTGCGAAGCCGTCAACTCAGGCGTTGGTTCATGCTGCTTACCCCGAACACGACGCTTAATAATCCTCGGCTGTATCCCCAACGCCTTCAAATCCTTCTCCTTACCCACATACCCACTATCCGCACCAACAGTCTGCTCATCGCCCACCAGTACAGGCAGTAAACTCTGACTGTCATGCACATTGGCACCAGTAACAACCACCTTGCGAATCAACTTGCTTTTAGCATCTACATTAACCGTGGCACTGTAACCAAAGCCTTTGTAGCCATAAGTGGCATCAGGGTCGCTCTGGTCTTCAGGCTTTTTTCTCTGTTTGCTATTGGCTTTAATAAAGGTGGCATCTACCAAGTTGCCTTCTTTAAGAATGAGGTTGTTCTCTTGGAAGAAGGTGTCTAAGGCTAAGAAAAGGGCTTCTTGGGCTGGGGTGTTTTGCAGTTCGTGTTGGAAGTTTTCGAGTGTCGTGGCTTCAGGGATGGGGGATTCTAAGGAGAAGCCGAGAAACTTTCGGAAGGAGAGTCTGTCGTGGCATTGAAATTCGGTTTGTTCATAGGAGAGATTGAACCATATTTTGAGGAGGTTCATTTTGAGCAGTAGTAGGCGTTTGTAGGGTGGTCTGCCGTTGGGTTTGTGGTGGATGTGTGTTTTGAGGATGGTTTCAAATAGTTGCCATGGTAGGGTTTGGTTCATTTCCTCTAGGAATTTGTGGGTGGGGGTGGCTTGTTGAATTTGGATGTCGGCAAAGGTAGTCATGGGGGTGGGGTATCCTATGAGAGGTGGAATAATGTCCCTTCTATTTTACCTTGCCCTTTTTCCGTAACTTCTATTGAATTACTGAAACGTTTCAATTAAATTAGGATGAGAATTTAGGGTTTCTCTATTTTCTTTCTCTTTGACAGTCGATTAAAACACAAGGACATTATTTGAAATGCAACTTTCTGCTCTTTCTTTTGCACCTAATTTACTACAAAACAAACCCGTAGGTGCTCAAACTACTTTGGCTTCAGTCCAACTAACTTCATCAAAAGCTGATAGCTTTACACCTTCCGCTAAAATTCGTCAAGGTAACATTGAAGAAGGAATTATTGTTGGTACCGAAGAAGTCTTATCAAAAGGATTGGAGGCTACAGGCACAGTAATTAAAAACTTAGCTGAAGTGAAAAGCAACATGTTACCAGAGACCATAGGTTCTGCTAAGCATAACCTTTCAGCTCCAGTAGTTGACCTAAAAGACCCTGTAGTTGCTAAATTTTTACGCATAATCACTCAGGATGAACAGTACTAAGTTCTCTAACTGATTTCTATAAATAAAATCCCCTCTATCAACCTCAAATTGAAAGGGGGGATTGATAAAATTCTACCCTTCAACTGGCTGAATGAGCTTACCGCCTACGGCGTAGTTTTCAGGGGGCATATCCACAATATGTATTTTTACTTTTTCCAAGGGTACATCAATGCTGGTGGCTATCGCTTGGGTTACTAACTCAACCATCTGTTGCTTTTGCTGATGAGTACGTCCTGCTAAAATTTTAATTTCGACTAATGGCATAAACACGTCCTTTTTTAAGCTAAAGTTGTAATGAAACCAACTTTATTCTACAACAAAAACGCCTCTGCTCATTCTATAATCAAGCAGAGGCATTTTTTGAGATTGAAACAGCTTAAGCTTTTACAGCTGCTTCAGAACGAGGTGATGAGCTAACTAATTTGTCTTTAGCAGGCGTGGGAGATTTAGCCTTTTTAAGGCTACCTTTCTTAACGCTTGAATCTCCTTTATCGGCAAGCAATTCTTCTTTTAATTCACGAATAGTGTCTAAAAGTATCTTAGAACTAGTATCACCACTAGATGCAGTCGCTGTCAGTTCATCTTTTTTAGGAGTCTTAGCAGCGACAAGGGATGCTAAAATTTTAGTCATATCACCACCTGTAGAAGCAGCACCCACTGGGGTGCTGGTATCAGTAACAGTAGGTAAAGCACTCAAAGAACGAGGGTTCGCAGCAAATTTACTTGTCATCGGCAAGTTAGTGATGTCAGCGGGTGGAAAACTAGGCATAAAGTTAGTAGTAGTATCAGTAAGCGTTGAGCGAGGCACAACCATAATAGGGGTTTGACCAGCAATAATTGGTGAAGCGGAAGTAACGATGTTAGCAGGAACAGAAGCCAGCGTTGTAGTAGGTGTTAAACCATTAGCAATAGAATAATCAGAATTCATCATAAAAAAGGTCTCCAAATAAGGGGTTGTGTATTTTGGGGAATTAAAGAGAGATAGAGAATAGAGAGAATTAACCGTTAAACTATTATAATCTGTCATTCCGAGAGAAGTCGAGGAATCTCCCTATCTGTCTACTGAGATGTTTCGACAAGCTCAACATGACACGGCTAGCTTCTATTAGTATAAAAACAATCAGCAAAGCATTTTGTGCTAGTAAGATGTTTGAGAGGCTTGGCAATTTTTCTTTTTTAGCTATACTAAAAGATAATTATTTTTAATGCTTACCCTTGTTGTTTAACAGATTGGAAAACCCCACCATGATGATGATGATGCCTACTGCCACTGAAACCGCCATGCGTCAAGAAAAAGATTCTATCGGCGTACGGGAAGTGCCTGCCGAAGCCTACTACGGCATTCAAGCCCTGCGTGGTAGCGAAAACTTCCCTATTACGGGCATTAAACCCGCCCAACAATACCCCGAAGCAATTTGGGCATTTTCCCAAATTAAGAAAGCAGCAGCCTTCGTTAATACCCAGCTTGGCGTGTTAGACCCCATTCACCCCGAAGAAAACAACCGCATTGGCGAAGCCCTCATGCAGGCGTGCGATGAGTTGGAAGCTGGCAACTTCAACGCCGAATTTATTGTAGATGTATACCAAGGTGGCACGGGTACTAGCAACCACATGAATTGTAACGAAATTTTAGCCAACCGTGCCAACGAAATCCTCGGCGGTAAAAAAGGCGATTATAAACCCGTTCACCCTAACGACCACCCTAACTACGGACAATCCACCAATGATGTTACACCGACTGTTTTACGGCTAACCTTCTTGAAAAAACACGCACCGCTAATGGCAAGCGTTCGACAATTGGAAGCAGCGTTTCGGGCGAAAGCCGTTGAATTTAAAGATGTACTCATTTGCGGGCGTACTCACATGCAAGACGCCGTTCCCTTGACTTTAGGACAACAAATGGGAGCTTATGCCAACGCTTTAGCCGATGCCGCTGAAAAGTTAGAGCAAGCATCCGTCAATTTGCATTATCTTGGGTTAGGGGCTTCCGCTTTAGGCACAGGCTTAAATACCCACAAAGAATACCGTTCTCGGGTGATTGAAACCCTCAGCCAGTATACAGGGTTTGCCTTAAAACCCGCAAAAGACTACTTCCAGTTGACCTCCAGCTTTGGGCATTTCAGCGATTATTCTTCCGCTATGCGGTCTGTAGCCATTGAACTTGAGAAAATTGCTCATGATTTGAAGTTGTATTCTTCGGGCCCAAAAACCGCTATTGGTGAATTGATGTTGCCCCAACTACAACCGGGGTCTTCCATTATGCCAGGGAAAGTGAATCCTGTATTACCTGAATTGATGGATCAGCTTTCTTATGCGGTTCAGGGTAATGATTTAACGATTTCGCTTTGTGCTCAAAATGGTCAATGGCAGTTGAACGTGATGATGCCAATGATTTTGATTAAAGTGTCTGAATCTCAAACGTGGTTGACCAACGGCCTGAAGCAGTTTGCTGAGCAGTGCGTGGTGGGTATTCAGCCCAATATGGAATATATTGAACACCGCATGAATTATTCTACCATTCTGCTAACTGCGTTGAATCCGTTTATTGGGTACGCTCATGCGGCTCAAATAGCGAAAGTGGTTTTGGCTGAAGGCAAAACCGTTCGGGAAGTAGCGTTGGCGATGGATATTACCGATATTTACGGCAAAAAGCTGGATAATGCCCGCTTAGACGAAATTCTATCTGTTTCCGCCATGACCAGCCCGAATGTGGGGTAGTTAACCTAGCAAATGTTGGTTGGCAGGGGTAAGTTGTTGGGATGCAGAAGCTGTGCAACGGCTTGGGCATTTTTTGCAAGCTTCAAACCCAATAGGGGCAACCAAATCACCGGAAGTTTCATCTTGAAATGCCAAAGATTCAGGATCATGGATGGTGCGTAATTGCTTAAAGTGGGTATTTTGCCAAAAATCGCCCCGCCAAACAGGATGCCAATCTATCACAGACCCAATTTGCCACCGAGGGCATCCGCTAGCTTGAAATGCTAGATTTATGCTGACTGTATGATAAGGGGCAGTGCAAAAAGTGGGGTTTTTCAATACCGTCGTTTCTTCAATGTCATCTGGCTGATTGAATTCAGTCGTGTCCCATTCTGCCGGTGTTTGCCAAATCGTTGGCCAAGTAATCCCTACCCGATAGTGTTCCGCAGGAAACGATTGGAAATAAGCCAATACGTCGGTATGATCCGCAGTAATAGCTTCAAACCATATAGAAGACTCATCTTCCAGCAAAGAAGTTTGCAACTTATTTACTGGTAACCGGTTGGTAAAGTAAACGGCGTCTACCCCCAATTGTTCCGCCTGTTTCAACATTTCGGGCACATCCTTTTGATACTGATAATTATTCAGCACATAAGAAACGGAAATAGTTTGAATTAACGCCTTACTTCTTAATTGTTTTCGGTGGGTAATATACCGATAAACCGTTTCCTGCAGAGTAATAAAATCATTCGTCGTTTTACCCGTTAACGCTTTAAACGAAGACAGTTGATGCCCTTCTAGATGAATGCGTAATTCATTGAGCGGACTTTCTAGTAGAGCTAGCCCGTTAGGTGAAAGTAGTGCATCGCCCGAAGTACAAACCAAAATGGAAACGGCTGGAAAAAATTGTTTTAGGTTATGAATAATTTTAGCGAGTTCTGGAATGACCACAACCGCATCTGCTTCACCCACAAATTCAACCCGTTCCACACTGGGCAATTGGGTTAATAAATAGGTCATAGAATCCCAATTAAAGGGCTTATGATCTTCGAAGGTATCAACACAAATACGTAAGCAGGTGGCTTCAGAGGTTGTAAATTCCGTGGAAACACCCACTTCTTCGGCAGCACCAGCTATCCAACGTTGAAAAGTGTTTAATTTGTTTTTTTGTTGTCTTTGAACGGGTGATACAGGCTGGCTTAAGCCTTGTTGAGTAGGATTAGAAACGGTAGCGTTGGATGATTGGGCATTGGTTTGATTGAGTAAGCGAGTGAAAATAGAAGTCATTTAAGCATGAAACCTTATGTTTAGAGGAAGAGATGTCAATAATTATTATAAAAAATTCCTAACAAAAATAAGCCCCCCAAACAGGGGAACTTTTAAGTTTACATTAAAGCTACCTGCTAGCCAATTTGCTCAAGCAACGCATTCAACTGGGCTAAATCTTCAGGGGTATCTACCCCAATAGGGGCTTCAGGCACAACGGATGCAAAGACCCGAAAACCCGCCTCCATCGCCCGCAATTGTTCCAGTTTTTCCAGCAATTCTAGCGGAGAAGGCGGTAACGAAACAAAGCGTGCCAACGCCGAACGGCTATAAAGATACAACCCTAAATGCCGAAAAAACGATTGCCCTACCAAGCCAGCATCCGCCGAAGTAAACCCATCTCGCACAAACGGAATACCCGCTCTGCTAAAATAAAGCACTTGCCCAGAAACCGCCCGAACCGCCTTCACGCAATTGGGGTTGGCTAATTCGGTTTGAAGGCCTTCAATCGAATCCGCCAAAGGGGTTACGAGCGTCAAAATATCTGGCGTGGATTGATTCGCTTCGACGAAAGAAGCCAACTGGTCTAAAACGGCATTTAAAGCAGTCGGCTTAATAAAAGGTTCATCGCCCTGAATGTTCAAAACATAAGGCAAGTGCGGATAATTTTGAGCAACTTCCCATACTCTATCGCTACCCGAAGGATGGTTGGGGTTGGTGATTTGTACCACACCGCCAAAGCCTTGCACCACACTAGCAATGCGTTCATCATCAGTTGCAACCACCACGGTAGATTGGGCAAACAGGCTTTCAGCCACCCGTTCAACAACGTGTTGAATCATGGGCTTGCCACCAATTAACGCTAGAGGTTTGCCTTCAAAGCGGGTACTGCCATACCGTGCAGGAATAACCACTAGCACTTGTTGAGCCAATGCGGTCAGTTGAACGTCTTTAAACGGCATTGAAATAGCCCTTAAACAGAAACGGCTTGGGCTTGAACCATGTTTTGGCTTGCGGCTAATACCAAGCCTTCTGCACTAAACCGAGGCATTATTTCTGCACTGGTGCGTAAGCCAACAATACCATAATTGTGTAGTTCAACGCCTTTTGCCATAAACCCACAAGCGGGCCCGCAAACGTTGTCAACCATGGTGGTAGCATCGCCCACGGTAAATTTATGTTCGGTGCTTTCACCCATAGCCGTAACGCCTTTAACGGTAACCGTTGTGCTGGTTGGCTTTTTGGCATTGCGGGTATCTACTAATCCGCCCACGGTAATTTTGCTTCTGTCGCAAATGCCAGCCAGTTCTAAAATAATATCATCGGCGTGTTCCATATTGACCAGTTCAATTAAGCCATTCCGTTTTTCTAATTCTTCTTCAATTTCTTGGTCGCTCATGGCTTGAACTCTGGCGGCATCAAAGCCTTCTAAATGTAAGAAATCTTCCCGAATGGTGGCACGATATTGTTCCCAATTGGCTACGCCCACGCCAAAATGAATATCAATATGTTCAACTTCAACAAAGCTTTGGGCAGCTACAGCAGCAACCGTGGTTAAGAAGCCTGGGGTTGCCCCACACCCTGTAATGTAAAGAATATTATTTTCAGCCAAGGTTTCATTGAGTGGCAATAACAATTCAACGGCTTTGGTTCGTTTTAGGGCATCCACCATGACGCCTTGAAACGCCGTTTTTTCAGCGATAAATTGAATGGTATTGGCATAAAAATCAACCGGTAAATTGGGCAGAGCCATGAAAACGGCGTCGATAGAATCGCCATGGGCAACCATTAAATCTGCAATAGCGGTTGGGGTTTTAACGCCCACTTCAGGAATAAGGTGTAACTGTTGCACTTGCCCGTTTGGGTTTAACGCTTCCAAAGAAAGCCCTGTTGGGTTGTAAGCAAAGCCTTCGCTATCTGCCATAGCAACGAGGTTAAAGCCTTTACGTTTGCTTAGCATTAACGCCATGCCACGCCCTAAGCCACCCGCACCTAAAATAGCAATTCTTAAACCATTCATCATCATTGTTGATTCCTTTTCATCTAATCCAAAAAAACAGAGTAAAATCTGTCTATTATTATAGATGAAACCCAATAAAAAACAACTAAAAGCATAAGGCGGGGTTATTGTGGGGTTCTTAAGGTAATGGTTTCTTCCATAGGCGTTTCCGCTTGAGGAGGGGGTGCTTGTTCAATGGCAAATTTCAAATGGCTACCAAGCACCAAAAAACTAATCATTAAAATAGCAACCAATGCCAAAGTAATGCCAATTTCAGCCGTACCAACCCCCCGTTGAGGGTTGCAACTGTTTAATTGTCTCAAAATAGACAGTCCTTCTAGTTTTTTTTGTCCTGAAATAACGATTCTTTTATAGTAAAAAGTCCTAAGTTCAGTAATACAGTTTTTAATTCAAGCTGTAAAGAATCGACTAAAATCTTTAAATTTGTTATGCAGCAATAGTTGGCTTTTTAGTATTCTTCAGGTACACTATTAACACTAAGCTATACAGGCTTTTGCATGTATGGTTAAATTGATTATTCTGCATCTGAATTTTATTGTCTGCTCACACTTTTTTGGAGATCTGTTCCGTATGACTGCCACCCCTGCTGAAGCTAACAATATTTCTAGCTCTTCTGCCCCTCCTGCTGCCACACCAATTACCGCCCCTCCTGTTGCTGTAGCAACGCCTGCACCTAGCAAACCGGTTAGCACCAATGAAAAACGAGGCAAAGTCATTGTTGTAACTTCTGGTAAAGGCGGTGTTGGTAAAACAACTACCACGGCTAACATTGGTACAGGCTTAGCCAAATTAGGCTATAAAGTGGTGTTGGTTGATACCGATATTGGCTTACGCAACTTGGATATTTTAATGGGGTTAGAAAACCGCATTGTTTACAACTTAATTGATGTAATTGAAGGCCGTTGCAGACTAAACCAAGCCTTGGTTAAAGATAAACGCTTACCCAATTTGTGCTTGCTGCCTGCAGCCCAAACACGAGATAAATCTGCCCTGAATGAAGAGCAAATGATTGATATTTGCAATCGCCTGCGTGAAGACCAAGATTTTATTCTATTAGATTGCCCCGCTGGTATTGAACAAGGCTTTCAAACCGCTATTGCTGCGGCAGATGAAGCCGTTGTGGTTGTAACCCCTGAAATGTCTTCAGTGCGGGATGCAGACCGTGTTATTGGTTTGCTTGAAGCCAAAGATACCGTTAAACGCTACCGTTTGGTTCTGAACCGTGTGCGTCCGCAAATGGTTAAAGCCAATGATATGATGTCTGTAGACGATGTACTTGAAATTTTAGGCATTGAACTGTTAGGTCAAATTCCTGAAGACAAAGGCATTATTGTTTCTACCAACAAAGGCGAACCGGTTGTTAATTCAGAATCCAACTTAGCTGGGCAAGCCTACCGTAACGTAGCCCGCCGTATTGCTGGGGAAACTGTTCCTTGGTTGCAGTTAGATGAACCGACTTCTTGGTTAGAGAAACTAAAGAATTTCTTGGTGGGTAATGATTCGTCTAAAGCCCCAACTACCGTGCCTTCTAAACGGAAAAACTCTGCTTAATCAGTATTATTTGTTCTGTAGGATTGCTGATTATTTTATTATTTGTTGTTTTATGTTTTACAAAAGAGAGTTTAGAAATTATGTCTATTATTCGTAAAATGGTTGATTTTTTATTACAATTTGATGCCGAAGCTGCTAAAACGATTGGTCAATCTCAATCGTTCGCTAGCAGAAACCATGCTGATAGTGAACCCACGGGTGTGGGCGGGCGTTCATCTGCTTACAGCCGGTTGCGGTTAGTGTTAATGCATGATAGAACTCAGCTGGAGCCGCACACCATTGAAGCCATGCGGGATGATTTGGTGGGTGTTATTTCTAAGTATATTCAAATTGATAGAGATATGATGGAATTGAATTTGGAAACAGACCCTGAAACCAATACGGTTGCCTTGGTTGCTAACATTCCTGTTAAGCCCATTCGGGGGGCTTCTGTTGGTATGACGACGTTGGGAGCACCAGATTCTGCTTCTGCTAGTGAAACCATTGCAGAAACGATGAAAGAAACAGTTTCTATTGGGAATGGGTCTATTAACGATTAGTAATAAACCTTAGGGTGTTAATTTGCGAATAAAAAGGGTTGGGTTACCCCCCAACCCTTTTTTTATTTTTTACTTACTAGCATCATTAAGCTTTTATTTGGTTTCAAGCAACTGAAAGTAACTAAAGTTTATATGGCATACAGGAAGGCATTTTTAATGACAATGACACTTGCTTCACCCACCAATTTATTGGCTATTACACAACCCGCTACTTATGCTACAAAACAAGAAAAAATACCTAAGTCATTAAGCCTTGTCCCTAATCAAAAAGATACGTTCAGTGTAAAACCAAGAAAAGCCGATGAAGCGTTTGAAGAAACTGTAAAGCCTCAAACCGCTGAAAAACCATCGTTGCTTCCCATCATTGTCGCAGGTGTTTTAGGGCTTTCTGTTTTAGCTATGGGTATTTGAAGTTACGGAATAAGGGTGTGCAGGTGGGAGTAGTGAGTGTTTTTTAATAAAATTCAACCAAAAATGCTCAAAAAACAGAACAATACCCCTTGTTTCCACTCTTTTCGGATCATAATTACCTAAAAACCATACAAGAATCCACTAAAACCTACCCCCCTCCTCACCAAAAAACCATACCGACGACAATTATACCCAAATGCCAAGCCCAAAATCTCCGCAGAAACACGCACTAACCCACGACAAGACACACGAACCTTCTTAAACACCGTCTTCCAACCCGCAAACACATGCTCCACTCTTGCCCGAACCTTAGAAACCAACCCATTAAACCGCTTCTGCGAAGCCGTCAACTCAGGCGTTGGTTCATGCTGCTTACCCCGAACCCGACGCTTAATAATCCTCGGCTGTATCCCCAATGCCTTTAAATCCTTCTCCTTGCCCACATAACCACTATCCGCACCAACAGTCTGCTCATCGCCCACCAATACAGGGATTAAACTCTGACTGTCATGCACATTGGCCCCAGTAACAACCACCTTACGAATCAACTTGCTTTTAGCATCCACATTAACCGTGGCACTGTAACCAAACCCCTTGTAGCCATAAGTGGCATCAGGGTCGCTCTGGTCTTCAGGTTTTTTTCTCTGTTTGCTATTGGCTTTAATAAAGGTGGCATCTACCAAGTTGCCTTCTTTGAGAATGAGGTTTTTCTCTTGAAAGAAGGTGTCTAAGGCTAAGAAAAGGGCTTCTTGGGCTGGGGTGTTTTGCAGTTCGTGTTGGAAGTTTTCGAGTGTCGTGGCTTCAGGGATGGGGGATTCTAAGGAGAAGCCGAGAAACTTTCGGAAGGAGAGTCTGTCGTGGCATTGAAATTCGGTTTGTTCATAGGAGAGATTGAACCATATTTTGAGGAGGTTCATTTTGAGCAGTAGTAGGCGTTTGTAGGGGGGTCTGCCGTTGGGTTTGTGGTGGATGTGTGTTTTGAGGATAGTTTCAAATAGTTGCCATGGTAGGGTTTGGTTCATTTCCTCTAGGAATTTGTGAGTGGGGGTGGCTTGTTGAATTTGGATGTCGGCAAAGGTAGTCATGGGGGTGGGGTATCCTATGAGAGGTGGAATAATGTCCCTTCTATTTTACCTTGCCCTTTTTTCCGTAACTTCATTTATATTTTGGTTCAACGTAACGAGTTAAGTCAATTAGTTGAAAAAAACAAAAGAGATGAGGCTAAAATTAAAGATTTAAAAGAACAATTGACCAAAGCATTAGCAACAGCAGAAGAACATCTGAAGAAATTACAGGAACCCGTCCCGCTTTCTGCTATTTCTGACATTATTGATAAAGCAATCGAAGATATTCCACAAATTGAGTCCGATGCCGATGGATATCAAGAATACTTTAGCAACTCTATAAGGGTACTCAAAGAACTTAAAAAGCATAAACCAACCTGGCAAGCATTACAAGAAGCCATTGAAAAGCTAAAAGAAACCGTTCAAAGACTAGAAGCAGAGAAGAATAAGCCTACTACCTAGACTATTTTTTTACTTGGTGGGAATGTCGTAAAGTTCCTTAATGACTGCATTACCTGTATCAACAGCAGACCGATTTTTGTACGATTTTTTCCACCCTTTCGCCGTGTTTATCGCTGTCCATTCGTCATTTAACACTTCAAAGGGTACTTCTCTAAAAAAAGCATTTTCAACTTGCCTACTGGCCTGCACCAGCCACGGTACGGAAGAACTATTCAGTTCAGCTTCAGGGAAAACAGTCATTAATCTATCTGCCGGTAAAGTGGTACGGTATTGCCAACGGTAAATAGGTTCGTACGGTTGGCTTGCCATATTGTAAACGGTTATATGCACCAACCAAACGTCTAACGCATCAGTCGGTTTTACTTCCGTTAGCCAATGCAGAAAATTTTGCTTTTTGGTGTGCGGTTGGTAAGGCTTTGAAAAATCCACTTCCGCTTCAACCATCACTAGCCTATCAATATTAGCACCGGGCACGGTGGTTTTTAGGCTATTGGAAAGCGTCGTCCATTCCGTATTGCCAAGCAATTGCCCATCGCTATGCTTACGAGTTAATTCTAAGCCCTTTGAAAAAATTTTTTGCTTTTGCCAAACGGGTACAGCATCGGTATAACCCAAAATTTGATGCTTCTGTAACCGAATACGCAGAGCGTTTGCAAAATCTTTAGCTAAAAAATCTGCCGAATTACTCAACGCTTTGGTTTTATCAATTTGTCCTAAGGCGGGTGTTAATACTAAAATGGTGGGTTGTAACGGAACAGAAGCCATCGTCGCCGCTTTTAAATCTGCAGAAACAATAGCAGACGGTTTTTTAGAAACACTTTTGGGCTTGATGCTGGTAGATTTAACAGGGCTACTAATTCTAGCGACAGGTAGGGCGTAAGAAAACGAGAGTTCGCCGACGATTAGCGTGAGCACAATAATACCAACGACTTGCCACCAAAAATGTAAGATACCCTTGGTTTGACTGGTCATCATAAGTGTATTAGCCCTCTGCACTCTCTGTTTTTACGGCGATGTTTATAGTAGTATAGCGATATATTAAACCTTCTGACTGCATCTGAAGGTTAATCTCTATCAAACTATTTTAAAAAAGGACTTTCTCTACTCATGATTGAACGCTACGCTCTGCCAGCCATGGCAACCCTATGGATGCAACAAACCAAATATGAAACATGGCTAGAAG
This sequence comes from Vampirovibrio sp., assembly GCA_024998755.1. Taxonomy (GTDB): domain Bacteria; phylum Cyanobacteriota; class Vampirovibrionia; order Vampirovibrionales; family JAJTHC01; genus JACEUU01. Next base: position 1,148,330 of record JACEUU010000003.1, on the reverse strand, counting down.
TTGAAATTGCCGTGCTACAAGCCCAAGAAACCTTAGGCTTAGTACCTGCAGGCACAACCGAAGCCGTCAAGACGACAGCTCAATTTTCTGCTAGCCGCATTGATGAAATTGAAGAAGAAGTGAAGCACGATGTCATAGCCTTTTTAACCAACGTGGCGGAATATGTCGGCGAACCTTCTCGGTTTGTCCACTTGGGCATGACGTCTTCAGATTTAGTCGATACAGCCTTGAATCTGCAAGTACAACGAGCTTTACCGCTGATTGACGAAAAATTATCCGCCCTAAAAGCCACCATACTCAAACGGGCGTGGGAACATAAAGATACCGTGATGGTCGGGCGTTCACACGGTATTCACGGCGAACCTATTACGTTTGGAGCAAAATTGCTGGTTTGGGTGGATGAACTGAATCGGGCAGAAGCTAGAATTGCCCATGCCAAAGCGGAATGCCAAGCGGGGATGGTTTCAGGAGCAATGGGTACGTACGCCCATTTAGCCCCCACCGTTGAAGCGGAAACTTGCAGATTGCTAGGGCTAACGCCAGTGAAAGCCTCTACGCAAGTGATTCAGCGGGATAGATTAGCCAGTTTGTTTACGGCGTTTGCTTTGTTGGCTTCAAGCTTAGAAAAAATGGCAACCGAAATTCGTAACTTGCAACGCACGGATGTATTGGAAGTGGAAGAAGGCTTTGCCAAAGGGCAAAAAGGCTCTTCTGCCATGCCACATAAACGCAACCCTGTTAGTTCTGAAAACATTACGGGCTTGTGCCGGCTGATTCGTTCCTATGCCATACCAGCCATGGAAAACATTGCCTTGTGGCATGAACGGGATATTTCCCATAGTTCTGTAGAGCGAATTATTTTGCCCGATGCGTTTATTGCCTTGCATTATGTGTTGAACCGTTTTAATGGGGTGATGGCGAATTTATTGGTGCATTCAGCGAATATGACCCGTAACATGAACGTTTATGGCGGGGTTATTTTCTCTCAGCGGGTATTGCTAACGCTCATTGATAAAGGTGTTTCCAGAGAGATTGCTTACCGTTTGGTGCAAAAAAATGCCCATGCAGCTTGGAATACGGAAGGTGGTCATTTTAAGGGCAATTTATTGGCAGATGCTGAAGTAACTGCGTTGCTTTCTGCGGAAGATATTGCCAACTGTTTTGACCCCGCCCCGCTGCTTTCCAACATTGATGCTGTTTTTGCTCGGTTTCCCAAAGCCTAGTATTTCTTATCTTTTGACAAAAAAGCTTAACGTTTATGATTGTAAGCCCACTTATGGATTTCTAGTTTCAAATCATATGCAGTTGGAAACAGGCTGGTGCGAGCGGAGCGAAGCAGACCAATTAGGAAACCCTCTGGTTTTCGGTCAAGCCTGTTTTCAACGTGTGTGCAAATAAGTCGACCCTTGAGAGGGGTTTTTTAAGGGGGCGTGGAGCCCCCTTGAATTTGTGGGGGGGTGTCGGGGGGGCTGCCAAACAGCAGTCCCCCCGACAAAAGCCACAGACCGAAGCGATTAACCCGTCCGAATTCATAGAATAAAAACGTCAAAAAGTAAGCCATCGCTTTAAAAAACTTTGCCTAAAAAGCTTGTTTCTACTATAATATGGGTTACTATCGGTAATTCTATTATGAATAGAATGATTCGGCTTAATTTTAACCGTTCCAACCCTCATCAATTATATAAAAAAGGATGTCAAACCACCATGCAAAAACAAGTAAACCTCCAACAAGCCCTGAACAACAAAACCCTCGTTAAAGCGATTGCGGGCATCAACAATGTTGATTTAGCTTCTGTTGAAGCCGTAGTAACCGCTGCCAATCAAGCAGGCGTTCAAGCCATTGATGTTGCCGCTACCCCTGAAGTAGTTGCTCATGCTCGGGCGTTGACGGATGCTATTTTATTTGCTTCTTCCGTTGAGCCCAAAGCTTTGCTAGCCGCTGTTGAAGCGGGTGCAGATGTTGCTGAACTCGGCAACTTTGATGGTCTTTACGCTAAAGGTCAATTCTTTGGTGCAGAAGCGGTACTAAAATTAGCACAAGAAACCCTTTCACTTATTGGCGATAAAGCCCCTGTTTGTGTAACAATTCCAGGGCATTTGTCTGTAACCGTTCAGTTGGAATTATTAGCCAAATTGAAAACGATGGGTTGCTTCATGGTTCAAACCGAAGGGGCTATTCGCTTATTGGGTTCTACCCCAGAAGTGAAGTTGTTAGCCACTACTGAAAAAGCCTTACTCGCCATTGAAAATGCCAAAGTATTAGCCAAAGCCAACATTCTGCCTGTTATGGCTGCTAGCGGATTAAACGCTTCCAACGTTGCATTGGCTATTAAAGCAGGAGCTGTTGCCGTTGGTATTGGTGCTGCTATTAACCAGTTATCTTCCGTTGAAGCGATGGTTGAAGAATTGCAAGCCATTCAACAAGCCGTTACTTCCACCGCTGGTGTAGCTACTTTAGCGGTAGCTGTGTAATAAATTTAGCCAATGCTGTTTCTCTATTCGTTTGGGGGATGCCTAAAAAGCATCCCCAACGTTTAGAAGCTGTCTGCATAGTTGTCAAGGAAGTGCAATTTCTAGGAATGTTGTTTGCTTTGCAAACAGGTTGCTTTAGCAACCAAGAACGCAATGACGGGCGTTTAGACTAACTAAATAACCGCAATGAGTACCGCAAATGACAACGAAAGTGCCTTGATTGGCGACTATACAGACAGCTTCTTAGGAATAACTAGTTGAATCCCCGTCTCCCCCCGAAAGAAATTAGATGCCTTTTATCTTTGAGCCTACTGCAGAAGCTGACCAATCGCCCTATGGGAAATTAACGTTACGGCGTTGGTTGTTGCAGGCGTTAGATTATTTATCTCAATTTGAACCGCCTTCTAGAACAGAACGAGAAACCGTTGTTGCCCAGTTAAAAACCGTTGCCACTGAAACCGTTTGGTGCGGGTTGTTAATGAAGGAGCTTGAACGGCTTTCGGGTAATGCCAGAAAGCTGGAAGCCTTGGCTGAATTGTTGATGGAAATGGGTAGCTTAACGTTGCTAAAAGACCCGCTTTGGTTGTTAATTACGTCTACTTCAGCCAAAGATGACCAACGAGAAGTGGCTCATGTGGTGTTGCGTCATTTAGGGGAATCTGGCATATCTGAAGTATTCGTGGAATATTTAGATAACCCTGAAGCCTTGGCTACGAAAGAAACCGAGCGTCTACTTTCGTTAGCGGTGCACCAACCGGAAGCCACGCTGGAATTTGTCGATTTTATTTCTACCTTACCACCGGAAGATCAGCTCGAATTGCTTTCAAATATGCAACGGGATTTCCCAGCTGAAGCCATTGTACCTGTATTAATTCCTTTTTTAGATTCGTTGCCTGATGATGATACGGTGGTTGTTCAAGCTTTAACCATGCTAATTGGGGCTAAAACGCCACAGGTGGCTTATTGGCTATACCTAACCCAAGAAAATGGGTCTGCCTTTAAAGTACCCAAATTTGAAAAGCTCATTCATAGAGGCTTAAAAGAATGCCAAATTGCCGGTGTTTACAAGCCTAATAACATAGATGTGCTTAAAAACTTGGTTGACCAAGTACCACTATGGGTTTTAAATTTAGAAACTAAAGCCTGCTACGCTAGTTTACCTGATGGCTACGGTAGCCAAGCCTATTTGTTAGTTTTACAATGGCCACACGGCGATTATTTAGCTTTTGGTATGGTTGTTAACGATACCGAAGGCTTATTAGACGCCTTTTCCTACACGCAAGTGCGGGAACCTGAACTGAATAGGCTATTGATGCGGTTTAAAGATCAAAATACGAAAATTACCATTCCACCCAGCCACTTTCGGTTTCGGGTTGAACAAGCCGAAGCGAAATCAAGGGAATTAGGGCAATCCATTCCGTATGAATATACGGCTTGGAAAGCGATTTTACTAGCCTACAAACTACCGGCTCTTTCGCCTGAAATGCTGATTCAAGAATGGTACAGGGCAGATTATATTCCTTCTGTTGATGCGTTGTTGAGCCATCGGGAATTTGCCCAGTGGATTTTACCCGTTCCGCCTGATAGAGAAGATTTTTCGCCATTTTTAGAGCAGTTGGAAGATTTATTACAGCAGCTGCATGAAGGTGAAGATGGTAACCCAGTCGTTGCTATAGAAGAAAGTCTATCGGTTAACAGGCTAAGTACCACGCTTGTTGAAATGGATTCTTGGGTGAATGCCACCATTTGCCAGTTGGTGCAGGAAGGGATTCACATTCGTTTAAGAAATAGGCTGGCGGAAGCGGCTTGTTTACTGCATTGGCAAAAAAGTAGCACTTATGCCCAATTAGCAGCTACGGCTAGCTTAACCTTAGTGCCAGTAACGGCTGAAACCCCGTGGATTTACCAACAAGGTTTTTTAGTAGCTTATGTGCGTAGAACGCTGTTGGAAATGTTGGCTCATTTTAAGGCGGAAACCCCTATTCAAGTAGAAACATTAGCCTCGTTAAAGTTGGCGTTACTGCACCATTGGCAGGCTTCACCGTCTGTTGTTAGCCCGTTTGCAGAAGACTAATACCGATTAAAAGTTTAAATATCATGTTCTCTCATCGATTGTCGTTCATAGCTTTAGCTGGAGGGTGTTAAGGGGGTTCTTGTTCGTTGATTGCCCTGCAATCACTCTGCCTTTTGGCAGACCCCCTTAACAATCCCCCACGAATTCAGTGGCAAGCCCCTAAAGACCCCCGAAAAAACACCCTCCTATGCCACCAGAAGGGCATTGACGGAGGGATGCTTTTTTCGCCCCTCCGGTGGACGGAACGCATCGACGACTGCAGAGCAAACGCGATGGTCTTTCCTACTGGTTGGTACGACCTTTATTCTTTCAATTGGTATTTACTGCAGAAAATTCACGAACAGAATAAAAGGGTTATTTTTGAGTGTGATGCACACCATACCGAAGTTCATGGGCGGCTTGGTATTCTACCAATCCTTGAGACCACATATCGTTAGTTTTTAACTGATTTGAAACCCTCGCCAACGGAGTAACCGCCCAACCATGCCCTTGTTCTTTGGCTATACGATACCACGCGTAGGCTTTGGGTTTGCTTGCCAAACCCGCTCCGCCAAATTCATACAATTGCCCCAAATAAAATTCAGACCGAGTATCGCCCTGTAATGCGGATTTCGTGTACCAATAGCGGGCTTGGTTTAAATCTCGTTTAACAGGGTATTGCCCTGTATGGTAAGCCCTAGCCAACTTATACTGAGAACGACCATCGCCCGCTTTGGCGGATTCTTCCAGCCAGTAGGTGGCTTGGTCTTTGTTGGGTTCGGTCATGCCTTTTTGGGTTGGTTCGTCTGGTACGGCTTTATAATTTTGCGATAACCGATAAATGGCTCTACCATCACCTAATTCCGCCGCTTGCGTATAATAAGCAATGGCTTGTTGAGGGCTATAATCCATACCTTTGCCCATTTCTGCCAACTGGGCTAACCGGAATTTTGCTCTGGAATCGTTAGAATGCTGATACCAATAAATAGCTCGTTCCATGTTGCGTGGCGTACCGTAAAGTCCTTGTTCATACAGTTGTGCTAAACGGTAAGCAGCCCTTGAATCGCCCATTTGGGCAGCGTCCAAGTAGGCTTCAAACGCTTGCTGATACCCTTCTTCGGTGTGTAGGCTTTCATGGTATTGAGCCATATCATAACTAGTTTTGTAGTCATAACTATAATGGTTGTTAGTGATACGCATATCGGGTGCTTCAGATTGGCAATGGCGTTTCCAACAAGCGGATGCGGTTGATACAGTTGAAATATTGATGGCTAGCACGGCTAACAGTAATACGGTCAGTTTGGTGGTGTAGGCTATTTTTTTCATGAATAATTGTCCTTTCAATGCACATCAATCATCACCTTTCATTGAAGGCGTTAATAATTTGAAGGCTATTTAATATTATCCTAACAAGATTATAAGTATAATGCCTTACTTTGACAAGCTATTTCTATTAAGCCGTTATTTGCCTGTAATTAAACGGCTGACTCTACCACTTTAAGGGGTAACTTTCCCGCACTTAGCAACACCTGTAACACTTGCACATCAGAGGGGTTCACCCCAGAAAGCCGATTGGCTTGAGCTAAATCCAACGGTTGAAACCTGGCCAGTTTTTCCCGTGCTTCCAAGCTCAACTGGGCAATGGCGTAATAATCTGCATTAATGGGCAATTTCAGCTTTTCAGAAAGCACTGCCCGCTTATTTTCCCGTGCTTGGCGTTCAATATAGCCTTCAAATTTAATTTCTGTTTCCACAATATCGGCAATATCGCCTGCCACCAACCCCGTTTCAGAATTCAACGCTTTTAACGCCTCATACGTTACCTTAGGCCGACGTAACAACTGAAGCAACGTACTACCTTCTTTAATTTGTTCACCTTCGGTTAGGCTACCTAACACGGCGTTGATTTCATCGGTAGCGGGCAGTTTCACACTGGCTAATCGGGATTTTTCCCCTGCAATAGCGGCAACTCTATTTTGATAAGCCTGCCAGCGGTCTTCTTTGACCAACCCAATTTCACGCCCATACGGTGTTAAGCGTAAATCCGCATTATCTTGACGAAGTAATAGCCTGTATTCACTTCTACTGGTCAACATTCGGTAGGGTTCTAAAATTTCTTTGGTAATTAAATCATCAATCAGCGTGCCGATATAAGAAGATGACCGAGGCAACACAAATTCTGATTGCCCACCCGCATAACGGGCAGCGTTAATGCCAGCCATTAATCCTTGAGCAGCAGCTTCTTCGTACCCACTCGTTCCGTTAATTTGTCCTGCAAAAAACAGACCTGCTACTTTTTTGACCATCATACCTGCAGAAAGCTGATAGGCGGGGAAATAGTCGTATTCCACGGCACACGCAGGTTTAAGCATTTCTGCCCGTTCCATACCGGGTAGGGAATGAAGCATCTCTACCTGCACTTCAAACGGTAAACAGGAAGAAAACCCTTGTAAATAAACCTCGTAGGTGGAACGCCCTTCGGGTTCTACAAACAGGTGGTGGGAGTCTTTATCTGCAAACCGTATGACTTTATCTTCAATGCTGGGGCAATACCTAGGGCCACAATCGGCAGTCATCAACCCCTGAACCATCGGCGAACGGTGAATGTTTGCCCGAATCAGATCATGCGTAATTTCGGTGGTACGGGTAATATGGCAGGGTATTTGGTCTAACTGGGGGCGGTTGGGCATAAAGCTGAAGAAGCTGGTATCATCGCCATTTTGAATGTCTAACCCCGAATAATCAATCGTGCGTCCATCCAACCGAGGGGGTGTGCCAGTTTTTAGCCTACCTGTGGTTAGCCCAAGGCTCATAACGGATGCTGTTAAGCCTTTGGCGGGTGGGTCGCCTGGGCGTCCGCCACCGAAACTTTTTTCACCGACCCAAATTCTACCGTTTAAAAAAGTGCCTGTGGTTAGCACGAGTGCGGGGGCTAAGTAAGCAACGCCCAAGCCATCCATGACGCCTTCGATAGCCCCTGTTTTAGGGTTGGTTAATAGTTGTGAAATGGTCGTTTGCCGAAGTTTTAGGTTAGGCTCAGCTTCAATCAATTTTTTGGCGTAATCCCGATAGAGGGCTTTATCGCTTTGCATCCGTAAGGCTCTAACGGCGGGGCCTTTGCTGGTGTTTAGCATTCGGCGTTGGATGTAGGTAGCATCCGCACATTCGCCCATCACACCGCCTAAAGCGTCGATTTCTCTCACCAGTTGGCTTTTGGCAGGGCCACCGATGCTGGGGTTACAGCTCATTTGCCCGATAGTATCTAGATTCATGGTGAGGAGGATGGTTTTTGCCCCAAGCCTTGCGGATGCGATGGCGGCTTCAATGCCTGCGTGTCCGCCCCCGACAATCAGCACATCGGCTTTTTCGGTGTAAATGGCTTGGTTGTAGGCGGTATCGGTTGGTAGAGTGTTTATTGTGGTTGTCATCATTGCAAAAATAAGCCTTTTTTAAGATGTTTCATACTCCTTTATTCTTACCACAAATATGCTTAGAGAATCTTTTGCTTTGTTAAGCAAATCTACTAGACGTTGCATTTCTTGCAAAAATAGACTGGACTGAATCGAACCCTTCTCTTAAAGCAGGCAAGGGGTTGGGTGTGGTTGCTTTAAGTAAGTTGACATACTCAGGCACTCCTCCGACAGTCTTCATAATACCAATTTGATGAGCAACGTGAGGTAAAAACGATAAAGTACTTGGGGTTACGCCATCTTCCACTATATCAAGAATAGAAGCGGTATTGAGATGAGTTGCATGGTCGAAGACATTCCAAGCACCATCAATTCCTTCAAATCGTTCGGCTACTGCTGCTGGATCAATATTTCTAGCCCCTCTAGCTAACCGCATTGTATCATCAAGAGTACCTATCACTTCTTTTGCCCCTGCTTTTGCCACTTTGGTTGCCCCTCTAGCAATAGAGCTACCCACTGTTTGAAATAATCCCATCATTATTATCAAGACCCCATTTTATTGTTTTTGACTAAACCCTAATTAAAAAACACCACACAGTAGCATAAAACCACTATATTCAGCGGTTGTTGACCTACTTTTTCAAAATTGTTACAAAAAACGATTGCTTGCATTTTGGGTTTGTTCGGTTTACATTGAAAGACGTTGAAGGGTTGATTATTCCGCCTTATGCAACACCATAAACTCAAAATGCCGGTATGGCGAAATGGTAGACGCACTCGACTCAAAATCGAGCGGGGAAACCCATGTCAGTTCAACTCTGACTACCGGTATTTTTTGTTTTTTATTCTCTCTAATCTCTTTTTTACTCAGGATGCCCGCTAAGCATCTTTTTTTGTGCCTGTTTTGGATGTTGATGCTGATATAGTATTTTGAATAATTAACCGCCTATTTTAATTTAGGGGCGTAATTTATTACGTCCACCCCACAATCCCCAAACGGATGCGTTGCCCTGCATAGACCGCTAGGGCTAGTTAATCGCACCCCTACAAAATAAGGGTCGGGTAATTATTCAAAATACTATACTATAATTTCACCTTCAAATCATCAATAGTTGGAGACAGGCTGGTGCGAGCGTAGCGAAGCAGGGCAATTAGGGAGCCTCTTTTGCTTCCGCCCAAGCCTGTTTCCAACGTACACGAAAGCCTGTTAACCAGTTGTTCCCCTGGGGTTTCTTAAGGGGGTGGCGAACCGCCCCTTAAGCGGTGGGGGTTCTTAGGGGGGCTGACGCCAGTCCCCCTAACGCATCCACCTTAGCCCGAAGCAATCAATTCTTACGCTTTTGGCAAATGTGCCATAATACTCTTAACCGAAGGGTTCCCCCGTTCAAACCATGCTACTTTGCCGGTAGCGTCTAAAATCACCACGGTACGGTCATTTGCACCGAATAGTTCGCCAATACCCAATGCTTTTCCTAACTGACGGTTTTCATCCACCAAAATGGGGAACGGATAGTGATGCTGGTCTGCAAATTTTTTGTGCGATTCTAACCCTGCTGGGTTGACGCCCAATACCGCCGTGCCTGTGGCTAAAACGGCTTGGTAGTTATCCCGTAATGCACAAAGTTGAATGGTGCAAAGGGGGGTGTTATCCATTGGGTAAAAAACGAGGATGACGCTCTTTTTTTCATTTGCAAATTGTTGTAGTGTGATGCTGGGCTGTTCGCCAGAAGCTTGAAACACCATTGATAACGGGGCTTGATTCCCGATGGCTAATGTTATTTTTTCTGTTGGTTGGCCGGCTACTTTACCGCTAACACCTAGTTTGTCTTTAAAACCATCAAACACGGGAGTGAAGAAGAACAGGGCGATGATTGCTACATCTAATGCAATCAGAATAAAAACCAGTAACCGAATTTGTTGAATAGTCATGGGGGTAATGTTCCTTTATCTATCTGTAGGGGCGAATTGCATTCGCCCGTTTCCCTAAACTTTGGTGTGGGCGGATGCAATCCGCCCCTACTAAAACCGTCCGTATGAATGTAAGCCAACCCCCATTAAGTTAATACCAAAATAGGTAATTAGCAACACGGCTAGCCCTAAAATAACAATCCACTGCAGGGCTACCTTAGAAGCTCGTTCCTGCAACCGTAAATGCCAATACGCCCCAAAAATCAAGAGTGTTGCCAACGCCATTGCCTCTTTAGGGTCCCAATTCCAGTACGTTCCCCAAGCTTCATTCGCCCACACTGCCCCAAGGGCAATACCAATGGTTAATAACGGAAATGCCCACTGCACGCAGGCAAACGTCCAGTTGTCGTAAACGTCTAGGGTGGTTTGGGTGGTTTCTGAAATCAACCCAGCTTCGGTTTTTTTAGCCGTTTTTAGCTGCCATAAATACAAGCCCGCCCCAATGGCAGATAAAAACAATAGGCTGTAAGAAAGCATAATGATGGGCACATGAATGGCTCGCCAATAGGAAACTAACGAAGGCTGAAGGGGTTCAATGGCTGAATTGAGGCTCATTGCCCAATAAAGGTAGCCCAACGCCATACTTTGTACTAACACTAACAGAATGGGGTGTTGCCAATAGCGTTTTTCTAGCGTGAAGAGAAAAACGCACACCCCTTGCATTCCCAACGCTACGGCTAATAACGATTCATACATATTGGTTAAGGCAAAAAAGCCCGCCAAATTTGAACGAACAATATACACCATTAGCAATTGCCCAGCGGAAACCGCCATAAATGCCACGGGTAACTTCCCCCAATAAATTGGTTTTCCTTCCCCGTGGCGGGGAAAGTTTTTAACCCATTGAAGTAAGCCAAGCAGTAGGGAAATGCCTGTAAAAATTAACGCCGTCCATACGCCTACTTCATATTGTTGTAGCGGAACCATCATGATTCTAACCCTTCCAATGCTTTAACTGCTTGCGATAGTCGTTTTTCCAAAGCGGGTAATTGTTTTTTTGCTCGCCATGCTAACGAGGCTTGAATGTGGTTTTTTTCATCGGCTTCTAACACGCCCCATACTTGCCAATGAGGAATTTGGCTCATCAAAAACCCGATGGTTAATAATATAAACGCCAAATAAATCGCTTCTACTTCTGTGGCTCCTTTAAATTGAACGCCTGTGGCAATTTCAGGTTTCACATACTGTAAAGTAAAGCCCTTAAATTGGGTCGGGGCATCGCCTTCTATTAACGAGGTACTCTCTTTTTGAGCCAAGCTAACCTTTTGCCCGAACCCTTTTAACACCCCATTCACTTGAGCAAAAACTTGTAGTTGGTTGCGTTGTACGCCATCGGTCAGTCTACTTAATGGAAAAAACCACAACGTGAGATGGGAAGACACCTTTTTCTTGACGTAAGGTCTACCCACCAGCGTTTCTGTTGCCATTAGTTTTTCAGGGGGGGTATTGTTTAATTTGATGAAATGCCCGCTGGTTTGCTGATAGCTAGCTTGGTAAAACGAAACCCCATCGTAATGAAATGGATGATTAACCGACAATGCCCCGCTAGCTAAGGGTTTCCCCGTAGCAGGGTCTAAAATAGAAAGCTTGGTTTCGTATTGTTCTACTTTGGTGGGGGCTTTCGGGTAGAATCGCATAGTAAAATCGTCAATTCTTACTTGCCATGCGGGTAGTTTGCCAAACCACCATGGGCTAGGGGTCGAGGTATTCAAAACAGCCGCTTCACTGAGGAAGAATTTTTGCGAAGGGGCTTCAACGTGTTGCCCTAAAAAATCTGTAAACGCCCCAACTAAACAGGCGGCTAGTAGCAGTACAATGCCTGTATGCACCACCATCGGGCCCACTCTGCCCAGCCAGCCTTTTTGGGCGGAAAGCAACCAGTGCGAAGGGGAAATTTCTCGAACGTGAAACCGAAACCCCAGTGCTTGTTCCAGTGTTGCTAGGGCATGGGGAAGCGATTGGGTTTTGATGGGTATATTGAGTTTGTGCTTTGTAAAGGCTTCAATATTGGGTTTTGAAAGAAAGACGGTTTGCGTAATTTGCTTGTAAGCGGGCTTTAGCCAGTGGAAGCTACCCAGCGAAACGGAGGCGAAAAACAGGGCTTCCAACCCAATAAACCAGGGGCTTGAAAATAGGGTAAACCAGCCCATGGCTTTGGCGTAGGGGTAGAAATCGCCAAATTGGTATTGAATGCGGTCTAGGGCTACTACGTTTTCTTGGGGTAGTAGGCTGCCCATCACGCACGCTAAGCCTAGGGTAATTAACAGTACAATGGCTAGTTCCATTGAACAGAGTTGCCTGTAGACCAATTGCCATAACCCAACCCATGGTGTGGCGAAAGTAGGCGTTTTGGGTTGACGATGCTTCGGTTTCATCACGGTTTTTTAAACAATCCTAATAGGTTGTGTCTTTAATCTTTACAGTATGGCAAAAGTGGACGCTATACACAACTGTTCCAACGCAAAGAAGGTAATCTAGTCCATAAAATTAGCCTGTCAATACCCGTAGTGGTAGAGGATGTGCTTTTTGTCGACGTTTTTCAGTAGGGGCTTGCCCCTGACTTTGCGGGTACTCGTTCCCTCTCCCTTAGGGTGAGGGTGAGGGTAAGGGTAAGGGATTTCTACTACCCCTTTTTGTAACAAAAATCGGTTATCGAAAGGGGGTTACAAAAAAACGCTAGTATTTTAAAACTGTTTGTCGTATGTTAAATTATGAAATCGCATTCTCTAGCGTTTTTTGTGTTTGAGAAGAGCGGCTTTGCCCCCTCCTCAGTGTTGCACGGTGTGTTTAGTCATCGTCAGTCTAGTCAAGATTTTGTTGCTCGAAACGACTTTTTTGGTTTTGCTTCCAGCCTTATAACAGAAATAGTGCTAGCCGTTGTCTAAAAGGTAACACGTTCGTTTCTTTCATTTTTAACGAACTGTTTAAAAAGCCTTTTAATGAAATTGTGCGTCTCTAAAGTTGTGCCAAGCGTCTCTCTTTTATACATGATTGTTTATTATCTCCCTTATTTAGTAAGTGCGATGAAAAGTGTATATTAATATAGAGAAATGACGCTTTTTTTCGCAACCGCCATGCCCTTTGAGGCATGGAAGAAAGTAGACCCTTTTATTTATGATGACTATTGTAATGTTAGATTCCCCTAAAGCCGCTGCTGCTTTGTTGCCCCCATTTGGTGAAGAAAAGGCATTTGAAATGCCTGTAAACAATACCCCTCAGTCTGAAACGCATGATTTTTCTTCGCCTACAGCCGCGTTTGAAGCATTGGGCGTTACTTCCCCTGCGTTGTTAGATGCTATTACGAAAATGGGCTTCACCACCCCAACCTCTATTCAAAAAGAAGCCATTCCTGTTATTTTGGGTGGACGTGATATTATTGGGCAAGCCCAAACAGGTAGTGGTAAAACCGGTGCGTTTGCTATGCCGTTAATTCAAACTTTGCAACCGTTCTTGAAAGAAGTGCAAGGGTTAATTCTTTGCCCTACTCGGGAATTGGTGCTTCAAGTTGCGGAACAGTGCAAACAGTTGCTAGGCAACCAAAAAGGTGTTTCTGTTGTTTGTGTTTATGGTGGCGAAGATATTCGGCATCAACTTCGCTTACTGAAACAAACCCCTTCTTTAGTAGTGGGTACACCCGGTAGAACGATGGATTTAATTGATCGTGGTGCGTTGGATCTTTCTACTGTAGAACGTGTTGTGCTGGATGAAGCCGATGAAATGTTGGATATGGGCTTCCGTGAAGACATGGAAACCATTTTGGGTAACATTCCTACAGAACAGCGTCAAACCATTTTGTTTTCAGCCACCATGGCACCTCAAATTTTGAAATTGGCTCAGCAATTCCAAAAAAATCCTGTCGTTATTGATGTGAGCCAACAAAAACGCAGTATGCCTAAAATTGAGCAATTCTATAGCGTGGTGCGTGATTACCAAAAAGCTGAAGTGTTATTCCGTTTATTGGCGTTTTATGGCATTACTCGGGGTGTTGTTTTCTGTAACACTAAAGCAAAAGTAGATGAATTACTTTCTTTCTTACGAGATAAAGGCTTCCGTGCAGATGCGTTACATGGCGATATGAACCAGAACGCTAGAACTCGGGTTATGCAGGGTTTCCGTGCTGGGCACGTTGAAATTTTGGTAGCAACCGATGTGGCTGGACGTGGGTTAGATGTAAACGACCTTGAAGCGGTTTTCAACTTTGATTTACCTCGGGATGATGAAGATTATATTCACCGTATTGGTAGAACAGGTCGGGCTGGTAAAGAAGGTAAAGCCTTTACCTTGGTTAATGGTCGTCAAGTGGGTGTGTTGAAACGCATTGTTCGCATAAACCAAGGGACGATTGAGCCTCATGCTGTGCCTGCTGCTGAAAGCATTCAAAAAGCGGGTTTAGCCTTGGTTGGTAAACAACTCGAAGAAATTTTAGCTAACGATGAAAAAGACGCTTTGTTATTGCCTTACCACAACTACTTGAAACAGTTTGTTGGCGGAGAAGTTGGCTTGGCAGAAGTAACAGCTGCCTTATTACGTCAAGTTCATTTACAACGCCAGTGGAGTGTGGATGAAGCTATGGATGGCACGTTTGAAGATCACCGTGACAACCAAGGTGGCTACGAAGGTGGCGGCGGCGGTGCAAGACGCTCCTATGGTGGCGGCGGCGGCGGTTACCGTGGTGGTAACAATCGTGGCGGCGGGTCATCTTATGGTGGTGGCGGCGGCGGTTACCGTGGTGGTAACCGTGAAGGTGGGTCTTCCTATGGTGGTGGTGGCGGTCAAAGCCGTGCCCCTTATGGCGAACGTGCCCAGCATAATAGCGGTGGCTATCAGCAACGTACAAGTGGCGGAAGCCGTGAAGGTGGCGGTGGTTCATCCTACAGTGGTGGCAACAGCTACAGACCTAAAGCCAAGTAAGATAGCCCCTACTAACTTTTGAAGCTTTCAAACAGGGCTTATCGGATTTAAACTCTGATAAGCTCTGTTTTATTGTTGGTTTACGGATAAATCCAAGTCGTATCGGTATTGTTAATCGTATCTCTTCGTAACAAAGACCCTGGTCCTCCAGCAGCATTACCTTCTCCTACAATTAAGGGTAGCCTAGTCTGTCTGGGTGTTCTTGTTGATAGGTCATAAACATAGAGATAAACCGTATCAGTTCCGGTTAAAGCCGTACCAATTGAAATCATCGTTCGGTTATTATTCAATAATACACCAGGGAATGTATTCAAAGACCAAGAAAAACCTATTGCTCCAGGAGGGGTACAAGCGGGTGCTGTACTAACTGATACGGCACATCTCGTTCTGACATTCCTAATATTGGCAATCAAGAATGCCGCTAAACTAGCAGGATTATTTTCTAGGATTCTTTCTTCAGCGAACCCTTGTACCGCTAATCCTTCTACGGCATTTAAGGCTTCTCTAATTTGAACTCTTGTTTGATTTTGACCACTGTCGCCAATAATTTTAGGTACACTGAAGGCTGCAATCAGCCCTATTACCCCTAAAGAAATCAATAACTCTGATAGCGTAAATCCTAAAAATCGTTTCATTATTAAAAAACCCTCTACAACTGCGTAAGAAACACCTTATTCTTACTATCGGCCTTTTAAGTCCCAAACTTTAGGAATTATTAAAACCTATTGCATCAACGTTCTCAAACAGCCGAATGCTTCTTCTTGCGTTAGCACGGCTTGCATCGGGAAGTCTATTTTTGTATCTAGGCTATTAGGCTGAAAACCAAACCATTGTTCCAACCACCCTTGCTGATAAGCCCATGCCATCACGGCTTGATGCGTTTCAGGTAAATCCTCCCAATTCCCCAGCTGGTCGATTGTTTCCAACGGGCTAGCGTTGGCGGGTTGCCACTCTTCGAAATAGGGCGGTAAATCGGCTCCGTTGTGCCACGCCCCTTGAAACGCCTTACTTTGCTTGGCCAGTGGAATTGAAAGCAATAATAAATCCACCCTGCTCATGGGTTGTTGCAATAAATCAAGCACCTTAGTTTCGCTGGTTAAAGTAGGTAGTAATTGGGCTTGACGTAACGCTTCGTAGGCTTGAAAATACGCTTGAAGCTCGTTGGAAAGGGGGGTGTCTTCTTCTGAACCCACGGCTTCTTGCGGATTAACGTTGGGTTTATGCAGATTCATCAACACGGCAGACCACTGGCAAAACTGACCAAACGTAACGGTTTCGGTGGGTTCATAAGTTTGAAGGACACTTTTTAACCCATGCGATTGTTGTTTGTGTTGCACCCATTGGGCTAGGGTTAATTGCGTAACTGAATCGATTATACTAGGTTTGTAATGCCGAACCGTACCTGCGGTAACCAGTTCGGTTTTCCCTCGGCGGGTGTTGGTTTCAAACAAGCGATTTCTCATTTCGGGGTGGATGCGTCTACTGGGTGTCGTATTGAGGGCGTCGTTCATTAATTCGGTTAGGGCTTCGGTTAGGTAGGGTGCGGGTATGGGGCTTTCTTTGGTGTGGCTGGGTTTTTCGTAGCGGGGGGTGTAAATCCACCCGAATTCTATTTGTAGCCTGCGTTTGTTGGTGGTGTTCCATTTGCCTAAATCGGTGAGAAACGCTTGAATCACAGGGTTGGTATCTATCCATGATTTTTGTGGCGTTGTGGTTGCTTTTTCTCCGCACCCGCTTAATACCCCCATTGTGCAGGTTAGTAGGATGAGGCTAAGAACGGATACGTTTAGACGTTGGAGTATTTTTGCCATGGCTATTCCCCTACTGGTTCTTCGGTTGGGGGTTCAAACCCTTGGGCTAAGGCTTTTTCTTTCCACTGCTGGGCTTTTTCGGCATCTGCTTCCACGCCTAGCCCTTTTTCGTAGCAGGTAGCTAGGTAGTACTGGGCTTCGGCGTTTTCTTGTTCCGCCGCTTTCGTCAACCAGTGGAAGGCTAACGGTAAATCTTGCTTAACTTTATCTTCTTTAGACCCTTTTAAATACGTCTTCCCCAACCACATTTGTGAAAGTACTAATCCTAATTCCGCTGCTTTGGTCATGTATTCCATTGCTTTTTTAATATTTCTTCTAACCCCTTTGTCTTGTTCATACAGATGGGAAAGATGATGATACCCTTCCGCATACTCTTGCTCGATTGATTTTTTTGCCCACGCCATTGATTGTTTATAATCTATCACGTCTTCTTCAAACGCATAGAGGTAAAACAGTTGATGTTGAGCATCTAAATAACCCTGCAATGCCGAAAGCCTGTAGTACTCTATCGCTTTCGCTAAATTCTTTTTTACGCCTTGGGCATAATAATAAACGTGTCCTAAATAAAATTCAGCCAGTAAATTTTTAACTGCTACCCCTTGTTCAAAATAATAGATCGCTTTTTTATAACTTTGCTTAACCCCTTCGCCATAGCTATAGCAAAATCCTAAATTAGCAAAAATTTGGGTATTACCGTTTTTAATGGCTTTTTTATACCAGTAGAGGGCTTTTTTGTCATTTTTTTCTACCCCTAAGCCTTCACTATACAGATACCCCACTTGAGCTTGTGCTTTATGGTTATCCTTCTTCGCAGATTTTAAATGCCAGCTAAACGCTTTTTTTATGTCTATATCTGTTCCGTAACCCCACTTATAAGCATCACCCACAGCATATTGAGCCTCATTATTACCCTGCTTGGCGGATTTTAAATACCACTGTAACGATTGAACCGCATCTGTTTTAACGCCATCCGCATACAAATAAAGCCAGCCTAAGGCACATTGGGCTTTTGCATTACCTTGTTGAGCAGAACGTAAAAACCATTTTAACGCTTGTTGATAGTCTCTTTCAACGCCTTGGGCGTAATAATAAAAGTTGCCCAGCGTTAATTGATGTTCAGCATCGCCTTTGTTGGCTAAAATGGTGTAAAGTTCAATCGCTTTTTGGGTATCTTTTTCAACACCGTTGCCGTATTGGTACATCCATGCTAAGTGAATTTGAGCATCTGTATTATCTAGTTCAACGGCTTGTTGGAATAGCTCGACAGCTTTTTCCTCGTCTTTTTCCACTCCAATGCCTCTATAATAGCAACAAGCCAAGCTATGAATTGCGTTAGCATGATTTTGTTCTGCCGCTTTTTGTAGCCATTCAAACGCTAATTGTTTATCGGCTTCATTATCGCTTCTATTACCAGAAATTAATGAAAGATTATATTGTGCAGAAGCGTCGCCTTGTTCAGCTGCTTTTGTGTACCAATAAATGGCTTTTTCGATATCTTCATTTACTCCGAGACCAATTTGATAATGATAGCCTAAAAGCCCTTGAGCCTCTAAATTGCCTTGTTTCGCTGCTTTTCCGTACCAATGATTGGCTTTTTCTATATCAACTTCCACGCCTTCGCCTAATTGATACATATAGCCCAAATAATATTGAGCTTGTTTATTCCCCTTTTCTGCTACTTGTATATACAATTCAATTGCTTTAGTCGTGTTTTTTTCTGTTCCGATTCCTTGATGGTAACAAATAGCTAAACAATAAATGGCATCTCGGTTATTTTGTTCCGCAGATTTTTTTAGCCATGCAACCGCTGTTTTTCTATCTGCTTCGCTATCACTTCTATTAGCATATAAATAACCCACACTATAGGCAGCAGAACCATCATTATCCTTTAGGCTCGCTTGGGTGTACCAATAAATTGCTTTATCCAAATCAACTTCAACATCCGTGCCATGCTGGTAAGAATATCCTAAAGCTAGTTGTGCTTTTTCGTTACCCTGTTCCGCACTTTTAATAAAAAGCCCTAATGCTTTTAATGCATCTTTTTCTATACATAAACCTTCATCATATGCTCGCCCCACTTTAAATTGAGCCTCAGCATCGCCTGCTTCAGCTTGATTTAATAAGGCTTTAAATTCTTCAGGGGGGAACATTCGGGCATAATCCTGTCGTTTCTATCAATCAACGCTATCCATACCATCGGATTTTCAACACCCTAATTCCAAAAATGTTACGAAAGATTGACAAAATCCGCCAGCACGCTATTCATTTTAGGAAACCACTCAGGCGTTATCGCCAAAAACCCTGTAGAGGGTAGATGATGCAACTGCCCCTTCCCCACCGCTTTTTCAATAACAGATACTACTTTCTCCCACAATTCAGGACTGGTTTGTCGTTTTAAGGTTTCCACATCGATACCTTCGGTCAATCGTAACCCAAAAATAAAAGCATTTTCCAACTGCTCTAACGCCGAAACCACCGTTTCCGCCTGCATTTCCAGCGGATTGGCAATATATCCATCTAAATTCGTGCTATTTTCATACCGAATGCCCGAAACAAACCCAGTCGCCCCCGCTCCAAATCCCCAAAACGCTTTACTTTTCCAATACGCCAAATTATGCTGACTCTGATGCCCTTTTCTAGCGAAATTGCTGACTTCGTACTGATAAAAACCCGCTTGGGTTAGGCGGTCAACCGCCATTTGATACATCGTCAAACAAGCCTCATCGGTCGGTAACGGATAGTGGGCTTTCGCCTTATGCACCAAGGTTTCCAGTGGCGTCCCCGCTTCTAATTGCAACCCATAAAGAGAAATATGTTCAATGGGCAAGGCAATCGCTTGTACCAAGGTTGCCTCCCAAGAAGCCATTGTTTGCGTAGGAATCCCATACATTAAATCGATTGAAATATTTTTAAAACCGGCTTCTTTGGCTTGCTTAACCGTTACTATCGCTTCCTCTGCCGTGTGTTGACGGCTTAATTTTTTCAATTCCAGCGGATTAAAACTTTGAATGCCAATGCTAACCCTGTCAAACCCCACTGCCCGATAATCCGCCATGGTACTGGCTAATCGGTTCGGGTTGATTTCCAGCGTTCGTTCGGCATCGGGTGAAAAGGGCTGATACTGTTCGATTGTTTCAAATACCTGCTGGTAAACCGAAGCCTCTAACAAAGAAGGCGTCCCACCCCCAATGTAGAGGGATTCCAACGGCGGTAATTCAGTAAGGGGGTTCGTGTTTTGCTGATACCGAGTTTTTATTTCATGATTTAACGCTTCAACATAGGCTGCTTGTCTGCCATATTTGGCAAGTTCTACATAAAAATCGCAATAAACGCACTTGGAAGCACAAAATGGGATGTGAATGTAAGCGTTGGTAATCATTAAAGAATTTACCTGAAACGAAGCTATCTGTAGGGGCGGATTGCATCCGCCCGCACTATCAATCTAAAAAAGGGCGGATGCAATCCGCCCCTACAAAAATTTTATTACCCAACCAAGTTAGAACGGAATATCGTCTTCAGTTAGGAAGTCATCACTGGAAAGATCAGACTGAAACTGGAAGCCATTACCACTAGCAACTGGGGTTGCAGGTGTAGCAGGTTGTACCACTGGTCTTGCAGTAGGGGCTGAAGTAGCACCCCCGCCACCTGTTGCAATAGGGCGTAGTTGTTCTGGCAAACTGGGTAGTAAAAATAGGTTGGAAGCATCGACTTCAAACACTTTTTTCTTCGTACCATCTTGCTGTTGAATGGTATTAAGCTGTAATCTGCCTTCTACTAAAACCACTTGCCCTACGGGTAAGGGTTCAGCTACGTCAGCTAAATTACGCCAGCAAACCACTTTTAACATACTGGCTGGTGAATCTGGCTTAGCAGCAGTTTGTCCCATTTTCAAAGCAGGTGGCAACTGAAGGGTTAATACGGTTACCGCCACATTGTTAGGGGTAAAGCGTTTTTCAGGTGCTGAAGAAAGCGTACCTGCAATAGAAATTTTGGCAAAAGACATCCCGTTTATTCCTTAAAAGCGAAGTGAATTCTAGCCTAAACAGCAACTTCTTCGGAAGCATCTTGTTGAGGACGACCGAACCCACCGGGCCGACGAGCACCTGCATTCGCACCGGCTCCACCAATGTTGTTGCCACCGCCACCGAAACCACCTGGCCGACGGTTACCACCACCACGGGTGTTCAATTCTCTTGGTTCACGCCCAGTAATTGGGGAAACAACGAATGGTTTGGTTGCATCTAATTCTTCATTACGGAAGTTGGTGTAGCGAATGACATCCTCATTCAATTTTAAGGCATGGTTAATGACAGCTGCCGCTTCAGGAGGGGCTTCATAACCAATAACAGCAACCAATGCTTCACGCACTTTTTTAATGGCGTAGCTTAGTTTTTTGCGTCCCATTTTATCTGTACGTAATACTTTACCTTTTTGGTTTTTAATTAATGTTTCAATAGCACCCACGGCTGTATCTAGGTTATCGCCTTCAAAAACGGGCTTAAAGACCAAAAACAATTCATATTTATTCATAATTACAGAGACTTTCCTTTAAGAATTAAAGACCAAATAAACTAGCGAAGCTATTGAAAAAGGTTTAGTGGGATGGGATAATGAGGCACGAGGAACACAATGAGGGAGTTTACACAGAGTAAATAACCGAAATGAGTACCACAGTAACGAAATTAGCACGCCCAATAGAGGTTTTTCCGTAGCTTCTAACGTATAGACGTTAAAAACCTTGTACAATAAAGATAATGGAAACAGAAAGAAAACTCAAGCTTAGAAATTTTTATTTATCAAGCACTCATATATAACGGTAGGGAAATACCTTCATGATGAAATTATTGTCATTATTTTTTTTGTTGCTCACTACGGGTCTGTTGGTTCTAAAGCCTGTTTGCTTTGCTTCAGATGCTATGGCTGAAAGCTATCGTCGTTCAACGGGGCGGGTTGAATCTCAAGTGCCAGTGGAATTATCGCCGACGCATTTACCTCGCACTTTTACGCCTTCCCCACAGGTAAATTATGATGAAACGGTTATTATAAAAGCCCCACTCCCTGAAGAAGAAGAACCCCAAGCCATCCCGGTTAAACGGTTTCACTGGCTTAATATTCAATCAAAACCGCTGAACCCAGCACAGCAAAACAGGTAACTTTAAAGAATTGATAAGGCAATTGAACCTTGTTTAGCGTATCTTATATAATTATAAAGTATTTTAAGTTAATTAACTTGGTTCGTATTAATTATGATGATGTTCCCTCCGTTTTCAAAAAAGAAATTACCCACTGCCATTGCTGAACTAGAAGCTTTAGGTAATGGTAAATTGACTAACCCTGCACGGTTTTCTGATACGGTTCACTTGGTGGAACAGCTGACAGGTAGAATTAAAGATTTATTGGGACGTCATCAATACCGGTATAGTTTACGTCAATTTTTAGCTAAAATTCACTTTGCAGACCTTTCTGAAGTGTTGGCTACAACCCTTAATACGGAAGAGGTGTTGCATTGTATTGAAGCGATGGCACCCAAACAATCAGCTGAAGTATTGGTTAGTTTGCCTCGGGAATTGCAACGGTGGGTGTTGGTTACGTTAGCTCCGCAAAAAAGTAGCCGTATTATTCGGCTCATGCCGGCTGATGACGCCGTCGATGTGCTGCAAGAACTTTCGAGTGAAGAATGCCGAGCTATTTTGGGTGAAATGCCTGTTGATGCTGATACTCACACCATTCATCAATTGCTGATAGAAGCCCCAGATACGGCTGCGGGTATTATGTCAACCAACTTCTTTGGCTTGCCTGTAGATACCACCGTGGGCGATGCGATGGACAGAATTCGGCAGGCGAAAGAAAATGATTTCATTTACTATATTTACTTGGTTGATGGTGAGGGTAAGCTGGTTGGGGTTTTGAGCTTGAAAACCTTGGTTATTTGTATGGAACCAAAAACACCGTTGCAGGAATTGGCTATTTTTGATGTGAAACAGGTGCTGGAAAGTTACGACCAAGAATTGGTGGCGTCTGTTTTTCGGAAATATTATAATTTGCTAGCCTTGCCGGTGGTGGATTTGAATGAAAAGCTGGTGGGGTTAATTACGTTAGACGATGTGCTGGATGTTATTGACGAAGAATCTCAGGAAGACCTTTACCGGTCTTCGGGTATTACGTTGGAAGATATGGATGAACGGCACTTGCAGTCGGGTAATCCTCTGTTGGCGGTGAAGGCTCGGTTACCGTGGTTAGCCATTACGTTGGTGGGGCAGTTGGTGGTTTCTTCTATAATGTCGATGAATCAGGATACGATTCGGTCTGAAACGATTGCGTTTACGTTTTTACCCTTGCTTTGTGGGTTGGCGGGTAATATGGGTACGCAAAGCGATACGATTACCGTTCGGGCGATTGCCTTGGGCTTGGTTTCAGAAGGTAACGTAAAGGCTAAAATTCTGAAGGAATTGTTTGTTGCGTTGATTATTGGTAGCTTGTTTGGCTTTGTGCTGGGTACGGAATCTTTCTGGCGGTTTCATCAGTGGAAGTTGAGCTTACTGTTGGCGGTTTATTGCTTGGTGGCGGTTTGTAGTTCAGCAGTATTAGGCTTGTTGATTCCTTATTTCATTAAGCAGAAGCTAAAATGGGACCCTGCAGGGGTGGGTGGGCCTTTTATTACCACCACGATGGATTTGAGTATTTATACCAGTTATTTGTTGTTGTTGGGCTTGCTAGGCAAAAGCCTTCATTAAACAGGTTGTTTTCATTAGGGTTTTTATTGCTCGTGGTATACTAAAAGGTAACCATTTTTTATTTTCAACCTCAAAAAAGGCCTCTAACCCATGATGACGAATTCTCTTATTTCTGTGGCACTTTCAACGATTGGTCAAGATAAACCGGGCTTGGTTTCTGCCTTGACTGAAGCCTTGACGGCGGTTGCTGGTAACATTGCGGATTCTACGATGACCCGCCTTGGCGGACAATTTGCGATGATTTTACTGCTGGAATTCCCTACTGAAGCGGCTTGGTTGCAATTTCAACAAGCTTTGCTAGGGTTAGAAGAAAAACTGGGATTAGTTTTTACCCATAAACGCTTGGCACAAGTGATTTTACCTGCTCATTTGGTGGCTCAAAACCCTGCGGAAAAACCGCATCGGTCATACCTTGTTTCGGTTGCGGGGCGTGATAAAACGGGTATTACGTTTGAGGTTTCTAAGTTGTTGGCGGGCTTTGAAGCCAATATTACTGATTTGAATGCCCATTCTATTTCGGGTGAAGAGGGCATGGTTTACATTTTGGTGGTGGAATTTGATTGCCCTAAAACGGTGCCTCATGAAACACTTGATGCGGAGCTACAGGCTCTAGGGACAAGGCTTTCGCTGGAAGTGCGGTTGCGTTCGGTTGATGCGATTGCGTTGTAGGGGTTGGGGCGTTTAAGTATGGCTATTTTGAAGATTTACAAATATCCGCACTCGGTTTTGCGGGAAGTGGGGGAACGGGTAACGGTGTTTGATGAGGCGTTGCAGACTCTTGTGGCGGATATGGTTGAGACGCTTTATAACTGTACGGGGGCTATTGGGTTGGCGGCTCAGCAGGTGGGGCAACCGTTGCAGGTTTTTGTGATGGATATGGCGGCGGCTAGCACGAAAGACCGGTTACGGGTTTATGTGAATCCGGAAATTATAGCCTCATCACGCAATAAGACGATGCGGGAAGGGTGTTTGAGCTTTCCGGAATATTTGGCGAATGTGAAGCGGCCTCAGAAAATTACGGTTAAGGCTCAAGACCAATGGGGGCAGTGGTTTGAGCATGAGGCTACCTTGTTGGAGGCGGTTTGTATTCAGCATGAGATGGATCACCTTAATGGCGTGTTGATGATTGACCGTATTGAAAGCCTAAAAACGGATTGGATTACCCGCCAGCCTAAGCCTATTGCTGCTGAACTGGCGGAGGAAGAGGTTGAAACGCCTTAATACTTGGTTTTTTCGTTGTTTTGGGATGTTTTTTTGGGCGTTGCGTGCGGTGAAGACCCGCCCGCCGTTGCCCCTTGCTTCGCACTCAACCCCGCCCCCCGCTTTCATTATTTACTTCCCCCTCTCCGGGTTGGGAGAGGGTTGGGGTGAGGGTTTCTTAGAAACGGGGGTTGTTTTTTGGTCTCTATATTCTGCTACATTGTTGGTATAATGCCTTTACCTTCTTTTGCCCTACGTTTCTGTTAGGAATACCGCCCCATATGACCGATGCCTCAAACCACAACCCGCACAATGCTATAAACGAAATCCAACAAGACCAACTTGGTCGTAACCCAATGGCAGAAAGGCTGGCGAAGATTATTTTGACTAATTATCGTCGTCAGAATGGCTACACGGTCGCTATTTACGGCGATTGGGGAACGGGTAAAACGTCGGTAATGAACTTGGTGAAGGAATACTTAAAAAAACCTGAACTGCGTGCAGAATTTAAAACCGAAGAACCTATTATAATTGATTTTAACCCTTGGTTTTATGGGCATACACAACGCCTTGATGAGTTATTTTTGGAAACGCTTTTTAATGCTATTGAAACCCATCTTTTAGCCAATCCCATTAGTAAACCTAGGCTTTATGCTAGATGGAACGAATATGGAGGAACGTTGTGTAGGTGGTGTTTTAGGCTTTTCTTTTTAGTGCCATTTTACTTCGTTTTTTATCCAAAAGCCAGCTTAGCAACTACACAAACTTTTTTAACCTTTTGTTATCATTATTATGGTCATGTTACGTTGTTATTATTGCTACTGTCTAATTTCTCAGGTGTTCAGAAAGCATGGTTTCGTTTTTGGAAAATTGGGGGTAGTCTTTCTAATGATTTTAAACAGTTTGAAGCTTTACTCAAACCAATAGCGGAAAAAGTTAGCTTGGCGAGCATTTTTGATTTTTGGGTTGCTAATCAGCCACCTGCTGAAACCTTGAAAAGCCAAATTTCTAATCATCTTGCTTCGTTTGAATCACCGATTGTGGTGTTTTTGGATGATTTGGACAGGTTGACTAATGAAGAAGTGTTGAATGTGTTTCGGTTAGTTCGGGAAGTAGCGAACTTCCCGAATGTGGTTTATGTATTGGGTATGGATAAGGATCAAGTAGCGAATGCTATTTCAAGCCAGTTAGCATATAAAGATACTGACCTAGGTATGGCTTACATGGAAAAGATTGTCCATCATAGCATTGAATTATTACAATTTCCATTCCTTCCTCGAATTTTAAATCAATTGCTGAACGAAAAAATACCAGAAGAACTTGATTCTTTTAAATATGAAGATAACTACCATTATAAAGAACATGCAGAAAAACTGTTTGAAGGGATAGCCTGTTACCTTAAAACCCCTAGGCAAATAATACAGTTAGTGGAATGTTTTAACAGTGAATTTAGTAGTTTAAAGAAGGATGTTGACTTTTTTGAATACTTGCTTTTGGTTTTTTTAAGGCTTCATTTCACTAATGTTTATCACTGGTTTTATGAAAATAGTTTATCTTTAATTAACGATGAAGATGAAAAAAGTTCGAATAATGTTTCACCGCGATACAAGTTTACTACTGTAAAAGAAGAAGAGAATAGACCCTTATTAGAAGAAATAGCCGACTACTTATTGAGACCTTTAGAACAAGTAGCTGGATTAAGATGGGGTGATAAAGAACTTTTTCATACAGGGGGTTCTAAAGTAGAATATAAACGATTTAGACAAAAGCCTTACAGTTATTACTTTTTCTATACATCTTATGAAAAAGCTAGAGCGACCGAATTTTTAAATGAAGCAACACGAATCAGTGAGTGTACTTCACTTAACCCTCTTGTATTTTGCCATATTATAGAAGAGGTTGAGGAGAAAAACAGTTATGATTATGCTTTAAAAGTAATTGAAAAATGCAGGACTCATCTTTATACCGAAAATTTTAAAAAACAAAAGGACGAGTGGCTGTGGGTTTTTACTAAATTTGCAAAGCTAACACTAAAGTTAGTTAAGTCAGATACTGAAAGTAAAACAATTGAAGAAGTTTTTAACATACTATCCAAAAATGATAATCTAGCCCCCTTATCACAATTTAACTTTTTACGCTTTGGTATATTAATAGGCTTTAAGCAACAGGAGGAAATTTATGAACAAGTAAAAGAGGTAGGTAATAAATTATTGTCGGCTAAAAACAGCCCAGAAGTAACGTGGAAGGAAAGGGAGGTAGAACACCTAAGAAACGTATTGCCTTTTTATTTAGAAGAACTAAAAGTAGAGGAAGAACAAAAACTAGAATGGAAAAGGCGTTTCACAGAAAACGTTTTAATACCTTTACACATCAGAGGCTTCGAAAGTCAGATAGAAATTTCAAAGAGTTGGGGTCTATTAGACTATATTTTAGAAAGATATCACAAGCAATATAAAAACGACTTGCTCTATTATTGGGAGATAAACATTTTATTAGATTTACAGAATCCTGAAATCATAAGCATGCTAAAAGATATTCAAGCATTTGAAAGCAAACAAATGAAAAATCAAATAGGTAACACTAAACCCGATTATGTTCAAAATGGTCAACTGCAAAAATTACTAGATGATATTGAACGGCATAAAAATTTACCGAACCCCACCTTAACTTGATTTCCTGCCCGAAATTCAAGTGCGTCTTGAAATAATTCCTTAAAATCAAGTGGGTCTTGAATTCGTGGTAAACAATCAAGTTTTAGGGTTCAAAAAACCACCAAAAACCCCCCGTAAACCCTCTTAAACAAAAGCGTTACACCACTTTAAAACCAGTAAAAAATGACTCAAACTTGATTTCTTGCCTTTTTTTCAAGAACCACTTGAATTCGTGCCAAACAATCAAGTTTGGGGGTCAAACTATCAAAAATAGAAAGCTTCTGTACTCTGTTAGGTGTATAATAAAGTCATTATTTTATAAACATGCTTTCCATAAGGGCGAAAAATTACCACCATGCCTAACCCTACATTACCGCATATTTACAGTGTTTTAGCGGATATTACCACCCCGCTTCGTCTATTTGAAGTGCTTAGTGCCAACCAACCCCAAGCCATTCTACTAGAAAGTACCGATGGCGATTCTCGGCTAGCCCGCTATTCCATCATCGGCTGGAAACCCTCGTTGCGTGTGGCTTTTAAGGATGGTATCGTTTCCGTTTTTAAAGATGATGCTACCCATTATGAAGCCCCGTGTGCCAACCCCTTAGCCTATATGCAAACCAAACAGGCTCATTTTTTAGAATCGCACGGGCTAACTGAAGCTGATTTAAAGAAAATCCCTCAATTTACGGGCGGATGGTTAGGCTATTTAGGCTACAACGCCACGCAATATTTTGAAACAAGCGTAACCCCTCAACCCCAAGACGTGCTTCAAGTGCCGGATGCCGCCTTTGGTTTTTATGATGTAGTGCTGGAATTTGACCATCTAAAACGCACCCTCAGCCTCGTTAGTTTTCGGGAAAAAACCGAAACCGATGCTATTTGGCAACAGGTGTTACACGCCATTGGGTCTGCTTCTACAGGGTTTAGCCCCTTGCCCGCTAACCTTGCCATTCCTGAAGAAACGGATACGCTATTTTCAGCCTATTCGGGGCCATTTACGAAAGCGTCGTTTTTGGAAACCGTGGCACGCTGTAAAGACTTAATTGTGGCTGGTGAAGTATTCCAAATTGTGCTGGCACAACGCTTTAGTAAACGCTTTGAAGGCAACCATCCGCTAGATGTTTATCGTACGCTGATAGCCACTAACCCATCGCCATATTCTTATGTGCTAAAATTCCCTGATTTCTATTACTTGGGGTCTTCACCGGAAACGTTTGTGCAGTGCCAAAACGGCGAGGTGGTGCTTCGGGCGTTGGCGGGTACTCGTCCTAGAGGGGCTAGCGAAGCGGAAGATTTAGCCTTAGCCAACGAACTTCGGCACGACGAAAAAGAATTGGCGGAACACCGAATGCTGGTGGATTTAGCCCGTAATGATTTAGGTAAAGTGTGCGAAGTAGGTAGCATAAAAGTGGGCGAACTAGCTCAAATTCATTATTATACACACGTTATGCACTTAGCCACCGAAGTAAGCGGAAAGCTGAAACCTGAATTTTCTGCGTATGATGTGGTGCGGTCTGTTTTACCCCGAGGTACGGTTTCGGGTGCTCCAAAAATCAGAGCGATGCAACATTTATCTCAATTAGAACCTGAACGTCGAGGCATATACGCCGGTGCTTTAGGCTTTTTTGATTTAGCCGGCAATACCAATACCTGTATCGCTATTCGGTCTGCCCTGATTAAAGGCGGACACGTTCATGTGCAAGCAGGGGCGGGCATTGTGTATGATTCCCAACCCATTGCGGAATACGAAGAAACCCGTAACAAGGCGAAAAGTGTTGTTAAAGCAGTCTATTGGGCAGAACAATCTACAAAAAATGTGTCACCAACTAAGGAGCTTTCTTAACCCATGATGACGGTTTTATTGATTGATAATTACGATTCATTTACCTTTAATTTGTACCAATTAATGCAAGCTGAAACGCAAGCAACCGTTGTGGTGGTACGTAACGACGCTGATACGTTAGCGGGTTTGCTGGCTACCTATAACCCCACGCATATTGTGCTTTCCCCCGGGCCGGGGCATCCGGATGAACCCAAAGATTTTGGCGTGTGTGCAGCGTTGATTCGGCAATTGCCTAGCCATAAAATACCCATGTTGGGTGTGTGTTTGGGGCACCAAGGTATGGCGAGCATTTTTGGTGGGAAGGTGATTTCTGCCCCCGCTATTGTGCATGGTAAAACCAGTTTAATTGAAGCATTACTGTTAGAAAACGGACAGATTTCACCGCTGTTTTCGGGGCTTTCGGTGCCGTTTGAAGCGATGCGGTATCATTCGTTGGTGGTGGAAGAAAGTAATTTTCCGCATGACGTTTTGGAAATTACCGCCAAAGATAAAACGCATGGGTTGATTATGGGCTTGCAACATCGTACGTTGCCTTTGTATGGCGTGCAGTTTCACCCTGAAAGCATTGGTACGCCAGAGGGGCATCAGCTACTGCATAATTTTTTAGCTTTGTAGCATCTTTTTTTGTTGAGACGCTTTTTATCAGATAGACCTCTTTTTAATGTAGGTTACTCTTATCATATAGCTGTTCCAATAATAAGGATTCTCCTTAACAATGATGACTTTATCTTCTACTTCTCGATTATCTCCCTCGTTCGCTCCTGCTGCTTCCTCTGCGGTGATTTCAGCTACCCAATCAACAGAAAAGAAAAATACCCCAGTTACTCAAGCCGATAGTTTCCAAAAAACGGAAGCCTTATCAGCCCAAGCACGTTCAGGGATTGATATTAAAATACCTCGTTATTTATTGACAGAAGGATTGAGGGCTCATCATTCTCTACAGCCAAGTTTTTTTGAACTATTGCTTAGCGATTATTATCAGACGAGTGTTGAAAATATACTAAAGCTTGCTGAGTCCGAATTTTCCAATCCTTCTTTAGTCTCTTGTTCTAAAGAATATACACCAAGCATTATAGTTAAAAAAAATCAGGCTGAAGACATGATTATAGTTCACACACATTATAAACCAATAGACATGCAAAGTAATTATATTGAAGAAGCACAAAATTTATTCCCTCAATTATTAGTATTGATCGATCGGTCATTTTTGACTGCAGTCAAAAAGATACACAAAATTGATGATGATAATGCGATTCAATTTTTAGCAGAGTAATTTGTAGCTTAAATAGCTTCATTACTTTTATAGCTGTTGCAAGTAATCGTACTAAAAGTCGGACAATTTTTTAAAATACTATAAACGATTCAATATGGTAAAGCCCTCCTCTACAGAGGGCTACCTATTATCTTCTATCGTTTTTAGGCGAATCAATTCTGTTTGGCTTACAATAGGTTTGTTCAGCCCTCTCTTCTACCCCGCATAGAGTATCATCTAATGACCACCACGACACCACCCAAGAAAAAACCTGCCACCAAAAAGCCCTTAAAAAAGTCGTCTGCCCCGCATAACGCCCCATTGAAAAGAAACAAAACCAGCACCAAAGCCACCCCAGTAGTCAACTGGAAAGAAATTGACTTACCCTTAACGGTTCAACAAGCTACGTTCATCACCTCGTCGCCTTCGTTAGAACAATGCCCCCCCGCAGAACCCTTCAAACCCGAAATTGTGATGGTCGGGCGGTCTAACGTGGGTAAATCATCATGGATTAACGCCATGTTTCAACGCAAGGGCATCGCCAAAACCTCCAACACACCAGGGAAAACTAGGCTGATTAATTACTATGATGTGAAAACAAGTCAACCTAAAAAAGCCTTTGTACCCGATGTTCCTTTTCCTGATGGTAAAACGTGTTTAAAAATTCCCGCATCGTGGTTTTTTGTGGATTTACCCGGTTACGGGTACGCCAAAGTAGCTAAAACCATGTTGGCGGAATGGAGCAAACAGCTGGAACGCTACATTCGTGAACGGGAAACCATTAGTTTGATTATTCAGCTAATTGATGCCCGCCACGGGATGCTACCGCCTGACACAGAGATGCTGGGGTATTTAATTGAACAAGGCTTACCCTTCCAAATTGTGCTAACCAAGGCAGACAAATGCACCAATAAAGAATTACAGGCTTCAATCAACAAGGTGAAGCTGGTATTGAAAGACTTTGGTATTGAAGGCGTTACGCCCATTCAATTTTCTGCTGAAACCGCCAAAGGCAAACGGGAATGTTGGCAACAATTGTTGGAAGTGGTGCAGTTGGAACTGGCAGATATGCCCATTGAAGCCTAAATATTTAGAAATTATTAAGTGGCTTGTATTTTTCTTAAAAAACCGCTATGGTATTAAGAACTCTAAATAAATTGTTTTTAAATCAATATCATTTTTTAGGGTGTATATCGTATCGTATCGTTTGTAAAAGGAATCCTTCTTATGCGTTTAAATCACTTATTGGCTGCTTTGTTTGCTTTGGCTGTTGTTACTACCCCTGTTTCTGTTTTTGCTGAAGAACATCACGCTGCTACAACTGAACATCATGAAGCTACCGCTGCTGCGGGTGAACATCACGCTGCTACAACTGAACATCACGAAGCAGCAGCTGCTGCGGGTGAACATCACGCTGCTACAACTGAACACCACGAAGCAGCTGCTGCGGGTGAACATCACGCTGCTACAACTGAATACCATAAGCCTGAAGCTACACACAAGTAGATAGCTTCGGCGGTTTATTTTGCCAAAAACAGAGACTATTGTTTTAAACGATAGTCTCTGTTTTTTGTTGTGTTGTAACAATTTTAACTTTCTAGCCTATTGTAAACATACTTTCTGCCGAAACGTCTAATACCGATTCACAGATTGGATAGCGTGTTTTTGTAGGGGCGTAATTTATTACGTCCGCCCAACAATCCTAAAACGGATGCGTTGCCCTGCATAGACTGCTAGGGCTAGTTAATCGTACTCCTACGAAGATAAAGTTGTACGTCATTCAATCTGTGAATCTGTATAAGGGTGTTTTGTTATCCGTAAAGTGTAGTTTTTTATAGGGATGGTGTTTTCGTAAGCTGTAATGGTTTTACTGTTTGGTAAAACGTTGATGTGTTGTGCTAATCTTCAAGTGAAAAGGAGTCATCTGCTATGAGAATGGATTATTTCAGCTCGTTTTGTGTTGCCATAGTGGCATTGTTAGTGATTACTGCCCAAGTGCCTGCCTTTGCTGAAGGTCATCAAGGTGGCGGTCAAGGACACCCTCCTAGAGGTGGTGGCGGTGGCGAATTCCAAGGCGGCAGTGGCGGTCAAGGACATCCTCCTAGAGGTGGTGGCGGTGGCGAATTCCAAGGCGGCGGTGGCGGTCAAGGACATCCTCCTAGAGGTGGGGGCGGTGGCGAATTCCGAGGCGGCGGTGGCGGTCAAGGACACCCTCCTAGAGGTGGGGGCGGTGGCGAATTCCAAGGCGGCAGTGGCGGTCAAGGACATCCTCCTAGAGGTGGGGGCGGTGGCGAATTCCGAGGCGGCGGTGGCGGTCAAGGACACCCTCCTAGAGGTGGGGGCGGTGGCGAATTCCAAGGCGGCGGTGGCGGTCAAGGACACCCTCCTAGAGGTGGGGGCGGTGGCGAATTCCAAGGCGGCGGTGGCGGTCAAGGACACCCTCCTAGAGGTGGGGGCGGTGGCGAATTCCAAGGCGGCGGTGGCGGCCAAGGACATCCTCCTAGAGGTGGGGGCTTTGACTAGAGACTTGTCCTTTTTAGAATAAATTTGTATTGTACTGTAAGGTTCTTGTTTAATTCAAAAGAACTGATGTGTGTTGTTACTTTGAAATGAGAAGGAAACTATCTGAATGAAGAATAATCGTTTTACTCAATTTTTTGTGGCTGTATTTGTTTTGATGGTAGTGGTGGCACAATTACCTACGTTTGCTGAAGGTGGAGCTAATCAGCAACAAAACCAAGCTAAGCGTCAAGAAATGCAAGCTCAAAAGCAGCAATGGGAACAAAAAAAGGGCGAAATGCAAGCTCAAAAGCAGCAGTGGGAACAAAAAAAGGGCGAAATGCAAGCTCAAAAGCAGCAGTGGGAAGCTAAAAAAGCGGAACACCAGCAGCAACGCCAGCAAATGCAAGCCCAACATGAACAAAATCATCAGCAGCGCCAAGCTAAAATGCAAGACATGCAAGCCAAGCATCAAGAACGTCAAACACAAATGCAGGCTAAATACCAAGAACGTCAGGCTAAAATGCAAGACATGCAAGCCAAGCATCAAGAACGGCAAACGCAAATGCAACAGCGGGCCGCTAACAGACCCCAACCGTAGCATTAAGCGATTGGTTTTAGCCAGTTTATTGAATCGGAGGACTTTTCAGTCCTCCGATTTTTTTTGATTTTAGAGGGTTTAAAAATATATCTTATAGTGTTTTGAAATATTATACGCTTCGTAACAATAATGCGGAAGAGGCATTATACCGTTTTTTGTTGCTATTATCGTTAGATGGTAGTAGTGTAATTGTCTCTACATCTTAGGCGGGCATACACGGATGTACCGCCACTACGGTATTCTTTAGATAGTTCTATGTAGGGGGAGGACCTGTGTGTATGCCCGAACTAAGGTTTTATGACATTTCAAAAGGTTTCGGCATTATTGTTACGAAGCGTATTATTTAAAACACTATAACTGGTACGCCCAACAAACCTTGAATGATAAAGCTAACACCTTTGCTACAGGGCAAAATAGTTATGAAGGCTTAACCGGTTGGATTAACGCCCAACAAGCCCAATATGATGATTCCATTCATAACAAAATCCTCAAATCTTCAAACGAAAAAAGTGCGACAGATAAAACAACCGAAAAACCCAAAGGCTTTAATTGGTTGAATACCCTGCTAATTGGCGGACTCGGCTTTTTAGGTGGTAGATTGATTAGGTAAGTAAATTTAAGCAAAAAAAATCGCCTCTCAGTAGTTTGTTGCTATTTGAGAGGCGATATGTTTAGTTTAAGTTACAAATTAGTAATACTTAATCAGTAGGCATCAACACGGTATCAACTACATGGATAATACCATTGGTAGCATAAATATTCGTTTTGGTAATTTGTGAATTGTTCACAAATGGCTTACCCTTTTTAAGTGAAACGGCTAAATTAGACCCTTCTACCGTGCCAATAGTTGGCATTTTCAAAACACTACCCGCATTTAAGGGCTTGGCTACAACATGATAAGTTAAAATCTTCGTTAGCTTAGCTTTGTTTTCGGGTTTTAATAACATTTCAACCGTACCAGCAGGCAACTTCTTAAAGGCGTCGTCTGTAGGAGCAAAAACAGTGAATTTACTGTCTTTAGAAGCTAATGTTTTATCTAACCCAGTGGCTTTTAGTGCTACAATCAAAGTCGAAAACATACCCGCTTTTTGAGCTGTTCCTACTATATTAGCAGATGCCATAGAAAAAGGGCAAGCACTTTTTTTTGTGCTGGCCATTTTCATTGTGTTGTGATGATAATCACTAGCATTAGCGTTCAATAAAGAAGCAACAGAAACAGAGCCAACTACAACAACGGCAGCCAAAGCAATTTGCGTTAATTTAGAAAATAACATGGGTACTTAACCTTTCAAGTAGGAATAAATAGTATCATATAAAAAAACGAAATCAGCTTTAACTGATCTCGTCTTAATATGATAGTAGGGTACTAGCACCTTAGGTTTTTTGCGTTTTAGCAAAGAAAAGGGGGTTTAATACTCTTTTAACCTTTAATTAGTCGGCATCAGCACGTTATCAATAACATGAATAACTCCATTGGTGGCGTAAACATTGGTTTTGGTTATTTGAGATTGGTTAATAAATGCTTTGCCCGAAACGGTAGACGCTTTAACCGTAGACCCTTCCACTGTTCTAATTAAATTGTTCTTTTGAATTTCAGTGGCACTCAGGGGTTCCATTACCACATGATAACTGAGAATTTTAGTTAGTTTTGCTTTATTTTCAGGTAATAGTAACATTTCTACTGTACCTGGGGGCAATTTGCTAAAGGCTTCATCTGTTGGGGCAAACACCGTGAACTTAGTGTTTTTATCTGCCAAGGTTTGGTCTAGCCCCGTGGCTTTTAAGGCAACAATCAACGTGGAAAAAACGCCTTCATTTTGAGCCGTTTCCACGATGTTGCCAGAAGCCATTGAATAGGGGCATCCGACCATTTTAGTGGTGTTTTTAGCAATGGTTATGGGCATACTAGCGTCTGCTTGTGCCAACGCACCCATGGTGGGTGTTAGTGCTACTACACCAACAAGGGCTAAAATAGCTACAGCTACCTTGGAATAAGTGGAATTTAACATCAATTAAGTTTCCTTTCATGTTATTAAGCAAAGTATAAAATAGCAATGCAAAAAACAGCAGTAGACGATAAAAAAAGAGTCATTAAATGGTTTTCGTCTTAAGTTTTATTGTAGGGTACGAATGTCATTCTACTGCTGTTATTAAGATTCCTTTAATGGCTATTAAGATTTTATACCATTTCGGTTTTGTAACAATTTCTCTAATTACAGGCATTGTTTTTAGCTTACCCCTTTTTATTAAGGTGTATTTGTATCTTAATTTAAATAGTTAGTGTTAAAAAGAAAGAAAAAGTTAACCCCTTATGACTTCAACAGCACAGCAGGCCAAAACATTTCAATTTAAAAAATGGAAAAATGGATTTGATACCCATCCTTCCCTTGCTACTGCTGTTGGTGCTGAAGTTAATAATGTTGACTCTAAATCATTCCCTGTAATGAAGAAATCTTACCACGCAACTGGGTGGCAAAACTTGGGTACAGAACGGTCTAAAACACCCTTACCTCGTACTGTTTTAATTACCCAAACCACCCCTGTTGCCACTATATTAACATTGGCAAGTAAACAGTCTTTCGCTTCTTCAACTACCAACAGCAGCCTACCACAGCCACAATCTGAAACGGCTACCCCTAATAATCTTTATTTTTTGCAACAGTTAGATGAAACCCTCAATAAAATTAACCGCAAAAACAGACCTTCAGCCAAACGCAAAAGTATGGTGTTGGTTATGATGGGCTTATTACTTTCAGGCGGTCTAGTAGCAGGGGCTATGAATATTTCTATTAGCGAACACCCCTTAAGTGTTACGAATAAAAAAGTGTCGAAAGCACAAGCCTCTAACAAGAAACCGCTACCAGAGTTAACCGCTCAAGCTGAAACACTCACCGATATGTTTGATGAGCCTACTACTTACCAAACCAAGGCAACCCAAGTGGCTTATGTCCCACCTGGTAGTACCACCCAATTAGCAGAACCCCCCTCTTCTGCGGTAGATGATTCACTCAGTTTTGAAACGAACGCTTCAACCATCCAGCAGGAACAATCTTCAAATAAATCGAACAAACCCACCCAAACGGCTCATTTAGTCGATTTATTTGAAGATGCCGCCCCAGTGCCTTCCTTATCGTTACCCGAACAAAAAAAGAGGGAATCGTTAGAAGAAGCCTTGGCATCTCCACCTGTTATCCCTACTTATCAACAGCCAAGTAACCCGGGAAACATGAATAAACGTTGGTGGAATAGTAATATTAAAAGCGTTTTCAATTTCCGACGCCCGCTAATGCACTTGAATATTTCTTCCCACTTTGGGCACCGCTGGGGCAGAATGCACCGAGGTGTAGATTTCAGTGCACCTTACGGCGTTTCAATTTATGCTGCCAATGCGGGTACTGTGGTTTATTCTGGTTGGGAACAGGGCTACGGCAAACTGGTGGTTATTGACCACGGTAACGGTGTTCGGACGAAATACGCCCATTGTTCCAAGCTCAATGTTTCTGTGGGAGATTGGATTGAAAAAGGCAGCCGTATTGCCAGAGTCGGCAGTACAGGGCATTCCACAGGGCCCCACTTACACTTTGAAGTAGTGGTCAACGGGCAAACGAAAAATCCATTAAATTATTTAAATACGTAAATAATGAGACCCGACTGATTGAGTCAGTGTCAAGGCTTTTTCTACTACGGCATACGCTACTTGTAATTGATGATAATAATTAAGTCCTTCAGGTAATACCTGCTGCCACTGGGCTTGGGTTGCCTGCTGCACCCACAGTTCCAGCTGAACTTTCGCTTGCTGTAACCCTTCAACCGTACGAATAACCCCTACCTGTTCCCACATCAACTGCTTTAACGCTGTTTGAAGGGGTAAAATCTGTGCAATTATTTCAGCATCCGCTAAAACCCACGCATCTTGTTTATCATTGTTTATTTGAGAGTAATGCTTATTTATAGTAGCAGGATATTGGTTTGCTTGAATGGTTTTAAACGCTTCCAATGCCATCGCTCCGCATTCCAATAAAGAATTACTTGCCAACCTATTCGCCCCATGCAACCCCGTACACGCACATTCACCAATAGCCCATAAATTTTTAATGCCTGTTTGCCCATCAGGCGAAGTTTGAATGCCCCCCATGGTGTAGTGGGCAGCGGGTGCTACAGGCAACGGCATGGTGGTAAAATCCACCCCAAACGCTAGGGCTTTTTGATAAATAGTGGGAAACCGATGCACCAAAAAATCGGCTGAAAGATGGGTCATATCTAACCAAACATTCGTAGTAGGAGGGCTTGTTTTGTGTAGCTCTTCATAAATCATGCGTGAAACCACGTCTCTGGGGGCTAATTCCCCAGCAATATGATACTGTTTTGCGAAGGCTTCCCCTTGTTTGTTTTTCAACATCCCGCCTTCCCCCCGCAAGGCTTCTGAAACCAAAAACTTCACTTGCCCCTGCCAATAAAACGCCGTTGGGTGAAATTGAATAAACGCCATATCTTTCAGGGTACACCCTGCTTCTTGGGCTATACTTAAGGCTTCGCCTGTGGTGTATGGGGGGTTGGTTGTATGGGTAAATAAGCCCGCTAGGCCGCCTGTAGCCAGTATGGTTTGTTCAGCGAAAAGCGGTTCTATTAGTTGGGTTTGTTCGTTAAAAAACAATGCCCCTTGTACGGGTTGCCCGCTAGTTTGTTGTATAAACCGAAGCAATTGTAAATCTGGCTTAAAGTGGAGGGAAGGCAAGGTTTTAGCATAAGCCAATAACCCTGCTACTAAATGCTTTCCCGTAGCGTCTCCGCCAGCGTGAATAACCCTGCGGGTTTGATGAGCCGCTTCTTGCGTGAAGGCTAGTTCGCCTGTGGGGGTTGCATCAAACACCACACCCCACCGTTGCAGGGTGGCAACCAACTCTGGGGCTTGAGCCAGTAGCGTTTCAATGGCTTGGGTGTTGGCAAACCCACCGGAAGCGGATAGCGTATCGGCTTGATGTTGTGGGAATGAATCGCCCCGAGGGTTTTGGGTGGGAAGGCAAACCGCCATGCCACCTTGTGCGTAGGCGGAATTGGTTTCTATGGCGGTTTCTGCCCATGAAGCGGTTTTTGAAACCACCGTAACGGCTTGCCCTGTTTCGGCTAGTAGGCACGCTAAGGTGAGCCCTGCCATGCCTGCCCCAATAATGAGGGTAGGTGATTGCTGTGGCTTGGTAAATGCAATTGTAGAAGAGGATGAAAGAAAATTCATTGATTGAGAAAATTAAGCTTCTAATACCGTGAATTCAAAACAAGGCTTAGTGTACCATCTTCGGTGGTAAAACGCTATGCGGTGAAGCAAATAATGCTAATTCAAAGATTGAATGATATGTCAACCAGTAGGAACGACCGTCGCCTTTGCTCTGCTGCGGCGACGCGTTCCGTCCACCGAAGGGGCGAAAAAAGCATCCCCCGTCAGTGCCCGTAGTGGCATAGGGGGTGTTTTTTCGGGGGTTTTTAGGGGCTTGCCCCTGAATTTGTGGGGGGTGTCGGGGGGCTGTCAAACGACAGTCCCCTGACAAACCAACCAGCTAAAGACGGGAACGACAATCGATGAGTGAACACACCCGTTAATCTTCAAAACCAAGGTTACGGCTTACTGGTATCCGGCGTCTTCTTCAAAAAATCACCCATATTCATAATACTACTTTGGTTGGTAACAATAGCCTGCACGTTAGGGGCTAATTTCTGCACATACGTATATTGAATTAAATGCGGATTCGCTTTTAGGGCTTCGCCCTTCTTACGCAAGGCTTCAGCCTCACCCGTAGCTTCGATAATTTTGCGTTGCTTTTCAGATTCTTCCTTTTGTAGCACATACTTCATCCGCTGGGCATCTTGCATAGCTATTTGCTTTTGTTCAATGGCTTGGGCAAATGCATCTGAAAATTGGATGTTCCGAATTAAAATCTCATCGTATTGAATATTGTATTTTTTGAGGGAATTTTCTAGTTCTTCGGATATTTTTGCTTGTATTTCTCCTCGTTTTGAAGCGTAAACTTCGGTTACTGTGTAGCCTGAAACAACGTCTCTAATAACCGTACGAGAGGTTGGACGAACAATTTTTTCAATATAAGCAGGTCCTACGTCTTGGTGTACCTTCCAAACATCACCACTCATGAGGTGGTAGCGAACGGAAATATCAAATTTCACGGGTTGCCCATCTGATGTTAAGACTGATACTGCGTCATCGCCTTGACGGTCGCCTTCATCGTGGGTGGCAGACATGGTGTAGGTTTGGCTTCTTACATCGTAATACACGGGTGATTGTACAAAGGGTATCAGCAAGTTGATGCCCTCGGTCAACACTCGTTTTTCAACGCCTGTAAAGTTGTTAAACACCACCACTCTATTACCAGCGGGTACAATAATAATCATGCTGTTAAATAGAATTAACCCGAGAATACCCCAGCCAATGTAGGTGAGTATTTTCTTGGTTTTGTTGGACGTTTGGTATTTGGAAAAATCGGCGAAGTTGGTTTCGTTACTAGCCATGGCGTGGGGGTGAATCCTTTACGGTTGAGAAATTAAGGGCTAAATACGGTTAATACCCTTTAGTTTCTCATATCTTCATCCTCTTAGGCTCATTTAGACAGATTATCTTTATAAAAACAACCGCCTTGTTCTAATTCACAGATTAAATGGCATATCAACCAGTAGGAACGACCGTCGCCTTTGCCCTGCTGCGGCGACGCGTTCCGTCCACCGAAGGGGCGAAAAAAGCATCCCCCGTCAGTGCCCGTAGTGGCATAGGGGGTGTTTTTTCGGGGGTTTTTAGGGGCTTGCCCCTGAATTTGTGGGGGGGTGTCGGGGGGCTGCCAAACCGCAGTCCCCCGACAAACCAACCAGCGACAGTTAGGAACGACAATCGATGCGAGAACACGGCGTAACTTCTCACTATCTCCGCTTGATGGATGGCATGGCAACGGCAGGCACGGCAATTCTACCAACAGTGGGTTTTGTCGCCACTTTGGCTTCTGCTAGCTTCATCCGTTTTTCAATAACCGTCGCAGAAAGCCCCATCGCTTTTTTTTCGTTTTCAGGCAAGGCTTTAACCGCTTTATAATGGGTTAACGCATCCTGCCAGCGTTGTTGCTTTTCGGCAATTAACCCCAAACTGTAATGAGCCTGCACTTCAGGGAATTCAACTTTCAACGCCTGTTCTAGTGGAGCAATAGCCTCCTTGTAATTACCTTGTTGGTAATAGGTTAACCCTTTGTTGTACAAAATTCTGCCATTGGATGGGTCTTGCTTCAAAACGGCATCGTATGCCAGTCTGGCTTCTTCCCACTGCTTGGCTTGCTGGTGTAAATAGCCCTTTTCTATCCATTGGGCAGTGGTCAACTTCAACACCAGCGGATGGGTTTTCTCCAGTTCAGCTAGTTGATTATAAGCCGTTATCGCTTGGTCTGGATGGTTTGCATTACTGGCAACTTCCGCTAACGTGCTCAGTACTTCAAACCGTTCTGCTGCAGATAAACTGGTTTGGTTTTGCGGTGCTTCCAACAATTTATTGAGCAAGTCATACGCTTCTTGCGGATTGTTATCTTTCACAAGGATGGCTTTATTGAGCAAGGCTTCCGCTTGAAAGGGGTCGGTGGCTAATACGCCATCATATAGGGCTAATGCTTTTTCAGTTTCTGGGTTTTCCGTATTATCTATTTTTTCTTGGGCTAAAGCTAGCCGTAGTTGCCGAATGGTGAGTTGTTGGTCTGGCGTAGCGGTGGTTTCATTCTGGGTGGCTACCAAATAATGGGTTAACGCTTTTTCAACCTGCTTGGTTTGCCGATACGCTAGAGCTAAGTTTTCTTCAATAATTGGGCTGGTGGTGGTGGGGTTGGCAACCAACGCCTCATAAAGCGGAATGGCTTTTTCGGGTTGTTGGGCAGATAAATAGGCAAAAGCCAACCAGTCTTGCACGGTTGTACGGTCTTGCGTGGTTAAGGTTAAGGCTTTATCTTCAAGCACTTTGGGGGCGGTAGCAATAATCATTTCGTCATTGCCCGCTTCTTTGTTCCAGTCTAAAAAGGCGAGCCATGCTCCTGTATGCGAAGGTTCTTTGGTTAAAAATTGTTGAACGGTTTCAATGGCTAGTGGTAGCTGGTTGGTTTGGTGGTACAGTTCCGCCAAGTTGAGTAATAACGTGGTTTTTTCAGGATTACCCGCAATGGCTTCTTTTAATACCGAAATAGCATCACTTAGCTGACCTAAGCGTTGGTAGGCTTGCCCCATTAGTTCGGCTACTTCGGTATCGTACTCCCCCAGGCATTTCGCTTCACTGAGTGCCTCCAAGGCGGCTTGGGCTTGATTGGCTTGCAAATACGCCCGCCCTAACAAAGCAGATTCTTTGAAGCGTTTGGGGTCTGTTTCTTTTAGTTCGTTTAACAGTTTAATGGCAGATTCTGGTTGTTTTGCTTGCAAATAGGCTTGGGCTAATTGCACTTTGGCTTGCCAATGGTTGGGGTATGATTGGAGGAAATCTGTTAAGTAGCCGATGGCTTCTTGTGGTTGGTTTTGCCTGGTAGCCACTCTTGCCAAGGTCAATAGCGGGAAGCGATAGGTTGGGTTTTTTAGCAGATTATTTTCGTAAGCGGTTCTGGCTTTGGCTAGCTGATTGGTTTGTTCAAACAATTGCCCTAATGCAAAATATAGCATGGGGTCTTGAGAATTGAGACTGGCGGCTTTTTCGTAATTTTCTATGGCTTTTAAGGGTTCGTTTTG
The DNA here is from genome assembly GCA_024998755.1 of Vampirovibrio sp. Taxonomy (GTDB): domain Bacteria; phylum Cyanobacteriota; class Vampirovibrionia; order Vampirovibrionales; family JAJTHC01; genus JACEUU01. Next base: position 1,106,180 of record JACEUU010000003.1, on the reverse strand, counting down.
TTGGCTTAGCAGGGTGGCTCTACTAGCGTAAAGTAGGGGGTCTGTGGGGTCTAGAGCGATGGCTTGGTTTAGGTGATGCAGGCTTTGTTGGTAGTTTTTTTGTTGTTCTAGGGCTTTAGCTTGGAGGTATTCTTTTTGAGCTAGTTGGCTCATGGCGTATGTGGGGGAGGGAAGTAGGTTTATAGCTATTACTATAGCCAATAAAGGTAGAATAGCTTGGTAACCGATGGTTTTAGTCATTAGGTGAAAGGCTTTCTTTTTTGGGGTCTACTTTTTTAGAAACGATTGATACCCTTCATTTTACCATTAATTGCGGTGCTTACCAATAGGGTTTGGGCGTTACGGGGCAACTAACGCTTTATGGCACCCTCCCCCTCTGGGAGAGGGTTGGGGGTGAGGGCTTTTTAGAAACGGGAGGGGATTTAGGGGCGGACGTAATAAATTACGCCCCTACAACAAATACCTAACCCCCGTCATTTCGAGCTTGTCGAGAAATCCCCCTAGTTGCTAAGGAGATTCCTCGACTATGCTAGGAATGACACAATACGTTAAACTTGATTTTCTGCCCTTAATTCAAGTAGTTCTTGAAAAAAAGGGATTTATTCAAGCGGGTCTTGAATAGCTGGTAATTAATCAACACAGGCATTATTACAAAAATACCTTAAACGCAATAAATAAAAGACTCTTCAGGTTTTTAGTCTTTTGAATTTTCTGTAATCTTGAATTTCCACCACTCATTCAAGTGGCACTTGATTGTTTGCCAAACAATCAAGCGTTTGAGGCGAAATTAAACCACCCATTGGTCTAGGGGTATCTTTTAGGTAAAATAAAAAGTAACAATTTTCCACTTTCCACACTAACATCAAATAAAGACCTATCACCCCCATGAATGCCACCCAATCCCAAAAAACCCCGAAAATAGCCGTTGTAGGGGCTGGTTACTGGGGAAAATTCCTCATTCGTAATTTCCATGAGCTGGGTGGGTTGGGCTATATTGTTGATAATCGACCCGAAATTTTGGCGGAATTTGCCCAAAAATACCCCGAAGTCATTGGCGTAGCCACACTAGAAGAATTACTGCAATCACCCCAAAAACCAGATGGTGTGGTGATTGCCACCCCTAGCTTAACCCATTACAAGCTGGGCAAACAGGTGATTGAAGCGGGTATTCCGCTTTATGTTGAAAAACCGTTGGCTACCACGTTGGCAGATGCTAACGCCCTTGTTAGCCTTGCAGAAGCCCAAAATTTACCGTTGATGGTGGGGCATTTGTTGTTGTATCATCCTGCTATTAACCGCATTAAAAGCCTGATTGATGAAGGGGCTTTGGGGAAAATTCGGTACATTCAAAGCGATAGGCTGAATTTTAACGCTGGTAGGGCGGATAGAAACGTGTTGTGGGATTTGTCTCCACATGATTTTTCAGTGTTGTTTTACTTGACCAACGAACAACCTGTGGTTGCCATGCAAGCTACAGGGCATAGTCTTTTAGGGGTAGATGATAAATTTGACCATGTGCAGGTGCAGTTTACCTTTGCAGATGGTACGTTGGGCTATACTCAGGCTAGTTGGGCTTACCCTAAAAAGCAGGTGCAGTTGTTAGTTGTGGGTACAGAAGGGTCGGTTATTTTGGATGATACGCTGCCGTTGGAAAATAGGCTGACTCTTGTTAAAACGACTGCTTCGGGGGTGCGGGAAAGTATGCCGGTGCCTTATTTGCCTTTAGAGCCGTTGCGGTTGGAATGTTTGCATTGGTTGAATTGTTTGGGTGGGCAACAGGTTTCGCAATCGCAGGGGAAGACCAATGGCTTGTTGGTGGTTAATTGGCTGGAACAAGTGCAACAGGCGTTAGCCCGATTAAAAGATTAAAAGTCGTATTCTATCACCGATTGCCGTTCCTGCTGGTGGGTTCATTTTTTTACGCTATTGAGGCGGTGCTAATCGGTATTATAGCCGTTCCAAGTATTCTTGAGCTATTCTGTAGGGGACGCTCTCCGTGGCGTCCCGTCTCACGATTTAGGCGGGCTGGCACAGAGACCAGCCCCTACATTGGATGCGTAGCTCATTAAGTTTAGGAATAGCTATAGGGGGATTTAAACAAATTGTGTAACAATTGCTTAACCAAAGGTTGTACGAAGAGACGGCATAAATCTTGGTCTTTTAGCTAGTAGACGAATATAGCCCACATTCTTTAAACTTGTAGTAGACCTCTTTCATAATTAACTATCTGGGGCATCCGCAGGGCGAGAAAACGCAGAACGTTTTACGTTGTCATTTGCGGTACTTGAATGCTTATGTACTTCCGTGTACACCTCAAATTCTGCGTTCTTGGTTGCTAAAGCAACCTGTTTGCAGGGCAAACAGCATTCCTAGAATTTGCACCTACCTAGTCACTTATGAAAGAGGTCTGCTATTCAAAAAATTTTAATATTCCACTCTAACTAAACAAAAAGGAGTTAAACTAACCCTATGATGATGTCTTCCGCTACCATGAACGCCTTAGGCAATGCCAATATTGTTAATACAGACGCCTTTACGTTATTTGATACCCCCTTTTCTCCACCAGACAATAAATTAACCGAATCCATTATTGGTAATATTTATTACACTCGCAAAAAAAGCCTCTTTCATCAAGAAGAATTTCAACACGTTGGCAACCTGAGTGATATCAAAAACCTTGCATTACCATTGGAATATGAAGCGGTAACCTTACCCACCGCCACCGTCTTAACCCAACACAGCTTGGACTGTATGCAACAAACCATGACTAATCGGTTATTAGATGTTTCTCTGTTGCGTAAAGCCAACTACAGTGCCAAAGTTTCAGTTAATGGCGTAAAGCTAATACGCTTAACCAACAAAGCCCAGTTGCTAACCGTGTTAATGCAACATTACCACCAAACGCGTCAAGATGTTATTTGGGATACAGTTCGGGCATTTTCTCAGCAATTGCTAGATGGTAAAACCCGTGGGTTGGTGATTGTAGAACAAGCCATTATGGTGGATAGCTTCACCATTGAATTGCAAAGCGAAGCGGAAACATCTGCCCAAGCAGAATTAACGGCATTGCCTATAGCCAGTGTAGTGGTTAGCCCTACGGTTAAAGTAGCCAAAGAAGGCAAGGGGTGCTACACCTTAACGGCTAGCTTGCCCACTTTTATTGCTTACGATTATGAAGATTTAGGTCGTTACCTGTTTACCACCGGTTGCCTAATGAACAGTTAAGCGTTCCAGCTTTTATGCCAAAAGCCAGTCCCTTCGGGGATTGGCTTTTGGACTGAAACGATAAAAAATATGCTTCATAACAATAATGCGGACGGGTTAATCGCTTCGGTCTAGAGTGTATGCGTAAGGGGGGACTGGCGTCAGCCCCCCCTTACAACCCCCCACCGCTTAAGGGGCAGTTCGCCACCCCCTTAAGGGAGAGGGGAGGAGTACCCACACGCAAGAAAACCCCCTTACCCAATCCCCAGGGGAACAACTGGCTAACTGGCTTTCGTGTACGTTGAAAATAGGCTTGAGCGGAAGCAAAAGAGGCTCCCTAAATGCTCTGCTTCGCTACGCTCGCACCAGCCTATCTTCAACTGCCTATGGTTTGAAACTAAAAATTTTAGCCTAAACTTAACCATCATGGGTGTTAAGCGGTTTGGTTAGGAAGCGTTAAAAAAACTGCTTTCATCTAGCATCAGTCTTTCTTTTTATGGTTTTATAGGGTTACAATAAGTATCTGTAACCTATTCTGGAGTTTTATTCCTCATGGTTCAACTGAATCTACCCCCTTCCAGCATTAATAACATCCTTCCTCTTCAACAGGTTTCGCCCAGAACAAGCCTAGCAACGATGGATGAAACCGAACCCACTACTACCACGGATGACTTCACCTACAATACCCCTCCACAGGCAGATGTAGCAAGGGTGAAAACGGTTAAAAAGCCCATGCTACAGCGTATTTACCCTAACGGTCAGCCATTAGAAGAGGGGGGTATTTCTTTGCTTAACACAGGGCTAGGTGCTTTGGTCGGTGGGTTAATTGGTGCTACTTCAGCGTTTATGCCCTTTACTGAAACCAATGAAACGACTGCACAAAACAGGTCGGTTTGCTCAGAGGATAGTAGCTTGACGGATTGGGACTTTGATTTCAATTCTTTCTTTGAGAAAGACTTTGATTCTGAAGGCTATAACATTGACCCTAAACGGGTAGAACGGTTAAGGCAAAAATTACAAGGCTGGTTGGAAAATAGTAACGGTGCAAGAGCAAAGTTCAGAAATCCGCAAGATGGGATTTTGTATAAAATTGAAAAATCTGCCGATGTTGAAACGCCTATTACCATTAAAAGCTTAGAAAAAGCCGTAACGGTTACCACTAAAAACAATAAAGATGAACGATTTAAGTGGTGGTATAACCCAGCCCAAGAAAAACAGCAGCTAGATTTGAATGTTAGTATGGTTGGGCATCCTTTGAGTAATTTTGATGTGTTAGGGAAACATCATGATATTAACAATACCAAACTAAGCTTTGTACAAGAAAAAGATAATGCCTTCTTCAGGCTGTATGCTAGGGCAGATAGCTATTTCGAAGTGCCTGTGGATTTAGCAAAAAAAACCATGGAAAAGAATAAGGCTCAATGGGTTGGTAACAGAGAATATTATGTTGATAACACTACGGATAAAGCCATTCAGCGGATTTTAACCTATTTAGAAAGCACCTACGACCTTTCTGAAGTGATTGAAGCTTGCAAGCAACCCCAAGGCAAAACCGCTGAACAATTAGTGGCTTTTGCTAAGGGCACACTAAAAATTGAAGACTTTGGTGCTGCCAAAAAAGTGAGAAACGTAGGGGCGGTTCTTGGTATTACGGTTGGGCTTGCTGCATTAGGTGCTTTAGCTGGTGCGTTGTTCTTCCCCAAAAAACCAGAATCGCCTACTGCACCCAAGGCAAATCAATAAGCCTCAAAAAAATTCAGTGCTATTAATCGTGATTTTATGCTATAAACAGGAATACCTCCCTATTTATGCTGTTGTTATAGAAATCTTTTCTTAATGCTTCAACCTTCTGCTACTAGCCTAGAAAATACCACCCCTTCTTCAAAAAAAGTAATGCTTTACGGTAAACTAATGTTAGGCTTGTTTTTTCTACTGCGGTTGGTTAGTTTAGGTACTGCTCCCCTATTTGATACGACTGAAACCCGCTACGCTAACATTGCCCAACAGCTTATTCTTCGGCAAGATTGGCTTGTGCCCTATATGCCACTGGTGCATAAGCCCTTCCTTGGCAAGCCTCCGCTGACGTTTTGGCTCATCGGGCTTTGCTATGAATTATTCGGCTGTAACGATTGGTCTTCCCGCATACCCAACTTTGTGGAAGGGGTGCTAACCGTTGTATTTACCGCACTCATAGCCAAACACCTAACCAACCAATCTGGTACGAAAACGCATAATCTTGCTCCACTTATTTTAGCGTCAGCTGGGTTGTTTTTTGCTCTTTCAGCCACTGTTAGTATGGATATGTTGGTTTGTTTAACCGTTACAGCTAGTATGTGGGCGTATCTTAAAATTCAACAAGCCAAAGCAGAAAATAACGCTAAAGCCGTATTGGGTTACGAAAGCGTTTTAGCCTTAATTTGTACCATCGGTTTTATGAACAAAGGGCCTATCAGTTTAATTGCCTTTGTAGGACCACTCGTTTTACTAGCCTTATGGCAACGAAGCTGGAAGCCTTTGCAACTACGCTGGTGGTGGGTGTTATTGGTTACGTTGGGTATTAATGCCCCTTGGTTTATTGCTGTTCAGCAAAAGCATTCGTGGTTTTGGCAGTACTTCTTCGTAAATGAACATATTTTACGCTTCATCAGCCCCAATTACGGAGACCTTTACGGTAGTGGGCACCACTTCCCGTATGGCACTATTTGGCTTTATGTATTAGGCGGATTCCTACCATGGACGCCGTTTTTGCTAGTGCCGTTTTTAGGCAAAACCATCACGCATTTTAAATCAGTATGGCATCGGGTTAATAGTCAAACCAGTTCGGCTACGAAGTTGCTGATTTGTTGGGCAGTGTTTGCTCCGCTGTTTTTTACTATGGCAAAATCTATTGTTATTACTTACATTCTTAGTAGCTTACCCGCCATGGCACTGCTAACAGGGCAAATTATCGCTGAAACGCTTAAAGCACGGCACGCTCCTGAAGCTGAAAACGCTCTAACCTCTGTTGAAATTATTCGGGTAAAAACTTTATTACGGTGGTTGCCGTTTTTGTTGGCCTTAGCTTGTCTGCTGTGTTTAGGCTATACCTTAATAGCCCCTAGTAGTTTACCAATCAATACCATCGCCTTGATTGGTTCAACAGGTGCGATTGTGTTGCTTTTTGTGGCTTCTTTCTTGGCGTTTAGGTCTACCAAAGCTTGGGTACAACCAGTGCAAATAGGGTTATTAGCATTATTCCCCGTGTTGGGTGTTACCATTTTTTATCTGTGTTTTTCAACGGTATTAGCGTACAAAAAAAGCATGAAGCCTATGCTGATTGAACTGGCTAAAAAACGCCCTGAATTTGCCAGTCAACCCGCTTTGTTTTTAGAAAATGCTCCTACGTTTTCGTGGTTTTATTATGGGCAAGAAGCCTTAGTGAATAAGCAATTGGCGTTGGAAAAACAACAGCTTGCAAAACCGATGATTTTGCCTGAATATGAAATAACCTACACCTTCCCTGCTGATACCACTATTTTTAATAAGCCAGTGGTCGTCATTGTTACAAAAAAAGCAGAACCAACATTACTAAAGCAGCCATTGCTTCACCCTCAATTGTTATTTAAACCGTTAGTTTCAGCAGGTTATTATAGTGCGTACCTTGTTCAACGTAAATAAATAGACAGACAGTATAATACCTGATGATGTTTGAAGATTTTTTTTCGCTTTCGTTAATTATACCCGCCTACAACGAAGCAGAAAGGCTTCCCCCCACCTTAGCCCATTGTGTTGCCTATTTAAGCCAACAACCCTACCAATGGGAAATTATTGTGGTTGATGATGGTAGTTCTGATGCAACACTGGCGGTAGTCGAACCCTACAAGCAAGCTTATCCTGAAAATGTGCGTACCGTTAATTACGGGTGCAATAAAGGAAAAGGCTATGCTATTGGGCAAGGCATTTTATCCGCTACACAAGCGTATTGCTTACTATATGATGCGGATGGGGCAGTGCCAATTGAAGATGTTGAGCGGTTTTTCCCAGCGTTGCGTGAAAACCCAGAGGTTATCGTTATTGGGTCTCGGAACGTTTCAGCACCAGATATTGCCCGCACGGTTAAATGGTACAGAAAAATAATTGGACGAAGTTTTAATAGGCTGCTAGGTGGCGTAACCCCTGGTATTATTGATACCCAGTGCGGGTTTAAGCTACTGCCCACCGTTAAAGCAAAACACTTAGCCAATTTGCAACAGGAACAAGGTTTTGCCTTTGATGTGGAATACTTACATTTGGCGTTAAAATCAGGCTGGCAGGTGGTTGAATGTGCCGTGAATTGGCACGATGTGGCGGGCTCAAAAGTCCATTTAATTAAAGATAGTTGGCGAATGTTTTTAAGTGTTCAGCGTATTGCTAGGCGTTCAGCTAAAGGTGATTATACAACGGGTTAGTTTTAAGGTAGGTCTTTGGAAGTGGCTTTAAATGCTTCGCCAATAAGTCTCATCGTTTCATTTCGCTGTGCGGCATCAGCTTGGTTTGACTGGGCAGGTGGTTGAACTGAAGCATTGTACAATTGGTTAAAGCCAGAAGGCATACCGGTTAAGTTAATACCTGTTGTGGTTTGATTTTTAGCTACATTAGCTATTTGGGTGTTAATTTGTTGTCCTTTGTTAGCCGTATCTTGTAAATAAGTTTTGGCTAATTCAGGGTATAGGTTTGCAATGGTAGCCAGTGATGCTGCTTTTTCTTGGTTTAAACCACTTAAACCCGTTAAACTGCCTAAATCACTGATGAATGCTGGGTTGGTGGTTTGGGTAGCAGGTTCAGGCAACCCTAAAATGTTTGTAGCTCTACCAAAAACAGCCCCTGTAGGTCCTGCAACAGCATTAGGAGATTTTTGTAAAATATCTGCTATGCTTAAAGGTTTTTCAGTATGCGTTTTTACGCCTTCCGTATTGGGTTTTGCTACTTGAGCAAACAGTTGTTCCATGGTTAATTCACCAGTTTTTTCTTCAGGCTTAGCGGCTTCAGATTTGGTTTTTTCAGTACTTGTCGTTAATACTGTACCATCAGCAGCTACAACAGAAGTCCAAGCAGGTTGGTATTGCTTTCCAAGGTTTGAGGTAATAGCACCATTCCAGCTACCATTGGTTGTTACAGGGGGAAGTGCTTGTAGGTTAGGGGCAATACCTGTGTTGTTAGGAAGGGTTGCGGTGTTTGAAGCAAAACTATTCACATTGTTACCTAAGGTTACATTGTTGCCAAACAGGTTGGTTTGTCCTGCACCTGTTAGTAAAAATAAGTTTTGTGTATCTAAACTTTGGTTGTTATTAATTTTGTCTACTGTGGTTGAATTTAACCCCATATTATTGTTCATGGTATTACTTGCATATTGGGCTGTCGTGGTTAAAAAAGTATCAATATCAGGAAACCCACTACTGTAGGTTGGAATTTTTAGTTGTTGATTATTATTATTGGTTGTTTGAGCTGCGTTAGGAGGGGTATTGGCAGGTAAATTCCAACCAGCATTATTCATATTGCCTAAAGGGTTGTTGCTTCCCATGGTGAATGATATCCTCTCAAGGAAATTGGTTTGGTCGAAAATTTTTTTGTTGAGGTCAATGAAAAACTGGGTGCTACACTGGCAAATGGGTATGGGTGCTGTATAGTAGCAATATCGGTTTTTAACAAGGAAACTTTGGTCTGTGTAACAACCTTGTTATCCTAATAAAACCACCAGCTACCTAAAAATTGCTAAAGTTTAGTCTCAACTTTTACGAATTCCTAGCACAAAAGTTTGCTTGATAAGGTTTTATGCTATTGAAAGCAGTCATACTAACCAATTAGCTGCTTTAATAACAACCTTCTTCACCCTGCAAAGCTTAAATTTTTTTTATATATCTCTCTCTTATTTTCTCTTCTTTTTACATAGGATATACAATTTTATGATGATGTCTCGCATCCCTTCGGGTTCAGACTATAACCCCATTAATACTAACCCATTAGGCTATTTCCCTTACCCTAAATTGCAAGTGGTAACCGCTAAAACCACAGGGCAACAGATTGTTAAATACACTGGTAGCCAACCAGTCGTTGATAGATTTCAATACCGTCCTGAAGCCCTTTACGCTAATGGAAACAATCAAACGGTTGAAGCTTACCTACAACAAGGAGCTAATGCCCTTTACCAGCAAGGTAGTGGCAATACCTCCCAAATAGCTTCGTTTAATGCAAAAACGGCGTTGCAAACAGGTACAAGCAATAAAAACAGTTTGGAAATTCATGAAAACTTAAATACCTTGAAGCAAGAAGGTAAAAGTGGCGTTAATCAAGCTAACGTATTAGGTAATTTAGGTAATGGTATGCAAGAAGGTAGCAATACTGATAATTACTTAGAAGTAGGTGGTACATTAGGTAGTCTAACCATGGGTGGTACTAATACCATTAATTCGTTAACCCATTACGGTACCAATACAGATTTACTACTACAGTACGGCACTAATTTGCAAAATAATATTATGCACTTTGGCGGCGAAAAACCTAGCAGTATTAATCAATTCGTTTCAAGCACCACCGATAGCAGTAACCAGTCTGTTTTTCAAAATATTGAAGAAGCCTTACTAGAAGGCACGGGCAACCAACATCGGCTTAGCAGTTGGGGGCATGTTAATAAAATCGCCCTAAAAGGCGACGATAACAACTTTAATATTAGTAGTGATGAAGGTATTGGTCAACTGGGGGCTACTGGTAATAATCAAACAGCTAACATTTCCAATATGGGTAATACCACAGCTCCTAGCGAAGCTTATCTGAACGGTGAACAATCCGTTTGGCGATACCAAGGCGATGGGCAACAACGCCTATTTGTGGGTGGTAAAAACAATAAAGTTACCTTAGTTACCAGTTCATTAACCCCAAAAACTGGGTTTAATCAAAACGATAAGTTGATATTGGCAGGTAATGGCAACCAAATTGTAGCAGATACTGGCGTTGGTAATGATGTGGTACAGATAAAAATTTCCAGAGGCTTTAAAGCTGAATTAGATGGGGGTGCTGGTAACAATACCCTTCAGTTAGAAGCGGGTAATTGGCGTAGCCGTTTGCTAGAAGATGGGTCGACGCTTTATACGAGGCTAGATGATGTTAACCCAAGCGGGTCTCCGCTACAAACTGTGCGGGCTAGAAATTTTGGCAGGGCTCAATTTATTGATGCGCCGCCCATGCAGCCACCATCGTCTTCACCACCCAGTTCACCACAACCCATTAATAACGATTATAACTAAATTTTAACTAAGGCAAAGTAATACGACCCTTCGCACAGGATTACTAGACGGGTCGTACATAGTGTAAAACCAACCAGATTGATAGAAACTGAATCTCAATTTTCTGGGCAGGGTGTGTTTTTGTGTGTACTATAACAGACACGTTATTCGTAACGTGTCTTTTTTTTTGCATTTTTTGTTATTTTTGGTATACTAACTTTATCCACACTACTTGTACCCTTTTCAAATGGGAATAGCGTTAGATGGATATTAGGCACTGGTAAGTAAAAAACCGCAGGCGTACACATACGACCATTGAGGATTTTTTTACTTGACTGGAACAACGTAGACGCTAACGAAATTTCTATTTGAAATTGGTATTAATTCGTTCGTGGCGAGACGGTATGTACCTATCATGCAACAAACTTCTTCTCTGCTCCCTTCTTTTCTTTCAGATGCCTTGGCTACTACCTCTGCTTCTACTTCAGCCCATAGTAGTAATAAAAAACTGATTCAAACCCTGATTGCTTCTGGGGTTTTAGGCATGAAAAAAACGCCCGCCTTAACCCAAGAAGCCGTGGTGGTTAACCAATTACTAAACCAAGAACCTAACTGGCAAACACCTGCGGTTATTAAGGCAGGGTTTGTATGGGGTGGGTTGTTAGGCATCGTACTTCACCCTGCTATTGGGCTAATGGGGGCTAAAATTAAACATCAATGCATTCAAACAAGCCAAACATGGCGAAAAGAAGCCGCCACCCAAGGCAATAAAAACTTAGCATCGGCTAGCAAGGTGTTACATTGGTTGGGCTATAATACGCCATATGTGAATGTACGAAATGTCAATTCATGGGGGCTTACCGCCATTAAAGGCGGGTTTTTAGGCGGATTGTTAGGCATTGGCTTAGCGTGGGGTGCCATGAGCCAAGTTAAACAAGGGTTGCAAAGCTTTGAAGCAGACGCCCAAGACAACACCAATTTATTAAAAACCGCTACATGGCAACACAAAGTTTCCACCGCTTTTAATCAAGCTGTTCAACCCAATTCGGTTGTAAAACAACCGGCTTATTCAACTAAAATCCAACAAGAAGAAGCGGATTACCATACCTGGCGAAAGCAGGTATTTAGTCGGTCTCACACGTTTAAAACCATGCTGGCTTCGGGGTTAATTTATTCGTTAGTAACGTTAGGATTAAATGCCTTAGGTAGTAAGTTACTATTTAACCAATTAACAAAAACCAATTGGGCGTGGCAAAAGTGGTTTAAGCAATTAGAACAAGCGTATAATCATACCATTGTTTTGGGCGAAAAACGACCTATATTAAAGCCTTTACGCCCAATAGCCAACTTACTGCCCAATGTAAAAAATGGTCAATTTCAGTTAAAAACCTTAATAACCACACTGTCAACTGATTTCAGTAAATGGTTACGGGTAGCTTTTAAAATGAATAAGCCACCTACTGATAACCCTACGCAAGACCCTACCCCTAAATTATTAGCTTATTTAGAAAAATCTCAAGGGGCGTTTTTTGTGAATTTAGCGATAGCTCGGTATCATCCGGTAGCCTTATTACAGTTGTTTGTTATTGCTGCCATCGCTTCGGCGGTGATGACCGTTCAAAATAAACGCTTAATTAAGCAAGTAGAACAAACGGTACATAGCCAAGCTGGTACTTTACCAACCCAGCTAGATAAATTGACAGCGGAAGACAAGCAACGAATTTCGAAAATTAAAGCCCTTAAAAAATCGGTGAGCGATGTGCACTTTAGTAATAGCTTGGTGTAGTACCATTTATGAAAACACATTACCCGACTGTACGGGCGGATTGCATCCGCCCGTTTGAAGATTAACAGAAGCGGGTGGATGCAATCCACCCCTACATAGAAAAAAACGGTAAATTATTCAAAATACTATACTAGCTTGTTTAATAGCCGTTTTAGCACCCATTGCCCAATAGAACTAGCTTGTTCCGTTTTTAATTGGTTTCGTAACCCGTAGCCCAATAACGTAGACCCTACCCCGAAAACCATCCCTCTGCGTTTGCCTGAAAACAAAGAAAGTAAAATGAAAACCACCCCAGCTACCGTTGGCACTTTTTCTTGTTTTGGCATAGCGGTAAACCAAGCAGAAAACGCTTGAACATGGGCATCCGTTAGTGTGGTGAATGAAAGCTTTGCCATTTTACAAACGGCTAACCCATTAGGTACAACAAATACAGAGTTTAAGCCTAAAGCCGTTAAAACCAAATAGGCTTCTTCCGCTTCTGGTAAGGCTTCGGGTTCTGCTAGTATAATCACTTTTTCAAGGGTTTTTAACTGTTCTTTATGCGATAACAGTTTGGGAAAGGGAATGTTAGCTGAGCCCACAACGTGTTTGTTTAGGAAGCTTTCTTCCGGTCTTAAATCAATTAAAAACGGTGCATCTGCCTTATTTAGCACTAATAAATGATGTTCAGGCTTTTTATATTTAGCAAGTACAGTAATGGTTTCTGAAGCGGGCATAGTAATCGTGCCTCCTAGTTAAATTGAGAGGGCGAAATAGAGAACAGGGCTGTTTTTTAGCTATGAGAGAAAAAGGGTACAGCAAAGAACTGAAAACCCCAAATTAATGCAGCAACACCTAATAAAACAGCAAACCATACCATGGGGTAGGCATATAACATCCAACGGTCGTCGTAAGTTATGGCTTTTCTGGTGGAAGGGCGTTCAACAGGAGCAGGGTTGTTAGCCTTGATTTGGTTGGGTATTTGCATGATAGTAAAATTTCCTTTAACAATACAATAATCAATAGTTTACCACAGAAATACTATTGTGGATAGCTTTTAAATGAATGGATTACTCTGGTACTAGCCGAACCAGCGTTACTTCGGGCATCATTCCCCACCTTGGCACGGGGATTAGCGGGAATTTGAACCATTTTCGCAAAAAGGGCAACTTCAATCGCACTGATGCCGTTCCACTGGCACTATTGACATACAATAAACTATCAGGCTGCGGGCGGTAAACACCACGCACATAAGGGGCTTCTGCAATAATTTCTGCAAACCAATGCGGGCAAGGAAATTGCCCGCCGTGCGTATGCCCAGCCAACATCAGCCCGAACCGCCCCCACGGATGTTGATGTTCCGCCGTTTGCGTAGGGTTATGTACCAACAAAACGGAAGGCAAAGCATCATCCAACGCATCAAAAACCGCTTGAGGCTTGGGCTTCCCGTAAGTGTAGTCATCCAGCCCCGCCAGTTGCAGGGGCGGATTGTTCAGCGTTTGAAGCGTGGTTATTTCATCCATCAACACCCGAATATTTTTGTTTTTTAAAGCCAACGCCAAAGACTGGGTGTTCGCTCCATCAGCATAATCATGGTTACCCATACAGGCGAAATGGGGTAATTCAGGTTTAATACTGGCAAACCACCTAGCCACATCATCCAACCCATGATTGCCGGTGGCGATAAAATCGCCCGTGCAAACCACGGCATCACAAGCGGGTAGAGCGTTCAATTGCGGAGCGATTCCTTCAAACCACGGAATGGTGTTCCAATCCCAGTGTAAATCAGAAAGATGTAGCAGTGTGATAGGGGCAGTTAGCTTGGGGATAGGCACGACTAAATGCACTACTTTCCAATAGCCTGAAAGGGCTTGGAACGGTTCTTGCCACCACGCAGGCGGCTTGCCCCATTGGCGGGTTTCCTTCAACAGTAGAGGAGTTCTAACCTGCATGGTCTTACCGCTTAAAAAATTGATTCATAAAGCCACTGGCAGGCTTTTGTCCTGAGGATGACGTTTTTTGCTGTTGCCCAGCGTTAGGCATTTTGGGTTTGTTACCGCTCATCATGCTATTGAAAAAATCCGCAAAGCCACCGTCATCGTCATCATCGGCGGATTCATCAACCATCGGACTGGCAAACGCCTTTTCAGCATTTGCTCCACCACCAAAACCACCGAATAATCCACCACCATCGCCCCCACCACTAAACATCTTCGTCATCGAAGAAATGCCCTGAATGGTGAAATTCAAGGTTTCAAACTGGTTTATAAATGCTTTGACTTGTTCAACAGGCACGCCTGCCCCTTTGGCTAGTCGTTCTGCCCGTGCTGCACTGTGAAGCAGGCTAGGGGTGGTTCGTTCTTTCTTTGTCATAGAACCCACAATGGCTTGGGTTTGCTTAAGCTGGGTGGATGATTGCGAATCCATACTGCTACGCACAGCGTCGTTCAAGCCGGGTATGGGCAACATTCCCAGCAATTGGCTAGCAGACCCTAATTTTTTAAAGCCCGTTAACATCCCCACATAATCCGTATAATCAAACTGTCCGCTCATAATACGTTGGTGCAGCCGCTGTTGGGCTTCGCCTTGCCCTGCTTGTTGGGCTTTTTCAAACAGGGTCATTAAATCGCCCTGCCCAAAAATACGTTGCCCCATACGGTCTGGGTGAAACACCTCTAAATCACTCGCTGTTTCGCCTACACCAATAAAATGAATGGGTAACCCAGTCGATTCTTTCAACGACAAAATCGCTCCGCCACGAGAATCGCCATCTAACTTGGTTAAAATAGCCCCTGTTAGTTTAATTTGCGTGTTGAAGGCTTCGGCAATGTTGACGGCTTCTTGCCCCAACATCCCATCCATCAATAGCACCACATCACTTGGAGAAAACCGTTTTTGCACCAACAATAAATCTGCCATTAGCTCGGTATCTACCTGTAGCCGTCCAGCGGTATCTACAATTACCACGTCATTTTCTTGGGCTATGGCTTGAGCTAAAGCTTGTTCCACAATGGGTTGCATACTGATGGCATCAGGTAACGTGAAGACGGGTATTTCAATTTTTTCAGCCCCTTGTTGTAATTGTAAAATGGCGGCTGGGCGGGTAATGTCCGCTGCTACTAGCAAGGGTTTTTTGCCTTGTTGGCTCGCCAAATGTTGAGCTAATTTCAGCGAAGTAGTTGTTTTGCCAGAACCTTGCAAGCCACAAACTAAAATGAGGGCGGGTTGGTTTTCCGCTGAAGGGGTAAGGCTTAAGGGGGTGGTGTTTTCGCCTAATAGTACGACGAGTTCTTGTTGTAGGAAGCCCATGAATTGTTCTTCGGGGGTTAGCCCTTCGTATAGCGGTTGGCTGATTGCTTTTTCTTTCACCCGAGAAAGGAAGGTTTTGATGACGCGTAGGTTGACGTCGGCATCTACCAAAATACGTTTGATGGCTTGGCATGCTTGGTCTACTTCAATTTCAGAAAGTTTTGTGCCGTTGGTTTTGCTGGGTTGTTGCCAGCTGGTGGGCAAGCCAATTTGTTGAAGCCCTAGGCTTAATACGTCAAACATCATCATCATGGGTTAAAATCACCTTGTTACGATAGAAAAAAAGATGCTTTTACCATAGCACAAACAGAGAGTATGCCAAAGAATTCATGTTACAATAATAAGGAATAATTCCTCAACAGATAAGGTGTGTTATGTTAGATTTTTCATCTTTAAGCAAAGCGATTGCTCAATTAGAAACAAGCTTAACCTATGCAAATTCTGACTTAGCAAAGACAGACGTTCAGTTGGCTTTGCTCCTTCGTTCCGCCAGTATTCAAGCGTTTGAATATACCTATGAACTGAGCCATAAATTTTTGAAACGGTATTTGGAAGCCACTGAACCTTCTACTGTAGCTCTTGATGAAATGACGTTTCCTGATTTAATTCGGACAGGGGCTGAAAAAGGTTTGTTGAAAAATTCGTGGGATGTATGGCAGTTGTATCGGAAGGCAAGAGGGACAACTAGCCACACTTACAGCGAAATGGCTGCTAGCAAAGTATTTGCGATTATTCCTGATTTTGTGGAAGAGGTTCGCTTTTTACGAAACAAGCTAGTGGAAAGACCCATTGAATAAACCTGCCATGCTTAATTTAACACCTAGTCAAAAACAGATTGTTTCAACTATTTTAGCAACCCTTGCTGCCGATTGTGATGTTTGGGTCTTTGGCTCAAGGGCGAAGGGCACGCCAAAACCGTTTTCTGATTTAGATTTATGCTTGAAAGCTAAAAACGGTAAGCCTTTAACGTTCAATCAGCTTGCCGAATTAGAAGAAGCGTTTTCAGAATCCCCCCTACCGTTTAAAGTGGATATTGTGGATTGGTATACCTTGAGCGAACCATTTAAACTGGCTATTGAGTCTCAATTGATTGATTTTTACCAATGATTAGAACTGCCATCCCTCAACCCAAAAGCCTATTCTGTTGGGAAGGCGACCCTCGTAGCGGGAAAACCACCGCCCTGCTCAACCACGCCGCCACCTTACTCAACACCCCAACGGTGCGTAGCGATAGCGTGCTGATTTTGATGCAAAACAGTGCTTTGCAATATAAACTAGCCAACCAACTTCGCATGCTGGTTAACGCCCCCCTCGGGCATATTCCCGTTTACACCTACAGCGGATGGGTACGCAACCTGCTATTCCAAACTTGGCCCGTGGTGGAAAACCGCCTACTGCAAGCCTACCCAGATACTGAAACCTTCACGCAAGTGCTACCCGAACTAACAGGGCTGGAAGAATCGGAATTTCTGTACAAACTGCTTTGGCAACAATTCCAAGCCCAACATCCGCAAGTATTTGATGCCTACCAGTTGACCGATAAAACCCTGATTCGTCAGCTGATTCGGCGGGCAAGGCTACGCAGTGAACATCGGTTGGCCCGTCCTGAAATGCAAGCTCGCGATGCGTGGTTGGGCGTGGAAGATATGCCTGAATTGGCGAAATTAGAAGCCCTCTTTGATAAATGGGCGTATAAAATTCGATTGCTAGATAGCAACAAACAGCTGGATATTTTTCATTCTTTATTGGAAAAAGAACCCTATTTTACGCCTTATAGTGGCTACCCCATTGCTCATTTATTGGTGGATGATTTAGATGAAACCACCCCCGCCCAACAGGCGTTTATTGCGTGGCAAGCCCATCAGCCTGAAACCCAAACGATTGCCTTAACCATTGACCCGCAAGGGGGGGCAAGAAGGGGGTATTTAAACGCCCATCCTGAAGGAGCTATCGCCCTAAAAAGCCAGTTGTGTCAACAATTTAATGTGGTTGAAGCCCTCGTAACGCAGGTTTTACAACCTGTAGGGGTGGATTGCATCCACCCGATAAATACCCAAGAAACGAGCGAATGCAATTCGCCCCTACAAAACAAATCCTCTTTTTATGCTTGGCTTTACGGTAAATTGTTGGGGCAATCGTTGCCTATCCCCGAAGGCGGATTTCAAAATCCCAGCGTCAAATTAATGATGCCTACCCGCACCCAAGTAGAACAGGTAGATGCGGTGATTGCTCAGCTAAAAAAAACGATAACCGAAGGGTCGCTTTCTTTGGGGCAACTGGTTTGGGTGCTACCCACCACGGATACGCTCAGTTTAGCCCCTTATCTTTATCAGCTAAAACGCCTTGGGGTGCCGTTTCAAGTACTCAGTGGTACGCAACGCCCAGCCGATACGTTACTGGGTAGAGCGTTGCTCAACTGTTTGCAATTGGTCAATGCCAGTGCGTGGAAAATTGCTCTTTCTCGGTTGGAAATTCGGCAATTGTTGGCAGTGGTTTTGGGGTTTCAACAAACCGAAGCCCTCACGTTAGATGCGTTGGCTCATCGTATAGCCGTGCATCATCAGCAAGCGGTGGTAACGGAACAAACGGGCAGTGCTTTGTTTCCCACTGAAGAAATGTTGCCTGAAGACGAGCTGATCTATTTTTCTAGCCGAAAACGCTATACGGAATTTCGGGTGTGGTTGGAAGAAATGCAAGGTTTAGCGGTAGAAGACCAATTGCTCAATACGCTAACAAGGTGGCTGTATCCGCTATTGCGGGGGGGCGAACAAGCTCCAGAATTGGCGTTGTTGGTGCGTAGTTTGGCACGACAAACCGATGTGGCTAAAAAATGCGGATTCGACACGGTGGAAGCTCAACGGTTGTGGTTGTGGCAAGCCAAACTAGGAGCGGTTGCTGATACGCCTGATGCCCCAAGGGAATTAGACCCCAACGCCTTGCTAATTGCCACCCCCCAAAAGGCGATTGACCTTGAACTACGCCGGTCTGTTTTTTGGTGGTTGGATGTGCAGAACGACCAGTGGACACGAACCGATGAAGCCCCGCTTTACAATGCCATGGTGCATAGTGCCGGCTTTGAAGTGGCTGAAGGTGAAACGCCTGAAACTTCGTTAAAAACGAACCCCTTATGGCAACGACAAGTTCGGGGGGCGGCGGTGTTGCGAAAGCTGGGCAGTTTGGCAACCGAGCAATTACGCTGTTTTTCTTCGGAACGTGATGCGGAAGGTCGGTTGTTTTCAGAAGCCGAACCGCTACTGTATACCGCCCTAACGCAAGTGGTAGAACTGGCAGATGCTCAAACTTCGGCAGATTTATTAGCCAACATTCCCCAAGCTACGTTGCGAACAGACCAATCCCCTATTCTAAGCTACACCCAAGGCACGCTGGCTATTTCCGCCGTACCAGGGGCGGGGAAAACCTTTGTAACCGTCGAACTGATTTTAGAACTCATTCGCCGAGGTACGCCGCCTCGCTCAATCTTAGTGCTAACGTACATGGAATCTGCCGCACGCACGTTGTTAGACCGATTAAAAGCCAAGCTACAACCCGCTGGCATTAGCACCTTGCCGATGGTTTCAACCATTCATGCCTTAGCGTTTCGGATTTTAACCGAACGCAACCACGCTAGCCGTTTGGGGCTGGATTTAACCAATCAACCCTTGCAAATGGTGGATGAATTTCAGCAGGAACTGTTACTACATCAAGCTGCACAAGCCACGTTTGCCCCTGTTGAAGGCAGTGGTACGTTTGAAGTTTGGAAGAAAACAGTCGGGTCTGCTATTGGGCAAGCCAAGCAGTTACGCCTTTCGCCTGAAGCCCTTGTTAAAGAAGGCGAACGTACCAAAAAACCAAAGCTAACGCAGTTAGGTAAAGCCTTTGAAGCATATCAAGGCTTGCTACAAAAAGCTAATATGCTTGATTTTACAGATTTAATTCTGCTAAGCGTTACCTTGCTAGAAAATAACGAGGATGTTCGCACGCATTATCAAACCCAGTTTAGCTATTTAATGGAAGACGAAGCTCAAGACTCTTCCAAGCTACTGCAACGCCTATTTGCCCTCTTGGGCGGAGAAAACCCCAATTTAATTCGTACAGGCGATACCAATCAATCTATCACCACAACGTTTTCCGCCGCAGACCCTTCGGTGTTTCGAGACTTTATACAATCCGCCCAAACCAACGTTTTAATGACCCATAGCAACCGTTGTGCGTTGGAAATTGTCGCCTTGGCAAACCATTGGCTGCTGGAAGCCCCCAAGTATCAACCCGAATTGAAAAACGCTTTTTTACCGACCTTGTTAGAAGGCACGGCGGGCAAAAACCCAACACTCTTAGAGCCCATCACCACGGAAAGCTTCCCCAAACAGGTCGATGAACTCAGCTGGATAACTCAACAAATTAAACGCCTACAAGCCCAGCATCCGACTGCTTCGTTTGCGGTGTTGACACGTTCCAACAATGGGGCGTTGCAGGTGGCACAATACCTACAAGAACGAGAAATTCTTACCCTAACACAAGCCGAAAAAATGACGGTTTCGCCCGTGTTTGAAGTGGTACAAGCGTACTTACAGGTGCTGAACAACCCTTCGGAAGCGAAACATCGGTTAGCCACCTATCGGGCATTTCGATTAGCCCAACTGGCGTGCGTGGCAGACCACGACGAAGAGATGATTGAAACAATCGAAGCATTTTTGGAAGCCACCCCCCTCTTTGCCTTACCAGTCGATGAATTGCCCGAAGAGCTACCCTTTTTGACGCAATGGTATTACGATTTCCATGATTTTAACCGAGAAGTGGGCGGGTCTCAGCTTTCAACGCTGATTTTACGCATGAGCGAACATCTGTTTACGGGCGTGGTGGATAGGTCTAACGGGTATTTGGTGGCGTTACAAGCCAATAGGGCGTTAACCCACTATGGCATGGCAGATGGGGCTTGGCAACAAACCAGCACGCCTACAGGGGTTGGGGGTGCCATGGCGTTTGAAAGCTTAGCCCCGCTGGAAGTGGTGTTGCGGTATTTTGCCCAAGCGGGTAACAGTGCTAAATCGCTCAAATTATTTACGGAAGAAGCCCTCGGGTTGCTAAAAGGTGGAACATTAGCGGAAGAATCGGAAGACGATGATGCGGTTGCTCCTGAAACCACGGCGGTGCAGGTGATGACGCTACATAAAAGCAAGGGGGCAGAATTTGATTTTGTCTTTTTGCCGTTTTTAACGCAACGAGAATTTTCAGAAGAACTGGCACAAGTACGATTGAAAGAACCTGAACAAATTGCGGTACGGTTGGGGTTATTGGAAAAACAGTTGCATGAAGGTTTTGCCTACGAAGAGGCGATGTTTGATGCGGCTTGTGTGGGACAAAAACGCTTGGTGTTGGAAGAAGAAGCGAGACTTTTGTATGTGGGCATTACTAGGGCGAAGCGGGGGGTATTTCTTTCTGCCCATGAAACCTATAAAAACCCGTGGAATAGCCGACAAGAAAAAACCGCCCCCACCCTGTTGTTTCGGTTAGCGAAAAAATAATAGTTTGGATGCGTAATTCCGATTCTTAGATTGAATGGCTTACCAACCAGTAGGAACGACCATCGCGTTTGCCCTGCAGTCGCCGATGCGTTCCGTCTACCGAATGGGCGAAAAAAGCATCTCTCCGTCATATGCCCGTAGTGGCATAGGAGGGTGTTTTTTTCGGGCGGTTTTTCCGAGGGGCTTACCCCTGAATTTGTCTAAAAAAATTAAAAAGCGTGTCGGGGGGCTGCCAAACAGCAGTCCCATGACAAACCAGCCAGCTAAAGCTGGGAACGATAATCAATGAATGAATAGGGCGTTGAGCCTGAAAATGGGTATAAACAAAGCAAAGCCCCCCTCTCGATTAGGTAAAATCGGGAGGAGGGAGCATTGTTAAAAAGTTGAAGCCGGGGTTTAGAGCATTGCCCAGTTTACGCCACTGCTGCTGGTTTGCGAACCATCTACACCACCACCGTTGTTCCAGATGATGTTATCGCTCACGGCGTTTTGGCTGAATTTAGAATCGCCTGTGTTGACTAACCGGTTGCGGAAAGCGGTTGCACTACCTTGGTCAATGGTGGAACTACCACCAATAACATACCCATCGTTGATGGTGTTGCCTTGGTAAATTTTAGACCCACCACCGTGCTGTACGGCTGTAGCCCAAGTTCCACCTTGTTGGTTCAAGGTTGAACCGCTATTAATTAAGTAAGCCAAGCTGCTAGTACCATTTTGATTGGTAGTAACACCACTGTTTTGTGCTTGGAAGGCGTTGTTTAAGCCTGTTTGGTTATAAGTACCGCCAGCATTTGATACGAAACCTAAGTTTTGGTAGCCAGCGTTTTGGTTAAACGTACCGCCACCTTGGTTTTGTACAAATGTACCGTATTCTACTTTATCTTGGTTCACAGTAACACCTGCTCCTTGAGTGTAAACAGTGGCATTATACCCATTGGTTTGGTTAACAGTAGCACCAGAACCTTGGCCTACCCATGTAGTACCATACCCAAATTTATCTTGGGTTACTTCGCCACCGCCTCTAACGTTAGCGAAAGAACCGTAGGTTTCTCTCTGTAAAATTTTGAACGGTCCGTTGTTTACGCTGTTAGCAATAGCCCAAGTACTTTTTTCTTGGAGGGCTTCTAAAGAACCAGACCCTTGGTTGTTTACTGTGTTAGAAAAACCACCAGTTTGGAACAATTTACCTGCACCTGAAGCGATATCTAAACGGTTAGTGCCATAGCCCGTGTTGGTTTGAGATAAGTCATAATTATTTCTGGCTTGAGCGTTGTTCCAAACGCCATTTTGGCTCACTCTGGAAAAGCCTTGAGGCTGGTAGTTGGATTGAGGTGTTGGGGCTTGATTATAATCAGGGCGTGCATCAGGACGATCATACCCAAACTGAGGGGGTGCTTGGTATTGAGGAGCTTGTGCATACTGCTGAGGGCCTTGTTGTTGGTATTGAGGAGCTTGTGCATACTGCTGAGGGCCTTGTTGTTGGTATTGAGTAGCAGCTTGTGCATACTGCTGAGGGGCTTGTTGTTGGTATTGAGGAGCTTGTGCATATTGCTGAGGGATATTGTACCTAGGAGTAATATTAGTGTAACTCATTGTCGTGGAGTCTCTCTTTCTTGTTATTGATTTGTCTTGGTTCAAGGTAAAAGATCTTAATTTACAATGGTAAATTTAAGTGTTAGTAACAGGGAAAAATTTTCTGAATAAAAAAGGGCGATGTCATTTTTTATTTCAGTAACCTGTAACCCGAAGGTTAAAGCGTTACTATGGTTTAATAAAAGCAGTTATTGAATTAAAGTTGCCTTTGTAACACACCTGTAACAAAATTAACCCCCCAGTTAGTTGTGTACTAACTGGGGGATTAATTATTTTAAAGTTACTTTTTTATTTAACATTTATGACTTAAACATCTTCGCTATCGCCAGCGTTAGAAGCAACGAATGTTTCGCTAGTACGGTTATTTCTTGAAGGTTCAGAATTAATCCTACTTCCAGTACTTTTAACTTCAGACTCATCGAATACACCATTGACGAAATCGCCAACTTTTGCGTCGAGTTCTAAGAAGTACTTACCTAAATCCTTCTGATTTTTAGGACTTGTGTACTTCCCTAGTTTTACCGTGAAGACCTCGGATGAGTCTTCAGAGGTAATGGTTAGTCTACCATTTTCAATACAAATGGTTTGGTTACCAGACTGGTATTTTCCATTCTTTTCAAGACTAATTTTTTCATCTCCAATGTAGGCGAATGTACCTGCCTTTCCAGTATCTATCGCAATAGCTTTGCCATCGGGGAAATCAATTTTTAATTTTTTGATTGACTCCATTGAACCGTGTTTACCGTCTACAAGTGAACGTACATAGGTAGCAGAAACGTTAGTACCTGCATCGGTTTTACCGAGAGGAACAGTCGCAGTGCCTCCTAGTTTCTTAATACCAGCTTTGTGTTCTATCACACTGCCACCATTAACTGTAATATACGGATCTCCATAAATATGATAGCGATTTAATTTATGAGGTGTTTCAGGTTCAGGTGTTTCAGGTACATGAGGTTCAGGGGTATCAGGAGTTTTAGGAGTTTTAGGAGTTTTAGGATGTGTTTCAGTAGGAGGTGTTTCAGTAGGTGGTTTATGTTTCTTGTTGCCGAAGATTAAAAAAGCAGCTAAACCAGCAACACCTAACCCTACAGGTAACCAAGGGAAGCTACCCTTTTTTTCAGGCGGTTTTTCAGGTGGATAGTTAGGGGGTACGGGCGGATAGTTAGGGGGTACAGGCGGGAAGTTATAAGTATTGGTAATAGGGTTGTAATAAGCCAACAAATTGTTGTCAATATTAGCCGTATTTTGAGTGTACTGTGCTTGGCTCAATTGACGGTTATCAACAGCAACATCAACATTAGCTGTATTATTAGTCAAGGTTTGGTTTAAATACTGCTGTAACTTTTGATTGATATCATTATTGTAAGTGGTGTCTTGTACTGCGGTGTTAGAGGTAGGGCTATAGGTAGGGTTGTAAGCATAACGGCTGTTATCTATGCTGGTGTTAGCCGTTGGGTTGTAGGCATAGCTTCTACCATCGTACTGGTTTAGCTTGTTGTCTACATTTGAATAAGCATTGTTGTACTGGCTAGCACTGTTAGCCGTTGGGTTGTAGGCATAGCTTCTACCATCGTACTGGTTTAGCTTGTTGTCTACATTTGAATAAGTATTGTTGTACTGGCTAGCACTGTTAGCCGTTGGGTTGTAGGCATAGCTTCTACCATCGTACTGGTTTAGCTTGTTGTCTACGTTTGAATAAGTGTTGTTGTGCTGGCTAGCACTGTTAGAAGTTGGAGCATAAGTTTGAGCTAAGCTTCTACCATCATACTGGTTTAGCTTGTTGTCTACGTTTGAATAAGTGTTGTTGTGCTGGCTAGCACTGTTAGAAGTTGGAGCATAAGTTTGAGCTAAGCTTCTACCATCATACTGGTTTAGCTTGTTGTCTACGTTTGAATAAGTGTTGTTGTGCTGGCTAGCACTGTTAGAAGTTGGAGCATAAGTTTGAGCTAAGCTTCTACCATCATACTGGTTTAGCTTGTTGTCTACGTTTGAATAAGTGTTGTTGTGCTGGCTAGCACTGTTTGAAATAGGTGTAGTAACAGCGGTTTTCCATGCACTACCATACTCAGGGTTAGCAGTGGTGGTAGGTCTTGCTCCGTAATTATAGTTCGAAGCAGGTAGGGCGGGTAGGCTATAGCCAGGGATACTTGTCATCATCATTGTTGTATTGTCCTTCTAAGGGTTTCGTTTTCTCTCATTTGGGGTTAAACAGGGTAGACATATTTTCTAGTAAACAGGAACAGGGGTTTCTTTCTAAGTACAATCCATTGTGTTGAAACCAATGGCTTCCGTGCAGCTAACAAATGGAAGTGTCGGTTGCAGCTCATGCCTTAATAAAAACAATCATTATGTGGATATTGACCTTTTGTTACAATTTGATACATACCTCAAAAAACAATCACTCTGAACCAGTGGTTCAGCGTGATTGTGGGGGGAATGTCATGACACCATTTCAAAGAGTAGACCTCTTGCATGACTCGATAGGTGGGTGCAGATTCTATGCACTAGTAACGCAGAATTTGAGGTGTACACAGAAGTACATAAGAATTCGAGTACCGCAAATGACAACGTAAAACGTTCTACGTTTTCTCGCTCTGCGGACGCCCCAGATATCGAGTCATGCAAGAGGGGTCTAGTCAATAGTGTGTTGTTGTGGGTTATATCATCGGCAGGACAAACTAAGGGGGGGCTCTCACGCTACCATTTTATTTTCGGTCTACCTTATAGTTACCATCAACTAATTCCACCTTAAAAGACTTCTCCAAATCTTGTATATACTTGTCTAGGGCTTTTTGATCATCTTCTGCAGCTAGTTTGTCCAACTTACCTTCTGCATAACGCAAACCAGCATCCTTCTCTTCTGGAAGATCTTTCGGTTTTTTACCGAACAAACTAGACAAAATCTTCGCACCAGTACTTAGCACTTCTGGATTTTTTAATCCTTCAACAACACCACCCACTAGCGTACTGAAAAAACCTGGTTTGGCTGGAGCTGGAGCTTCCGTAGGTGTTGGCGGCACATTGGGCAATGTCGTAGCTACTGGGCTTGGCAATGGCACTGATGAAGGGGGTTGTTGTGAACCACTACCGCCTAACAGCTGTTGAATAATTACTTGTTTTTGTTCAGGTGAAGTGGTAGGGTCATTTTGAATTTGGGTTAGAATAGCTTGTTGTTGCGGGGAAAGTGAACCAGCAGTATTCGGCATTGGATAGCCACCACCTACTGTTGGATAGGCTGATGAAGGGTAAGGAGCACCAGCAGTATTCGGCATTGGATAGCTACCACCTACTGTTGGATAGGCTGATGAAGGGTAAGGAGCACCAGCAGTATTCGGCATTGGATAGCTACCACCTACTGTTGGATAGGCTGATGAAGGGTAAGGAGCACCAGCAGTATTCGGCATTGGGTAACCTGAAGGCATTACTTGGTTGTTAAAAATAGACCCTTGTGGTGGGTAGCTTTGCCCTGCATTAGGATTTTGACCAATAGCCATGAGGGTAGATGCAGACAGTTGAGTATAATCAGTACTTTTTGAGGTGGCGGTGAAGCTTTGTGCGGAAGCGGCACCTTGCAAGTTAGTATTAGATGGGATAGCACCTGTAGCAGGGTTATAAGGGGTAACACCTAAAATTTGATGCATGGTCATTGGGGGTGTTGAATAGCCAATAGGTAAAGTCATGGTAAGGGGGGTCTCTTTCTTTGTTGAAGGTATTTGTGGTTATCTCTAAATCTAAGCTGGGGTCATAAAAAAGGGAGGTATGTCCGTTTTGTTACCTTAATAAAAACAATCGTTGTGAACATTGTGCGGGGTTGTCTCAAAATTGTTACTTTATTAATTAAAACAATTTGAAAATACCCCTTGGTTAGTGATAAACTAACAACCTAAAGACTTTTTCCGTAACCTGTGACCATTAGAAAGTGGGGCATCTGTTAAGAAATGACACCTGAAGCTTTTGAAGCCCTATGGCTTGCCCTTGAACCCACCCTAGAACCCAAATGGGACATGACGCTGCGTGTGTTTGAACTTCGGCATACCACCTACCCTACACTTTGTGTGGAAGCGGGGTCTGAAACGTTGGTGAAGGAAGCCTTTCGTAACGCCTTGTTAAAGTTGCTTGCCTAAGCCCTCATTTTTGGCTACAATAAATAGGTATTTTACCCCTGCTGTTTCAATGGAATATGAATAAATGATGATGTGTGCTTTTAAATTGCTTCGCCCCAAAACAGAAGAAAAACAACCCACTGCCTCAGCAGAAACGAATGCACCCGCTAGTGTTATGCCTGAAATGATTGATGGTGTACCTGCCCCAGCCTTTGTGCAAGAAGGCTTTGTAGATGTTGCTTCTGCCGAAAATCCAACCCATGCCTTGCTATTGTTGGCTCAAGTTATGCAGTCTTCTGCTTTAGCCAATTGGCACGATGAAATTGATGTGAATACAGGCTATTTATACCTAACGCCTGCACAAGTACGCAGGGTAGTTAAACTCATTGAAGAAGCCGGAAAACCGTTAGGCGTACTGTTTACCCAAGTGCCAGAAACCCAACAAGCGGCACTTGCTCAAGGGTTTTTAATTAAAGAAACCCCAGTTTTGCGTCCGAGAAGGGTAGTTGCTGCACCAGCAGAACCAGTTACAACCCAAGAACCCGCTGAAAATACAGTCGGATCGTTAGCAAATGCTTTGTTTACCTCAGTAGAAGGTCAGGTTTCCGATGTTGATGAGACTACCGTGCTACCCATGGGTATTGTGGAACAACAATCTACACCTAGTAACATTGCCCTAGAATGTGATGTGCTTGAACCTTCAAATCAACCTCTTTCTTCAGATGAAACACCCACTGAAGTGATTGTTCAACCGACGTTGGAAGGCTTGCCCACCCAAGTAATTCGGGGAACATTGCGTTCTGGCAGATTTATAGAATTTGCTGGTAATTTAGTGGTGTTAGGTGATGTAAATACGGGTGCAGAAGTTCGTGCCAAGGGCGATATTGTTATTTGGGGCGAACTAAAAGGGTTGGCTCATGCTGGGTTTAAAGGTAGCAGGGCAGCTGAAATCAGAGCCTTGGGTATGGATGCCGTTCAATTGCGTATTGCAGATATTATTGCCCGTCGGCCAGACCGTGTTTCCGCACAGCCTGCCGGTGAATGGTTACCTTCTAGGACGGCGGAAGGGGCTTATTTCCCTGAAGTTGCTAGAGTGGTAGAAAAAGAAATTCAAATTTTTACCACCAAACGTCAAAAATAGATGAGTCTATTTCACCAGTGTGTTTTCTCTTTTTGACTTTGATGAGGAAACACTTACTTACTTACTTGTAAATTTTTTATACTGAAAGTATTTGAGGTTACGGAAAAAGGTTTAGTGGGATGTGATAATGAGGCATGAGGAACGTAATGAGGGCGTTTACACCTAGTAAATAACTGAATGTTGATTGCTCCGGAATCATTCCGCATAAGCAGAAAATACCACAGTAACATTGATTGCTCTGCAATCACTCCCGCCTCGGGATTAGCACGCTCAATAGACCTTTTTCCTTAACCGCACGTGCACTTTACCTAAATTTCTTAACTATGGGAGTATTTAATTTATGTCGTTATTGGAATCAAGCCTTTCTTTTGGAAATGGCGAAAACAAAACAGGGAAACCCGTTAAATTGGTTGATTACTTGCCAGAGCCTTTACTTGTAGAAAATAAAAATAGGTTTGTATTGTTACCTATTAAATACCCTACGGTTTGGGAACATTACAAACGGGCTCAAGCGTCTTTTTGGACTGCTGAAGAAGTTGATTTGTCAGAAGATGTGTCTCAGTGGCAGAACTTAACGGATAATGAACGCTATTTTATTTCCCATGTGCTAGCCTTTTTTGCTGCGAGTGATGGGATTGTTAACGAGAATTTAGCCTCTCAATTCTGTATGGAAGTTCAAATACCTGAAGCTCGGTGTTTTTATGGCTTTCAAATTGCGATTGAAAATATTCATTCGGAAATGTATTCGTTGCTGATTGACACATATATTCAAGATTCTTACGAAAAACACAAATTGTTTAACGCTATTGAAACTATTCCCTGTGTGAAGAAAAAAGCCGATTGGGCGTTGAGATGGATTAACAATTCAGATTCGTTTGCAGAACGCTTGGTAGCTTTTGCCTGTGTGGAAGGTATTTTCTTTTCATCTAGTTTCTGTTCTATTTATTGGTTGAAAAAACGGGGCTTATTACCCGGCTTAACGTTTTCAAACGAATTAATTGCCAGAGATGAGGGTATGCATACGGATTTTGCTTGCCATCTTTACGGTATGTTGAACAATAAGCTAGACCCTGACCGGATTCGGGAAATTGTGATGGAAGCCGTTGAAATTGAAAAAGAATTTGTAACCGATGCCTTGCCTGTTGAACTTATTGGTATGAATAGCCGGTTAATGTGCCAATATGTGGAATTTGTAACGGATAGATTACTAGGTGAAGTTGGGCATCCGCGTATATTTGGTAGTACGAACCCGTTTCCGTTTATGGAACATATTTCGTTGCAAAACAAAACCAATTTCTTTGAAGCCAGAGTCGGGGCATATCAAAAAGCGGGCGTTATGAATAAATCTTCCGATGACCGTTCTTTTGCATTAGATGAAGAATTTTAAGTTGATTGTTTAAAAATCTACATAGAATTGAGGGTTTTTTACAATAATGTTGTAGAAGACCCTCTTTTATTGCCAATATAATGAATGAAGACTACCTTAATTTCTTTTCTCCCCCTCTTGTAAAAGGAGTTCCTCTTATGAAAATATCATTCCCTAATCGGTTAATGTCGTTAGCGTTTGTTGTGCTAACGGTTTTGGCTATCCAGTTAGTACCATATCAAGCACAGGCTACAACCCCAGCTATGGATACTTTGGTTCAGCAAGGGTATTCTCCTGAAATGATTGAGATGACCACTATTGCCCAAAGCAGAGCTGAATGGCGAGGTATGCCACCACCCAGACGCAGCCCAATGAAGCAATTATTGCAAAATATTTGGACTGGCAACGTAACTGATGGTATTGACCCTTTTGGCTATACCGTTATTCGTAGACATTAATTTAATCTCTCAATTAGGTACGTATTACTAAAAAGGGTGCTTGCCCCACCCTTTTCCTAATAATAATGAAGAAGTTTGTACATTATGTCCATCCCAGCACCAACCGTTAAATTAACGTTAGAGCAAATTACCGCAGATATTGATCAGATGCCCTCCGTGCCAGATGTCATTATGCGGTTAAGTCGTATGTTAGAAGACCCTAACATAACGGCTGAAGAATTAGGCCAAGTTATTCAGTTAGATACCAAGTTGACTGCACAGTTGCTGAAAATTTCTAATTCGGCTTATTACGGGCTTAATCGTAACATTATGTCTATGAAGGAAGCTGTGGCTATTTTAGGCATTAAGGCACTTAAAAGCCTTGTTTATGCCATTCTTTCCAATAAAATGCTGATGGCAGATTTGCAAGGCTACGGTCAGCTAGATGGGGCTTTGTGGTTAAATGCTTTAGCCGGTGCTACTTATGCCAAGCATTTAGCTAAGTATTATTCCTACCCAGAACCGGATACTGCTTTTACTGCCAGTATTCTAAGGGATTTAGGTAAAATTGTTTTAAATAACCATGTACAAGGTGGGTTTGAAGCCATTGAGGCCAGAGCATTGGAAAAACGTATCGGTTTTCAGCAGGCTGAAGAAGAGGTGTTGGGTTATTCTCATATGCAATTGGGCGAACATATTGCCATTAAGTGGAAGTTCCCAGAACTCTTAATTAATACCATTCGGTATCATCATACCCCCAGTGTTGCCCCTAAGGATATGCCTAAAAATGATCAGCTTTTGTTAGCTATTGTTCACTTGGCTGATGGGCTTTCCATGATGATGGGTGCTGGTGTAGGGTCTGATGGATTAATGTATCCCATGGATATTAGTTATTTGAATAGTTGTGGTATAGAAACGGATGCCAAAGCTGTGGAAGCGTTGATTGATTTTGCCATGGATTTAGACAGTGAAATTAAAATTTTAGCGGATTCAATTAAGCAAAAATAAGTATCCAACTTTGACGCTTTTTTCTATAAGCAAGATTTATTTGATTGATTTATTGACATTAACAAGGGAATCCTTTTTATGATGATGGCACAACCACTCGGTGGCGGTATGCAGCTACTGGACGAAACCAGCCAAAAGAATTTAGCCAAAGCAGTTGAAATTGCTATTGGTAAGTTTGATGTTTCGAATAAACGGGCTAATTTGTTTAAAATTAATACGGTTACTTCAGGCTTAGTACTAGTTTTGTATGATAACGTTGCTGGTATTGGTGGTGTTGCTTACATGATGTTGCCTGATAGCCAGTATATTGAAGGGGAACTAGCCGTAGAAGATGCTACACAGGCTGATGACCACGGTAAACCCGCAAAATTTGCAAATAAAGCCGTTGCCCTTGTTTGGGAAAAAATGGAAGGGCTTGGTGCTAAGCCTGCCAACACGGTTGCAAGGCTTATTGGGGGCAGCCAACTGTTTACCTTCGGTGGTGGTGGGGGAAACCCTTTAAACTTAGGTAGCCGTAATGCCATTGCTTGCAGAACACTACTAAGTAGATTGGGTATTATTGTGGACAAAACAGACGTGGGCGGTAATCGTCCTAGAAATATCGTTTTTACTTTGATGAAGGGTGATTGCTTGATTAGTATTAGAGGCGGTAGAGAATTCTTGTTATAAGACTTTTTCTCGCTTTTTTATCTTCTCAAGTTAACGAATACCCTCAGTACCCGTGCTTTGCTTGTGTGCTGCTGTATTTCTACCCTGACACGGTGTCAAACAAAAGCACGCCACTGTCAACCGAAGGTTGAACTTTTGCAAATGCTTGCAAAAGCAGGAAACCAGTTTATCATCTAACAAAGATGCTGTCCATTCAAGTGGCAATAAACCATAGCACCTGACAAAAATCGAAACTTTCAATTTTGCTCGATTTTACTGCAATTG
Organism: Vampirovibrio sp.; assembly: GCA_024998755.1. Classification (GTDB taxonomy): domain Bacteria; phylum Cyanobacteriota; class Vampirovibrionia; order Vampirovibrionales; family JAJTHC01; genus JACEUU01. Next base: position 1,074,561 of record JACEUU010000003.1, on the reverse strand, counting down.
TTAGCTTTCAAACCATATGCAGTTGGTAATAGGCTGGTGCGAGCGTAGCGAAGCAGAGCATTTAGGGAGCTTCTAGCTTCCGCTCAAGCCTATTTTCAACTTACACGGAGAGTTTTAACCAATTAGCTATATCTTAAATTAACTCGGTGAAAGTAAATGGCTATGGCATGAATCAAATCACCCAAACACCGAGAGACGACTTTACCTCGTCGTTTAAACCGAGCAAACCAATGTCGCAAATCGCTCCAAGTCTGTTCTGCTGTATACGTTTCAGCCTTGCTTTGAACCAATTTTTCACTAGGCAACACGGCATTGTAGGCTTTCCAATGGTCAGCACAATAAACTTCAACCTTGAATAACTGAAGCCGTTTCCATAATTTTTTCAAGGTTTTAATGCCACGACAACCCAATTCCCAGTCCAAGATTCGCCTTGTTTCTCGACAAACAGCCACCCATACCCAGATTTTGCGTTTTTTTCGGTAAGAAACTTGCAGAGTTCATCGAGCTCAACAACAGTGGTTTTCTGTGGCTCTAACCGACAAGCAGTGGTGAAGTTACGGAATAAGGGTGTGCAGGTGGGAGTAGTGAGTGTTTTTTAATAAAATTCAACCAAAAATGCTCAAAAAACAGAACAATACCCCTTGTTTCCACTCTTTTCGGATCATAATTACCTAAAAACCATACAAGAATCCACTAAAACCTAACCCCCTCCTCACCAAAAAACCATACCGACGACAATTATACCCAAATGCCAAGCCCAAAATCTCCGCAGAAACACGCACTAACCCACGACAAGACACACGAACCTTCTTAAACACCGTCTTCCAACCCGCAAACACATGCTCCACCCTAGCCCGAACCTTAGAAACCAACCCATTAAACCGCTTCTGCGAAGCCGTCAACTCAGGCGTTGGTTCATGCTGCTTACCCCGAACCCGACGCTTAATAATCCTCGGCTGTATCCCCAACGCCTTCAAATCCTTCTCCTTACCCACATACCCACTATCCGCACCAACAGTCTGCTCATCGCCCACCAGTACAGGCAGTAAACTCTGACTGTCATGCACATTGGCACCAGTAACAACCACCTTGCGAATCAACTTGCTTTTAGCATCCACATTAACCGTGGCACTGTAACCAAAGCCTTTGTAGCCATAAGTGGCATCAGGGTCGCTCTGGTCTTCAGGCTTTTTTCTCTGTTTGCTATTGGCTTTAATAAAGGTGGCATCTACCAAGTTGCCTTCTTTAAGAATGAGGTTGTTCTCTTGGAAGAAGGTGTCTAAGGCTAAGAAAAGGGCTTCTTGGGCTGGGGTGTTTTGCAGTTCGTGTTGGAAGTTTTCGAGTGTCGTGGCTTCAGGGATGGGGGATTCTAAGGAGAAGCCGAGAAACTTTCGGAAGGAGAGTCTGTCGTGGCATTGAAATTCGGTTTGTTCATAGGAGAGATTGAACCATATTTTGAGGAGGTTCATTTTGAGCAGTAGTAGGCGTTTGTAGGGTGGTCTGCCGTTGGGTTTGTGGTGGATGTGTGTTTTGAGGATGGTTTCAAATAGTTGCCATGGTAGGGTTTGGTTCATTTCCTCTAGGAATTTGTGAGTCGGTGTGGCTTGTTGAATTTGGATGTCGGCAAAGGTAGTCATGGGGGTGGGGTATCCTATGAGAGGTGGAATAATGTCCCTTCTCTTCTAACCCAAAATTACCTTGCCCTTTTTCCGTAACTTCTGGTGTCTATTTTACGAATTTGTTTGAGTACAGCAGGCGTTGAGACCCCAATTACATTACCAGTTTTTCGAAGGGAAAGCCCTGAAGCGTGTAGCTCTTTGGCTAGCTTCCATGTGATGGGTGCAAGCCCTTTCGGGGTTGAACGTGTATATTTACAGGCACAGTTTTTGCATTGATACCGTTACTTTTCTCCAATGAACCCTGCTTTAACTTTATCTAAACTACCACATTTTGGACACTGCATTTTAAATACTCCTTAATAGACTTAAGGATATTATAATAACTAATTAGTTAAATGTCTCAATTACTTTAGTGCACAACAAAAACTTGAAACACTTCGTAAAAAATATGAAGCCAATAAAGAGAAGCTTTTACCTTGTAATGTTTGAACTACCTAGTTAAATTTTATCGCCCGTGCAACCAATCTAAAATGTTGGGAAGCAAGCCTGCATTGGCTGAAAGTAGGTCTTCGCCTGACCCAATCGTCTTATAAAGCTTCAGCTCTTTCGGTTCACTTTGGGTTAGCTTAAACAACTTCTGCGTAGAATCTAAACTATCCGGGTCAACTTGGCTGGCAGCAAAAAACACAGGGGCTTTCAACGTCAATACACCTAAAGCGGGTTCTAACCCCTTCACACTCAACAATGGTGAAAGTGCCACCACTGCTTTCACCTTACTGGGTTGATGACTAGCTACAATCAGCGAAACATTCGCCCCCAAACCAGCCCCCACTAAAACCACAGGGCTTTCCAGCACTTGCGGAGCAGTTTCTTTTGGGTGTAGTTTGGGTCGTGCAAAAGCGGTTAAAATTTGTTCTAAATCTTGCGGTAATAATCGCCATTGGTTATTAGGCAAGTATCGCCAACTAACAGAATCAGGGTCGTTCGGGTCATCAGAAGGGCGTCGTTGTGTGCTAGTGCCATGCCCGCGTAAATCTAACGCCAAAACGGCGTACCCTGCCTGCACAATTGATGGAATAGCCATTACCCATTCTTTTTGAGACCCCCCTATCCCATGCACCAACACCAATAGTGGATACCGATGTTTGGGAGGGGGGGGGGCAGGAGGCTGAACAACTATAGGGTTACCCTCGTCGTCTGTTTCAGGTTCAATGGGGTCTTCAGCTTCGGCTGCAGTGTCTGTTGGTGTAGCCGTTTGTGCCGATTTAAGGATTTTTAGTTTTTCTTCGTTTTGATGTAAATCATACAAATTCCCCGAAAGTATCGCCCCATCAGGCGTTTGCCATTTTAGCGTGGTAAAGGGTAGGTCTGAAAGTTTTTCAAATGATGGCAGGGGCGGTGCTTTTTTGGGTTTTGCTGGCGTTGCTTCAGGGTCAACTTCCCCTTCGCCATCCCCCTCTGCTTCGGGGGTTTCAACGGAGGGTTTTTCGGTGGACTTAGGTTCACCGCATCCGCTTAAAAGAACGGTTCCTGTCATAAAACTTGCTGAAATCAGTAAAACAAAGAGGGTTTGAAGCAATGGATTGGTTTTCAATGGTTGTAGTTTCATGACGAACTCCAGTTTTCGAGTAGCGTGGTATGATGAGCTTATTATAACAAGTTTTAGTGTTTTGAACGAAAGGATTTGTAATGTTACAGTGGGCGATGGGTATTAGCCTAGCAGGGCTAGCTGGTATTTGGTCTAGGGTTGGGTTCATTTTATGGCTTACCCCATTAGTTGGTAGCTGGCTTTGGTTGCCTGTGGGTATTGTTAATATACTAGGGTGCTTCGGTATTGGGTGCTTGATGGGTGTTTTTTCTGTTCTAAAAGCACCGCAACAATGGGAACAGTTACGGGTAGCTATTGCAATGGGGTTTTTGGGCGGATTCACCACCTTCTCTTCGTTTGCGTGGGATGCCTTTTCTCTGTGGCAACAATGGCGATTAACCCAAGCCCAAGAAGCGTTTATCCAGTTATTAATGACCCTTATTTTACAACCTGTGCTAGGATTGATTGCCGTAGGCACTGGGTTTTGGATGGTAAAACTAGCGTTGGGAAAATAATTCTTAAAACAGTGTAAAAATAGCAGTAATTATCGTATTTTTTAGGTAAAGTAGAAACAGTGGTTTAAATCTGCTAAATTTATTTTTTGTAACCTTGCTTAAATATAACATCCCTCTCCTGTAGAACTTGTTTTTTCAGGCATAATCTTAACCAATAAGGAATTCAATCTATTATGATGATGGCAAAAGTAGTGGGTATAGACTTAGGAACGACCAATTCCGTGGTAGCTGTTATGGAAGGCGGACAACCTGTTGTTATCGCCAATGCTGAAGGTAACCGCACCACTCCTTCCGTTGTGGGTTTTAGTAAAACAGGCGAACGCCTTGTTGGGCAACACGCTAAACGCCAAGCGGTTGTAAACCCTGATAAAACAATTGCTTCCAACAAACGCCATATGGGCACAAGCTACACTTGGGATATTGATGGTAAAAAATGGACTCCTCAAGAAATTTCCGCTCAAATTTTGCGTAAATTGGCAGATGATGCGTCTAAATACTTAGGTGAAGAAGTAAAACAAGCCGTTATTACCGTACCTGCCTACTTTAACGATAGCCAACGCCAAGCCACCAAAGACGCTGGTAAAATTGCTGGGTTGGAAGTGTTGCGTATTGTTAACGAACCAACCGCCGCCGCCTTTGCTTACGGCTTAGATAAAAAAGAAGACCAAACCATTCTGGTATTTGACTTGGGTGGTGGTACGTTTGACGTAACCGTGCTTGAAATGGGCGACGGTGTTTACGAAGTAAAAGCCACCAGTGGCGATACCCATTTAGGTGGGGATGACTTTGATGAAACGGTTATGAAATGGCTTTCAGACGAGTTCAAAAAAGCAGAAGGCATTGACCTGAATAACGATAAGCAAGCCGTACAACGGTTGCGTGAAGCGGCTGAAAAAGCGAAATGTGAGCTTTCTACGTTAGAACAAACCCATATTAACTTGCCCTTTATTACGGCAGATGCCAATGGTCCTAAGCATTTAGATTTAACCTTAACCCGTGCAACCTTTAATGCCATTACCAAAAGTTTGGTAGAACGGTGCCGAGTGCCAGTTGAAAGTGCGTTGAAAGATGCCAAATTAACCAAAGCTCAAATTGATGAAGTTGTTTTGGTTGGTGGGTCTACTCGTATTCCTGCGGTTCAGCAGTTGGTAACGGAATTAATTGGTAAAGAAGCCTGCCAAGGCGTAAACCCTGATGAAGTAGTAGCTATTGGTGCTGCAGTTCAAGCGGGCGTTTTGGCTGGTGAAGTCAAAGACATCGTGTTGTTGGATGTTACACCGCTTTCCTTGGGTGTTGAAACCTTGGGTGGCGTAATGACTGCGTTAATTACCCGTAACACCACCATTCCAACCCGTAAATCAGAAGTGTTTTCTACCGCAGATGATAATCAAACTTCGGTTGATATTCATGTGGTTCAAGGGGAACGCACCATGGCGAAAGATAATAAATCGCTCGGGGTGTTTCGGTTAGATGGTATTCCTGCTGCACGCAGAGGCGTACCTAAAGTGGAAGTAACCTTTGATATTGACGCCAACGGTATTATCAATGTTTCTGCTAAAGACCAAGCTACAGGTAAAGAACAGAAAATCACTATTACGTCTGATACGAACTTATCTGATGCTGAAGTTGAAAAAATGGTGAAAGATGCTGAAGCCTTCAAAGCCGAAGACGAAACCCGTAAAAAACAGGTTGAAGTTCGTAACCAAGCAGATTCGCTTTGCTATTCTTCTGAACAGCAATTGAAAGAATTTGGCGACAAAGTTTCTACTGATGAAAAAGCCAAAGCTGAAGAGCAAATTCAAGCCTTGCGTGATGCGTTAAAAGCTGATAACGCCGAAGATATTGAAGCTAAATTAGCGGCTTTGCAAGAAACCATCTACGCTATTAGTGCGAAAGCCTATGAAGCGGGTGCAGCTCCTGCTGGTGCTGAAGGCGTTGAGCCTTCCCCTGAACCTGCTACAGCGGGTGTGGGTGCGGGTCGTTCTGGTGGTTCTTCTGATGACGATGTCATTGATGCGGATGTTCGCCCTTCTAACTAACTTTGAACCTATCGGTTATTGTTAGCCTTTTTTATTCAATTAAAAGTAAGCTTGTCTGCACAATTCTGTAGACGAGCTTACTTTTTTAATATGGCACTGAACAAAATTTCCCAATGAAATGAACTGTAACATTTCAGTAATAAAACGGCATAATATCTACATAAAAAATGTTTTATCCAATTAAAGGGGTTGATTCTACTTAATTAAGACATTAGATGAGAGGGTATTTTTATGAGATATGGTGCAAAACCTATGGGGCTACCAGAATACGTCAATCATGGTTTAAATTCTTTAAAGGATGTACTACTACCTGATAAGATGATTAAAGCAATACAGGATGATCGAACAGAGATTTATAACCATCTTGTTCCCAGCCAACGAGATTCTTTTGAAAAAGTGATTCCGAAGCCTCCTATAATCAAGCCACCTACTTTGAATCGAATCATTGAAAAAGAAACCACCTTCACGCCTGAAGAAGTAGAAGCATTGGTTACTAGCATTGCTCCTAATAATGTAGGTACTCCTAGCACAGTAGAATTATTAACCCATTTAACTCGCTCAATGGGGGTTGATGAACAAGTTGACTTTTTAGATCTCGTTAAAGCGAAAACTTTGCAGCAACTTGCAGAAAAATTCGATGTTGATGTTGAATCAGATGGATGGAAAAGGCTGGTGGTACATCTCAATGACTCTAATTCAGAGATTCCTCTACCTAATAGTGTAGTGTATCTAGATACATCTGAAAAAATCAAGGCAATCGGTGGGCATTTGGCTCCTCAGCAAGGAGAAGCCCATCAGTTGTGGGGCGATCTTCAGAAAGGTTTAAAGATAATTCAAGGGGCTAACCATTTGAAAACAACGCTAACGCCAGTTACACCTGATGAAATTCAGACGAAATTGCTAGAGCGTATAAGCTCTGCAAAACAGATTGGTACTTATCTACCTGAAGATTCTGTAGTAAGGGCTCGTCAGGACATTATTAGTAGATTCAAGGATCAAGGGAGAGTTTTTACTTCTGATTTTTTTGATGACTAATTTTGTTTGTTATTTCTTGTAGCGAAGCCTCTTCTTATCCTTATGGTGGAAGAGGCTTTTATTTTAATTTGTTACAACTATCAGGCTTGTTTTAGTTCTTAGATTGTTTTTGTGCTTCAATAAGTAGAGTTAGCTCGGTTTTTTATGCTTTATGTCATGTTTATACACTGAAGGTTTATCGGCGTTGTCAATAACCACCCTTTTTGGGACGGCAGGCTTTTCTATTCCCCGTTCTACTTATCTACAAAAAACACTACTAATACCTCCACCACCTTTACCCGTGAAACCCACAGAAGCTGGTAATGCCGGTGGTGCTAGTGATGCTACAAAGGTTTACCCATACCAAAAGCCAGCATTACAACAGTCTACAACTGGTAAACTTGTGCAATCTGCTAATCCGCAATGGCAAACCCCTCGCCCTAGAACCGTCATGATTTTAGGCTTGCTTGGGGCAACACTAGGGGCATTTACAGGGTTCGTTTTTCGGAAACAGTTGTTAGGTGAGCAAAAAGTAGCCAGTAATCTGATGGAACAAGTATATCAGTTAGTACCAACAGAAACGGGAACGTTCCATAAACGAGAAGTTTCAACCTACGTAAATGAAATGCCAGCCTTGTTGATGGCAACCCCGACAATTTACCCCGAATTAACCCAAGCTATATTGTTGGCGGGTGGCATTACGGCTGTGGGCTTTTTAGGGGCAAATTTGTTAGATGGCCTACAGGAAGCGTGGGTACGTTGGGAAGAAAGTTGTATTCGGGCTGAATTAATGAACCATATGCAGGGTAGTTTTCAGCAGGGTATTTCCGCCAAATTAACCACAGATGTTTACTTAAAAGCCACTGCCAAAAGCCGGCTTTTAAACTTGCTAACAGCTAATGGTATTAGCCAGCCTGAACGGTATCTATCGCCCATTGAAGCCACCCGTTTTAAGGCGTCCCAAGCCGTGGGCGATTTTCTTTATGTGCCAACCAAAGCCAATTTAGAAGCATCTGCTACCCCCGTTTCTACGGTAGCTCCAAGAAACGCATTGAAACAAAAACTGGCTTCAGGCTGGCTAACCCCCGTTTCAGGTACGGTGCCAAAAGCTGTTTTTCCTGGCTCACCGCAAGCAGACCATACTGGCGTGAACACGCAACCCATTAATCAAGATGTACCCCATGTACGGTGGTTGGTGGATGGTATTGCGTTGCTAGCAGGGGCGGGGATTGGGTTATTTGGCTTTTATGCGGGGTATTCTTTAAAGCAATCTGCAGATAAAACGTTGGCATTAAAATGGATGAAAAAACTGCAAGATGCCACGCTTTCCGGTCAAGCAGATGTTATTTCGGCAGTGAAAACCGAAATTGCGAAGGTGCGTCCGCATAACCAAACATTAGATGTGTTGATGCACCATTATGGCGATTCGCCTGATAAATTAAAGGTGCTAGAATCATTGGTTTCGCCAGAACAAAAGACGTTTTTGAATTTGAATAATGTTTTAGGTTTAACGGTTGGTGCTATTAAGCAAGGCGAATGGGGGCAAGTAGCTTCGTTATTGGCGTTAGGGGTGTTGTTGGGTGTGGGCAATGCCTTGGTAACGGGTATTCGGGAAATTGAAGTAACCCGTTTGAATGCTAAAACGGAACTCAGTTATCAGCAATATCGGCTAGAAGATTTGGAGCCATTGTACCGCAGGCTGAATGATGAAGCGGAATTGAACCAAGCCTTACTGCAACTTCAGCAGGATTTACCTTGCCTGAAAGACCAACCTGACGCGTTGGAGCGTCGGTGTCAATCTATTATTAGCAATGTGGGCTTAACCCCAGCGTGGATTTCCATGTCACCCGCAGTGCAGTTGACCATGGCCAGAGGCTAATTAAGCGTAAGCTTCTTCTTGGGCTGGTGCAACTTCTGGTTTACGACGTCTGTTATTTTTGGTGGTTGGTGTACTATGCCTAGTTTTTTCTTGATAGTTTGTTGGTAAGGTGTTTGGTATTTCGTCGTCGTAATCCGGTTTATCAGCTCTGCTTCTATGTGATGAGGCTTCTTTGTGGTTACCACCTGTCATTTTCCTTAAAAAATCACCTAGCGTTTTTCGGACAGGTTCTTGGGCAACAAGAAAACCAGCGGCTCCCGCTAATAACAGGAAGAAAACCCCACTCATGTGAAAAGCCCCACTACGGGCTTGCGGATTGCCAACAACCTGCGGAGATTGTTCGCCTGTTTTGTAGCTATCGGTTTCAACCAAACCAATAGCTGCGGCGGTATTGGTGGGGGAACTATTGGGGCGTTCTTGGGGTTTCGCTAGTGCTGAAACCGAAGGGTTGTAAGCCAATTGCGTTGTTAGCATCATCATTATAGGTATCAAAGCCTCCAAGCCAAGGAAGAATAAGGGGAATAGAAAACAGAAAAGAGGGAAGAATAGAGGGGAATTTTAGAGCATCTATACCAGTAAAAACAGAAAAATCAAAGAACGGAACATCGGAATTATTAAGAGTATAAAGAACAACAGGGCGATGGATTCATCGCCCTGTAAGAATTAATATTATCTGGCTTTTTCGCTACGCACTTTCAGTAAGAAGCGAATGGGGACGCCTTCAAATTCGGCCGCCGCCCGCATTTTTCGTTCCAAATACCGTTGGTATGATTCCTTCATTAGCTTTGGGTCGTTCACAAACAGCACGAAGGTAGGGGGTTCTACACTTACTTGCGTGGCGTACAGAATTTTTAACTTCCGGTTTTTAATAGTCGCTGGTAAGTTTTGCTGAACGGCATCGCCAATTACTTGGTTTACAATGCTTGTACCTAACCGGCGTTTACTATTGGCGTATACGGTTTGAGCCAATTCCAACACGGTATGCACCCGTTGCTGGTTCATAGCTGAAATAAAGACAATCGGCACAAAAACGAGGCTTGGCACTTCGGCTAGCAAGTTTTTATGAAATTCCGCTGTGGATTTTGGCGTTTTATTGGGCACTAAATCCCACTTATTTACGGCAATAATCAAGCCTTTACCCGCTTCCAATGCTTTATTAAAAATGCGTTTGTCTTGGTCGGCAATGGGTTCGGTAGCATCAATAACCAGTACGGCAATATCGCACTTATTAATACTTTCCACGGAACGGTCGACTGAAAACAGTTCCACGCCGTAATCTACCTTCGTTCTACGCCGAATACCAGCCGTATCGACCAGTAAATAAGGCTTATCTTCATAGGTAAATGGAATATCAATCGCATCACGAGTTGTGCCTGAAATATCGGAAACAATCGTGCGGTTATGCCCAACAATAGCGTTTAATAGGGATGATTTCCCCACGTTAGGACGCCCCACTAAAGCAATGTTAATAGGGTGCTCTTCTGCTAAAACGGCGGGTGAAGGCGGTGCTTTTTTGTGTTCAGGGAACAGGGTAATCATGGTGTCCAACAAATCGCCCACAGTGGTAGACCCTTGCTGGGCGGAAATTGCCATAGGGTCGCCCATGCCTAAATTGTAAAATTCAAAACAAAGCGATGCTTCTTCAATTTTATCAACTTTATTAACCACCAAACGGTAAGGTTTGCCACTTTGCCGAATCCACTTGGCTAGGCGTTCATCATCTTCGGTAATGCCTGTTTTCCCATCGACAATGAAAATTAACGCATCAGCTTCTTGAATGGCTTCTTTGACTTGTTGGTTAATGAGCTTGCAGAAAGGGTCTTCGGCTTCTTCATGCACCCCGCCAGTATCCATTACCAAAAAGGGCTTGCCATTCCACACCATGGGGTGGAATGAACGGTCGCGGGTAACGCCGGGTTGGTCGTCAACAATGTTGAAGCGTCTGCCTAAAAAGCGGTTGAGCAGGGTGGATTTACCCACGTTAGGACGCCCAATAATGGCTAAAACCGGCATGGTTTCAGGGTTGTATTGGGAAAGCGTAAAGGCTTTTTCTTTCAACCGCATGGGGGCGGTGGGGGAGTCTGACGTAAAACGAGCCATCATCATCATAAAAGTGGGGGCATCCTATTCAAAAATAGCGGGGGAACTTGGGGGTTGTTATCAATTAGAGAAAAAATAGTTAAGTGTATCAGAAAAGCCTTAATATCAATGGTTTTTAAAATAGACAAAGTAGTTACAACTTTAATTAACAGTTTAATTAAAACAAGATGTTAATACAAATACTTGCCTACTTTGATTGCGATTTGTTAATAAACAGTGGTTAAAGTCTATGATAGACTGAAGGTAGCTGTTACTTATTGTTGCAAAAAATGGAAAGAACGTCCTTCAACATGACAATCATCACCAAGCCCGCTTTGGTTGGGCAAAAAATACTGGTTTCTGGGGCTTCCGGCTTGCTAGGCAGAACCTTAATTAGCCTGCTTAAAAAACACGGAGCATTTGTTACCCAATTAGCCAGAAAACATTCCCATTCCGCACTCAACCAACAGTGCGACGAAACCCGTATTGTTGATTTGTCAACCCCATCACAAGCCACGATTGAAGCCTTAGAAGGGTTTGATGTCGTGGTTCACCTAGCGGGAGAATCCATCATGGGGGTGTGGACTGCTGGCAAAATGCAAAAAATTAGAAACTCCAGAGTACAACCTACCCAAGTGCTCTCAGAAGCGTTAGCTTCTACTGAAAAACCACCGAAAACCTTTATTTGTGCTTCAGCCGTTGGGTTTTATGGTGAAGGCGGAACGACTTTATTGAGTGAAACAGCACCTGCTGGTAATCAGTTTCTTTCTCAAGTGTGTGTTGATTGGGAAAAAGCTTGTAATTTAGCCAACCATGCTGGCATTCGGGTGGTAAATACTCGGTTTGGGATGATTTTAGCCCCAACAGGTGGGGCTTTTAAAGCCATGCTACCCCCATTTCAACTAGGCATAGGGGGCATTTTGGGCGATGGTAAACAACTGATGAGTTGGGTGCATATTGAAGATGTAGCTCAAGCTATTGTGCACTGTATAATTACGCCAACCCTTGCAGGGGCAGTTAACGTGGTTGCCCCTAACCCTGTTACCAATGCAGAATTTACCCATACGCTAGGGAAGGTTTTAAATCGTCCTACGGTGTTACCAGCCCCAGCGTTTGTTTTGAAGTTGCTGTTGGGTAAATTGGCGGAAGAATTATTACTGACTAGCCAAAATGTCATACCTGCTAAATTACAGGAAACGGGCTTTGTTTTTAGGTATCCTGAATTAGCTTCGGCGTTTGTGAACCTAGTGGCTCATCGCCGAAATAATGGTTAGCAGAGGAGAGGATAATTAATTGTGGTAACTACCCAACAAATTGAAAAAACACCGCCTATTTGGATGCGGAATTGGTTGCTAACAGCAGCAGTTTATAATGCCCTATGGGGTGCTTGGGTTGTGTTATTCCCTTTTCACTTATTTGATTTAACCCACATGGCACGCCCCAATTACCCTGAATTGTGGCAATGTGTTGGTATGATTGTTGGCTGTTATGCCGTAGGGTACTTTTTTGCATCATTTAATGCTTATAGGTATTGGCCAGTAATCGCTGTGGGGTTGCTAGGCAAAATACTTGGCCCTATCGGTTTTGCAAAAGCGTTGATTGAAGGCACGTTTTCACCTTGGTTTGGATTGAATATTTTGACCAATGATTTAATTTGGTGGATTCCCTTCACGCTTATGCTAAAAGGGGCTTATGATGCCTATCTTTCTGCTGATGCAGGGCATTTAAAAACAATTTTGGAGATGCCGTCTGAAAAAAAGGTAGACCTATTGGCTAGCTATTCAACCACTGCGGGGCAGCCATTAGTGGCACTTTCTCAGCAAGCTAATCTATTATTGGTATTTGTTCGGCATATGGGTTGCACTTATTGTAGAGAAACCTTGGAAGATTTAGCCTTAGCAATGCCTGGACTCACCGCCAAGGGTATTCAACCAGTTGTGGTGCATATGGGTGAACACGCTGAGGTAAGCCAGTGGGAAAAATTCCCAGCTTTGGCTACTGTACCTCAAGTGTTAGACCCCGCTTTGGGGCTTTACAAGTTGGCTCAATTGCCCAAGGGTAAATTACCTCAATTACTGGGTTTGCGGGTTTGGATTCGGGGGGTTGAAGCAGGGTTGTTAAAAGGGCATGGCGTGGGTGCTTTGCAAGGCGATGGTTTTCAGTTAGGTGGCTATGCTTGGCTAAAAAATGCTGTTTTAACCATCGGTAAAGCCCAAGCAGATGCCCAAGACAGGGTGTGTTTTAAAGATATTGAATTAATACAGTAACAAATTTTAATAGAAAGTTTCATTGTTTAATATGACCATAAACACCACTGAACTGAATAATAAAGCGACAACCACCACAACTACCGATGTGCTAATTATTGGGGCGGGTATTGCTGGGTTGGCTGCGGGTAATGCCCTTCAACAAGCAGGGCTAAGCGTGCAACTGGTAGATAAAGGCAGGGGCGTTGGGGGTAGGCTTTCTACCAGACGCTTCGCTAACGGAGCATGGTTTGACCATGGGGCTCAATACTTTACCGCTAACACCCCAGCCTTTGAAACGGTTTTGAGAGACTGGGAAGCTGAAGGCGTCGTGCATTCCTGGTTTGAACAGCTAACGTGGTTTGAAGGCGATACCGTTACCCAAGAACCGCCTCAAAACCCACCCAGAAAACGGTATATTCCTACCGGTAATGGTATGAATAGTTTGCCTAAGCATTTAGCAAAAAATTTGACCATTCAAACGAGCACTCGTATTGTACGGTTAAATTCAATTAACAATCAATGGGAAGCGATGGATGAACAGGGCAATTTTTTCAATGCAAAAGCGTTAATTATAACAAGCCCTGTGCCGCAAACCTTAGAGTTATTGCACAACAGCCATATCTCGTTAACCCATCAACAAACATCGCAGTTAAATAGCGTGATGTACGAACCCTGTTTAGCGTTGATGGTTGCCCTGAACCCTGAAACTATTGCACAAGACCTTCTTCCTTCTTTAGCGGTTGGCTATAAAGCCAGAGACCCTGAACACGCCCTCGGCTGGGTGGGGGCAAACCACACTAAAGCAGCAGAAGCCTCCTCATTTTCAACCCTTGCTTTTACCTTGCACGCTTCGCCTAATTTTAGTCGTTCCTATTGGGATGAAAATTTGGAAACTATTTTACCCCTGTTGTTAGACGCTTTACCTACTCCTCTGAAAACCGTTATGACCCATCAATCTATCGAAACAACTCAACTTCATCGCTGGAAATACGCATTATCAAGTCAATCGTTGGAAGCTATGCCGACGGTTTGCTTACAAAGCTTACCCCCTTGTTTTTTAGCAGGCGATGCCTTTGGAGATTACGCCAAGATTGAAACCGCTTATTTATCCGGCATTGCTAGTAGCCAAGCACTATTACAACAGTTTACTTCCAATACTTAGCCCTTTAAGTTTAGTGGAAATTCAATTATGTTGGTGAGCTCTCATCAGTTTAATACTCAAAATAATCCAGTGCTCCAAACCCAAGTGGCTATTGTGGGAGGAGGGCTAGCGGGTTTAACCTGTGCTTTGCAACTTGAAAAAGCCGGTATTGCGTATTGCCTAATTGAAGCTTCTAGCCAACTGGGTGGCAGGGTGCAAACAACCATTCATACAGATGGCTTTTTACTAGACCACGGCTTTCAGGCATTCAATACAGCCTATGAAGAAGCTAAACAATGGCTAGATTTTGATGCTTTAGAGCTACAGTCATTTTACCCCGGTGCGGTTATTCGTTATAACGGTACATTCAACAAAGTGGGCGACCCTCAACGAGATAAGGGAATGTATTTATTTGCTTTATATTCCCCTATTGGCAGTTTTAAAGATAAAATGCTGACGCTTTCTCTAAAAAACAAGCTGAAAGATATGAGTGAAAAGAAAATTTATAGTTTGCCGGAAGAATCAACCTTGACCTTCTTGCAACGCTTTGGGTTTTCTCAAAAATATATTGATACGTTTTTCCGCCCGTTTTATGGCGGTGTTTTCTTGGAAGACGCACTCTCTACATCGGTTAGGAAGTTTGCCTATACGTTTAAAACGTTTTCTAACGGAACGGTATGTCTCCCTAAAAACGGGATGCACGCGATTATAGACCAATTAGCTAGCCATCTCAATCAAAATAACATCATACTCAATCAAGCTTTAATTGATTTAAGCCCGCCAAGTAGTTCGTCTACCCAACTTACCCCAAGAATTTTAACCCTTAGCAGTGGGCAACAAATTGAAGCCCAACACGTTGTGTTGGCTATGAGCCTTCCGCAAGTGGCTTCCTTACTAGGGCAACCCTGTCCTGTTCGCTATAATACCACGTGGACGCTTTATTTTAGCTGTAAAGATAAGCCTCCGCTTTCTGTTCGGGAACCCTTGCTGGTGTTGAATGCTGAAGGGTCTGGTATTGTTCAACATTTGTGCTTTTTAAGCGAAGTTTCTGGTTCTTATGCCCCTAACGGTGGTAACCTCTGTTCGGTTACGCTGAAGCCTCTTTCTGCATTGGAAAACTTAACGGAATCTGAAGCGGTTATTCAAACCAAAGCGAATTTAAAGCAGTGGTTTGGCTCTGTTACGGATAGATGGCAATTTATTCAAGGGTTTCAAATTTATCAAGCTATTCCCAGTGAAACGGTTTTGTTTGGTGAACATCAAGCTACTACGGTGGAAACCGTTTCTGCGTGGCAACAACAATGGCAAATTGATTTAGCCAATGATGCGATGGATTCCGCATCCATCAACGGAGCAATACGTGCAGGGCGTGTGGTTGCAGGCCGGTTGATAAAAAACGTTAAGAAGTAGGGGTAGATTGCATCCACCCACATTAAGGGTTTAAAAAAGCGTATACTTAGAGTTGATAGTTTTTGTGTGTGAAAAGAAAGTGAGCCTACCCCGATGTTTTCATTTATGTCTGCAGGGAATTTACCGCTGTTTTTGTTACTTGTTAATGCTACGGTTACATGGTTTATGATGGGGTTAATTTGGCTGATTCAACTGGTACATTACCCCCTAATGGCATATGTGGGCGAAGCGGGCTTTACCGCCTATGAAGTTCGCCATGCCCAGTGGATTACCCTGATTGTAGGGCCTGTAATGTTGCTGGAAGCCTTGACGGCGGTTTTATTGCTTTACTACACGCCAGCCTTTAAAAATGCCCCTATTTTGCTTTCTGTGGGGATTGTATTGTTGTTGGTTATTTGGGCTTCTACGGCGTTGTTGCAAGTGCCGTGCCATGAAATTTTGAGCAAAGGCTTTAACTTGGAAGCTATTAATCGGCTGACGAGTACTAATTGGGTTCGGACGGTTGGGTGGAGCTTACGAGGGCTGTTATTGGCGTATCTGCTTTGGCAATGTTTAAAATCTACCAATGTTAGCATTCATGCGTAAGAAAGCAGTTTTAAAATGACCATGACCCCTGAAAAATTGATTGTACTCATTGCCCATGGTAGCCGAGACCCTCGGTGGCGGCAACCGTTTGAAGCTTTGTTAGCCAAGGTGGAGGCTGAAAACCAGCAAAACCCTGTGGTGCTTTGTTATATGGAAATGGCCAGCCCGACGTTGTTTGAGGTGTTGGAACCTTACAAAACCGCACCGCCTAAGCAGTTGGAAATTTTGCCGTTGTTTATGTCGGCGGGTTCTCATTACACGGCGGATATTCAGCCCATGGTGGAGCGGGTTCGCCAGTGGTTTCCGTGTGCCACGGTGTTGTTGCATCCACCCATTGGGGAGCATTCGGCGTTTCAACGCTTGTTATTAGATGTCATCGTTGGGTTGGCTGGGTAGAATGCGTTTTTTAATTTTTACAGATGCCTTTTGAGTGCCTAGCAAGTATTTGTGAACGAGGTAGGCGATGAGACTACCTATAGGTACTAACACTAAACTTAGAACCCCTAGACGATTTGGTGCGAGTGCGTAATTTAATAGACCCAAGGGGTTATTAAAGAATCCTGTTACACTTAGTGAAATACAGAGGCAAATAACCCAAGTTAAACCATTCAAACGAAGGCTCTCTTCTACTGTAATAGGATAGCGAAATCCGTATACAAAGACGCCACTAAAGCCTAAGAATAGAGGTATGGTGGGGAGTAAAAAAAAGCCTACTACCAATGCTCCCATACCCTCAGTCCCTAAAATAGTATTTCCTACTATAATACTGAACCCAATAGTTCCTAAAACATTAATAATAGGGGAACTATAAAAAAAACGGTATTGCCGTGATCTTAGTCGGTTAATTCGGCGTTGTTTTTTACAGGAGTGTTTTAAATAATCAAGCGTTTCTTGTGAAGGATTGTTCAACGGCTTCATAAAATCTCAATTTCCTAAAGATACTATTTTATATTGATAATAACCAATACCGCTATCTGTGATACTTGTTTTAGCGGTTCACTCAACAAGAAACGAATTCTTAATCTTTTCATAATAGAGAGAATCACTTATCAATAGTTTAATGGGAATAGACTCCCTCCTCGTGTAGCATTGAACCAATCTACACTATCAGTACGGAAACGAATCTCATCATGCCTACGTCTCCCCACCGTCCCATTATCGTTTGGTTTCGCAGAAACCTCCGCTTGGCAGATAATCCACCGCTCTACCAAGCCATTGCCACAGGGCAACCGATTATCCCCATCTTCTTATGGACACCCGAAGCGGATGCCCCATGGCAACCCGGTGCCGCTAGCCGATGGTGGCTTCACCACGCCCTAAACTCTCTAGCAACTAACCTAAAAGACCAACTGGGACTGGATTTGGTTCTGCAAACAGGCAACCATCCAGCAGAATTACTGGCTGAACTGGCTAAAACCACTGGGGCTACCGCCGTTTATACGGATGAACGCTGGGAACCCTTCGCTATAGAACAAGCCGAAAGCGTCGCCACTGTTCTAACCCAACAATCCGTCGATTTTCAGCAGTTTAACACCAGTTTATTAAACCATCCCACAGCGTTGAAAAACAAGCAAGGGCAACCGTTTAAAGTGTTTACCCCTTTTTGGAAAACCGCCGTGCCTCTAATTGAACACTTATTAGAAAAGTGCCTACCCATCCCACCAAAACCTGAAAATCAACACTGCGTAACCTTTCCTCCTAGCGTTTTGTTGGATGCCTTAAACTTACTTCCTACCGTCCCTTGGGACGCTGGCTTTTATGCGGATTGGAATCCCACGTTGGAAGGGGCGAAAGCAGCGGTTTCAGCCTTCCTAAAAGAACGGGTAGAAACTTATTTTGAAGACCGTAATCGCCCCGATTTGGTGGGTACGTCTCGGCTTTCACCGTATTTACATTTTGGGCAAATTGGGGCTAGGCAAGTTTGGTGGGCAACGCAAGTAGCAGCCAACGCCAAGGGTAAAGGCGGTACGCATTTTCTTTCAGAATTGGGGTGGCGAGAATTTGCTCATCATCTGCTAGTGCATTTTCCCACCACGCCCACACAACCGCTTCGGGCAGATTTTGAGGCTTTTCCTTGGTCTAACAATGCGGAACATCTTCAAGCATGGCAACAGGGTGAAACAGGCTACCCCATTGTTGATGCGGGTATGAAGGAGCTTTGGCATACAGGCTGGATGCACAACAGAAGCCGAATGATTGTTGGGTCGTTTTTGGTGAAGCACTTGTTATTGCCGTGGCAAGCGGGGGCAAAGTGGTTTTGGGAAACCTTGGTTGATGCGGATTTGGCTCAAAACACGATGGGTTGGCAGTGGATTGGTGGATGCGGTGCAGATGCAGCCCCTTATTTCCGTATTTTTAACCCCATTTTGCAAGGGCTAAAATTTGATGCTCAAGGGGCGTATGTCAAAAAGTGGAATCCAGCACTCATCAACATTCCTGCAGAAAATATTCATAGCCCGTGGGAGCAAAAGCCAGCCCTACTGAGGATGGATGGCGTTATTTTGGGTGAAAATTACCCCGCCCCCATTGTAGACCATGCCGAAGGTAGGAAAAAAGCGTTAGAAGCGTTTGCCACGCTTAAAAAAAATACGGATTCGGAGGAGGCGTAGCTCTACTTTTCGTTTAATCTGTCGGGGTGGCTGGGGTCAACCAGTGCTACAGCCCCTACTGTTTGTAGCTTTAACTGGTCAAAAAGGTTAATAACCCCTTCGCCATAAAGGGCTTCACGGTCTATTTTCCCTGTTGCTTCATCTATTTTTAGAGTACCACCAATGGGGTAAGGTACACCTCGCGGTTCGGATCTTAATACGTCCCCATGCTTGCAATAGGTCAATTGTCGAACCGTATTCAGGTAACCAAAATAATTACCCATATCAGCCCACTGATAAGTCTCAGGTAATTCCATAACTTGAACGTTAAGCGACTTTGGCTTATTTTTCTTCTTTACAACAGTCCCTTCACCCACGGCATGAAAAACGTTGTACATACTGTAAATGGGCTTATTCTTGACTAATTTGACGTTACCATTTTCATATCTATCAGCCAGTAGTTCATACCCATCTTTTTGTTCTTTACAAGCCACTTTCAATAGTTCGCTACCGTAAATTTCGGTGCCTAACCGAAACCCAACCCCTTCGTCTGCTTCTTTCATAGGATGATCCGTGTGTTTTTGGTTATAGCGTTCCATATCTTCCGTAGCAAAAATTTTGGCTTGTGCTACTGATTGAGGCTTTTCGTGCATACCCAATAGTTCGCTTGTGGTTTTATTGTAGGTCGTTTCCCCATATTTTTTGACGAGTTCTTCCACATTTTCGACTGGTTTCACTAAAACCAACCCATCTAAAGGGGTTTTGTTGTTATAGGCTTCTTGAACTTTTTCCATCATTTCCTGATAAGGCGGATACGGGAAGTAAGTGGCATCAGGAAATTCATTGATAATATAAGTTTTTTTAAGTTTTTCTTCTTTTAACTCACTTAATTCGTCTTTCCACAAATCAGGCAGATAGGAGGATTGCCCGCCGAGACGTTCTTCCTTAATCTGCTCAATCTCTAACTCTACTTTTAACTTATCTTTAATCGTTTCTTTTGCATTTTTCAAGGCTTGTTTGATGGATTCTGGGGCACTACTGGTTACTATGGGTGCGAAAACAGTGGTAACCCCTGCTAATGCCAAATAATATAAGGCTCTACCCACCATACTTTTACCATCACAGGGTAACCAACCTGCAGGTTTACCACCAGCAGGTAACGCATAGCGTTCCTTACCTTTTTCTAACTTTGCCATAACTTCATCAGGCGAGGATAAAGGAAATAACCGAGACCCCGCCCCGCCGATGGGTAAATTTGCCCAAAAAGTAAGGGTGTTTTCATCTTCTTCATTGGTTTTTGCTTGATAAGGGTCTGGGTCAGTTATTTGGCAATACCCCTGTAAAGGTTCATAATCTTTGACTGAAAAATCAGCTGGTTGATTTTCATGCTTTTTATAAAGCGTGGCTTCAAATGTACTACCTAGCTTCACACTACCCCCAGCAGGAATAATTAAGCTTTTACCCGCTAAGGGTTTTAATGGCTCTGTTGCGTCTTTGCGTATCAGCAGTTGTATAAACGGACCATCTTTCCCTGAAATAGCGTTGAGTTCTATCCATTTGGGTAAAGTACCCGTAATGTACCCCGCTTCGATTCTTTTCTCTTTATCATTTAATACAATTTCTGTTCTAAGAAAGCCATTTTGTTCTAGTTTGACAGTCGGTACATTGGCTTTCTTGTTGAATTCGTCTGTTGAATCCTGTTCGATGATGCCTGCTTGAGCTACTTTAAAGCCTGACCGATTTGGAGGGTTCAATACTGTTAATTGATTGGGTTGGTTGAATTTTAGCGTTGCAGAAAAAGCCGTATTTATCATAAAGCCAAATAGTCCTTTTTTAAATTTTAGAATAGAGGTTACGGAAAAAGGTCTATTGGGCGTGCTAATTTTGTTACTACGGTACTCATTTCGGTTATTTACTAGGTGTAAACGCCCTAATTCCGTTCCTCGTGCCTCATTATCCCATCCCACTAAACCTTTTTCCGTAACCTCAATAGTAGAGAGAGAGTTTCTTCTACACAATAGCACTATTATTAGAAGAGAGTATAAAATAGGAAAAAATAAAAAATCATTAGAGAGAAGAAACCAGAACCGAGGTTTGTAAGCAACTTAAAATAAAACTAACCAGTTAATTTCGTTTAGGAAGCAAACCTTTTAACTTTAGACGAATCAGTTTTATAATGCAAGCCTTTTGTTAAAAACGTTTAAATTGTTTACCTTCTACCTTTACAGTAAACTAAGGTATCTACTTCAAATTGCTTTTACCTATTAGGATTTCTATTAACATGACAACCAGCTCAGCTACTTTTTGTAACCCGCTTGTACTACTTATTTTAGATGGCTGGGGTATCGCCAATACCTCCCACGGTAATGCCATTACCCAAGCCCACACCCCCCAGTGGGATTTCCTTTGGCAACAAGCTCAAAATCAGCCTCAAGGGTGTTTATTAAAAGCTAGCGGGAAGGCTATTGGGTTGCCCGCCAACCAAGTAGGCAACAGTGAAATAGGACATTTAACCCTTGGTTCGGGAAGAACGCTACACCCCATTCGCGTTCAAATTGATGAAGCCATTGAGGCCAATACAATTTCTGAAAATGCCGTTTGGCAAGGCTTGGTGGAACATCTAAAAAAACACAAACAGGCTACACTCCATTTGGTAGGTTTGCTAAGCGATGGCGGGGTACATAGCCATTTAGCCCATTTGGCAGAATTATTAGGGTTAGCCAAAGACGAAGGCTTAAATAACGTGCGGGTTCACGCCTTGACAGATGGGCGGGATGTACCGCCTTTTAGCGTGCAAGACTATTTGTATGATGTGGAAGGGGCGTTGCTAGATTTAGACTTTCCGCAAACTTCAACGGTTATTGGTCGATTTTTTGCGATGGATAGAGATAACCGCTGGCATAGAACGGAACAAGCGTTTCGGGCATTAGCGTTTGCTGAAGGAAAACGAGAATTTATCTCTACCCAAGCAGCTAAGCACGTTTTAGAAGAAGCTATCAGCGAAGAGTTTATACCTCCCGCCATTACCGAAATTGGCTATGAAGGGTTAGCCCCTAATGACGTGGTTTTCTTTTGGCATTTTCGGGAAGACCGATTGCGTCAACTGGCTGAATCGTTTACGAATCCACAATTTGCAGAATTTGATGTTTCAGGCTTGCCCCACGGGTTGAAAGTTGCTTCATTAGTGGCGTTGGGAACGGGTGATTGGGCTGA
This sequence comes from Vampirovibrio sp., assembly GCA_024998755.1. Classification (GTDB taxonomy): domain Bacteria; phylum Cyanobacteriota; class Vampirovibrionia; order Vampirovibrionales; family JAJTHC01; genus JACEUU01. Next base: position 1,052,642 of record JACEUU010000003.1, on the reverse strand, counting down.
AAAAATTGACGTACTATTTCCGCAAGAAACCATTCAACAAACGCTAGGGGAAGTGGTTGCTAAGGCTGGGGTTCGTCAATTGCGGTTGGCTGAAACGGAAAAATATCCGCACGTTACTTACTTCTTCAATGGCGGAGCGGAACAGCCGTTTCAAGGCGAAGATAGGCAGTTAATTCCCTCCCCTCGGCACGTTGAAACGTATGACTTAAAGCCTGAAATGTCTTTGCCCGAAGTAACCCATCAATTGCTGAACGCCTTGAAGGGCAAACAATATGGGTTGATTGTAGCCAATTTCGCCAATGCAGATATGGTGGGGCATACAGGTAATTTATCCGCAGCAATAGCCGCTTGTGAAGCCGTGGACAGTGCGTTGGAGAAAGTGGTTCAAGCTTGTAAAGCCAGTGGTACGCACTTACTTATTACCGCAGACCACGGTAATGTGGAAGCGATGCTAACCAGTAATGATTCCCCCAATACGGCACACGAACTAAGCCCTGTGCCCTTTGTATGGTTGCCTGCTAATGAAGCAACTGAAGCCCCAATTCAACGGGTGGAAACCTTGGCGGATGTTGCTCCGTTTATTTTGCGGGTGATGGGATTGCCTTTACCTGAAGCAATGCTTCGGTAAATGAAAGCGGGCAGTTTTTCTGCCCGCTTTGACTGAAACTCTACAAAACCGTTAATTCAACGACTGCTTGGGTTTTTCCTAAATCCTGCAACAAGGTAAACAAAGCTTTTACCTTAGCTTTACGAACAGGCGTATTCCAAAGCAATACAATACACCCCGCCGAACCAGGGTAGGCATTTTCAGGGTGTAACCCCATATGCCATCGTCTGTTTTTTCCCTGCTCAATCAGGTCTGGGTTATGAGGATGGGTAGAAATAGGGAAAAATAGCCCAATGCCACTAGCGGTTTTGGGGAATACTTCTCCGTTTTCAATGGGGGTTAAGTGTAGGTAATAATTAACTTGCGGCTGCCAAAGCGGAATGGGAGATTTGGCGGGCACCCAGTTGGTTTCCGTATACCCATTTTGTCCAGACCGAGCGGGTAGTTTATCGAGCAGTTTTTTGCCGGTGGTGGCGTCAATGACGGTTAAAAATCCATCAATGCTTCCCTTTCGCCTATCATAAAAAACGCGGATAGACGGTGGTGTGGGTACGCTTGTTGTAGATATTGAGGCGGTAGATTGGGTATTTTTGTTGTTTGGCATGGGGAAAAATCTCCTAAGTTATACCAATTCAAAGATTAAATGGCGTGTTTTTGTAGGGGCGTGATTTATTAGCCCTAGCGGTCTATGCGTTGCATCAGTCCGTCCCACAAGCCCTAAACGGATGCGATAAATCGCACCCCTACATAGAGAAAGCTATACGCTATTCTAACTTTGAATTGGTATTAGAACAGAGAGAGAGTGGGTGGGATTGGTAGCTGTTTGTTCCCTGTTGGTAGCTTAGAAGATTTTGTTACAAATAATTACCGAATAAAATACACTAAAATCCCCTTTTGTAGCGGCAAAACCATCTGCAAAAGGGGATTTTAATCAAATTAGAGAAAAGAGTTAGCCTGTATAGATTGCCCCTGAGCCACTGACTACATCATCAGAAGCTACACCTGCTTGCTTTTTAGCTTGTTCACGATTCATATTTCCCACGCCACCTTTTGCATCTGCCACCACTTGCCCTTCTGTGCTTGCGAACTTGAAAGTAGGTGTACCGCTCCCCAATATAGACTGCTTAGGGACTACAGTCGCTTGGAATTGTTGTGCTGCTAGAAGGGTATTACCCCCACCCGTTCCACCAAAGGCGGCAGGTAGTTCATTTTTTGGTAATTGCGTAATAGGCATTATAAAGCCACCATTGGGATTAGCAATAGGTACTTGGCTTACATCAAACCCAACGGTTTGTTTGCGTGGTACGTTAATAAGCGGGCGTGTCTGTGCCTGATTGGGTACTTGCCCAAAAGTACCAGAAATGTTATCTGCCATCATCATGTTTTATTTCCCCTTTTGTTTATTCACCTATATACCCTAAAAAATAACCCTAAATAAAAAATAATTGTGTGTGTATCATTGATTTTTATCATCTGTTGAGGTTAAACTACCCTCATCAGCATAAAACCTATAAGCTCCTTATTTTTGAACAATTGTAAAGAAATGTAACAACCAGGCTTTGATGTTTGCTAATCCTCCCGTTTTGTTAGATGTTATTCGGTCGCCCTTTGGTAAATACTACGGCGGGCTTTCAGCCGTGCGGGCAGATGATTTATTGGCTCAGTTGTTGGTTGCGTTACAGGCGAGGAATCCTTGGCTTAATAGCACCCCTGAGTTTCGGGTGGAGCAGGTGCTGGTTGGGTGTGCCAACCAAGCAGGTGAAGATGCTAGAAACATTGCTAGGCTTTCATGTTTATTGGCTGGCTTCCCTATTGAAACGGTGGGCGTTACGGTCAACCAGCTTTGCGGGTCTTCTGCTATGGCATTGCAACAGGGGGTGGCGTTATTGAATGCTGGTATGGCGGATATTGTCATTGTAGGCGGGGTTGAAAACATGAGCCGGTCGCCACTGGTGCAATTACCCCCGCCTTATGCCACTGAACAAGCCCCCGTTTCTTCCGTTTTTGGGTGGCGATTTTCCAACCCTCGGTTTCAATCAGCCATTGCTGAGGGGCGATATTTTCAATCGATGGCTCAAACGGCGGAAGGCTTGGCTCAACGGTTTGGGGTTTCTAGGCAATTGCAAGAAGCGGTAACGCTGGGGTCTCATCAAAAGGCGATTGCTACTATTGAAAGTGGTTTTAAACAGGGCATTGTAGCGATTCAAAGACCTGAAACGACTGATTTCTTGCAGGATGAATGCCCTCGGGCGGGGTTGAACGAAAAAATGTTGGCTCGGTTGCCCTTGTTGCATTCAGCGTTGAGCAATGCCAAGCTGACGGCGGGTACTTGTTCCCCATATGCAGATGGGGCGGGTGTGGCGTTATTGGTTTCGCCGAAAGTTGCTAACCAACTAAGGCTTGAGGGAATTCAATCGCCTCTAGGGTTTGAAGTGGCTGGGTTTGCCAGTGTGGGTGTAGACCCAACTGAAATGGGGTTGGGCGTTGGTGTGGCTATTGAAAAGCTGATGCAACAATCTGCCTTAACGAAGGCGAATATTGACTGTTGGGAACTGCATGAACCGTTTGCCGTTAGTCATTATTTAGCGTGCGAAGCGTTGAGTTTAGGCTGGGAAAACCCTGCAGTGAATGCGTGGGGCGGTAGCTTGGCTTTAGGGTCGCCGATGGGGGCTATTGGTATTAGGGTGCTTTGTGCGTTGGCATGGCAGTTAAACCAAGCCCAAAGCCCTTCAGCTATGGGGGTGGGTGGTTTAAGTATTGGTATGGGGCAAGGGGTGGCTTTCTCTGTGCGGAAACAGCTAAGGGTTTAATGAAACGGGAGAAGCCGGCATTTTGGTATTTTTATTGGCGAGTTTTTCTTTTAATTGGCGTAGGTGTTGCACAATCGCTGCCAGTTCGTCATTTGGTTTGGTTAGCTTTAGGTAGGTTTGGTATCCTGCAATTGCTTCTGGTAATTGCCCAAGTTCTTCAAATGTTTCTGCTTTATGTAAATGCACTTCGCTAAGCAGAGGGTCCTTTTCCAACGCCCTATTATACCAAATTAAGGCTTCTTTAAAGCGGTTTTGCTTATGGCACAAGTAGCCCTTGCTATCCATGGTGGCGGCTAGGGCATTAGGTTGTAACTTTAAAGCCTCGTTAATGGCTTTTTCAGCCAAAGCGTAATTGCCAGTATGCGAAAGAGCATAGCCATAGTTGTTATAGGCATCGGCTTTATTGAAGTTTAGTTCAATGGCTTTAAGCGAAGCTTCTGCAGATACTTTGTGCAGCCCTAGCCGTGAAGCGAAAACGCCTAAATCATAAAAATAAGCCCCTTCGGTAGGGTTTAACAGGGTGGCTTTTTGAAGACTTTCGGTCGCTAATTCTAACTGGTTTAATTTTTCAAACAATAGCCCACGTTCATACCAAAAGCTGGCTTGGGTTGGGTTTAAGGTAGATAAGTCATTCAACAGTTTAATGGCGGGGTAGTATAAGCCAGTTTTTTCGTACAGAGCAACTAATTTTTGTTTCCATTCACTATTTTTGGGGTTTAATGTGATGGCATTTTCCAGTTCAGCAATTGCCCCTGTGGTATCTCCGTTATTAAGGGCATATTCGGCTAGTTGCCAGTGAATGCTTGCTAGTTGCTGTTGGCTTTTAAGCGGAACGGTTACAGGATAGCTGGTAGCTTGGGCTATGGGTAGCAAGGTAGCAAAAAGGAAGCCTATCAGGGTGAGGGCAATTAATTTAATAGAAGGTTTAGCCATTAGAGTATGAATGCTCCTTTTTTTTATTTTTTTAATAAAACAATAAGTGATGTCCTTATTTTACGCTTGCTGAGTAAAATTAACAAGAAAAAACCAAAAATATTTATAAAAAAGGGTAGATTTTATAAAAGGTGTGTGTTAGCATCTTTTTTGTAGTGTTTTTTGGCTAACTAAACATATTTCCTAGCACAAATTTATTAGCTTTTATGTTTTATTCATATACGATGTTAATAGTATTTTGAGCCTAAAAATTTTTTGTGTTAGTTTAGCAAAGGACAATCGTTTTTCAGCTTTTTTCGTATTTTAGTGTGGATTTCTTTTTTCTCTGGTTCGTTATTATTGACAGTGTTTTTTCGGTAACGTGGTGGTTTTTTAATTCTTTTTTCTCTTTATTTTCGTGTTTACCATTTAAACAATGATAGATAGATGTTTACAAATTCAATGAACGTTTCTCGGTTTTCACTCTCTCAGCTTTCATACAAAACGCCAACAGCCCCCATGGCTAGTAGGTTTCGGTTTGGTAAGCTAGCTGAAGGAACGACCCTAGAAAAAGAAGATAAAACCACCTCAAAAGAGTCTGATTCTTCAGAATTAAATACCCTTAACCAGCCGATTAAAAACAAAGGAAGTGCTACTGCAGATGTTTCGCCAGTAGAGATGCCAGCCCAGCAACAGGCCGTTTCAACCACTGCGGAAGTCGATTCATTTTCTTCTTCGAAAGAAGATAATAATAATCAGCCTGTAACGGCTACTAATGCTAATGCAACGCCTCAGCAACCGGCTATGGCTGTTAAAAAAAACAAGCATCATGATTGGGTGCCTGCTGCTGTTGCAGTCGGGTTGGTGGGTACGGCTGCTACCACGGCTGTTTTGCTTCCCCAGTGGCTAGAACGTAATAAACCTTTGGAACAACGTCATAAAGATTTCATGTCAAGATTGGTTGATTTAAAGCCTTATTCTAAGGAAGATTACGCCAAAATTGTTGATAACGCTAGTGATATTCTGAATAAATTGAAAGGCCCAGATGGCGATAAGTGGCTAAAAGAACAACCACAACTGAAATATTACTTGGAATCGTTACTCGATAAATCGCCCCAAAATGAAGAACTAGCCTTTAAAACGTTTAAACGTCAATTAACCATGGAATGTATTAACGCCAAGTACGGTATGTTTAATTACATTTTGAGCGATATTGATGGCACTATGGTGTTTAAAAACTTGGAAATTGCCAGTGGCGTTGAAGAAAATAGCTTCCCTTCAGAAGTATTGATGCGAAATTACCATTTGTCTATGCGGGTTAAATTAAAAGCCGCCTTGAAACATGGCTTTGAACATCCAAATGACCCCGACTTCAAACCGATGGTTATTATGCAGGATATGAAAGCCATTGGGATGTATGGCAAAATTAAAACTAATGCGGATGGTACGCCTGTTTTAAACTCAGACAGGCACGTTGTGTTGGATGACGACCTTGCCGAAGCCGCCATTAATTTATGGACGAAAAACTTTGAGAAAGCCGTGCCTAAAATGACGCAAAAAGAATTAGATGCGTTTTTGGAAGGGCCTTCTTTCACAGGGGTTACTGCTAGAGGGGGTGGTAACGGGACAATTTTTAATTCTTTCTATTCAAACCCGCTAACTGGCGATAAGGGCGATTATAATTATAGCCCGTTTGGGGGGATGCCTGCCGTTACGAAAATGGATCCCACGTTGTGCTATGAACACTACGATGTGCATGGTATTGGCGGGGCTTATGTAGTAGATAGGCAACTAACCGCCCCCAGAGCCTTTGCGGATGCTTCGCTTTCAGGGTTGATTGACAAAATTGTTAAAGCCGGCTTTATGGACAAGGTTATTTACAAAAATGCCCAAAGCCCCTTAAAACAGGTAGAACCTAAAGGTGTATTACGCCAAGCGATGACGGCACGGTTAACCGAAATGCTGAAAAAAGAGGTTGATGCTGTTGAAGCCTTAGGTTCGCAAAAAGGTACAGCTAGCATACCTTCTAAAGAGCAAGTGTTTGATGGCTTAGTAGTTGCCTACCCTATTGAGCTTACTGATGAACAAAGGAAAAAGAAAACACAAAACCAAATAGATATTGAAGAAGCTGAGCTAGTTCGAGTTAAAGACGAAGCAAGAAAAGCGGTTAAGAAACAATGGGAAAATCCAGGGGTTGATGGCAATTTATCTAGAGAAGCATTGTTAAACCGCTATTATATGGCAACGCAATCACGCCCTGCTTATACAGAACCCATTGCGTGGGAAACAAAATCAGACGCCGTTCTGACGCACGCCCGTCAATGTTTAACGTTGATTGAACAGGGGGGGAAAGTACCCGAAGGGGCTCCGCAAACCAAAGAAGCCGTGGCGGAGTACTTGAAAAGCCAGTTCAGAGAAATTAATAATGAGGATATAGCGTATTTTAATGCCACCGATCTAAAACCTCATACAGATGCCGATGGCAACGTTACCCCTGTTAAAAATCCGTTGAAATATAACTACGCTAAAAAAGCTTCTGAAAGCGTATTAACCAATGACTCCACTTTTCAAGTACCTTTAGCCCAGAAACATTTTGACCAGTTGAAAGCCTTAACGGATAAAGGGTCTAGCTTGGCTTTGAAAGATGTAGAAGCCTTTAACGTAGAATTGAATACGTTAGATGTTGCCTGTTTAACGGTGCATACCATTGAAGCTGAATTGAGAGGCTTCTTTGCGGATTATGCTGAAACCGTAGAAAAATTCCCGAAAGACCAAGTTCGTCCGACGGATTTGAAGAAGATGATTTTAGAATCTGAAAAATGGCAAACGTTGAAAGCACTCATCCAATCGGGCGATGACCCAACGTTGAAAGCAGATTTAGAAGCCCAACAGATGGGGATTCTTCGAATTACCTCAGCAGACCCGAGTCTTTGCTACCCTTCTAAAGCATTTCAAGACGCGAACCCAAACAAAAAGTATTTATTTAACGTTTTAAATAACTCTGCTTCATTAGATTTTGATACCTATGTTAATTATGATTTAATGACGGCTACCGAGAAAAAAAACTTTTTTGAAAAAATGGGTGTGCCTAAACTAGCAGACCCTACTAGCCCTTATGTTGAAATTGTGCTGAATATTGCTTTGCAAAAAGGGGCTTCTGCAAGAACTCTTAGCAAGTGGGGCATTAATGAAGCTTTCCATGGTGATAGTTCCGGTACGGATATGTCTGCCATTATTTACCAATTGCTTCATTCTCCTTTTTCAGTAGGTGAAGCGGTGCGTAATATGATTACCGACCCGCAAATGAAAAAAGCCATTATTGAAGACTTGAATATTAACAGCAAGCGAAGAATTGAATTTGAAACGGCTAAAACAAGAGAATTAAGATCTAATGGCTTTACTGAAGACCAAATTACCAGTGTATTCAAACAGCGAGATTTGCAAATAAAAGCCATCCCTTTGATGTATGAGTTTACAGATAAAGAGAAACCAACCCATGTAAGGCTTATTGGTACAGGGCATGATCTTGATGATTCAGGTTTTAAAGCTATTTTAAAACAGTTTAAAAAGGATGAAACTGGAAATATTCCTATTGCGGAATATGAAGAAAAGTTGCAGCGGGTTATTCAAGGCTTATTTTTGGAACGGTGTTTGCGTTCCAATGATGTTACCTTTAGCACCGAAAGACACGCCCTCGTATTAGGCATGTTGGCTGGCGAAGACTGGAAGACCCAGCATGATTTATTAAAAAACCCCTATTTAGCCCAAAAAGCCATGTTATCTACTGAGGCAGGGGCGTTTTACCGTAAAAATCCGTTTGCCTTTGCACTTGGTATGCCGTTTGATGCCAGCTTTGCTTCGGAAGCCTTTAAACCCGCTAATTTAAAGGCTTCCATGAACCGACTGGCTAGAGATCCTTACGGGGTTTGGCCTCAACTGGCACTTCGTATTCCTGAACACTACCTCAATGCCAATGCCATTGGCGGTATTATGGCTGTTACAGGGGGGTTGGTAGCTATTGGTACGGCATTAACCCAGCTGGCTACCGTCTGGAGCAAACCTACAGTTAAAGCACCTAGCACCCCAGCCCCTCAGGCTCAGTTACCGGTTACCGTTAAAGTAACCAAGCCTCCTGTTAAGCAGGAAATTCATGGCGTTCAACCCACTCTTTCATCTGAAAGAGCCTCCCAGCAGTCATCCGGTGATGCTTCAACGGTTACTGTCCCATCACCTTCTATTACACTTTCCGCTTTTAAATTAAAGGATTCTTTTGGCCGTGTCGGTTATAAAAAACCACAACAACCCGCCGATTCCCTCGTTAAGCCCTTCTCCGTTCAAGGTTAATGGCGTAACGGTAGCATCGGTTACCAATCAATCGAATACTGGTTCACAGCCCGTGCCAGAAAGTCATATCGCCATGACATCTGCCCAGCCTGTTGCTTCAGTATTGACTGGTGCGGATGAATTTGTGGCAACTTCAACCTCAAACAAATCGACATTACCCAATGCGTTCCAAGTTAGCCCTAGACAAGAAACGTTGGCCTTCGGACGTTTTCAGCAACAAGCTTTGGGCATAGGCTCTATTCGCACTGCAAGTAACAAAGATGAAGACGCTACTGAAGATGAGACTGTTTCGCCCCTTGGTTTGCCAGATACTTACGATAGTTATTTAAACCCACCATCTCAAACAACTACCACTTCAGGGAATGTAACCGCTACCGGAACGCCTAATAATAAAACCACGCACCAAGTTATGCAGGCGGCTATTACTACTCTGAATGCAGGGCTATTTTTACAAAATTTGGCTACGGTTGTACGGTCAGGGTTTTTAGCCCAGTTACCGCAATCATTTAATTTAATTGGTAGTTCTGTTAATTTGGTTTCATTATTCGTACCAAAATCTATGCAATTAGCCTTATTTGTCATGGGGCTTTCCATGAATATGGGTGGTTGGGCATTAGCCCTTTCGCAAGTGCGGGGCATTAATGCGGACAGATTAGACAACACGATGGAAGCTTATGGCGAAGCACTCGACCCACACTGGCGAGGTAGCTTTAAAGAATTTCCTCACCCCAATTACATTGTAAATAAAGGGGCGAAGCAGTATAGTTCGTTCCACTTAATGCACCCAGGGGCATTGGCGGAATTAGCCAGAAAGCAATACCGAACGGCTCATGCTAAAGTAAGTGGCGTTATGTTTGATAAGCTGAAACTACCGAAAGCGGTATCGTTTATTCCTGATGTAGCAGCTGGTTCTTATCAACTACTGTGGATGAATTGGAAAATGGCGACTGATTGGGGCTTTGCAATGGATGCTTTACGCCCAATGCAACGAAGTGAATTTACCCGCGGTAGTAAGTTCCCCTTACCTAACGCCCCAGAATATGTGTTGGCTATCGCAGCTATTGCTCCGTTAGTTTTAATGGGGGGTGCTTTGGTACTGGAAGGCTTCCAGAAAGCGAAAAACGGGATTGAACAAAAATTCGACCCAACGAAGCCGGTCTCACCAGAAAATAATCAATTAGCTACATCAACAGCTACAGAAAATACACCTGAAGCGAAGAAGGGCGTCTTCCAACACGCTAAACCGCTACAATTAGCGGCAAATATTTCCGCTGTATTACCAGCCTTTGCTAACTTAATGTTTGTACCTATAATTGAAGTGGCTGGTGCAGGAAACCCTGTTAACATTGCGGTTAAAGGGTCTAATTTCTTCTACAGAATATCTCCGAAGCTGGATGCTGCTTTGGTCAAATACGGTAGTATCGGAGCAATTGCGTCTGCGGCTGTTTCCACGGCTAGTGGCTTGGGTTGGACGCCTAAGGTGTTTTCAGATACGGCAGACTTGGCATTTCTAGGGTTTACGGCTCTTTCCAATGTGGGTATGTCTCGTAATACCTTCTCTAATGAATCTCGTACCACCACATTAGAACGGACTTATGCCACACCAGACCAACATCAGAATATGACTGATGCCACCAAGCACCGTCTGTTTTGGGAATCTCAACCCAACTGGATAAGGTCGTTGGCAAAAACCGCTGGGGCATTACCGCACCCTTCACAAATTCCTTCTGCAGGAAGTGGTGGTTCGGGTGGGTCTTAAATCTTAATGTTTGCTAAGAAGATAGCTTGTTTGGTTTAATTTGGCTTAATAATGGAACGATTCCTTGACATTTGTTAGTATAATGAATAAAAAGGCGTGGTTCTGTTAGCGTCTTTTTTTATTCTGTTAAATTTTTTTATCTGTATTATCTCTTATACTGTTATAATAAAATTACCGAACAGTCGTATTTTAGTTAAGTTTGCCTAAAGGAAACGTTAAAACGTGGTCGTCGCTTTTAAGACAATCAATGGAGAAGGTAACGGGGCTAAACTGCCCGTAGTTGCTAGTGCTTTGCTTCCCCTTGTTAAAAATCCTCGTTTTTACAGTGCTGCAGGCAATAGTTTTCAACTGCCTGTTAGTTCTTCGTGGGTTAATGCGTTGCCTCGGCCTAAAAACTTATGGACGATGCACCCGCAATTAGAACAGATGAGCAAGCTGACCTACCAAGTGCAACAGTTGAATGTGGGTGGCACTGAAATGGCATTTATGCATCAAGATGCTGTGCCAGACACCGTGCAAGCCAAAACATTAGACTTGTGGCAAACGGATTCTTATGTGAACCTGCTTGCTGAAAAAGCAATGAGGGGTAGTTTCGCTCCCTTTCAAAAAGACTTTTTACTGGGTGAAGATGAAGTTTGGTTGCCTACAGTGGAATCTGTAGAAGTAATAAAGGCCGGTGGTTTAGCGGAAGTGCCTGTTGGGTTGGCTAACGGGTTTATTGCCAAAGGTATTGCCCAGCCTAGGTTAGTAATGCCATTGTATGTGGGGCAACAACGGGTTAAAAGTAATTGGGTGTTGTTTGCCTTAGAAGCCTTGCCAGCTAATGAAAATCCGCACGGGTTAGCCCTTAAACGCTATACTATTACAACTCTTAGTGCCACAGGTAATGAAGTGCTTGAGCGTAAGAGTTTTGATTTAGAACATTTATTTTCGTTTAATGTGCATATTGCCGAATTAGAACGCAATAATGAAGTAGATGAAGTCTTCATGGTACTAGAACAAACGGAAAAGGAAGTGGGCGTTGTTGGGGTAGATGTGCTAAAAGCAACCATCAACGGTGTGCCGCATTTGTTTTTACATCAGCCTGAAAGCCCTAGCGGGCAAAGTTTTTTTGATATTAGTTGCACCAAGCCAATGAAGGCAACTAGCCCTTATGTGGGTAGCAGATTTGCCGAAATTCGTCGATTTACATTTTTTACTCGTGCCTTAAAAGAATTGCAATGGGTTTTGGCGGAAAATGACCCTCAAGGCTTAGAAACGGGTATTAAATTACCGAAAGTTTTGTTGCTGAATGATTGGCAAGTGGGTGCTTTGGCTTCTGTTATGCGATATACCGCCTATTATGAGGCTACCGATAGAGCCAACGATTGCCTTCAACAAGCGGATAATACCTTAAGCGAAGCGGAAATTTTTGAAAAGTATAAAAACTTGGCAGATTTTTTTGCCAGACGCCAGCAAATGAATGTGATTGTTCATAATTTTTCGTATCAAGGCGAACACCCTAACCATCGGCTAGGGGATAAACAAAAAACGGAATATCTTTATAATTTATTGTTCTATAAATATGCGGCTAGAGTCATGGGTAAGGCTCATGGGTTTAATGATGTGAATATTCCGCATCAGCTAATGAAAAATATTGCTATTGAAAATCGCTTTAACTTAATGCGTATGGCGGTGGGTGCGACTGATAATGTGGTGGTTGTTTCCCCTAATTATGCGGAAGAATTAACCAAGCAACCCAACTTGGGTGGTATTATGCAAAGCCTGCTTCAAATACGGGCTAAGTTCGGTACGTTAAAAGGCATTGTAAATGGGTACGATAAAGAATTATTACTACCAACTTTGCCATGGATACAATCGAACATTGGAACGTTGAAACCCTTTAAAGCGGCTTCTACAGTGGTGGCAGACCAACTGCTTTCCTTAGACCCACTTTGGAATAAAGTACAGATGGGTTTCGTTCGTCCGCCTGAGGTGTTGAGTCATTTAAATACCAGTTTTGAGGTATTTGGGGCTAGTGTGGATAGAGCTAAAAAAGAAGTGATTGAGGTGAAAAACCATAATAAAGGGGTTTTACTTCAATTCCTTAAACAATTTGTGGCTCATCATCCGGAACATTTAATTCTGCAAAAATTGACTGACATTAGTCAGCTAACCGAAGCTTCGCCTATTTTTTACACGGTTGGCAGGTTGGTGGAACAAAAAGGGTTTGACCAGTTTGCTTTGGCAGCGAAAAGTTTGTTGCTGAGTGTTGAAGCTGAAAATAGTCGGCGTCAAAAAAGAAAGCAGGCTTTACTGCCCATTCCCTTATTTGTGGTGCAAGGTAGTGGCGATGAACGGTGGCGTAAAGGCTGGTTAGAACTAAAACAATCATTCATGAAAGAAAACAAACCACAGTTAGCTAACCCAATTGTTCTATTGGATTTACCGGATGCAAATTTGAAAAACTTGTGTATGATAGCGTCAGATTATTTGGTGGTAGCCAGCAAGTTTGAACCTTGCGGGTTGGTTCAAATGGAAGCCTTGGCAGCGGGTACGCCTATTTTGGCTATGAATGTGGGTGGCTTAAAGGATACGGTGCAATCTGGCATGGTGGGGTATTTAACCGAAAATACCGTTGGGTTTGATTTTAGTTGCGAAGAAACGTTGGCACATAACAGCCAGTTGTTAGCCTCGGTTTTGAAACAGGGGTATGATACTTATGTAAGTAACAAAACGGTGTTTGAATCGTTTCAAGTAGAAGCCGTTTCGCAAAATTTTAGTTGGATGTTAGGCCCTACAGACGCTTATACTCAGTTATTTGTCTAACCTTTATTGCTGGTGTGTTTTTAGTTAATTGGCTTGATATTAAAGAACTGTTAAAAACCTTGTCTTTTATAGGCATTTTCTTGTATGCTAATAAAATAAAAAGTCATGTGTTTTTTTACAGATAAATTCTTTGCTCAATGATTACTTTATTTTTTTCTCTAAAGAAAACGACCACGCCCTCAATATTAGGAGCTAACACTACCCCATGATGGAAGCATTTCCCTTCGTTCAACAATTTTTTACCACGCTACAATGCCCTCATTGCGGAGCCCACTTGCAGGAACAAGGTATTTCGTTAATTAAAGAAGAAAATGAAGTATTTTTGGTGCATATAGATTGTGGTGTTTGCGAATCTCACGTTGGCGTAGCAATGGTCGGTGTGGAAACCATTCAAGCAGGGCAAATGAGCCCCAATAACCGAAAAACATCTTTAACTGATGCGATTGCTTCTGCCATAGAGTTAATGGAACGTAAAACCAGTGCTATTGATGAATTTTCTATTATAGAAGAAGACGAAGAAGATGAAGCTGAAAATGACTTTGATGCCACTGAGCAGTCTGGCTTTGAACGCCTAATTGAAGCTGTCAAAGCACACAATTCCTCTAGCTCGTTGAAAGTGCCTCATTTTGCAGGGGCTTTGGGCTTGGGCGGATCGGTTCGTCGGCGGTATGTTGACCCCGAATTACCCCCAGCAGAACGTAAACGGCTTGCTAAGTTCAAACCCGTCGAAGCGGATGACGTGATTGAAGCCCATCATTTTATTAATGGGCTGGGTAAAGATTGGATGAAGCATATTCCTAAAGAAATGCTTGAACGTTGTACAGTGCATGAAACGGAACGTGAAGAGCCTTAAATTGTTCAGCACCGCCCGCATTTCTATCGACTAAGGCAAGTACCCCTACAATTGTTAAGTGGGGGGCTTGTTGTTTTATGGCATTAATAGCTTTAATGGTAGAGCCACCTGTTGTAACGACATCTTCTACTAAAATAATGTTACCGCTAACCGGTAAATTTCCTTCAATTTGTTTGCCTCCGCCGTATAGCTTGGCTTCTTTTCGTACTAAAAAGCCGTTAATGGGGTTGCCTGCCATAGCAGAAGCAACCGTTACCGCTGAAACCAGTGGTGCAGCCCCTAACGCCATACCACCAACGGCTTGAACTGTTGTACCTTGGGGTAAATTATGAACAACATGGTTGAACAATTGCCCTATTAGTAAGCTGCCTCTGCCGTGAAGGGCGGTTACTCTGCAATCCAAATACCAAGTGCTTTTTGCTCCGCTGGCAAGGGTGAAATCGCCTCGTTTAAAGGAATATTGTTGTAATAGGCTAAATAATTCAGCTTGGGCTAGTTGTAGGTGTGGGGCTTCAAATTGAAGTGTACCACCCCACGGATTATTGGGGGCTTGAGGGTTGTTGCTAATCATAAAATTAAACTCCTATAGGTTATATGTTAATTAAGCGATTTATAAGTTGATATGACTATAGATCTTGAAAAGCGTACACACTAGCCTGCCCGTCTGGTGGTAGGCAGATGAATACTTAGTTTAGGTATAACCATCACGCACCTACCAACCCAGTGGTTGTTTGAGTGGGCTACCCGCCATGCGGGGGTAATACTTGGGGGTACGTTCTTCTTTGTTTATTTTTAACAAATAACAGTGGGCTAATGCAGGAATTTCTTCCCAATCTAAACACCCTTCAAACGCACCACCCAAAAGCTCAATAGCTTCTTCGGCTTTTTCATATTCATCAGGCCAGCTAGGGCCTTTCATGGCTAATAGCGTGCCTAATTCGGGCTTTAGTAAGGGCAAGCAATATTCACTAAGGGTTGTTAAATTGGCTACGGCTCTGGAAATTACCCACTGGTACTGTTGCCGGTGTTGCTTATCTTGCCCGATAATTTCACACCGTTCCGCTAGCATTTTTAGCCGCTTACCCGCCCCTAACGTTTCTGCCGTTTCTTGTACAAACAGGGCTTTTTTCTTGACGGATTCAATAGCCACCAGCTTTAAATCTGGCCGAAAAATGAGCAACGGCAAGGTTGGGAAGCCTCCGCCTGTGCCGACATCTACCACGGTGGCTTGCTGGGGTAAATAAGCAGAAAACAACAGGCTTTCTAAAATATGCCGAGTTAAAAATTCTTGCCAGCTAACAATTTTCGTTAAATTCATTCGCTGGTTGCCAGCCAACACTAGTTGATATAAATCTATACACCCTTGTTGTTGTTCAGGTGTCCAGTCAATGGGTAGTTCTAGTTGTTTACTTAGCTTAATGGTGGCAGCCAATTCAGCTGATTGTAGTAGTTCAAGCACAGAAGCGGAAAGAGTATTCAATGAAATTCACCATTCAACCGAAAGAAGGAAAAGACGTATAGACTATTTTGAAAAAAGCTATCATTAATCTTAAGTTTACAAAAAAAACGAGTTCATTGCACGCCCTAAAAGGATTCATAGTGTTCAATAGATGATGATTTACCAGCCAGATAATCAAACCAATTCATCGCAACCGCTCCGCTTTATTAGCCAAGCGGTTATTGAACGCTTACGTTCGGGGAATTTTGTGCCTAAACGTAAGCTGAACGAAGAAGCTGAAACCTCTGAACGGCGTAGAAACTTAAGCCCACTGGCTATTTGTAAGCGGTGTATAGGCTATCAGCCTCTCGTTTTTAAAGATAGGCAACCCTTACTATGGCAATTGGTTGAAGGTTTAAATAGTGCTTATACGCAACTTATCTTGGTTACAGGCGAACCGGGTAGTGGTAAAACCTCGTTATTGCGGGGTGTGGCGGAATTAATGGGTGGCGGTATAGAGCAATTAATTTGGTTTGAAATTTCTGCTTATTCTAGTGCTGCTTCTCTTTGCGAAACCATTTTACGACAATTAGTGTGCCTGCTAGAAAGCAACCCTGAAGTGGGTAGCTTACCCCTTAAAGAATCAATTGCCCCTGCTAAAGAAGACCCCATTAAGCTGCAATCCAGCTACGACCGTGAAAAAACGTTTCAACGCCTTGAACCGCTGATGGCAAACAGCAAAAATGCTCCCATTTTCTTGGTGTTAGATGACATTGACCCGTTTGTTAGTTCGCAAGAACGGTTAGAAGCCCCCGTATTAAAAGAAACCTTCAACTTCTTGCTGAGCCAATCAAACATTAAAATTGCCATTGCTAGCAAAAAGCAGCCTTATGCAGATTTAAAAGCACCACCCCAAAGTATTTTAGAACTCCACTTGGGTAATTTTGATGCCCAAACTATCCAGCAAATTACAGACCGTACCACCCCTAAGTTGGAAAATAACCAAACGCTAGAAGTCCTGTTTTCAACGCTGCTGAAAGCTAGCCAAGGTAAACCGTGGGTTGTGCAATTACTATGCCAACTAGCCAAAAAATCTGCTGAAAGCTTGCCATTGCTAGAACTGGATTATCAAAAACGTTTGGCTACCGCTAGTAAGCAGTTACCCAACCAAGTGTTGAATGAAACCTGCCCTGTGTTGATTGAAGCCTTAGCCCATTGGTTACTTCAATGGCCACAAACCCAAGAAGAACGGCTGATTTTGATGGTGCTGAGCTTTATTCGGCATCCGATTGATGAACAAGTGCTAAAGTTCCTGTTACCTCATTCTTTACCAACATTTTTACAATTTTCTAAAAAATCTACTATTAAACCATTTCTACGCAAACAGGCTGAACCCCAAACGGTATTCAATTTTTTAGAAGCCCAATGGGGAAAACAAAAAGGAGTGGTTTCTTCACAAAGTATTTTGCAAAATACCATTCTGTTTGAATTGTTCCCCGCCATTCGGCAAGGGATTCTTCAACATCTTTCTGTACAAGATAAATTAAGCTGGCATGAACAGTTAGACAAGTTTTACAACGACCAATCCTTACTATTTCCGCAACAACGGGTGTTTAGTAATAGTGATACGCTAACCTTAAGCCGTGAAGCACGGTTTCATAGAGATAAAGCCTTAGATCTAAGTAAACAACTTCAAGCGGGTTTAAATACTAGCCCCCAAGCAGGCTATACAACCCCTATTCTCAATAACTTACCAACGGCCTTTACTCAATCAGGCAAACCTATTTTAACGCCTGAAGAGGAAGCTAGCACAACCTCTACCATGGAAGGTGGTCAAAAAAAGTCGTTGGCTTCTAAAAAGCCTGTTTTAAATCAAAAACCGAAAGACGCTAAAGAAATTGAGTTGCTAGAAAAAATAACTCAAGCTAAGCAGGAAAACAAGGCGGATACCTATTTTTCAACATTGCTAAAACTGGTAGATTATAGGCTAGCCCAAGCCTGTTTTACAGAGGCTGAACAAACCTTAAAAACACTAGAAACGAGTTTGGATGATAGTGCTTTATCAAAAAAGTTAACCGCAAATCAATTAGCCATCTTTCAAGCAACTACCCTTCAAAAACAAGGGGAACTAGCCCTCCACTTAGACCAGCCCGCTAAGGCAATGAAGTTTTTTCAGGCAGCGTTAAATCAGTGGGAAAATATAATCAGTAGCACGCCAGAAAAAAGTAGAGAGACTCAAGCAACGTGCCACTACTATTTAATGAACATCTTGGTCAAACTCAATCAAGAAACATTAGCCCTTAACCATGCCGAAGCGATTTTTCGGTTATTTCCTATTCAGCAAAAAACGCTAATGGCGGGTACAACGGAAGCGGTGCAGCAAAAAGTAGCTCGATTCCAAGCGGAAAGCTTAGTATTGCAAGCCAGCCATCGTTGGCAATTTCAACAAGGTAAAGCATTGGAAGCCTACAAGCAGGCTTACCATTTATTCCTTAGTATTCACGCCAGTGCGGAAGCGTCTCAGCAGTTAGCTGCTATGGGTAAGTTGTTTTGGGAAAAGAGTGACTTAACCAAAACCCGCCATTGTTTTATGCGTGCTTTGCAGTTGGATGCTACGCATACCCAATGGGAAATTACTTGCCAAAACCAGTTGGATTTTGCTTTGTTGGCTTGGGAAGAAGGGTATCCGCAAGAAGCGTTGACTACGTTGGAACAATTGCTAGTCTTGAGCCAAAAGCAGAAGCTTCCGCTATGGCAAATAAAAACATTTTTGGCGATGGCGAATATTGTTGCAGACCAACCAGGTACACTGATGCAACAAAAAATGTATTTGCAAAAAGCTCATCAACTAGGCAAACCGCTACTTTCTGCAAAAGGGTTGAAATCAGTGGAAGACCGGTTAGACGGTATTAGTGGGCAATTGCACCAATCCGTTGAAGGTATTAGCATTAACCCCATTTAGATTTTATGCTTCATAATAATAATGTGGAACGCCTATTATTGCTAGCTTTTGTTAGGATTTATAGCTTCAAACCATATGCAGTTGAAGACAGGCTGGTGCGAGCGTAGCGAAGCATACCAATTAGGGAGCCCTCTTTTGCTTCCGGTCAAGCCTGTTTTCAACGTGCGTGGGAACAAGTTAGCCCTTGAGAGGGGTTTTTTAAGGGGGCGTGGAGTCCCCTTAAATTTGCGGGGGGGTGTCGGGGGGGCTGCCAAACAGCAGTCCCCCCGACAAAAGCCCTAGACCGAAGTGATTAACCTATCCACATTATTGTTAGGAAGTCGTATGGATTTTACGCCAATTAATCTGAAAATGGGGGATGAAAAAACCGTGCTATGTAACAATTTAGTGGTAAACAGGAAAAAATTGTAGTCATTTATCAAAAAATTACCTACTATAAGGTTATTCAAGACTTTCACTTCCGCAGAATGGTTTCCTTTTTGACTTTGTGGACAAATTTTTTTTAGATTGCTACTCTAATGGCTAAAATTTTTCGTTCTTCTTCCTTTTCTTCTTCTAGCAATACCAGTCCCTCTTCCAACAACAGTGGTTCTTTCAGTAGTGGGTTTTCAAGCAGTAGTAAATTTGCTTCGCTTTCTAGTTTTACAGGTAAATTTATGGCAACAACAACGCCTATAAACCCGCTAAACCGCCAAGGTTTTTTACCCGATGGGCTTCAGCAACAACAGGGTATGACCACTGATGCCTTTGATTTAGGTAACCGGTCTACTGCTTCTCCGTTTCAACGGCTACAACGCTTAGTACTTCAAGATAGAGTCATGCTTTCCCCCGTAGAAGCCACACAAACAATGCAAAACCCAAGCCTGTTAAGCCAAGCGGAACAAGGGGCTACTTCTGTTAGTTTTTTCGGAAAGATTGGCAAGGCGTTATTTGGGATTGCGTTACTACCGTTGCTTCCCATTATTGGGCTTTATAAATTGGGAGATTATGCCGTTGCTTCTTTGAAAAAGGGGAAGCCCCCTTCGGAAAGTGCTTCGGCTTCGGTTATGCCCGCCCCTATGCCGCCACCCCCTCAAGCCCCTTCTGCACCTTCAATGGGGATGGGGCAACAATCGCAATCGCCAGCCCCCAATATTGGGCAAGCTCCCCCGACTGCTACCCCCAGTCAGGCTTCTGAATTACCACTTTCTTACGGGAAAGTTGTCAACGTACCATCGGAATCTGCTATTGACCCTGTAACGCCCATCCAGTTTATTTAATACGCTTCATAACCAACATTGTGGAACGTGCATTATTATTCACTTTTGCTAGGATTTTTAGCTTCAAATCATATGCAGTTGAAGACAGGCTGGTGCGAGCGTAGCGAAGCAGACCAATTAGGGAGCCTCTTTTGCTTCCGGTCAAGCCTGTTTTCAACGTGCGTGGGAACAAGTTAGCCTTTGAGAGGGGTTTTTTAAGGGGGCGTGGAGTCCCCTTAAATTTGCTGGGGGTGTCAGGGGGGTTGCCAAACCGCAACCCCCCTGACACCCCAACCATCTAAAGCTAGGAACGACAATCGGTTAAAGAACAGAAGTTACGGAAAAAGGGCAAGGTAAAATAGAAGGGACATTATTCCACCTCTCATAGGATACCCCACCCCCATGACTACCTTTGCCGACATCCAAATTCAACAAGCCACCCCCACCCACAAATTCCTAGAGGAAATGAACCAAACCCTACCATGGCAACTATTTGAAACCATCCTCAAAACACACATCCACCACAAACCCAACGGCAGACCACCCTACAAACGCCTACTACTGCTCAAAATGAACCTCCTCAAAATATGGTTCAATCTCTCCTATGAACAAACCGAATTTCAATGCCACGACAGACTCTCCTTCCGAAAGTTTCTCGGCTTCTCCTTAGAATCCCCCATCCCTGAAGCCACGACACTCGAAAACTTCCAACACGAACTGCAAAACACCCCAGCCCAAGAAGCCCTTTTCTTAGCCTTAGACACCTTCTTCCAAGAGAACAACCTCATTCTTAAAGAAGGCAACTTGGTAGATGCCACCTTTATTAAAGCCAATAGCAAACAGAGAAAAAAGCCTGAAGACCAGAGCGACCCTGATGCCACTTATGGCTACAAAGGCTTTGGTTACAGTGCCACGGTTAATGTAGATGCTAAAAGCAAGTTGATTCGCAAGGTGGTTGTTACTGGTGCCAATGTGCATGACAGTCAGAGTTTACTGCCTGTACTGGTGGGCGATGAGCAGACTGTTGGTGCGGATAGTGGGTATGTGGGTAAGGAGAAGGATTTGAAGGCGTTGGGGATACAGCCGAGGATTATTAAGCGTCGTGTTCGGGGTAAGCAGCATGAACCAACGCCTGAGTTGACGGCTTCGCAGAAGCGGTTTAATGGGTTGGTTTCTAAGGTTCGGGCTAGGGTGGAGCATGTGTTTGCGGGTTGGAAGACGGTGTTTAAGAAGGTTCGTGTGTCTTGTCGTGGGTTAGTGCGTGTTTCTGCGGAGATTTTGGGCTTGGCATTTGGGTATAATTGTCGTCGGTATGGTTTTTTGGTGAGGAGGGGGGTAGGTTTTAGTGGATTCTTGTATGGTTTTTAGGTAATTATGATCCGAAAAGAGTGGAAACAAGGGGTATTGTTCTGTTTTTTGAGCATTTTGGTTGAATTTTATTAAAAAACACTCACTACTCCCACCTGCACACCCTTATTCCGTAACTTCAACAGTACATTTAGTTTATTAATTTCGCCATGCCATGCTAGCGTCTAACGCTTCCTGCAACGGGAAACCCAACTTTCTTCGCCAATTGGGATGTTGCGTTGTGGTACCTGGCATATTTAATTGCGTTGTTAGCCCCAAGCCATCTTCTAACGCTACAAGGTGTAATTTGGCTGGGGTCGCCTGCAAAAAGCGTTGAACCGCCTCATAAACCAACGTTGGTAACGGTGTATCCAGCGGATACTCTGCTTGATTGTGGCTAAAGCCTGCAGGCATTAAGCCAGTGTGAATTAACGCATTCAACAACCGTTGGCGTTCATAGGGGCGTGCTTCGTGTTCCTGTTGTTCGGCTTCAGTGGTGGGGAATAGTGCTAGTTCACTTCTTAAGGTAATATCTGCCCCTTGCCAAAAGCCTTGAACGGTCGGTAAATCATGCGTTGAAGCGGTTACCAACGCCATTGAAGGATATTGGGCGGGTGGTAAGTATTCTCCATTACTTTGGCGTTCAAACCCCATAATACGGTAACTTAAAATATGCCAACTATTTAAGGTTTGCTTAATCCATTCTGGTACAGTTCCCAAATCTTCCCCAATTACCAAACATTCGTAAGCATGGCTTTCAATGGCTAGAATAGCCAATAAGGCTTCGGTTGGATAGGAAACATAAGCACCCATTTTCCCTGTTTCACCTGAAGGAATCCAAAACGCTTGAAAAAGGGCTAAGGCATGGTCAATTCTAACCGCCCCTGCGTATTTCATAATAGACCGAACCAATGTAATGAACGGTTGAAATTGTTGATTCACCAACACACTAGGATGCATGGGGGGCAATCCCCAATTTTGCCCAAGCTGGTTAAACGCATCTGGCGGACACCCAACACTGGCATTGGTTACATATAGTGATTGATTCGCCCAAATATCGGCACTACCAAGACTTGCCCCAACGGCTAAATCTAAATAAAGCCCGACAGGCAATTGTTGTTGATTGCAATAGGTGTGTAGCCCCTGCAATTGAGTATGTGCCACCCATTGCCGATATTGATAAAACCGAATTTCCTCAGTTAATTTTAGGGTTAAGGCTGTTACTGCTGATGAATGCGGGTTTCTAAATGCTTCTTCCCACACGCACCATCCCCATGCTTCAGCAGATTGAGACGCAAAATACTGGGCAATTGCTTGGTATTGAGCTAGCCGAAATAGGTCGTCTCCTTCGGCTTCACAGTAAGCGGTAAAGACTTTAGCACGAGGGGTATTCATCGCCCATTCAGTGGCTAAAAACGCTTGATAACATTGCCATAAGCCTTCATTTTTTAGTTCGCCAACACCCACATAATCTACCAGTTCTTTGGCTTGTAAGGTTTCAATCGCTTGTTGGATGGTTTCCGTCTTAAACCAAGCCTGGACAGTAGGCGACTCAAATTCTGGTACTAAAGGTAAGCTAACATACAGGGCGTTTAAAAACGGACGGCTAGAAGGGGCATACGGGCTAAATTCATGTAAATTATGGGGGAATAATTCATGAATGGGGTTAATACCCACCGCACCCACGTTGTTTTGATTAGCCCAAGTCAGGGTTTCTTGCAACGCACCAAAATCTCCCATCCCCCAAGTGGTTTTGGTTTTAAGGCTATAAAGTTGGGTGGCAACCCCGCAGGTGGTTTGCCCTTCTGCTTGCAAGGCTGGGGGTATATAACAAGTAGCTGGGGTTGAAAGTACTAGTACTTGCCCTAAAACTCCTTGTTGCAGGGTGGAAATTTTCAACTGATGATACCCAAAAGGGACATCAATTTCTGGTGGTAACAAAACTTCCCAATGCGTGGTTTCTGCTGAACAAGGTAATACCCATTGCCCCGTGAATAATTCACCAGCAGGTTGTATTTGCAATTGCCAGTTTAACGTAACAGATTCTCTTTCCAATGAAAAAGCACTCGTTCGGTTAATTTTTAGGGGTTGTGCTGTGGGTAATGGTAATGCTTCATACGTTTTTAAAACCCAATAATCTGGCACTGCTTTTTCAGCCAATTTGGTTTGTTGTTGCGTTAATAAGTGTTGCCAATCAGCCTCTGTTTCAGGAGGCTTTTCTCTGTGCA
Source organism: Vampirovibrio sp. (assembly GCA_024998755.1). Taxonomy (GTDB): domain Bacteria; phylum Cyanobacteriota; class Vampirovibrionia; order Vampirovibrionales; family JAJTHC01; genus JACEUU01. The sequence continues at coordinate 1,029,336 of JACEUU010000003.1, read as the reverse complement.
GTAATAGACCAATTAACTTGGCTAAGGCAAGGGGTGGGGTTTGGCATTGTGTACCGAAGGCATCTGTAAAACCGGTTTGAATGCCTAATAGGCTTGCCAGTTGATTGAGTATTTCAGTGGGTAATAAAGTTTGTTCTTCAACAAGGGTAGCGGGTAGAGATGTGGTCATCATTAGTCATAATCCAGTCTAGCAGATCGAAGTCAATTGTTTAGTAAGGGCTATCTTTCTCATTTAAAAGGAATTGACGGAAAATAACAAGCCCTACCCATAAAAAACAATCATTGGTTGTAGGTTGATACCATTTCAAAGATTGATTGTTTTACCATCGCGTTTGCCCTGCAGTCGCCGTTGCGTTCCGTCCACCGGAGGGGCAAGAGCATCCCCTCGTCAATGCCCGTAGTGGCATAGAGGGGTGTCTTTTTGGGGGTACTTAGGGGTTTACCCCTAAGTTTGTGGGGGGTGTCGGGGGGCTGCCAAACAGCAGTCCCCTTATGTGTTGGTAGAATAAAACGGTGCTAGTCGATCGTCCATTCCCCTCGGCTCCAAACAACCGATTGTCAGCAAGATCACTAGCACCGTTTTACAAGGGATGCCATTTGAACAGATGCCCGAACTCTAACGTTCGTACCATAAGGCTAAATCCAAATCCCTATTTTTCTACCAAAGGAAATCCTACCATGAAAACCGTCGGCATAGATGTCTCAAAATCTACCCTAGACATCTGCTATCTCAACAACCAAAGCCCCCAATTCTCTCAGTGCCAAAACCAAGAAACGGACATTGAACAATTGGTTTTGGCACTGAGAGAATTCGCCCCCACCAAAATAACCCTAGAAGCCACAGGTGGCTAGGAAAAACCACTCTACCTAGCACTCAAAGTAGCCCAACTACCCGTTGTCAAAGCAAACCCAAGACAAGTAAGAGACTTCGCCAAAGCCTGCGGCATCCTAGCCAAAACCGACAAGCTAGACGCAAAAGTGCTAGCCCACTACGCTCGAGTAATCCAACCCCAAGAAACCGACTTCCTACCACCCCAAGCCTTGGTTGAACTGGCTCGGCACCAAGAACAAACAACGCAAGCCCTAGCAACGCTCAAAACGCAAGCCCACCAAGCCACAGACCCCTTCGTTATAGCCGATTTAGCCGCCCAGTGTGAAGCCTTAAAACAACGGCTTTCAGCCATTGTAGTGGAATGGAAACGAAGAATTGCGTTAGACCCATCGATTCAAAGCAAGCAAGAATGCTTGGAGACGGTTGCTGGTGTTGGGTTTAAAACCAGTGTGGTGCTGTTGGCTTGTTTGCCTGAATTAGGTTGTTTGGGTAGGGGGAAAATAGCCTCGCTGGTGGGCGTTGCTCCGAAGAATCGGGATAGTGGTGCTTGGCGGGGTAAGCGGTGTTGTTGGGGTGGGAGATCTGGTGTCCGTCGGTTGTTGTATATGGCGGTGTTGAGTTCGGTGCGGCATGATGAGCGGTTGAAGGTGTTTTATGAGCGATTGCGGGGTGTGGGAAAGCCTGCTAAAGTGGCGTTGGTGGCTTGTATTCGGAAGTTGTTGACTATTTTGAATGCGATGGTTCGAGATCACTTAAAAGCCACTGCTTGACACAGATGCTGACAAACCAACCAGCTAATACCAATTCCAAGTTTAAATAGCGTGTTGAATATAGGGGAAATAGGCGAACGATTTCACCCACGCTGTATTAGCCTCTACCCAGCGTAAAGCCTTCACTAAATGAGCTTCCACTGCATCCAACGTCTCAAAATAAGCATTGCCAAAAAACCGAGTCCGAATACCCTTCCACAACTGCTCCACAGGGTTCAACTGCGGACTATACGGCGGTAAACAAACCAACCGAATGTTAGCAGGAACAACCAGCCCCCCACTTCTATGCCAACCTGCACCATCCAAAACAAGCACAATCTCATCTGCAGGGTAACGCTCACTTAATTCACGTAAGAATACGTTCATCCAATCCGTATCCGCATACGGAAGAATCAACGAAACACTCTCTCCCGTCTTGGGTTCCATGGTACTATACGCATAGAGGTATTGCCGTATATGTTGAGCTTCCACTACTGAACGTTCACCCTTGGGTAACCATACTTTACGAACTTGGCAAATTTTGCCAAACCTCGCCTCATCCTGAAAAAATAGCCGAACTGGCTTTTTTACTGTTTTTGTAACAGAGTTAACGAAGTCAGGAAGTTTTTTTGAAGAGGGTTTGAGCCTCATCATTATGGTTGGGATGCACTGGGCGAGGTACTTTTGCCTTCCAATCGTGGCGATTGAGCAGGTTGTAAACAGTTTGAAAGATGACGGGTCTGCCCACCAGTGCGTTGAGTGCCTGGTGTAAATCGTAGATACCGACCTTACCTTTGTGGCGTTGTAGTAGGTCTATTTCGGCTTGTTTACTGGGTAGTAGGCTATTGCGTACAATCCCTTTTTTAGGATAGAGACTGTAAAGTCCGTGTTGTTGAACTTGGGCTTGAATGCGTTGGACGTGTCGAAAGCCGAAACCCGTATGTTGGGCTATTTCGGCTTGTGTTTTACCGTCGATTATTTTGAGTTTAATGCAGAGGAATCGGCGATAGGTTTTCTTGTCGGTGAAGGTTTTTTCAAAGGCGAGTACGTCTTCTTGGGTAATCATGATCAGAATCTTTCAAACAAACAATAATACCCCTCTATTATACGCTATTTAAACTTGGAATTGGTATAATACCAATTCCAAGATTAAATGGCGTGTTTTTGTAGGGGCGTGATTTATTAGCCCTAGCGGTCTATGCGTTGCATCAGTCCGTCCCACAAGCCCTAAACGGATGCGATAAATCGCACCCCTACATAGAGAAAGCTATACGCTATTCTAACTTTGAATTGGTATAAACGCCTGCTGTACTCAAACAAATTCGTAAAATAGACACCACTGCTTGTCGGTTAGAGCCACAGAAAACCACTGTTGTTAAGCTCGATGAACTCTGCACGTTTCTTACCGAAAAAAACGCAAAATCTGGGTATGGGTGGCTGTTTGTCGAGAAACAAGGCGAATCTTGGACTGGGAAGTGGGTTGTCGTGGCATTAAAACCTTGAAAAAATTATGGAAACGGCTTCAGTTATTCAAGGTTGAAGTTTATTGTGCTGACCATTGGAAAGCCTACAATGCCGTGTTGCCTAGTGAAAAATTGGTTCAAAGCAAGGCTGAAACGTATACAGCAGAACAGACTTGGAGCGATTTGCGACATTGGTTTGCTCGGTTTAAACGACGAGGTAAAGTCGTCTCTCGGTGTTTGGGTGATTTGATTCATGCCATAGCCATTTACTTTCACCGAGTTAATTTAAGATATGAAGTTACGGAAAAAGGGCAAGGTAAAATAGAAGGGACATTATTCCACCTCTCATAGGATACCCCACCCCCATGACTACCTTTGCCGACATCCAAATTCAACAAGCCACCCCCACCCACAAATTCCTAGAGGAAATGAACCAAACCCTACCATGGCAACTATTTGAAACCATCCTCAAAACACACATCCACCACAAACCCAACGGCAGACCACCCTACAAACGCCTACTACTGCTCAAAATGAACCTCCTCAAAATATGGTTCAATCTCTCCTATGAACAAACCGAATTTCAATGCCACGACAGACTCTCCTTCCGAAAGTTTCTCGGCTTCTCCTTAGAATCCCCCATCCCTGAAGCCACGACACTCGAAAACTTCCAACACGAACTGCAAAACACCCCAGCCCAAGAAGCCCTTTTCTTAGCCTTAGACACCTTCTTCCAAGAGAACAACCTCATTCTTAAAGAAGGCAACTTGGTAGATGCCACCTTTATTAAAGCCAATAGCAAACAGAGAAAAAAGCCTGAAGACCAGAGCGACCCTGATGCCACTTATGGCTACAAAGGCTTTGGTTACAGTGCCACGGTTAATGTAGATGCTAAAAGCAAGTTGATTCGCAAGGTGGTTGTTACTGGTGCCAATGTGCATGACAGTCAGAGTTTACTGCCTGTACTGGTGGGCGATGAGCAGACTGTTGGTGCGGATAGTGGGTATGTGGGTAAGGAGAAGGATTTGAAGGCGTTGGGGATACAGCCGAGGATTATTAAGCGTCGTGTTCGGGGTAAGCAGCATGAACCAACGCCTGATACCAATTCCAAGTTTAAATAGCGTATAATAGAGGGGTGAAGTTACGGAATAAGGGTGTGCAGGTGGGAGTAGTGAGTGTTTTTTAATAAAATTCAACCAAAAATGCTCAAAAAACAGAACAATACCCCTTGTTTCCACTCTTTTCGGATCATAATTACCTAAAAACCATACAAGAATCCACTAAAACCTACCCCCCTCCTCACCAAAAAACCATACCGACGACAATTATACCCAAATGCCAAGCCCAAAATCTCCGCAGAAACACGCACTAACCCACGACAAGACACAGGAACCTTCTAATACCAATTCCAAGTTTAAATAGCGTGTTGAATATAGGGGAAATAGGCGAACGATTTCACCCACGCTGTATTAGCCTCTACCCAGCGTAAAGCCTTCACTAAATGAGCTTCCACTGCATCCAACGTCTCAAAATAAGCATTGCCAAAAAACCGAGTCCGAATACCCTTCCACAACTGCTCCACAGGGTTCAACTGCGGACTATACGGCGGTAAACAAACCAACCGAATGTTAGCAGGAACAACCAGCCCCCCACTTCTATGCCAACCTGCACCATCCAAAACAAGCACAATCTCATCTGCAGGGTAACGCTCACTTAATTCACGTAAGAATACGTTCATCCAATCCGTATCCGCATACGGAAGAATCAACGAAACACTCTCTCCCGTCTTGGGTTCCATGGTACTATACGCATAGAGGTATTGCCGTATATGTTGAGCTTCCACTACTGAACGTTCACCCTTGGGTAACCATACTTTACGAACTTGGCAAATTTTGCCAAACCTCGCCTCATCCTGAAAAAATAGCCGAACTGGCTTTTTTACTGTTTTTGTAACAGAGTTAACGAAGTCAGGAAGTTTTTTTGAAGAGGGTTTGAGCCTCATCATTATGGTTGGGATGCACTGGGCGAGGTACTTTTGCCTTCCAATCGTGGCGATTGAGCAGGTTGTAAACAGTTTGAAAGATGACGGGTCTGCCCACCAGTGCGTTGAGTGCCTGGTGTAAATCGTAGATACCGACCTTACCTTTGTGGCGTTGTAGTAGGTCTATTTCGGCTTGTTTACTGGGTAGTAGGCTATTGCGTACAATCCCTTTTTTAGGATAGAGACTGTAAAGTCCGTGTTGTTGAACTTGGGCTTGAATGCGTTGGACGTGTCGAAAGCCGAAACCCGTATGTTGGGCTATTTCGGCTTGTGTTTTACCGTCGATTATTTTGAGTTTAATGCAGAGGAATCGGCGATAGGTTTTCTTGTCGGTGAAGGTTTTTTCAAAGGCGAGTACGTCTTCTTGGGTAATCATGATCAGAATCTTTCAAACAAACAATAATACCCGAAGTTACGGAATAAGGGTGTGCAGGTGGGAGTAGTGAGTGTTTTTTAATAAAATTCAACCAAAAATGCTCAAAAAACAGAACAATACCCCTTGTTTCCACTCTTTTCGGATCATAATTACCTAAAAACCATACAAGAATCCACTAAAACCTACCCCCCTCCTCACCAAAAAACCATACCGACGACAATTATACCCAAATGCCAAGCCCAAAATCTCCGCAGAAACACGCACTAACCCACGACAAGACACACGAACCTTCTTAAACACCGTCTTCCAACCCGCAAACACATGCTCCACTCTTGCCCGAACCTTAGAAACCAACCCATTAAACCGCTTCTGCGAAGCCGTCAACTCAGGCGTTGGTTCATGCTGCTTACCCCGAACCCGACGCTTAATAATCCTCGGCTGTATCCCCAATGCCTTTAAATCCTTCTCCTTGCCCACATAACCACTATCCGCACCAACAGTCTGCTCATCGCCCACCAATACAGGGATTAAACTCTGACTGTCATGCACATTGGCCCCAGTAACAACCACCTTACGAATCAACTTGCTTTTAGCATCCACATTAACCGTGGCACTGTAACCAAACCCCTTGTAGCCATAAGTGGCATCAGGGTCGCTCTGGTCTTCAGGTTTTTTTCTCTGTTTGCTATTGGCTTTAATAAAGGTGGCATCTACCAAGTTGCCTTCTTTGAGAATGAGGTTTTTCTCTTGAAAGAAGGTGTCTAAGGCTAAGAAAAGGGCTTCTTGGGCTGGGGTGTTTTGCAGTTCGTGTTGGAAGTTTTCGAGTGTCGTGGCTTCAGGGATGGGGGATTCTAAGGAGAAGCCGAGAAACTTTCGGAAGGAGAGTCTGTCGTGGCATTGAAATTCGGTTTGTTCATAGGAGAGATTGAACCATATTTTGAGGAGGTTCATTTTGAGCAGTAGTAGGCGTTTGTAGGGGGGTCTGCCGTTGGGTTTGTGGTGGATGTGTGTTTTGAGGATAGTTTCAAATAGTTGCCATGGTAGGGTTTGGTTCATTTCCTCTAGGAATTTGTGAGTGGGGGTGGCTTGTTGAATTTGGATGTCGGCAAAGGTAGTCATGGGGGTGGGGTATCCTATGAGAGGTGGAATAATGTCCCTTCTATTTTACCTTGCCCTTTTTTCCGTAACTTCATTGGAAATGGCTTAAAGATAAAACCATCCTTAAAGAAATTGGTCATTATACTGAAATTACTACGCCTTATTTAGATAGGCATAATGATTATATTCAAACTTATACTAAATTTGAAAATGGGCAATACACCCTTACTGATGGCGGAGAAACTCTGATTGATTTAGAGCATTCTGGCTTTTCTATGAAAAGCAGTAAGCGACAAGCTTTGCTGAAACAGGTTGTAAACGGTTTTGGATTGGAACTTGGAGAAGAGTTAAAGGTAACCGCTACAGCGGAGAATTTCCCACTGCGAAAACACAATTTAATTCAATCAATTTTGGCTGTGAATGATATGTTCTATTTAGCAAATCCTACTGTAGAATCACTGTTCTGTGAAGACGTTACTCAGTGGCTAGAGGATTCTAACGTGAGCTTTATTTCTAGGGTGGGCTTTGTTGGAAAGACTGGATACAACCATATATTTGATCATGTAGTGCCTAAATCGAAAATCAAACCAGAACGTGTTATTAGGTCAATTAATAACCCAAGTAGGGACAGGGCAGAAGGTTTTATTATGGCTTGGCTTGATACAAAAGAGGCTAGATCAGAAAATGCTATGCCTATTGCAATCTTAAATGATAGAGATAAATCTCCTACCGCTGGTAGTATTCAAGCTTTGCAAAGTTATAACATTCATCACATCCTATGGAGTGATCGGGATAGCCATAAGCAATTATTAACTGCTTAGTAATGATAAGCTTTTAAGTTAAATACTTAGCTTGAATACTGACTCTGTTTGAAGCACAATTAGAGTAAATTTGTTGGACATTCCATTTCTCTACTCTTCATTCAAAATGCAGAAAGCTAACTCATCTTTATGTGCGGAATTGTTGGTTATTTAGGCAAAAAAGCCTTACTCCCTCTACTGGTTCAAAGTCTTCGTCAATTGGAATACCGTGGGTACGATTCCGCTGGCCTTTCTTGGTTTGATTCCCAATCTAATCAACTTAAAACCGTCAAAGCCACGGGGAAACTTCAAAATTTAGCCAACGCCCTCCCTCCTGAACTCATGCAAGAAACGGATGCCACCCACCCCGCTTACCAACTAGGTATAGGGCATATCCGTTGGGCAACCCACGGTACGCCAACGTTAGATAACGCCCATCCGCACCACAGCCAAAATGGCGAAATTGTATTGGTGCACAACGGTATTATTGAAAATTTTGCCACCCTTAAACAAGATTTACAGGGTAAAGGTTACGTTTTTCGGTCTGAAACCGATACTGAAAGCATCGTTCATTTGCTAGAAGAAACCATGAAGCAAACAGCAGAAAACACGCCTTTTATAGATATTCTTCGGCAAACGAAACAGCAATTAACGGGGGCTTATGCCCTAACCGTTATGCACCAAGGTTCGCCAGAACGCCTGTTTGCAACCCGCCAACAAGCCCCTCTAGTTGTGGGCATTGGCTTAAATAACGACGAGTTTTGGGTCGCTAGCGATGTAGTAGCTTTGGTAGCCTACACCAACAAAGTGCTTTACCTTGAAGATGGGCAACTGGTCGAACTTTCCCCTGAAGGCTTAAAACTGTTTGATGCCGATGGGCAAGCACTTTCCCCTCGGGTGGAAACCATTGTAACAGGGCCTTTAACCATTGATAAAAAAGGCTATAAGCACTTTATGCTGAAAGAAATTTACGAACAACCTGATGTCGTTCGTAATGCCCTAAGCGGTAGGCTTTCGGCTGTAGATGCCCCAATCGCTCTTGAAAATGACGCTCCTTATCGCTCCAAACAACATGGCGATTCCTTACCGAAAACACTTGATGCCTTGGTTGCAGATGTGGATAGATTGGTGATTATTGGGTGCGGTACATCCTACAATGCGGGGTTGGTGGCTAAATATTTTATTGAACAACTCGTTCGTGTTTCTGTCGAAGTGGAAGCTGCTGGCGAATATCGGTATCGGCAACCCGTACTAACGCCTAAAACGTTGGTTGTAGCCATTTCACAATCTGGCGAAACGGCGGATACGTTAGAAGCCATTCGGCAAGCCAAAACTTCGGGTGCTAGAACCATTGCTTTAACCAATCGGCCTGATAGCAGCATGGCTCGGGAAGTTGATGCCGTGATTGATGTGCGGGCAGGTGTAGAAGTCAGTGTTTGTGCGACTAAAAGTTTTGTGGCTCAACTGGTGGCGTTGCAATTGCTAGGCATTTTTATGCTGGAACAAAGAACCCCCGCTTTGCCTGCCCAATTAGCCCTATTGCCTAGCTTGAAGCAAGCCCTACTTCGTATTCCGGTTCAAATGGAAGCGATGCTTTCCGATGTGGATACTTATCATAAATTGGCGAAAAAATATGCGGCTTACCCTAGTTTCTTGTTTGTAGCTCGGGGAATTAACTTCCCTGTGGCGATGGAAGGGGCGTTAAAGCTGAAGGAAATTTCTTACATTCATGCAGAAGGCTATTCCGGTGCGGAACTCAAACATGGCCCGATTGCTTTGTTAGATGAAAAAATGCCAGTACTCACTTTATTAGCGGGTGGTAGCGTGTTTGATAAAATGTTGTCTAACTGCCAAGAAGCCCGTGCGAGAGAAGCTCAAGTCATCGCCCTAACCAACGAACCTATTCCTGATGGGTATGCTGATACGTTTATGGATGTGATTACTTACCCTGCTTGCGATGAGCTACTTTCGCCCTTGTTAAGTGCCATTCCGTTGCAGTTGCTTTCGTATTATATTGCGGAACATTTGGGTAAAGATGTTGATCAGCCCCGAAACCTAGCCAAAAGTGTTACGGTAGAATAATCGTTGGTGGTGATACAAACAATGTCTACCGTAGTAGAAACCCAATCTGTTGCTATTGCAGTACCAGTAAACCAGGGGCTTTGTATTGAAACGATAGAACGTGCTATTTTGGCTCATTTTCCCGTTCAAACAAACTTATTACGCTGGGCTATTGTGGGGCAAACCACCCCGATGGCTGTTGCCCTCGTTGGCTATTGTGTTGAAGCAACGGTTCAGTATGTTGACTAAGTCATTCAAACAAAAAAAGGTGCTATTTTTTGAATTTACTAAAGTTGTTTCTGAAAATAATCGAAACTAAGAACGTTGTAGAATTAGCCACTGAAAAAAATGTTGTTAATTCTACGCCATTAAAAGTTAAATTGGATACCATTCCGAATGAAATAATGGAATTATTATGGTTTGCAGATGGGGAATTTGAAAATTACAATACGGATTTAACCAATTCCAGCAAAGTTAAAATTAGCGATTATACTATTGAAATCTCTTTGAGTAGTACCGTTGAACCCAGTGTAATTAGCTTCAATAATGTAATAAAAGAACCCTCTTTAGATACTTTCATTGAAAATCTTGGTTATTATCCAGCTTACCATTCAATTACACCAGAGCAACGTTGGGTTTATTTAAACTGGCTTAGGCATATAGACTCTCCCATTCATATTGGATATATATTTTTATTTTATTATGGACTTGAAAGACATTTATTTTTTGGAGATTATGAGTCTGCTTTTAATATGGTTTTAAGGTTAAGAAAACATCATAAAAACACTTCCTTTTTGTCTTACTCTTCAGATGCATTGATTGCTTGTTCAATAATTAATAATAGAGTAGATTTTCTCCTACAGTTCATTGAGAATACTCCAATTGAAGAAGTAATAATATCTGATCTTTACTTGCTAGCTAAACGATCACTTAATATTGCTCTAACGGCTTTAGAATTAATGAGTTTAGCTAAAAAAGTAAATTTCAATAATGAACGATACATAAAAAATGAATCTGAATTTTTTGAAGTAGAGTTAACACAATTAATTTTTGAAAAGTTTAATTGTGATGGTATTCCCATAAAACAATTTATAATCGATTCTTCTGTTTTAACTGAGGAAATAATTGCTGCTAATTATTCTCTTAAATCAAGAACCGTACAAATACCTAGCCTAATCAATAGTTTTGAATTTACAGGCATTGCCCGCGAATTACTTCAAAAAACCCACGATAACTTGAAAGTAAAACTTAGGTCAATTAGAAGTAGAAATTCGATAGTACTTGTAAAAGTTAAGAAAAATGAGGCTACTAAAGAACCGAGTAATATTTTCAAGAAATCAATTCTCTTTGATGAAATTGACGTTCATCAATTTGATCAAAATGTTCGGTTTTACAATCAATCAATTTGTCCTTATTGTCTACAAGGGACTTCTAAAATTACGTCGAGCAAAGGAATATGCTCTGCTTGCGGAGAGTTAATTTTCGTTAAAAGAAATGAATTTAAAGGTGAGAAAATCCTGTTAACTGAAACGGATTCTTTTAAAATGCATCAGTTGCAAAAAGAACGAGCCGAACGAAATTGGATATACAGGCTTCTGAAAAACAATAATATTACTGAAAAAGAATTAGCGGATCAAGTTAAGAAAAAGAATAAAACAGTAAGAGAGTGCCTTATCGAACTAATTTCAAAATTAGCAGATGAACATTTTAATTTGAAAGATTATGGGTTGTATAGAAATAGTTTAATGCAAATTGGAATCATTTATGAAAAATCAAACAATCCAAGTGAAGCATTAAACTATTATTTAATTGTCTGTTGGTTAGATTTAAACGGAGCAGGTAATAGTGGGACGGGGTTTGATGAGGATTTTGCTTTTATTGCTCCAGCAATCATCACTTCTATATCAAAACTATGCAACCAGTTGAGTTTAAACAAAACAGATTTAGAAAAGTTATTTTCTCAGTATTCATCAGATAAGACCATAACAGGTATGCCGTTAACTCCTAATATAGCGTGGGCTAAGTTATCAACTGAAATTTACAAACTGTAAATTATCTGCTAGTAGGCTAACACCAATCGGCTAGTTGGTGTTGACGAATTGCCTCGTAAAGCACAATGGCTACCGCAGGGGCAAAAAGAGCATTCCAGCATCCCCTCGTCAATGCCCGTAGTGGCATAGGGGGTGTTTTTTCGGGGGTTCTTAGGGGTAAACCCCTAAGTTTGTGGGGGGTGTCGGGGGGCTGCCAAACAGCAGTCCCCTGACAAACCAACCAGCGAAAGTTATTAACAACAATCGATTTTAGAACACGATATTTAATCGTTTAATTGGTATAACAGAGGTTGTGAACATCAAAGTGGGTATTACCCTACTCGGTGTTCACACCCCTGTTTGGCGTAGGGGCACTGCCTACACGGTGGGCTTGCCACTTGGGGGGCTGGTACGTGGCTAGTAATAATCGTTTGTTCCTGCCCAGCAACCACTCGCCCTAACTGTCGCTTCAACCAAGTTGAAGCCCCGTCGGTTGGTAAATTCGTCGTAAAATCCGCCAGCGTATGCGTTTCAACTGCCTGCAGCTGGGTAGATAAATGTACCAGCTCCACTTGGCTAGCAGGCAATTGTAATGCAGGGTTGTTCAAGCGTAATCCCCACGCATACAACGCCAATTGCTCAAAATAGAGGGCTTTTTTCTCAGGCTTTAGCACGGCATTTGTTTTAAAATCCACCAGCCTGTAAGTCGTGGTTTCTGGGTTGAAAAACAACGCATCTACCTGACCCGCTACCTCAAAACGGGCTGAATCAGACGAGCCATTGGTAGGTGGTAACAAAAATTGTAAGCGTTGTTCAGGTGCCATTACTCGCCACCCTTGCGTTTTCAAGGCATTCCACCCATACGCAGACGCATCAAATTGAGTTAACAACCCCAATGCCGCTTGTTTGATGGTTTCAGCTTGGACGAATTCAATACCAGCCAACGCCTGCTGGGCGACGGTTTCATACGCACTGGCGGTAGCTTCTGTAACTCCACCTAGCCGGTAGTATGTTTCAATCAACCTGTGCACTAAACTCCCTTGTCGTCCAGCCAAAGTTATTGAATCTAGCACGGTCGAAGCGTCTACACTATGGGTGCTTTTTTGCTCCCAGATGGGTTCTTTCATGACTGCACTTCGCCAGTACCAAGTGGCACACTGGCTTAGTTTTTCCAAAGCAGAAAAATTGATGTGAATAGGGGCTGTTTCTGCTGGTGTTAAGGTGGGTTTTGTTTTTTGGGTAGCACTCATCATCGCAAATGCACCCTCATTTTCACCCACTGCTACTGTCGTTTGTGTTACCATTCTTTCCAATTGTTGTTCTAGTTGTTGTTGCCACCCTACTTTATTTTCTTGCGGATTGGCGTAATTTTCCAACCAGAGGGCATCCATTTCGTCCGCTTCATCTAGCACCCGAAATTCTTGGCTGGCGGTACTTAGCGGAAATTGCGTCCATGGGGCGGAAGTGCCGTGCCTAAATACCCATAGTTGTTCTTTAGCTCGGGTTAGGGCAACGTAGAATAGGCGTTGTTCTTCAAAACTTTCGCGGTGTTTATGCCAGATGGTTCGGTAAAAATCAGGTTTCACTACGGGGTGTTGGGTAAAGTCTTTCATCATCAACCCAAACCCGCCGAACCCTGAAAATTGCGGGTCAAACAGTAAGCGTTCACTTTCTACTTTACCTCGGCTTCCTCGTACCCAGTAAACAAATACAAGGGGGAATTCCAACCCTTTCGCACTGTGGATGGTCATAATCCGAACGGCTTGTAGCCCATCCAAGCCTTGTGCTAAGGTGGGCAACTTGAATTGGGGGTCTTCTTGGGCTTTTTTAATGAGCTTCCATAAAACGGTCAACTGCTTGGCTTTGGCGGGTAGCGGTTGCCAAAGGGTTTCTAGCCAATAGAAGCATTGTTTTAGCACAATAGCCCCTTGTCGTTTTTGGGTGTTTGATTGTTGCGTATTGAAGGCTTCTAGCAGGGTTTGGGTTGATTTGATTACAACGTTGATGGCGTCTTCTTGGTGGAGCGATGCCGTGGCATCCAACAAAAATTGAGCCACTTGCTTGAGTAAATCCGCTTCGGCAGTTGAAACATCCGGCACGGGAAAATGGGCTAACACCACCAAGGCTCTCACTGTGGTGGGTTGTAAGGCTAATTGAGTTTGTAGGTCGGGCGAAAAATGCTTGGCAAACGGTTCATTGGGTTTACTGGCAACCCGCACCAACTTCAACAATTGAGCCAACCCTTTGGCGGAAAGCACGCCTTGTAGCAGTTGCGTCCATGCTAACGTATCAGTAGCGTTGTGAAGTAGACGTAAAACGGCTAAGGTAAACTGCACTTCGGGCTGGCTAAAAAACAATGAATCCGCCCCTAGTAAATAGGGAATGCCCAACAATTGCAGAGCGGTAGCCACCCGCTTGCCTTCCAGTTTAGACCGCACTAACACGCAGCAATCCACCAGTTTCCTGCCTTGTTGCGTTACTTGCCGAAGCACCTCTAAGGCGATTGCATCTTCCGCACTGTTTTGGCTTGCCCCGAGCGATTCTCGTTTCACTTCCCCATTTTTAAAAGCCCCAACAACCTTGCCTAGCGTTACCCAGTGAATAGCTGCTTCTTCGTCCGTATGTTTGGGTTTTTGTATGGCTACCAGAGGCACTTCAGCCTGCCGTTCTTCTGCGGTTTCCGCCAAATTTTGAGCGACTTGGTTGGAACACGCAATCACCGCCGGTACGGAACGATAATTATTAACTAGCGTTAATCGTAATACCTGTTCTTCAGGAATCCCCTCAAAAATCAGATTTAAATTTTCTTTTTGAGCGAACCGAAACCCGTAAATCGATTGTTTCGGGTCGCCAACCACCATGAGGTTGGGATGGTCGTATTCGGGTTGTTTCCGCATTAACAGACGCAACAACGCCAACTGGCTTCCGTTAGTATCTTGAAATTCATCGACTAAAATCGCTTCAAACCATTGCTGATACCGTCTTCTTAACGGCTCATTTCCCCGCAACAACACGATACTTTCATTGATAAGGTCATCAAAATCTAACAACCCTTTTCGCCTTAACGCTTGCTGATACAGGGCATAAAACGCCGAAATGTGGTCTATCACTTGCAGTTCTAGCTGGCAAATTTCGTCTAAAAAGGCGGGGTCAAAGGGCATCACGGTTTTTAGCTTATTGCCGTAGGTGGCTTCTTTTCCTGCCACAACGTAGTATAAATCTTTTAACTTCCGCCACAGTGTTTCGCCAAATTGGTCTTTGATGACTTTATAATCTTCACTATAGCCTTGCAATTGCTGAAACCAAAACGCACTGGCGTGGGACTTTAAGTGCTTTGCCCATTGGGTTAGCAGCGTATCTACGGTTTCAATTGGCACGCCCCCTTGCATCATTGGGAGCGTTTTAAGGGTTTCGGTAAAGGCAATCGTCTGTTTTCTTGCCATTGCCCGAAATTCATCGGGTTGCAAGCCGTAGGCTTTAATGCGTTTGATGAGGGCGGGGAAGCTTTCCAAATAAGCGTCTAATCGGCTGATGGGGAGGGATTCTAGGCTTTTGGGGCTAAGGCAATCTATGCCGATGGGTGTGCCTTCAAAGCTCCCGCCCACGATGGGGTGTAGATGGTAGACTTCTAGGGTGGAGCGGATGTTTTGGGTCAACCCTTGTTGAATGCGTTGGATGAGCTTGTCGAATTCGGCTTGTTGTTGGGGGCTGTCGGCAAGGCTTATTTCGGTGGGTAGGTGGGCTAATTCGGTGCTGTGGCGTTGTAGTAGGGTGTTGCAGAAGCTGTGGAAGGTGGCGATGGCGGTATCGGGTAGGGTGCCTCTGTAGCCTGCTTTGGCTAGATGGGTTTGTATGCGATGTTTCATTTCGCCAGCGGCTTTTTCGGTGAAGGTTAGCACCAGTAGGCGGTTTTCGGGTGCGGGTATGTTGGCTTTTAGTAGGTCGTCTAGTAGTTTGAGGGTTCGGGCGGTGATGAGCATGGTTTTGCCCGTGCCTGCCCCTGCTAACACTTGGATGGCTTGTGTTTTGGGTGCCATGCAGGCTATTTTTTGTTGGCTGTTGAGGGTTAGCTTGTCCTCAATGTATGCCAACAGTTCGCCGTTGTATTTTTGCGTTACGGCTAGTAGTGTGGGTATGGGGTTGAAAATATCGTGGTCTGCGGTGGTCATTGGGTTTGAACTTTACTGCTTTAGCATTATTATTGTTGATGGCTTGCAGTTTTATTATAGGTCAAATAGGCTTGGCGGTCTTTCTTTTGGGCGTTTCGGGCTAGAAGCCCGCCGTTGTGTTGTGCGTTGCATTCAACCCCGCCTTCCCTCACCCTAGCCCTCTCCCAGAGGGAGAGGGAACAGTTAATCATCGTAAACGGCGGGTTTTCACCCTACGGCACCCCAACTAACGCAGGGGGTATTCTTAAAATTGTTGCTTCGGGCTAATCATTTTAGACTGGAGTTTGTTGAATCCCTCACCCCAACCCTCTCCCTAAGGGAGAGGGGGTAGTACCCCCCCCCGACTTCTACCTATGGCTTGCCGTTGCCGATGCGAAGCATCGGCAACGGCTGGGGGCTCACTCGCCTTTCAGGCGGGCTCGTTCGCCCCCCCATCGCTACCGCTTTACTTTATTTCTAATGGCTGCCCCAATTTGGAAGAGTACGAACCCTTGGGCTAGATGTTGCAGAATGTAACCGAAATAGAACCCGACAACCCGCCAAAAATCCCAATCGAAGCGGATGGTTTGGGGTAAGATGGGTAGCAGGGCTTTGATGGTGTCATTATCGCTGAACATGAAGGGTAGACTGCTACTGATGCTGATGGGTAAGCCTTTTACCCATAGATTGTTGAAATAGTCGATGCCGTTTTGCAGGGAAGTGGTGTTGAAGTCGGTTAATGCTAGTGCATAGAAGTAGATGCCGTTGATAAAGAGGCTGAAAAACCATGCTAGCGGTAGCTTAACGTCTTGCCCGTAGGCGGAGGTATATTTGTAGATGGTGTTCCATGGAGAAAATTTGAGTTTGCCTTGGTAGTATTGTTGCCAGAAGTGGAAATCGTTAGCCAGCTGGGTTTCACCCCCTTCGGTGGCGGTGGTTTTTAAGCTGGCGTACATTAGGGCAAGGTCTTTAATGCTATCCATTTCACTGCTAACAAGGGCTTTGAATTCTAAATGACCCAATAGGTTATCGGGAAATTTTTTGGGTAGTGCTTTTTCTTTAAAATGGCAGTGGTCGAACAACATCCCTTTAACGGTATTCCCCCTTGTAACGGTAACGTTTTCCATTGCGACATTAGTGAACGCCACGTTTTTCCCATAAAAATGACAATCTTTAAACTGGATTTTAGCGTTAGATTTGGGGCTTAAATTCCGAATTTTTACCCTCACCGCATCCCCATCACATTCCAAACTAGATAAACCTAAAAACCAAAGTAGCTCAGCTTTTTGATTTTCGCAATCAACAACTAAACAACTTTTTTCTAACATTTGACATTTGTGGAAAAAGAAACTACCTTTACCACTACAAATTTCTATAGGATTGAGCTTTACCAAGTTTTTAAATCGACAAAACTTAAAATGTATTTTGTTATGAAACTTTACAGAGTGAAAAAGTATACTTTGGTTAAAATCCACCAAAGTAAAATAAACATTTTCATTAAATTGTGCTTCCAAAAAGTCTACACTTTGATTAAATGCTACATTTATAAAAAATACATCTTTATCAAAAACTGATGCAAAAGTTACATCATTAAAAACGGTTTGATTAAAATCTACCTTTTTTTCAAAAAAACCACCAAAACATACATTGTTCTCGAATTTTGCTTGAGTAAAATCTACATTTTCGTTAAATGTTGTTCTTCCGAATGCTACATCTTTTTTAAATGTAGCATTGCGAAAATTTACCTTATTGTTAAACGTAATAAAGTTAAAATTTACCATTTGGTTAAATGTCGCATTCTGTGCATTCAAGTCAAAAGGACAATCAATGGTTGTTCTAAATTCTTTACCACCTTCTTTATTTTCAACTTCTACTTTTATTTCAGGTAGCCCAAATTGCTTTAATAAGCCTGACAAATTAAACTCTACAGAAATGGTGCAATTGCTTATATCTAGTATGTTTGAAATTAGGGCTTCGGCTACTCGGTCTTTTAATTCTTGGGTTGGGGGGGGTAGGTTTGTCATTTACCCAGTATACAATCGTTTCACGGGGGTGTACACCCTCCAAAAATCCCCCAACGCCATTCCTCGCTCCTCCGTAGGGGCGGATTGCATCCGCCCGTTTAAGGTTAATAGTTTCGGGCGGATACAATCCGCCCCTACAAACAAAAAATATTTCCATTTTGATTCCCTACCAGAAATTCAAGTGCTTATTGAAATAATTCCTTAAAATCAAGTGGGTCTTGAATTCTTGGTAAACAATCAAGTGGGGCTTTGGGTTAAATTCCCTAAAACCAAAGCCCCATAAGCCTCTTCAGGATTTCAATCGTTCAAAGTGATGACAAACTTGATTCTTTACCTTTATTTCAAGTGGGTCTTGAATAACTGGCAAACAGTCAAGTTTATACAAGAATTTCTCAAAAAAAGACTTGGTTCTTTTACTTATTCGGCTTACAATGAAGGGTGTTGTATTCTTCATAAATTCATTAGGTTTCGTTCAAACAATGTTCAACTTCTTCAACTGGTTCGCCCCAAAACCCACGCAAGACCTTGGTATAGACCTTGGTACGGCTAATACCCTTATCTGCACGCCTAGCAAAGGCATTGTGCTTCGGGAACCTTCCGTGGTGGCGATAGATTATAGCAAAAGCCCTCATGAAGTGTTAGCGGTGGGTATTGAAGCTCGTGAAATGATGGGTCGTACACCCGCTAATATCAAGGCTGTACGCCCTTTACGTGAAGGCGTTATTGCGGATTTTGAATGGGCGGAAGAAATGCTTCGGGCGTTTATTCAGAAAGTTCAGGGCAAACCGGGTATGTTTCAGGGGAATTTAGGGCGGGTTGTGGTATGCGTACCTAGCGGTGTAACCGAGGTAGAACGCCGTGCCGTGGGCGATGCCACCTATAATGCGGGTGCTCGTTTTGTGAATATTATTGATGAGCCGATGGCTGCAGCAATCGGGGCTGGAATGCCTGTTGACAAGCCTACAGGCTCTATGATTGTGGATATTGGTGGGGGTACAACTGAAATAGCCGTAGTCAGCTTAAACGGCATTGTGGTTAGCGATAGCCTCCGTGTGGCGGGCGATGAAATGAGCGATTCCATCCAACGGCACTTGCGGGAAGTGCATAATTTAGCCATTGGTGAACGTACCGCTGAACAGATTAAAATCCAGTTAGGGTCTGCTTTTAAGACCCTTGACGAAGAAGAAATGGATGTACGGGGGATTAGCTTAGCCAACGGTTTACCCTTTACCGTAAAAGTAACCTCTTCAGAAATTAGAGATTGCATGATGCCAACTGTGCTAGAAATTGTGCAAGCTATCAAAAATACGCTTAGTATTACCCCCCCTGAAATGGCGGCGGATATTATGGATAGAGGTATTTGGCTAGCAGGTGGCGGTGCCTTACTAGCAGGGCTAGATGACTACCTGTTGCAAGAAGTAGAAGTACCCATCCACGTTGCACCAGACCCGCTTTCCTGCGTAGTGGTAGGGACTGAAAAAGTATTAACCAATCCGGCTTATCGTAAAATTTTAGAATCGACTGAATATGACGGACGGATGTAGTTTTACCCCGCCTGATATTGTCATTGCTTTGGTGGAGCCTCAAATACCTAGTAATACAGGCAATATTACGAGGTTGTGTGCTTGTACGGGTAAGCCTTTGTATTTAATTGGGCAATTAGGCTTTCGGTTGGATGACAAGTTATTAGACCGTGCGGCGATGGACTACAAGGAAATGGTTGAACCCATTCATTTGTGGAGCTTTCAAGAATTGTTGGATAAATATCCTGAGCACACGCCGTTTTTTCTTTCTTCTAAGGCGAAACAGAGCCACTTTGAAGTAAGTTACCCTGAAAAGACGATATTGGTGTTTGGCAGCGAGACGAAGGGATTACCGCCAAGTTTTGTGCAGTCCAACTTACAACAAGCGGTGCGTATACCGATGTTGGCAGGCGTGAGAAGTTTGAACTTATCCAATGCTGTAGCAATTGTGCTTTACGAAGCAATCCGCCAACATCAACTGTCGGATTGGTGCTATGAGTTAACAAGCAGGAGTTTTGAGTAATATAATAGACCTCTTGCATGACTCGATATCTGGGGCATCTTTTTTGTCATTTGCGGTACTCCTTTAGTTATTTACCTTATGTAAACGCCCTCAGTCCGTTCCTCATTCCTCAAATCTGCACCCACCTATCGAGTCATGCAAGAGGTCTAATGTATAAAAGTGCTCACTTTATTAATGATATTTAAAAAAATCCAAACCAATACTAGGGGCTGTTTTCAAATAGATTAGTTGTTTTTTTTGTTAAAATATGGCTGTAACCTTTGTATAAGAAGCCTATAGCCCATGAGATTTGACCTAACAGACACCCAATTTGCACAAATTTACGCCCTGTTTCCCACTAAAACCGAAACTCGAGGCAGAAAACCGATCGATCATCGGCAAGTAATCAACGGTATTTTCTACTTGTTGAGAACAGGTGTTCCGTGGTGAGACTTGCCTCAACGCTACGGCACATGGCAACGCGTTTACACCCAGTTTCGCCGATGGAACCAGCAAGGACTTTGGCAACGAATTCACTTAGCCTTAGCCAAAGAAGCGAATTTAGAGATGTGTTTTGTGGATAGTACGACGGTCGTGGTTCACCAACAGGGGCTGGGTGCAAAAGGGGGCAAGAATTTCAGGAAATAGGTCAGAGTGTGGGTGGCAAAACGACGAAGATCCACATGGCTTGTGATGGGTTGGGTAACCCGTGACCCTTGTTTTGTTTGAGTCGGGGTGAAGTACACGATAGCCAACGAGCTAGGGATGTAATTCGGTATTATAGTATTTGAAAACAGCCCCTAATTATCTAAATTGTATCCTAACTTCAAAGACAAAGTAAAGCAAGCCTTATGTCAACTTTATCTTTAGAAGTCTTAATAATTAAATCCCCTCAAGCAGCATAAAAAAAACACCCCAATTCAAGCAAACGGCAAGAAAAGAGGTGTTTATAGAATTTTTTAGGCTATTAACGTGCTACGCACTTTCAGGGTGTTGATATTCTTCCGGCGGATGAATAAGCGTCGGTTCCACGCTAGCAACCACATCTTGACGCAAAAACGGAATAATCGTTTTCTTCTGAACCATTTCCTTGGTAATAGTAACCACAGGCACTTGCTCAAACGAAGGAATTTCAAACATCAAATCCAACATCAATTCTTCCACAATGGAACGCAACGCCCGAGCACCCGTTTTCCGCTTAATGGCTTCTTTAGCAATTAAAACAGCCGCATCGTCATCAAACGACAATTCGCAATTATCCATCGCCAACAAAGCTTGGTACTGCTTGAACAAGGCATTCTTCGGTTCTTTCAAAATACGAATTAACGCCGCTTCATCCAACGGTTCTAAAACCGCCGTAACAGGGATACGCCCCACAAATTCAGGAATCAACCCAAATTTTAACAAGTCATCAGGCTGAACCAGCTTAAAGAGTTTCGCCATTTCAATATCTCGTTCATAAGAAAGCTGAGGCTTCTGCTTAGACCCAAACCCAAGCCGTTGAGAGGTATTAGAGCGAGCTTCAATAATTTTTTCCAACCCATCAAACGCACCACCGCAAATAAAGAGAATACCGCTGGTGTTAATTTGAATAAATTCTTGATGCGGATGCTTACGCCCACCTTGAGGCGGCACATTAGCAACCGTGCCTTCAATCATCTTCAACAACGCCTGCTGAACGCCTTCGCCCGAAACATCTCGGGTAATGCTAGGGTTTTCAGATTTACGAGAAATCTTGTCAATTTCATCAATATAAATAATGCCCCGTTCCGCCTTCGCCGCATCATAATCTGCAGATTGATAAAGACGCAACAAAATGTTCTCAACATCATCGCCAACATAACCCGCTTCGGTTAAGGTGGTAGCATCTGC
The DNA here is from genome assembly GCA_024998755.1 of Vampirovibrio sp. Lineage (GTDB taxonomy): Bacteria > Cyanobacteriota > Vampirovibrionia > Vampirovibrionales > JAJTHC01 > JACEUU01. The sequence continues at coordinate 1,007,817 of JACEUU010000003.1, read as the reverse complement.
CACCGCAAAAGGTACATTCAGCAATTTAGCCAAAGTTTGAGCCAACAACGTTTTACCCGAACCCGTCGGTCCAATCAGCAAAATGTTGCTTTTCTGAATTTCAACATCTGCCACTTTACTATCTTCTTGTGCCACCATTATCCGATGATTAATGCGCTTATAGTGGTTATAAACCGCTACAGACAAGACTTTTTTGGCTTCATCTTGCCCAATAATATGTTCGTCTAAATGGGTTTTCAATTCCTTGGGCTTTAAAAGCGATAACAAGGTCAGCTCTTGAGCTTCCGCCGTAGCACCTTCTTTTTTCGCCGTCGCCGTAGCACCCGCCGTGGTTAAATCCATAAATTCTTCTTCAAGAATTTCATTACAAAGCTCCACACATTCATCACAAATGTAAACATCAGGACCCGCAATCAGTTTTTTTACTTGGTCTTGCGTCTTTCCGCAAAAAGAACAACGCAACCTAGAATCATCGTGTTTAGACACCGTTAAAGAACCTCCGTATAAAAAAACTAAAAACAGACCCGAGTTTTCATTAAAACTGCTATAGCCGTTAAGCAGCCGGTTGGTCAATTTAGCGTTCACACGCTACTATGTGAACGCTAAATACCAGTTATTAATCTGTTTTTTCGTTTGATGTTGCATCATCAATTTTAGTAATAACTTTGTCAATCATGCCATAAGCCAAGGCTTCTTCCGCAGTCATGAAATAATCTCTATCCGTATCTTGCTCAATTTTCTTGAGCGGTTGACCCGTGTGGGAAGCCATTAATTGGTTCAAAGTCCGTTTAATACGACCCGTTTCAGCCGCTTGAATTTCAATATCGCTAGCTTGGCCTCTAGCACCACCCAGCGGTTGGTGAATCATGATACGAGAGTGAGGCAACGACATCCGTTTCCCTTTAGCACCACCCGAAAGCAAGAAAGCACCCATCGAACAAGCCTGACCCAAGCAGATAGTCGCAACATCTGCCCGAACGTGCTGCATGGTATCATAAATAGCCAAACCCGAAGTAACAACCCCACCAGGGCTGTTGATGTACAACATAATGTCTTTTTCAGGATTTTCAGAATCCAGCAACAATAGTTGAGCCACAATAATGTTAGCAACCATATCATCTACTTCTGTACCCAAGAAGATAATGCGTTCACGCATTAAACGGGAAAAAATATCAAACGACCGTTCGCCACGGCTAGATTGTTCAATAACCATAGGCACATAAGCAGCTTGCTCATCATAAATTGAACGAATGACAGAAGAAGAAGCATTGGAATTTTGCATGGGGTCTATTTCTCTCTAATAAAAATTCTATTAACAACAGGTCCATTTATTCAAAACTAAAATAAAACAGATACTAACAACATACCACAAGTTACCAATAAAAAAGTGGTACCCCGTTCATCTATATTAACAGACAATCCAAGAGTACCACAATAAATAATTATTAAGCTTGTGCAGGCACTTCTTCAGCAACTGGTTCTAGCACGGTGGCTTCTTCAATTACTTCAGGTAATTGAGGCTTTTCCGCTTCAGCTACAACCACAGCATCTACCAATTCAAAGGTCGCTTTTTCAACCAATAAATCAACCACTTTTTGGGCTAATACTTGGTCAGTCAACGCTTGAACACCTGATGGCTGTTGTGCTAATTGACGCATCAGTGTTTTTTCTTCCATGCCTCTGGCTTCACATAAAGCCACCACTTGCTGATGAAATTCTTCTTCAGAAACCTGTAAATTTTCCTGTTTAGCAATGCTACTAAATGCCAAACTGGTTTTAATGCGTTCAATGGCTTCATTACGCAAACCTTCAAGCAACTGTTCTTTGCCTTGAACTTGTGCCAATTCTTCCAAAGATAGTCCTTGACGCTTAAACTGTCTATCCAAGTTTTCAATCAAAATAGAAAGTTCCCGTTCCTGCATGGAAACAGGAATATCAACATCCAACTGAGAAACCAATTTTTCAACAACAGCTTGCTGTTTTTTGAATTTTAATTCATTTTCAGCCCGTTCAGCCAAGCGTTTAGCAATAGAAGCCTTCACTTCAGCAGCCGTGGTGAATTCGCCCAATTTAGGGGCTACTTCATCACTCAATTCAGGAACGCTATGTTGTTCAATTTTATGAATGGTAATTTCAAAACTAGCCAACTTACCAGCCAAAGACGCATCAAAATAATCTGCTGGGAATGGCACTTCAATCGTAAAGGCTTCGCCCACTTTACGACCCACCAATTGAGACGCAAAGCCTTCAATTAAATGGTTGTTTTGAATATCTAAAACGAAATTATCTGCCTTACCACCAGCAATAGGCTCGCCTTCAATGCTACCACTGAAATCCAGCGTCAACACGTCCGTATCAACGGAATCACGACCTTCAACCACTGCCAAAGAAGCCAACCGACGCAACATTGCCGTTAATTCTTGAGCTTCTAAATCTGTGTTTTCAGTTTTAACTTTTTCTACTTGCACGGTCATAGCCAATTCAGGCAAAGTCAAAACCGGACGCAAATCAATTTCAGCAGAAACCTGAATACCTTTGCCCAATTCATATTCTACCGCTGTAACCCGAGGAGGAGCAACAATATCTAAACTTTTTTCAGAAACAGCTTCGGCAAAAACGTAAGGTAAATATCTATCCAACGCTTCGGATTTAATACGTTCAGCACCCACGGCTTTTTCAATCATCCGAAGTGGTGCTTTACCCCGACGAAAACCAGGCACATTGACCCGCTGCCCAATACGACGGCAAGCTTTGTTGTATTCTTGCTGAGCCTGTTCGGCGGTAATATCAATAGAAACAATGACCATAGATTTTTCGGTAGATTGAACATCAATTTTCATCTATCTGTATCCTTCCAACTGGATGAGAGGTGCCGAATGGTTCGGCAGTAATTAGCAAATTTTAAAAATTTAACACTAATATAAAGTATACAGTGTTTTTGCATTTTAGGTAGCTAGCTTATTTAACATAGCAAAAATAGCGGGAGATGGGATTCGAACCCACGACATCTTCCTTGGCAAGGAAGCATTCTACCACTGAATTACTCCCGCATATAAGCCTGCGTTGGCTGCTAAAATTGTCTGTCAACACTTACTAATATACGGCTTCAAGGGAGGAAGTCAACCCCTTTGTTTCCACTTTTTTATGGAAGAAGTTTTGGATGGATGCTTCGGGCTGAAATGGATGCCGATTGTTGCTACCGTTTTTCGCTGGTTGGCTTGGCAGGGGACTGCGGAATCCCTCACCCTAACCCTCTCCCTTATGGAGAGGGAATAGTACCCACAAGGGTACATGACAAGGGGATGTTGGTTACCCCGAATTTTCATCCCCTCTCCCTTAGGGAGAGGGTTAGGGTGAGGAAAATCGGCGGTAAACGCAATGGTAGTTCCTATTGGTTGGTAAGATAGTTAGAAATTAAAGAATATAACCTTAAGGTGTAGTGCGTTTGAAGGAGGAAGGCAACGGCAGATAGGGCTAAAATGGTTTAATAGAGAAGTAAATAGGCATAAATTGCTAGAAAACAAAGAGAGAAACAATTGTAGATGATGATGGCAGCCCCACCATTAGTAGCACCCGCTATTAGCTTTAAACAACTAATGAAGCACAACGACGTCTTTCTAGCCGTAGGCATTGTGCTAATTTTGGGCATGATGTTACTACCCCTACCCGCCTTCATTTTAGACGTGCTACTAACCGTCAACATCGCACTCAGCATCACCATTCTATTGGTTACCCTCTACACCAAAGAACCGCTCCAGTATTCTACCTTCCCCACCTTACTGTTAATGTCTACCCTGTTTCGTTTAGGACTAAACGTCAGTTCTACAAGGCTCATTCTACTAACAGGACAACCTGGGGAAGTTATCACCGCTTTTGGGAACTTCGTTATTGGCGGGAACTATGTGGTAGGGTTACTAATTTTCATTATTTTAATGATTATCAACTTTATGGTTATTACCAACGGTGCAGGGCGAGTTTCCGAAGTATCTGCCCGATTCACGTTGGATGCCTTACCCGGTAAACAATTGAGTATCGATGCGGATTTAAACGCAGGGCTCATTAACGAAGAACAAGCTCGAATGCGTCGCATCAACATCCAAAAAGAAGCTGATTTCTACGGAACAATGGATGGTGCTTCCAAATTTGTAAAAGGCGATGCCATTGCCGGCATTATTATTACCGCCATCAACATTGTATTCGGGTTAATTATTGGCGTAGTACAAATGGGCATGCCAGTAGCCGAAGCCGCCGCCACCTTCACCACGCTTTCCGTGGGTGATGGCTTAGTTTCTTCCCTGCCCGCCATTGTTATTTCAACCGCCACCGGTATTTTGGTAACACGGGTAAGCGAAACCGAAGACAGTAGCCTAGGCGACGATTTAGGCAAGCAATTATTCACCAATCCCAAAGTGCTCGGCATTTTGGGCGGGTTGCTAACCTGTATGGGCTTCGTACCCGGTATGCCCAATATTCCGTTTTTGTTGATTGGCGGTTTAGCGTGTTTTGCAAGCTACCACAGGCACACCCACATCAAACTAACCCAAGCCGCCACCTTAGAAGCAACTGAATCTCAAAAACTGCTAGAAACTCAAGAAAAAGCCCCCACCAGTGGCGAACAAGTCATGGAATTACTACAAATTGAAGCCATGGAACTAGAAATTGGCTACAGATTAGTACCGTTAATTGAACCCGAAGCTGGGGGCGATTTGCTAGACAGAATTGGCAACATCCGCCGGCAAATGGCTCAAGAATTAGGCATTGTACTACCTAGTGTGCGTGTAAGAGATAACCTTCAGGCAGACCCTGATACCTATGCCCTTAAACTGAAAGGCATCCCCATTGGGCAGGGACTAATTAAAAGCGATATGCTAATGGCAATGTGTACCGACCCTGATTTAGCCGACGCCGTAACCGGCATTGAAACCACCGAACCCGCCTTCGGGTTGCCCGCCTTGTGGATTGAACTGGAAGACCGTGAAGACGCCGAAATGAACGGCTATACCGTTATTCAGCCTTCGGCCGTGGTTTCAACACATTTAACAGAATTAATTCGGAAGTTTGCCCCGCAAATTTTAAGCAGACAAGATGTAAAAATACTGATAGACCACTTTAAAAAAACGCATGAATCTTTGGTAGAAGATTTAATTCCTACGCAATTAACCCTTTCAGAATTACATATTGTGTTGCAACTGTTGTTGGCGGAAAAAGTATCGATTCGAGATTTAGCCACGATTTTAGAATCCATTTCATACCATTGCAGAATTAGTAAATCTCCGGAATATTTGGCGGAACAATGTCGTATTGCCATGAGCCGGAGTATTTGCAGGCAATTAATTGACCCCGCCAGCGAAAAGCTTCCCGTGCTGACGGTTTCGCCTGAAATTGAAGAAGAAATGGTGAATAATATGATTAGCTTGGGGAGTAATGAAGGCTATACATCGCAAAGTTTAGCGTTAAGTCCTTCTACAACACAACGGTTTTTGAAAGCGGTTAATGCGGAAGTAGAGCGGGTTTTGGTGAATGAGGGGGTTCAGCCAGTGTTGTTGTGTAATGCCAAATTACGCCCCCATGTGCGGAAGTTGGTAGAACGGTTGTTACCGCAATTAGCCGTATTAAGCTATACAGAAGTAGGCCCGAGTACGCAAGTCAAAACGCTAGGGTCTATTCGGTTTAGCTAGGGTTGTTATAGTATTTTAAAAATTTTATGACTCTCGGTTTTATCGTAGGGGTGGATTGCATCCACCCGTCTCTATTAATTTTAAAGCGGGCGGATGCAATCCGCCCCTACGAGTTCACTAATGATTTAAAACACGATACCCCTAAAGCTGAAAGCAGACGCAGGGTAAACTGCGTCTGCTGGTAGTATTATAAAGGGTACTAGGGTTAAACTATTAGTAAGCCTAGGCGACGTTTGGGGGTAAATCTGTATAGAAAGGTTTAACTTCCTCCTTTTTCTCAGGTTTGGCAGAGTTAGCTTCTCCCTTGCGTTCAACTTGATAATTGCCATTAGATTCTGTTATGGTGTAGAATTCTTCTAGTGCTTCTTTGTATTGTTTAAACTTGTCGCTATCCTTACCATATAATGCAGATCTTGACTTTAAAACACTAGCTATTACACCTGTACTTACCGTGCCACCAGCGGCGATTTCAGGCTTTGTTTCATCAGTATTCTCTACTCTTGGCTTTGTAGTCCCCGTAGTACTGCTATCACTAGCAGTTTCTGCTGGCTTTACTTCAGTAGATTTAGCAGTCATATCAATACCCAAAGCCTTTAGCTCTGATTTCTTCTCATCTAGCATTTTAGGGGTTAGACCTGTTGCATTCTTGAGGATCTTCTGCATATCTTCTTTCGTTGCAATAATTTCTACGGTGTTACTAAACTTTGAGAGAGGCTTTTTAACCATAAAGCTAATAGAAACTTTATTACTTCCTTCTAACTGTTTCACGCTCGAAATGGTGGTGTTGCCATTCAAAGTAATCGTATCGTTGCCATCGGCTTCAACTATTGACGTTTTGCTTGATTGTTCACCTAGGTGCAAAGACCCTATTTTAATATTGGTTGCCGTCTTTTCACCTGTCAAAATGAATCTATATCCTTCAGTAGGTGCTGCTACAACATCTCTGACATCGGGATTTTTTTTGTCGCCTGTGAAAATGGAAGTTTGGTTGGTTTTTGGGTTGGTGTAAACGGTTCCAAATTCACCCTTTTTTGCAAGTGTATTAGCATTGCCGATAAATAACGTTTTATTGGAACTATTAAGGGTAATAACTTTCTCAGAGTTCAGCTTTTTTTGAGTAGGTTTAGGCTGGTTAATATTCGTAGGATTAGGCTTACGGAATCTTTTAGGCATACCAAATGCTATCATAATAGAGGGTTCTTTCTGGGGTGTTTTAGGAGGGTCTGTTGTGCTAAAAATGGGCGATTGTAAAAAATTGTTCTCAAGCAGTTGTTTTAATTTATACAAGTTAATAAAAACAACCAATAGGTAATTATTGTTTTTATTGTGATAGTTCGTTACAATTAACTGTTGACTTTTCCCAATAAAACTTATCCGCAGGGGCTATTTTAATGACCCAATTTTACAAAAAACCAAAGGGCTAAAGTCCTAATTTAAAGCAATACAGCATACCCATAAAAATGCTATACGTTTATCAACAGTGATAATAGGTAACTGAAATTAAAAAAATTACAATAGTAGTTTTTTGTAACAAAATAAGCATCGCACTGTTAAAAATAGGGATAGGGGGTGTAGACTGATGGGTGGGTAATATTTCCATTAAAGAGCAGAGAGTCATTCTTTCTTTTTTTACACTGGAGGCTACTAACTCATGATGCCATTGTCCGTTATAACAGGGATTCAACCAAGTGGGGGTGTTTCACCCCCCCAAAAAAAGCCAATCCCCATTCAAGAGGGAATCAGTAGATTGGGTAGTAATGCTGATAGTTTTACGGCTAGTCTTGTTGAACCCCGAAGTGGCATAAGCTACAGAAGAATTAAGCAAGTAGTCGTTCCTCCTGTTACGATTGCTTTGGGTTTTTTGGGTATTTTCGTTTCCAACTTGCCCCCTAAATTAACAAAGTTAAAGCCTACTGACAATCTTCCTGCCATTACAGAAGCGTTGGAACGTTCCATTTTTTGTAGCAAGGCTGGTGATAAAGTACGCTTGCTTGCAGAAGGGCGAATGGAAGATGTGGTACTAAGTAGTCAAAATCCTGAACTGCCTATCAGTAGACAAATCGAAAGTTGTGAAAAAGCTAAAAAAACGCTTATCAATAAGTTAATATCAACAGGGACTATTACCAACCCTGAAAACCCCACAATAACAATAGGTTATACAAAAAAAGAAGGTAAGAATGTACTAGCTTTACAGAAAGGTTGGTTTAAGCAAGTTGAAATTAGCCAGCCCCGATAAGTTTCTTTAATAAGGTATTTACTTTAACTATGATGCCCCTTTCACTCTCTTCCTCTAATCTAAATCCAACAACAATACCTGCTACGCAGTTAGTTGTAGTACCTGCCAAAAACCAAGCCCCTGTGGTAATACCAAGTAAACCAGACCAGTTTACCCCTTTGGTTAAAAGCCGAGGGGGGTTAGACACTGATTTTCCAACGTTACTTGATTATTTTTCAGGGAAAACGGAATTGGAAATTTTAGCCCAATGTGGACGCACGAAAGCAGAGGTTTTAGCGTTTTTAGAAACTTTTAAATATGATTCTGACTTGTTAGAACTGTTGATTAAGGTTGTAACGAAAGAAGCAGATCCTATTTAATTAACGGTGCAGAGGTGTTGTTTTGTAACTAAATGTAACAAAAATGGCGTAAATGTGTACAGAAAATAGTTAATAAGGTTTATTTAGCCCCAATGGTAGCGAAGAGCTACCATTTTATGAGGATAATCACACAATAACCCCCAAATGGAGATTTTTGAGTTTATGCAAGTATCAGTAGCAACCGCAATGGGAAATTTATATCCAGTTAGCCAGTCTAAACTAGGGTCGTTCCAACCCCAACAACAGCTTGAAGCCTCGGTTGCTGATAGCTTTACTCCTAGCACCCCCACCGCCCAAGCCCGAAGTGGGATGAACTTTAAAAAAGGTGTAGCTGCATTTGTTACTAGCAGTTTATTTCTTTTGGGAGGTTGTGGTCAACAAGTAGTAGAAAAAGTAACGCCTACTGCTGAAAAGACTGTAGAAAAAACAGCTGCTGCTGAACTTTCGACACAAGCTATAATGAAAAGGATTCTTACTATCAGGGATTCTGCTATTACACCTATAAAGGTTAAGCTCCCTCAAGGTCGAGAAAATGGAGCCACAATGTCTAAACCCGTCAATGTAAGCTCTTTGACCAATCAACAACGTATAAATATTGCAGATAGCATTATAAAAGCTTCTAACTGTAAAGCAAACAATGTAGCAGGGGTGGAAACACGTTATTATACCCTAGGTGATAATGACAAAGTGATAAATAGTTACCCAACTTTAACAGAGTGCGGAAAGGCTGTCTATACAATAGCTAGTCAAATTGTAGAAAAGGGTAGTGCAAGTACCGATAACGCAAGACTAGATCTTCAACAAGAAAAGGGTTCTACAGGTAACGAGGGTATGTTTATAAATGTTATAAATGGATCTAGATTGGAAATTCAACCTAAGCTTACACCTTAATTTACTTCTCCACAAGAAAAAATCAAGTAGGATATAGTGTTTTAAATCATTAGTGAACTTTTAGATGCGGATGCAGTCCGCCTCTAAAATAAAATAGAGCCAGAAAGTTTTTACGCTTCACAACAATAATGCGGAAGGTTTTGCTGGTAAGGGCTAGGGCTTCATGGGGGGTGGTATTTGACCACCCCCCAAACCCCCCGCAAAAACAAGGGGGCTCCACGCCCCCTTATTTATCCCCTCTCAAGGGCTAACTTGTTTCCACACACGTTGAAAATAGGCTTGAGCGGAAGCTAGAGGCTCCCTAATTGCTCTGCTTCACTACGTTCGCACCAGCCTATTTCCAACTGCAGATGGTTGGAAGCTAAAATTCTTAGCTTAAACTCAACAATAATAGGTGTTCCGCAATTTGGTTAGGAAGCGTAAAGTTTTTAAAAGACTATAAATAATGATCCAGACTTGTTAGAACTGTTGATTAAGGTTGTAACGAAAGAAGCAGACCCTACTTAATTAGCCATGCAGAGGTGTTTTTTTTGTAACTAAATGTAACAAAAATAGCATAAATGTGTACAAAAAATATTTTATGAGGTTTAATTATCCCCAATGGTAAAGTAGGTCTACCATTTTATAAGGACACAATAATATAAACCCCCAATGGAGACTTTTCTGTTTATGCAAGTACCAGTAGCAACTGCAATGGGGAATTTATACCCAGTTAGCCAGTTTAAACAATTGCGGGAATGGCAACAACCCAAACAACCCCTTGAAGCACCTGTTGCCGATAGCTTTACCCCTAGCACCGCCCAAGCCCAAGCCCGAAGTGGAGCAAGCTGGAAAAAACCTTTGGCTATACTTATGACTCTCAGTTCACTAGGATTAACTGCCTGTGGTGAACAAGCCGAAAAAGCAGCATCTAAAGTAACGCCTGCTACTGAAACTGCTATTGCAAGAACCTTAGCTACAGTAGCACCTGATGTTGAAAATAAAGCACCATTGGTTGTTGAAACAGCAATACCTAAAGTAGAACAAACAATCCAAGAGCGTAGTGGTCTTTCTAAGCAGACCTATAACGACTATCAAAGGGCAATCGATCAAGGTAATAGCATTACTGGCGTACCTTCTACAGTGTCTCAAGCCGTTGTTCCACAAACACTACAGCCGATTCCGAAGACTACTATTCTATTAGGGGGTGCTACTCAGCTTCTTACCAATCCGAATGCGTTAGATTTAGGAATACCTTTAACCCCCTACGGAGAAACTTATGTTAAAGCATTATTTACTTGCCTTAATAATAACCTTTATTTCTATGTGCAAAACCAAGCGACTTTTAATCTAGGTTCTTTTTCAAACTGTCCGCTGGAAAGAGAGGCAATTCCCATCAAGTTAAAGCAAGGTGCTGGGGTACTTTCAGAAAAAACCAATCCGTTAGTCACAAATATAGAAGCCTCTGCGACACAAGATAATAATCTCCAATTGACGATTACTCAAGCCTCTAATGGGCTTGCACCTTAAGCTTCTATTCCCCTTTATGGCGTTTTTCATTGTGAGTGGTATCGAAGAATCTTCCTAAAGTCTAACTCGGAGATTCTTCAGTGCTACTTGCCGTGGCAAAATTGACCCTGCATAGCGTTAATCTCGAAATGTAACAAATTGTAAATAAATAATAAAAAATATGGACAAAAAAAATTTAAAAAGGTTTAATTAGCCACAATGGTAACGAATACTTACCATTTTATGAGGATAATCACACAATAACCCCCAAATGGAGACTTTTCAGTTTATGCAAATAGCAGTAGCAACCCCGAAGGTACAATCTTATTCCGTTAGCCAGCAAGAAAGGCAACCTCAACAACTGAAGCTTGAAGCATCTGTAGCTGATAGTTTTACGCCAAGCGTCGTTCAAGAACGAAGTGGTGCTAATTTTAAGAAAGTCGCTCCCCTAGGTGCTCTTTTATTATTTTTGGGAAGCTGTGCTCAACAAGTGGAAAAAAAAGCAGCTCCTGTTGTTGAAAAAGCAGTTGAGCATAATACAGGAAAAGTGGAGGAAAAAGTAGGGCCTTCTGCTAGTTTGTTTATTACAAAAATTAAAAAATCTACTTTATATAAAACAGTAGAACCTATGTCTGTTAAACTTCCTACACAGGGGAATAATGAAGCGACAACGTCTGCTTTGCCTGATTTCGCCTCTCTGAGTGCCAAACAAAAGAATGAAATTGGATACAGGACTATAAAAGCATTAAGCTGTGATGAGAAAAATGGTCAGTTCCCTCTTTCTTTTATGACAGGAGAACCACTAGCAATTTTCCCAACTTTTGAAGACTGCCAAGGCAAGATAATTGAAACAAGTACAACTCTCATGAACCGTGGTAGTACAACTTTTCAAAATAGCATAGTAGATCTTCAACAGAAAAATGGTTCTACAGGCACTAACGGTCTTTTCATTAATCTTATTCAAGGAGAAGGGTTCGGAGAGAATCCTCTTGAGGGTAGATAGTACTAAATAAAATTTGAGGTATGGGAGGGTTTTAAGCCCTCCCATATTTTTTTAACCCACCTGCTGAAACACAACGATGGAATTAGCCAGTAGTGGGAACAACGTAAAGGGGTGCCAACAGTTTTCCGTAAACCGTCCCACCCCTTCAGGTTGAGAGGTATCTAACAACACTTCCCACCGTTTGGTTTTTTCACCATGTGCGGGTAGGTAAAATGTTCTATCCGCCTCATGCCCATTCATCAAAATCAAAATCGTCGCAGGTACGGTCTCCGAAAGAGCCAAGTTAGACCCATGCGGGACATACTGCACAGGAATATGCACCGCTTCCGCGGATTGTCCATTCAGCAACAAACCCATACACCGTAAATCCGCATTATGCCAATCTTCCACAGACATTGGCAACCCTCGTTGGTTCCACCAAACCACATCCAATTCACCCGTTTCAGGGTGCGGTTGCCCCGTTAAAAACGTACTACGGTGAAATACCGCTTGGCTATGCCGTAAATGCACCAGCCGTTTAGCAAACGCCAAAAACGCCTGTTTTTCAGGGTCTGCCGAAACGGCTTCCCAGTCTAACCAGTTCAATTCATTATCTTGGCAATAAGTGTTGTTATTACCCTGCTGGGTACGAGAAAGTTCATCGCCCCCCAACAACATAGGCGTACCCAACGAAAGACACAAAGTGGCTAGCAAATTCCGCTTCCGCTGATACCGTTCTTGCATAATAGCGGGCGATTCAGTAAAGCCTTCCACACCGCCGTTATAACTGCGGTTATCATTCGTGCCATCTCGGTTTTCTTCACCATTGTGTTCGTTATGCTTATAATTGTATGAAACCAAGTCTTCCAGCGGAAAGCCATCATGACAAGTTAAAAAGTTGAGGCTATTAAAGGGATGTCGACCATTATGCTGAAATAAATCGCTACTACCCGCAAGCCGAGTAGCTAATTGGTTCAGCGTGGCGTGTTTTTGATTCCAAAAAGCCCGCAATGTATCACGATACTTCCCATTCCATTCGCTCCACCCTACAGGATAATTTCCTACTTGGTAGCCCCCAATACCCGTATCCCAAGGTTCGGCAAACAGTTTGACGGTTGATAAAACGGGGTCTTGATGCACGGCATCAAAAAATGAAGAATGCAGGCTGTAATCGAAATTTTCCCGAGCCAAGGCGGACGTTAAATCAAACCGAAAGCCATCAACGTGCATTTCCTGCACCCAATACCGAAGGCTGTCTAAAATCATTCGTAAGGCGGGGGGTTGGGTGGTATCCGTCGTGTTACCGCAGCCTGTAAAATCCATGTAAAACCGCTTGGCATCTGGCACAGTGCGGTAGTAGGCTAAATTATCAATGCCTTTAAGCGAAAGCGTCGGGCCGAGATGGTTGCCTTCCGCCGTGTGATTGTAAACCACATCTAAAATCACTTCAATACCCGCTTCATGGAACGAACGAACCATGGTTTTGAATTCCCGCACAGTTTCTTGCGGGTCTTCATGCATGGAAAACCGAGGGTCTGGGGCGAAATAACCGAGGGTGTTGTAACCCCAATAATTCACCATGCCTTTATCTACCAAGTGGGCTTCATCCACACAAAAATGAACGGGTAGCAGTTCAACCGCCGTAATGCCCAAAGATTTCAAGTGGTTCAACACGGGTTGCGATGCCATGCCTGCGTAAGTGCCTCTTTGTTTTTGGGGTACTTCAGGGTGCAGATAGGTTAGCCCTTTCACATGGGCTTCATACACCACGGTGCGTTCCATGGGCAACATGGGGCGAACGTCGTTTCCCCATGTGAAGGCGTCATCTATCACCACAGCAAGGGGGGCATAAGGGGCGGAATCTCGTAAATCCGGCGTTAAATCTTGTTTAGCAGAATGAATTTTGTACCCAAACAGAGAATCATTCAGCCGTACCCGCCGAGCAATCGCTTTGGCGTAGGGATCTAGCAATAGTTTTCGGGCATTGAAGCGTTGCCCTGCTTCAGGGTAGTAGGGGCCGTGAACTCGGTAGCCGTAAAGCTGCCCAGGACGAACATCTGGCAGGTAGCCGTGCCAAACATGATTGGTGCATTTGGTTAATGAAACGCGGGCAAATTCTTTGCGGGCTTTGGCGTTTTCAAACAGGCAAAGGTCTACTTGGGTGGCGTATTTACTGTAGATGGCGAAGTTAGTGCCTCGTCCATCCCACGTTGCCCCGAGCGGGAAGGGTTTACCTGATTGGAGTGTCATAGCGGTAGGGTGCAAAACGAGGATATCCTTTTAACAATTAACAACAAGTGATTATTACTATCAGTTTACCGTCTTTTTTAATTTTTAGCTATCGATATTGTCTATTTGTAGGGGATGGGTAGTAGCTTCTTTCCCCTTCTTCTTGGGTGTATTGACTTATTAATGTGGCTAATGGCTTTGTTATTTGCTGTTTTTCTGCTAATTGAAGAGGAGTCTCTCCTTCTGTCGTTTTTTCAGAAAGAGAACCACCCGCTTCAATCAGTAAGCTCAATATTTCTTCCGCATTCGGGTTTTCATTGATGGCTTCATGAAGTGGGGTTTTATGGTTCTTATAGTTAAGGGCATTCACATCTGCCCCAGCAGCTAGTAATAGTTGAACTTCTTCTAAGTTACCTTTACTAACGGCATAATGCAACGGAGTATACCCCTCACCATCCCGCACGGTTACAGTTGCCCCTGCTTGTAGTAACATACGGACAATTTGGGTATTGTTTTCAAGAAGAATTTGGGTTTTTTGAATTTTAAGTGGAGAGGTCTCTGTATTAGCTGCCTTGGTTCGTTCGCTATTGTTCTTAATAAATTCTTCCAACTCTTTTTTATTGTAAAGGCTATCAAACCGAAGCACCTTGGTTAAGGGTGTATTCCCCGCATTATCTTTGGCATTTACATCTGCCCCAGCTAATAACAGCTGATTAACAATTTCTGTATGCCCTAATTGTGCAGGTAAGAATAAAGCCGTGGTTCCTTCTTTATCTGTTGCATTAATGGTTGCCCCAGATTTTAACACTAAGCTTAAAAGTTCCCTATTATTTAGCCCTGTAGCGATATGAAGAGGCGTTGTTTGTACCAAACCATCTTGCTGGTTAACATCTGCTCCTTTTTCAATCAGTTTTTGGGTTAGCATGATATCTTCTGTGCCAATAGCAAAATAGAGTGCAGGCATCTTGAAAAGATTGCTTTGGTCGTTAATATTCGTGCTTTTTTCCAACAGTAGATAAGTAATTTCTTTTGTGCCATTAATGATTGATAACTGTAATGGATTCATATCTAAGAACAAAATTTTCGTATCAGTGCTTGCCCCATAAGATAATAATAACTTGGTCATAGCCAAATTTTTATCCAAAACGGCTTGCATTAAAGGTGTTATAAGGATAAATTTAGCATCATTCGGATTCGCACCAGCCATTAATAATAACCGTGTTCTTTCCAGTTTGTTTTCTTTAACAGTGTGTGCCAAAAAAGCACTATATTTCACTATTCTTACCCCTTGGTTAATCAACTTAAGGGCTTCTACTTTATTATCCGCTAAAATAAATTTTGTTAATTGCTCTTGTTTTGTTAACGTTCTTTTTTGGGGTGTGGCTTGCACTATCGAATGTTTAACGCCACTATTTGTGCTAGCATTGGCTGGTAATGAAATCAAACTCATTTGTAAACAAATAAAAGCGATAGCTAAGAATAAAAAGGATTTTAATTTCACTGGGTACATTGGTAGTGCATTCTCCATTTAATTACAGCCCAAGGCTGGGGCAAGACATTGAGCCATCGGGTTTAAAGGTGCAGGTGTGTTCTTCACCCTGAAATTGAAGCGTGGCTTTATCTTTATTGCCCTGAACGGAAAGCCCATTGTTACCATCAATCTTAAATTGCCCGTTGGGTAGCTGATGCCCCTTGTATTCAACGCCAGCTTGGTCTTTTGCGGTAAATTTACCTGTTTTAGGGTCTTGATACCCTGTATAGGTTTGCCCATGCCCAGCGTTTAATTTGAAATTACCATTGGGTGTCATTGTGCCACTAGCTTTACCTGAAGTGCAGTGGCTATCGCCCAATTCATCTTTAGTGCAGGTGATGTTTGCAAAGGCCGTTAAGTTTAGCGTAAAACTAACCGCTAAAGCCAACAGAAACGCTAAGTTAGATAGTTTCATGGATTTGGTTATCAGTAAGTTGTTTGTATTGTTCGCAGTAGTCATAAATAGTCCCCTCTTGTTTTTGTGATGATTCAGGTCTTTTAAGCAATGGATTGAGTAGCCAAAATAGCAGCATCGAACCAAGTACACACCAAACCCCTTCTTGGATTGAAATTGGTTTTAAAAAAGCGACTACCAACTCTATGCCTATTCCACAAAAAGCACCAATAGCAATTGAGAATATAGCTTTTTGATTTGGCGTAATTATTTTGTATTGATAGCCCCTAGAGAATGAAAATAACCAATGGGATGGAACTAGAAGAAACCGTCCCTTTAAAAGAAGAATCGCTGTGCATCCAAAGCACACAAAGGCAAACCAACCGAATGTTAATGAACGAAACAAGTGTCCAAGGTTTGGGTTTGGGTGTAATGTACCCATTACTTGAAACCCAATTTCAATGAGTTTTGAAATCGTATCCATCCATTCAAACAAATTGGTGGGTGGCGGTAATTGGGTTACTATCATTCGTTCAAAATCCTAAACAAAACAAACCTAATGGCTTACACACTTGTTAAAGGTATCGAACGGTAAGAAGGAAACCTAATGCAATTGTTACAACTAAGTTGTAATTGTTACTGAGCTGGCGTTTTGGTTGGGGTTTCAATCAGTTGTAGTTCTTCGGTAAAGCCCACTTCCTGCAATAATTTATAAGCCTTTACACCCATTTCTGTCCGAGATTGCGATTGAATCACCTCAATCAAATCGCGAACCGCCCGTTTCGGGTTGTTAATTTGAATAGCAATACGCCCACTATCAAACATTGCTTTATCTCGCATTTTAGCGAATTCTAACGCCAAGCGTTTTTCAAATTCACCTTGCACCCGCCCACTAGGGACTCTCGTTAAAATTTTGTACAGTTCAATATGGCGTTCCGTGGCTTCAATCAACCAAGGCTTCAAGGTAGCCAGTTCTTTGTCCGCCTCCAACCAGCGTTTATCGCCCATTAGCAGTTCCACATGGTTTAGTTGGTTTTTCGCCGCCATCAACCCTAGCGGATTCTTCGGGTCATCGACTTTTTTCAACACAGGCAGCGGGGCGTTTTCAGAAGATACCGTCAATTCTTGAATATCGCCCAAGTTAGCAGGGGCTACTGGTACGGCAATAGCAGGCGGTTTGGAAATTTGAATTTTTTCAGGAGCAGAAGGCTCTGTTTTGAGTTCGGTTGCGGGTTTGATGGTATCTGCTGGTTTTGATTTGAAAAAATCTTTAATTTTAGACCCCGTTTCTTTTAAGGTTTCCGCAGCAGGTTTGCTTGGTACTACAGGCGGTTTGTACGGTTGATAAGGCCCTGAAACTTCATCTGCCGCCATAACGACTGATGACAATCCGCCCGCCAGTAATAACGCTAAACAGGTAAAAATTAGACGACGATTAGCCTTTGAGGCAATCAATTGAAGCATAACGAAAACGCCCTTATAAAATTTCAGGTAACTACTAATTACGGAGTCGATGTTTGATGGGGGAACGCATCTTGCCCAAGAATGAGTGTAATATCTTCATTTCCGCAAGTAAACGGGTTCATGGCACTGTTTTTAGCAACAAAGCTGACTCTAGTTTTAGCAAAATAAGACCCTAAGCCTTGAATGCGTTGAATTTGTCCATCGGTTAACTGCAAGGTGTGGTCTACTAATTGGGAAAGCCCCAGCCGTTTTTCACGGAAGCAAACGGGGGTAAAGCCCGCTTGGGAAAGTTGTTGTTCAAGCTGTGATTGTTCAATGCCGTTTTCTGGCGGATAAAACACCCCAATAGTGGGTAATTTAGCTGGCACAGGGGCTTCACCTTCAGCAGGCGGTAAAATTTGATTAAACAACATACGGGTTAGCAAGGCTTTGCTTTCTTCAGGGTTTACAATCCAGTAACTGGAAGCTTCCCCTTCAGATGTATGCCCCGGTAAGGTGGCAAACCGAATTTGTTGAGAATCAATGCCTTTAATGTAACCTGCAAATGAAAGCAGTTCGCTAAAATTCATATTAGTATGAATATAAGGTTCCATGGTTTGCACCAGTTGCGGTAAGCGTAGCAACAGGGCAGGGTCTGCCAGTTTTTGCTTCATGGCATCTACAAAAATTTGCTGCCTGCGAATCCGTCCAATATCGCCATACGCATCATGCCGAAACCGTACAAAGCCTTCCGCCTGTTTACCATCTAAATGATGCCAGCCTTTTTCAAAATTAATAAATAATTTGGCGGTAAAATCGTTATAGTGCATCCGTTTTTCAACGTAAACATCCACCCCACCAAGGGCATCGACCATCACATTAATGGCTTGAAAATCTAAGGCAATATACCGATGAATGGGCATACCAAATGATTGTTGTAGAACCGATTGTGTCTGTTCTGGCCCGCCAATGGAATGGGCTGCATTCAGTTTAGCAATTTTTGTTTGGTCTGAATCTAAGTAAACCTTCGTATCACGAGGTAAAGAAACCACATTGAGCGTTCTGCCTTGTGGCACGGGGCGTACCAAAAACATGGTGTCGGTTCTTGAACCCGTATAAGGGTTTTCAGGCTTTGCACCGCCTGCTTGCCTGTTAGAATCAACCCCCATGAGCAATACGACATAATCTGGGGCTACGCCGGGTAATACATCTAACGAAAGAGGCCCCATATTCGGACGCATATCCGCTGGTAAAAATAAGCGTAAGCTATAAAGAAAGACTAACATAGCCGCCAATACGCCAGCCATTAAAATACTAGCCCGCAATAAAATGCCGAGCATTTTCTTCATAGGGTCTTTGGGGGGCGGGGGCTGTTTAGGCGGCTGATTATTTGAAGCGGCATTAATTAGCGTCGTTTTGTCTATCGTAAAGCCAGTATCCCCAACTACTTTTTGTTGTTCCACATGGGTAGCAGTTAAATTAGCTAATGTGGGTTCTGAAGCCGTTGAAGCATTAATTGAAGCGGTCGGTTGTTCCGCATTGGATGAAAATGGGGGTAGCTCTGCAGGAGGCAAGGGGGTGGTTCTCCAGTAGTGGGTGGTGCAAAAATAATAATATACCGTTTATTATGGGTAAAAAGCAGGAACAAGGCAAGAAAAACTATCGGCTAGGGGTTAACTGGTTAATAAAACGGCTACGCCTAATTGTTGGTCTACATGGTTGGCATCGTACTTGCCATCCGCCACATATTTACCCTTTTGATAAGCAGTGGTTCCTGCTAGCACATACGGAGAAGGCACGCCTTTATTCTCATAACCCAACCCATTGTAAGCTTCCGAAAACGATAACCAATCTGGTAAAGATTGGGGCACTTTACCGCCTACTTTGGGAAGTTCTCGTTTAATAGCATCCACGGCGGCGTCTTCCCAATTATCAAATGAAATACCTGCAGGCACTAACGTTGTAGGCTTACCAAGCTTTTGACCGTTATGCAAATAGGTTGTAAAATCTGCCGAACCTTCTCTGCAATGAATAGCCCAAATGGCTTTGGCACTCATTTCAACTAAATTATCAGGCACGCCTAAGCGTTTGGCTACAGCTTCATATTTCCCCTTGTTTTTTGCGAATATTTGCTCAAACTTGGTTAACGACGCTTGCTGTTTACCACTTAATTCCGGTTTAAGGGTTTTTAAGAGTGCTTCATATTTTTCAGCCCGTGGCGTATTGGTTGTTGATTCGGTTGGCATGGCTGCTACAGACGTATTTTTTGTAGAGGGTTTTTCGGTATTTGATGAGACGGCACTGGGTGTGGGTGTAGCACTCACAATAGTGGGCTTGGGTTGGTTCATTGCTGGGGCTGCAAAAACAGGGTCTTGCATAGGGCGTTGGGTATTAAGCACCTGCTGTACTTGTTGCAAATACAGTGAAAGTGCCGAACCTTCTTGAGACAGTGCCAAGTTTTGATTCATCAGCTGTTGAATGGTGTTATTACTGGTTGTTACAGGTTGAATCAAATTATTGGCCGTATAATTGGGCATGGCTGAATACGTTGAATTGTTGTTAACCATAGTCTGAACAGCGGTTAGCCCACTATTCAACGTAGGTGGCGGAAACGCACTAGCCAATAAAGAAGCCGTTGAAGAGGGTGAAGCTGGCGATGAAACGCCCATATTCATATACCCAGAAGATAGTTGAACAGTGGTGTTTTGAGGCATAAAAGCTGATTGTTGCAGTGAGGGCGGCATACCTAAATCCATCGCTTGCCGAGGGGGTGTTCCCGTTTCTGATGACTGATTGGTGGATAGTGCCAGTTGAGGCGTCAGTGTATAATCCGTTTCAGGGTTGGCTAACACGGTGGGTAACGGAGCAGTTGAAAGCGGTGGCGTGGTGGGCACAGCTTCTACAGCGGGTAGTACAAAAGTTTCTGGTTGGGTATTGTTTAGTGAAAGTTGGATGGCTGGGTTCGCAGGCATGCTTAGTTGCTGAATCCCTGTTTTTACTTGGCTACCAACACCTTGCATCCATTGTCCCATACTTTGTTTCACATTTTGAGCCAATGCCCCTAGTGCCGCCGTTTGAAGATTATCGTAAGGGTAAGGCAGGCTAGCGGGTTGGGAAATATTACCCAGTTGAAGATTTTGTTGTTGTACGCCATTAAAATAGCTAGCCCACCAATCGGCTGATTGGTTTGCGAAGCCTTGCTGTTGCAATAACCCCAATACGGCAGGGTCTTGTACGTTGGGCTGAGCCTTATTAATAGGTTGAACGATGGGTGCCATCATACAATGTAAACTATCCTAATTTGTAAAACACGAATCACACGACTAATTGAATTTGTTTATTGAAAAGCCTATTTTTTCTTCTTTGTTTTATTAACCTTTTCAGATTTTTTGACGGGTGTAGTTTTGTTTGAGGGTTTCTTGTCTTCCGTTTTGGTCTTCTCTTTTTCAGCAGTTAAACCGTCCAGTTTTTTAGATTGTTCGTCTAATTGTTTAGCTTGCTTTTCGTTCATCATTTTTAAATCAGCTAGTTGAACCATAATGGCTTCTAAGCCCTTTGACACTTGGGCTGTTGCAGGGTTAGTTGCGACAGTACTCAATCCGTTGGGCATACCCCCTAACATCTGTTGCCCTGTATTGAGCATACCAACAGTGGGTCCTGTGGTTGTTGGTTGTATGGTGGGCACCATTCCTGGTACTAAGTTGGGTTGTTGTACCCTAGTTAGGGTTGGTATTACCATGGGCTGGGCTACGCCAGAAGCAGTAGTTGGTTGGGTAACAACGGGTGGTGCGGGGGGGGGTGCAGCTGTAGCCATTGTTACAGGTGGCTTGGCTGCAACAACCGACTGAACCGCTGGTACTGGTTTGATTTCTGCGGGGTTTGATGTTTTTGGTTCAAATGGATTTTGCATGAGATCAGGGTCTGTGGGGGCAGTAACTTCTGCTGTGGCTTCACTTACGCCTTTTCTCGGTGAAACCATGGGGTTCCACCCTTGTTGTAGGGCGTTACCAATAAGCGAACCACCTGAAATTTGTGGCGTGTTAGATGTAGAAATTGGCGTTGTATTACCTAAGTTGTACCCTGTCCACCAAGGTTGTGCTTGTGGGCTACCCCAGCCTTGTTGGTTATAATAAGGGTCATCTACAGGGCGAATTAACGCACCGTTTAAATCTACTCTCGCAGCTGCCATTCTAGTTTTTTCCCCACTATGTTTGTGTGTATGAATACCCTTAATAAAATCCTATGTACTAGCATAAACGTTCATTTTTATCAGTTTTGTGCTAGTTCCCATAAAAAAGCCCTCCTAACCAAACAGTCAGGAGGGCTTTTTTGATTCAAACAATCAATAGCTAAGTAAAACTTAACCAGCTACTAAATCTTTAAACTTTTTACCAGCCGTAAATGCAGGTACAGTTTTAGCAGGAATAGTGATTTCTTTACCGCTTTGAGGGTTACGGCCAGAACGTTCTGCACGTTGACGAGGTTCAAATGTACCAAAGCCAACCAACGTTACTTTGTTACCACCAGCAACAGCACCTTCAACGGTTTCCAACAAGGTGTTCAACACTTCAGCAACCTGTTTTTGAGAAACTTTTGTTTTTTTAGCAACTTCTTGTACTAATTCTTCTTTATTCATCATGGTTTGACTAAGCAACCTCCAGTAATACACTAACTAACACACAGGAACAAATCACAAAAAAATACGATGCGGCAACCAACAGAAAGAAGTTCAGTAAAAAAAATAGTTATTCACTTTGCTTTAACGGCATGGTGCATTTGTTTTGCAAACGCATTTAACTTATGTTCTAGGGTAATTCATAACGGGGGAGTTGGTCAATAGTTTTTTTAAAAATTGTTCAAAAATCTTAGAAATTGATAGAAAATTTCGTTCAAACACAAAAATCACGATTTTTTAACTATAAAAGGCTAAGCATGCCCGACAAATTCAGGTAATGTTGCATCTAACTGTGGTTTAGTTTTTGTATTACCCATTAAGCCTTGCTGAATACCCCATACTTCATACCAATGTGCTACAGAAAGCCACTGCGTTGGCAATAACTGTTGTGTGCTACTGTTACAATTTCCGCAAAGCGAAGCACAGCCACTCAACTGACGCATTAAATTCGCTTGGGTACTATGCCAAACCGATAACCCATTGAACTGAGCCAGCTGAATAGCCCCATAGCCACCCACCGTGCTAGTAGCTTCACTGCTTGCCCTAACAAAAGCTTCACACCCACCCAGTACCCCCAAGGTATTAAGGTAGCCTCCTGCAATGCCTGCAGCACACCCCGTAGGTTGTTGGGAAGCAATACCACTACTAGCTTTTGAAGCTAACCTATTTCGCAACGTTCTAACAGCCAGTACCCAATGAGCTTGTTCCCAGCTAGTGGCGTGCTTATAACGTTCTTCAGGCTGAAGTGCTTGCCAAGCTCCCGTTTCAAGCCAGTCTGCTTCCCATTGTTGGGCTAAGGTAACAAACGTAGCTTCATAAGGCAATAAGCCGTTCAATCTATCTGCTTTTTCTGAAGGTTGGGGCGTTGGGGCTAACGAAAGCTTCCAGTCATCTGGGCAAAGGACCCCTAAAACAAAGCCATACCACTGGTTTAAAAACGACTCGTTTTCTGGCGTGCAAACCGTTTCCACTTCAATACCTAACCGAACAGCAGCCCCCAACGATTGTTTCTGGGTTTCACGTAAGGTACGCAAAGCAAAAATACTGGTAACACTTTGTTGCCACGCATTGATGGTTTCCGTGTAGCCCGCCCGATGGGCAGCAATCCAATCGTTGTGATATGGAGCAAAGCCTTGCAGTTGTAGCCGCCAAGTTAGGCGTAAATTCGGGCAACGTTTCAAAATAGCGAAACTAACAACTAATAGCAAGTCTGTTGGTAAGGAAACCACTTCAATCACAATGTGTTCAACAGGGGTGCAGGCATAAGCTGTTTCAATTAATGAAATTAACGCTTCGACGGTTTGAAAGTACGAAGACTGTTCTAGCCCTGTGAAGGTCAAGGTATGAAGGCTATCGCCCAAGCTGGCGTAAAACCGTTGCAAGTGCTGTAAAGTCAAACTAGGTGAAACCGCTGATGCTGCAACGTCAGATAAATCTTGCGTTAACATCAAGGGTTCAGAAGCCAGTTTCAATGCTTTTTTTGCCATGGCTTTTAGCACTTTTAAGCCTAGCCCACCCACAGAAGCCTGCCTTAAAATAGGGTTACCCACATAGGTTAATAGCTCAGCATTTAACAGCCGCTCAAAAGGTGAAAGGTCAACGGCTAAGGCATCTAGTAATTCATCCCATGGTAAATTCATCAAGATGGCTTGCCGAGGCAACCCTCCTCGTAAAAGTACTTCAGGCAGAAGGGGAAGAGGCGTTTTATGATTTAATGAAGTGGTTACCATCATAATAAAAAGCATTCGTTTGAGAAAGAATAGAGGGGTCTTATACTAGGTAGGAATTCTAACTTAGCTTTTGGTTTAAAGCAAGTTTTCGCAACGATTCTTAACAGAAGATCCCCTAAAAAGAGGTCGGCTTACCTAATTCTTTCAGAAAATCCAACCCCGAAAACAGCTTTTCCAAATGCAAATACTGGCTGTAAATACCCTTAAGCGTTAACGCTTCAGTTAAACGTTGTTGTGGCACAAAAGGCGATGGGTAATGGTGTAATGCCAAGTAACAATAACCATTCTTCAATGCAATAGAAACAGGAGACCCTATTTTATGCCGAAAATCCGCGAGTTGTTCCAACACTTTGGTACTTAGCAAATAATGTGCCCGAATAGAATCAGTTTCGTACACATGAAAGTAATTTTCAAAGGTGGGGTTATCCATCAACACCCTACTGGCTTGGTTGTGCTTTAGCATACCTGCGGCGGCACGTTCGCTGAAATCTGCCAATAAATAAAGTTCATACCCACGGGAAGCAGGAAATGCCACCCGAGCCATCAGCCCCGTAAACGTGGAAGGATGGGCTATTTCATTCAAATGAATTTCAGGTAAAATTTTGCGGGTTGAAACTTGTCCTAAAATAAGGTTGCCTTCTCTGTTTTGTTGTAGCGTAAAAGTACTAAAGTATTCATGCCAATCAATGGTGGGAAACAGACCCGAATCTGTAATGATTTTCCGGGGAAATTGCCCTTCACCTGTTAAAATGAGGTGTCGGTTTATTTTTTTGAGCAGTGGCGGAATAACAAATTCTTGGTAGGTGCTTTCCACAAAAATATCCCAAAGGAAAAAAGGTAGGTAGCGTTGGTAAAACCAACTGAAATTAATGTTGAAAATAATCACTGAAAGAACCACAATAACTACAAATTCCCAAGGATGAGACATTATACAGGCTGTAAGGTAAGCAAAGAATCTACCTTTTCCTCTTCCTGAAAAATGTAGGTTGTCTTGGTTGCTGAAATATAATGTAAAAGTCAGAATAAAAGTTATTGCAATACTGCCTTTGAAGAGCCAATCAACACTCTTTATTCCTGAATTGACACGTCCAACATACGGCACGATTTTTTCATCGTACAAGGTTTTAATTTCGGCGAAAGTGCTAGTCATCATTGAGCGTGCTACCTATCTGCTGAAGAATTTCAAGTTGGTCGAACAGTTTTTTGAGTCGAATATACTGGGTGTACACGCCTGAAGCCGTCAAGGCTTTCTGCAAATCCTGCTGAGGGGTAAAGGGCGATTCATACCCATGCAACGCCACATAACACATCCCACTATGCAAAGCGAGAGAAATCGGCACGTTTAGTTCTTTTTGAAAATCCGTCAGTTTTTCCAGCCATTTAGTTGAAAGCAAGTAGTGGGCTTGAACAGAATCTGTCGTGTAAACTTGAAACGCTTTTTCAAAATCAGGGTTATCCATGGTAACCAGCTTCGCCCCTTTATGGTTTAGCATTTCTTGAAAGGGCTTTGCTGTTACCCCTAACGTTTTTTCAAAATTATCAGGAAATAAGTAGATTTGTTCCTTTTTAGCTTTAGAGCAGGTAAATTGAATCATAAGCCCGTCAAAAACTGTAGTGGGTTTAATAAAATTTGAAATGCTGTACATTGATTTGACAAAACCCACCATAAATTTTTTCTGATGTTCATCTGAAATACGTTCAGAACTAAAGTACAAGTCATCATCAGAAGTAGGGAACAGGTTGGATTGCCTAAAAGCTTTATGTGAAAACTCTCCCCTTGCTATAATATTTATATTTTGATTTAAATGTAACAGCAAGGGTTTTATTATAAAGTTTTGGTAATCATCCAGAAAATCAATTTCCATTAGATTGGTTTTAAGCCAGATCTCTTTCATAAATAATTTATTGAATTGAAGTGAAATAAAGCAACAAGCTAGCGTTATTATTAAATCAATCCACAAAAAATTAGTCGTTGCAAAATCACTTAAAAACCATTGCTGTACCATCGGTATTTTTTGCGATATTAAAAGAATTAGTAAACCAACTGGTGTAATTGCTAAAAAAACAATAAACGGCATTCGCCAAAAAAATGCCCAAAATATTTTCTTGAAGTTACGGAATAAGGGTGTGCAGGTGGGAGTAGTGAGTGTTTTTTAATAAAATTCAACCAAAAATGCTCAAAAAACAGAACAATACCCCTTGTTTCCACTCTTTTCGGATCATAATTACCTAAAAACCATACAAGAATCCACTAAAACCTACCCCCCTCCTCACCAAAAAACCATACCGACGACAATTATACCCAAATGCCAAGCCCAAAATCTCCGCAGAAACACGCACTAACCCACGACAAGACACACGAACCTTCTTAAACACCGTCTTCCAACCCGCAAACACATGCTCCACTCTTGCCCTAATCTTAGAAAGCAACCCATTAAACCGCTTCTGCGAAGCCGTCAACTCAGGCGTTGGTTCATGCTGCTTACCCCGAACACGACGCTTAATAATCCTCGGCTGTATCCCCAACGCCTTCAAATCCTTCTCCTTACCCACATACCCACTATCCGCACCAACAGTCTGCTCATCGCCCACCAGTACAGGCAGTAAACTCTGACTGTCATGCACATTGGCACCAGTAACAACCACCTTGCGAATCAACTTGCTTTTAGCATCCACATTAACCGTGGCACTGTAACCAAAGCCTTTGTAGCCATAAGTGGCATCAGGGTCGCTCTGGTCTTCAGGCTTTTTTCTCTGTTTGCTATTGGCTTTAATAAAGGTGGCATCTACCAAGTTGCCTTCTTTAAGAATGAGGTTGTTCTCTTGGAAGAAGGTGTCTAAGGCTAAGAAAAGGGCTTCTTGGGCTGGGGTGTTTTGCAGTTCGTGTTGGAAGTTTTCGAGTGTCGTGGCTTCAGGGATGGGGGATTCTAAGGAGAAGCCGAGAAACTTTCGGAAGGAGAGTCTGTCGTGGCATTGAAATTCTGTTTGTTCATAGGAGAGATTGAACCATATTTTGAGGAGGTTCATTTTGAGCAGTAGTAGGCGTTTGTAGGGTGGTCTGCCGTTGGGTTTGTGGTGGATGTGTGTTTTGAGGATGGTTTCAAATAGTTGCCATGGTAGGGTTTGGTTCATTTCCTCTAGGAATTTGTGAGTCGGTGTGGCTTGTTGAATTTGGATGTCGGCAAAGGTAGTCATGGGGGTGGGGTATCCTATGAGAGGTGGAATAATGTCCCTTCTATTTTACCTTGCCCTTTTTCCGTAACTTCTCTTTTTTAATTCCCCAATCTGCGGAACAATTTTTTCAGCGTAGAGGGCTTCAATTTCGGCGTAGGTGCTAGTCATCGTTCAACGTGCTACCTATCTGCTGAAGCACTTCGAGTTGATCAAATAGCTTTTTTAGGCGAATGTACTGCGTATAAACACCCGAAGCCGTCAAGGCTTGTTGTAAATCCTGCTGAGGCGTAAAGGGCGATTCATAGCCATGTAACGCCACATAACACATCCCGCTATGCAAAGCGATAGAAATCGGCACGTTTAGTTCCTTTTGAAAATCCGTCAGTTTTTCTAGCCACTTGGTGGAAAGCAGGTAGTGGGCTTGAACAGAATCAGTGGTGTAAACTTTAAATGCTTTTTCAAAATCGGGGTTATCCATGGTAACCAGTTTTGCCCCTGCGTGGTCAGTCATCCCTTGTAGTTGTTTGGCAAATCCGCCCAACAGCTTTTCAGACCCATCAGGAAACAAAAAGGTTTTTCCCGTAGTAGCTTTAGGGCAAGAAATACGAGCCATCAGGCCACTAAAAATAATGTGAGTCTGTCTATTCTTTCCACTACCTGTCGTATATGTGGTTATTACAGAACCAAGGGTAAAATTTCGTTGTAAATTATCGCTTACCACTTCTGGACTGAAAAAATTCTCATAAGGTTTGGTAAATAATTGGGATTGTTTGTAAACCCCTTGAGGGAATTCTCCTTCACTGGTTATATTCAGTGAAAGACAAATATGTTTTAATAACGGTTTAATAATAAGGTTTTGATAATCGTCACCAACCAACCTTTCCGTTAGACCATTTTGAAATAAAAAACCTTCCGATTTTAGGAAACAAGCAATAATCCCAATCGCACTGCACACACTTACTATGGGCATAAAATATAGCCCAAAATTATCTCTGAATAGACCTCGACTGATCATAAGTGTAATTGCTAGGCAAATCAACACAGCAATAATTCTTTCAATAACCACATACCACTTCATTTTTTTTTGCAATGGGGCAATATGCGGCGCAATTTCCTTGGCGTACACACCTTGAATTTCAACGTGTAACGGTTGCGATTCAGCTGGTCTACGGCTAGTGGGGTTTTTAGTTTGTGGCTGAAGGTTAAATTGAGTCATCATCATGGTAGAGAGAGAAGTCCTTTATTTAAACGATGGGGGGGCGGCATAAGTGCTAGTCATCGTTCAACGTGCTACCTATCTGTTGGAGCACTTCGAGCTGGTCGAATAGCTTTTTCAAGCGAATGTACTGGGTGTAAACACCCGAAGCCGTCAAGGCTTTCTGCAAATCTTGCTGAGGGGTAAAAGGCGATTCATACCCATGCAAAGCCACATAGCACATCCCACTATGCAAAGCGATAGAAATCGGCACGTTTAGTTCCTTTTGAAAATCCGTCAGTTTTTCCAGCCACTTGGTGGAAAGCAGGTAGTGGGTTTGAACAGAATCTGTGGTGTAAACTTGAAACGCTTTTTCAAAATCAGGGTTATCCATCGTAACCAATTTTGCCCCTGCGTGGTCAGTCATCCCTTGCAGTTGCTTGGCTACCGCTCCCCACTTTTTTTCATGGGCATCAGGCAAAATAAACGTTTGCCCGCTGGTGGCTTTAGGGCAAGGAATACTAGCCATCAGTCCATCAAAAATAATATGAACCTGTCTGTTTTTCCCACTACCTGTTACATAGTCGGTTTTAACATACCCTAGCTTAAAGGCTTGTTCTGAAGTATCTGAAACCACTTCTGAACTAAAATACCCTTCATAAGGTTTGGTAAATAGCTGGGAATTTTTATAGGTAGCAGAAGAAAACTGTCCTTCTACAGCGATAGATAAGGACGGTTTCAAGGTTTTAAGCAAAGGGGTAACAATCAGCGTTTGATAATCATTTCCCACAAGCCATTCAAACAATTCAGCTTGGAAGGGCAACTGTTTTTTTAGACTAACGCCCAACCAGTTTTTTAACGTAAACAAGGCACTTAAAATACCAATAACAGGCACTACTAAAATTAGCGGTTGTTTCTGTACTAATTGCCCTAGTGAGGATAATGCACCAATAGAATGAATGGCTTGCGGTAAAAAGAAAGCGACAATGACTATTACGCCTATTACCAAAGCGATATTTTCAGCAATAGCGTACCATTTCATTTTCTTTTGCAATGGGGCAATATGCGGAGCAATTTCCTTGGCGTAAACCCCTTGAATTTCAACGTGTAACGATTGCTGGGGCTCTTCCCGCTTGCTGGCGGTTTGGGTGTTTTTAGTTGAGGGTTGCAGGTTAAATTGGGTCATCATCATCATGGTAGAGAGAGTATTCCTTCTAAACGTAGGGGTGGATTACATCCGCCCGAAAAAAATCATCAGAAAAAGGGCGGATGCAATCCGCCCCTACAAAATTAGACCGTTTTTATTGAAACAACTGTTTTACGTTGGGTACAGCCCGTTCTTCCGCAGCGGCTTCAAACACGGCTTGACGTTTATAATTCATCGCATTTGCCACCATGCTAGTTGGGAACATTTCTAACGAGTTGTTATAATCCGTTACCGCACTGTTATAAGCCCTCCGTGCAGCGGAAAGTTGTTCTTCCACTTCGGCAATAGACCCCTGCAATTTAGAAAATTGCGTGCTGGCTTGCAATTCAGGATAAGCTTCCATGGCAATGTTAATAGCACTGCCCATTAAGGCTTTGGCTTCGTTGGCTAAGGCAAATTTTTCTTCACCCACGGGGGTGGCAAGGGCTTGGCTACGTAAGGCGGTAATGCGTTCTAGCACGCCTTGTTCATGTTGCATATATTGCTTAACGGTTTCCACCAAGCTAGGGATTAGATCAAATCGCTTTTTCAAAATAACATCAATGGAAGCATTCACCTGTTCGACTTGGTTCTTTTTCCCCACCAAAATATTTTGACTTGACCATAGAAAAAATACCAAGCCTAATACACCAGCGATTCCTAACCCTAAAACTAATTCCATACCCATCATCTTGAAACTCCTATTTTTAAAACGAATTTAAAACACATTGCCTGTCATGTTGAGCGAATGCGAAACATCTCCTGTGTTTGCCCAAGGGGATTCTTCACCTTCGTTCAGAATGACGATACGCTTGTTTGGTTTATCGAAAGACCTACGTCGTTTCTTTAAAAATGTTTACAAACGCTAGTTATTTGAATAATAGATTTGTTTATGGCACGATTAAGTACTTATCCCCCTTTAAATTAACGAAGTTTCTACGGCTATTTATGATGATGTCTTCTTCTATTGCTAAACCGTTTGTGATTGATTGCCCCTATCAAACCATTATTGTGGTGGGATTAGGGCTAATTGGTGGTTCGTTTATGCTAGCCCTGCGGGAACGTTACCCGAATACCACCCTCATTGGCGTGGATGCTAACGCTGAAACGGTGCAACAAGCCCTCAAAAACCGATGGATTAACCAAGCTTATCTGCAATTGGCGGATGTACCCTTAGAAACGCTGGCAAGTTCGCCCAACACGCACCAGCTGATTGTCTTAGCATCGCATTTAAGCATTAATGAAGCTTTGCTGGAAGCAATCGCCATCAGAGTGCAAGCCTTGCCTTCAGTTACGGTTATGGATTTAGGCTCGTGCAAACGGAAAATTACCAACATGGGGCAACACCTACTACCCTCACAATTTGTGGGCGGGCATCCCATGGCGGGTAGGGAAAAAGGCGGATTGGCGAATGCTTCAGCCCTATTATTTTTC
Organism: Vampirovibrio sp.; assembly: GCA_024998755.1. Classification (GTDB taxonomy): domain Bacteria; phylum Cyanobacteriota; class Vampirovibrionia; order Vampirovibrionales; family JAJTHC01; genus JACEUU01. The sequence goes on along the minus strand of JACEUU010000003.1, from coordinate 977,192 downwards.
GGGAAACGTTTTTTATTAACGCCCCACGAAGGGCTAATTGGGTCTGATACCCTGCAACGGTTGGAGCAATTGCTTAAAGCCATTGGCGTCAACCCCGTTTATATGACCGCTGAAGAGCATGACCGTACCATGGCATTTATGTCGCACCTGCCCCAGTTGTACGCCGTGTTGCTAACGAATTTAATTTCTCGTTACGAACCCGGTAAATTACTAGGCAACCACGGGGGCGGTATTGACGACCAACTGCGGATTGCGGCGTCTCCTTATGAAATGTGGGGCGATGTGTTTGCCGAAAATGCGGATAATATGCGAGAAGTGCTAGCAGAAATGATAGCCATGTTACAAGAATTGCATCAGCAAATTGATTCCCCCGAACTGGCGGATTGGTTTGCCATTTCAAACCAAATTCACGCAGCGTTTCATCAACTGAAACAACCCCAAAAAACAACAATTATATAATCCCCCCCTTTTTACTTTCTCTATCTTTTGAATGGACACTTTTTTTCTAATGACGGATACCACCCCACAAACCCCAAAGCCAACGAAAAAACCCAAAGCTCCTAAGCCACTGCCCAAGTTTAGAACCATTCCCAAAGCCGTGCTGGAACAGCTGGAAAAGCAAGCTATCCCCAAAGAAAAAGCGGAAAAACCCGTTACTCGGTCTGGGTTTGTGGCATTAATTGGACGCCCGAATGTGGGAAAATCCACGCTGTTGAACCAACTATTAGGCGAAAAAGTGGCTATTACCAGCCCTGTGATGCAAACCACTCGGCACCGAATTCGGGGTGTGATGACCGAAGACGGAGCTCAACTCATCGTGCTGGATACACCCGGATTTTCAAAACCCATTGATAATTTAGGCACTTATATTGTAGATGAAAGCCAAGCGGGCTTGCGTGAGGCCGATTTTTTGGTGTTGGTGATGGACGCCACAGAAGCCCCCGGTGATGGCGATGCGTGGTTGGTTCAGCAGGCGACCATGGCGGAAAAACCCCTCATTTTGGTGCTCAATAAAACCGATAGGCTTCGGCAGAACTTGCCGTTGTTGAACCAGCGGTCTGAGGCTTATCAGGGGTTGTTTGGGATGCGGAAACCCGTGCTAACGCTTCGGCTTTCGGCTAGAACGGGCAAGCAAGTGCCAGTTTTGAAGCAACAGTTGCTAAAGCTACTGCCTGCAGGGCCTGCTTATTATGAAGCCGATGCGTTAACCGACCAGCGGATGCGGGAAATGTCAGCCGAATTAATTCGGGAGCAGGTGTTGCGGTTGACCAGTGAAGAATTGCCTCATAGCGTGGCGATTGGGATTGAAACGTTTGATGAAACCAGCGACCCTGAACGCATTTTGATTGTAGCTACGTTGTATGTGAACCAAACGTCTCAAAAACCGATTTTGGTGGGTGCTGGGGCTAGCATGATTAAGGCGATTGGTACTTATGCTCGTAAGAATATTGAAACCTTGGTGGGGAGTAAAGTCCATTTGGATTTGACGGTTAAAGTCAAGAAAAACTGGCGGAAGGATGACAACTTCCTTAAAACCATCGGGCTAGCGTTGCCAAGTTAACTGAAAACAAGTTATTAAACCTATTGAAAGCCTTTCGGGGTTTAAGTATAATAGCCAGTAACTCACTTTCCTGTGATGACTGAAAGCCAATACTTTCCACAGACCTTTTCTACCTTAAACCGTATGAAAAAAGGGACTGGTGGAACAGTCCCTTGGTTACAATCAAAACAAAAAAGGAAAGGAGGTTAGAATGATTCAAGTAATCAGTCTAATTCTTAGAGTGGTGTTAGCCATTCTAGAGTTGCTTGCCCAGCTGTTAAAGCAGTAGGTTAAGCAAGGAAATAGTCATTCCTGTTGACGCAGGAGTGACTATTTTTCTATTTTGACAAACTTTCCCAAAAATTACAAGCCAGTTTACCAAAATTTAAGAACTTTACATATCGTCTATAGTATGGTCAACAACATGAGCTTCAAATTTAGGTCTACTGTTTCCTGATAACCAGTCATTCAAACCTATTTTTAGGCTTGTTTCTAATCTCTGAGAATTAGCCCAAGCTTGTGGAGCATACAAACTATTTTTCAGGTGTAAACCATCTATATCCATACCAACTTTTTTAGAGATTGCTCCTATTAGTTTATACAATATATCAATGGTTCTTGAACTAAATTCAAAATGATCTACATTCGTTATTGGGCTGCTAGGAGGAGTTAAGATTGCTAGGTACTCTTCCCAATACTTTACAATGTCTTTGTCTTTTCTAAATTCAATTCTAACGAGGTTAAAAGCATTCACAAAATCTTCGCCTGTAGGAGAATGTGCAGTGGCATATAATAATTTGAAAAGTTGTAATTTTCTTTGTTTTTCTTGCTTATAATCTTCGATTGATCTTTGGGCGAAAACTGCAAGAAAAGGAGAGGCGAAGGTAGCACCTATAATGAACCAGTCCGTTTGAGTTGTCATGTATTAAAAATACTCCTAGTATTTCGTTTGCGTGATATGAACTAAATAAGGGGGTTTATTGACTAAAATCGCAAAAAATTACCTTATTCATGTATTATACACACTCTATTTAAGTTAATAGAATCAAATATTTTACAAAATATACCTAATAATTATTCCGCATTCAACTTCGCATCCAACGCTTCTAACGATTGTTGAACGGGGGCTTGCTTAAATAGCACCGTCTGCACGGTATCCTTCACCGCCTCGTTCACCAACTTCTGGTTGGGCAAAACAGGAAACGGCTCGATTGCTCCCAACAACTGCTTAGCACCCAACACCCTCGCCTCTTCCACTGCAGATTTCACTGCCAGCGTCGCACTCGGTTGAAACCACGCATCCTTCAGCCCCGCCACCGTCGAAGGCAATACAGGGGCAGCTTTGGCTAAGGCTAATTGATTTTTCGTATTGGTTAACCACAACGCCAATTCAGCTGCCAGTTTGGGGTGTTCACTTTTGGCGGGTACTACCAGCACCATCGCCAAAATATCCGTCCGACGCTGGGTTTGGTCTTTATTTTGTAACGGATAAACCTTCGTATTGGCATAAATAGCCGGCGAATTACTTTCGATACTTTTTAGCAAGCTAGCCCCACCTTCCAACACCGCTAACTTGCCTGTTTGATAAGCCTGCACCGCCGCACTATAGCCATTGACCAACACATCGGAAGAATAATTTTTCTGGGCATACGCCTGTTTCCAAAATTCAAGGGTTTTAATGGTGGTAGGGTTTTGTGCCAACATAAAGTGGGGCTGATAGGTCGTCGAATCCAGCGTAAAGGCGTTGATGTTTTGCTGAAACAGGTATTTCAACAAGCTACCTAAATCAGGCAATACATAAAAAGCTCCATTGGTTTTTTGCTTAAAGGTAGTTAACGCTTCTGGCGGTAAGCTTTCCGCCATGGGTAGGTGTTCAAATTGCTTGCCCCCTTGTTGCAGTAAGGGCGTGTTGACTATCCGCAGTTTGGTGGTAATGTACCACGGAATGGCATATTGAAACTGCCCCCCCGTTAGCTGACACCCCTGCCATGCCACAGGCAAATACGCTTGAGCTTCGGCTTTTGAAACAAGGGTAGAATCTGCTAAGTTGTACAGGGCTTTTTTATTGGCTAGCAACATGGAAAAACTGGGGTTTAGGTTGATAACATCAGGCACGGTGGGGCTTAACATGGCGGTTAGCGTGCGTTTTTCGCCTTCAGAAAAGGGAATATCTACCCAGTGGACTTTCACATCGGGATGATTAGCTTCAAATTCAGCCAAAGCGGGTTGAATGACGGCGGAAAATTCCTGCAGTTGCAACGTCCAAAGCGTAAGAGTTGTTTTTGGATTTTTGGTCGATTTTTCGGCGGTGCACCCTACCAATAAAAGGCAAATACCCGCAATGAAGCTAATGGTTAAGAAGAAAGACAAAAGCCATTTTTGACGAGATTGAGTGATGTTCATTTCTTAAAGTGTCTCAATTCTGTAGGGGTGGATTGCATCCACCCGTTTTGTAAATTTTAGTGCGGGCGGATGCAATCCGCCCCTACGAATTCATTGTTTCTAAACAGGTAATTGGCAAGCCGAATAATCGAATGGCATTTTCGGTGGTAATGCGAGCAATCTCTTCTACGGAAATACCTTTTACTTCGGCTAAGCATTCCGCTACAAACCTTGTGCGGTACGGTTCATTGGGCAAGCCTCGTTCTGGCATGGGCGAAAGAAACGGCGAATCTGTTTCAACCAGCAACCAGTCTAGGGGCGTGGCTTTGGCGGCGTGCCGAAGGGCTTCCGCTTTTTTGAAGGTTACGTTGCCTGCAAAGCTAATGTAATAGCCTCGTTCAACCATTTCTAAGGCAAATTGAGCATCTCCCCCAAAGCAGTGCATAACCCCACCACGAGAAAGATTCGGGGCTTGGTCGACAATTTTTGCTACATCCGCCTCAGCATTTCGGCAATGGATGATAATGGGTAAGTTTTTTCGGCTAGCCAACCCGAGGGTTTGTTCAAAGCACAGGCGTTGAAAATCACACGCCTCACTGGGCTGATGAAAATAATCTAACCCTGTTTCGCCGACTGCCACTACTTTGGGGTGGTCAAGCAGGGCTTCCAATTCGGTTAGCCAATTCGGGTTATTTTCTACGCTAGCCACATCACAAGGGTGAACGGCAAGTGCAGCAAAAACGGTAGGGAATTGGTCGGCAACTGCCAGAACTCTGTTCCATGCACTGGGTTCAACGCCCGGGTTGATGACCCAATTGACGCCTTTTTCGGTGGCTCGTTGAAGCACTGGGGTTAAATCCGTATGGGGGGGGTGTCCGTGCAACCCTTCGGCAATATAATCTAAATGGCAATGGGTATCAATCAGGGTGATGTTAGACAAAATGAGACTATCCTTTAATTGTTTGTGTGTTCATTATTATACCGCTAAAAAGTAGACGTTCCAAACTTTGTGTTAGTAGGTTTTATGGAAGTAGCATCCCCTCTTTTTTTTCCAAATTTAGCATGAATGGTTTTTTTATGACTTTTCCCACTTTCCCCATTCGCTCATTCCCTAAGCCCGTGCCATTGCCCCGCCCTATGGTGCCTATCTTCAAAGCAATGAATACCAAACAACAAAAAGCATCCGCACCCCAACAAGAAACGGATGACTGTAAACCCGTTTTCATTCCAACGCTTTCTACTTCGCATGAAAAAATGGTATCGTTACCCAAACAGCCCGTAACGCCTTGGCTCAATGATGGGCAAGTGTTTGCCTTAGGCGTATTATCTGGCAGTGCCATTCAACTGGCATGGCAATGGGTGAAAGAAAACAAACCCGCTTTATTCAACGCTATTACCACCAAGGCTGAACAAGAAAAACAGCTTTTAGCAATTTATGAAAAACATCCTGAAAAAGCGAAAGCAGCCATTAGCAGTTTTACGGAACAAATTAGCTGGAAAATTCATGAAAAAGCCATGATCCATTGCGGGCTACCTCCCATTCCATTAGCTGAAATTAAACAATCGGCAACAGAAGGTAAGGTAGATGAATTTATTGCCAATCGTATTGCAAGGCTACTAATTGCGTTAGATGATTCCATGACAGCACAACAAGTGAATAATGTGGTAAAACAATATCAAGTAAAAGAAAAAGCCTTGTTAACCAACTACAACAAACAACTACAATACGCCGTAGAAAAAACGAGGGCTGCAAACCTACAAAATGCCTTAAAAGCGGAAGGGTTTACTCCGTTAGCCCCAGAAGTATTAAGCCAGCCAGAACAAGTTACCTTGGCTATTAAAAACCGAATATTGGAAAAATTAGGCCTACCCCCCGTAACATCAAACAATGATTTTGAGGCATTATCTACCCACATTAAAAATTCGGTGGATGATGTGCTGAAGGCGATTAGTCGGCAAGAATTGGCTTTGCAGAGCGAAGCGTGTTGGAAAGTGTTGCTAACGGCTACCATTGATATTGATGGCGATACCCTCCAGTTTTTAGATACCGACCAAGGTAAGGCGTTACTGGCAGAATGGCTTTAATACCAACTCAAAGATTAAATAGCGTGTTTGACTTTACAGCTTGGGCGGACGACCACAAGGGTTCGCCCCTACAGTAATCTGTTAAATTTTACCTTCATAGGGGAGACCCTCGTGGTCTCCAGAATCATGATTTTATGCTATTTAAACTATGAGTTGGTATTATAATCGGTATAAGGAGCTTATAGTACAGTAGTAAAGTATGCTATAATGCAAAAGTATTGTAGCCAACCCTTGTTATCCGTCGTTGCTGTCGCTATTTTCAGAATCGAAGCGTTTACCTGTGTTTTCTAGCACTTCTTCTTCCTCTTCAATTATTCCTTCCCCCAGCCATGCCTTGGCAAAAACGGGCATTATTTATTTTTCAATTTCCAGCGAAGGCTTCGGGCATTCCAGCAGAGCCATTGCCTTAGCCAAACGCCTACCTGAAAACAGTGTGTTAATAGGCTCCTACGGCATTGCTTTAGACCGAGTAAAAGCCCACGACCTACCTTGTGTTGAAGTAGCCAGAGAACTACAACTGGTGGGCAAAGAAGGCGGGTTTGATATGGGGCAAACCATCTTAAAAAACCAAGGTATTGCCTTAACCTTTAGCCAAACCGTGCAAGAAGAACAAGAAATAATGCGGAAAAACAACGTTACCCTTGTGGTGGCAGATGGGCGAATGGCTGCAGTGGTGGCTGCTTCTGCGTTAGATATTCCGTGTTTGGTGCTAACAAACCAAAGTGCGTTTTACCCCTTCTTTGAGCAAGACTCTCCGTTGGTGAAGCTACTAGGTGGTACGTTTGATTGGCTGATGAAGTTTTGGCTTTGCAGTGCAGAAGAAATTTTAATTCCAGATTTTCCTCCGCCCTATACGGTTTGTTTGAAAAATTTGACACAAAACCCCACGGTCAAAAAACGAACTCGTTTTGTAGGGCCTTTGGTTTCGTTTGAACCGTCAGAAATTGAAAGTAAAGTGCCAATTTCCACCAGACCCAAAATTGTGGCTACTTTGGGCGGGCACACATACCGAAAACCTTTGTTTGATGCCATTATTAAAGCAGCAGAAGCCTTCCCTGAATGTGATTTTGAAGTGATTACCACCTTTCAAACGGCAACGTTGCCTCGTAACGTGGCTATTCATCAGCAATTACCCAATTGCATTACCTTGTTTGCTTCCGCTAGTTTTGTAATTACGCAAGCGGGGCATAGTACCGCGATGGAATTACTGAGCCTTGGTAAACCCTTTATTGTGGTGCCAGATATGAAACAGGCGGAACAGGAAAATAATGCTCAACGCTTAGGCGAATTGGGTGTGGCGTTGCCTATTACTTATCCGCAATTGGCAATGGGAAAATTAGTAGAAGCTATTAGCCAACTGTTGCACAACCATGCTCAATACCAAACCGTGGCAGATAACTTTCGGGCTCAAGCCATTGCGTTGCGTGGGGCAATTAATACGGCTCAATTTTTACAGCATTATGCGAACAGGCTAACCAGTTATTAGGCGTAGGGGGCTTTATTCGTGTTGGGTAGCTTGTTTAAACAACAATGGATGATGCTAGTTTTCTTTTTAGCAACGATTATCGGCACAGGCTATTTTTGTTTTGCCTTACAGCCTGAAACGCCTATCCCTACTACTTTAACAACGGTTGGTTGGAATTATCTTTCCAGCGTGCTTTACCAAGGGCAACGCTTACGATGGGATTTTTCAACCCATGCTCCCTTCACCGCTTGCATCAACGTGCCAGAAAACCCAACGGATATCGACAGAAGAGTCAGCCCGCTGGTAATAAACGCCATCCAACAATGGTTAGCGGTGTTGCCTGAAGCTCAAAAAACAACGCTTGACGTAGCATTCCCTGAAAGCATTGCCTGCAAAAAGGCTCAACTGCAAGTGGTGTTTCTACCCACGTTAGACGCCCAATACACCGCAGGTAAAACCACTGAAACCAAGGATAAAGTGGGGTTTACAGCGGCTATTACCACCCCTGTTTTTAGTTCGTCGACAGGCAAATTAACTACCATGAAGATGAACGTAGCCCTCAATAAACCAACCGGTGCACCTCAATCTCAAGTTATACTAAGAAGTGTACTGCTGCACGAAACGGGTCATGCAATGGGCTTATTGGGGCATAGCCCAAACCCGAATGACGTAATGGCTTCGGCGTATTACAACAAGGCGGGTAGCCAAGCGAAACTACAACTGTCTGCTTCAGATGTGGCGACGTTGCAAGCCCTTTATTCGCAATCCGCCCAATGGTCTAACACGGTTAGTGGGGCTGGGTTGAAGGTCAATCAGGCTATTGCCAATCGGGAATCTACATTGCCGGCATTGCGGGTAGAAGCCCAAACTGTTGGCTTGGCTTTGCAATGGCGAAATTTGGGCAATGCCTTATTGTGGTTAGGTCAGCAAAAGGAAGGGCTTGCAGAAGTGAAACGCACCGCCTATCTGCAAGAAGCGGTTCAAGCCTTTAATCAGGCTTTGGCTAACCAGCCAACCCTTTCGGCAGTGTCTATCCAATTGGCACAAACTTATCAATTATTGAAACAGTTAGATGAAGCTCAAGCCGTTTTGGCAAAGGCTATTAGCTTGAATTCGGCTTGTACAAATTGTTACTTGGAACAAGCGTGGATAGGTGCTAAGCTAAGGCAATGGACAATTGTAAAACAAGCACTTTATAACGCCAAACAGGTAAATCCTCGTGTTGTTCAGCAACCCGCTTACAAAAAAATTGAACAACTCTTATTGGCTGCAATGCCTTCAGTTTGAACTGCGATACTTCTTTCGAGATTGGTTGAGCCAAACCCAAAGTAGTTGGGGTTTTTTGCTGCTAGTATTAATTTTAACTTATACTGCTTACCTCTATCTACCCGCCAATCAAAATATCACCTTTCAAGGCTTATTAATCTTGTTTTTACTGATGGCAGGGCTGCTGGTTTTTGCTTGGGTTAAACGCCTTCAAAAACCGATGCCTCTGTTAATACAGGCTACGCTTTTGGTGTTAGGTGTAGCATTGGGGGCTGGGCTTTCCATCATACAATGGCAAAAAATTGAACAAAAACAATTACCGGCTACTTATCAAAACCAATGGGTAACGGTTAAAGGCACCTTGTGGCCTGATGAACAAGGCTGGCAACTTTCCACGGCATTTATTAACAACCAGCGGGTGAATGCCAATTTAGGGCTGGGTAAAAAAGTCCATTTTTCCGCTGAAGCAATTGGGTCTAAAATGGTTGTAGGTGGGGTATTAAAACTGCCTGCTAACCCAAGGTTTTCTGGTGATTTTGACGATTGGCACTATCGGTTAGCCAAACATCAGGAAGGGGCGTTGTTACGTCCGAAAATTTATCGTAATTATGGTAATGCATCTCTTTCTTGGTGGGAAGGCTTACAGGCCGGCGTTTTAGCAAGTGTTCATAGTATTCGAGAACGAGTGGCAATCATCTTCAAGCAAACGTTGGGGGAAGAATCGGGTAGTTTGTTGGGGGGCATTGTGTTGGGAGATAGAGCCATTCAACTGCCTGCACCAACCAAAGAAGCGTTCTTGAAAACAGGGCAAATCCACTTAGTGGCTGCCAGTGGTATGAATATTGCCTTTGTAGCGGGCTGTATGACCTTACTTTTAGCCTTATTGCCTCAAAAGCCGTTTCGATTAGTAAGGTTTGCGTTAATTAGTGCGGGGGTGGGGTTTTATACCTTGCTAACGGGTTTACCGCCTTCTATTAAACGGGCGGCTACCATGTGGCAGTTGGGACTTTGGGTTCGAGGGGTTAATAGGGGCATTCATGCCCTAAATTTATTATTATTGGCGGTGGCTTTTTTGTGTGTGTTAGATGGCGTTTGCGTGTTTAGTGTTGGGTTTCAACTTTCCGTGTTAACCACCTTGGGTATTATTGCTTATACCCCTAAATTTGAAAATTTAGGGCAACGCTTACGCCTACCTGATTGGTTCAATGTAGCGGTTATGGTTACGGTGGTGGCTCAATTATGGGCGAACCCGTTAATTCTATATTATTTTCATCAAATTCCGCTTCATGCAACGGTGTTTAATGCCATTAGTAGTGTGTTGGTTGCACCGCTTACCATGCTGGGCTTTATTGGCACATTGGGGTTAAGTATTCATGAAGGCATTACGCAAACTTGTGCATGGCTAGCCACTTGGGGACTTCAATTCATGCTATTAGTTACCCATTGGGGGGCGGGTTTTACCAATGCCTTGTTTAAACTCAACGAACCGCTACCAATTCCTCTGTTACTAACCAGCTACGGCTTGCTATTAGCCCCTATTTTTGGACGATTAACCCAAGCCCACACCCTTCTTCCGAGACCCAAAACGAAAGCCCTTCCGGTTAAAAACAAGCTCTTTTCTACACGATGGATACCGGTTAGTGCGATAAGTTGCGTGGTGTTGTCTGTCGTTTTTTTAATGGCTCAACCACAATTATTCCAACAACCCAAACCAAATTCTACAATAGTAACGGAAACTCTGGCAACCGTCGGTATACCTGCTCTAGCCAACGCTAGTGCAACGACAGAAAGCACGCTTTATTTCGTTCCGATATCTGCTTCAAAACCGGTTTATTTATGGCAACCTGTAGGGCAACACCCGCAGACCATGGCTATTTTACCCGCTCAGTTTTCTGACCGTGATGCTCAAGCGGTTTCAGCTTTTTTGTTTCAGAAAAACATAGCCTTCCCAAAAACTGCTTTCGTTTTAAACGCCCCACCCCGAACGAAACGGTCTGCTAAATCGAAGCAGCCGAAAACTAATCCGATGGCGGGCTTAGTGGTTGCCAAACAAACATGGGGACTTTCCACGGTTTATACGGCAGATGCGGTTAGTTTGAAACGCTCCCTGTTTAGCGGAAAGATTATTTCAGCTCCATTGGGTGCAAAAGCCCCCTTAAACTCGTCTTTTTTTGTAAAACCCCAATGGTGTAGCCATGCCAAAAAAGAACGCTGGCAGGTTTGTTTGTTAGCAACCCAAGGCAAGCACGTTATTTGGTTGGGCAATATGCCCGCTACCCAAAAAGTGGCATGGCAGAAGCCGACTAATAACTTGTATCAGGCTATTAGCATAAAACAATCTAACATTGAAATTGTTGAATAGACCTCTTGCATATAGCTGTTACAAGTATCATAGGGGCTAATAAATCACGTCCTACAAAATACGCTATTTAATCTTTGAATTGGTAAAATAAAAACTAGAGATGCGACGGAATGTTCTAGCGAACTTTAACCAGCACTTGATTCGGTTCAACCATATCCATATAGCCACGGGCTAGCATTTCTACGCCTTCGCCTTTTTTCAACGCTACTAAACTCTGCTCAATTTCATGATGCCGAGTTTTCGTTTCACTCGCCAATTGTTCAGCATAGGGGCGTTGCACACTAGCCATAATTAGCTGATGTCCAACATTAACACACCCCAATAAAATATTTAAGCATAAAACCCCAACCACACTGGCTTGCAACGCTTTATAAACCCAAGGTTCAGAATGCGTAAAGGCATTTACCACGGTGCGGGTAGCCATTAGACTAATGACTAATGTATCTCTCAACCAAGCAGACCGTGCTTGATTTTGCGTGCGTTGTTGCCATTTAGGCAATGCAAACGGTTGTTCGTCGGGCCAAGCCCCTTCAACGGCTGGTTCATTCACCAACTTCATTGCCATACGAGAAGGGTTTGCAGGCCGAGAACTGGCGAACGAAACCGCTTTTCTTTTGACTGAACTTCTTCTGGGGGGTGCCAATTTAGGTAACGCAACAGAAGATTCCACTTTATCAAGTGGTAACTGGTTATTTGAAATTGTTGCAGCAAATTCTGTCGGTGTGGTGGTCATTGTTCTTAAGGGTAATGTGGTTATACCAGTCAATTCTTCAACGGCTAGCAGTAATTCCGTGGGAAGCGAAGAAGCAGTGGCAGCTAGGGAATAAAATGGCAATTGGGCAGGTGATGACACGAAGTTGCTAGCTCCCATGGGGTTGAAGAAGGGTGTAATCCTAAATAATAATCATTATACCAATGTTTTCTTAAAAAAGTAAAGAAAACTTTACAGAAATTTGACTATTTAGGTTAATTAGGGTACAAAACCCACTTCAACTAATGAAAACTAATAATTTTTAGGCGGAATTATCAATTCTTGATTCAACGAAAGCTTGTTGGCGTTCGCTAATTTGTTCGCTTTTAAAATGCGGTCTAACATCGCTGGGGAAGAATCTCCGTAAACACTCAACGCAATAGACCCTAAATTATCGCCACTTTTTACTTTGTAAATCGTTCCTTTGGCTATGGGGGCGTTGGGGTCTGCTGGCGTTACTGCCGGAGCTGTATTTCCTGTGGCTGTTGGGTTTGTAGCTACCGTATCAGGTTCAACGGCTTGTTGTTGGTTTACAACTTTAGGTGTAGGCTGGTTAGGGTTTGCTTGAAATGGGTTAGAAGCGGGGCTAAAAACTAACCAAAAAGCTAATGTTGTTAAAATAACACCCGTCAAAAAGCCAACACCCAATACCAACGCCGGATTGGTTTCTTCTCTTAACAACGACGTTCTGTTTTGGCTGCTAGACCATAACACATCTAATTCATTATTCTGGGCTTGCAATGCGGGGGGGTCATTGGCATTGGCCCCTGCTTCAGGTCTTAAATAAATGCTTGGTGCGGTAACACCCGCTTCTTTGCTTAAACCGCCAACATCGGCAGAATTTTTTTTGCTGGTTTCAACATCGTTGGCATCAACAGTTGGAAAAAAAATATTGTTAGAATAAGACATCATCATCACTGTGATTGTTTCTCCCGTATAAGGTAAAATCCTGCAAAAGGTTAAAATCTCATGTTTAATTGCTAAAAAGGTATTGTTTACAACCGAAAAATCAACAAAAAAACTGTTTTCAAGACTACGCTTTGCCTAAAGGACTTTAATCATTTTTATAAAAAATTACTGTAATATTTCGTAATGGGTCAAAATGCTGATTATTGGTAACTCAATACAAACCGATTACTTTAACAAATTTGATTATAGTGCAAATACACAAAAAAGAAACCATCTTCTAGGTAAAGCATTACTTTTTCTTTATAATGGTACTAACAAGTTAATAAACTCTACTGTTACTAACGAAAGACTTTGACCCAATGATGATGACCACACACCAGCCTTTCCCAACCGAAATTACCCCTGCTTTAGCAACGGCTTTTGACCCTAAAACCATTGAAGCTAAATGGTATGGTTTTTGGGAAACGCAAGGGCTTTTCAAACCAGAAGGTGCTTTAAAAGCCCATTGGGAAGCAAAAAACAAGCCTTTACCAGCCCAGCCTGAAACCTATAGTATTGTTATTCCACCCCCCAATGTAACGGGCACACTCCACATGGGGCACGCATTGGATAACACCATCCAAGATATTTTTATTCGCTATCATCGGATGTTAGGGCATGAAACCCTATGGATGCCAGGGACAGACCATGCGGGCATTGCCACGCAAGCCGTGGTGGAACGCAAATTATTAGCCGGTGAAATTGAAGGCTACCCCAAGGGTACGACTCGGGTTTCTATTGGTAAGCCAAAGTTTTTAGAACTGGTTTGGGTGTGGTCTAAACAGTGCCAAGAAAGCATTTTCGGGCAGTTCCGTCGGCTGGGCATTTCGCCTGATTGGAGCAGGCAACGCTTCACGCTAGATGATGGGCTTTCCGCAGCCGTTCAAAAAACCTTTGTTGATTTATACAATGAAGGCTTAATTTACAGAGGTACTTACATTGTCAATTGGGATCCTGGTAGTGAATCAGCCATTTCAGATATTGAAACGGAATACTTTGAAGAAGAAGGACACTTGTGGCATATTGCTTATCCTCTAGCTTCTGGTGAAGGCGAAATTGTGGTGGCAACCACTCGTCCTGAAACCCTCTATGGCGATGTCGCCGTGGCGGTCAACCCGAATGACCCAAAGCTTTCTAAATACGTCGGGCAACAAGTGATAGTACCGCTAACGGGCAGAACCGTTCCTGTTATTGCCGATGATGCCGTTGAGCTTGATTTTGGGACGGGGGCGTTGAAAATCACCCCTGCCCATGACCCGAATGACTATGCCATTGGGCAACGCCACGGTTTGCCTCAGTTGTTAATTTTCAACACCAAGGCGGAACTATTGCCCTTAGAAGGTATTCCTCAAGCATTACATGGCGTGGGAAGATGGGAAGCCAGAAAACAAACCGAAGCCTTACTGATAGAATTGGGTTTACTTCGAGAGAAAAAAGCCCATACCCATCGGGTAGGCAAAGCCCAGCGTAGTGGTGAAGTAATTGAACCGTTGCTTTCACAACAATGGTTTGTGAAAACTAAACCCTTAGCTGAAACCTGCTTGAAAGCCCTAGAAGCAGGCGAAGTGTCGTTTGCCCCTGAACGCTGGACGAAAGATTACTTACGCTGGATGACCAACATTCAAGATTGGTGTATTTCTCGCCAATTGTGGTGGGGGCATCAAATTCCTGCATGGCATAACACCACAACAGGCGAACTGTATGTTGGGCTAGAAGCCCCTGCAGGTGATGAATGGGTGCAAGACCCTGACGTGTTGGATACGTGGTTTTCATCGGGGTTATGGCCGTTTTCCACCATGGGATGGCCCGATTTAGACGCTGCTGATTTTAAAAAATTCTACCCCACCAGTTTGCTCGTTACAGGGTTTGATATTATCTTCTTTTGGGTGGCTCGTATGACCATGTTTGGGCATCAGCTAACGGAACAATCACCCTTTGAAAAGGTATACATCCACGGCTTGGTGCGGGATGAAAAGGGGCAGAAAATGAGCAAATCCAAGGGCAACACCGTTGACCCTGTGGAACTCATTGAAACCCTTGGGTGCGATGGCTTTCGGTTTGGGCTAACCAGTTTAATTACTTACGGCGGGCAAGATATTAAACTAGCCAAAGAAAAGCTGGAACAAGGCAAATTATTTGCCAATAAACTGTGGAATGCCTCTCGGTTTGTGATGATGAACCTCGAATCAGGCACGATTGCCCCTACCTTAGATGAATCACTTTTAGCCCCGATGGATAGCTGGATTTTAAGCCGTTATGAACACACGGTGGCGGAAGCTAACAGGTTACTTAAGGAACACCGCTTGGGTGAATATGCTCAACTATTGTTGGAATTTTCTTGGTATCAGTTTTGCGATTGGTATGTGGAATACGCCAAACACCCCATGCGAAGTGGCAACCCAGCGGTGGAAGCCAATACTCGGCGGGTGTTGTTAACGGTTTTAGAAGGCTTGTTGAAGTTATTACACCCCATGATGCCTTATATTACCGAGGAATTGTGGCAACGCTTGCCTGAAAAACAGGGCATTAGTATTTCTATTGCGGCGTTTCCTTTGGTAGAAACGGCTCGGTTTTATAACCCAACGTTGGAAACGGAAATTGCTTATTTGTTAGATGTCGTTCGGGGGTTACGCAATATTCGTCAGCAGTATAATGTACCGCCTTCCAAGCCCGTTGTGGTGATGGCGGAAACCAAGGATAGTGCGGAACAAGCTTGTTTGGAACGCAACCAAGTGGCGTTGCGTCATTTCATCCCGATGGAAAGTTTGCAGATTGCCACCACTTTAACGGATGTGCCTGAGGCTGTGGCTTCTAATGTGGTGGGGCAAACCCGCTTGTTGGTTTCCCTAGCGGGCTTGGTGGATGTTGCCCAAGAACGCCAGCGGTTGACTAAAAAACGAGAAACTTTGCTGAAAGACCAACAAAAATTGGCGGGGATGATGAGCAATGAAGGCTTTTTAGCTAAAGCTCCGCCTGCCGTGTTGCAGAAAAACCGAGAGTTATTGGCGGAATTAGAGCATCAGCTGGCGTTATTGAATGATCAATTAAGCAGTTTGTAATACCCCTTCATCGTTTGAATGTCATAAGCTTTTAGAGTACAAGGGTTTCAAACGACTTCCTTCACGCCAATTTTAAAAAATAATGCCTCCTTTCATTCCCTGTACGAAAGGAGGTTATTTATCGGTTGTTCGTAAACTACTGTAGATGGTTGATGCAGCCTATTTTTGTGTACACCTGTGGTTTTTACGCCGATAGTAATGCTACTGCTTTGAACAGGTTTCAATAGTTTTATATAGGAGTATTAATATTGGATAAATTGTCAGAAGCATTGAGTATTGGCGTTAATGTGCTAATCTTCATAATGCTCTGCATTGGTATTTTTCAGTTGGTTATGCACATCATTCGACATAAAAAAATCTCAAAACAAATCCAATCTTACAACGAAATTGTAGCCAACACCCCCGAATTACGAAAATACTTAGACCAAGGCTACCAGTTACTGACTATTATGCCTGCTAAAGAAACCACCAATGCTTATATATCAAAAACAGAGGTGTTTGATTATCCTGATAGAGCAGACATTAACCCCATACCCTTATTTTATGTTGAATGTAATTATTCTTTAAAGAATAATTCTCCAAGAACAACAGAAATAAATACTCAAAATTATGTTGAAGTAACATCCGAATATACTGAGCAATTACCATTAACGGCGAGTCCTGGCTTTACCAAAACTAAAGGACAATTTTTGCCAGAGTATGCTTTCTATGTCAAAAAAGAGGGTGAACCTTTTTTGCAAATGAATACGCCTAACTCTTCATCCCAAGGGAATGCCTCAGTAGATGACAATGCTTGGCCTATAACCAGTAGTCATATACCAGTATCACAACAATGGCGATGGAATCATACACTACAACGCACCAGTCAATACAACTACATATTGAGGGAAATAATTAGTAATAGAGAATTGATTGCTATTATACCCGCAGTCTATCCTATTCGTTATTTGTTGGTACACCCTGAAATGCCCAAAGCATTAGTTCCCGTTTTTGTTGAGCTGAGTTTACAATCATGTCCTAGGCGAAAAAGAAATCACTTGGATTAGCATGGATAATTTATCTATAACAGGGTAAATTCCAAAATACTCTATCTTGATACTCATTCATAGTTTGAATGTCCTACCACAAGTAGGAACAACTATCGCATTTGCCCTGCAATTGCGTTCCCCCTCACTCTAGCCCTCTCCCCAAAGAGAGAGGGGAAAAACTTGGGGCAAAAAGAACACGACATTCATTCGTTGAATGGGTATCATACCAATTCACAGATTGAATGTCGTTAGATGGAGACTAGGCACCAGTAAGTTAAAAAACCGCAGGAGTACAGAGACGTACTTTGAGGATTTTTCACTTGCTGGTAACAACGTATACGCTGACGCCATTTAAACTGTGAATTGGTATCAGACGGATTGATGGACTGGCGAAGTAATCAGGCCCTTCATCAACGCCACCAATTCATCCAAATCGGTTTCTTCTGATGATTTTTTAAAGGGTAAAAGGGTTTCTTCTACCCCTAATTTTGTCATTTCTTCAACCCGAGGTAACGTTTTACCAAAAGCCAACAGCTCATGCGGATACACATCGGTAACCCACTGCTTTACTGTGGTTTCAAGCTGCTGCAACGGTAATTTTTCGCCACTAACCAGCGGAGAATTCGGGCGTACACCATGCACAAGGCTTGTTTTCCAATAATCGGCATCGGTGGGCGTGGTTTTGCTGGCACTGTGAATGGGGTTTCCCTGCATGATAATACCATCATCCAAACTGAACCCTTCAATGGCTAAATTGTTGGCTTGTGAACCAAACGGAATTTCCAGCTGGGGCATCCCATCAAAACCTTCGGTGTAATGAATGGTAACAGGGTCTGGCAAGCCCGCAACGTTGAGTGTTTCAGCAACACTGGGCGGACGAAACATGGGATTATCAAGTTGTAAGGTTGGGTGCACCATGCGGTAGTAAGGCGGTAACTGGTCTGCTTTACGAACAGTATTCACAGCTTCAAACGGGGCGTACCCATGGCTATTATCTCGGTCAAACACATAAGTGTTACCATCGGTTGCTTCTAGGTTCAGTGTGGTACTTTTTTCGCCCACAGGGCTTTGGTGAACAGTCATGGTTTTAACGGCAGACCCTTTGTTTTCAAACACATCTAGCCCAATGTGGGTTTCAATCTGAATTCGCTTAGCATCTGAAACAGCTTGTTGTGGTTTGGCTAGCGGAGTGCTTTCAGCTTCTTGAGTTTTGGGCTTTACAGGCTGATTTCCGGCAAGAAAAACGGGGGTTAAGCCAGCTGGTAATATGCTTGGCATCATCTTTAGGGGTGTTCCTTTTATGGTTCTACTGGTGGCATATAGTATTTAAAAATATTTTTTTCTTTGGTTCTCTGTAGGGGTGCGATTTATCGCATCCGTTTCAGGATTGTGAGGCGGACTGATGCAACGCATAGACCGCTAGGGCTAATAAATCACGCCCCTACGAAATAAATTATTTAAAATACTATAACGATTTCGGTCGTGGCTGGTTTCTTTTCTACATTTACATCTTTTACAATGGCTTGCAGCTTGCTTTGCACTATAGTTGCAATGGTATTAAACCCCCTAAATTATTTTTAACACCCCCTTTATCTGACCGAATTTTCAACCCCTTACTCCTATTCCTAGTGGAGTTTTTAGCACCCCTTCGTATCTAGCTCGTAGTGTTATTGATAATAGGGGTAGTATATGATCCCTAAGTTTAATACTTTGATTTCTAACAAAAATTTTTATTGCTACCCCTATAACCATAGAAGAGATAACGCTAGAATGAACCCTAAAGCATCTTCAACACTATTTCTAAACGCCCTATTGGCTGTAACTATTGGTATTTCAGCTACGCAAATACCTCAAGCGTTAGCGGCTGCCCCTTCCGCTTTGAATTATGGTATTAACTTATATAACAAGGGTATGATTGGTCAGGCGTTACCTGTCTTCAAAAAAGCGACTGCTCAAAACCCAACCAATGCCGGTGCATATGCGTGGTTAGGTAAAGCTTATAAAAAACAGGGTGGGGCTAAAAACCAAGCCTTGGCAATGTCTGCTTACAAAAAAGCGTTGCAATTGAATCCTAATCAACCAGATGCGTTGAAAGATTTAGCGGAACTTTATAGCTGGAAAAGTGAAACTCGTTCACACGCCGTTAAGTTGTATAGCCAGTATTTAGCCAATAACCCTAATGATAAATTGGCTACTAAGCAGTTGGCTCAACTTTATATTTGGCAGGGTAAATACGCCCAAGCTACTCCATTGGTTAATCGTGTTTATGGGTCTTATCAATATGATAGAGCGTTTATGGCTGCGGTTGCTCAACTGTATACCTACACTGGGCGTGCAGAAGAAGCGGTTGACTTATATGAAAGCCGTTTGAATGCTCAGGCTTCTGGGGCTGTTTTAAGCTTACGTCAAAACTATGTAGCGGCGTTGGTAAAAGCCAAACAGTACGATAAGGCACGAGAACTTTACCATAACTTGCTTGAAAGCGTGAATGGCGAATGGGCTTCAATGGATAATGAAGTGCTGAATGCCGTTTCAGGTATGGCATTTGAATTGGGCGATTATAAAACCACCATTAAAATAGATAGTACTTTGTTAGGCAAAAGCGATGTAGACAGCACTTTGGTGGGTACCCGCTTAGCCCGTGCATATGCCAAAACCAAAGAATACTACCAAGCTACCCAAATTATGGATGGCTTACACCAACGGGGTTTATTAGATACAGCTAACCTTGTAGAATATGGCGATTTATTAATGGATGCTCGCTTAGCGGGTGCCAATGTTGATTTCCAAAAAATTGAATCGCTCTACCGTGAAGCCATTAAACGGGGCGACGATAAAACGGGTGTAGCTCTTCGCTTAGCTCGGGTTTATGCAGATACCCCTGGTCGGTTTGATGATGCCGTCAACTTCTTTACCTATTCCGCTGAGCGGGATGCTTCTGGTAAAGCCAAAAAAGAATTGGTAGATTTCTTGAAGTCTTCTGCTACCAAGCCAGATGCCGATGCTCGTGCGGGGTTTGCTAATGTTATGCAAAGCTTCCCGAACGATGCGACTGTTTTAGGTGGCTATGCGGAATATCTTTCTTGGAATGAGGCTACTCGGGATGAATCACTCCAAGCGTTCTTGCAGTTAGCTCAAGCTAACAGTTCTCAAGCTCAAGCTTATACAGAAAAATTGGACGATGTGTTGGCTTGGCACCAAGCTAAACGTAGAAATACCGCTTTGTATAACGAATTAGCGGCCGCTTACCCTGAAAGTAAGGGTGCTAGGCTGGCTGAAGCTCGTGCTTTTTGGCAAGATAAATCTACCACGCCAGATTATGAACGGGCGTTTGCGTTATATCAAGAATTAGCCCCTGCTTATGAAAACGATACTCGGTTTACGTTGGAATACGCTCAAATGTTGTCTTCAGTTAGCGACAGACGCTTACGCAACAAAGCTATTTCAATGATTGAAACCTTAGCGGCTTCCAACCCAGAAGATGCTGAAATTAAATTAGCCTATGCCAGAATGTTGGCTTCTGCTGGTAAGTCTTCTCAAGCCATAAAAGCGTTTGACGCTATTTTGGCTACAACACCTAACAGTAAAGAAGCGTTATTGGGTAAAGGGCAGGCTTATTTATGGTCTGGCAACCCCTTCACAGCGAAAAAGTATTTGCTTGAAGCCAAAGCTCAATTCCCGAACGATGCAGAAGTCAATGCCACCTTGGCGGAAGCTTACAAAGCGATGGGACGTTATGATAAAGCGTTGAACTTAATTCAAGAAGGTAGAGCAATGGGTAACACCCCAGCCGGTGAAATGCCCATTCCTACCCACACACTGCCCGCTGAAGAAGAAGAGATAGAGGTAGATTCTCATCATACTTCATTCTTATCGTTGCCTAAAGCCGATGCGTTGCTAAATGCAAATACAGAAGAAGCCCAAGGCTATGCAGATACCATTTGGGATGAGGAAGAAACCACCACGGTTGCTCCTCCTCAAGTAACGCCAGTTGCACCTACCCATGTTGCTTCTGCCGCTTCTGATTCTGACGATTTCGATAGAGCCATGCAAGCCCTTAAAGCCATGCAAAGCGATACTGAAAAACAGGTAAAAGCTTTGGAAGATAAAGTAGATGTAATGCAAGATTTAGCTCCTGGGCAAGCGGAAGTATCTACCGTGGTTCGTAACAAGTATGCTACACCGCAACAGGATGAACTGTTGAATGGGCAACCTACTGTGGGTGCTGAAGCTGGGTATGCTCAACGCATTATTGCCGATGAAGACCCTGCTGTAGGTAACCAAATAGGTGCACGGGGCGATTTACATTACTTAGATAAATTGGCTGGCATTGAAAATGAAGTTAGCCAGCTCATGCGTCCTACCTTCCGTACGGGCTTCTTATACTCCACACAAAAGGGTGATAAGTCCACCAACGCCTTACGTCAGTGGGCGTTTCCTAACCAAGTTAGCTTCATGCTAACCCCAACTGTTCGGTTACGGGGTGGGTATGCGTTACGTCGGTTTAGTACACCAAAGATTAATGGCTCGAATATTGCTACAACAGCTCATCAATACAGTGGTGGTTTAACGTGGCAATTAGCAGACCGTTTATTGTTTGATGGTGATGGGTCTTTCACGGAATTTACGCAAAGTAAAACGTCTAACTTTACTTATCAAGCTCGGTTACAATTCCAAGCTCACGATAAAGTAAAATTGCAGGCGGGTATGCGTCGGTCTCCGTTTGAAACCAGTTTCCTTTCTTATGCGGGGGTCAAACCTTCGCAAGGTTTATTGGCTAACCAATTGGTCGGTCAGGTTCGTGAAAATTCGGTCTTTGGTGAAATTAACTTAGGCCCATGGCATAATTTCGACGCTAACATGGGTTATGATTTTGCTTGGATTGACGGTGAAAATGTGCCAGATAACACCAAAAATCAAGCCTTTGGTAACTTGGGTTACAACTGGCAGTACACTAAAAACCATGCGGCTAGGTTAGCTTATGAAACCTTGTTCTTTGGGTTTGCTAAGCAGGCTACCAATGGGTATTATGATTTGTCAGGCACACTAAATGGTCCTGTTTCAACCATGTTGCCTCCAACCGCAGCAATTGCTGGTACGGTACTGGGTGGATACTTTAGCCCTAGCTCATTCTTCTTGAATGATGTTCGGTTAGACTTACGCGGTAACTTTATGGACAGACTGTTAGAATACAAAGCTTACGGTAGTATTGGTGTTCAGCACTTTAATGGTGGTTTACCTGGTGAAAAATCTCCTACCTCTGCTGCTTACAACGTTGGTGGACAGTTAACGGCTAACATTACGGATAGTATTTCCCTTTATGGTTTGGCAGATTACCTAAGCACCGGTGGTATTTTTGACCG
This sequence comes from Vampirovibrio sp., assembly GCA_024998755.1. Lineage (GTDB taxonomy): Bacteria > Cyanobacteriota > Vampirovibrionia > Vampirovibrionales > JAJTHC01 > JACEUU01. The sequence continues at coordinate 954,943 of JACEUU010000003.1, read as the reverse complement.
GTTGCGTGTGGGTGGTGGGTTAATTTACCGTCCAGATTTTCATCCGCTAATGCCTATGTTCGGTAATAAAGTCTCTTCTGCTAATTAAAATAACAGCGTAGCCTGCTCATTGGGCTAGTGCTTGTTCATGTTCTAAAACACTCGCCTCCTAGCTTTTGCCTAGGGGGCTGGTGTCGTTTTCGTCTTTTTTACCGTACAACAAAGGTTTTACTGCTTTGTCCATAATAACGTGTTCTGTAAATTGGTCTATTGGTTTAATGGCGAAGCCCAAGGTGGTTAAGCCTACGGCAGCTAAGCCTAAGTTCCTTAAGCCTGATTTAGCCGCACCTTCTTTAAACAATTTGTTACACACCCAAGGTACTACGCTTACAACATCTAAGCCTTTTTGGAAATGTAAGGCAAATTTGGTTAAACCCTTGGCTTTTGTAATGTCATGAGGTTTGTCTGCTAATTTATTAATCATGTTGCTTAAGGTTTTATTGGTTGCTAACCAGCTGTTAATTTTTGTTTTAGTTGAAGCGAATACGCTTAAATTTAATAATTTATCTGTTGCTAATTGAACCGTTTTAAGTACTGCCGTGGGTAAAATTACACTGGCAAATAATTGAAAAATAAATTGTTCAATACCCTTCTTCACACTCGGGGTTTCACCTGTTTTATCTTCCCCTTTTTGGTATTTGTCAAAAGTATCCATCGCAATGAAAGCCAAACCTGGTATATTGGAAATCAATTCACCTACTGGTCCAATAACAGGAACGATAGCTGCACCCACTTCGTTGGTAAAACCTAGTAACCTAAGGGGAGTTTCTGAATATATATCTTTTACTACTGCTTTTTTTTCTTTTGGCAAAGGGGGTTCTTTGGCATCTGGCTCTTGAAGCAGTGGTTTTCTGGGCAGATTAAAATTATTGGTAGTAAACCTATTACTATTATCAGTATTAAATATCCCCATAAATACGATACCCTATTAATATTTTAATTACCCACTATACACCTACTAGTATTAAACCTTTATTGAGCTTAGTTTATGCTACTAAATTTTCAGTTATCCTTATTTATACCAATTCTCAGTTAGAATAGCGTAAAATCTCGGAGCGGGAGGGTTTGAAACCCTCCCCTATACAATAGCCTAAACACCGTCATTTCGAGCTTGTCGAGAAATCCCCCTAGACGCTAAGGAGATTCCTCGGCTACGCTCGGAATGACGACGTCTTTTAATCATTTAATTGGTGTGAATCATGGTAAAATGGAAGCATCTCCTCTTTTCGTTTATAGAAACACCTGCCCTTCCCATGTTTAACCCGCCTAACTGGCTGAAAGATGCTAAAGTAACACTCGCCTTGGCATGGCCTATTGCCCTTGCCCACGGTACGAATGTGATGACTGCCGTGCTAGACACGGTGATGGTGGGGCATACAACCGCCAATGAGCTTGCTTATTTAAGCTTAGGTAGAGGGTTGGCTTATATTGCCATTACAATTTGCTTTGGGTTGCTTTCGGGTGTAATGGTGAAGGTATCCCAAGCCAATGGGGCTAAAAACTATCCGCTAGCGGGGCAGTATTGGCGAAGTGGGTTGGTTTTAGGGCTTTGTGTGGGTACGTTAGGGGCATTATTAGCATTTTTGGCGGGTAGCGTTATTTTACAGACGCTATCCCTTTCTCCTGCCTTGATTAAAGGGGCTGTGGCGTTTTTAGCGGTTCGGGTTTGTGGTATTCCTGCCATGATTGGTGTTTACACTTGCACGGGCTTTTTAGAAGGCATCAAACGCCCGAAGCAGGTGATGACAGTCGTTTTGTGTATGGTTGGCATCAATATGGGCATTAATTACTTGCTAATTGGCGGTAATTTGGGTTTTCCTGCCTTGGGTGCTACGGGTGCGGCGGTGGGTACTACCGTTGCGGAATGGTGTAGTTTGCTGATTTTTACCACCTTGTTGCGTAAGGGCAAACGCTTTGCTTTGTTTGAATTGTCTCCGTTTAAGCAATCATTTCAAACACTTAAAGCCAGAGCCTTAGACCTGTTACGGTTTGGTCTGCCGTTTGCATTTTCAAATGGGTTAGAAATGGGAGCGTTTGCCACATTAGGCTTAATGGCAGGCAGGCTAGGGGCTTTAAATTCCGCTACGCATGAAGTTTTTTGGAGCATTAACTTAGTTGGGTTTGCGTTAATTATTGGGTTATCATCTGCCACGGCGGTTCGGGTGGGCAATGCGATTGGTGCAAAGGAAACGGCTATTATTCCGAACCTTGTGGGGAATAGCTTGCTCATTGCTTGCTTGGCAATGGGGCTGGTTAGCTTACCGTTATTTTTATTACCTGTTGGTGTTATGCACATTTTTACTACTTCTTCTGTGGTAGTGGGTATGGGTATGGGCTTATTACCATTCATGGCATTTGTTTTACTGGGCGATACGTTGCAGTTTACGTTAATGGCTAGCCTTCGGGCTTGTAACGACCAGTGGAAGGCTTCTGCTTTGCAGATTTTGGGGTTTTGGGTGGTGTTAGTGCCGTTGGCTTATTATTTAACGTTTCAACAGCACTGGGGGCTAAAAGGCTTGATGGTTGGCTGGATGGCGGGTGTTTTTTGTGTGGGTATTTCTTTGGGGCTTCGGTTTTTGCGGTTGGCTGCTAAGTTAAAAGCCTTACCTACTGGGTTTATAGATGAATCTTTTATTGCGACAGACCCTTTGCCATTAGAAGACTCGCTAATTGCTTGCCAAGAACCTTAATTTTTGTTTGGGTGTTACTACTATTATCTACGGTCATTATTTTCACTCGGCTTTCTTTGCCGGTTTGTTCAACTACATCATAGTATTTGGTATAGTTTTTTAAATCATTAGTGAACTCGTAGGGGCGGATTGCATCCGCCTATTTTACAGATGAATAATTAATTGACTATAACAGGTAAAAAACATTACGCTTCCTAACCAAATTGCGGAACACCTATTATTGTTGAGTTTAAGCTAAGAATTTTAGCTTCCAACCATCTGCAGTTGGAAATAGGCTGGTGCGAACGTAGTGAAGCAGAGCAATTAGGGAGCCTCTAGCTTCCGCTCAAGCCTATTTTCAACGTGTGTGGAAACAAGTTAGCCCTTGAGAGGGGATAAATAAGGGGGCGTGGAGCCCCCTTGTTTTTGCGGGGGGTTTGGGGGGTGGTCAAATACCACCCCCCATGAAGCCCTAGCCCTTACCAGAAAAACCTTCCGCATTATTGTTGTGAAGCGTAATTTTTATACCACTGGTTGTGGTGGTTTGTAAAGTTGGCTTTTTTTAGCACTGGATTGTTTGCCACTGTTTCAAGTGCGTCTTGAAATAATTCCTTAAAATCAAGTTGTTCTTGAATTCATGGTAAACAATCCAGTTAGACTGATGAATTAAATCCCTAAAACCCTTGCCATTAAGCTGTCTTCAGATTTTAAGCTTCTAAAAATCACTTCACCCTTGATTTTTTCCCTTTATTTCAAGTGGCACTTGAATTGTTGGCAAACAATCAAGTTTAAACCGACAATAAATGCAAAAAAGCCACAAAAAAATGCTCGGTTGTTTCAAAAACAATCGAGCATTTTAAAAATAAACTGGGGTGCAAGGATTCGAACCTCAGAATGTCTGGACCAAAACCAGATGCCTTACCGCTTGGCGACACCCCAACCTCAAAAGCACAGTAGAAAAGCTTGTTTTAATAGCTTTATCCCCTTGGCTTCTTACTTATACTAACTAAGCTAAAAACCTGTGTCAACCCCTTTTTCAACATTCTCATGTTTTTTATGTAGAACTAACCTTATGTTTAGGTAAAGATTGACCGCCCAACACATTATACCCAACGCTTGCCCCCCGGAAATTTGCCCAAAACAAAGGCTTCTGCAACAAGTTAGGCAAACTGGCTTGAACCAGTGGTATACCAGCCTTTGCCCATGTTGTCTGAATCAATTCAGCCAGTTTTGGGTTCATATCTGGGGGTAACACTTCTCCAAACACCTTCACCCCAGCAGAAGAAAGCACTTTACCACTAGCCAAATTCAGTAACCAATTAGTGTAATGGGTTACCCCTGACCCCATACCACGCCACATATTGCTACTTTGAGCCGAATCCCACAGGGTGTTAGCCAATGGTGCATTGGCATGGTTCCACCGCTGTACCCAAACGCCCACCCCCTTATCTGGCGATACTTTCAATAGCTGATAAAGCCCACAGCCTATGGCACTCGCCTTTTCATTAGCTGAAACGTGGGTTTGTGCCAGCGAAGTATAGGTATTTTCCCATTTAAGTGACCCATCTGCTAGTATTTTTTGCACTTGTTTACCCGTTTTAACATAGGTTAATTTTTGGGCATCGTGGGCCGTTTTAAAATACAGCCCTTTCATTCTAGCTAACACCAACGTTTTTTCTTTTAAAAACTTCCCAACCAACGGAATTTTCCCAAAGACCGTAGCCACAATACTTTCCGCCTTCATCCCCGTGTTAAAATTCCCCGGTAGTATCAACATCACAAGATTCAACAGCCAACGGGTCAGCGGAAATTTCACAATAGCTTGGATGAACCGTTTTATCAGCGGTTCTTTTCGCACCCAACTCAACGATTTTTTCTTAGTGATACCTTCACCTAACAAGCCCAACTTCCACTGTTCATTCCACACAGTACACAAATACCCAAATGTAGACCGATTTCCCAAATTTTCATGAGGCGATAAATCTGTAAAAACCCCCGTCAATTCTCGTTTTTGTAGGATATTGAGGAGGCGTTGAGATAATTTGCCTTCAAAGTTATAAGCCCCCATCGTATCCGCTACGTTACGGCCAATACCGCCCAAAAAGGCATTGACGGCAATACTCGGCACAATACCCACTAAGGCTTGAGGGCTAGCTGGATGCCCTAATGCCATGCTATTAAGTACTGGGTGTCCCATGAGGCAATAGGTAGAGAACAGCAGTTTTGAATTGTTCCAAAGGCTTGCACCGCTTCTGTAATTCATTGCAGGCGTTGCCGCATGACCCACTGAAGCCTTCCGAATGGGGACTGCTTTTTGGGGTACGTATGAAGGAAAGTCAAGGGGGTTAGAAGGCGGTATCATAAGGGTTTTCTGTTGAAAAAACGTGATGCCCAGTGGGAATTGTTGGGGATAAGATAAGATTAATGATAAGTGTTACAGGTATATTGACGTTGCTGAAGATAGTTTGATGCTAGTAAATAATACCAATTTAACGTTTAAATAGCGTGTTCTCTCATCGATTGTCGTTTCCATCTTTAGCTTTTTGCCCCTCCGGTGGACGGAACGCATCGACGGCTGCAGGGCAAACGCGATGGTCGTTCCTACTGGTTGGTATGCCGTTCAATTTTTCAATGGATATAAATAAGTAGTTTAAGAATGTTTTAAGGTGATGAATGGCTAGCTAAAAACCTTCGTTTGTGGTAGGTTAAGAAGGTAAAATACGTCTGTGAAACTGTTGTATTTGTTTAAGTAAAAGGAAAAAATAATCAATGATGAACGCTACTTTAACCCTATCTAAAGCATACGAAGCCCAAACCTTCCCTTCAGAAGGCTTTACCGGTATTTCCAAAGAACAGTTAGAACAACACTTTAAACTGTACCAAGGGTACGTCAATAACACCAACATCCTTAACGCCAAATTAGCCGAAATGCTAGCTGGCGGACAAGTAGGTACGCCCGAATACAACGAAATGAAACGTCGGTTTGGCTTTGAATACAGCGGTATGCGGTTACATGAATTCTATTTTGGTAACCTACAAGCAGGCGGTAGCCAACTTTCCCCTAGTTCTGCCCTATACGCCAAAATTGTAGCAGATTTCGGATCATTCGAAAATTGGGAAAAAGACTTCAAAGCCACCGGCTTAATGCGTGGCATTGGTTGGGCAGTTCTATTTCAAGACCCTCACACCAACCGTCTGCAAAACTTTTGGCTAGGCGACCATGAAAACGGACATCCCGTAGGGTTTCACCCCGTATTAGTAATGGATGTTTGGGAACACGCCTTTACAGTAGACTACGCTCCTACCGAAAAAGCGAAATACGTTGAAGCCTTCTTCGCCAATATCAATTGGGCAGCAGCCGAAGCTCGTCTTCAAGGCTAACTGCATGACCTAAATAGACGGTTTCGGTACAACAAAACACTTGCCAACCGTCTGTTTATGGTATAGTTTAGAAGTTGTAAGGACAAAATCTTACAGAAAATATTTTAAGCGTTTCTTTTTATTAATGGTTTGTTCTGGAAAACAAGCTATTGATACGGTTCTTATAATCAGTTAAAACGGCTTACATTTAGCCACCTTGTTGTTTTATTAGTTAGTTAGTTTGGAGTATTCAAATTATGCCTTTCGTTATTGGTGAAGCCTGCGTTAACGTTAAAGATAAAGCCTGTGTTGGCGTATGCCCTGTAGATTGTATTTATGAATTTGATGGCGAACCTCAATTGTACATTCACCCTGATGAATGTATTGAATGTGGTGCTTGTGGCCCAGTTTGCCCAGTAAACGCTATTTTCTTAGATAGTGAAATGCCTGAATCTCAAACACAATATATTGAATTAAACGCCAAAGTAACAGCAGAAAAATGCTAGTTTAAACGACGTTCGTTTTTTATTTTAAAATTAGAAAGTCGATTAGCACAGTAACCTGTATTAATCGGCTTTTTAATAATTTAAGTAGGATAGCTCTTATATAGTATTTCTTGCTTTTACTTATCTGTAGGGGTGCGATTTATCGCATCCGTTTAGAGATTGAGGTGCGGACGTGATAAATCACGCCCCTACGAAATAAATTATTTAAAAGACTATACAGCGTACTGTTGTGGTGCTACAGGAGCATAATTCATTGGAGCCGAACCAAATTGTGGGTATTGGCTAGTTAAACCACCTAAATTTCCAGCACCAAATTGACCACCGGCACCAGCTAAATACTGGTCAATAAACGAAGTGTTTGTCGACCCAAGGTAAGATGGGGCAGCAGGAGCAGAAGGAGCACCATACAAAGCGGAAGAAGGCATTGGAGGAGGAGGAGGGGTTGTGCTACTTAAATCATATCCACCCATGTACGGCGAAGGAGCAGATTCTTGGTAGGCTGGTAAGGTAGAGGCGTCTAATGGAGCATATGGTGTTGAAATACTACCCGCATAATTAATTGGGGTTTGTGCGTAGCCTTGTTCGCCACCAAATACACCACCCATATCACCAAAGGCTTGTTTAAAATCCTTCATCATTTCTGTTACAAATGCAGGTACCCCAGTAGCACCATTACCAGAATAAGATTGTAGAGGAGGAGGCATCATACCCTTGTCGCAATAAGAATCAGCATATTTACCTTGAATGGAAAACTGAGATTGTTGTGAGCCAAACATAGAACAATTATTGTGATGTCTCATGTGCCCTTCGTGTTTACGACCCATATGGTGGTGCCCACCATGATGCGGTTTATGGTATTCCATTTTGGTAAAGCAATCATTTTTACGGGGTTTCATACCAAAACAGCCAATAGGGCTATTATTCATTTCAGGGGTAGGACAACCTGAATTATTGGCATAAGGCATACCAGTGGTATTTGGCATTGGAGGAAAATTAGGCATAGAAGCATAAGCTGAAGACATTGCATAAGGTTGCATAAAAAATAATTCCTTTTTAAAACGGGTTAAATAGGGGGGGAGATAAATAGTTGTTATTAATTCAACATATAAAATAGCAAACGAAAAAAAACTTCTATTCACTTGAAATGACTTCAAATAAATACATTTTTTTCATAATCCAATAAAGTGATTGTTTTAATAAAGATTGCTTAAAAAATAACACCCAAAGCTTATTGTTACAATTACCAAGCATTAAACCAGCAAAAAAAAATGGCAATACGTTGAACGTACTGCCTCTCGTTGCTATGTCCCCCTGTTCAGAAAATTTCTTATATTGGTAGTTTCGGTGTGTTACTGCTAAAATTGAGAAATTCTTAGTTAAAATTGTGAAACTGTTACATTACCTGTTACATTTACACACTGTTGAAATAGGAGAATCCAGATAATGATGACAAGCCAACAACAGCCTCAAGCCCAAAAGACGTTAGCCCTATTAGTACAGGAAGCCCGTGTGGCAAAAAATTTAACGACACTACAACTAGCTGAAAAAGCAAGGCTACCATTATCCTTCGTAGAACAATTGGAAGAAGGACAAGTAATTTTCTTATCGCAATATCAACGCGGATTGTTGGCAAGAGCGTTATCTTTAGAACCGATGGAAATTAAACGCCTAGAATTATGGTCGCACGAATCGTTTTCTACATGGGAAGTGCCGACGCTTAGTTCGCACCATCCGCAAACGGGGCATTTATTGTTTACAAATGGGAAATCATTACCCTTAAAAGAAATGCAACGCCACCCTGAAGGCTTTTGGCCTTGCCCCCATTGTGGAGCTTCAGTTCGATGTTTAACCAGCCTGTTAGAAGACCATGAAGGGTTTTTGGTCTTAAAATCTCGGTTAACCTGCACTGCGTGCTTATTTCAATGTTCAGTAGAAGAGCCTCAATAATATTAATGCATATTAAAAAGAAACTTTTAGCTTCTACGCCTTAACCAACGCTTCAGCACCACCCACAATTTCCATAATTTCTTGGGTAATGGCAGCTTGCCGTGCTTTGTTATATTGCAACGTTAAGGTATGAATCATCTTCTTAGCGTTATCTGTTGCATTTGCCATAGCCGTCATTCTAGAAGCCAATTCACTTACTATCGCTTCAAGCAAATAACCATAAAGTACACGGGTCAGAAACATCGGTAACAAGGTTTCTAAAACCGCTTCAGGGCTAGGCTCAATCAGCAATTCAGGCAACAATTGTTTTTGGCTACTCATTTTAGTATCAACAGACAGTTTACCTAAAGCCATTTCCACATCCTTGGCAATTGCTTCAATATTAAGCGGTAAAAATTGCTTGTTTTCAACTTCATAGGTTACTAAATTTTTAAACCGAGTCGTAATAATTTGAAGAGACCCAATTTGATTACCTGCATAAGCTGAAACTAACTTCTGACAAAAAGCATCGATTGTACGGTAATCAGGGTCTACACCCAATTGGTTTAATGTTTCAACCACAGGTAGAGTAGGGTAGCGTTTCTTCATAGTAGCAATGGCTTTATTACCAACTAAAAATAAGTAAGGAGATTTTCCTTCATCCAGTAATCTATCAATAGTAGCAAAAGCTTGACGAAAAATATTCGTGTTATACCCGCCACACAAACCTCTATCAGAAGAAACAATCAACAAACCAACACTTCTAGTATTAGCGCGTTTTGGTTGTAAAACAGACAAAGTAGAAGAGGCCGAAGTACTGCTAAATTCAGATAAATCTGTTTGCCCTAAAACGGTTGAAAAAATTTGCTGCAACCGAATGGTAAAAGACTTTGCACCCTTCATCCGTTGTTCTGCCCGACGAACTTTAGCAGCCGCTACCATTCGCATAGCTTGTGTAATTTTTTGTGTGCTTTTAACACTCTTTATTCGCCGACGAATATCTTTCAAGTTAGCCATCATTGCTATTTCGTCCTTCTGTTAAGCAGTTACCGGCTTATCGGTTGTATCATCAGCATGAGGCACGGTAAACAAATCATTTCTAAGCATTACCATTTCAGCAATAATTTCAGCAGCAAATTCTTCCGATGGTTTTGAACCTTCATTAAGGGTTTTAACCCAAGCCGTATGCTTAGCATTCAACAAAGCAATCCACTCATTTTTGAACGGTTGTACCTCTTTCAATTCCAACGGATCAAACACACCTTTGTTAGCAGCTAACAACAACGTATACTGTTCAGCAACAGAAAGCGGTGCGTACTGAGGTTGTTTGAGTAGTTCAACCAAGCGTTGACCCCGACGTAATTGGTCTTGGGTTGTTTTATCTAAATCACTGGCAAATTGAGAGAAAGCTTCTAATTCGCGATATTGAGCTAAAGCCAAACGTAACTGACCCGCAACCGCTTTAACCGCCTTGGTTTGAGCCGCACCACCAACACGTGAAACGGAAATACCAGCGTTAATAGCCGGACGAATACCACTATTAAACAAGTCAGAATCCAAGAAGATTTGACCGTCTGTAATGGAAATAACGTTGGTAGGAACATAAGCAGAAACGTCGCCAGCTTGGGTTTCAATAATTGGTAATGCCGTTAAACTACCAGCACCTTTAGCATCACTTAATTTAGCGGCTCGTTCTAATAACCGAGAGTGCAAATAGAATACATCCCCAGGGTAAGCTTCTCTACCTGGCGGACGACGAAGCAACAACGACATCGCTCTGTAAGAAACGGCGTGTTTCGATAAATCATCATAAACAACCAAAACGTGCTTGCCTTGTTCCATAAAGTATTCACCCAACGCAACGGCAGAATAGGGGGCTAGAAATTGAACCGGAGAAGATTCAGACGCTGTAGCGGCAACCACAATAGAATAGCCCAACGCTTCGTTTTCTTCTAAGGTTTTAACAATTTGAGCAACCGTGGAATTCTTCTGACCAATGGCACAGTAAATACAAATAACATCACTATCACGTTGGTTCAAAATAGCGTCTAACGCAACGGCGGTTTTACCGGTTTGTCTATCGCCAATAATCAATTCCCGTTGACCACGACCAATAGGAATCATCGCATCAATCGAGATAATACCCGTTTGCATCGGTTCATGAACCGATTTACGTTCAATAATACCAGGGGCTTTTTTCTCTACAGGCCGAGTTTCAGTGGTAGCAATAACGCCTTTACCATCCAATGGACGACCTAACGGGTCGACCACCCGACCCAACATCGCTTCTCCCACAGGAATAGAAGCAATCGTACCGGTACACTTAACGGTTTGACCTTCTTTAATATGTAAAAAGCTGTCTAAAATTACGATACCCACTTGGTCTTCTTCCAAGTTTAGTACCATCCCTTTGGTGCCGTGCCCATCTTCAAATTCAACTAATTCACCAGCCATAGCCTTGCGAAGCCCTTGCACACGGGCGATACCATCCCCAACTTCAATTACGCTACCAATTTGGTCAAGCGAAACGGATAAGGTTTGCTGGGTTAATTTTTGACGGAGTATAGAACTGAGTTCTTCTGGTTTTAAAGCCGACATATCGGATTCCTTCTTTTAGAGCGGTGTTAACTAAGCGTGTGATTAAATTTGCTGTAGGGAGTGTTTTAATTGAGCCATTCTTGTTTGCAAAGTAGCGTCTAAACGCTGACCATTATAGGTTAAAACCAATCCGGCCTTCAGGCTAGGGTCTATAGTTTCTGTAACGTTAAGACCTTTTAACGAAAAACGGATTCTTAAAGCCTCGCCCAAAGATTCACGTAAAGCGTTGGTCAATGCAAAGGCGGTGGTGATTTCAATTAAGCCGATACCCGCCAATTCATTAGCTTTTGCATTAAAGCAATGCAGTATCTCTAATAGGTCGTCTTGCCGATGATTTTCAATTACCAAGGTTAAGAAATACGCTAACAGAGGCGGTGAGTCTGAAGGCAGTAAGTCAAATAACATAGCCGCTCGTTTTTCAGCCGTCAGGGTTTGATTGGCTAAATACGCATGAAGTTCAGGTGTTTTCTCAATGACTTGAGACAAAATAGGGACTAACACCATCAGGGTTTTTAAGCTACCTTGTTCTGTTGCTAGCTCATACAATGTATTAGCATATTGTTTTGCCACAGCAGAAAAAGTGGTATTAGCAGTGGAAGATGACATCATCATGGTGGAGGGAATTCCGTGATTATAAAAAGAGGGTCCGTATATATCTGAAAAAAAATTCAAATTAAGCAGTAGTAGGGTCTAACTGAGGCCAAGGCGTCTCAGATTTAGGTTCATCTTTCAATTCAGCAATTAACAACTGAATCAGCTTTTCATGACATTCTTTCAATGGTGGCAAGGTAGATTCTACTTCATCAAATAATTGATTCACCACTTCATTCAAAATAATGGATTGAAGCAAGGCAGATTCCCGTTGTTTTTTGGAATCATACGATAAGCTTAAACCATGAACAGCATGGTCAATTTTATCTTGCAATTGAGCATGAATACCTTGTGCCGTTTCTTCAGCAGTTTGTAGAATATGAGATTTAGTTTGCTCTAAGGTCTGAAACTTCAAGGTAAGTTGAGACAAATTTGATTCCGTTTTATTACGGAACGCCTGAGCATCCTGCAAGGGTTGAATTAACTTTTGAGTGGCACCATCTAACTTGGCAGGGATATTGAGTTTGCTAAGGATAAAACCCAACCCTGTAGCCACAACTAACACGTTAATAACGTTAGATTGTAAAATATATTCTGCAAATGTTAACGTGTGATGAGCAACGCCATGGGCTTCTGGGTTAAGCAACGGAAGCACTGTTGCAAGTAAAGTAAACTGAGCCATTAAACCGAACTAGCTCCTTGTTGTTGAGAATAAGATGACGAAGGCACCAATTGTTGTTCCAACAACGGTAAAAACTGTTCCTTTTCAACCAATAAGTCTTCTAACAAAACGCGTTTGTTGGCTTGTAGTGCCGAAACATGGATTAAAAGTTCAGATTCAAGAGATTGGCGTGTTGATGAAATCGTAGATTCAAACTGTTTTTTTGCTTTTTGCTTGGCTTGGCCAACCGTTAACTTTGCCTGCCTATGGGCTTCTTGCAATGTAGCTTCATAGGTTGTTTCCAGTTCCAAACAACGTGCAACAGCACTATCTGCTCCTTCTTGTGCTTGCTGAACGGCTAATAATCTTTCAGCCTGCAACGCAGCTATTTTATCAAAAAAAGCACGCTTAAACAGTTGTACAAAAACAAGAAAGGCAAGAAACACTAAAAGAAGTGTGAAATCTATCGAAATCATAGTCAAAAGGCTACTTTGTATTAAAAATTTGGTAATTGAGGGCAGATATAGAAAAGAACCGCTGGCTTAGTAAGAAGGCGTATAAAAAACGCCTTCTTACTACGGCGTGCCGTTGGCAAAAAAGGGCCTTAAGCAGTTGCTTTTAATGAAATTAGGAAGAAGGTTGCAAAACCAAGCAAGCCCAATAATTCTATAGCACCTAGGGTAATAATAAAAGGAACAAATAACTTACCTTGAATTTCAGGCTGACGAGCGGTACTGTTAAAGAATGCGGCCGCCATTAAACCCAAACCAATACCAGGGCCTATAGTGGCCAAACCAACTACTAATGGGGCTCCGTAACTTAATGCTACTACTGATTCCATATTGAACTATCTCCTTTTACTACGTTCTTTTAACAAATAAGAACTTTTTTAAATTAACACAAACAATAACAACAAACAATCCAATTAAAAGATAAACACGAGCTGTTTAACTTGCCAATGTTGGAGTTCCTTCATGATGAGCCAAAGCTGAATGGCTATGATCTTCATCATGATCATCATGATCTTCACTCATTAGTGAAATATAAACTGAACTCAGTATCGCAAAAACATAAGCCTGAATAAAGGCTACAAGCAATTCCAATAAAATAACCGCAATAGGTAACCCTAAAGGTGCAACCGTCATAGCGATACCGGAAAGAATTTCACCAACCAAAATATTAAGAAACAACCGAATCATTAATGAGCCTGGCCGTGTGAAATCTTCTAAAATATTCAAGAAGATAAACGGCCAAAAGAAGGCAATAAAGGCAATTTGACCAATCAACGGTTGCCCTTTAACCATTATGGGCAAAGGAGATAAATAGTGGGAAAAATATTTAAACCCCTTTTGCTTCAACCCAAAGAAGAAGTACATAACCAGCGTACATAAAGCCAAAGCCGCAGGCACGTTTAAATCGCCGGTGGCAGCAATCAGTTCACCTTGGGGCAACAAAATTAACTTCAAGGGCAATTGTCCCATTAAATTGCAAGTTAAAATAAACAAGAACAACCCACCAATGTAATGTAGAAACTTATCGCCCCGTTCTTCTGCCGTAGCATAGGTAATGCTTCTGCAAACACAGTAAATACTTTCAGCCACCATTTGCTTACGAGAAGGCACTAATTTCAAAGAGGCCGTAAGCCATTTAGCCCCCAGCAACAACACACCCATTGAAGCAAAAACCATAATTAACGTGTTAACGTGAATGGGCAAACCAAACAGGGTACTTTCCCAAAAATGAGATTCTGACATAAAGAAAAGAAACCTTTACACTTTAAAATAGCCGAATGAACAAACAACCCGCCAATACTACTTCAGTTAATTCGCAAAACAACTAAAGTAAAGCTATTGAGGTCAGTAGCCAAGGGTTTTTTTAGGGCTACCAAGGTTGAAGTAAAACGCACTAACAACAACTATGCAAAAATTGTATCCTAAAAAACCTAGCATGACAACCAGTGATTTTAATGCAACACCCCCGCCAAAAGCAACAATACAAAAGGCGACAACTGTAACTTTTACAAAACTTAATACTAATAGCTTACCAATAAATACTTTGTCCGTAGTAAGCCCAGCCTGTAATTTGTTTTTTAATTGTTTAGCCACCCAATGCAATGAACCCGCCTGTAAACCACCTAAAAAACACCCCAAAGCCCATTCAAACTGATAAGTTTGTTTTAAAAGCACTAAGGCCAGTGTGCCCAAACACCACCACACCAGTAAGCTAGCCCACAAACTGCGTTGCCATTTTTTGTAAATGAAAGAGTCTATTGAGTTAGTTAGTTTCATGCTTTACTTCCTCAATTTGAAGGGTAGCAGTTATTCCTTCAGCGGTTTTCTGTTTTGCTAATTGGGTTGCTAAGCTAGCTTCCTCAGCCAATTCAAACAAATAACTTTTGATAATGCCATAAAGCCCTGCCACAAAAAATAGCAACATTAAGCCCAACATCCATAAGCCACCGCTCGGTACTTTCTTTTCAATAAACCAACCTAACCCAAAGCCCATAAATGGTGGGTAGATAATTTGGGTCAGAATGCTCCACCCCTTAGAAAGGCTTTGAGACGTTTTTTCGTTATTGGATGGAGGCATCGTCGTAACTCGTTTCCTTTAGCAGTATGCAATTACCCATTAGACTATTAAATTCTACCATAAAAACCCAAAAGACCTTCAGCATTATGCGTGAAGGTCTTTTTTGGCAGATTGAAAACTTGAGTTAGGCGTGATTGACTATTTTCACTAAATTCACCTGCTCAGGCGTTACTGTTACCAACGCTTCCCATAAACCAATGGTTAGCTTATAAATGGAACCCTCGGTAGTGCTAGTCGCATTTAAACCTAACATCAGAGAAGCATCAGGCACTTCAGTTAATACATTTTTTTGGAACGTATGTAAAAGTTTGAATTGATTATTAACAAACCCAAATAAGGCATAGAAGGGCTCTATTTCCAGATACAACAAGGCACTATTTTCTATTTCCAAAGGCAGGGCAGCTACTACTTTAATTTTTTCCAATGCTAAATCATAAAAGGGTAACACCACACCCACTGGTAATACTTGGTTTTCAGCTGATAACCCTAAAATATTACCTTGCTCTTTTAGTGCAGGGGCAAGGTAACTACCAACCACTTCTGCCAATGAAATCATACCATCTGCAGCAGCAGAGCTAGTAGTTGATAAAGCCTCTTCCGTAGAGACTTCCTCTTCCAGGTTGGCTACGGTCGTCTCATTTTCAATTTCTTGTTGGGCAGATTGAACCGGTTCATTAGCTACCGTACCAATACTAGATAGCAATACATCTGGGGCTGAAGTAGCATCCAGTGCCAACGTGCCAGAATCAAAATCTACCACCACTTCATCATACTCATTCACACCATTCACTAGCGTATGAGCAGATTGAACCGGTTCATTAGCTACCGTACCAATACTAGATAGCAATACATCTGGGGCCGAAGTAGCATCCAGTGCCAACGTGCCAGAATCAAAATCTACCACCACTTCATCATACTCATTCACACCATTCACTAGCGTATGAGCAGATTGAACCGGTTCATTAGCTACCGTACCAATACTAGATAGCAATACATCTGGGGCTGAAGTAGCATCCAGTGCCAACGTGCCAGAATCAAAATCTACCACCACTTCATCATACTCATTCACACCATTCACTAGCGTATGAGCAGATTGAACCGGTTCATTAGCTACCGTACCAATACTAGATAGCAATACATCTGGGGCCGAAGTAGCATCCAGTGCCAACGTGCCAGAATCAAAATCTACCACCACTTCATCATACTCATTCACACCATTCACTAGCGTATGAGCAGATTGAACCGGTTCATTAGCTACCGTACCAATACTAGATAGCAATACATCTGGGGCCGAAGTAGCATCCAGTGCCAACGTGCCAGAATCAAAATCTACCACCACTTCATCATACTCATTAATTTGATAAGATTCTTGAAGCGCAGTAGCACTTTGTGCAATTGGCTCACCCGTCCGTGTTACATTTCCATTTATTAAACTAAGTTCTTGAATAGGGACTACGTCTGCAAAATCAAAGGCGTCATCAAGAACCATTAAATTATCATTGACCGAAATACCAGTAGGCTGTGTTACGCTCTGTTCAACCAACGTGAAGTCTGCTTCAGGCTTTACAGACCAAGTGGTTTCGGTTATAGCAGTAGGTTCAATACTAAGGTTGGCAGTAGCTACTTGTGCATTTTCTTGAAAATCCATACCAAAATCCAAGCCTGTTTCATATGCTTCAAATTGGCTAACATCCATAGTTTCCAAACTAGCACCTTCTGCAACAGAAGCAAAGCCTGTTAAAGTAGGTTGTTGGGGGGCATTTAATGCAACTTGCTCTTCGGCAACGGCAATATCTTGCAAAACCCAGTCTTGATTCAACGCATTCGCTTCAGCCATGGTGCTATAGCTATCTTCAACAGCCAAACCGGTTAAATCAATAGAAGAATCTATCGGTGAAAATTGAGTTTGGGTGTAAGCTTCAGTGCCTGCAACCGCATGACGGGTTTGTAGCGAAATTTGGTCAGCCGTATCTTCCAGTGGATCGAGTACCATCGAACCAATTTCATGGGCACTAATTTGAATAGGAGATGCAATTGCTTGTGGCGGTAAAGATGAGCTCAATTCTTCAGGTTCAGGCAAGTATGGTACATCTAACGAAAAATCAGGAAAATTTTCCGATAGGCTAGCCGTTTCTTCGGCAAACGAGGAAAGATCTAACGACATATCAAAATCATCTACTGCCACAGAGGGCGATGATGACACTGGAGGTACAAGTGGTTCTAGTTCTATAGGCTCTGGCGGTACTACTGGAGCAAACGTTGTTACTACCACTACTGGTGCAGATTCTTGGACTGCAGGAAGTGGCGTTTCAAGAACAACGGCTTCAGCCAAAGGCTGGCTAACCACTTCAGGTAAAGGTTCTACGGCAACATCACTAGCAATAGACTGTACTTGATTCGATATGGCTTCTACAGAGATTGGTGCATCGTCTTCATTTGGCAATACTGAAGATTGAGAGGAGAAAGCACCGTGTTGCTGACTTTGTATTTTACTAGTAACTGCACTAGGTGAAAGCGTTGGGAATTGAAACCCACCACTAACCGAACCCGAAGCTTTTACCACCGGCTTGGAAGTAGCCACGGCCGTTGAAGGAGAGTCTTCTTCATTAAAATCGTCAGTAAACAAATCTGTTTCAGCTGAAGCATTAATGGGTTGTTCTGGTTTCTTTTTATTAAAAAACATCATACTAAAAGTCTCAGTCTAGCTTGTAGGGTAAACAATTTACCACCAATACAGTAAGATTATTATTTTTAATTATAGGCTGTTTTTCAATAAACTTTGAAGTGAAATCGGTTATAAATCATTTGGGCACTGTAGAGAGCAAGCAT
Source organism: Vampirovibrio sp. (assembly GCA_024998755.1). GTDB lineage: Bacteria > Cyanobacteriota > Vampirovibrionia > Vampirovibrionales > JAJTHC01 > JACEUU01. The sequence continues at coordinate 937,175 of JACEUU010000003.1, read as the reverse complement.
TAAAAAAATGGTACTTACCATAGAATGGAAAATTAAAAGCACTTTGTAAACAATCAACAACGTGCTTTTAATAAAAAGTAGCTAGTAGCTCAAGTTAAGGCGTTTATTCTTTTTCTTTAATAAAATCAGACCCACTATAGTACATTTCGTTCATCCGAGAACCGAACTGGTCGCACGCAACGCCCCAAGTGGTTGAACGAGCTGAAGACCCAATGGTTGCAAACACACTACCAAATAATAATAATTTTTCTAACCAATGCTTACCCTTTAAACCCGTATTAAACAAGCTATAGTTCATCATAATGGCACCAATACCACCAACAATATCAAATAGCTGGTTACCAATGGCGTGGGCTTCAGGAATAGTGTTAGCTACAATGCTACACAACCCTGCTAATGAGAAAGTAAACGCTCCCATTCTTCTACTTGCCCATAAATGATTAGGGGAAAATACCCAAGGCATAGCAGGAAGCCCCTTACCTTGCAACAAGGAAACCACCAACTGGGCGGGGTAGAGCAATAACAACGCAAACCCTTGAAACGCTATTTTAAAAGTCAGTAAAATATCATCTTTAATAAAACCCAAAAATCCGAGAGGATTCCACTGGCTTAAATTAAACTGACGTTTTTCAGGGGCAACATCATTTGAAAGCCCAGCGAACAAGAAACCCACCATAAAAATCAATACGCCAATGGCCAAGCCTTTTAAGGAAGGCATCGCAAAGTAAAGCGTCCAACAGGGAATAAACGCGGCAGCACCAATAACCCAGCTAGGCTGATGGTTGCTCCAGCCAGCCCGGACTAAACCAGGGGCTGTTAGCATTGGGCCTACACTCATGAGGAAATCGCCAGAGCGGGCAATCATAGCTAAACCTGGTACAAAAATAGACCCTAACACCATTAAGGCACCAATCCAGCCAATAAAAGGGCCAATCAAGGCAAAAATCATTGGTAAAATAGGTTTGGCAGGAGCAGTTTGAACAGGAGGCATTGCATTAGACATTGTTGAATTCATTGGAATGATTTACCTACTATTGAAAAAAGTTAGAAATGGGAAACACTGTCAACATTAAAATTAAAAAAATCACAAACTACAGTCAGTTACTACTACTATTAACGCACATAAATATTTTTTTGTCTATTAAAAAAATGGTTTTTAAACAAGTTAATCTACAAATAGAAGAGAAGCCTCTGTGCAAATACCGTGAAGGGGTATATCCAAGGCCGCCTTAGGAAGTTTTTCTACTTTACAAGCTTCCCAGCAAACCCCAATTGTTTGCGTATTTACCGATACGCTTGAAGCCAACCAGCGATCATAATACCCCCCACCATAACCAAGCCTTACCCCCTGAACATCCATTGCCAACGCAGGCATAATGAGTAGGTCTATTGCACTGACAGCTTGCCAAGTAGCCGGTGGTTCCCATAAGCCCCATTGGTTTTGCACAAGGCCTGAAGGAGCAAAATTAAGTTGGGTATTATCGTTTGACTGAATTAAAGAAACCACAGGACTTGGCGCTTGATGAAAAAACAAGGTGGTTTTCAATTCGCCTAAGGCTGGGTTACCAACCCTTGGTAATACCCAATTTTTAGCAGATAACTGTGTTAATAACTTGAGTAAATTCGGCTCTTGTAGTAATGGCAAATACAACCCAATCGTTTCAATACGAGGGTTGTTTTCTATAAAAGAGCGTAACTGCGTTACCATTCTTTCTTCAGCCTCACGTTTTCCAGTAAGGCTACTACAAACGAACGAACGTTGAGCTTTTGCCCATGCACGCCAAACCATTTTTGGCTCATAATGCGAAGGTATCGGGTTCGGTAGTAGCATCATCTCAACTGTCTATCATTCTTAACAAGAAGTAAAGCATAGGGTTTTAACATGGCATTTGGCAGAAGCGAAAATAAAACAATTCATAGTGTAGGTATTAGTATACAACCTAATATGCTTGAAGGTGCTTTGTATAATAGAGAAACCAACCATATTATAAGGTCTGTTAACTATACCCTACCACAAGGGGTTATAACATCCGGCGGAGACATGGTGTCTGACGCTAAAATTTTATCAGACTTATTCAAAATTTTATGGCGAGATTTAAACCCGCCTAGCTGCGAAGTCCATCTTTCTGTACCCAGTACCCTATTACGGGTAGTTGAATTACCGAAAATGGAACGGGAAGAATATTACATTTCCTTAGCCAGTGAAGCAGAACGCTTCAGAGCGTTTGATAACACCGAGGCGATTGTAGAATTTGAACAACTTGAAGGGGCTTCTTCACCTACCTTACAACGGTTGATATTTGCTGCCGTTAGAAAAGATAGTTATCAACAGTACCGTACAGCTGCCAAAATGGCCAAAATTCGGTTAGCAGGTATTTCATTAGATACCGTTCAAATTTTTAAAGCCTTTATGGGGACAGGCGTACTTGAAGGCATTATTGAACAAGTGGGACACGCCAATTTTGTTTGGGGTAGCATTATGCAGGAATTTGACCGACTTCGGTTCTTCCTGTGGCGAGGCAATAAAATTGTTGAGATTAGGGAAGTAACCATGTCTGGGCAATTACTAGATGCCGCCCAAGAAGATTCGTTAATTTTGGCAGATTTAATTACAGAAGTAAGAAGAACCGTACAAGCCGCTAAAATTGAGGCCCCATTATTTTGGCTAACCAGCAGATTAAGCTTCGTTGTTGTACAGGTGCTGGCTCAAGCCTTAAAAGTACCCGTACAAGCCATTCAATACCACGAAAGCCTTCAGGTAGATAGAGCAGATATTAGTCTAGCCGTTATCGGTACCTGCTTTGCTAGTTTTGCCAATGACCCCTTTCGGTTAAATTTACTTGAAAATATCACCTTAAACCACAGTGGCGATGCTGCCAGAGGAGGGTTTGGTTCCAGTTTTTTGGAAGGGGTAGACTTATCTCTGTTCAAAAAAGTAGGGCTACCAGCCTTATCAGCGTGCTTAATTCTGGTTGTGGGGGTGTGGTTTATTCTGTTAACCTTTAATCAAATTCAATTAAAACAGTTGAAAGATATTTCACACTCATCCAAAGGCAATGATACACAACTGGCTGAACTCGGTAAAGAGTCAGATACATTAAAGCAAACTTATGATTTAAACAAAAGTATTTTAGAAGTGGCTAGTCAATCAAAAGAAATGAACCAAGTAGCATTGGCTTTGCTAAACGACTTACAAAACTTAACCCCCAACAATATGTGGTTTAGCGATATTGAATTTGACAAAGAACTTAAAATTAATGGCTTCGCATTAAGTAACAAAGAAATTATTGACTTTACCCAAGCCTTCGAGAAAAAACAATATGCCCATGATATTGTAATACACCACATTAACGAACGTATTATTAATGGCAACCGAGCATTTAATTTTACATTAGCAGGCTTAAGTAAAGTAGGTGAAACAAGGGTTAATACTGAGCCTTCCTTACAAGAAGAGGAGCCCACTGGTTAATATGATTCCTTTAAGTAAACGGGAAAGTGCTTGGATTATTATCTTTATTTGCGTCAGTATTCTTACATTAGGGACGCTTTGGTTGGTGGTGCCCCAATACAAAATTTTCATTCAACAATCTCAAAAACTAGCCAGTGTGCAATCGTCTTCTGAAACGATGAATCAACAAAAAGCCTCAATGGTTCAAGGCATTAATCGCTATAAATTCTTGATTAACGATTCCCGAAAAAAAGTAGGGTATACCTTTTCAGATGAAAACCCCGAACAACGTATTAAAGGTTTTTTGCGTGAACTGTTAACGTTAAGCTCTTCTACAGGTAATGAATTAGTTTCTATTTTACCGAGCCAAACCAATGAAAAAGTATCGATTAGAACAACTACCTTAGAAGAAGATCTTCCGCCTACTGCAAAACCAACCGATGCCAAAGCCGAAGAGAAGAAAGAATCTCAGCAACGGTTTGTGGCGGTAAAAGAAAAAAGCCTCCCCCTTTCAACCACCAATATGGATATGCAAATTAGGGGTAGTTATAAATCAATTCTAGGGTTTGTAGGAGCGTTGGCAAAACATAATGCCCTACTAAAGGTGGAGAGCTTTCAGTTAAAGTATGAGGCGGTCGATACTTACGGCAGTAGCCAAGGAATGGGAGATTTAGGCTTTAATGCTGAAAAACCCATTCGTTTAACGCTGAAAATAAAACTTTATCTGTTAGAAGCAGGTTTTAAACCTTAATTTATTTACAAAGGAAATGTTAAAACAATGATGATGATGATGTCTGCCCCGAACGCCCCGCTGCAAAACAGACCCAACCCGAATGGCACTGCTGTTGCTAAAACCCCCAAAGCGTGTTTGTTTAATTTAGAAGAAACGTATGAATCTCGTAAAAAATCCGATCATGAATTTATGAACTGGTGGTTGGGAACTTTGTTGGTTGGACCTGTAAGCTTTTTTATCTACCTTCAATACAGATTTTACAGAAATATTGCTCGACGAGATAGCCACTTTGCCAAAACGCATCAGTTTTATACTGAAGTTACTGAAACCATCCGTGCTATGACGAAAGAGCAAGGCAACACCGCAGTAGAAACTGATTTACGCAATATGAATCAATTACTCAATAACAAAGAAACCTTAAAGCTAGTCAAGCCTATCCATTGGTGGCTATATTTAGCCGTGGCTATGGTGGGGGGTGCTATTGCTGGTGCTATTAGTTTTATCATTACACCTATCTTATTTTCAACAGCTAGTGCAGTCGATATGGCGAGCTATGGTTCAGGTATTCAATTTGTTTTACAACTACCTGTGTTTATTTATGCCCTCATTATTATGTCAAGTTTAATGAAAAACCACGCTACTCTGGAGCGGTTTGAAATGGCTTGTCTGCAAAAAACCAAAACCCTATTGCTAGATTTAGGGGTTGAAAAAGCCAAAATGATTAACTGAAGTTACGGAAAAAGGGCAAGGTAAAATAGAAGGGACATTATTCCACCTCTCATAGGATACCCCACCCCCATGACTACCTTTGCCGACATCCAAATTCAACAAGCCACCCCCACCCACAAATTCCTAGAGGAAATGAACCAAACCCTACCATGGCAACTATTTGAAACCATCCTCAAAACACACATCCACCACAAACCCAACGGCAGACCACCCTACAAACGCCTACTACTGCTCAAAATGAACCTCCTCAAAATATGGTTCAATCTCTCCTATGAACAAACCGAATTTCAATGCCACGACAGACTCTCCTTCCGAAAGTTTCTCGGCTTCTCCTTAGAATCCCCCATCCCTGAAGCCACGACACTCGAAAACTTCCAACACGAACTGCAAAACACCCCAGCCCAAGAAGCCCTTTTCTTAGCCTTAGACACCTTCTTCCAAGAGAACAACCTCATTCTTAAAGAAGGCAACTTGGTAGATGCCGCCTTTATTAAAGCCAATAGCAAACAGAGAAAAAAGCCTGAAGACCAGAGCGACCCTGATGCCACTTATGGCTACAAAGGCTTTGGTTACAGTGCCACGGTTAATGTAGATGCTAAAAGCAAGTTGATTCGCAAGGTGGTTGTTACTGGTGCCAATGTGCATGACAGTCAGAGTTTACTGCCTGTACTGGTGGGCTATGAGCAGACTGTTGGTGCGGATAGTGGGTATGTGGGTAAGGAGAAGGATTTGAAGGCGTTGGGGATACAGCCGAGGATTATTAAGCGTCGGGTTCGGGGTAAGCAGCATGAACCAACGCCTGAGTTGACGGCTTCGCAGAAGCGGTTTAATGGGTTGGTTTCTAAGGTTCGGGCTAGGGTGGAGCATGTGTTTGCGGGTTGGAAGACGGTGTTTAAGAAGGTTCGTGTGTCTTGTCGTGGGTTAGTGCGTGTTTCTGCGGAGATTTTGGGCTTGGCATTTGGGTATAATTGTCGTCGGTATGGTTTTTTGGTGAGGAGGGGGGTAGGTTTTAGTGGATTCTTGTATGGTTTTTAGGTAATTATGATCCGAAAAGAGTGGAAACAAGGGGTATTGTTCTGTTTTTTGAGCATTTTTGGTTGAATTTTATTAAAAAACACTCACTACTCCCACCTGCACACCCTTATTCCGTAACTTCAACTATGAAGCTCAATGTAAGCCTCGGAACTTTTGGATTCATTTACTGCTAATCATTCCTACTTCTTGTATTAACTTGCTTTATGTAGATTATCAACTAATAACCGAACCTGTTAAACGCTTTAAAGAAGCCAATAAGGTGCAGTATGAAGTGATACAAGCGTTAAAACAGGTTTTTAATAAAAATCAACAACACGCTAATGAACTACACGTTCAAGCACCAAGCCAACAGCCTCTGCCTGTTTCAGCGAACGAAGAACCCACCGTTTAATTTATAATTTCGTCATGTTGAGCGTAGTCGAAACATCCCCATAGGCAGTAGGGGATATTCCTCGGCTTCGCTCGGAATGACAAAACCAGAGACACCAGTATAGTACAGTTGAAAGATTTTTTTAAATGACCACACTAACCACAACCGAAGATACCGCCTTGTTTCCTGAAGAAAATACGCCATACTTGCACGCCAGCCTTATAAAACTAGAGGCTATTTTTAATGCTAGGCATAAAACTGACCACGTTTTTATGAATTGGTGGGTTGGTACGTTTTTAATGAATATTATTACGCTAGGTATTTACCCTACCTATCGGTTTATTCGTCGGGTACATATTAGAAACCAGCATATTCAACGTACAAGAGCATTTTATACCACGTTATCGCAAATAATACCTCTATTGCCTCAATCTGCTGAAAAATTAACGGGGCAAACCAAAGAATTATTAGAAGATTATGATATTCGGCTAGAAAGTAACGAAGCCGTTGCCATGGCAAAGCCACTCCACTGGAAGCCTTTAGCCTTTGCCTATGGCTTAATGTTTGTGTTCGGTATTGTGTTCTACATCATCATGATTCAATTAATTATGACTTCTGCTTCAGCTGGTCATCAGCCAGACCCTTCCTTCATGAAAAATCAGATGGCATCTATCACCCCTTATTCTCATCTAATTAATCTCATCAATTTTCCTTTTGGCATTTATTGGTATTATTTGCTGAAACGATCAATGGAAGATTACCCGCATATGGATAAGTGGGAAGCCAGCTTAACTTACTACCTTCAACCCCTATTGCGACAACTTTCTAACAACGACAACCGTATTTCGCTACCCTTTGAACCACAATGTGAGCGACGAAATTTTTGGATATTCCTACTTTTGTTAATTCCTACGTTAGGTATTAACTATTTATATATAGATTATTGCTGTATTCATGAAGCCCAACGCCGGTTTAAGGAATCTGCCAGAGTGCAATACCGAATTCTGCAAACAGTCAAAAAGCTGGCAGGGCAATCACCCGATGTGGAAAAGCCTCAGTAGAAAAAAGCTTACGCCACACCCACACTGTAAAGCGGGTGTGTGGTTTCAAAGGCTTTAATTTGTTCATCAAACCGCAAGGTATAGCCCACTTGGTCTAGCCCATTAATCAAACAAGCCTTCCAAAAGGGGTCTAGCTCAAAGTCAAACGTCCCCATACCCGCAATGCGAATAGCTTGAGATTCAACATCCACTTCAACGGTTAGCTTGGGGTTATCTTCCACCGTTTCCCGAAGTTCCTTCACAATATCTTCCGGCAACGTAATAGGAAGCAAGCCATTTTTCAAGGCGTTATTCTTGAAAATATCTGCAAAACTGCTCGCAATAATGGCATCAAAGCCATAATCTACCAACCCCCAAGGGGCGTGTTCACGCGAACTACCACACCCGAAGTTCTGTCCCGCCACCAAAATTCTAGCATGGGCAAATGCTGGTTGATTCAAAACGAAAGCTGGGTTAGGCGTAACGCCATCTTCTAAATATCGCCAATCTGCAAAGCACTGCTTGCCTAAGCCTTCTTTAGAAGTAACCTTCAAAAACCGAGCGGGCATAATTTGATCGGTATCCACGTGGTCTCTATTGAGGGGGACGCATCGGCTAACAATATGGGCAAGAGGTTTAGGCATGATAAATAGCTTCCTTTATTAATTGAGTGGTTTGAGCGGTTAATGGCTCTGTTGAATAATCTAAAAATTTTTCTAAAAATAAATTACAAGGCGGTAGTTCAACCCCTTGTAGCTCAGGACTAAACCCTAAACTTAAATAAAACGATAAGGCGATTTGATTGGTTGATTGTACTTCTAGCGTCAACTTGGCAGCTTTTTCTGCCCGAGCGATTGCTTCAAAGTGTGCCATCAATTGCTTGGCAACGCCTTGCCCTCTGGCAGTGGGGTGCACCACTAAATCATGCACATTAAACACAGGGGCAAAATAGAAAGTGGAAAAGTTTTCGTAACAAGTCAACGCCCCAACTGGGAAATTTGTTTCAACATTATAAGCTAAATACGCCGAAGCATAAGGGTGCGGAGCTAAGACTTCAATCACCGTTTGAAAGCGTTCCCAATCTAACGGTTTGGTAAAGCCTGTTACTTCAGAAGTCGCTAAGGTGTTTAATAACTCAAAATAATGCTTGCACTGGGTTTCGTTCTCCCACCGCACTTGTTCAATTCGGATGGTCATCATCATGGCGTGAAGTCTCCAATCTTGAGGCGTTACGTTACACAGAAACGGTCGCTAACTTCCTAACATCGACAATTTTACCGTGAATGGCGGCAGCTGCTGCCATGGCAGGTGAAACCAACAAACTACGGCTTCCCTTACCTTGCCTACCCTTGAAATTTCGGTTGCTGGTGGAAGCACAATACTGCCCCACTTCCAACATATCGCCATTCATAGCAATACACATAGAACAACCCGCTTCACGCCATTCAAAGCCAGCAGTTAGGAAAACTTGGTCTAACCCTTCAGATTCCGCCTGCTTTTTGACGACTTCTGAGCCGGGTACGACCAATGCCCGAAGCCCCGATTTGACCTTGCTTCCTTTGGCAATTTTTGCTGCTTCACGCAAATCTTCAATACGGGAATTGGTGCAAGACCCAATAAATACAACATCAATTGGTAAGCCCGCAACAGGCTGACCTTCCGAAAAGCCCATGTAGGCGAGTGCTTCTTGTAAATCCGCCACATTGGTGTGGGAAGGGCAAGTGTCAGCGGTGGGAACGCTACCCGAAATACCGACTGCCAATCCCGGATTTGTACCATAAGTAACCATCGGTTCAATGTCTTCAGCGTTGAGGGTTACAACGGTATCAAATATTGCACCCTCATCGGTTTTGAGTGTTTTCCAACGGGCAACGGCTTCATCCCAAGCTTGCCCTTTGGGGGCAAAGGGTTTATCCGCCAAGTAGGCAAACGTCGTTTCATCAGGAGCAACCATCCCTGCCCGAGCCCCAGCTTCGATAGACATATTGCAAAGTGTCATCCGGCCTTCCATGGAAAGCCCTCGAATGGCACTACCCCGATATTCCATGACATAGCCGGTTCCGCCATCCATGCCAATTTTGGCAATAACGGCTAAAATGACGTCTTTGGCGGTAACGCCTTCGCCCAGGGTGCCTTCAACTTCTACGCTCATGGTTTTGGAAGGGTATTGCAACAGGCATTGCGTGGCTAAAACGTGTTCAATTTCGCTCGTGCCAATACCGAATGCCAACGCCCCGAATGCTCCGTGGGTGGCGGTGTGGCTGTCTCCGCATACAATGGTCATACCCGGTAAGGTTAAGCCCAATTCGGGCCCAATAACGTGAACAATGCCTTGATTCCCACTAGCCACATCAAAATAGCGGATGCCATTGGCTTTAACGTTGGCTTCTAGTTGTTCAATTTGGCTTTGGGCTTGAGCATCTTTCAGTGGGAATGAACGGTCTAACGTGGGGATGCTATGGTCGACAGTTGCCACGATTAAGTCAGGACGCCGAACGGGAATGTTTCGTTCTTTGAGGGCTGAAAATGCTTGGGGTGAGGTTACTTCATGCACCAAGTGGCGGTCGATAAACAAAACCGCTGGCGATTCTGCCGATTCTTGATGAACAATGTGGGATTCCCACAATTTTTGAAACAGGGTGGTTGGGGTGGTCATTTTTTTTATATTATCTCCAAATTGTCATTTTTATCAATCTGTAGGGGCGGATTGCATCCGCCCGAGGTTAAGCTTTTTGCAATTTTGCCCAATCGGTGTTGAAGCCTTCAATACCTTTTTCTGTTAGGGGGTGTCCGTACAATTGTTTGATGATTTTTAACGGCACGGTGGCAATATCACACCCAGCATTAGCGGCTTGAATAACGTGCAGTGGGTTACGGATAGACGCTGCAAGGATTTCAGAATCAAATGGGTACATACTAAGCATATCCACAATTTCTTTGGTGCAGGTAATGCCGTCATGCCCGATATCGTCCAACCTACCGACAAACGTGGAAATGAAGCTAGCCCCTGCGTTAGCTGCTAACAGGGCTTGAGCGGCTGAAAACACGAGCGTTACGTTAGTGGGAATGCCGAGTCCGGTTAGTTTCGCTGTGGCTTTGATGCCTTCAATACAGAAAGGGATTTTAACGTACACATTTTCGCCCCAAGTAGCGAATTCTTGACCTTCTGCTACCATGCCTTCGGCGGTTTCAGCGGTAACTTCCATGCTGACTGGTCCATCAGGGAATAGTTTACAAATAGCTTGGATGGTTTCTTTGATGTTGCCGTTGCCTTCTTTGGCTAGTAGGCTGGGGTTGGTGGTTACGCCGGCTACAATGCCGAGGCTAGCGGCTTCTTTAATTTCGGCAAGGTTGGCGGTATCTACAAATAAACGCATGGGTGGGTTTGTCCTTTTAGGTTTTTATTTTACAGATGATTACACCCATCAATCATCTCACAAACCCACCGTGGCTTCAACAGCATTTTTAGTCTGGTTTTTTTAAATCTTATAGACCGATTCAACGATTCAATGTCGTCATGTTGAGCGAATGCGAAACATCTCCTGTGTTTGTCGTCTCGGGAGATCCTTCGCTTCACTCAGGATGACAAAACACGCTATATTAGGTATTGCCCTACCCTTGCCGATTTAATGGCGATGGTTGGATGGGTTTGGGTTTCGGTTTTAGGGCTTCATATAAGCCAATACATGCCCCCGCTACTGCTAACCCTGCTAACGCCCCGCCTCCAACAAATTTACCCATACCTTCTTTAGGCACTAACTTCCACCAGTCTTTTTCATTTTTCACTGCGGCTTTAGCCACATCATCCCAGCTTTTGTAGTCTAGTGCGTCGGTGCACATTCTAAATGTAGTGGGGGGGTATTTACCAGTGGTAATTTTATACCCTTCTTTTTTGAATGCGGCATAAACATCGTCTATCTTCTCATGCTCAAGACTCAACTTTTCCCATAAATTGGTTAGTTTTTTTTGCCACCCTTTGTCTGTATTTGGTGGCTCAATAATTGTTCCCGATTCCAAAGAAGTATTTTCTTTTGCTGGAGTAAAGCCATTGCCACCAATAATACCATAAGTAGCTTTGGAGTCTTCCCACGCAACATATAACGATTTATCTTTTAGTTTGCCGTTGGGTAAATTGGCATCTACAAACAATCCTTCAATGGTTGATTGATTATCGGCAATTAGCCTGTACTGAATATCATTACTATTGGATGTTCTATAAAAGCCGGTAGCTTTGCATGTTTTACCATTTACTTTTGCTTCTTTAAAGAAGTTTAAAATAGATATTTCTTTAGGGTCTCTAACAACGGAATAACGAATTATTGATCCTTCTGGTGTCATAACGTTTACTTTGCCATCTACTTGCTCCTTTAACTCGAATTTGCTCCAGCCTTCTTTCAATTCCATTTTAGAATGCGGTAAATAAAAGGTTTTATAGCCCGCACCTGCTAATGCTCCCACACCAGTAGCCACTGTGCCAATACCCGCATAAGCCAACCAATTATGCCCTGAAGGCTTAGCCAGTGGCGTAAAATGCTGCGGTAACGGAGCATGGCGTTTTTTAGAAGTTTGAGCAGCAGGCTCAATTTCCGCCGCTTCTTCAGGCTCTTCGGTAGAAGTATTAATCGGCTGTAAATCATCATCTTCAACAGACGAGACTTTTCGAGGCGAAGAGAATCGGGGTGCCTGTGGCATAGAAAAAGCAGATGTCGGGTTAAAGCCTACCATAGTTGAATAGTTCCTATTAAGTTAATTAAAATTTACACACATGGTAGCATAAAACCCAACAATAACCCATATTGTGCTATTTAAAAGCTAATTTTCTATGTAGGGGTGGGGTGGATTGCATCCACCCGTTTTTATTAACCTTCAAGCGGGCGGAGGTAATCCGCCCTACGGTAATCTACAAATATTATTCGTAGGGGAAGCTCTCCGTGGCTTCCCCTGTCTGAATTTCACCTACCGACTTAAATCTTTTGGGAACGGGAAAGCTGGGCTGTTAACCGTTTCATACATACCCATATAGTTCCCAGGGTTCGCCGCCCAATACTGCCCATTGCCCCTGTATGGACGAGGGGTAATAATTTCTTCAATAGGCAACAGTTCTTCTTGAAACGCTTCTGGCATTGTAGGGCTTTCAGGGTAAGTGGTAATCGGTATCGGGGGAAGTTCAGGTACTCTTGGGGGTAGCGGATGCGGTATAGGGGCATTCAACGAAACGGCAGGATGGGGTGTTAAATTAGGCGTTGTAGGAAACGTACTTCTGTAGCTAACCCCTTCAGGTAAATAATAAGGGCCTAACCCTGTAGGGTTTGAACCAGCCGGTTTTAAATCGCCAAATAAAATTTCCGGAGGCGGCAACGGATAGTTGAGCGAACCTTTGGGCGAAAGATGTTGAAACGTAGTGTAAGCCATAGTTTACCTTAAAGTTAAACGGTGAATCGGTATGGGGGGGATTATTCTACCTATATAAAGCCACCAACACGCAAAATGCCACCTCGTTACGTAACAATTTGTTACAGTTTCCGAAGGGTGGCATTTGTTTTTCAAAATTGAGATAAAGTTATTTGCTAAGCAGGAATTTCGCTTCAACTTCATCGCTAGCAATGGTTAGTACACGGTTTAATTTGGTCATTTCAACCAATTTCTGCACAAAGGGTGTTAGTCCGTAAAGTACTAGCTTTCCGCCTTGTACATTGACTTGTTTGAACTGGGCAACTAACCCACCTAGCCCGCTACTATCAATAAACTTCAGCTCATGCATATCCAAAGCGAACAACCGTTCTTCTTGATTAAGGCTTTTGCTAACGGCATCCGTTAATTCATTGATTACCAAGGCACTGCCTAAGCCAATAATGACAACAGACTCATCTTTTTTCAACGTAACCATCTACATTAAGGTCTCCATATCGTCAATTTACACGGGAAAGTATTACAACACCTTAAAAGTGTTTTTTCAAGAAAATACCGTTAGTAAAAATTTTACTATAGTACTATTATTGACGGCTTCTTATAGCCCAATCCTTAACTAAAAGACGAACCCCCCCTAAGCAGTGTAATTATTCCGCAATGGGTAACGAAGTTTCTTGTGTAAACTGTGAAAACAACACTTCATTGGGGCGAATAACCGTTGGTTCACCCTTTGCAACAGCATGGTAAGCCAACTTCCCCACAGAATATCCCCCACCCATAATTGTACCGCCAATCACACCAAAGGGTGCAGCAATCCAGCCTAATGCGGGGTTACCTAAGCTTTTCCCGTATTCATAACTTTGCCTCGTCGTATCACTAATAATTTGCCCCCCATGGTCTAGGTCTTTCAAAGCTTTTTGGGTGTAGCCAGGGTCTTTATATAGTTGCCCTTCAGTATTTAAAAAACCGGTCATGGGGGTTATTTCAATGGCGATAGGCACTTCCTTGCCCGTGGGCAATGTAACCCAATCAAACGCCAGTTTTATATAGCCACCCTTACCAAAAAAACCTTGCCCGTAAACATCGCTAACACGCCCGCGAAGGGTTGAACCTCTGGGTAGTAATACATCGCCTGTAGATCCAAATAAATCTTCGGCAACCAAGGCAGTGAACGATTCACCGATTTGAGCGGAGCGGGAATCTAACGTGCTAGAAAGCGTCAATTTGAGAATAGTGCCTTTAGCTACTTTTTGTGCACCTGAAGAAGCCTTGTAACGGCGAATTTCTGGGGCGGTAGGGGAATCAGCCCAAGCTGTTGCAGGTAGTAGGCTGCTGGTTAATAGTAGACTGGTTAAAATCAATATGAATAAACGGTTGAATGGGTATTTAAACATGGTTAAAAGTAGGTTCTTTCTAAATAAATAACTGAGTATTAAGACAGATACCCACAGTTTACCATAGCAACACCATTGGCTGTCAAAAGATTTGCCAGAAGATTTATTTTTTAACAGGCAATGCCATGAAGAAGGTAGATCCTTCGCCAACAGTACTTTCTACCCACAAAACCCCTGTATGAGCCTGCATAATTTGAGCCGATAAATACAATCCTAACCCCGAACCCGAATTACGCTTTATGCTACTACCCTGTGAAAACCGATGAAACAACAACTTTTGGTCTGCTTCCGAAATACCCCTACCATTATCTTTAATCCAAACACCCACCCACGGCTGATTTTTCCAGTTTGGCATGGCGATTATCGCATCAGGAAACGGGCTACACCCATTGAGGGGGATGTTTTCAGGTAGGCGTTCCCACTGTTTAAACCCCACTTGAAGGCTGCCGCCTTTAGGCGTATGAGCAATGGCATTACCCACCAAATTTTTAATCACCCGTTTCAATTCATGCTTATCGCCAAAAACAGCCGGCATACTGGCTTCAGATTCATCTAGGGTTTCATACGCTAAAGTTTGCCCTCGGCTACCCGCTAAGGGGGCTAAGGCTTGGCATACTTGTTCCACTAACGGTAGCAGTTCGGTCTCATCAAACACCAATCGGTGTTGCCCAGCTTCATAACGGTAGCAATCTAACAAAGTATTCACCAAATGCAACATATCTTCATGGCTTTGATGAAAAACGGTCAGTAATTCCTGCTGGGCAGAAGTTGTCGGGCCCAATTGTTCTTTCTGTAAAAACTGAATACCTTGAATAGCCGCATGAAGGGGGGTGCGTAAGTCATGCGTTAAAGTCGCCATAAAATCATCCCGCAAGCGTTCAATGGCTTTACGTTGGGTAACATCTCTCAAAATCCAGATGGTTTGCGGGCTGGTAGTAGGGTCTGCTGATACTTCAATAGCGTTACCTACTTGTGCATAACTGGCTTCAATAGCCACAGCACCCAACGTTAATTCCAAATAAGCCGATGCGTGTTGCTGATTGGGTGGTACTAGCGTTAAATTCGGCAACCACTGTTCTATTGGCGTATTCAAAATATTTTCAGCTTGTAACGCTGGGTTTTCTGTTGATTGGGCTACCCAGTGCGTAAAAACTTTATTACAAAGAGAAATGTTACCTTCTGCATTCAGCCCAACAATACCATCTGCACTATGTTCAATTAAGGTTTCTAATTCTTGATGAGCCTCTTCCAAGGCTTGCGTTCTAGCCTTAACCAACCGTTCTAAATTTTGATTAAGCAAGGCTAATTCGGCATTTTTTTGGTCTAACCTATCAATTAAATGGGTGCGTTCGTAGGCTTGGTGCAACGTATGAAGTAAGGCATCGTTATCCCACGGTTTTTCTAAATACCGAAAAACCCCCGCTTCATTGATGGATTCAATGGCATTTTGCTTGTCTGCATACCCCGTTAACAGAATAAGCGTCAGGTTAGGATGCAATTTTTTAACGGCTTTTAGAAATTCAATACCCGTTAATTTCGGCATATTATAGTCTGAAATAATCACATCCGGCAAAGCATTATGGGAAAGGCTTTTTAGGCGTTCCAACGCTTCTTCTGGGCATTGAAAGGTTTGAACATCAAACGAAGATTCTAGTAAAATAAGTGCTTTTAGGCTGGTGGTTACCACAGGTTGATCATCAACCACCCACACCAACGGTGCCCGAGTACCTGCCGAAAGCCTAGGGGTAGTTGTTTGTGTGTTGAGGATTGATTTTTCAGGCATAATGATGGTTTTAAACTCAAGATTTGAAAAGTATTGCGTTAGGTATCTACGCTAATCTTATCGGTAGGTAAAAGCTATTGTGTATTATTATACTCTAAGTGTTTTAGTCTTCATTGGAAAGACTTTTTAATTGATTGATGTTAGAATAATACTTTGTAAATAATTGTTTTACCAGCCTTGAAAGTTACTCCTGTAATGTTTGCCTCTTCCGCTTCTTTGCTTTCCCCACAATCACCTTCAGCAACCAATGAAACGCTTCACCCAAGCCAAGCTATGGCACTGGAAGGAATGCTCAACAAAACGAGACCGCTTTATTTTGTAGGCATTGGCGGGGCTGGCATGAGCCCCCTAGCCTTGGCGTTTCACCAACAAGGGTTTACCGTTTCTGGGGCAGATTTAAAACCTTCCGCCACCACGAAAGATTTGGAATCGTTTGGCATCACTGTTTTTATTGGGCACAAAGCGGAACAAGTGCCTGAAAATGCCGTTTTGGTGGTTTCCACCGCTATTCATACCGAAAACCCTGAACTGCAAGTGGCTCTTAAAAATAAGTATCCTGTTTTGCATAGAAGCCAGCTATTACAAGCATTAATGCACACCCCCAGTGTGGCTCATCAAATAGGGGTAGGGCTTAGTGGAACACACGGTAAAACCACCCTCACAGGTATGGCAAACAGTGTGTTTAATGCGGCAGGGTTAGACGCCACCGTGATTGCAGGCGGCATTTTACCCGATTGCGGACGCAATATTCGCCTTTCGCAAAACCATGAAATTTTAGTGGCGGAATTGGATGAAAGCGATGGTACCATTTTGCGGTATTCCCCCACCTTTACCATTCTTTCCAATTTAGAGTTAGACCACGCAGACCACTACCAACAAGGCGAAGCAGGGTTGCAAGACACGTTTGAACAAGTTTGTTCACAGTTAGACTTAGCCCCAACTACCGAAAAATTTTCCAACAGGACGCTGATTCTAAATGCCAGCTGCAGGTTAAGCCGAATTGTGGCGAAAAAATTACCCACAACCGTTACTGCGTTATGGTTTTGCCCTACGTCTGAAATCACTCCTCCTGAAGGGGTATTACCACAGCATACCTTTACGCTTAAAAACATTGAAGCGGGTCATTTTGGGTCTTCTACAGGCGTTTTATATCAAGATGAAACCAAACTAGGCACAATTACCCTGAATGTACCGGGGTTACATAATTTACATAATGCCAGCCAAATAGCCATGTTAGGCATTGCCATGGGCTTGGGGTTTGAAACAATTCAAACAGGCTTATTAGCCTTTACCGGCATGGGCAGACGGTTTGAAAAAGTAGGCACACTGAACGGGGCAATACTAGTGGATGATTATGCCCATCATCCCACCGAAGTAAAGGCTACTATTCAAGCCGCCAAAGCCGCTTTGGAAAGCCAAAAAGTAAGTTCAGGCAACCCCAATGGTAAGCTGGTTGTGCTATTTCAACCGCATCGGTTTACTAGGCTTCAAGCGTTGTGGGATGATTTTACCACTTGTTTTGATGGCTTAGAAACGGAACTATTACTGCTGGATGTTTATCCTGCCCATGAAGCCCCTATTGCTGGGGTTACTGCAACAGCCCTTGCTACAGCGTTAAATAAGCGTGGCGTTAAAACCACCTCGTGTGCTACAATAATAGAGGCTCATGCTTGGCTTTCAACGTACGTTGTCCCAAATGACTTAGTTCTTTCAATGGGAGCGGGCGATATTACTGCCGTACTTCGCACGCACCCTAATCGGCAAGCAATGGCGGTGTAGTGATGAAGATAACCACAACCATCAACAACGAAGGCTCATTTTTACAGGACAATGGTGCTACTGTGGAGGCTGATATACGAACAATGATGGGTGCAACAAAATTAATTAGTCCCGTAGTAGGGCGTGCAGCAGCGGCTTATTCCACTTACCGAATTGGTGGACCAATGATGGAAGCTTACTTCCCCACCAGTATTTTAGAAGCTGAAACGTTGCTTAAACACCTGAAGTCTCGGTTGCTAGATGGGGAAGAAATGACCGTGCTAGGCTGGGGTAGTAATACGCTGATTGCTTCAGCAGGGATTGGGGGCATTTGTTTAATTACTAGAAAACTGGCGGGTATTCAACCGTTAGAAAACGATAATTGCTTTCGATTTGAAGCGGGCGTGCATTTAGCTAAAGTAGCCAATGTGGCACTGCAAGCAGGTTTAACAGGCGGAGAATTTTTTATTGGCATACCCGGTACAATGGGCGGTGCGTGCAGAATGAATGCCGGTGCTATGGGGCAAGAATCATCTAAAATTATTAAACGAGCGTTGGTTTTTGATTTAGTCAATTTCGATTCTGGCTGGGTTTCCGCTGAAGCCTTTAAATTTTCGTACCGGTTTGCGAAAATGAACCCTCGGCATCAATTAGTGTTGGCTGTTGATTGTGAATTTCAGCAGGGCGATGTACAAGCTGCCCAAGCCCGCATGGAAGCCAATATGGCATTTCGGAAAGAACATCATCCACTAGAACCGAATGGCGGTAGCGTTTTCCGTAACCCAACTGAAACCAATGCCCCTTCCGTCGGTAAAATGATTGACGAACTAGGTGGCAGAGGGGCTTGGCAGTGCGGTCAAGCGAAAATCAGCGAAAAACACGGCAACTTTATTATTAACATGGGGCACGCTACCTCATTGGATGTGTTGCAAGTCATGCAGAAAATGCAAACCACTATTGCGGAACATTACGGTTACAGAGTTTACCCTGAAAATAAATTTATCGGCTTAGCCACGGCGGAAGAACAAACGCTTTGGCACCAGTTACATGAAGGAGATCCCCATTCAAATGATGATTTACACCACCAACAACACGGCTGCCCCACAGGAACAATTTCCTATTAATCCGCAAACAGGGTTGGCTTGCATACCCAAAACCGCTAAAATTGCCGTGCTTTGTGGTGGGGCTTCTTCAGAACGGGAAGTTTCATTACGCTCTGGGAAAAACTGTATTGCCGCACTGCACCGGTTAGGTTATAACAATGCTACTTTGGTGGATGTCGATAAGTACATCGCTCATTATTTAGTGGATAGTGCCATTGAAGTAGCCTACATAGCCATGCACGGCGAACAAGGCGAAGATGGGGCGATTCAAGGGTTGTTAGAATTATTAGGTATTCCCTACACGGGTAATGGTATTCAAGCCAACGCCATTACGATGGACAAATCTCGAACCAAGCAAATTTTGAGGGAATCCAGTATTCCCGTATTGCCTTCTATGACGTTTTATTGGTCTGCCGAAGAAGGTGGCGATTTACAATTTATGGATAAGTTAATGCAAGAAGTGGGCTTCCCTATGATGGTTAAACCCGTGGGCACAGGGTCTAGCGTCGGGATGAGCAAGGTAGATTCGCCAGACCAATTAGCTGAAGCGTTAGATACGGCATCAGGCTACAGTGGTGGGCAACTGATGGTAGAACGGTTTGCTGTAGGCAAAGATTTAACCGTGGGTACATTATTGGTTGACGGACGGTTACAGGTTACGCCTATTTTGGAAATTCGCCCTAAAACGGGATGGTATGATTACGAAGCGAAGTACACGGCGGGCATGACGGATTTTATCTTACCGGCGGAACTAACGGCGATGGAAACCATTGCGGTTCAAGAAATGGCGTTGAAGGCTCATAAAGCGGTTGGTTGCCACGGGGTTTCTCGGACAGATTTTGTTTGGACGACTGACGGTTTTTTTGTGTTGGAAATTAATAGCATTCCAGGTATGACGGATTTAAGTGATTTACCAGCCCAGTGCCGTGTAATGGGCATGGGTTATGATGAATTAGTGGAAGCGTTGTTGCAGTCTGCGGTGGTTGCTCCTGCCCAAGTAGCGGGTTTGGCTCCGCACCCCATACATCCACTATCGGAAATTAAACAGAACGTACTGCCTACGGCTGCTACCCCTCCTGCGGTTTCAGTGTAGCTATCCTAGAGTGGTTATTGTACAATTAATTTATTATTTCTGCATTTCTACAACAGGTTTTAACACGAACAATGATGATGATGATGACCGCTGCCGCTGATGCCACCTTGCCGGATGATACCCCAAACGACGAAAACCAACCGGCTACCACAACCGTTGAAAAACCGATTGAAACACCTCCCAAAGCGAGTATTCCTAACAGTGATACTGTCGATTTACCTGCAGTTGTTGTGTCGGATGCCAAAGGAGCAGTCAATACACCCGTTTCATTACCTGAAATGCCTAGAACAGAAGTTTCGACAATAAAAGGTGAATCCAATTCGAGTACGAAACAGGCCCAAGCCTTACCTGCTAGTACCGAAACATTGTCTGCTATTGTGGATTCCCCTCAAACTAAAGCTAAAAAACCAGCTCCTCCCCCTAAAAAAGACCCGCCACCACCGAAGCCCTTAACCGCTGAAGAGGAAGTAACACTAAGAAGGAAGCAAAAACTACAATCACTCTGGTGGAACAGGTTACTTGGGGTTGTTCGTTGGCTTGTGCTAGGGGCAATAGGCTATGGTATTTATTACTTGGCACAACAACCGTTTTGGATGATTACGCCCCAGCAAGTCCATTTTACAGGCACCAATATTTTATCAGACGCCACCTTATTACCGCCCATTCAAAAAGAATTGAACCGTCCGCTTTATGCGTTACAACCACAAGCCATTGAAAGCGAACTAAAAAAACGCTTTCCGCTTATTTCAGCGGTACAAATTCGCCGAAGGCTTTTCCCTATTGGGTTAGATGTACAAGTCAATGAGCATGAACCGTGGGCATTAATTTACGACCCTTGGGAAAAAGATGCGGTACTATCGTATTATCGTCAAGTGTTTTTACCGCTACATTTCCCCAAACAACCCCACCCTTGGGGCGTAGTGCCTGTTGCAAAGAAACCCATGCTAAAACCCTATGCGTTTGTGCTGGAAACATACCAAAGCATGCGGTTTAACGGACAGCAATTTACGCTTTCGCCAACCGTTTTATCGCCAGATAGTTTAATGATATTTACGTCAACCCAGTGGTTTAGGAATATGCCACATCATAAACGGCTCAAATTTTTGAAGGATATGGATAGGTTACTTAATGGCGTCAGAGCGGTTGCCTCCGTTCAAGTGGATGCGTTAGCCTATAATCAACAACAAGATGCGTTAACCCTAGATCTTCGGTTGGAAAATCAGCCCAAGCAACCAGTAACCGCCTTATTAGGTGGGTGGGATGCCGGATTATTCGACCGTGCCTTGCGGTTAAAACCCCTAATAGCCGGTTTGTCCTTTGTTAAAGAAGCCGTCGGTAATGAAAAAGCAGGGTCGTGCTATAAACAGTTTGATTTCCGGTGGGGACAAAACGTAACGGTAGAACTTTGCAACCCTAGCTTGCTTGAAAAACCAATGCTTGAAGAAGATGCTAAACCGTTAGTTGTATTAGAAGAGGAAGCCACGGGCAACGTACAACCTACTGAACCCAGTACGGATACGGATGAGTTGACCCCTGTAGCCAAACCCCACTAACCAGTAGCAGTAGGTATCTTTTTTTTATGGTTGATGAACGCATCTTAATTGTTAGACTGAGTGCGTTTGGCGATATTATACAAACGTTGCCGTTGCTAGCCCAAGTTCGTAAAAATTACCCTACTGCTACTATTGGCTGGCTAGTTGAAGAAGCGGGGGCTAGCATATTGACAAACGACGAATTGATAGATATGCTTCACGTTTCAAAACGGAAAACGTGGCTGAAGGGGTTAAAATCGCCTCTCACTTTCTTTCAAACGCTTGCTGAAATACGCTCATTTATTGCTGAAATAAAAACTCAACGCTATACCGTTGTAATAGATGTTCAAGGCTTACTGAAAAGTGCTATTTGGGGTTGGTTAGCAGGTATCCCCAAACGCATTGGGTTTACCCCCGCTAGGGAACAGGCGTTTCGGTTTTATACCCATACGCACGCTAGTTTTCATCCTGTTAAAAGTAGGCTTCATGCTACGCAAGAATTTTTATGCTTGCTAACGTTGTTAGATGCCACCTACGCCATACCAACGGTTGAGGCATTGGCATATCCGCTGTTTCAACAGGCAGAAGCTACCTTACCCTTTAAAGCGATCGATTTTTTACCCGAATCATGGCTTACAGAACGAGTAGAACAACGGATTATTGCCTTAGCCCCCTGTACCGCTTGGAAATCAAAACAGTGGGGGGCGGAACAGTGGGTTGCATTGGCTGGCTTGTTAATTAATGCGGATTATAAGGTGGTTTGGCTTGGAGCGAAGGCGGATGAGCCTTGGTTTGCCTCTATTTGGCAAGGCATGGCTGAAAAAACTGAAACCGTACAAGCCCAAGCCATTAGTTGTGTGGGGAAAACTGATTTTCAACAGTTATATCAGCTTTTTTCTTTTATAGATTGCCTTGTTGGGGCGGATAGTGTGGCGTTTCATTTAGCCAACGCTAAAGCCAGAAATAGCCAACCCTCCGCCCCAAAATTAGTGGGCTTATTTGGGGCAACAAAACCAACAAGAACGGGGGCTACGTTTCTACCAGCAGAAGCGGTTGCTACCATGCTGCAAACGGTGGAAGCCTTGCCCTGTATGCCTTGTCATCAGCGTAAATGTAAGTTAACCGTTAAGCCCATGGCTTGTATGCAGGGAATTTCTCCGCAAACGGTTTTTGAATCAGTCGAACAATTGTTGTTGAAACAAACTCTGTAAAAAAGGAATTTTTAATAATGGCACCGAATTTATCCACCACTTTAACATGCCCTTCAAAGCAATACTGGCTAATGAAAAGCGAACCCGAAGCCTATAGCTGGCAACGCTTACTAACCGAAGGTAAAACCCTGTGGGAAGGCGTACGCAACTATCAAGCCCGCAATAACTTAAAACAAATGCAGGTGAACGATTTAGCCCTGTTTTACCATAGTGTTTCTGAAAAAGCCGTGGTTGGCGTTTGTAAAATTACCCAAACCGCCTACCCAGACCCTACGGACGAAACCGGCAAGTGGGTGGTTGTAAATGTTATACCCGTTGAAACACTAGCTGTACCTGTTACCCTGGCAGCTATAAAAGCCACCGAAGCATTAGCTGAAATAGCACTTGTTCGTCAAAGTAGGCTTTCCGTAGTGCCATTAACGCAAGCGGAGTTTGACTTAATTCTTTCTATGGGAGCATAGACACATCTTTTTCTTGATGCTACGCTAATAGGGTTGCTTTATATTAGACCTCTTGCATGACTCAATAGGTGGGTGCAGATTTGAGGAATGAGGAACGCAGAACCGCAGTGTATAAAGAAATACATGAGGATTCGAGTACCACAAATGACAAAAAAGATGCCCCAGATATCGAGTCATGCAAGAGGTTTATTGAAAAAAGAAGGTTATTATGTCTTCCAACCAAGGTGTCTTTTCAAAATTAAAACTCATTTTACTGGTAGCGGGCTTGTTAACAGTCGGTGGATTGGCGTGGATATTTACCCCACTTTCTACATGGCTAATGCCTCCTAACAAAACAATCATTACCCAACCGAATAAACAGGGGGCTAGTTTGCTTTATGATGAACAAACCAAGCGACCCCTTAATCAATATCCACCTAAATTGCAAGGGCTAGAACAACAATGGCGTAAGCAACTAAAAAAAGCCATTGATAAAGGGCTATTTGGGGAAGCCGTCTCATTCAAAATTAGCGATTTAGCCCACAAACAGTGGACCATGGAAACCCAACAAGCCCTTTATTTTGAAGATAACAGCGGCGGAGCATTTCTAAAAGCGGTTGAAGGAACCCTATTAAACCCGCAAGGGCAAGTGGTTGGAAAATTTAAAGCACCCTATGGCTCATACAATGCTAAAACGCAAGTCATCCACTTGCAGGGTGGTATTCAATTTCAAGGCTTAGCTAGTCGATAGGTACTGTGTAGTCTTATTTTACCTACAAAATGACCCCAATTCATGGGGTTAAGGGTGATGGTTTTGTGATGCCTGAAATACTTCAACAATTAAGCAATGTCTTTACCGCTTATTGGCTATGGTGGGGCATTGGTCTTGCAGTGATTGTAGTGGCTATTATTGCTGGCTTTTGGTGGAAAGCCAAAACACAAACGGGACTTTATTTGTATAATGTTGCCATTGACTTATACCACAAAGGTCGATTGCAAGAAGCCCTAAAAATATTGGAAAAAGCCTTCAAAAAAGAACCTAATTATCAGCCTATTTTGTATAATATGGGCGTTATCTATATGGAATTAGGGGATAATGAGATTGCTAAAAATTATTTTCAACTCTCTATTTTAGAAATACCCGACGACACCTATGCCCTATATAATGTAGGGCTAATTGAATATGAAGCAGCAAGCTATGAAGAAGCTATTTCTAGTTGGCTGGCTTGCATTCAACATAGCGATGAAGTAGACCCTGACGTTTATTATGGATTGGGGCTTGCCTATGAGGGTATGGAACAATGGCAAACAGCCTTAGAAGTGTATGAACGTAATTATGAATTAAACCCCGATCATATTGATTCTAAAATTGCCACAGCTAGATTAGCCTATGAACTAGGAGATCTTTATTATGCTAAACGATTATTAGATGAATTGTTAAAAGCCGATGAAGAAGATCCTGAATCATTACTTTATGGTGCATTAGTGGCAACAGCATTGCAAGATTGGGATGCCGGAGAACAGTATTCAACGAAACTACTAACCTTAGACGATGAACACGCCCATGCCTTTAATATTTTAGGCGTTGTGTACTTTTATCAAAAACGGTATGAAGACGCTGAAGAATGTTTTGAGGCGGCATTGGAATTAGATGAAGAGTGGGTTTCCCCCATGAATAATTTAGCCTATGTGTACGAAAAACAAGGGCGTTTAACCCATGCAAAAATGCGGTTCAAACAGGTACAGGGGTCTGAAGCATTAACCCCTCAGTTAGAAACTGATAGCTATTGGATGATTCAGTATTTGAAAGATCCGGAAGGGGCTGAAGCCCTTCAAGCAGAACGTTTAGCAACGGAAGCTGAGGAAGAAGCCAACGCCTTATTACAACCACTATTTGATGACACTAAAATAAGTGAAAATGGGAATGAATTGATTCTTGGTGTTATCGCACCCAGTGCAACAGACGAATTGGTAGAGGAACAAGCCTTTGAGAGTGTTGACACCAATTCAATGATTGAATAGCGCGTTCTCAAGCCGATTGTTGCTACAGTTTTTCGCTGGTTGGTTTGTCAGCATCTGTGTCAAGCAGTGGCTTTTAAGTGATCTCGAACCATCGCATTCAAAATAGTCAACAACTTCCGAATACAAGCCACCAACGCCACTTTAGCAGGCTTTCCCACACCCCGCAATCGCTCATAAAACACCTTCAACCGCTCATCATGCCGCACCGAACTCAACACCGCCATATACAACAACCGACGGACACCAGATCTCCCACCCCAACAACACCGCTTACCCCGCCAAGCACCACTATCCCGATTCTTCGGAGCAACGCCCACCAGCGAGGCTATTTTCCCCCTACCCAAACAACCTAATTCAGGCAAACAAGCCAACAGCACCACACTGGTTTTAAACCCAACACCAGCAACCGTCTCCAAGCATTCTTGCTTGCTTTGAATCGATGGGTCTAACGCAATTCTTCGTTTCCATTCCACTACAATGGCTGAAAGCCGTTGTTTTAAGGCTTCACACTGGGCGGCTAAATCGGCTATAACGAAGGGGTCTGTGGCTTGGTGGGCTTGCGTTGTTTGTTCTTGGTGCCGAGCCAGTTCAACCAAGGCTTGGGGTGGTAGGAAGTCGGTTTCTTGGGGTTGGATTACTCGAGCGTAGTGGGCTAGCACTTTTGCGTCTAGATTGTCGGTTTTGGCTAGGATGCCGCAGGCTTTGGCGAAGTCTCTTACTTGTCTTGGGTTTGCTTTGACAACGGGTAGTTGGGCTACTTTGAGTGCTAGGTAGAGTGGTTTTTCCTAGCCACCTGTGGCTTCTAGGGTTATTTTGGTGGGGGCGAATTCTCTCAGTGCCAAAACCAATTGTTCAATGTCCGTTTCTTGGTTTTGGCACTGAGAGAATTGGGGGCTTTGGTTGTTGAGATAGCAGATGTCTAGGGTAGATTTTGAGACATCTATGCCGACGGTTTTCATGGTAGGATTTCCTTTGGTAGAAAAATAGGGATTTGGATTTAGCCTTATGGTACGAACGTTAGAGTTCGGGCATCTGTTCAAATGGCATCCCTTGTAAAACGGTGCTAGTGATCTTGCTGACAATCGGTTGTTTGGAGCCGAGGGGAATGGACGATCGACTAGCACCGTTTTATTCTACCAACACATAAGGGGACTGCCATTTGGCAGCCCCCCGACACCCCCCACAAATTCAGGGGCAAGCCCCTAAAAACCCCCGAAAAAACACCCCCTATGCCACTACGGGCACTGACGGGGGATGCTTTTTTCGCCCCTTCGGTGGACGGAACGCATCGGCGACTGCAGAGCAAACACGATGGTCGTTCCTACTGGTTGGTAAGCTATTTAATCCTTTAGTAGGTATTAATAATCCCCAGGGGAACAACTGGTTAACTGGCTTGCGTGTACGTTGAAGATAGGCTTGAGCGGAAGCTAGAGGCTCCCTAAATGCTCTGCTTCGCTACGCTCGCACCAGTCTATCTCCAACTGAATATGGTTTGAAGTTAGAAATTCTAATAAAAGCTAATAGAAATAGAGATTACAACATTTGGTAAAAGAAACTAAAATTAACCTTTAACCAACCCTTGCCGCATAGCCAACACAGCGGCTTGTGTACGGTCATCTACACACAATTTTTGAAGAATGCTATGAACGTGTGCTTTGGCTGTAGCCTTAGTAATAACCAAAACATCGGCTATTTGAGCATTCGAATGCCCATCAACAATTAAGCGTAGCACTTCCATTTCTCTGGCAGTTAGTGGGCAATCAATGGTTGTGGGAAGATGAGCATCGCCCCCACCATAAACGGAAAGACCCACAACCGCACCTGTCGCTTTATTAGCCACCGTACCTGCGGGAATAGCCGTTTTACCTTGGAAATATTGTAATACCACTTTGGCAATGCCTCTATCAAACCAAACATCACCTTCCGCAACAGACCGAATAGCCGCCAGCAACGTTTCCGGCGAAGCCCCTTTCAGGCAATAAGCATCTGCCCCAGCACCCAGTGCCGCAAAAACGTTGTTTTCTTCGTCTTTAGAAGTTAGCATCATAATTTTTAAATCTGGTCGTTTGGCTTTAATGGCTTGAGTGGCTTCAATCCCATCCTTTTCAGGCAAGCCAATATCCATTAAAACCAATTGGCAATTGGGGTATTTATCGACCAAATTAATGGCGGTTTCACCATCTTCAGCTTCTGCAATGACCTGGCAATCAGTTGATTGTTCTAAAATAAGCCGAAGCCCCAAACGCGTCATTTGATGATCTTCCACCAAGATAATGGGGATTTTTGTTGAAGTTGAAGCACTGGTGGTATTGGGTGTAGGGTTGTTGAAAAAGGAGGAAGAAGAAGATGATACAGACATGAAGTGTCTCCAAGTTGAAATAGCACAAAAAACAGGGGAAAGTCAGACAGTGGTATGTGTAGACATTGTTTATATAAAAAGATAGTAGACCTCTTGCATGACTCGATAGGTGGGTGCAGATTCTAGGAATGTTGTTTGCCCTGCAAACAGGTTGCTTTAGCGACCAAGAACGCAGAATTTGACGTGTACACAGAAGTACATAAGAATTCAAGTACCGCAAATGACAACGTAAAACGTTCTAAGTTTTCTCGCTCTGCGGATGCCCCAGATATCGAGTCATGTAAGAGGTCTAATTAATATTATCATTAGTATAACAGATACTTTTAAATAAGTCTTAAGATTACTAAACTTAGGGTACAGAATGATGCCAATTAAAACATTGAAAGTCGTCATCATTTCGAGCTTGTCGAGAAATCCCCCTAGACGCTAAGGAGATTCCTCGGCTACGCTCGGAATGACGGCGACTTTTAATTGTATAAGGATTAATTAGTTTCTGCAACAACAATAGCCGTTTTTGCTATAACCGTAGCAGGTTTGGGCAACAAAAACCGACCCACCATCGCCAAGAAAACCGTCAGTGGAATAAACAAAAACACGCCCAACAAGCCCGCTAATTGAAAACAACCATGCCACAGCACAATTAACCAAATTGGGTGAAACCGATACCGTTTATCAAATAATTGAGGGCTTACATATCTGGCTCGTAAATAACCAAAGGCAGAAACACCCAAAGCCAAATAAAATAATTTATCTTCAGCCCCTTGTGCTAATAAAACCAAACTGGCAGGCACAACACCAAACCAAGGCCCCAAAACAGGTACAAAAGAAAGCACCCCAAAACACCACGCTAAAACACCCGCAAAAGGTATACCAATTACATGGCACAACATCCAAAAGAAGAATCCGGAAAGCAGAGCTGAAAGGGTGTACGCCTTAACGGTACGAAACATTAATACCTGAGAAAAAGCCAACGCTTTCCCCCATTTTGAATGGCGAACTTTGGGTAGTAGTTCTATCACAAATTTGGCAACATCTTCGCCATCTAACAACAAGTAAAACGTAATAATTTGCCCAATAAATACATAAAACAAGGGCGTAAAACTAGAAGACGCTAACTTCCACGCCTGTTTTACAAATAGGTTTTGTAAATCTTTAAAATCTGGCAGCAATGGACCACCAGAGGTTAAGGATGTGATAGTAGGGGATACGAGATGTCCTGATTCCCATGTGGTTAAATACTGTTCAAACGTTTTCAAGCTAATTTTAACAATATTAAAAACAGCATGGAATTGTTCAGTTAATATGGGTAACGAATACGCAAAAACAAGTACCACAATAGCAGAAAGTACCCCATACGCCATAAAAATAGACAACGACCGATGCAACACAAAACTTTTTTGCCTAAAGCAAACCCGTAACACCCAACCCAAACAAATATTTAGCAAGGCTTGAATATGTAACGCCCACGTTAAAATAAAAAAGCTAAACGTATAAGCACCAAAAATCAGTAATACTTCATTAAACAGGCTCTGAAACCCTTGGTAAACTGTCCATAAAAACAGTAGTACCAAGCCTAATCCCATATTGAGTTGAATCATCTTAAACCGATTAAACGATAGGGTTGGCGATGCACTGGGCGTTGAAGGGGAGGGAGGGGTCATCATCACAACTTAAATACCTTCGCCATCTTGAACCACAGATTCTGTGGGAAGAATAACACGGGTAGCGTGTTGTTCAGTGGGTAAATCTATCCATTCTTTGGCAATGGTTGTTTTCAGGAAAAACACCAATAATGCCCCAGTGGGCAAAGCAATAACCACACCCACTAGCCCCGCTATTTTAGCCCCTAACAACAAGGAAAGTATAATTAAAATAGGATGTAACCCCAAAGCATTGCCCACCACATGGGGTTGCAAGATGTTATCTTTAATGGTTTGAAAAATGTAACTGCACCCATAAACGTACGCCAAAACCATAAAATCGCCTTGCAAGGTGATGAGTAACAACCCTGGAATTAAGCCAATCACCGTGCCTACCACAGGTAATAGTTCAGCCAAAGCGAACCAAATACTTAATAGCAAGGCATATTTCACACCAAAAAGGTTGTAGATAATAAACATATAAACACCCGTTAACGCACCCAGCAATACTTGCCCTTTAATAAACGCCATATTAATACAGTGCAGCTGGTTAACGAAGGAAGACAATAGGGGTTGTTGGGCAACAGGAAACCGATTAACCGTGGTTTTAACCAACGCTTCCCCGTTCATTAACGCATAAAACACAAACACCAATAAGGTTACCAACGTGGAAAGTTGCCCAATACTACTTTGTAAAACAGGACCAGCTTGCTGAACCACCCAAGCAGAAAGCCATTGTATTTGTGAACGAAACAACAGAACTGATTGTGTCATAAAGTCATCGCTACTAACGGTCCAAGCTTTTAGTTTTTGAAGAATTGGGGCAAGGGGTTCTTTCAAAAAAGGTATAGCATGGGTTAAGTCTATCAACCGCTGATTGGCACTCGCTAATTGCGAAGGTAATGAAGCAATCAAGTCTTGAGCTTGATCTTTTACAATAGGATACCCCTTAATCACCAAGGATTCCAACCCATACATTAAGGCTAAATAAACCAATGTTACCGCTAAAAACCGATGCCCCTGCCGTAAAAAAGGCAATCCCTTTTTAAAACCTTCTTCCAATACATTGACTGGCACTAACAGAATATAAACCAACATCAACCCCATGGCAACCAAGTTGAAAACAGGCTGAAATGTTTTAATTAACCACAGTAGCAAAACTAAATTGCCTACCATCAGCAAACCAGCTAGTAACCGACCCAACCAAACATTACTAAGAATATTAGTCAATAACCCCACAATTACTGAAGGATTATTAATGGTTGAAGCAGGTTGTTTAGATGACAATGGCACGAATCAATATTCCCTTAGCTTAACAAAGCCACAAGATACCCGTTATTTGAAAAAGCTTTTAACCCAATCAACCGCAACAAATAGTTTTTGAAGCCCTTTTTCTGCTAATTGTTCACCACTTTTAATAATCGGTTGGGCAGAAGCCACTGTTTTATTAACAGACCCTTGAACCGCCTTCATACCGCCATTAACTCTGGTTGAAATATCATCAACTTGTTCAGAAATGTTCTTGACGTGATGCAAAATAGGCGTTACTTCATATTTTGCCATGTTAAAACATTCTACAGAACT
The DNA here is from genome assembly GCA_024998755.1 of Vampirovibrio sp. Lineage (GTDB taxonomy): Bacteria > Cyanobacteriota > Vampirovibrionia > Vampirovibrionales > JAJTHC01 > JACEUU01. The sequence goes on along the minus strand of JACEUU010000003.1, from coordinate 906,492 downwards.
AATGAGCAACAGCAATAATTGGTATAACACCAATAAAGCCAACACACCCAACGGTATTGCCAACACACCCACCACACTAAACAACTTTGCTAATTGTAAATCTGCCAAACTACCTGCAGGCAACAAAGGTAAGCTCATCTATACTGAAGCCTCTTGGTTCTCATCATCTGCAGAAGGTGAATCAGGCGGCGTGGCATCTTTCAAAGAAGCGTCTAAAGCATCTTCTTCTTTTTGCTTAGCTTTTGCAATACGGTCTGCTTGCAAGGCTTTACGAATGCTAGCCCATGAAGATTCTAATTTGAAGCGTTGTTTGTTGATAAAATCGCTGGTTTTGCTATAAGGGTTTTCCCACTCATCTTTGACAACATCGGGCATTTCTTCCACAAAACGTTTAGCAGTTTTTCTGTTTTCTTCGCCAGATTGTGGGCTAAGTAGCAAGGCTAACAATCCACCCGAAAGCAGACCGACCAATAAGCCAAGTAAAAAATTTTGAAGCGACTGGTCATCAGAAGATTGTTTATTCATCATCATCATCATCAGATAAATTCCTTTCACGGTAAACCGATAGTTACTAAACGGTACCCTTTTATTCTACCGTGATTGTTGATATAAGTAAATAAAAGCATCCCTAAAGCTAAGCAATTTAACGGATATTTTAGACTCTGGGGTTTTGTGGATTCGTTAATTGCTTCGGGCTAGGGTGGATGCGTAAGGGAGGACTGGCGTCAGCCCCCCCTTACAACCCCCCACCGCTTAAGGGGCAGTTCGCCACCCCCTTAAGAATCCCCAGGGGAACAACTGGATAATCGCTTTCGTGTAAGGAGACATTTAACTAATTAGCCATTATAATATCCTTAAGTCTATTAAGGAGTATTTAAAATGCAGTGTCCAAAATGTGGTAGTTTAGATAAAGTTAAAGCAGGGTTCATTGGAGAAAAGCAACGGTATCAATGCAAAAAGTGTGCCTGTAAATATACACGTTCAACCCCGAAAGGGCTTGCACCCATCACATGGAAGCTAGCCAAAGAGCTATACGCTTCAGGGCTTTCCCTTCGAAAAATTGGTAATTTAATTGGGGTCTCATACCAATTCCAAGTTTAAATAGCGTGTTGAATATAGGGGAAATAGGCGAACGATTTCACCCACGCTGTATTAGCCTCTACCCAGCGTAAAGCCTTCACTAAATGAGCTTCCACTGCATCCAACGTCTCAAAATAAGCATTGCCAAAAAACCGAGTCCGAATACCCTTCCACAACTGCTCCACAGGGTTCAACTGCGGACTATACGGCGGTAAACAAACCAACCGAATGTTATAGCTGTTCCAAAAGTTATTGAACCATTTTAAAGGCTTGGTCAATGGCTTCATCTAAAGATAAGGTATCGGTTAGTAACCGACGAATTCTCGCCTTCAACGCCGACCACAATCGCTCAATCGGATTCAAATCAGGACTGTAAGGCGGTAAAAACAACAACCGACAACCCGCAGATTCAATCAGCTGTTGAATCTCCCAAGATTTATGAAAACTCGCATTATCCCCAATGACCGTCATCCCCGCCGTTAAACTCGGTAACAACTCATGTTCAACCCACGTCAAAATAACCTCGGTATTACAATAGCCCTTAAAACACCACGGGGCTAATGGCTTTCCACCCTGTAACCCTGCTATAATAGAGGTACGTTCGGTGCGTTGACCACTAATTTCCTCCTGCACCCGTTCACCTTTAGGGGAACGACCATACAAGCGTTCAACGCTTCTACGGCCAACCCCACATTCATCCACAAACACAAGACTGGCGGGCGTTAGCGGTTCTATCTCCTGCTTATAAACTGTGCGTTTGGCTTCACTTCGTTCTCGGTAGAGCGTGCTTTTTTTTACGGCTAATGCCGAGTTTAATGAGGTTGTAGGAAATGGTGGATTTTTTAGAACCGAGCAAGAGAGCCAATTCGTCCAAATAGGCACTGGGGTTGGCTTTTTGTATGGCGAGTAGTTGGTTTCTGTCGATGCTTGTTGCGGTGGTTGCCCCTGGTTTTTTGGGGATGAGACAGGTTCGTTTGACCCATCGTTTGACGGTGGCGAGACAGGTTCGTTTGACCCATCGTTTGACGGTGGCGAGACTGACTTTGAATCGGATGACGGTGGCTTGTTGTGTTTCTTTTTCTTGATTGATGCAATCAACGACTCGTTGTCTTAAATCGACGCTATATGCCATAGATGAATCCTCCTTTTTCGTGAACGTTATCCTCCTTATTATAGCTCAATAATTATTGGAACAGCTATAGCAGGAACAACCAGCCACCCACTTCTATGCCAACCTGCACCATCCAAAACAAGCACAATCTCATCTGCAGGGTAACGCTCACTTAATTCACGTAAGAATACGTTCATCCAATCCGTATCCGCATACGGAAGAATCAACGAAACACTCTCTCCCGTCTTGGGTTCCATGGTACTATACGCATAGAGGTATTGCCGTATATGTTGAGCTTCCACTACTGAACGTTCACCCTTGGGTAACCATACTTTACGAACTTGGCAAATTTTGCCAAACCTCGCCTCATCCTGAAAAAATAGCCGAACTGGCTTTTTTACTGTTTTTGTAACAGAGTTAACGAAGTCAGGAAGTTTTTTTGAAGAGGGTTTGAGCCTCATCATTATGGTTGGGATGCACTGGGCGAGGTACTTTTGCCTTCCAATCGTGGCGATTGAGCAGGTTGTAAACAGTTTGAAAGATGACGGGTCTGCCCACCAGTGCGTTGAGTGCCTGGTGTAAATCGTAGATACCGACCTTACCTTTGTGGCGTTGTAGTAGGTCTATTTCGGCTTGTTTACTGGGTAGTAGGCTATTGCGTACAATCCCTTTTTTAGGATAGAGACTGTAAAGTCCGTGTTGTTGAACTTGGGCTTGAATGCGTTGGACGTGTCGAAAGCCGAAACCCGTATGTTGGGCTATTTCGGCTTGTGTTTTACCGTCGATTATTTTGAGTTTAATGCAGAGGAATCGGCGATAGGTTTTCTTGTCGGTGAAGGTTTTTTCAAAGGCGAGTACGTCTTCTTGGGTAATCATGATCAGAATCTTTCAAACAAACAATAATACCCCTCTATTATACGCTATTTAAACTTGGAATTGGTATAATACCAATTCCAAGATTAAATGGCGTGTTTTTGTAGGGGCGTGATTTATTAGCCCTAGCGGTCTATGCGTTGCATCAGTCCGTCCCACAAGCCCTAAACGGATGCGATAAATCGCACCCCTACATAGAGAAAGCTATACGCTATTCTAACTTTGAATTGGTATAAGGGGGTGGCGAACAGCCCCTTAATTTTGCGGGGGGTATGGGGGGTGGTCAAATACCACCCCCCATGAAGCCCTAGCCCGAAGCGATAATTTTCCGTATTATTGTTGTGAAACGAATAAAGTCTACAAGGGTTTACGGGGGTGGGTAATCGTTTTCAAACAAGCATGAAATTCAACATTCGGGGTAGAAATAAAATACCCGCCCCAGCGGTAATCTATACCATAAAGTATTAGCACTATTTTTTCTAGTGTATTGGCTTTTTCCCGTTCGGTTTGAATAATAACGTGGTAAGCTACCGAAGGTTTAAGCACCTTCAATACCACCACTGAACTTTTATTGTAAGCAACCATTTTCCCTAAAAACCGTTCTGAACAATAAGCCATTTTCAAAAAAACAGACCGATTCGCAGCCGTTTTTTTTAAGGCTTCAGTTGCCCACGTATCATACAACTGCCCATAGCTTTGTTGTTGTAATAAGGTTAAAAAAGCAGATGAACGCAACAGTAATAAGGCTTGTTCATCTTCACCTAGTGTGCTGGTAAGGTCAAAATATTGTCCGTTTTTTGTGTGTATATGCTGTACGGATTGTTTTGTGGTAAAGCTTTGCCAAACCCACTGCCCTAAGGCAATGAATCCCCATAGTACGGCAAGCAAAATAGTCATCCTCAGCAGAAAAGGAATCCATCGGATAACAGTTTGAAGGGTAAGGCTGGGTTTGTGATTCATACTATTATTATAGACGAAAAACCGCCAACTGAAGTCACGGAAAAAGGTCTATTGGGCGTGCTAATTTTGTTACTGCGATATTTTCCGCTTATGCGGAATGATTCCAGAGGAATCAACATTCGGTTATTTACCTAGTGTAAACGCCTTCATTGCGTTTCTCGTGCCTCATTATCCCATCCCACTAAACCTTTTTCCGCAACCTCATCTGTTTAAACCCGACAGATGGCGATTAAAAATCAAAAAGCCTATGCCAAAATGACGGCATAGGCTTTTTAAAAACTGCTAGCTAATTATTACGAAGCTTCAGCGTACGGTACTCTGCAAGCTTCTTCCTGCAATGCCTGCAGGGTAGAATAATCTTCAACATCAATGTAGCCTACACGGCGTTCAGCTTTCAATGCATCGTTCAAGCCTAAAATCCGGATGTTTTCACCTTTAGCTCGTTCACTTTTATTGCGGGCTAAATTGCGGGTTTTGTATTTCCGCAAGGCACAAAGCACTTTATCTAACAGTAAATCTAAACTAGCGTATAAATTGGTACTGCAAGCCTCAACTTTCATTAGCCCACCGTTAACGTGTAATACACATTCGGCTTTTTGAGCATTTTGAATACGAGGATTTTTGCCAACAGACAAATGAACCTCAATTGTTTTAAGAAAACTGAACAGTGTCCCTATTTTACCCATCCTATCGGTAACAGCCTGTTTAAGGGCATCTGTTAGTGCGATGTTACGACCATGAATGACGATAGCTTCCATGTGATGGCGTTTCCTCTCTTCAAGTTTAAAAAATCCAACAGAAAAATAAGTAGAAACAGTAGAAAAAATCCTTCTAATTTACAACACTGCAACAGCATTCTAACGAAATAACTTTATAACGCTCGTTCCGATTTGACTGGATCTCTTTTCTATTTTTCTGATAAAACGAGACAACAGGAGACGAAGCTTTCAAGCGGAGTCTACCACTGTTACCAACACTATAAGGTAAACCTCAGGTAGTTGATGAAAACCCAATCTCCTTTTCTTGTCCCGAATAAACTGTAAACGGTCAATATAGTGAACACTCAAGAATGTTTATGTCTCAGAAAACAGTAGTAAGATAAGGGATTGCTTTGATGGATGTTATCCCCCTTCTCTCTACAATTACAACTATAGCATATTTCGGATGGTTTGTCTACTACATTAATAGTTTTTTAAAAACTTTTACAACTCTATTTTATTGTAGGGGCGGATTGCATCCGTCCGTTTTCCAAATCGTTAGGCAGGCGGATGCAATCCGCCCCTACACAATAAGTCAATAATACTTGCAACAGCTTTCTCCTCCAAATAACTGAAACCTATACGCAATCGTTCATCATTAACCGAAATCAATAGCGAGCCTAGGTTGATTGTTTATTTACAATCATCCTTCAATTTCAGAACGTTTGTAGTTGTTCAAAAATTTATTTGTCATCTTTAGCGAGAAGCCACGGAGAGCTTCCCCTATACGATAAATTTCTGTAGGGGCTGGTCTCTGTGCCAGCCCGCTATGACCATCAAAATAAACAATTTTCAAACCCCACTATTAGAGAGTTTACCCCTTATGATGATGATGGATTCCCCAAAAAGCATGATGCAAGAAGCCAGTGGGGCGACAGCCGCCCAAACACGGGTTCGGCAATTACAGGCACTACGGGCTATTATCGCCGCCAAAGCAAAAGAACGTAACCAACCCCTAACGGCTGAAACCTTCAAGGCCATATTGCAAGAACAATTGGCTGAAGCAGCTCGGCGTAGGCAAGTAGCTGCCAAGGAAGCGGCTTCACCAAGTGCACCTGTACCATTTAATGCTAATAGCACTAGCAAAGCCGGCGTAGGTAAAACCATGGCACCGTTTCCGTTTGCTAGTACAAGTTATGCTCCTAAACCCAATACCAGTATTACTTATGCGTTACCCAATGCAGATAAACGAGCGATGTGGAATCCTACGGTTAGTAGCCTGGGGCAAAAATACAATTTAGACCCGTTGCTGATTCACGCCGTAATTAATCAAGAATCTGGGTATCAACCGCAAGTTGTATCGAAATCTGGTGCGGTGGGAATGATGCAGCTAATGCCTGCTACCGCTAAAGGTTTGGGTGTTACGAACCCTTATGACCCGCTTCAAAATATGGAAGGCGGTATAAAGTACCTTAAACTACAATTGGAACGCTTTGGGGGCAATGTGGCATTGGCGTTAGCTGCCTACAATGCGGGTCCCAATGCGGTTAGTAAATTTGGGGGTATTCCACCCTACCAAGAAACGCAACAGTATGTTCGTAATATTTTAACCAATTATCTGAAAGCAAAATTATCGAAATAAGTTTATATCAACCAATGATTGAGACCCTATTCACCATGATTCCACCATTAACTTCCATGATGCCTAGTTCAGCCTTACAATTAGGTAGCCAATTACAACACGCCCAAGGGCGTTTTAGTTTAGATGCGATGCAGCAACCTTCAGGGTATGCTAGCCAAGCAATTCACGGTATTTCCGCCATGGGCAACCCGCAGTCAATAACGGCTATTGATGGTGGTTCACCAGCTTCTGGCGGTGTAAATTTCAAATCGGTACTGGCTAACACTATTGGGCAAGTCAATCAAACAGTTCAACAACCAGATGCGTTACTAAAGCAGTTAATGAGCGGCAACAGTAATGTTGATATTCATGATGTGGTAATGGCAAACACCAAGGCGGAACTAGCGGTTACCCTAACCAGCCAAGTGCTAACCAAGGTAATTCAAGCCTACGAGCGGGTGAGCCAAATTCAGGTGTAGTGGTTATTTAAAAAATAATTTGTACAGCAGAGGAAATGGCTATTTCCTCTGCTTTTTTTGGGCTTCCAAAAAAGGTAGGCAATTTTCTCTATAAAATTGTTTTTATTTTCTTAGTTAAAATTTACTCCCTATCGCTTGAGTTTTTACAATCAATCTTCTACTACCTCATTAGGCAGTATTCATTGGCATACCCCATTTACAGTGGTGGTTAAAAGCTATAGCCCTAAACAAATTACACCACCTGAAACTACCCATTATTAGCTTGAAGTAACCGAATTTTAAGGAGATTCAAATTCACCATGAACCAAAATATTAATCCTAATCGCATTGCTACCGCTTACACCCAGAACCTAAAAGCTGGAAAATTTAACGTCCGAAATTTAACAACAGATACCGATTCTAAAGGGGTTTCTTTTGAAAACAATCTGAAAAATGTTGGGAACATTAAAGTAGCATGGGAAGATGCTAATAAGAATGGCATTGTTGATAATAAGGAAATAAATATTACCATTGCTGATCAAAAAGTACCAGCTAAAGACATCACCACTGGACAAATTTCCAAAGCAGTTTTAAAGGAAATTGGTAGTATTATTACTGGTTTTTTGACGAAAAAACCAGTAGGCCTAGATCCTACAGAACCTACATTGGAAAACACAGGCGAAGTCAAAAAAACGAAATCAGTCGAAAAAACAGAAGACTTTAATATTCCTCAAGTAAAAGTACATAAAACAAAAGAAGTGAAAGAAACAGCAAGTAGCTCTACTGGTAATGGCATCGAAGCGTTATTACTGTCTCAATCCGATTCTGTTCAACCTAAAGGGCGTAATAGTTGTACTTTACATGCCATGGCTAATAGTATTGTGAATCTATACAAAAAGGGTAAAGCACCAGAAAACCTAAAAACAGCGATAGAAAAGACCGTAAACTACGACCCCAAAACAAAAACATTCACCTTTACCCCAAGTTCTCCACCCACAAACCCCATTGTAGTAACAGAAAAAGATATTAACCAAATGCTTAAACAATATCCACACAAGGGAGATCGTGCCAATACTAAATTTGCTTTGGCTTTAGATGTAGCTTGGGGAAAATACAAACCTGAAGACTTAGGTTCTGGAGCTCGTGAGGGGGAAGTGTTCTCTCAGCTTCTTGGTATCGACACAACATACTACACCAAATCGGAGGATTCCTCAGAGACTTCTTTAAAAGAAGCTTTAGCAAAGATTAAAGATTCAGCATCCGATGGAATTATCATGGTTAAGAGTAAGTTCGGTAATTGGGGTCATGCTAAAAACATTGGTTTTGATGTAACAGAAAACAAGTATTACACTGTTGATAGTGGTGAAAGAGGTGATGGTAAAAAAGCCCTTAAAACTTGGTACACTGAAGAAGAAATGCAAGCATTAGTTAGTACACCCTCTGTATTTCATATTACCTTAATAAAATAGATCAAACAGCTTTATCTTTTTCCCACGCTAGCAAAACCTGTTTAATTTCCATCAATCGGGGCGAACCACAAAAGCGGGTCATCGATCCGTTTTTTGGTACAACCCTATGGCATGGCACCACTAACGGAACAGGATTTTTACCCACCGCTCCGCCTACGCCCCTACTAGCAATTGGGGCTTTCCCAATTGCTTCTGCTAGTTGCCCATAGGTTTGCGTCTTCCCAACAGGAATGAATCGAAGTTGTTGCCAAATAGCCCGCTGAAACACGGTAGGATGAGGTACATCGCTAGCTAACCCTGAAGGTGATGTGTCATAATCAATCGGCAATTGTTCAAACGCTTTCGGATTCGCTTCCTGCGTGTAGGCTTGCCAAGCGTCTTTTATTTGTTTCGATAACGGTACAGGATGGTAGTTAGGATTTAAGCACCCAGAAATCCTGTAGTCTTCGATAAATTTCACCTGTAACACGGCGGTTTCAGAATGGATGACTTGCACCACCCACTCTTCCGTTAGTTTGGGCAAAACGGTTTTGGCATTGTGGATGAGGGTTTTATTAAATTCAAACGGCAAATGCTGATAAAAACGTTCCTCGCCCAAAATTAGCGGGTCATTTTGCATGGGCGTTCTAGCCTTTCCACATGGTATATTTTTAAAGATGAATCGAGACATTTAACTAATTAGCTATTATAATATCCTTAAGTCTATTAAGGATATTATAATAGCTAATTAGTTAAATGTCTCGGAAAAACTAAGGCGAAAGTGCTGCCTTTGGTGGGTTCGCTCCATAGCAAGGTGGCTTTTCCGCCATGATGAGCCTGCATAATTTTTTGAACGTGTGCTAACCCCAACCCCGTGCCATTCGCTTTGTTAGAATAATAAGGGGTAAACAGCTTTTCTCGCTTATCAAACGCAATACCGCACCCTTCATCTTTCACCTTCAAAAACAAGCCCCTATCATCTTTTCTATAAGAAAGCCCCACGGTTACGCTACGTGGTTTAGAAGGTATGCCATTCGCCATTTCTTTTTCTTGGGCAGATAAGCTCGCTTCTAAGGCGTTCTTCAATAAATTAATGAGAGCTTGCCGTAATCTGGTTACATCCCCTTGATATTCCTGCCACATTACTTCAGGCAAAGCAGCGGTATTAAGGGTATGTTCAACCGTTAAGGTAATACCATTGGCTTCAAACTGGGGCAAATAATAATCACACACCTCTTCAACAAAAGTCTTTAAATTAATGGGTTGCAAAGCTAATTCCAAGGGTCTAGCATATTGCGTTAGTTCACTTAAAATACTTTCCATATGCAGAATAGACGAGCGAATTTGACCCAAGTTCTTCATAACCATTGGGTCTAGGGCTTCTAAGTTCAAGTTAGTTAGTTGGGTTTCCACCAAGCTAGCGTATAAATCAATTAACCCTAGCGGATTCCGAATTTCATGAGCAATGGTGGAACTCATTTGCCCGATAGTGGCTAACCGTTCTTGTTCTACCAGTTGAGTATTGAGGGTTTGTAAACTGCTAACCGCCCCTGAAAGTTCTCGGTTTCGGTGTTCTAAATTACTCACTAAGGAGGAAACCAAAAACGTGATTTTTTCGTCGTAGCGTCTATCGGTAGGGGCTTGTTCAATCGTACTTTGCAGGGGTTCGTTTTCTAGCATTTCGCCCAATCGGGTTGCCAGTGTTTTAACGTCTTGCGGATTAAAGCTCCAACCGCCTTGGGCTAGCTGAAACGTGTCAATCGTAGACGTATCCCAGTAGACGCTTGCCCCTAGGCGTTCTGTTAAAAACAGAATAAACCCTAACTTGGGCGAAAATAGTGGGGTTGTTCCGCCGGTGGAAAGTTGCCCCCGCTCCACCAAGGTAGCTAAATGATTTTCAACGATTGGGGCTAGTGAAATGACTTCAACGCCTTGCATGGCTTTTAAACCAAGGGTGGCGGTTTCAAAATCAGCCGTACCTGTGGGGGTGTATATCAACACCGTGCCTTTTAGGCGTTGGTCTCGAACCAATCGAGTTAAACTACTGACTAAATTTTGGAAGGTCGCTTGAGAAAATAGCCCTGAATGCCCTGAAAGCTGCCCCAACAGTTCATCAAACGGGTAGTAGCCAAGGTTATTACTATTATAAAGGTTCATGTTGGGCATGGTTGTATTAAAAGCCTTTTGAAGTGATTGACGTGCATTATTAGGCGTACTGGTAGCATCAGAAACAGGAAAGGGGGTACTGCTCGTTACCATGGTAAGGGGTGTTTCCTTTTGGAGTTTTTAATTTTTACTATGATACAGAAGAATCGAGGTCAATTAGTGATTGTAAATATATTGTAACATTTTTATTAATCTTTGGCGATATAAAAATAGTTAACAAAGCTGAACGTCCAGTTTTACTAGATTTTGTTGGGATTTTTAGCTTCAAACCATATGCAGTTGGAAATAGGCTGGTGCGAGCGTAGCGAAGCAGAGCATTTAGGGAGCCTCTAGCTTCCGCTCAAGCCTATTTTCAACGTGCGTGTAAACAAATTAGCCCTTAGCGGTAGGGAGGGGGGATTTTTAAGGGGGGAGGACGCATGCTAATGCCACCTTTCCCCTTAAGCGGTGGGGGTTGTTAGGGGGGCTGACGCCAGTCCCCCTAACGCATCCATTTTAGACCGAACAACAATCCCATCGTACTTGCATTTTATTGTTCGTGCAGGAAACCACCGCCACAAACCATTTCAATGGTTTTTAGCAAAAACAACCGAGCCGCATCGCCTTGGTTAAGCAATTGCTCTTCTTCACCCAAATGTGGAATACGCATAATAGCAGGCTCTAGCGGGTCGCTAGGAATGTAAAGCGAAGCCAGCTCAAAGGAAAGCAAATCAGAAAATTGTTGCGTATCATAAGTGTGGGAAATATCTAGAAAATCACCCCGAATGGCAAGAATACGCCCTGTAAAAACGGGATCTTTATCTGGACGAAACAACGCCAATGGCTTAGAATTACCACGGCTAGTAAAGCTTAAACAGTGCCATAAAATATTCAACACACCGACAGATTTATCGGGGTCAATTTCGTTAAAAATACGCCCTGTATCTACGCCATCTGCTCCTTTAAAGGCATCTTTAAACGTGGTGCAAAGGGTCGGTAAATCTTCTAGTAACTGATTAAAAATCATCTTAGTATTACGTAACGCTTGTTGGTGCTGGCATAGTTGGTGGGTCATATGCCCTGCTAGCAACCCAACACGCTTATTGATGAGCTGAAACGAACGTTCTTCATCGGTTAAATTCAGTGGGTGTTGCATTAATTCCAACGGAGAAGTAGACGCACTACCTGAAGACAGTTTATTGCCTTTAAAGGGCGATGTTAAATAGTTTTGGCTTGCTTGATATTGCTGTTGTGTTTGGGCTGTACTTACTGTACCCCCGTTAGGAACAGTGCCATTGGCTTGCAGGAATGCACGGCGGGCATTGGTACTATTTGAAGGACGAAATTCATCCATAGCATCAGAAGCGAAAGAACTGGCGGACATCATCATCATTAAACTTAGAACCCTCCGATAGCAGTATAAATAGATGCTGCTTTGTTGCCTTTAGGCTATTTTTTAGTCTCAAAAAAATCTATAGATTCATTATAGCAATCATTTTAAAAGAAGACAAAACCAATTCAAAAGAAAGCGTAAAACAACCATCAACCAGAGGAGAGTTTTTCTTCCATAGCAATATAATACCAATTCAATCATTAAATAGCGTATTTTCTCATCGATTGTCGTTTCAATCTTTAGCTGGTTGGTTTGTCAGGGGACTGCGGTTGGGTTGCCCCACCACGAACACCCCCAACAAATTTAGAGGCAAGACCCTAGAAAACCCCAGAAAAGACACCCCCTATGCCACTACGGGCATTGACGGAGGGATGCTCTTTTAGCCCCTTCGGTGGACGGAAAGCATCGACGACTGCAGAGCAAACGCGATGGTCGTTCCTACTGGTGGATTCGCTGTTTAATCTAAGTATTGGTATAAAAGGGTGCAGAGAACCCCTAACCAACCAGCGGAATAAGCCCTTGGTGCATAAGCGATTCTAAATACTGGTGAAATCCGCACGCTAAGGCAATACCCAATAACGCCCCTACCAACACTTCAAAAGGGGTATGCCCCAATAATTCCCGCAATCGAACAGGCACTCGTTTAGGGTGATGGCTATACAAATCATCCGTAATTTGATTGAGAATACCTGCCATTCTACCAGCAGCCCGCCGAACACCCGCAGCATCATACATTACAACCAGCGTAATAGCCAACGCTACGGCAAATATCACGGAATTGAAGCCTTCAATTAACCCAACAGAAGTTGCCATCGCAGTCATAGACCCTGTATGGCTACTAGGCATACCACCCGTTTCAAATAATAACCTGAAATTGACGTGGCGTTCAATAATTAAGGCACTAATAAATTTAAATAGTTGGGCAATTAACGCCCCCGCCAAACCTGCTAAAACAATTTCTGTCCCATGACAAAAAATAAAAGGGACAGGCAACCCTAAAAAATAGGGAACATTCGTTGCTAAGGCTGGCGTTATAACTAACGAAGTAGCCACTAACAAAGTAAGTGAAGAAAACAACATGAAGCGAGGTTAATCCTAAGAAAACAATAATATTAAACCTTATCATAACGAAAAAACAACAATGAAGCTAGTTAATAAGCCCTTGTTTGTAAAAAAGTAACCAAGGCTTCAAGCCGACTAACTTCAACCGTTGCAACCTCGGTTTTTAATGCCTTTAATAGCAGATTGCCCTGTTGGCTGAGCGAATTAACTTGCCGTTTTGTGGCTTCTAGCCCATGGACTGAAACATAAGTGGCTTTTTCTTGCACCAAATCCTTCCCCGCTGTTTTCCCTAATTGACTGGTGGAAACAGAAACATCCAAATAATCATCTACCACTTGAAACAGCTCCCCTAAAACACTACCCAGCGTAGAAATAATGCTTAAGGCTTTTGGCGAAGCTTCAGCTACTAGGGCTCCTGCTCGTAAGCTAAACGCCAGTAACGCCCCTGTTTTGTTAGCGTGTATATAGCTTAGCCGTTCAGGGGTACAAGGCTTCCCTTCGCTAACCATATCGGCATATTGCCCATTCACTAGCCCTTGCAAACTGCTAATATCGGAAAGTTCTTGCACGCATTGCAGTAAAATAGTAGAGGCTATCGTTTTCGGAGAATACCGAATCAAGCATCCAAAGCTCATGCAAGCCAAGGCATCGCCTACTAACACAGCGGTGGCTTCATCAAAGGCTTTATGGACGGTAGGTTGCCCACGGCGTAAATCATCATCATCCATACAAGGCAAATCATCAAATACAAGACTTTGGGCGTGGATGAGTTCCAACGCACAGCAAACGCCTTTCATCGTTTCAAAACAACGCTCAGCAGATTGTTCAGGGTAAAACGCCCGATAAGTTTCCAACGCCAATAGCGGACGAATGCGTTTCCCCCCCAGCACAGTAGCGTGTTTTAAGGCTTGCCACAGGGTTTCTAGTTCTGGCAGGGTTACCTGCAAAGCCGTATTTTTATGGGTTTGCACTGCCCAGTAATCGCTCAAACAAGCTTCTAGTACGGTGTTTACCCATGTTCGTTCCGTAGCGTAGGTAGTTTCTAAAAATGAGGCATTCATTGTTAGGTTAGCATTTTGAATGGTCATTTAGGTCAATCCTTCGTTAAATTTCTTCATCAAGTCGATTTTCTTGAGCAGCGGTCTCTAGCGTTTCATGTAGTTGATTGAGTTGTTGATTATACTGCTTACGGTTGGCTTCTCGTAATTTGGGGTCTAACCTTACAACGGCAGACGTTTTTCCGCCTTGTTTGCTATTGCCCTGCTTCACGCCCCCAATTTCTTGTTTATGAGATTGTTTACAGGCAGATTCAAACGTTTCCGTTACGTCTTTTAGAAGTTCCGAATAATGAAGATATCTGGTTTTTGCAATCAGCCCTTGTTCTACAGCGGCAATAATGGCACAATCTGGTTCAGACTGGTGCAAACAACTAGGGAATTGACACTGCGTTTTTTCCACAACAGCCTTAAATTCTGGAAAGCCTTGCTGGACTTGCTCTGGCTCAATAGCTTCAAAGGCCAAGTGGCTAAAACCGGGTGCATCTGCCACCCAAACGGAAGGAAATAGTTCGAGCAGTTCGGTATGCCGAGTGGTGTGCGTTCCGCGTTCTAACTTATCAGAAACCGCCCCTACTTTTAGGTTAAACTGCGGATTCAATTGATTGAGCAGCGAAGATTTACCCGCCCCACTAACACCCGCCAACACCCAATTTCCCCCAAGGCTTTGCAACTGACCAGACAACGTTGAAACAGCTGAAAAATAAGGCGAACCTTCAATAATAGAGGTGGCTACAGCGGGAATACCCAATACACTGGTATAAAAGGAAAGCAGCTCCTCTAACCCCGAAAACCCAAGCTGTTCCCACAAAACGGGGTTAGATGGCAATAAATCTGTCTTGGTAAATATAACAGAAGGAGCTAATCCTGAAAGGTGCACATGGGCTAATAATCTATCTAGTTGGCGTAAATCTAACGAGGGTTGGGCTAATGGCACGAAAACTAAAACCCGTTGCACATTGGCTATTTTTGGCTTATTTAGTACGCAAGTGCGAGGAAGAATTTCGGTAATTCTGGCTGTTTTATTGCCGATGTTTACTTCATCAAGCAGTACCACATCGCCCGTGAGAATGAGGCTTCCCTGCTTTTTGAGTAGGCTTTTTGCCATACATTCCAGCAGAATAGGGGCAGATGCTTCATCTGGCTTGACTTGCACATAATAATAATTTGAAAAATATTTTAAAACGGTACCGTGCATACAGAAGGGGCAGTCCCATCATTTTTCGGTTCGACTTATTTGTAACAATTAACGGTAAACAGTCGATGTTTGGTGAACTATATGGTTCAATTATCACATAAACTAAGCTGAATAAAATGGGCTAGACTTTAAACAACAATCAGAGGATAAGCATTAGATGGGCAAGTTTTTTACATTTATTATGTATTTTACGCCTGTTATGTTGGTTTTAGCGTTGTTGGCAATTATTTTGATGCTGTTAGGTGTGAAAACGCTAGCCTTGTGGATAAGTTATGGCTTGTTGGCTTATTGCTTAGTACTACTGCTAACGGCTATTGGCGTTTTAATTGCTGGGGTGCTTCAGTTGGCATTGAAATCAAAAAAGTGAAATAACAGACTGTTAGTTTGTTAGTTGTTGGAAGTAAAGCTGATTCGCTAAAAATTCAAAAATTTCCACATGACGCTTCGCTTCAAAAGCCGAACCACCCCAAGTATACAACCCATGTCCCTGTAAAACAAACCCCGAAACCTGCAACTGTTCCCACTGCGGGGCTAACAATGCCACCAGTTCTGGCATGGCTTGGCTATTAGGCAACACCAATACAGATAACTGTTCCGTATGGCTACCCGCTCCCAACCCTTTCACCATTTCAATAGCAGGTAAACCTAAACCAAGCGGCAGGCTTTCCGTAGGCAATTGCGAAGAGATAAAAGTCCATAACGGGCTATGAATATGGTAAACCACAGTGGCACTAGGCACATGGGTATAAATGGCTTCATGCAACAAACATTCCGCTGAAGGCTTACGGGTTTCTTCCGCTAGGCAAGGGGTGGCGTTGGTGGTTGTCCAAATAAAATCTGCAGGGGATAAATTGCCTTTATCCAGCCCGCTAGCCGTAACATAAAATGAAAGCGGCTCATTAGTATCGGTTGTTGCTACTTTATACGATAAATTACCGCTTGTGCCCATCAACCACCCTTGGTTATAAAACCCCTTGGCGTGTTGGCAAACGGTTGCCAATTCATCTTTAGCGGTTTTCCAGTGGGCTAAGGCTTGTTCAAGGGTGAAGGAGGGTGCGGTTGTTGGTAGGCTCATCATAGTGAAAAAACTTTCAATAGCGTAATAAAGTGTTAAGCGATTCATCTATTCTCTAATAAAGATAGTAGACACGCCACCTTTTCAATGGTTAGATGGGAAAGGCTCACCCAATTTAAGGTCAATAGGCTTCACTAATAACTAATGCCAGCTTCTACGACGCTTTCTTCCCAACAATGGATTTCCAAAGACAAAACCAGCTTATCCCCCTCCTACACTCGAGATTTTCCGCTGGTAGTTAGCCATGCTTTGGGCATGCACCTATACACCCCTGAAGGCAAGCAATACCTAGATTTTGGTGCGGGGCTAGCCGTTTGTAGTACGGGGCATCGGCATCCGAAAGTGCAGGCAGCCATTGAAGCTCAGCTTAATAAAGTATGGCACGTTTCTTCTTCAGATTATTACGAACCAACGCAAATTTTATTGGCGGAAACGCTGAAACGGCTGACCCCTTGGTTGGGTGAAGATGCTACGGTCTACTTTGGTAATTCTGGGGCAGAAGCGACAGAAGCAGCATTGAAATTGGCACGATTTCACACCCAACGCCCTGCAGTCGTTAGTTTTGACCGAGGCTTCCATGGCAGAACGTTTGGTGCAATGAGCTTAACTGCCTCTAAACCCCACTACCAAGAGGGGTTTGCTCCGCTAGTACCGCAAGTGTTTCATGCCCCTTACCCTTACCCTTTTAAAGATGCCATTTCGGGAATCGACGCTGAAACCAGTACCAACCAGTGTTTAACTTACATAGAAGAAACGCTTTTCCAGCAAATTGCCCCCGCTGAAACAATCGCTGCCTTCGTGGTGGAAGCCATTCAAGGGGAAGGGGGCTACATTGTCCCGCCTGATAGTTTTCTGCTGGGCTTGCAAGCCATTGCCCGAAAACACGGCATTTTGGTGGTGTGTGATGAAGTACAAAGTGGCGTGGGGCGAACAGGCAAATTTTGGGCGTGCCAACACGTTGAAGGCTTTGAGCCCGATGTGATATTATCCGCAAAGGGTTTGGCTTCGGGGCTGCCGTTATGTGCGGTTATTGCTAGGGGCGGTGTGATGAATTGGCAAGAGGGCAGCCATGCTTCTACGTTTGGGGGCAACCCGCTAGCGTGTGCCAGTGCGTTAGCAACAATTGAATTAGTAGAACAAAGCTTGGCTGAAAATGCCAGCATCATTGGGGAAATGGTTTTAAAACCAGCGTTGGAAGCCTTGCAACAGGCGTTTCCGCACCATATTGGGGACGTGCGGGGGCGAGGGTTAATGTTCGCAATAGAATTAGTGGAAAACGGCACAGAACCTAGTTCTAGCAAGCAGGAAAAAGTGCTTCAGGGGTTGTTTGAAGCAGGCATTGTAGCCGTGGGGTGTGGGTGCAATAGCATTCGGTTTTGCCCTCCGCTGGTGGTTGAAGCCCATCATTGTGAACAGATGATTACCAATTTGTGTACGGTATTAAAAAGTTTAAACTGTTAATTTCGCAAAAAGTAGACCCAAAAACTTGATTGTTTGCCCACCATTCAAGCCCCACTTGAAAGAAAGGGGGCAAATCAAGTTTAGCCCCCTTTTCTTAAGATAAAAACATGAAGAGACCTTACTAACCTGTCTTTCGACGATTAAAAGTTAAGCCTTGCTTGATTATTTGCCAGCTATTCAAGAACACCTTGATTAATAGGAATTATTTCAAGCCCCACTTGAAAACTGGGGAAATAATCAAGGTGTAAAAAATGGCTTATACCAATTAAAAGTTTGAATGTTCATTTGAAAAGTTGGCAAACTCCTTCAAGCGGGGGGTGTTGAGCGGGCTTGGGAAAAATCGCGGTTTTAAATGGCTATACTGAAAAAATACAGTGCCAATTTTCAGCCTTAAATCTTTTCTTTAAACAACCCCTTTACCCAAAAACGGAGAGAGTGAACCCACTATGATGATGAACGCCAGTTTTGACGACGAAAGCCTCATTCAAGAATTTATTACCGAAAGCCAAGAGCATCTTTCAGATATTGAGCCTGATTTGCTGGAACTTGAAGCCCAAGCCCCCTCAGTCGACCAAGAAATTGTAAATAAAGTTTTCCGTGCCATCCACAGTATTAAAGGGGCGGCAGGCTTCTTTGGGTTTGAACGCCTTAAAAACCTTTCACACGTTATGGAAAGCGTGTTAATGCGGATAAGAGACAAACAACTAACCCCCGAAAGCTATATTGTTGAACCCTTGCTAGTGGGTGTTGATTTACTGCGTGATATGGTTGAAGACATTCAAAACAGCGAACAAGTAGATTGTGAAGCCTTAGTACCTGAACTAAACCATTACATTAAAGACAGTACTCGGTATCAAAAAGATGGGGCTAAAGCTACAACAGCGAAAGCTGAAAAAGCCTCTGTTACGGTTGCTTCTATTGCCGCAGATGCAGAAACCACTACAGCCGTTACGGGTAGTGCATTACCTTTTGAAGTAGCAGCAGGTGTGTTACAACAGTACAAAAACCAAGGGCAGTCGTTCTTTTTATTGAAAATTAGTGCAGAAAAACACTTGTTTGCTAGCCATAGAACCTTCCCACAGTTTGTAGACTTGCTAAAATCCTGCGGTTCGTTTTTAGGTAGTAACGTTACGAAGGAAGAAGAAGAAGCTCCACCTGAAGAAGTTATCTGCTTAATTGGTACAGTATTGGAAATAGATTTACTGGCTGGTGCGTTTGATGTACCTACAGACTGCATTACCCTGTATGATTGCAATATACAAGCCAATAGTGCCACGGTAGTAGAAAAAGTAACCACAGGCAAAGCAAAATTAGAAGTGGGGAATAGTAATACAACCACCGCTGTTTCAAAACCCGCCACCCCTGAAAAGAAAGAAGCCCCCCCAACACCAGCTACTGCCGGTGCCAAAACGGCTAGTTCTGCTGAAGCGGCGGTTGAAACCATCCGAGTTCGGGTGGATTTACTGAATAAGTTGATGGATTTTGCCGGCGAATTAGTACTTTCCCGCAACCAGCTTATTCGGGCTACCAGCCAAGAAAATGCAGAACAAGATAAAGAAGGCTTTAACCGCATTGTACAAAGTATTGATACAGTAACTTCTTATTTGCAAGAACACATTATGCAAACCCGTATGCAACCCATTGAAGCGGTTTTCCGTAAATTTCCCCGAGTTGTGCGGGATTTAGCCAGCCAGTTGAACAAGAAAATCAATTTGGAAATGGTTGGGCAAGATGTTGAATTGGATAAAACCATTTTAGAAAGCCTTTCAGACCCCCTAACCCACATGATTCGTAATTGTTGCGACCACGGTATTGAAACTCCTGAAGTACGGCAAGCCAATGGCAAAGCACCGCAAGGCACTATTGTATTGCACGCCTACCATGAAGGTGGGCAAATTAACCTTTCCATTAAAGATAATGGTAACGGGATTGATACCGCCCGTGTAGGAAAAAAAGCGATTAGTTCAGGGGTTATTACCCAAGCTGAATTTGATGCCATGACACACCAAGAACGGTTGAATTTAATTTTCCATGCTGGGCTTTCTACCGCTGAAAAACTATCTGATGTTTCAGGGCGTGGCGTAGGTATGGATGTGGTTCGTTCCAACATTGAACGCTTGGGTGGGCATATTCATTTAGAATCCACCTTGGGGCAGGGGTCTACCATTACCTTGCAGTTACCATTAACCTTAGCCATTATCCCTTCGTTGGTGGTCGGTTTACAACATCATCGGTTTGCTATTCCGCAAGTAAACTTATTGGAATTAGTTCGGATTAAAGCCAACGAAATTCATCAAAAAATTGAACGATGCGGACGGGCTTCTGTTTTCCGCTTGCGGGGTAAATTGTTACCCTTAGTTAAATTGGCAGATGTATTACAGTTAGATAAACTGTATATTGACCCTAGTTCAGGCAATGCGAAAACAGATAGACGGCAATCTATTGAAGATACTCGGTTTGAAGACCCTGTAGCCATTGAGCAAATACCCGCCATTAACCGTACTGCCCCCGTTAGCGATTATAACATTTTAGTGCTTAGGGTAGGGGCTAACCAATACGGCTTAATTGTAGATGAAGTATTTGATACCGAAGAAATTGTGGTAAAACCGCTTTCTAGCTACATTAAAAACTGTAAGTGCTTTAGTGGTACTACCATTATGGGGGACGGTAAAGTAGCCATGATTTGCGATGTAGGCGGCATTGTAACCCAAGGTAAATTGAACTTTGGTGAAGTGGAAGCAGAAGAATCACGTAGAAAAGATGTGGAAGCCAAACGGCAAGAAATGGCAAGCCTTTCCACCAGTAAAACCAATCATGGTGAACGGCAAGCGATTATTCTATTCAGCAATCACCCTGAAGAACGTTTTGCCTTACCACTTTCATCCTTGTTGCGGTTAGAAAAAATTAAAATCAAAAACATTGAAGTGGTCGGTAGCCGTGAATTTATTAATTACCGTGGCGAAAGCTTACCGCTTATTCGGTTAGAAGATCATCTTTCCGTTCGTCCTTCCCCAAGTGATGCTGAAACAGCTTACATGATTGTACCCAAACACGGTGGTGGTAGAGCCGGTATTTATGCTACCAAAATTTTAGATACCATTGAAACCAACGTGGTGCTAGATTCTCATATTGTTTCTGATTCGCAAGTGAAAGGGTCTGCCATTATACAAGACCATTTGACGCTTTTCTTAAACACGGAAGTGTTGCTAGAAAGTGCAGGTATTTGGCTGGAAGAAGAAGTAGAGGCGAACCCAGAATCTTACATTCTTACGCACAATCATCATTCTGCGTAAAGATAGTAAAAACGGGCTGGCACAGAGACCAGACCCTATGAAATAAGCTGACTGTAGGGGGAGCTCTCCGTGGCTTCCCGCCAAATTTATCCAGTACCATCCAATCTCTTCGTTTTAAGTTTTATACCGTAAACCCCTAAAATAAAAAAAAGGAGCAAACCCAGTAATGGCTCAGCAACAATTTGTTACTTTCTGGATTGACCAATACCTGTTTGGTGTCAACATCCTCAATGTACGAGAAATTAATTCTCATGCAGATGCCACCCCCGTACCGTTAGCTCGAGAAGCTATTCGTGGGCTTATTAACCTTCGGGGTCAAATTTTCACCCTGTTAGATTTACGGTTTTTATTAGGTTTAGGGCATTTACGCTTAACACCTGATACGCAAAACATTATTCTTAAAACCAATGCAGATGCTGGCGATAATGCTTCAGACCGTGTGGGCTTTATGGTGGATAAAATTGGCGACATCATTACCGTTGATGATGAAGAACTAGAAGCCCCACCCGCGAACACCGGCGATATTGATGGATACTACCTTTCACGGGTTATTAAACTACCCAAAACCGTAGCCAGTATTATTGATATTGACCATGTGTTAATGATGAAAGAAGAACCCGTAGCTGTTTAGTAAAAAATTCAGCTAAGTAATGGGTATTAAACGCTTATTGGTTAAAATCTTGTAGTTTTGAACCTTGTTTGACGACGTTAATGAAAGATATATCCCTCCCTTTTTAGTGATTGTTTACCTCCCCCTTATTTTTATAAAAGGAATTTAATGAATTATGATGAACGCTACCGCTTACGCTAATACTGAAGCTACCGCAAACCAAAGCCCTGCTACGTTTTGGAACAGGTTAAAATCTAACTGTCCTCAAAACCAAAAGCCTCAAGCCCTTTTAAGTGATGCTGCCAAAACATTGGATAACACTTATCGGCAAGTAGCCAAAAACTTTGGTAACGCCTTAAATGTTGGCAACCAACCAGAAGTAATGACGACCTTAACGCAACATTTTAATCAATTATTAACGGGTAATTTTTCTATTAACTTAGCCAACCAAGCCAGTGGCGTTGCACACTACTTAGGGCAAAATAATACGTATATTACCCAAGTGCTTCAAGCTTACCAAGAAGCTCAAACCACGTTGGCTCAAGCCGCTTTCCAACAATATGGCAAAAAACAAGATAAGTTAGAAGCCTTATTGTTCTGCTACCAAGGCGTTCTTTCCTACAGCCAAGGGTTGGTTTTAGAAACCTTGGTTAATACCAACAGTTCTAGTAATCAATCGGGTTCAGGTAATAACAAAGTATTAAACCAAGTCAACGAAGAATCATCTTATATTGCTCAACACTTCTATGATTTGACCGATTCCGTTAATACTATGAGCGGACGCTTTAACATGGTTGCTGCTGCCTGCGAAGAACTTTCTTCCAGTATGGCTGAAGTATCCGAACAATCTCAGCATGGGTCTTCGGTTTCCCAACAAGCCCAGAATATGGCGGTTGAAACCCAACGTATTATGGAACAGTTAGGTAAATCCGCAGGGGAAATTAATAGCGTTGTGGAATTAATTAAATCTATCGCCAACCAAACCAACCTGTTAGCCTTGAATGCTACGATTGAGGCCGCACGGGCTGGCGATGCTGGTAAAGGGTTTGCCGTTGTTGCTGGCGAAGTAAAAGAATTGGCTCGCCAATCTTCAGATGCCACCGAAGGCATTCAAAACCGCATTAACGAAATTCAATCCAACACCAACCAAGCGGTTAAAGCTATTCGTCAAATTACAGAGATTGTCCAAGATTTGTCTGGTATCAACGGCCAAATTGCTGGTACGGTTCAAGAACAAACCCAAGTTACCAATGAAATTGCTCAAAACATGGGTACCGCTTCCGCTAACGTGGAAGAGTTAAAGGGTAACATTGATAACTTATCCAACCGTAACAACAACATTCTGGAAGCGGTTCAAACTGCCCAAAGAAAATAATGCTTATCAGCCTCTGTAGGGGCGGATTGCATCCGCCCCTACAGATAAAAGGCAACGTATCCGCACCCCTTTTCTACCGCCATTCAATTATTTGAGAAAGCCTTACCGCTATGTCATCTCCTACCTCTTCAAACCAAACACTTACTTCGGCATCGACAACTAAATCATCCAGAATGTTGAACGCATTGGTGGTAGATGACACGAATTTATTTCGTACCATTATGGCAGAAGCTTTAAATAGCCTAGCCCAAGTAACGGTTATAGGTAAGGCTACCAATGGCACAGAATGCTTAGAGCTATTGGCAGCGCTACCTGAAGTAGATGTGGTGTTTTTAGATGTTGAAATGCCAGTAATGAATGGGCTGGAAACGTTGCGGGTTATTCGGCAGCGGCATCCTAAAATGTTGGTGGTTATGGTTAGCGGGCATAACAAAACCAATATGGATATTACCATTGAAGCCTTGAGCTTAGGAGCGTATGATTTTATTGGCAAACCGGAAGGGGCTTCCGGTGGCGATAGCCAAGAACAACTACGCAAGCAATTATTTGTATTAACCCGTTCAATTATTTGGCAACGGTCTCAAGATAAAATGAGAGCCAGACACCAAGCCTTAGGCAAAACCAAAACATCTCGGGTTAGTAATGTTTCGGCAGACTTCCCCACTGCTACAACGTTAGATGAGGCCTTACCACTAAAAAATGAGCACTCGTCTTCTAGTACATTTGAAATAAAAGGCATTATTCCTGCTAAAGCAACACCGCAAAGCAATTCAGCTTCAATTGCTAAGCCAATTCCGCAACAAGCCCCTAGTAGAACAGGGCAACCGACTGCTGGTCAAGCAACAACAGCTAATCATCAGAATAATCGGTCTACCATACAAGCTAATCAGCCCAACGCTTCTGTTACCAACCAAGAAAAGAAGCAAAAACCAATCTCAACAGCAAAAATAAAACGTTTATCTATAACACCCAAGGTGCTACTAATTGGTATTTCTACTGGTGGTCCCGTTGCCTTAATGGAGTTAATACCCAAGTTACCTAGTAATTTAGGCTTACCTGTTTTGGTAGTACAACATATGCCCCCCAAATTTACCCAGTCGTTAGCGGATTCTTTAAATACTAAAACAGGCTTAACCATTAAAGAAGCTGTGCATGGTGAAACACTAAAACCCAACGTGGTTTACATTGCCCCAGGTGGTTTCCATATGGAAATAGAAGCAGGGGCTAAGGGCGAAGCTATTGTCAACATCAACCAAAAACCACCCGTCAATTCTTGCCGCCCTTCAGTAGATGTGTTATTTAAATCTGCCCCCGCGGTGTTTAAAAATAATACTTTAAGTGTGGTAATGACTGGCATGGGTAAAGATGGCTGCGAAGGTGTCCGATACCTAAAACAAACAGTGGGTACATACTGCGTAACCCAAAGTGAAGAAAGCTGTGTGATTTACGGTATGCCTAAAGCAGTTGACGACGAACAGCTTAACGATGAATCAGTCCCACTCAATAATTTAGCCAATCGTATTTGTGAATTACTGGGTAAGCAAGCCCCCTAACAAACAACCATTTATATTCATACCAAACCCTTTGGGAGGCACTTGTTTACTAATATGGATTATAAACCTTATCAACCATCTAGCAACACACCACAATCAAATACATCGTCTGCTTCCTCACAGTCTTCTGCTGTAACCACTACTAAGCCTGCCTTTAGCGTACCCAGCAGTGCATTTCCTGCCACACCTAAAACTTCCACCACCACTAGTGGGGGTACACCAACTGCCTTGCAATTTACGCAATCATCATCATCTCATACTACCCAAAGTACGTCTACCGCTAGTACATTTAATTATTCTCCTTCCAGCAGTAGTACCAACAGCAATCAAGCCATTCCGGTTATGACTACGGCAGAACTAACCGATTTACGGAAGTTGGTGGAAGATGTTTGCGGTATTCACCTAGAAGCAGATAAGCAGTATTTGCTTGAAACACGGTTGTTGAAATTGTTAATTGAATATGATTGCCATACTTACAGCCAGCTTGTTCAACTATGCAGAGGGGCAAAACAAAATGAGCTTCGTCCTAAATTAGTTGATTTAATGACGACCAAAGAAACCATGTGGTTTCGAGATGAACACCCCTATGAAACACTAAAAACGCATATTCTGCCAGATTTATTAAAAAATAGAGCCCCAACAGATACCATTCGCATTTGGTCTGCGGCCTGTTCAACAGGGCAAGAACCTTACAGTATTGCCATGTGCGTGAATGAATTAGCCAGTAGTTCAGCTAGTTATAACGATTTAGCCAACGAACAACGCCTGAGAATTAAGGGAACAGATATTGCTTCAAGTGCCGTGATACTGTCTAAAATGGGACGTTATGACATGGTAGCCATGGGCAGAGGCATTAGCGACGTGCGTAAAAACAAGTTCTTCACGCAACAAGGTAGGGCTTGGGTGCTGAAAGATGAAGTAAAACGAATGATTGAATTTGAACAAGCCAACCTTCAAGCAGACCTTTCGCACTTAGGGTTGTTTGATATTATTTTTATGCGAAATGTTGCCATCTATTTTAGCAAAGAATTCAAAGTGCAACTGTACGCCAAACTAGCCAAGCAGTTAAAACCCAACGGGTATTTAATTATTGGTAGTACGGAATCATTACTAGGACTAGAAACGCCCTTCAAGCTGGAAATGCAAGGTAAAACCTCATTTTATAGGTTAAAGAAATAAATGAATATCCCATTCACCAATTTTTTACTACGTTTATACAGGAGCTAAGGTTTAAATTACGATGACATATATTTTAACGGTCGATGATAGTCGTATTATGCGAAAAATTATGAGCGGGGCCATTGAAGCCTTAGGCTTTCAAGTATTAGAAGCGGGCGATGGTGTTGAATGCCTAGCTCAAGTAGAAGCCCATATTGAAGAAGTTTGCCTTGTTTTAATGGATTGGAATATGCCTAATATGGATGGTTTAACCGCACTAAAGCGGTTAAAAGCTAGCGAAATGACCAATACCATCCCAGTCATGATGGTAACCACTGAAGGCGAACGGGGCAAAATGGTAGAAGCCATTCGGGCAGGGGCAGCCAATTACCTTGCCAAACCGTTTGCTGAAGAAGATTTAATGACCAAAATGGTGGAATGCCTACAAGACCGGTTAAATTTAGTTTAAAAGTGTGTTTTTAGTTTAATTAATCCCGTTGAAAGGAAGCTGTTTGAAATGATGATGAATGCCGCTGGACAAAGCACCAATGCGATTGATGCTAAATTGGTGAATACCCTAATGAAAGCCGTAATGGAAGTTTGTGGCACTATGGCAGGTACCCAAGTAACCTTAAAAGAAGTTGTACCTTCGTTAGATTATAAACCCACTGGCGATATTTCTGGCGTTATCGGTATTTCTGGTGATTATGGCGAAGGTATGTTGACACTTTCATTTACTGAACCGATGGCTGCTTTATTAGTGGGGCGATTGCTCGGCATGCCTCCTGAAGAAATTTGTTCAGAAGATATGTGTGATGGTATTGGCGAATTGGTCAACATTGTTTCAGGTCGTGCGAAAACATCGTTAAGCGAAGATAGTGGCACGCTTTACCGTCTTTCTTTGCCTTCTATTATTAAAGGACCAGGGCATGAAATTACTGGTCGTCCTAAAAATTGTCCGTTTTTGTTCTTGGTTTTTGAAGCAGAGGGTCATTCTTTTGTATTACAAGTAACCTTCCGTTATTTCTAACGTGAACCGCTTGTAAAATTTTAACGTATTCAATTAACTTAATTAAGGATAAAACTAAAATGATGAAAGTTTTAATTGTAGATGATTCCGCTGTTATGCGAAAGGTCATCATTCGTGAATTATTAAAAATTGGCGTTGAACAAGCCAATATTCAAGAAGCCCCGGATGGCTTAGTGGGCTTGGAAGTGGCTTCGAAAAATGCTTTTGATTTAATTTTGATGGATTGGAATATGCCGGGGATGTTGGGTATTGATGTAGTACGGCAATTACGCGGTGCAGGTATTACTACCCCTATTATGATGGTAACCACTGAAGGTGAAAAAACTAATGTGGTAACGGCTATTCAAGCGGGTGCTAATAACTACCTTGTTAAACCCTTCACGCCAGAAGATTTCGCAGCCAAAGTGGCACAATCTACGGCTGTAAAGGTTTAGTTGTAAGCCTAGTAGCAGGCGAACTATTCCAAGCAATGGTAACTTTGGTTGCTGGTAAGCCTTTACGCCATGCGTTAAAACGGTCAAGTTTTGGTTTAAGCTTTACCCATTGGGCTTTACCGCTTTTATTCCACCACCAACTGTATTGTAATGCTTGTATACCCATAGATTGAGTAATACTTTGCTTAATACTTTCAGGTAAACCCATTAAAATACCTAGTACCTGTAAGGCAATTTTGATGTTTTGCTGATTAATCACTTCTGTACCCGCTGAAGGTAAATGTAAGCCACTTAAAAGCAAAGCAGGTATACCTGTACTTTCTGGAAGGCTCAATAATGCGGTTAGCAGTGGTAAAATCATGGTAGGGAGACGTTCTTTAATTTTGGGGTGTGTGAATGCTCGTGTTAAATTAAAACAGATTGTTAATATAATAAAGGTTATCAATTACTAGAAATTGCTTTTTATTTAACATCGTAACTAATTGTTTCTAGTAATATGTCTTCTCAATTTTAATAACCCTTAGATTGCCTTTACCCCAATGATGATGTTGCCTGCTTTTTCTAAAATCCTGCATGAATTTTGCGTGGAAAGCCGTTTGCCTGTACCCCCTGAAGTGGGGTTTGCTTGGCATGAACGCCCACAAACATTCGGCAGGCTAAACGCCCCTTGGGAAAGTGTGCGGTTATTAAAACTTCCCAATAAACTGAGTGATGATGAAACCGCCATCATTCAAGTGGCGTTAACAGGCAGATTCCACCCTTGGCTACCCCTTTGGAAAACATGGTTGGCTAGGCACCATAACTACGTTGCAGGGGCTCAATTTACTGATACCCAAGAAACAGGTCCTTTCTCCACATGGAGCCATACGCATTCTTTACTAGCTAATGAAACCGATGCTTCAGGGCAAACAAGCTTATTACAAGATAAAATGCACTTTCAGCTTCCGTTAGCACCACTTTCAGATTGGCTGGGCGGGCTCATGGTTATTCGGTTAAAACTCATGCGGATGTTTCGGTATCGGCATGAAATAACCAAGCTAGATTTGGAACGCCATAGCCTAGCAGCTAGTAACGGCTTTCATCATCAGCGAATTTTGATTTCGGGTGCTTCTGGTATGGTTGGGCGAGCGTTGATTGCCTTTTTGGTTTCTGGTGGGCATACTGTCGTGCGGTTGGTACGTAATCAGGCAGAATTAGACTGTACTACGCCTGCTTGGGTGGGTACATCGGCATTATATTGGCAACCGGAAACGGGCGAAACACCCACGCTAGAAGCCTTGGAAGGCTTTGATGCGTGCATTCATTTAGGCGGTGCTAACATTGCTGAAAAACGGTGGAATCCGCAAGTAAAGCAAACGCTTTGGCAAAGCAGAGTGCAATCTACCCAGCTATTGGCGGAAATCTTGGCTAAGTTAGCCCATCCGCCCAAGGTGTTTGTAACTGCTTCGGGGGTGCGGGCGTTGGAAGCCCCTTCGGCAAATCCCTCGTTTTTGAAACAACTGGCGGATGCTTGGGAACAAGCTACGCTACCTGCCAGTGATGCGGGTATTCGGTGCGTTCAACTTCGGTTAGGGGTCGTGTTAGGCTTGCAGGGTGGACTGTTAGCAAAACTCGTATTCCCGTTTTTATTGGGTGGGGGCGTTTGCTTAGACAACGGAAAACAATCGGTTGATTGGGTTAGCTTGGAAGATGTGCTTGGGGCAGTTTATCATTGCCTTTATAGTTCTTCGCTTTCGGGAGGGGTTACGGTGGTTGCCCCTGAATCATCTACCAATGAAGATTTTACCAAAGCAATGCACGAAGTATTGTTTCGCCCCTATTTTGGATTTAGCGTGCCTGCTTGGGCTTTACGGTTGTTAGCGGGTGCTGAATTTACCGATGCTGTTTTGTTGAATGCTGAAAGACTGGAAACTGCTCCTGCCCAATTAATGAATTCGGGGTTTGATTTTGCTTTTCCTGCCTTAGTACCGGCCTTGAGGTTTCACCTTGGGGTGGCATCTCCGTTAGAAAGTTTGTTGGCAATTGTTTAAGGCGTTTTTATACCGACTAAAAGTTTGGATGTCGTATTAACCAGTAGGAACGACAATCGATGAAAGAACACGCCATTCAATCTAAGCATTGATACAAGAACCATTTAAACCAACTTACCATCTTCAGCGAAACTGAATATTACCTTAATGGCTTCCCCTTGAGTGTAAGCCTTAAACCCTTCCGCAAATTGATGAATTGAAAGCGGATGCGTTAGCAAGGGTGTTAATGAAACGGCTCTTGTGGTAATCAACTTAAACGCTTGCTGTAAATCTTCCAACGCAGGTGAATAGCTGGTAACCACGTTAATTTCTCTGTAATACAACACACTAGGGTTCAAACTAACAGGCTGCTTCCCCTGCCCCGCCATTAGTAACAACGTGCCACCATTACGAACCATCTGCAAGGCTAGGGCTAACGTCGCTTCATTAACCACCGTCAAGCAAACCACATCTACCTTACCTGTGGGTTGTGCCTCTAACCACTCTTGCCAGTACGGCTCTTGTTCTGTTGGATGGGCAACACTATGGCAATAATCCGTAATGCTAGCCAACGCTAATCGGTTAGGATTAATATCTAGCCCCAACACTTGCCAACCTTGGTGTTTGAACACTTGGCTAGCCAATAACCCAATAAACCCTAAACCAACGACTGCAACGCTCCCATTATGAAGGTTACCCACCCGACGAACGGCTCTTAACACGCAGGCTAAGGGTTCAGTACAAGCGGCTTCTCTCGTAGCAATGTGGGAAGGGACTTTGAAGCAGGTGTGATGTAAATGCCCTTGGCTAACCGTAAAAAACTGGGTAAATCCACCCGGTACTAAATTGCTAGCTTTAAAGGCTTCACAACTACTAGGGCTAGCATTGAGGCAAAAATGACAAATGCCACAAGGGACATGATGAGCAATAACGAGCCTATCACCAACAGAAAAACAGGTTTCGGGGTTGGTAGAATTGGGCGTATAGTTTGCCCCTAATTCAACAATTTCTCCCACCATTTCATGCCCAAGAATCGTACCGACGGGCACTTTTTGTTGCTGAATTTTTTCAACATCTGTACCGCATAGTCCGCCCCCTAGCGTGCGAATTAACGCCCCATCAATAGGGCAAGATGGTTTGGTAATAGTGGTTTCCCATAAGGCGGGGAAGGCTTCTGGGGTATAAGCAACGGTTATTGCCCCCATTGTTTCTACAGTCATCAGTCGTATTTTCTCCTTTGTAAAAGAGTTACAGAACGTTCAGCACCCACGCACAATCGCCTGAATCCATCAGCTCACCCACGATGACTTGAATGATTTGGTTGGCTTGTAGTTGGTGTTTTTCTACCAATGCTGCGGAAACCCGTAAGCGTAAATAATTGGGGGTAATACCTTCCAAGCACCCATCGGGCTGAACGCTTTCAAGCAACAAGGGGAAGGTTCTTCCCACAAAGCTTTCGTAAAACGCCCGCTTTTTTTGAGTCGCCACCGCAATCAGCTTGGTCGCTCTATCTTTGCGTTTGCTTTCCTGCACTTGAGGTTTCATAGTTGCGGCAGGCGTTCCTTTTCTAGGAGAATACCGAAAAACGTGCATATAGTGCATGGGCAACGCCGCCAAAACGGCTAAAGACCGCTCAAAAGCTTCGTCCGTTTCCGTCGGGAAACCCACAATAATATCGCTCCCAATGCAAATATCTGGCATGAGGGTTTGTAGCCTATTGCAAACATACTGCAACTCATCAACATGATGCCTGCGTGCCATGGCTTTTAGCACACCATCATCCGCACTTTGGGTAGATAAATGCACGTGCGGAGCTATTTTTTCGCCACTATTTGCCATCGTTTCCATCAACGCATCGGTTACTTCAAGCGGGTCTAAAGAAGTGAGCCGTAACTTGTACGCATCGCCCACAACACCCTCAATAATGGCTTGCAGTAGTTGGGGCAATTCGGCATCGCCATCTTTATACTGCCCAATATTGATGCCTGTGATTGAAATGTCTTTAAAGCCAGCATCCACCATTTGTTGCACTTGGCTAACCACTTGCCCAACGGGTAGGCATCGGCTTGGGCCTCGACCCTTCCAAATGATGCAATAAGTGCATTTGTAATCGCATCCATCTTGAATTTTTAAACTGCCCCTCGTTCTAGCAATACCCGCAGAACTACCCGTTGCCGAAACCAACTCTCGGCTTTTTTCAAACTCATCGACCAGCATCATCGGCCCATCGGCTAAATCTGCATAGAAGTTGGCAAATTGTGTGGCTACAATATGCGGTAAATTATCTTTGAAATTATTGCCAATAATAAAATCCACCCCACCCAACGTTTGAAAGGTTTCTGGTGAAACTTGAGCGTAACACCCCGTTACCGCAATGCGTGCGGATGGATTTTGCCGTTTGGCTTTACGAATCAGTCTTCGGCTTTCAGCATCGGCGTTTTCAGTAACCGTGCAGGTGTTAAACACATAAAGCGAAGCGGGTTGAGCATCTGGCACCACTTGCCAGCCCAGCGTTTTAAACTGTTCTGCCAAGGCGGAAGATTCTAGCAAGTTGGTTTTACACCCAAGGGTAACAAAAGCAACCGTGTTCAATGCTTCAACGGCAAATTCAGCGGAAGGCGTTTCAAAAATAGTGTTCATACCACCTAAACCAGCTGATGTTCTTGCATGAAGTTGGTGTAAATTTCTTTGCCTGAAACGAAGGGTTCGTAATTCATTACCTGCTTGTGGAAGGGAATGGTGGTAGGCACACCGGTAATGGCGTACTCATCTAACGCCCGCTTCATGCGCACAATGGCTTCTTCACGGGTAGCCCCGTGGGTAATTAACTTGCCAATTAAGCTATCGTAATACGGCGGAAACGCATACCCTGCATACGCATGACTATCTACCCGAACACCTGGCCCACCAGGGGCGAGGTACCCATCAATCGTACCAGGCATGGGCATAAAGTTACGATTCGGGTCTTCTGCGTTAATTCGGCATTCAATGGCGTGCCCCCGAATAACCACCTCTTCTTGCGTGAAGGAAAGCGGTAAGCCAGCAGCGGCTTTAATTTGTTCTTTCAAAATATCAAAGCCTGTAATCATCTCACTAACAGGATGTTCCACTTGAATGCGGGTATTCATTTCCATAAAATAGAAGTTCATATCCACGTCAAACAACAATTCAATGGTGCCAACGCCTTCATAGCCCAATTTACGAATAGCCCGAAGAATAAGGTTGCCTACTTGTTCACGCAATTCAGGGGTAACCACAGGGGAAGGAGCTTCTTCAATCAGTTTTTGATGTCTGCGTTGAATAGAACAATCCCGTTCGCCCAAGTGAACCACATTACCGTAGCGGTCTGCTAAAATTTGAAATTCAATGTGCCGAGGTTTAATAATGTACTTTTCAATGTATAAATCCGGATTCCCAAAGGCAGCAAGGGCTTCTGCTTGGGCGGCACTCATCATTTCTTCTACTTGGGCTTCGCTTTCAATCAGCCGCATACCCTTACCGCCCCCACCAGCGGTTGCCTTGGCTAACACTGGGTAACCTGCTTGTTTTGCCCACGCTTTTACCAATGCGGGGTCTGTCATAATACCATCTAACCCCGGTACTACGGGCATACCTACGTCAATCATGGTTTGTTTGGCGGTGGCTTTATCACCCATTTGACGAATGGATTCTGGCGAAGGTCCGATGAAGACCAAGTCGTGTTCTTTGCACAATTCGGCGAAATCGGCATTTTCAGCCATGAAGCCATACCCAGGGTGAATGGCTTCAGCCCCAGACATCAATGCCACACTAATAATGTTGGGAATGTTTAAATAACTTTTGGATGCAGGAGCAGGGCCTACGCAGTAGGCTTCATCTGCCATTAGCACATGAAGGCTTTCGGCATCGGCTTGAGAGTAGATGGCAACCGTGGCAATGCCAAGTTCTTTACAAGCACGAATGATACGAAGGGCAATTTCTCCGCGGTTGGCAATAAGGATTTTTTTGAACATTGGGGGTCATTTTCCCTTTAGGTTGATTATTAGCAACAGAAATTTTTAAAGTACGTTTAGTATCTCAAAAAAACAGGAGCAATGCACTTTTTTTGTTTTAACTTCACGACCGACACAACCAATCAGCCGTGATGCTTTGGGTAGGCGATAAATTTCGCATACCGCCAAAACTACCGCAATAAACAACTTCTCCGCCATTTTCACCCGCTTCGGGGCCCATATCCACTATCCAATCCGCCGCCCAATTCAAAAATTCCAAATGGTGTTCAATCACCACAACACTATGCCCTGCCGTAACCATGCGTCGTAAGGCTTTCACCAAAACGGCTACATCTCTCAAGTGCAAGCCCACCGTGGGTTCATCAAACAAAAACAGACACGGCTTCTTAACGCTAACGCCTTCTTCAGGTAGATAAGTAGCCAACTTCAACCGTTTAGCTTCCCCCCCCGAAAGCGTGGTGGTGGATTGCCCCAACCGCACATACCCCAAGCCCAATGCCTGTAAGGGGGCTAACTTCCGACGAATTTTAGGGTACGCCTTAAAAAACGTTGCCACTTCGTTAATGGTCATTGCCAACACATCTGCAATGTTTTTACCCGCCAATTCCACAGAAAGCACACTGCTTTGATACCGCTTGCCATCGCAATCAGGGCAAACCAACCGAACATCTGCCATAAATTGCATATCTACCGTTACAAAGCCTAAGCCTTGGCACGTTTCACACCGCCCTCCTTCGCTATTGAAGGAAAAATCTCCTGCCGTAATGCCTAGAGCTTGAGCTTTAGCAGTTTGGGCAAACAAGGTACGAATATCATCAAACACTTTAACCACGGTGGCGGGGTTTGACCGCATGGAACGAGCAGGTGGGGTTTGGTCTATCAACACAACATCTGCAAAGCTTTCCATACCTGTTAGGCTTTCACACGGTAACACATCAAAACTAGGAATAATACCCTTTTCCAGCTGATAGTTCCCATAAAGCGTTTCCAAAATAAGGCTTGATTTTCCTGCCCCCGAAACACCCGTAACACAAACCAATTGATGCTTAGGTAACTTAACACTCACGTTTTTAAGATTGTTACCTGTAGCCCCCGTGATTGAGATCCAATCAGAAGGGAGGGTCGGACGAAAGGTTTCTTCAGAAAAAAAACTCGCTCTGCTGGGCGGATGATTCAAAAAATCTGCCGTTAATGTGTTAGATGCCAACAAATTTTTATAAGTCCCTGAAAAAACCAATTCACCGCCCGCTTCACCACTATTCGGGCCAATATCCAAAATATGGTGGGCTTGTTGCATTACGGTGGCATCATGTTCCACCACCACCACGGTATTGCCTAAAGCTACCAATTGCTGAAGTACATCCATCAATTGTTGCGTATCTTTGGCATGCAACCCGATGGTGGGTTCATCCAGCACATAGAGCGTTTCGGTTAATTCGCTCCCCAACATGGCAGATAAATTCACCCGCTGGGCTTCCCCCCCTGAAAGCGTGCGAATGGCTCTGTTTAAGGTTAAATACCCTAGACCAACGGCATTGAGGCAGGTAATCCGTTGCTTAAATGCTTCAAACGTATAAGTTAAAGCTTCTTGCCACGCCGTCGGTAGTTTAAACCCATCAAGCCACTGTGTTAATTGATGAATCGGCGTATTGAGCCACGCTTCAATGGGCTGGTTGGCTAACATAACCGATTGAATTTCTGGTTTTAATCGACCACCGTTGCAATGGGTACAGGTGTGATAGCCTCTGTATTTCGCCAAAAATACCCGAACGTGCATTTTATAGCGTTTCGTTTCTAAGTACGCAAAAAATGGCGTAATACCGCAGTATTCTGCGTAATTCCAAAGGTCTTCCGCCGTTACGTTAGGGGTGCCGTGCCAAACCCAGTGTTTGGCTTCATCGCTCAACGCATGGTAGGGTACATCAATCGCCACGCCTTGACGTTTCGCTTTAGCTAGCAATACCTGTTTAATTTCCGCATTTGAAGGCGTTTCAAACGGATGAATAGCCCCTTCAGCCAAAGTTAAATTGGGGTTCGGAATGATGCGTCCTGCTTCAATGCCAATGGCTCTGCCGTAGCCTTCGCAAGTAGGGCAAGCCCCTTCGGGGTTCAGATAATTAAATTGTTTATCGGTTAACGGTTGAGCGGGTGTACCACAATTTAAACAACCATACCCACTATTGAAATGAATAGGCGAATAGCTTTTAGCTTCGGGCGTTTGATGCCAAACCGTCCATTGGGAAAGAAATGCATCCTGAACCAACAGCTTCGTAACGGATTCCAAGGCTTGCACTAGGCGTTCTTCACCTTCTGGGGTAGATTTAAGCACAATTCTATCTACCAACAACTGAAAATTACCATCGACAGCTGGAACGTTCAACGCTTCTTCAGCAGATTGCACCGAAGTAATAGCCCCTATTTCTGCATCGGTCAAAAACCGAAAATACCCTTGCTGGAAAACCGCTTTTACTAACACCCATGTTTCAGGATGATTAGCGGGTATGCTCAAGGTTAGTAGCATCTTGGTTTTTTCGGGCTGATGTGCCATTAAATACCGAGCTACTGTTAACGGGTTTATCGCTGAAAGATGACTACTACCGCACTGGGTACAGGTGCGTTGCCCTAAGTGCTGGGCTAGTTTCCCGAGTAGTTGCGTCCCATTGGTAACGGAAGCAACAGTAGAACGAGCATTGGTAACGCCATTTTTTTGTTCTAATGCAATGGCGGGTAGAATGTTGCGGATGCTTTCAACATCGGGCTTTTCAATGCGATCTAAAAATTGTTTGGCGTAGGATGAAAGCGATTCTAAATACCGCCGTTGCCCTTCGGCGAATAGCACATCAAACACCAAGGAAGATTTCCCCGAACCCGAAGGGCCGGTAACAACAGTCAATTGTTGCTGGGGGATGCTACAGGAAAGCGATTTTAAATTATTGGTTCTAGCTTGGTCAATTTCAATTGATAAACCGTTGGTAGCCACAGGGGTTTCTAACATAAACGCCGGCTTTCTGCAAGAAGGCTGATACCATTTTTAAATAGAACTATCGTCAGCGTCTACGTTGTTACCATCAAGCAAAAAATCCTCAACGTACGTCTGTGTACGCCTGCGGTTTTTTTACTTGCCAGTGCCTAGTATCCATCTAACGCTATTCCTATTTAAAAATGGTATAAGGAGATAGAGGGCAATTTTTTCATTATACCCCCAACACGCTTTCGGCTATATAAGATTGCACAAAAAAAAAACGCCTTGGCTAGCAGAAACCCAAACCAAGGCGTTTTAAATTAAATAAGTGAACTATTCAAGCATTAGCTAAAAAACTGAGACCGAACGGCATCGGGCTGTTGGCTTAAAATAAACACTTCATCGCCCGCTTTTACGAATTGGGCTTCTAAACTGGTAGGCAACACTTCGCCTTCACGCACAACCGAAAGCACTTTAAAGGGTTTGGGTAATTGAAGTTGGCTGTAAAGCTTGCCTCGTTGGCTAAATAACGGTGGCACAGTAACCTTCATGGCTACAAACCCTTGTTCCTGTAATTGAAATACCTGTGTAGCAGAACATTGAGGCACCATACCTAAGGGGCTGGGCGTTTTGGTAGCGGTAGGCACAACGGGCTGGGTAACCCCTTCTAACCTTGCGTGGCGTACTTCACGAGAAGGTACAAAGCCAGATTCAGAAAAATAAACCATCGCAACGGCTTGTGGAGCAGAGGCTACTTCCATAGTAGGTGGAATAAAAACAGTGGTTAGGGGCATGGTAGCAAACTCCTTCGTTTTGTTTTTTGGTTTATTTAATCTAAATTAAAAAATGAGGGGGACACACAACGTAACAATTAAAAAACTACATCAATAAGAGGTTGGTTATTAATAAAGAAACACCACCCACTTCAGTATGCACCTTTTAGGGGTAATAAAGGTTGCTATTTCACAAAGTTACTCTATTAATTCATAAGAAACCACTAAACCTATTAGACCTCTTGCATGACTCGATATCTGGGGCATCTTTTTTGTCATTTACGGTACTCCTTTAGTTATTTACTTGTGTGTAAACGCCCTCAGTCCGTTCCGCATTCCTCAAATCTGCACCCACCTATCGAGTCATACAAGAGGTCTATTTAATGGATGCCACTGATTGAGAACTTACTACCATTATAGTTTTGCTTTACTTTTGGCTAAATGATAATTCTCATATAAAAAGCCGCTAAATGTAAAAAATAATCAAACTCGCCGTGCTTATTGATTTTCAGCACCTGAAAGTTTATTCAATTGTTTTTGAACCCAATCGGTTAATTCCGTTTGCTTGCCCCGTGCAATAGCCAAACTATAATCAGCCACTGGTTTGGTAATAACTGAACCCGCTGCCACCATGGCTCTACGCCCTACGGTAACAGGGGCTACCAAGGTGCAGTTTGCACCAATGCTCGCAAAATCTTCAATAGTGGTTTGGGTTTTAGCACCGGTTAAGGAATTAAAGTTTGCCGTAATAGTGCCCGCCCCAATATTGACCCATTCGCCCAGTGTAGCATCGCCAATATAGGAAAGATGGGAAACGCAAGTGTTATCTGCAATGGTGGCATTTTTTAGTTCAACAAAATTGCCTATTTTACAATGGCTACCCACTGATACGTTTTCTCTCACATGAAGATAAGGGCCTAACAAAGTGGCTTCGCCTATTTGGGCGTTGGCAGAAACAATAGTGTGGGGAAGTAAATGGGTATGTTGCCCAATAGTTACGTTTGCCCCTACAATGCAGTAAGCTTCAATAATGACGTTATCGCCTAGCTTAGCGGTGGCATCTACCAAAGCGGTAGGGTGAATAATTGCCGTTGCTGGCGTATTTTCCAATAAATTACTAGGGGTTAAAACAGCGTGCGGCACCACTTGCAATGGTAACATACCTTGTTCTGTCAATGGGTAGGTGGGGAAGGCTTGTTGCATAAAGTGAATAAAACCTGTTGTAATTAGTTTGTGAAAATAAGCTTTAATATAGCGTGTTAAACTTCTATCGAAGTATTAATATCTTCTGAATGGCCTCGTTTTTTGATGCTAATTGGGCTACACATACCCCGTTTTGATGCCTTCACAAAGGTAATCAGCTGTTGCACATGGGAATTACTAGCAAAGGCTTTTTCAGCTTGTTCAATACGGTCAGACATTAGGGCGGTATTATAAAACAAAATATGGTAAGCCTGTTTGATTACTTTGCGTTGTTCGGCGGAAAACCCATTGCGTTTTAAGCCCACTGCGTTCAAACCCGCTAACCGTGCAGGTACGGCGGAAATCAAACTAAAAGGCGGGGGGTCTTGCCGTACAGGGCAAAAACCACCGACCATGGTGTATTGCCCAATTTTCACGCCTTGGTGAACCACCACACCCCCGCCAATGGTAACGTGGCTTTCAATATGAACGTGCCCTGCTATTTGCACAGTGTTAGCTAGGGTTACATCGTTTTCCACTGTGCAATTATGCCCGATGTGGGAATATGCCATTAAGAAGCAATTTTCGCCGACCGATGTGGTTAGCCCTTCGCCTGTAGCTCTGTGAACGGTGGCACATTCCCGCACGATGGTATTTTTGCCGATGGTAACGTAGCTGACTTCGCCTTGGAATTTACGGTCTTGGGGTGTGCCTCCTAGTACCGCTCCGCTGTGGATGATGCATCCTTCGCCGAGGGTTACATAGGGTTCAAGCACGGCGTGGGCATGTAGAATACAGCCTTCGCCTACTGTGCAGTGTTGCCCGATGATGACGTAGGGGTGAATAATGGCGGTTGGGGCGATGGTTGCGGTGGGGTGCACCATGGCGGTTGGGTGGATGTTTTTTGGGGTGGGATAGAGGGTATTGGTTGTCATGGTGTGGTGTTTTTTCTAAGGCTTGTAGAAAAGGGGGGGCGCTAGATAGGTTTGATTATACCCCAATTTCCCCAAAATCAAAAGAAGCGAAAGAACCCCAATCATAAACGCTAACGAACCCAAAACCCTACATCAACGTTGATTAATACCATTTAAAAGAGTCAAAGTCTTGTCATTTCGAGCTTGTCGTGGTCTCCATAGTCGGTCAGGAGATTCCTCGGCTACGCTCGGAATGACAAAACACGCTATTTAAACTGAGAATTGGTATAACATTATTTAACTTAGTTGATGATTTTAGAACTGTCTTGTATTTTTTCCCACAGGTTAGTTTTAATGTAGTGCATTACTACTTCAGGTTTAATTGACTCTATACAAGGTTTATAAAGTTTATGGACGTCTGGGAAAGCACATACTTTAGAACAGTTTGTGTTACATGAAATTAATGGATTTATAGCAAAGGCTAAAGTGCCGTAAGGGCCACAAGCACTGGCTGAAGTAGAACCCATTATACCTAATGTGTGAACACCTAAAGCTGAAGCCATATGTAATGGGCCTGAATCACCAGAAATAAATAAATCTGCCGTAGAAAATAATGCAGCACTTTCTTCTAAGCTTAAAAGCCCTGAATAAACCAATGAATTAGGTATGCACTGTAACTGTTCATGGTAACTTCGTTCCTTTTCAGAACCTACAACAAATAAAGTACCCCCATATTGTTCTACTAATGAATGACCTAAAGCTTCCCAATTTTCTAAAGACCATATCCGCCCTTCCCGTAAATGTGCATTTTCACCAGCAGGATTAATAATCCAAAATGGACGGGGGTAATCTTGTACTTTATTTTTAATCTCGAATAGTATTTTTTTGTCCAAGTATAGGCTTAGGTTATTGGGGAGTTTAAGGCTCGGGAATACTGATAATGCACTAGCAAAAAATTTTTGAACAGCGTGTTCAGCAAGTCCTCTTTTTTTCCTTAGTACTATTTTTTTGGGGAATGATAATAATGTTAAAAATTGCGTTCTTAAAGTATTTGAAAGGTTAATGACAACATCGAACCTTTCTTTTTGTAATGTTAGACCTAATTTTAAAAGATAAAGTAGGTTGTTTTTCTTTTTGCTGTCAAATGAATAAACAGTCTCTAAGTTAGGGTCGTATTTTATTAAGTTTGATGTATTCTGTAGGGTCAAAAAGAAAATTTTAGATGCCGGGTAATCATTTTTGATAGCCTTTTGTATAATACTGCTATGAACAACATCCCCTATAGCACCCAATCGAATAATCAGTATTTTTTTAACCTCTGGCATTAAAATTAGCCCTTTTAACTTGTATAAAAATTAAAACTTTTTAAAAAGGTTCATGCCATTTTAAAAATTGAATAACATTTTTTGACCCCAAGTGAAGCGAAGGATATCCTAAAAAAGCAGAGGAGATGTTTCGCATTTACTCAACATGACGACAATCAAACGTTTAATTAGTAGTCAAAGAGTAAATGTTAGATTTGGTTTCCCATAGTACCCCCAACAATAATAGATGTCAAATCTTGGGAAAAGGCATAAAATGGGCGGTAGAGAAGCTATTGAAGCGTTATGGCAAATGGTTAAAAAAGAAAAGCCTCAAATTACTTTTAAAGACTTAGTAACGACCATTCTCACGCTTGGCACAAATGAAGATGACTCACGCATACAAAGTATCGCAAAAAAAGAATTTGGTCTCGATTGTAAGCGGTCGAATTAAAGCGGAAACGCACCCGCATGAGCTAAAACCAGCCCTGATTCATGCTGAAGTAGCTCCGCCTTCTGCTCTTCCAACTGCGGCGTCAATTCACTGTACACATCATCGAAAACCGTCTCCCACGCTGGCGGAGCAACCTTGTACGCCTCGTCAGTCGCTTCATAAACTTCTTTTTCTACGGCTTCCCAAATCGCTTTCAACGCCTCATCCGTCATCGCATGATGATACTTCAAATAGGCTTCCAACCGCTGAATCGGGTCGAACGATTTCCACGCCTCCACCCCATCGGATGCCCGATACCTTGAAGGGTCATCGGAAGAAGAATGCGGATGCACTCGGTAAGTCAACAATTCTAACAACGCAGGACCTTCGCCTTTTCTGGCTCGTTCAGCCATGGCTAACACGGCTTGATAAACCGCCAAAACGTCATTCCCATCTACCCGAACGCCCTCAATCCCGTAAGCCGAAGCCTTAATAGCGATTGTTTCTGATGCCGTTTGCTTTTCAACAGGCAACGAAATCGCCCATTGGTTGTTGACGCACACAAACAGAGCGGGGGCTTTACGAACGCCTGCCAAGTTCAAAGCCGAATGGAAATCGTTGGCGGAAGTCGACCCATCCCCAAAAAAAGCGACTGCCAATTGTTCAGGATTCCCCGAAATTTGGGCGGCCATCGCTGCCCCTGTGGCATGGACAATTTGCGTGCCGATGACGCTGGAATAGCTGGCGAAATACTTATCCGCAAAGCTCCAGTGGCAGGGCATTTGCTTGCCTTCGCAGCGGTCGTCGGCACTGCCGTAAAGCTGGGCGGCTAAGTCTAGCAGACTGACCCCTCGCCACATGGCTAGCCCGTGCTGACGGTAGGCGGGAAAGAGCCAATCGTTGTCCCGCAAGGCGGCGGCTACGCCTAGTTGTGTGGCTTCTTCGCCGTGGCTGGTAACGCAAAACCCAATCCGCCCAGAGCGTTGCAATTTGAGCGACCGGTCATCCCACAACCGCACCATCACCATGTTGCGGTGCATTTTCATGATGGTTTCAAGGGGAGGTATTGCCCCTTGGGGGTTGAAGACTTGTAGGGGGTGGTTGGTTAACCCTGCGGGCGATGTTGGCGTGGTGGATTCTACTGGTAATGTAGTGGTCATAAAAGAAGGCATCCTTTACATTGGCAGTGAAGTACAAAATAATCTAAACGTTATTATGCCTCAAACATAGTTTTCCACATAGCGGTAATGCCGTTGGCTTGAAAAATTTATGAATCCCCCGCCTATCGAAAACAAGGCTTCAAGAAAAACTTGCTCGTCTATCAGGGTAATGATAAAAGAGTTTCTTGTGTCGTGTTTTGGCAACGTAGTTTAAGTTGCCTGTAGGTGTCCCTAGAAGAAAGACAACATCCGCTTCTAAACCTTTTACACTGTGAACCGTACTAACAATAATCTTCTTATGAAACTGCCTCATTGGTATAGCGTGTAAATGTGTATGTTGCGTGAAAAAATCCATTAGATACTTAACTTGTGTGGCGTTCTCGTTTAAATCCTTTACCCAAGCGTCTTCCTGAAATTGTTGAAAGGTTTGAGATTTCAGCAGTGAGTTAAAATAGCGGGAACAAAACAAGGTAAAAGAAACATCCGTTTTTAAATTATTTTTAAAGGTTTGAAGTAATGAAGGGAGCTTTTCTAACCCGTCGTCATTTTTCTTTTTCTTTTTCTTTTGCTTTAAGTATAAACTTTCAATCACGGCTTGAGGGAGTGAAAGTTGTCCAAGGAATTCAGACTGAAGTATAACGTAAGGTAACTGCTGTTTATTTAACATTTTTTCGATTTGTTGATTTCTATTTCTAAATGAATTTGCTCGATCTGTATTATGAATAATAAAAAAACTTTGAAGTTTCTTTGTATTAGAATTAAATAAAGTGTGAAATTTTTGAAGTAACACTTCTTGTGAATGGAGTGTTTTTTCTGTTTGGATATGTTGATCAATATCATCAGGTGTGTATTGTGCATAATTATTCTTCACTTTTATTTCATGACGAAAGGAAACACTTAACTTCATAGATATTGCCTTTGGAAAAACAAGGGGGAGGTTGTTCTGAAAGTTCATAACTTCTTGTGAGCTATTGCCAACTATGGTTATATGACAGTTAGTCTCTGATAGTTTGTTTATAAAGTTACCTTTTGGTGTATTTATAAAGACGTCTTGCACTTCATCAACTAACATATAAGGGTAACGCTTGGCAATAAGTTTTAAATACGGTTCAGGCAACGTGTCTAAAATATCATTGAACGTCTTTGTTGCACCGTCAGTCTCAAAATTCTCTGCAGCCTTAACTTGGTCTGAATCACCTAAATCACGGACTATTTTAAATAAAAAAGCATCAATGGTAGAAATACTAACGTACTGTTGATAATCT
Organism: Vampirovibrio sp.; assembly: GCA_024998755.1. Lineage (GTDB taxonomy): Bacteria > Cyanobacteriota > Vampirovibrionia > Vampirovibrionales > JAJTHC01 > JACEUU01. The sequence continues at coordinate 863,410 of JACEUU010000003.1, read as the reverse complement.
TCACCAAGTTCTAAAAGTGATCTGCGGTTTGCATTGGTGAGGGCATTGGTAAACGTTACAAACAAGATTTTTTGCGTAGGAGCTAGTTTTTTGTTTTCCACCAACCACTTTATCCGATGCAAAAGTGTAAAAGTTTTACCTGTACCAGGTCCTGCTTCAACATGAATGTAGGGGTCTTCGGATTCAATAATCGCTTTTTGTGCGTCTGTCGGTGTCGGTGGTTTAGTCATTTTTTTGTACAAGCTCTTTAATTCTATCAACCGCCTTTTTAATATAGTCAGGAGCACCGTATTCAAAAGGGCATTTTTGTATTTCATACGCTAATTCTTGAGCAAGAGACCCTTTTTGAAGATTGGAACAGTCAGCCCATGCAAGTTTAAAAGGATGCTTTGTAGCATTCTCTGTGGTCGAGATGGCTTGAATAGAGTCATTTAATTCTTTCACATAGTTATTTCCTGCCTTTGGGTGTAGTGTTGTTATTTTTTCAGAGATAAAAGCCTTGTAACTAAGAAATTGCCACAGTTCGTATTCTAACGTTACTTTACCAATAAAAACATTTTCATCGTCTTGATAAGTTTTAGCGAATGAATTGGTTATTTCACTACTACTATTCTCATCTCCATCTGTAATCACCACCCAGGGAATTGAAAAAGCATCTAAAAACCTTGTATACAACTCAAAGTGAGTTCCCTCAACTGAACAAATTGAGATGCCTAAACCGTCTAATTCAGGAAACCACGCTTGAAGCAATAGTTTTTCCGCAATACCTTCCACCAAAATAACGCCCGAAGCAAACAACATTTCTGCACGGGTAACTTGTAAATAACTCTGCAGTTTAAAAAGGTCTAGTGGTTCACTGAAAGTATCTTTTTTAATCTGCTTGGCTTCACTTGCCCCTTTTCTATTTCTTTTCAACATGACGATGTCTTGAATCGGGACAATCGAAACCAAGTGAGGCGAATGCGTTGAAACAATTGTAGAAAATAAGGTATCCTTACTGTATTCCTGTAGTTGTGTGAATACCTGCCGTTGTAATTGCGGATGTAAATGGGCTTCAGGTTCTTCAATGGCAAGCCATGTAAACGGTTTAAGGCAGTTGTTTTTTTGGTGGCGACGGGGTTTTCTAAAGTTTTCATCGGTAAAACTTAAAGCCTTCAAAGAAAGAAATAAAGCGTTATTTGTACCTAGGCTAGCTTCTTCAAGTGTAAATTGCTTGGCTCCAAAAACAAGCTGTAATTCTTTCAGCATTTTTGAAAAATCGAGCGATTGGGCTTCAAGTGTGTAGTTTAACCTGTGGCGTTCACCCGTTAGCTTATTGGTACGCTCATTTACTTTTTCTTCAACATCACCCAGACCCTTTGTGTTTTTAACAACAGCATTTAATGCTGTTGTAGCCTCTTTAAAATCTTTAGGTTCTTGATTTAGTTTTTCTAAAGCATAACGTAAAGGGGAACGAAGCTTGTTGTTTAATTCTGCTTTTACATCCCTTAAAGCATCTAAAAATCCAAGTTGGAAGCACTCTCTAAATTCACCCGATAAACGCGATTTCCATTCATCTGTAGGCTGTCTATCAATGGTGTACCCCTGATCTATCTTTTTTTCTGTTTCATTCATTTTTGCATGGAATTTAATGTTGCCAACGACGGTATTACCTTTTGTTTCCTTAAAGCATTCAAGCAACATAACAGAAAGAGGGTGGTCTAAATCACTGGTAATTTCAATAGAGATTAAAATTTCTTTACCTTCATGGTAAAAATCATTTTTGGTGATTTGTAGTTCATCTTGCGTTAGGGTTTCATCTAAAATTAACCGAAGGGCATGAATAATGTTAGATTTGCCTGATTGCGTTTCTCCAACAAGCACAATCGGGCTTTTTTCTGTAAAATCAATATTGATGTTTTCAAAATTACGAAAGTTTTTAATAGTTATTTTGGAAATGTATATCAAGTGAAAATTACCCTTTAAAGTCTTAAAAGTTTTGATTGCATTAAGTTTTTATTGTACCGAAAAACGACTTGGTAGACTACCAATTTTTTGACTTCACCCCAACTTGATTTTCTGGTGGAAATTCAAGTGCGTCTTGAAATAATTCCTTAAAATCAACTTGTTCTTGAATTGGTGCCAAATAATCAAGTAAGCATCGTTAAAAAACGGCAATAGAACCCCTGTAAACCACTTAAAATAAAGCCTGTACACCACTTCGCCATCTCGCTAAAATGGGTCAAACTTGAATTTCTGCCTTTATTTCAAGTGCCACTTGAATTGGTGGCAAACAATCAAGATTTGGGGGTGTTTTTACCCCTACTTCGTTCAAAGTACCAGCGGTTTCACCACAGATTCTTTAATCACATTCGCCAAAAACAGCTCCCCCGCCCTGTATGAACTCCGCACCAACGCCCCAGAAGCACAAAAAAGGAAGCCATAATCCTGTTCCGCAACTTGCTTCCAATAGGCAAATTCTTCAGGCGTGGCGTAGCTTTCCACCGCTAAATGCTTAACAGAAGGTTGCAAATACTGCCCAAAGGTAACCACATCCACGGCTACAGCCCGCAACGCCTGTAACGCCGCATGAATTTCCGCCTGTGTTTCCCCCAAACCCAGCATTAACGAGGTTTTCGTAAACGTACTGGGCGAAATTTCCTTAATTTTTCTCAACAAATTGAGCGATTGGGCGTAAGTTGCCCGCCTATCCCGCACCGTAGGTGTCAACCGTTCGACTGTTTCTAGGTTATGTGCCACCACCAGCGGGTTTGAGGCCAATAAAACCTGCAATGCCCCCACATCCCCTTGGAAATCTGAAATGAGCGTTTCAACTAGGCAATTCGGGGCTTGGCGGGCTATTTCTGCCACGCACCGTGCCATATGGGCAGCACCCCCATCGGGTAAATCATCTCTATCCACGGCGGTTAGCACCACATACTGCCACCCCGCTGAAGCAATCGCCTGCCCTAGTTTTTGGGGTTCTTGATCATCCAGCCACCCATTGGGGTTGCCCGTTTTTACGTTGCAGAATCGGCATCCACGGGTGCAGGTATCGCCCATGACCATGAAGGTTGCCGTGCCATGGCTCCAGCACTCGCCGATGTTGGGGCATTGGGCTTCTTGGCAAACTGTGGCAATGCCTGTTTCCGCCACCGCAGATTTTAAAGCTTCGTACGCCTTTCCCTTTGGCAAAGAAACCTTCAGCCACGAGGGTTTTTCTTTTGAATTAGCGACAGGAACGACCCTTGGTGGTACAGAAAGGGTAGATTCCACAATTGGCGAATTCATTATAATACTGCAAAGTCCCTAAGGTTAAAGTGAAAATACCTTAATACTATAGCAGACATAAAACCAACAACAAACCGTGTGTATACAAACAAGCTACTGTGGCAATAATGGGGTGGTTTATTAGTCATACTGAAAATTGGGATTTTTATGGACACCTCCCGGACCAAAAGAACAAGGCTCTGTATTAAAGGTGATGCTAGTAGAAGCAGTGCCTGTTGCACTAGCCCCATAACTATCCCGCAATTTTTCCCTTAAGTCAGCCGACGTAGCTGCTGCAGGGAATGATAAGGTATAACTTTTATCACAAGTAAAACGATTGTTTAACGTAATAGTTAAATGGTCTGCTGCAGGGTAATTAAAATCAAAAGTAGCCCCGCCAAGCAGAGAAGATGAAGAACCATAAGGGGTTAATTGAATATTTAGCTTAGCAGGATCTGTAATGATACCATCCGTATTAACAGCACCAGCGTAATTGTATTTATAAAAACTACGCGAATCCATTGAGCCTCTGAAATACAGATGAAGCTGGGTGGGTGTATCTGCAGAAACAGGTATATTAGATACTGTAGGAGACGTTGTAACATCTATCAGCGTTTGCTTCACACTAGAAGTTTCAAGCAACACTCGTTCCAAATTTGCCATTGAAGTTGAAGTTGATGAGGTAGATAATGAGGCAGGCCAAAAATCACTAAAGTTAATTTGGCTACTAACTGCAGGAGTAATTGCTGTAGGACGTAGCACATCCTCATCCAGTTCAATAGGATTAGTAAAGTTAACCCGTTTGGAATATTCCACGACATACTTATCAGCGTTCGGGGTAGGTGTGGGAATTGGGTTCGTATCCGCTGGAATTAACCGAACTTTTGTTAGTAAATCATATTGTTTTAATTCAGTAACACTACTACAAGTCGGCTTTCCATCCATAACAGTAATAGCATTAGGCACTAAATTAAGCGATTGCTTATTCATACAGCCAAACGTACGCAGAAGCACATACAAAGGTCGTTGTATATTCGTTGATTCAGGGTCTGCCAGTTTGTTATAACTATCATCATCACTAATTTCAAGATACTTGCTAATATCCAAAGGGTCTCTGGCAGGATGCCCACCCACAATAACATATTGATAACGAGCGAACACCTGTGGTGTAGCACCTTCTGTTAAAATAAAGCTAGAGTTTTTAAAAAACGGCTTGAGTGAAGAATCGGTCGACGCCAAATCATTCGGGCTATTAAATTGCCAATTAAGCCGGTTTGATGCGGGGTAAAACCGTGTTGCTAAAACTTCTTGTAACGCCCCATTTGCTATAGATTCTAATGAAGAGGCCTCTTTCCCTTCCAAGCCGGCAGTGGTCAAATCTTTTTGCAACCCTGAAAGCGACACATTAACGGCTAATAATAACGTTAAAAAAGCCAAGCTCATAAACACCATTGAAGCAGAGCCTTCAACCGCCTTCTGTTTCAAAAAACCAAGAGCACCAACAGGTTTTGCTATCATTCCCCACATAAATTAATAAAACCTTCTTTTTTTAGCTATAGTATTAATGGCATCGGCAAAAAGTCGATAAACTTTACTTCAACCCACAAGAAGTTTCACCATGAACACACCGATGGATAAAGACACCCACTACAACCCGTTAGATGTATTAGCCACAACCGTTAGCCAGTGCCAAGCTTGTGAGCTAGCTTGCACCCGAACCCAAACCGTTTTTGCAGATGGCAACGCTTCTGCCAAGCTGTTGATTATTGGCGAAGCCCCCGGTCAACAAGAAGACGAAACCGGCACACCGTTTGTTGGCAGAGCCGGTAAACTGCTAAAGCAACTAATGGAAATGGTAGGCATTCATCGTTCAACTGATGTTTATATCGCCAACATCCTCAAATGTCGTCCGCCCAATAATCGCAAACCCCTACCCGCAGAAGTGGTTGCCTGTAAAGGCTTCTTAATACAACAAATTCAGCTAGTGCAACCCAAACTGCTTATTCTAGCCGGTAGCACCGCCGTTGAAGGCATTCTAGGTATTAAAACCCCTATTTCTAAAATCAGAGGGCAACTCATCGAAAGCCCCTTCGGGATGCCCGCCATGCCGATTTTTCACCCTTCCTATTTGTTGCGAAACCCTATCGCTTCCCCAGAAAAACCCAAGGGGCTAACCTTGGCGGATTTATCGCTTTGCAAAGCCTACGTATCAGTGTAAGATAAAATCAAAATCATCTTACAAAAAAATGCTTACTTACAAAAATGCTGAATACTTATTATTGCTGAGTTTAAGATGAGATTGATAGTTTCAAACCCTATGCAGTTGGAGATAGGCTGGTGCGAGCGTAGCGAAGCAGACCTTTTAGAAAACCCTCTGGTTTTCGGTCAAGCCTATTTTCAACGTACACGCAAACCAGCCTACCAGTTGTTCCCCTGGGGATTATTAAGGGGGCGGCGAGCAGCCCCTTAATTTTGCGGGGGGTGTGGGGGGTGGTCAAACACCACCCCCCATGAAGCCCTAACCCGAAGCAATCAGCCATTCCTCACTATTGTTACAAAGCGTAAAATAGAAGTAAAATCTAATCATGAACGACCCATCAATCTCCACCATTCGCATCGGCTATTTAGGCCCTGAAGGCTCAAATTCCGAACAATCACTCGTTCAGCTAAGCCATAGGCTGCAGTGGGATGCTACAACCTACCAACTCATTCCCTACCCCTCCCTATTAGCCTTGGTAGATGCCACCGAAAAAGGCGAAGTGGCATTTTCCACCATGCCTTACGAAAACGCCCTTGAAGGCTCAGTTGTAGAAGTGCTGGAAGCACTCGGGCAAGAAGAAAGTACTCTTTCGGTTCACGCAGAATACCTCTTCCCCATTCAACACGCCTTTTTGCAACAATCTGCCACAGTCAATACACCTATTCACACCGTTTGGTCTCATCCCATGGCACTTGCCCAGTGCAAACAAAAATTACGGAAACACTTTGGTATTAGTTTAAAACTAGACCCCATGCCTTCCACTTCCGAAGCTGTGGCAAGGCTAGCCAGCTTATCACCCGAAGAAGCCAGTGGCATAGGGGTGTTAGCCAATCCTGTACTAGCATCAAAATACCCGCATTTAGAACAGGCTTATTTGGATTTAAGCGATACCGCTGATAATTTAACCCGCTTTCTGCTGGTTTCAAACCAACCCACTTGGGCTACCCCGCTATTACCCCTTACCCTGCCTGCTGAAAACCAGCCCCATTGGAAAACATCCATTAGCGTTAGCTTGCATGAATACCCCGGTGTGCTGATGGAATACCTGCAAGTGTTTCATCGGTATTGGATGAACCTTTCCCGAATTGAATCTCGACCCACCCGCAAACGCTATGGCGATTACCGCTTTCATATTGATGTGGAAGGGCAAGTACCCGAAGTAGCAGAAGGTAGGCTGTTAATGGAACTACAGGCTCGGTCAACCTATTTCAACCTGCAAGGGCCTTATTTATGCCTCGGGCGAACCGACGCAACATAATAACAAAGGAATATTTCCCCAATGCTTTCCTTCTTGAAAAATCAATGGCTTAAACCGCTCGGTCGTTTTCTGCTGGTTGCCTGTTTGGTGTGTACTGCCGTTTTAACCATGCCCTCAGTTGAAGCCAAAAAATCATCGCACCCCCAAGGCACTGCCTTTGTTAGTGTGTTGAATGACAACCAACAACAAGAACTAACCCAATGGGAACAGCAATTGCTAGGGCTAACATTCATTCAAGAACCCGATAGCAGACGGGTGGGCAGGCTAGAAGTTGCCGTTTTCGGGAAGCCGAGCACGCAACAACCCCTGCCTAGCATTGCAGAGCGGATTGGACGGTTACAACGGGCGATTGCTAGCACGCAACCCAAGTACCCAACGGCGTTAATTTCAGCCATTGAAAAACAGCAGGATGCGACCGTTCGGCAAGGCGAAACCGTCGTGTTTGATGGGCAACGGAGTAAAAATCCGCCACTACAAAATGAGGAGGCCTTGCCCAAGTTGGAAAAAAAGCTGATTGGCACGGTATTCACTAACGATACGACGGATAACCGTCTTGGGCGATTGGAACAAAAAGTGTTTGGGCGGGTGGCTTCTGATGAGGATGCCGTTAATAATCAGCAACGGCTGGATAGGCTGGTTGCCGTGGCGGATGCTAACCCGAAGGGTGGCGTGGGGGATTTAAACCGAGATCGGTTTATGCAGCAGGCGTTGCCGATTATTTTAACATCGTTGTTGTTTATTTTGTAGGATAGTGGCTTGCATCAGGGGTGTGTTTCAAGTATGGTAGGTAGGCTAAGTTGAAAGTTGTTCCCAAGCGTGTTGTCTAGCCAATGTTGGTTTAACGTCATTTGGTTTTGATTACAACGGCTTGTTTGGAGAATTTCATTCTTTGCAACACAGTTAAACCACAAAACAAAGGAGCTTAAAGCACAATGCCTTTAACTACCGAACACACCTTAGAAATTGTTAAAGCCTACGGCGTTAACGAAAAAGATACTGGCAGTACCTCTGTTCAAATTGCATTGCTTTCTGCACGGATTAAAGGCTTAACCGAGCATTTGAAAATCAACAAAAAAGACTTCGCTACCCGTCGTGGGTTGTTGATGTTGGTTGGTCAGCGTCGTCGGTTATTGCGTTACTACCGTGATACGCATACTGCGGATGAATACAAAACCTTGATTACAGGTCTTGAAATTCGGAAGTAAGCTTTTAACAATCAAGTTTATAAACATGATAGCTCGTTTTCTTTATGAAAATGAGCTATTATTGTTTAATGATTCAATTAAAATCTCTGTTGTTATTTTAGAAAGAAGCCTCCCTATGACTGATGCTATTCCAGTAAACCATGTTCGATACGTTAAATTGGGTCGTAAAGACGATCATTGGGAAGATATTTGTTTTAAAAAGGGTTGGATACCACTCGGTTATGACGAAGCGAAACAAATCAACGATATGGATATAACTTGTTTAGAAGAAAGAGAAGCCAAGATTAAAAAAACAAAAGCGAGTATACAATCCTTCTTCAATTTAGGAGAAGATACTGTTTGGGTTATTTTTAAAGGAGCTAAGCTATATTGGGGTACTGCTTCCACTGAAATCTATCAGTTTACGAAGGAAGACTTGAAAAACCACGAGAAAGACAACGGAAAATACAAAAAAGCGGAAAGTCCTAAGCTTGGTTTTTTGTATCGGAAAATCAAACCAAATACCGAAGGTAAGACATGGAGTTGTTCACCTATAGATCTTGCTAATAAAGATACATTTGATATTGAAAAAATTGATGGACGTATCAGTAAAACAGCCAATACGCAACATTCTATTTGTGAATTTAATAGAAAGAAAGCACCAGAGAGCGTCAAAAAATATATTAGCAATCTCATTAATGGAGAAATTATTCCATTTGAAACGATACTAAAGAAGGAAAACGGTCTAATAAATCTCATCAAAGGACTTTACCATGCAAATTTTGAACTATTTGTGGCAAATATCTACATCCAAAAAGGCTATATTTTACTAGAACGTGTTGGTGGAAGCACTCAAAAAGATACAGATTTGGTATTACTTTCCCCTGATAAAAAACGTGTTTTGGTTCAGATTAAAACAAGTGAAGTTACGGAATAAGGGTGTGCAGGTGGGAGTAGTGAGTGTTTTTTAATAAAATTCAACCAAAAATGCTCAAAAAACAGAACAATACCCCTTGTTTCCACTCTTTTCGGATCATAATTACCTAAAAACCATACAAGAATCCACTAAAACCTACCCCCCTCCTCACCAAAAAACCATACCGACGACAATTATACCCAAATGCCAAGCCCAAAATCTCCGCAGAAACACGCACTAACCCACGACAAGACACACGAACCTTCTTAAACACCGTCTTCCAACCCGCAAACACATGCTCCACTCTTGCCCGAACCTTAGAAACCAACCCATTAAACCGCTTCTGCGAAGCCGTCAACTCAGGCGTTGGTTCATGCTGCTTACCCCGAACCCGACGCTTAATAATCCTCGGCTGTATCCCCAATGCCTTTAAATCCTTCTCCTTGCCCACATAACCACTATCCGCACCAACAGTCTGCTCATCGCCCACCAATACAGGGATTAAACTCTGACTGTCATGCACATTGGCCCCAGTAACAACCACCTTACGAATCAACTTGCTTTTAGCATCCACATTAACCGTGGCACTGTAACCAAACCCCTTGTAGCCATAAGTGGCATCAGGGTCGCTCTGGTCTTCAGGTTTTTTTCTCTGTTTGCTATTGGCTTTAATAAAGGTGGCATCTACCAAGTTGCCTTCTTTGAGAATGAGGTTTTTCTCTTGAAAGAAGGTGTCTAAGGCTAAGAAAAGGGCTTCTTGGGCTGGGGTGTTTTGCAGTTCGTGTTGGAAGTTTTCGAGTGTCGTGGCTTCAGGGATGGGGGATTCTAAGGAGAAGCCGAGAAACTTTCGGAAGGAGAGTCTGTCGTGGCATTGAAATTCGGTTTGTTCATAGGAGAGATTGAACCATATTTTGAGGAGGTTCATTTTGAGCAGTAGTAGGCGTTTGTAGGGGGGTCTGCCGTTGGGTTTGTGGTGGATGTGTGTTTTGAGGATAGTTTCAAATAGTTGCCATGGTAGGGTTTGGTTCATTTCCTCTAGGAATTTGTGAGTGGGGGTGGCTTGTTGAATTTGGATGTCGGCAAAGGTAGTCATGGGGGTGGGGTATCCTATGAGAGGTGGAATAATGTCCCTTCTATTTTACCTTGCCCTTTTTTCCGTAACTTCAAGTGCAAATCAATACGATTTCGACGAGTTTGCTGAAACTTTCAAAGATGATTTAAAAGACAATGAAGAAGCTCATTTTATCTACCATTCACTAGATGACGGAGAGATAAAAGAATGTAAAGACTACCCAAAACTGAAACTGAAGCACATTAATGAGATATGGGAAAAAGTTGAAGAAAAGAACCAAGCTGTTTTGCGGGAATGGCTAGAACTGAAGTGCTATTTTGGCACGTTAGAAAGTGCTAAAGCCTAGTCTCTCATTACACCAAATGAACACCGTTGAGCCAGCCTGTCATGGCGAGGGCTAAACCGTCCGCGGCATCGTCAGGTTTGGGGCGTTGGGTCATTTTTAAACGGTCAACCACGGCTTGCGTTACTTCCTGCTTGGTTGCCTTACCATGCCCCGCCAACGACAACTTCACCTGCATGGGCGTATATTCCACCAATCGGACACCCGCCTGTTGCAACGCCAACAAAATAACCCCTCGGGCTTGAGCCACAGGCATTACCGTCGTCAAATTCCGAAAGAAAAACAAACTTTCCACCACCGCAATAGTGGGCTTCACTTGAGCCAACAAACCCGAAACATCATCATAAATTTCCTGCAGCCGCACCGAATGAGCCTCGGTGCTTTGGGTTTCAATCACTCCCCAATGAACGGCTTTCGGGATTTGATGCAGATTTTGCTTATCCATCGTTACTTCCAACACACCAAACCCAACCCGATGAACGCCCGGGTCGATACCCACTAAGATGAGTGGTTCCACCATTAGTTAGCCCTCCGCCGTGCGTAAAAATCGCAAAATATCAATATTGGCTTTGGGAAACGGTAATTGTTCCAACTGCTCCAACGTTGCCCACTGAACGGCTTGAGCAGCCGCCATCACGGGTGGAACAGGCCGAACGTTTTCAGCATCGGCATCCACCAATTCGCATAAAAACGTATGAAGCGTTACCTTGAAATGCGTGTAAGCGTGGTCTACATTAAGCAAATGTTCCACCACCTTGATATGAAACCCCAGCTCTTCCTGCCATTCCCGAACGACGGTTTGTTCAATGGGTTCTTCAGGTTCTTGCTTGCCCCCCGGGAATTCCCAAAAATTGGCGAGCAATCCTTCAGGCGGGCGTTGCTGAATAAAATATTCGTTCAAGCTATTTTTTAGCACCCCAACACCAATATGCTTATGCGGAATAGGGGCTTTTTTCAGTTTAACAGGGCGTTGTGCCTGCGTGCCATTAGCATGAGCCGAACACAACTGGCGAACAGGGCAAAGCAAGCAATTGGGTTGCGTGGGCGTACAAAGCGTTGCCCCCAACTCCATCATGGCTTGATTAAAGGTAAACGCATCAGTTGAAGGGGCTAATAATTGTTCACTAAACGCCCAAAGTTGTCTGAGGCTAGCGGCTTTGGCGATATCTTGGTCAAAATCAAAGAGTCGGGAAAGCACTCGCTTGACGTTACCATCCAGCAATGGATGTTTTTGCCCGTAGGCAAAGGTTAAAATCGCCCCCGCCGTGCTTTTACCAATACCCGACAATGCTTCAACGGCTTCCAATGTATCAGGGAAAACACCGCCATGTTGAGCCATAATTTGTTGGGCAGCCTTTTGCAGATTCCTCGCCCTTGCGTAATAGCCTAAGCCTTCCCACGCTTTTAAAACCTGTTGTTCGGGGGCGGTGGCAAGGGCTTCAATGGTGGGGAATAACGCTAAAAACTTGGCATAATAAGGTAGAACCGTTGCCACTTGCGTTTGTTGAAGCATAATTTCCGAAAGCCAAATGGCGTAGGCGTCGGTGGTTTCTCGCCACGGTAACTTGCGGTAAACGCCTGCATACCAAGCTTCAAGCAACGATGAAAACCCTTGCTTGGCTACCAATTCACAAGCATCAGCCACAATTGATACCATTTGAACTCTCTAATATTATCCCGAAAAAAAAGTTAGTTGGAGGCGTCATTATCTAACAAAGGGGTATCAACATCACCTGTAATTAGACGGCACGCCCGTTTGCGTGTTAGGTAATTGGTCGCCCAGTTGAACACAACCATAATTTTATTATCAAATTCCACCAAGAAGGTAACGTGAATAAGCAACCACATAGCCCAAGCAATAAAGCCCGAAAATTCAGCAGAACCAACCCGAGCCACGGCCTTATTGTTACCAATAATCGCCATGCTACCTTTATCAATGTAGTTAAACTTATTGGTTTTATAGGTATTCAGCTTCGCTAAAATAGATTCCGCCACATGGAGCCCACCCTGCATAGCTACGGGAGCAACACCCGGTAGGGGTTGTTGTCCTTCAGTATGGGCAAAGTTGGCTAAATCTCCCGCCACATAAATAGAAGGATAATTGGGAATGGACAGGTCTTCAGAAACGACGACACGTCCCATTCGGTCGATTTCTGCACCCGTTTTTTCAGCAATTTTCTTACCCAGCCCTGAAGCCATCACGCCTGCTGCCCACAGAATTGTGTGGGTGGCAATGGTTTCAACTTCATTGGTAGCCATGCTTTTAATAGAAGCGGAATGATGCGTAACATCCACCACCAACGATTGGGTTTTTAATTCGATATTCAATTTTTTCAAGGCATCGTTGGCTTTGGCGGATAGATTTTCCGAAAAAACGGGTAACGCCCGTGGGCTGCCTTCCGCAATGATGATGCGGGTTTCTTTCAACGCACAAGACCGGAATTGCCCTTTCAGCGTTTCACGAGCTAAATCTGCAATAGAACCTGCCAATTCAACGCCGGTAGGGCCTCCGCCAACCACAATAAAGGTTAGCCAAGCAGCCCGTTTCACGGGGTCTGTTTCCCGTTCAGCAGCTTCAAAAGCCATTAAAATTTTGCGTCTCATGGCTAACGCATCTTCCAAGGTTTTTAAACCAGGGGCGATGCTGCCCCATTCATCCTTGCCAAAATAGTGGTGATGGCTACCCGTGGCAATCACTAGCTCATCAAAGGCTAAATGCCCATCAGCCAGTAAAACTTGTTTGTTTTCAAGGTCAAAATCCGTTACTTCACCGAGGTGAACACTCACGTTTTTAGCATCTCGAAGTACATACCGTAAGGGCGAAGCAATTTCGCTAGCGGCTAACGAGCCTGTAGCCACTTGGTATAACAAGGGTTGAAACAGGTGAAAGTTACGTTTATCAATAAGGGTTACTTTTACGTTGGGTTGATTAGCAAGCCGTTGGGCACAGTTCAGCCCAGCGAAGCCTCCGCCAACAATCACAACATGGTGTGGGGTGGATTGGGAAGGGGTATTAGTAGTCATCATCATAATGGGGTAAAAATCCAGTCAGTGGGTTTAAAATAAGTGGTTAAAAATGGGTGCTGAAAGCAACAGTGAACAACAGAGAAGATGGTTCAGGCTTTACTATATCACGCACAACGACCAAATAAAACCCGCTCTGAAGGATGAAAAGATAAAAAAAGACCGAATGGAGGAGGGGGCTTATTGACGATGTTAAATTTTATGAAGTAGCTTGACTATTCTGTATGCTTTTTATATGATAACCTACGGACAAGTAAAGCCTTGGTTACAAGGTCTTTGACAATGGACACTTTTCAAGTTAAAAAATGACTTTACTTTTATTGACATATTCTCTCTACTCTAAAGAAATATAGCGTCGTGCTAAAAAAGACGACAGAAAGTGCTGGTTTGACGACAATGATGATGCAAATTAAAAAGCCCTTCCTCAACATACTCAGCGGAATCGCTTTATTGACTACCGTTACACCTATAGCACCTACTTTTGCCAACACGGTAAAAGCAGAAGGTGATAGATTTGCCCGACAAGGCACTACGCTAGTGGCAGAGGGTTCTCAAAAAGTGGTCTGCTACGCTTTGGATTTTTCCAAAAGACCACGTACCAATCTAAATAGTAATAATGTTCCTTATGAAGTAGTTCAACCCATGAGAGCCCTGTTTACAGATACTGTTTCGTCTCACAACCCTATTGAAAAAATACAAGCGGACTGTGCTCAGGCAAACCCTAATCGGCATAAAGTAGGGCGTCAAGGTGTATTCCCGAACTTTGAACAATTTCATGATAGGACGACGGAAGCAACCTGTTCAGCGTTAGATTTTTCAAAAGGTGGTCCTCGTTTTGAAAAAGTAGATGGAACGCCTTCAATAGTAATGCCTGTAACTGTTATGGACACAAAATATTATGGACACCCATTGAGCGAACCTGAAAAACGAGCTTACATTGCTACTTGTAGTGAAATAGGCGATAGCTTATATGAAGATCAGCCACAAGGGGCTTCGCCTACTTTTGTACGTCCTAAAATTTGGTAGCCCACACCCTTTTACAATAACCACACCCTTTTACTTATAACAGGTTGTTTTACCTGCCCGAAATAAAGAAGAAAGAGCACTCACACCATGATGATGATGAATATTACCACCCCAAAATTGAACTGGGCTCAAAAAACTGGAGCTGCTTTAGCAGTAACAGGCTTAACAGTTCTCGCACATACACCCTTTGCTATGGCTAAAAGTGCCGAAGTTAAAGTTGATAGTTTTGTGTCCAAAGCTGAACAACGGGCTGAACAACTGATTGCTAATGCTAGCGTTTCTGTTCCTAAAGCCGTTTGCGTTCGTTCAGATAAATCTGTTGCGGGTGAAGGCATCCCTTTTTTAGGCGAAACACCTGATGAAACCAATAAAAACATTGAAGCCTTAGTCGATGATTGTACAAAAACATTGCAAGCAGACAAAAACGAAGATGTTGGCAATGGTAGTGGATGGTTAGTAAGAACCAAAAAAGATGTAAAAAACTATATAGAACCAACCAGAGCTAATACACTTAAAGTTATTGGGGCTACAAGTGCTACAACAGCTGCGGTTGTGGCAGCAGAAGCAGCCACGCAACCGAAACAACCTACCCAACCAACAAAACCTGCAACTGATTCGACAACTAGAGTGAAAAAGCCTATAGATACGAAACGAGTAGCACTTCCTCCTCTAGTTAAACCTAACATATTAAACAATTCTGACTCAACACCGACAACAACAGCGAAAAAATCTACCATAGCTAATACAGCGACATCTGCTAAAACCCCAAGGCCTTATACCATTGATTACCTAAATTCGAAGCCACATTCCGGCGATTATTTTAATACCACTTACGGCGGAAATCCGGTATTGGTATCTACGACCCCCAAGCAAGCACTGGTGGCTTGCTACGCACCTAAAACCCCTAATTCAAAAACACAAGAACTTCAAAGTGTAGCGAGTATTCCAGCTCGTTTGGCAGGAGCATCTGAAGAACTAATGAGAGACCCTAATAACAACGTCAATGGGATAACTAAGTTCGTTAATGATTGCCAAGCAAAGGGAGACCACACCTTAGTTACCACCAGAAAAATGCCGGTAGCAGTTAAATTACCTAACGGTAAAACAACAACAACCTATGCACTACGTACTGAAATACCTAATACCGCAGAAGGCATAGGCTGGTTGAAAAAACAAAAAGCAAGCCCCATCAATATTAATACTTATCACGCCCCAAGCCGTGCGGAAATTAACACCAAAAAATAATTAAAAACCTGTTTCGATAAAGCACAAAGAAATGCACATGGCAATTTAGCTTGAGAAGAGACGGTTTTTTTATATGAATTATTTCAATTTACTGGATTACAGCGTTTCATCTAAAATTCATTTATAAAATTAAAGAAGCTCTTCTTACATTTAAGAAGAGCTTCTTTAAAAAATGCGAACTTTTAGACCTTCTTACAAACGACGATACCACCACGCAAAGCGGTAAAACCATTTTCGATATTGGCTTCCGCCGTTTCAGGCCAAAACACCACACCTTCAGGCAAGTACCACTGGTGCAACGGTTCAGGCAGCGTAAAGCCCAAAACACCTTCATAAGCCAACTGCAACGTCTGTAAATATTGGGCAGGGTTGCCAATATCGCACCAAAACTGTTCAATTTGAAACGCCTGCAACGGCTGGCTTTCCGCCAAGCACGCCCCAAACACATCCACCGCAAAATCAAATTCCTTACAATCAGCAGGGGTCGGCAAGCCCTTGGCACTGGCTTCCGCTTTTTCTTTCGCCAATTTTTCCGCATACCAAGCCTGTAACCGTGGGTAAAGCGAAGGAGCTATCGCATAAAAGCCCGTGCTAGCTAACCGGTAAGACCCTGCTTCTTTCAACGAAGGCTTTTCCAAAAACCGACTAATCGCTCCGCTTAAATCCGCCTTAGTAGCATCAGTCGTGGTGGCAATAATCCCGAATTTGCTCACATCTTCATCGCTCACTTTTTGAGCCCCAATCGTAACCGAAGCCCCACTTTGTTGGTGAAACGCCAACATCGCTGAATGGTCAGCATTGGTAACAGCATCGCCTTGAAGCACCAACAGGGGTTCTTCCACATTAAAGCTGGAAAATGTTTGCAAGTGGTTCAAAATGTGTAAAACACCACCCGCTGTACCTGTTGGGCGGTCTTCTTTAATCTCGAAAAATTCAATTGTTCCCGCTGCTTTACACGCCATTTGAAGGGCTGCAACCACAGAATCTCGTTCAAAAAACGTGTTAACAAACAAGCGTTCAATGCCTTGGTTGGCTAAATGTTCCACCAATTGCCCAATAACGGAACTTTCGCCCACAAACGGTAAAGCAGGTTTTGCAAACCCTACATAAGTTTCAGTTAGGGGTTGAATACGACTCCCTAAGCCAGCCCCTAAAATCATGGCTTGCTTGGTGATGGCTTGCTTCTTAGTCGGCACCACAGGGGGGCAGGCTAATTTTTCCGCAGGCAACAAGGTTTCGCCGGAAACGGATAGTTTAAAACTAGGGTGTTGAACAATTGCACCAGGGAATAAAAAATACGCCAAGTTATTGGGCGTGTGAAGCACTAGTAAATCGCCACCACGACTAGCGTAAGCATCCACGGTAAAACCAGCAGGCAGTTCGCCTTCAATGCAGGCAAGGGGTTCGGGTTGACCCGAGGCATCAGAAACCACCACTAATTGGCTGGCTTTTATAGGAGATTCCGCCAAGGCAAACTGCTGAGGTGCTCCTTTTGCCTGAACCAACGTAACAGCTTTCATCAAAGTTTCTAAAGTAGTAGAAGAATTCATCATGAACGGGTGCTTTCAATCTGTAAAAAAGTGGCTAAACTATGGACAGTAACTACTATTGAAGTATACCACGGAAGCCCTTTATTTGTGAACACAACTGCTCGGCTTTGCTTAGAATTAATGAATCTACGCCATTTAATGGAGGCCACAAAATGCACCTCCGCTAAACCAGTAGAATAGATTAGACCTCTTGCACGGCTCAAGAGGTCTATTTATACAACCCCTCGCCAACCCATGAGAAATGACCCGCTTTAAAAATGACCGCCGACGGAAAAGCAACGCCTTTTGAAACCCTGCTAAACTTACCCAAGCCCACTTGCTGTAGCCATGGCGATTGTTGTAAGGGGGCTTCGCCTAGCGTGCCATATCATCAGCTATGGGAAAAAGCCAAAAACGGCGATGACTTTGCCAGAGGGTTTTTAAGCATTATGGTGCCCTATGAAAGCCACGAAGCCGCACGGGCTATAGTGCCTTCCTTGGTGGAAAAAACACTGAAAGCAGCGGCAAAAAGCGAAAAATTTAACGGGGCTGAAGACGTGGTTTTTTATGCTTGTAGATACCTAGCCAACGATAACCGATGTGGCGTTTATGAAGATCGTCCACAATTTTGCAGAGACTACCCTGATAGTCCGTTTTTAGTGATGGCTAGTGGCTGTGCTTTTGAAGGCTGGAGCAACCAGTGCAGAACGAAATTCAAGGCAATGGAAGCGGAAGTAGATACCCTACAGGAACTACAAGCCAGCTTGAACGCATTACAAACCTACGCACTTAGCAGCAATGAATGCACCAATGAATTAGTAGAATCTTCAACCACCGTTGTTCAACAACAGCAATTGGCACGGTGGCTTGAAGAAGCCCAACTCGAAGCCCTTCTCAGTGAAACACTTCGGTTAACCAGCATTTGGACTGCTAGCCCCGCTTATTCTTGTTATAGTATTTTCAACCATTCTTGAACCTGTAGGGGCGGATTGCATCCGCCCGTTTCGATCAATCTGTAAGCGGGCGGATGCAATCCGCCCCTACAATAAAACAGAGTCAGAAAATTTTCCAAAGACTATATTAAGCTTTCAACCGTTCCTGCGGAGAAACAATATTCGTTACCCGAAGCCCGAAGTTATCTTCAATAACCACTACTTCCCCTCTGGCAATTAGTTTCCCATTAGCAAATAAATCAACGGGTTCTCCAGCCAATCTATCTAATTCTAAAACGGTGCCTCTGCCTAGTTCTAAAATTTCTTTAATATTCATGGTCGTTCGACCCAATTCCACGTGCAAATTAATTTTAATATCTAACATCAAATCCAAGTTAGAACTATCATATGCGGGTGAAACCGTTACAGAAGAGTCTAAACTACCAAACTGAACAGGTTGTACGGTAACTGATTCGCTAGAATGAACAGGATTATGCGGGCTAAAATTAGGCGGGGGAGGTATAGAAACAGACCCCTGTTGGGGGCTAGCGGCATTATTGCCTCCGCCACCGCCAAAAGAAACAGAAGGAGCGGAAGCGGCGGGTTGAGATTCCGCACGCGCAGTAACGGCAGCAGGTTGAGGCGTGGCGGTTTTGAATGATTCTAACGTCGTACCTGGAGCCATAATTCCAGAAATATCAAATAATGGTGGGGCTAGGGCAGATGAAGGCGGGGCTTCGTCGGCAACAGCAAACAATGCCACAAATGATTCTGCCCATTCTAGGGGTAATAGAATCACAAAATCTAATACATCGGTTGTTGTACCATCACTTAACGTGTAGTTACCATGAACGGAATAAACCGATTGCCTTAATAAGATAGGGTTAACAGTAGAAAGCTGTTCTTCGCCTTCAAAAGGTGTAACCGTTGAAGTTGCCACATCCACCTTCTTTGAAAAATTAGCAGAAGATTTGTAGAACGCCCCGTTCATCATTTGGTTAACAGCTTCACCTACCGCACTTTGTTCCATTTCGCTTAGTGGATTTTCATTACTAACCCCACTACCGCCTAACATATAATTGGCTAATACTTTGGCTTGTTGGCTTTTTAGTAGCATTGAAAAGGGTAAGCTTAATCCACCACCTTCTCTAAATTTAGTATGGGCAAGTAACGGGGCTTCGCCTTCAAAAAAATCAGGTACATCAGCCAGCTCAGCATTATCAACAAAATCTAAGGGTTGTAGGGCTATTTTTAGCCCAATCATATCCCCAAGGCTTTTACTAGCTTCTTCCAGCAACAGTTGAAGTTTTTTCTTAAGGGTATCAGTATCTTCAGCGGAAAGGCTCATCATCATCATTTGAACAATTTCAACTTTCTGAGGTCTACTTATCCTAGCTTTATTTAAGGATAGGGGGCATACTAAATTTTTTTGTGAACGATTACTTAAATAATCTCTGCCAAACCAAAGCCTTTAATATCTTGTGGTTCTAGGGTTGGTTCAATAACACAAACAGCTAATTTATTTTTACAAACACCTGGCTGCACATAGTACTTAGGTGATTCGTTCAAACACATTAATAAGTTTGAACCCGCTTGCCTATTCAAGCGAATAACATCATTGGGTTTAATATGAAGCAAATCTAAAATAGAAACTTCCACACCACCTAACCGCACACTAACCGGTATTTTGGCATATTGCATTCTATCTAACAACGCAATATGGTTTTCAGCATCTTCCATATTACTCACTACGAAATGCTGATTAAATAGGTGCTGAGAACTAAGCTGGTCTATAATGCCTTCCAACATGGGATAGGGGAAACAGATGCTCATTAACCCTGAATCTCTATTAGCCAAGGTTATTTCAAAGGTTAAGACGGCTACAATTTCGCTAGGCATGGCAATTTGCAGGTTATTATAGCTTTCTTCCATGCCTTTAAGCAAAATTTTATTACCCGGAACAATACCACTCCATGCTACTTGTAGTAATTCTGTTACTCTACTAATCGTCCGACGCATTAAATTGTTTTCTATATCTGTTAATTCTCTGGGTTTAGCACTAGCCATGCCCTTACCGCCCAGCATACGGTCAATAATACACATTGTTACTTCGTGGCTAATACCCATTAACATTTGTTGTGGCAACGGTTTAAATTCTAAAACAGAAACTGTAATAGGGCGGGGCATTGAACGAGTAAATTCATCGTAAGTTAATTGGTCAACTGAAACCACGTCTACATCAACTGATAAACGTAAAAATGCTGAAAATAACAATCCCACTTGCCGAGCAAAGTTTTCATGAATGGTTTCTAAGGCACGAAGATGCTCTTTCGAAAATTTATCGGGGCGTTTAAAGTTGTAGATTTTATAGTTTTTTTCTTTTTCTTGGTTCAACAGGTCGGCAATATTGGTATTTAACAGCCCAGCTTGCCCTGCAACCATCGTAGGCTGCCCCCCCCCACCCGCTGGCATTGAAGACACCACTGACGTAGGAGGTAACGTTGAACTTGCGGGGCTAACCGAAAGAGACGATAACAGGTTATCAATTTCATCTTGCGTTAACATCATCATCATCATAAGCTTTGTGCCTGCTCTTTTCTACTAGAATATCAACAGTAAAAGGGTCTAATAAACAAAAGTGAAAAATAAAATAGCCTTTAAGAAGAAGGAGATTAGCGTTGTACAATAAATTCTTCAAAATTAACCCGAACTACTTGATAGTGGTTGGTGGCTAAAATATTATTCATTTCTTGGCTCATTTCATCTTTTAACAATTCTTGTCCTTCTAGTGTGCTTATTTGTGCAGCACTACGCTTCATTAAAGCCGTATTCACAATATCCCGAAGGGTAGGAATATAAGTCGCAATTTTACCGACAAAAGCTTCGTTGCAAGCTTTGACAGGGTCTACCGCAGCTGCGGGGGCTGCCCCATGCCCGCCACCGCCTTCAGCTGGTTTTTCACCATGCCCACCCGCTTCAGCTCCTTCGGCTTTATGGGGGCTGCAATCTTCTGCTTCAGGTACAACAACACTTAAGTTCATTCTGGCACGCAAATATTGTGTGCCTCGTAGTGTGGGGTCTTTTTTTAGGTTAACTGTAAACTCTTCCAAGGGTAAATTAAGCCCTAGCTTACTAACCTTTTCTCCACCATGTTCACCTTCGCCCACGGCTTCACCGCCATGCTCACCTTCAGTAGCTGGGGGTAAGGCTTTAGCGATAATAGGGGCTAGCAACTGAGGCCCTAAAAAATACAACGCAGCAACAGGCCCAGCAACGCTTGAAAGTAACATAACCACAGATAGTACAATAATGGAAAGTAAACCTGAAGTACCGCCACCACTTTTATTAGCTGGTGCCTTGGAGGCTGCTTGACTTTCTTGAGCTTCATTGGCTTCTGAAACAGAGGGTTCTCCGCCTGTTTTAGGATTTAAGGTTTTAGGTTTAACGGGCTTAGCCATCATCATCATCATCATTTAAACGTCGTCCTATCTCAAGGGCTTTTCGGGGTAGGGTTATACCATTTTCAAATAGGAATAGCGTTAGATGGGTACTAGGCACTGGCAAGTAAAAAACAGCAGGCGTACATAGACAGACGTACGTTGAGGATTTTTTACTTGACGGTAACAACGTAGACGCTGACGATAGTTCTATTTGAAAATGGTATTAGCAGTGAAGCCTGCTCCCTTCTTCAATAATGGGGTAACATTTTTTACACTTACAGGGGAAACGAAAGCTATTTTAGAAGCAGTTACGTTAGTGGGCTTCGTATTTGCCGCACTGGCTTGAAGCTTTGCGATTATAACGGCTTGATTTTCCACCACTTGATTAGCTTCAGCTACTTGTTGGGTGGCTTGTTCAAGGGCTTGTTGCAACTTATTATTTTGAATTTGTAACCAATGGGCTTGTTTTAACGATAAGCCACACCACAACAAGGTGATGCAAAACAACACGGTTAAAAAATCTGCATACGGTAATAACCATCGTTGCACTGCATCGGTTGGTTTAACTGAAACAATGGTAGATGATGCCCCAACACGCAACCATGGCTTTACCCCACCATGCTGATGCAAGAGTATAGCAGACGAATTGGCTTGATTATTTCGGTTGAAAAAGAAGGGCATCATCATCATTATTGGTTCCGACCCCCAATTGTATGATTCTGCGTTGTTGAAGCGGCTAAAAATGGTGGTTGCCCAACTTTACCAGCTGAACTACCCGTTGCTTGGGGTTTTTTAGGCGTGGAAATGCCTCTGGTTTGGGCTACAGCATTGGCAGCGTACCGTTGCGTAGGTTCTTCACTTTCAGTTAGAGGGTCTGCAACCGTGCCGCCGGCTTCAATAATTGCTCCTTGTAAATGCAACTTTAGCGTTTCTTGCAATTGAAGCGGATGCTCATTCCTATGAATGCCTAGCACACCTTCAATAATTAAGGCATATTTTTGTTGTAATTGATTCAACTGGTTTTGTTGTGTTTGGGCAAGCGGTAGGCAAAGCCAATTGGCTAAGGCAATACCTAATAGCGTGGCACTAAAACACGCCGTTAATTCTGAAGCAAATGGCAATAGTTGCCCTAACTGAGCCGTAGCTTCACTAACGCCTGTGTTGTTTTGGTTACTAAAAACCTGCAAAATGCCCAACAATGCACCCATCAGCCCCATGGTGGGCAAATAGCCAGCGGCTTGTTCTAAAATACGTATGCGTTGCGTAACGGCATGGCACCCTTGTTGATACAACACACCTAAATCAGCTTCTAGCTGGTGTTGGTTTTTATTATCGCTTAAGCGTTGTAAACAGGCATACAAAAAAGGTTCAGTAGTGGCTAATGGTGCTAAGTAAGGGGTTAGGGCTAATAACCCTTCTCTTCTAGCGAAATTGGCAATATCAATTAAATCTGCCACTAAATCTTCTAAACTATTAACACAAACGGTATCATCTGCTGGGGGAAAACTACTTTTCCAAAAAGCTCCAAACACCGCCGGTAACGGATTACTTAAGCATAACGCACCGAGCGTTCCACCCACCACTAACAACAAGGCCGTAGGTTGAACTAACACCTGTAAAGGAATGTGTGCCATATACACGGTGGTAGCTAATGAAGCCATACAAATTAAAAAACCAACGGTTAATTGTTGGGTAACCCAAGGGCTTCTGGTAGCGGTAGCCATGCTTGCAGTGTTTAGGTTATTGGTGGTGGCAGTGGTTGTTGTCATCAATCAATCCCTTTTACGTTTGAAATAGTATGCCATGATGATTTTGGCTGGGTAAACCTTATGGAAGCTCTAAAAAAGGTTTCAGAAGGATGGGATAACGAGGCACGAGGAACGGAAAACCGCAGTGTACAAAGAAGTACATGAGGATTTGAGTACCAGAGTAACGAAGTTAGCACGCCTTATGGGGGCTTTTTCAGAGTTTTCTTATGAAGGGTTGCCAACTAACACCCATGGTGGTGTGGTACTACTTTATTCGTACCTTCACTTACACAGTGTTGTTTTTTGGTTTTTTTCTCTCTCTCGATGATTGAGGTTACGGAAAAAGTTTTAGTGGGATGGGATAACAAGGCACTTTGAACGAAATGAGGGCGTTTACACTGAGTAAATAACCGAAATAAGGCTCAAAGTAACAAAGTTAGCACGCCCAATAGAGCTTTTTCCGTAACTTCAATTGGCTATCTTCCCCCTACTTCATTACCTACTTTAAAAAAAGATGTAATGAAGCAAATAAACCGATAGACTGCTATTAGAATAACTGATTTCCAACAAAGACTACCTCCACCAAAGGGTGTAAATAACTAAAGTAAAGTATAAGCTTCTTCTCTGGCTTCCTGAAGCACTTGCTGAAACCTTGCCGTGTAGGCTTCCATGGTTTCATCTGCCTCCAAGTAAATAGGGGGCTTAATTACCACAAACACCTTAGGGCGAAACCCCTTACCCTTATTGGCTATAGCTATACCAGCAGGTAAAATGGGGGCTTTACATAACTTACTAATAAACGTCGTGCCACCTTTAACGCTAGAAACTGAACCATCCCCATCCCTCGTGCCTTCAGGGAAAATAGCCATCACCCAGTTAGGCGTTTCTAAGGCTTCTTTACACGCTTTAATAGTCGATTTTTCCAACTGAGTACGATTAACGGAAATCGTACCAGAATTCGAAAAAAACCAGTTCCCCAACGGCTTTGAAAACAATTCCTGCTTTGCCATAAATGCAGCAAAATACCTAGCCGGTAAGCTAGCCACTAACAGGGGAATATCTAAAAATGCTTGGTGGTTGGAAGCCAAAACAAACCCGCCGGAAGATTTAAACAGGGCAGCTTGTTGATAGTTTTTTCCGCCAACCACCTTGTAATTATATCGAATTCTGCAATAAATCCGCAAAGACCAGCAGGAAAAGCCATTCAGGAACTTGGTTAACCAACGATTCAAAATTTCAGTGGTAATAGGTGGATATTTTTTCATCATCACATTCACCCACCTTCTAAGCCAAGCCAGCCAAGGTTTCAAAAAATGAAGGGAACGAAACATTCACAATCGTTGGGTCTTCCAACGCCCAAACCGTTGCGACTTCGGGGTTTCGTGCGTTTTGCACTAAATTCAAAATGGTCAATGCCATGGCAATACGGTGGTCGTGCCAAGTAGCTAAAGGGGCAGCGGGGTTGGTTGCCACAAAATCCGGCTTACCTACCAATGTAAAGCCATCTTCAAATAAATCCATGGTAACGCCTAGCTTACCTAATTCTGTTTGCATGGCTAGCAAACGGTCGCTTTCTTTTTTGCGAAGTTCTTCCGCACCAGAAACGTGTAACGTGCCTTGCAAGTAAAGCCCCGCAATCATTAAAATAGGAATTTCATCTACCAATGCCGGTATTTCCGCTGCTGCTAGCGTTAAATTTCCTTTTAATTCACTGTACCGAACCCGAACATCGCCCACAGGTTCACCGCCCACAACCCGTTCATTTTCAAGGGTAATAGCTGCCCCTATTTGTTGCAATGCTAACAATAGCCCAGTTCTAGCAGGATTTAACCCGACGTTTTTCAACAACAAATTAGAATTGGGAATTAATGCCCCTGCTACCATCAAAAATGCTGCTGATGAGGGGTCTCCGGGTACGAGCCAGTTACACGGTGTTAAATTTTTGGCTTGATTAGGGGCTAAGGTAATGGTTGTACCTTCAACGGTTAAATTCGCACCCATAGCGGAAAGCATCCGTTCGGTGTGGTCTCTGCTAGGCAAGGGTTCTACTACCGTAACGGGTTGCCCCGAATAAAGCCCCGCTAACAGAATGGCAGATTTCACTTGGGCAGAAGCCACGGGCATGGTGTATGCAAGCCCTGCCAACGCACGGTTTTCTTCCGCCCTTGGCACATGAACGACTGGGGCAAGCCGGTTATTTTCCCGCCCTTGCCAATTAGCCCCTAATTGGGCTAGCGGAGCGATGACTCTGCCCATTGGGCGTTTGTTCAAGCTACTATCGCCGGACATGACGGCATACACGTTTTGTCCTGCTACTAAGCCCATCATTAACCGAATGGTCGTACCTGAATTCCCACAATTAAGCACATCCGTTGGGGTTTGCCATTGGCGTTTACCTTGAACTAACCATCTACCCGTTTTAGCCTCTTCGCAGGTGATGGTTGCCCCTAGCTGACGCAAACAATCGCGGGTTGAAAACACATCGGCTGAAGGGAGTAAGCCGACCACTTCAACAGGGGTTTCCACCAACGAAGCAAACATTAAACTACGGTGGCTGATAGATTTATCGCCAGGTATTAGCACTTCACCCTGTAAGCCTTGGGGTAACGCCTTGGGTAATAGGGGTAAATTTTCAGTTGTTGGTGTTAAACTCATCATCATTGAAGTATTACTTTCCGATTGTCAGTTATTTGAGGTAAGATATGGGCATCACTCTACTTTCCACAATAAAAAGGGAAAAGCGTTGTGTTAACTGCGTTGCAAGAAAAAAAGACGCCCTCTAAAAAAGGATTGCTCTCTTTACTATCCCATAAAAATATCGCTGTTAAAAGCCTGCCTTGGCATACTGTGGATGCTTGGCTTGCAGCAGACCCACGTTTCAATGTTACTAGACCCACCCTGTGGGTTTTGAAAGATAGCGTCCCCGCCCATGCTTGGCTTGAACGCTTGAAACAACGACCTAACTTCAACCAACAACCGATTGTTCTGCTAGGAGGTGATTTTCCGCCCGCCCAAGAACGCCAGTGGAAGCAGCAACTGCACCAAGGGCAAGTACACACGCTGGTTTTAACGCTTAAACTGGCTGAAAAATGGTTTTCAAACCCAGTAAATACGTCTATTAGTAAATTATTTGAAACCGCCATTTGGGTAGATTGCCTACCTGCTGAAAAAACCCTAAAAGCACTACTCGCCCAACAAAACCCACCCCAATTAACGTTTTTAAACCCGCCTATAGCCATACCAGTTACAACCGTTGAAAAACCGTTAGAACCCGAACCGCCTATTCCTACCGCTTCAGCTAGTGGAAAAGTTCATCGGTTTGCGTACGAAGTTTTAGCGGAAGATGCGTTACTTCGCCAAATTAAAACGCCTGTTAAAGAACCCAACCAAGCAACGGCTACTTCTCCCTTTCTGGTTATTTGCCAAAACGAACAAACGATGCTCAAGTACCAAAAACTGTTAGATGAAAAAGGCATTGAACCATTAGGGCTTTCTGCTAGTATGCCTTGGGTTTTATTTCAACACCATTTGCTGGCTTGGTTTGCAAACCCTCAATCCGTTTTGCTACTAGAAAAAAGTACCCTTACTGCCTTGCTTTTTCTACTACCTAAAAATACACCTACAATAGCACCATGGCAGTGGGTTTGGTTAACTATCCCCCCAACGGAAACCACGATTAGCCATGTATGCCAAAGTTTACCCTTTCCTTTACAAGTAGATTGCCATTTTATACAAGCACAAAACACTGCTAAAACCTTACCTTTAGCGTGGCAGTGGTTGCTTCTACAAAAAAACAAGGCGTTTAATCCCGCACAACCCTTACTGCAACCGAAACCCCTTTCCCAGTGGGGACTAGTAAACAGGCTCAACCGCCTACTGTATTTATAGGCATCTACAGCCATTTTTCCAGTCAAAACCTGTCAAACTATTAGCAACGTTATGCTTGATTTTAAAATGATGGGAAGAGGGAAACCACGGTGGATTTAACGTCGATTATCGGCTTAATTATGGCATTTGGGGCTGTTATTGGTGGGCAAGTACTTGAAGGTGGCTCGTTAATGGCGATTGTTCAGCCCACCGCCTTTTTGATTGTGTTTTTCGGTTCAGTGGGAGCTACCATGCTTTCTTTCCCTCAAAAAGATTTAATGGATGGACTCAAAGCGGCTCCCGGCATTTTTCTTGGGTCAAAATCCAATCCCAAAGCAACGATTGATTTGCTCATTACCTTAGCTACCAAGGCTAGAAAAGAAGGTATTCTCGCTCTTCAAGGCGATATTCCCCAAATTGAAAATCCCTTCCTGCGTAAAGGCATGGAATTAATGACGGATGGCACAGACCCTTCGTTACTTCGGGATATTATGGAAACTGAACTGGGCGTTTTTGAAGAAGAAATGGGTGCTGCTGGCAAGGTTTGGGAAACCACGGGGGGCTACACCCCAACGGTTGGTATTTTAGGGGCTGTTTTAGGCTTAATTCACGTTATGGAAAACCTAAACGACCCTTCCAAGCTGGGTTCGGGTATTGCTGTAGCGTTTGTTGCTACTGTTTATGGGGTAGGCTTTGCTAATCTGATGTTTATTCCAATGGGAAGTAAAATCAAGCTAAAAGCTAAGGCAGATTGCCACTTGATGACCATGACTATTGAAGGCGTACTGGCTATTCAAGCAGGGGAAAGCCCGAATTTTATTCAAGAAAAATTGAAGGTATACTACCCTGAACTGTACCATGGTGCTGAAGCGAAGTAATCGAAATCAAAAAAGGGCGGTTTTAAAAAACCGCCCTTTGAAAAAATCAAGCACTAAGCGTTAAAATACAGAAAACGTAACATTAACTACTGAGGTTACTTTTTTATCAATGGTAGACGTATCATACGTGCCATAATCTGAAACTTCCGTTGAAAACTTCGGGGTAATTTGAAACACACCACTGGAAGCCTTAACCATAGGACCAACCGAACCGCCCGTATTTTTCGCCATCGTTTCTGCTCTATCTTTGGCATTTTTCGTGGCTTGCCCAATCAATTCCAATTTCAAATTATCCAAATTCTTGTAGAAATAAGCGGGCGATTGTGCTTGCACTGGCACGCCTTCCCCAACCAGTCTACCGACAGATTTAACTAAGGCTGCTACTTGGCTAACCCGTTCCGTGGCAACAACCAAGGTTTTAGATAGTTCGTAGCCATCAATTTCATTTGTATCGTAACCTTGGCTATTTTTTTCATACTTGGTGTTGGCTACAAGCGGGTCTTCATCCAACGCATCTTCGGGAATATCCCCATGCATTACAAAATCCTTGACTACCTCAAAATGCTTATTTAACAATTTAATGGCTTCTTGCCGAGTTTTGGCGGTTTCGGTTACTTGTAACCGCCATTCCACTTGGTCTGCCGTAACATCTTTTTGGGCAAAGCCGGTTAGGGCTAGTTGCGACTGTTCTAACTGCTTGGTTTTAACAAACGCCCCTGAAAAAATACTCACGGAAAACACGATGCCTAGCATCAGCAAAATGCCTAAAACCACCAGTTGGTTTTGGTTGACCCAGTGTTTGAAATTTTGTTTCGTTTCATCTGAAACCCATGCCATCATCATGATAAATGTATCCTCTAGTGCTAGAACCTATTAACGACAATCTTTAAAAAAATACATCCTTTTAAAAACAGTTTGTTGTTCTTTAGTATAAAGGCTCTCCCCTTCAAATTCAAGAAAAACCTCTGTTTTGTTTAACAAAGCAGAGGTTTTTTCTTTATTCCTACGATTAATTCGTAAGCTAGAATGGTAATTTCAACCCAGGAATGTTTAAACCTTGGGTTAAAGCAGACATTTTATCCTGCGTTTTGCTCATAATACGTTCTGTCAACTGTTCTAACGCCTGTTGAACACCAGCTTGAATGATAGCCGAATCATTCAAGGAAGGGTCAATTTGTACGTTCCAATTTTCAAACTTACCATTACAGGAAATGGTTACTTTCCCATCTGCAGATTGACCGTCCATTTGAGAAGAGGCTAATTCATCTTGGATTTTAACCATTTGGTCTTGAACTTTTTTCGCTTGGCTCATCATTTTAGCAATATCAAACATCATCATGGTAGGCACTTTCTTCTAGGTTATGGTCATTGAGCATTCAACAACTATGGGGCTATTACGCTAACACTCTATATAAGGAATAGAGAGACTTTGTAACATCACTTTATTATGCCTCAAACCGTGCAAATTTGACAAGCACTAACGCCGTTGCTTGTGCTATTGTAATAGTTAGATAGATTCCGTATTCTTGTAGAAAGTGCCTACCTTATGACGACTAACTTTGATGCCCTTACGGCAACTGAAACCGCCGTTAGTTCCCCATTACCGCCCGTTAAAGCCACATTGTGGCAGGCTTTTAAATTGAGTGTTATAAGTACCATTGGCAGTTTGCCCGTTTTATTATTTGCTTTTTTTCTGCTACTAAACCAACTCATGTTATTACCCAAAGAAGCACCAATGCCAACAACGGGCAGTTCTTTAGGCATAGTACTACCGTGGATATTTTGCCTGCTCAGCATCGGTTGCTTATCCGTGTTATTTCAGGCGGGCTGGATGCACTTATTGGTGGAACGAACCAAAAGCACCTTGCAACTAAAAGCACAACCACCGCAGGAAGAATCTGAACCCACTACTGAAAAAGCCAAACCAGCCCCTGAATTAACCGTTATGCAAACGCTATTTTCCGGCGTTGGGCAATTTGGTCAATCGATGCTAGGGTACTATGCTATTCAGCTGAGTGCCTTGATTTTATTTATTTTCTTGGGAGCTTGGGTTATTAAGCTCATTGGTATACCGGCGGAATTACAAAGCCCGCAAATGCAACAAACAATGGCTCAATGGCTGAAAGAAACACCGTCTGAAGCGGTGATACTTCAAACCCTTCAACAATGGAATCCTAACAGTTTCAATCAAATTAGTTTACTGGGTATGACCTTTAGTATTAGTATTATTGTTTTAACGCTATTTGTTTTATTAACCAGCTTTTTGCCTAGTTTGATTGTTACCAAACAGGTTTCGCTTAAAACAGCGTTGGGCTTACAATGGCAACTTATTAAACAATACCCCGTTCAAGCGGTTTTTATTAGCTCATTTCAAGTTGTAGGCGGATGTT
Organism: Vampirovibrio sp.; assembly: GCA_024998755.1. GTDB lineage: Bacteria > Cyanobacteriota > Vampirovibrionia > Vampirovibrionales > JAJTHC01 > JACEUU01. Next base: position 833,049 of record JACEUU010000003.1, on the reverse strand, counting down.
TATTGCCCTTGCTATTGCCTCGTTCAGACTCTCTTATTGTGGATATTATGCTTTATTTCGGCACTTATATCGGTATGATGTGGAGTCAAGCCTTCCCCATTGCTTACCTTATAATTCAAACGAATTTCCCCAAACCAGTAAAAACGCTAACAACTGTCGATATGCCTGAACTAGATATTACGGCTTAACCAGCATAGGAAGACGTATTCCCCTATGCCATCCTATAAAAAAATGCAGGTTTTACAGAAAACACAGGCTTTTTTTGAAGAGCAGGTTCGCTTGCACAAAACACCCGCTTTTATTGAATCTGACCCCGTTTCAATCGTCCATCGGTATACCGAAGACCCTGTTTCGGCGGAAGTAGTGGCTTTAATTACTTGCCTGATGGCTTATGGGCAACGTCCTGCAATTATTAAGGCGTTAGAAACCCTTTTTTACCAATTTCCCAACGCTGTTTCTCCGGTTGAATTCATCAAAACAACGACCAAAGCAGAGCTTGAAAGTCGGCTGGATGGGTGGTACTACCGTTTTTACACGGCGGAAGATATGGCAACCTTATTACTAGGCTTGGGGCACATTCTCAGAAACTATGGGTCGTTGAAAGCCTCTTTTTTAGGGGCTTCACTTTCACTGATTGAAGATAGGCAGCTATTAAGCCAAACCACACACCAGTGGAATCACCTACTGCGTGAAACCCTGTTACAGCAACGTGAGGGGGAGCTTTCTTATGGGTGTGGTTATATGTTTCCCAATGGGAAGGCGGGTGTTTCTCCGTTGAAGCGGCTTTATCTGTTTTTAAAATGGATGGTTCGGTTTGATGCAGATATTTCGCCTTCGGTGGATTTGGGTTTTTGGGCGGATTGCATTGCCCCGAAAGCGTTGATTATTCCGTTGGATACGCATGTTCATGCGATTAGCTTGAAGCATGGGCTGACGCAACGTAAATCAAAGAATTTAGATACGGCTTTAGAGATTACAAACGTTCTTAGCCAGTGGCATCCTGAAGACCCGTTAATTTTCGATTTTGCCTTTATGGGCATTGGTACCAATAAGACCAATTAACGATTAGATGTCGCATTCTTTTCTTGATACGTTAATTGGTTCGTATTTGACGACAGCAAAAAAGAACCTCCACCACCCCAAAACTAAAACTCCCCTACCAGTCTTACGATTGGTAGGGGAGTTTTAAAATATAAACCTTGGCAGAAAGCTATCTTCCCAAGCCCTCTCGAGCTAAGTATTGTCGCTGTACAAAGTCTTTACGGCCGTGTTCGGGATGGGAACGGGTGTTTTCCTCGTACTAAACCACCAAAGAATCCTTTAAAGCAATTACTTAAATCGCTCTCTGAAAACTACATAGAGTTGTTATTACTTAATCTTCACCAATCAATTAAAGGAAAAGCCCTCGTCTTATTAGTATCACTCAGCTCCATCTGTTACCAGACTTCCACTTATGACCTATCAACCTGATTATCTTCCAGGAGACTTACCGCGTTAACCGCGTGAGAGATCTCATCTTGTGGTGGGCTTCGTACTTAGATGCTTTCAGCACTTATCCTCGACAGGCGCAGCTACCCAGCATTTACCGTTGGCACGATAACTGGTACACCGTTGGCCTATCCGTCTCGGTCCTCTCGTACTAAAGACGGCTCCACTCAAATCTCTTGCGCACATGCCGGATATGGACCGAACTGTCTCACGACGTTCTGAACCCAGCTCACGTACCGCTTTAATGGGCGAACAGCCCAACCCTTGGAACGTACTACCGCTCCAGGATGCGACGAGCCGACATCGAGGTGCCAAACCTCCCCGTCGATGTGGACTCTTGGGGGAGATCAGCCTGTTATCCCTATGGTAACTTTTATCCGATGAGCCACGGCGATTCCATTCTCAACCGCAGGATCACTAAGCCCGACTTTCGTCCCTGCTCGACTTGTTTGTCTCGCAGTCAAGCTCCCTTATGCCTTTGCACTCTACGATCGATTTCCATACGATCTGAGGGAACCTTTGGACGCCTCCGTTACTCTTTAGGAGGCGACCGCCCCAGTCAAACTCCCCGCCTGCAACTGTCCCAACGCCAGCTTCATGGCAATTGGTTAGAAACCCAATAAACAAAGAGTGGTATCTCAACAATGACTCCATAGCAACCAAAATCACTACTTCAAAGTCTCCCACCTATCCTGCGCAATGTTCATCAAATCTCAATTACAAGTTAGAGTAAAGCTCAATAGGGTCTTTCTGTCCTGGCATACGTAGGCCGTATCTTCACAGCCATTCCTATTTCGCCGAGTCCCTCCTTGAGACAGTTCCCAGATCGTTACGCCATTCGTGCGGGTCAGAACTTACCTGACAAGGAATTTCGCTACCTTAGGACCGTTATAGTTACGGCCGCCGTTCATCGGGGCTTAGGTTCACAGCTTCGTAGTAAACTACTAACCGCTCCCCGTAACCTTCCGACACCGGGCAGGCGTCAGCCCCTATACGTCGTCTTACGACTTTGCAGAGACCTGTGTTTTTGGTAAACAGTCGCCTGGGACATTTCACTGCAACCCTCTCTCGCTCCAGCTGTACAGCCTTCACGATAATAGGGCACCTCTTCTCCCGAAGTTACGAGGCTATTTTGCCGAGTTCCTTAAGGAGGGTTATCTCGCGCATCTCGGTATTCTCTACCAATCCACCTGTGGCGGTTTACGGTACGGGTAATTCAATATCTCATATACGACACTTTTCTCGGCAGTGTGCTATCTGTAACTTCGGTTCCGTAGAACCTCCACATCACGCCTCACATCAACATCATGGCGGATTTACCTACCACAACTAGCTACACGCTTGTACGAACTCAACCAATCATCCGCTCACATAAACTTCTGCGTCATGCCGCTACTCAAACAATATAAAATTAGTTCAGGAATATCAACCTGATCGTCATCGACTACGCTCTTCAGCCTCGCCTTAGATCCCGACTAACCCAACGCGGACGAGCCTGCCGTTGGAAACCTTAGATTTTCGATGCAGTAGATTCTCACTACTGTTTTCGCTACTCAAGCCAGCATTCTCACTTGTGATTCGTCCACATGTCCTTGCCGGTCATGCTTCATCCTACTACACAACGCTCCCCTACCCATCACGTCCCTAGGACGGATGCCATAGCTTCGGTTCTACACTTAGCCCCGTAAATTTTCCGCGCGCTATCTCTTGACCAGTGAGCTATTACGCACTCTTTAAAGGATGGCTGCTTCTAAGCCAACCTACTGGTTGTCTATGAAATAACACCTCGTTTATCACTTAGTGTAAAATTAGGGACCTTAGCTGATGGTCTGGGCTGTTTCCCTCTTGACAACGGATCTTATCACTCGCTGTCTCACTGCCAGATATCACTTTACAGGTATTCGGAGTTTACCTCGATTTGGTACCTCTAGACGAAGCCCGCACCGAATTAGTGCTCTACCCCCTGTAAGATACGTCTGACGCTGCACCTCAATGCATTTCGGGGAGAACCAGCTAGCTCCGGGTTCGATTGGCATTTCACCCCTAACCACAACTCATCCGAGAATTTTTCAACATTCATCAGTTCGCACCTCCACGTAGTATTACCTACGCTTCACGCTGGCCATGGTTAGATCACCCGGGTTCGGGTCTAACGCCTGTAATTAAAACGCCCAATTAGGACTCGGTTTCCCTACGGCTACGACTTCTTACCATCTTAACCTTACTACAAACGTTAACTCGCTGGCTCATTCTTCAACAGGCACGCCATCACCCTATCAATAAGGCTCTGACTGCTTGTAAGCGTACGGTTTCAGTTTCTATTTCACTCGGCTTTACACCGTTCTTTTCACCTTTCCGTCACCGTACTGGTTCACTATCGGTCACAAGTAGTATTTAGCCTTACGAGATGGTCCTCGCGGATTCGTGCGGAATTTCACGTGTAACGCACTACTCGGGAGCATATCACTGAAGATCACTCAATTTAAATCAAACGGCTATCACGCTCTATGGCCCAGCTTCCCAACTGTGTTAATCTATCAAACGATTTTCTTACTTCAGTCACTTCTAGCAGAAAGTGAACAATACGTCCCACAACCCCGATAATACAACCACTGCAATGTATCACATATCATCGGTTTAGGCTCTTCCCCGTTCGCTCGCCGCTACTGGGGGAATCTCTAATTTGATTTATTTTCCTCTAGTTACTAAGATGTTTCAGTTCACTAGCTTACCTTCGACAAGACTATGTATTCATCTTGCGATACCACAACTTAACTCGTGGTGGGTTTCCCCATTCGGACATCAACGGATCAAGGCTTAATACAGCTCCCCGTCGCATTTCGTCGTTTCTCACGTCCTTCATCGGCTACTTGTACCTAGGCATCCACCGTACGCTCTTAATAGCTTTACCTTTAATTATTTTCTATTGGCTACTTTAAGAATATTACGTAAACCAGTATCAAAAAACAATTTCTCGTTTTCTATATACTAATTTTTAAGTATATCTAACAACTCTATGCAGTTTTCAAAGAACAATTTAATTTGCATTAAATATCAATGTATTGGTATATACACTGAAAACTAAATAACCAAGCAAGCTTTAAACAACTTAAGTTCCAAAACACCATTCAACTTCAGTAAAATAATAACCTAAAACCCTGAAGCGTCTCTACTATTCAGTAGACGATGTCGACCTAGGAGTATAAATCAACTGATATAATATCATTGATTCACGCTCTCCTTAGAAAGGAGGTGATCCAGCCGCACCTTCCGGTACGGCTACCTTGTTACGACTTCACCCCAATCAAAAGCCCTACCTTAGGTACCTGCCTCCGTAAACGGTTAGCTCAGTAACTTCGGGCATGACCCTCTTTCGTGGTGTGACGGGCGGTGTGTACAAGACCCGGGAACGTATTCAATGCAGCGTGCTGATCTGCATTTACTAGCGATTCCAGCTTCACGTAGTCGAGTTGCAGACTACGATCCGAACTGAGGGTGGGTTTGTAGATTAGCCAAGCCTCGCGACTCAGCAACTTATTGTCCCATCCCATTGTAACACGTGTGTAGCCCTGGGCATAAGGGGCATGATGATTTGACGTCATCCACACCTTCCTCCGGCTTGTCACCGGCAGTCTGGCTAGAGGGTTCAGCATCCTTCGATCTGTAACAACTAACCACGTGGGTTGCGCTCGTTGCGGGACTTAACCCAACATCTCACGACACGAGCTGACGACAACCGTGCACCACCTGTCTCATAGCTCCCTTGCGGGCACCCCTAACTTTCGCTAAGGTTCCATGGATGTCAAGCCCAGGTAAGGTTTTTCGCGTTGCATCGAATTAAACCACATGTTCCACCGCTTGTGCGGGTCCCCGTCAATTCCTTTGAGTTTCAACCTTGCGGCCGTACTCCCCAGGCGGAGTATTTAACGCGTTAGCTACGGCACTGAAGGGGTCGATTCCCCCAACACCTAATACTCATCGTTTACAGCTAAGACTACAGGGGTATCTAATCCCTTTCGCTACCTTAGCTTTCGTCCATTAGCGTCAGTAATAGCCCAGAAGCCCGCTTTCGCTACGGGTGTTCCTCTTGATATCTACGCATTTCACCGCTACACCAAGAATTCCAGCTTCCCCTACTATACTCTAGTCAGACAGTTTTCAACGCACTACACGGGTTGAGCCCGCGCCTTTAACGCCAAACTTATCTAACCGCCTACGGACGCTTTACGCCCAATAATTCCGGACAACGCTCGCACCCTACGTATTACCGCGGCTGCTGGCACGTAGTTAGCCGGTGCTTCCTCTGTGGGTACCGTCATTATCTTCCCCACCGACAGGTGTTTACAGACCGAAATCCTTCATCCACCACGCGGGATTGCTGCGTCAGGCTTTCGCCCATTGCGCAATATTCCCTACTGCTGCCTCCCGTAGGAGTGTGGGCCGTGTCTCAGTCCCACTGTGGCTGGTCATCCTCTCAGACCAACTATGGATCATCGCCTTGGTAAGCCTTTACCCCACCAACTAGCTAATCCAACGCAGACCAATCTCTTACCAATAAATCTTTTATGCAAAACATCTCAGCTCTGCACTTATGCGGTATTAGCACCCGTTTCCAGATGTTATCCCCCAGTAAAAGGTATGTTATCTACGCGTTACTCACCCGTCCGCCACTAAGCCCGAAAGCTCCGTTCGACTTGCATGTATTAAGCATCCCGCCAGCGTTCGTCCTGAGCCAGGATCAAACTCTCCATTACAAAAAAATATACTCACGTAATCTTCTTTGAGAATTCAATCTCGCTATTTGGCTACTATTTCATTTCTCGGAATTATTGTCTAAAGCTCTTTTTTAAAAAAACAAGATAAATCTCGTCTTATTCGCTCGGTTATTTAGTTTTCAATGTACCGTGGAGTTCAGTGTGCGGTGTGTACCGCCCCTCCACATAAATTAATATATGATAAGCAAAGTAAGGTGTCAACAGGGATGTTTAAAAGTTTTCGCTTCTTCACACTTCCGTCACACTACTACAATGAACGCCCCCAAAAATAACAATAACCCACAAAGAGAAAGTACCTTAATAGTTCGTTACAATTAAGGCAAGACCACATAAGGGCTTATAATAATTGCTTTTATAGCAAACCTTATTTATACTTAAATGTAGTGCAAAATAAGACACGCTCCCCATTACACACGATAAAAGGAAATACCATGATAAAACTTCTAGAACCGCCTGAAGCTAATCAACAACCTGACAAAGCACCAAAAAAGCCAATGCCGACATGGGCTGTAGTTCTAATAACACTAATCATTGCTCCTGTTGTTCTCTTCGTTTCCTGTGCTGGATGTATTGCTGGTGGTATGGCACTTAAGGATAATACCGAAAACCAAAGTTCTACAACATCTCAATCAGAAGAAACAAGTCCAAGCTCTGAACCAGCCGAAAAGACCCTTATTAAAGTAAAAGCTTCTGAAATTTATAAGGATTTTGATGCCAATGAAGCAAGAGCGATTAAAAAATATGCCGACAAAAGAATCCAAATTACAGGAATCGTAGATAGGATAGATTCGACCTTTAACGATGAGCCTATTGTATATCTAAAAACACCCAATCAATTTTCTTCCGTTCATATCGATTTAGTTGAATCTGACTGGAGTAAAGCAGAAGGCTACAATAAAGGTCAGCAAAAAACATTTGTCTGTGAATCTGCAGATGAAATGATAGGCAGTCCTATGCTAAAGGATTGTATTGATTATGGCTCTTAAAGGCTTCTAGTCGTAACTACCCCACCCCCACTGCGTTAGTTGACCCACCCGAAAGGGTGAAAACCCGCCGTTTGCCTAGGTGTACTATTCCCTCTCCCGCTGGGAGAGGGCTAGGGTGAGGGAAGGCGGGGTTGAATGCGTAGCACAGCCCAACGGCGGTGCTATAAGCCCGTAACGCCAAAAAAAGAGCCTACCTATCGCCCTGCTTGTAGCCTTTTTCCAGCAACCAATAAAGGTCTGTCAACTGCTTCAATTCCACCAAGCTTTCCAACGCCACCCGCAACTTCGCATCCAAATAAACCGCCTCCTCGTCCACATTCACAGCCGTAGGACGATAACTAGCCCCTATCGCCTCGTTCCCCTGCCAAAACGCCAACGCATCTTCCAAATTAGCCACCGCCTGCTGCACTAGCTGATACGTTTTATACTGGGCGTCCTCAGGCTTGAACGTGCCAGCCGATTGTTGTTGCAACAACCTAGCCCACACCACTTGCGAAGCGAACCACTGCAAGGTAAGCGTTTTTTGTTTGGCTCGCCCCTCGCTCATGGCAGTTTCAACCGAGGCTAAATGGTTGAGCAACGGCATTAATCGCTTCCAGAAGCTAGCGTACGCTTTCTGAGCAGACTGGCTAACCCTACCATTGGCATCCTGCAGACGATCTTTTTGCTCAAAAGGGAACGGGGGCGTAACCGTTTTGGGGGCTTTTACGGCTTCTAGTTGATGGTAAAGCCCTTCATCTGGCGGTGTGGCTGCAGGGGCGGGGGCATTTGTCATTGCCAAGCCACAGGTTAAAGCAACATACAAGCACGCTTGGTGATACTTATATATAAGTGCAATTTTTGGCAGTTGAACCATGGTCGAAAAATTTCCTTTTGCAGTTAATTATAGCGTTTTTGGGCGTTGCGGGCTAGTAGCCCGCCGTTGCCCCATGCTTCGCACTCAACCCCGCCTGCCCTCACCCTAGCCCTCTCCCAGAGGAAGAGGGGACTGTACACCTTTGGAACTGGCGTGTTTTCGCCCTTACGGGTGGGGCAACTAACGCTATAGAAACGGGCGGATGCAATCCGCCCCTACAATAATCACCTAAATCTCGTCATGTTGAGCGTAGTCGAAACATCCCCCTAGAAACTTAGGAGATTCCTCGGCTACGCTCTTAAATGACGTGATACGTTAAACTTGATTTTCTGCCTGAAATTCAAGTTCAGCTTGAAAAAATGGGATTTATTCAACAAGCACTTGAATTAGTGGTAAAGAATCAAGTTGGGCTTCGTGTTGGATTGTCTAAAAAAACTACCAATAAAGGGTCTTCATGTTTTTAGGTACTAAAACTGGCTTTAAACTTGAATTCCTCCCATTTTTTCAAGTGTTTGTTGAAAAACGGGCAAAGAATCAAGTTTTAGGTAATTTTCACGGCTGATTTTCGGGTATTTCGGTTTGCCAAACGTGCAAACCTTCCAGCAAAGGTGGCGAAAGATGAGCGGAATCAAATAGGGCATACCCATTGCTACCAGCCTTTCTTGCCGATTCCAACTGCTCCAGCGTCCGAATGGGTGTCGCCCCAAAAAACGGAGAAAACACCCCTGAAATAACAGGAAACGACTGCCGTAATGCGGCATTTTTAACTGTTTTCACATCCTGTCCAACCGCGTTAACACTAGCTGTAAGGCTCATGTGGGCTAAAAAATCCACCCAGCCTTCAGCTGCCCAATAGCCCCAATTTTGGTGCTTATAAGTTAAAGCGGCTTTCACATCTGGGAAAATAGCGGCTGAAAGTAGTAAATTCGCTCGTTCAGGGTGGGTTTGCTTATAGCCTTTTACCCATGTTGAAACGGTGGAGACCATTGTGTTTACTTGGTCTTGCTTGAATTGCTTCCAGCTTTCCCATTGAGGGTCTGTTGGGGTTAACGCCAGTGGAGAAACGCCCGATTGTGCTTGAAACGCAACAATAGCAGTGGGGGAATACCCCCACGTGCTTTCCACAAATTGCGGATGTTCGATACTATTAGTAGCTGGGTAGCGAATATAATCCAGCTGAACGCCGTCTACAGCGTAGGTTGTAACCAATTCTTGGGTTAGGGCTAAAATAAATTTTTGCACTTCAGGGTTGGCGGGGTCTAAAAAGTAGTAGCCGGCTTCCAAAGTAGAAGGCATAGGAGTTTTAGCCCCTACCGCATCTCTTCTAACATTCGCCCATTGCGGATATTTAGATAATATAGGTCCAACGCCTTCTATGGCTTGGTTTCCTGCATAAAACACTTCCATCCACGCATGAACTTTCATGCCACGCAGATGGGCTTCTTCTACCCACCATAGCATTGGATTAGCCGTACTAGGTAAGCCTTTAATAGGGTATTGCGTAGCGGGCAACCCGTATTTAGCAAACGTAGTAGAAGGAAAGAGTGGATAGCCATGGAAAAACGTCTCTAAGAAAACGGTATTCAAGCCTGCACGCTGGAAGGAATCCAACGTGGCTTGCACCGCTTGCCGAGAATTTTCCATTGGGCGGTGCCATGTGGCTTTAATAGCCGTAGCCGGAAACCGTGCTTGGTTTTTCCATTGCGAAGCTTCTAACTGCTTAATCGCTTCAATTAGCACAGAAGCGGCGGTTTCAGGCTGTTTGGCATGATAAAATTTTTGAGCTTCTTTTAAAGCATTTTTGGCTCGTTGTTTATCTTGCTTGGGAGTAGCCTTGGGTAAGGTTTTTAGTTTTTGTTTCAATTGTCGTTCATAAGTTTCAAAATCAATGGTGCTAGTTAATTTCAAGCTGGCTTCTTCCACTGAAACCAACGCCCCTAGCGGTGCATTTTTAGCCAACCAATCCCGCTGAGCCCCATGCCCGCTAAGTACAAATCCATTGCTCGGGATTTTGGAATTAGAGCCTTCTGTGGCGGTTACTCTATTTTTTGAAACGGTTACTTCATAGCCAAATTCATTCGTACCCGTGGTTTTTTTACCGTATTTTTTATTGTATACCAATAACTGGTTAGCCCCCCGAAACCCAGGGAATGTTGCTGCTGTTGGGTTGTTTTCCGCTGAAGGGTTCATCACCGAAAAAGGGGTTGAAGCCGTATCAAAAAATTGCATCATCAGCTCAAATTCAACACTTGGCTTCAGTAAATCCATCAATAGTTTTCGTTTACTACCACTAGCAGAAAGCACAATAGCCCCAGCAGGCAACGGCAAATTGCCACAGCCTTGCGAAGCCACTTCGGTTGAAGCAGGCGTGGTAGAAGCAGTCGTTGAAACCGGCTTCACACAATCCCACACGCTACGAATATTTTGCACTTTATAGTCATTCCCAGCCCCTGTGGCATCTGCTACAGGCAAGGCTAAAATTTCAACACCCCAAGCGTTGGTTTTGGTAGATGTACCATAATCCGCCGTATAAAGAATGAGTTGATTATTGCCCCGAGGCACGTTTTTGCCATCTAACGGTAATTGCCAGCCCGTGCCTTTCAGCAAATAGCTTTCAGCCAATGCGGGCGTAGCCAAACCATAAAGCGAAAGTATAACGAAAAAATGAAACAACAAACGACGCATAGTAGTAGCTTTCCTTAATGATATACCCCCTAGCAGAAAAAATGAGCTAGAGGGTACATAATTGCGCGATGAGAGATTCGAACTCCCGACCTCATGGTTCGTAGCCATGCACTCTATCCAACTGAGCTAATCACGCCAATCAAACGTTCGAGACATTAATAACTATAAGTAAAACAAACCGCCAATGCAAGCCCTTTCCTACCCTGACACCTTACGGTTTTTAGTTTTCATCTATTTTTATAAAATGTAGAGCGGTTAATCGCTTTGAGTCTAGGGCTTTTGTCAGGGGGACTGCGGTTGGGTTGCCCCACCACGAACACCCCCCACAAATTCAGGGGCAAGCCCTACGGAAAAACCGCCCTAAACGACACCCGCCTATGCCACTACGGGCATTGACGGCGGGATGCTCTTTTCGCCCCTTCGGTGGACGGAACGCATCGACGACTGCAGAGCAAACGTAATGGTCGTTCCTACTGATTGGCAGGCTATTTATACCAATTAAACGATGAATTGGCATTTAGGAGCGTAAACCCATAGGTTAATTAAGTTGTAACAAGCCCGTTACAACAATTACATCTTATACATCTTTCGGACGATATTAAAAACAAGGGAAAAATGAGGGATGCTAAAAAACTTGGGAGAAAGGAATTATCTAACGATGATGACTTTAGTTTTAAACAACAACAAAACAATAAATAAAGTTGTATTAGCCACCGTAACCGTGTTAATGGCACTATCTCTACTGCCTTCTTTGGCTGGTGCTAGCATGATTGACAGAAATAGCACCGATGAAAAAACCACCTATAGCAGTAGCTATAATACCCAAAATAGCGTATATACCGGCAATGTAAAAGCTTATAATAAACGGTTTACTCATCATACAGGTAGTGAAATGGCATTAAAAAACCAATTAATGCTAAGCAACAAAGGGCTTGAAGTAGGCGGAACAACCCATAGCCCAACAAAGAAATTGGTCTTTTCGCTGAGCGGTACGCCAGCCCCAGCAGGGTTTGTTCGGTTGGAATTGGATGGCCTATATGGCGTTTCCACCCAAGAAGCCCACGAATTAGGGCAACAGGCTAGCGATTACGTTTCAAGCCCAACCACCTTGAAAATTAACGGTGTACGGTTTCAGCACTTCACCTTGAACACGGAAAAAACCATCGTGGTAGATATTCCTGTTTCGATGTTGAAGGCTAAAGGGTTTAACATTATTCAGCTGGAAGCAGGCTACTTTTTCGATGAAAACGACGCGTTGGCATATGATGAAGTTTCCACTGGGAGCATTCGGTTAATTTACTAAAAATCGTTCTAGGTAAACACAGGGTTCTGGCTTTTTCTATTTTTTCAGTAAAGTATTTAAAAAAAATATTGACTTCTTTTTGAAGGTTGCTTGCTTCGGACTAAGGTGGATGCGTCAGGGGGACTGGCGTCAGACCCCCTAACAACCCCCACCGCTTAAGGGGCAGTTCGCCACCCCCTTAAGAAACCCCAGGGGAACAACTGGCTTATCGTTTCTATCCACGTTGAAAATAGGCTTGACCGAAAACCCAGAGGGGTTTTCTGATTGGTCTGCTTCGCTTCGCTCGCACCAGCCTATCTCCAACTGCCTATGATTAGAACCAATAGATGTCTTAAACTTTGGGTTGAATGAGCTTTTTAGCAAAGTTGGGCAACGCAAAAACGGCATGATGCACACCTGCGTTGTAATACTGGCAATCGCCCGCAATGGCTTCCACTTGCGAAGCATCAAAATGCGAAAACGGCGTTACGCCAGTGCCTTTGGTGCAGAATGACCAGCTCCACAACGCACCGGGGTAGGTGGGTACAGTGGCACAATAGCCCGTTACATAAGGGAAAACATCCTTTAGCACGCCATAAATTTTCTTCACGCCTTCAGGGAGTGCCATCAAACTTTCGGTTTGAGCCACCAAAACACCTTCAGGTTTGAGGGCATTCATCGCATCCGTATAAAAGCGTTGCGTAAACAAGCCTTCCCCTGGCCCGATGGGGTCGGTGGAATCCACCATTATCACATCAAAACTTTCAGGAGCAAGATTCGCCATATAAGCTACGCCATCCCGCACTTCAAGCGTTACTTTGGGGTTATCAATTTCACAGCCAATAGTGGGGAAGTATTGCTGAGAATATTTAATGACATCGCCATCAATTTCGCATAAAACCACTTCTTCCACGCTGGGATGTTTTAACACTTCCCGAATGGTACCACCGTCTCCACCACCGATGACCAACACCCGTTTAGCAGGGGTGGGCAGGGCAAACATGGGCACATGGGAAATCATTTCGTGGTAGATAAATTCGTCTTTTTCGGTGGTCATCACGCAGCCATCAAGTAGCATGAGCCTGCCGTAGGCTTCGGTATCCACAATATCAAGCGATTGAAATTCAGACCGGCTAGAATGCACGACTCTGTTGACTTTAAAGGTGAAGCCTGCGTTGTTGAAGCGTTCCGTTACCCATAAATCCATCGTGGGGGATTGCGTGGTTTGGGTTTCAGTGGCGGTTAAAACGGATGCGGTGGTTGTCATCATCATGGGAAATAAAGCCTATCATTGTCTTATAGAATAAAGTCTGTAAACGATACAGTCTAGTTTAGGAAAAACACACCCAAAAACCAAGCGATTGCAAAAATATGATATAATCAAAAGACTTTATATTATAATTTCCCGCTATTTAAGGAATCAAGCGATATGGAATTCTTTGGCATTTTACTTGTAATAGTCATCGTCTTTACCTTCAACGGCTTTAAAATTGCCCAAGAATACGAACGCAGCGTCGTGTTTCGATTAGGACGCTACCAAGGCTTAAAAGGCCCCGGTCTGTACTGGATTATCCCCTTGGTTGAATGGCAAAAAAAGGTGGATATGCGAACCAAAACCGTTACCGTTGAACGCCAAGAAACCATCACCAAAGATAGCGTTACAGTCAAAATTAGTGCGGTGCTTTGGTACAAAATTGTAGACCCTCAAAAGGCGATTATCGCCGTGGAAAACTATGGCGATGCCGTTTACCAAATAGCCTTAACCACCCTACGTAACATTATTGGGCAACACGTGCTAGATGAAGTGCTAAAATCCCGAGATACCATCAACCAAACGCTACGCCAAATTGTGGATGAAACCACCGAAGCATGGGGCATTAAAATTGAAATGGTAGAAATGAAAGACGTTGAAATACCCAGCTCCATGCAACGAGTAATGGCGATGGAAGCCGAAGCCATTCGGGAAAAACGAGCAAGGCTCATTAAAGCCGAAGCCGAATTTGAAGCGTCTCAAAAACTGGCGGATGCCTCTAAAATTATTGCCGAAAACCCATTAGCATTAGAATTACGGCGGATGCAGATGGTACAAGAAGTGGGTGCAGACCACAACACCACCACCATTATTATGTTGCCTTCTGATATGGTAACGCTTGCGGGTAGTTTAACCAACTACCTTGATAAGCAGAATAAAGGGTAATTGCTCCCTTGAGATAACGGGCTGGCACAGAGACCAGCCCCTACGAAATAGCACTGTAGGGGAAGCTCTCCGTGGCTTCCCGCCTAAGATGCCCAATAACCTGTTAAACTGTATAAGAAAAGATTGCCACTTCCCAAATGCACGCTGAACCACATGACCACCATCATCATCACGACCATTGCCACCACGACGTTCACATTGTGGTGCTGGGCGATGAATTGGAAAGTCTGCTAACCGCTATTTCCATAGCTCAGCACACTGAAAAATCCACCGCCGTAGCGGTTTTACGGCAATCTAACGGCTTACTGGGGGGGCTTTCCACCCGAGGCGCGCTTTCATACATGGATTTAACGCCCGAATTTATGTCTCCGCAACTGGGGGCGTTCCTCAAACAAGCGGGGCTAAAACGAGTCGCACTTCACGCCGAAACGGCTGATGCCATGCTTCATCAGCTATTGAAACATCACAACATCGAGCTATTTTCAGACGTCGGGAAGTTGTTTCCTGTTCTCAATCAAGCCACGCACCATTTAACAGGCGTTTGTACCAAACTAGGCGAAGAATTCGTTACCTTCCCTGCTGATTTTATTGTCGATGCCACGCCAGATTTAAACTTTTCCAGAACCTGCGGAGTTCCTTACATCAAAGGGCTGGGCGGTGTTTTTGGCTCAACCGAACCCGAACTTAACACGCTGGGTGTTTCGCCCGTATTTCGTATTGATGGCATCACCTACGAGCAATTGCAAACCTTTGAAGCGATCCTTCGAGCCGATGAAAAAACACCCAATTTACTAAAAACCCTTTGCCCATGGATGACCGAAGAACAGCGGGAAGACTTACTGGTTCGCCCCACCTACGCCCCTGCGGAATCTGATTATGTGGATGTGTTGAACCCCATTATCGGGTTGCATTTTCACCAGTGGTATTATGGTGAAAGCGTGCCGTATGAACTAGCTTCGTTTTGGATAGATGGGGCGAATGTTTCACGGCTTTCAGATGGCACGCTGGGTTTTAATGGGCTAATTGGTAGGCTTATCAACTTGAAAGCTCAATTAGAAGCCTCTGAAGAAGGGCTACCCGTACCGCCTCAATTCTTAGGCGTATTAGAAGATGTGGAAGCGTTTTTCAAAGAAGTGGGCGGTTTTGTTGAGGTTAAAATACTACCGCCTGATGAATTGTACATTCGGCAAACCGTGCAATGCCAAGCTGAACAGATTCTTTCCGCAACCGATTTATTTTCGGGGGGCGTACCAGCCGAAGAAGCCGTGGGTACGTTCAGCTATTGGTTAGATTTTAGAGGGGTGCATCCGTGGTTAGCGTATCCTGATTTACATCCGCTACCGAAGCCCGTTTTCAATGTGGGGTTATCCGCCCAATTCCCCAAAGCGGAAAGTCAATTACCGCAGAATTTGGCGTTTATTAGCAGAGCAGCGGGGTATTCCCCCTTAGCCCAAGGGGCGTGCCGAATTGTGCAACACAATTGCTTAGTGGGTGAAGCCTTGGGCATCGCCATTGCTGAAAGTATCGCTCAACAAGTGCACCCAAAAGATATTGCTCCTGCCGTAATTCGAGCAAAATTAGCCCATTGGGCAACGGTTTTAGGCGAACCTGCACCACTGCCACCCAGCGGAAAACCCACTTGGGATGAGACGGGCATTTTGCAAAATCATCCGCTAATTTTGAGCGATTTAGCCTTGGCGGAAGCCCTCCATGGGTTGCCTGAATTTGGCACGTTGAAGAGATTAAACCAATCCGACGACGAAGATGAAGACGACGATTTTGACGAGGACGGTTCTGTTGAAGATGCGTAAAAAAATCAATGCCGTGTTGTTCTATTATCGATTGTCGTTCCTTGCTTTAGCTGGTGGGCGTCAAGGGGGTTCTTGTTCGAGAACCCCCTTAACAATCCCCCACGAACTTAGGGGTAAACCCCTAAGAACCCCCAAAAAGCCACCCCCCTATACCACTACGGGTATTGACGGGGGGATGTTCTTTTTGCCCCTTCGGTGGACGGAACGCATCGGCGACTGCAGGGCAAACGCGATGGTCGTTCCTACCGTTAGTAAGGCATTCATCCTCTTAATTGGTATGATAATAATGCTTAATCAAACCTGCCTAGCGTTGGCACCCATCCCTGTGCATGATGGTACGGGGCGGGGTAATTCACCCCTTTCATCAAAGCCATCTGCCGAAAAACAGACGAAACTTTCCACCAAAGCACTGGATTTTCCCCATGGGAAAACGTTCTACAATGGGCTGCCTGCTAATCCTGAAATTCGTCCACACGGCACGACAGATGCCATCGTGGGGATGCAAGGGGGTAGCGGTAACGTTCGGTTGACCAGAGAACAAACAGGCTGGTTTTATCAAGCCCAGCAACCGTTGCGGTATCAGCAATTGAAAAAAGAGTGGCTTCAAGCCAATATAGGAGCAGTACCAACGCTTTACACGTTGGAGCAATTGGCGTACAAAGCGGCCTTTTTAGATGTGAAGGGGATGCCTGTTTGGATGCCGTTAACCACTTGGCGGATGGTGGGAACGCCAAACCCATGGGTTATTTCGCCGAGGATTTCTGTTGGAAATAATACGGAAAAAGCGGTGGTTAGTTTGCGGGTGCAAACGGAAGTGAAGGTGAAGTTGGGCGTGTGGTATCCGAAAGTGCCGACGGCGTTGTTGGATATAGAGCGGTTGCAGAAAACGGCGGCTTGGTTGACTGTTCAGCGAGAAGTGGTTCATTTGAAGCCGTTGGTGGGTAAGGGGTTGCAGTTGGAAACCTTGCCTGCGGTTTCGATTTTGAGTTTGTTGAAGGCTCACCCTGATAAGTTTCCGTTGGTGTTGCAGTTTTCGGTGTGGTTGTTTGAAGGTAAGCAGACCACGCCTTCAGATACGTTGGTGTTGGAACTACCCTGCCACCCCGATATTTTCGCCGTGCCGATTTATTTGTATTAGGGTTGGGGTTAATCATATAAATGATGCTTTTCGGAAAAAGCATCTGTTCGTCGATAAGTTTTATATGGCTTTAGACGAAAATCTTCATAGGGTGAAATAGGGTGCATTCCAAAACATCCAATGCCTGTAATGATATTTTTGATGCTGATTTTTTGAATAGAAAGAACAAATGTGCTCATAAAAGTCAAATGTCGCCGATTTGACAAAGAAGATCCATAAGCTAGCTTCCCTTTGGGTATATGAAAAGAATCATACGCTTTTCTCTTATCAGAAATTCTTTTATTAACAGCATAAACAAGATAACCATTAGGATAAAAAGCAAACTCTACACAAGTCAGTTTGTCCTTTTTTAGCTTAGAATTAAAAATGGTTTCTACTGTTTCATTGGTTGTAGAATCGGTTCTAACTATCTTAAAATCGCCATTTTGTAAAAATATTTCATAATAGTAACCGTTTTTCCGATGTCCGAACCCTAACAAACAACCATCAGCTTCCAAAGGATTTTCAACTAAAATATCCGTAAAAACCCTTAAACCAGATGAAGAATCACTCACATCTAAAATTATTTGCCAAAATGTTCTAACGTACAACATTAAAGGAATATCAGTATTAACCATACACCACATGTCGTTATGAGTTAGAGGGAAGTCGCCATTGCAAGTAAGCCCAGTGTTAGAATCACTCTTAAATACTTGACTACAAAGATAAATTAAAATTTCGCTCAATTCTTTTATAAGGGACTTCATAAAGAGACGTAATTCAGCATTATTTTCAATATAACTTTTGAATTTATCTTCTTTAATATCTGAATGTAAATTGCCACTATATTGAATTAGCTCTATAAAATCATCAATTGTAAAGCTTTCTGAAGTCCCTACAACAGTCAATACGACCGTATCTAAAAAATCCTTATAATTTAAGGTTTTAAATTTTCTATCTGGGTACTTTGGTAAATTTTCAGGAGGTTGATTAATACAAGGGAAAAGCTTTGTTCCGTATGAAAAACAGCCTACTTGTTCATCTAAACAATAATCTGCATTAATAACCGTATTAGGAAAGATTAAATCAAATTCATTTAATATGGGTATGAACTTTTTTTCTTTCAAAACCTGCCTAGCCATTGCTGAAAATTCGAGAGACAAGTCTTCATTTCGCTTATAAGCTTTCAGTAATTTGGTATAAAGGGAATTCAAATGTTCTTTGTTTAAATTCATTAGACTAAACCCCACCCAAAATCGACCGTAAGAGGCCCAAAGCGTGATGGATTTCGGTTGGGGTTACAACCAACGGCGGAATCAACCGAACGGTGTTGCCACCCGCACCCACCAACAACAAACCAGCATTTCGAGCATGGGTTACTAAATCCCCCACCGCTAATTGGTCTTCAGCCAACGCCAAGCCCTGCATCAACCCCCATCCCCGAACATCCACCACCAACTGCGGAAAATCTACCTGCAACTGACCCAACCCCTCATGCAACAAGCTACCACAATCACGCACAGTCGCCATAAACGCTGGCTGGGTCAATTCATTCAACACCGCCAAGCCCACCGCACAAGCAAGGGGATTCCCTCCAAAGGTGGTGCCGTGGTCGCCCGGTTGGAAGGTATCTGCCAGTTTTTCATTGACTAAAATCGCCCCAATCGGGAAACCCCCACCCAAACCTTTCGCTAACGAAACCCCATCTGGCAGAACGCCTTCAACTTGTTCAAACGCAAACAGCGTACCAGTCCGCCCCATACCACACTGAATTTCGTCAAACCACAAAACGGTCTTCGTTTCATCACACCGCCGGCGTAACGCCTGTAGGAATTCGGGGGTAGCCACATTGACGCCGCCTTCGCCTTGAATGGGCTCAACCATGACCATCGCCGTGTGGTTCGTGATAAGCGTGTCTAAATTTTCGGTTTGATTGAAAACACCCACTTTCACGCTGGGCATAAGGGGGGCAAACGGCACTTGGTAAGCTTCTTTCGGGGTAAGCGATAACGCCCCCAACGTTCGCCCATGAAACGCATTACCAAACACCAGAATTTGCGTAGCGTGCGGGTGCTTATGCTGTTTCGCCCATTTTCTGGCTAATTTGATGGCGGCTTCATTGGCTTCTGCTCCGCTATTGCAAAACAGGGCTTTGGAAAACCTGCCCAATTGGGTGAGTTGCGTAGCTAATTCAATACACGGTTGCGTTGCATACAGATTGGAAACGTGCATTAACTGCTGGGCTTGCGTGTTAATAGCCTCTATAATAGCAGGATGAGCATGCCCCAAGGTGTTAACGGCAATGCCAGCGGTAAAATCTAAATAGGCGTTGCCTGCAGCGTCCCACACGGTGCAGGCGTTGCCGTGGGTTAGCACTAGCGGGGCAGGGGAGTAATTGTGCATCAATACTTGGCTTGCTTGCGTTAGCAGGGTAGATTGAGGCGGTAAGGACGGGAGAAGTGTAGTCATCAGTAATACAGGTGTTTCTAATAAAAAATTTAAATAAGCCGAATGCTAATGATAAATGAGCAACCAAGGATTTGTCAACTATGCAGGTTGGAATATCTTATTTTTGTACATTCTATATTAAGTAACAAAAAAGACTGGCGTTGGGCTCAATTTTCAGATACTATAACAAAAAGTAAGTTTTGACTCTTTCAGATCTTGTTTTTTGACTCACCCTGTGGTTGCCACTGCCCTAAAGTTGCTTACCAACTCTCCCTTGTCTATACGATATTTTTTTCGTTTTATCCACCATAAGGATGAGATGATTCTTGAGGAATATCATTCGTTTGGTTTATGACAAGACGCAGAGTTTACAGTAATCTTATAACAGATGGAAACGGAGTTTCAAAACTTTACTAGTAGCTTCTAGAAGTGATGGTTTGGTTTTCTCAAGGATGTTTGATTAATTCAGGAGTAATTGGTTTTTTGGCATTGACGCCTTAAAAAATTATTCAAAAATAAACCAATCTGATAGAGAAAGAGCGACACAATATGGTAGATTCTATAAGTATTCAAACCCCAAACACGAACGTTTCTGGCACAAGACTAAACAGTAGTATCGCTACAGGAATTACATCTCCTTCACCCACAGAAAAAGAACCTATCGCACCCGCATTAACCCCTTCTAACCAAGCAGTAACCGCTAATAGCGTTAGTACATCGCCAGCTGTTACCCTACTTGTTTCAAAGGAATCTCAAGAAAAAGCGAGCCAAGACTTAGCCACTGCCAAGTTAGTACGCAAAGCTAACGCCGTTAAAGAACCCTATAATCAAGAAAAAGTAGAACACTTTAAGCAACTATTAAAAAACCCACAAGCGTTAACCCAATATTTAGAATCAGTAGACACCAATTCAATTGCGAATTCCATTCTAACAAACGTTGAAGGTCAACTCTTCAGCTAATCACAATTTTATAGTTTTTCATTAGAGAGAAAAGCCAGAACCCTGTAAGTACTTGTTACCTACAGGGGTTTTTTTGCTTTAATTTGGGTCTCCATCATCTATAGGAAGCTCTGAAAAAGATTTCAGAAGGATGATAACGAGGCATGAGGAACGGAAAACCGCAGTGTACAAAGAAGTACATGAGGATTTGAGTACCACAGTAACGAAGTTAGCACGCCTTATGAGGCTTTTTCAGAGTTTTCTATATGCCTTGCTTCAGAAACCACTTTAGTAATCCGAAATACTTTATTAGACGATACCCCGCTTCTGTAATAGGATAACCACGCTCTTTCATGACACAAGATACCACCGCATATCAACCGAACACCACGTCAGTCAATGCCTCCTTTCGTGCTAAAACCTTAAGCCAAGGCAATGGTAATTTGGGAAAATACAACTATTATCAAGTATTAGAACTACCCAATTTCGCCAGTGTAGAACAGGTAAAACTAGCCTATCGTGAATTGGCCAAACGCTGGCACCCTGATTTTCATTTGGAAAATTTAGCCCTAGCCCAAGAAGCGGAAGAGCGGTTTAAAGCTATTAACATGGCTTATGTTACGCTGAAGTCAACTGAAACAAAAACCCTATATGATGACAAACTACGGTTACTATTAGAAAAAATAGCCGCCTATATGGCCAAAAATAATCCGGCTTATGTGGTGCCTACGCCACCGCAACAGTATAGCCAAACCACTAACCCCAGCTATAACCCAACCCATAGCGTGCCAGTAAACCCACCAAGAGACGTTACAACCCCCCCCATAAACACCCCGAAAATTTATAGAGATAAGACAGAACAAACGACCAGCCATCAAAATGAAGTTGCCTATTCTACAGATGCAGATGTTCTACAATCAAAACCGGTTCAGCAGACAACCGTAAAAGCGAATAAACCCTACACCGCAGCCTCGCAATATCAACAAAGGGGCAATCGATCTGATAATCCATCGCCATCATCAGCCACACAACTGGAAAGTAAAGAAGGTCTATTTCAAAACGAAGCCGTTTATTCTTCGCCGGCTTCTGCTGCTTCAGAACCCACCATTACTATTCGGAAAGAAAAATTGCCTCCGCCCATCCCACCGAAAAAGACGGATGAGACAGAACTTGAAAGCAGTATGCCCCATTATGACTTTTTAACCAGATTAAGATACTGCTTACGTCCCAATAAGCCAGTAACGCTATTTACCAAAGAGCCCACCGAAGTAGAAGGTGTACTAAACCTTTCAACCAAGCAAGCCAAAGCCGGTAAACCCATTCGGTTGCAATTAGACGCCAGCCATTGCGAAAAATTTAACTTACCCACTATTATGCAATTACAGTTGCCTAAAAACCTAAAGGAAGGGCAACGGCTTAAAATTACGGAAGAAGCATGGTATCAAGAAGACCCCTCTAGCCCCAAAGGAGGGCTGAAAAAAGTAAAAAGCTTAGGCAAAAAAACAATAAAACCAACAACCCCCAACAATCAATCCTTGGTGTTAGTGGTGCACATTCAAGATGACCAGTCTCTTTTTTCCAAAATACTAGCCTTAGGGGGACTAATCAAGCCTGCTAGCCCATCCAAACAACCTTTGTTCCCTAGTTCAGCCCCCGCCATTGATACGCCCCCCGCAATGCCTTGGAGCGATAAACAAACCTTAATAGACCCCATTATTATTGCAGAACAAATTACCATTCCGCTACCATTGGCGATTTTAGGCGGTATCTACGCCTTTACCACCACTACGGCAGAAACCCTGCAAGTGCCTATTCCCAGTGGTATTACTTCGCAAACCGTTTTGAATATAGGTGGTAAAAACAACACCCTGTTTGAAGTGGAAGTAAACTGGTACTTACCCGAGGCTTCTGCTCTTTCATCTGACGAAAAACGCCTATACGAAACCCTGATGCTAATTTCCTTAACGGAAGAGGAACGGATTAAAGCCGCACTTGAATTAACTGAAAACGAACAAACCGCCGAAGTAGATTAACTAACATCAGCGGTTTATCGAAAAAAACTAATTAAAGAAGGTTAGGAAACAGCTTCTTCCGCGTTTTGTTGCTTACGGTTGGTGTAGTTTTGCTGACCACCGTTTTCAGAAAAACTTAAGCTAATGCGACGTTCTTCTGGTTGGAATTTCACGATGTATGGGTTCACAATAGCAGCAACTTCTAAGCGTTCGCCATTGGCTTGTTCATAATCATTCAATTCTTTAGCAGGCAATAAGGCTTCTACGCCTGGGAAAATTTCCACAAACGCACCAAACTGTTTTAAACGGGTTAACTTACCTTCAACTTTGGAACCCAAAGTAAAAGTTTCAGCCACTTCAACCCAAGGGTCTTTCAGTAAAGATTTAACCGATAAGCTGACGCGTTGACGTTCAACATCAACACCAATCACTTCAACTTTCACTTCATCGCCAATCGCCAATACGTCGGAAGGATGTTCCACCCAACGCCAAGACATTTGCGAAAGAGGCAATAAGCCATCAATGCCGCCCAAGTCAACAAATGCACCAAAATCGGTAATACGAACAACTTTACCTTCTTTAGTGGAACCCACTTCAAGTCTGGCAAATAATTCTTTACGTTGTTCACGAGCATTATCCGCTTCCACTTTACGGTGGGAAAGAATAATGTTGTTGCGAAGCGAATCTACCGCTAAAATTTTGAACTGTAAGGTTTGACCAATCAATTCTTCCAAGTTGTTACGGTTTTTCAAATGGCTAGAAGGAACGAAGCCACGAAGCCCCCGAACATCTACCAATAAACCACCTTTAACAACGGCAGAAACGGCACAATCGACCAATTCTTCTTTATCCATGGCTTCCTGTAAGGATTTCCATGTGTGGGCAACCGCAACACGACGCAACGATAACGTTAATTGAGATTCGTTATCTTCTTCTTTCAACAAATAAAATTCACGGGTATCACCTAAAGCAAGCTCTTCGGTGAAGCTATCGCCCTTATTCATTAATTCCTTTAAAGGAAGTAATGCATTGGTTTTAGCCCCAATATCTACATAAGCATAGTTGGCATCCCAAGAAATAACCGTGCCTGAAACCAAGCTACCACGCTTAAACGAATAATCAAATTTACCATCCAGTAACTGGGCAAACAAGTCTTTTGCTTCTTGAGCAACTTCTACTGGCTGACTATAAAAAGGGGACATTTAAGTCGTCTCCCACTTAAAACTTCTGAATTTAACTGGCATGGCAAGCGGAAAAAACCGAACCAACCCTACACACCTAAATTACGCTAACTAATAACACAAGGAACACGGCAACAAATCATCAAACTGAGTAATTTGCTCGTTTGCACCTTGTTTAGGGGGTTGAAAAAATTTCAAACTACTATATAAGATTAATTATAACGCCAAGTAAACCAAAAATACTAATTTTTTTCTTAAAACTTCCATTGTTCAGGCTAACTGCGTTGTTGCATATCATCCGCCGAAAGGGGTGTTTAATGCAGATTTCAAGGTGTTTCCACAATTTTTTAAATGGTCAACACTTTCTTGAAATTGTAAACTTTTTTGTAACATTACGATACTTATCTTAACATTACCGCCCGCTAAGGCTAAGGCCTCTTCAGCTTGTGCTGATGAAACACCCGCAATTTCCGAAACCAACCGAACCGCCCGAGCCTGCAATTTTTGATTGGTCGGTTTGACGTCTACCATGCGGTTGCCGTAGGTTTTTCCCCATTGAACCATGCTGGCGGTACTAATCATATTCAGCACCAATTTTTGAGCAGTCCCCGCCTTCAGCCTTGAAGACCCCGCCAACACTTCTGCCCCCACGGCTACCACAATGGGGAAATGCACGGTGGTGGCTAAAGCACTACCCACCACACAGGTAACACAGCCCGTTACCGCCCCACGATGTCGGGCTTCTTGCATGGCGGAAACAACGAAAGCCGCTCCACCACTGGCTGAAAGACCAATCACGACATCATTCGCCCCAACGTTAGCGGCAATAATCGCCTCCCGCCCAGCGATAGGGTCGTCTTCAGCCCCTTCTACGGCATTGCGAAGGGCGTAGTCTCCGCCAGCGATGATGCCTTGCACCAAGGTGGGTTCTACGCTGAAGGTGGGGGGGCATTCGCTGGCATCTAGCACGCCTAGCCTGCCACTGGTGCCTGCCCCAATGTAGAATAATCTTCCGCCGTTATTGAAGGCTTTGAGCGTGGCTTCTACCACGGGGACGATTTGTGGCGTGGCTTTTTCCACGGCGAAGGCAACCGTTTGGTCTTCTTGATTGATGGCTTGCAGGAGGGCTAGCGTCGACAATCCATCGAGGTTTTCCGTGGCGGGGTTGGCTTGTTCTGTGGGTAGGTTGGCATAATGGGTAAATGATTGTGTTGTGGGCATGGCGTAAAAGGAACTCCGTAGTAGTCGTGTAGCAATCGCCGTTTAACTTAGCTGAAACTGTTTAAAAAAACAGTCTTTCCTCATAAATAGTATGATATAATGAGACTCATCCATTTTAAAACTTTATAACTGTTATGAAAGAGTATACAATGAAAAATAGTCATTATCAGCTAACCTTAACCTTCGTTTTATTGGCATGCTTTGTTTTAGCTACCCCCTATGCCCAAGCCACTGATATTGTTGGTTTGACGCCTATTGTTAAAGCAAGTACCCCTTCCGCTGTTATTAGCCCCATGGTTGGCACTAAGCAGTTTGTAGCAATACCTGTAACTCAACCTGCTTCAACCTTAATGAATGCTTCGGTTTCAGCCTTCCCCTTTGCCTTAAAAAACGACGTTAAAACCGCCCTTGCTAAAGCGGAAACAATCGCCTATTCCACCGAAGAAACCTTCAACTACGCCATGCCAGCCGTGGCGGAAAAACCCCAACTAATCGCCAGTGCCAATTATGATGTAAGAACAGGAGCTTCCTACAATACAAGTACTAGTCCAAAGGTCAAAAAACCCGGAGCTCTTAAACGCTTCTTTCAACGGTTATTTCATAAAAAAGTGGTAAAACCAACATTCCCTAGCGTTAGTGAAGTGTACACATTGCCTAGCCCATGGCTTTTTGGGCAAGAACCCACCCCTACTGCCAATGAGCAATTGCTAATGGGCTTCATTCAAAAAACCAACAAAAAGTGGGATGCTACAGGGGCTCACATTTTAGCGGTTTGGCTCATTGAAGCCGGCGACCGATACGAAGTAGACCCACGGGTATTAGCCAGTTTAATTGCCGTAGAATCCAGCTTTCGCACCGATGCGGTTTCAACTAGCAATGCCAAAGGCTTAGGGCAGTTGAAAGACGATACCGCTAAATGGCTAGGCGTAGAAAACGCCTTTGACCCATACCAAAACTTACAGGGCACGGCAAAATATCTGCAGATTTTAGGACGGAAGTTTCCGGATGATGCTAGTAAAGCCATTGGTAGCTATTACGTAGGGCAAGGCACGGTTGAACGCCAAGGCATGACAGATTCTGCTTGGTACTATGTGGGTAAGGTACAACGCTATTTAGATGAGTTACTTCAGCAAAGTGCCGGTTTATAAATTAAAATAAGCCTAAACGGCTGGGGCGGTGGGCATTAGCGTAATATCGCTAACCAACGTGCCTGCGGGTTGAGTTAAGGCAAACACCACGGCTTCCGCTACTTGGGCAGGGCGTAAAAAGCCTGTCTTATCCGGCGTGTCATCTGCCGCCAAGTCCAACGTTTCCCAAATAGCGGTATCGCACGCCCCAGGGTAAATGCCAATCACCCGCACGCCATTAGTCCGCTGTTCTTCACTCAACGCATCGGCAAAAGCTTTCAAGCCTGCTTTAGTAGCGTCATACACCGCCCAAAACGGAAACGCGGTTTTCCCAGCAATAGAATTGATATTAATAATCGTCCCCATGCCTCTACCCGCCAACTTGGGTTGATTCAACATAGCTTGCAAGGCGTATTTGCTCAGCAACATGGGGGCTTTTAGGTTTAAATCCACCATGGCATGAAGGTGGGCATCGGGCATTTCGGTAATAAGCCCCACTTTTCCACCCACGCCAGCGTTGTTGATTAGCACATCTACCCGCCCCAACCCCTTGAAGACTGCTTCAATCAACGCTTGAGGGCTTTGTGGCAAAGCAACATCACACGGAAAAACCTCGACCGTTAAAGAAGGATGTTCCGCTTGAAGGGTTTGTTTCAGGGTGTTTAACGCTTCGGTACTTCTGGCGCTGAGGGCTAAGGTGTAGCCTCCTATTGTGGCTAAAGCGTGGGCGATGGCTTCGCCAATGCCTCTGCTAGCCCCTGTTATTAGCACGACGGGTTGAGTGGTTGGCATCTGTTTTGTTCCTTCTGCAATTAAGACGCTTTGTCGGTTTTGGGTTGAATAGGTTCTAGCACAATTTGTTTCAGTTCGTAGCCGAAGCCTCGAATTTCGTCTTTAATACGGAAATGCAAAATCATTGCGGGGTCCATCCCAATAATCTGACAAATTTCCATTAGCCGTTGAATACTAGGGCGTTTTTCGTCTCGTTCATAGGCGGAAAGCAGTTGTTTACTGATGCCTAATTGTTTGGCGACCGTTTCCAGCGTCAATTCTTCGCATTTCCGCCAAGAACGCATAACTCTACCCGTTGTGGGCTCCGGCCTTCCTAATGATTTCAAGAAATCTCTTGCCAGCATACTACCATCATCGAACTCTGTAATCATGGGGGGTAATCTCCTGTATTTCAACAATTGTACCTGTTAGTTCTTCATAAATTGCACGCCATTGACGATTGAGCCGAATAGATCGCTGTCCTTTTCGATTACCCTGTAATGGTTCATCGTGATACCCTTTTAAGGTTCGTGCAAAGTCTAGCCCCTCGGCTTCGATGAGTAACATCCAATCTTCTAGTTTATCTTGAATAAGGCTAGGTGCTTTTCTGAATTGTTTTTGGGCGAATTTAGTTAATCGGATTTCCACTTTTTTATTGTCCTCTAATACATAACGTTTGTCAACTATTAGGATGACTTTCGTTTGAAAAGCGTTACAAACTCATGCTAAAATGGGCGGCTTCGTCTTCGCGTAACCTACGCCGAGCAATCGCCATTTTTTCGCGTTCCGTTTGCCGAGGGGTTTTAGGTAGCCATGGGGTAACGGTAGTAGGTTCACCAGTTGTAGCATCTAACCGAACAAACACAAAATAAGTAGTAGCAACCACTCTGATTTCGCCTGTCTGACTAATGGCTTCACATTCCACCTGTACTTCCATGCTAGAATGCCACGTTTTCGTGATTTGAGCCTTCGCTCGCAAAGTTTCACCAATATGGGTAGGTTCCAAAAAGTCCATTCTGTCCTGCCTAGCACACACCACATGGTTGTCGCCCACATGAGCAATAGCCGCTTGCAGAGCAGTGGTATAAATTTGCGATAAAATAACACCACCAAACACCAATCGTGCCAACCCATTTCCTTCCTTAAAGGTCATAATAGCCTCAGTTATAATGGGGGCATCTTCCTCTTCTACCAAGGCAATAAAACGGGTGCGGGTTAATTCAAACGAACGGTATTGCTTTCGTACATCCGCCGAATGTTGCAGCATTTTATCTTCGGGGGTAATGGCTTGTAATAGGGGCATTTCATCCACACTAATTTTTTCAGCACCCCCATTTTTAAGACCCACTGTTACCAAGTAAGCCGTTGCTATTAGTCGAATATCACCAGTACGGAAATCCCACGCCGTTA
This sequence comes from Vampirovibrio sp., assembly GCA_024998755.1. Lineage (GTDB taxonomy): Bacteria > Cyanobacteriota > Vampirovibrionia > Vampirovibrionales > JAJTHC01 > JACEUU01. The sequence goes on along the minus strand of JACEUU010000003.1, from coordinate 804,743 downwards.
CAACCACTCTAGTTTCCATACTGGTTTTCCAAACGCGGGTCATCTTGGCATCTAAAACACAAATTTCCCACGGGTTCACAGGGGCGTAAAAATCCATACGGTCCAGTGAAGCCGTAACAGGGTCAAAATCAGGACCTAAGTGTCGTTTAGAGGGGATGCACCCCGCAACATCAATTAATTTAAGAATGTAGCCTGCTTCTACCCGCCCATGCTCATTAGCGATTTCCGAAAAAATTGGCACTTGTAGCTGATAGGCTGAGGCTTCGGATGTGCGGGAAAACGGCTTCCCTTTGATAGGGTTTGGGGTAATGATAGGGGCATTATTAGGCATCATAAAAAACGATTGAACCACCTTTAACAAACGATAGAAAAGGGAATAACAGATGGCTTCATCATACCATCGAAATAACCCTAAGCATAAAAAAACGGAAGCGTTTTCTCTTCTGAGTAAAGAGATACTAGCTTCCAGCTTGAGTTAGAGATTAAAATTAGACCCATTAGAAAGTAAAATTGTGATTAACTTGCTTTGACGATAGGTAGCCCACTAGGGGTTCTACCAGTCATAGTACCCAAGCCTAGGCCAGTGGGTTGTAATAGGTTGGAAAACACGGAAGGGTTTGTATAAGTATAGGGGGTATTATTAAACACACTGCGTGGTTGAACACCTGTTATAGTAGGGTTGTAGCCTGTATTTGTTAAAGAAGGGAAGCTTGAAATGCCATAAGGTGATGTAGTGGGTAGTGGGTTTAAAATACCTGCTAACGAATTACTTCCTAACGCATTGGCAGTAGCACCGCTTGCTACTTTATAAGGCTTTAAGAAAGTGTCAATATCTTCAGGCTTGGCAGTGGGTAGTTCAGCAAGAATTTTAGCAGTGGCTTGTAATTTCGTCATTAACGTACCACCAATATTAAACATATCTGCAGAATTCGCTACGCCCGTAGCTGAAACCGTGGTTAGCTGACCGACTAAGACATTAATTTGCTCATCTGTCATGGTCGGCATTTTAGCTTTTAAAACAGTCCTCGCTTCTTTTCTCGTTATTGTTGTTCCGTTACCCGCATCGACCAATTCATTATCGGTGGTGAAAGAGGCAGTATCCTCATCGCCAACAAGTGTGGCTCTTGGTTTTGTGATGGTAGTGGTAGTATCTTTTTGGAGTGTTGAGCGAGGTGTTGTAATGGTGGAGGAAGAAGCGGAGGAAGACTTGGCACTACTCTTCGCAGAAGACTGACTTGAAGCAGAACTTTCGGCATCGGCTTCGGTTTCGGTTTCGGTATTACTATCGCTGTTTTCTTCAGTTTTAGTCTCATTTTTTTCTTCAGTACCATTCAGCTTTTTGGCTCGGGCTTCAACGCTATCTAAACCAGTAATGCCTTGGGTTGCTAGGGCTTCAACGGCATCTGAATTACCAGTAGTTAGTTCACCTTTTTCTTTTAATTTACCTACTTCATTATCAATATCTTTACGAATAGCTAACAATTGGGCTTTAGCTTCTTCCGAAGTCTCTGTGGCGTTTACAATGCCAAAAGCTACTTCATTGGCAGCAATCAAATTTTCTGCATTGGTTTTTAACTTCGTTTCGTCAATGGTAGATTTTTCCGCTATCAGCATTTTTGTGCCTTCTAAAGAAAGATAATAGGCGACAATCGCTTCTTTATTTTTGGTGCCAATATTTTGTTCGTACAAGGTAATGGTGGTTTTACCGTTTTCATCCTTGTGGCGTTCAATCACGTTTTTATCATTCTTCTTGTCGGAAATAACAATTTCGACGGATTCCAATTCTTTGGCAATTTTGGCACCTACTTGGCGTTTATCGCCAGCTATTCTAGCTAAAATAGCACTTTTATCTATGGTAGTCATCATCATTATGAAATTCTCTTTTCTCTCTATATTTAAACTCTTAAGGGGGTCTTGTTTATAAGTTTTAATAGGTGGGGGGGATATTGGGTTTGGTAAGGTGTAATAAGAATGCTTATTTTAATAAAAACAATTGCATCGGTTAAATTGCGTATTCTTTTTAAAAACAGGTAAAAGGGTTTGGCGTTTTATTGTTTTTGTACTAAAATAGACAGGTAATAACTCAATTTTCATGCTGGAAAGTAGGCATTAACCCCTTGCTTCACACAGGTTCACAATCTATTAAAAAAACAAATTCTACCATTTTAAGTGGTATCGTTGTTTTTGCTCTGTTGTGGCAGTTCGCCCCAGCCGCAGAAGCCAGTATTTTTCGCCATAAAAAACCTGTAACGGCTATTGGAAAAGCCGTAGAATCTACTCCAACGGCTGAACCTACTAGCACCGTGCCTGAAGGCTTAACCGAAATTTCATCGCCACAACCAGAAACCACTGCGGTTGAAGCAATTGTGCCAGTGCAACTAGCCCCCTTAAGCCCCGAAGCCCCCATAAATGCCACTAAAAAAGAAACTAAAAAACAGGTAAAACAGGCGAAAAAAGAAGCCAGCAAACCAGCACCTTCTTCTGCCCCTGTTACAGCAACGGAAACCACAACCCCTGAAGCAGACGCTTCACCTGAACCGACTAAAAAAAAACTTGAGCCTGTTGCACCCGCAGCCCCTGAAAAAATTGTCGATATTTCCAGCGATAAATTAGTTTATGACGATGCCCTGAAGGCTTATGTGGCTACAGGCAACGTTTCTGTGGTTGTTAGCGAAGAAAACACCGAACTTCGGGCGTTGAAAATGACCTATATTCCCGATAAGCAACTGCTCATTGCCGAACAGAATGTGGAAATGATTAAAGATGGGCAACCTACTTACGGTACATTCGCTCGCATTGATTTATCTCGGCAATGTGCCTTGATAAATGAACCCAACGCCAAGTTGGGCGTGGTAAGAATGACGGGTACTACAGGGTTGGTTTCCAAAGATTATATCGAATTTAACAAAGGTAAATTGTTGCTTAATCGGTCTGCTTTAACCGATAGCCTAGGAAGCGGCAACAGACGCACCATTGCCTTTGTGGGCGGAGACCCTGCCAGAGGGGTGGTTGTTAGAAGCGGTTTTGTACCCCACTTACTAAACACCAAACGCGTATTTGAATTTGTAGATGATGACAGCAAGTTAGATGCCAAAGTGCTTGAAACGCAAACCCTCATTAAATCATACGCAAAATACGATAAACTGTTAGACCCCACCGCCGACGCACTGGCTAGAGACGATGATAACTTCAAGCTAAGCGTTAAGAAAGTTGAAATTATTCAGCACGCAGACCAATACCAAACCATTGATTTAAAATCGCCACGGGTAACTTATAAAAACAAAAAAGTGTTTGCCTTACCGGGTATTGATTTAGGGCAAGACCAAACCACTAGCCGTATTGATTATTTAGGGCCTGATTTTGGTTATAACCGAGATTTAGGGGGGGCTTACATTTCACCAGGGTTTGATTTCAAAGTGGGGCGTGGGGCGTTAAAACTTTCCCCCATGCTAACTTATGGCGATGGGCTAAAACGTGGCGACAATACGCTTGAAACCAAACAAGGCGTGGTAGGTGCTGGTTTGTTAGGCATGTATAATTCACAAAATTTATCCATCTTGGCAGGTAGAACATCAGCTAACAACTACAACGTATTTCGGGCAAAATACAAATTGCCCATTCAAGGTGTTAGTTTATTAGCTAGTCAAAATACTATTTCTGGCACAAACTACCTAATACCAGAACGCCCTAGCTATTCATTCCAAGCCCAACACAACCACTGGTTTGGGGGAGGTAAGTTGTTTGGCGGTATTATTGCCAATGGCGTGGGTGTTTTTAAAGATGACTTTTTCCCGTTTAACAGCCAAGCTCGGTTTATTCAACCACCTCGCCCTTCAGACCCTTACACGGCTGGCAGATGGATGACCCAAGTGGTAGTGCGTAACCAACGCCCACTGGTTAAAATTGGCAATTTCGCTGAAATTGGTGCGGCGGCTCAATTTTCAAATGCCTTCTATACCACTGGCGATAATTTAACCGTGTTACGGGCAGGACCTACCCTTAACCTGTTTTATAAAAATATTTTTATGTCTCAAACAGACTACAGCATTGGGCGTGTCGGCGGGAATTCCCCCTTTGTGTTTGATAGCTTCTTTTTAGGTAAACAAACGGTTACCACCAACAATGCCTTACGCTTAGGCCCTTATGTCATGCTTGGGGCAAGGCAAATTTTTAACATTCAAAAAGAAAACGCCAATGAAAAATCAGTGGTAGGCAACATGGTTTATGCCACCGTTGGCCCGAAGCATTTGAAATTTACCTTGGGCTATGATGCGTTGTACAAAATTACGTCTTGGGGTGTTAGCTTCTACCCTACAGCAGGGGAAACCGAAATTTCGTATGATAAAGCCCGTATTTTCCGCCCTGTAACGGCTACCGCCAAACAAGCAGGCTCAACCAATCCAAATCCATCAGCTATTCCAGCAATGGAAGAACCAGCAGCCAATGGGGGGTTCTATCCCATGCAAATAACAGACCCTGTAAATCAAGCTGTTCCCTTTAATACACCCAGCCCAATATAACTAACGGGTAATACTCTTTTCAAAAATTAAATTGGTACTACTGAGCTGAAGCCCCGCCAGTCGTTGCTTTAACTACGTTGGTATTGAAGATTTTAGAATTTTCTCTTTGGTCATCCGCTACTTTCATAATGGCTTCTTGGTCTTCAGTTTTCGCCTTACCTGTAGAAGTCGTTAGTTCTTTTTTGCCAGACAAGAAAGCAACCGCAAATAGTGCCATAAAGCCTTGCGTCATTATTTTGGGCATTTCTACTGTTTTAATTAAGGCTAAAGAAAGCCCCGAACGAATTTGAGCCATATTTTCAGCCAGTTTAGAATAGAAGCCTCGGGCTTCATCTACAAAGGGTGAAGCTTGAGGCACTGTGGGCGGTAACGCCACTGCATTAGCTACACCTGCCCTATTAGCTGAAAAAGCTGTAGCAAAAGGGTTTTCACTGGCTACAGATTGTTGCTGAAACCAATCTTTGTTTTTTTGCGTTAGTTGTTCGGTTTGAAATATGTTCTCGGTTGCTTTAAACTCTGCTTGGGCTTGCGAAAACTGAGACCGATTTAACCATGTGCCATTACACACAACGTTATAAAAATCGCTTTGTCTTGGAGGAATGGGGGCGGGCGCCATCATCATAAATTAAGTTTCCTGATGTTGCAATATTATATATTGTTATTGTTGAAATACGTTAAAAAATTACCTAATACTTAATTAGGTTAGCAAACAGAACACCACTTATAAATTAACTACTACATAGTATTAAACGTAAAGAACACTGAAATAGGAAGACTTTTAAGAAAGAAGGTATTAGAAAGCAGAAAAGTAACCTTATTGTAGTAAAAACTTTATAACAGAATAAGTAAGATCTGTCAAGAAAAGGGGCTTCTTATGTAAAGAAGCCCCTTTAAACTAATTTTTTAATTATTTTGCGGGGGCAGGATTTGAACCTACGACCTTTGGGTTATGAGCCCAACGAGCTACCAGACTGCTCCACCCCGCGATAACGGTGTGTTAGTTTTTTTCCTAACCACTTTGTTATTATGGGTTAAAAGAAACGCCAATGCAAGGACTTTGTAAGAATGTTACGCTGGTGTTACACTTCCGCCTTACGGAGTGCTTCGTAAGCTGCTACTTGGGCTTTGGTTGGCGTTTCAGGCAACACTACTTTTAGCTGAACGATTAAATCGCCCATGGTAGCCGTTTCACCTGCTTTAGGCTTGGTAATGGGCAAACCATGCCCCTTAATCCGTAATTTTTTATCAACCAAACTATTGGCGGCAAGAGTCAGCTCAAAAGCATCGCCACTGAGGGTTTTTATTTTTAGCGTTGTTCCCAATACAAACCCCCATGGTGGGCAGGCTAATTCACAATATAAGTTGTGGGAATGAGGCTTTACTTGAAAAACCGAATGTTCCTGATAAACCACCTTCAAGTACAAATCTCCAAACACGCCTTTTTGCCTGCTACTTTCCTTGCCATAGCTTTTTAACCGAATGCGTTGATTCGGTTCAATACCTTTGGGTACTTTAAACGAAACTTCTTCTTTTCTATGAGCAATATACAAGCTTCGTTCCACGCCCGTTAAAACGTCTTCCAATTGAATGTAAATTAACTGTTCGGTATCTAACTGGGCTTTATTTTCCCGAGGTTGTGCCTGCTGTTGGCTGGCATACTGTTGCCTAGCAGTGCTAGCGGATGACCGCTGGTGTGCCCCAAACAACGATTCAAAAAAATCAGTGCCACCAAAGCCACTAGAAGCCCCTCCGCCAAAACCGGAGAATAAATCTTCTACGTTAAAACCGCCCATGCCTGCTGCTTGCCGAGGGTCAAAATTAGCCCCATCCTGCCAGTTAGCTCCTAGGGTATCGTAGCGTTTACGTTTTTGTTCATCGCCCAATACTTCGAAGGCTTCGTTTAAATCTTTGAATTTATCGGCGTTTTGGGGGTTTAAATCCGGGTGATATTCTTTGGCTTTTTTACGAAAGGCAGATTTAATTTCTTTGGCGTTGGCGGAACGTGGCACGCCCAAAACGGCGTAATAATCTTTATATTTCATGGTGGTAGTCTCTAATCTAAACAAATTAACTATGTTATACAAACGACTTTGCTTCTACTATAGCAAAAATGCCCACCCTTCGCACTAAGCAAAGAAGACTAGAATCACAAAAAAGACTTTTTTTAGAGCGTCTGTTATACTAAAAGTATTTAGAATTACCTAGATACTAATGGAAAACCCCATTACCATGCTCGCCTTAGAGTTCAGAACGTCTACCACCAACAACAACCAAACGGCTTCCCCCTCATCGGTAGCTACAACGTTGCCTGCTACTTCGGCAGCCCACCGTAACGCAAAGACGTCTCAAAAATTTTGGCAACTTTCCGCCGAAAGTAAATTGCTATTTGGCGTGGTCTTTGTTTTAACCGCTATTATGTGCGGGATTGGCTTTTTTATCTTCACCTATTACGCCAACCAAATTGATGCGAAATACGACGAAACCGGCAGAGTACTAGCCCAAACCGTTGCGGGGCAAGGGCAATTGGCATTGAGTAGTTCTAACAACAGTGGGCAGTTATTAAAAACCCAGCTCAAACGCCTCGCTCATGCCGTGTTAGAATCAACCCCTGATGTAGCCGCCATTGAATTTTATGATGCCAGCGGACAAGAAGTTTATGTAGAAATGCGTTCGGGGCTTCCCAAGGGTGTCTTAATTTCAGATTATACTGCTGCCATTCGGCAAGGCACTAAACCTTTAGGCATGGTTCACGTTAAACTAACCGGCGGTATTCGGGCAGGGTTAATTACTTCTACCAAATATTTTTTAATTTTACCGTTTATTGGGGCTTGGCTGTTTGCTTTGCTGTTTACGTTTTGCATTAGCTACATCTGGACAAAACACCTGAAAGTTTTGGTAGATGGCGTTCGGAAGGTTTCTTCAGGGGAATTTGGGTTTCAAATTTCTGCCCAAGAATTGTGGGGTCAAGTACAGCAGTTGGCGTTTGCTTTTAACGATATGTCTAATCGGCTCAAGGTATACGAAAATCAAAATATAGAATCGCTCACCTTTGAACGCAATAAACTAGAAGCTGTTTTACTTTCTATTGCAGATGGTGTGTTGGTTTGCGACGACCAAAACCGAGTGGTTATTTTGAACGATACCGCCACAGAAATGCTGGCTATTGAACATCCTCAAGCTTTTTTAGGCACGGAACTGGAAGACTATATTTCTGAAACGGCGGAAGCTGAACGCTTGTTTCAGCCCGTGTTAAAAGCATTTGAAGCTTATCAGCATGATTTAGCTACGGGTAAACTGCTTTCTACCCAAGGCAATGCTCCCTTTTCCCATTTGCTCAGCTTGCCTGAAAAATCTGTGCGATTATTGCTTTCGCCTATTCGAGATTCTGGCTATAACCACCTAGGCTTTGTGATGATTATGCACGATATTACCAAAGAACGAGAAGTAGACAAGCTAAAAACAGATTTTATTTCTAACGTTTCGCATGAACTGCGTACCCCTGTTACCACGGTTAAAAGCTATGTAGATACCCTCTATTTTCACCGCAATGAATTGGATGCCGATACGTTTCAAGAATTTATGGAAACCGTTTATGTTGAAACAGAACGGCTTAAACGTTTGGTGAATGATATTTTAGATTTTTCACGCTTAGATGAAGGCGGTGTGGCTTTAGACCGAGAATGGCAAGATATTGCCCCGATTGTTAACCTAACGGTGCAATCTATACGGGTATTGGCGGAAAAGAAAAACTTGACCTTAACAACAGCTTTAGAATCTAACTTGCCCCACGTCTATATTAATGCAGATGCGATTGAGCGAGTATTGCGCAACTTACTATCTAACGCGATTAAGTACACCCCTGAAGGGGGTAGAATTAAGGTGAAGGCTGAAGTGTCTACTAATGGACATGGGTTAATACTTTCGGTTGAAGACAATGGTTTGGGTATTCCTGCGGAACATATCCCTCGAATTTTTGATCGGTTTTACAGGGTTGAAAACAAGGTACATACGGTTAAGGGTACTGGGTTAGGACTTCATTTAGTGAAAATAACCATTGAAAAACACCATGAAGGCACGGTGTTTGTTCATTCCAAAGAAGGTATTGGGTCTATTTTTGGCTTTGAATTACCGTTGAACCCTGATTTTGCTGAACAACTATAACACACTGCTATTGAAAGCAGTTGCCTAAATGGTGCACTTTAGCTAAACTAAAGTAAGCGATTAAGCCTGTTATCTAAATAGACCAAATGAGTTACCTATTACTGTATGATGTCGATTGCCCAACTAATGATGATGCCCCCTGCTTCCAATGAAACACCTGCTGTTAAAATTTTAGAAAACCTATTGCCTGCCATTGCCAACAACGCCTCGTTAGCGGCTAGTGAACGCCTTGAAGCCTTGCTAACCGAAGCCGAAGCCGAATTAGCTGAACTAGCCCCACAAATTGAACAACTAGAACAAGCCTTGGAACAACTCCAAGCTCTGAAGCAAAAACGCCAACGCCTATTGGGGTTAAAAAGTAGTTTATCTGCATTGTTATTGCCTACCACTAATAAAGCTACCGTTGTTGCATTACACCAAACAACCTTCATACAGGAACAGCCTAATCAAGCGTCGGAGGCTTCAGCTTTAACGAAAAATGCCGTTAAAAATAAAACCATCAAACGCCAATTACCCTTATTACCCCCTTCTAGCGATGGGATGTTCCTGCCCGAACTAGCCTTTAAACAGGGCGATACCATTTTGAAGCGGAAGGATTCCATCAACTACGAAATTTTCCGAGCGATTGTTTACCAAGGTGGGCAAGCCACTACGGAACAAATTCGTCAGTATTTGATTGAGCAAGGCGTTACAGTACCAAAAACAGGTGAAACCTTTGAAACCGTTACCCTTTCTGAAATTTCTGCACGGGTTTCGTACTTGGTGAAACATGGCATTGCTCGTTCGGTTGGTGCGGGTAGCTACCTTTCCTGCTTCGGATGGGATCAGCCCGTTCAATAACCAATCATGACTGAAAACCATCAATTAAACCCGCAACAAGTATTAGCTCACCCAACGTTTTTTAAGCTCATCTGCGGGGCTAGCTTTACGGATTTACCCACCATCGGTCCACTGGTGGAAGCTTACCTACCAGCCGGTATTTCCTGTATAGATATCGCCCCTCATCCCGATGTATTGACGTGCGTTATTAAGGTATTTGAAGCTTATCAGCAGGTAAACCCTTCAGCTCAATTGCCCGCCCTTATGGTCAGCTTAGATTTAGATGGCGACCCGCATTTTCGCAAAGTTGCCGTTAAACCAGAAGCCTGCATCGCTTGCGGACTTTGCCTTCCCAAATGCCCAACAGATGCGTTAGCACTCGATGCCACGCTGCCTGAACAATTGGCGGTTGATTTACCCAAATGCTATGGGTGTGGGCGGTGTGTACCCGTTTGCCCGACAGATGCCTTTACATGGATACCCCAAACCCAACTACCAGAACCCTTACAGGCTATTTTAAGTAATCCGTGGGTAAATGCGGTGGAATTGCATACCCAGGCCTTAGATTTCGATTCTTTGCGAAAATGCTTTGAAGATTGCAGGCAAGACTTTACTGGTAAGCTTATTTCTCTGTGTTTCCGTCCGAATGAGGCTCGTTCTTTTAAAGTTTGGGTGGATTATCTACAGGCGTTTGAAGCGTTAGTGGCTTCAGTAGATGGATACCCTCTGTTGCAAATTGATGGCAAGCCCATGTCGGGTTCTGAAGAAGCATTAGCTTCACAACCCGCCATAGAAGGGGCATTACAGGTATTACAACACTATAAACCACAATACCCCGTTACGATTTCAGGGGGCATTAACCTAAATACCCCAGCATTAGTAGTAACAAGTACGGATGCTGGTTTTCAGCAGTCAACCATTTGGGGTGTTGGGGTGGGTACTATCGCTCGTAAAAAAGTAGCGGGCTTAGCAAGTGAATCTGCCATGCGTGAAGCCACCGCGTTTGTCGAAAGTTTTTTTAATACCAATTAAAGATTAACTGTCCTATTCTCTCATCGATGGTCGTTCCTAGTTTAGCTGGTGGGTGTTAAGGGGGTTCTTGTTCGAGAACCCCCTTAACAATCCCCCACGAATTCAGGGGCAAGCCCCTAAAGACCCCCAAAAAGCCACCCGCCTATGCCACCAGAAGGGCATTGACGGCGGGATGTTCTTTTTGCCCCTTCGGTGGACGGAACGCATCGACGACTGCAGAGCAAAAGCGATGGTCGTTCCTACTGGTGGGTACGACATTCAATCCTTGAAATGGTATGAGTACTCGTCCCCTCTCCCTAAGGGAGAGGGCTAGGGTGAGGAGGGATTCCTCACTCCCCCTAACAAACCAGCCAGCTGAAGCTAGAAACGACAATCGATTTTAGAAAAAACCAACTACGTCGTACTCGTCAACGAATGCATCCGCAGCGGCGATTTTAAAAACTGCCACGCAAAGTGCCATTCGGAAACTTTTCGGTCTTCCCAACCGGCTTCAAGCCTCATAATCATATGCCGAAGCAGTAAGGCGTAATAGGCTTGGGGTAATTTTTCCCATAGGCATAGTAGGCTAAGGTCTTTTTTACCGCCGCCTTCCATAATTCGAAGTTCTACAGGCACTTGTTCAATACCCATTTCAGGGAAACTAAGGGTTGCTATTTTATTGGCATGGGAGCGTAGTTCCTTCAACAGTTGTTTGCTAAGCGTTAACCGTGTGGCAGATTCTGAAATATCTGCTGTGGTTAGGTTAACGCTATAGCTACCTAGTTGAAGAGTGGCTTGCCATTGCTGGTCAAACCGAATATCTTCTCGTTTTTGGGGAACATCTACGCAGGCTAGGCAGACCATCCAGAAAATCAGCATGGCATACAAAGACCATACTAAGTTCAGCATTAAGGCGGGGTTGCCTGCTTCCCACGACCACATTGCACCAAGGCGTAATAACCCGTAGGTGTGTAAGCCAATCACCACTAGGCAGGGGATAATAACATCCCAATTGGGCATAATTTTGTTGGTGGTAACGCCTTTGGGTGTTACTTTAAAGCCAAGCCCGAAGGGGTCAATAAAGGTGGCGAAAACGTTGGGAATCAGAGCGAATATGGGGATAAATTCATATACTTCAGACCAAAAGGGCGAACGCCGACCACGGTTGAACCAGCTAAATAGCGTCATAGACCCGAGGTAGTAAGGTAGAAAGAAGGAAAGCATAGTATCTACGGTAGCATTCATGGTTTGAATGGAAAATAGCATATAGGCTAGCGGTAACATCATCAAAAACAGGCGGGCGGGGAACGTCGTCCAGTAAAGCGACCCAATTAAGTGGAAGTAGCGTTGAAAGATGTTTAACCCTTTGCAGGTAAGGGGGTTTACGGCGGTATACAGGGTTTGCAAAATACCCCTTGCCCAGCGGATGCGTTGTTTTAGGTGGTCTACAGACCGGTTTGGGGCTTCCCCAAAGCTGATTGCTTCGTTAAGGTAAACCACTTCGTACCCATCGGCTTGCAGGTAAACGGATGTCATTAAATCTTCGGTGATGGTTTCGGTGGGCATCCCGCCTAGGGCTTCTAGGGGAGCTCTTCGGGCTACGAAGGATGTACCGCAACAAATAACGGCGTTGAAGAAATCCCGACCGGGTTGAATGCCTCGGAAGAATAAATCTTGTTCGTTGGTCATACCTCGTTGAATCCCGAGGTTCATTTCAACCAAATCCGGGTTATAAAAACTTTGCGGGGTTTGCACTAAGGCGATGTTAGGGTCTTGGAAAAAGCCTAGCACTCTGTGTAAAAACTGAGGGCTGGGTACAAAATCGGCATCAAAAAAGGAAATGAATTCATTGTGGGTTTGCCATAGGGCGTTGTTTACGTTTCCGGCTTTAAAGTGTTTGTTATCAGCACGGTCAAAATAACCAACCCCTAATTCGGCGGCTAGTTCTTTTACCCACGCTCGTCTACCATCATCAAGCACCCATATTTGTTTGTTGGGGTAGTCCATATTCAAGCAACCCGTAATGGTACGGCGTAAAATGCTATCGGGTTCGTTTACGGTGGCAATAAACACATCTACCATCGGGGCGAATGTGCCTTCGTATACGGCTACTTGCATTTTATCTGCTTGAGGGCTTCGGTTGCTTTTCATTAGGAACAACGTCCAACTGGAAAAGGTGTTGACGAAAAAAGCGTAAAGTTCAGCCACTACAACCAATAAGCTGATGACGGTAGAAATATCACCGCTATTCCACACGATGGTATCAGTTAACCGCCATGTTAGGTAGCGTACGCAAATAAATACCATGGGTAGCATGGCTAGCAACCTTACCCAGAACGATTTATCGTCTTTTAGGTTCGTGATAGCTAAAATCCACACGAGGCAACAGGCGGTAGGTATTAGCATAAAATCTGCGGAAAATTGGGGTGGATCAAGGGGAATAGACATCATCATAGTGGTGATTTTAACCTTTTAGTGGGGGTGCTAGCAATGGTTTTTACAATAGAGGTAAAGATTTTCTAATAAACGCGGTTGTTTTCTAAAAAATGCGTTTTTGTGATGTTCTCTCTGTAGGGGAGGGTTTGAAACCCTCCCGTTTCAAGATGTCAGGAGGGCGACCACAAGAGTTGCCCCTACAGTATTCTATAAATTTTCTGTTCGTAGGGGGAGACCCTCGTGGTCTCCCGAATTAAGATTTTGATTAGTATTATAGAAAATCTACGAAGGTTTATGTTCAGTGTTTACAACAGTTTTAGGTTCTGTGGCAACTTCTTTTTTGTTGATAAATGGTTGGGTGTCATCGGTTTTCCGAGGTAATCCCCACTGGAAAGGCTTTTTCGCAAACGTGGTTTCTACGCTGCTACCTACATAGCATGATTGATGAGCATCGGGGCGTTTAGGCCATGCCACACTCACCCTAACCATCGCTTGGCTTTTTTGGTTTTCTTTGGGTAGAGCGACTCCTTCGTTTACTTCAACGCGTCCAACCCCTGTTCTTACCAAAATAACTTCGCCTTTCATGGCACCTAATTCAGGTTGGCTAATTAGTTTTACTTCAACGGGTTTGTTGTAATCTAATTCGCTTACTTGTTGTTCGTTCACATAGGTATCAATCCACAAATGGTCGCAATCCAAAATTTGGACGACTTCGGTTTCGTTGGTTACGTATTCGTGGTTGTTAGCACCTAAGCTCCATACAACACCGTTTACGGGGGCTTCTAACTTGAAGTTTTTCAACTTTTCTAACGATTCATCTAACGTGGCTAGTTGGGAAGTTAGCGTTTCGGCTTCGGCTTTTAGGCGCTCCCGTTCGCTTTCTTGGTATAGTAATTCTGTTTCAATTTCGTAAATGCGTTGGTCTGCGTAACCTTTGTTCATAGCCCCATCTACTTGTACGCCTGCTTGTGCGGCGTTGGCTTTAGATTGTTCAACCCCAAGTTTGGCTTGAAGTTTTTTCACTTCTTTTACTTTTTCTTCGGCTTGTTGTACTGGGGCGAAGCCTTTTTTAGCCAATGTTTCATAGCGTTTTGCGTCTTTAATGGCTTGGTCTAGTTCGGCTTGCACGGCGGAAACATTGTGATTTTCAAAATGGATTCTTAAATCTTTTTGTTGATGCGATTCGTTTTGTAGTTTGGTTAGGCGGTGTTGCCTTGTAATTAATCTATTTTCTAAAATTTCTAGTTGTTTGCGGTTGGTGCTAAGGGCTTGGGCTAGTTTTTGTTGTTCGGTTACTAGCTCGTAGGAACGATCGTTTTCGATGTTGCCTAGCAGTTGCCCGCTATGTAGGGGTAACCCAACGCTGATGTTTTCTAGTGTAATTTGCCCTTTGATGGGGGGGCGTAGGTGGATGATTTTTCCGTTAACGAAACCTTGGTATGATTTGGCACTGGTTACTAATTGGTATAATAGCCAACCTCCGCCAATAACAATGGTTAGAATAACGAGTAACCGAACGAATTTTACAATCATGGTACGCATAGCTGTAGGGATTCCCTTTTGTTATTATTAGTTCATTAAAGAGTAAAAAAATTTATAATTGGAGCTGTAAGGATTAAAACAGAAACATCTTTTGGGTGTGCGGGTTAATTATTTAGAATTTATCGCTACAAAAAAGGTTATAGAAATAAAAAAACAATCATCTAAAAAATTGCCCCCCTGTAACAAAATCCCCGACGAACGCTTAAATCGTTCGTCGGGGATCCTAACTGCTTTTTCTTTAGGCAGTAGTTAAACCTACTTGCCTTTAGCGGGTAATAGCTTCAACCTGCGTTCAGGCTCTGCCCCAACTGAAACAGAGGTAAAACCCTGCTTTTCCACCCATTCATGTTGCAACCTTCTTATATAGGAACGCCGTGGCAACAATTCCACCGCCTTGCCAGATTCTTTTAACTTTTCCAGCGAAACCATCACTTCACTAAGGGCTTGTTCAGTTTCTCGTTCAAATTCAGGGGCTTCTGCCTCGGCAGATTGTAACCACACCACCATGGGGGCTGTTTCACCGGCTTCATCCATCAATTTTTCAATCAGCTGTTGCCCAATGGTAGACCCTTCTAATGCTTCCCTTAACGCCCGTTGAATTTGAGGCTGGGTGTTAGTTTTGGCGTAAAAAATAGGCACTTCAAAATCTTGGGCTAGCCGAAGCACTTTTCCACCGGGGCGGGCGTGCCCTCTTAAAGCAACCACGGCGTTGGCTTCGTGCATTTTTTCAGTAACCACAATCAGGTGTTGAAGCTGGAGGCGTTCTAAAATCCGCTCGAAAAAACTATGCGTAATGGCGTATAGAAACACCTTGAAGGTTTTCAAATACCGTTGTTGCACCAGTGCCGTGCTTCTTCCCACGGAAGCTTGGGCGGAAGAAAGGGCTTCGGGCTGGGTATCTGCCATTGCAATAGACGCTTTGGGTTCAATTTTATCGGTCAATGCCCGAACGTTGGTTTTTAGAATACGAGTTTTGCCACTGGTACTATCAATTTTACGAATTTCGGGCGTTACAACGTAGCCTTTTAACCACCCATCCACCGTTTTGGCTACATCATGGTAAATGGCTAGCGTGTCGTGGTCTTGCAGTTCAATGCACACATCAAAGGTGGGCATTTTTTCTCGTTCTAAAATAGTTTTTTGGGTTTGCCTGCGGCTGGCTTCTTCATCGCCCAAGGTAACGCTTTGTATACCGCCAATTAAATCGGAAAGCACGGGGTTTTTAATGAGGCTTTCAAGCTGGCTACCGTGGGCGGTGGCTATTAATGTAACCCCTCGTTCAGCGATGGTTCTAGCAGCTTGGGCTTCTGCTTCTGTGCCTATTTCATCAATGACAATAACCTCGGGCGTGTGGTTTTCCACGGCTTCAATCATGATTGCTTGCTGGTCTAGAGGGTCTTTTACTTGCATTCTTCTAGCACGCCCAACTACGGGGTGGGGAATATCTCCATCGCCGGCGATTTCGTTGGAAGTATCGACAATGACGACTCGCTTTTTTACTTCATTTGCCATCATTCTCGCCATTTCCCGAAGCTTGGTGGTTTTTCCCACACCGGGTCTGCCTAAAATTAAGATGCTTTTGCCAGAGCGTACCACATCTTCGATGGGGGAAATGGTGCCTAGCACCACCCTGCCTACTCTGCACGTTAGCCCGATAATAACGTCTTGGCGGTTACGGATGGCACTAATTCTATGCAATGTTCTAGCAATCCCTGACCGGTTATCCCGTGAAAACGCTCCGATGTTGTTGACGACGAAGGCTATTTCTTCTTGGGTTATGGGGGTTTCGCCTAGTTCTAGGTAGGTTTTATCTAGGTAGCGGGCTTCAGGGGGTCTGCCTAGGTCTAGTACTATTTCAATTAGGTTGTCTAGCCCGTGGTTTCGTAGGGTTTCTACCATTTCGTGGGGTAGAATTTCTAGCAGTAGCTCTAATTCTTGGTTGTAGTACTTATCTTCGGGCGGTAGTGTGTTGGTCAAGGTGTGGTTTTCCCTTCTAGTGGAAAAAATTTTTTGACAACGATGTATAACAAAAAACGACCTTATAAACGCTGGGTTATTACAATTCCTTACATTTATAGTATTTCATATATCTGTTGCTTTGCCTAGCCTTTAATTTGGGGCGTTACGGGGTGGTGGTGCAGGGCACCGCACCCCGTCGTTACCCCCTGCTTTGCACTCAACTCCGCCTGCCCTCACCCTAGCCCTCTCCTAAAGGGAGAGGAAATAGTTACACCCCCTCTAAATGGCGGGTTTTCGCCCTTGCGGGTGGGGCAACTAACGCTTGAGAAACGGGCGGATGTAATCCGCCCCTACAGAATCTTTGCTTAGGACTAAAATCTTAGTGCGGGATGCCACGGGGGGCATCCCCTACGAAGGGAGAATTATCATATTACTGTAGGGGACATCCCCCCGTGGTGTCCCGTCTATGATGCGAACCCAAACACGCTATTTAAACCATGAATGGGTATTCGACGTTAAGGAGACTCCTCGGCTACGCTCGCAATGACACGGAAGCAGGTTACATCATGGGGCGGGACGACACGCAGGTCGTCCCCTAGGGTGGGGGTGCCATTTATGGTATCCGTTTGGGGATTATGGGGCGGACGTAATAAATTACGCCCCTACAGAACCCGACCAACCTTCGATTTCTACCTGTAGCTTGCCGTTGGCGATGCTTCGCATCACCAACGGCTTGGGGGCTCACTCCCCTTTTAGGCGGGCTCGTTCGCCCCCCTTCCTACAATATTTCGGCGGGCTGGCACAGCTACCAACCCCTACAGGGCAAATCAACAAAACGTAAAATCTTAGAGTGGGGCTGAGAAAATCCTCACCCTAGCCCTCACCCAAAGGGAGAGGGAACAGTACCCCCTAGACGCTTAGGAAATTCCTCGGCTACGCTCGGAATAACGTGATGCGTTAAACTTCATTTTCTGCCTAAAATTCAAGTGCTTCTTGAAAAAATGGTATTTATTCAACAAGCACTTGAATTGGTGGTAAAGAATCAAGTTGGGGTTAGTACTGGATTACCTAAAACAATTACCAATAAAGGGTCTTCATGTTTTCAGGTGCTAAAACTGGCTTTAAACTTGATTATCTAACATATTTTCAAGTGCTTGTTGAAAAACGGGCAAAGAATCAAGTTTTAGGTCATTCTGCCAAACGTAACAATCGTAAAGCGAATCCTTGCACCGAAAAACCCCTTGTGATATTGTTGAGTAACAAGTATTGCAAAATAGTGCCGTAATCACTCTTTTTGTTATAAAGAATACCTGTTATACTTTGATTTGCTGTTGAAAATGTATGCCCAACTAACATTTTTCCAGCCCTTAACTAACCCGAAGGCTCAAGTTTAACATCATTCTAACCCCTATTTTATAGGTTTGGCGAATTTTTCGCCTAGCCCCATAATCAGATTATGCATCTAACATAAGAAACGGAGTACACCCTAATGGCGTATGCAAACCCATCTAAAAAAGCTGGTCAAGCAGTAGCAGAAGACCAAAACAAAGAAGAATGGCAGGAACGCGTCATTCAAATTCGCCGTGTAACCAAGGTTGTTAAGGGCGGTAAAAAAATGAGCTTCCGTGCGGTTGTCATTGTTGGCAACGGTAACGGTCAAGTAGGCATGGGTGTTGGCAAATCAGGCGAAGTTATTGGCGCTATTCAAAAAGGCGTAACCCAAGCTAAGCGTAATTTAATGACGGTTTCCCGTTTTGGAACAACTATTCCACACCCTGTGCAAGGTGATGGTGGTGCTAGCAGAGTATTTATTCGTCCAGCATCAGAAGGTACTGGTGTTATTGCTGGTGGTGCGGCTCGTGCTGTTTTGGAATTGGCAGGGATTCATAACGTGCTTTCTAAATCGATTGGGTCTAGTTCTCCGCTAAACGTAGCTAGAGCAACTATGCACGGCTTAAGAAAACTGCGTACCTTCCAAGAAATTGCTGAAGCTCGTGGTATTTCAATGAGCCAGTTATTGCATTTGCAAGCAGCTGCTAACTAGGCTGCGTTCGCCCTACCTTTTTTAGTTTGTGTTGAATAACACACCTGAACAACCTTATTGGAGACTATGATATTATGGCAACCGAAGCCAAGAAAATTAAAGTAACGTTGACTAGGAGCGTTTTAGGGCGTCCTGAAAACCAACGTAAAGTAGTGAGAGCCTTAGGTTTGCGTAAAACAAACCATACCGTTGAACATGCGGATACGCCGATTATTCGGGGTATGTTGAACGCTGTTAAGCATTTGCTTACTATTGAAGAAGCTTAATTCTAGTAAAGGAAGTTCTGGGAAAGATTTCAGAAGGATGAGATAACTAGCACGAGGAACGGAAAACCACAGTGTACAAGGAAGTACATGAGGATTTGAGTACCGCAGTAACGAAGTTAGCACGCCTTATGGAGGCTTTCTCAGAGTTTTCTAAAGCCCAAGCGGCAGGAAAGACCAATTAAAATGATGTCTACTGAAGTACAAGTGTTGACACTAACTGATATTCGCCCAGCAAAAGGGGCTGTTAAGAAGAAAAATCGTGTAGGGCGTGGTATGGCGTCTGGTTCGGGCAAAACGGCTAACCGTGGTAACAACGGTGAAGGTCAACGGGCTGGCCGTTCTTCCAAACGTGGTTTTGAAGGTGGTCAAATGCCTTTATACCGTCGTATTCCTAAGTTTCGTACATTTCCTCAGCCTAACCAACGTGTTTGGCTTGAATTGAATGTGGGCGATATTGAAAAATATCTAACCAAAGGTCAAAAAGCCTTAACTTACCGTGATTTAAAAGCGGCTGGTGTTTGGCCTACTGATTGTGATGGTATTCGGTTATTAGGCAATGGTGCTGTAACCAAAGCGGTAACGGTTCAAGTTCATTATGCTTCACCGGGTGCTGCTGAAAAGCTTACTGCTGCTGGCGGTAAGTTGGATTTAGTAGCGGGTCCTGTTTTGCCATTACTTGCGTAAGCGTGCCATCTGCTTCAAGCTGTATATAAAAAAAGACTATATTGTGTAGTAAAGCAATGGTAGAATGACTTTACTGACTCTTGATTGCTTTACTACGATTAGTCTATTCTCTTATGAAGCCACTTGCTATAGAATGACAGAAGTGATCAAAAAACTTTCGCTCAATGGTTGTTTCGTTTTATTAAAGGGGTTTTCACGTTGAAATCATCGTCTCCACTAAATTTTTTATCACCCCTGTTTCAAAAAGACGCTGAAACGGGTCGTCAAGTGAATGATCTTAAACAAAAGATTTTCTTTACGTTAGGGGCTGTTGCCGTTTATCGTTTGTGTGCACAAATTCCTGTTTGGGGCGTTAATCCTCAAGCTTTGGCTTTGTTGGCTAAGAATAATGCGGTACTTGGTTTTTTGGATTTATTTTCGGGCGGTGCATTAACGAGCCTTTCTGTTGTAGCATTGGGCATTAGCCCTTATATAACGGCTTCCATTGTCATTCAGCTGTTAACGGCGGTTGTTCCTCGGTTGGAAGAAATGCAAAAAGATGAAGGCGAAGCCGGCAGAAGACAATTAGCTCAAATTACTCGGTATTTGTCTGTGGCATTGGCGTTGGTTCAGTCATTAGTGGTGGTAAAACTTTTTGCTTCAAATCCCAATGTATTACAACTGGGTGTTGAGCCGACCATTTTTTATGTACTAGCAACGACCGCTTTAGTAGCAGGTTCGTTGTTTACTTTGTGGCTTTCAGAATTAATTACTGA
This sequence comes from Vampirovibrio sp., assembly GCA_024998755.1. Taxonomy (GTDB): domain Bacteria; phylum Cyanobacteriota; class Vampirovibrionia; order Vampirovibrionales; family JAJTHC01; genus JACEUU01. Next base: position 784,546 of record JACEUU010000003.1, on the reverse strand, counting down.
AAAAGGCATTGGCAATGGCAGTTCAATGTTGATTTTTGTCGGTGTTTTGGCAGGGTTACCTTTCTACGCTACGCAAACGGCTCAGTTAGTTGAAGGCGATCCCCAACGGTCTTTCTCTTTAGTAATATTATTAGCGATTTATTTGGCGATGATGGTTGCCATCATTATTTTGCAAGAAGCCTTCCGCAAGGTGTTTATTATACAAGCCAAGCGTTCGGTCGGTTCTAAGCAGTATGGGGCGGGTACTTCGTTTATTCCCTTTAAAATTAACCCCGCTGGTGTTATGCCGATTATTTTTACCTTTGCATTGTTGGCATTTCCGCAAACCTTAGTGGGGCTTGTAATGGCGACTAACCCTAAAGGTTGGATTCTTGATGCCATTCAGTGGTATAAGGTAAATTTTTCACCTGGTTCGTTTTGGTTTATGGGTGTTCAATTCGTGTTGATTATCTTCTTCTCGTATTTTTCCGCTTCCATTAGCCCCAATATGCAACCCAAAGAAATAGCAACCAGCTTGAAGAAATACGGCAACGCCATACCCGGTGTTAAGCCTGGTGTACCTACTGGCGACTATTTAGCCGTTATCCTCAATCGGATTATCTTTATTGGGGCGGTTTTCTTGGCAATTATTACCTTGGTTGCTAGTTCGGCAACTAGTTTTACTGGTATTTCAACCTTAGCCGGTTTAGGGTCTACCGCACTCATTATTATGGTCGGTGTGGCTTTGGATACCATGAATCAAATTAAAGTTCACCTGATGGTGAAACAATATGAAGGATTTTTAAAATAATGATGATGACAACGTCGCAATCTGACTTATCTTCCGTGCTGTTCTTTCCCTTTATTGCCCCGCCTAATGGTGGTAAGGGGACTCAAACTTCCTTGTTGGCTACCCGTTATGGCATGCCTCGGGTAGATATGGGGTCTTTATTAAGAGCTATCGCTAAGGAAGCGTCTCCGTTGGGCTTGAAAGTGCAGGAACGGTTAGCTCAAGGTCAATTGGTGGATATTGGCATTGTGATTGACGTTTTAAAAGACGGCATTGAAAAACAGCTCAAACTGAATGCACCGAAAGACAATGAACCATTAGGCTTTATTCTGGATGGCTTTCCTCGCAATGTAGAGCAAACCGAAGCCCTGATGGCGATGTGTGAAGCTACTGGTGCAAAAATGGCTGCGGCTATCTATTTAAATGTGCCTAATGAAGCCATTGTGGAACGGGCGGCTAATCGTCGGATTTGTGCTGATTGTGGGGCTATTTACAATTTAGCTTCAAAGCCACCAGCGAAAGCTGATGTATGTGATGTTTGCGGTGGTGTGCATTTGGAACATAGAACCGATGACCAACCCGAAAAAGTGCAAATTCGCTTGGCGGGCTATGCTTTGGAAACAGTGCCGGTACTGACCTATTTTGAAGATAAAGGGTTGCTTAAAACGATTAATGGCGATGCCCCCGTCGCCCAAATTAGTCAAGAACTTTGTACAGTGATGGATAGCTATTTAAAGCCTGCATCCGCCGCCGTTTAGTCAATCGAAAACACGCAAGGAGCCATTAACAGCAATGGGTATTCAACTCAGCAGTTCAACTAAAATTAATAAAAAATCTCGGCATGATATTAAATTGATGCGGCAAGCAGGGCTCATTGTAGCCAAGGTGCACGCTTTAATGCGAGAAATGGCGAAACCTGGTGTGAGCACTTTGGATTTAGATATTGCCGCCGAAGCCTTAATTCGGGAAGAAAAAGCATTGCCTACGTTTAAAGGGTATCACGGATTTCCCGCCACATTATGTACATCTATTAATGACCGAGTCGTTCACGGTATTCCGTGTGCAGAAGATGTGTTAAAAGATGGTGATATTATTAGCGTCGATGTAGGGGCTACCTACCAAGGCATGGTGGCAGATGCCGCATTAACCATTCCTGTAGGCAAGGTAGATGAAGCTACTATGCGGGTGCTTCAAGCAACCGAAGAAGCTTTGTATGCTTCAATCGCCCAAGCCCGTGCTGGCAATTATTTAGAAGATGTTTCTGGTGCGGTAGAAGACACCAATTTAACCTACAATTTCGGGTTAGTGAAAGAATACGGCGGGCATAGCGTAGGCTACAAACTACACGAAGAACCGTTTATTCATAACTACCGAACTGGCGTTAGAGGCCCCATGTTGCAAGCCGGCAATACCTTGGCCATTGAACCCATGTTTTGCATGGGCACCGATAAAGTAATTACCCTAGAAGATGGCTGGACGGTTGTTACTTCCGACGGGTCGCCTTCAGCCCATTTTGAACATACCATTCTGATTACAGAAGAGGGTGATGCAGAAATATTAACGTGTTTACCTAGCGGCCCTTTCCGCTATTTTCCGCCAACCAAGGCTTAGATACTGTTGGTAATAACGCTCTAACGGGCATCCGCAGAGCGAGAAAACGTAAACGTTTTACGTTGTTACTATTTTACCAGCACCTAGAATCTGCACCACCAGCCCATTATTACCAACAGCACTTATATTTAAAAGAAAGAATAGGAACACCTTAAATTGATGATGATGTCAAGTGATGTAATTGAAATGGAAGGTACGATTACCGAAGCCTTACCTAATGCCATGTTTCGGGTAAATCTTCAAAATGGTATTGAAGTACTTGCCCATATTTCAGGGCGAATTCGGAAGAACTTCATCCGTATTTTGCCTGGCGATAAAGTGAAAGTAGAACTTTCACCGTATGATTTAACCCGCGGTAGAATTACTTATCGTGTAAAATAACGTAACGCAATGGTAAAGACTTCTTTGCTTTTACCGTGTGTTTCAACTAAACTACTTTATAGTTTTAACCCTCTTATTACTTTAAATTTCTATTAAGGAACTTTTTCAAATGAAAGTACGTACGTCTGTTAAGAAAATTTGTGAACACTGCAAAGTGATTCGTCGTCGTGGACGGGTTGCTGTTATTTGCATTAACCCTAAGCACAAGCAACGCCAAGGGTAATTGCTGAGGGCTTATGCCCCCCCCCTCGTGCTTTTTTAAAGTAGACTACAATTAATTCAATTTTTCACGAGTAACCAGTACTAAAAATAAAATAATCGTACTGGTTACAATGGGTTTATTTTAACAATGCTTACACTTACCTATTTGTCAGGGGCTACGGTTTACCTAAATCCTGACGTTATTAAAACCGTAGAAGCAACACCCGATACGGTTATTACGTTACAAACAGGCGAAAAATTGCTGGTTTCTGAAACGGCTCGAGAAGTGAGAGAGTTGTTTATGGATTACCAACGATTAATTCGTCAACAAACGGCGTTGTAACCCTTATCACACTGTGTTGTTTAGAAAGTGTCTAATGCCAGAAGACCAGCCCGAAGTAGTAATCACTTCCAAGCCAAAAAAATGGAATACCCCTCGTTCTCAGCAATTGGAATGGCTTGAACATCCAGAAACCAGCTTTCACCCTAAAGCGTTACTGAGCGATGGGCCTATCGTTATTTTAGATACAGAAACGACGGGGTTAGATCATAAAGTAGAAAAAATTATCGAAATTGCCGCAGTTAAACTGTACAATGGCGAAATTATCGAGCGTTTTTCCACTTTAGTCAACCCAGAACAACCCATTCGGCATTCTAGTTTTAAAATACATCATATATCTCAAGAAATGGTGGAAACTGCCCCCACCATGGCAGAAGTAATTCCGCAATTTGAAGCGTTTATTGGGGATTTACCCTACGCCGCCCATAGCGTTATTTTTGATTATAGTTTTATTACAGAAGCCTACAAAAAGCATTTGGGTAAACGGTTTTTAAACCCTCGTATTTGCACATTGGAATTGTATAAAGCGGTGTTCCCCGAAGAACAATCTCACGGGCTTTCTTCGCTTTCTGCACGGTTTGGCATTGAAAGTTTTGTGAACCATCGGGCATTAGATGATGCGGAGCAGTTGGCAACAGTTTTTGATAGACTGAAGCAATTGTATATCCAAAAAAATGCTTGGAAGTTTTCTCAATTAGACAATGTACCGTATTTATTAGAACGCTATATTCGCTTAAGCAAGGCTGCTCAAACGTTGCAAGCTGAAATGGCGGATTTGAAAGAAGTCTTTAAATTATATTTCACCGAAGGTGGCGTCCCCATTCAAGCTTCTACAGGGGAAGTAATGACGGCAAGCCTAAAGCGTAACTATGATTATGAATCTGCTAAGTTAAACCAGTGTATTGAAGCGTTTGGTTTATGGCCTAAAGTGGCTAAAATCAACCTAAAAGCGTTAGATAAACTGCTATTTAAACCAATAACTACCCCAAAAATGATAGATGAAACCACTTTAGACCTAAGCGATGAGCTTACTAGTGCAGCTACCCAATCTGTAAAAACACCCATTATTACAGAAGAACAACGCCAAGCCTTGCTTGAAACACGCACAATGGTTTCCCAAGGTTGGACACTGAATATTGCTAAATTAGCATCCCCTGCGGTTAAAAAAAACAGTACAGATGAGCCACCACTACCAGATGGTAGCGAACTACCGTTGAACGAAATAGTCGAAGAAACTGACCCAACAGACTAACAGTAATGACCGTTATGTGAGGTTACGGAAAAAGGTTTAGTGGGATGGGATAATGAGGCACGAAGAACGCAATGAGGGCGTTTACACTAGGTAAATAACTGAAATGAGTACCGCAGTAACAAAATTAGCACGCCCAATAGACCTTTTTCCGTAACCTCATGTATCCATCAACGTGAAGTAGAAAGTTACCCCATTATGATGACATCTCAGTCTCAGCAACATGGTGAACCCGTTATCGCCCTGCTTTCAGGCGGGCTAGATTCTGCGGTTAGCCTAGTGAAATTGGAAGCCGACCCCCGTTACCATGTATTACGAGCCGTAATGATTGATTACGGGCAACGAGCGTTTCTACAAGAACGTAAAGCCTCGTCTTCATTGGCACAATACTACGGTATACCCTACCAAGTGCTAACGTTGGATTGGTTGAAAGAAGTACTACCCGAGGGGCTAAAAAGCGAGTCAGACATTGACAACCCAACCGAAATTTATCAAGTTTGGGTGCCTAACCGCAACGGATTATTCTTAAATATTGCCGCCGCTATGGCAGAAGCCTACGGGGCAAAGTATGTTTCATTCGGTGCTAATGTGGATGAAGCCCAAGCGGGTTTCCCTGATAACGGCGTGCCATTTTATGAATCAATGAATGAAACGCTGAAGTATTCTACACTCAACTGTGTGCAAGTAATGGCACCCGTGGGTGATTTAACCAAAATTGAAATTGCCCAATTGGGTAAAACTTTGGCTCTGCCGTTTAAATATGTCTGGAGCTGTTATGAAGCGGGTGATGTGCATTGCGGAAAATGTGCTTCATGCCAACACCTTAAACGGGCGGTTAAAGCCGTTGGGTTAGCCATTCCTTTTGCAGATGACACCCCTGTCCCAGTAGCCACCCTTTAAAATGGGAGTTTTGTCATGAAACACAACGGGTTTATTCAGGTGCTTCTTGGATTGATGTTGGCTTGTTTTACAACTTCCCCTGCTAAAGCTTATACACAGCTGAACGCTCATTATTACGTTTCAAATGCTTCAGTCATTGCCAATCAAGCGGAATTAGCCTTATCTGATGGGCAGTTTGAAAAAGCACGCTTATTACTAACGGATGCCATTCGGTATTGTCCGAATCAACCTGCTACGGCAACGTTTTATAGCAGGTTAGCAAGGGCTTATTTTGGGTTGGGGCATAAAGAATTAGCCTTTGCCAGCTTAATGCACGCTATTCGGTTACAACCGACTTTTGCGGTTTACTATCAAGAATTGGTGCAGGCGTATTTGCAAACGGGAACGATTGCTCAAGCTAAGTTGGATGTTGCTAGCTATTTGCGAATGAACCCAGAAGAAGGACACGTGTGGTTTTTATTAGGGTTACTATACCAAGCAACGGCGGAAGAAACGGCTATGACTACTGCTTGGGAACAGCATTTACGCTTGAACCCTCGGTCTCCGTTTCGCACAGAAATTTGTCAGCATGCTTCGGTGTGTGTGGGTAGGTAACATTAATTCAAACATGAAATAGCGTGTTCTATTACCGATTGTCTTTCCCGTCTTTCGCTGGTTGGTTTGTCAGCATCTGTGTCAAGCAGTGGCTTTTAAGTGATCTCGAACCATCGCATTCAAAATAGTCAACAACTTCCGAATACAAGCCACCAACGCCACTTTAGCAGGCTTTCCCACACCCCGCAATCGCTCATAAAACACCTTCAACCGCTCATCATGCCGCACCGAACTCAACACCGCCATATACAACAACCGACGGACACCAGATCTCCCACCCCAACAACACCGCTTACCCCGCCAAGCACCACTATCCCGATTCTTCGGAGCAACGCCCACCAGCGAGGCTATTTTCCCCCTACCCAAACAACCTAATTCAGGCAAACAAGCCAACAGCACCACACTGGTTTTAAACCCAACACCAGCAACCGTCTCCAAGCATTCTTGCTTGCTTTGAATCGATGGGTCTAACGCAATTCTTCGTTTCCATTCCACTACAATGGCTGAAAGCCGTTGTTTTAAGGCTTCACACTGGGCGGCTAAATCGGCTATAACGAAGGGGTCTGTGGCTTGGTGGGCTTGCGTTGTTTGTTCTTGGTGCCGAGCCAGTTCAACCAAGGCTTGGGGTGGTAGGAAGTCGGTTTCTTGGGGTTGGATTACTCGAGCGTAGTGGGCTAGCACTTTTGCGTCTAGCTTGTCGGTTTTGGCTAGGATGCCGCAGGCTTTGGCGAAGTCTCTTACTTGTCTTGGGTTTGCTTTGACAACGGGTAGTTGGGCTACTTTGAGTGCTAGGTAGAGTGGTTTTTCCTAGCCACCTGTGGCTTCTAGGGTTATTTTGGTGGGGGCGAATTCTCTCAGTGCCAAAACCAATTGTTCAATGTCCGTTTCTTGGTTTTGGCACTGAGAGAATTGGGGGCTTTGGTTGTTGAGATAGCAGATGTCTAGGGTAGATTTTGAGACATCTATGCCGACGGTTTTCATGGTAGGATTTCCTTTGGTAGAAAAATAGGGATTTGGATTTAGCCTTATGGTACGAACGTTAGAGTTCGGGCATCTGTTCAAATGGCATCCCTTGTAAAACGGTGCTAGTGATCTTGCTGACAATCGGTTGTTTGGAGCCGAGGGGAATGGACGATCGACTAGCACCGTTTTATTCTACCAACACATAAGGGGGACTTAGGAATCCCTCACCCTAGTCCTCTCCCTAATACCAATTAAAAGATTGAATAGCGTATAGCTTTCTCTATGTAGTGGTGCGATTTATTGCATCCGTTTCGGGATTGAGGTGCGGACTGATGCAACGCATAGACCGCTAGGGCTAATAAATCACGCCACTACGAAACAAATTATTTAAACTACTATATGGGACAAAAGTGCACGAAAAGGCTTGGCTTTTTGGACAGTTATTGGGTAAACTGGTAATAGATGATACGCTACCAACCCTACTAAAGGATGCCATTTGGGAATACTTCCACAACCCACCACCCTAAAATTCCATAAAATAGGCGAAAAACTCATCCCTGTTTTACCAACAGAACTGGGCGAAAACACCCTTGCCAAAGGCCTACTTCCCTATTGCTTCAAACTACCCACCACCCAACAAAGCCTAGGGCTACTAAACGGGCTATGTAAGTTTGAAGACCCCCTATTACGCCTACAATACACGCTAAAAGAATGGCTACTAAAACTATGGATTCCCCCCAAGCCTACAGTCCATTCCCCCAAGGAATGGTCTGTAACCGCCTGCCTACAAGTTACCAAAGCCCTACTTGAAGCCACTGTTACAGAGTCTTTACCGGAAGAAAACCAAGCATTACACCTCTTTTTTTGGCAGTGGGAAGAACAACAATGCAAGCCACAGCCCTGGTTAAAAGCCCTTTGGCCAGCAGATGTAGCATGGCAGCCGTGGCTACAAACAACCACGCCCCTTGTGCCAGATAAAACCACCCTTCACACCCTAACCCAATTTTTCCAAGCCTGCACCCTAGGCACACACTGGTTGAACCGTGTGATAGAGGGTCAGTTATCACCCGAAGTAGCACTATGGGGGGCGTTATGGGAACAACACACCCTACCATGGCTAGCGGTATTAGAACAAACAAAAAACACGCCGGCATTAAATAACTACCCTTATCTCAACAGGCTATGGCAAGCTTATCAAGCAAATATAGCCAACGGGAAGCCACGGGGGGCTTCCCCTACACAAGAACCCTTGGGTATTACGAACATCAAAAAAATTGTGCTGGTGGAAGGGCAAAGCGAACGATGTTTGCTACCCGCCATAGGCAACGCCTTGGGCATCTGCTTTGAAGCAAAAGGCATTTGGGTGTTAGCTTCTGGCGGTAAAAGTGCCACGCTACAAAAATGTCTTTCCCTGCTTTCATGGGTGAACGTTCCCATTAGCGTGTTGCTAGATGCTGACGCCCAACCCGAAGCCGACCAATTAATACGGTTAGCCCACACGCTCAATAACACGCATCCGGCTTTAAGCGTGTGGGTGCTAACTGAAGGCGAACTGGAAGATACTTATCCGTTAACGTGGGTTTATGCCGTGCTAGAACAATTGCAAGTAGGGCAAGAAAAAGACCCTGCTGCCAGCCCGTTTATAGCCCATGGTTTGCCTGCCAAAATACCCAGCTTCACTGTGTTTGAAGCCTTTGTGTTAGATGCGAAAGCCAAAGGCGAACGAGCCAGTGAAACCTTCCGTCGGTTTTGGTTGGCGTGGGGCTACCCCACGTTTGACAAACGAGAACTGGCGGAAGGCATCGCAAAAATTGTGGGGTTAGTTGGGGTAGATGAGGCGGAAGAGAATAGCTTACTAGTATGGTTGAAGGGTGTTTAAAACCATTGTAGTGGAGAATTTGAAACCCTCCACTACAATCAGTGTTATTTGAATGATTATCCGTAGGTTAAGCCTTTGCAAACGCCACTTGTACCGTTTTAAACGGAATCAGCACGGTATTCAACCAGCCCTTCCAAAACATAGCAGAACAATCCTTCATTAATTCCAAACTTTGTTGTTTTAAGCTGACGTGCTTCGTACCTAAGCCAATACTAGCCATTGCCACCATAGTGGTAACAATACCAGCCAAACTAATAGCTACTTGCAGTGGCCCTTGCAACAACACCTGCCGAATTAAACTCCATTTAGAATCCGTTTTCATGGCTGGCATAGTCTGAGAATCTGCACCGTAAGGCCCCATGGGGTGCCGACGGTTAGTGGCTCTATCCAAATTGGCTTTATCCAACGCCATGGATGAAAGCTGTGAAAAGGTTAAACTTTGGCGTTGCTGGTTATACCCAGCCTCTTCCAATTTCACATCCTCCACTTCATGAAACGAAAGTTCCGAAATAAAGGCTGCGGCTTCCAAGGCATTTTCAGATTCTTCCGCCCCTTCTGCCAATAAATCTAACAATTTCTTTTCCAATCTAGCTCGTTTCATTTGGTTCATATTGGGTTGCAATTTCCGCCCAAAGTACCGTTCTAAATCTACTTCAACGCCACCATCATAGCGGGGTTTGTCGCATTTCAAAACAAAGGTTTGACGGTTTTCATGGTTGTAGGGGTCATTGTTATTATGACGGGAAGAATTGCTCATCATCATGGTAGTAAAAATCCATTCATTATGTTGCCTAATGTAAGTGTGTTTATAAATAGGGTTCGCTCGGTAATAATCGCTTTTGGGTTAACTTGCCATTTTGATACAAACTAGAAAGTTAATTTAGTTTATATCTAAATAAAAACAATCATATGAGAGAAAAATGCTACTTATTAAGCAATGTAAATTCTTTTTTGTTTTTGCTTAAAACAGACATTTTCGCTTTTTTATAAACCTTTATAGTAGTAGTAAGTTGTAAAACTTACTACGCTGTTCCCCTTGTTTCTATTTGCTTTTCCGTTACAATACTACTTAGTTCATTTGTCAGTCAAAAGGTTTACACCTGTTGATAAAGCCTTGTTAGTAAGTAGCAAAACACTACCGTTGCGGAGAAACCTTGGTTTATTGCAATGAAAAAAAAGTCCCTCTTGCCCCAAAGTATCCCTAACAGTCAACGTGCTGCTTCCAAAGGTAACAATTTTTCCAATATGCCCCAATCTTCACATCATCCATTTATTGAACCGACCGATGGCACACCCGTGCCTACTGAAACGGTGGGTGTTGATGGTAACACTACAGATAGCCGTTCCCTAAGCGTACCCGTTGCCATGGGCATGGTAAAGGAAGTGGAAGTAGCAAGGCAGTTTAGCGTCAGCTTGCCTGAAAATTTTGATTTGGCGGTAGAACTACTATTAGATTCTGTTTTGGCAGTCTTAAATATTCCACGCTGTGCCTTAGTTTTATATACAGGTACGGCTGAAGAACCCTTATTGGTAGCCCAAGCGAGCGTTGGCAGCCCCCTTCGCATTGAGCCACTAGAATTATTAACCGATACCATTTTAAACGATTTATTGGGTAGCCCCAAGGACTTATTACAAAAACAATTAACGCTCGGTACGGATTGGTTTGGGTGTTTAGCCATACCCATCATCAAACAAAAGAAATCAACCTTACCTAATACCGATGACAATTTAGAGTGGGAATTAGATTTGGTTTGCAGATACCTAAGCCCCCTGCTGCCCCAAGTGCTACATTTACGCCATATTAACCAGCTTAATCAGCTACAAGCAGCCTTAGAAGAAGTAAGTCGGTTTTTAGTAGGGGCTTTAGCAGCCCATGAAGCCATTGAAAACATTGGCAAGGTTTTTCAACAATATTTAGATGTAGAATCTGTTTTTTACTTGGCAAAAAATACCGAAACCCTTAACTGGGAAGCTGAAAAGTTACAAGGTATTGAAACCTTAATTGGCGAAAAACACCCCTGTTCAGAAGCATTCGCTTCATTAATGTTACGCTACGAAGCCTCGCTTTCATTTAGAACGACCTGTGTAATGCCCTTAACCGCCCAGCAAGTACAGCACTACTGTGCTAGCGTGTTAGAACCCCATAGAGAAGTAGAACAAGGGTTGTTAGTACCCATTTATTTGGAACGCCGAAGTATGGAACAAGAAAGAAGCATTCAAGGGGTCTTTCTATTAGTACGGTATGAAGCCACACCCGAAGTAACCACCCATTCAAGAGAATGGACTGAACGAACGCTTCACTTCCTAGAACAAAGTGCCGATTTGTTAAGCCAAGCTTTGAGCCGAGCCGCCCTGTTTGAAAAAACCTTAACCTTAGCTTCTTGTGATGAATTAACCGGCTTATTAAACCGCAGAGCTTTTTATCAACGCTTTGAACAAGAATTAGACCGGTCAATGCGAACCGACAGACCACTTTCTGTGGTGATTATTGATGTGGATTATTTCAAACATTTTAACGATACTTACGGACACCTAACCGGTGATAAAGTGTTACGAGCCTTAGCCAATTTACTGCAAACCCAAGTACGGCGTAGTGATGTGGTTTGCCGGTTTGGGGGCGAAGAATTTGTCTTTCTATTACCCGAAACCAGCGAACCCGATGCTTTTGAGTTAGTAGACAGAATTAGGCAGTTAGTAGCTGAAAAACTGGAAATTCATAGCGAAGATGAACAAACCCTTCACGTTACAATGAGTGCAGGCATTACCACCACGCTCCCTTCGGTACAACCTGTTGAAGGGGCCATGTTAACATCTGATTTACTGCAAGAAAAGATTAAAACCCTGCTTGAACAAGCAGATAGCCGGCTCTATCAAGCCAAGAATGCAGGGCGAAATTGCGTAGTGGGTAGTAACCAAACTTCCTACCAGTAGTTTATTCAAATACCCACTAATACCATTTCAAAGATTGAATGTCGTATTGTTTCATCGATTGTCGTTCCTAACTTTAGCTGGTTGGTATGCTATTAAATCGTTTAGTTGGTATTAAAAGGTACAGAAAAGCAATAAGACTACTTTAAATTGGCTTGCAACACCTTGGTAAACGATTGCTTCGCTTTAAAAATATAACTACAGTCAGCCGGTAATTTCCCGCCGTGGATTAGGCTATCTTCCGTGGGGTACGTTCTACAAAAAGCGGGGCGGCTCAGGTAACGTCCGCATTTATTATCTTCTTCTAAGGCATTACACTTAAACACCACGCCAGTGGCAGTGGTTTCAATCGGTTCAAAACTACCGTATTCTTTAGGGTGCAATTTCTGCACACGCCCAAACACTTCAACGCTTTGAATAACTTTACGCCGATACGTTAAATAAATATTTTGGCAACACTGCCCGCACTGGTTACAACTACCCGTTCTAACGTAGAAGTCTCCTTCAACGGCAGAATCTGGATTATCCGTTTGCCAACCTAGCCATACCAAGGTACGCCCTACCCCTCGATTCAAAAGCCGAAGAATCAAGTCTGCGTAGTATTGTAGTTGCTTGGTTAGTCTGTTCATTTTCTTATTATAGCCTTACTACCACCAAAAAGCGATGCCGTCCGGTTTTAACAACCGTTTTTATCTATAATAAGCCAACCGTTGTTAGTGCCAACCATTACCGCCAGCAGGTGCTGGTTGTTGACGTTGTTGAGGCTGTTGAGGTTGCTGAGGCTGTTGTGGTGGTTGCTGTACACCGCCAGTAGCTGGCTGCCTACCAAAATTGCCGCCAGCAGGTGCTGGTTGTTGAGGTTGCTGAGGCTGTTGCTGTGGTTGCCCTTGAATAGGGGCTTGTTGAGGCACGCCCTGTTGCGGTATTGCACCTCCCGTACCACCAAACGAAGTACCACCGTTAAATGGGGGCATACCCACCAAGCCACCTTGCATAGCATAATTTGGGAACCCACCAAATGGGTTAAGTGGCGTACCAGGAAGTGGCGGATAATTTTTAGGGATATCATAATTAGGTGGGTAAGGGGTTAGCCCCTGTTGCCATTTAATATCTTGATCTACTTGAAGACCAACCAAATCTAAATCATTAATAAGGGCTGAAACCGTTTCACTGCCCATACGTCGATTCCAAAGTCTATTCCCATCAAAAAATTGAGCACCATCTCCCAAAATAAACCCATCTTGACGAGGCCCTGTTTTATATAAGCCCAACGGCGACCCATCCGGTGCGTTAAAACCACGATAGTAAACCCCTGGGTTAGATATTGCCGTTAAAGGGTCGGGTGTAAAACCGACAGGTTGGTTGCTAGGCGGTAGTGCAAAACCACCAGGTACTCTTAAAGAGCCGACCATCATCATCATTATTGTTTCCCCTATTTTTCCTGTATTGTAACCCCAAATATACCCGTTAAAAATTGTTTGTTAAGTCTGTTGGTCTTTATTTTAAAATAAAGACCATTTTGCGGATTGATTCAACCAGTGAGGTTATTATTTAGAACCCTGTATCACATCACAATAGGATAAAAACAGGTTGCCCTAACTTTTGTGCTATCGGGTTTTATACCAATTTAAAGTTTGAATAGCGTTTTTAGATTCGCATTTCAGACGGGCTGGCACAGAGACCAGCCCCTACAAAAATACGACCGTAGGGGAAGCTCGCCGTGGCTTCCCGTTCCAAGATTTTTAATATTGTAGCAAGTTGTTTACTACAACGTTGCCAAGCAAGCCAATAAATCAACGTGTTTAGCCATACCCTGCTGGGCAAACCGAATAATACCAGCCCCATCAATAATATAAACCGTCCGCTGGTAACCACCTTCGGCTTTTAACACACTATAAGCAGCCGCCATCGTTTTTTCAGCATCTACCAAAATAGGAAAGCAATACCCATATTTTTCAGCAAAACTGTTGTGGCTTGTTAAACTACCCGAATTACTAGCTAATACGGCACAATTAAGGGCTTGAAATTGCTCAAAATCCGTCGTTAAATCACACAATTGCTGGGTACAACCCGGTGTTTTATCTTTGGGGTAGAACACCAAAACAAAGGGCTTACCAGCATAATCTTCTAAAGAAACTTCTGTACCCGCTGGCACACCACTGGCAGGCAAAGAAAAATCAGGAGCTGGCGTGCCAATAGCCAGCGGTTGTAAGTTAGGGTCTTTTTTAGGGAATGCCATAGAAGGGTAGTATCCTTTCGGTTAAATAAAATACAAAAGCCGGTAACACTAAGATTATACCATACCCTTCCAAGGGTTAATTGTGTTAAGACAATGACATATTAACCTACTGCAAACAGGGTAAACACTTGCCAAACGCCACTTCAAAAGTGTAAGATGTGTACACAACATCGGTATTAAATAGTCGTGTTTTTAAAAACCATTTCAACTGTTTGTGTTTGTGTGTCTTTCCTGTATTGTAATAACCCTTTAAATTACCGTATCAAGTTGATATTCGGAGCTAGCCAACCCATGGTAACGCAATTGTTTCAATCGGTCGCAAATAAAGATTTTTTAACTACCTTGCCTAGCGGTACATCGAATGTCATTGCATTGCCAATACCCGTTGAACGCTCTGCCAGCAATGGAACAACACCACCAGCTTTGCCAAAATCTAATAAAGTCATTGTACCCATACACCAATACAAAGGGGGGTACAGAGAGACCTTTATTGTAGAAGGGTCTCCATATGGCGACCACTGGCTAAGTGAAACTACCGCCTCAGTTGAAACTGAAGCTGTTAAAGTATTAGCCTTTTTAAAAGCACAGAACCCAACAGGTATATTGTGTTTATTTGTTAGCTTATTACCCTTACTATGCCTATGGTTTGCGGTATAATAGCAACATACTACTATTATCAGTATTTATTAGGACAGTTCACTTGGTTTGTAATTTAATAAAAGAAAACAAACCGACCCCCCTACCTTGTTGGCTTCAGCAGAAGGTATTACCGGTTATTCGGTCAAACGCTGCTGATGAAGCCCTATGGATTGCCCAGTGTCTACACCAAGTAGGGGCAACCGTGTTGGAATTTACCCTAACCATTCCAGACGTATGGCAAGTGGTAGAACAATTTAACCAAGAAACAGACAATAGTAACCTAAAAATAGGGATGGGTAGCCTAAAAACCTTGGCTGATTTAGACCGTTGCTTAAACCAAAAAATGACTTTCACCGCTTCACCAGGCCTTATTCCACAAGCTTACCACCTTGCCGCAGAAGCCACACATTGCCACCTAGGCGGTGCTATTACTCCTTCAGAATTGACCCAAGTAGTGCAAGAAGGTGGGCAATGCGTAAAGCTATTTCCCGTAGCACCACTCGGAGGGATTAGCTATTTTAAAACCGTAACAACACCATTTCCAGAACTAACCTGCATACCATTTGGTGGCATTCAGACAAACCAAGTGGCAGATTACTTTCATGCAGGGGCGGTTGCCGTAGGGCTAGGAAGCCAGTTAATGCCACCCGCTGGTTGGTTTGAAGAGAATAGAACAGCAGAGTATTTAGCGTTTTTAGAAAGCACGCAATTATTTCGCCATAACGCTAATGTGAAGCATTCTGCCCATTAGACCTCTTGCATGACTCAATATCTGGGGCATCTTCTTTGTCATTTACGGTACTCCTTTGGTTATGTAGTTAGACTACACCGCCCGTCAGTCCATTCCGTATTCCTCAAATCTGCACCCACCTATCGAGTCATGCAAGAGGTCTATTAACAACGGGCTTCTTTTTACGCTTAACCTTAATACGAATAGGGTCTAAACTAATAGGCGTTAATTGTTCCACTAACACTCTGGTTTTAGACAAGTGGATTTTATTTTCCATTTCCTGCTGTTGCTCTGCAACACGCCCCAAAACAGTCGCCCCCAATAGCAAGCCCAAAATACTCCCGCCCAAGAAACCTAAACCACCAAACACACCATAAGCAATAGCCGTTGGCTGCGGACGTAACCGAACCACCATTGCCCCTAACAACGCACAAACCGTTGCCCCAATACCCGTAGAAAAAGCCATGGTAGTAACCGCTTTAGAAGCAGGATTTTTAATAAAACGTTCATCAGGCAAGGAAGTGGTTAACGTAAAAGAAGGACGAGCTTCTACAGGTTGCTGTTCTTGGCTAGCCGATTCCGCCAATAACTTAGCCAGCATTTCTGGGGGAATATGATTCACCTGCTGCGTTGAAACCGTTGGGGTTTGCGTAGGGGTAAATGCATCTTGCTTCAACGGGGTTTGCGTTTGCGTTGAAGGCAAAAATCCTGGAGCAATAGGCACCCGCATAACGGGCACTGCAGATTGTGGCTGACCCAAGTTGCCATTCAGCCCAATAGCTGGCAATGGCTTAGCAGTAGGGCTAGTATAATCATCACTATCGTCGTCGTCATCTTCCCGCATATTGCCAATTCGTAAGCCTTTTGAATAAACCAACTGAGGGGGATAGTTATGCAGTTTTGTAGCAGAAACGGAAGACATCATCATCATAAGGCAAGCAAGAATCTCTAAAAAATGGTATAAAAATACGACCTGTATTTAGATAAACCCATCAACAGGGGAAATGATGCTACCCAAATAACACAACAGACCGAAAACGATTGTTTTCGGTCTGTTGTGGTGGAGGTTAGCGGATTCGAACCGCTGGCCTTCTCAATGCCATTGAGACGCGCTACCAACTGCGCCAAACCCCCTTAGCTTGATTTCTATACTAACGGGAACAAAGTAATATTGCAACCATTTTCTAAAAATCCGCTTAGATATTAACCTTTAGCCGTGGCATTCGCCATTTTTTCAGCCGTATCCCACTTCACTTGCGGGCCAAAGTTACGGTCGCCCAAGCAAATACCTACACCCCGTGCAGTACGCACCTGCTGTGTATCTTCTTTTACAAAGTTATATTCACTAATGGCTTCTTCAATAGGCACGGCAGTAATTTCATTATTTTGGAAAGAAGCCATCATGCCAAATTGACCTTCTAAAACCAATTCAGCCGCCTTCACACCAAATTCAGTAGAAAGCACACGGTCATAAGCCGCAGGCGTACCGCCACGTTGCAAATGCCCTAAAATCATGACTCGGCTATCCATCGTAACATGAGGCTTCAATTCCTGAGCCAATTGATGCCCAACGCCACCATAAAGTACGTTGGCATAACCTACTTCATCGCTTTTTTTAGACACACTATGACCATCTTTCGCCTTAGCACCTTCCGCAATAACCACAATGGCAAAGCCTTCGGTTTTCATTTGCCGGTTAATTTTGTAAGCGACCTGCTCCAAATCATAAGGAATTTCAGGAATTAAGCAAACATCCGCACCGCCAGCAATGGCTGAATGCAATGCAATCCACCCTGCGTGCCTGCCCATAACTTCTAAAATCATCAACCGGCTATGGCTAGAAGCCGTTGTTACTAACCTATCGACAGCTTCGGTAGCAATTTCAACCGCCGTTTGAAAGCCAAACGTAACATCTGTAGCAGAAAGGTCATTATCGATAGTTTTCGGCACACCCACGACATTAACACCACGTTTACCCAGCTGGTGGGCAATGTCCATAGAGCCTTCACCACCAATAGAGATAATCGCTTCAACGCCTAATTGTTCTAGACGTTGCTTGAAATCTTCCACACGGTCAACCGTATACCAAGTGCCATCAGGGTTACGAACAGGCCAAGCGAAGGGGCCACCCTTGTTGGTAGTTTTAATGATTGTGCCACCTCGGGTGTGAATACCCGAAACAGCGGCTTCATCTAACGTTACAACTTCCATGGGGTCGCGAAGTAAGCCATTAAAAGCTTCCATACTACCCAACACTTCCCAATCGGGTTCTAAGCTGAAGCGTTTAACTACGGCTCTAATAACGGCATTTAAGCCGGGGCAGTCGCCACCACCAGTTGTTACTAGCACTCTACGTTTAGACACGATATGGGGTTCTCCAAATAAAAAAGTAAACTTAAACTAGCAAAACAAACGGGCAATACTGCAACAATTTGTTTTATTTGAGGCTTCTGTCCTTCCGTTCAGCATCTAATTAAAAAGAAGTGAAGTTCAAAGAAACCATTGATAGTGTTATTTGAACACAAGCAAAGCAATGTGGGAAGGGGGTAAGTAAAAAATACCCCAAACTAAGGGGGCTAAATTAAGATTAAAAACAAAAAGCCTTTTGTAAAAAACAAAAGGCTTTTAATTAAAAATGGCGGAAGAGACAGGATTCGAACCCGCAAGCCTTGCGGCCAACCGCTTTCAAGGCGGCTTCCTCACCACCCGGACCTCTTCCATTACTAATAGGCTTTTAAAAAGCCAACACCATTTCTATAAGTTAAGATTACAAAAAAGATGCCCAATAGGCAACCCCTTCTTTTCGTCTATTTGTTCACTTTTGAAAAAATCTTGCTAAAATAAGACCATTGCCCTTTAATTCTACTATTGATACCTCGCCTATGCCTACCCTCCCCAACAACACCGATACCTACCTCATCAACTGCTTGCGTGAAGGCAACGTGGTACGTTGGGTTACTTCAACCATGCCCCTAAAGGTATACATTGCCCCCTTCAAATGGTACGAAAAAGAAAAACAAAAAAACGCCCAAGCCTACATGAACATGGCGTGGGACTCCTTCCAAGCGTGGACGAGGCTGACCAACGGAGCGGTGAAGTTTCAGCGGGTTTTATCGTTGAATGAATCGCAAATTAACTTGATATGGCGGCGGGTGGATAGAAAAAGCTTGGGGCATTGCAAAACGGAATGGAACGCCAAAGGGCAAATTTACGGGGCAGAAATATCTATCGGGCTTTCAGATGGGTTATTGTTCGCCCAATACAACAGCCCTGTGGAAGTAAAGCACACCATTCTACACGAAATTGGGCACGCACTCGGGATTTTGGGGCATAGTGAAGATGCGACCGATATTATGTATGTACCCCACCAGTATGGCGTGGCAGATTTAACCGCCAGAGATGTACGCACCGTGGAGTGGCTTTACGCTTTGCCTGTGGGGTGCCATATTCCCACGGAAGCCCATCGGCTGGGGTTGAAGCCTGAAAACACGATGGTGGATTTTTTGGAAGCTTGGCGAGCGGAAAAACAGGGGTTCAAGCAGGCGTTTCAATCCGTTGGGCAGGGTAGTGTGGGCGGGGGGCTAACCCCGCCATCTGTTAATAGTATGCCCATGCCGACTTTAAATACATCGGGGCATTTAACGTTGAGCATTGAAGAGCAACAGGCGTTGTTAAGTAAGATGGGGCAGTTTTACATGACCACTTCTTCGTTGTTACCGACCATTAAGCAGCCTGCTCCTGTAGAAATTCATCGCCCCACCCCCAAGTTCCAGCAGTTCAAGTGGAGCGGGGAGTAGTAGTAGCAGACTGAGGCTTATTGCTTGCAAAGCTTATAGAGTCAGGCTAAAATAAATATCATCCTAGCTTTTTTAAGGTTACTTTTTAGAGGCTTTGAAATCCTATAACGTAAGGAAAAAACTAACAGTTATGCGAATGAAGAAAAGTGGTAGTCTAGCCTTATCGTTAATAAAAATGCCCTTATTACTAATACAGCTAGCTCTATTAGTAATAAAAATGTTAGCTGGATTTTGTGGAGTACTAGCTGGGGTGAGTCAGGCTAGAGCCGAAAAAAAGGCTAGAATAGAGGCTGAAGAGATAAAAACTAAAGCAATAGCTGAATCAAGTACAGCAACATATGAAGCTGGTAACGCAAGATTAGCAATAAAAAGAATGTTAGCAGGAGATTCTAATGCTAAAGCCGAAGTTCGCCAAGCAATATCTGAATCAAAAAAGGCAAGGCTTGAAAGAACAGAAAAACTCGAAACGACTAGAATAAGAGCAGAAGAAAAAGCTAGGATCGAAAGAGAAAAATTAAGAATAGAGGCTGAAGAGAAAGAGAGAGCCGAGGAACAAGCTAGAATAGAAGCAGAAATCAAAAAAGAAAACTTGCGTACCGCCGAAAAGCAGGCACTAGAGAACCAAGTGAAGTTACGGAAAAAGGGCAAGGTAATTTTGGGTTAGAAGAGAAGGGACATTATTCCACCTCTCATA
Source organism: Vampirovibrio sp. (assembly GCA_024998755.1). Lineage (GTDB taxonomy): Bacteria > Cyanobacteriota > Vampirovibrionia > Vampirovibrionales > JAJTHC01 > JACEUU01. Next base: position 764,632 of record JACEUU010000003.1, on the reverse strand, counting down.
GGATACCCCACCCCCATGACTACCTTTGCCGACATCCAAATTCAACAAGCCACCCCCACCCACAAATTCCTAGAGGAAATGAACCAAACCCTACCATGGCAACTATTTGAAACCATCCTCAAAACACACATCCACCACAAACCCAACGGCAGACCACCCTACAAACGCCTACTACTGCTCAAAATGAACCTCCTCAAAATATGGTTCAATCTCTCCTATGAACAAACAGAATTTCAATGCCACGACAGACTCTCCTTCCGAAAGTTTCTCGGCTTCTCCTTAGAATCCCCCATCCCTGAAGCCACGACACTCGAAAACTTCCAACACGAACTGCAAAACACCCCAGCCCAAGAAGCCCTTTTCTTAGCCTTAGACACCTTCTTCCAAGAGAACAACCTCATTCTTAAAGAAGGCAACTTGGTAGATGCCACCTTTATTAAAGCCAATAGCAAACAGAGAAAAAAGCCTGAAGACCAGAGCGACCCTGATGCCACTTATGGCTACAAAGGCTTTGGTTACAGTGCCACGGTTAATGTGGATGCTAAAAGCAAGTTGATTCGCAAGGTGGTTGTTACTGGTGCCAATGTGCATGACAGTCAGAGTTTACTGCCTGTACTGGTGGGCGATGAGCAGACTGTTGGTGCGGATAGTGGGTATGTGGGTAAGGAGAAGGATTTGAAGGCGTTGGGGATACAGCCGAGGATTATTAAGCGTCGTGTTCGGGGTAAGCAGCATGAACCAACGCCTGAGTTGACGGCTTCGCAGAAGCGGTTTAATGGGTTGCTTTCTAAGGTTCGGGCTAGGGTGGAGCATGTGTTTGCGGGTTGGAAGACGGTGTTTAAGAAGGTTCGTGTGTCTTGTCGTGGGTTAGTGCGTGTTTCTGCGGAGATTTTGGGCTTGGCATTTGGGTATAATTGTCGTCGGTATGGTTTTTTGGTGAGGAGGGGGGTAGGTTTTAGTGGATTCTTGTATGGTTTTTAGGTAATTATGATCCGAAAAGAGTGGAAACAAGGGGTATTGTTCTGTTTTTTGAGCATTTTTGGTTGAATTTTATTAAAAAACACTCACTACTCCCACCTGCACACCCTTATTCCGTAACTTCAAGTATATTTTACTGAAAGGTTGATCCAGTTGGTAATTGTACCTTTGTTACAAGAAGGATACCGAGAGGAAGCAATAATTGTTTTGTTAAGTTTTACCAACTTGAATTACAACGAAATTGTAGATGAAATTACAGACCTTGAAGGCGAGGAAAGTGTTTATGTGTTAGAAAACCAAGTAACTAATATCATTCAAAATGGGTTAAAAGATGAATCTAAATTTTCACAGGCTATTTACAATGCCCAACATATAGACTCCAGTATTTCCGTTTCAAACGAAATGGAACGTATTAAGGCACATGAGTTTCTTAAAAAAATACAGAAATCAGTTACTAACGATAGAGTATTGAATCTGAAAAATGCTCATAGGATTGTGGTGCCCGATGCGTTACTAATACTTTCTATTAGAATACTTACTCTATACGACATTTATGGGATTGAAGACTTTTATTTAAATTTACTGATGCTTTCCGTGTATCCTATATTGTGGCATAAGGAAATAGATATTTCATATAATCCTGATAACAAAGCATTGGTTGTGGATTATAAACTACCATTATTAGAAGAAGTTTGCGTGGTAGATGATAATGGGAAAAAATTCAAAGAAAAAGAACAGAATAAACTATATAGCAGTGTTCTATAACAAATTTGCTTGAGAACAATTGACGAAATATTTTCACAAAATAAAAACAATGAGGTGGATTCAATAACCTTTAACGGCATGATTACTGCTATTGACAAAGCAACAGGTAAACATAAAACAGCCTGTGTTATGTCGCTTCAATTAAATAGAAATGTATTTGATGAAATTAATTTAGAAAATGTCGATGCACGAGAGTGTTTTAAGTATTTAAAAGGGGTAGGTGCTGCGGAATTATCATCTATAACGCCTGTCAGTCCAATCAGAACTATTGACAAATCAGATAGACGTTTTGTGGATGCTTATGGCGTATTGGATAACATTAATTCGGGTACAAATTTAGCTGCTATTAATTGGCAAGATTTTGAAAATTTAATAAGAGAAGTTTTTGAAAAAGAATTTAGCCAAAATGGTGGAGAAGTAAAAATAACGCAAGCAAGCCGTGATGGGGGTGTTGATGCAATCGCATTTGACCCTGACCCGATACGTGGCGGTAAAATTGTTATCCAAGCCAAAAGATATACCAATACCGTAGGCGTATCCGCCGTGCGAGATTTGTACGGCACATTGATGAATGAAGGTGCAAATAATGGCATTTTAGTAACAACATCAGATTATGGCTCGGATGCTTACGAATTTGCTAACGGTAAACCAATAAAATTACTAAATGGAGCAGAGCTTTTAGGGTTAATGGAAAAACATGGCTATAAGGCATATATTAACATTAAAGAAGCGAAGAGAATTTTAGCATTGGAGGAGAAGTAGTTGTAGTAGAAACAGACTCTTGGCAATAAAAAGCGTATATCCTGCATGAGAGGACGGGATAAATCACGCCCCTACGAAATTTTACGGTATTCAATATTTGAACAACTTTAAAATCTATTTATGGTATTTTTGAAGTGGCTATTTTCTATCAGAGTGCTTACAAACGAGGCGTTTCTAGCGGTTTCAATACCCAACAAACGTAAAAAAGGGACTGCTCAGAACAGTCCCTCGTTAAAAGCCCTTTGTTTAGAAAGGAGAATGATATGAAGCTAACGATAGATCAACTTCGTCTCATTCTTGCTATCGCTTACGCTTTAGCAAGCTACCTCATCACGCTAAAAGCGTAATGAGAAAAGCAAATCCTGTTGGTATTAGCACTACCAATGGGATTTCTTTTTATATTATGACGGATAGACTCTATTTTTTCAAGGGCTTGTAAAGTAATTGATGTATTCGCCTTTATATTTAGCCTAGAGAGATTTCAAAACATCCTAACAAAAGCCTTCAAAATTCGTGGTATAATGAGGGCGGTTTACTGGATTTCAAACAACGAAACGGTGGTTGTACGCTATGCTCCAATTTTTACAAAAAACAAGCCTCATCTTCAGCCTATGCCTGCTACTAACCACGGCATTCACACCCGCCGTAAAAGCCGATGAGCCGTATCTTTCCCCCATCGCTAAACTGAACCTACAAAAACAACAACGCCAACAATGCCAAGTGTTTCTACCCAGCACCTTCCGTTACGGGCAGGAAAACCTCCTAACCGTCCGAGGCATCGCTAACCAAAGCGTAAAAGTCTACTACCGCTTCTTACCGTTTGACCCTACGGATAAAACCGAAGGCGTGCAAAGCAAAACGCTCGTGTTGGATGGCGTGAAGCCCGTTGGTACGATTGCCTTACCTGTGGTAAAGCAACCCAAATTAGAAGGCGAAGAAGAACCAACCTCAATTAGTGCCACACTCAAAAACAAAAAAAAGAAGACTATAGACAATAATACGGGTGTTAAACCAGCGGAAGTAGCCAATCAACCTGAAAACCGCTACACCAGCGTACAACTGCAATTCGTAACCGAAGCGGGTACGCCTGTAGAAGTGCTACTGGGTTCAGGGCAACCCACAGACCAACGAACGTTTCCGCTAGTGGGGCAACACCAATCGACAGGCTCGGCGTTTATGCCCACCATCGGTGGCTTAGATTCCAACGCTATGCGAGGCATTCAAACCACGGCAGATTTTGCCCACGACGAAGAAAAACGCCAACGTTTGCAGTATGATGGCAAAATTAACCGAGACCGTCAAATTGACCGAAATTCCCTAGTGGGCGGCGTGGGTGCGTTTGGTGTTGGCGGTGGAAACCCCTAAATCTTTTAATTTTCAAAAAACCTGTTAGCATTTCCTTTAGATAAAAAGAGTCTTTTACACTTATGATGTTAGATATTAAAGTAATCCGTGAAAACCCTGAATTGGCAGAAGCTACGCTCAAAAAACGCTCCGCAGAATTGACCATTGCTCCGCTTTTATTAATTGATGAACGCCGGAGAGAATTGCTCAAAGAAGAAGAAGCGTTTCGCAATGAACGCAACAGTTTAAGCAAACAAGTGGGCGAATTAAAAAAGGCGGGGCAGGATGCCACAGCTCAACTGGAAGCTTCCAAACACGTTGCAGAACAAATTAAAAGCATTGAAGCGGAAAAAGAAACCTTAGCCCTTCAACAAGAATCGATTTTGCTTAATACCCCCAACTTTCCAGCCGAAACAACACCTGTTGGTGCGGATGAAACCCAAAATGTGGAAATAAGCCGTTGGGGCGATGAATTTAAAACTAGAAATATTGCTTCCCCCAAAGACCATTGGGACATTGGCGAAACCTTGGGTTGGTTAGATTTTGAACGGGGCGTCAAAGTGGCGAAATCTCGGTTTTCCGTGTTTCGGGGTGAAGGGGCTAAAATAACCCGTGCCTTAATTCGGTTTATGTTAGATGTACATACCCATCATAATGGCTACGAAGAAATTATGCCTCCGCTATTGGTGAATGAAGCCAGTATGAAAGGCACAGGGCAATTACCCAAGTTTCGGGATGATATGTTTAAACTAGGGGAAGATGATTTATATCTCATTCCAACAGCGGAAGTGCCCTTAACGAATCTTTACAGAGATGAACTGCTTTCTGAAGCCCAATTGCCTATTCAAATGGTAGGGCATACGCCCTGTTTTCGTCGGGAAGCGGGCAGTGCTGGGCGAGATACCCGAGGACTCATTCGGCAACACCAATTTGATAAGGTAGAGCTTGTACAAATCGTACGTCCAGAGGATTCTGCCCAAGCGTTAAAGAACTTAACCGCCCACGCCGAAGGTATCTTAAAAGCACTTGAACTGCCGTACAGGGTTGTTGCATTATGCACGGGCGATTTAGGATTTTCCGCCGCACAATGTTTTGACTTAGAAGTATGGATGGCAGCCCAAGGTGTGTACCGTGAAATTTCAAGCTGTTCCAACATGACAGATTTCCAAGCTAGAAGGCTGAACCTACGCTACCGTAGTGAAGCACTCAGCGGAAAACCCGCTTTCTGCCATACCTTGAATGGGTCTGGGTTAGCTGTTGGTAGAACCGTTGCTGCTATTTTGGAAAACTATCAAGTTTCTGAAACAGAGGTGGCTATTCCCAAAGCACTTCAGCCCTATATGGAAACGCTGCAAAGCACGCTCAGCTTGAACTTATAATGGGCAACGCAGGCTTTTAAACTCGCAATTTCCTAATTTTTTTCTCTCTCTTCTAAACTAGTTTACAGTCTTCAGCTGTTAGTACACTTCAGCCTAACTTAATCCTGCGGGTTAGTTTTAGGGTGTTTATGCTTGCAAGAACATAACAGTTGGGCTACTACACTCACTTTCTCCTAGAAAATCCAAAGGAATCCCCCTTCTGTGATGATGATGATGTCTGCCCCATTACCGCCACCCCATTCGCAAGCGACTTCTTACACGCAGTTGGATAAAGAGGAACAGGAAGAGGTTAAACGCCTCGCTCAAAAAGTAATAGCATCTCAACAAAAGGAAGCCCAACCGCAACAACCCACCACTATTTCTGTTGTACAAACCGCTGCAGCTGGGCAACAAGCAACCATTGAAAACCATGCAGAAGCGTTTTTGAAAATGGCGGTTGCCCAACAAGTTTCAGATATTCACATTAGGGTAGGCTACCCACCCGTGTTAAGAAGAAACGGGGATATGTACTATACCAAAATGGCACCGGTTACAACAGACCAAGTATTTGGGTTTATGCGGAAGTTTTCTCCGCCCGATATTTTTGAAAAACTACCCAATGCCATGGATTTTGACTTCAGCTTTGAAGTGCCTAACCTAGCACGCTTTCGAGTTAACTGGCTTCATGAATTAGACCGCCCTGGGCTTGTAATGCGTATTATTAAAAAGAAAATTCCTGATTTTGAAGAATTAGGGTTACCTGAAGTACTTTTAAACTTTACACAATTCAACAAAGGATTGGTACTGGTTACAGGGCCTACAGGGTCTGGTAAAACAACCACACTCGCTTCTTTAATTAACCACATTAACCGCTACCAAAGTTCGCACATTATTACGCTAGAAGACCCGATTGAATTTGTTTATAGCAATGAAATGTCTGTTATTACCCAACGGCAATTAAAAGCAGATACAGCCTCCTTTCCTGACGGGATTAAATACGCCCTACGTCAAGACCCCGACGTTATTTTGGTAGGGGAAATGCGAGACCGTGAAACCATTGAAGCCGCATTGCACGCTGCAGAAACAGGGCACTTGGTTTATTCAACCCTGCACACCAACGACGCCGTTCAAACCGTTACCCGTATTATTAACCAATTTGCCCCGCATGAGCGGGAATCGGTCAGAATGCAATTGGCGGGTATTTTAAAAGGCACAGTTTCCCAACGATTAGTTAAACGGGCTGATGGCAGAGGGCGTTTACCCATTGTTGAAGTGCTAACCGTTACTTCAACGGTTCAAGATTATATTGAACGCAATGAAATAGAAGCCATTTACCAGTTAATGAGCCAAGGCAATAATGACGATTTAATTAGTATGAATAAAGCGTTATTTGATGCCTACCGTGAAGGCTTAGTTTCTTATGATGATGCGTTAGAAACCAGTGAGCACCCTCATGAACTAGCATTATTATTACGTTCTTCCTACTGCGTAGGCTCACCAGATAATTCATCTGCAGACTTATAAACACGCAGGAACCAACTCTCTCTTTTCTTGCCCTCTTTCTTATGCAACATTTTCTCTTTTATACCATTTTCAAATAGGAATAGCGTTAGATGGATACTAGGCACTGGCAAGTAAAAAACCGCAGGCGTACAGAGACGTACGTTGAGGATTTTTTGCTTGACGGTAACACCGTAGACGCTGACGCTATTTCTATTTGAAAATGGTATTAACCCCCCACCAGAGCTTTTTAACATCCATGTTACCAGATACGCTACTTAAACAATGGGTTAAGCCCTTTAAACAGCAATTTAGTAGCTTATGTTTACTGGTTGGGTTACTAGCAATTGGTTGGTTTAGCGTACCTATTATTGAACCCATGGTGGAAGACTGGGCAACAGTAACCTTTGCTAAACCGACGCTAACAGAAACCGCCTTGGTATCTAACACAGAAGTAGGACAGGAAAGTGCCCCACTCAGCATTATTGCATTAGTAGATGATGAGAGCATCAAAAAACTAGAAAAACAGTATGGTAGCTATCCGTGGCAAGGTAAAGCTTATCAAAAAATAATCGCTTCATTAGAAAATTGGTATCATCCTTCAGCCATTAGTTTAACCAAACCCTTTAACCAGAAAACCAGAGACTCACTAATCCTCAATGCCTCTTCAAGACAAACGCAAGCCCTTAGCCCGTGGCAAATTGAAACACTAGCAGATGATGTGTTTGAAAGCCCGCTTTCTATTGGCGATTTGAGTACCAGTAACTCTGCCATTCCTTCTGCCACAAGCAATACCCTGCGTAACGTTAAACTATTGTGGGATTTTCCTAATTCGAAGTTATCTGAAAAACGTTTGCCCAGCCTAGCATTGAGCACGGCAATGAAGCACGTTGATGATACTGAAGCACACAGTATGAGCACTTATTTCATTGAAAATACCAACACCATTAGCACACAATTACCCAGTATTAAAATACGCCCTGGTAAAGATAAAAAAACCGCATTAGCAGCTATAAAAACCACTGCTAATTATAGATTCCAGCCCATTTGGTTTCCTGTATTAGGTAAAACGCCCCAAGGCTACACCTTTACCCATACCAGCTTACCCCTATGGCGGTTGCTAGAAAAAAAAGACCACTCTCTCATCAAAAAAGTAAAAGATATTCCCTTAATTATTGGTTATACCAATTCTTTAGATGCAGATAGTGCCAGTACCCCCCTTAGTAACCAACATTTACTTGCAGACGTACAAGCAACCGTAGTAGATAACATTATTCAGGGTGATGGACTAATGACTGCACCCCCTTGGCAGCAATCAACTATTTTCATCAGTGGCTTTTTATTCTTGCTTATTTTTAAGCTGTTGGATAAAACCACTTGGCAAAGTAGCTTAATTGCCTTTGCCTTAATTAGCGGGTACTGCATTGTTTGTATAGGAAGCCTAACCAGCTTCCATTTGGTGTTTAATTGGCTACTACCTATTTACGGGGTAATAGCTGGTTTAGCCCTAGGCGAATGGTGTAACCAATTTCAACGCGAACGGGCGTTAGTGATGATGGAAAGCAACCTGGCCCAATTGGTTTCCCCCACCGTGTTAAAAGAAATTGTTCGGCGTAAAGAAAAGCTAGAAGCCGGTGGGCGGCGTATAATCATCACCAGTATGTTTGTAGATATTCGAGATTTTACCAAAATTTCAGAAGGGCTTGCCCCCAGCGAAGTTACCGATATGCTGAACGCTTGGTACACCCAAGTAGAACGCATTGTAACGGAATACCGTGGCACGGTGGATAAATACCTAGGTGATGGGGCTTTAATTATGTTTGGTGCACCCATGGAAACCAATCAGCACGCTGATATGGCTATTCGGGCAGCACGCCACTTGGTTACCGCTAGCCATGAATTTGCGGAATCATGGAACAAAAAAAGTAGCATACCCTTTAGTATTGGTATTTCCATCAATAGCGGAGCAGCCTTCGTAGGGTTTGTAGGCCCTAGCCAAAAACTAGAATTTACCGCCATTGGCGATACGGTAAACACCTCTTCACGCTTGCAAGATCACGCTAAGGCGTTTAAAACAGTCCTTATTTTTAGCGAATCCACCCTGCGTACCTGTACAAACATGAATATGAATGTACCGGTTGTGCCTTTAGGTGAAATTAGCATCCGTGGGAAAGAAACGCTAGTTAACGTATTTACCTTTGCAGATATGTTTTTCAGCCCCGTTGAAGCACCCGTTAAACATACCGTAGGCATGCCACAAGTAGCCGTTTCATTGGGGAATGTGGCCTCTAAAGGATTTGTTTTTGAAAGTGGATTCCAACAAAATTCTACTGGCAATCAACCACCCATACAGCCTACCATTGAACCAATACCAATACCAGAAGCACTACCCCCTACGCTACAAAGTGCCATGGCTAAGCCAATGGTGTTACCACCAACCATGATACCCTTCCCACCACCATTACCGATAACCAGCACAGACCCTAACCCCTCTGTGCCAACCAATGAATTTATTTTATTACCGCCTTCCTCTTTTGGTACTACTACCAAAGAGGCTTCGCCGTTTCTAAAACCACTGGCTTCTACAGAAAATAAAACCAAGCCGAACCCCTTCAAGCAGAAGAAATCGCCCTTTCAATTTTGATACCAACGAAAAAAGCACAAAAAAAAAGGGATGTATTTGAACCATCCCTCTCTCTGCAATCACACTAGAACATTAAGAAAAATAAGGAGTACCGACACCGATTAATACAACCAATTCTGGTCTGTTATTAGCGTGTCAAAAGGAAAAAAGAATCCAACAAATCCGTCGGTTTTTTTCCTTTATATATTCACTATAACCAACAATGGTAAAAACTTTAGCCCAAACCACCGTATATCCTCCAAGCAGTGGAGTACTTTTTTTCACGAAGTTATATCCGTTCACAGATTGAATAGCGTATTCTCTCATCGATTGTCGTTCCTAGCTTTAGCTGGTTGGTTTGGCAACCCCCCGACACCACCCAAAAATTCAGGGGCAAGCCCCTAAAGACCCCCGAAAAAACACCCCTCTATGCCACTACGGGCATTGACGAGGGGATGCTTTTTTCGCCCCTACGGTGGACGGAACGCATCGACGAATGCAGAGCAAACGCGATGGTCGTTCCTACTAGTTGGTATGGCTATTCAATCGTTTAATTGGTATTAGTTTTCAATACCCTGTTTGGCTGGCTGGGCTGACTGTTTTGCCACTTGCTTTTTCTTCAATTCAAATACCCAAAATTTTTGCCCAATAAAATTAATAATGGTACTAGTACCTGTAGCCAGCACAAACGCCATTAGTTTAATACTTCTTGGGTGTGCTAACAACGGTAATACCACACCAGCCGTTACCTCTTCAACGGAAAGGTTAGTCATCGTCCATTGATGCGTCCATTTCGGTATCAACTGCAAACACACACTATTTACAGCGGTATTAACCAACATAGAAACGGTATACAAGGCAAAAAAGGCCGAAATTTCTCGTTTGGAATGAAGTGGCTGTTTAAACGTCCAAAACTTATTCATCAAATATACAAATAAGGTAGCACTAGAAAACGCCAAGCCTTTTGAAAACAATGGGGGTAGCCATTGGTCATATAAATGATAAAAGCCATAATCTATTAAAGTGCCTACTAGCCCAGCAAAAACAAACCCCCGTAATTGAGGAGTTACCCGAAGCACCCGAAGCCATAGGGTTACTGGTTGTAGTGTAAGTGTCTGCTCTGAATGAGACATTAAAAATTAGTCAGCCTTACGGTTAAAAGCATAAATTACTTGTGTTTTTTAATAGTTTAACACGAAACAATCCGCTTTATATCAAAGACATCTACGTTAAAAATATGTTATAACCATAGCAAACAGGTTACAATTATTCTTAATTACTATCTCTATTCCATGTTAATGAAAGTCACCCCCACCTATGATGATGACGACGACACCAGCACGCCCAACCAATAAGGCTAAAATTCTATTCTACAGTGCCAAACCTTACGAAACTGAAATTTTTACAAAACTGAACGCAGAACTATCCACTGAAGCCCAATTCAAGTTAACCTTTATTGAAGCCCATTTGTGTGAAACCACGGTGGCATTAGCCAAGGGCTACGATGCGGTTTGTGCCTTCGTTAACGATACCCTAGACAGCTATGTACTAACCGCCCTGAAAGAACAAGGTATTCAAATTGTTGCTATGCGATGTGCCGGCTACAATAATGTAGACCTTGTTACAGCAGAAGCCCTCAAATTACCCATTGTGAGAGTGCCCGCATATTCTCCGTACGCAGTGGCGGAACACGCCGTAACGTTATTGTTAACCCTTAACCGAAAAATTCATAAAGCCTATTCAAGGGTTCGAGAAGGTAATTTTACATTAGATGGGTTAGTGGGAATGGATTTACATGGTAAAACAGTCGGCATTGTGGGTACGGGTAAAATTGGGGCGGTATTTACGGGTATTATGAAAGGCTTTGGTTGCAAGCTATTAGCCTTTGACCCTTACAAAAATCCTGAAGTAGAAGCCTTAGGTGCTACCTATGTTTCACTGCCAGAGCTGTTGAACCAATCAGATGCGATTAGTTTACATTGCCCTTTAATGGAAGCAACCCACCACTTAATTAACGCTAAAACGTTAACCCAACTAAAACGAGGCGTGTTACTGATAAATACTAGCCGCGGCGGGCTAGTGGAAACGCAAGCTATCATAGAAGGCTTGAAGCAAGGTATTATTGGCGGGGTTGGGCTAGATGTTTATGAGGAAGAAGGTCCTCTGTTTTTTGAAGACCTTTCTTGTAGCGTCATACAAGATGACGTTTTTAGCCGATTGTTGACCTTCCCCAATGTGGTAATAACGGGGCATCAAGCATTTTTAACCAAAGAAGCGTTAAGTAACATTGCTAGCACGACGTTAGGCAATGTACAAGCCATTTTAGCCAATCAGCCTTGTGCCAATAGCGTAACAACGGGTTAATCTAATTAAACATTGACGAACCCCTTGTTCTTAACATTTACGTTATGAACAAGGGGTTCTATTTGGGTTGGATTCACAGCTGGTTTTTGGTACACTTTGAACTGTAATGAACAAATTCCCCCCATGAGGGGTAAAAAACTTGCTAAAAAAGGATATTACCCCCATGGCTGTTACCGATGATATCACCTCCTCTTCTTCTTCAAAAAGCACCAAACCAGCAGTAACCTCAGAATTTAACCCTATCTCCTTTATTGAAAAAAAGAAGCACGGTATCGCTCATTCCCAAACCGAAATTCATGACTGGGTCAATGGGGTTATGTCAGGCACGGTGGCAGACTATCAACTTTCTGCCTGGATGATGGCGGTTTGCCTAAAAGGCTTAAGCGAAGATGAAACCTTCTATCTAACAGAAGCCTTCGTAAACAGCGGAGAAATTTTATCTGTAGAAGGCATTGAAGGCACGTTTGTAGACAAGCATAGCACTGGGGGCGTGGGCGATAAAACCACCTTAGTGGTTGTACCATTATTAGCAGCAATGGGGCTAAAAGTAGCCAAACTTTCCGGCAGAGGGCTGGGCTTTACTGGCGGAACTATTGATAAGCTTGAAGCCATACCGGGGTTTAAAGTTTCCCAAACAACCCAAGCCATGAAAGACCAACTACAGCAAATAGGTGCTGTTCTTTCAAGCCAAACGGGAGACTTAGCCCCAGCCGATGCCTTATTTTACGCCCTAAGAGATGTAACCGCAACGGTCGACAATTTATCGCTCATAGCAGCGTCTGTTGTTTCAAAAAAAATTGCTTCTGGGGCTGATGTCATTGTGCTTGACATTAAAGTGGGGCGGGGGGCATTTATGAAGACCCTCACGGAAGCCAAAGCCTTAGCCAGTTTATGCAGAACTATTGGTGTAAGATTCGGAAAACGACTAGAAACCGTAATTTCTTCAATGAACCAACCGTTAGGGTCTGCCATTGGGCATACGGTAGAAATTTTAGAAGTAGTTGAAACGCTTAAAGGCAACGGTAGTGCAGATTTAGAATACCTATGCTTGGCATTGGCTTCGGTTGCCTGTGTTTCAGCTGGGTTATTCCCTACCACGCAAACCGCATGGGTCGCCCTTAAAGAAAAACTGTACAATGGGGATGCCTATCGTAAATTTGAAGAAATTGTTCAGGCTCAAGGGGGCGATGTTGAAGCCCTAGATCCCGAAGCCGCTGCGATGCCACAACCAGCCAGAATGGCAACCATTATGGCACCTAGTTCAGGGTATGTGCACCAAATTGATTCTATGAAAGTGGCAAAAGCCGTCAAAATGCTCGGGGGCGGACGCTCTAAAAAAGAAGATGTGCTAGATTTAAGCGTTGGCGTACAATTACATCATAAAGTAGGCGATTTTGTTGAAGCCGGCGAAGTATTAGCACGGGTATTAACTGGTAAACACCACTTTAACGAAGCAATTAAAACCCTTAAAAGTGCCTTCCAGCTTTCTGAAGTACCTATGGATGGGATGCCTGAACTCATTTTAGACTCTTCCTTACCACTTTTCTCTCATCACAACGAACACTAATTATAAATTAAGACACTGCACCCAATGAATTTAAACAAACCAGCCTTTACTGAAAAAAATCCGCCGCATGGCTTAGTTCAATCCACCATTGCCTTCCCCAAAGGGTTAGGTACTAATCAAGCCCCTATTCAAGAAATTTTTTCTTCCATTCAAGGCGAAGGGCTTTATGCTGGGTGTAGGCAACTATTTGTTCGGTTTGCCCATTGCCATTTGCATTGTGCTTATTGCGATACGCCTATGACTACGCCTTCAGGGCAGTGTGCGGTGGAATGGCAAGCGGGTACGAACCAGTGGAAACCAGAAGAAAACCCCTTAAAACAATCCCATTTAGTGGCTATCCTTCAACAGTTAATTACAGCCAACGGCAAACACCATAGCGTTAGCTTTACGGGCGGAGAACCCCTCCTTTACAGCCAATTTTTATTAACTGTACTCCCACAAATTCAAGTATTAGGGGTTAAAACCTTTTTGGAAACCAGTGGTACACAACCCCACTTATTAGCCCCCTTATTGCCGTTTTTAGATGTGGTTGCGATGGATGTCAAACTACCTTCAGCCACAAAACAAGCCCCTCGGTGGGTGGAAAATCAAGCATTTTACGCTTTACTGGAAAATAATCCAGCTTTTACTGGGGACGTATTTATTAAATGCGTGTTTAACCAATCCACCACGTTGGAAGAGCTAAGCCACTTAAAAACCATTGTTACCAACCCAAAAACAGTCATCTTTCTGCAACCCGAAACGCCGTTGGAGGGTAGCACCAACGCCATAACAATCGATGCCCAACATATGCTAGCACTACAAGCTGGTATTTCTGCTTGGTTTGAAGATGTTCGGGTTTTACCGCAAACCCATAAATTCCTAAAGGTTTCCTAATTAAACCCGATAATTACTACTAGCCGAAGCACACCAAAACTACATTTTAAGCTATAATAATAACCAGTTTAAACTCTCACTTTATAAAATACCTTGGTGGATTTTTTATGACGATATCTAGACACACACAAGAATACATGGCTTGGTTCAAACGCGAATTGGTCGATGGCATACTATGCGATAAAACTTCAGGTGAATTAGTTTACTTGTTTGGTCAAGAATTTTTAAATGCCACTGATTTTGAAAACCCCGCTATTATGGCACGCTTTGGGCTAAAATCCGTTTGGTTTGCCCGCTATTTTAAACGGAAAGCCAAATTGCCTACCATTGAAGGCGGGCACCGCACCATTGAAAAAAGTCAAATCCGAATAAAGGTAGACCTAAATGAAGGGGTTACCGTTACACCAGAATGGCATGACAGCTTAAAAACTTACCTGTTCGAACAACTTGGCTTAACAGATGACCTTGTAGATGAAGTTAAAATTGATACTGAAGATACCTGTTGCCATTCCCCTTGTTATGGGTGCTTGGCATTTGATGTGGATAAAGCCATTGAAAAGCAGGGGCAACAACCATTTTTAATGGCTATGAAAGCCGGTATTGAAGAGCAAAAGCAGCAGCATGGCCCTATTGTTAACTAACACATCACCATGCGTTGAATAGAAAATTTATCGGTTTAGCTATGATTGATTCTTATATTGTTACCTTTGTTTGCCCTTCCAACCAAGCCCTTGCTTATTGGCGGGTGGAAGCCGGTATTGAACAAATCCAACAGGGTATTACTAACAGTCTGTTAAGCCAATGGCAAACAGCTATAAAACAAACGTTTAATTGGCAACTTCAAACCACCCGTTGGCTGGATGAACAAACCCATACCGCCGTTGCCCTCCATTTTGAAGGAATACCACCTGCAACCCAAGCCCTTCGCCAGTGGGAACAAACGTTTCGTTCCAATTGGGCGGTAGATGTTGCTATTGAACCCCAAGCCACCTACGGCAAAAAGCAACTGCTTATTTCAGATATGGATTCCACCTTACTAGCCGGTGAATGTATTGATGAACTGGCACATTTAGCAGGGGTAGGCACCCAAGTAGCAAAAATTACCCATCAAGCCATGAACGGATTACTAGATTTTGAAGGAGCGTTACGGGAACGAGTGGCGTTACTAAAGGGGCAACCCGCCGAACGGCTTATTCAAACCGTGCTAGCTCAAACCCCTTTTATGATGGGGGCTGAAACCCTGTGTGCTACACAAAAAGCGAATCATACCAAGCAAGTCGTCGTTTCAGGAGGGTTTATACCCTTTACGCAAGATTTATGCCATCGGTTGCAGTTGGATGGACACCAAGCCAATACCTTGGGTATTGATGAACAAGGGCTTCTAACGGGCACGGTGGGTACACCTATCTTTGGGAAACAGGCAAAAGTAGACGCATTACAGTACTACAGCCAACAGTGGGGCATTCCTGTTTCGCAAACAATAGCTTTGGGTGATGGGGCGAATGATTTAGGCATGATTTTAGCAGCGTGCATGGGTATTGCGTTTCATGCCAAGCCCATTGTCGCCCAACAAGCCCCATTTTCGGTTTGTTTTGGTGATTTAACCACCATTCTTTATTTTCAGGGGTATCAAAAAACGGAATTTAAGCACGCACTGTAAAGGAAGCTCTGAAAAAGATTTCAGAAGGATGGGATAACGAGGTACGTTGACTCCTCTGGAATCACTCCGCTTCTGGCGGTATGAACGGAAAACCGCAGTGTACAAAGAAGTACATGAGGATTTGTTGATTCCTTTGGAATCATTCTACCAATGGTAGAAAGTACCACAGTAACGTTGATTGCCCTGCAATCACTCCCCCTAGGGGTTAGCACGCCTTATGAGGCTTTTTCAGAGTTTTCTAAAGACCTAAAGATACAGAGAATGCCTTGCCTTAGGGGGTTAAAAAGGTGTACGCTAATAAGGTATTTAAACTTAATTTCTACTATTAGAAAGTGAACATTACCTCATGATGGTCAACACCTTTACCGCTACCGTAACAACTGAACCCACCACTACCACCAACCATAACGATGATACGACACACACCCAGTGGCTATGGCAAGCTTATCATCATCTAAAAATTAACCTACCCACCGTAACAGGGCTAGAAACCCCTTCTGAAGAAAAACTGAAAATCTCATTTCTAAACGCTTCGCTTACCCAACAAACGGTTAGGCTAATGGGTAGTATTTTAGGGCAAGTATTATTTGAACAAGAAGGCGAAGCTTTTTACCACCTAATTGAAACCCTCCGTAGACGAGCAAAAACCGGCAGGCTTCAACAAGGAGGGATTGATGTAAACACCCTTTCTGTAACGTTGCAAGAAGCCCTTGGTTCTGGTACAACCCCTATTGAACGGCTAGCACAATTAGAAAAAGTGGCTTCCGCTTTTCGGTTATTTATAACACTAACCAACTTAATTGAAAGCGTGCTAAGGTCTTTGCAGGCAGAATCGCCACTAAAAGCGTTGAAACACCAACGCACCCTTGGGGGTACAACCCAATGGGTTGGTACTCGGGTTCGGCTAGTGGCAACCGCCCACCCTACCAAAATTTTACGGCAAACCATGCTTCGGCATCAGCGTCATGTGTTTTCGTTGCTGAAACAATTACTAACCCCCCAACAAAGTCTAACAACGTTTCAAGAAACCCTATGTTCTTTGCAAGAAACGGTTGAACTCTTGTGGTTTACCCAATTCAGCCGATGGAAACGCCCTAAAGTTCAAGATGAAATACGCAGTGTAATTGGGTATATGCAACGGACCCTGTATAATGCCGTGCCGGAACTGCACCAAACCCTCATGGAACTCAATACCCCGAACCCAACTGATGAAACCAGCAATTGGGAAGAAAAACTGACCAGCCAATGTGCCCTGCATGGTGGCGGAGAGCCTGTTTTAACTCTAGGTTCTTGGGTAGGAGGCGATTTGGATGGTAATCCCTTTGTTACGCCATTGGTGTTTAGAAATGCCCTATTATGGCAACATCAAGCCATTTTGACTTTGTATTTGAATGATTTACGCCAGTTAGGTCCTCGGCTTAGTATGGCAGTGTACAAGCTAAAAACATGGCCCAGCACCTTGGAAAACTGGCTGAATGATTCGCTAGCCCTCATCACAAAAACAGATCCGCTACTGGCTTCGCAATACCAACAAGACCGTGTAAAAGAACCCTTCCGCTTGATGGTAAACCTAATGGGCGAACGCTTAAAGGCTTCGTTGGCACAATGTGAAGCCTTTATTCAAGCAGAAAATCTCAACTTTTCCAGCGTGAAGGGTTACGCCTATGAGTCCGCCCAACAATTTTCAGAAGATTTGGCATTACTTGCTTCATTATTAAGCGAACAAGGCTTTTGCCGAAGCGTGAAAATGAGCGTACAACCCTTACAATTAAAAGTTTCGCTGTTTGGCTTCCACTTTGCGAGCTTAGATGTTCGGGAAGATACGCAATGGGTTAATGCCACGGCTTCGCACTTATTAGCAGCCCTAGGCGTGCCACAAGTTGAAGAAAAAGCCTCGGTAAATAGTCTCAATCAAGCGTTGTTAGCTTCCAGAGCAGTTGTTCCGTTGGAATTACTTGCCTTATCTGCTTCTGCCAATCAAACCCCTGAAGATGGGTCTGTTTTGCCCCCACAATGGTACGAGGCTCGTATTTTAGGGATGCTGGAAAAGGTCAAACGCTTAAAACCTGTCGTGGGTGATGGGGCTTGCCAGTATTTTGTCTTATCAATGACGCAACAGGCTAGCGATGTTTTGAGTGCGTTATTACTAATGAAAACAGTCGGGTTATTTCAACAAACCTTGGAAGGGTCTTTTCAAAGCCAGTTAGATATTGTGCCATTGTTTGAAACTATTGAAGATTTACGCCACGCCCCCGCTGTGATGACCGATTTATTTCAAAATGAAGCATACCAACTTCAACTAAAAACCAGAGGCAACCAACAGTTGATTATGTTGGGGTATTCTGACAGTAACAAAGATGGTGGGTATGTAACCAGCCATTGGGAACTATTTAAAGCCCAAGAACAGCTATTAGCAGTAGCCAAACAGTTTAACATTCAGCTTCGGTTTTTCCATGGGCGGGGTGGTAACATTGGGCGGGGTGGCATGCCCACTGCCAGAGCCATTCAAGCCCTACCCACAGGCAGTGCCGCTTTTGGGCAAGATTTAACCGAACAAGGGGAAGTACTTTCACGGCTTTATAACGTGCCAGATACAGCAAAACTCCATTTTGAAACCATTGTAGCGGCTATTTTAGCCCACCAAAGCACCCCCACAGCTGAACCACTACCCGAATGGCATGAATTGCTTGAAACACTTTCACAACAAGCCTTAAGCACTTATCAAGCATTGGTACATAAACACCCAGATTTTCTTCAGTATTTTGACCACGTTACCCCGAGGGAAGTGGAGCTGATGCAAATTGGATCTCGTCCTTCCAAACGTCGGGCGATGAAATCTATTGCAGATTTACGAGCTATTCCGTGGGTTTTCCGCTGGTTTCAATCTCGGCAAATTGTACCAGGGTGGTATGGTATTGGGTCTGCGTTAGAAGCCTTAGCCAAAGAAAAAGGGGAAGCTCTCCTGTTGGATGAATTGAAGGTCATTCAAAAGGAATGGGCGTTTTTCAGAAGTTTAATTGAAAACACCCAAATCAGCTTAAAACAAACAGATTTATCCATTGCCAAAGCCTATTTAACCCAACTTTCCCCTCCAGAACAATTACCTGCTTTAAAGGGTGTTTTTAACTTAATTGAGATAGAATATAACCGGTCGGTGGTGTGGGTTGAACGCTTAATTGGTGGTGCATTACTTTCTACCACGCCTGGGGATAGGTGGTTAGCTGAATCTATTGCCCTAAAAGCCCATTATTTAGACCCGCTAAACTTAATTCAATGCCAATTATTGCAGGAATACCGCCAATTACCTGAAGAGGCGTTAAATAAACCCATTGGGCTGGAGGTGGAAGGCGTACAAAAGTTAGAGGCGACGCTTTCTTTAAAAGAAGCGTACCATCGGGCGATTGTTTCAAGTATTGAAGGCATTGCCATCGGCTTAGGAACGACGGGCTAGGATCTATACAGATTCTCAGATTGAATAGCGTTAGATGGAGACTAGGCACTAGCCAGTTAAACTATGAATTGGTATTAAACTGTGAATCTGTATTAACCATTAACTTTCGAACCCACCCATAGAAGACGACCATCCATTTTAAAAAGGCTCGTACCTTAACAGTACGAGCCTTTTTAAAAAATTTAACACCTTGAAAGCTTATTTTTTAGATTCAAACAAAAATTCAATATGTAAAATTTCATGTGATATTGAATGTACTTGAACTTGATGAGCTTTAGCGATAACGCCAATACCATCTAATTCATATATATCAGCACCATCTCTGTAAGCCATGTAAAATGGTTTAGTAGGTACTTGAATAGATAACGGGCCAAAGCCTTTACCATAAATTGTTGCAGGAATTAAGCCGTCTGTTCTCAATTGCCGAGGGTTGCGTGCCGTATCCCGCTCTTGGGCTTCAAGTTTAGTAGGGGTTTCTGTTGCTGTCATCATTATACTAGATGCTCCAATTAAAGTTCAAATAAGGGAAAAGGGAGTTTTCAACAAACAAACCACCAAGAGGGTGTCTGGAAAAAAGTAAGCTGTAAAATAAAATTATCCTACGTTTCACTACTTTATTAAGCAAGAAACATAGGATAAAAACAAGTCTAAAAATTTTTTAATCTTAACACCCACCAAAAAATTGAATTTTCAGTATTGTTATCTTTTACTGGCATTTTGAGCTTCAAACCATATGCAGTTGGAAATAGGCTGGTGCGAGCGTAGCGAAGCAGACCATTTAGGAGGCCCTTTTTTGGCTTCCGGTCAAGCCTATTTTCAACGTACAAGGAAACCAGTTAGCCAGTTGTTCCCCTGGGGATAAGGGGGTGGCGAACTGCCCCTTAAGCGGTGGGGGGTTGTTAGGGGGGGCTGAGGCCAGTCCCCCCCTAACGCATCCACCTTAGCCCGAAGCGATAATCTTCCATATTTTATGTAAAAATACTAGAGAACTAAAAAACGTCAAGTGTTAAGTTTTTTAATATTTCATGTAATGATGAAGTCTTTAGTCAGCCTAGAGTTATTCTACCTCAAATACTTCCTGCATAGGACTACTTTCAAACCGATAAAAGCCTAGTGGAATTAAGGTGCAAGGGGCTTTGACTTTTTTATTTTCAACAATAGCGGTATAAACATCGTTAGAACTGATGACTTGTGAGGGTGAAGCAATTTTGCAAAGTTCTTGGCAAAAGTTGAGTAAATTGCCGAGTGTTTCTGAGTCAGGTACATCTTGTTCCATGTGGATGCCTATTTTAAAAACAGGCTTAACTTCTGAAGGCCGCATTTGTGCGTAGGTGTGCTTTAGGCGTTGGCTTGTGTTTTTTGCATAGGCGATAGCTTGTGCTAATGACTGAAATTTAACTAGTAAGGTGTTAGCCCCTGATGCAAGCTCTTTTCCTTCAAAGAAGTTGTATTCAAAGAAAATTTCTCCTTTGGCACGGTTTGTTTGAAAAGGGAAGGAAACCAAAACGTAATAGAAATCCTGGTTACTCTTTTTTAATACATTCATTAACCCGCTGGCTTTGCTAGCTTTGAGCTTGCCTCTTTTCAAATCAATAAAATAAGCTTTTATTTGCTGAATTAAGGAGGGTTGTGTAAAAGATCGTTTTTTGGCATTTTGTTCGTTCTTGTTAATACTCCATATTTCAAGACGGTTAAGGACTTGGCTAAGGCAGAAGGCAAAAACTGAAATACAGATTGCTAAAAGAAATAAGCTTCCTTGCTGATTGGCTTTATAAAATGCGGGTATCAGCATAGCAAGAGGTAAGGTAATAAATGAATGACCACTTTTAAATATTTCACTAGTGGCGATGGGCGGCACAAAGGTACAAGCCCAAACCAGAAATAAGCTTGCAGATAAAAAGCCTAAACCATAGGAACACCATTTTAGAAAACCTATAAACCGTTCCATGTTATTAGTATACTCCACCGAAGTTTGAAAATTGTTAGGCAATTAGCTAACGTGAACTAATCGTTCTATCGGTAAAGTTCTGTTTATTCTGAAGGGGAGGAGAAATAATTCATAGCATTGGTGGACACATAGAAGCAAGCGGTCTAGGCTTTAATAACCATAATAGCCAGTCCCTTCTGGGGATGCTGGTGGATTAGGTACTGGTTTATCAGAAGCAGGTTTTACAGTTTTACCATTAGGTGTATAGGGGGGTAATATTACTTGAATGGGAATCGTTGTATTACCGCCTCCTACTGTGAGGGATTTTTCTAACACCAGCGTTAGCGGGGCTTGGCTTTCAAGCTCAACAGGCTGGGGTTTGGTTTGAAATAAGCTATGAATTAAGCCGATACTCGCCCCGATAGAGGCTCCAATCAATGCACCGTTACCAACGTTACTATGCCTAAACAAACTACCAATAGAACCAGCGGCAGCCCCTGTTGCTGCACCAACAGCTGTTTTAGCAGTAATTTGTCCTGCATTACTTTTAAAGCCTTCTCCTTCAAGCACACCAGACCCATTTGGCGTTTTTACTTTCGCAAGCAATGGTAATTGAAGTGTTGTACCTACTGGTTCTGCCGTTGTAAATTGCAGTTCTAATGAACCACTGCGAATAGCTCCACCCGAAGACCGAATACCCACTACAGACCCTTTAACCATACTACCCTTCGGTAAGATGATTTTGTTTTCAGTTGTTAAAGGGGTTTCTACCAGTGCTTCAATAGGGTCGCCCACTTTGTTAATTTGGGTAGAAATAGGCTGTTGTAAGCTAACAGTAAAAGCCGTGCCAGCCGGTACGGTTAACACAGGTCCTTTGAGTGTTTCTAACGTCCCCGTTTTAAGCGTAGTAGGTTGGCTTAAGGGCTTTACAGTGTTTGGGGTGGCTGCTAATAATAAACTGTAAGGTAAAGAACCAAGTAGCCCGGTTACTATTAGCAGTCTTAAACAAAAATGGATTTTTTGTTTGGTTATATTTAGCATAATTCGTTAGTAGCTTTCTGGTGAAGGAAGACGGTTGTTTTTGTAACAGAACGTAACAATCAATTTTAATGGCTTAAAATAAGGTGGTAGTCTTCAATAGTGTCTTTTGTCTCTGATTGTAGTAGATTAAAACGCTTTGAAGTTGACCGTATGATTGGTAGTATAACATCATTGCATGGGAACAATAAAATTAAATATCGTTGTTACAAAGGTTAGAATCAGCCTTTTTTATTTTTTCAAGTTTTTTAAAGTAATTATACTAGCGTGAATGCAGGGAGTGAAATACAAATTAAATGATGAATACTCATCCGTTAGATTCTTTTGAATCTAATACAGTGGTGGCAAGTACTGCTAATAATCGTCGTAGGAAGAAGACCTTACAGTTAATACTATCGAAATCTGCTTATACCATGGGGGTAGATGCGTTACCTCAACTAACCCGAAAACAAGCACTTCTCAAAGTGAAACGCTGGTTGCGTAAACCAACCGTTACACCAATCATTGAACGTAAAGCTAAAAGTTTAATGTATTTATTTATGATTGAAGCGGAAGAGCTATTAGAAGCGGGTGTTTCATACGAAAATGTTTGTGCGTTGCAACGGCATTGGTTAATTTAACCTTATACCGAATCACAGATTGAATAGACCTCTTGCATGACTCGATATCTGGGGCATCTTTTTTGTCATTTGCGGTACTCCTTTAGTTATTTACCTTATGTAAACGCCCTCAGTCCGTTCCTCATTCCTCAAATCTGCACCCACCTATCGAGTCATGCAAGAGGTCTAATAGCGTTAGATGGAGACTAGACACGAACAAGTTAAAAACCGCAGGAGTACAGAGACGTAGGGTTGAGGATTTTTGATTGGTTCGTAACAACGTATACGCTGACGCTATTTAAACTGTGATTCGGTATTAACCCCTTGCGGATTGTTTTGAAACCCTGCATAATGAAACTTGTAAATGCCTCGGGTGTGTCCTGATTGTTTGGAACCTACATTTCACCCAAGGGAGTCTGATAAACGTTCTTGCTAAAGTAGACCAACGCAACAAGGTTACCTTGTTGAGCCGTAATTGCCAGTTGGAAACAGCAGCGAAGCTAATGACACCCACCTGTTTTATACAGCGGGTTTCCAAACGTTAGCCACACCAGCAACGGGGCATTTACACTTTATACCATTAGCATCTGTTTTAAAAACGGTGTAGATTTGTTTCTTTGTTTTTGGCTTTGGGCAGGACAAATGAAATGCTAGCTTTTAGTAAGCACGAAAAATGGCCAACTAATAAGCAAAGTAATAAAATACTATATGGAAAAAAACGTTACCCGCCTTGGTTTTGTAAAATTTTACCCCGAGTGGTGGTTTTGGCTTTGGTTGCGTCATTTTGCGTATAACCTGTACCATCAAATACTAACGTACTACCATTGCCTTGTACATAAAACCCTTGAGGTAATTCTTTACTAGGCAACGCAACGCCAATAGCCTTGGCGGTAGCTTCTGCCGTAGCCCCATCTACATCCACTACTTCTACAGGCAACGCCAAAGAAGTAGCCACTTCCTGTAAGCTAGGCACTAAGGTTCTGCACGAAGCACACCAGCTGGCTGTGAATACAACTAACCTATCTGGGCCATTATTCTTAGCTTCAGCAATAGGTGTTACTTTGGCTAAAAGCACTGCACCAGTCGTTAAACAAACCAGTAAAATGGCAATCAATTTAATGGGCGAAAAAGTAGTCTTTTTCATAGGGTTGGTCATACTCCGAAAATGAGTTGGTAGACAGAGGAAAAATTAATAGACAATCAGTCTCGTGTTTATTGTAACGTTATTGGGGTAGAATACAATCAATTGTTGGCAAAATTTAATAATCAGGTAGGAGCTTTTTACAATGATGGGACGATTACAATTGCCGTGGTACGGGAAATTGAAAAACTATAAACCCGCCAAAAAAATGATTCAAACCTTGGCGGATACGCCGGACTATTTGGTGGAAGTATTTTCTGTTGGCCCACTACAATGTAATTGTACGCTGATTGTGCATAAACCCACTCGCCAAGCCACCATTATTGATGCTGGGGGCGACGCCGAATGGTTGCTACACCGGTTATTTATGGTGCATGGGGTAGAAAACTTAGTGCAAGTTTGGCATAGCCATGCTCATTTTGACCACTTCATGGCGAGCGAAGCCCTTAGGCAAGCCACGCAAACCACCTTGCATTTGCATAAGGCGGATGCACCCCTTTGGGATATGTTGCCTGAACAATGCCAACGCTATAATATTCCGTTGCCTGAAGATAAAACCGCCCCACCAGATGCTTGGCTGAGTGAAGGGCAACCGTTGGTTTTTGCTTCGGGGGTTGAAGGGGTTACGTTGCCCGCCGTTGGGAAATGCTTACATACGCCGGGGCATACACCGGGGTCTAGTTGTGTGCATATGCCTAGCTTGAATGTATTGGTTGCGGGCGATACGCTATTCAGAGGCTCAATTGGACGAACGGATTTGTGGGGTGGTTCTGATAAGAAAATTGAACAATCCGTCAAAGGGCGATTGTTGAAGCTGGATGCTCCTGAAGATATGGCGGTAGTTACGGGGCATGGTCAACTAACCACGTTGGGCTTTGAACAACGCCATAACATTTTAATGCGATAGCTTGATATAGTTGGTTGCCCTCTATGTATTGTTTGGTTATTTAAGGCTTAGTTTCAAACCATATGCAGTTTGAAGCAGGCTGGTGCGAGCGTAGCGAAGCAGAGCATTTAGGGAGCCTCTAGCTTTCCGCTCAAGCCTGCTTCAAACGTGCTAGCCAACAAGTAAGCCCTTAGCGGTAGGGAGGGGGGATTCTTAAGGGGGGAGGACGCATGCTAATGCCACCTTCCCCCTTAAGCGGTGGGGGTTGTTAGGGGGGCTGACGCCAGTCCCCCTGACGCATCCATTTTAGCCCGAAGCGACAATCTAATCTTTAAAACCCCTTAATCTCCGCTGGGGCGGGACGGGCGTTTTTAACTGGCAATTGTTCTATCGTACGAATAATTCGCCCTTTGACCTCTTTTTTAGCATCAATAATAGATGTTAACTGTTGCTCTAAATCTTTAGCGGAATTCGCCTTAACCAATTTGCCAAACGTCGCCGCCGCAACGCAATTTAGTTGCTTGGTGGTGGTTGAATCTAACTGACCAAAGCCAATCACATCTAGCTTTAAATTGGGGGTTTTTCGCAGTAAATCCAACACAATAGGGCAGGGGTTGGTGCTACAAGTTTCAGCCCCATCGCTAATTAAAATAATGTGCTTTTTAGCATTAGGCATGGGGAAATCATTATTTACGGCATCTACCAAACTTTGGCTAATGGGTGTAGGGCCTGAAGGCTGAATTTTGTTCAGCACCAACTCAATTTTTTCAGATGGATTGAGTTGTACTGGCACTTGCAGTTTGGTATCTAAACACGGGTCTTTTAGGGTTAAGCCACCCCCATAAACCCGCAAACCTAACCGAACTGAAGGGGATAATTGCTTAACCAACTTGTTAATGGCTATTTTTGCTGCATTCATTTTGGTTTGCCCATCTAGCAATACATCGGTCATAGACCCTGAAGCATCTAGAATTAATAGCACCTGCAGTGAACCATCGTTGACAATAGCTTTGGCGGTTTTGGTACTATTAGTAACGGTTTGAGCTGTTTTTTTGGTCGTGGTTTGAACGCCTTGCGGAGCGGCAGTTAGTTGCGGTGGGTTTAAAATAAAAGCAGTAGTAAAATAGACTGTAACGCCTAATAAGCCCAATGTTAGTATGCTTTTTTTATTGAGAAAGGGTCTCATTTTTTAAACTCCTGATAGATTAAAGATAGCTTGTAGGGGTGGATTGCATCCACCCGTTTCTCTCACTCTTAAAGCGGGCGGATGCAATCCGCCCCTACGAATTCACGAACAATTTACAACACTCTCATTCGGGTTAGGGGGATAAAGGGCTAAATTATCAATCAGCCGGACAACATCGCCCACTTTGCCTGCGACTAATAGCAAACTTTCGGGGGAAAAATAAGCTTGTGGATCAAAGCTTTCACGGTGGACTGCTTGCCAATAATCCCAGCTGATGGTGGGGGAACTGGGCAACTGTGGGGCAATACTTTCCCACTTTTGTTGAAATGTTTTTTCTACAGAAATAACAGCGGTGGGGTTTTCAGTAAATGCCTGCTGAACAAACCGTTGCACGCCCATTAATAAGGTTGAAAGCCCTAAGGCAAGGGCTTTGGCTTCAGGGGTGGTTAGGTATTGATTACGGGAACTAAGTGCCAATCCATCGGGTTGCCGAACGATGGGATGCCCAATAAGCTCAATAGGCAAGCCGAAGTCGTTCACCATCCACCGAAGAATCGCCAATTGTTGGGCATCTTTTTCCCCGAAAACGGCAATGTTAGGTTGTACCCAGTTGAATAATTTAAGCACCACCGTTGCGACCCCTTCAAAATGAGTGGGTCTGTTTAACCCGCATAGTTGGTGGGTCAGTTTTTTAGGCGGAACCACACTAAATCGGTGGTCTAACGGTGTTCCCATTGGGTATAATGCTTCAGGGTTGGGGGCTAACACGGCAGATGCTCCTGCAGATTTACAAGCCAATAAATCTGCCTCCCAAGTTCGGGGGTATTGGCTAAAATCTTCCGTTGGGGCGAATTGGGTGGGGTTCACAAAAATACTGACAATCACTACATCCGCCCGTTGTTTAGCTAGCCGAATCAGGCTTTTATGCCCTTCATGCAAGTTACCCATCGTAGGCACTAGGGCAACCGTCTGTTGCGGATGCATCGCCTTAAAGGCTTGAATTTCAGCGGGGGTGGTTAGTACCGGTAATTGTAATTGAGGCAACATGATGGAGGATTTTCCGATATATTATGATGAAAAAACCATCAAAACTGATAGAATAATACTATACATCAAAATCAACGGGTTAAAAATCGGGAGACTTATAGGAACATGAAAAAATTTGCTGCTAACTGGGTGCTACTACTAAGCGTGATGTTATTACTAAGTGGGGCAACGTTGCCTGTTTTTTCGGCAGACGAAGGGGCTAATTTAGAAGTTTATAGCCGCTTGGTAGATGAAGCCCAGCAATACTACCGTGCAGGTAAATTGAGTGATGCCATTGATATAATGGAACAAGCCTTGAGCGTGGCGGAAGCACAATATGTACCTGCTTGCCAAAACAATTTAGGGGCGTTTTACATGAAACGGGGTACTTATTTTGCTGAAGCGGGTAACGACGAAAACAGAGCGTTGAATGATTACCGTTTGGCGTTGTATTGGTTGCGAGATGCTTGGCCTGAAGGCATTACTGCCACCGCTACCGTTAAAACCAATGCCCTAAAAGCCCAACAACGCTTTCAAGAATTATTTTACCAAGTGTGGAATGACTCTTCTGTGATACAGCATTTACAGCAGGGCAGGTTATTACGCGAAGCGGGCGATTTTAAAGCCGCATTGCCCGAATTTAAACAAGCCTTACTACAAGAACCTAAAAATTCAGAAGCCGCAGAAGCCTTGGGCGATAGCTACAACTTATTGAATATGCCACAGCAATCAATCAAGTATTACCGTATTGCTTTGGAACACCCCCAAGAAGAGCGTCGGGCAGATTTAACCTTACGCCTAGCCAATGCCCTCTACAAAGCAGGCGAATCTCAAGAAGCACTCGGTTTATTGAATAAAGTAACAGATGTTGACCCAACCAATACGGTCGCCCTTAATTATTTAGAAACCTATTGGCGAAAAGTGTTGGATAACGACGGGCAAAATGTACTGGCGTTAGCAAACTTAGGAGCAATCTTTCAGAAAAAGGGCGATTTATCTGAAGCCTTGAACTTGTACTATCAAGCAGAACAATTAGCAGCCCAGCCTGAACGAGCTTTGGGCATGGATGTTCGGTTACCATTACGCCTCAATGTAGGGTCGTTATTGTTGCAACAGGGCGATTTAACCGAGGCTGAAACGGTGTTTAATCAAGTGTTGGGGGTAGATGAGTACCATCCTAAAGCGTTGGCTTACTTATTGAAAGTGGACTTCCAAAAAGGAAACCCTTTACCTGCCTTGGAACGCTGGAAAGCGGGCATTGCCAACGGTAAATTAAAAGGTGGTAGTGTGGATTTATTAGTGGCTACGTTAAGAGACCAGCCCAAACAGGCAGACCAAGCTCAAGCGTTTCATTGGTTGGCTGAAGGGTTGCCTAATTTTATTGATATTCAACGTACCGCTAGCTTGGCATTGTTGAAGTTAAACCGTCCGGATTGGGCGATAGAAACCATTACGCAATGGCAAGCGTTAGCCCCTAATTCAACGGAAGTTTGGAAAAGCAAAGCCCAAGCCCTTACGGCTATGAATGATACGGCGGGTGCTACAGAAGCCTTACGCATAGCCAATACACTTTCTAGCAAAGCGAAAATAGCCGTTCAAGTGCCGCCGTTGTTAAATAAAACGTACGAAGCTTTTTTGGTGAAGGATTTTACCAAAGCCTTGAAATTAGCCGATGAGGTTTTGGGTTTAGAACCAGCTAATGCGTTGGCTTACTATTACAAGGGGTTAAGTTTGGAAGGCTTGAAACGCTTGCCTGAAGCCCAAATTGCTTATGAACAAAGTGCGAATTATGCCCCTGCTATGGCGGAAAATCAGTATGCGTTAGGGGTGTTGTATCGCAAAGTAGGGCAGTTGCCAAAATCAAAACAGGCGTTTCGGCAGTTTGTAGGGTTGGTGGCTAGAAAACCATTGGCAGACCAGCAGGCGTTGCAGGCCCAAGTAACCTTTGCTAAAAAGCAGATTGACTTACCCTTGCCTGCTTCAGCTACGGCGAGTAACACCTTTTGATTGTTTGCCACTTTTTCAAGTGGGTCTTGAAAAAAACACCAGTTTATCAAGTGCCACTTGAATTTCGGGCTTGAAATCAAGTTGATACCAATTAAACGATAGAATAGCGTGTTCTCTCATCGATTGCTGCTCCTAACTTACGCTGGTTGGTTTGTCAGGGGACTGCTGTTTGGCAGCCCCCCGACACCCCCCACAAACTTAGAGGTAAACCCCTAAGAACCCCCGAAAAAACACCCTCCTATGCCACTACGGGCATTGACGGAGGGATGCTTTTTTCGCCCCTCCGGTGGACGGAACGCATCGACGACTGCAGAGCAAACGCGATGGTCGTTCCTACTGGTTGGTTAATTTTTTACACTATTTAATCGTTTAATGGGTAGCACTTGAATTTCGAGATTGAAATCAAGTTGATAGGTTAACTACTTGTCTCTGAGTTAATCAGTCGGTTTACAACGGCGTGTTTTAAGGCAGGACGATACCCAAAGAGTGGTAATTCAGTCAATAGGTTAGATAGGCAGTGGGTAGCTGGTAACGCACTACCACCAATAGCCCAATGAAACATCTTCGGCTGGCTTGTGGCAGGCAACCCCGCTTCTGCTAAGGTAGCAAGTAAGGTGCTTCCCACTTTGGGTAGCCAAGTAGCTATTAATACCTGTAACTGCGGATGCTTCGCCCGTTCCGCCAAAATCAACTCAGCCAATAACGCCTCTTCTTCAGGCGTACTATAGTGCGATGTTTTGACTTGCTGGCAACCTGCTTTAACCAACAAACTGCTCAAGGATGGGTGCGTTTTTTCATCTTCAGAAAAATGAGGCAATACCTTACCCGCATTGGGTAGAATAACCCAAAGCAGTGAGTCCGGATTAATTTTTGGGTTACCGCAAACCGTTAAAATGGTCGAAACAGCTTCTACGGTTAGGGCTTTTGCTTCTGCTTCCCACCGTTGATAATCTAGCACCGTGCAAGGGGGTGGTTCAGGTAAAAAACACGAGGGATGTGCAGCTTGCAAGCAATCTAACCGAGCTTGAAAGGCTAAATCTCTATCAGTATCAACAAAAATTGTTTTTTGGGCTTCTTCAACAAGTGCTAACATGGGTTCATTACCTTGCCTGTAAAGCAATAAATCTAACCCAGCGTTTAAGCCTTGTTGCACGACAGTAAGTGGGCTAGCGGTTTCTAAAATCGCCCCCATTTCTAAATCGTCGGAAATAGCCAGCCCGTTAAAGCCCATTGTTTCCCGTAGTAGGTTGGTTACAATGCGTTCATCTAACGAAGCAGGGAATGGCGTTTCGCCTTGCAATGCAGGGTAGTAGCCGTGGGAAACCATCGCCAACGGAACGTTCCCTTTGGTAATACAAGCTTGAAAGACACCGATTTCTTCTTCTGTAAAGGTTAAGGTAGGTAGGGTATGATGAGAATCTACCGTGCCAAAGCCATGCCCAGGGAAATGTTTAATGACTGGTAATACGCCTGCTTGCAGATGGGTTTCAATCGCCTGTAAGGCTAGAGGTTTGACAGTTTCAGCAGATTTTCCGAAAGAACGAATGCCGATAATGGGGTTGTTTTCGTCTAAATTAACATCCACCGTGGGGAAGAAGTTTAAATTAACGCCCAATGCGTGTAAAACCTCGGCTAACAGCTTATAGTGTCTGCTAGCAAACGTGGGGTTGAGTGCCGTAACTTGTGCCACACAAGCCGGTGATAAAAACGAGGGAAAAAAGCTTGCCCCAAAGCGTTCTACTTGTCCGCCTTCTTGATCTACACCAATCATAAACTGCGGGCTTCCGGCTTGATGAGCCAGCTTCCGTAGCTGCCAAAGTTGGTTTCTAAGCGTTTCAAAGCCTTCCCAACCCACTAAGCCCGTAGTATGGTGTCGAAATAAAATAACGCCGGAAATGCCTTGGGTAACCAGTTGATGTAAAGGACTTTCGTTATTTTGCCAATTCGTTTCATAGCCAACAAAAAAATGGTTAGTAATAGTACCAGTCAACGTTAAATAAGTCCTATATGCTGAGAAGGTGCAAACGCTTTAGGCAAAGCCCCTCTGGTTTTGGTAGTAGCAGTAGGGTTAAACGCTTGGGGTGCTTGCGTAGCGGGTGTTTTAATGCCGGCTATATGCCCTGCTTCTGGCAACGTGGCAAATGAAGGCGTTGTGGGGAAAGCGTTTGTTTGTTGGTTGGTTTGCGTATTAGCGGTTACAGGGGCTGTACCCATTAATTTAGGGTCGCACCACAGTAGTTGCCCTGCTACCCAAGTAGCCAACACCTGCATGGTAGGCCGATGCCATAGGACGATATCTGCTTGATAACCCGCTGCAATAGCCCCAATACTGTTTTCTAGCCCTAACAATTTAGCTGGATTCGTCGTGCCCATTTCAAAACAGTCTTCAACGGTGGCTAAATTCCAATTCAGCAAGTTGCGCACCATGCTATCCATAAATTGGGTACTACCTGCTAAATTGCCTTCTTGGTTAATCGCTCTACCTTCTTGTACTTGAATGGATTGGTTGGCAAAGAAGCCTTTCGCCCCATCGCCCAAGCCCGCCAAATTCATGGCATCAGAAACCAATAGCATATTGCTGACGCCTTTGGTTTCTAACGCTAAGCGAAGCATATCTGGGTGAACATGGTAGCCATCTGCAATAAAGCTGGCTTTTAAGGCTTTTAGGTTTAAAACGTGCAAGGCAGTGCCTGTTTCACGATGGGTAAAACCATCCATGGCGTTGAATAGGTGGGTAACGCCACTTAACCCATGAACCATAGCCTGTTTCAGCTGTTCAGCCGTGGCTTTGGTATGCCCAGCAAAGATGAGAATGCCTTTTTGACGCAAATAATCTAACGCTAAAAATTCCGCATCGCACTCAGGGGCAAGGGTCATCATCTTCACTTGGGGGGAAAGCAGTAACTGGAGGGTTTCCAAATCAGGCGGAGTAATGGCACTGGCGGGATGAGTGCCTCGTTTTTGGGTGTTTAGGTAAGGTCCTTCTAAGTGAAGCCCTAACACTTTGGCGTGGGAATACCGGTTCAGGTGCAATAATTCTTCAAAGGTGTTGGTCGCTGTTACCATATCCATATGCGGAGCAGTAATCAGCGTGGGAAGAATACCCGTAACCCCAAAGCGTGGCAAGGCGGCTAAAAATTGCTGAATAACGGGAATGGAACTGGTGTTAAAATCGCACCCCAAACCACCGTTAATTTGTAAGTCTATCAAACCGGGGGTAATCATAAAATTTTCGTTGAGGGGAATGAGTTGGACGTCATCTTCACGCAACAGTAAATTAGAAGGCGGTGCTGAAGAAACGGCTTCAATAGTAGCCCCCTTAATGTGAACGGTTTGTTGGTTTTTGAGCCCTTCTGGCGTTAGTACCAAGGCATCAGTTAGTAGGGTATGTTTACGGTTAAACGGCGTTTTTTCAGATGGGGTTAAGCTATTCATTGTTTCAGTCTTCTCTCTTAATCAGGTTTATTCAGCAGGCTGGTGATAGATAGTTTCATTGTACCTAATACTGCCGGCTTTGTGCTATAAAAACTTAAAATTAAGCCATTTATGGGAAAGCTAGCCTTCAAAAGGTTGTGTTTTGAAAAGAACCAAAGCCTTGCTAAGGTCTGACGACGGTTAATGGGCATATTTTCTGTATGTGTTTTCACAAAGACTGCAATTTAAAAAATAGCTTATACTTACCAAACTGATTGTTTTTTACAAGAAGGGATCAAATACGATGAAATCAGCATTATTAAGTAAGATTTGTTACGTACTTGGGTTCGTCTCTATCATTGGTTCTATAGCCATTTGGTACACCACGGGTGGCCCTGCACCAGAAGTGCAAGCACACGCAGAACGTTTTGGTATTTTCGTTGGGCTTTGGGCTCCTACGTTCTTTATTCTTTCGGGTCGGCTAGACCCTTCATTACAAGAAAAAAGCTAGAGATAACCTTCGGCAAGCATGATAGAATAGGGGTAATTATACCCCTATTTTGTATTTGAGCTTTTTTAATTTCATGCTTTCCTTAGCCATCGCCCCACCGATACCTATCACCCTGCAACCGATTGATGAAACGGTGTTAAAAGCCTTCGCCTTGCAAAGCGAAGCCCTTATGCAAGGGGCAAAATGTCAAAAAATTACCCAGCTAACGGCGTATGATTTTCTCTTCTCGTTCTGGAAACCCAACCCGCAACGATGCCCTATCTTAATGGCACATCAGCATTTACACATCAGCCTACGAAAAGACGCTCCCTTTGTTTGCTGGATAGATGAGGCTGATGTAAAAGCATTAGAATCCCTCCACGGCAAGGGTAGAACCACCCCCTTAGGGGCGGTGTTGAAAAAATACTTGCTGGGGGCAAAACTGGAAGCCATGGCGGGCGTTTCAGGTGAACCGCTTCTGCATTTGAACTTCACTACCATGACTGATTTAGGTTTTCGGTTACCTGTAACGCTAACGCTAGAATTAATGGGTCGGTTTACCAACCTTATTTTGGTAGAAAAAACCACACAAAGAATCGTTGGCTTGTTTAATGTGGTAACTGATACCATGAGCCGACTTCGTCAATTACGGGTAGGAGGGCTTTACGCTTTGCCACCGACCCCTGCTAATAAACCCTTGTTGGAAACGCTCGTTCAGCCTTCTACCCATAGCCAAGCGTGTTTAGAAGCCTTGAAAAAAGCCAAAACCCCTGCACAATGGATGAGTACCATTCAAGCCCATTATTTTGGGTGTGCCAAACCCCTATTAAAAGCCCTTGCGGAAAGAAGTACTTCGGCTGAAGACTTTATAGCTTTACTAGAACAGTGGATAACTTGCCCAGTTTCGGAAAAGCAGTTTTTACTGCTTCAACAGGGTGAACATCAGCGGTTTGTTGCCTTCCCAACAGCTTGGATAGAATCAGAAAAACACGCACAAGAGAAATTCGCTGTATTGGAAACGGCAACGGTGTTATTGAAAACCGTTTATTTTAAGACGCTTCAGCAACAACGCTTTACCCAAGTGCATAAGCAATTTGCCAAGCCGTTGAACCAAGCCCTTGAGCAATTGAATCAGCAATTAGCTACTTATCAAAATGCTGAAGCCCTTCAAGCCCAAGCCAAACAATACCAAACCCAAGCAGATTGGCTAATGACCCTACTCAGCATGGGAGCGTTGGCGGGAACGCATCCGGAAACGGTAAGCTTACAGTTGGAAAACCCTTTTGATGAAATGGGGGAAATACCGTTTTTATTGTTTGAAGATTTGCACCCTACCAAAACATGGAAGCAAAATAGCCATTGGCTTTATAAACAAGTGCAAAAATTGAATAGCCGGCTTACCTATTTCGCTTCGCAAGTGGTTCTGTTGGAAACAAGATTGCACCACCTTGAAACGTTGAACGTTCATTTACAGGGCATTGAAACCGTGGCAGATTTTGACTATTTACGCCCAGATTGGGAAGTGGCAGGGCTAATGGCTTCTGTTGACCATCAAGCCAAGATAGCTTCTAGCAAAAAGAAGCAAAAAGTTCAAAAAATAGCCAAAAAGCCCGAAAAACCCGCTGGCATTCTAACGGTAACAGACCCTCATTCTGGGGTGGAAGTATGGGTAGGTAAAAGTAGCCAAGCTAACGGGTACTTAGCGGGTAAAGCCTTACGCACAGATGATTGGTGGTTTCATGCAGGGGAAGGTATTGCGGGTTCCCACGTAGTGGTGCGGTGTTCCGGTACTAGCTTTGGGGGTGGGAATCAACAGCTACCCAATGAAACGATTGCCTTTGTGGCGGGGTTGGCGGCGTATTATAGTGGGGCACGGGAAAGTGCCAAAGTGCCTGTTATTTATACTTTGGGTAAGTTTGTACGCCCCATTCCGCAATCATACCCAGGGCACGTTAGCCATAGCCATGAAACCAGCGTGTTGATACCACCCCAAAAAGAAGGGTAAGAATTTGTCAAAGATTAAAGAGCGTACGAACAAGTAGGAACGACCATCGTGCTTGCTCTGCAGTGGTCGATGCATTCCGTCCTTTCGGAGGGGCGAAAAGAACATCCCCTCGTCAATGCCCTTGTGGCATAGAGGGGTGGCTTTTTGGGGGTCTTTAGGGGATTACCCCTGAATTTGTGGGGGGTGTCGGGGGGGGCTACCAAACAGCAGTCCCCTGACAAACCAGCCAGCGAAAGCTAGGAACGACAATCGGTGAAAGAACACACTATTCAATCTTTGGATTGGTATTATATTAAATAATAGTTCCGTAATGGGGCAATACACTGACTTCCCATTGGGTTGCGGTTGCGTTATAAGCAACACCTAAAAACTGATTACCCGCTAGATTAAAATTCTGTAAGGTAACGCCAACATCTGCAAGCCCATTATTACTAATATCAATACCTAAGAAATGAGTGGTTACGTTGTATGAAAGCGTCGCTGTTACGGTGGCATCTGCCTTGAATGTAATGATATCAATTTTAGAAAAATCGGTGATAATATCGCTATTTTGAGCGGTTGTATTATTGGGTGTAAACACATCTAGCACAAAGGTATCAAACCCTGTACCGCCCGTCAAAGTATCTTGTCCTTCTCCGCCCATCAAAATATCATCCCAGCTACCGCCATCTAACTTATCATTACCCGCCCCACCAATAAGGGTATCTTCGTGGTCGCCACCATACAAACTATCGTGCCCAGCTCCACCGTTTAAGTAATCGTTGCCAGTATCACCATAAAGAATATCGTCTCCCGCCCCACTATTTATTCTATCGCTACCCATACCACCGTATATAACGTCATTGCCCGCATCCCCTGAAATACCATCATTACCGGCCCCGCCATAAATTCTATCGTTGCCGTCTCCGCCCCACAAATAATCGGTTTTATCACTACCCACTAATAAATCCTTGCCCGCATCGCCACGCAATGAACTACCATCTGTACCAGCCTCTAGGGTATCGTTACCATCCCCACCGTACAAATCGTTTTTGCCCGACCCACCGTTTAAGTAGTCATCACCCATTCCGCCCCAAAGCTTATCGTTACCATCGCCACCATAAAGTTTATCAATGCCGTAACCGCCGTAAAGTAAGTCATTACCAACATCGCCATAAACAACATCGTTGCCATCGCCACCATAAAGCTTATCGTTACCAAGTCCGCCTTTAAGGGTATCGTTACCGCCGTCACCATAGCTTAAATCATCGCCAGCGTCGCCAAACAACTTATCGTTGCCCTCTCCGCCATCAATTCTATCGTTTCCGTTACCACCGTATTGCGTATCATCGCCTGCTCCGCCTACTAAGGTATCGTCTCCGTCATCGCCCTTAAGGGTATCGTTACCTTCATCGCCGTTTAACGTGTCGTTAGCAAGCCCGCCACTTAGTTGGTCATCGCCAATGCCACCATACAAAACGTCGTTACCTTCATCACCATAAAGTTTATCGTTGCCAGTTCCACCGTAAAGTAAGTCATCACCTTCATTGCCATGTATAACATCGTTACCTGGACCGCCGAAAATACTGTCGTTGCCTGCTCCACCGTTTAAAACATCGTTCCCACTCCCTCCGAAAATAAAATCTGAAGTGATGGTTCCTGTTATAACAACGGGATTGGTTGCTGATGATTTATCAAAAATTGCCATATTCTTTTTCTCCTTAAAGTTATTTCTATCCTATCACAACAGCCGACCTAATATCAAACGATGGCCGCTTATCGTTTTTTATCTCTGCTCTTCATTAAAACACAGCACTTAGTGAAATGGGTATTTCAAGTATTGTGTAGCCATTTATTCCCAGTAAACGCACTTCACACTATACCGATTGTTTATACTATCAGCTGAAAGTGCTGATAAGTTTAAATAGGTTGCGATTTCTTAAAGGAAGCCCTTGTTTTCCAATGATTGATGACAAAAAAGAAGTCTTTTTAAAATACCTAAATAAACCAAAAGCAAACAGGGGAAACCATGATATTTTTCTGATAATTGCCCCTGTTTTGCTAGCAGACCACAAAGAATTTATCGCCTCATTTTTTAAATTAAAATACCAGTCGGCTATAAGCTCTTCTGGTGCGTTGCGGTACACCTGTTAGCTGACAAGCTTCCTGCATAGCCCAATGAATGGAAGGCAACCCATTAGAAGCCAACACGCTAAAGCGTCTATCCGCAAATGAAACGGGTTCACCATGCCATTGGGTAGCTAGCCCGCCTGCTTCCTGCACCAATAAATAACCAGCGGCTACATCCCAAGGGGAAAGCCCAAGCTGGCAGAACGAATCCAACCGTCCTGCAGCCACATACGCCATTTCCAACGCAGCTACCCCAAGCCTACGCACGCCATTTGCACGCTGAACAGCGAACAAAAACAAATCGCTTTCTTCGCGGAACATACCGCCCGCCGCATTGGGGAAGCCTACAGAAACTAACGCATCAGAAAGTTGCGGAACTGGAGAAGTGGTAATCGGTTGCCCATTGAGGAAGGCACCATGATTTTTTAGGGCATAAAACACTTCGTCGTGTAATGGGTCTATAACTACTGCCAATTTTGGTTTGCCATGGACTAAATAAGCAATGGAAACCGCACAACAAGGAAAACCATGCACAAAGTTTCTAGTACCATCCAACGGGTCTACCACCCAAGTGGATTCTAGGGTGAATGGCCACCCTTCTTGATAACTTTCTTCGGTTAGCTGAAAATCATCGGGAAATTTTTGCTTCAAGAAACATCGGATGGCATCATCGCAAGCAACATCCAGCTGGGTTAATAAATCTCTATCATCCGATTCTTTGGCGGTAGATTCAGGCTGACCACCCACCCGTTGCTTTTTAAACGCTTCTTGAATAAGCTTGCTGGCTAGTGTGCCAGCTTCAATTGCCACTTGTAACCGTTTTACCAAATCAGCATCTTCCGCACCTTGCATGGGCGAAGATAAAAAATCAACGTTGTAAGTTATCTGTGGGTTCAAAGCGGTCATCATCATGATAAGTAGGCTCCTTGTTTATTAAAAAATAGGCAATACAAGTAATAGCTAAATAGCTTTAGTAAGAACGTCATTAATAAGGTAGGGATAGGTAAAATAAGCAACAACTACTAACTTCCCCTTTACTCCAAAAAGGGGATTACACTGACGCACATTAAGCAAAAAATAAAAGGCTATTTTAGTTTTTTAGTGCTTTGAAATTTTAACTACATCCAAACGGTTTTGAATAAACAACTACCGAAGTAGTAGGTAATTATTATAACAGTGCCTGCAAACAAAAACCAGTTTTTTTTTGTTTTAAAAACTATGAATATAGTAATTTAAACAAAACATCCTCTGAAAAGAGGATTAAACCTATCAAAATGGAGCGACTTTATTGTAACATTTTTGTTACAATTTGTTATATGGGGTTATTTTTTGAATTTTCATGCCATTTCAAAGATTGAATAACGCACCAACCAGTAGGAACGACCATCGATGAGAGAACACGCTATTAATCTTTGAATTGGTATTACAAGGGAAGCCAAAGCGTAAAACACGCCCCTTCATTGGGTTTGGAATCAACCGCTAGTAAGCCCTTATGCTTTTCGGCCGTTTTATAACAAAGGGCTAGTCCTAAGCCTGTTCCCACACCACGGGCTTTAGTCGTAAAGCCAGGGTCGAATATCTTTGCCAAATGTTCCGGAGCAATACCTTTACCGTTATCTTGAATGGAGATAAATACCGCATTGCCTAATTGTTCGTGCATGGCAACGCCCGTTCTTAACGTTAATACGGGTACGGCAACGTCTTCCATTGCGTGCAGAGCATTGCCCATTAAATTCATTAATACTTGATTGATAGGGCCTAAAAAGCATCGAACTTTCGGTAAATTTTCTGTATAATGCTTGGTTAAAATTAACGAAGCAGGGAAGCTACTGCGTAAGATTAATAACGTACTATCTAACGCTTCATGTAAATCTGCCGGTACTTGGTCTGAATCATCCAACCGAGCGAAATTCCGCAAATTCACGATAATTTCTTTAATACGCGAACCCGCCAGCTCATTAATACCCAATAGCTCATTTGCCATAGCCCAATAGGCAGAAACCGTCGTTTCAGGGTTAAATTCTTCAGGGGGTAGTTCTGTTTTGGTGCGTTCCAGCAAGCGTTGTAGGGTTTGCGTATTAGAAATGATTGACCCTAACGGCGTGTTGACTTCATGGGCAATGCCTGCCACAAACTGACCGAGAACCGCCATTTTTTCCGTTTGCACTAATTGCACTTGGGCTTCTTGTAATTCCGCATAAGCACGTTCAATTTTGGTGTTCTGTTCCTGAACGTGAGAAAATAACCGAGCTTGCCCCATGGCCAAGCCCAAATGTTCCGCAATGCCCGCCAATAATTCTTGGTCTTCCATTGCCCAAAGTCGTACTTTATCGCATTGGTGTAACACCAAAACCCCTAGCCACGCTTCTGAGGAAACAATGGGGTAAAGGCACAGTGATTGTATTTGATGCTTTTCGTAAACGGCATTAGGCCCTAACGAAGCTTTCGTAAAATTTTGGTTGGCTGGGGTAAAATAAAGGGGTTCAAACGGTAAGTGGTGTTCGTTTAGTTGATACCCCACTTGAGACCGAGACCCACTTTCCTGCTGTTGTTTAATCCATGCTTGTAGCACTTCCCATTCAAACTGAAAGGGCTGATTATAAGGCTTTTCAGGGCGAAACGGCTTTAACCCATGCTGATGATAAATAAAGGGGGGTAACACCTTGGGCGGGGCGTTGTTTAAAATAGTTTTTGCATTAATAACCAGTGGCATAGGGGCATTAAACGCATAAACAAAACATCGGCTAACCCCTAATAATTGCCCTAGTTCTGAAGCTGCCTTTGCCAACATTTCATCTAAATTAAGTGATTGCCGAATGGCTAAATTCATACGGTGCATTAAAAACATTCTGCCCCGCAAGTTTTGGCTTCGGGTATACAGGTGGGCGTGTTCCAAGCTTAGGGCTAATAGGGGCAAGCTGGCTTCTAAAAATCGTTGTTCTTTTACGCTAAAATACCGTGCAGGGTTAGCAAACGGATTACTGTCTTTTTCAATGGCTTTTGCGTTTGGCACGGTGGGGCTACCGTATAAAGTTGGCGAAGCTTCTTGAGTGCGTTGTTGTTCTTCGGCTTGTACTAAGGCATCGACTGATTTTGAACACGCCAACAAGCCTAACAGAACCCCCTTATTCACTAACGGGTAAACCGCTGTAACGGCAGGAAACCCCGGAAATAAAATAGAAGATTGTTGGTGTTCCAACCCCAAAAAAGCGGCACTACGGTGTTGAATAATCGGCTGAAGAATAGGGTCTGGTAAGGTAGACCGATTATTTTCCTGCATGACATCGGCAAAGCCATCCGCAGAAATTTGAATGAGCCGCATAATGCCTTGCCCACTGGGTTCTAACAGGGCAAAGGTAAAGGCATCAAAGGCAAACGTGCTGGTTAATACTTGCCCAATATCATCAAAAACTTCATCTAAAATGTAAGATTGATTGAGGGCTTGGCTAAGGCACTGCAAAAAAACCGCTAGTTCTACTGCTTGTTCTGGGGGAAATTCCTGACAAAAATTTTCAACAGCCCCACTGTTTTGCCAACCAGAAAAGCTGGCATTAAACGAAGTGTTCAGTGCGAAATTAGCAGAAGAAAACGGAGAAGCAGTCATTACGGTTTCCATCGGGAATTTAAAAAGTACCCTTATTTTAGAATACAACTGGCGTAAAATCAAGAGAATCAATAAATTACACTATTTAAAGGATTAAAACCCAACCTTAATTTGCTATACTTAAGACAGTTTATAATCACCGCTTTTTTCTAGGTCTTTTTTTACGAAGGGTCTGCACCACACATGATGATGATGATGACATC
Organism: Vampirovibrio sp.; assembly: GCA_024998755.1. Classification (GTDB taxonomy): domain Bacteria; phylum Cyanobacteriota; class Vampirovibrionia; order Vampirovibrionales; family JAJTHC01; genus JACEUU01. Next base: position 723,749 of record JACEUU010000003.1, on the reverse strand, counting down.
GCCTTCTTTAAATAATAATAGCTACACACAACAGTATGCTGAAGAACAAATTAAAACCGCATCAAAAGAACAATTATTGCTGATGTTATTTGATGGGGCGGTTAAATTTTTACGCATTGCCAAAAAAGCAATGATCGCCAAAGACTATGAAAAATCAAATAACAACCTCATTAAAGCTCAAAAAATTATTACGGAATTTATTGTTTCGCTTGATGTGAAACAGGGTGGGGAAACTGCCCAAAATTTGCTGCAACTTTATGAATTTTATTATCATTCATTAGTGAAAGCAAACCTTAAAAAAGACGTTGATTTAATTGAAGAAATAACCGGTGAATTAGTTAATATGCGTAAAATGTGGAACGATGCCGCCCAATTGGCAGCCAAAGAACGGAAACTTTCTGGCGATACTTCGGAACGCCAAGTAACTTCCGCCAATGAGCGGGCCGTTATTCGGCAAGCATAAATAACCTCTTACATGACTCGATATTTGGGGTATCCGCAGGGCGAGAAAACGCAGAACGTTTTACGTTGTCATTTTCGGTATTTTCTACCTTCGGTAGAATGATTGCAGGTCAATCAACAAATCCTCATGTACCACAGTGTACACTCCGGTTTTCCGTTCCTCATTCCTAGAATCTACTCCCATCTATCGAGCCATGTAAAAGGTTATTCATAATGACTGAATTTTTAACGATTCTTGAACAATTGAATACCCTGCAGGCAAACCTGCTAAATCAATTGCTACATATTACAGAAACCTTAGCAGAAGAAGAATTGCCCCCGATTCACCAAAATATGCTACGGCGGGGCGATTTATTGGCTAGCTTAGCACAGTTACCAAAACCTGAAACGATTGATAAGCAAACGCTTATAACGTTCCACCAGCTGGATAGTGAAATAGCCGTGGCGTTAACGGCTTATCAAACCACGTTGCAAAAACGACTCAATGTGGCTAGTAAGCAACGGTCTGGGCTAACGCATTATGCTTTAGCAGGACATTTACCGACAGAAATTTTTTATAGAGAAGAAGCTTGACTTTTTTGTTTGAAGTAGCATGACAAATGTAAATTTAAAGATTTTCAAGGCTCATCTCTTTTCAAATAATACTTAGAAAGTAACTCTAATGAAAATTCAGCCTACTTCTCACAGTGCCTTTCGTTCTGGTACTGCTAATCCCCCACTCATTTTACCACAACTACCCATTATTGCTATTGAAAGCAATGAAGCTATTTTGAAGCTTTATCAAACGGTTTTTGCAAGTGAGGAGACTAATGAGGGGCATTTCCCTTTAAAACTTTTGGGTACAGCAAAAACTCTATCAGGCACTCAAGCAGTAATAAATAACCTTTCCGAAGGAATGCTCTCTGATTTAGTACTTATTTCACACTGGAACTTGAAGGGTGGAGCAACTGCTGGTGATGTTTTTACAAAAGTACTAGAACCTAAGGGGCTAAAGCCAGATCAACTTATTGTTTGTAGTAGCATAAAAGAACCTACAGAAACCTGCTCGTTTACACAAATCACAAAAGACCATATTGTAGATGAGTTATTGCCACATCTCTTAGGCTTATGGAAAAAGTTGGTTCTTAAAGCGACAAAATAGAGATTTCCACTGAATTAAAAGGTTGAATAGCCTATCCCTAGAAATCCTCTATCGGAATGAGGCTTAGTTGGTATGTTTGAAGTAGTCTAGTAGGTATAGAAAAAATCCATCTATCCTCTATCACCTATCGCTAACTTATCGGACACTTAACATGACTACCTTAACTGCCATACCCGCTAATACCTTATTACCGTTGCCCATTTTGGTGGTGGAAGATTCCCCACAGTGGCAAACAGCCTTTGAGGTGTTGCTCAGCCAACACCCTGAAAAATTTGCTTTGCTTGGCATGGCTGAAACCACGCCAGAAACCATTCGTTTGCTGAAAACCGCCCCTTACCATCCGCATGATATTGTCGTGATTTTAGATTGGGAATTACCTGAAGGTGAAACAGGATTGCAAGTATTTGAAACGCTCACTAAAACAGTAGGTATTAACGCCTCACAAGTATTGTTAGTTAGCGGTACACCGCCACACCAATTACCTGTTTTACCGTTTGAACAAATACCCAAAACCCAAGCAGGTAGACAACTTATTCCTGCTCTGCTAGCTCGGTGGGAAGCGTTTCAACAGAACGGTATTGGGCAACAAGCCACTGCGTAGCCTCGGTTGCCGTGGTAATTTCGCCTAATTGCTGGGCTTCTTCTAGCCGTTTCAGCCATTGCCCCACTGCTTGGCTGGGTGGTATGCGTAAAATTGCCATCACGCTTTCACCGCTCAATAACCGAGGGGCTTGCAACACGGATTGTTCTTCATAATAGCGTTTCAACAACCACAAATGATTGGTTTTTGAGGTTGCTAATGTTTCCGCTGAAATAGCCACACCGCAAGTGCTTAGCCTATCTGCCAACGCCAGCACGGTAACATGGGGGGTGTGGTTTTCTAACTTTCGGAAAAAGCGTAATACGCTTTTTCGGCTACTATGTTGCCCAAACTGGCAAGGGTACAAATGCCACCGCACCAGCTTTTTGACCAACGCCGTCAATTCACCGCTCATTTTCCATCGTTTAAGTAAGGCATCGGTTAAGTCTTCGCCCACTTTTTCATGCCCCAAAAAGGTGTGTTTTCCCTCGGGGTTATCTTTATGTTCGATAATTTCCCAAGTGGCGGGCTTGCCAATATCATGCAGTAAACACCCTAATTTGACGAGTCCCCAACCGTTAGTCATATTAGCAACTGGTGCGTTTAATATCGTTAATGTTTCTTCATCCACTTCAGTATAAAGCAATTCCGTTTGCCGAACTAATTCCAAAGTATGTTCCCACAGCGGTAGGTGATGATGACTATTGGGTGGCACTTGTCTGCACGCAGTCAATTCAGGAATGAGTTGTTCTAATAACCCGCAATCCGCCATCGCTTGCAGTGCAGGGAAGGCTTGCGGATAGCTCAGCATTTTTAAAAATTCATAATGGCATCGTTCCATGGCGACGGTATTCAGCAAGGCGGTATTTGCTTGAACACACGCCAAAGTAGCAGGGTCTAGCGTCGGGTGTTGTTCTCCCAAGCACGCCATAAACCGAAAAACCCGAAGCAACCGCAGAGGATCATCTACCAAGTTATGGGCGGAAATCATACGGATATGCCGATTATTCAAATCTGCCAACCCGCCAACCACGTCGATTATTTCACCTGTTTCAGGGTGCAATGCAAGGGCGGAAATCGTTAAATCTCGCCGATTCAAATCCGTATGCAACTCGTTATCTAAGGCGTTCGCTACATCCACCCAAACAGGCGGAAGGTTTTCATCCTCGTCTGTAGTTGAAAGTGGATGTAATGGCGATTTTGGTAAGATAATCCACCGAAAAATACCCCAATGCTCATCGAGGGTGATGAGGCGGGTATCCTCCACATCCAGCTGAACCAATTGTTCTACTAATGTTTTGGCATCGCCGTTCAATACTAAGAAGTCATAGTCTGTAATAGGTTTTTCGGGCGATAAAATGGCATCTCGAACGCTACCGCCCACCAAGTAAGGCTGAATACCCAATTTTTTGGATTCAACAACAACGGCTTTTATGAGGGGTAATTGGCATAAATAATCAACGTTAGGGGTGTTCATAAGTAATGGCTCCTATCATAAACAGAGCAGCGGTTTCTGCCCGTAAAATTCGGCTACCTAACGAAACAGCCTGCCAGCGGTCTGAAGCATTCTGCCACAAGGCTTTTTCGGGTTCGCTCCAACCGCCTTCAGCCCCAACGGCTATGAAAAATGCGGTAATGGGTTCAGAAATAGCCGCCAACGCCTGCTTCAAACTTGCGATTGTTTCTGTTTCTCGTTCCAACGCCACAAACATGGCGGTGTTGGAACTGCTTGGCTGATTCAGAAATGCTGCTAATGAAATAGGCGGTAACACGGTTGGAATAAATAAGCCTTCGCTTTGCAGGGCGGCGGTTTGGCAAATAGCTTGCCAGCGTTCTAATTTATGTTCAATGTTATTGGGTGAAACCACCGTGAATTCTGTTATTAAGGGTTGAATCGTTCGTACGCCTAATTCTGTGGCTTTTTGTAGCATCCAATCCCAGCGGGCTTCTTTAATTAATGCCATGGCTAGGGTTATTTCGGGTAGTTGGGTTTCTGCGATAGGTAAAAGGTCTAATGGTTTGAGTTCGAGCGTTTTTTTGGAAATGCCGATAACGCTACAAACTCTTGCCCTTTCAAGCGTAGGATGTACCGTTATCACCTGCTGATTAACCTTTAAACGTTGCACGGTTACCACATGGTGTAGCGTGGGTTTATCATCAATCACCCAAGAAGCGTCTTGGTTTAAAAAAGCCGATTCTGAGAAATCAGACGGTAAAAATAATCGATATATTTGAGCCATGTTGTAACCTTAAGTTGTTAGAACTAATCATGATTGTTAGCTTCAAACCATATACAGTTGGAAATAGGCTGGTGCAAGCGTAGCGAAGCAGACCAATTAGGGAGCTTCTAGCTTCCGGTCAAGCCTATTTGCAACGTGCGAGAAAACAAATCAACCCTTGAGAGGGGATTATTAAGGGGGCGTGGAGTCCCCTTAATTTTGCGGGGGGTTTGGGGGGTGGTCAAATACCACCCCCCATGAAGCCCTAGGTAGAAGTTTGAATTTTTACTGCCCATTAGTTTCATACACTCCACGGATAGCAAACCAGCGGTTTTCTTGGATGGTTTCTAGTTGCGTCAACCCTGCATCCGCCATCGCCGCCATCACGGCTTTACAGGAAGAGTCAATCAACCCCGAACACCAAAGCACGCCATTCGGCTTTAAATTGGCACAAAACGCAGGAAGCAGTTCAATAATGACAGGGCCTAGAATGTTGGCTAAAATCAAGTCTGCTTCTACCATGGGAAACGGCAACAGGGGGGCATCTGAAAACACGAGCGTTTCAGGATTGCACTGGTTAAGCCCTGCATTTTCCACCGAAACAGTTACAGCTACGGGGTCAATATCCAACCCAATGGCTTTTTTTGCCCCTAATTTGTGAGCGTAAATAGCTAAAATACCTGACCCACAACCCATATCTAACACGGTTTTTCCTTCAACGCCCAAGCCTTGCTTGGCTTCTTGATGAAGCCCTCGAAGCATAAGGCGGGTTGTTTCATGAGCCCCCGTACCGAACGCAGACCCAGGGTCTAAATTGAGAACCACCTCATCAGGATGGGTTGGTTCGTAAGTTTCCCAGCTAGGGCAAATGGTTAAGGCGTTAGGAATCAGCTGTTCAACGTGCCAAAATTGCTTCCAGCTTTCCGCCCAATCTTCTTGGGCAATAGCGATGGTATCGGAAACCGTATCTGCCAAAATTTGGTGTTCCACCCAATGGGGTTCGTTGGTAATGGCTTGTTTAACTTGTTGGTCAATGGTGGGTTCATGGCTAAACACTTTGACTTGGTAGGGTTTTTCAACGCCGTTTTCATCGTCTTGATACAGTAACATCACGCTAACAACGGTTGGCAGGGTGGTTAGCCAATCTGAAAGCGATTCGCTTATTTCAGGTGAACAAGGAAGGCTACAGGCGTAGGAAATGGTGGTATCTTGCGGGGAAGGGGATGTTAGGGGCATTGTCAAAATCTACTTTATATTGGTTTGCAGGAGAGAAAAAAACTGATTTTAGTATATCACAAGCAGTGTTTGCTCATCGATGGTTGCTTGCATTTTTCGCTGGTTGGTTTGTCAGGGGATGCTCGTTTGAGCACCCCCCGACACCCCCCACAAACTTAGGGGTAAACCCCTACCCAACCCCCGAAAAGACACCCACCTATGCCACTACGGGCATTGACTGAGGGATGCTCTTTTCGACCCTCCGGTGGACGGAACGCATCGACGACTGCAGGGCAAACGCGATGGTCGTTCCTACTGGTGAGTACAACATTCAACCTTTAAATTGGTATCAAACCATAGGCAGTTGGAGATAGGCTGGTGCGAGCGTAGCGAAGCAGAGCATTTAGGGAGCCTCTAGCTTCCGCTCAAGCCTATTTTCAACGTACACGAAAACCGATTAGCCAGTTGTTCCCCTGGGGATTGGGTAAGGGGTTTACTGCGAATTAGTATTCGTCCCCTCTCCCTTAAGGGGGTGGTGAACTGCCCCTTAAGCGGTGGGGGGTTGTAAGGGGGGCTGACGCCAGTCCCCCTTACGCATACACCCTAGCCCGAAGCGATTAACCCTGCTTCAACCGAAACGTTAACACCTTATCAAACCCATTGGCAAAAGTTTCTTTTTGCTTTTGGCTAAAGGGCTTGGGGCCACCGGTTATCATGCCCGTATCGCGTAAATCGGTCATCAAGTTACGCACGGCTAGGCGTTCTGAAATGTTGGAAGCCTTGAGCCAATCGCCTTTCAAATTGAGAACCAACACGTTTTTCGCTACCAGCAACGCTGCCAGCGGAATATCTTGCGTAATGACGATATCGCCAGTTTGGGTGTGGTCTACAATATAGGCATCTGCCACATCCGCCCCGTGGTCTACCTGCACGGCTTCAAATAGCGGTGAAGTGGGGATGCTAATAACCTTATTGCTAACAAACACCATCCGAAGTTGTCGGTTTTTGGCGGTTTTAATTAAAAAGTCTTTAATTGGGGCGGGGCAAGCATCCGCATCAATCCAAATAGTTAGTGGGGTAGTAGCAGTATTGACAGACATTCAGATTCTTTCATTTCAATAAGGGGACGTTTTAAACTAGCCTTATTATACTTTAAATTGAAAGCAATCGGTCTAATTTGTGATTGTTAATAGCTGATTTTCCAAAATCATCTGCTGCGTGCGTTCATCTCGCCGACGGCTTTCGTTGCGGGCAAGCCTATGGCTGAAGGAATCACCAGTTTCTTCTTTTAAGGCTTTATTACCTTGTCCTAAGGTGGCGGTAGGGCTGGTTAAATCCATCATTTCAAACACGTTTTTGTTCACCCATGCTTGGTTTCTAGCTTCTTCGTTACCATTAAGCCAACCAAATAACGCCCCTAATAGTGCCCCGCCACCAGCACAAGCAGCAACAATACCGAATCCTTTTCCAATAGTCATAGCGGCATTTTCTCTGGAAGCCATAACTGCTACCCCAATACCGCCACCAATCACACCAAGGCCTGTACCAATGAGAGCACCCCATTTGAGGGCTTGTTTCTTAATGGCATCAGGCCCTGCTAAAAATGCCACTAGCGGAGCCCGATAATCTAAATCTTCCGCACATAAAATGCTTTCGGGCTTGGTGCGGGTTAGGGCTTGGTGCACTAACGCATCTTCTGAAAGTTCCATGGTTTGCCTAGGGGTGGTCGATGTTTTGGGGGTTGTCTGTTTTTCTGCTGGTACAATAGCCGTTTGCCTAGGCTTTATATTGGTGGTATTGCCTGCATTGAACCCTGTATTGGCAATGTTAAGATTCATCATCATCGTAAAACACCCATCACTTTCTATTTTAAAATTACACACAGTTTTATAAAATTACGGTTATGTACATAAAACCAGAAACAGTCTATTTTGTGCTACTTTGTTTTAGTTTTTAATTCGTTTACCTTCTTGCAAATAACCAGTAAAAGCATCTATAGTAGGGTAAAGTGCTTTACCAAGAAAGTTTTAACACCCTAATGTATACCCTTCTTTTTTTAACAGATTACGGCTGGCAAGATGCTTACGTCGGCACGCTGAAAGCAGCTACCCTTAGTACGTTAACCCCCAAAGCTAGAAGCCAAACCATGTTGGTGGATTTATCGCACGCCGTGCCGGCTTTTCAAATACACCTTGGGGCGTGGCAACTGTTAACTAGCTTGCCTTATTGCCCGCCAGATTCGGTTTTTGTGTGCGTGGTAGACCCCCATGTTGGCGATGAGAATCAACGGGTTTTATTAACCTACCGTGCCAGTTATAACCAGTGGTTTATAGCCCCAGATAATGGGTTGCTAGCCCCGCTACTGCAAACCGATGCTAGCCTTCGGGTTTGGCGATTTTCTCAAGCGTCGTTAAAGTCGTTCGGGTGGCAGTACTCTTCAGAAGCGGTGGAAACCTTTGCGGGTAGTACCTTTGCGGGTCGGGATTTATATGCTCCACTGGGGGCTGTCTTACTCAACAAGCAAGTGCAGGGGATTAATTTACTAACTTGGGTTAGCGAACTGGCAGACCAATTTACCGCTGAAACCCAAACGTGGCAACCTTGTATAGGGTGGGAAGCACCCACACGGGTGAATGAAACGGCGTTTGAAGGCACGGTGCTAACGTGTGATGGGTTTGGGAATGTGATTTTAACCATTCCTCATTTTTGGTTGGGTGCTGGCGTTACGCAGGTGGTTTTATCTGTGAATAACCAGCCGCCTGTTGAATTGCCTGTAGTGGCTAGCTATGGTGCGTTATCTGTGGGTGCTTTGGGGATTGTTCGGGGAAGCCATGGGTATTTGGAAGTGGCTTGCAACCAAGGCTCAGCTGAAAAAATGCTTTGTTTGGCATCTAAGATGGATGTTCAACTTACCGCCACCAGCGTTTAGATTTTTCGTAAAATTGAGGCGTTTCGTTTCGCTAGTCTTGATGCACTGGCGGTTCTAGGCTATAGGGCATCAGCGTTTTAGCTGCTGCTGGGTTGAGAGTCGTTGCCAAATGCCTGCGAAATTTCCGTTCTAGCGGATGATAATCAACCCCCAACACCTCGTGTGCGGGGTAGCTCGCCCCGATGCCTTGCTGGTTGACCATGTAAACCGTGCCGTCTTGGTTGTCGGTCATAGTGCATTTTTTGCAGATTCGGTTGTAGGTTAGGTAAATATCCTGCCACCCTTCGGTTTGAGGCTTGGGCGGTTCTGCATAAGCTAATTGCCCCCACAGAAGTAGGAAGCTGAAGGTTAAAGAAAAAAGAGGGTGATTTATTTGCATAGGGATTCCTTTTGTTGGTAACAGTATATCAATTTTTTACAGTAGTTCGTAAAAAAGTATTGACAGATGCACTGCAACCTTCCATAATACAAAAAGAAAGCCTACTGGTACTTTCGATACCAGCAAGCACTTCTTTCCCTAAGCCTTTTCGGCTAGGTAGCTAACGATAACTAAAATTATCGTTAGAATAAAATGAATTTCTTGTAAGGTTTCTTTCATTTTATTCTCCTTTCTATACTAGATTCTAACGAGGGACTGTTCCACCAGTCCCTTTTTTGACGCTTTTTTGGTATTGAAACCGTGGTAAACGCCTCGTTACGAATGCTAAGAATAGAAAACAGCTACTTTTATTGAATGATTGACTTTCAACAAGTCAATGTTGTACAATATACACATAATGTATAAACAAGTAATTTATTTATAAGTAATTCGCTTGTTAATTGTTTTTTCACAAGTTAAATCTTTTGTGCTTTTAACTTGTAAAAAAATACAGATGACTACTTGCGATAGTCATCTGTCTAAATCGTTTAGGTAATTAGGTTTCTAACTAGTTCTAGTATTTCTACTATGTTATCGGATAGATCTACTAAAGCGAATAATAGTTCTGTCACTTGACGTATTGTTGTGACCATTTTTGGCCTCCTCTTGTTATTGAAAAATAAAGGGCTTATTTTATAATAATAAAACCCTTTATATATTGTAGCAATAATTCTACCCGAATGCAATTTTTTTTTTGCATTCTTTGTTTTTAGAATTTTACAGTAATCTCTTAACTAATGATGATGTCCACACCCACCAGTGTGAGGTTTTGCATCTGATGATAAAACTAGTTTCAGAAATTGCCACGTGCTATAGCTTACCAACCCAGCAACGCCCAAGCTTAAAATAGGGTCTAGCCAATAAACGTGCCAAACCATTACGGCTACGGCACTGACAATGGCGGTAACGCTCCCCAATAAATCAAACAAAACGTGCAAGTAAGCCCCCTTCACGTTGATGTTATCTTTTTGCCCACCGTGTAAAATAAACACGGCTATTAGGTTCACCACAAAGCCACCACTGGCTATTTGCAACAAGGGCATTGCGTCAATCATCTTGGGTGAAGCTAATTGCTCAAACCCAGTCCACCACAAATAAAGACTTAACCCTACTAGCCCTAATCCATTCAGTAGTGCGGCTATTTTTTCAACTTTTAAGGCTTTTTCGTTGGCTTGCAAACTTTGAGCTACCAAGCTGATAACCCCACCTGCTAGGGTTAACAGTAACCCTGAAGCATCTACCACCATATGCCCTGCATCGGCTAGTAGGGCTACTGAATGGGTTTTTCCGCTACCCCACCATTCCACGCTGGCGTAGCCAAGGGTTAGCACTAACACGCCAAACAACTGCCATAAATGAACCTTCGAAATAGGCTGGCTTTCAGCTTCATCTAAATGCAGATGGTGGTCGTGTTCATCGTGATACTGATGAGGATGAGGGTCAATTGCGGTCATATCGTTAGCCTTTTAAACTAATATCAATTAAACGTTTAAATGTTATGTCGTACCAATCAGTAGGAACGACCATCGCATTTGCTCTGCAGCTGCCGATGCGTTCCGTCCACCGCAGGGGCGAAAAAAGCATCCCCTCGTCAATGCCCGTAGTGGCATAGAGGGGTGTTTTTTCGGGGGTTTTTAGGGGCTTGCCCCTGAATTTGTGGGGGGTGTCGGGGGGCTGCCAAACAGCAGTCCCCTGACAAACCAACCAGCTAAAGCTAGGAACGACAATCGACTCTCAAAAACTACCACGTCCCCTGCATCCTTCTTCTAGCCTCCGCCCTTGCTTCCGCTTTGGCGATAGAATCGGCTCGGTTTTTATCTTGAACGGATTGGCTGGTATTGGCTTGGCGTTCATTGCTAGCGGCTATTGAACGCTTGGTGGCGGTGCTAGAAACGCTAACCTGCATGGGTTTATTTTCGGCTTCAATCACCAATTGCGTTAACGTACCTGCCCGCTGTAGGGCTAGTAATTCTTTAAATAACTGGGTTACAAAGGTCATTAAGGCTTCTGAAGTAGCCCCCATGTGCTTATATTGCAACAACGGCAACGCCACCCCGCCGATGGTGGTATTGGCTGGGGCAGTCCACCGCAGTTTAGTGGCTATTTTGGCTGGTAATTTGGATTGTAACCCCATCCATAATTTGAGGGTGTAAGGTACGGTAATTCTTAGCAATTCGTCGTCGGAACGCACCATGGGAATGGCTAATTCCGTGGCTTGTACCCGAAGGCGAGCTAATTCTACCAACTGTTGAGCTTGCCACGGCACTTTCCCGAATCTATCTTGCCATTCTGCCATAATCATATCTAGCCCCCGTTCGGTGGTAACGGTGGCTAACCTACGGTATTCATTGAGCTTCACTTCTTGGCTACCCACATAGGTTTCAGGAATAAACGCCGTTACGTTTAAATCCACCACAGAAGGTTCTTTGGTGTCGTCTTCATCCATATTACGCCCATCGTGGGCTGCCTCAACGGCTTGATTCAGCAAATCGCAGTACATATCAAAGCCTATTTGAATCATATGCCCGTGCTGTTCCGCCCCCAAAATGTTACCAACGCCCCGAATTTCCATATCTCTCATGGCTATTTGATACCCTGAGCCTAAAGCGGTCAATTCCCGAATAGCCCGAAGTCGGTTTTTAGCGTCTTCTGTGAGGATTTTTTCTGCCCCGTAATACAGGTAGGCGTAAGCTTGCACGTTGGAACGCCCGACCCGCCCCCGAATTTGGTACAGTTGTGCCAAGCCGTAACGGTCGGCGTCATCAATAATTAGCGTGTTGGCGTTGGGAATATCCACGCCAGATTCTATGATGGTGGTGGCTACTAGCACATCAAATTGATGGTTGGCAAATTCTAGCATGACGGTTTCTAAATCCGTCGCTCCCATTTGTCCGTGGGCGACGCATATTTTCGCTTCCGGCACAATGCTTTGCAGTTGGGCGGCAACATCATGGATGCTTTGTACACGGTTGTGCATATAGTAAATTTGTCCGCCACGGTCTAGTTCATGCAAAATAGCCATGCGTAGTTGGGTGGGGTTAAATACCCCTACAAAGGTTTGAACAGGCAGTCTGTTGACAGGTGGGGTATGAATGAGGCTCATTTCCCGCACGCCACTAAGCGACATATACAATGTTCTAGGAATGGGCGTGGCAGACATGGCTAATACATCCACTTGCGTCCGCAGTTGTTTGATGCGTTCTTTGTGGGCAACACCAAAGCGGTGTTCTTCATCTATAACCAATAACCCAAGGTCTTTCCACAACACATCTCGTTGCAAAATACGGTGTGTGCCAACCACTACATCAATTTCGCCCGCTTTTAGCTTAATTAATAAGTCTTTTTGTTCTTTGGGCGACCGAAACCGCGAAAGCAATCCCACCCGCACGCCATAGGGGGCAAACCGCTCCGAAACCGTGTTGAAATGTTGTTGAGCCAAAATTGTTGTAGGCACTAAAATCGCACATTGCTTGCCTGATAAGACGGATTTAAACAACCCTCGTAGTGCCACTTCCGTTTTCCCAAACCCAACGTCTCCGCAAACCAGCCTATCCATTGGCTTGTTGCTTTCCATATCCGCCTTCATGGCTTGAATGGCTTTCCATTGGTCTGGCGTTTCTTCGTATGGGAACGATTCTTCTAATTCCACTTGCCACGGGGAATCCACATCAAAGGCGATACCTTCCACTGTTTGCCGAGACTTATATAAGGCAACCAGCTCATGAGCAATATTTTGAATAGATTTTTTGACTTTAGCCGTTACTTTTTTCCAATCTGCCCCACCCATTTTTGAAAGCGATGGAATTGCTCCTTCGCCCGTACCGTTGAAACGGCGGAGCAAGTGCAATTGTTCTACGGGTAGAAACACTTTATCGTTTCCACGGTATTGAATTTCCAAATATTCCCGCATTTGGCTTTCCATTACCATGGGCATAAGGGCGGTAAATTGCCCGATACCGTGCTTAATATGCACCACATAATCGCCAGGGCGTAAATCGCTCAAGCTTTCAATGGCTTGGGCTTCTTTCTCTTCTGTGGCTGAGCGTTTCCCTTGCTGACTGGCTTGCAACAGCGAGCGTCGCATTCTATGCCGACCGAACAACTCGGCGTCGGTCAAATAAACCACGTTTATTTCGGGCAGATGAAACCCATCGGGCAAGCCGGTTTTTGCAACCCAAATATCGAACGATTCCGCTGAAGAAGGGGGCTTGGCTTGGGCATCCGTCCAATACAAAGCGGGTACGTCTAGTTCTTTGCACACATCCAACACCCGTTGCGGATAATCTGTAACCACAACCACTTGTTGTTTTTGCTGCCGATAGTCTCTAAACGCTTCTACCGCTTTGGCAATATCGGCTTGAAACCGAGGGAGCGGAGCTAGTTCAAAACAATGGTACGCCCCTTTAGGTAGTTCAGGGTCTGCAGGCAACCGTTCAGCTGGCAATAACCGTAAAACGGGCAATTTTGATGCCTTTAATGCCGAAAAAACGGCTTCTGTGGTGTGATGAAACGCAAAAGGTTCATTGCCTGTAGCGTTGCCTAAATCTAGTAAGCCACCTGTGGCAACGCCTTCCGCTAATTGACGGTCTAACCGGTCTGAAAGGGCTTGGCAATGGTTTAAAATCGCAACTTCTTCATCTAGCACTACCAGAGAATTTTCAGGGAAGGCATCCATCAGCGTTTGCCAATTGGTTTGCACTAAGGGGGCTACATAATCTAACCCATCAGGGCGGAAGGCTTGCGTTAAGCCGTTAATTAGTGTTTTAACGGCAATGGCTAATAGCTCTAAATTTTCGCCTTGAAGCTGTTTTGATTGGGCGGTTAATCGGTCTTCTAACAAGTTGGGCAACTGTTTCAGCACCGTTGGCGTTAGCACCAGTTGATTGCGGGGTAAAATGGAGACGGCTTCAACCGTCACCACAGAGCGTTGGGTTTCAACATCCATTTCCCGAATAGATTCAACCGTATCACCAAAAAACGACAATCTAAAGGGCGTAGCGGTGTTGACGGGGAATACATCCAGCAAATCCCCCCGCCTGCTGAAACTACCGGCTTGTTTCACTAAATCTGTCGGGTAATATCCCATGGCAGAAAGATGGGCCACAATGGCTTCGGGGGCGTGTTCTGCTTCTGCTACAACGGTTAATCCTTGAGCTTGGGCTTGAGCCAAAGCGGGGTAGGCTATTAAGAGTGATTTTGCGTTGACTAAATAAATGCCCTTTTGTTGAGCCTGCAAATACTGCAAAAATTGGTAATGTTCTTGCAGAATAGGTACAGGCAAGGCAGTTTGGTCGTACGGAGAAAAAATATCGGTCGGGTACTGGCATAAGACCGCTTCGTCATTATTGGTTAAAAGGGGGGCTAATGCCGTTTCTAGGCGTAAAACGTGTTGAGGGTCTGGGCAAACCACAATAAGTGGCTTTTGGGTTTTTTGAAGCAATTCAACTAATAACAGGGCTTTCAAACTGGGGTTTTCCAACGGGGCAACCCACGTTTCTGATAACGCCGATTTTTTCCCTAACCGTGCTTCAATTGACCCTAAAATAACTGATTGCTTTAATTTTCCCTGCAACCAATGGCATAACGGATGCACTTTTGCTGTAATGCTAGTAATCGTTTTAGCGTCTGCCCTTAGCGGATTAGTTTGGGGGGCATCAGTTGTTGTCGTGGTTGTTATCATTGTTTGGCTATCCGTCCGTGCAAAAGCAGGTTATGGGCATTAAAACTAGGGTTAAAGTTGAAGTTAAAGAAAAAGGTTTAGTGGGATGGGATAATGAGGCACGAGAAACGCAATGAGGGCGTTTACACCTAGTAAATAACCGAATGTTGATTCCTTTGGAATCATTCCGCGTAAGCGGAAAATATCGCAGTAACAAAATTAGCACGCCCAATAGACCTTTTTCCTTAAGCTCAAAAAGAGGTTCTACCGTCTAACGCTCTGGTTAGCGTTAGTTGGTCGGCGTAGTCTAAATCGCCTCCTACGGGTAGCCCGTAAGCAATGCGGGATACTTTAACGCCTAAGGGTTTTAAAATTCTGGACAAATAAAGACTGGTCGTATCGCCTTCTGTACTGGGGGGCAAGGCTAAAATCACTTCCATTACTTCCATAGTGGGTTCAGCGGCAGCTATGGGTAAACGTTCTAGCAGGGTGCGAATGGTTAGTTGGTCAGGGCCTACGCCATCAAGGGGGGCTATTAGCCCGCCTAAAACGTGATATTTTCCTGTAAAGGTTTGGGTGCGTTCTAGGGCGAACACATCTTGTTGGCTTTCCACTACGCAAAGTTGTAGGGCGTTGCGTTTGGGGTTTTCGCAAATTTCGCAGGGGTCTTGGTGGCTCCAGTGGTGGCACACTTGGCAAGATTTTACTTCGGCTTTGGCGGCGGTAATGGCTGAAGCTATGAGTTGGGCTACTTCGGGTGGTTGTTTTAGCACGAAAAAGGCGTAGCGTTGGGCGGTTTTAGGCCCTACCCCTGGTAGACGGGCAAAGGCGTTGATGAGTTGTTCTAAGGGGCGTTGGGCTTGCCCTGCGGGTGTGGGTGAAGCCGTAAATGTGGCAGAAACTGTCATCATAAAGTTAAAAAATCCAGCACCTAAAAAATGAATTTCAACAGGGGAATTAGGTTATTATAGCAAACTTGCCGGCAAAATGCCACTTTTCCTGTTGATAGGGCTTATACCGACTAAAAGTTTAAATGGCGTGCATTCTTGATTCGGGAGACCACGAGGGTCTCCCCTACGAAGGAAAATTAACAGATTACTGTAGGGGCGAACCCTTGTGGTCGCCCACCCATGATGGTTTAGTCAAGACCCTTAACCCCTTACCAACCAGTAGGAACAACAATCGCGTTTGCTCTGCAGTCGCCGATGCGTTCCGTCCACCGAAGGGGCGAAAAGAACATCCCCTCGTCAATGCCCTTGTGGCATAGAGGGGTGGCTTTTTTGGGGGTCTTTAGGGGCTTGCCCCTGAATTTGTGGGGGGTGTTCGTGTTGGGGCAACCCAACCGCAGTCCCCTGACAAACCAACCAGCTAAAGATGGGAAAGACAATCGATGAGAGAAAACGCTATTAGACCTCTTGCATGACTCGATAGGTGGGTGCAGATTCTAGGAATGAGGAACGCAGAATTTGAGGTGTACACGGAAGTACATAAGAATTCGAGTACCGCAAATGACAACGAAGATGCCCCAGATATAGAGTCATGCAAGAGGTCTATTCAATCTTTGAATTTGTATAAGCTTTACATCAGTAAAGGTGTCGAAAGTAAAAGTATCGAAGATACTTTTACTCATGATTATAAAATGCTACTTGACGAGCCACTATGTTTTTCATAAACTAATACCTGTACTGAAACAACTGAGGGCGTTTAGCTCAGTTGGTAGAGCTTCTCGTTTACACCGAGGGGGTCGGGGGTTCGAGTCCCTCAGCGCCCAAATAAAAAGAGTCTTGTCCCAAAAATCATTCGGGGTAAGGCTCTTTTTATTTGACAAAAAAAGCGTGTACGCTCGTTTGTGTGTAGGGGCGGATTGCATCCGCCCCTACGATGTTTAATTTTAAAGCAGTAGGAACAATCATAAAATGATGGATTTACACCTAAAACATAAACGATGCCTAGTTTGTGCCAGTACCCAAGGCTTAGGCTTGGCTACGGCTGAAACCCTTGCCAAAGAAGGAGCTAGCCTATTTTTAACTGCTCGTAATGCTGAACGGCTAGAAGCCGTTGCCACGCACCTTCGGGAAACTTATAACGTGGCTGTAACCACGTTTGTGTGTGATTTAACCAATGCGGCCCAGCGTACAAAACTAATTGAAGCCGTACAAACGCACTGGGCAGAAGGGGTTGAGGTGCTCATCCACAACGTAGGAGGGCCTGCTCCATCGACTGCCCTTAGCACCCAATACACCCAGTGGACGAATGGCTTTAATCAGCTGGTAATGAGCGTTATTCAGCTAACCACGGCGTTTATACCCGCCATGCAAACAAACTGTTGGGGACGGATTATTTTCATTACCAGCAGTGCCGTCGTAGAACCCGTGCCGAATTTGGCGGTTTCCAACACGATGCGGTCTGCCGTAACGGCTTACGCCAAAACGCTTTCCACCGAAGTTGCTATGCAAGGCATTACCGTCAATTGTGTTGCACCGGGGTATATTGCGACAGACCGATTGAATCAGCTATTTACGCACAAAGCAGAAGCCCTAAACACCACGGCTGAAGCGGTTAAAAACCAGCTGGTGGAAACGGAAATCCCTATCGGCAGGTTAGGAACACCTGAAGAATTTGCGGCGATGGTGGCGTTTTTATGTGGGCAACCTGCCAGTTACATAACAGGGCAAACCATTTTAGTAGATGGCGGAAAGCGTCGGTCGGTGCATTAAGCCCCCTGCCGATGCTTGCGGTGCTTAAGTTTCAGCCACCAGCCCATCACAACGCCTCGTAGCCAAAGTTCTAAATCCATCAGCTTCATGTAGGCCAGCGGTTTGTTTTTAAAATAGACGGGTTGCCATTGTTTAATCGGTTCATAATAGGTGTAACAGGTTATTAAATCCTGCGGTAAAGGTAAACCTTGTTGCAAATACCCCGCACATTGTTTGAGCAATTCCAGTTGAACATCTGCGTAAAACGGCTCTGTATGCCGTATTCCGTCGTTATTCATGCCTTCATCGCAATCAAAATGCCACACCAGTTGATAGGCTACTTGTAGGCTTACATCCGCCAATAGCCCCTTTTTCAGGGTGGGCCAGTAGGTTAGGGCTTCGTTGGCGGTGGTTTCGTCCCAAAAAAGGCGTTGCATTAGGTCTCCCGCTCGTTTTCGGGCTTCTATTATAGTGGTATATTCAATTTGAGGGTGCATTTTAACAGGGATTTCCATGGTTTTTTGAGGCCTTTTTTTGGGTTTTTTACATTTTTAGTGTATGAAAAATAGGATGGCTTCCACCATTTTTAACGCAATATCCGTCAAAAAATGGAGTAAAACACCCCAAAACTTGATTGTTTGCCACCAATTCAAGTGCCACTTGAAATAAAGGTAAAGAATCAAATTCGACCCATTTTAGCCAGATTGCGAAGTGGTGTACAGCCTTTATTTCAAGTGGTTTACAGGGGTTTTATTGCCGCTTTTTAACGATGCCAACTTGATTGTTTGGCAAACAATCAAGTTTGAAAAGACACTTAAAATGGTTAGGTTTTATGAAGCCAAGTTAAAGATTAAAGCGTATTTTTTCGTCGATTATTGCTTGCGTTTTTAGCTGGTTGGTTTGTCAGGGGATGCCTGTTTGGGCACCCCCCGACACCCCCCACAAATTCAGGGGCAAGCCCCTAAAAACCCCCAAAAAGCCACCCACCTATGCCACAAGGGCATTGACGGCGGGATGTTCTTTTTGCCCCTCCGAAAGGACGGAACGCATCGGCAGCTGCAGAGCAAATGCGATGGTCGTTCCTACTGGTTGGTATGACATTCAAACTTTTAATTGGTATCAATCGGAATTTGAAAATTGTTTGTGTCTGCTATAATGGAGTGGATTTATTACAGATTTTTCAGAAAGCAAACCCAAAACCGTGGCATTAACATCTGGGGTTATTTTTCCCAAACAACTTCAACAAAAAGACCAACTAACCACCTTCGCCCACTGGGCAAAAACCCACATTAAAGGCGATGAACGAGCCGACGCCCAAACGTTTTTAAACCACTTTTTTCAAGCCTTCGGGTACGAAGGGGTACACGAAGCCGGCGGACGGTTTGAAGTGCCGACCGAAAAAGCATCGCTTAATGACAATAAAGGGTTTTTTGACTGTCTATTTAAAGATGTTGCCATTTTTGAAATGAAAGGCAAAGGCAAACCGCTAAACAACCACTACAACCAGCTACAAAAATACTGGATGCGATGCACCCCTAAGCCCAAACTAGCGATATTGTGCAATTTTGACGAGTTTTGGATTTACGACTTTAACATTCAAATGGATGAACCTGTCCAAAAGTTGAGGCTGGAAGACCTAGCCGAAAAGCACGACAAACTGGCATTCATGAACCCCGAAAGCAAACGGTTCAGTAAAATTAATTGGGATTGCAACACGGAAGAACTAACCAAAGATGCCGTAGAAGACGTGAAAACCTTTTACGACGATATTGTGAAACACAACGCCTGCAAACCCAAGCCAGACCAACTAAAACCCGCCGAAATTGAGCATTTTATTTTGCAATGTATGCTCTGTATGTTTGCGGAAGATATTAACCTAATGCCCGCCCGCCTATTTACCGATTTAATTGCCGATTGCCTTGAAAACCCCGAACAAAGTTACGATTTAATTGAACGCCTATTTCAACAAATGAACAACCCTAAAAAAGCCACTGGCGGACGGTTTAAAGGGGTAGATTATTTTAACGGCGGGCTATTTAAAACCATTGTACCCATTGAATTAACCGTTGCCCAGCTAACCATTTTATACCGCATGGCGGAAAAAGATTGGCGACCGGTACGCCCCAGCATTTTTGGCACGATTTTGGAAACCATGATGACCAAAGGCGAACGCAAAGCGGGAGGCGTGCATTACACCAGCGAACTAGATATTTACAAAATTGTAACCCCCACCGTAGTGCAGTATTGGGATGAACAATTAGCCAGCGTAGACGCCCTAAAAACGCCCACCGCCCAAGCCAAACGCTATTTTGAACTACTAACCGAACTACGAGCCTACCGCATTTTAGACCCCGCTTGCGGGAGTGGTAACTTTTTGTATGTGGCGTTTATTGAATTAAAACGCCTTGAAAAAGCGTTGATGGAACACTACAACGCCGTGGAAGTTGACCCCAACAAGCACCAGCACCTTAGTTTGGTTAGCCCGTTGCAGTTTTATGGGATGGATGTAAAGCCGTTTGCCGTGGAATTGGCGAAATTGACGCTGGAAATTGGGCGAAAAATTGCCGTAGACCGCTTTGGTTTGGCGGAAAACGTGCTACCGTTGGATAATTTGGATGAGAACATAACCTGCGGT
The DNA here is from genome assembly GCA_024998755.1 of Vampirovibrio sp. Taxonomy (GTDB): domain Bacteria; phylum Cyanobacteriota; class Vampirovibrionia; order Vampirovibrionales; family JAJTHC01; genus JACEUU01. Next base: position 703,795 of record JACEUU010000003.1, on the reverse strand, counting down.
GATGCCCTATTTACGCCGTGGCACCCAGCAGATGCCATTATTGGCAACCCCCCATTTATTGGCGGTAAACGCATACGCCAAGAACTAGGCGATGAAAAAACCGAACAACTTTATAAAGCGTTTAAGGAAGTAAAAGGGCAAGTAGATTATTGTGCCTTTTGGTTTAGAAAAGCCCAAGAACATTTAGCCCCAAGGTGTGGGCTAGTAGCCACGAATAGCGTAGCCCAAGGGGTAACGAGGGAAGCTAGTTTAAAGTATATTGAACGCATGGGGGGTGTAATACACAACGCCGTTAGTAGCCAACCATGGAGTGGGGAAGCGGTTGTACATGTTAGTTTGGTCAATTGGGTGAAACAGGGCATTGCCATAAAACAGAAGATGTTAGATGACCAACCTGTTGAAAGCATTAACAGTACGCTGAAAAATGAAGTAGATGTTACCACGGCTAAACGGCTGAAAAGTAATCTCAAAAAATCTTTTGAAGGTTGTGGGTTAAGAGGCAAGGGATTTATTATTTCAGAACAATTAGCCCAAATGTGGATTAAAAAAGACGCTAAAAACCGAGATGTTTTGAAGCCAATGATTGATGGTAACACTTTGGCAAATAGGCACTTACAGTTGGATTGGGTGATAGATTTTAATGATATGCCCATAGAACAAGCTAGCCAGTATAAATTGCCTTTTGAACATCTTAAAATTTATGTTAAACCTGTACGAGAAACAAACAATAGAGAAGCTTACAGAAAATATTGGTGGCATTTAAGTGAAAAACGTCCAGGGATGAGGTTAGCTTTGGGGAAAACTATGGGTTATTTTGTATTACCAAAAGTTACAAAATATACCAGTTTTCAGTATGTTGATAATTGTATCTTACCTTGTGAAGCAAACATGGTGGTAGCCAGTGATGATTTTTATACGCTTGGGTTGCTTAATAGCTCTTTACACCGCAATTGGGTGAAAGCTCAATGCTCTTCTTTAGGAGCAGTAGGTAATATTCGGTATACGAATACCACTTGTTTTGAGACGTTTCCGTTTTTGTGGGATGCCCCCGAAGCCACCAAAGCTAAAATAAGAACAATCGCCCAGCAATTGGATGCGTACAGGCTAGAGCAAATGCAAGCCTTGGGTATCGGCATTACGAAGTTGTATAATCAGTTTTTCGAGGAGCCGACATCGACCTTGTACAAATTGCACCATCAGTTAGATAAAGCCGTGTGTGAAGAAGTGTACGGTTGGCAGTATGATGCAGGGCGGAATTATAACGAGGCTCTGTTTAAGTTAAATCAGCAACTACTTTAAAGCCACCTGCGTTTTCAACCGAGCATAAGCCGCTTTCGTTTTCTTCAACAAAATAGCCGTTTCAGTTGGGGCATCCTTTAAAGCAGCCACATAAGTTAAATGGTCAATCGCCATTTTGAATAGGCTCAACGTCGTAGTATCCACCACGCCTGTAGACTGCAATCGCTTTTCACCCGTATGAACTAAAACCACCGCCAAATTATGACGAGCCCCCGCATGAGCCGCATCATACTGCAAGCATTTTTGAAAATACTTAGCCCCTTCCGCTTCTCTACCCGATTGAAACGCCCCAATACCCACCGCATAAAGCAAAATCGGGTTCGTAGGGGCTTTCTTCAAGCCTTCCATACCCATGGTATAAGCTTGGGCATACTTCTTTTCTTTCAATAATTTATCCACCTGCAAAGCATAAACAACCCCCCAACGGGTTTCGCCCGCAGACGCTTCGCCATTAACGCCATTGGTAATATCCGCTTTTAAATTATAGAGTGCATTCATGGTGTTAATATCCGTTTGAGTCAATTCCCCCGTTTGATAAGGGCTAGTAGACCAATACATCACATCTTCAGGGTTCGGGCTATGCCCTTGAATACCCAAAGCGTGCCCCAATTCATGCAAAATAGTTTCATATAAATCATTATTATCCAACGCTTCACCCGTCGAAGGGCTATGCGTTGCCACCTTAACATCTGAATAAAGAATAGAACTACCTAAAAATCGAAAAGGGCTTTCGCCTAGCCTATTATGCATGAGCTGATGTTCCCATTTCACCACAATATCCGCATCTTCCTGAGAGGCTATTTCTACAAATTTCAGCTTGTTGTTGGTTACTGTAGACCAAGTTTTCATAGCTTTGTAAACCAATTGCTTGGTACCTACGTTCCAATTACCCGCTTTTGTGCCATTAGCAATAAACACTTTTAACGGCATTTTTTCTAAGTTCCAATGGGCTACTTTCCCGCCATTAATGGCATCTTTCAAATAATTATTGCTATTGGGGGTTACACTAGCCATACTAACCGGTAAATTGGTGGCTAATTGCCATGCCATAATACCCATTAAAACCATACAACTAGCATCAAACCAAGTTATTTTTAAAGCCTGCTTCAGCAATTTCATATTCAGCCTATCCTTTCAGAAACGTTCACAACGATGTTAAAAAACAGTTGTTACTGGTTTCGGCGGAATAAGCTAAGTATTACAGTTTAAGTATCAAAATTGTTACCTGCTTTTATTATTGTCTTCATCTAACAAATAAGTAACCAGCATTTTAGCCGAAGTTTCAGGGTCTGCATCCACAATTCTAATGATAGATTGACGCATATATTCTACTTCAGGGGTCGTATCGCCCCCAATATCAGGCAATTTTAAATCTTCTTTGCGAACAGCCCCTATTTGAATTAAGCGTCCTTGTTGGTCAAAAACAGGTTCGTTATTGGGGGGCTGCAAATAACCTTGCTCGTCTTCTTTCAACATATCGTGGCGTACTTCGTTACCATTAGCATCATACATGACACTAGGCAATGAAATGATGGTGCTACTACCACCGCCACCTTCTTGTTGAGATTGGTTATTATATCGATTAGTATCAATCAATAATTCTGCTTGAGCTTGGGGTAAAGGCTTGCTAAATATACGAAGCAGCACAAATAACGACCCACCACCCAATAATAAGAGTAATAAGCCATACCCTAGTTGTAAAATCAATTCCTGTTGTTGGGTTTCTTTGATACTAGAAAGCAATGCCTGCTGTTTCAGGCCAGGGGCTTCGCTAAATTGAAAGCCCTTCACATCAACAGAATCGCCACGTTCAAAGTTCAAACCCGCCGCATTGGCAATAGATTCCTTCAATTCTTTCGTTTCTTCCGACGTTAAAATTTTGTTTAAAACCACAGCAATGGTCAAACGTTCTAATTTGCCCGAAGCATAAATAACTTCTTTATCTTCTTCAGAATGAGCAAAGTTGGTGGTCTCTTTTCTGGATTTGTACTGCTTGCCATCAGAACCTTCATCCTTTTTTTCAGTTTGATAGCTGGGGGCGGTATTGGTTTCTGCACCTACTTTACCCCCTTCCGCTTGCTTCGGGCCTGAATATTCTTCGCTTTGCAGTTGTTGCGAAACTACCAAGCCACTCGCTGTTTTTTCATCGCGAACCACCGGGTTAACCGAATGGGTTTTGGAGCGGGTTTGGTCAAAGTTAATATCCGCACTAACTGAAACAACGGCGTTATCTCTACCCACAACAGGTTCAAGCAAGGCCACAATCTTTTTACGCACATCGCCTTCTAACTTTTGCTGTTTACTTTCAGTGGTTTGCCCAACACCACCGCCCCCACCTTGCGGAGAATCATCCAACGTATTACCTTGATTATCAGAAATAACCACATTCGCCGGTTCCAGTTTTGGCACAGAATGAGCCACTAAATTTTTAATGGTGGTAATCTGTTTTTCCTTCAACCGAAACCCAGGGTCTACCACTAACATAACCGAAGCTTGAATGGGGTCTTCGTTTTCACTAAAAACACTTTCTTCGGGTTTGGCTATCATGACCTTGGCATTACGAATACCCTGAATAGACGTAAGGGTTGAAGAAATAGAGTCCGTATTAAATTTTTTCAGCCACTCTTTCTGAACATCGCCCTGTAAAACGGGTGGAATTTTAGCCAAACTAACCGGTTCGCTACTGGTTAATTCACTAGCCGTTTCAAGCACTAATTCATTTTTTACGTCATGAGGCACTAAAATAGTCGTACCCCCATCAGACAGTTTATAAGGCTTATTCAATTCTTTCAGCTTGCTAACCGTTGCTGCCGCATCTGGAATAGAGAGGTTTGAATACAGCACATCATAAGAATCCGTCGCCCGATTAACCAAAAACCCCAACGAAAATAACATGGCGATTAAAATCGTACCAAATAGCACCTTCTGCGTTAAGCTAAGGCTACTAATACGGTTAACCGCTTTTTCAACAATACCACTCCCCCCAATAGTGAGGGTTTTATTAGGTACAGCTTGGGGTTCCGGTGGCGGGGCTGTTAGTGGTGCGGGGTTAGCCATCATCACGAAAGGGGCGTTCCTGTCTATTTCAAACAAATGGAGTGCGGTTTACACGATTATTTTTCTGTGTAGGGGTGGATTGCATCCACCCGTTTCTATTACTTTTTAAGCGGGCGAATGCAATTCGCCCCTACGGATATACGTTGGTATAATAATACCAGTGACCGTTTGGTTAAATTTGCATTCTTGATACTTCTTGATACGCCATAACCATTTTATTGCGTACCTGCGTGGCTAATTGCAAAGAAAGTTCCGCTTTGTTAACTGCCAACATGACTTGGTGTACAGGGGTATCGCCACCCGCAGCATAATCTTGAATTGCGGTATGGGCATCCTGCTGTAATTGGTTGACCCGTTGCAGTTCACTTTTCAACGATTGACCAAAATCTAGCCCCTTGGCATTTAAGCCACTTTCCATGGGTTGTTCTTTACTTAAATCAAACGCCGTATCCGATACCTTCTTCTTGGTTTCAAACACTTCGGCGGCTTTTTGAAAATTCATTAAATTATCTGTGGCTAACTTGGTAATATCTGCACTATTACCACTAAGCGAAGGGGGGATACTAACCATCATCATCATCATCGTTTTTTTCTCTCTCTCTTTCTCACGCTCTTCATGGTTGAAGGGTTAGAAAATGCTTAATATCAGTCTATTCTATCTAATTTAGAAACGTCTTGTGGGGATTGCGTAAAAAATACACTGAAACACCCATTGGTAGACTGCTTATAGCTATAGCATCAACGGTTTTGATGAGAATTTCCTCCACCATTAGGTGGAAGTTTTTGAAATGGTCTAAAGCTTAGTAACAAAAATGCCGAGCAGATTATCGCTTGGGACTAGGGCTTCATGGGGGGTGGTATTTGTTGATTGCTATGCAATCACTCTGCTTCTAGCAGACCCCCCACACCCCTCGCAAAATCAAGGAGGCTCCACGCCCCCTTAATAAACCCCTCTCAAGGGTTGATTTGTTTCCATGTACGTTGAAAACAGGCTTGAGCGGAAGCTAGAGGCTCCCTAAATGCTCTGCTTCGCTACGCTCGCACCAGCCTGCCTCCAACTGCATATGGTTCAAATGGAGGTTTTCAACAGGGGCTAATAATTAGGGATATTCTACCGTTTCGTTCAAAAGTGCTAAGGCTTTGTAACAATGTAACGGCTTACTGGCACAAGTGTGCTTTTTCTTGTCTTTGAACCTAAAGTGTACTACCATAAAGGTGGTATTGTTTTATGTTTCATTCCTCAGAAAGTGTGTATATCATGCAACGCTTGGAACTTAGTGGCTGGTTAGGTTTGTTCATTATTATAGGTTCTAGCTTAGCCGTACTATTTTTAGTGCTAATTTTGCCTAGCATGGTTGCCACTGCATTATGGAATGCCCTTGTGTACGAAACCTTGGGAGGCCCTGTAATTGGTATTCAGCAAGGGTTTCTACTATGGGCAATTGTGTGTGTTGTGCTATATGGTATTTTTCGCCCTTCTATTCACGTTGTGCTAGACGAAGCTGATTTAGCCAACATGGATGACGTTGATTTTAACTTTGGCACTAAAAAATCTTCGGTGGAAAAACTGGGGAAAAAAGAGACTGGCATGGTAACCAAGCCCAAAACACCCAAAAAACAAGCCCAAAACAATAAACCTTCTGCTAGTAGTGAAAACGAGCGATTTTCGTTACGCTCTGCCGCCCCCAAAGAACGAACCCCCACTCCTTCCGCCCACTGGTTAAAATGGCGTAAACAACAAGCCGAAGCCCTTCAATTAGCCGCCGCAACAAAATTGCAAGAAAAAAAACAACAGGCTTTAGATGCCAAAGAACAAGAAGAACAGACACCCAAAAAATAAGATGCCTCTCGAATCGTGCAAGAGGTATAAGGTTTTTATAACTCTATGGTAATTAATTGGCTTAACTGGTTAAATTCTCTCAAAAAAGATAATAAATGGGCAACGGGTACAGGTTTAGTGCTAGTGCTTTGCGTTGTATTGTTATTTTCATTAGTAGGCAGTGTGCCACCCGCTTCCGTTGCAGACCCTGCAAAAGTGGTTAGCCCTGCAGTGGCTAGTCAATTAAGCCAATCGCCGTTGTTGGTAGAAGAACAACGCTTGGTTGCCCTATACAAGGAACGCTCATCAGCGGTTGTTAATATTACCTCTATTGCTGCAGGGCTAGATGCGTTAACTGGCGGTGTTAAGCGTGGGATGGGTTCAGGGGTTCTGATTCATCCGCAAGGGTATTTGTTAACCAATGCCCATGTTATAGCCGGTAGTTCCATATTGGAAGTTTTTTTGCAAGGCGAAGAAAATCCGTATGTTGCCAAAGTGGTTGGGGTAGACCCGACCATTGATATTGCCGTACTAAAAATAACCCCAAAACAACCCAATCAACTTTTTCCAACCGTGCCGGTGGGGCATTCAGCATCTCTTCAAATAGGGCAATGGGTACTAGCCATTGGTAATCCCTTTGGGTTGGATGGGACGTTAACCACCGGCGTCGTTTCCATGTTAGGCAGAAGGCTACCTTCCCAAGAAGGGCGGGTAATGGAAGGGATTATTCAAACCGATGCCGCCATTAACCCCGGTAATTCAGGCGGTGCGTTATTAAATACCCAAGGAGAATTAATTGGCATTAACACCGCTATTTTTTCGCCATCAGGGGCTTCTAATGGCATTAGTTTTGCCGTGCCTGTTGATAAAGCCATGCGGGTAGCCAACGATTTAATTCGGTTTGGGAAAATTCAACGAGCCTACCTTGGTGTGCAGTTGGGTATTGAAGTAACCCCTAGAGTAGCCAGAATACTCGGTTTGAAGACAAAAACAGGGGTCATGTTAGCTAACGTAATGCCGAATTCACCCGCCGCCAAAGTGGGTCTGCACGGTGGAACACAAACCATTCCTACCAGTGAGCCCACCATGCCCTTAATTGTTGGGGGTGATGTGATTACGGCGGTGGATGGTGTGGCAGTTAAATCCGCCGATACGTTGATGAACGCCGTAGAAGCCAAGCAGCCAAAGCAATCCATTGTATTAACGGTTGTGCCGAGGGGTACGCAAACGGTGAAAACGATATCCGTTACCTTGGAAGCTTTAAAGTAAACCGTACCCCCTAATACCAATTCAATGATTAAATGACGTGCTCTCTCATCGATTGTCGTTCCTAACTTTCGCTGGTTGGTTTGTCAGGGGACTGCTGTTTGGCAGCCCCCCGACACCCCCCACAAATTCAGGGGTAAGCCCCTAAAAACCCCCGAAAAGCCACCCTCCTCTGCCACTACGGGCATTGACGGAGGGATGCTCTTTTCGACCCTGCGGTGGACGGAACGCATCGGCAGCTGCAGAGCAAATGCGATGGTCGTTCCTACTGATTGATTTGAACTCTTACGCTATTTAAACTTTTAAGGGGTATAAGTGGTATGATTAGGGTTTTTTGTTCTGTGGTGAAGGAACTTTTGCAGGGTCTTCCAAAAGAGGAGCTAATAGACCAAGCAAGGTTAAATGCTCAAAATCAGTAATAGAACAGTCTTCAGCATCTAGCACTTCTGGTGTTAAATAAGCTTTTAACACGGTTAGTTGTTCCATTGTACCTAAGCAAATAAGCGTATCGTTAGCATTAATTATTTGTGTTGGGTAGGCTTCTTTCCATTCTGCTGTTATTGTGCAGAGAATACCAACAACATAGACGCCCGTTTTTTCCCAAATGTTTGTTTCCAACAATGTTTGTTTTATAAATAAACATTGTGGAGAAACCCGAAGCCATTCCATTTGCAGTTTGCCTAGCAAGAGTAAGTGATTATTTTCCTGTAGACGCTCTAAATCAGTTCTTTGATAATATTGCGTTTCAAATTCTTCTCTGATAATACGGCTCATAAAGTGGGCTTCTGTTAAGGATATTTTTGAAACAATCAACGCATTTTGCACAAACCGAATACCTGCTTCAAGTTCATCGTAAACAATTAAATCAGCACCCGCATTGTAAAGCGGCGTAATATCTGCCTCAAATTTTGCTCTTGCCATCACCTTAATTTCCGGATTCAATCGTCTGGCTTGTAAGGTAATTTCTTCGCAAGCATGGGCATTAGGTAGGGTTATAATTAGTAAGTTTGCTTTTTTAATACCCGCTGAGTGTAATAGCTCTGGTTCAGTAGCGTCGCCATATAAAACAGGAATACCTTCAGTTTGCAAGCTTCTAACAGTAGAAGGGTTCATTTCAATAATATGGTAAGGAATATTTTCGAGTTGTAATGCTTTGGCAACTTGTTGCCCAACGGGCCCGTAGCCTACTAAAATAACGCTATCGTTAGTGTGGGTAGCCATAATTTTATTGTTTAACCCGTGGGTCTTCATCATGTCTGTTTTGTCGAGTTTTTTCGTTAACTGACTGATGAATGGTGCCACATAGCCAAGAACTAAACTAACCATTAAAGGGGTTAAAAACATCGATAAAATAATGGCATTAACGATAGGGTCATCCCATTTGGCAAGCCAAGCTTCAATACGCGGAGCCCCTTTAACCGTTTTCTGTAAGGTGTGCATAACCATAAAAGAAAGTTCGCCCACTTGAAATAAGCAGACACTGGTTAAAATGGTACTATGCCAAGAAAACCGACTTATTCTAAAAGCGACAAGCGACATGACCATCTTAACGCTAACAATCATTAACAGTAGGCACCCCACTGAAATAAAATTGGCTTTGATAAAGGGTAAATTCAACAAACCACCGAGCGAAATAAAGAACAGTGAAGCAAATACGTCCCGAAAGGGACGAGTATCACTAATAACCTGTTTGCAGTAAATACTGCCACTTAACGCAATACCTGCTACAAATGCACCCGCTTCAGGGGAAAGCCCCAAGTATGCGGTTAAAAATGACATTCCCACACCTAAGCTAAAAACGGAAATGGTAAATAATTCCCGATTACCCGTATAGGCTAATTTATCCATTAGAAACGGAATAACCCGAGTACTTAAAAGTACCGTTAAGCCCAACATACCAAACGCTTTAACAATACCTAGGGCAAAAACTGGTAAATTAAATGTACCATGCTTCATTACTTCACCCAGCAGTGGAACGAACGTTAGTAGCGGAATAACAGCAATATCTTGCACAATAAGCGTGCCAAGCGTCAACCGCCCCATGCCAGATTCTTTTTCGCCTTTTTCTTCTATGCTTTTCATAACCAACGCCGTTGAACTAAGCGATAACACCCCACCTAGTACAAACGCAACAACCGTAGGTGCTTTAAACAATATTAATAACCCTGCAAAGGCTATTGTGGTTAAAAGCAATTGCCCTACGCCCCCCAGAAGGTTGGCTAGTTTCATTTTTTTGATTTTATCCGGCGATAGTTCTAACCCCACCATGAATAGTAGGAAAATGATGCCCAATTCCGCCATGCCACTAATGGTTTCAACATTGGCAATTAGCTTAAACCCAAACGGCCCAAGCAGAACCCCCGTAACCATGAAGCCCAGTACAACGGGTAATTTTAGTTTATGAAAAATAAAAGAAACCGCTGTTGCACTAATAAGGGCTAAGGCACAATTAACATCAAGCATAATAGAAAATAACACACCACTTTTTTTGGGGGAATGAGCGAACTGATAACAGAATGCAAGGAAGGATAGTTCCTTAGCTATTATTAGTATCGAATTTCTCAATCAAAAAATTGGGTGATTTATCTAAAAATACTACATTTGACGTTATTTTAGGTGCGTTAAATGATGAGACCTCTTGCATGGCTCGATAGGTGGGTGCAGATTCTAGGAATGCGGAAAGAACCGAGGGCGTTTACATAAGGTAAATAACAGAGGGAGTACCGTAAATGACAAAAAAGATGCCCCAGATATCGAGTCATGCAAGAGGTCTATTATTAAAACCACGCAGGAATACGGTCATTAGCAGCAAGGTAAGCTAAGCTTTCCCGTTCTACTAACAAGCCATGCTTACCATTTTCTACCAATACCATGGCTGGACGACCAATACGGTTGTAGTTAGAAGACATAGCGTGGTTATAAGCTCCCGTACCAAATACCAATAAGGTATCGTTGGGTTCTAAGGTTGGGCAATCAAACGCCCGAAGCAATACATCGCCACTTTCGCAGTATTTACCAACTACTCTAACGGTTTCCGTATTGGCTTGCGTTAGTTTATTAGCTACCACAGCAGAATAAACCGCTTGGTATAAGGCAGGGCGAATATTATCTCCCATACCCCCATCAACGCTGATAAATGGCGTAACGCCTTCGACAACTTTACGTCCGCCAACTGTGTATAGCGTCATACCAGCCCGAGCAATCAAGCTTCTACCAGGTTCTACAAAAATTCTAGGTAGCGGGTAGTTCAATGCTTCCGCTTTGCTTTGAACCGTGTTGGCTAACTGCTTCATTAGCACTTCAATAGGCTGAGGGTCGTCATCTGGTGTGTAAGCAATGCCTAAACCACCGCCCAAATCTAAATCTTTAAAGGTTACACCAAATTCAGAGCGTACTTCATTGGCAAGGGTTAGGAAAATATCCACCAAGCCTTCATACGCTTTCAATTCAAAAATTTGAGACCCAATATGCCCATGAATTCCCTTTAAGCAAAGCGTTTCAGCATGTAAATTCACAATTTCAGCAATCGCTTTTTTTACTTGATGCAGAGGGAAACCAAATTTACTATCGTTTTGACCTGTTTTAATATATTCATGCGTGTGGCATTCAATACCAGGGGCTACCCGAAGTAAAATGTTAGCTACTTTGCCTAAGCGTTTAGCTACCGCTGCCAACCGACCAATTTCATCAAAGTTATCAACAATAATGCGTTCTACGCCATAGTCTAGTGCCATTTCCAATTCCGTGACGGATTTGTTATTCCCATTAAACACAATGTTGTTAGCAGGGAAATTCGCTTGCATGGCAGTATATAATTCGCCCGCAGAAACCACATCTAACCCAATGCCTTCTTGAGCCATCAGCTTGCAAAGCCCCACGTTTAAGTTTGCTTTACAGGCATAAACCACTAAGGTTTTAGCTTTGTATTCTGTTTCAAGGGTTTGTTTATATGCCCTAGCTGCTTCACGGATGGTTTGCCCATCTAACACATAAAGCGGGGTGCCATAGGTAGCAATTAAATCCGCAACAGGTACACCACCAACAATAGACTGACCATTTTCAACGGTATAACCAGCGGGTACAATCAAGGTATTTTCAAACGGGGTTACTGTGTTTTTTTCCAAAGTGGCTTGCATCATCATGAGAAGGTTTATCCTTATAAGCAGTTTTATCTACAACAATTAGTGGAACTACTTTACCATTAAGACGTTTTTAGCTCAAGCCCCTAGCCATAGACGTTAAAATTTGGTACGCTATTACCTATAAATTTATTTGTAAAATTATCCACAAATTTGCTATTACTATTTGAAGGGAAAAAAGAAGTTATGATGATGAACGCTCATCCTTCCGTTTACAGCTTGGAAGAACAAACAAACCAGTACGCCTTAAGCCAGTACCAACAACAAGCCCAAGCATCGGTTAGCGGACTTTCACAACCCCAAGCACCGCAAAACCAAGGGGCGGGGAATTTAAACGCCATTGTAGAAGCCATTTCCAATTCCAAAGAACACATTCTTAACGAAGTTTCTCGGTTGTTAGATGATAAACTTTCAGGGTTAGATGAAGTGGTAGTAGAATTAATTCGTACCAAAGCGGAAAACGATTCGTTACGGCAAAAATTGGCTGCTACAACCAAGGAACGTGAAGCCTTAAAGGTTGAATTAGCTAGCTTTAAGCCCTTCCAATTTGGGTTATATAAAAAAGAATCAGCCAGACGGTAAGTTATCGTTTAGCGTAAAGGTTTTTGATCAAAACAAGACGAAGCTTAAAATTAAGCTTCGTCTTGTTTTTCTGTTTTATTGCTTTACTTTTTGTTTTTTGCTATGGTTTGTTTAAGACAATATTCCTAATATGCTTTGTAAGGATAATTTTATGATGGCTTCTACCGGCATTTCTTCGGCTTATACGAACCCATATGCCGCAGTGCAGAAACCAACGCCACCCACGCAGGCTAGCCAATTGAATACGCAATTGTTAGGCATAGGGGCTACGGTAGCCCTAGCAGTAGCTGCAGGGATAGGTACGGCTGGCTTAAGCTACGGTAGCAATTTTAAAGATGTGTTTCAGCATGAAACCATTGAAAAAAAGCTAGCCACCGAAGGCAAGCCCCAATGGCTTTCAATGGAAGAAACGATTAAATTAGCAGAAGCCATAAAGGCGGAAGACCCTGAGGGCTGGCAGGAGAAACTGAGCAATAGAAATGCATTTAATCAAAAAATCAAACAAGAACGAAAAGGTATTAATCCGCCCATTTATACACTCCATCTTAATAGTTTGCAAGATAAAAAACTGGCGGAAGACGTATTGCCCGAATTTAGAAATACGTTAGATGAGCGAATCGCTCAAGCCCATGTAAAGCACTTCGAAGGCTTCTTTAAGCCGTGGACTAACGATGTGAAACAACTAAAAGAACAAGGGCTTCGTGCTTTGGCACACCGAACGGAGCAAGCTCGCCATAACGGCTATTGGTACGCAGGTATGGTTGCCTTACTAGGGTTTATTTTTGTTGAATGGCAATCATCTAAACAGAAAAACAACTACCCTACCAACTATTAACGCCCCAAGTTAGGGTCAAGCAGGGTGGATTTTGGGAAGCCTTCTTCTGTAGAATCATCCACAAAGCCTCTGCCTTCTTGAATTTCGCCCAAAGACACGGCTGCTAGGTATTCTTCGGTGGTCATTACCTTTTGCAAATGCCCCGTAATAACCGGCGGTACGACGGCTTGCTGTTCTTCTGAAAGCAAATGCAATTGCTGAGACCCATCAACCGTTTCTGTAGGCAGTGGCGTAGATAATGACAATTGATTAAACGAAGAAAACGGTTGTAGTACCGAACGCATGGGCGGGTTAAGCTCATCCGTATTAGAGGACGTTTGGTCGCCAAAAGCCAATAGTTGAGCATCATCGCCTTGTTCTTGCATTTGTTGCATAGCGTGTTGTGCCATCAACGATTCCATCATTTCAGGCGTTGGGGTTACCTCAATCTGAATTTGACTACGGAATAACATCGCTGTTACTTCCATTTGAATTTGATAGGTTAGCTTTTGAAATAATTCATACGCTTCACGTCGGTATTCAATCAGCGGGTCTTTTTGCCCATAGGCACGCAAGTTAATGCTTTCACGCAATAAATCTAAATTATGAAGATAATCAATCCAGCGAGCATCAACCACACGCAAAATCATTTCTCGTTCAATTTGCCGTAAGGGGTGTTGGCGTTGAGCCATTTCTTCCGGCGAAAGGTTCAGCGTTTCAAGTTCCGCCTGTTCTTCCACTTCCAGCCCACCAAAGGTTACGCCATGTTGTTCACGCAATTGTTCTGTAACAGCTTGCAGTTGGTTCGCCAAGCCTTCATAAGCTTCTTTACCAAGCTGATTAACGGTTTGCACCAGTTGTGAGTACCCTTTACCCTTGAGAATACCAGTTTCAAGCTGGGGTTCTAACATGGGCACCAACTGAAGTAGTTCCGTCTGTAAATGAGCCAAAACAGTCGGGGCTTCTATCCCATCTTGCGGATCAAATTCAGGGGTAATATTCAGGCTAACACACCGACTTAACGCCTGTTGCACCATGTGCAAAACGGATTCTTCCAAGTTTTCCAAGTTCAACACCCGTTTGCGTTGGGCGTAAATGAGTTTACGCTGTTCAGTCAACACGTCATCATACTGCAAGACGTTTTTCCGTACATCAAAGTGGTAAGCTTCAACTTTACGTTGAGCCCCTTCAATGGCCTTATTAACCAATTGAGCAGAAATAGGCAAGGTTTCTTCTACTTTTAGTAAATCCATCAAGCCAGAAATACGTTGACCGCCAAACAACCGCATCAAGCTATCTTCCAACGAAAGATAAAACTGCGTAGAGCCAGGGTCTCCCTGCCGCCCAGCACGCCCGCGTAATTGGTTATCAATCCGCCGAGATTCATGCCGTTCTGTGCCAATAATATGCAACCCACCTAAGGCCTGCACTTTATCTCTATCAGCTTCAGTAATTTCTTTTTTCGCTTGAATGAGTGCTTTGTACTCTTCTTCAGACACGGTTTGCCAGTCAATTTCTTGGTCTGCTAAATCTTGCCGAACCAAATATTCCGCATTACCACCGAGCAGAATATCTGTACCTCTACCAGCCATGTTGGTGGCTATGGTAACGGCATTAAGCCTACCAGCTTGAGCGATAATGGTTGCTTCTTGGGCGTGCTGTTTAGCGTTTAACACCTTGTGTGGAATGCCTGAGCGTACTTTTTCAACGGCACGCAACGTACCCGTTAAATTATTGAGCCAAATTTCCAAATCGCCATCTTTAGCAATAACCGCTTTTTGTTCTTCCAATACGGCAAGCCACCGGTCTAACGTGAGGAATGACACATTTTCAAGCAACGGTTTGAAGGTTTGCAACACAGGGTTGGTAGCATACGAGGTTAAAAAGCGTTGGGCTTTTTCTTGGAAATGCTGGGTTAAATAATCTGGATTAGAAAGCAGTAACGACAAATATTCTGATTTTTCAATGGAGGTAGTACCCACTAAAACGGGGCGTCCTTCAGCGGATTGTTCCACAATGGATTCCGCCACTTTAAAGTATTTAACCGCTTCAGATTTAAAGATATAATCACTTAAATCCTTCCGAACATCATTCCGATTGGTCGGGATGCGGGTTACTTCTAGGTTGTAAATTTTGCCAAATTCCGCTTCTTCGGTCATTGCCGTACCCGTCATACCGGAAAGTTTAGGGTATAACCGGAACAGGTTTTGAAAGGTGATGCTGGCTAAGGTTTGCGTTTCATCTTGAATTTTGACGGCTTCTTTGGCTTCAACCGCTTGGTGAATCCCATCGCTCCACCGACGTCCTTCCATTAACCGCCCTGTAAATTCGTCTACAATCACAATTTCGTCGTTTTTAACCACATAGTCAATATCGCACTTGTACAAATCTTTCGCTTTTAAGGCACACAGCAAGTGGTGGGCTAAGTTAATATCTTCATGGAATAAATCATCAATTTCCAACAAAGATTGGGCTTTATCAATCCCTTCTTCGGTTAGCACAATGTTTTTGGTTTTTTCGTCAACGGTGTAATCCGTTTCTTTTTCAAACTGAGGGGCTAAGCCCGCCATTCTCATATACGTATCAGCAGATTGCGAAACACGCCCGCTAATAATTAACGGCGTACGGGCTTCATCAATCAAAATACTATCCACTTCATCTACAATGGCGTAGTGAAAGGGGCGTTGCACCATTTGCCCTTTGGTGGTTGCCATATTATCTCTTAAATAATCAAACCCAAATTCGTTGTTGGTGCCGTAAGTAATATCACAGGCATATGCGTGTTTTTTATCTAAAAAACTATTAAAACCCCGTTGTTCAGAAAGCACTGTACCAACAGTTAACCCCAAGAATTGGTATAGTTGCCCCATCCAATCCGCATCACGCTTGGCTAAATAATCGTTTACGGTAACAACATGAACCCCCTTGCCTGTTAAGGCATTCAAATAAGCCGCTAGCGTAGCAACCAAGGTTTTGCCTTCCCCTGTTCGCATTTCAGCAATATTTCCTTTGTGTAGCACATAGCCACCAATAATTTGAACGTCATAATGACGCATACCTAGTACCCGACGGCTACCTTCACGACAAACGGCAAAGGCTTCAGGCAAAATGGTATCTAGCAATTCCTGCTCCAGTTTGCGGTCTTTAATGGGGTCATCCAAATCTTTCGGACGATTCCGAAATTCAGCCTGAAACCACCGTGTTTTTTCACGCAATTGCTCGTCTGTCAACTGCTGCAAAGCCGCTTCATGCAGTGCCACTTCTTCTACAATGGGTTCAATTTGACGAATTTTCCGTTCATTAGGCGAACCAAACACTTTTTCAAGAAGTTGTAACATTGTGGGCGATTCTTTCTAGCGAGAACAAGTATAAATAGACTAATAATTAGTTACTATTCTAGCATAGAATGAATGGTTTTGCCTAAAAACCTTAGTGCCTTATTAATGATTTTTTCCTGCTTTTGGGGGTTACTGTTGGGTTTTATAGCAGATTTTTGGGGCAATAACAAATCTACTTGTTGAACTTGGCTTTGATGATAAGCTTGCATGAGCTTGCGTTGTATTTTATAGTCTGGGCAAAACCGTGCCACCTGTTGCCAAAACCGAGGCGAATGGTTGGGTTCTAGAAAATGGGCTAATTCATGCAAAATTAAATATCGAAAAGCGGGTTCCGGTATAGCAAACCCCAAACTGTATTTGGAAACGGTCATTTCGCCCGTTTTTACTTTGATATAAGCCAAGCTAGAATACTTCGAGCGTCCAATTTTAACGCTTTTTAGCGGATGCTTAAACGTTTCCGCATTAAGCTGGAATACATAATCAGCCAAAGCTTCGACGGTTTGAATGTTCAGTGTCATGGATGCGTTGGCGGGTAGTAAAGGGGGGTCGGCTTGGTTGTTTTTAGGCACAGCAGGCTGGGTTGTTTTAGCATAAGCCTTTTCTAACCGACGTTGTAATGTTTGGATAACTTCCTGTTTATAGGCTTTAGACCACTGCTTGGGGATGCTAATGACCCCGATTGAGCCTCTAATTCTACCCGATGCCGTTTTACGTTTAGGCACTTCCTGAATGTGCCATTCCAGTGGCGGAGGCAGTAAAGTCAGTTGAGTAGTTACAGTAGGAGGAGTCATCAAAGCCTAGGCATCCTGTGTAAAGTTCAACAACGTTAATTGGGTTTCAATGGCTTCAGCGTGTTGAGAAAAATAAGCTAGGGTCTGTTCAACATCTTGGCTTATTTGAGATTTTAACGCCGCTAAGTTATCAAACTTCAGTTCGTTTCGTAACCGTTTTAAAAAGGCGATGTTCACAATTTGGTTATAAAACGCTTCACCTTGATAAGTAGGTAAATGGGCTTCTACCTGCAACCTTGGTTCAGCATCTGCAAAGGTTGGGCTTAAACCAATGTTCACGGTGGCGGGCAGCCAATCTGTTCCCAATTGAATACTGGCACTATAAACCCCTACTGCCGGAACTAAGGTTTGTTGGTGTGATGGCACTAACCACTGCAAATTAGCGGTAGGAAAACCTAACTGGCTTCCGCCCCTTCTATGCCCTTCCACTACCGAGGCTTTCACGCAATACGGTCGGCTTAATAGCTGATTGGCAAGCGTTATGTTGCCATCTTCTTTTAACGCTTGCCGAATACGGGTACTGCTAACGGGTTGCCCTTCAAATTCAACGGGGGCTACCACCACAATTTGCTGAAAACCTAAACGATGTTGGTTAGCCACTAGCCAATCTGCAGACCCTTCACGGTCTTTACCAAACCGAAAATCATACCCTACCACTAGCACTTGGGCGTGCAGTTTTTCTTGTAATAAATTTTTGCAAAAGGCTTCGGGCGTCAAACTGCGGAGTTCCGCAGAAAATTCAGGGCAATAAGCCCCTTCAACACCCAGTTTGGAAAGCAGGTGTAACCGTTCATTTAACGCCGTTAGTTGGTTGCCTTCCCAAGCTGAAACTTGGCTATTTGGCAACTGTAGCCGCTCTTTTGGGTGCGAAGCAAACGAAAAAACCCACGGTACAAGGTTCAATTCTTTTGCTAAGCTAACGCCCTGTTCCACCACCCCTTGATGCCCCAAGTGGACGCCATCAAACATACCCAAAATAACCAACGTCTGTTGGTTGGGAAGCGTACTTGAAGTAAGACAATGGTTTTGCATAGCTATTTAAGGGGTTTTGGGTATTTCAATAAATTTTTCCAACCCGACTGACGTTAAATTAAGGGCGGTAGAAGTAGCGTAACATAAAGCCTGCAGGCTAACCAGTAACATCAATTGTTGTGGTAATAAACCAGATGTTTTAGGCAATACCAGTTCCACACTGTTTTGCCCTGTGGCTACTGTTAAATTGGTAGGTATAGCAGGGGCATTTTCTGCTCGAATCCACAAGCGTTTAGGGTAAGCTTGCGGGGAAGTTGGGTTAAAGGTTTTGAGGTGCTGAGTCGCATCTTCATAAAAAATGGCTGCATCAACAGCATCAACAGGGACGCAATAAATTAAACAAGGTTGATGCGAAAGTGAAGGGTTCAAAACCGCCATACCCCCGTGTTTAAAGCCTTCGCTATGTTCAAATGTGATGAGTTGCTTGGTGGTTTCCGTTAGTTTTAAGGCAATTTCAGGCAGTACATTCATGGTAGCCCCTCTGCCAATGAGTACCACGCCCGAATGCGGTGTTTGGCTTGAAATGAGCAGTTCAACCAGCGGAGAAAGCAGGGCTGGCTGACTAGCCAAGTGGGTTAGCCAGTGTTCAACTACAGGTAAGCAGGCTTCTAATTCCGTAATGAATTGCGTTTTGACGGATTCAGTGGCTTGGCTATTCACCATGCTCCATAAGCAGAGGGCGATAACCGTAGCAGAAAACGTTTTGGTCGCAGCAATGGCAGATTCCACCCCCGCTTCCAAGCAAAAACACTGTGAACACAAGGCTTTCAAGGGCACAGTTGTGTCATCCGCATTCGTTATGCCTAAAGCCTTTGGGGCGTGTTGCCAATAGATTTTTAACGCATTACTAGCTTGTAATAAAGCCGATGTTTTGCCTGATTGCGAAAGGTATAAACAGTAAGCCTCATCAGATGTTTGTAAGGCGTGCGTCGCAATTAAGCTTTCCAACATCCATGGTTTAAATACCCGAACGGCTTGGTTGGGTAAAAACGTTTGAATGGTTTGGCTTGCCAGCGTGGCTGCATGATGACTAGACCCTTCCCCAATGGCTAAAAGCGTTTCTGGGAGAGAGGCTACTTTTAATACGTTAAACGCACCGGCTTGATACCGTTCTAGCAGATGCTGCCAAACGGTTGGCTGTAACGCCACATCTTCCCAAGCAATAAGGGGAGGGGGTAATTGATTGGGTGGTTTGGTGGTCATAAAGTTAAGCCCTCATAATTCAAGGAGGAAGAAAGAACACTCTACTTTCGGATGGTTTGTAATAAACCTAAAGAGTCGAATGCAAATGCACATTCCTTCTTTACAGGGTTGCCTAGTTTTCTTCAATGATGGGGGGCGTAGTAACCACCGAATCGGTATTTTTTTGCATGATAGCTTTTAAATAAACCAAGCTACTAGCCACTAATGCCATACCCAAGCCCACATTAACAGAACCACGCCACAGTGGCTGAGCCGACAAAAAAGTAGTAATTAACAGGCTTAAGCCTATCATAACGCCAATTAAAATCCAGCTACGAAGAGGGTAAACAGCAATCAGCTTTTGCGGTTCTGTAAATTCAGCTAAGCGAATCAGGTTTTTGCTAGAAGCCTTGCTAAGCACAAACTTCCCCTTCAAATACCCAATGATGGTAGCGGCTATCAGCGGTAACATCAGTTGATTTTGAGGCAGCCCCGAAGCGGTTAAAAAATCTATCCCCCGAAGGCTCATCATCATACCGCCTGCAAACCAAATGAAAAAAGCTAAAATAACCAACGCCTTATAGCCTACCTTCATGGGTAATACCCAAAGGGTAAGGGGAATACTAAGCATTATTAACGGGCGAACCAGTGTTGAAATATCCATGAGAAAAAAATCCTTTGTTCTTGAAAAAAGTAACAGATAAAGCAAATACTCTAGTCAGTTTAAATAAAAACAAAACTAGAGTATCTGAGAATTACTGTACAAGACCGACTGCTTAAGCAGTCGCTTCTTGAAGTACAACTTGTTCAACAATTTGTACAAAACAACCAAATTTGTTATGCTTAAACGCAACATTGCCTGCTTTTAAAGCAAATAAAGTGTCATCGCCACCAATGCCAACATTAACACCGGGCTTAAACTTTGTACCGCGTTGACGAATGAGGATTTCACCCGCTTTAACAAATTGACCACCGTAGCGTTTAACACCTAAGCGTTTGGCTTTACTGTCGCGGCCGTTTCGGGTAGAACCTACACCCTTTTTTGAAGCCATCATGGCATTCTATACTCCAATTATTAAAAATGTAACTTCGTTAAGCCTTCGCTGCTTTTTTTGCCTTAGCAGGCTTTGCTTCAGCTTTAGAACCCAAGCCAACAATTGATTCAATTAAAATGCGGGTATACCCTTGACGATGCCCGTTTTTCTTACGGTAGCCTTTTTTAGGACGCATTTTGTAAACCAAAATCTTCTTTTCACGACCATGGGCTAAAACTTTACCAGTTACAACAGCACCTTCAACATAAGGCAACCCAACAACAGAGCCTTCTTCGCCCACTACAAGTTGCACTTTATCAAACGAAACTGCTTCATCTACCGATGCGTTAAAGGTATCTACATCTAAGTAGCGTCCTTGTTCCACTTTGTATTGCTTACCGCTTATTTCTACAATGGCGTACATATTAAGCCATCCTTTTTTAGTGTTCTGTGCTTGCTGCTGTTAATAATAAAAGCAACAAGCCGTAATTAAAACCAAATGCTGAGATTCAAACTATTGTGCAAAAACATCCCTAAAACTTCTCTGTGAGGTGCCGTAAGCAATAGCTTTCTATATCATACTTTACTAACAGTAAACGAAACAATTTTTATTTGCAATTAAAAATATTGGCTAACACAAAAAATCTTCATGATTGTTTTTATACTTATGTAGATATACTGATTGACTTTTTCTCGAACTCTATAATAACACACAAAGGTAATAACTTAGTATGATGATGATGTCTTTTTCTCCGGTTAGTGGAGCAGGTATGGTACCTGTTTTTATTCCCACAGGTGCTAGCTCTAGTGGCATAGGCCCAGTACCAGCAAACCCCACAACAAGTATCCCACCAGGTGGTGCACCAGGATTTGATTATTCCAGTTTGAATTCATCGCTTTTCCAATCGCCCATCTTAACGAGATTCCCTCAATTAGTCAATGTCCCTATTCAAACCGCTTACATTGGGCCGAATGGTCAGTTGACCAACTATCAGGTTAATTACGGTTTTTTACCAGCAACCCAGCCTAGCCAAATTACTTCAGCAGACCAATTAAAAACCATTCCAGCCGCCGCTTCGGGCAACTTGGCTTCGTTAATGACTTTGGCTGGCTTTGTAGGGGCAGGTAACATTTCAGGCATGAACAATGAAGGCAGTATTTTACCCCCCGCCTTAACGATACCCATCGGCTTTAGACCTGGGACTGCTACAGGGGCGAGCGGATTCAACTTAGGTGCAGGTGGCACGCTAGGTGGCGGAGCAGGCTTGCTGGGTTAAGCAATTGCCTTGGTTAGTGCTGTTAGCAACACGGAAGCATCTAACGTTTCAGCCACAGTGCTAGCATCTTCTGCTAGTTGTAGTTGAAGCTGAATAGTGCCTTGGTTGGGTGCTTTTGGCTTCCAAACAGAAGCCATCAACCAGCCGTTAGCCAAGGGTAAAAAGGCTTCTAGCCCCGATTGATTTTCTCGTTCGTAAATTTTCGGCAAGCCTTGCGTTTGAAACGGAAGGCTTGCTTTTAGTGCTAATAAAACTTGTTTAAGCCAAGCTTCATCCATCACCAAGCTGGTATTGGTAAGGACTTGCTGATGTTGCCAAACGTAGCAATTTTGTATTGGGTTTTCCACTGCAACAACTTCGGTAGGCACGGTGGGTGTAAAGTCTTCCGTGGTAGTAGGCATGGCGGTTGTTTGTACTTCCGCTAGTGCTTGGCTGAGGGTTTGTAGTTTGCCTTTGGCATTACCCAAGGTGCTTTGGCAAGAACGAACATACCCGATGCCTTTTTCAAACAGAGCTAAGGCTTCTTCAAGGGGCAAGGTTTGGTTACGAAATTGATCTACAATAGCGGTTAGGGCTTGTGAAGATTCTGTAAAGGTGGCGGTTTCTGTGAGGGGGGAAGGCATAGCAGTTGCATCCTTTAAGATTTTTTAAAATGAATAAGACTATTGCTATCTTATAGTGAAGAAAGGGTTTAAGGAAGAGTCTTTCAATTTTAGGTGTTTTTATGGCACAATTATAGAATAATTAAAGCCTTGTTAAACCCCTATAGGATATTTTTATCAATATGATGACGCCCGTTCCTAATACGCCACAACCCGCCAGTAAGCTTACCGCAACAGAAGTTTACAACGAACCCTTCAACCCGAAGCTCCGCAATTTTTGTATTATCGCCCATATCGACCACGGCAAATCGACCCTAGCAGACCGCCTGCTAGAATTTACAGGCACCGTACAAAAACGAGATATGAAAAGCCAATTGCTCGATTCCCTAGACCTTGAACGGGAACGAGGTATCACCATCAAGCTAAACGCCGCCAGAATGGATTACACCTACGAAGGCGAAACCTACGTGCTTAACCTAATTGATACCCCAGGCCATGTGGATTTTAGCTACGAAGTTTCAAGGTCGTTAGAAGCCTGCGAAGGGGCGTTGCTCATTGTAGATGCCACCCAAGGCGTAGAAGCCCAAACACTCGCCAATGTTTACATGGCAATTGACGCTAACTTGGAAATTATTCCCGTTATCAACAAAATAGACCTTCCCAGTGCAGACCCTGAACGGGTGAAAAAAGAAGTGGAAGAAGTCATCGGGATTGATGCTTCTAACGCCATTTTATGCAGTGCCAAGGCAGGTATCGGGATTGAAGATATTTTAAAAGCCATTGTCGAACGAGTCCCCGCCCCCATCATTAAAGCCGATGCCCCTACCCGAGCGTTAGTTTTTGATAGCTATTTTGATACTTATTTAGGTGTCATTGCCTATTTGCGGGTTGTGGATGGCACGCTGAAATTAGGCGATGGTATTACCTTCATGGCGAATGGCAAAAACTACACCATTACCGAATTGGGTACGATTATGGCGGGTAACAAGGTGAAACGTCAGTTACTCACTTCGGGTGAAGTAGGCTATGTGGCTGCTTCCATCAAGGAAATTGGCTCGATTGTTGGCGATACCGTTACCACGCAAATCAACCCCGCCACGGAATTGTTAGCTGGTTATAAACAAGCCGTCCCCATGGTGTTTTGCGGGCTTTACCCTGTAGATAATGACGATTACACGCAATTGAAGGAATCGTTAGAAAAGCTGAAGCTCAATGATTCTTCTATCACTTACGAGCCTGAAACTTCTGATGCTTTGGGCTTTGGTTACCGATGCGGGTTTTTGGGCTTGCTTCACATGGAAATAATCCAAGAGCGGTTAGAGCGGGAATATAACCTCAACTTAATTCGCACAGCTCCTTCTGTAATTTATAAAGTGCATACCAATAAGGGCGAAATTCTGCACGTTTCCAACCCTGCGGATATGCCATCTACCGCTCATCGGGAATTTATTGAAGAACCGTTTGTGAAGGTTAGTATTATGTTGCCCCAAGAATTTGTGGGGTCGATGATGGAACTAGCCCAAGACCGTCGGGGTATTTTTATCAATATGGCGTATATTGATACGAAACGAGTCAGCTTGGAATATGAGCTTCCATTGGCGGAGATGGTTACGGATTTCTACGACCATTTGAAATCGAAAACCAAGGGCTATGCTTCTATGGACTATACCTTTAGCGAATATAAGCGGTCTAAATTGGTGAAAATGGATATTATGTTGGCGGGCGAAGTAGTGGATGCCTTGAGTATTATTGTGCATGAAGATAAGGCGTTTAACATGGGACGTGCGTTGACGGAAAAACTGAAAGAGGTGATTCCTCGGCAGATGTTTGAGGTGCCAATTCAAGCGGCTATTGGGGTGAAGGTGATTGCTCGTACTAATATTAAAGCCATGCGGAAAAACGTGTTGGATAAGTGTTATGGCGGGGATATTAGCCGTAAGCGGAAGTTGTTGGAAAAGCAGAAAGAGGGTAAAAAGCGGATGAAATCCGTTGGGCGGGTGGAAGTGCCTCAAGAAGCCTTCATGGCGGTTCTCAGCCTAGATGCTGAGTAGGCGTTTACTCCTCCAGTAAGGTTAAGAATTGTAAAAATCTATTGTATTATAATATAAGCTATGATATTATAATCGCATAGTAGCACCCCGGAGTTAATTTATTTTAACTTGTCTGCGGGTGTCTTTTTTATGCTTAATTTTAAAGATTTTTTCTCATTGCAATGAAACCTTCTCAATCTACTTCGGAATTATTAACTCAGTTACTTGATAGAGGGTTGTTATTGACGGATACCGTTAATACCGATAGAGCTTTACGCTACTTGAGGCTAGATGGTTATTATCGACTTTCTGGTTATTTTTGGTTTTTTTACGACGAAACGAAGTTGCCAGAACATCAATTTAAAAAAGACACAACTTGGGATGATGTGCTTCACATCTATCACGCTGATAAAGACTTAAGATACCTACTAACACAAGCTCTAGCAGAAATTGAAATTTCCATGAAAGCTATTTTAGTAGACACTGTTTGTGAACGACTTAAAAAAGGCTTCCAAGAGACTGATGATCCATCTTGGTGTTGGAATCCAACCTATTATCAACGTTCATTTCAGGATTCTAAGGATTCTAAGGATTCAGGATTTACCAAATTAAGACAGAAACTTGAACGTAACAGAGACAATAAACACTCAGAACTATTTCTAAAAAAATTCGTTGAAAATAATCCTAATCAAAATCCCTATACTTGGATGATGATGCAAACACTGACTTTCGGAGAGGTTGCGAATATTGTTAATAACTTAGACTTACATCTTATTGAAGGATTTTCAGAGATTTTTACTTTAGGTATGGTGGAAATGACTAGTGTGTTAAATAGCTTAAACAAATTACGCAATGCTTGTGCTCATCATAATCGTGTTTGGAATACCACGATTAGAGATTGCCCTACCCCAAAGGTTGCAGTGTGTTTACGCCCTACCCAGCATTGGGTTGTGGCGGATCTGTGCTAACGGCTTTATTTGTGTAATCTGTCCCACTCAAGAACAACAACCCACCAGCCGATAGTATCAATACCTGTTTCCTTTCGCTACCAATGAATGGATTGATACAAAACGATGATGATGATGCTAGCCCAAGCCGCCATGCCACCAGAAAAAGCCGCCCAACAGTTCTTTCAACTGTTTATGTCTAACCAATTTGCACCCAGCTTTGAATGCTTCAGCAAGAAAAGCCAAAACCACTTCCTTGAATGGTCATTCAACCACCTCAAAGCTCAACACCCCAAAGCCATAGAAGCCTCAGAGTTAAGCACAAAAGAAGTTCATATTATGTTCAAACGCAACGACCCCAGCCTCATTCAAAGCTTTTGGAAGCACTTCTACTTCAACAGCGGAGCAGGTGAAATCTATCAATTCGGGTATTTTGAACCTGATACTATCACGGGCAACGAAGCCACAGTAGCCGTTAGGCTAGAATACCCCAACGGGCAAAAAGGAAGTACCAAGCTAACCATGGTGAAAGAAGGCGGGCAATGGAAATTCGGGTACCTAGAATCAGGGTTAGACTTCTAAGAAACGTCTAGCTTTACCGACGAAACCAAGATTGCCAAACTTCCGAAAACAATACGCAAGCTGCTGTTAAAGGGTTTGCCATTAAAGCCAGCTTCAACCAAGAAGTTTCCGTCTTCGCTTCAATGCGTTGCTCATCGGTTACTGTTTGGTTTACAGGGTTAGAGTTGGATAAAGTTGTAGTGCTTAGCGTGGATTGTATAGCCATCATGGCGGGGTAACACCTTGTGAAGTTGTGAATTTAATTGTACTAACACCTTAATAAAAACAGGTAATTAAACAAAATTGCCTCTTAATTGAACATTGTAGCATTTTTGGGTTACGCAATCAACATACAGTCGCCATAAGAATAAAACCGATATGCTTGGGCAACCGCATCTTCATAAGCTTTTAGCATTAATTCACGATTGGCAAAAGCCGAAACCAGCATCATAAGGGTTGATTTAGGCAAGTGAAAATTAGTTAACATCGCATCAACCACATGGAATTCAAACCCTGGGTAAATAAATAGCTCACTCCAGCCCGTATCCGCTTTGGTTAGGGTGCCCCCTTGTTTTTTAACGGCGGTTTCAAGGGTTTTAACACTGGTTGTACCTACGGCTACCACTCTACCACCATTGGCTTTGGTGGCAGTAATAGCATCTACCGTTTCTTGCGAAAGGCTATACCATTCGGCGTGCATGGCGTGTTCCCGAATATCATCTGCCTGCACAGGGCGAAACGTACCCGCACCAACGGAAAGCGTTACTTCTGCAATAGTAACCCCTTTTGCTCGAATGGCTTCCAATACTTCTGGGGTAAAGTGCAAGCCCGCCGTGGGTGCGGCTTGAGACCCTTCTACTTTGTTGTAAACGGTTTGATACCGTTCGGTATCAATGGCTTCGGCTCGACGTTCAAAATAGGGAGGAATGGGTAATTCGCCCACTTTTTCCATTAGTTCGGTCATAGAAGCTTCTCCGCCCCGTAAATGAGCCTTCACCACGCCATGCCCCAAGCCTTGGCGTTCCATCACTTCTAATACACTGGTGGTATTGGGTAATTCAATTAACGTGCCTTCCTTCAGTTTTTTGATAGGTTTCAGTAAGCAATTCCAAGTGAGTGCGTGCGTATCCGCTTCATCGCCGGTGGGGTGAAGCAATAGCACTTCTACTTTGCCTTCATAGCCTTGCCTATTCCCAAAAATTCTAGCCGGTAGTACTTTGGTGTTGTTGATAACCAATAAATCTTCAGGTTGTAGCCAGTTAACAAGGTCTGTAAAGTGTTTGTGTTCCCAAGTTTGGGATTCACGGCAAATATGCATCATTTTTGAGGCACTGCGTTGGGGTAAGGGGTATTTGGCAATGAGGGCTTCGGGTAGAACGTAGTCGTAAGCTTCTAGTGTAAAAAGGTCGACTGTTTCAGGAATAGTTGTTGTCATCGTTATTATCATAAACCAATACAGTTTTGTAGGAAAGAATAAAAAAGGAGTTCATTTTAGTTTACTTAAAGCAAGCCCTAAATTAAAGCAGATTTTTTAAAAAGGGTGTTCCAATTAAGATTGTTTGAGGTTTTCTACTAGAGTGTACGAGACCAATGCTCGTTCGTTTTTCTTATTTGATTAAGATTGGTATTTTACCCCTTTGTCTACTATTTCTGCTTACAATGCATTTAACCAACCCAAGCAAGCCTTACCTGTTAAGGTAGTGCCTCGTCAAGCAGTGGAAAAATTGACCGCCCCGCCCCCACCTGTTCTCATACCTGAAAAAGAAAATGTTCTACTCAATGTAGTAGTTTCTGGTTTAATTAGTAGTGCGATAGGTGCATTGGTTGGCGATATTCTTTTCCAAGGGCGGGAAGGGTCTGTGGCTAATAAAAAATCCCGCTACGCTCAAGCATTTAGAACGCTTGTTCCAGAAGGCTTAAGCTTTAACCAACAAAGAAAATTACACACAGATAAAGGCTTTATTAAGGTATTTAATCAACTGACGGATGAGGCTAACGCCTCGGGCAAATCATTTCAGTATAATGAAGAGCTTTTAGATAAACTAGCCCCTTGGCTAGAACAATTTGATCCTAGTCTACCAAAAGATCTTGCCGCAGAATTTGGATTCGTTACAACGGTAAAGTCTACCTTGCCAGAAGCAATTCAAGATATTTTAATGTTCAATAAAAACAGCGTTGATTTTTTAGATGGCACGACGGTAAAAAATACGATTGATAGTAGCAGTCAGCATGAATGTACCGGTTTTATTGCGATGTGTTTTGACGCATTAGTAAAAGAAGCCAAAACGGAAGAAGAAGACCTACTAGACGCCCTGTACAAAGTTAAAAGACGTAGAAACGTTGATCAGTTCGGGTCTGATTACGCCTTCCCTACTCCCAAAGTTAAAAATAGTTCGTTACAGTGGCTAATGGAAGATGTTTCAAAATTATCCCTTACGAATGAAACCCAAAAGAAGCAGGTAGTAGCAGCTGCAGAAAAATCGAAAGCATGGTTTGCTGGTATTGCAGTAGTTGGTACAGTGTTAGGGAGCGTAGGTCTGCATTTTATGACCAAGTACCATAATAAAAAAGTGGCAGAATCTGAATTGCAACGCTTACAACTAGCACAAGAACCGTTAGTTAACGCCCTAGACCGGTTAGATAAAACCTTTGAAACACGCAAAGCGAAGAATGAAGCTGAAGCACGCAAAGCTAGGGAAAAACGGTTGTTTTCTCATCAACACCAGCAGGAAAAACCCGACAAGGTGTTGGGCAAAACCATGGTAGAACGCCCTCAGCAACGAGAGACTGTTCAAGCTTTTTGGGAAAAAATGCGGGAAAAATACCGTATATAGTTTTTTGAAAAGTTACCGGACTGTAGGGGCGGGTTGAATCCGCCCGTTTGAAGATTAACAGAAGCGGGTGGATGCAATCCACCCCTACATAGAAAAAAGACGGTAAATTATTTAAATACTAGACCTCTTGCATGACTCGATAGGTGGGTGCCGATTCTAGGAATGTTGTTTGCCCTGCAAACAGGTTGCTTTAGCAACCAAGAACGCAGAACCGCAGGTGTACACTGAAGTACATGAGGATTCGAGTACCGCAAATGACAACGAAGATGCCCCAGATATCGAGTCAGGCAAGAGGTCTAGACTAAGTTCAAGCCATCTCATCTTCTTGGGTAGCACAGGTACTGCACAATCCGTCTTGTTTACAAATGGGGTTATTAACCACATTGGGTAACTGTGCCTGTAACATCGCACCAGAAGGGACAGGCATTTTTTCAGAAGAAACACCGGTTTTACTAGGCTTACCCTCTTCTGAAGTGGCTAATAGTTCATTTAATAGTTGTAAATCGGCTACAGATAAACCCGCCTCATTGGTAGCCTCTGTTTCCTGTAGCGAAGGTTGTGCTACTTGTTTATTCGTTGGCAAAAATGGTTTGTTAATAGCAGTAGTGCCCGTTACAGAAACGCTCATCATCATCATTTTCGGTCTTAATCCTTTATCTTTATCCTACATTACCTACACACATAACAATTAAAATACTTCCAAGAAGATAACACGACTCCTCATACCATTTTCAAATGGGAATAGCGTTAGATGGATACTAGGCACTGGCAAGTGAGAAACCGCAGGTGTACACGGACGTACATTGAGGATTTTTTACTTGACGGTAACAACGTAGACGCTAACGACATTTCTATTTGAAATTGGTATCATTACAAGCATAAAACCCATAAAGCCACCAGCTTGTGCTAAAAACGCAAAAACTAAAAGCCCCCAAGTTCTCAATAAAGAAAGAGAAGCCTTGGAGACTTTTAGTTTATTCATTAATACTAGTAAAAAGCGATTAAACTTCTACAGTGGCATTACCTTTGTGTTTTGCTGCCAAAGCTTCTGCCATACTGTTGGGCATTGGCTCATAATTAGCAAATTCCATTGAGAACGTACCACGCCCTTGGGTTTTAGACCGTAAATCAGTGGCGTACCCGAACATTTCGCCCAGTGGCACCATAACTCTAATTTTTTGAACGCCTAAATCACCTAAAGGTTCCATGCCTTCAACACGTCCACGACGGCTCGATAAATCGCCGATAACGTCGCCCATAAAGTCTTCAGGTACTTCTACTTCAACCTTCATAACAGGTTCAAGCAATTGAGGGCCTGCCTTAGGTACACCAGCTTTTAAGGCCATTGAACCGGCAATTTTAAACGCCATTTCGCTAGAGTCAACGTCGTGGTAGCTACCATCAAAAATAGTGGCTTGCACGTCAATCATCTCAAACCCAGCAATAACGCCGCCTTGTAAAGCTTCAAAAACGCCTTTTTCAACAGGGTTAATAAATTCACGTGGCACAGTACCACCCACAATTTTGTTAACAAACTTGAAGCCTTCGCCCCGTTCAAGTGGTTCAAACCGCATCCAAACGTGTCCGTATTGACCACGACCACCGGATTGACGAACAAATTTGCCTTCAGCTTCAACCATTTTAGTAATGGTTTCACGGTAAGCAACTTGTGGTTTACCAACGCTAGCATCCACTTTAAATTCACGGAATAAACGGTCTACAATAATTTCCAAGTGTAATTCGCCCATACCCGCAATAACGGTTTGACCAGATTCTCTATCAACCCTAACACGGAAGGTAGGGTCTTCTTCAGCTAGCTTCTGAAGCCCTGTGGACAATTTTTCTTGGTCTGCTTTTGATTTTGGCTCAATGGCTACTTCAATAACAGGTTCAGGAATAAAGATAGATTCCAAAATAACTTCTTGTCCTTCAACGGTCAAGGTATCGCCAGTGGTGGTGTTTTTGAAGCCTACAACGGCGAAAATATCGCCCGCCCGAACTTCATCAATTTCAACACGACTGTCAGCGTGCATTTGCACAATACGGCTAACCCGTTCTTTTTTGCCTTTGGTTGCGTTAGAAACATAACTACCCGCTTCCAGCTTACCACTGTAGCAACGACAGAATGTTAAACGCCCCACGAAAGGATCTGTCATAATTTTGAAGGCCAACGCTGCGAAAGGCTCGTCATCGCTAGCACTTCTTGAAATTTCTGTTTCGCCATCCATTGAAACGCCTTTAATTGCGGCAACATCAATAGGGGCTGGCAAGTAGTCTACAACCGCATCCAACAAGGTTTGTACACCCTTGTTTTTAAAGGCTGTACCACACAAAACAGGGACGATTTTAACCGCACAAACAGCTTTACGCAACGCTGCTTTTAATTCTGCTTCAGAAATGGCTTCGCCACCCAAGTATCTATCCATTAAAGCGTCATCGGTTTCAACAATACCTTCCATTAAGGTTTCTCTGGCAATGGCTACTTCGTCCACCATATCAGCGGGAACGTCTTCAATCCGAATATCTTTACCCAAATCGTCATGATACACAATGGCTTTGTTAGCAACAAGGTCAATAACGCCTTTGAAGTTTTCTTCTGCACCAATGGGCAATTGAATAGGCACTGCATTGGCACCCAAACGTACTTTCATTTGGTGAACAACCCGTTCAAAGTTGGCACCGGTTCTATCCATTTTGTTAACAAATGCCATCCGAGGAACGGCATAGCGGTCTGCTTGACGCCAAACGGTTTCAGTTTGAGATTGAACACCACCCACTGAACAGAAAACGGCAACCACACCATCCAAAACCCGCAAAGACCGCTCAACTTCAATAGTAAAGTCTACGTGGCCTGGGGTGTCAATAATGTTAATTTGATAATCTTTCCAAGTGGTGGTAATAGCAGCGGAAGTAATGGTAATACCCCGTTCACGCTCTTGTTCCATCCAGTCGGTTACGGCAGTACCATCATGCACTTCACCAATTTTATGCACTTTCCCCGAATAGAATAAAATCCGTTCGGTGGTGGTGGTTTTACCGGCATCAATGTGAGCGGCAATACCAATGTTTCTAACTTTTTCTAACGTAAATTTCCTAGCCACTGTAGCGTTTCCTTTAATTGGGGTGAAATTCAGGCTAGTTTCCTAAAACC
Source organism: Vampirovibrio sp. (assembly GCA_024998755.1). Taxonomy (GTDB): domain Bacteria; phylum Cyanobacteriota; class Vampirovibrionia; order Vampirovibrionales; family JAJTHC01; genus JACEUU01. Next base: position 672,040 of record JACEUU010000003.1, on the reverse strand, counting down.
TGCAAACACCGTGCTGATTGAACTGTAAATTAAAAAACTAATACTATTATATAAGACAGTCTAACCAAAAGAAACCGAAGACTCAAGTTTTTTCTATATTGCTTAACACTTGGCTTTATACATCTTCTCTTTTAATCAAAATGCTCGTTAAGGGGTACTTAACGAGCATTTCAAAAAACAACCTTATTTTCCAAAACCTAGTAGCGGTAGTGGGCAAATGCTTTGTTGGCTTCTGCCATACGGTGGGTTTCTTCACGTTTTTTCATTGTGGCACCCAAACCATTGTAACAATCCAGCAACTCATAAGCCAAACGCTCAGCCATCGAACGACCGCTTCTGTTTTTGGCATAAGCAATAACCCACCGAGAAGCAATCGCTTCACCGATAACATCATCTACTTCCATTGGCACTTGGTAGGTAGAACCACCCACCCGACGAGATTTAACCCGAGCCAAAGGACGAGCTTTGTTTAACGCTTTATGGAACAGCTCAATGCTGGTTTCTTCTGTTTTGCCTTCAAGCAAGGTTAATGCATCGTAGAAAATTCTTTCAGCGGTGCTTTTTTTGCCTTTACGCATAATACAGTTAATAAATTTTGCGACCCGAACGTCATTAAAAACAGCATCAGGTAAGGGGACTCGTTTTTCAGGGCGATACCGACGTGGCATAGGATTGATTCTCCAAAGAAATTAAAAATCTAAAAAATTAAGCTGCAGGCTATTTGCGTTTTTTGCCAACCACAGCAACTTGTTTTGCTTTTGCCCCGTATTTACTACGAGATTGCTTTCTGTTTTTCACACCTTCAGCATCCAAGGTGCCACGAATAATGTGATACCGAACACCGGGTAAATCTTTAACACGTCCGCCACGAATAAGTACCACAGAGTGTTCTTGTAAGTTATGGCCGACACCAGGAATGTAAGAAGTTACTTCAAACCCATTGGTTAAACGAATACGAGCCACTTTACGCAAAGCAGAGTTAGGCTTTTTAGGCGTGGTGGTATAAACCCGAGTACAAACACCACGACGCTGAGGGCAAGCCATCAAAGCAGGGGACTTCGTTTTTTTAACAATTTTTTCACGCTCTTTACGAACAAGCTGTGCAATAGTTGGCACTTCGTGAATCTCCTAACGCAGTAAAATAAACAGTAATAAGCTAATAAAAATCTTGAAAAAGGAATCAACTTCCACTATGCCAGCCACTTATTTTCTTTGTTTGATATGATTGTAAGTTCTAGCAACTACCTGTTGGGGAAGGTAACCACTGTTTCAAAACCTTGGTGCAGCACGCACCACTATTCACATCAAAAGAAAGCGTACAAATAATGACTGTCGATAGTTTATAATCCAGCATTTCATTTATAACCCTAACAGTAACTAAAGCAAAAACGGATGTCAAGCAACGATACGAGGTTAAAATGCAATCTTCAGCAATTAAACATTCGCCGTTTCTTCTGAAGGGGGGCTTAATTGACGAATAACTTTAGCAGGATTACCTATTGCGAAAGAATGTGAAGGGATATCAGAAGTTACCACACTGCCCGCACCCACTACAGACCCTTTACCAATAGTAACACCGCCTACAACTAACACATTACAGGAAAGCCAAACAAAATCTTCAATAACAATTCTCGGGGGGGGGGTACTGCGTCTAGTTTTAGACTCAAAAGCAAGTCGTCAGAACTATTTGCGGAAAATTTTACACCATGCCCAACATTGCAAAAATTACCAATATTCACTTGGCTAGATGCGTCAAAATAAGTATTTTTATTAAGTGAAGTACCAGTGCCTACTTTAACCAAAGACCTAATTGAATGAATATATAAGCCGGGGCGAATAATACAGCCTTTCCCAAAATTAAACCCAGCCCAACTTAACAGCAAGCCCCTAGTCCTATTGGCTATAGAGCCGTGCCCTAAACAATCTACCAACAGCAACACCCAAAAGGCATACAAGCTATTTAATTCAGAAAAAGTACGAGATATAATTTGAGAAACAATCATTCTAAAGCGAATTCCATAAAGCAAACGTGTAAAAAATCTTAATAATTATAGCATAACAATTATTAAGATTCAACACGGCGAGCAAAGAAAAACCAAGAAAAATTCGACTGTTTTATTTAGGCACAGCAGAGCTATTACCGCCGGTGGCAACCAATAAACCAGCAATAATTAAGCCGCCAGCTAACACCATGGGAATCGTAAACACTTCTTTCAGTAAAAAAAAGCCCAAAAATGCAGACATCAACGGCTGAAGTAACGTATATAAAGCCACATTGCTCGCACTGGTTTTCTTTAGGCTAGAATGATGAATCCAATATCCAAAAAATCCGGCTATTAGAACCATATAAGCCAATAACGCCCAAGATTGTCCGGTGAAGGAGGGGATAATACTCACCAAATGGGAAAATTTCGGAATCAACGGCAAGCCAATAATTTCATTGACTAGGACTAACGCCAAAGCCAACATCCCTGATTGCAAAAACCCATAAGAAAGTAGCGTAATGGGGCGATATTTTGAAACCAAATATTTCGTGATTAAATTAAACCCCGAAAACATAAACGCATTCCCGAAGATAATCGCATCGCCTAGCAAGGGGTTGCTGCCCCCCGCTAATGAAATTTTTGCGGTATGAACGGAACCGCCAGCCCCATCTTGCAGTTGCAACCAAACTAAGCTCGCCAACCCAGCAGACCCTATTAATACGCCCACCAATTTACGAATCGTTAATTTTTCCATGCCCAGCAGGGTGCTTAATATGGTTGTTTGCAGGGGAATGCTCCCCATAATGAGCGTAGCATGAAACGACGAGGTTAACGGCATGGCAATAGGTGCCATGGTTTGCACCACAAATACCCCTATAAAGGCATTAAACGCTATTAAAGCCTTCATTTTCCAAGGGATGTTTCGCCATTTCCAGAACCCCCACAGCCCGCCAAAAGCTACAATGCACAACGCAAACCCGATAGACCGCAACATGGCGGCATCTAACGGGGCAACCGTTTGGCATAATAATTTAAGTAGCGGAAAAAATGCCCCGTAAATACCGCTCATTACAAATAGTAGTGCGTGTGTTTTCCAACTGGATGCGGTATTAGACATTCTAGAAATTTAATCTCCTAATTGATATAAGCCATTATAAGCTATTGTCCTTCAAACACCTTATCTTTTAAAGGAGATTATAAAAAATGGGCTTTAATTCCTAGCTTGAGGTGTTAGAATAAAAAGCAACCTGTTTTAAAAATGCTCCTGCTTGTTTTCTTGTTAGCTGCTTTACAAGCTAATTATAGAAGCATTCTGCCTAGAAAAGTGCTTGTCTTACTTATGCTTTTTCGCCTTCTGCTACTGCCTTCTATTACTAACATCGCCAACCTGTTAGGCTTAGCCTTTTTTTTAGTGCTGGTGCTTGGGGCTCAATCTCAAGCGTTTGCAGCAACGCCAGTAACTGAACTTGGTTCGCCCACTGGCAGTGAAATAGCTGCTGAAACGGCTAATTATGATAAAACCATTACCGTGAGCCAAGTAACCATTTTGGGCAATAAGTTAGTCCCTTCTGAACAAATTTTATCTGCCATGAGCATTCGTCCTGGTGCGGTTTATAGTAAAAAAGCCTTGCAGGAAGATTTGCGTCAAGTTTATGATTTAGGCTATTTTACTGAACGCATGAAAGCCGTACCTAAAGCCACCCGTTCTGGTATTATTGTTACCTTGCAAGTGGAAGAAAACACCCCTGTTACCGGTGTTGAAATTAAGGGCAATAGCCGGCTAACCCAACTGGAAGTGGATGAAATTTTCGCCAGTCAAATCGGGATGCCGCAAAACTTAACGCAATTGAACAAAGGTATTGAAAAACTAGAAGCCAAATATGCCGAAAAAGGCTTCGTGCTTGCCAAAGTAGGCAATATTACCGATTCCCCGGATGGGGCGGTGAAATTGGATGTAAACGAAGGTATTGTCGATAAAATTCAATATATTGGCAACCGAAAAACTAAAGATTTTGTCATTAAACGAAGCCTTTCTATTAAAGAAGGCGAAGTTTACAACGAAACGGTGTTGAACGATGACTTGAAAAGATTATTCGCAACCCAAGCCTTTGATGATGTTCGCCGCGTACTAACCGCAAGCCCTGACGACCCAACCCACTATAACTTGGTGATTGAGGTGGACGAAAAACGAAGCGGTGCGTTTAACGTGGGTGGTGGTATTGATACGGTTACGGGCTTCTTCGGTTCAGGTGGGTATTCAGACCCCAACTTCTTGGGGCGGGGTGAAAACTTTAACGTAACGCTAGGCGTAGGTTCGGGTGTTTTAGGGCGTAACGCCAATGTTCAAGCCAATACCCGTACTTACCAATTTGATTTAGGCTGGAGTACCCCCGCCTTCCTACAAACGGATAATGCCTTATCCGTCAATGCCTACGGGCGTGATTTGGGTAGTTTCAACATTCCGTTGGCTATTGAACGCCGTATTGGTAGTGGTATTACCATTGGTAAAGCTTTGAAAGACAAACCCAATTGGTCTACTAGCTTAGGCTTACGGGGTGAATATGTTGCCTTGCGTGAAGGTGGTGCTCAAGTAGATTTAAACAAATTCGGGATTACCCCCGCTCTTCGGCAAACTCAGCTAGATAAAGGCATGTTTTTAACCCTGACCCCTACTGTAGCTTATGATACCCGAGATAACCGCTTTGACCCTTCTTCTGGCTGGTTTAACAGTGTTAGCATCGGCGGAACGGCTGGCTTAGGGGCTGATAGTTACGGCACGGCTAGTGTCAACCTGCGGAAGTATTTAAAATTGAGTAATTTTGTAACCTTAGCCTTAAACGGGCAAGCTACCACCAGTATTGCGGGCGATTTACCCGCTTTTAACGCATTGAACTTAGGTGGTGCGTATTCCGTTCGAGGTTTCCAGCAAGGGGGCTTGGGTATTGGTTCGGGCTTTGCGTTGGGGTCAATCGAATTACGGTCAAAAGTGCCGGGGTTGGATAAGTTGAAAAAAGTGCCTTTCTTGGAATCTACACGGATAGTTGCCTTTGTTGATGGTGGTCAGCTTATTAACGAAAACGATGGCATCAATAACTTGTTTCAACGTAAGGGTTACGGCTATTCGGGCGGTTTGGGCTTACGGGTTAACATCCCTGGGTTAGGGCCTATTCGGTTAGATTATGCCATTCCGCTAACAGCCACTAACAAAAATTACATTCAGCATTTTGGCTTCGGTATTGGTCAAAAGTTCTAAGTACCCTTTATGGTCGTATTGGTAGGGGCGGATTGCATCCGCCCGCCTAACCTCTTAAAAACGGGTGGATGCAATCCACCCCTACAGTTAAGAAATACATAGCAGCGGAGCGTTTTCACTATGTTCAACCAGCTTAAAAACACCTTACTTCTAAGAGGATTACTAATTTTAACGGTCGTTTTTAGTTCGCTTTCAACCAGCTTATTTCCTCCCACTGCTTTGGGGTGGATACCCCAGCAATACCCTACGCAAAGCTTACAACAAGCGGTGGGCGTTGTGGCAGTGCAAGCCCCTTTAACGCTTTATGCTGAACCTTCCACCACGGCAGCAACGGTTGAAGCTTTCACATGGCAACGGCAATCGGTTACTTCAGCGGAAAATGCGACCGTTTTTAGCGAAGTATCCCAACAGCCGGTTTCGGCGAATCAATTATTTTTGGCGTTTTACCCGAAGTATCAATTAGCATTACTAACCGTGTTAGATGAACGCCCTGATGGATGGCTGGAAGTTTCTTTGCCCACCACAGAAGCGGGTAAGGCTTGGCTAGCTCCTAACGGCAACAATACAGTTTACGTTTGGCAAGATTTTATTCGGCTTTACACCAAGAATTTTGGGTTTCAGTGGTTGGCGGGTGTGCCTGCTTATCAGCGGTCTGTTCGGTTGAAGCCTGAAGATACCGCCCCCTTAGTGCCTGTAACGATAGTCCAAGGTATTAAGGTGTTGCACGTTCGGGGGAATTGGATGTTGGTGGAATTGCGGGATATGGGTGCTGAACACCCGATTGGTTGGCTTCGGTGGAGAGATGAGCAAGGAAACCTCATGGTTTGGCCTAATTTTTCGGGGCAAAGCAATGCCTTTCAAGCCCCTAGCAATCCGCCCGATATGAGCCGCCTGTTTGATAAAGACATGTAGAGCAATAATTTAGGCTTTAGTGTCTTCTTCGTGTGGGGCAAGTTGTAAATCGTTTCGTACTGATGCTTGTTTGTTTTTGGCGATAGTCGAGGTATGCAGATGGCTCCATAAAAGCCCTGTCCCAATGATGGCACCAGCAACCAAAGCACCACCCTTTAAGCCAGTATGCCATTTTCTATCCACTTGTGAAATAGCTGTTGCTCGGTTTGTACCTTCCTTTAGAAATGTTTTTCCTGCTTCTTTCGCTTTTGAAATTTCAAAAGAAATAGCCCTATCTGCTTCTCTGATTTTAACATCGCTGGCATCTAACTCTAAGTTATTTTTCACACAATAGTCTGAAAAATAGTTAAACATAGTGTTTTTATCTTTAGCGTAATGAATATTCGTTCCTTCACTGTAGATATTTACATCAGTTAAATTTGTGAAACGGTTCTTTGTAAGTCTGTTCTTTTGCTCCTCAGTAAGAGCAGTATTCAATGTTGCAATGGCTTTTTCTTGAAAGATACCACTTTTTTCTAATGCCCATTCTCTATTCAAATACGTTGCTGTTGCTCCTGATGCTAAACCAATACCTGTAAACGCCGTTGCACCATAAAGCATATTTTGGTTATAAGCCGTATCACCCGCTTTTTTTATTTGAGCTTCTTCTTCGCCAGATAATGGCTGCTTAGGCGACCGATAACTAGCATTAGTTATTTGACGATTTCCTACACGATAATCACTCATTTTGATACTCCTTAAAGAATAATTACTAAAAAATTACATTCCAATGAAATCACTTATTAGCACAAAACCTCGATTGCCCCTTTTTGTGTTAGGCTGAACAAGAAGTAATACCAATTAAAAGATTAAATGGCGTATTGTAGGGGCGTGATTTAGTAGCCCTGCGGTCTATGCATTGCATCAGTCCGCCATAATCCCAAAACGGATGCGATAAATCGCACCCCTACATAGAGAAAGCTATACGCTATTCTAACTTTGAATTGGTATTAGACAGGTAGGGAGATTTCTCGGCTACGCTCGAAATGACGAGTTTTTAGGATATTACTTTGTAGGGGAGGGTTTGAAACCCTCCCCTACAAACTCTTACGTCGTTCAAACTGTGAATTATTTTAACCTTGAATACTGGCTCTTATTTTTGTACCGCTAGGAATATAGGCATCATCACCTTTAACAAAAAGTCCAAAAGGTACAAGAACCAGCCCAACGCCCAGTATTGAAAGTAAAACCGTCCCAAAAGTGGGGCGTTGTTTCACTTTACCATCTTGATACTGTAACCCTAAATGGACAAGTGTTCCATCGGAAGCCGTTGTGGTAGCACCATCTAACTGAAGAAAACCAGCTGTATCATGCCCTCTTTTATGCTTCACGTCAGAAATAGTAATTTGTACATCACTACCTTTAGCAATAACCACTTGGTTATCTTTTGATTTAACATCGCTGATGGTTTTACCAAATACAGTAGAGCCTTTTCTTGCGTATTGGCTTGAAACAGAATCTACCAAAGTAACATCTACCGCACTACCTACAGGTAAATCTATCGCATAGCTAGTTTGAGAAACAGCAAAACAGCTAATTAATAAACAAGCAACACCCCATTTTAACCGAGAATAGAACATAAAATTAGTAGCCTTTCAGGCGGTAAGCGTTATTATTATTGTTGTAAGCAGGTTCTTGTTTATAGCCTCGTTCGTTGGTGTACGGGTTTACGTTACCTTTCGTACTCCAGTTATTACTAAAACTACTATCTCTATCTGAACGCATATGAGGCTGAACATAAGTACCATCTCTACGGGTATAACCATTACCAAAAGCAGGAAAAAAACTAACAACAAATAGTAAAAATGCTATAATAAACGATTTAAAAAACATGACAATTTCTCCCTTAATGATTTTTGCGATATTGGCGTACCATGCTAGTAGAAACATCGCTGGCATAGCATAAAGGCGTTTCACCACCATCTCGGCTATACGCACTTCTTCTACCGCAAGAACTACCGTTACGAGCAGTGTTATAAGGGCAAGCACAATTACCCGAATAATTATTAATGGATTGAGAAACAAGGCGTTGCTTAATTTGAGAATCTGTTAAAGCAAATGCATTTGGCACTAATAAAGTACAGAAAAGTACAGCTACTACTAGCTTTTTAACGAAAGTCATTCTTAAAATTCCCATCACATACTGCACGACATAGTCTAAATATTCTTTTTAGACTATCCTAGGATAGTCTAAATATTCTTTTTAGACTATCCTAGGATAGTCATTTTTTTACAAAGCGTTACATTGAATAAAATTTTAATTTTAATGATATACTAGTAATATTTTATTTTTGGCAAGTGCCAACCCCCTCTAAGAACAAAACAAATAGAGCTACTGTTTATGCTAATCTGAAAGATGTAACCTTCTCTTTCAGAAAGCCACCCCACCGTGCAACCAGCTGATATCACCAAAACCCCTATCGACCAAAAACACCAACCCGTCTTACTTGAAGCCGTGCTCAACGCCCTGCCCATCCAAGCCAACAAGCTCTACGTCGATGGTACACTCGGCTTAGGCGGACACACCCAAGCGTTGATGCTCCAAGCTATCGCCAACCACGCCTCCCCCGCCCAGTTTTTAGGTATCGACCAAGACACCAACGCCCTTGCCATGGCAACCCAACGCCTTGCTCCACTGGTAGAAGAAAATCCACAAGCCCTGCTATTCCACACATGGCACGGCAACTATAGCCAAGTGCCTGAAGCCTTGGCCTCCATCAACGAACCCCACATTACAGGAGGCATCCTGCTGGATTTAGGCGTTTCTTCCTACCAGCTAGATACGGCCGAACGAGGCTTTAGCTTCATGGCGGATGGCCCGCTGGATATGCGAATGAACCCCCTCGCCACGCAAACCGCCAGCGATATCCTCAACACTTGGAACGAAACCGACCTAGCCGATTGCTTCTACACCTATGGCGAAGAACGCTTCAGCCGTGGCATTGCCCGAAAAATTGTGGAACGCCGAACCAGCCAACCCTTTGAACGCACGCATCAGCTTGCCCATTTGGTGGAGGGCATTTATCGGTATCAGCAAAAGCAAGGGCGTAGCAAAAAAGAAGGCAAACACCCTGCTACTCGGGTTTTTCAAGCCTTACGAATTGCCGTCAATGAAGAGCTTTCGCACTTGGAAACCACACTAGCCGTATTGCCTAGCGTGATGGCGGTTGGGGCAACAGTGGCGATTATTACCTTTCACTCTTTGGAAGACCGCATTGTGAAGCAGTGGTTCAAACGAGCGATGAACCCTTGCGTTTGTCCCCCATTGATGCCTGTTTGCCAGTGTAACCTACAACCAACTTTTCGGGCGATTGTTCGTAAACCCATAGAAGCTGACGAAACGGAAAAGCTAGTAAATCCTCGGTCTCGAAGTGCCAAGCTCCGCATTTACGAACGAATTTAAATAGCCTACCTTGCGAACTGAAAATTGTGTTGCACAAATTTTTTAGCTATAATTAAAACCTTACAATTAAACAGTAACTGTCTTTTCATTTTAATTCTTCTTCTTTCAAGCTTATGGAATACCTCCCACCTAATGATGATGATGACGACCAACACCTTGCCCTTATACCAATTACTAACGGCTCACTTACCAGAACTACCCAATTTAAGCATCATTCAAACACCTAGCCCTTGCCCTGAACCTTGGCCTTTAATGCTAACCGAAGTTCGTATGGCACGCAGGCAAGCCGTTGGTTTTGTGGTTTCTGATGGTAAAACCCAAGTGCTTTGCAAAGCCAGCGTACCCGAAGTTTACGATAAAATTCTTTCGTTAGATGCTGGGGCGATTATTCACCTGCGGGGAGCATTGCCCGTTTTTATGGAATCTGTAAAGGCTTATGGCTTGGAAATTGAAGCGGTTTTGACCCTCAAAGAATTTGACGATGAATTAAAACGTCGTAACGCCAAGGAAGAACGCCGAAAAGCTCGTATGCAAGACCAACTTCGCAGAGAAGGCTACTTAACAGACCCTGAAGAAGCTGAAGACGATGAACCAGCCGAAGAACCGGTCGTTTTAGAATCCGTGGCTGTTTCTTCTTAACTCCAATAACAAGGGACGATGTCCAACCATGGCGGTGCTGCTTTATTTTGGTTCGTTTAACCCCGTTCATAATGCCCACCTCACCATGGCGATTGAAGCTCAAAAAGCGGGGGGCTTTGAAAAGGTGTTGTTCGTTCCTGCCCTTGCTCCGCCTAATAAGTCTGGGCAAAAGGGCTTGTGGGATTTTGACATTCGGCTTTCACTGCTGAAACTGGCGTTGCAGGAGGCTAACAATCCTGCTTTGGCGATTTCTACTATTGAACAGACCATTGGTAGCAATAAACATCAGCCGTTGTATACGGCGAAGGTTTTGGAGGGCTTATTTCATGCTCCGCTCGAAGAGCTAGAGGCTGGTAGTGTGGATGTGTTGATGGGTGCGGATACGTTTGCTAGTTTGCCTGCTTGGCATCGGTGGGAAGACATCGTTAGGGTTTGTCGATTTTGGGTGGTGCCACGTCCAGACCAGCAGTTGGCGATAAAAACGTTGCCTTGGGTGGGGGAGCGTGGGGTTGCGGTGCGGTTGGTTCCGATGGTGGCGATGGTGGTTTCGGCGACGGATGTTCGTGCGGCTATGCGTGTGGGCGATTGGGATTTTGTGTCGGGTTGTGTGCCTTTTGGGGTGTTGGGTGCGTTACGGCGGTTGCCGATTTCTGTTGTAGACCGCTTACATGGCTGAATAGCTGGGTGCAGATTCTAGGAATGAGGAACGGAAAACCGGAGTGTACAAATAAGTACATGAGGATTTGAGTACCGCAAATGACAACGAAGATGCCTCAGATATTTAGTCATGCAAGAGGTCTATTGGTGTAATGATGGTTATATTGGGTGTTGACAGGGGTTTTTGCTTTGGGTATGGTAGAAGGTGTTGAAGGGCTTGTACTCTTCACTGGCATATGCCCCCATCGTCTAGTGGCCTAGGACACCTCCCTTTCACGGAGGCGGCAGGGATTCGAATTCCCTTGGGGGTATTTTTGTTTATATTCGTCTTTTTGAGCGAGTACATCGAACGGTTTTTTCCAGTGGACTTGCACTTCTCCACCCTGTAGGGAAAAGTTCGAAACGAGTATCCTAAGCAACTCAGCCTTTTCGAACATAGTCATTTATTTAAACGCTTGCACTGTGTTGGTTGCAAAATCGATAATCATTAGACCTAGGCGAATTTGGTCTTCATTTACAATGGATAATTTCTCCCAAGTACCATTTAAATCAGCCACTTGAGCGTTATATTCAGCGGACTTCATTAGATAGAATGACTCGCTGATAACGCCGTCTAATTTGTCTTCATACAACCGATTCAGTCGATTTTCTAATCGTTTAATTTCAACTTGGATGGTATCTCGCCGTTCGTTAATTTCAACTTCTTTGGTTTGATTAACTTCCTTTAAGGCTTGACGAATCCAAACGCTTTGTTCAGGTGTCATTCGTAGGCTTGCCACGAGGTGTTCAAATTGTACTTCGAGGGCTTCTTCACGGATGTATTTATCGGGGCATTTTTGTTTATGATGTCCGCAACGATAATACACATAGCGTTCTTTTTTAATGTCGCCTGTAACAGACCCGCCACAGTGTCCGCATTTAATAAGACCTGCAAAGGCGACGGTTCGTTTTTCATAGTCGGATTTTCCTGCAATTTTTAGATTGCGTTGGACTTCTTGAAACAGTGAAGCGGATATGAGTGGTTCATGTTTACCGATGTAGGCTTGTCCTTTAAAAACAAAGCGTCCGTAATAAAAGGGATTGGTTAAAATGTGGTGAAGATTACTAAGGGAAGGCTTGGCAGTGGCAGGACGAAAACGAAGCCCTTCACGATAGAGTTGAGCTACAACACCTTTTAATGAAACACCCCCGATTGCGTACAATTCATAGGCTTTTCTAACATAGGCAGATTGAATAGGGTCTACATCTATGAAGCGTGTGGTTGGGTTGTTCTTATAGCCGTAGGGTGCCCGACTCGGCCAGTGTCCCTGTTTTGCTTTTTCAAGCATTCCTTTGGAAACTTCTTCACTCAGATTATCAATGAAGTTTTTAGCTAATACCACTTTAATCCCGTGAATGAGTTTGGTATGGCTTTTAGCCCGTTGGCTGAGGACTTCATTTTCTTTCACCAAGTGGACTTCAATATCACACTGAGCGATTAACTCGTCAATCAGCACATAATCCTGAAAATTTCGGGTTAGACGATCCGTTTTTTCAACCAAGATGGTTTTGATACTTTTGTCTTTATGAATTAAATCCATCATGGCTTTAAAGTTAGTACGCCCTGATTTTTTAGCCGTTTCAGCATCGGTAAATTCTTGGGCAATGATGTAATCATGCTTGAGTGCATACTCTTTCAGTAGTTTAATTTGTGCAGGGATTGAGAACCCTTCTTTTTCTTGAGCCGTGCTTGAAACACGGGCATATAAAACCGCCTTTTTCATTGAATAACCTCACTTTCGGGCTTTAGATAGGATTGCCATTTGAGGGCTTTTTCTTGAGTAATTCCGTATTTTTCATAATTTTTTAACCGATGATACAACTCTTTAATAACGCTAGGTTTATAACATTGTGCAGAGGACTTTTTACCAATTTTTACTTCATAATGAAAGGTCGAATCTCCTTTGATTTTCAGTGCTTTCAAAATACCTCCTAATTGAGAAGCCGTGAATTTATCTTTCCCTATTTTTTCTACAATACTGTTAGACAGTAACGTGTACACCTGTTCTGAGGGAACAGAAGCTCCATCTACAACTGCTACATCCGCCTTTACCCCTGATTCTAATACCCCAACCCTTAACATCGGCTCATAATTATCAATAGCCTTATCTGTTAGTTCAGGGATTAAACGTTCCAATGATGTGGCTAACCGTTCCACTTGGGAATTAGAGGTCTTTAATTCTTTCTGAGTACGGGAGAATAAGCGATTCATCTCTTTCGTTTGCTTTTCAAATAGGGAATAAGGAACGTATTGTTCTTGTACTTCAAAAAGTTTTTGTTGCCCTTCTTTTTACTCCCGAACTTCTTGAAGGTTGACGATTTTTGTTAAGAGACTGGGGGGTGCTTCTTTTGAGGTCATCATGGTTTATTCTCCTGATACTTTATTGTGATTAAGCACTTTTTCATTAAGGGCAGGGTCTGCTTTTACATAGCTTTCCACAATGGGTTCAATAAATTTTGCAACTCTTTTTAAGTCTAGTTCTGAAAACTCCACATCGGGGAAAAACTGTTTCACCAATGCGTGGGCGGGAACAGAATCCCCTTTTTCGTCGTAAAACCATCCTACAGAACAATTCAAAGCCCTTGCTAAAATAGGTAACTCTTTTACAACATCTATTTTTCTTGCTCCTTTTTCTAGCATGGAGACCTTACCTTGATCAATACCAATTTTAGCCGCAAGCTGGTGTTGCGACATACCGAGAGATTCTCTCCTCTCTCTTATTTTTTGTCCAAATTCATAGGCTTCCATACAACAATTAACCTCCTTTTTTCTCATCCATTACCGAATTAACCGAATCGATAACGCATTACAACACATCATAGTAAAAAACCCCTTGCGTGTCAATATATGATTATCGTATGCTTTATATTGTCAAATGGTTATTAGAATGATTTATGAGGGAAATACATTGTTTATAAATACCGAAGAGGTTGCCAAGCAACTATGGATGACACCATACACCGTGAGAAAATATATTCGTAAGGGTATTTTACAAGCCGTTCGTATTGGGAAACACTATCTCATTCGACAAGAAGATGTAAACCGTCTGTTAGAAGAAATGAGACAGCCCAAGAATCAACAAGGAGGGCAGTCCCATGAACTCGCTTAGCCATGAAGGTATTCGGGAGGCTTGGCAACCCTACTACCCACAACCATTGTCTGATTCAGATGTTACGGAAATAAAATCTAGCATCAGTCAATTGCTAACTTTTTTAAGTCATTGGACAAGCCAAAACCAATTTAAACCCCTTCCCCAAATGCAGAAGGATTAACCCAAAATGACAGAATATAAAAAAAGCCAGCAGGTGGAAACTACTGGCTTAATTAACATAAATAAGTACAAAAATTATACACAAAACACACCACAACAGCTACAAACGCTTTCACAATGGATTTTATACCGTACTGTATTAAACCCTGAAAGGGGCAAGTGGGATAAATTACCAACGTCTCCTAACACAGGTATGAATTGCAGTGTAAAAGATGGTAAACAATGGTTCAATTTTGTGGATTCATTAGAGGCATGGCAAACCAAGTTCCCTCATTTGCAGGGCTTGGGGCTATGCCTTGCATCGGGCATTGTGGTGGTTGATTTAGACAACGCACTTGATGAAAACAAACAGCCACTTGAATGGGTTCTACCTATTTTAGCAATCATACCCGCAACATTTACAGAAATCAGCCAATCAGGAAAGGGGTTACATTTATTTTTAAAAGGCGTTATCGGTCAACGAAGAAATCGATGGAACTTGCCTTCGGGGCATCATATTGAACTCTACGAAAAAGATCGCTTCATTGCCTTTACAGCCGACCGTTTTCAGGATGCCCCTTTGATTTTAGCCGATGGAGAAGAAGCCTTAAACCATCTCTATGAAAAATTTTTTCCAAAATCATTAGAAAAACTAACCGTCCCCTTTAACCCCCCAACAAATAAAGCCAATCTTTCCCAACTTTCTAGCCATGCCTTGCTAGAAAAAATGTTTCAAAGTACCCACGGAACAGATATTCAAGCGTTATGGCATGGCGATATTTCAAGACATGGTAACGACGAAAGCCGTGCAGATTTGGCATTATTAAACAACTTAGCGTGGTGGACAAATGGCGATGCGTCTCAAATGGAAGCACTCTTTAATCAGTCGGCTTTAGGTCAACGGGAAAAGTGGCAAACACGCAAGGATTATCGAGATAGAACGATCAACACCTTACTAAACGGCTTTAGTGGGGGGTATCGTGGAGAGGCTACCGCATTAAGAACGGAATCCCCCGAAACTACAGGCTTCCTACAGTGGGAAGACAGCCTCCCGTTAAGCAAAAAAATGTTAGAAGTAGCCCCTTTTCCCGTAGAATGTCTACCTGATTCGCTTCGTTTATGGCTGATAGATTGTAGTGAACGTATTCAATGCCCGATTGATTATATTGCCGTGGGGGCAATGGTTGTACTTGCCACCGTAGCGGGTAGAAAAATTGGCATCATGCCCAAACGCAAAGATGACTGGCTTGTGATCCCTAATCTATGGGGAATGATTGTCGGACCTCCTAGTGTGATGAAAACCCCTTCGCTTCGTGAACCCATGCGAGCCTTAGAAACGTTAGAAAAAGCGGGGGCAAGCCAACACAAGCAGGCATTGAAGGCTTGGGAAGCCAAACAGATGATTCAAGAAGAACAAAAAAAGCAGTTGAAAGAAGGCGTTAAAAGATCATTGAAGAAGAACGAAGACCCAATGGAAACCATTATGGCAAGTTTGCAAGCAATGGAGGAAGACCCACCACACCGTAAACGGTTTATTGTGAATGATACCACCGTGGAAAAGTTGGGAGAAATTCTGTCTGAAAATCCAAACGGCGTTTTAATGTTTCGAGATGAGCTAACAGGGTTCTTTAATAGTATGGAAAAAACAGGGCATGAACTGGATAGAGCCTTTTATTTAGAAGCATGGAATGGCGATAAAGGCTTTACTTATGACCGTATTGGACGAGGTACTGTAGATATTGAATCCGTGTGTGTGTCTATTTTAGGAGGCATACAGCCTAGCCCATTAACCAATTATATTCGACAAGCCTTATCTAATGGCAGTGGTAATGATGGCTTGTTACAACGCTTTCAACTAGGCGTGTTCCCTGATATTTCACCCAACTGGAAAAATGTGGACGAATATCCCAATAAAGCCATGCAAGAAGCAGCATTTGCCACCATACACCGCCTACACGCCTTGGAGTTTAATCAATGCGGGGCAACCTTAGAAGAGGGGGCAAAATTCCCCATCTTACGCTTTACAGAAGAAGCCCAACGGGTATTTGACGACTGGCGTTCACAACTGGAACATGAAATCCGTAGTAGCGAAGAACACCCCGCCCTGATTGCTCATTTTTCTAAATATAGAAGCCTCATCCCTACGTTGGCTTTGCTTACTCATTTAGCAGAAAACGGCAACGGAGCGGTAACTTTAACCGCCTTAGAAAAAGCCTTGAAATGGGATGCCTATTTAAGAACACACGCCCGACGCATTTATAGCCTAGGCGAAAACAGCCCGACGGATTCAGCGGAACGCCTGTTAAATCGCATCAAGAAAAAGCAACTCAACAACCCCTTTACGCTTCGGGAGGTATACCATAAAGCGTGGTCAGGATTAAACACGCCTGAAGCAGTCAGGCAAGCGGTAGAGGTGCTAGAAGCTCATGGTATAGTGCAACAGGTAAAAGAATCCACCATAGGCAGACCCAAAGAACTTATCTACATAAACCCCGACGTATTAAACGCTTAATTTGAAATACCTTAAAAACAGACCCCACAAAACCCACAGAAGCCCCCTTTTGACGGTTTTGTGGGGTTATGTTTGGGCGATTAGTTAAAAATAATCCGTAATGCCCGCTTGTAACATCCACGCTTCCATCCGTTGGACTTTTTCAAAATCCCCTTTTAGCATCGCCATACTTAGTTTATAAAACGGGTTCTTATACAAGGAAGATTCTCTTGTTTTGGCGTACACCAAGTTGTGGCATTCCCTGCATTGAAACCCACGCCCTACAGCCACAGGGTGCAGATAAAGCATCCCCCGAAGGCTTTTACAGTTAGGACAAACCAACCACCACCGAAGCCCACGCTGGCTAATGAGGTTGTTTTACAACGGATATTGAAAGCGTAAGGCGTGTGCGTACCGTTGCTATTCGTAGCCGAAAATTGCGTGTTGATATTGAAACCGTGAGAATCTTCGTTTATAGCCCACCTGAAGGTTTGATTGCCCTTGCTGGTTGTACCAGTAGTGTAGGGTTTTAAATAGCCCGCTTTTTTGAAGGCTATTAAATCTAGTGCGACGCAATCTTCAACAAGTTTTTTCGGTGTACCACTCCAACATTGCCGACCGCTTCCTTCACCGCCCATAGCTGATGCCTCCTGTGTGTGTGAGATTTTACAGTCATTAAAAGCCATACCTCTACCCTCGCATAAAGCCGTACGTTGCTTTATGGTAATATGAAGGTGATATTTATAACCTCAATTAGAAAGAGTCCCCCATGACTGAACAACAGAAGCAAAAGCTAGAAGCCCAATTATGGAAAATTGCCAACGAACTACGGGGAAAAATGGATGCTGATGAATTCCGAGACTACATTTTAGGGTTTATCTTCTACAAGTACTTATCTGAAAAACAATGCATCTATGCCAATAAATTACTAGCAACAGAAACCATTAAAGACTATACCTTGGTGCAAGATGAGGAAGACCTCAAATATATTGCAGAAGACTCTTTGGAAAAATTAGGCTACTTTCTTAAACCCACACAACTATTTAGTGCCATTAGCAAAAAGGGCAATGGTAAAGTGGATGGAAACAATCCTGAAGCGACAGACAATTTTATTTTAGATGAATTACAGACCATTTTAAACGACATTGAACAAAGCACAATGGGCAACGAAAGCGAAGACGACTTCAATAAACTGTTTGAAGATATTGACTTAAACAGCACCAAATTAGGACGCACCGCCGAAGCTAGAAATGCCCTGATTGCCAAAGTATTAACCCATTTAGATGCCATTGACTTCCAGTTAGACCAAGTAGAATCCGACGTGCTAGGCGACGCTTACGAATACCTGATTGGGCAATTCGCTTCTGGTGCTGGGAAAAAGGCGGGCGAATTTTACACGCCTCAACAAGTTTCTAAAATTTTAGCCAAACTGGTTACGTTGGATAAAACTAAAATCCGTAGTGCGTACGACCCCACTTGTGGCTCAGGCTCGTTATTGTTGCGTATTGCCAAAGAAGCGGAAGTGAGCGAATTTTTTGGGCAAGAACTCAACCGAACCACCTACAACCTAGCCCGCATGAATATGATTTTGCACGATGTGCATTATAGCCATTTTGATATTAAACAGGAAGACACGCTAGAAGAACCCGCCCACAAAGATAGACGCTTTGAAGCCATTGTTGCCAACCCGCCGTTTTCAGCCAAGTGGAAGGGTTCAGATAACCCCCTGAATGAAACAGATGACCGATTCAGCCAATATGGTAAATTAGCCCCAAGTTCTAAAGCGGATTTTGCCTTTGTGCAACACATTATTCATCAACTAGCGGAAAACGGCACAGCCGCCATTGTGCTACCCCATGGCGTGTTGTTTAGAGGAGCAGCCGAAGGCACGATTCGGGAATATATTATTCGGGAACAAAATTATTTAGATGCCGTGATTGGGTTGCCCGCCAACATTTTCTACGGTACTTCTATCCCCGCTTGTGTGTTGGTATTAAAAAAATGCCGTGTACATAGCGAAAACATTCTGTTTATTGATGCTTCTAAAGAGTTTGAGAAACAAGGCAATCAAAACGTGTTGACCGATGCCCATGTTTCACAAATTATACACACCTACAAACAACGCAAAACCATTGAAAAATACGCCTACGTTGCCCCATTGAGTGAAATAGCGGAAAACGACTATAACCTGAACATTCCCCGCTATGTGGATACCTTTGAAGCCGAAGAAACGGTGGATTTAACCGCCGTAGCCCACGCCTTGGCAGGGCTGGAAACGCAACTGGTGGAAACAGATGCCACCATTGCCCGTTTTTGTGCGGAATTAGGCATTGCAACGCCCTTTGCAAGCACACTGCAACAGGAGAAAAACTAGTGGTATTAGAAAACCCCCTCACCCCCGCCCTTCGCTTCCCTGAGTTTAGCGGGGAGTGGGAAGAAAAACCTTTTACTAGCCTAGGTGAATTCCGTGGTGGTGGAACTCCTGATACTTCAATAGAACATTATTGGTCTGGTAATATACCTTGGATTTCTAGTTCTGATATTGAAGAAGATAATCTGCACACAATTCATACAAATAGATTTATAACTAAAATAGCCGTTAAAGAATCAGCAACAAAAATTATACCCTCAAATAGTATTTTACTCATCTCTAGGGTAGGTGTGGGCAAATTGGCGGTAACTCTACAAGAGCTTTGTACAAGTCAAGATTTTACTAACTTTACACCTAAAAAAGATAATGTTTTTTTTATAGCCTACTGGTTACTAAGGCATAAAGTGAAATTAATATCACTATCTCAAGGTACATCAATTAAAGGCTTCACCATAAAAGATATAAATCTTTTAAAACTCCCCCTTCCCACCCTCCCCGAACAACAAAAAATAGCCAGCTTCCTAACCGCCGTAGATGCGAGAATTGCCCACTTGCAACAAAAGCACACCCTGCTACAAACCTACAAAAAGGGGTTAATGCAACAACTGTTTTCACAAGCCCTTCGGTTCACCCAACCCAATGGCTCCCCCTACCCCGCTTGGGAAGACAGCGTATTAGGTAAACATTGCAACATCACAACAGGAGCTCTCGACGCTAATGCAATGGTAATAAATGGTATTTATCCGTTTTTTACTTGTGCTCGTGATGTATATAGAATTAATACACCTGCTTTTAACACTGAGGCTCTCTTAATATCAGGCAATGGGGCTAATGTCGGATATATTCATTATTATAATGGTCAATTTAATGCTTACCAAAGAACCTATGTTTTAGACGCTTTTAAACATAATATTCAATTTGTAAAACACTACTTGCATCAACATTTGAAAAAACGCATTTTTTCCGAAGTGAAAGAAGGAAACACGCCTTATATAGTTATGGGTACGCTTTCAAAAATGTCTATTTCATTTCCCCACCCCGAAGAACAACAAAAAATAGCCGCCTGCCTCTCGGCGGTAGATGCTAAAATTAGCTTAACCGCCCAAGCCATCCAACACGCCCAAGCCTTCAAAAAAGGCTTGCTCCAACAACTGTTTGTGTAGGGTTTAATAATGCAAAAGCTCAAAAATGAAATCCGTCGAGTTAAAAAGCATCGGCTTGAATATTACCTTAGCCATCTTGAAATAATAGAACAAAATATCGAAGAAAAGCCCGATATTAGTATAGAAACCTGTAAAGCCCTTATTGAAGGAATCTCCAAACTATCACTCCACGTTCTAGCCAAAGAAAAAATAGAAGTTTTAGATAAATCTACTGACCTACAGACGCTTTTTAAAGATGCCTTAAGAAGGCTTCAAGAGGGTCGTGGTTTTTCTGATTTTGACTTATGTAAGAGAGCAGGATCAGTCGTTCAGTGCATTGGAGAACTTCGCAATAAACATTCTGATATTGGGCATGGCAGGGCTTCTTTAAAAGAGCAAGTAAACGATGCAGATTTCGCAGAGTTTATCATTGGTATAACGGAAAGTTTGTGTACCTATATGCTTAAACGGCTAGACTATTTAGCAGAATCCGTTTTAGAATATGATGACAATGAAGCCTTTAACATTTACCTAGATGAACGTTACCAAACAGAACACGCCAAAGTAAAATACAGTAAAGCCCTTTTTGAGCAAGAACCCGAAACATATGAAATATTACTTGGGGACTATAATTTAGAACAGGATTTAGAAACAGAATGACCAACACCACCCAAAGCGAAGCACAACTAGAAGCCGAATTAGTTGACCAACTGCAAACCTTGGGCTGGGAAAAGGTCAGCATCGCCAACGAAGCGGATTTAATTACCAACCTAAAAAAGCAGTTGGAACACCATAACAACCGATTGTTTTCAGCGTATGAATTTAAACAAATTCTCAACAAACTAAGCCGTGGCAACATTTTTGAAAAAGCGAAAACATTGCGGGGCAAGGTTGA
Source organism: Vampirovibrio sp. (assembly GCA_024998755.1). Classification (GTDB taxonomy): domain Bacteria; phylum Cyanobacteriota; class Vampirovibrionia; order Vampirovibrionales; family JAJTHC01; genus JACEUU01. The sequence continues at coordinate 650,963 of JACEUU010000003.1, read as the reverse complement.
TTACACCAAGGATGACGGCACGACGGGCTACATTGATTTAATCAACCAAATTCAGTGGTGTCAAAACCAGTACCAAGTAACGCATCAAATAACCATGGAAGGCGATAATTATAAAAATCGGTATGATGTTACGTTACTGGTTAATGGCTTACCCTTGTGTCAAATTGAACTAAAAAAACGAGGGCTTGAACTGAAAGAAGCCTTCAACCAAACCAATCGATACCATCGGCATAGCTTTGGGGCTGGGGCGGGCTTATTTGGCTATATTCAGTTGTTTGTTATTAGCAATGGCGTTAATACCAAGTATTACGCTAATACCCCCGTTACCGCAAGAGATTACAAACAAACCTTCTACTGGACGGATTTTGACAATAAACGGGTTTCTCAACTCAGTGAATTTGCCACGCTTTTTCTAGAAAAATGTCAATTTTCCAAACTGGTTACAAAGTATGTGGTTTTAAACGAAAGTAGGCAGGTACTTATGGCGTTGCGTCCGTACCAGTATTACGCCGTTGAAGCCATTGTGGAACACGTTAAAAACACTACCAAAAACGGTTATATTTGGCACACAACGGGTTCAGGCAAAACGCTTACATCGTTTAAAACCGCCCAAATTTTAACGCAAAGCCCTCATGTCCATAAAGTGGTATTTGTGGTGGATAGAAAAGATTTAGATTTCCAAACCATTAAAGAATTTAACAGCTTTCAAGAAGGTAGTGTCGATGCCACAACGAATACGGCTCAGCTAGTAAAACAGTTTTCAAGCGATGCTCCGCTGATTGTAACCACCCTGCAAAAATTGAATACGGCTATTACTAAAAACCATTACTTAGCCACCATGACAGGGTTAAAAGAGAAGCGGATGGTCTTTATTTTTGATGAGTGTCATCGTAGTCAATTTGGCGAAACGCATCAACGCATTAAGGCGTATTTCAATAATGTGCAGATGTTTGGCTTTACGGGTACGCCTATCTTAGCCGAAAACGCCGCTAAAACCGATGCAGGGAAGCGAACAACAGCCGATTTATTCGAACAACGGCTTCACACTTATTTAATTACGGATGCCATTCGAGATGAGAACGTCTTAAAGTTTTCGGTGGAATACATTCGTACCTTCAAACAGAAAGATCATATTGTAGATATTGATGTGGAAGCCATTGATACCGCCGAAGTGATGGATGCCCCTGAACGGTTAACCAACATTGCAAACTACATTATTGCTAACCACAACCGTAAAACCCACGACCGTCAATTTACAGCCATGTTTTGTGTTTCAAGCGTTAAAGCCCTTTCCTACTATTATGATTTATTTAAGGCAAAAAAAGAAGCAGGCGAACACACTCTAAAAATTGCGACTATTTTCTCTTATCAAGCCAATGAAGAAGATGCGGATGCCAATGGTATGGCTACAGGGGCTGAACTACCTGATGACGATGCCCCAATCAACAAACACAGCAGAGAAAAACTAGACGCTTATATTCAAGATTATAATGCCCTATTTGCCACTAATTATTCTACAAAGGATAGTAAGCTATTTTATCAGTATTATCAGGATATTGGTAAGCGGGTTAAAGAAAAACAGATTGATATTTTGCTGGTGGTGAATATGTTTTTAACGGGGTTTGATAGCCCACCATTAAACACCCTTTATGTGGATAAAAATTTACAGTTTCATGGGTTGCTACAGGCTTATTCCCGTACTAACCGTGTATTCAAACAACTGAAATCTCAGGGGAATGTTGTTTGCTTCCGTAATTTAAAGCCCGCTACAGATGAGGCTATCACGTTATTTGCCAACAAAGATGCTCCTGAAGCCGTCGTCATTGCCCCTTATGAATCGTATCTGGAAAAGTTCAAAGAAGCCGTTACAAACCTTCTTAACATCACGCCTAATGCAGCTAGTGTTGATGCACTTCAAACGGAGAAAGAGGAGCTTTCGTTTATACAAGCTTTTCGTGAAGTGATTCGTGTAAAAAATGTGTTGGAATGTTTTACCGAATTTACGTTTGATGATTTACCCATTGATGAACAACTATTTGCGGATTTTCGAAGTAAGTATTTGGATCTTCACGACAAGGTAAAAAGTGAGAAGCAAACAGAGAAAGTTTCTATTTTAAACGATATTGATTTTGAAATGGAGTTGATTAGTCGGGATAGTATCAACGTGAGTTATATTATTAACTTGCTTGGTGCAATGGTTGGTAAACCACCTGAAGAACAAGCAAGCATTCGTAAAAATATTATGGATGTTTTGGATTCTACTATTCAATTACGGAGCAAAAAAGAACTGATTGAGCGGTTTATGTCGGAATATCTAGCGTTTATTTCTCCTCATTCGGATATTCGTGAAGCGTTTGACGCTTACTGGGATGAAGCCAAACAAAATGCACTCATTGCCCTTAGTAAAGAAGAGGGGCTTGCGTTAAAAGGGTTAGAGAAGCTCCACAGCAATTACCTTTATACTAACAAGCCACCGATGCGTGATGAGGTCATTGCTATAATGGAAACGCCTCCTAGTTTAAGGAATCGAAAAACGATAGCAGAGCGGGTTATTGAAAAAATTATCAATTTCTTTTTGACTTTTGTGGAAGGTGTCGATTAGCCCATCTTACATAATTGTAAGGAAACAGAATGCGGTGTTTCGGTTAAAGCAGTTCGAAAAGCTTCCAACCAAGTGTATTTTTTGTAGCTATAGGAATTTTTGATCTTGAAAATATTGAATGTTTTACATTTTAGTTGTGTCTAATGTAATATATTTCATGTGGTCGTTCTTATCAAACAAAATGTGAAGTTGCAAAAAATGGCAGTACCTCTTCTAATTCCTAATAATGCTATTAGATCTTCTTTTGTTACAGAAAATTCTATTGATTATGAAAATGTTCTTTTTCAAGCTGATTGCTTAGAATTGATGGAACGATTGCCCGATTCTTGTATGGACTTTATTCTATGTGATTTGCCTTATGGAACGACTCAAAATAAATGGGATTCTGTTATTGACCTTCAAAAACTATGGTATCAGTATAAAAGAATTATAAAGCCTAATGGTGTTATTGCCTTAACTTCCCAAGGTATTTTTACAGCTAAACTGATTTTATCTAATGAGCAATGGTTTAAGTATAAAATTGTATGGGAAAAGTCTAAAGCAACTAATTTTTTAAATGCAAAAAAGCAGCCCCTTAGAAAGCATGAGGATATTTGCATTTTTTATAACAAGCCTCCCTACTATGAACCTCAAATGAGTTCAGGAAGTCCTTATGATAAGGGGATTAGAAAAAATCAACTGTCAGGTAGTTACGGTGATTTTGAACCATGCCATGTAAAAAGTGAAGGTTTGCGTTATCCAACGGATGTTATCTATTTTAAAACAGCTGAAAGTGAGAAGGAAAGAATGGTTTGGCATCCAACTCAAAAACCAGTAGAACTAGGTCGCTATTTAATTAGAACTTTTACCAAAAAAGGGGATATTGTTTTAGATAATACTTTTGGTAGTGGTTCTTTCTTAGTATCAGCACATTTAGAAGGTCGTCGTTATTGTGGTATAGAACTTAACCAAGAATCACATAGATTTAAAGACCATGAAATCGATTTTATTTCCATTGCGAAAGAGCGTCTTCTCTCTTGTGGTGGCAATCCAAGGGTTGTTAAATTATAATGATAATTAAGCAAAATGAACGGTCGTGGGCAATAGATGTTATTTCTGAAATAAATGCTTATTCTAAAGGGCGTAGTAAGTCAATTGTACGTGCTGGGGGTGAGTCCTCTCTAGGTGGGGGAAGGACAACACTGTTCCCGGACGTAATTTTGTTTGGGGATAGTTACCAAAATTTAATTTATCAAGGTTGGGAATTGAAATTCCCTGACACCTCTTTAGACAATGTGGATTTTATAGAAAACGCAAAAGCCAAAGCTATTAGGATGGGTACAAAAAGCTTTTTACTTTGGAATGTGGATCAAGCACGCCTGTATAAGATTGACGCTAAAAATCAATTAGAATGTTTAAAAACTTACGAAACCATAGGCGTTTTGAATCGGAATGAGGTTCAATTTTCTAAGCATAAGTGGTTACCCTTACTGCATGAAATACTAGATGACCTAAATGATTTATTTTATTTCGGCAGTTTGAAATCATCGAGTGTTCAAGAACTTTTTGATGATCAACTTGTTTCAACCATTATTGATATGTTTAGCGGTCAAGTAGCAGATGCTATCCAAATGAACTCTCAAAAAGACGCTGTTTTACGTGCAAACATTGGGCAGTGGTGGAAGGAGTCTAAAGTAGAATACTTTTCTGATAAAATTAAGGATCTTGATTATAACATTCTTGCAAAAACGACACTGATTAATTGGTCGAATAGAATTTTATTTGCCCACTATCTTAAGCAATTTAGAGATGAAGCTAGGGTAATTGAACAAATTAAATGCGGTAGTAATATAGAAGAGGCAATTATTGTTTTCGAAAAGCTAACTAGCTTATGTGATTTCTTCCATGTATTTGAGCCTGCTTTTTTAGATGCTTTTATAGGCGAAGTAGCATGGGATGGGATTTGCCAACTCAATGAGTTTTTAAGCACTTTGGAATTACAATCCATTCCTCACGAAATTTTTAAGAATGTACTAGAATCATCTATACAAATCTCTAATAGAAAAATGGTAGGTCAATATCCCACACCAAACAAGTTGGCTGAACTATTAGTTGCACTGACTTTAGATAATTTAGAAGGAACGGTTTTAGACCCTTGTTGTGGAACAGGGACTATCCCAAAGGCTGTTTATCAGTATAAAAAAGGAAACTCTTCGTTAAGCCCTCAGGACTGTTTAAAAACTGTTTGGGCATCGGATAAATTCCAGCTACCTTTACAGTTAAGTACGCTATCTTTAGCATTTCCCGAGGTCATGGGAGAGGTAGTTCAAGTTTTCTGTAAGGATGTTTTTACTTTAGAATATCGAGAGTCATTGACTTTTACAGACCCGAACTCTGGGGAGAGAATACGAAGAGAGTTACCTTTATTCGATTGCATAGTTTCTAATCTTCCTTTTGTACGCTTTGAAGATGCAGGAGCAGTGAATCCTAATTTGCCAGTGGCAAAGGATTTAGGTCTTGATGGGAAATCTGATCTTTGGGCTTATGTTCTTCATAAAATATATGATTTAGTAAAAGAGGGTGGTAAAGTAGGTTTAATAGTCTCTAATTCATGGCTTGGTACGAATTGGAGAGAAAAGTTATTAAAAAGTCTGCGTGGTAAGTTTGAGATTTTGACCGTTGTTATTTCTGCAAAAGGTAAATGGTTTAAAAATGCTGATGTTGTTACTAGCTTGATTGTTTTAAGTAAGAATTCAGACTCCTCTTCTTTGGGAGATGTTTTATTTGTGAAAACGCACAAGTGCTTAGACGATTGGATTGAGGCAGATATTCAAAATATATTCAATAGCTCGATTTTAAGACAAGAAGTTCATAATTCAACATTCTCTTCTTTTTTACATACGAAACAACAAATAGCACAACATAGCCAATGTTTTTCTTCATGGATGCCCTTTTTTACCAATATATCTTGGTTTCATCTTCTTAAAACTAAGTTAGTGAAAGCATCTACCGTTTTCGATATTGCAAGAGGTGAAAGGAGAGGTTGGGATAAGTTATTCTACCCCTCTAATAATCACACCATAGAATCTGAATATTTGAGACCCGTACTGAAAAACATGAGTACAGTTAAGGCGTATTTCGCCCAACCAGATAGTCAGGCATTCTGTTGCTCGGATGATATGGAGTTCTTGGAATCCATGAATAAACAAGGTGCTTTTGCTTGGGTTAAACAATTCGAATCACAATGCAACGAAAAAGGGAAATCACTTCCCGAAGTATTAACACGTGCTAATAGTTTTTGGTATGAGATGAGAACAGAAGCACAAGCAGATATTGTGATGGGAATGAATCCAGAGGATCGTCTCTTCGCTGCAAAAATGCAGCAAAGAGGATTTGTAAATCAACGTTTAATCCGTTTCACTTCTAAGCAATCTAACTTAGATATCGATTTAGCTCATGCCCTTTTGAATTCAGTACTTGGGATATTCTTCATAGAAGCGAATGGCTTTGGTAGAGGTCTAGGAGTTTTGGATTTATCTGCAGAAAGAATGAAGACAAGCCTTTTGATGTGGGATATAAATCAATTATCAGAGGACACTAAAAAAAGCCTGAAAAGAAGCTGGTTAACCGTTTGCAATAGAGATGTATTACCTTTAGAGCAAGAAATTCAGGAAGTAAATAGAGTTGCTTTTGATCAATTAGTATTTGACTCTTTTGGAGTGTCTCATCTATACCCTACTGTTAAAAATACTTTACTCGATCTTTATCACATTCGAAAATCTACGTTGGCGGACACACCCATGAAAAACGAGACCGAAACGGATTGCCTACCGACTTGATTTTCTGCCAGTAATTCAAGTGTGTCTTGAAATAATTCCTTAAAATCAAGTGGCACTTGAATGGGTGGTAAACAATCAAGTTTACGGCGGTAAAAAACCCTAACAAAAACCCTGTAAACCCTCTTATCTAAAAGGGTTTCGCCACTTTGTAATCATGCAAAAATCGCTCAACCTTGAATCCCTACCTTTTTTTCAAGAAACACTTGAATAAATGCCAAACAATCAAGTTTACCCCCTTTAATTGCTTACCCTGATGCGGTGGAAGTGGAGCTGGGGGAAGCGGGGGCATTACATGAACTTTCTGGGTTTGGGGCGAAATTAGCGGAACACGCCGTTCGGTTGGCGGGGGTTATGGCGTTTATAGAAAACCCTGCAATCAATGAATTAGACGAAACGGCTATAAACAGAGGCATTGAGCTTGCCCGCTATTACCAAGCGGAAGCCTTACGCCTGAACACCCACCATCCTGATGATGAGGGGATACGGTTGGGTAAAAAATTACTAGATTGGTTGCAAGCCAAGAGGGAAGATCCGTTTGTTTCTACGGCGTACATACAGAATAAAGCCCCTAATGAACTACGCAACAAAGCCAAGCTAGACACTGCTGTTGAGGTTCTCATCTCCCACGGGTGGCTAGTGCCTATGGATGAGCCTGTTACCATTGCGGGGAAGCTTCGGGAAAAGGCGTATCGGGTTAGGGCTGTTTTTTCGGGAGGCGTTTAACCATCTTGTCAAAATCACTTTCAAATGAGGCATCCTGCCCCACCCGAAATTGCTTGAATTTCTCCAAAGCTAAGGCTTTAGCAACCTTTGCTTGAACCTTGCCCGCATCGTTCAGTAACTCATATTCGTTAAACTGCAAAAACGCATCTAGTTTGGTTATCCAATCCTGCATCGTCATGGGGATTTGGCGTTCCGCTTGACTTTCAGCATAATCCAAATACATAGTTACCATTCGATTGAGCTTTTTCATTTCCGCTTCTTCTAAATAATTTTTGGCAACGGTAACATCCCCACTCAAGATTTTTCCCTCAGGGGCGTTTTTCCAAGTGGTTAAACCCATGTTGGGCTTGGAAGCATCCGCCCGTTGAGCAATCAGTTCCGAGGCGGTATGCCCATGAATTGCCCAATGCAGTTTGTTTTGAACGGTTGCAAAAAACGTTTGAGTCATCGGGGCTTTGGGGTCATAATCTACCGAACATTGCTGATAAATATCGGTAATGGCTTGGTAGAAGCGTCGTTCAGAAGCCCGAATTTCCCGAATGCGGTCTAGTAATTGTGCAAAGTAATCTTCGCCCCACTGCTTGCCTTGTTTGAGGCGGTCGTCATCTAGCACAAAGCCCTTGATGATAAATTCCTTTAAAACCCGAGTTGCCCAAATGCGAAATTGCGTGGCTTGAAAAGAATTAACCCTGTACCCCACGGCGATGATTGCATCAAGATTGTAGAATTCGATATTCCTTGAAACGCTTCTACCGCCTTCGTTTTGAACTTGTGCAATAATTGCACAAGTTACTTGAGGGTCTAATTCGCCCGATTCAAAGATGTTTTTTAGGTGTTTGGTGATGACACTTCTATCCACGCCAAACAGTTCCGCCATGCGTTTTTGCGGAAGCCATAACGTTTCGTTGTTAAATAGAACCTGCACGTTCACATTGCCCGTAGGGGTAGTGTAAAACAGCATAGATTGTTCTTCGTTGGGATTCACGGGTGCGATTCCTTCTTGAGGAAAGCGGTTTCAAAACTTTCAGGTTGCAAGCGTTGTATATTGCCGTATTTATCTGCAACAATAATTAACGTGTTGTGTTGTTTTGCCTTTTGAATAACATCATTCGCCACTAAGGCACTAACCGCAAACAACGCTTTTGATAATTCAGATTCAGGAACATAGCCTAGTGTTAGGTTGTGCTTTGGCATAATAAACTCCATTGTTCAGGTTTGGCGAATTAGAAACTTATTTAACCGACGCAATCTTTGATAATCAGTTCCGCTTGCTTGAGAATGGTTTCCGTTGTTAGCAGTTGCATATCAGGCGGGTATCCGTATAAATTCAATGTTCGTTTAACAATCGCCCTCAGTTTTGCACGAACATTTTCTTTGATAGCCCAATCAATAGAGACGTTTTGTTTTAATTTTTCCGTTAAAACCACGGCTAATTCTCGAAGTTGTTCTTTCCCCATCAACTCCCTTGCACTTTCATTACTGGCTACCGCCGTATAAAAAGCATACTCATAATCCGTCAAGCCAAGCGTCTTAGGTTCAACATCTTGTTTCTTAATTTCGTTGGCTAGCATGATCAATTCTTCAATCACTTCAGCCGATGTAATGGTCTTGTTATGATACCGCTTAATAGAAGTATCCAACATTTCCATAAGACTTTTTGCTTGTACAAGATTACGCTTCATTCTTGCCTTCACTTCATCATGCAACAGTTTTTTTAGCGTTTCCAAGGCAATGTTACGATGCTTCATGCCTTTTAATTCAAGTAAAAACTCGTCTGACAAAATCGAAATATCAGGCTTTTTAATCCCCGCTGCATCAAACACATCGACAACTTGATTAGTAACCAAAGCCGCATCAATGACCTGACGAATAGCGGTTTCTACGGCTACATCCGAATAACTACCCTCTGCTGTATCAAACTTAGAAAGCCTTGATTTAAGAGCTTGGAAAAACGCCAGTTCTTCTTTAGCCTCTAGGGCTTGTGGATGCGGAATTGCCAACGTAAACGCCTTAGCCAAACGGGTTACTTCATCTAAAAAGCGTTTCTTACCATTATCCAACCCTAAAATATGATCTTCGGCGGCTAAAATAATCGACAGTTTTTGAGCGGTCTCTGCGGTAAAATACGCATCATACGCAAAGCCCCTAAATAACTGAGCAACCACTTCCTGCTTTTCTAACATGGTTGCTACGGCGGTTTCTTGCGTTTCGGTTGGGTCGCCCTTCCCCCCGCTATCTGCATAAAAAGACAAGGCTTTCTTTAAATCCGAAGCGATGCCCAAATAATCCACCACTAAACCGCCTGTCTTATCCTTATAAACCCGATTCACCCGTGCGATGGCTTGCATGAGGTTATGCCCCTGCATGGGCTTATCAATGTATAAGGTATGCAAACAAGGGGCATCAAAACCCGTCAACCACATATCCCGCACAATGACCAGTTTCAGTTCATCCTCAGGATCTTTAACCCTATCGGCTAATGAACGACGCTGTTCCTTCGATGTGTGATGTTTTGCCATTGGTAACCCATCACTAGAACTGGCTGTCATTACCACTTTAATAACACCTTTGGATAAATCTTCACTGTGCCATTCAGGCTTTAGCTTGATAATTTCTTCATACAACGCAACCGCAATACGACGGGACATTGAAACAATCATCCCCTTACCCTCTAAAGCAGCGGTACGCTCTTCAAAATGGGTTACAATATCCTTAGCAAGCATCTGCACTCGGCTTTCGCTACCAATTAAGGCTTCAAGTTGCGTCCATTTTGCCTTAGCTTTTTGCACCTCTGATAAATCCGCTTCGCCTAATTCTTTATCCAAGGATTCTATCAGTTTTCGCCCTTCTTCCCCCAAGGCTATTTTTGCTAAACGGCTTTCATAAAAAATCCTGACCGTTGCCCCATCTTCAACGGCTTGGGCAATATCGTAAATATCCACATACTGACCAAAAACCGCCGCCGTATTCACATCTTGTTTTTCAATAGGCGTACCCGTAAACCCAAGATAAGTGGCATTTGGTAAGGCATCTCTCATGTATTTAGCAAAGCCATAAACCACTCGTTGCCCTATTTCGATACCGTCGGCATCTTTTTCTGTGATGGTTTTAGCCTGAAACCCATATTGGGTGCGATGGGCTTCATCTGCAATAACCACGATATTTGACCGATTAGATAACGCTTCATACACATTGCCTTCATCAGGCTGAAACTTCTGAATGGTGGTAAACACAACCCCGCCCGAAGCTACCCGTAATAACTCTTTAAGCTGTTGCCTATCCTTTGCCTGTACAGGGTCTTGGCGTAATAACTGTTTAGCAGCAGAAAACGTATCAAAAAGCTGATCATCTAAATCATTTCTATCTGTAATGACTAAAACGGTAGGATTATTCAATCGCCGAACTAATTTACCCGTGGCAAACACCATTGAAAGCGATTTGCCCGAACCCTGCGTATGCCAAACCACGCCCCCTTTACGATTGCCCTGTTCCGCACTGGCGGAAAGCACCGAAGAAACCGCCTTATTAACGGCGTAATACTGGTGATAAGCCGCCAATTTTTTGACCGTTTCAATGCTAGTAATACCCGTTTTAGGGTCTTCTTTTTTGTTCTGTTCAAAGATGATAAAGTTCTGAATTAAATCCAGCAACGTTTGCTTATTCAACATCCCCTTAATGAGCGTTTCCAACTGCCCCACCAGCTTAGAGGCTTCCACTTGCCCATCTGAAGATTTCCACGCCATAAACCGATTAAAGCCTGAAGAAATTGTCCCCGCTTTGGCTTCTAGCCCATCTGAAATGACCATAAAGGCGTTATAGATAAATAAGGAGGGTATCAACCCTTGATACGTCCCCAACTGGTCGTAAGCGGATTTTAAGGTCGCATTTTCAATCGCTGGGTTTTTCAATTCCATTACAACCAAAGGCAAGCCGTTAATAAACAGAATCACATCGGGGCGTTTCGTGTGATGATTTTCAATGATGGTAAATTGGTTCATCACGAAAAAGTCGTTATTATCGGCATTGTCAAAATCAATCAGGCGGACAAAATCGCCTCGTTCGGTTGCTCCATCCCGAAAAGACACATTCACGCCTTCGGTTAGCAGGCGATGAAAGGCTTCGTTGCCCGTTTTAACGTCTGGGGCGTGCAAGCGTAGCACTTGGCGTAGGGCATCTGCACGGGCGGAAAAAGGCACGGTAGGGTTTAGCCTATCAATGGCTGTTTGTAGGTGCTGTTCAATCACCACATCCGAAAAGCTGGTACGCAACGGGGTTTGCCCATCAGGGGCGATGTTGGGGGCGTAGAGGTATTGATACCCCAAGGCTTCAAAGTGTTGAATAGCGAAGGTTTCAATATCATTTTCAGAAAGAGGGGGCATCGGTTCTGTCTCAAACAAAGCATGGGATTGTAAAACTTATATTACAATATATTGACTTTTCAGAAAAAACATTGATTTAAAGTAAAAACTGTGTCAACATATAATTTATTAAGGGTCGGGCTTTTCCCTACCGACAAGATGAGTCTGTGCTTTCGCAGGCTCATCTTGTTATTAAGGGAATATTTTATTATCATCAGCTGTATTAAACTTCAATTTTCATCTGCCCCCCCCTCGTATAGTGTTACAAACACCCTCACCCTGCCCTCTCCCTGAAGGGAGAGGGTTCTTGGTTTCTTCTACCCCCTCTCCTTTTAAGGAGAGGGTTGGGGAGAGGTTTTTATGGAGGACTGGGGAGAGGTTTAAAATCTCTTGTAGTACCCCTTCCAAATTTTGAATAACATCTGAATTAAGAACCCGCAGTACCCGATACCCTTCTGCTTCAAACCATTGGTTACGCTTAGCATCATGGGTTTGTTGTTCATCGGTAAAATGTACATCACCATCTGCTTCTAAAATTAGTTTAAGTTCTGGGCAATAGAAATCTGCAATATAGTAACCAATTACTCGTTGACGGTAAAATTTTAAGCCGTTTAATTGGCGGTTACGCAAGGCTTTCCATAACAGTTGTTCGGCTGGAGTTTGTTCTTTTCTTAGGGCTTTGGCTCGGTTTAATAGAAGGTTCATAGGATACCCTCACCCTGCCCTCTCCCTGAAGGGAGAGGGTTCTTGGTTTCTTCTTCTGCTCCCTCTCCTTTTAAGGAGAGGGTTGGGGAGAGGTCGCCCACCCGAACGCTACCCGCCATGAGCTTGGGGAGCAACGCATCACGCAGGCGTTCCAGCGTTTGAATTTGCTGTTGATTTTCTTTCATCTTAGTAAAATATGACTCGACTTGTTGATGAAACTGTAAGATTCTATTTGAGGGTGATATAATGTCTAACTGCTTGATTAAAACTTGACTAATGTTTTGCTGTGCTGACCCAACAGCCATTCCTTTGATCTCATCCTTAAGTGATTTGATGTAGAAAAAAATAAATGTATAAGGGTATGATTCATTTGGGAGCAAGGCACAGATCGCTTGATTGCAAGTCATCGGCTTCATTATGAGAGTATATTCTGCAACCGTTGCACCATACATAGCAAGCAAAATAGAATGTTTCGGAAGTAATTTAGCTGAAGATTTTTTAAGTGCATCTTCTGTTATTTTTTCATCCGTATCTAACAATAAACTTCCATTTAATTCTTTAGATTTTACCCAAGGATAAGTACCGTTTTCATAAAATTCAGGCTTATTGCGTGAAGGCGTACCCCCTGATGTGGTTTCAATCACTTCTCCCAGTTTTACCATCTCCCAATCAGGATTGGCTTCTTCTATAAACCACTGACGAAACAGGGTTTCGGCTAGGGCTTCTAGGGTTTGGTTTTGGCGGTGTAGCAAGTCAATCTTCGCATCCAAACTGCTTAACACATCCGCAATCGCCCGTTGTTCAGGTAGGGGGGGAAGTAAAAACAAATGCTCTTCAACCACCTTTGATTGAACCCGTTGCCTTCCTGAACTACCTGTCATAGAAAGCATCGCTACATCCCTAAAATCAGGTGAAATAGCAAAATAATACAAAAATTGTTTGCAACTTTTCTCTGGTTTTTCACGCAATACAATAAATTCGGTACTCCCAAAACCCACTTCGTCTTCTTCTAACAGGTCGACATAAGCGGTCTTGCCATTTTCCAAACAAGGTGTAATACGGGCAATTAAAGTATCGCCATTTCTAAATTTCATACCCCCCTTGTATTTTTCCAAAGCAAACCCTGTTATCTTCTTGGTAAAAGGGCTTAATAAGTCCATTGCTATTTTTTTTGCAACTGTTCCTTGAGGCAATTTTTCTATGGGGTTTATGTATGCAATATCCGCTAGCGTGGTTTCTTGCCAATCAGTGGAGGTCATGCGGTTTGCCCTCCGCGTAATTCGTCATTCTGAGCGTAGCGAAGAATCCCCCTAGCTGTTTGAGGAGATGTTTCGTTACACTCAACATGACAGACTGCTTTTTGAGGAGATCCTTCGCTACACTCAGGATGACGAGTTTTTTCAGAATGACAAGAAGGGTCAACTGGCAATAAGTCTTGCCATTCAGGATTCATACTAGCAATAAGACTATTTTTAAAAGCTCTTGTTTTACCTTTGATGTATTTTTCACGTTCAATGGCGGTTTGAATACTATTCCCAACTTCAAAGTAAACCAATTTGTTTAAATTATATTTAGCCGTAAATCCTTGTTTTACTTTATTTCTATGCTCATATAACCGTTGTTCAAGGTTACTGGTAACACCAATGTATAACGTTGTATTGTGCTGATTCGTTAGAATATACACACTGGCTTGTTCCATCATAATGCTTGCTCCTGTTCCGTACGCACTCCTCTAATAACAAGAGCTTGTTCTAAGTGGTAGGTTTTTGCCCGCTTTTCTGCAGTCATATAGTCAGGCTGTTCATGGTTATCTAAATAATCCTCTGTATGGACATATAAGGCTATTTCGATCTCTTCAAAGCGTAATTCATGGTTATAACCCCCCTCGTAGCCTTCCAGCACCACAGGTAAATTTTGAGGCAGGGTTTGCAATTTTTTGATTAATTCCGCCACCGTTAAAGCGTTCTTCAAGGTGTTACTCATGGGTTATTGCTCCCCTTGTTTGGGTCGTTTTTTAGGCTTAGCTTCTAGCTCTTGTTGCGTTTTCTTTAGCGTATCCAAAAAATGTTGTTCTACTGGGCTAAGGGCTTCTACAGGCAATGCTTTATAGGTTTGATACTCACTAAAGGCTTTAGATTCTGCTATAGCCGCACTGATTTTCCCTGCATGGGTCAATAATTCGCTACCTGAAAGCTGAATAAAATCATCCAGCTTTTTGATCCAATCCTTCATGTACATGGGGGTTTTGCGTAAAGCCTGCAATTCTGCAAATTCTGAATAAGCCGTTGAAATACGATTTAAAATACTTAACTCATCTTGCGATAAATAATTTTTCGCCACTGTTACATCTGATTTAGCAGGCTGTTTTTTACCCTTAAACGTGGTTAAACCCATAAATGGCTTAGAAGAATCTGCTCGTTCATAAATAATTTCTGCCGCTGTTTTTCCGTGGGCGGCAAAGTGCATTTTGTTTTGTACCATCTTAAAAAACCGCACAGACTCGTCTGTGTTTGGGTCATAATCCAAGCTGGTAGCAAACACTTTAAGAATGGCTTTATAGAAAACGGTCTCTGTTGAACGAATATCCCGAATGCGTTCTAACAGTTCTTCCCAATACAAGCCCCCGCCTACATTTTTCAGTAAATCATCATTTAAGGAAAAGCCTTTAACAATATATTCCTTCAAAACTTGGGTTGCCCATATCCTAAACTGGGTCGCTCGGGTTGACTTTACCCGATAACCTACGGCAATAATCATATCCAAGTTGTAGTGGGTAATATCTCTTGAAACCGTTCGCTCACCTTCTTTTTGAACTGTTCGGAAATTCCGAACAGTTGCCAATTCACTTAATTCTCCGTCTTCAAAAATAGTTTTAATGTGTTCGCTAATGTTGGATTTACTCGATTGAAACAATTCCACTAACTGAGCTTGGTTTAACCAGACGGTTTGCTCTTCCAGCTTCACTTCAATCTTCGTAACGCCATCTTCGGTTTGGTACATAATGATAGGATGTTGTTCAGCGTTCATCATCTTAAATACTATTATCCCCTACACTTGGCATCATCACCTTGGCTAGGTTGGCTTTGATGCGGTCGTTTAGCTGGGCTTCTTCCTGCATTTGTGCGATCAATTCGGCTTGCAAGCTGTTAAAGCGTTCTTCAAAATTAAAATCATCCTCGGTGTCTTCCAAGCCCACATATCGCCCTGGGGTTAGCACATAATCCAAGGCGGCAATTTCCGCCACACTAACCGATTTACAAAACCCCTTCACATCCTCATAATCGCCCTCAGGCTTCCGCCATTGACGATAGGCTTGTGCCACGGTTTGAATATCTTCATCTCTTAATTCTTTGGTGCGTCGGTTAATCAGCACGCCCAAGTTTCGGGCATCAATAAATAATACCTCTTTTCGGCGTTGGGTTTTTCCTCTGCGTAAAAACCACAACGAAGCAGGAATTTGCGTATTTAAAAAGAGTTTTGCGGGTAAATTCACCACGCAATCCACTAAATCCGCCTCTACCAAGGCTTTGCGAATATCCCCTTCGCCTGAAGACTTAGAAGTCAATGCTCCCTTTGCCATTACAAAGCCTGCAAGCCCACCCGTAGGCTTCAGGTGATACAAGAAATGCTGAATCCAAGCATAGTTGGCATTACCGCTAGGGGGCGTGCCAAACTGCCACCGTCCATCTGAACGCAATACATCCCCGCTCCAGTCGCTATCGTTAAAGGGAGGGTTCGCAATAATAAAATCCGCTTTTAAATCAGGGTGGGCATCCTTCAAAAATGAGCCTTCATTATTCCAACACACTTGGGAGGCATCAATCCCCCGAATGGCTAAGTTCATTTTGGCTAACTTCCAAGTGGTTTGGTTGCTTTCTTGCCCGTAAATTGAAATATCTTGAATCCGCCCTTGATGTTCTTTCACAAAGGTTTCAGATTGAACGAACATCCCGCCTGAGCCACAGCAAGGGTCAAACACTCGCCCTTTATAGGGTTCTAGCATTTCCACCAATAACTGAACAACCGAACGGGGGGTGTAAAACTGCCCGCCTTTTTTACCTTCGGCTAACGCAAATTCCCCTAAGAAGTATTCAAACACTCGCCCTAGTAAATCAGGGGTGGCTTTTTGGGCATGGTTCACATCTAAATCGCTAAATTTATCAATTAACCCGCCTAAATTAACAGGGTCTATGTTGCCTTGAGCAAACACTTTCGGCAAAACGCCCTTCAAAGAAGGGTTCTCTCGTTCGATTACATCCATTGCTTCATCAATATATTTACCGATGTTCGGGTCTTTCGCATTGTTTTTCAAAAACCCCCACCGTGCGGAAGGTGGCACGAAAAAGACGTTTTCCCCGCTGTATTCGTCTTTATCTTCAGGGTCTGCTCCTGCAAGCTCCCCTTCACCTGCTTTTAGTTCTTCATACCGCACCTCAAACGCATCTGAAATATATTTGAGGAAAATCAAGCCTAATACCACATATTTGTATTGGGCGGCATCAATGTTTTTTCGTAAAGAATCGGCGGCTTCCCACAACTTTTTTTCCATTGCGTTAGGTTCGGTGATTTGTGCCATGAAATAGGATCTTTCTAAGGGTTTTTAAGGATGCTTACTCTATTTTACACCAATTATTAAGAATGCCCAAATAACCATGAGTTGAAGTTTCGCAAAAAACTATGTTTTAAAAAGTAACTATTTCACAATGAATATTGCCCCATGTTATGGTAGAATATAGTATATTTATTTGTTTACTATCTTGAAACATAAAACAGGAGCATCTTCCGCCATGGCACAAGCAATAACCGCAAGCAAGGCAAACTAGGTGATTTAAGTGCAACACGTTACCGTCAATTAAAGACGAGCAAGCAACCTGCGATGAAAAATAGGCGGTGTCGGTTGCATGGTGGAAAATCCACAGGGGCGAAAACACCTCAAGGGAAGGCGGGGCAACGGTTGGGTAATTTTAAGCACGGTTGTTATAGCAAAGAAACAAAAGAAGAATGGCAGATGATTAAACAGTTGTTTCAGGATTCTAAGCACACCATCGAGGCGGTTCGAGGGGGCGGGTAAAATCGCAACTTTCGCAATCGCAACGGGGGCATTTTAAAAATTTAGTCTATGAAGGGTTGCTCAATAAAGCGGTATAAGCTGAATAGGCAAAAAAGCGTCCTCGTTGCTTACCGCTTACTTCTACCACAATACCCAACGCCTCCAATTTTTGAAACGCCTTAGTAACCGTCGGCTGGGATAATGCTAAGGCTTTTGACGCATACGGAATAGTTAGTAAAGGTTTCAGTAACAGTAACTCATACAATTGCAAACTGGTTTGCGTTTTTCTTGCTTGAGAGGCTAGCAACTGTCTATCTTGTAAAATCAATGCGTTAATGGCTTGCGTGGTTTTTAGGGTAGATTGACACGTTTGCACCACCCCTTCCAAGAAAAACTCTAGCCATGCCTCCCAATTACCCGAAAGCCTCACCTCATTCAATAGCCGATAATAATCCGCTTGGTTTCGTTTTAAATACAAACTAATATACAAGATAGGCTCGGTTAAAACATCTTTTTCAAGCAAGTAAAGGGTAATCAGCAACCGCCCTAACCGTCCGTTTCCATCTAAAAACGGGTGAATCGTCTCAAACTGAACGTGCAATAACGCCACTTTAATGAGGTGCGGGAGGTTGCTTTCCGTTTCGTGCATGAAGGCTTCTAACGCCCCTAACCCCTCGGGTAACCATTCAGGCGGTGGCGGTACAAACAGGGCATTGCTAGGACGGGTGCCACCAATCCAGTTTTGAGATTGCCTAAATTCACCAGGCTGTTTGTGTTGTCCTCGGGTATTGGTTAGTAACACGGCGTGAACGTCTCTTAGTAACCGTAGTGAAAGCGGAAAATCTTCCTGCTTTAACCGATGAACCCCGTACTGTATAGCCGCAATGTAGGTTGAAACTTCTTCTACATCTTCTAACGGTACGCTAATGGCTTCATTCACTTCATGGAGCATTAAATCATGGTAGGAAGATTGCGTGCCTTCAATTTGAGAGGATAACAGGGCTTCTTGGCGGATGTAGTGATACAAAAACAAATTTACATTGGGTACTTGGCTGGTAATAGCATTTAGTTTCCCTAGTAACAGAGAGGCTTTTTCAATGAGTGCTTGCAAGGGTTGCAGATTAAGTTCAGGGTTTGGGGGCAAGCAAGGGGGGATATAGGCTTTAACGGTTTCGTCTGCGGTTACAGTGGTTCTGTAAGTGCCTAGGCGGTTAATTAATGGATTACTATTTGTTTCAGGAGGCATGGCAATAAACCTTTAATAAGCGAACAACGTTATTAAAGTTTAGCACATTTTTCTTTAATAACGAGACGGTCTTATTAAAGATTAGGATCGTACCGCAATACCACTCTGAGGTTTAACAATACGGTTAAGAATTTATCTAATGGGTCAGTTACCTCTGTTGTATTAACTGTATCAGTCGGGTTGCACGCTTGGCAATAACGGCTAAAATATCATCGAAAACGCTAGAAGCGATGCCCTCCTGTTCGGCTAAACTCTTTTTTAGCACCAAGGCTTTTTGAGGCACTTGTTCAGCCAACACTAACAACTGTTTTTCTAGAGAACGTTGTGCGGTTTTGGTTTCCTCTACTAAGCTATGCCAATGCCACAGATACAATTTTTCGGGGTCGGCTTCTCCGCCAATTTTCATTGCCATATGCTTAGATAATGCAGGATCAATAACAGTACATAAAACGTCGTAAACAGGTGCTAACCGAGGCTTTATTTTATCGTATAACAACGAGAAATTTTTCCCGTGGGCATCACAATTACCAATTAAATAATTGAAAATAACCCGTTGTAATAACAGTAAGTTATCTTTGGCAGGTTGTAACGATACTTTATGTAATAACGTTTTACATTGCTGGTAAGTTACATCATATTTCAGTGCTGGTACAATGCCCAATGCCTGACAAAAATCTTCTTGATGTAAACGTTCAATAGTGCCATTTTCATTCAGAAGCCTATCGTACCGCTCTACTAAGTAGCAAGGGGTTTGGTCATCTACCCAATATAACAAGGTATCAGGCGTTTCAAAGCCAAGTACTTTGGCTAGCCGCATACAAAAAAGCTCGTTATAACAACTTTGTGTCAGCGGGGTGTTTTCTATCATTGGTTTTAAAATATGGGTGGTGGGAGCATCCCCATAAGAAAGATAAAGGTGGTTTTCTTTATAAATAACTGCTAATTTACGTTGAGCCCCTGCCAAGGATAGGCGGACACCATTTTCCCCTACTAACAAAGGGCGTTGTTCTAAACGTTTTAGTAAGTCTCCTACTGCTATCGGAGTCAGCAACTGATTTTCTGAAAGAGTTGGGGCTTCAACCGTTTGATTGGCGGGTAGAATGGTAATAGCTCCTGCACATTCCCCCCCAACAGCATCCAACAGGGCAAAGGCATTATGATGGGATTTTCTTAAATACTTCGCCAACCCTTTTAGTAAAACGTCATCAGGTAATAAGCCTGAAAAGAAAGCCTTTACGGGTGTTCCTTCAAGCCGTTCTTTCTGTAATGGTAAAGAAATTGAAAGCGGTAAAGGCTTATTTTTAAGATAATCTGCATGATATTGGAAAGCCAAGTCGCCCCCTTGAAGTTGCAGCAATAGACCCACTGGCTTGCCATGGAAGAGAACGCTTAATTGGTGTTCGATGGGTTTCAGTATTATTTTACTTGGGTCAATACCAGAAGAGCGTTTCATTCGTCGTTACCGCCCTCGAAAAATTGTTCTTGAAGAACCTGATGTGATTCAACATCTGAATCAGTAGTATAAACGGTTAAACCGAGTGCTTGTAATACCGTTAATGTTTTACCAAGATGACAGGACTCTTTCCCGCCTTCAAGTTCTCGAATAAATCGAACACCCACGCCACAACTAGCTGCAAGTTGGGCTTGAGTCAGTTCCTGTGCTTTTCGGACAGTTTTAATGGTTTCGCCAATGCAAGAGGCGGTTTCAATCGTGTTAAACATTTCATCAACCCTTTCGGGATTATTCTACCATGAATCATCCTGTTTTGGCGTAAATAATCCCGTTCGGGACAAATCTATCCCGAAAAACTGTTGATGTTACAAAATAATCCCGTTCGGGTTGTTATGTGAGCTCTGCCATTTTACAGGTGGATTCATGGCGGTTACAGTTGATTATATTCAAGACGGATACCTAAATTTACTAATACATGGAGCGTTTTATCTAGCTGGCAGGTGGTCTTGCCTTTTTCTAAATCCACAATAAACCGAGTGCCTACATTGCACAATTGGGCTAGCCGTACTTGGGTAAATCCTTGTTCCAAACGGGCTTCTTTTACTAACCTTGCAATATCTGCCACTTTTTTGATGAAAACCGTCATTTTAGCAGAGTATTCCTATGTTTCAACCTTGTTACCGTACGGTAATAGTATAGCCTATTTTTAGCATAAAACGACTATTTGTTACCGTTCGGTAATTTTTAGGTGAAATCTCTGTGTAATTCCTGTGTAATTTTTCTGCAAAACCTAACAAATTAGCGGGAAAAATAACAACCTATTTCATTACTTACTTTGCCTCAAATCCAATAAAATCAAATACCTGCAAAATCTGTAGAATTGCGTCAAACCTTATACGTACCCATTCGAATTCCCTTGGGGGTATTTTTGTTTATATTCGTCTTTTTGAGCGAGTACATCGAACGGTTTTTTCCAGTGGACTTGCACTTCTCCACCCTGTAGGGAAAAGTTCGAAACGAGTATCCTAAGCAACTCAGCCTTTTCGAACATAGTCATTTATTTAAACGCTTGCACTGTGTTGGTTGCAAAATCGATAATCATCAGACCTAGGCGAATTTGGTCTTCATTCACAATGGATAATTTCTCCCAAGTACCATTTAAATCCGCCACCTGAGCGTTATATTCAGCGGACTTCATTAGATAGAATGACTCGCTAATAACGCCGTCTAATTTGTCTTCATACAACCGATTCAGTCGATTTTCTAATCGTTTAATTTCAACTTGGATAGTGTCTCGCCGTTCGTTGATTTCAACTTCTTTGGTTTGATTGACTTCCTTTAAGGATTGACGAATCCAAACGCTTTGTTCAGGTGTCATTCGTAGGCTTGCCACGAGGTGTTCAAATTGTACTTCGAGGGCTTCTTCACGAATGTATTTATCGGGGCATTTTTGTTTGTGATGCCCGCAACGATAATACACATAGCGTTCTTTTTTAATGTCGCCTGTAACAGACCCGCCACAGTGTCCGCATTTAATAAGACCTGCAAAGGCGACGGTGCGTTTTTCATAATCGGATTTTCCTGCAATTTTTAGATTGCGTTGGACTTCTTGAAACAGTGAAGCGGATATGAGTGGTTCATGTTTACCGATATAGGCTTGTCCTTTAAAAACAAAGCGTCCGTAATATAGCTGTTCCAATAATTATTGAGCTATAATAAGGAGGATAACGTTCACGAAAAAGGAGGATTCATCTATGGCATATAGCGTCGATTTAAGACAACGAGTCGTTGATTGCATCAATCAAGAAAAAGAAACACAACAAGCCACCGTCATCCGATTCAAAGTCAGTCTCGCCACCGTCAAACGATGGCTCAAACGAACCTGTCTCATCCCCAAAAAACCAGGGGCAACCACCGCAACAAGCATCGACAGAAACCAACTACTCGCCATACAAAAAGCCAACCCCAGTGCCTATTTGGACGAATTGGCTCTCTTGCTCGGTTCTAAAAAATCCACCATCTCCTACAACCTCATTAAACTCGGCATTAGCCGTAAAAAAAAGCACGCTCTACCGAGAACGAAGTGAAGCCAAACGCACAGTTTATAAGCAGGAGATAGAACCGCTAACGCCCGCCAGTCTTGTGTTTGTGGATGAATGTGGGGTTGGCCGTAGAAGCGTTGAACGCTTGTATGGTCGTTCCCCTAAAGGTGAACAGGTGCAGGAGGAAATTAGTGGTCAACGCACCGAACGTACCTCTATTATAGCAGGGTTACAGGGTGGAAAGCCATTAGCCCCGTGGTGTTTTAAGGGCTATTGTAATACCGAGGTTATTTTGACGTGGGTTGAACATGAGTTGTTACCGAGTTTAACGGCGGGGATGACGGTCATTGGGGATAATGCGAGTTTTCATAAATCTTGGGAGATTCAACAGCTGATTGAATCTGCGGGTTGTCGGTTGTTGTTTTTACCGCCTTACAGTCCTGATTTGAATCCGATTGAGCGATTTTGGTCGGCGTTGAAGGCGAGAATTCGTCGGTTACTAACCGATACCTTATCTTTAGATGAAGCCATTGACCAAGCCTTTAAAATGGCTCAATAACTTTGGGAACAGCTGTACTACAAGAGTACCAATAAAAACTTTACGAGCTTTAATGGCTAAAACTTATAAACTATTTAGATGCGATTTAGCCAAGAATACCTTAAATGTTAATGTGCAACATTTTAACAATTTGGCTACAGAAGAGGCTGAATTTACCAAAGTATTCGGTATTGCAGATACAAGCTCCTCTCGTTCCTCGGAAGTAAAATTTCCTTGACATAGCCACTAAGCTACAAGTTGGGGACACTTGGCACAATGCTAAAAAACTTTTAGACACAATCAAAACAAACAAGAACGTAGATTTGCAGGAAAGCGATAACCAATACCATAATAGAATTAGTACAGGTAAAGGTCATTGTCGAAAATACTCTGAAGAATGTTTGTTTTTATTAAAAAAAGTCATGAATAATGAAGACTATACCGTCGATATTTAAAAATCATCTTTTGGTAATTTATTGTAGAACACCTATCGTTCAATAAGAGAAACTAAACCGTTGCGATTCTAGAGAATTAAAATTGCCCAGTGCTTATAATCGAACGTCTTCATAATAAACACGCTTTCTCAGTTATTTCAAACTCTAAAACGCTCAAAAAATATCCTCGGTGTGATGAAAATGGATTGCTTTACAACTTGATTGTCTGCCAGTGTTTCAAGTGCGTCTTGAAATAATTCCTTAAAATCAAGTGGCACTTGAATTAGTGGTAAACAATCAAGTTTTCGGGGGTAAAAAGCCCTAAAAAAACCCTGTAAACCCTTTTAAATAATGGGGCTAGGCTACTTTGTAATCATATAAAAATAGTTCAAACTTGATTTCCTGCTTTTATTTCAAGAAGCACTTGAATAAATGCCAAACAATCAAGTTTACCCCCTTTAATTGCAAAGCTAAACATTCCCCATGAGTGGTTAGAAGCTGTCTTCATAGTTTAGACAGTCTATTTAATAACAGCTTACAATGAGCAATTTTAACGAAAGCTTCAGCCGAACTAATTGTTCGTTCAAAATCTTTAGATAACCGACGATACCCAGTCAACCAAGCAAACGTTCGCTCCACAATCCACCGTTTATAGCTGTTCCAAAAGTTATTGAGCCATTTTAAAGGCTTGGTCAATGGCTTCATCTAAAGATAAGGTATCGGTTAGTAACCGACGAATTCTCGCCTTCAACGCCGACCAAAATCGCTCAATCGGATTCAAATCAGGACTGTAAGGCGGTAAAAACAACAACCGACAACCCGCAGATTCAATCAGCTGTTGAATCTCCCAAGATTTATGAAAACTCGCATTATCCCCAATGACCGTCATCCCCGCCGTTAAACTCGGTAACAACTCATGTTCAACCCACGTCAAAATAACCTCGGTATTACAATAGCCCTTAAAACACCACGGGGCTAATGGCTTTCCACCCTGTAACCCTGCTATAATAGAGGTACGTTCGGTGCGTTGACCACTAATTTCCTCCTGCACCCGTTCACCTTTAGGGGAACGACCATACAAGCGTTCAACGCTTCTACGGTCAACCCCACATTCATCCACAAACACAAGACTGGCGGGCGTTAGCGGTTCTATCTCCTGCTTATAAACTGTGCGTTTGGCTTCACTTCGTTCTCGGTAGAGCGTGCTTTTTTTTACGGCTAATGCCGAGTTTAATGAGGTTGTAGGAAATGGTGGATTTTTTAGAACCGAGCAAGAGAGCCAATTCGTCCAAATAGGCACTGGGGTTGGCTTTTTGTATGGCGAGTAGTTGGTTTCTGTCGATGCTTGTTGCGGTGGTTGCCCCTGGTTTTTTGGGGATGAGACAGGTTCGTTTGACCCATCGTTTGACGGTGGCGAGACTGACTTTGAATCGGATGACGGTGGCTTGTTGTGTTTCTTTTTCTTGATTGATGCAATCAACGACTCGTTGTCTTAAATCGACGCTATATGCCATAGATGAATCCTCCTTTTTCGTGAACGTTATCCTCCTTATTATAGCTCAATAATTATTGGAACAGCTATAGGAATCACCGCCCAACCCGCCTCTTTAATTCGCTCAACAATCTCAACCGTTTTACCTAAAATCCCTTTTACAAAGTCCTCAAATGTCTTACGGTACCCAGCATCTGCACAAACACCCTTTAAGCTAGGAAATATCTTCACCGCCTGCTCAAAAACACCACACCCCCCTTTCGTATCGTGGATATTAGCGGCGTGTACTTGAACAAACAATAGCCGTCCCTGCGTATTGGTTACAATATGCCATTTATGACCCTTCACCTTTTTTTTCCCCGTCAATACCACGTTCTTCGGCATTGAGCGTGGTTTTCACGCTTTGGGAATCAATCAAGGCGTAAGTGGGTTCGGCTTTTTTACCAGAGGCTTCTCGGTCGAGAACCACGAAACGTTCAAGCATGGCATCCCATGTTGTTCGTTTTTTTGCTCGGTAAAAGAAGCTTTCAACGGCTTTTCTGGGTGGATAGGTTTTGGGTAGTATTGCCCATTGACACCCTGTTTTGGTGAGATAAAAAACGGCGTTGAGTAGGTCTCTGACAAGGTGCTTTCTTGCCTGACCGTAGTTTCCTACATTGAATAAACCGGCAATCAGGTTGTATTGTTTGTCTGTTAAATCAGTTGGATAGATCATCTTTCCCCTTTGCTATCCTTTCATTATACAACAAATCCTACACTATGAAGACAGCTTCTAAGTACCCCTTCAAGCCAACCTTGTGAATAGACAATTAGTTTAATGATACTTTTTTGGTAGAATAATAAGCATAGAATAGTCCATCCTATCTCACTCTTTTTTTTAGAAAGTATTCACCCATGCAGACCATTCAAGCCCTGCCTAAACATGAAGTTAAAGATTTAACCCTAGCCACCCAAGGCTTCAATCAAATTAACTGGGCATTACAAGATATGCCGGTATTAGCCAGCATTCGCAACCGCTTTAAAGTGGAACAACCCTTCAAAGGGCTTCGTATTTCCGCTTGCGGACACCTAACCAAAGAACTAGCCGCCCTAGCCATTACCATGCAAGCCGGCGGAGCAGATGCCGTTGTCATAGCTTCCAACCCGCTTTCCACGCAAGATGATGTCGCCGCTTCGCTCGTTGCCCATTACGGTATTTCAACCTTCGGGTTTGCAGGTGAAACGGTTGATACCTTTAAGCATCACGTTGAAATTGCCCTCAACCATAACCCCAACGTGATTATGGATGACGGGGGCGATTTAGTAGCCGCTGTGCTTCAACAAAAACCGGAATTAGGTAAAACCTTAATGGGTAGTACCGAAGAAACCACCGCTGGCATTACCCGCCTCAAATCATTAGATAAACAAGGCTTGTTGCCTTGGCCTGCTATTGGCGTGAATGAATCTAAAACCAAACATTTGTTTGATAACCGCTACGGCACAGGACAAAGCACGCTAGACGGTATTTTTCGTGCATGCAACATTCTATTAAGCGGCAAAACCGTTGTAGTTGTTGGCTATGGCTGGTGCGGGCGGGGTGTTGCCCTTCGTGCCAGAGGGATGGGTGCTAATGTTATTGTGTGCGAAGTAGACCACATGAAAGCCTTAGAAGCCGTCATGGAAGGCTACAGAGTGATGCCGATTGCTGAAGCTGCTCCGCTGGGGGATTTGTTTATTACCATTACCAGCAACAAACACGCCATTGATGCCCAACACTTTTCGCTGATGAAAGATCAAGCGATTTTATGCAATGCAGGACATTTCAATTGGGAATATAACCACGATGCGTTGGTGGAACAATCTGTTGCCGTTACAGAGCCACGTCGGTTTGTGCAGGCTTGCAAACAAGCAGATGGTAGAACACTTTATAGCCTTTGTGAAGGTCGGTTGGTCAACCTCATTGCGGCGGAAGGGCATCCTTCCAGCGTGATGGATATGAGTTTTTCAAATCAAGCCTTGGGTGTGGAATATTTAGTGCAGAACTATGGCAAACTGCCCAACAATATGTTGACGTTGCCGTATGAATTGGATTATAAAATTGCCCAGTTAAAACTAGAAGGCTTGGGTATTGGGATTGATGCCATGACTCCTGCGATGGAAGCCTACATGGCTAGCTGGAGCGAAGGGACTCAATAGTATTGTGGTATAATTTAGTTCTTAGATTCAGTTAAGAAAATACTAATGGAAATTTTAAATAATGACTAATCAAACTTTAACAGAAGCCATCATTGGTGAGCGAAAAAAATTGCAAACAGGCATATTGCCTGTTTCTATTGGTGAGTTTACAAGTATGTATGAAGATGGGTTAATTAATCTTCATCCTAAATATCAACGCTTTTTCAGATGGAAAGATGTAGATAAAACGTCGTTTATAGAAAGTCTCTTAATTGGTATGCCCATCCCACACTTTTTTGTAACAGAAGATGATGATGGTAAATGGGATGTGATAGATGGACTTCAGAGATTGAGTACAATTTTGGAGTTCCAAGGTCGTTTAAAAAAAGAAGATGGTTCTGTATTTCTTCCATTAAAACTTAAGTCTGGCGAAAGAATAGTTGGCTTGGAAAACACTACCTACGAGCAATTAGACTCTAAAATAAAGTTTGCTTTTCGCACGTATCGTCTGGAAATTACTAGATTATTACAAGGTACAGATGAAAATGTTCGCTATGAATTATTTAATTTAATCAATACTAAAGGAGCTCCTTTAACGGAGCAGGAAGTTAGAAATTGTTTAATCGTAGAATATTCTGAAGAGCTACTAAATCGTATTGAGAACTTAGGGAAAAATGAGAAGTTTCAAGAATTAATAGCCTTAACGGACTTAAAAGAAGAACAGCGTTATGATATGGAATTAGTGTGCCGTTTTATATTTTTTATGGATTCGGACTGTAACACTTTACTACAAAAACACTATGCTGAACGCAAGGGTTCTTTGGCAACGTTATTGACCACTTACCTAAAAGAAAAAGCGAAAATATATGCAACAGACGCTATTTTCAAAAGACATATTGAAAGATGTGAGTCATTATTTAATGCTACAATAGACCGATTATATAATCTTGACTCTAATATTTTAAAGAAATGGGATTTGCAAAAACAACGTTTCGCTGGTGGCTTCACTATTGCCGCTTTTGAGCAGACTTTTTTGGGTTACTCTAGTTTTGCTGACGAACTTCTAAAATTGGACGATATTACTATTTTAGAAGAAATTAAAAGATTGTCTGAAAATTACAAAGCAGATAAAAACTCATTTTCTTTAGACCGACGTACAACTAACATTAAAATCGGTCAAGATGCTTTTAAAGCATTGTTAGAATCAAACAACTAAAATAGGTTCAACGGTTTGATGTTATTTGATAACGCTTTTAGTGCAAGACGTAATGCTCTTCAAATAAAAATACAGCAATTATTTTTAAATTTAGACTATTTAGATATTATAGATTCACGCTTACTTAATACTTTAATTGCTCTTTATTGGGATGGATTTTGTGAAGAACTTTGCTCTTCAGTTAAGAAGTATTATCAAAGGAGATTAGAAAAAGAATCTTCTTCAATGCCTAGTATTGTAAATTTACTTTGCCTACCTATAATTAAGGCTTTGAAAAATAGCGATAATAATAATTGGAACAGCGTAGATGACAGACTATGGGAAGGCTTGACAAAAGGGAGTGTTTCTTTCTCTCCCTGTACTTCCAGTGATTTTTTCTTTAAAGATTCAAAGATTACTAGCTTTAAAACTTCTTTTTTAGGCAAGATATTGCCACCTTCTTTGTTAGAGGATTTTAAAGGCTTCAGTTATCCTGAAGATGATGTATCCGATTTCTTTATTACTCTTAAGGCTCAATTAAACAGTATTTATCAAACTAGAAATAATTTTGTGCATGGGGTGTTTTCAGATAGAGAAACTTTCAGTGTAACTCAAGTAGAACTTAAAACATTGAAAGATAGTTTCGAGAATATTAACCGCTTTATAGATATAATGGAAAAATGCTTAATCAACAATAATTACTTAGATATATAGAAATTAGGAGACCTCCCCATAATGATGATGACCACACCAAACACCCCAACCATTACTGAAGAGATGGTGAAGAAGATTGCTGTTTTAAGCAGTTTAGAATTAACCGCAACAGAAACCGCCGATGCCCAAAAAAACCTAACCAAAATTTTAGGCTTTATGGATCAACTCAACCAGCTACCCCTTGAACCCTACATGGCAAACACCCCTGAAGGACAAGTAGCAAGCCCCGTTGTACCCACCGTTCATGCCACAGGTAAAGCAGGATTCAGGCAAGACATTCCCCACCAACCACTCACCCGTGAAGCCTTACTCAGCAACGCTCCTGAACAAGAAGACGGGGCTTTCGTCGTTCCCAACATCCTCTAAAAACAAAAAATCGGAGTACTCATCATCATGACTAACAATCCTGAAAAACGCTCTATTTTATTAGGGGTCAACATAGACCACGTTGCCACCATTCGTAATGCCAGAGGCGTCCACTACCCAGACCCACTTCGGGCAGCAGATGTTGCCGAAGCCTTCGGGGCAGATGGCATTACCGCTCACCTTCGGGAAGACCGCAGACACATTCGCGATAGCGATATTCGGGAACTACGTCGACGGGTAAAAACACGCCTCAATTTAGAAATGGCAAACACCCCTGAAATGGTACAAACCGCCTTAATGGTTCGGCCTGATATGGTAACCCTTGTGCCTGAACGCCGTGCAGAAGTAACCACTGAAGGCGGGTTAAATGTCATCGCCAACAGGCAATCCTTAGCTGAAACCATCCAACGATTGGCGGATGTTGGCGTACCTGTTAGCTTATTTGTTGACCCTGATACCACGCAAATTGAGGCTTCTGCCGAAATTGGGTCGCCGTTTATTGAATTGCACACGGGGCAATACTGCGAAGTGTTTGAAGAAACAGGCAACCCTGAAGCAGAACTAGCCATTCTATTTGCCGCAGCAAAACAAGCCAAACAACTTGGCATGGGCTTAAATGCAGGGCATGGCTTACATTTTGGCAACGTTCGACCCATTTTAGCGTTACCCAATTTAATAGAACTCAACATTGGGCATAGCCTTATAGCTGAAGCTATTTTTATGGGCTTAGGCCCTGCAGTAGCAAAAATGAAAGCTATTTTAGCCGGACAATAAAACGCCACAATGAAAAAAGCCTGTGATAATCCCTTCACACAATAACGACTTCAATAAAAACCATCCAACCCCCGAAAAAGACGATTTCGGAGGCTGAATAGGGTACCTAATAAAAGAAGAATCGTTAGTGGTTAAACTAGAATACAGGAATAACCGCTTCAGGTACTGGCGGGGCAGCCAATTGCCATAAGCCACTCACATCTACCCCATGGGCGGCCTGATTAATACCTGCAGCATCCAACACATAGCCATCAGCCGTGTAAATAGCATCTACCCCTAACAAGCCACTTTTGGCAAACTGACCTGCTACAGTGAAGAAGGATGTTGGCGTATCCACATCAACAATCGCTAAATCTGCCTTCCCAGAACGAGCCACACTGAAGGAGAAATCAGAATGCTCGTCATTCAAGAACAAGAAATTACCAGAAGCACTAGATGTTTGTGTAGCATACAAAACACCTTTTAACTGACTGCTTTCAGTAATTTGAACTATATTGTTACCGCCAGTTATCCAAATGGAATCGCCAGCATCCGCCTGAATAACGTTGTCGTTACCACGAACGGTCAAATAATCACGCACCAAGCCATTGCTAGGGTCAGAGCCACCTAAGTTGCCCGAAGCCAAAAAGTTATGATTCCCCTTAGCGGTTAAATAATCAGACCCATACCCGCCAATCAATACGTTATCATTACCCGTAGCGGTTAGTCTATCATCGCCACCCTGCCCACTAATTACGTTAAAATGGCCCGTAGCTGTAATGATGTCATTATCACAGGTGTAAGGAGGGGCAGAATCGTCTGCGTAGTCCATTTCTCTATCACCCGGTAGTAAACCAAAGGTTAAATCCGTCAATTCTGCACTACCAGCCGTGCCGTGTACGCCACCTTCTAAAATGTTGTAGCTACCGGTAACGGTCATTTTATCATCACCCAACCCACCAGAAATCAAAGTACGAGCAACATTCGTAGCCGTCAAGGTATCTTGACCATCGCCTAAATCAAAGGCACTATTAGAAACAGACGCCAATCGAAGGGTATCATTCCCCAAGCCTAAATCTACCGAAAGACCCACTTTGTTTTTAAATAATAATACATCATCTGCAGATGTACCACCCGTCATAGGGGTTAAAGACGTGCTTGAATCTACGCCAAAAGCTTTCCAGTTGTTCAATACTGGTGAATAGTTGCTGCTCATAATCATCATAGTTATTATCTCCCCATTCAACATCTTTGCAAGAAAAGATGTGTTGTATCACTAACACCTACACACAAAATAAGTTCATTGAGATGACCATTGACACGACTTAGTAACCTCAATTACTGGACTGTTCCCTGATCACAAAAAAGACTTGCCTCCCAACAAGCTTCTTTTTTAACAGCAAGCAACCGTTCGGTTAAAATTAAGCATCCCATATAAGAGAGGACACACACTTAAACATGGTAATTAGAGCATGCAAGGTCAGACCCTTGTTTTATCATTCTTCCTTTATTAATACCCTTCTTGTATTGATAGATACACAATAACTGCCAAACTCTTCTAGATCTGCTCTGCCACCGTTAACTCGTTTGATTTCAGCTTCCCAACCGAACAAAACGACGCCCGTTATTGAAAACAGACTGTTTCGGTGCAAATCTATTCAGCACTGCTCCACTTTAAAAGATAACCTAAAGAATTACAACCTTTTTAACAAAAGTGTTACCGCCATTAAAGTTTCAAACAAACTGACCGAAATATCTCATTTCCCAACAAGCAAGAGGAATGGCTATAATGAACCATTCCTCTGATAAAAATGCTTTAAATTAAACAAAAAAGACTAAACCAAAGCCGCAATACGCTGGGGTGGTGCTTGTAAGAAAATGGCTAAATCTTCAGGGGTACCTAGCCCAAACATCTGATCAACAGGGATATCAAAAGTTTTAATTTTGCTGCCTCGGTCAATAGCAAACTGATAAGCGGGGCAAGTGTAAAATTCATTACGGAAACGGGTATTAGTTACAATCATATCCATAGCAGCTTCCACAAAAGTTTTACCTTGGGCAAAATAGTAAACCCCTACAGTAGCATTATTGCTAATAACCACTTTTTCAGCGACTTGAGTAACCCATCCACTGGTAGCATCTACTTTGGCATAGCTCCATTTTTGATGGTCTGCCCAGAAGGTGAGAATAGACCCATCAGCTTGGCTGGTTTGAGCATCCGCCAAAAATTGAGCCACATCCATATCCAAGTATTGGTCGCTATTGGCTAACAATAAGGGTATTTCATTGTTAATGAGACGATGAGCGTGCAGAATAGTACAAGCAGCCCCTTCCGTTAAACCATCCACTAACACCCAATCAACCGGATATTGTTGGCTAATTTGATTCACAATGTCAGGATGAGCATCCACATGTTGCTTACGAGCAATTAAAATGTAGCGTGCATTAGGGACTTTCAGGTTATCTAGCACATGGCAAATCATGGGCTTGCCGAGTACATCAATAAACGGTTTTGGTCGTTCAAAGCCCGCTTCAGTAAAACGGCTACCATTACCCGCCATAGGTATAACAATGTTTAATGTGTGTAAATTGGTAATGCTCATCATGAGACTAATTCTTCCTTAAAACGCAAAAGGGATAGATTTTATTAAGAAATATAAAAAATATTAGTAACTTTACTAACTATAAATGGGCTGGTGTTTTATGTGCTAATTGATTTGCGTAAAATACAGTAGACTGTGGAGTCACTTGTTGACCAGCATCAGACAAAAAAGTCTCTAATTGCCTAATCGCCTGTTGAATGTTCTCATCAGTTACTTCATGCACACTGGCAACCACCAAAACAGACAAGCCCGCAGCTTGTGCAGCAGCAATCCCTTTAGGATTATCTTCCACAACCAAACAAGCGGATGCAGGTAAAGCTAACAATCGTAAGGCTTCCAAATACAAATCTGGGAACGGTTTTGCCCGAGGTACATCTTGATTACTTAATGTAAATTCTAAATAGGGAGCTAACCCACTAAGCATCATCATTTCATCAACGGAAGACCGAACAGAGTTAGAGGCTACAGCGATGCGTCTGCCTTGTGCTTTCAAAGTTTGCATGACGTTTAAATGCGGGGCATACGGCCGACAAAGCCGTTTGGTAGCCGTAATGGTGAGTTCTTGTTTCAAGCCATTAATGGTTTGATACACAGCTAAATCATCAGGCACTCTGCCAATAGTGGCAAGTGCTTTCAATTTAGCTAGTGTTGGTAAACCATCATAAGTGGTTTCATGTTCTTCAGGGGTGATGGGCAAGTAGCCCAATTGCCCCAAAGCATCATTTAAAGCTTGGTAATGCCAATCTTTAGCGTCAATTAAGACGCCATCCATATCAAAAATAACCGCTTGAATACGGGAAGTTGAATTAGTCATTGAAAAAAGTGAACGCCTCCATGGGAAAATCAGTACAAAGTAATACATTATCGGCAGTTAATTTGGCTATTGCTAACTGTTGTTGCCACTGTTGCCATACGGCCTGATAAGCTGAACGTTTATGCAATTCTGGCGAAACCAAGCAAAGGCGTTTGTGAGCTAACACGGATGAATCAACCTTGGGAAGGCTGAGAGGAAAGGAGACCCAATCGCTATAAAACGCATCAATCCAAATGCCTTGGCAATCCTCTAGCAATAAGGGTGCGGGTTCAATATCGCTCCAACGGGTAAAGGTGTTTAACCCTGTGCGGGTGTAGTGTAACGTATCAGGAATGGACATATCAAACACAAAATACCGCTGGATATTGTACGCTTCTAACAACTGTTTTAACGGGGCGGTTAGCCCATCACACTTAATATTGAGTGCTAACATAGGGGCAATAGTATGGGTAGCCGTGTGTTGGTTATATAGCTCAAAAAACCGAGCTACAGACATCGGTGCAGAAACGAGGGTAGGCATATCGTGGGCGATAACCAGCTGACCGTCTAAATCCCGAATATCCGTTTCAATCCCAAAGCCTGCCTGCAAGGCTTTAACAAAGGCTTGTTGGGTATTTCTTTCTTCGGGGGCTTCCCACCAGCCACGATGAGCTAGAATGGTACTTTTACATTGGAACAAAGTGAAGCATTCCTTACAGCTAAATAATTACGCTAATTTTATTGTAACAGGTATAAAAAAACAGACAACGCTTATCTTACTTTTCTATCAAGGTTCATAAAAGGTTCAAGCCCTTTTACTAGGCTTTTATCTTGAAGCATGAGTTTAACCAAATGCAAATACCAACTAACTGAATATAACGTATGTAAATCAACAGGTTTTAACGGGGTGCTGGCGGGTCTCTTTTTTAATAGCCCTCTAAATATCTTTTCAAACCGTATTAGAAAGCCTCTGAATATTTTTTCAAGCCTCGCTAGCACCACGCCAAGCAGGTTGCCACAACGCAACTTTAAGGCGGTAGACAGTATAACAAACTGTAAAAATAGCACGAAGAAAATAGACAAATTATTATTTTGAAACATAGAGATAAGGCGATTTTCTAACGAGTTAAAGTTTAAATTAGTCTCATTATTAGTAATGGTAAAAGAAGAGTCGCACAGTAATTTATACAGTTTTTGCCATTTTAAGTTGGTTAAACTTCTAGGGTAATGCCATTTTTCAAAATCAGGATGCTTTAAGTGCTTAAAGCCTAACTGTTTATCAGAAAGCATAACAAAGTTGTTAATGATATAAGCATAAGAAACAGCAACGCTTTTTGGCGAAAGTTCATAATTGCCAAAGCCCTTAAAATCAGGATGGTATTTTTGTATAAATGTAGTCATCAAATAAAGTTCAGGGTGAAGCTTGTTACCAGATAATTCATTATCTCTCTTCATCGTCATCTGTGCTAAAACATCGTTTTCATTATGTTGAAAAACCTTGTCTGCTTCAGGAAAAAAAGGAGCTGAAAAAAAAGTTTTTAAATCTTCTGTATAACCAAACAAGAAAAAATCTGCGGGGTGTAGTGAATGATTCCAAAAAGGGTCTCTAGCCCCTGATGCGTTATTAAGTATTCGACTTTTCACTAATTTATAGTCTACTTGGTACTGATTATATTTTTCAAAATGCTCTAAAAAACAAGCGTGCGTAAGAATCATGTCCGTACGCATTTTCAAACAACATAAGTTGTTAGCCTGAGTTATACCAGTGTAGGAAGACCTAATTTGCCTATCAATGTTATTTAAATAGTTAGGGTTACTTTTAAGATGGTGAGAAAAACCCCCTGGGTCTGAAGACAATACCAATTGGTCATAAAGTTTAGATTGAACAGAAGAATAATCAACCCCTTCCCAAGTAGATAAAATAATTTCCGCTTCAGGTAAAACGTTGCGTACACTTTGAAGCACTTGCTCAATGATTGAAAAATCAACCACCCCTTGAACCACAACGCTAATATCCCTAAAATCAATCATTAGTTAAAAATTCCTGCACAATAAGCTTTCCGATAAACGGCTAACGTATCCTTGGCGGATTGTTCCCAACTAAATTTTTTAGCTTGCTGGTTGATAATGGCTATTTTCATCATCATGGTTTTATATCCTTAGTGAACATAAGCATTTAGTAAATTAATAGTCAGAGTTTATCACAATACCTTTATGGTATTATAATTTGATAAATTATAATACCATAAACTTAAAATAAGAAAGGTGACCTACTAAAAATGTTATTGGGGCAGATTATGGCACTGGCGTTTGTAATGGTACGGTGGCTATTCACTTAGCCTTAGTAGCCTTGGGCTTGGGTGAAGGTGATGAAGTCATTGTGCCTACTTTTACCTATATTGCTTCGGTTAATCCTATTTTACAAGTTGGGGCAACCCCTGTTTTTGGCGATAGTTTGGCGGATACTTGGCAAATGAGTCCCGAAGATATACGTAAAAAAATCACCCCTAAAACCAAAGCCCTTATGGTGGTGCATTTGTATGGACATCCTTGTGAAATGGATGAAATTATGGCGATTGCCTAGGAACACAACCTATTTGTTATTGAAGATTGTGCCGAAGCCATTGGCACTAGTTACAAAGGGCAACACGTGGGTACCTTTGGTAATATTGCGACGTTTTCATTTTTTGGCAATAAAACCATCACCTGCGGAGAAGGTGGTATGGTAACCACCAACGATGCTACCTTGCATGATAGATTAGTCCATTTTAAAGGGCAAGGCTTGGCGAAATATCGTGAATACTGGCATGATACCATTGGCTTTAACTACCGCATGACCAACATTCAAGCAGCCATTGGCTTAGCTCAATTGGAACAAGTGCATACGTTTTTGGCTCAAAAGAAACAAATTGCCAAATGGTATCAAGAAGGCTTAAAGGGCTTACCCATTGCCTGCCATTGTGGTGTAGGCGATGGAGCGAATCATTCTTACTGGATGTGTTCTGTATTGGTGGAAAAAGCCCCTGTTCGCGATGAGCTTCGGGCGTTTTTAAAGGCGGAAGGCATTGAAACTCGTCCTACGTTTTACCCTGTGCATACCATGACAGTGTATGCCAATAAGTTTATTAAACATCCTGTGGCTGAAGACATTGCTAGCAGAGGTATCAACTTGCCTAGCTACCCCCTATTAACTCAAGAACACGTGAACGATATTTGCCAGACTATTGCGAGGTTCTATGAAAAATAATCTCGTGTCATCATTGGTGTTATTAGGTTGTGGCGGACACGCCCGAAGCGTGGCGGATGTTGCATTATTTAACGACCCTAATTTAACGTTAGTTTTCGTGGACGAAAATGCCAGAGAAGGCGAAACCATTTGGCGGTTTCCTGTCGTGAAAACCCTCCCTCAAGGAAACCTTCCTATTCATTTTGCTGTTGGTTCTAATGAAGGACGAAAAAAACTTTATACAACACAACCGCCAGTGAGTATCCTCTCTAAAAAAGCCCATTTTGGTAAAAACTCAAGCCTTGGCGAAGGTTGTTTTGTGGCTCATCAAGCCTATTTAGGGCCTGATGTGCAGGTGGGCGAGGTAACGATTCTCAACACCGCCTGCGTGGTAGAACATGAAGTAAGCATTGGTAGCTTTTGCCATATAGCACCCAATTCTACTATTTGTGGCAGGGTAACTATTGGCGACTGCGTATGGGTGGGTGTGGGGGCTATCGTTAAAGAAGGTTTAACTATTTGTTCTAACGTAACGCTTGGTGCAGGGGCTGTAGTCGTTAAAAACATCACAGAAGCGGGTGTTTATGTGGGCGTTCCTGCTAAAAAACTTTCATAAGCCTTCCTGTAAACCACCAACGTATCCTTAGCCGATTGTTCCCAACTAAATTTTTTAGCTTGCTCAAATCCCTTTTTAACCATCTGTTGCCGAAGTTCAGGGTTATTGAGCAACGTAACAATTTGTTGTTGGAATTCAGTGCCGTCAGTTGGGCTAGCGTATAGGGCGGCATCGCCCCCAACTTCAGGCAAACTAGCCGTATTTGAACATAAAACTGGTGTTCCACACTGCATGGCTTCCAACACAGGCAAACCGAAGCCTTCGTACAGAGAAGGTAACACAAAGCCCGTTGCTCCGCTATAAAGGGCGGACAAATCTGCATCCGCCACGTAGCCTGTAACAATAACCCTATGCCTATGGGCTGAATGTTTTAAGAATAAAGCTTCCACTTCTGCCGTAAATTTTCGTTTTCCACCACAAAGCACCAATACAAAATCGTCTGCAATGGATTGCTTGTCGCAAATTTCCAAAAAATTTCGGATAGCAAACGCTACATTTTTATGAGGATAAAACAGCGTACCAACCGTTAATAAATACGGGGCAGATTCAGGTATATTGTAATTTCTACGAACGTTAGCCAAAGTTAACCCATCAGAAACAGGAGAAAAGCGTTCCATGTCAGCACCTAAATAGGTAACAACTAAGTTTTCAAGTTTTAAATCAGGACGAAAAGCGAATAAATCTTGTTGAGCTGAATTAGAAATACAACAGACAAAATCATCGGGGGTCATTAAATTAAGCATTGCTTCATGCTTTGCTTTTTCTTTAGGATTAAGCTTGGAACGGGCTTCACATAAAATAGGGGTTAAATCATAACAAGTAACCACTCTAATTAATCCTGAGGTGGGGGGAAACTTGTCTACATCTCTAGTAAAAGGAATATGGACAATTGTGCCATGAGGCATATGTTTAGCAATAACAGAAGACCATTGCCTAGAAACCTGCCTAAAGAACGGACGAAAAACCCACATGGCAATTGATTCTAGTAAATAAGGCTTTTTACTTAACTTTCTTAACGCTTTTCTGTCACTTAACCGAAGAGCCATTTTTTGTACAGGGCTTAACAATAGCTTGCCTAAATAAGGGTATTTTTCTTCAGTACCAACCATACCATTTAACAAATTTTGCCAAACCTCTTGACTCGTTTCCAACTGACGAAAATCGCTTGAAAAACCCATGAGTTCAAGGTCTTCTGCTAGCCCTTGTTTTTTGAGCAAAAGAAGGTGTTTTAATAAGGCTTCAATGGCTTTGTAAATACCTGTTCGGTTTTCAGGGGTTCGTTCTTCCGCCCCTAAAATGCTAATATCAAACGCTACTTTCATTGGATAGAAGGACTCTCTAATTCAGTGGGTAAACTGCTTGTAACAAAGCTAAATTTTTATTTAGTGTAATCGAAAAGCACTCATTTCTCAATCAATCGTATCTGCACAAAATAATCCCACTCTCTATTGTTTGCACTATGTTTATGCTACCCTATTTAACATAGTTTTATTGACTTAACAATTCAGTGTTTTAGAAAATTAGGAGCGTGGTTTACAATGATGATGACTAAAAAAGCAATTGTTACCGGCATTACAGGGCAAGATGGGTCGTATCTAGCAGAATTACTTTTAGAAAAAGGCTACGAAGTTCATGGCGTTGTTCGCCGCAACAGCACGTCTAGCTTAGAACGCATTCAACATTTGGTTAATGACGAAACCATTTTTGACAAACAACTTTTTCTTCATTTTGGCGATTTAGCCGATACCAGTGCCTGCATTAGCCTAGTAGACCAAGTTCGCCCTTCGGAAATTTACAACTTGGCAGCACAAAGCCACGTTCGGGTTAGCTTTGATGCACCAGAATCTACAGGCGATGTTACGGGCTTAGGATGCCTTCGGTGGCTTGAAGCCATTCGCCAAGTAGATAAGTCTATCCGGTTTTATCAAGCTTCCACCAGCGAATTATTTGGTAAAGTACAAGAAGTGCCTCAAAAAGAAACCACCCCTTTCTACCCTCGTTCACCGTATGGCGTAGCCAAACTTTACGCCCACTGGATGACCATTAACTACCGTGAAAGCTATGAAATGTTCGCTTGCAGTGGCATTTTATTCAATCATGAATCGCCACGGCGGGGCGAAGATTTTGTTACCCGTAAAATTACCAGAGCCATTGCTCGGATTTTAGCCGGCAAGCAGAAACGCTTAGTATTGGGCAACTTAGATGCTAAACGCGACTGGGGGCACGCCAAAGATTATGTACATGCTATGTGGCTAATGCTCCAGCAAGAAACCCCTCAAGATTATGTGATTGCGACAGGCGAAACCTACTCCATTAAAACATTTTTGACTGAAGCCTTTAGTACCGTTGGGTTAGATTGGCAAGCTTACGTTGATTTTGATAGTCAATTTTTACGCCCTTCCGAAGTAGAATTGTTAGTTGGCGACCCCACCAAAGCCATAACTGAATTAGGCTGGCAACGGGAATATGACTTTAAAGCCTTGGTTAAAGAAATGGTTGAAGCTGATTGTATTAAAGAAGGTGTAGCCCTTGCTTTATTGCCTTCTAAAGTAGTTACACCTGTTTAACCACTAACAATTCTTTTTTATACAACAATGCCCTCTTCCAAATCTGGAAGAGGGCATTGTTTAAACTATTCTTAAAATACCCCGTTAGAAAAACCGGAAGTTTTCAATAAAGTAAACCGCTTTCGCCAACCAAGGCTGACCAAAAAACAACATTACAAACGCACCAGCA
This sequence comes from Vampirovibrio sp., assembly GCA_024998755.1. Taxonomy (GTDB): domain Bacteria; phylum Cyanobacteriota; class Vampirovibrionia; order Vampirovibrionales; family JAJTHC01; genus JACEUU01. Next base: position 611,346 of record JACEUU010000003.1, on the reverse strand, counting down.
ATCAATGCAGGACCAAAGGGTAACGAGGTAAAGGCTTCTTGCTTACGAACTTCTTTTAAAATAAATGCCATTAATACCACTGTACCCAACAGTAATCCGCCATTGACCCACAAAATCCACTGTTGCGGACGCCCATCAGCCATAGGGGCAATGGGGGCAAAGTAGTTTAAATAAGCTGAACCACCCACTACAGCTATAGCCGTACCCATTAAAGTCAACAACTTGGTTTGCTTCTCTTTTGCCCATTTGAAAATTAAGTAAGGGAAAGAAGCAACCGCCTGAATAGCCCCACCCACAACTAGCGTACCCAATGTCATTTCCCAACCCATAAATGAGGCTATCATCATTAGCAATAGGGTATCTCCGTGCCCAAAGCCATCTTCGCCTACCACTAAACGGCTACCCCAAATAATGGCTTCAAAGGCTAAGAAAAAGCCTACAACACCAGCCAAAGCACTCCAGAAGGGAAAGCCAAAGAAGGTATCCGCTTCAGATAACCAAGAAGGATACCAAATGAGGTAACTCACTGATTTCGGTAAAATGCCCAACGCATTTGCCAACAAACCAACAGGCACTGCCAAGTAGGCATTCAGCGTAAAAATAAGGCTTTCTTTGATATCGGTAATTAAAATAACAACCAAGTTAGCAATCAGCCATAACAACGCCAAGCTGCCCCAGCCGACCCCAAATTGCCAAACAATCAAACAAAACAACCCAGCAGTTAATAATTCTATTAGTGGGTATTGAATACTAATAGGCGTTTTACAAACACTACATTTTCCGCCTAAAAACAAATAAGATACTACAGGGATGTTATGAAACCAGCGTAATGGGGTATTGCACTGAGGGCAATAGGAAGGCTTCCACACAAAGCCTTCATCCTTTAATAAACGTAACCCTACCACGTTCAAAAAACTACCCACACACAAGCCGTAGATGGTGCTAAGGGTATACACAATCCAAACAAGATCGCCCGTAATAAAAGCCGGTTCTATCCAGTTAGCTGAACACATCATAAGTACTTCTCTTTCTCTCACAAAGTCGTTTAAAATTTTTGAGCAATGCACGCATCAAAAAAGGTGCTCACTACAGGGTGATATTATCATACCGCTTGAAGCAGTAAAAAGACTAGATACCCAAAGACGACTTCCTCCACATGATTGGTAGTTTTGAAGGTTTTAACAAAAAAATCACCCTGTTGTTTATAAAAACAAACAGGGTGATAAAGCACTAAATTTTTTTCTATAGTAACTAAGGCAACAATCTGCTCATCATGGCACCGCAGTTAACCATGATACCTTCTACAAAGCCATAACGCTCATCATCTGAAGGACGGTTTTTTAAACCACTAACAGCAGACCCTTCTCTCATACGAGCAGACGTTGCTGAAGGGGTTGTTGTATGCTGAAACTTATCTTGGCGTAAAGGTGCTTTAGAACGAACCGTACCCGAAACAAGATTTTGAGAGGGGTCTTGTTGCTGGGCAACAGCTTTATCACGCATAGTACCTGAACGCAACGCAATGTGTTTCGCATCTTGCGTATAAGATTGTGGTGTAACAGCGGGGTTAAATTGAATATTAAACATCATAATAACTGGTTTCCTTTAGTCGGTACGAACCTAGAACGGCTACAGTGGGTTCTAGAACCTCGCATCGTTTTCGGAGAAACCGGCTGGGGTGTGGAAAAGGTACACAGTGATGACTCTTTAATTACTTAATAATAAAAGCGAACCTGTAACCCATTCTAACACCAGAGTCGGGTAGACCGGAAGCGGTGTGGGTCTATTGCTAATGTTTCAGGTTGGCCAAAAGAACCACAAATAAACACAGCGTTAGAACAAACAATCCATCAGTTGAAAATAGGTATTTAACCAATCCACCAACTGCTGGGAAGGTTATTAAAACGCTTATACGCATTTTGCAATATGAGAAATACCAATTAAATAAAATAATAAAGAGCTTACCCATAACAAGAAATTTAAAAGGCTTTAATATCAAAGGAATTCATTGTAGTAGTTTGTTTAAACAAATTGTAACAAAAAAGACATCTTAAACTTGTAGAAAAATGAACAAGAAAATATCCCTCTTGGCGTTTAAGCAACCAAGAGGGATATTCTAAAAAATAACTGAATAAAGCCTAGTAACGTGGCCCACGAGACCCACGGTCTCCGCCGCCGCCTCTGTTATACCCGCCTTCACGACGAGGAGGAGCAGGTGCTGGTACATATTCATCTAAGTTATCAGGAATAACAAATGGATCTAAACCAAATTCAGCCCGTTGCTCATCCGTAATGCCCCGCATAGAAAGGTTAATTCTACCACGGTCATCCACATCAACCACTTTGACCAACACTTCATCGCCTACTGAAACAACCGCTTCAATAGCAGGAATACGAACTGGGAACTGGGAAATGTGAACCATGCCATCTTTACCTGGTAATAATTCTACAAACGCACCAATAGGAATAATACTGTTGATTTTGCCTTTATAGTATTCACCTGGCAAGATTTTCTTAGTCAAGTTCATGATGATTTCACGAGCTTGTTCGCCACCTTGGTCTGCTGAAGTAATAATAACCGTACCATCATCTTCAATATCAATGGTTGCACCGGTATTTTCAATAATGCTACGAATCATCTTTCCACCAGGTCCGATAACTGTGCCGATTTGAGACTGATCAACCTTAATAGTGATAATACGAGGAGCAGAAGCGGAGAGTTCTTTTCTAGGCTCTGTAATGGCTTCTGCCATTTTATTCAAGATGTGAATACGACCTTGACGGGCTTGCTCTAAGGCTTGACGCATTAGCTCAACCGAAATCCCTTCAATTTTAATATCCATTTGAAGGGCAGAAATACCTTCGCGGTTACCCGTTACTTTAAAGTCCATATCACCCAAGAAGTCTTCCAACCCTTGAATATCAGACAAAATAACGGCTCTATCGCCTTCTTTAATCAAACCCATAGCGATACCGCCAACAATAGTTTGAAGTGGTACACCCGCATCCATCAAGGCTAATGTAGCACCGCAAGTAGAAGCCATTGAGCTAGACCCATTGGATTCTAACACTTCAGAGTTGACTCTTAAGGTGTATGGGAAGGCTTCTTTGGTGGGCAACGAAGCTGCAACAGCCCGTTCAGCCAATGCACCATGCCCAATTTCCCGACGACCCGGCCCACGAGACGGACGCACTTCGCCAACACTATAAGAAGGGAACGCATAATGGTGCATCCATCGTTTTTCTTTTAATGGGTCAATACCATCCAGGTTTTGAGCATCGCCAGGGGAGCCTAAGGTAGCGATTGAAAGCACCTGAGTACTACCACGGGTAAACAATGCAGACCCGTGAACCCGAGGCAAAACGCCTACATGGCATTTAATAGGGCGAATATCTTCGCACTTACGCCCATCAGCTCTAACGCCTTCATCAAGCACCATTGAACGCATCACGGTTTTTTCAACTTTTTTGAAACTTTCGCCAAACACGTTAATATCTTGAGCTTTTGCCAACTGCGTAACGGCATGGTCTTCGCCTAAGGCATCAAACGCTGCTCTCGCTTTTTCCTTAGCGGATTTCAATAGGTTTTGACGGGTTTCACGGTCAAATTCATGATACGCCTTGTTCACATCATCATAAACTTGGGATTTAACAAACTCGTAAACTGGGGTGTTATCAAAATCTGGCACATAAGCTTCACGGGGTTTCACGTCACATTTTTCAGCAAACGCTAATTGCTGAGCCACTTGATTTTGAATTTCAAGATGAGCAAATGCCAAGGCTTCTACCAAGTCTTCTTCAGAAACGAAATTCGCCCCTGCTTCAACCATCATAATGGAATCTTTTGTACCCGCAACAACCAAATCTAAGCCACTATGTTCTTGTTCTTGGAAGGTTGGATTAGCTACTAACTGCCCATTAACCCGAGCCACACGAACGGCACCGACAGGGCCACTAAACGGAATGTTGCTAGCCAACGTTAAGGCAAAAGAAGCGGCTAAAATTGCTAAGGTATCAGGCTGCTGAACGTTATCAGAAACCAATGGGGTCGCAACAATTTGCACGTCGTTACGGTAACCGTCTGGGAATAACGGACGAATAGGACGGTCAATTAACCGAGACGTTAAAACGGCTTTTTCGCTAGGACGACCTTCCCGTTTGTTATAACCACCCGGCATTTTGCCTACAGCGAACATTTTTTCTTCGTAATCAACTAACAACGGGAAAAAATCAATACCTGGACGAATACTGGTGCTGGCAGTAGCAGCTGAAAACACAACGGTTTCGCCACACTGAACGAGAACGGAAGCACCTGCTGAACGAGCCATGCGACCTGTTTCAACAGTCACAGTTTTTCCGCCAATCTGGAAGGAATGACGTTGCATTTCAGGGTAAAATGCGTCTAAAGAAGCTAAATCTGTAATGCCATGGGCGAGTGTTTGGGCTTTGTTAAGCACATCACTATTCATTTCTAAAACGGTTGATTCCATTGAGGTTTTTTACCTTACGATTGGTCGTTCAAAAGAAAATTGAACGGCTAGGGTTACGAGTGTTACACTTTGAAATTATTGAAATCCATCATAACGCAAGCACGCATTCCGTGCAAATGGTTTGATGAGCCGAAGTCATTTTCATAATAAATTTATTTATTATAGTTTTTTAAATGATTTGTTTCGTAGGGCTAGTAAATCGCACCCCTACAGAGAAGCAGAAGAAAGAAACACTTTAAAATACTATATATGAAAAATCGTTTGAAAAGATACTTGAACTGGAAGGAGGCGTCTCTGACCATCCGAACGATAGAGGTGGGTTGACCCATTTTGGTATAACGCAAGAAACCTATGGTATTTACCAAAAAAACGTCAAGTAGGTGTACAATCCGTTGATAAAATAACCGAAGCTGAGGCGAAAGAAATTTACAGGGACTATTATTGGGTTAAATCTGGGGCAGACAAGTTGGCTCTAACGAATCCTGCATTAGCTTTTGTTCGGTTTGATACATGGGTTAATGGTTGGATAGATAGAGGAGATGGGCTTGCCGATTCTACCGACCGTTTAATGACGGCAAGAGAAGAACGTTACTACAGAATTGTTCAAAATCACCCTGATCAAAAAGTTTTTTTATAAGGGTGGCTTAATCGGCTAAAAGAAGTTGAAGGATTCGTCAACACCCTTTAATTAAAAAACTTCAACGGCTTCTGGGGGTGGCACGGGGAAAGCCGAAGCAACGATATTTGAAGAATCAACTGAAACACCTGCTACTGGCGAAGCAACAGCTGACATTAAAGACTGATTACGAACCACGTTGTGGCTCACTTGGTAATCATACACTCGTTTTGAAAATAACCGAATAAAATCCGCCGCCAAGCCATTATTATGTGGACGTTTCACCATCATTGCCAAATAATAATATCGTCCATCTGGTAACTGCACTAGGGCAGATTCCCCCAAGCTTTTACCAATATCGCCCGTTTTATGAAACACCTTGGTTTCCTTGGGCAACAACCCTGCAATTAATCGTCTGTTATGGGTTTTTTCCAAAATATCCATTAGCTGTAAATTGGCTTGCCCACTTTGAAACACACTATGATGTTGAATACCCATCAAGGTTTGTACCATTTCAGCCATAGAAATCGTATTCATGCCCGCTTTATCAGGCAGTTGATTCCGAACTCTCGTACTGGTATAGCCCAAAGCACGCCATTGCTGATTCACTTTTTCAACACCACCGAGTGATTCCAACATCATTTCCGTAGCCACATTATCACTGGTTTGAATCATATTACTAGCTGTTTCACCCAAGCTAAACCGAGAATGAGCAGGACGACCGATCCAAATACCAGACCCTTCAACCCTGTGCCGTTCTTCCAACAACAAACTATCGGTAGGCTGTGCCACACCTGAAGCTAACCGTAACCCATACAAATAAAGTAACGGTAATTTAATCACACTAGCAGAAGGCACAGGCTCAAACGCATTTAGTTCCGCATGAGTATTGGAAAACGGGTCATAAAATAAAACATGAGGACGAAACCCAGAACCTAGCTGGCTAGCCAGCAAGGTTAAATCAGATTGTAGTGCCGTATTAATGGTTTCTGAAGGTAAGGCTAAAGGGGGTAAAGGAGCTAAATTAACCCGCTCATAAGGCCAATTTAATGAAGGATTCAGCCAACTTTGTACGCCCAATAAAGCCGTTTGATTAACCCGAGGTGGAGCAACATCAAAAGAGGCTGTCGAAAGCACAGGGCTATTAGCCATTTCAGTAGGGGATTGAAGTATTTCAGCCGTTGTAGCAGATGGGATATATTGATGAATAGCCCATTGCCCTAATTGAAATAAACCCGAAAGCAACAATCCACCCGCCAACAAAACGCTAGCCAGTAAAACAATTAACCGCTGAACCCGTTTTTTCTGTTGAATATGACGACGTTGATGCGATTTTTCAGGAGCGGGTGCTACAACACTAGCCTTAACAGGAAAGCCCACATGAACCTTGCCCACCCTAGAAGACGAAGGGCGATTAAATGGTACATCATCGTTATAAAACGGCGACATGGATAACCGTGATTCCTTCCCTAAAGCAGGGTTCGCTTGAGACGATTTCAGTAACTGTTTGTCAGCTGAAGTGGCACGCCCTGTTACAGGGGGAACAACCAGTGGCACTTCATCATAATAAAAGGAAGCAGAAGGCAAGACAGCAGGCTTTTGCTGGCTAAAACCTTGAGACCGATTCGATGAAAATGAGTGTGAAGAAGAAGAAGAAGAACGAGGCTTCATAAAAAGCAATCTCTTATAAATGGTGGGGTGCAGGTAAGAAAACAACAGTGCCTTAATACCATAGAATGATAAAAGTGGCCATTACAAAAAGTATCCCATAATCATAAAGGATTGACAGCGAAAAATAAAGCTTTTTATCTGCAAAGGCTATTTCGCCATTATACAAGATGTAACAATTCCATTACAATTCACCCTAGGATTAGTATTACCCAACAATCACTTGAATTGCCTGTGTGCCAGTTTGCCCCAACAACGAAAGGTGCGAAGGCTGAATGCGTTCCCCCGGTAACAAAACAGGAATCCCCGGCGGACACCGAACAATAGTTTCAGCACTAATTCGCCCTTGTGCTTCCGCCAAGGTAACCGTTTCTACATCCTCATGAAAAAAGGCATTACGAGGGGACAGAGCCACTTCAGGCATCATAAACGAGGCTTGCTTTACTGGCTCAAAAGCCTTTTCATGTTGAATCTCTTCAATAACAGACTGTTCATCCACCCAAGTAAACCCATCGGCGAAGGCTTGAAAATCAGCTTCCCCATGCTGAAACGACGTTAAATATAACGCCCCATACGGGTTACAACTTTCATACGAAAGCCCTCGTTCAGTTTCCAGAATTTCTGCCACCGTTTCACCCGAAAGCGTTGCATGGCGAAGGTAAAATCGGGTTTCATCCAAGGCGGGTCTGCCACAAGCCAATACAGGTAAATGTGTTTTCCGTAATAACCGAACCGAAGGCACTGCTTGCAATTGGCGTTCCAACCGTTGAACCCGCAACAGTTGCCGTTGCAATGCCTGCTGAAAATCCACCGAAGCCAACCACGCCGAGGCTAAATCTAGACTAGCCAATAGTAAATAACTAGGGCTTGTGGTTTGCAAATGGTTGAGTGCCTGTTGCAGACGTTGTGGCGAAATAGCCGACCCCTTAGGCAAATGCACCCATGCAGATTGCGTTAAACTACCCCCCGTTTTATGAGGAGACTGCACAATGGCATCGGCTGAAATAGCTTCGGGCAATTCACACGCCGATTGCGGGAACGCTTTGTGCCAAGCAAATAAAGCCCCATGGGCTTCATCCACAATTAAGCGTTTGTTGTGGGTTTTACAAAGCTTGGCTATCGTTTCTAAATCCGTTGCTAAGCCTTCGTAAGTGGGGTGGGTGATAATAACACCCTTAATGTTCGGATTTTGTTTAAATGCCTGTTCCACGGTTGCAGGGCTAACGTCTCCCCAAAGCCCCCAATCTGCGTACCAAATGGGTTCGCACCAAACGGGGTTCAGTCCCGCCAACACCAAGCCTGCAATAATAGACCGATGGGCGTTGCGTGGAGTTAAAACAGCATCATCAGGCTGAAAACTGGCTAACAAACAGGCATGCAACCCACCCGATGTGCCGTTAATTGAATAAAACGTGTGTGCCACCCCATAGCGTTCTGCCGTAAGGGCTTGGCTTTCGGCAATGCACCCTTCGGGGATAGATAACACATCCAGCCCATCCAGTTCAGTTAAATCAACATCCAACAACGCCGATGAAAATCCTAACTGCTGACTGAGTGCTTGAAAATGGTTGCCTAAGGGAAGCCCTGCGTGGGCGGGTACATGAAAACGTCTGCGGTTGAGGGTTTTATAGTTCAGTAAGGCACTAACAACTGGGGTGTTTTGCATGATGATGTTACCCCTCTTCATCCGCTTCAGCAACAATCGCTTCCGCCTTTTTTTCACCTAATAATCTAAAAACCAATTTATGCCCTAAATACAGCAATGGCGTGATTAAAATAGCCGCCACAACCTTCACACTATAATTACCTTGCCCCATTGCCACCATTTGTTCTACGGAAAGCGTTCCCCAAAAGGCAACAAACGTAACAATAAACGAATCAAACAATTGTGAAACCAAGGTAGACCCTGTTGCCCGAACCCACAAGTATTTATTGCCCGTATAATGCTTAAATACCCGAAATAAGCCAATATCCAAAAACTGCCCTACCACATAGGCAATCAACGAAGCTTGAATCATATTGGTAAATGGGGCAATCACCTTGGTGAATGTATCTAGGCTAATGACTGTAATCGGGCTCACGGGCAAATGTAACAATAGCTGAAACAACAGGGAAAACCCAATCACCACCACAAAGCCCAGCCACGTTATTTGTTTCGCTCCTGCTTCGCCGTAAAATTCGTTAATCATATCCGTTAGTAAAAACGTGATGGGAAACGTCAAAATACCACCAGAAATTAACTGATTCCCGCCCCAAGGCAAGGGTAAATTAATCAAAAAAGCCCCTGTTAGGTTGGCTATCACCAAGCAGGAAACAAAAATAGATGCCATAATGCCAAAGACCAACTGCTTCATAGGCATGGCGTGTTGCGGGTTGGGCAGAATGGCTCGTAAAATTATTGAAAACGGTTTAATCATAAATAAAATGCTACCCAGCCCTCTTTGGCGTTGTTAAAAAACTGATTATGCCCTATTCTATAACAAATACTTAGTTGCTATAAAGGGAAAAAACCATGATGAAACGAATTGGCTTAACGGGTGGTATTGCGTGCGGAAAATCCGCCGTTGGCAAATGGTTTGAACAACACGGTATACCTGTTTGGGATGCCGATACGGCGGTGCATACCTTGCTAAACACGAACCCAACCGTTCAACAACAGTTGAAAAAGTGGTTTGGCGATACTGTTATTTTGCCAGATGGCACGGCGAATCGTTCGCTGATGGGGGAACGGGTGTTCGCCGAAGCGGGGCTAAAAAAGCATTTGGAAGGCTTGTTGCATCCGCTGGTGAGGATTTCGATGGAGGCGTTTTTTGCCGATGTTCAACAAACCCAACCCAGTGTTCCGTTTGCGATTGTGATGATACCCTTGTTGTTTGAAAATGGTTTGCAAAATCAGTTTGATGCCGTTTGGGTGGTGAATGCCACGAAAGCTCAGCAGGTGGAACGAATGAAGACCCACAGGGGAATGAGTGAAGCAGCGATTTTGGCAAGGCTTGCCAGCCAATTGCCTTTAGAGCAAAAAATCGCCCTAGCCGATGTCGTCATTGACAATACAGGCACGCTGGAGGCGTTGCACGGTCAGCTGGAAAAACGATTGAAACAGTAATTTAAACCTGCTCAAATACTTCCTCAAAAAACGAGCTTTCGGGGTTGTAGGGGGCTAACCGCTCAAACGCTGGGGTGAAGGGGGTTTCCAACAACTGCACATGACGCATGGATTCCAGCAAGTAGTATTTAAACTGGTGCAACGTACCTGTTGAACTCGTTCCCGCCGTTTGATACAGTTGAATCGCCTGTTTACCGCTTGGGCTGGTGCCATAAATGTAAACATCCCCTACCCGATGATGCCCCTTATAATCAAACGCAATCTTCCGTTGTTTGGCAATGGCTTGCTTTAACAGGTGCTTTAATGCTTTGGGGTTACGCAATGGTATTGCCGTGGGTAACGCTTCGGGGGCTAAGGTACAAGCTAGGGTGAATGCTTCGTAGAACGCTAGCACGTTGCCCACCATCTTTTTTTGAACAGAAACAGGTTCTAGTTCGAGGATACTCTCTTCCAAAAACGTGGCAAATGATTGGTACTCTTTTTGTAGATGCGGTGGCACGGATTCTACGGTAATGTTACTGACAATGGCTTCCAACGTCGTCGCCAAGCGAACCGTCAATGATCCTTCAGCACCCATGAGATGTTTTTCAACCACTTGCTTAACCGTTTGGCGTGCTTTTTCGTAAGGGGTAATGGGTGGCGGGTTTCCTTGGTTAACGATTGTTTAACATCCTTTTTATGTTTAGGGTTAGCCTAACGCCTAGGACTTTTCCTGCGTGTTTTTATTGATAGTTGCAGGGTCTTCAGTGCCAAACTCATTGAGAATAGCATCTTTTCTCGCTTGAATATCCTGCTTACGGTCTTCGGGCAGTGCATCCCAAATAGCTTGTAGATTTTCCCCTAGCATCAAGAGACCATCCCTTTAACTTTATTATTAGTATAATGAAAAAGATAGCACAAAATCTACTGGTTAGTACTTTATATTCTTGTAAATAACAAGCTCAAAACAATGACTTTAATTCGCCGAATAAAAAATTATTTAAACTGCTCTATAAGTAATCTAGGGGAAACATATGATCACTACAGCTAAGCTACCGCTCCCTCCTTCTTCAACATTGGGAAGATTCTTTACCTCTACTACAGGTGCCCCCATAGGAGAAAAGCTATCCTATGATGCTTTCTTAGGCCTATTAGGCAACCCAGCACACAAAGATCTTATTTCGGCTACTAGATACGACACATTATTGCGATTGGTAGGTATTGAAAGAGGAAGAACAGACCTTAGTGCACAAACACAGCACTTACCGCAAAGTATTCGAGATATTCTATTTCGCCAAGAAGTGAGTCATCAAATTTTTGGGGGAAAAGGCGTTCCTTTGACTGTAATAGATGGTAAGCCAACCTATCATTATACAGAACACCTTGCAACAGGTTACACGGTAGCTAATCAACAACTAGAAACACTACCTCCTGATCTACAACGGCTCTTCAAAGAACTACCATCCGTCGGGCAGTCAAATTTTACCGATATTAGTTATAAACGGTTCGATACCTCAAAGCAATGGGTGCAACAGTTGCACAAAACCATTGATAATTTTCAACCTGGGCAAACTAAAATGCGTACTTGTATCCCAGTAGGAGGAACGCACATTCATGATACTTCATTAGAATTGCTCCCATCAGGTTTAGTAAAAATCGAATTTCGTGATAATGAAACTAGCATAGTAGAAAATTCATTGGTGAATACTACTTTGATATTAGACTTAAGAACAGGGTGGGAGCTTCAATGTAAAACCAGTTTTCTTGCCCATCCATCAGAAGAAACAACAAAACCTCGTTACAGACCCAACGGTTCCTTAATCAACCCTAAGAAGGTTGGAACTCTGGCAGCACTAGACCCACAACGATATACGCCACTGATTCCATTCCATGGAGAAGGACCTGTACCACCAGTCTTGCTAAACAACTATCTACAAAGTAGCGCTGCTGGCACAAGAACCTATGCTTATAATACACAAGGGGAAAGACTACCTTCTTCCAGTATTCTCAACGTAACCGTTTAGATTTCTAATACCCTGATTTACTATCCACCAAGGATTGTTCCGCCACGAAAAACTTGGCATGAATGGCCTGCACGGCTTTATCTGCGTTTGATTTCTCCACCAACACAGAAATTTTAATTTCACTGGTCGAAATCATCTTAATGTTGATTTGAGCTTCCGCCAACGCCTCAAACATCCCTGAGGCAATACCGGGGCGGTCAATCATACCCACACCCACAATCGAAATTTTGGCAATTTTATCATCAATTTCAACGCTTCTCGCCCCTAAATCGCCCAGCAATCTATCCATCAAGCCTTGGGCATTCTGCAAATCCCATGTATTTACGGTAAACGCAATATCATTGGTGTGCGGTTCTTTACCCATTGATTGAATAATCATATCCACCGAAATGCCTTTCGTGGAAAGCCTTGTAAACACCTTAGCCGCCGACCCTGGTTCATCTGGCATACCCAACACCGCTACAAGGGCTTGATTTTTATCGCACGTTACGCCGGCGATGACGCGTTCATCCATTGCATTCATATCTTGTTCATCCATCACGGTTGTACCTGTATCTTCTAACTGAAACGTGCTACGCACCCGAACCTTAATGCCCCACCGCCGAGCCGCTTCCACGGAACGAGGGTGTAACACCTTAGAACCCAGCCGAGCCAGTTCCATCATTTCAATATAAGCAATTTCGTCTAGTTTAACGGCTTCATGCACCACCCGAGGGTCGGTGGAAAACACGCCCGTTACATCGGTATAAATATCGCAACAATCCGCCTTCAACGCCCCAGCAATTGCTACCGCAGACGTATCAGACCCACCCCGCCCAAGCGTTGTGGTTTCATTCAAAGTGTTGATACCTTGAAACCCTGTAACAACCACAATATAGCCATCATTCAGATAGTTATGAACGGTCTGCGTATCAACGGCGGTAATCCTCGCCCTGTTAAACAGATTCTCGGTCTGAACGCCTGCTTGTCCACCCGTTAAGGCAACGGCCTTAAAGCCTAATTCCTGCAAGCATAAGGCTAACAATGAAGCAGAAACCATTTCCCCTGTAGCAAGCAACATATCAAAGTCTCTGCCTTGAGGGGCTTTGGTTAGTTCTTTGGCTAAATTCACCAAGCCATCGGTCGTTTTACCCATAGCGGAAACCACCACCACGGTTTGATTGCCCTGTAAGTGGGCGGCAGAAACAATCCCTGCCACATGACGAATTTTATCGACATCCGCCATGGAAGACCCACCAAATTTTTGAACCAAAATGCTCATCATACTGAGAACCCCCTTTCTTCTACCCTGCTAATGCTTTAGCTTGACTACACCCATCCACTTGACCAATTTCAAGTAAGGCTGGTTCAGGCACGGCGGAATCTAAATTAAATAGCATAATACTATCGCCTGTAGGACGTTCGCCCACTTGCAATGAAGAAATGTTGATATGGTAATTACCCAAGATGGTTGCTACTTTTGCCACCATACCCGGTTTATCTTCATGGGGAACAATCATCATATGCGGGGTGGGGCGTAATGACGCTTTAAAGCCTTCAATCTCCACAATCCGATAAATATTGGCAGACATCAACGTTCCCGAAAGCTTGAACGACCCTTTATTGGTTTTCAGCGTAACGCTAAGCAAATTAGGAAATGACCCCTGTCCAATGGTTTTAGACTCTTTCACTGAAATGCCCAATTCTTTTGCCAATACGGGGGCATTCACATAATTAACCCCTTCCCTATTAACAGAAAACAAGCCTTTCAACACCGCTAAACTCAACGGGGCTAAATTCGTTTCTTTTTCAACCAACGTGCCTTTGGCAGTAATTTCTACCAATTCAGTTACGCCTTCAGCCAATTGACGCACCAATTTTCCCAATACTTCCGCCAACGGCATATAGGGGCGAACAGGGTCTAATAATGAAGAGCGTAACAACGGCATGTTAATAGCCGAACGAGCCGTGCCGGTTTGGAAAAATTCCTGTAACTGTTCTGCCACATCCAACGCCACATTCACTTGAGCTTCTTCCGTAGAAGCACCCAAATGCGGTGTCAGTACGACTTTATCGGCAATATCTGTAGCCAACAGAGGGTTACTAGCATCAGGCGGTTCTTGCTCAAATACATCTAATGCGGCACCCGCTACAATGCCCGCCCGAAGGGCATCTGCCAGTTGGGCTTCGTGGATAATGCCCCCTCTAGCACAATTGACAAACCGAACACCTTTTTTGCAAAGCTTCAACGTAGTTTCATTAATAAGATGCGTCGTTTCTTTCGTTTTTGGCACGTGTACGGTAATGAAATCTGCCTTCGCCCAAATGGTTTCTAACGGCACTAAACTTGCACCACCATTGGGGGCTAAGGCTTCCACCACACTAGCGGAAACGAATGGGTCATAAACAATGACCTTCATGCCTAAAGTAATACAAGCTTTCGCCACCCTTGACCCTATTTTACCCAAGCCGATTAATCCCAACGTTTTACCGAACAACTCAATACCTGTCAGGTTTTTTCTATCCCACTTGCCTTGTTTTAAGGAAGCATCTCCCCGAGGAATGTGCCGAGCCAACGCAAATAGCAACCCAATGGTGTGTTCCGCAGCGGCAACGGTATTACCTTCAGGGGAATTAACCACAACTACCCCTTTTTGATTGGCGGCGGCTAAATCGATATTATCGACCCCAACGCCTGCACGCCCCACAATTTTGAGGTTTTCAGCTACGTCAAATACATCAGCTGAAACGGTGGAAGCACTCCGCACCATCAACGCATCGACCGTTTTTACTTTTTCCAGCAACGCTTCGTGGCTCAAGTTGGGTTCGTAAATAACGGTACAGGTTTCTTCTAAAATTTCAACAGCAGCAAGATTAATTTGGTCGGTAACAAGAACGGTTGGCATTATCATAAAGGCTTTCAAAAGAGGTTTAAAATTGTAAAAACTAAACAGTAACAAGGGCTTTACTTTGTTGTTGTAAATACGTATTAGCGGCTTGCTGAGCAGCAGCAACCGCCACCCCTAACGTAACGGAAGCACCCAGTTCTAGCAACGCTTGTTCTAAACAAGCTAAAACCATATAAACGTCTCGTTCGTTAATAGCACCTAAATGCCCAATACGGAAAATTTTACCTTTGAGTGCATTTTGACCATCTGCCACGGTAATGCTAAACCGATTTTTCAAAATTTTACGAATTGCTCCAACATCCAACCCTTCAGGCGGATAAACAGCCGTAACAGCTGGCGATGCTTGAGCATCGGCTTCCACCAACAACGGTAAGCCAATAGCCTTCACACCCGCACGCACCATCGCTTTTAGCTGATGATGCCTGTGATTCATGGCTTCAAGCCCTTCTTCCAACAACAAGTTCAGTGCTTCATCTAAGGCTAAAATTAAATGGGTAGCAGGGGTATAAGCCGTTGTGAATTGGCTTTGAGCTTTAATGTTTCGTGTGAAATTGAAATAAAACCCCGGATTTTTAACTTGCTGATGAGCCGCCAACGCCCGAGGGCCTACCGCCAAAAACGATAAACCGGGTTGCATCATAAAGCCTTTTTGGCTACCGCTAATGGCTAAATCAATCCCCCATTCATCCATTTTGAACGGGTCGGCGGTTAAGCCTGTAACTGTGTCTACAATAGATAACGCCCCATGTTCAGCGATGGCTTTGGCAAAGGCTGGCACATCATTCAACGCCCCTGTGGATGTTTCACTATGTACAAAAATAACGGCTTTAATCTGCTTTTGAGTATCCGCCGCTAACGCTTGTTGCAAACTTTCTATGGTATTGGCTTGCCCTGCAGGCACGGCTATTTCTTGCACATTCAACCCAAGGGCTTTAGCCATATCACCCCAACGCGCAGAAAAAACACCACAGCTCAACACTAACAAGGTATCGCCCGCATTGAGGGTGTTGGATAAAGCCGCTTCAATAGCCCCCGTAGCACTGGCGGTATACAACAAAACAGGGCTTTGCGTCTGGAACATCTGTTGCAGTTTGGGGAAAACCCGTTCCAGCACCTGCTTAAATTCAGGAGACCTGTGCCCCATAGCAGGACGGCTCATAACTTCACGCACCGCATCAGGCAACGGCGTAGGGCCCGGAATCATTAAAAAACTAGGGGTATGGGTTGGCATCATCATCAGAAAAGAGCGTCCTATTCTATCGTGTGAAAACAGTTCAAATAAGTGTAAGGCGGACTTATTTTTAGCACAAATAACCGCAAGCAACCAGAAGCTTTCTCAACAATTAAGAAGCAGCTTTTAATGGCTTTACCAAGAAGATATTAATTTCAGGGTGTGTATGCCCATTATTGCCCAATTTATCGTCAACAAAGTAGAAACCAAGGCGTTCAAACAAACTTTTGGAGAATAACCGAGGCGTTACTTCATAATACATGGCGTCATACCCTTGAGCAGTGGCTTCAAGCAAGGCGGTTTCTAGCAATTTTCCGCCTAAGCCTTTGTTGCGATAGGCAGGCGAACAGTAAAACTTCACCAGCTCGCAAACCAGCTTGCCTTCTTTTTTAGCATTGTAACCTTTTAACGGTTCAAACCCACCACAGCCTACAATAGCACCCGTAACCGTATCTTCAATAACGTAATACTGGGCATCGGTTAATTCCTGCATATAATGGTACATATGCTGAGTTTCGGGGTCGTTTGCAGGGCATTCTTCCACATAATCAAATTCCGCCAAGGTGCCTGTTATTAGCTGGGCTACGGCCTCATCATCTTGGGGTTGAATGGGGCGTAATACGCACCCTTCAACGGGTAGTGCTAAGGGTAATAAACTATTCAGGGTAGGGTGGGATAGGCTCATCATCATAAAAAATAGCACCTTTAAGTTGCGTTGAGTAGAAAAAAACACTACTTCTATTATCCTTGCTAAATTTTAAGATGCACGGAGAAATTTTAACGGTTACGGCAAAAGACCTCATACCAATTAAACGATTAAATAACGTACCAATCAACCAGTAGGAACGACCATCGCGTTTGCTCTGCAGTCGTCGATGCGTTCCGTCCACCGGAGGTGCAAAAAGAACATCCCGCCGTCAATGCCCTTCTGGTGGCATAGGCGGGTGGCTTTTTGGGGGTTCTTAGGGGTTTACCCCTAAGTTTGCGGGGGGTGTCGGGGGGTTGCCAAACCGCAACCCCCTGATAAACCAACCAGCGAAAGTTAGGAACGACAATCGATGAAGGGTCTGATAATTGGCAGCACAAGCAAAGCACGACTTTTGCTGAACGTGTTTATCTGTTAGAATAAAAGCTATTGTTACATCATACATACGTCAAGTAACCGTCTAACGAAATGGACACCCCCTCATGCAAAAAAAACTTTCCCTATTGTGGCTACTAAGCTTAGCATTACTAACAGCCACACCTATTACAGAAGCTTGGGCTAACGGTGAATTAACGCCACCAACCACTACAACAGAACCGCAAAGCATCCTGAAGCACAACCAACTTGGCTACCACCCTAATGCCGAAAAACTACTGTGGGTAAGCGGCGTAACACCCACACCCCTTGAACCCACCAAATTTGTTATTCGCAACCCACAAAAAAAGAACGCTTTAATTGCTCCGGAAGGTATGAAAGTGGGGCGTCCGTATGGGGAATTGCTCAACCCATCGCTCATTTTGTTAGATGCCACTACCCTCAAAAAAGAAGGTGTTTTTGATGTTTACCCCTATGGTGGGTACTGGAAACCTCAGCCCGCTTCGCCCAAATACCAATTACGGGTTAACAGTGGCTTATTCCTCAACCAAATAGCCCCTAGCACCCGCACCTTCTTTTACAATCGGTCTGGTCAGTTCTTGGGAGATGCCACTTCTAACTTATTACTAGAAGCAGGACATACTAAGCCCCAAAGCCTTCAAGGCGGTTGGTATGAAGGGCCTAATTATCATCAACATATTGTTTCAACCGCATGGGCTAGTACCCAACTAATGAATGCCTATATGGTACTGGGTCAACGTGAAGGTTGGGAAGTGAAATTAGCCTATCCTTCCAGCGAACCAAAAACCACCGAATTGCCTGATTTACTCCATGAAGCACAAGTAGGGCTTCAGTGGATTTTAAAACTGCAACAACCCAATGGCTCATTTTTAAGCGGCACATACAGCCAAGCAGATATTGCCCCCACCGTAAAACCTGCTAACGATAAAAGTTTACGACTAGCATTGCCTACTTCGCCTTTTACTACGGCTATTGGTGTAGCTACTTTAGCTAGAGCAGCCCAGGCCTATAAAGAAACTGACCCCAGCTTTGCTGTTTCTTGCCTTTTAGCAGCCAAAAAAGGGATAGACTATCTACCCACACAACTTAAAACTTCAAGCGTTCCTACCATTTCGTTTGGTTCGCCCGCAGTTGGTTCTACCAACGAAGTAGTAGCCACCCTACATGAACCGTATTGGAGCCAAGCCCCAAAATCCATGACGCCCGCCCTGTATTGGGCGTATACTGCTTTAGCCGAAGCCACGGGCGATGAATCATTAAAAGAAACAGCCCTTAGCTTCGTGCCTAAGTTAAAACTAGACGTAGCTACATGGGAAAACCCTGTTCCGTTCGTAGTTAGCTATTATACCCATACCACGGGGCTTTCTTCTGAAGAACGCGACCAATTACTCGCCTTGGCAGATGCTAAAAAACCGTTATTGCAAAGCATTTTAAACCCAATGGTCGCCCCCGTAAATTATACAGAAAAATTAAGCCTCCCTCTACCGAAAGACAATTTTGAGTGGGTCAACTTGGGCATTCTTTGGGCAGAAGCTTACCACGCTAGCCAAAACCCCACTTATTTAGCGGCTAGTACCGATGTGTTTAATTACCTGATGGGCTTTAACCAGTGGAATCAAACCTTCATTACAGGTAATACAGCTATTTCGCCCGATATTCAATACGTCAGAAACCCTTGCCATCAACTGAGCAGAACCACTAAAACCTTATTCCCTGGTTTTTTGGTTAAAGGCTTTCCCAATAATTTAGCGACTACCACGCTACCTTTTCAAGATAATAGCAGACAGTGTGAATTCACAGGCACTAGCCTCATGGGGCAAGGGCAATTTGTTTACTGGTTAGCTTTATTACACAAGGCTTACAACCCCAATGGGCTTGTGGTTAAAAAGGTGATTGCCCCAACGGTTAAAAAACCACTAGACCCTAACAGAGCCAAACAAATTTTCCCATTAATCAAACGAAGCTAGGATTCTTTTAGCCATGATTTCTTTTTCGGAGTGGTTTGTTTCACCTTTTACTTTAGTATTACTAATTTCCAGCGTTGGTTTACTAATTTGGTTGTATCAAAAACAGATTAAAACCGCTGCCCAACTCAGTATTACTGCAGAACAAGCAAAAACCGCTACCCAAATGGCGGAAAACCACTGGCTAGCGTTACAAGCAAAAACCTCTGAAGTGCAAATGCTTCAAGGTTTGGGTATTGAAGCCAAACAGTGTGAAGCCCAATTGCAAGAACTAAAACCCCAATGGGAACAGTTACAACAAACCCACCAGAATTTAGCCATTGAAAAAGCCAGTTTATTGGCTGAAAAAACGGGATTAGTTCAACAATTGGCAGCCCTAAAAGGGCAATGGGAACAACAGCAAACCGACTGGAAAACCCTATGGGAAGCCCAACTTAAAAACCATTTGACTGATACCCTAGCTCAAGCAAGTAAAACCCTCAAACTTTCTGCTGAACAGGAAGAACAACAACGCTTGCAAGGGTTTAAACAACTAACTGCCCCCATTCAAACCATGTTGCAGGAATACCAACAGCACTTAAAAAACATGAATAAAGACCATTTTGATTCCGTTGCTGTACTGAAAAGCCAAGTGGAACTGCTCCACCAAAGTAATCATCAGCTAGTTTCAGTCCTGAAAACCAACAAAGGTGCTGGTGATTGGGGCGAACTGCAACTGCTTCGTATATTAGAATTTGCTGGCTTACAACAGGGCGTTCATTATGATTTTCAATCGGCTCAAACAGACCGTTCCAGACCCGATGTGGTGGTAAAACTACCCCAAAACCGCTTTATTATTATTGATGCCAAAGCAACCCAATTCAGCACGGAAATTCGAGAAGGCACAACCAACAGTATTACCTCTATTGAAATAGCAGCACCCAATGAAACAGAGGGAACAACAGAAACATCGCCTACCCCTTCCCTCAAAGATGAAGCCCTGATTAAATCCATCAAAACAGCAGTGAAGGATTTAGCCTCAAAAGTGAAAAATTATACAGGCTATGCTAGTCAATCGCCTGAATTTGTCGTGTTGTTTTTACCCAAAGAATCGTTGCTTTCACAAGCAATGGCAACCGACCCATTACTGTGGGAGCAAGCTTGGAATCAAAATGTGGTTATCAGCTCTCCTCTAACGCTCATTCCCCTATTGCGGATGGTGTGCATGGGCTGGCATCAAGAAAACATTACTGCCAACGTGGGCGAAGTTCAAAAATTAGGTAGGCAAGTTCATGATAAACTCGTCTTACTGGCGGAACGGTTAGAACGAGTGATTAAAACGCACGCCAAACTAGAAGGCGATATTGATGACCTTAAAACCACATTTGATGGTAAACAGGGCTTGGTTTCAGTGGTAAACAAACTTGAAGCGTTGGAGGTTGGTTCAGCCAAAAAGCTACCCGCAAGCTTTGAAGATGCCCCTTACTTGCTTGGTGAACCAGAACTGACCCCAGAACCTACGGCGTTGCCTGCATTATCAATGGCTTCTAATACACACTAAACGATTAACTTACCAACCAGTAGGAACGACAATCGACGGTAAACATAACCTACCGCAAACAAGCGGGTAATACGGCGGGGTCTTCCGCCTCATATTTTTCAACTGAAAACCCTTGCGGATAAACCCGCTTTAGCCGGTGTACATCGGGCTTACCCAAGGTATCTAACAATACAGGTACTACCTTATCCATTTGGCAAACAAACGAATAAGCCCCTCTGGGAATATCACACCGTTGGCAGTTAGCACCCGTCATGTAGCATTTAATGGCTTGGTCTGTCCATGTTTGGGTAATGGAATGTGAAACTTCTTCTCGTTCAGCGGGGCTTAATTCCCATTCATACCCTACGGCTTGGAATGAAGGGCTTGGAACAACGGGCTTTGTAACATAATTTTTAGCAGTTTTTGTAGGAGATAAATAAGTGGGTGCTACACTCGCTTCTATTGGAGCTAGGGCTGACAATTCATCTAATTCAAATAGGGAAGATTGGTGAACAGCAGGTTGCGTCATCATCATCATGGCGATAGCGTCTCTTTCTCTTGGGTGTTACAGTCTCATTTAAAAATGAAGCAGTCGGTAAAATGGCTTAAGATTGATTCTATAGAACTTAGCGATGCTTGAAACCATCTAAACGAGTGAACTTGACTGAAAGTCTTTTATTTTGACGTTGGTTAAACCGAAAGAAGTAGTATGTGTTTGATATTTTAACCTTCTTTTTATATGCTTTTTTACACCCTTATAGCCTGTGATGGATGCCTTTAACAATGATGATGAATGATTATTTTGATGCAGCACCAACGTCTGTTCTACCATCTGCTAGTTCGGAACAAACGATGGAAAGTACTAATAGTACGGGAGATTTTTTCGCTCACGAAGTTCATTCAAATAGCCCATCGACAGCGACCCAAATTTGGCTTTTGGATTGTGATAGCACCTTTCCTTCCAAACGTTTAGCTCAGTTAAACGAGGTATTGGCTGAAAGTAATATGGTTGTTGCACGTCTTAATAAGGGTAAAGTCCATTCTTTTGAGCAGTTAGAAGCCTACTTAAAACCGCAAACCAGTACTTGGTTGTTGGCTAGTGAAGAAGGGTTTGCTAAATTAGCCACTAATGCCACCAAAACCAAAGGCGTGGTAGAAAAAGCCCAGTTAGCCTTGGAACAGTTAAGTAAACACCCCGTGTTGAACACCTTGCAATGTTTATTATTTAGCGAAGAATCACTTTCTACAGGCTTATTGAAAACTTATTTAAGTGCCGGTATTTATAAAGCGTTTTATGCAAACTTATCTGTTGAACAATGGGCTGAACGGTTGATTAGCATCGTGAAATTAGGGGAAAAACTTCGCAATAGCCAAACTTTTGGTAAAGAACAAGCCCTGCTGAATGAAGATTTATCTAGCCGTAGTTTTATGATTGAAAAAGAACTATACAAAACAAGAGAATTACAACAAAGCTTGTTACCTTCCATTGTTGAAAACAAAGAGAACCCTGCTGATGGTGCTTTAGGTAACAGTAAGTTGCATTATCTTAGCGATAAATTTCGTATTTCGGGTATGTATATTCCGTGCGATGCCATTGGTGGGGATTTATATGATTTATGTGAATTTCATGATGGTAGCTTAGGCGTTATTATTACTGATGTTTCAGGGCATGGTGTACCTGCTGCCTTTGTTACAGCGTTGTTAAAATCTAGTTTTTATCGTATTACGCATCATCATCAAACGCCAGACCAAGTATTATTTCATTTGAATAATCAATTAGCAGCCGTTGTAAAAACCGGAGATTATTTAACCGCAGCGTATCTTCACTTTTTAGATGAAGGTAAAACCGTTCAGTATGGCGGAGCGGGACATCCTTACCCTATTTTATATCGGGCTAAAACTAATACGGTTGAACTATTGGAAGAAAATGGTACACCACTAGTGTGGGTGCCGGATATGCCTTATAATATGCAGTTTACAAACCTAGAATCTGGCGATAAAATTTTATTATTTACGGATGGTGTAACTGAATTAACCAATCCCGAAGAAGAACTTTATGGTGAAGATCGCTTGGCGGAATTGTTACCGCAAGTTATTGGGTGGTCTCCAGAAGGGGGCGGGGCTATTTTAGAAAATATTTTGATGGAATTGTCTGATTTTACCCAAGGACACCCCTTGGCGGATGATTTGACGATGCTGATTATTGAAGTGTTGTAAGCCGATGCAGCGTTTCTAAGGCATGGCATAAACTACTGGGGCTGGCTAGGTTTTTACCCACAATATCTGTCGCTATCCCATGGGAAACAGACGTGCGTAGAAACGGTAGCCCAATGGTTATATTGACGGCAGAAAATCCACCCACTAGCTTCATAGGAATCAAGCCTTGGTCATGGTAAGTGGCTACATAGGCATCAAACGATGGTTTAAAGGGGTTGAACCCCCGAAATAACGCATCGGCTGGTTGAGGGGCGGAAAGGGTTGCCATGCCTTGCGTATTAATGGCTTCAATCAAGGGTTGAAGAATTTCGGCTTCTTCCACCCCACCAATTTCCCCAGCGTGCGGATTAACCCCCATCAAGGCCAATTGCGGATGAGGTAACTGTTCTGCTTCCCTTAAAAACTGAATAAAACTTTTAAGCGAAGCTAAGCTACTCGGTTTTTTGAGTGTTTCAGGCACTTGCATCAACGGTACATGGCGGGTTAGTAATAATAACCGAAACTGCTCATACAAGAAAATCATATCGGCTTGTAGCGTGTCATCTTGCCATAGCACTTTGGCAGAGGCTTCCAAAATTTCTGTATGCCCACTGGCAGTGTAGCCAGCATCCCACAGGTTTTGTTTAGAAATAGGCCCTGTAACAATACCTTGCGTATTACCGGAATGGGTTAGCTGAACGGCTAATTCTACGGCTTTATGGGCAACCTTGCCAGCTTGTGTTAGGGGGTCAGCTTCAATGTGCGTGTAGGTTATATTATCCGTTACAGGCAGGGTAATACCTAACTGCTTGGCGGTAGATTGTAAGTGCTCAATATGCCCAATCACGTTAAGCCCATAAGGCATTGCTTCTGGGTTTTCACCCCATTGTTTTAGCAATTTAGCCGTAATTTCTGCCCCAATCCCTAACGGGTCGCCAATGGTTAGGGCGTAACAGGGTTTAAGCTTGGTCATGGTATGGGTTATCCTGTTTTAGCGTGAAGTAATAATTGAGATAAAGCCTGTTCATCCCCCATATTACCCGATTTAAACACCCAAGTACAACCTGTAGCACTGGTAAATTGCGGAAACTGAATACGTTCCCCTCGCTTAAACCACTCAAGTAACGGAGCGTTAGCCGCCTTGAGGGTCAATAAGCTAGTTTCTCCACCGCAACAGATGACTTTATCAAACTTAATTGCTTGAAACAGTTGGCTTAATACCGCTGAAAGTGTTGTTTGAATGAACGCTTGTTCAGAAGTACTTTCCGACCGGTCTTTGGACGAAGTACAGGTGGTTAAAATAAGCGTTTCATTTGGTACTACGGCTAAACAGTCTTTTAAAACGGTTTCGACTGATTTTAAGCACCCTCCTTCAGCTTCCCACAGGGAAACCCAACGGAGTGTGGTTTTTTTTGATTCCTTTAAATAGGCTAATTGAGCTAATGTGGTTGGGTTAACACTACCACTGACCACTAATTGAGGTTTGACTTTTCTATTTTGTAGGGGTGGATTGCATCCACCCTTAAACAGAGAAGCCTCTACCGTTTGTTCAAACGCAATGGTTTCACAACCCGCTAAAGCCCCCGCCCAACCACCAGACCCTAAAAACAACGTTGGAGGCAAATAATTCTTCAGTTTGAGTTGATGCACGACTGTTGCCATTTTTTCCAGCTGTTCGGGTGTTGTGGCATCTTGAATAATCCATGAAAACGGTTTTTCTTGAAAGATTGTTTGTAATCGCTCCACCCATGCATCAACGCTGTAGGCTTCTATTTCTGAAACGGTTATTTTCAACATTTGTTCAGCTGAAAGGTCTGCCTTACTTAAATAAGCAGCTAACTTGTTAGTACTAATGGGATGGGTTGGGTCTGTAGCCATGGCGGTTTTGTGCAACGGCGTGTTGTTCAAAAAATGACATCCGTTGATGGTGGTTCTGCCTTGTTGGGGGTAAGCGGGGCAACACCAAACCAGCTCAACTTTTTCAGACTTTACCCATTGATTGGCTTCTACCGCCCACCAGCCCCGCAAGGTGGAATCCATTTTTTGGTAGAAAAAAGTAGAAGCGATGGGTTGTTGAGAAAAGGTTTTTATCCACTGCGTGGTATTGGCTTTAGCTGTTGCAACCGTACACGACCGATGGTTTGTGTTGAACCCGTTGATACTAAAGGCTTCAAGGCTAATACCACCTTCTACCACGGGTAGCGGATCAATAGTGGTTTTATACCCTAGTTGTTGTTTTGAAAAAGGGCAAGCTATGGCTTGAATGGTTTCTGCCAAGCCGGTTAAATCGTCTGCTAGCATACAAACCGATTCCCACATTAGAAGGGAGCAGACCCAGCCATGGTGGTTTGATTATCTTTTTTACTACCGGCGAAGTTAACTTTCGTTGCGTTGATAATGGCCATTTCACGCACGTTGCCGGTGTTATCTGTCCATTGGCTTATTTCTAATGCCCCTTCAACGGAAACCATCGTGCCTTTTTTCACCCATTCGCCACAGAATTCGGCGAGCTTGCCCCATGCTTCAATGGTGAACCAATCGGTGATGCGTTCGGCTCCTTTGGAAACGGGACGGTCGACTGCTAGAGAAAAGCGGGCTTTGCAGGAGCCTGATTCAAAATAGCGGAGTTCGGGGTCTTGCCCTAGGCGTCCTAATAGAATAACGGTGTTTACCATGGTGTGGCGAAGTCCTTTTTTGTTTGAAAATGTGCTTTTGAATAATGATACTTTTCATTATACAAAACACAGCATCAAAATCAAAGCCTTTCAGTAATATCTGTTTACCAAAGATGCTAAGGTTTGACGAATTTACGAAAATCTAACGCCAGCGTTGTAGTGTGTCCGAATCCGTTTGTAAAAAATCTTCCAATGGTCGGTATCCTTTCTTCTTGAAGGTAAATGCTAACCGCTTCTAAGCGTTCTTTTTAATTCTATCAATCATATCTATAGTAGATCTTACAATATTTCCGTTGTCATCAGGATATACTTCTATAACATTATGCCTTCCATTTTCAGGGTTAAACTGATAGTCTGCTACAATATAGAAACCATAATCCCATTGGTTTGTTTTGTAAAAATCTAAAAGCTGATTTCTATATTCAGGATTTATGAATTTCATCTTCGCTTTTTGTCCATCAGGTTTTCTGAAAGTACATAATTCTTTAGGATTTGGGTCTAATGCTAATTCAGTTAAAATCAACATTTGTTGATTGAATTGCTGAATAGATTCAACTTTACTTGAGACTGTGAATAAGGGAACATCAGTAGGTTCTATCTTGAGATCTCTTTGGGTATTAAACCCTAATTCTAAATAACCATCTTTAGCTTCTGGTAATTTCCCCACGACTTTAAAAGCAGCTTTTTGCATCTCAGCAGAATGTTCTAATGATTTTTCGCATAAGGCTAATTGTTTTAGGGCTATTTCCTTAACGGCATTGATACTCTCTTTTGCGACTTCTTCTCTATTAGCTTGAATTGCAGCTAAAACAATTCCATTTGTATCGATTTCTTGACTTTTTTTATTGGCAAAGTGTTTATATACGAAACAACCAGCACCTGTAAAAGTCCCTATTATTTCTAGGGTGTTTTTAATGGCCTCGACAGTCGGACTATTCATAATTAAAATGAATTGTGCCTGTAAATCTACAGAGCCTTCGTTGACAGTATCTTTAGTGATAACTAATTTTAATTTAAGTTTGTTTGTATGCGGAGATGCTTTTAATGCACACTGATACATCGACTCGATACCTTGAAGTATTTCTGTAGTCTCTTCTAAGGAAATCCAATGTTTATTGTACCGAGAACCTGTATAATGCAGGCTAATACCATTTAATAATAGGGAATTCAATGTGATAATCCTTTATAGGTGTCTTTATGAAAATTAAACCATTGCTATTTTAGCATATCACTTAGAGGAGTGGGTAAACAGCCTAAAACAACGCCTCCCACAACCACGATAACCCCAGCGGACAAGGCACTTCATCCAATCCCAACATGGTACGGTAACAGGTATAAACACCCACACCTATAAAGGCTTGGCTGAATTTACCTTGCCGTTTAGGTGGGCTTTCACCACGATAAATGCCACTCATCAAAGAAGGGTTAAGCCTCTTCTGTAAAGCTTAAAAAGGGAATTACTATCTAAAACACCCTGATAGTAGATCAGCATAATTTTTCTTACTTGAATCCGCCCAATAAGTTTAAAATTTGTTACTTAACAGGCTCTACTACTTTGCCCTGCCGTAACCAGCGGATGCTTTTAATAGAAGTGGGGTCATCTGGCGGGCCTTTCAGCAACGCTTCAAAACTATTGGTTTTACCCGGTACACCACCTAAACCGGGTACATAGCCCAGCCCAGGAATATAATCAAACACCCCTTTATTATTTCCACCTTTTAAGGGTATATACCCCAGTACAGGCACATATTTAAATGCCTTCCCCAAGCTGAAATCTCCTAGTTTGCCCAAGAACCCTTTACCTGAAACGTTTTGGGGCATAATGCCAATAATCACTAAATCCGCCAAGCCGTTATCTAACCGTACCCCGCCAGACATGGCTAAATCTAAGTTTGTACTATCACTTAAGAAATTTCGGGTTAGTAGTTGCCCGTCCACCACTTGGAAATCGCCACTAATCGCTCGAATCGCCCCAGATTTTAGCCCGCCTTTTAGGGCAAAGGCTAGGTTGTTAAAGTTGAAGCCTAAAATACCTCCCCTTACTACGTTGGCGGTAGAAAGTAGTCGTTCCACTTTGTCTAGGGCGGGTACCCGTCCTTCTGTAATTACAAAATGGGTTTTGCCATTGGCGTGTTGAATAAGAGCCACAGGGGTATAGCCATAAGTGGCAAAATCAATACCGCCGGTTAAATCGCCAAACACTTGGTTGGGGGCATTTAATAAGGCTCTGGCTAGGGCGTTTGCTTTTACATGGTCTGCATCAATTTTCATACTAAGGGTATTGCGTTGGGAAGGGCTCATGCTGAACTGCCCTTTCACCGTACCGCCTGCAACAGCCATGTCCATGTCATCTAATGCCATATAGCCATTGGGGAATAACTTCCATTTGCTACTGTAATTGGTGGCTAAAATGTTGTTGACAATGGCTTCTTCCAGCGTAATAGTACCGCCTTCTACTTGAAGCGGTAGGCTAATGGTGCGTTCAGGCACCCACCGCACCGTAGGCGGAAGCCCCTGTTTATAGGGGGTCATTACGGCAACGGTTAATTTATCTAACAATCCTAAAAAGCCTTCCACATAGAAGGTTTTACCCACAATGTTTAATTCATTAAATGAAACGGGCAAGGGTTGGGGTAAGTCTGCATTGCCGGCTAAGCCAACATCGCTACCACCCGCTTTAAATTGCGGAATGGTTAAATCTAGCTTCGCTGCTTTAAACTGGGCGTCTGCTTCTAAGTTATCAATGCCTAACCCTGCGGATTGTACTGCTTGCAGTTGCAGTTGCCCCATCGGGTTACTATCGGCTTGTTGCCAGTGTAAATCTGCTACTACTTTGCCAGATTCAAACCGAAAGGCTGGGCTGGCGGTGTGCTGGGCAAGGGCATCTAACTCAATTGGCTCTTCTGTCCAAATACGCCCTTGGTTAGACCATAAATGCGTGGGTTGAGTGGGGGCATCTAAGCTGGCTTGAAACCGCAGGGGTTCAGACCGCCCTAATAGCCTTAATTCACCCAGCTCTAAACGGGGTTGATTGATTTTGCCTTTAAACTGCAACGCCATCGTAGCTAGGGGCTGGTTTCCCATTGCTAGGGGGTAACGGGCTAATTCTTTGAGTGGTTGATTGCTTCCCTGTTTTTGATACCAAACCACTTCTTGGTTACTATTACTGGTAGATTCCACTAGGGTTAGCAACTTGGGCACACCGGTAGAAATAGTGTTGAATTTCGTTTTTTGACTGATAGACGCTAATTTAGAAGGGCTTAAAACACTGCTGGTGGGCTTTATAGGTTGTGGTGGCAGGCTTGATTTTTCTGCCTCCGCTTCTTGCATCACTAAGGCTTTAGCAGTCGTTTCTTCTGCCAGTGGCGATTCCGTTTGCGTGGCAATTTTCCCTTCCGCTTGTAACACGCTAGATAAATTGGCTTCAATGTTGGATTGTGGATGATTCACCTCTCCCCCCCATGATGCCTTCAGCCCAAGCCAACTATCCGCCAACCAAGGGTATTGGGTGGGTTGAAAATACCAGTTGTTGCCTAATAAACTATTAAGTTCTCTTGGGTGAAGCCGACCTTGGGCTTGTAAATTTAAGTGCCACTGGTTGCCAGTATTTTTCAAATTCAACCAAGGAATGAGCATCGTACTGTTGCCCAACTGCACAAATAGCGGTTCAGGTAGAGAAAGGGCATGTTTCAAAATATCTACCTGAAATGTACCTGTTACCCCATGCAAGGGGGCTAATGTTCTGGGAATGTAAAACCCCGCATTAGCAAGGTGTAATTGAGCCATGGGAGCATTGCCTGAAGCATTCCAATGCACATCGCCCGCTACTGTGCCAGCGGTTCGCCAAAACGTGGGGTATTCAAGCTTTAAATGCGATAATATGGGTGCGTAAAAAGCGTGTTCGCTTTTGAAGGTTTCTAGAGGAATCGGTGCTAGGTCTAAATCAATCATCGGTTGCCAGTGTTGGTTTTGGGTCGGATGAAACCCTAAATTTCCCAGCACCGAAGCGGGTCCCCACGTTACTTTTAAGGGGTTTTTGTGGCTTAAGGCTAGTTGATGTAGGTGCAATTGTAGCGGACTAATTTGGAAGGGCGTGGGGTGTTGTTCCCACTGCCCTTCAATAGCAGAAATATCCATCGTGCCTGTTAACGGGCGAAGCCACCCTAAGCGTTGGGGCGATGAAAAATCACTGGCTACTACGGATTTGGGTATCGCCCCAGCCCATGTTAGGGTGCCGTTCGTATCACCGGTCAATTTTTTTAGTTGTAAATCTGCTTGGGTCAAGGCTTGTTTAAACGCTAGCGGGAAGGGTTCAATGGGTATTTTTTGCCATGCCACTGAAGCAGATGCTAGGGTACTATGGTTTGTTAAGGCTTGCCATGGTATAACGGCTTTTAGGGTTGCTTTCCCTGTTTTGGCTAGCCCTTCTAAGGTTAGGGTTTGTAGGGTTAGGCGTTGGGGCGAAAGCGTTGCTTGGGCTGAAGCGGTTGAATGCAACCATGGTTGAAGGGTAGGGTCTGCCAGCCACTGGTTTAGTTGGGTTTCTGAAAGTTGCTGGGCAGGCGGTAAAAAGTAATGATTGAGCGGCTTCAGCACTCGTTCAATGAGAGATGGTATCGTTGCCTTATGGGCGGTTAGTTTAATAGCACTATTGGGCTGTTGCGTGTGCCATCTTCCCCCAACGGTTAGCCAAGTTTTCTGGTTCGCTAAGGCTATCTGCAGTTTTGGGGAAAGCCCAGCAGTGGGTTGCCATTGCCAGTTACCGTTTGCCCCCATCCACGGTTGAAGGTTTAGCAATGCGTGCCACTGGTTAAGTGAACCTGTTGCACTGTTTACGCTAAACCGTTGCGAAGTGGGTTGATAGGTTGCAGTGGCTTTGAACGTCGTTTCCCCTTGCCAAGATAAATTTTGCCATTGGTAAGCAGGGGCTTTTTTCAAGGCGGGTGAAAGATAGGTTATTGCCCAAGGTTGCCATGCAGAAACAACGCTGCCTTGCAAAGCAGGCACACTAACTTGTACACTAATCGGGTTTGCTTCTATGGTTCTATTGAGTGTTATGGTAGCTGGTGGTGTTTTCAATGTTTCATGCGGAACAACCGTGAATACCCCTTTCACTGAACCGCTTTTTAACCAATCAATCGTGCCAGAACTTTGAATAATGGGCGATAACCGACCCTGCGTCGTGGCTTGCAAGGTTACTTGGTTTAATTGGGCTTTTAATTGGTCAATAACAGGGGTTTTGACCGTACCGGTTAATGTACCATGTTGTAGCGTTACCCCGCCCTTTAGCAGGGCTAAGTGAAGGGCTTGCGTTTCCTTTGTGGCGGGAAGGCTAAGGCTTTTCAGTTCATTTGGCAGGTTGCTGATGTTGGGTAAATTACCTGAAACGTCTAAGGCGAAGGGTAGCTTCTCGAAGGAATTCAGGCTTTTTTCGGTTAGTGTAACCGTCCCTTTGGCTTCCAAAACCGCTTTGCTTTCTGCGTGATTGAGTCTAAATGCTTTGAGTGTTAAAAGGGCTTTGTCTTCCGCTTGTTTGGTTAGGTGAAGTGTGGTGTTAAAATCTGCTTGCGTTGGCTTGGCGTTATTTTGTTGATGGGTCGATATGCTATCCAAGGTGCTAAACCCTGAAAGCACTACATCCCATTGATGAGGCTTCACGCCTTCAAGTTGCCCCTGTAGTTTCATTTTTTTAGGCTGAAGCGATGCTTTTTTCAGAGGGTTTTCATCCAGTAAACCTTGTTTCAACAGGCTTTGAATCAACCTGTTACTGTCATCACTTTCAACGGTAAATGCCAGTTTATGAATCCCCTCAGCCACTTGCCAAATAGTTTCCCACTGGGTTAGAACCTTGGCATTTTTGTTCGCAGCAGGTAGTGAAAAATCCCCTTTTGCGGAAATAGTAGCCAGTCGTTTTTGAGTCTTGATTTTTTCCGCCACTAATAGGGCTTTCATGTCGGTGAAGGTGATATCAAACGGGTCTATCGCCAGTCTTTGGGTGAATTGCCCTTTGATAGTGGGTAGATTTAACCGAAGCGTTTCCCCTTGAACTGGGGGTGATAGTAATATGGTGGTGTGTGCAAGTGAAAAATCAAGTTGTTCAATCCATCGCGGGGCATTCGGGGGCTTGGGTTTTTCCGCAATTCGCTTAAAGGTGGCTTGTAAATCGGAAAATCCGGTTTTGCCTTTAACCGTAACCGTAGGGTTTTCAACGGCTAGTTGATAAATTGCTCCGTTTCCCTTGTTGAAGACCAAGCTGAAAACATCCACCCCTAACGATAAGTCTTTTAACCTAATCGACCAAAGCGGGTTAATGGCTGTTTGTTGTTCTACCACTGTTTTATGGGGTAACAAGTCTAAATCATGAAGCTTTACCGTAGCACCTTCCCATAAGTGCCACTGCAAGGTAATGGTTTTGGTGGAAAGCCATAAGCCTGTTTCTTTGTAGGCTTCGGTCTGTATTCTTTTACACAAACTATCATTAATGGGTAGCAAGGGCAGTAGTAAATTTGCCCCTTCGCTCACCACAAGTAACACCACTAAACTCCAACCAAACAGTTTGAGCCATCGGTTTAGGTGTTTTTTTGCCTTTGGCACAAGGGGGTCTGTTACCTTAGGGGGCTGGGTGGGTGGTAGCTTCGGCATGGATGGTTGATGGCACTTCAGCGGTTGTTACGGCTTCTGTTGAAGGGGTTTTTGGCTCTTTGGCATTGCTACCTGAAGCAGATTTTTTGAACTGCTGAATACTTTCCCCGATTGATTTTGCCACTTGGGGCAGTTTGCCTGGCCCGAATAGTAGTAGTAGAATAACCAGTAATAACCCGAGCTCGGGTAATCCTAAAAAACTTGGCATAAGGTAAATCACCTCTTTCAGTAGTAGAACACTCTATGGTATGATACCATAAAGACTTACTTTAACATTGTTAAACTATTGTAGTTTTCTTTGTGAAAATATGGTAAAACTTTCTGAATGAAACCCAAAGAACAATTATTTATTGAATTACGCACCAAAGGCTTTCGGCTCACGCCTCAGCGGGAACGTGTGGTGGATATTTTTTACAATTTGCCGGAAGGTGAACACCTTAGTGCTGAGGCGTTATATTCCATTTTGAAGCGGGAAACCACGGATATTTCGTTGGCTACGTCTTATCGTTCGCTTAAATTGCTGGCTTCAATGGGCGTGCTTCGGGAAGTGGATTTTAGTGAAGACCATAAGCAGTATGAATTGGTGCGAGATGAAGAAACACCGCATCATCATTTAATTTGCATTACCTGTGGGTTAGCCAAAGAATTTGAAAGCGATATCATTCTAAAAGAAGCCTTGGGTATAGCTAGTACTTTGCAGTTTGAAATGGTTGATTTGCAAATGAAGTTATACGCAACTTGCCTACCTGAAAAAGCAGATTGCCCCAAACGGTTAGAAACCGTAGCTTCTTAAAGCTAAAATCTAGATTTAATAGCGTGTTCTCTCATCGATTGTCGTTTCTAGCTTTAGCTTGTTGGCGTCAAGGGGGTTCTTGTTCCAGAACCCCCTTAACAATCCCCCACGAATTCAGGGGCAAGCCCCTAAAGACCCCGAAAAAGCCACCCGCCTATGCCACCAGAAGGGCATTGACGGCGGGATGTTCTTTTTGCCCCTCCGGTGGACGAAACGCATCGCCGCAGCAGGGCAAAGGCGATGGTCGTTCCTACAGGTAGTAGACGATTAAGAGTTTCCATTGATATGATGGGTGTTTTAAGAAGCTAAAGCAGCCCCAAATTGCTGATGCCACGCCTTGGCAACTTGCCGTATAGCACTGGGGGGTAGTTGTTTTAGCAAGGTTAACGCTTGGGGTAAGGTAGGCACTTCATCGTACCACCGAATGTGTTTTGCAGGCGTTAAGGTGCCTGTTTTTGCTAAACGAATCCCTTCTTCAGCAGGAATTTCCAAATAGCCACAAACCAGTTGTAACAATATTTCGCCTAAGGTGCTATGGGTTACTATAGGGGCAAGGTAAAGCAAATGAAGCCCCATTTTAAGGTTTGGGTAGGCATCATACCAGCGGGCAGGGCGTAAGGTTTTTAAAGTGGAAAGGCTAGTGGTGTGTTGAAAAAAGCTCATTGTCATTAATTTTTCTATACAGTGGGTTACGTTAACTATAGTTTACAAAACACGGTACGCTTGGGCATATTAGCTATAAGGTTAATTTATCGGTTAAACCGCTCAATCTTGATTGTTTGCCAGTTATTCAAGTGTTACTTGAAATAATTCCTTAAAATCAAGTGGATCTTGAATTGGTGGCAAACAATCAAGTTGACATTGTTCAAAACTGCAACAAAAACCCTGTAAACCATTTAAAATAAAGAGCACACACCACTTTATCTTCTGGCGAAAAGCGTTTAAACTTGATTCTTTGCCTTTATTTCAAGTAACACTTGAATAACTGGTAAACAATCAAGTTTTGAGGGCTCTATTTTTTGAGCGTCGTACTTCTAATCTGAATAAGCTCAGTAACAAACCCTTGTTTTTGAGATAAACTGAAAAAGTAATTACCTCATTCTCTTCCCTACAGTAAGGAAAATAACCCCATGATGATGATGATGACCGCCAATGCTCCTAGCGTTATACGGGTAGCCCACAGCCCAGATGCTGATGACGCCTTCATGTTTTA
Source organism: Vampirovibrio sp. (assembly GCA_024998755.1). Classification (GTDB taxonomy): domain Bacteria; phylum Cyanobacteriota; class Vampirovibrionia; order Vampirovibrionales; family JAJTHC01; genus JACEUU01. The sequence goes on along the minus strand of JACEUU010000003.1, from coordinate 577,240 downwards.
CGCCTTAGCCAAACACAAGGTGGATGCCGAAGGCTTGGTATTTGAACATATCCTCAAAGATATTGAAACCCTCAACCAAGAAGCCCAGCACGGCACTTATGAATTGACGGCCTTAAGTTACCACGCCTATGCTTATCTGCATGAAAAATATGCCATTTTACCCGTGGGTTCCAGTATTGGCGATAAATACGGGCCTGTTCTAGTTTCAAAAACCCCCATTGCTGCAGATGCCCTAAAAGCTGAAGACGCCGTTGTTGCTATACCCGGTGTTCAAACCAGTGCGTATTTATTTTTAAAATTATGGATGCCCGAAGTCAAAACCGTGATTGTTCCTTTTGACGAAATTCCTCAGTATGTGTTGGATGGCAAAGCAACCGCAGGCTTGCTCATCCACGAAAGCCAAGTAACCTTCCAAGAAGAAGGCTTATTTAAAATTGTTGATTTAGGCGAATGGTGGTTTGAAACCACCAATTTGGTAATGCCCTTGGGCTGTAATGGCATTCGTAAAGATTTGGGTGATGAGCTCATCGCTAAAATTGGCAGAGTGCTATACCGTAGCGTGAAATGGGGCTTGGAAAACCGTGAAGAAACCCTTGCTGGGTGTCAAGTTTACGCTAGAGATTTAGACCCCGCCAAAACCGACCGTTTCGTGGGTATGTATGTGAACGATATGACGCTGGATGCCACCACGGAAATTCGTAAAGGCGTGCGTCTCATGCTTTCTATGGGCTACAGTGCAGGGTTGATTCCTACCAAAGTAGACCCTGAATTTGTGCCACTGGTATTGCCTGAAAACTTAACGGCAACTGCTAACTAACCGAAAGGAGATGTTTCACGGATGTCAAAACTGAAAGTAGTAAAATACGGCGACCCTGTCCTTCGGCAAGTGGCTGAACCCATTCATAAATTTTCACCGAAAATTCAAAAGCTGATTGGCGATATGTTTGATACCATGTACGCCGAAAATGGCTGTGGGTTGGCGGCTCCGCAAGTGGGGGTTAGCAAACAGTTGTTTGTGTTGGATTGTTCTAACGAAACGAAACGCTACGGAAAAATGGTATTTATTAACCCGAAAATTGTGCGTAAAAAAGGGGCGTGCCTTAGCCATGAAGGATGTTTAAGCTTTCCTGAAGTGTTTGTGGATGTAAAACGCTATAACGAAATTACCGTTCGGTTTCAAGATATGAAGGGCAAACCCCAAGAAATGACCGTCAAACTTGAAGAGCATCCGCTGTTGTGCCGAGCTATTCAGCATGAGATGGACCACTTGAACGGGATTTTATTTGTAGATTTAGCTGTAGACCAACACGGGGCAGATGTGTTGCTGAAAGCGAAAGACTTACCCAGCATTGACCCTGCCAAAAATGTGATAGAGCCTGCTTTGGAAGAAGCTTACAGTCAACTGGAAAACCCAGTGGCAGTAACAGAATAGTGATTACCCTCTGATGGTTGAAAGCAGGGCTTTCAACATTGGGAAGAGTCCGTTCCCTCCTCTTCCCAAACCCATCACCTCCCTGTTTTTTTTTACTCAAGGGGTAAAACCCCTTGACCCCCCTTTAGCGAGAGTTTTTCATCTCTAACACAATATAAAAAATAAAATCAATAGAAAGTGTTGATGATCTTATGGCGAAGTTAAAAATACAAATATATGGCGATGCGGTTTTGCGTCAACCAACTACGCCTGTGCATAAAATGAGCGTTAAAATTCAAAAAACCATCCAAGATATGTTCGATACGTTGCACGCCTTTCATTGTTGTGGGCTAGCCGCACCGCAAGTGGGCGTAAACAAGCAGATTTTTGTGTTAGATTGTGCCACAGATACGCAACGCTATGGGCAAATGGTATTCATCAACCCAAAAATTGTAAGAAAAAGTGGGGCGTGCCTTAGCCAAGAAGGGTCGCCTAGTTTTATGGGGGCTTTGTTGGAAGTGAAACGCTACAACAGCATCACCATTCGGTTTCAAGATATGCAAGCCCGCAACCAAGAAATGACGGTTTCCGCCGATGAACACCCCTTATTATGCCGAGCGATTCAGCATGAGATGGATCATCTGAACGGGATTCTCATTTGCGATAGGGTGGTGGATGTTGAAGCCACCAATGCCATCTTAAAAGAGAAAAACTTACCCTTGATTGATCCCAATCGGTTAGTGGTGGATAGCGTATTGGATGAAGCCTTTGCCCAGTTGGAAAATCCAACCGCATTGGTAGAATAGAGGCTATAAGAATGACACACGCTTTTGAAAAACCACTGAAACTCATCTTTATGGGAACGCCTGCGTTTGCCGTGCCGTGCCTGCAAACCCTGCTTAACCACCCCGAACAATTCAGCGTCATCGGCGTGGTTACGCAACCCGATAAACCTTCGGGTAGGGGCAAAAAGCTAACGCCTCCGCCAGTGAAAACGCTAGCCGAAGCCCACAACATCCCCATCCACCAACCCACCCGCCTCCGCACCGATGAAGAAACAATGGCATGGCTAGAAGCTCAAGCTCCTGACTTCATCGTAACCATCGCCTTCGGGCAAATCCTCCCGAAACGGGTGCTAGATGTGTCAAAGTTTGGCGTCGTCAACGTCCATGCTTCGTTATTGCCCGCTTACCGAGGGGCAAACCCCATTCAATGGGCGGTTTTCAATAACGAACCCCAAACGGGCTTAACTACGATGTTCAGCGATGAAGGCGTCGATACAGGGGCGATGTTGTTAACCGAAACCCTCGATATTGCACCGGATGATACGACTGGTTCGTTAGCGGAAAAACTATCGCTCATTGCGGGCGATTTACTGGTGAAAACCCTCACCCAAGTGGCGGAAGGGGCTTTAACGCCAACGCCTCAACCTGAAACGGGTATCAGCTTAGCCCCGAAATTCAAAAAAGAGGCGTCGTTTTTAAATTGGGCACTGCCTGCAGAAACACTCGCTACCCATATTCGGGCTTTAACCCCAGCTCCTAGTGCAATTACCTTTTTAGCTGGTGAACGGTTCAAAATTGGGCGGTGCTCGGTTTGGCAATCGGAAGATTTTGTTAACGAAACGCTAAATGGGACACTTTTAGCTATAATAAAAGAAGGGTTGATTGTACAGGCGGGAAACCAAACCCAATTGTGCATTCACCAGCTTCAACCAGCGGGTAAAGCCTTAATGAACGCAGCAGATTGGGCGAGGAATGCCATTGCCAAGCAGTTGGCTGAAGCTCCTTATTCGCTAAGATTTGAGAGTGTACCCCCTACAGAAACGATGTAACAAGTTATTCAAGTTCCTCTTTAAATGGTCGATAAATAAATTAAGTTTATAATTCAGTGTGTTGTGCCATATTTGGAGGGTTTTGAATGAACGCTATTTTTACTTTATTAAAGTCTGTTGTTGCTAGTTGGGTGTTGTCTCATCCTGCTGTACTAGAAACCTTCATGAACTACCCCGCCCTTGCTAATACCGTATTAACACCTGCTCGTGTGGTTGTGTTAGTATCAGACCAGTCTTTCCGCAAACGGTAGTTGCCTTTTCTTTCACATAAAAGTAGGGCAACACCACACTGTAAAAGGTTCGTTGCCGCTATGTTTTTTATGCCTATGGGCTTTCATATGGACCCCATCCAGTTGATTATTTCACTAATTGGGATACCGCTGACGTTTTTACCTCAAATGTGGGTAAAATCTACCTATAAAAAATTCTCGTTGGAACGCAACCAGCGTAACATGTCTGGTGTGCAAGTTGCCAAAGATATGCTTTCTCGTAATCAAATTTTCAACGTAACGGTGGAAGAAACCCCTGGTGAATTGAGCGACCATTATTCCCCTAGTGAACACGTTGTTAGGCTTTCGCCGGATGTGTACCACGGCACGAGCATTTCTTCTGTTGCCATTGCCGCCCATGAAGTGGGACACGCCATTCAGCACGCCCAAGGGTATGTACCCGTGGTTATTCGGGGGCAAATGTTCCCGATCGTCAACCTTGGGTCTCAACTTGGGCCGATGATTTTCTTCGGGGCAATTATGCTGAAGTTGTTCATGCACATGAGTGGGCCTCTGCCATTTTACTTGGGTATTTTAGGGATTGTCTTCTTCGGGGCTGCGGTGGCATTTCACTTAGTAACCTTGCCTGTTGAATTAGACGCCAGTGCCAGAGCCTTAAAACAGGTAGAAGCCAACGCCTATCTTTCCAGAGAAGAATTACCCAAAGCCAAAAAAGTACTAACTTCCGCTGCGTTTACCTACATTGCCGCCGCCACCTATGCCCTGTTGGAATTAGTCGGGATGATTCTTCGGTTGCTAGCCATGCAGAATCAAAGTGAACGTGAAGAGTAAGGGTTGGTTACTTCGGTCTTTAGCTGGTTGGTTTGTCAGGGGATGCCTGTTTGGGCACCCCCCGACACCCCCCACAAATTCAGGGGCAAGCCCCTAAAGACCCTCAAAAAGCCACCCGCCTATGCCACCAGAAGGGCATTGACGGCGGGATGTTCTTTTTGCCCCTGCGGTGGACGGAACGCATCGGCGACTGCAGGGCAAACGCGATGGTTGTTCCTACTGGTTTAATTGATGTACAAGTCTCTTGCCAACTAATCATGATTAGAAATAAACACCTATAATGAAGACTTCAACTAAAGTAAATACCCCGCTTCTGCTAGCCTTTGAGCTATTAAGTGGGTATGAACGTAAGCCTTCAGCCGAAAAACCATGGGCAAAGGCAGATGAAGCCTTAAGCCAAACCTTAGACGCTAACCCCCAACTTTCCCCCAGCCAAAAAGGGTTATTGACGCACTTGGTTTACGGCACCCTTCGCTATTGGTTGGAATTGGGTAGTTGGGTTGAACACTTCACGCAAAAGCGTCTGAAAGATACCCACGCTAGCGTGCGAACGGTGCTCCGCATTGCACTCTATCAATTGCGATATTTGTCAACAAAAGATTATGCCGTGGTGAATGAATCTGTCGAATTAGGCAAAAAATTACGGATTCCCGCAGGGCAATTACAATTGCTCAACGGGGTGTTGCGTAGTTATGTGCGGTTACAAGAAGTAACTACCAGAGAAAAAGGCTTGCCACCGCTTCCCTTAAAATCCCACCTTTCCCCCATAGAACGCCTTGCTAAAACGCATAGTATCCCTGCTTGGTTGGCGAATGATTTTACCAAAGTTTTTCCAGAAGCGGATTTAATCCCACTGTTTGAAGCCTGCAAGTTGCCCGCCCCTCTTGTGGTTCGGGTGAATCAACTAAAATCCACGGTGGCGAATTATCAAGCACTGCTGACTGAAAACAACATCGCTTACAGTCAGCCTTGGGAAGACCTATTACCCGCTTGTTTGTTGATAGAATCGAAAATTGGCAGCCCTGCAAAACTGCCAGATTTTGCCAAGGGGAGCGTTTATGTGCAAGATTTTGGGTCAGCGTTTATTGCCCATCAAGCCCAAGTAAAGCCCCATCAAACGGTCATTGATTTATGTGCCGCACCGGGGTCTAAAACAGTATTTTTAGCCGAGCAACTGCAGTTGCAGGGTTCGCTTACGGCGGTGGATATTTCTGCAAGACGGTTAGACCGCTTGAAAGAAAATGCAAACCGCCTAGGTATTCCGTGGGGGGCAGGGGATGAAGCGTTTCTTCAGATTGTCGTGGCTTCGGCAGTGGATTTTGAAACGCCCAATAGAGCGGATGTGATTGTGGTGGATGCCCCGTGTTCGGGGTTGGGTACGGTTAAACGCCACCCAGAGCGGTTGCTTTCTATTACGCCTGAACAAATTTCGGAGTATCCCCCGTTGCAGTTGGCTATTTTGAAGCGGGGTAGCCAATTGCTGAAACTGAATGGCAGGCTGGTTTATAGCACTTGTAGTATTCACCCAGCAGAAAACCGTGCGGTGGTGGAGGCGTTTTTAGCCAGCCCTGAAGGCGTGGGTTTTCAGCTGGAAAGCGAAACCTTGTTGCCCATTACCCCACTGCATGATGGTTTTTATGTGGCGGTGTTGGTTGGGCAAGAGTAACCCTCTTTTGTTAAAAGACTCTCAACAGAGGGTTATTTGCCAGATTTTCTTCTGTTGTCTTCTTTGCAAAGCAGTTGGCAGTTTTTTGCATCCGTCTTTCCGCCTTCATGCCAAGGGGTTATATGGTCAGCTTCCATAGCTCCAATTTCAAAATGTTCGTTACAAACAACACAAATACCCTGTTGTTTTTCGTAGGCTTCTCGTTTTTGCTTATCGCTGAACGCTCGTATGCTCAAATACTTTTCTTTTCGGGTTAGAACGTAGGTATAAATGCCTTTTTTGTTACCCACATCTTCATCTTGCATCAGCTCGGAAACTTCTGCCTCTAGTTTTGCGGAATCGAAGTTTTGCCCCTGAAACTCATTGTAAAGAAAGCCCCAATCGATGCCCTTCATTTCTTTACGATAGGTTGGAAAAACCGCCTTCACCCAACTAATGACCGCTTGGAAATAAAGCCACAATTCATTAGCGTTTGGTTCATGTTGATGTTTCGCCATGTAGTTTTCTATTTTATCTTGGCTTATCCATTTGATGGCTGTTTCAAAATACTCTTGCCGAATGGCACTGCCACTCAAGTAATCCCCACCCAAACCATGAGCCGCACACCCATTTTTGCTAAAGTGTCTTTTAGCATCTGTTACCCATTTGCCTGAATACACGGCGTTTCTCAATTCTTGGTCAGTTAGTGGTTTTCCAGCGATGTTAATAGTTTTAAACCACTCTAGTTTTTCACTATCGGTACCTGTACACCAATAAACCATTAGCTTATAATTTAGTATTTCTTCTTGTTTGTCTTTTTGTAAATTGTGAAAATACAATCCATTAAGAGAAAAATTACCATTCACGTACTGAGCAATTGAAATGGTGCGTTGTTGCCCATCTATTACTTCAAACGTACCGTCTTCACGAACTGCCCAGTAAAGCACATTTAACGGAAAGTTTTTGTTGATGGTTTCAATGACAGCGTCTCGTTCCTTAATTCCATAAATAAACTCTCTTTGATAAGGGGGGCGAATATCTAGCTTGCCGTTATAGCCAACAACCCCATTTTCGGCCTTATCAGCGTACCCTTCGGTCAAATCACGGACGGTAATTTCTTTGAGTTCTATTTTCATAATTTTTTGTTCTTTATAACGATACGTGCGTATATTTCTTTATCATCAATTTTGAATCTGCTGATTTTTCCAGTTAATTCTTGTACCAAAGGACGGTCTATACCAATTATCTCAAATTGCTTAGGATTGTATTTGTCCAAAAATGTGATTGGTACGCCCATCGCTCCATCATAATCAGCGGGGATATCCTTGGTTTTATCCACATTGATAGCGTCATAATTATCGTATTTCGGGTATTCTTCGGGATTGTATTTTTTATACAGTATAAGATCTTCATTCCGTTTTGAAATATCAAGGTTCGTATACCAGCAAGCGTTGCCTAAACTTCGCCATTTTTGCCCAGTTTCATCTACCCAAAATCGAGTTTCACGGCTTTCATAGTGATCAGGGACTTTGAATTTCATATCTCCATTACCGTAACCAACCCAAAGTTTATTTTCTTTGATGAGTTGAAAAATTTCTTTGTAGGTAATGGCGTTCATACTGCCAACAATCAAAAACTTTTTGTCGTGTTCTACCAGCTGGGCAACGTATTCCCGAAATAACGAAAACGGCGGGTTGGTTACAACAATATCCGCCTGTTTCAACAGTGCTATGCTTTCTTCGCTTCTAAAATCACCATCACCCTTTAGGTGTTTAATCCCTATTTCTTCCTCGTCGGGCTTAAAATTGCCGTTTTTATCGCCCACATATTCTAGGCAAATGGCTTGTTCCGCACGGTGTTGGCTAAATAAATCAATCTGTTGGTTTTTATAGCAAGTAGCAATCAGCTTTTTCAGCCCTAGTTGCTCAAACTTATAGGAAAAATAATGAAAGAAGTTGCTTACCCTCGGGTCGTCGCAATTGCAGTATACCACTTTGCCTTTGAAGTGGGCTTTATAATGCTCTAGCTCTCGTTCAATATCTGCAAGCTGGGTGTAAAACTCATCTTTTTTAGAATCTTTTGCTTGGTGTAGGTTTTTATTTAATGCCATTGTGTACCACGTTCATATCAATGAGTAAACTTTTTATCAATATACCACGCCTGTATTAAAGTATCAACATACTGAGCAGACAGCCTCGTGGTGCATACGGTGCTTGTTAAACCAAGTCAAAAATAAAAAAATCATAGAGAAATTTTAATAGTCTCTGTTGAACATGGTAGAATGTAGGAATAAAGTGTTTCACTTTTGTTTATAACTCTTTTAACCCACTGGAGCATCCATACCATGACGACTGTTACCTTTAAAGGCAACCTGATTGAATTACAAGGCACCACCGTGCAAGCCAACCAAGCAGCCCCTCAATTTGAGTTGCTTAACGGTAGCCTAGAAGCTATTACCCTTGCCAACTTCAAAGGTAAAACCGTTTTATTAAACGTTGTACCTTCTTTAGATACGCCTGTTTGTGCCATTCAAAGCAAAACCTTCTACAGTAAATTGCAAAATATGCCTGTTGAAATGGTAACCGTTTCCATGGATTTACCATTCGCACAAAAACGCTTCTGCGGTGCTGAAGATATCGCCATGCAAACCTTAAGCGATCATCGTGAAGCCAACTTCGCCAACAACTATGGCTTGTTGCTACCAAACCTTCGCTTGTTGACCAGAGCCGTTATTATTATTGATGCTAATCAACAAGTAAAATACGTTGAAGTAGTACCTGAAGTAACCAACGAACCAAACTACGAAGCCGCTATGACTGCTTTAGAACAAGTAGTTACTGCTAAAGTGTAACTTTTTTGAACGGACGATTCGTGAATCGCCCCTACAGAAACCGATTATTTTTGTGGGAGGGTGTTAAACCCCTCCCCTTTTAAAAGCCTCAAACAGAAAGAACTTTGTAATGACTTCTAAAACACTACAAAACCTAGAAAGTGCCTTGGCGGGTGAATCTATGGCACACATTAAGTATCGTTATTTCGCTAAAATTGCTCGGGAAGAAGGCTTTGAAGAAGTAGCCAAGCATTTTGAACATACCGCTGACCAAGAAATTCTCCACGCTTGGGGGCATTTGGAATTGCTGATTGGTAAGCCTTCCACCAAAGAATGTTTGCATAAAGCCATTGAAGGTGAAACCTACGAATTTACCACCATGTACCCTACTTTTGAACAAGAAGCCACGGCTGAAAGCAATGCCCAAGCAACGCAAGAATTCGCTGAGCAAATAGTAGAATCTAAAGAACACGCAGAACAATTCAAATTAGTGTTAGCTAAGGCTGAAAAGCGGTTTGCGGCGTTGAAAAAGGTTGAAAAACGCCATGCAGATGCTTACACTGCGGTATTGGAGGGCTTAAACTAATGGCTAAACGATACGTTTGTGTGATTTGTGGACACGTGCATGATGAAGCCGTTGAAGGCAAGTGGGAAACGCTACCTACGGATTTTGAATGCCCTGATTGTGGGTGTGGTATGGAAGACTACGAAATTCAAGACTAAGTGGTCTATAATAAAAAGTATCAAACTAAAGCGTTTGTTCCCAATGTGGGGCAAACGCTTTAGTTGAAAGTATCAACACCATAGGGATTTAAACTAGTGAATTATGCAAAAGCCAGATTACTAACAGGCGTTACAGGTGTGGGGTTTTGGACGGTTATTTCTACCCTACTATTACTATTTCCCCAGTTGCTAACCAGCGTTTTATTATCTGTAACAAAACTTTCTCAACAACTGCTAGCCGCAGCTCTTTTCATTGGTTTATGGGTATTAATCATGATGCCCTTTGATGTAGTTGGGGGCTATTGGTTGCCTACAAAATTCAAGCGGTCAACGCAACCATTTTCAGTCTTTTTAGTCAATTGGTTTTCCGCTTCTGTGAAGCAAGGTATCATTTTATTTCTGGGTTTAGCCTCGTTGGTTTTATGGACTTATCAACTAGGAACACTGGGGTATTTAGTGGCGTTCTGGGTGAATTCACTGGTATTGGTGCTAGCCCAACCTCTCCTGTTTCAGTGGATAGGGGGCATTAAACAAAGCAAGAGGGATGCTACACCACTACTAGAATCACCGCTTGTGAACCTCATCGTTTATGAACATGAAGATGTAGGAGCAACAGGCGGATTGTCTTTTGGCGGTTCAAAGCCCACGCTGTTTTTACCCAAGAAATGGATGGAAATCTTGAAGACAGAGCAATTAGCTTTGTGGGTTAAACGCAAAGCAGCCATTGTAGCATCAGGCTTATACCCAGCAGGTTTAGGGAGAGCCCTTTTGTTTAGTGGGCTTGGGTGGCTTCTTTGTTGGTGGGCTATACACCCTACAGGGCAAGCGTTTTCAGAGCATTTAATGATGATTTTTAGCTATACGCTTTGGTGCTTTTTAGGCACGCTGATTTTACCAAGTCTTTCAAAAACGGCTATTTTTAGTGCGGATAAGCAAGTGGTAACGGCTGAAAATAAAGCAGACTTCATTGCGTTGATGACCCAGCTTGACCACTGGCAAGATGATGAACCAAGCCGTTCGGTTTGGATTGAACGTATTTTTCATCCGTTAGCTTCTGTTGAAAGCAGAACGCTTGCACTGGCAGAAGGTAATTATTCTGATAAAAGCTCATCCATTGGCTTGTTTGAAGGGTGGAATATAGCTAGAACCAGCTTGTATTTATCATGGGCGGGGTTTAGTTTATTACATCGATCCGTGCATTGTAATGTGGGGCGTCCGCAATTGTGGGTGTTGTTACCAACAGAATAAACCCGTGAACCCTAGCGTTTAATAGAAAAAGCCCCTCCTAACTGAAAGAAAGGAGAGGCTTTTTTTAGCTAGTTAGCAGTGTTAATTTAAACACAAGCAAGGGTTTTGGTTTGGGCTTTAAAAGCCGCCATACCTGCATAACGCCCAGCAGAAGCTAATTCTTGTTCAATACGAATCAACTGGTTGTATTTAGCAACCCGTTCAGACCGATTAACTGAGCCAGTCTTGATTTGCCCAGCATTCACGGCCACGGCTAAATCCGCAATAAACGTATCTTCTGTTTCACCCGAACGGTGTGAAATAACGGTGGTGTAGTTATTACTGTGTGCCAAAGCAATCGTCGCCATCGTTTCAGTGAGCGACCCAATTTGATTGACCTTAATCAAAATACTGTTAGCAATGTCTTTTTCAATGCCTTCAGCTAAGATTTTTTGGTTGGTTACAAACAAGTCATCGCCCACAATTTGACAAATGTTGCCTGTCGCTTGGGTGTGTAATGCCCAACCTGCCCAATCCTGTTCCGCCATGCCATCTTCAATGGAAATAATGGGGTATTGCCGAGTCCAATTGGCTAAGAAATCAACCATTTCTTGTGAAGAGAAGGTTTTACCTTCGCCTTCAAGTTCATACTTTCCATTTTTGTAAAATTCGGAACTGGCAACGTCTAAGGCAATTTTCATTTGGTCTTTTGTGTTGAAGCCCGCTTTTTCGATGGCTTCTAAAATTAAGTCAATCGCTTCTACGTTGCTTTTTAGGTTAGGGGCAAACCCGCCTTCATCGCCCAAGCCTGTCGCATAGCCTTTTTTCTTGAGAACCGATTTCAAGCTATGGAAGGTTTCGCAACCCCACTGCAATGCTTCGCTAAACGAAGAAGCACCCGCAGGCACAATCATGAATTCTTGGAAATCGATGCTATTATCTGCATGAGCCCCACCGTTAATGACGTTCATTAAAGGCACAGGCAGTGTGTTTGCACCAACACCCCCTAAATAGCGGTATAATGGTAAGCCCAATGCTTCGCTAGCTGCCCGAGCCGTAGCCAAGCTTACGCCCAAAATAGCGTTAGCCCCTAGGTTTTCTTTGTTTTCAGTGCCGTCCATTTCAACCATCAAGTTATCAATTTCGGCTTGTTGGCAGGCGTCTAAATCAAGCAATTCTTCGGCAATTTTATCGTTGACGTTGGAAACGGCTTGTAAAACGCCTTTTCCGCCGTACCGAGAGTTATCGCCATCACGCAATTCGAGGGCTTCCCGTGAGCCTGTGCTAGCACCTGAAGGCACGGCTGCACGACCCATGAATCCGCCAGAAAGCAGTACGTCTACTTCGATGGTGGGGTTGCCGCGGGAATCTAAAATTTCGCGGGCTTCGATATGTTCAATTAAGGTAGACATCATGGGGATAGACCTTCTAGTTAGATAGTTGGAACGAGTAACAAAAGCTATTGTTTATTAAAACAGATTTATTTTACCTTAAGCAGACCATTAACGCTACTGCTTTATTGTGTGGCATCGTTTTTTGGAGGTACGACCGGTTTTGACCCTACAGCATTCTTTATTGTGATATAATTAATAGAAGGCAGGAGAGCAAATGAAAATTTTTAAAAAATTATAGATGAAATTATTGATAAAATGATTGCGATACCTAAAATATCAAAATCAATGCTTTATAGGACGATTCCAAAATAGAACCCAACTCAATGCCTCCCCAACCGCTAGAAGTTAGCCATCCTCATCCTCCTTACTTAAAAGATTTTTTGGGTTTTCTTCCCGAACTCAACAAAGAGAGTGAGCGAGGACGTGTGTTGATTTCTTGTAGCTATCTTGATGAACTTATGCGTTTAATTTTGCTAGCTTTTCTTGTTGATAACGATAGCAGTAAGAAGCTTATCGAGGGCTTCAACGCTCCTCTAGGCACGCTTAGCACTCGCAGTTCTGCTGCATTTGCACTTGGCTTGATCTCCGAGCAAGAATTCAAAGAATGCAACACGCTGCGTAAAGTAAGAAACCTATTCGCACATCGTGTGCATGCCTCTTTCGATACTCAAGAAATCCGCGACCTATGTAACAACCTCACTATGGCTGTACCAAGCTCCGACAAGGTCATTGTTGATGCATGTGGGCAATACACATCAGCGGTAGTTGCTCTCATCATTTACCTTAATAATCGACCTGTATACGTTGCTAGGAAACGGCGAAATGTGGAAAAGTGGCCCCGTTAATCCTATTTTTAGCAGCTTGATATACGTTTGGTAAAAAAGAATTTTCCTTATCAACTTCTGGACGTATCGACCAAAAAGAAATGGCGAAAATGCTACAAGGCTTATGTGATGGTAAAATAGGATTGTTGGGTTGTGATGGAGTAGCTGGAGGGCATATGATCTCATTAGTAGGTATCCATGAAATAGAAAAAGATGCCTTAAGTAAAATCATAACAAAATTGAAAAATAAAGAAGGGTCGACCCTTGATGCCAATTTACTTTCAAACGTAAGGTTGTTGATTTATGATCAACAAAGAGCGGAACAAAAGCAAGAAGCATTCGGCGAATTACCTTTGTTGACTCTCTTCCAAAGTACCACGCCCCAACAATTTTATAATATTCGATTATTTTCACAGGAAAAACCTTTAAACTATCGGTATGAATCATTGTTTAAAAGCGTCAAATTTAGCCCTAAAGGATTTACATCCCCAGCTTACCATCAAGAACTAATGAAAGCGGGCGATGCTGTTTTTACATCGGCATAGGGGTGTATTCTTCATTGAACGAGGTAAAAAGCTTCTATTTGTAATGGCGGGTGAGGTTTGCTAGAATAAAGGCATCCTTACAATATGACTTAGAAAGCCCTGCTCCCATGATGATGACCACCACCGCCTGCCTCATTTCCCCCGAAACCCACCACCTACCCGTGTTAGACCACGGCTTCGTGGAACTCGTCGACGTGCTAGGCTCAGATTTAACCGTGGTTAATTCCGCAAGGGTCAGCTTCGGTAAACGCAAAACCGAACTGGATGAGCAAGACGAAAAACTCATTCGCTATCTAGCCAAACACCAACACTGGAGTCCCTTCCGCCACGTTCAACTACAATTCCACTGCAAAGTACCCGAATTCGTAGCACGGCAATGGTACAAACACGTTGTAGGTATTGCCTACAGCGAAGGCGGAGCAATGTGCGTAGACCACGCTTGGAACGAAATCAGTCTCCGTTATGTAGATGCCAGCGAATTTCACTTCTACACGCCTGAAGGCTTCCGTAGCCAATCACCCAGCAACAAACAAGCCAGTACAGATGCCATCGTAGAAAACGATTTTTCCCTACAAGCAGCCTACAAACAACACGCCGCCGATACGTTTACCCTTTATCAGCAATTGGTGAATAATGGCGTAGCCAAAGAACAAGCCCGAGGCGTACTTCCCTTAAGCATTTACACCGAATTCTACTGGACGGTTTCCCTACAGGCTCTAGCCAATTTCATTAAACTGCGTACCCACGAAGGGGCTCAATATGAAATTCGGTGTTATGCGGATGCGTTGGAAAAATTGACGCAAACCGTGGTGCCTGTTTCCTATAAATACCTCATCAACACCGAAGCAGGAGCGTAAGCCCAATGACCATTGAACCCTCTATTGAAACGCCTGAAGAAACGCAACAGTTGGTGCAGGCGGATATGGCGAGCCATAGCCGTCGGGATTTTTTGAAGTTGGCATCAACGGGTTTAGGGGCTTTATTAGCCATGGGTACAACCCTAGCCGTACCCGCCTTGGCGGAAGCCAAATGGTTTGGAAAGAAACCGTCTGCTTCGCCAGTGAATCAACTAGAAACCGCTTCGGTGTTTGATTTTGTACCAGCCCCTGTGCAAGCCATGGATTTTTCAGGCGTGTTTGGTAAAACTCAAGGGTTTTCCGCCAAGCAACTGGAAGCACATTACGGGCTTTACAAGGGCTATGTGGGGAAATATAAAACCATCACGGAAGCCATTAAGGCATTAACGCCTGAACAGCTTTCTGGGGCGAATGCCACTTATCATCCGTACAGGGAATTGTTGGTGGAACAAAGTTTTGCCTTGAATGGGGTGTTACTGCACGAAGCCTATTTTGAAGCCTTGGGCGGTGGTTCAAATACCTTGCCTTCCCCTGCGTTGAAGCAGTTATTAACACACCACTTTGGTAGTTGGGAAGGGTTTACCGCCCATTTGGTGGCTGCCGGCAAGTGTATGAGAGGCTGGGCGATTTTAGCGGTCAACTTACGAGATGGTGGCTTGCACTGGTATGGGCTGGATAGCCACAATCAGTTTAGCCCGATGTTGACCATCCCCATTTTAGTGGTAGATGTTTATGAACACGCCTATTTGCTGGATTTTTCGACCAATCGGGAAGCGTACCTGACGGCTTTGATGAAAACCATTGATTGGGGCGTGGTAGAACAACGCTTGGCGTTAGCCATGGAACAGAAACCTGCTACGCTTGGGAATAAACGATAAACCGTGGTCGCTGGTGTGGATGAGCTGTGGTTGCAATCCGTCGTTTCAGAAGAGACGGCTATTAACCAGCAGTTACAAGCTTTTTTCCCGAATGAACGATTGCGATTATATCAAACCACTACACCCTTTCCTGTTGAATGGTTGACTTTGCAAGAACAAGCATTTTTTGAGACGTTAAAACATCCGAATCGGCAAGCGAGTTGGTTGTTGGGTAGAACGTTGCTGAAGTTTTTGGCTTGCCAGCAGTCGGATTTAGTGCCTCTCGGGGTTGAGAACCCACTTGATACCATAGAGGCCTGGCATTTTCCGCATCAACAGTGCAGTGTTAGTCATACAGAGCGGGTGGCGTATGTGTTGGTAAATTTGAATCAGCAGTCCGCTGGTTCGGTTGGGTTGGATGTGGAGGGGATGAGTCGAAAGCCTTTATCATTGAAGGCGTTGGGGTATTTGCTTTCTGAAGCGGAACGAATGGATTTGCAGCGGTTGCAGTTGGAAAATCCTGAAGAACGTTGGGATTTGCGTTATTGGACAGCCAAAGAAGCCCTTTACAAGGCTACGCCTGATGAGCATCAGGGGAACATTCAGTTAAATAGCTGGCAAATGGAAAGTTTGAATAATGTGGGGATGAGCCAAGCCCAAGCGGTAACTAAAACAGGCGTATTATTAACAGGGCGTGTGTTCAATACCGTAACCCCCTGCTTGCAAAGCAGGTGTTCAATAAGCGTTGCTTTAGTAGAGGATCTTAAAAAAACAAGACTTCTGCATTAAACAGAAGCCTTGTTTTTTTATCGTAGTCAAAAAAACTGAAAGTTATCTTAAAACGTGCAAGCTAACTTTACCTACGCCAGAACCTAGCATCCCAATGGCAGCTGCGGCACCTTTAGAAATATCAATCACACGGTGTCCAACAAAAGGACCACGGTCGGTAATTTTAACAACGCAACTTTTACCTGTCCGTTGGTTGGTAACTAACAACTTCGTACCGAATGGTAAGGTTTTATGGGCGGCGGTCATGGCGTTTTGGTTAAAACGTGAACCATCTGCTGATCGTCTACCATGAAATCCTGGTCCATACCAAGAAGCAAGCCCTTGAGCTAAGTATCTACTACTTTGTTGGATTGGTTTTTTAATCCACTGTGGGGTCGCTGAAGCGGTTGTTTCGCCTAAAGCGGAGCGTAATTTCTGCTTCCAAGTATCTGCCAACGCATCCACCGAAAGCCCTAATGATTGAGCTGTTTCAATATCTACCGTAGCAATGGTGGTTTGACCCATTTTTAGAAAAACACCCGCTTCAGAAGCTACTACGTTAATATCATTGTAGTTACCATTGTTTTTTATAAACAGTTGTAACCTATGAGCCGCCTGTTTAGAGCGTAAAAACGGGGTTAAAAACCCTAAGCTAGACCGAAACTGAAATACTTCCGTTTGGTTTACATAAAAGCTAGCTCGTTTCGTGGCTTTATAATCAACACTTCTAAGCACCATTAAACGGTTTTTAGGGGTAACCACTTCAATAGCACTAGGCCGAGCCGTTAAAAATTGAACCACAGCCCGTTGGCGTTGTAATTCTCTGTCGTTAACAAAGTTCGCCATTGTTTTTGAAACAGCTTCTTTAGAAAGCGAAGACGGTATAGTAGCTGGGCTTATACCCGTGCTTGTTTCAACTGCTTCTGTTGATAAATTTGGTTTTTTCGAACCCAACTCTGGGGCTTTAGTCGCTTCAAATGGAGATAAAATGGTATCTTCTTTAAAAGAACTGATAGCGGGCACTCTTGAATAGTGAAGAAAACTAGTAGGGCTTACTTTCTGCTTGATAGCTTCCTGTTGAACCGCTTCTGCGGAAGAAGAGGCAGCTCCGCCAACAACAGCGGTAGTGGATGTTGTGGTTGGTAATGAATCCGCAACAGAAGAAATAAGCAGATTGTTCTGTGAAGCTTGCATTGTAAGGCTAGGAGTCGTTTGTACTTCCTTGGCTAATACCCAGCTAGTGCTGAGATAAGCGATTAATGTTGCCCCTAAAGCGGTAGATAAAACCGTTAAATAAAAAGAAAAATAGCCAAATGGTCTATTGGTAAAAGTAGTACGATGCATAAAAGAAGTTATTCCTCTTGTGTGGCTACAAGAATGGAAAGAAGGACACACAATAACCGAATAAATTACTTCAACAAACGGCTCCAACACTTAGTTCACGTATAAAAAGAACGAAGTTCCTACGTCAGTATATAAAATTGTGTTGGCGGTAAATGGAACTAAATCAAAATCCTGTAGAAAGGAATGATATTATTCAATTTACCAAGCCTGCCTTTTCATTCAGACTTTATTGGAAGGTTTACGTTTCAGCTTCTAAATAATAATGAAGGAAAGTATAGATTCATTGAAACCAAGATTTTAGGCTTTGTTATCATTGAACGCTTTGTAAAAATCCTAAAATTATTATTCCCATCAACTTTTTCATAAAAAGAATCGGGTTAAAGTCAACTATTCACAGTAGAATATACGCTGGCTTTATAAAGCAATAGCCACGGTTTAGCGGCGTAAAACTTACGGACTGCTTTCACACAGTTCAAGTAGCTAACCAAGCAAGAAAGCCGATAACACAAAGGTTATGAGCGTTGTATTGTTAATAATATCAACTAAAAAACGATGAATAAAAACAACAGCAACCAACTTTCTTGGAGTTAGGGATAACAGTAACACAAAGCAATTAAATTAGAACGAAAATTATAATTTTTTATTTACATTTCATTAAAATTAACTGGAATAACTGATTTGATGCCCACTCTCAAAGACTCGTCGTTTTTTATATAGCTACATCAATTGCTTGAACTCTGAAAGATTGTTATGTTGAGGGGACTAAAATTTTGTATGATAAAACTAAGTGATTGTTTTTATCGGGTGATGATTTAACGAAGATGACAGGAGTGAAACTGACTCTAGGATATCCTTCTTAAACAATGTACTCCTCTACAAAGATTTAGGGAAACATAAAATGATGATGATGGCGAAAATTAAAGACGCAAAATTCCACAAAGTAGGTCTCGCCTTTTCTAGCGATTTTAGCCAGTTAGAGTTAGCTTGGGTTAACACGAGTACTGGAGATATTATTCAAGCAGGCAATATACCCTTAACTTGTATTAACCCTAATACCAGAGTTATTGAAGATGAAGAAGCTTTAAAGGAGTCAATATTAGCGTTGTATGATTCCTTGGGTGTGCCCAAAGAATTACACGCTACGGTGATACTACCTAGTTTGTACACCAGAATGATTCCATTCCCATCTTCATTAAATGATGATGAAATGACGATGGCGTTGGTTTCTGAAGCTGAGCGGTCTGTGTTGTTTAAACGCAATACACCGCAAGTAGATTGGATTAAACTGAATGAAATTGAAGAAGGTACACTTCAAATCCTTCTTTCAAGTTATCTGGCTTCTGAAATTACCACGTTAATGAATTGCCTTGAAGCTCTAAAGCTTCCAATGGTAGGTATTGATACACATTTAACCAGCTTGGTTAGAGGCTTACATTCTACAGGGTCTATTGTAGAAGATGGTCAAAAACGATTATTATGCGTGGTTTCATTTACTAACTTTGCTATTTTGATTTTAGAAGGCACTACCATTGTTTCATTAATAGAAGTACCTCTTTCCACACAAGGTGTCAGTGAAGAGCATATTTTGCAGGATATTGATCAAGACTTACAGGGTTTAGGTGATGTTCTGTTTGATTGCACCCAGGCTATTGTGGTTAAAAATAATCCAGTAGTAACAGCAGAAGGTTTAGCCAAAAGCTTCTCTCGGTTTTCACAAGTGGTGTTGGTTGAACAATCACCCGAAACAATTGCTTCTTTAGGCAGCGAATCGCCCCTGTATCCTTGTACCGTGGAAGTGTTAGGTGCTACTTTATACCAAAGCTTAGGAGAACTTCCCCGCTTTAACTTTATGCCTATTGAAAAGCAGTCCTTAACATATATAAAGGATATGCGGAAAAAAGTGTTATGGGGTATGATTGGTCTTAACGCAGTGGCAGGTTTCATTATGGTTGCTATTGTGGGTGTTTATTTTTTACTGAACACAATTAAAGGCAGTGAATTAGCTAATTTGGAAAAAGATGTGCAAAAATATGCCAGTGTAACGGTTGATCAAAATAAGCTAGTTGAAAACTTATGGATTAACAAGAATACTGAGCTGAACCAAAATTTGTTAGTTTGGTTGATTGATATTCAAAAGAATCTGCCCGTCTCTTCTTGGTTTAATAAATTAGACATTGCCTTTGCTGCTGGAGAATCTGCAATAACCATTGATGGAGGATCTCAATCTTCTAATGATATTACGCTTTACCGTAAGCATCTTAAACCCTCTTTTACTTCTGCTGAGGTTAAAAGTAAAATTGAACCCGCTATGTTCTCACTCAAACCCTCAGAACAAGCAGGACAAGAAAGTACGCCTGTAACCAATGGTTCAACCGCTACACCAACCGAAGGGTTAAATTATTATGCGTGGTCTGTTACCACAGGGAAATTAGGAGACACTGCTGCAGCTACCGCTACCACGCCAGCTGCTGAATCAGCCAGTACCCCGCCCGCTTAACCCTTTTCTTTAGTAACCGTTAAAATAGGATTGATTTTTATGAGTTTTTCTTCGATATTAAAAAACCCAGCCACTAAAGCCTTACTAACTTGCCCTGAAATGTTAATAGGCTTGGCTATGCTAGCAGGTATTGTATTTGGTGGAAATGAACTATTAATTAAATCATTATCCAGTTCAAGTACAGAAACCGATGGTAAAATCACTTCCATGAAAACAGAAGTGGACGCTAAAAAGCAGTTTTCTGAAACACTGAAAAACTTGCAAAGTTCAGGTAAAGAAGCCTCTCTTTCTTTTCTAACAGTAGCAAGCCCAGAGTTTTTAACCGTTAGGTTGTTTGAGTATACTCAAACTATTAAGAAAAAAGTAGGGGCTAATTTAATGAATTTGCCCGCCCCTCATAATCAAATTACATTGCTAAGCTTAGAAGAAACGGGTAAAACTTCCAGTGCTTCAGGGCAATCTATCTCAAGTGCTGACAGTGCTACCACCAAAGAAAAATTAGATTTACATGACACGAAAAATGCACCATTTAAGTTTAGTGAAGCTGCTACGCTGAAAGATGGCAAGCTTTCTGCCTACGCTGGTAACTATACCTTAAAAGCCAGAGGCACCTATGCGGGGCTATTGAGCCTATTAAGTTCATTATTAAATAGTAGACCTGTTATTTCTGTTAATTCATTAAATTTCAGTTTAGATGAAGAAGCACCACACCTGGCTACTTTACGACCTGGTGCCAATTTAATACCACCCCCAGCAGCCAGTGTCGTTAGCACCATTGACGGTAGCCAAGGTGCAGAAAGTGGTAGCGGTGGTGGAAGATCAGTGCTAACAATGGGTACTTCTGGTGCATCAGCTGGCATGGAACAACCAATAGCTTCTCAGGCTTCACCCACTGCTTCTGCGGTGCAGTTGCCTCCTTCTGCAGCCCCTGTTATTATGACATTAAATTTTAGAGTCTATGTAAAAGAACAAGCAGAGTCTGGTGCGGGTGCAGCAAGTAGCCCTAGCCCAGCAGTGGCTAGCCCTGAGGGTACAATGCCATCTTCCGGCGGTGGTACACCACCTGCAATGTAAGTTTTCAATAAATCTTAGCATCCATGTTAAACTACAATCACTGGTGGCAATTAGCTAAGACCATAATCATATTGATAAGTTAGGGCAATAGTATGCTTCCTTCAGCTTCGTCGCCATTTTCACCCGCTTCACAGGTGGATACAACACCCCTTAGGTTAGGTCATCAACAAGAAGGTGTTAAGCCAATTAAGGTGCTACTTTGTGGTTATGGGGAATTAGGGCTTGGTACGCTTAAAGGTTTGCTGAAGCTGGCTAAGCAAAACAAGATGGTTCTACTAGGCGTGTTTGATTGGAATGAACGGGCTTGTGCTAAAGCAGATAGGCACCAAACCGATGAAGCCATTGCATTTCAGCGGTTTTTACGACAACAAAAAATTCGTCAGTTTACCCGCTTTAAAGGGCTACAGGACGCTCGCTTTTCTGTAGAAGTGCTAGAACGCTATGAGCCAGACTTGGTGCTGGTTAGTTCTTGGGGAGAAATTCTGAAAGAACCGTTTATTACTAGCCAGCAGGCTTCTAAACGGCTATTGCTCAATTGTCATCCTTCCTTATTGCCGAAACATCGGGGAGCAAATCCTTATATCGCCGCTATTTTAGCTAACGATGCCGAAACAGGGGTTAGCTTCCATGTAATGGCACCGGCTTTAGATGCAGGTGAAGTCGTTTACCAGGCTTCCACACCATTAAATGCTTTAGATACAGGCGGTAGTGTGCGGAAGAAATGTGCCACTGTGGCAGAAGAAGCGGTGCAAGACTTGATAGTAGGCTTACAGAGTGAAACTGGCTTAACACCTCAAGTACAATATGAAACACAAGCCAGTACTCACACCTTGAAGCAAATTTCTTACCCTTGGCTCAATGTTATTCAAGCCCCGCCAGACTATTTAGAACGGCAAGGTAGAGCGTTACAGCCGTGGTGTTTTGGTTGCTTGTTTTTTGAGAACCAAGTAGCTGTATTGTGTGAAAAAATTACGTTAGAAACCAATACGCTGACGGCTTACAGAGTACCCGCTGGGGTTTTACTGCAATTAGACCCTACCCAAGGGCTATTGCTAAGTACGAATGACCCCCATGTATTATTGCGTTGTAAAGGGTTACGTCTCTTTCAAAACCAAAATTTTGATGCCCCATTACCTGAAGCCTTAACCAAGTTGCTATTGCCCATTCAGTTACCTATAGGCACAAAAGTCCTTGCTTTTTAGTAAAACTACTACGAAGTTACGTTAATCTACAAATAAATGATTCTATTTTCTTTTGAGTCTGCTAATATATGAGTATTGGTTAAGGAATTAGCATCATTTTTTTCTAATTCTTTATCTTCTTCTCTAAACATTACCCTATTCACTCAGGATGATCGTTCTTTAATTAAGAAACGACTCATCCTTTTTTCTTTTTTGATGTCAAAACAAAAAATATCCGCTAGTTCACACAAAGTAAACTAGCGGATAGGGTTGATATAAATGGTTTAGCTTTTTAAAAACCTAAACTACGTCCACCACTAATGGTTAAGCAGCAATCGTCCATTCAGTACCCAAAGCGGTTGCAACAGAAGTGGTTGTAAAGCCATCTGCATAACCTAACAAGGTAGCACCAAAGTCAACCGTACCATCTGCACCAATATCAATACCTAAGAAGGAAGTAACAACGGCATCAAAAGAAACGGAAGCTGTGGTAGCCACATCATTAGCAAGGGTAAAGAATACTCTATCGCCAATAGTAAAATCAGTAACGATGTCATTGCTTAAACCAATGGTTGGGAAACTACCAGCGGTTACGTCTAATAGTTGAAAGATGTCATTACCTAAACCACCAGTTAGCGTATCGTTACCCAATCCGCCAATGAGTCTGTCTTTGCCATCGCCACCATCTAAAATATCGTTGCCTAAACCGCCAACCAATCTGTCTTCATTATTGCCACCTAGTAGCACGTCTCTACCGTCGCCACCGTCTAAAATATCGTTGCCATCGCCACCGTCTAAACGGTCGTTACCAACGCCACCGAATAAAGAATCACGACCAATACCACCAATTAGTGTGTCGTTACCTTCATCGCCGTAAAGGGAGTCTTCACCGGCATCGCCACGCAAAATATCGTTACCTGTTCCGCCAAATAAGGTATCGTTACCTTCTTCGCCGTTAAGAAAATCGTTACCAGCATCGCCAGATAATCTGTCATTACCTGTTCCACCGTCAACGGTGTCGGCATCGTCTCCGCCATACAGAAAGTCGTTACCTGCACCACCGCGGATTAAATCAGTACCAGCACCGCCAAAAATAGTATCAGCACCATCATTGCCAATTAAAAAGTCATTGTTCAAACCACCACGAATTAAATCGCTAAGGTCTGTACCAAAAAGCTGTTGTTTAAGGATACTTGTAGAGTCGCCAATAATCATCATTATTGTTCCTTTTTTTGTTGTTTGTAGTGAGTGAGAGTTGCTAAAACATACTAAGGCTAGTTACATTCAAATCAAAAAGCGATAGGTATAACACTACGGCTACTGCTTTCCGTTAATTATAAGGTGAAATTAACTCCTAAAAGAACGTTATCATTTTATAGATAGTATGTGCCATTAACACTATCAGAAACTATGTGAAAATACTATGAATCTTAAGATGAGTTATTTAAAATACATAAACTTGCTACATATTTCTTGTTGTGTAGAAACTTACTGGTGGGTGTAGCCCTACTAACTTTATCTTGTTCACGATAAGCTCGGTTGTTTGGTGGACGTGATTTAGCCCAAAAATCTTCTAAACTGGTTATACAATACTTAGTAAAATAGTTGATTTTATAGTTCCTTGAGGGGAGAATTTACTTGCCGTGCCACCGCAACTACAAGCCTTACTACAAAATAGAAACGTTTTAATTGGTGTAGGGGCAGGGCTTCTGCTAATTATTGTGCTTATTGTGGTTGTTGCTATGAATGGTGGCGGTGAAAAGAAAAAAGAAGACCCCGGTGCAAAGCCATTATTACCTACCCAGTTGAAGTTAGCAGGGGATATTTCTTCAGGCAAAGCGTTGGAAATTCAAGCTATTTTAGCAAGACAAGGTATTCGGTTAGATACCGAGCCCGGTACAGGGGGTAAAGTATCGTTGTTGTTTGATAAAGAAGCCACCCTCAATGACCGTGATAGAGCGGTGCTAGGCATGGTGAGTTCAGGTTTGATGGACGGGCACATTGGCATGGAAACCTTTGATTCTAGCGATATGATGGCTTCGCCGGATGAAAAACGTATTAAATTGGTACGGGCTCAACAAGGGGAACTGGCGAGAATTATCAGAAAAATGTCGCCTATTGAAGATGTAGCGGTTAAAATTTCTGTGGCTGATAATAGTGTTTTTAGTACGGAGGCCAGCAAGCCTAGCGTTTCTATTCAAGTAACCTTACCGCCAGATGACCGTTTAACCCGTGATAAGGTGCGTGCTATTATTAACTTATCTGTTGGTGCTATTCAAGGGTTAGATGCTAAACACGTTGCATTAAGCGATACCAACGGTAACACTTATAATAGTGTGTTAAACGGCACTATGGAAATGCAAGATAAAATTGAAGAACAAGACCAGTACATGAAGCAAAAAATTCAAGCCCAGTTGGACAAGTTAATTGGTGTAAACCACTATGTGGTAACCGTTAGCACCTTGTTGAGGGAATCGCCCCGCGAAACGATGGTGCAAAGTTTTGATACGGATAAATCCGCCATTTCAACCAAACAACGCTTTACCGAACGGCTAGGGTCTGGTGGTGGAGAAGGTGGTAGTAATAGTAAAATGAGTGCTTCTGGGCCAGTTAGTAGCTTTCTGCCCCCCGAATTGGATAGTAAAGTAGCCCTTGATGGGATGGCTTCAAGCATGATGGGTAAGGAAAGTAGTAATACTGGTGATGATGGCTACAAACGGGAAGGCACAGAAGTGGCTTATAATAACGGTAAAACCCAATGGGTGGAAACCAGCCTGCCCGGTATGTTAGAAGAAATTTCTATTGCTGTAACAGTAGATGATGACCACTTCCCCAATATTCCCCCTGCGGATTTACAAGCGTTAATTGCCCACGCAGCTAGCCCAAAGGTGATGCCCGAAAATGTTAGTATCGCTAAAACAGATTTCCAAGCCCCCACCCCTATGGCAGCAACTGAAAGCTTGCCCGAACCCACAGTGGAAACGGGCTCGTTTATGTTACCCGGGTTAGATGCCAACGCAACCAATAGTTTACTAGCTTGGTTACCATGGATGACCATTACCGTGTTAGCGGTTATTGCTATTATGTTGTTGATGGGTACAGCCGGAAAATCAGACAAAACGGCTTCAGATTTACAAGCCACATTGAATGAAGTGACTGAGTTACGCACTGCCACCCAACAAACGCAAGACCAATTGCGGTATCAGGAACAGGTGAATCAGCAGTTAATTCAGCAGCAGCAACAGCAACAGGCGTTACTGCAACAAGCCCAAGGGCAAAATGCGGAAAAATTGCAGGCAACGTTGCAACAACTTAATAAAAGTATGCAACAAGGTGCTACCACTAGCAGTGTAGACCCTAGCCAAGTTAATTTAGACGCATGGCTAGAAAGCAGTTAGACCTTATTGCCTATGAACGCCACGGATTTTTTAGATTCAGAAATTGACAAACTGGAAAATGCCCTTATTGGCAAACGTTTACCCGCAGATGAAGTAACCTTATCATCTAACATTGGTAGGCAAATTGCCCATATTGCCATGGGGTTGCTGGAACAGGAACAAGGCTTTCGCCCCGTAGAAGGTGAACCCCTTATTCCGTTTGACCAAGCCCAGTGTTTGCAAGTAGTGCATTTATTTTTAACGGGTATTACACACGCCAGTATTAAAGCTTGGGAATACAAAATTACGGGCGACCCTAAATCAGCCATTCTTCAAAATTTGGCTGAAGAACTGTTTGTGAACGCCAAACAAATAACCGCAACCACCATTGGGCAAGAATTAACGCCAGAGATGGCATTTAACGATAAACAACAAACTCAGTGGATGCAACAAACCGCCGAAGGGTTGCTTTCCCACCATTGGCAATTGTATGAACGGGAATATGGGCGTATTACTCATCAAGCCAACGAAAAAGGGTCTGCTACAGCGTTGGCTACGTATCAATCTCAACAAGAAGCGATTGCAGAAGAACAATCGGCCTCTTTTTCGACAGAAGACGCTGTTTCTCAGGAGTGGGCAGACCCTGTAGCCACTACTCATCAGCCTGTAGCATACCCTAGCTACCCTAATCCACCCATGCCTGTTATTGATGATAGACAAGAAAAATTACTCACTAAATTGGCAGCGTTGGGTCTGTTTTTAACCACCCAACACGATGAAAATCAACGCACTTGGCTGGCAAAATTCCCCGTAGAACAACAGCAGTGGATTGTACACTACATGAACCCCCAAGCCGTTATGCAAGAACGGCAAATGGAAGCCGTTGTGGAAGCATTAAATTCCTTAACGCAAAGTATTAACACCCAAAAAGAACTACCTGCGTTTCAGCAAAACCACGTTCAACACCAACTGCAAGTGTTGTTACAACAGTGTGGTTGGCAAACAGTTGAAGGGCTACTACAAGCAGAACGTCCTGCCGTTAAAGCATTCCTAAAGGCATTAGCCACGAATAAACCCTTAAAATCTGCCCCGTTTTCATCGTCTCTTCAACAAAGTATGCTACAGTATTTTCAAACCATACTGGTGGGAGGAGGATAATAAGCCGTGGCAGTCATTAAAAAAGGGTATCATCCGTTAAGCCAACAACAGCAGCAGCAAGTGCAAAATCGACCCGTGCAATCGTCTCGTCCGCAACCGCAACCGCAAGTGCCTCCATTGCCAGCCGAAACACAACCCGCTTGGGTTACCAATGCTGTACTAGGTGGGGCTGTTCAGCACGCTGTTGAAATGCCCGTGGAATACTATGAGCAACCACCAGAATTAGAAGACCCTTTTTTGCAAAGTTTGGTGTGGGACGAAACGACTATTGCCAGCGGGCAAGCCCCTGATAGGCGAGGAGACCCTCGCCCTATTCGGAGAGGGGAAGATTTAAGCTTGTTAGAACAAGCCAAAACTGAAGCTCATTACATTAAAGAACAAGCCCGTGAAGCTGGGTTTCAAGAAGGCTTACGCCAAGCGGAAAAGTCATTAGACGGTATTTGGGAACTATTGGAAAATTTGCAAACCGCTCATCAACAAGCCTTAGCTAATAGCGTGGAACAAATTGTGCCGATTGCCATTGAAATTGCGGAAAAAATAATTAAAACCGAAGTGGCGTGTGATAAAACGTTGTTAATTGCCATCGCTAAAGACTTGCTCAGTAAAGTAGACCGAACACAAAAAACAGTGGTATTTAAGGTGAACCCAGCGGAAGTTGCCCTGTTAAAAGATGAGATTGAACGCCACCCTTCATGGCGAATGAATGATAGAGATATACTAGTCGAAGAAGATGGGTCTGTTGCACAAGGTAGTTGTGTATTGGAAACGGCGGGTGGGCAAATTGATGCCAATTTTCATACACAATTGAAAACTGTGCGTAAGTTGTTGGGCTTACCAGAAAAAGCCCCGTCTTCTAACAAGCCCCTACCTAACGCCATAGATGATGATGACGATGCCAATTGGGGCTTCAAACATTAAGTTTATGGAATAAAATAACATTCTTTGACTCTTTTTTAGCTTTTTTATAATTAGTATCGTTTTTTTGAGAGAATGATGAACCCATAGCAGTCTAAACAAGCCAGTCATCTGAACAAAAAAGAAAGAGAACCCACCCTAAACCCCCATGATGATGATGATGATGGCAGCTCCTCCTGCTAAAAGCACCGCCTTTGCCATACCGCCCATTAGCGAATTACTGCTAGGGGCGGGTATTTTGGTGTTAATCGCCATTATTCTTGTACCCCTACCTGATTGGTTTATCGATTTCTCTGTTAGCTTCAACATCAGCCTAGGCGTTGTGCTGCTAATGATGTCTCTTTATGTTAGAAAACCACTAGATATTGCTGCTTATCCTTCGTTGATTCTAATGGCAACCTTATTCCGCCTCGCCTTAGGGATTGCCTCAACCCGAGCCATTTTAGCCAACGGACACGCAGGCGAAATGATTGAAGCCTTCGGGCATTTCGTTACAGGGGGTAACCTCATTGTTGGGGTTATTATCTATAGTATTATTACCTTGGTTCAATTTATGGTTATTACCAAGGGATCCGAACGGGTTGCGGAAGTTGGGGCAAGGTTTGCACTAGATGCCATGCCTGGTAAGCAAATGACGATTGATTCTGACTTGAATGCAGGATTAATCGGTCCTGATGAAGCTAAAAGCAAACGAGAAGATTTGCAACGAGAAAGTGCTTTGCTAGGTTCGATGGATGGAGCGATGAAATTCGTTAAAGGGGATTCTATCGCAGGTATCATCATCACGGTTATTAACATTGTCGGGGGGTTCGCCATAGGGGTGCTTCAAAAAGGACTCCCTTTAATGGAAGCCCTTAATAAGTACACTATTTTAACTATTGGGGATGGTTTGACTCAACAATTACCAGCCTTGTTAATGGCGGTGGCTATTGGTATTACCATGACTCGTACCACCTCGGTTTCAGATAGTTTGGCTCAAGATTTATTTGCACAATTTCAAGCAAAACCCTATGGCTTGATTTTTGCAGCTCTGTTTTTGCTGGTTATTGCCGTTTCCTCTTCTGTTACAGGGTTGCCGTGGTGGGCATTCACCATTTTTGCAGCCATTATTGGCGGTGTAGCCTTTAGCGTTTTCTTAACGACGGATGTGCAACAACAATTGGGCGAACTAGACCAAGTGCAACAAAATATGCAACAAATGATTGATCCTAACCGGATGTACGAACGCATGGGGGTTGATTCGCTTAGCTTGCAAGTGGGGGGTAACTTGCTACAAATTGCAGACCCTGAACAAGACGGGCAGTTGCTGGGGAAAATTGCCGGCTTACGAACAAGATTGACCGATGAACTAGGCTACATTCTTCCCAACATTCGTATTATGGATAGTAACACCCTTGAAGCCCATGAATATATGCTGTCTATTCGGGGTAACCCAGTAGCAACAGGCAGGGTTTACCCCGGTAAATTCATGATTTTAGCCTCGTATTATCAAGCCTATCAGCCCGAACCGCCTGAAACGGTTATTAAAGACGTTGACCCTACTTATAATACGGAAGCTTATTGGTTAGACCCTAATGATATTCCGCCTGAATTGCAAGCACAAGCTGTAGAAGCTACCGATGCGGTCATCGCCCATTTGCAAGAAATATCGATTAAATACGTGGACGATATTATGTCTAAAATGGATGTACTCAAGTTGATGGAATTGATGAAACAATCTGATCCTTCCGTCATTCAAGAACTCGTGCCCGGTATGTTGACCCCCAACGATTTACGCAAGGTGTTTGTTAATTTAACTCGGGAAAAGGTTTCGATTAAAGATATTCAGTTTATTTTTGAACGCTTGAGTGATTATGCAAGATTTTCCCGAGAACCCGATGTGCTTTCGGAGCGGTTGCGGGCTTCGTTGGGGCGGCAAATTTGTATTTCTCATGCGGATAAGGCGAAGTCGCTCGTGGCGGTTACGTTATCGAATCAGTGGGAGCAGGTGTTGGATGAAGCTTGTCAACGCACGGAACTGGGTACGATGTTTTTGTTGAACCCTTTGCAGGTTCAGCAGTTGATTGAAGCGGTGAACGATTCGCTTCGCTTGGTGCAGCAGCATTATGGGCGGGTGCCGGTCATTTTATGTTCGCCTCGGATTCGGTTGCCGTTGTATCAGCTGTTAGATAGGCATTTGCCGATGATTACCGTGCTTTCTTACAGTGAACTCATCCCTGATGTGAAAGTGCAAGCCGTCGATAGCATCAACATGCCCGAAGGAGCGTAGGAGAAATAAATATGGAAGATGAACAAAAATTAAAACCTCTACCCTCAACGATAAAAAGAAGAATGAAGAAAAGAATCCTTCGTTGCTTCTACTTAGTTAGCTTAACCCTTGTGTGTGTTTTTGGGGCTGGCTGTTTTAGTTTCGGTTGGATTGGTTACACCGCTTTAGCTGTGTTACTTTCTTTTCATCTCGCTTCCCTTGTATTTGGCTGTTTAATGCAGTTTATTCTTAAAAAAGGCTATTCTTATTGGTATTGGGTCGATATGTATCTACAACACATTATTAAGAAGACACTTTATTTAGCCGGTATTTCTTTGATAATGATGATAGTGCTAGTTTTAGTAGCCACTAGTGGGGGCGATGGGTTTGGGGGACTTTTGTTGATGGAGTTACTCAACATTGTTTCACTCATCGTTATAAACTTACAAATAGGATGGGTCTTTGCTAAAAGTCAAATTCTAGTTATTGGTACAGATACCTATACTAGACCATTTTATCCTTTTTTGTGTTGGATTTTGGGAACAATCACTCTGTTTATTCTGTTTTTCACCCCACAATATCACTTTATTCATTCTTTGATGGAGCAAGGTTATTTCGGTAGAACTTGGTAGCATTAACATGCCTGATACCAATTCAAAGTTTAAATAGCGTAAAATCGATTTTTTTGGGTTAGATGTTAAATTTTCAGAAAAACACTTGCAGTTTTGGGTAACCTTTGTCAAAATAAAGAAATAGTCACCCATGCACTAACATGGATGACTACCTCCTTTTACTTAACTCGCTATTTTAATAGCTGGCTAAGTAGCTCCAAAATAGCCGAAACTATTCTGAGTATCAAAATGATTAAGTTAATCATTCCTTAACTCCTTTCTTTTTCTTCGCTTTGGTAACACAAGGGACTGTTCTCAGCAGTCCCTTTTTTAAACGGTTTATAGCCGTAAGGTCTGTGTGAATGTCCTTGCTTACCGCCTAGCCAAAGAAAGTGAGCCAATAATCATTTTAGACCAAACCCTGTAAGGCATGCAAGCGGTCGATAGCCCGAAGGGGTATAAAGTGGATTTTGGGCTATAAAACTATCATTTATAGCCCAAAAATATGCTATAATATGAGCTATAACTAAGGAGTTTATAGCCCATGATAACCAAAAACCCTTACTGGAACTGGCAACAGCCCGATTGGCCTACGTTTACCTATCAACCCGAAAAAATAGCCACCTTTGAAGCCGAATTTCTCAAATTAGCAGGGCTTTCACTGGGAATGGCAATCCATCTTTCAACCGATGATAAAGCGGAATTGATTGTCCATTCAATTAGCAATGAAGCCGTTAAAACGGCTGAAATTGAAGGCGAATGGCTCGATAGAGCCAGTATACAATCGTCCATCAAACGGCAGTTTGGCTATGCAATACCCCCTGCAACCAAAATAATCCCCCAAGAACAGGGGATGGTAGACATGATGATGAGCCTTTATCATCAATTTGCAGACCCATTAACCCACGAAACGCTATACCACTGGCACACCCTGTTAATGAGCGGACGCACCGATACTGCTACCATTGGGGCTTACCGTACCCACACAGACCCTATGCAGGTGGTTTCAGGGTATTTGCAAAAACCTAAAATTCACTTTGAAGCCCCTCCTTCTGAAAGCATGCACACTGAAATGGAAGCATTCGTTACATGGTTCAACCAAACACATCCGAAAACGGGGCAAACCCCTTGTAGCCCGCTTGTTCGGGCGAGTATTGTCCACTTATGGTTTGTTTCGATTCACCCGTTTGAAGATGGTAATGGTCGGATTGCTAGGGCGTTGGTGGAAAAAGTCTTGGCTCAAGCGTTAGAAAAACCGACATTAATCGCTCTTTCTCAGGTCATTCAAGATAATCGGAAGGCTTATTACGATGAGCTAGAACGCCAAAATAAGCATAATAGCATTGATGGTTGGCTGACTTATTTTTCGGCGGTGATTTTAGAAGCTCAACGGTTTAGTATTGCTCAAATTGATTTTGTAATTGCTAAGGCTAAATGCTTAGAGCAACATCGAAATCGGTTTAATGCAAGACAGCTGAAAGCGATGTTACGAATTTTTGAAGCAGGCACCAAAGGGTTTGAGGGTGGTTTGAGTGCTAAAAACTACATGGCAATCACGCAAACTTCCGCTTCAACAGCTACCCGTGATTTACAGGAGCTGGTAACTTGGGGCATTTTACATGCCACAGGTGAACGAAAATCAGCTCGGTATTTTTGGTTGAAACCTAGCGAATAACAGATTCCATTTTAATGCTAATTGAGGAGTTCTATAATATGGAAGCTGATATAATCACCATGTAATTTTTTGTAGCTTATGCCATTAACTAGGAGAGGCTCAGATTGATCAAACTTTCTGAAATGTTCTTTCGCTTTTATTTTCAATTCACTAGATTGCCAACTTAATGGACAGGATTGCTTAGATAGATCTTCAATTCTCCCTAAATCTTTACCATCAGGGTCGTCTTCGACATCTAGTACTCTAAATAAAAGTGATTTGTTATTAAACACTTCCATAAGAGTATCTGTAAGGAGACGTTCTCTTTTTTTGAGTTCTTCACTCATTTGAGGAGCATCTGAAGTAGATAAAGAAACAGGGGGCAAGGTACTAATATTGTTATAATCACCAGTAACTATAATGCTTATGCTTCCGTTATTTTGGCTAAGATGTTGAGTCACGGCTCTACCGTCTTTAATATCCGCTTTTTTAAAAGCCCCAAAAGTAGAATGATAGCTGGCAGACATGAAGCATTTTACTCTATCTACTAAAAAATCGTTAATTGATTGTGCTAAAATGGGTTGCATGCCAAGAAGGATAGGGCTAACTACGACTTGTAAGTCGTGAAAAACCGAGCCTTCAGATACTCTTCGTAGTTGGATAGTAGTATCTAAGCCCGAATAGATTAAAGACTTCCTAATTTGTCGTTCAGTGGCTATCAAGGAATTAGCATATGTTCTAAAATCCATACTTTCATTATAAGTATGGTGAATCTGAATAGTAATTGTCAAAGTATGTAAAAATCCTTTTAAAAACGATTAATGATAAAAATATGGTAGTAAGTCAAACTACTTCATACTATTTACCACTTAACGCTAACGATTGTCGGATGCGGGCATATTCAGGGTCTTTATAAAACGCCGAAGTAGCCACAGAAGCCTTACCACTGTATTTGCTAAATTTCTTCTGCGTATAAGGCAGTTGCGTCGCCTCATTTTCAAAAAAGCACAATTGAGAAATCCGCACACCCGGGTAAAGCGGTAGAGGAATCATCGAAACATTGGAAAGCTCAAACGTCAAACTACCCGAAAAACCAGGGTCTACAAACCCAGCCGTAGCATGAATTTGCAAGCCTAGCCTTCCCCAAGTGCTACGCCCTTCCAACCGAGCAGATAAATCCAAGGGTAGCGTAATATGTTCCAACGTAGAAGCCAAGGCAAATTCCCCTGGGTGCAACACAAACGGTTGACCAACAGGAATGGTAATCCATTCCCATAAATCTTCCATCTCATTAGCAATATCAATAGAAGCATTCAACGGGTCAATTGAAGCCACGTTGGAACGACGCATCACTTGAAAATCTGTCCCCAAGCGTAAATCCACCGAAGTAGGACCAAACTGCTCTTCAGGGCGAATAAGCGGGGTAATGGTAACTCGTTTTTCAGGTTCAGGGTGTACCAAGCGTTTCAAAATTTGCGTTTCATTTAAAATAGTCATCATCATCATTTGCTTAAACCTCTTCCCCTAGAACGGTTTTGTGTAACAAAGCAGTTTCAATTGATTTTAACACGCTGGTTTCATGTTTCATTAATTGATTCGTTAAACCCTGCCACTGGTCTTGTGTAGGGGTTTCCATCCATGCTAACCATTGGGGTACTTGTGTTTGTAACTGGTAAATCCACACCGCACTCAGCATCTCTTTGATATCACAAGGGGTTTCAGTAATTTTTTGAAGGCACGCATAAATATCAATCGGTTGCGATGGGCTGCTATGAAGCGTTTCCCATAAAGCGTGCGTATCGTCTTCACAAATAGCACTAATAAAACAACCTGCTTGTAGCTTGGCTTGTAGTTGTTTGCCTCTGCTATACTGCTTCGAGGTAGCGTGCAGTTTACTAGCAATAGCCGTCTCTAAAGCCCCTAGCCAAGCGGCATAATCAACAGAAGCAAGCCTAATGGGAGCTGGTTTCAGTTTTTCCAAGTGTTGATGCCAAAGCACGGTTTTAACAGACCCTGTATTGAAAAACTGTAAGGCTTCAAACAACAGGGCTTCCGTTTCCCAAAAAGCCACTTTCGTTACAACATCTCTGTGTGAAAGTGCTTGGTTAACCCAGTAATAATAGTAGTTTGCCCCCAAGAATAGGACACCCAACAAGGCGGAAAGTCTATCTAAGGGCAATGTGGGTAAACTGGAAAAAGTGGTGCTGTAGTGCAAGGCTACTTCCTTTAATGAGTTTTGCAATAAATCTCCCCAGCCTAGCGGAGCAGTGGCTTTCAACCAATGGATGCCTTCTTCAAGGAGTGAAAGGTCTGGAGATAATGCCAAGCCCACCGTGTTATTTTGAGACTGACTATTGAGAATTCTAACTGTGTTGGGTTGTAGTAAAACATTAGGAATAACCGTTTCAATAAATGCTAACTGCTCTGTTTCAGCCACTTTCGTTTTTGTTTGGGGTAATAAGGTTCCCAGTTTATTTGCCCACTGGGTTTGTTGCGAAATTAAGTCTAACACGGTATGGCGTTGGGAGGTTTCAAGCCACGTTAAGGTTTGCCCTGCCGTGATGGAGGGGGTTTGCAAGGTTGCCTTGCAGGCTTGGAAGGCTTCAAGTAACTGTAAACGAAGGGTTTGTAAGCTTGATTCCATAGCGGTTTGTAGCTTAATAGCCTGTGAAGCCGGAAGTTTAATGGTTAGACGCCCAGTTAAAGCTTGTTCTAGTTTGGCTTGCTGTTGGAAAATCAGCGTCCACCAATGCCCTAG
The DNA here is from genome assembly GCA_024998755.1 of Vampirovibrio sp. GTDB lineage: Bacteria > Cyanobacteriota > Vampirovibrionia > Vampirovibrionales > JAJTHC01 > JACEUU01. Next base: position 542,447 of record JACEUU010000003.1, on the reverse strand, counting down.
CGGAGAATTGCTAAATGCCGTAATAGAAGGACTTACTGCTGATGAAGGGTCTAGTACGTTAGCGGTAGCAGGTGAAGTAGCGGAAAGAACCATAAATTTGATACTCTTTTTTTTTGTGTTAGCTGTGCCTAATGTTAAGTATTAGTATAAAAACCTTATAGAGAAAGTACAATAGAACACAACATAATTGTTACGTTATACCAATTTCAAATAGAAATGTCGTTAGCGTCTACGTTGTTACCGTCAAGTAAGTACGTCTGTGTACAACGGTTTTTTACTTGCCAGTTTCTAGTATCCATCTAACGCTATTCCCATTTGAAAATGGTATTAAAAATGAGATAACAATAAAAAGTCCTCAGCCCGTAAAAATGGGCTGAGGACTTTTTTAAGAGTAATAGCGTTATTTTTTGCCTTTACCTGTATTTTTTTTGACCCGCTTACTACGAGGCACATTCTTTTTCGGTTTTGGCTTCGGAGAAGTTCCTTTAGCGGGTAACGCCGTTGAAGTTGGGGTAGATTCTTCAGGAGCATTGCCTTCTTCTTCTTCTTCGTCGTCGTCCTCGTCTGTTTCCTCATATTCATCTTGGTCATCTTCAGCTTCATCAGAAGCAGTAACCGTTTCTTCTTCAGATGAAGTAGATTCTACTTCAAGAGGCGAGGTTGTTTCTTCAGCGGGTTGTTCAAAAACGATTAATTCAGAAACTTCAACAGCTACTGGTTGTTCTTCAGGCTGTAAACTAGCGTCTTCCCAAGGAAGCGGCTCTTCATTTTCACCTTCAAACAACAACGCAGGCATTTCCGGATAACCCGGTAAGCTAGCTTCAAATGTTGCTTCTAACTGGTTATCAGTTTGTGCCAACAGGCTTTCTGCAGTTGGTAACTTGCCTAAATAATTCACCAAGAATTGTTTAGAAACCGCTTCTTGTGCTTCAGGTGATTTATCTGCTTCTAATGCTTCAACCAAGGTTGAAACCACTTCATTAACCAGTGTATGTACTTCAGTTTTACCAGCCGTTTCCACGGTTTCTTCTAGCGGTTGCTGTGCTTCAATCAGAGCAGGCACAGGGTCAACAGAAGCAACCTCTTCTGGGTTTGAAGCCACTGACCGTGAAAGCAGTTGTTCCGCTAACCGGTTCATGAGCACCGGCTTAACAACATCTTCAACAATGCTAGTTAAACTTTTTTCTTCGTTTTGCGGGGTAACATCAAACGATGAATCAGCCGATTCGTCTGAATCTTCAAGGTTATTGGGTTCAGAAGTTTCTGAATGGTGGCCGTTAGGCTCATCAGTAGCACCTTCGTTATCAATCATTTCGTCATCTTGAGACAGTGCGTTTTCATTCTCATTATCTTCATCAGTATCTTCATGGGTATGCCATTGAGATTTCAATGAATGTAGGATGGTTAGAACGTGGGTTGATTTACCATTGAGCTTACACAACCAGTTATGAGCCGTTCTTGGCGGATAACTAAATAACAACGAAGAAGCAACCGGCACACCAAAGGCAATGACTTGTTGCGTTAAAAAGTGCTGATAGTAATCGTATCCATCTACCGTGCCAAGGGCTTGTTCTGCTGTCTGAACACCGCCTTCCGCCGTGGTCTTCAATAACGCAAACCCTTCGGGTTTCGGGGCTACTTCCGCAACGGACGAATAACCCGTAGAACGACGTCTAGTTTCCAATGGGGCATCGCTACTTAAAGAAACGGCTTCGGGCGTTGCGGAACGACGACTACCACTGCCTCTACCACCTTCTCTGGAAGAACTACCATACCGGCTTCTAGCACTTGAAGGAGCGAATTCTTCGTCTTCCAATAAACCGCTAGACCGCCCGCCAATTTTAGCGGGTTCAGTTAATAATTTATTGTTGGCTTCTACGGTAGCGGTATCAGTACCACTATTTCTACCTTCACGGGAAGACCGCCCGCCACTGCCGTAAGTTGAAGTGCCACTACCTTCACGGGTTGAAGAGGAACGTCCGCCTCGGCTACCGCCACCACTGCTTCTTCTTGAACCACTAGCTGATGCTGTGGAACGGTAATCAGGTAATTCTGCAGAAGTGGAAGCCCAGTTGAACGCCCCATTGGATTGACCAGACCCACTGCAAACAGGGCAAACATTGCCAAAAATTTCGCTTAACGCTTGCCCTTGCCTGTGCCTAGTCATTTCCACCAAGCCTAAATCCGTCAATTGCCCTACTTGGGGTTTGGCTTTATCTGGCGAAAGTTCGGTTTCAAACGCTTGAAGCACGGCTAATTTGTCTGCTCGTGCATCCATATCAATAAAGTCAACCACAATCATCCCGCCGATGTTACGCAACCGTAGCTGGCGAGCAATTTCTTTGGCGGATTCTAAATTGGTAATACGAATGGTATCCGCTTGTGATTGTAAGCTGGTAAAGCGTCCGCTGTTAACATCTACCACACAAAGGGCTTCTGTGGGCTGAATATACAGGTAACCGCCACTGGGTAAGGGCACTTTGGTTTGCAAGGCTGCCCGAATTTCTCGTTCAACGCCTTTTGCCACCATAATGGAAACTTGCCCTGTGTATTGGGTAACTTTAATGCTTTTATCTAAATTCCAGTTTTGAAGCAATTGTTGGGCTCGTTGTGTACCGAATGAGGTGTCTACAATTAGTTCATCCACATCTTCGGTAACCATTTCCCGAATAACCCGATACAGTAAATCTTGGTCGCGGTAAAGCAAGTTGGGAGGCTTAGCGGCATCTGCCATTGCCACAATGTTTTGCCACCGCTCCATTAATACTTCAAAATCTTCTTGAATATCGGTTTCGCTTTGCCCTTGGGCTTCTGTACGAATAATAACGCCAACGCCGGAAGACTTTAGCAACGAACAAACGCTCTTTAACCGAGACCGTTCCGCTTGCGTTTCAATTTTACGGCTAATACTAACGCCTTTTGATTCTGGCATTAGTACCAAAAACCGACCTGGCAAGGAAAGATTTGTCGTAACCCGCGGCCCTTTATGTCCTGTGGGTTCTTTCATTACCTGCACAATGACGCGTTGTTTAGGATGCAAACGGGTTTTTAATTCACCCTTGCCCTGCACATCGCTACTGTGTAGAAATCCCATTTTATCGCTACCCACATTCACAAATGCGGCATCAATACTGGGTAAAATATTTTCAACTTCTGCTAAGTAAACATCACCCAAGAGCATTTCGCCCCGATTAATGATGAATTCAATGGCTTTGTCGCCCTCAAACAGGGTGGCGATATTATCGCGTTCTGAAATAACAACTTTACGTTTAACCATGGTAGGAAAAGACTTTCTAAAACCGAGCGATTGCTGGTGCAGAAAAGCCGATGGAGGGTAAACGACGAAAACAATAGACCGGTTAACCGAAAAACAGGTAGCCGTGGTAAAGACAGTGTTAAGTGGGGTTGCACATTTGAAATTCGTAGAAAAGCAAATTGCTGAGCCAACACGCCAAAAAAGCTTAACAGGTAAGCTGTTAAGTTGAAGGGGGGCTGAGTGTTTGAAACGAACAATTGCAAGGGCTTAACGCTTCCTTCTGGTAACTAACTGTAGCGATTGGAAAGGCTACTAACTGCTTTAAAATCGTCGAAACCACACAATAGGCACTGCACAACAATCACAAATAAATAAATAGGAAAAAAATACTGATGAAAATAAAACGCTAGGCTAGTTTAAAGTTTAAGATTGGTTGATTTACTTCAAATAATTAGCACGAACCGCTTATTTACTTGTTATTTAAATACAAGGATGTTGGTTGATTGGTGTGGGTAATGATACTTTCTATGACTAAAAATTGTGTTGCGTTCTAAAACATATTTTTTAGAACAAGGTGTTTCAATCAATGAAACGGGAAAACTGGGGGTATAAAGTTGTAGCCCTTAGGCAGTTGAGGCTTCCCTAAAAACAATTGCATGGCTTTTCGTTTTTTAGATTATTACCACAAGGTTTACCTGTGGCAATAATAAGGGGGGTTCCTAACTTAGGGGGAAAAGGCATTTTGGTCAAAATGGGTTAGCAGAAAATGCTAGTCTATTTCTTGAAAATACGCTTTTTTAATAAAAAACTATTGGAGGGGTAAAAAAAATCAAACTAAGTAACAGGCTGTAAACACGGTGTTGCCACTTTGGTTGGGTTTTCCATTTTCATTGTTAAACCGGTTCGTTTAACAAGCCAAGAAACTGGCTGGATACCCTGCAAAGAAAGTGGTATTGATGAAACTGGCTCTTCAACAAGTGATTCATGTTCTTCTTGAGTGGTAGTTCCTAACAGGAAGTCTAAAAGCCATTGTGGCTTTACCCAAGTAGTACCACCAGAAACAAGCGGATTGGCTCGTTCAATGGTGAAACTGAGTGTGAAGGCTTGTTGTTTAGCAACAACGTCAATCGTTATGCCAGAAACCCAAGGTTTTAAGTCTAAGTTACTAACCGTACCGCGTTTGGCACTGGTAATAGGCACTAACCAATGGGGTTCTTGTAATACCGTTTGAATTCTTTCTCTTATCATACTCTCTTGATGTGGGTTCATGCAAGTACCACTTGCTTGATAGTGCATAAAATGGAGGAGGGCATCAATTGATTTTCGTTCAATGGGTACGGCTTCCGCCTTGGTTATTTGGGCTTCTACAGGTAAAAACTGGTTCAGTTGAACCATTGTTTCTTGAACATCAACAACTTTACAAAAATCCACTTCCACTAGCTCATTTAAGCCTTCAACAAATAAGGGTAGGGCGGGGCTTAGTCCAATTCTGGGTTTCGGGTTAAAGCCTTGGGTATACGCCAGTGGTAAATTCGCTCGGCGTAAGGCTCGTTGAATCATCCGCATCCAATCCAAGTGGGAAACAAAACGCAAATGACCGGCCTTGCCCATGGTAAATTGAATCTTATGGATGGGGGGTAAATCTTGTTCCATCTGTTTTTCACTTTTAGCGATTTTAGGTTTTTCTACTTCGGTTTCTAATAAAGCCGCACCCGCACTACCTGAAGTAAACGAAGGCCATACGTTAAATTCGCCACAAACACCGCAAACGCTACATTCATCAAAACAAGGCTTGGTACTCGCTCCTTTAATAGACCGCTCCCATTCGGATCGAAGCCATTCTTTGTCTAACCCCATTTTAATGGCATCCCAAGGTAATGGTTCGTCTGGGTGAATAAGCCTATCGCGGGTATAAGCTTCAGGGTCTATGCCTAGTTCTTCCAAGGCTTCAAACCACTTTTTGAAGGGTTGGCTTTCTTCCCAAGCGTCTAAATACGCTCCTTTGTTATAAGCAAGTTCCAAGGCATCAGCTAATTCAACGCCACCTTTGGAAATAACGGCTTCCAGCTTAGAAATGGTTGGGGTGGTGAAGCTGGCTTTTACGCCCTTCATGAACCGAAACTTCTCTTTCAAATACCGCATTTTTTCATACAGCATTTCGACCGTTTCTTGAGCGTGCCACTGGAAGGGCGTGTGCGGTTTTGGCACAAAGTTAGAAAACGTAATGTTCAATTCCAACAGCTTGCGTTTGGAAATATCTTCGGTGCGTTGAATAAGCTGGCAAGTGGTACGTAAGGTTTGCACCATGTTGACAATACCGTCTAAATCTTCATATGTTTCAGTGGGTAAACCAATCATATAGTATAGTTTAACCTTGTTCCAGCCTGCCCGAAACGCTGTGGTTACCGCCTTAATAATTTCCGCATCTGATAAGTTTTTGTTAATCACGTCTCGCAACCTGTTCGTCCCTGCTTCAGGAGCAAAGGTTAGCGTGCTTTTACGAACGGTTTGCACCGCTTCTGCTACTTCTATGCTGAAGCGGTCGGCTCGTTGGCTGGAAAGCGACAGGCTGACGTTTTCGTTATTTAACGCCCCAGCTACATCCGTTACAAGGTGCTTGAATTCGGAATAATCCGCAATGGAAAGCGAAAGCAGCGAACATTCTTCATAGCCTGTTTCCGCTAATTGCTTGAGGGCTTTTTCTTTAATTTTTTCTACATTGTTTTCCCTAGCAGGCAAGTTAATAAATGCGGGGTGGCAAAACCGACACATTCTATCGCACCCACGTCGTGCCTCAACGGTAATTCGGTCGTGAATGGCTTCAACGGCTGGTATCAGTGGGGCAATGTCAATTTGACGTTCGGCTATTTCAACCACTCGTTTATAGGCGTGGGTGTTGTAGTTTGGCACATAGATGCCACTGATTTTAGCCAGTTGTTCCAACTTTTGATGCCTGTTCCACCCTTCAGCTTTGGCTTGAACCATTAAATCCATCACTTCAATCAATAAGTCTTCCCCATCGCCAACCATGAAGCCATCAAAGAAGGGGGCTAAGGGCATGGGGTTTGAACACCCTGGCCCTCCGCCAAGAACCAAGGGTAGGTCTTCTCTGTTTTGACGATTTTCGCTTCGTAGCGGAATTTGGGCGGATTCTAGCAAGCCTAAAACCGTGGTGTAATTCAGTTCATATTGTAAGGAAATCGCCACGCAATCAAAGGCGGTTACGGGGCGTTTACTTTCCACGCCGTAGAGGGGCATATTGTGGGCTTTTAGGGTATCTCGCATATCTTGGGCGGGTGCGTAAACTCTATCACACAAATAATCCTGATGATTATTTACCACGCTGTAAAGTAGCTTAATGGCGTAGCTGGAAGCCCCAATTTCGTAAACATCCGGAAAGCATAGTGCCATGGTGGCTTTAGCGGTTTCAAAATCTTTGCGAAATGCCCCTTGTTCAATGCCAAGGTATCTGCCCGGTTTGAAAACGGTGGGCAGAATGGTGTTTTCAAGTAGCTGAGTATCAATACAGGCGGTGGAATGGATGTTTTGGATGGTGGGCAGCAGCATCATGAAATTTTAAACTCCTCTGTCTAGCAGCGTTGAGAGAAAAAGCGGAAATACGGCAAGTAAAGGCTTCCGCATCAACTAAAATCTATTGTGGCTAAAACGTAAAGTATTCTCAAGGAGTTTGTAGGTTGATGAAAGTAATAGGTAAAAAACGCCCCCAAAAAACAAGGTGAAAACCTTCTTTGGGGGCGTGAAAGCACTTTGAAAAAATAGACATCTGCCTTGATTGTTCTATTTGAAAGTTTAGTTACTGGTGGCTTTTAATTCGTAAGTTTGCAATGAATGTTCAATAATACTCAGTAATTCTTCCTGTTTAAAGGGCTTACCTAGTACATACGCAATGCCGTTTAACTTGGCAACGCTTTTCATTTCATCTAAGTTTGAAAAGGCTGTAAGCATCATGCGTTGCGTATTTGGGGAAAGTTGCTTTAAGTTATTTAGCAAAATATGCCCCGGCATGGTACCACCTAAATCTTCATCAGAAACCACTAAGCTATATTGGGTGCCGGCTAACTTCATGAGTGCCGCCCTTGGGCAAGTTTCAAATTCAGCCCGTACATGGGGTAACTTAATGGCACAAAACAACTTTAAAGATTGTAATACGTCTGCACTGTCTTCTACAAACAAAATACTATGTTGAACGAGGCTCATAAAATATATACACTCCAGTGGGTTAGTAATGCTACACTTTGTAAGTAATTTAACAACATAAAAATAGCAAATAGCAACCTTATTTAACTCAAGCCACTAAATACTATTAGTCAAATTATTTATCTAGTATGTTTCTAATGCTCAAAGTTAAATGGTGGCGTATAATAAAGAGCGAAAATATAGGCAATAAACTCCTTTAATTTAAAACAGCGTTTGTTGCTTTACAATTTTAATAACACAAAAAATGTGGTTCCTTCCAGTTGGTTTGACTTGCAAACCAGCTTACCTTTATGTGCTTCAATGGCTTGCTTGGTTACTGCCAAGCCTAATCCTTGATTTCCTTCGGATGCTTTTTTTATTTTTGTTGAAACGTAAGGTTCAAATATTTTGGTCATAATTTCGGGTGGTATAACAGGTCCATTATTATGAATTTCTATGGTAACAGCCTTAAAGGGTTTCAGCACTTCATGCAACCTAACGGTTAAGCAAGGGCTAGTAGGTCGAAATTCTGCCAAAGCCTCGTAGCCATTTTGAATAATATTAAGGAATGCTTGTTTAAGCAGGCTTTCCTTACCCATCACGCTAATTTTTTCGTTGAGGGTGCAGTCAATTTTTGTTTGGATAGAGGGGTATTGGTTATGACATTGTTCCAATGCTTGTAATACTAACCTTTTTAACCGAACCATTTTATAGGTTGGCTTAATGGGGGTATTAGGATTGTCCACATCCTGCTTGCGAAATAAGCCTGTTAGTTGTCTTACGTTGGTAAATACTTCGCCAATATGATGCAAACTTTTTAAAGAATATTTTGACATTTCTACGGTGGTGGTCAGCAGTTTACTTAGTGGTACTTTCCCTTGATAATCCGCCGTGGTTACCAATCTTCCTTCCAAAGCTTCTTGAGCCAATAAATTTAACTGCTCTAATAATAATTCTTGATTACTTTGAATCGCCATTAAAGGATCTTTAAGACCGTATTCTAATAAATTAAATGCTTGTTCTACAGAAGGATTGTCTGCCTGTTTTTGCTGAGAAGCTTGTGCTTCCGCTCCGCGAAGTAGCCCTGTGGCTTCGCGCACTTTTTTAAATACTTCACCAATGTGGGTAAGGCTTTGTAATGAATATTGTGTAATGTTAATAGCAATACCGAGTGTTTGGCAAAGCTTGTGCGTCCCTTTATAATCAGGTGCTTGTAGAATATGATTTTGTCTGTCTTCTTGATCTAAAAATTCTAGTTGGTTTAGTAATAGTTCTTGATTGGTTTGAATTGCCGCTAGTGGATTTTTAATTTCGTGTTCTAGAAGATTGAAGGCGTGTTTGGTTGTTTTGGTATCTGCCTCAACAGAAGCATTTGTAGCGTAATTAATGGTTTCAGTCGGCTCATTGCCCGAAGAGGATAAAAGCGTTTCAATCACATGAGTAGCCTTAGGGTATAAGGCCTTAGACCCTTTGATTTCTGGCTTGTTTGATTCTGCTTGAAAGGGGATCATCGTCGTAAAAATCCTTTAGTGGGCTTGTTTTTTAAAATTGGAATGCTAGATTGGATGCATACTTTAAGTTTTAAATTAATGCTTAGTTGGTATAAGCTATTACTTTTGTTCTAATTGTTGTGATATATATTAAAATGATATGAATCGCTCAGCTTATTATGCTATGGTCTAAGCATCGGTTATTTCTGAGTATAGATGAGATTCAAATCAATTTTGTTATATTTCTTCACAATTCATAAGTTTTTTCTCGATATTTCTGCGGACTTTCTGTTGCCTTGGATAGATTTCCACTATTTGTGGTAGAACAAACACAAATGCTCGTTTTTAAACATATTAATTAAAGAGGCAATTGTTTTGTACTTCTTGTTGTTTCTTTTATGGGTATCTTGGAAACTTAAACAAAGCAAATGCCTTGAATGCCATAAAAATAAAGGGTTTTCAGGGTTGTGTTCGGTTTGTATAAAACGGTATCAATCCAATGTTGCTGAACATAAATTAGCAATAGGTTCGCTCGTTTCTGCAAAAAAAACACAAGTGCCCGTTTTTGTAGCAGTTCCTTGGTCTCAAAAAATCAGAAAAAAATGGTATCGTTATAAGTTCTTAAAAGCTTATGCGGAAACAGGGTTATTTGTTTCCTTGTTAGCCTTTATAACACTTGCTTATATCGCTCAGAATGATCAAACCCCAGTACCCGCTAAAAGCATTTTACTAACCCACCCGCCCGCCAAGCCCAATAAGCCTTACCCGTGGGGACGTATTGTGCAACGCTTAGCCGCCCAGCAAGGCTGGCAATATGAACCGAACCTGTTAGCTTGGCAGGAAGATTCACATCTGCTATTAGCTGATCAAAAAATGGCTCGGTCTAAGCAGGCTAGGCAACAACAACGGCGTGGTGCTTTTTGTGTTACCAAAAACCCTAGGCTGTTACAAAAATTTAAAGAAAATCCGCCGGAATTGATTTTATTAATGGATGACATTCTAACAACAGGAGCTACATTACAAGGGTGTTTAGATGCTTTAGAGGCATTGTTAAACCACTTGCCAACGGGTTCAGGCTTACCTAAAATTCAGCCTATTGTTTTAACGGAAGTACCTTTGTAATAAAGGGTCTCTTTTTTTTACCTTAATTTTTTGCTTTAATATAACATACTCTTTCACTTGTTTTTTATTTATACGTTGGATACCCTTTCACCATGTTAAACACCCTTTCTCTTCAGACAACATCTTCAGAAAAATCGACTGTTTTACCCCCTGTTCGGATTGGTATCATTGGCTTGGGAACAGTTGGTTCAGGAACGGTTAAGTTATTAAGTCGGAATCCCTTAGTTGATGTGGTGCAAATAGCCGTTAAATCAATAGATAAAGCTCGTAGTTTATCTGATATCGATGTGTCAGCGTTGCTAACGACTGATGCCATGGCAGTGGTTAATAACCCAAACGTACAAATTGTTGTTGAATTAGTAGGGGGCATTGAACTAGCTCGGCAATGGATTTCAACCGCCCTAAATAATAAAAAGCACGTTGTAACGGCGAACAAAGCCCTCATCGCCACCCACGGAGCAGAATTATTCGCACTGGCTAAAGCCAATGGTGTTGCCTTATTGTTTGAAGCTTCCGTGGCTGGGGGAATACCCATTTTAATGCCCCTGAAAATGTGTTTGGCGGCCAATAAAATTACTGAAATAGCGGGTATTCTGAATGGTACCACCAACTATATTTTAACCCGCATGATGGAAGATGGGTGGGATTTTCAAACGGCACTAACCAAAGCTCAAGCTCTTGGCTTTGCTGAAGCAGACCCTTCTAGCGATGTAGACGGGCACGATGCCGCCTACAAGCTAGCCATTTTGGCTAAAATTGCGTTTCAGCGTCAAATTGATGTGGCTGAAATTTTTGTAGAAGGTATTACTGCCATTACACCTGCCGATATTGATTACGCCAAACGCTTTGGCTATACCATTCGGCTAATTGGGCTAGCCCGTTGGAACGAAGAACGCCAATGTCCCGAATTACGGGTGCACCCCATGCTACTGAAAAACACGCATCCCTTAGCTAATGTATATAATGAATACAATGCTATTTGGGTAAAAGGCGATGCCGTGGGCGACACCATGTTTTACGGTAAAGGGGCAGGCGAAATGCCCACTGCCAGTGCCGTTTGTGCGGATGTGTTGGCGTTGGTAAAAGATATTCAATCCAACAACCTAACGGCTTGTGCTGGTATGGAAGTGTTTTTAGCAGCAGAAAAAGTAACGCCGTTGCCCATTTCTGAAACCACCAACCGGTATTACATTCGGTTAAATACCAAAGATGAGGCGGGCGTTTTGGCGGAACTAGGCAAAGCGTTTGGCGATGAAGGCGTCAGTTTAGAAAGCTTTTTGCAATTACCAGGGCAAGAACCTGAAACCGCTAGTTTAATGTTAGTAACCCACTTGGCTCAAGAAAAAAACGTGCAACAAGCCCTTAAAAACATTGTAGCCCTTACGGTTACTAAATCTATTGGGTGTGTATTAAGAGTATTGTAACCCGAATTGCAGGGGATGAATTGCATCCACCCGTTTACCTTGTATTGAAACGAAAGATTGAACGTTATGATGATGATGATGATGTCTGTTGGTATTTTAGACCGCTATAGAAGCTTATACAACTTGGCTGATGATTATCCTGTTGTTAGCTTACACGAAGGCAGTACGCCTTTGATTCCAGCACAGCGTTTAGCCAAGTGCTTGCGAGTAGAAGGCTTAAAGGTTTACCTAAAATATGAAGGCTTAAACCCCACCGGTAGTTTTAAAGATAGAGGCATGACTTACGCCGTTTCTCAAGCCAAGGCGGATGGGGCGGAATATGTGATTTGTGCTAGCACAGGAAATACATCTGCTGCGTGTGCGGCGTATGCCACAAGGGCTGGACTAAAGGCCCTGGTGATTATTCCTGAAGGGAAAATTGCCTTGGGGAAACTTTCTCAAGCGTTGATGTACGGGGCAACCATTGTGGAAATTTCGGGCAATTTTGACCAAGCTCTTTCGATTGTTCGGGAACTGGGTGAAATGACCCCCAAGCTAGCGGTGGTTAATTCCATTAACCCCTACCGCATCGAAGGGCAAAAATCTGGTGCATGGGAAATTTGCGATGATTTGGGCAAAGCCCCCGATCAATTTTTTATTCCTGTTGGCAATGCCGGTAACATTACCGCTTATTGGCGTGGGTTTGAGCAATACAAGGTCTTAGGTAAAATTGAAAGCCTACCGCAGATGTTTGGATATCAAGCTGCAGGGGCTGCTCCGTTGGTGTTAGGGCACCCGGTTGAAAATCCTGAAACGGTGGCTACGGCTATTCGTATTGGGAAACCAGCTAGTTGGGATGGGGCGATTACCGCCAAAACCGCCAGCGGTGGGCAGATAGATTCTGTTACCGATAACGAAATTTTGAGTGCTTACCATTGTTTGGCTCGGCATGAAGGAGTGTTTTGCGAGCCGGCTAGTGCGGCTAGCGTGGCGGGCTTATTTAAAGCAGCTGCTGAAGGCAAGCTGAAACCCAATGCTACCGTGGTGTGCATTTTAACGGGGAATGGGTTGAAAGACCCTGATAACGCCATTGAAGTGGGGATGAAGGGGTCTAATAGAGTTTCATTACCTCCAGACCGCCAAGCCATCGCCTCATTCTTGGGACTGTAAGATTAAGGGCTTTGCAAATAGCTCGTCATCCTGTATACTCTCTTTTAATAGGGTTTGTTGCCTATCTGTCCCTATGTCGTAATAAGGGAAATGATATGATGAAGATGACTACTGCAGTGGCTTCTACTGAAGAAATTACAACGTACTTAGTAGAACAGTGCCGCCAACAAAACTGGGGAAAGGTGATTGACCGCTTTTATACTGATACGATTGTTATAGTATTTTAAAAAATTATTGAGCCTGTAGGCGTGATTTATCACGTCCGCACCTCAATTCCGAAAAGGATGCGTTGCCCTGCATAGACCGCTAGGGCTAGTTAATAGCACCCCTACGAATAAAAAACCATAAATTATTTAAAATACTATACTATATCGACCTCGGATTGTTTTGTTAGATGAATACGACTTACCCCTGTTTAGCAACAGGGAACTTGGTTTGAATGGTTAGCAAAATATCATGCATAGGGTGTTGGGTAAAGCTTAGTACTTTTTGCGTTACTTCACCTTCCAATAATTGTAGTTGTGCCATTAACATATACTGGGTGCTTTGTACGTTAATTAAGCTTTCAATAGGGGCTTTTAAGCTCGTGGCACCTTGGTTTAACCCCATCCAGTTACAAATATATTGGCTTAATACAGAAAGTAACCGAATGTATTCAGGAGAAAATCCTTCTTGGTTAATGTGCCAGTGTAAATCACTCAGCGTAGCCAAGGTGTTTAAACCATCGTTAGGGGCTTGTTTTAGGACGTTGGTTAATAGGTGTTCTACTTTTTCAAACGCTGGTACTAAATGCGGATAGCTAACGGTAACACTTTGTTGTAACCAACCAGCCAGTTTAATTTGGCGTTCAACAGTGTGGAATAAATCTTGCCATAATAAGTCTGGTGTTAAGCCCAATGCCATCCGTTCTGATTGCTGTAAGGAGGTTTCAATATCAGCGAACAAGTAGTTATTTTCAATGTTGGTAGAAAAAGAAGAAAGGGCATTGAAGGATTGAGCATTCATCATCATCATGGTAGGGGAGGTCTTTCTAATCGATAGGGGGGAGGTCTTTTGGTGAGGATTAATTGTTTTTAGACTGTTAGTTAGGATGTTTTAATAAAGTAATTGTTCCTATTTAAATTGCCTGTTTTTATTAAGAAGCGTTACATTGAAGCGAACAAATTCTTTAAAAGTTGTTTTTATGCCTATATAAGCCCTTTTTCTGTCGTTTGATTATTTTTTAAAGCTTTACAATATTTACTTTTATAGCCCCAAAATAAGGAACAACACCCCGCCATGACAACGCATTCTTTTTCAGACCCTATAGCCGATACCTTTTCAGCAGGCAGGCATAATGGTACGGCTACAATACCGCCACTTTTTACCCCTTTGGAAGCTTGGCTTAAAGCCAACGACACCTCTGTAAAAACGTTGGTATTAGGTATTGAAGCAACTTACGGTACGCCTGTTGTGGTGCTTAATAAATTTACCCAGCCCATTGAAACATTGTTGAAATCATTAGGGTTAATGCCTGGGTTTGTTTCTCCTCAAGCTACCGAAGCTTTTGAAGCCTTACGCAATATTTTAGCCATTCGGTATCCTGTATTGAAAAGTACGGTTGCCTTGGAAAAAGGCGTTTTTATTGTACCCCATTCCTTTAATGGTTGGACCTTTTGGGCACACCAACTATACCACTGGATGGCGTTTAACGAAGGCTATGAAGGCTACACACATGATGCTTACCGCCTTTACCGTGAATTGTATTTAGCCAATGGGGGGAATCTTTCCCCCGAAGTATTGGAAGGGTTACCGTTAGAAACCTTGAAAGCTTTAAAGGCTAATATGCAGCGTGAACGCGAAGCACTCCAGTTTATGCAGCACCAATGCCACCAACGGGGGGCTTCGCAACTAGCCAAAGAACAAAAACTGGCATAATACCTATTGACAGTTTAAATGGCGTCAGCGTATACGTTGTTACCAGCAAGTTCAAAATCCTCAAAGTACCTCTATGTACTCCTGCGGTTTTTAACTTACTGGTGCCTAGTCTCCATCTAACGACATTCAATCTGTCAATCGGTATAAACACTATGGGCAATAAGCTTTACGCTTGTAACAACAGCTTCCCAAAAGCTTGCTACAATTGTTTGATTATGGTACTGTAGAACAACTCTAATTTTAAAATTTACTCCAATTGAATGGAACATTCCACCCATGATGATGGCATCCCTAGTACCTACAACACAACCTCTTAATGCTGCAGCTGGCGGTTCCGCTGTAAACCCTTTGCCTTCAGCATTAACAACCCAATGGAGTCAAAGCGGGTTGGCAAGCACAGACCCCATTTCGGGTGCTCATATTTTATTGCGGGCGTTAATTGCCGAAGGCACAGATAGTATCTTTGGCTATCCTGGTGGGGTTATTTTGCCCATTTATGAAGCTTTGGTGGATTATCCGCAGTTGAAGCACTACCTAGTTCGGCATGAACAAGGGGCTTGCCACATGGCAGAAGGCTATGCCCGAACCACAGGTAAGGCGGGTGTTGTACTGGTAACTTCTGGCCCTGGTGCTACGAATATCGTTACGGGCGTTGCAGATGCTTATTACGATTCTACTCCCTTAGTGGTTATAACAGGTAACGTGCCGACGGTATTTCTAGGGCAAGATGCCTTCCAAGAAGCCGATATTTTAGCTATTACTCGGCCTTGTACCAAACACAATATTATTGTGAGAGATGTTAGCAAGTTGGCTGAAGCCATTAAAGAAGCTTTTCATGTGGCTACTACAGGTCGCCCAGGTCCTGTTGTGGTAGATATTCCTAAGGATATTATCAATGCAAAAACGCCATTTGATTATGGGCAAGTGCAGTTGGATTTACCTGGCTACCAGCTATCGGAATCTTACACGGCGGATGATATTGACAGTATTTTAAGCTTGTTAAGCCAAGCCGAACGTCCTGTGATTCTCTCAGGTGGCGGTGTTATTAACTCAGAAGCCTCTGAAGTATTATTGGCTTTTGCAGAACGCTTTCAAATTCCTGTCGGTTTATCCCTGATGGGTTTGGGCGGTTTTCCTACAAGCCATTCCCTTTGTATGGGCTTTACGGGTATGCACGGGCATTATTGGGCAAACATTGCTATTGCCAAAGCAGATGTACTGTTGGTTATTGGTAACCGTTTGAATGATAGGCAAACGGGCAATGCGGAACGGTTTGCCAAGCAGGCCAAAATGATCCATATTGATTTAGACCCAGTTAACCTCAATAAAAATGTGGCTTCTTGCTTGCCCGTTCAAGGTGATATTAAAGGTGTTTTACAAGCCATTTTAGCGAAAAGCGAAAACACCATGCAGGTTCAAGCAGAAAGCCTTAGTAAACGGGCAGATTGGTTCAAGCAAATTGCCTTTTGGCGTGAACGCAGAACAGAAACGCCTCGGCACCCTGATTTATTGTCTCCGCAATATGCTATTGAACGTATTTTTGCCAATTTACCCAAAGAGAATGCTTACGTTACTACGGAAGTGGGTCAGCATCAAATGTGGGCGGCTCAACGCTATAATTTAGACCGCCCTCGTACATGGATTACTTCTGGTGGGTTAGGCACAATGGGGTTTGGTTTTCCAGCCGCTATTGGTATTCAAGCAGCGTTTCCAGATGCTTGCGTTGTAGATATTGCAGGCGACGGTAGTTTTCAAATGACGTTGCAAGAAATGGCAACGGCAAAAGAATATAAACTGCCCGTCAAAGTAGCTATTATCAACAACAGCTATTTGGGTATGATTCGTCAATGGCAAGGTAAAATGTATGGGCGGGAAAGCGAAGCAGAAATGTTTTCTCCAGATTATGAATTGTTCGCTCAATCGTTTGGCGGGGTGGGCTTTACCGTTAAACATCCTTCTGAATTAGACGCCGTGCTTCAAAAAGCCTTCGCCATTAACGATAGACCCGTCATTATTGATATTCGGGTTGTTGAAAAGGTTGATGTTTACCCTTGGGTACCTTCAGGGGCTTCTAACGAAGAAATGTTGACTGATAACGCTTAAAGTAAATAACGACGAACTTTTTTATTCGTACTGCTTACGTGCTCTAAAATTTAAGAAAGGCTAACCACTCTCAATGATGATGATGAATTCCGCTACAGCGTCTATCCCACTTGATACTACAGCTACAATTAGTGCTGGTTCTGAACCCTTACAAACCATTACTTGCACGTTGCAAGCCAGAATGGGTGGGTTGGATAGAGTGTTAGGTGCAGTAACCCACCGTGGTTGGATTCCGACCCAATTCCAATCTGTATTGTGTACGAAGACAGATACGTTGTATGTAACCATGGCATTCCATAGTGCCGATTATTTTAGCGTTCAAAAGCTGGTCAAGTTTTTGGAAAAACAGGTTTATGTCCTTTCTGCTAGCCTTGTTCCTGCAAATAAGTCTAGTGATGAAGCCACCTTGTTTACCCCTATTAAAGAACGGTCTGCTTAAGGTTTATGTTTGGTTTAAACTATTGAGGTTACGGAAAAAGGTTTAGTGGGATGGGATAATGAGGCACGAGAAACGCAATGAGGGCGTTTACACTAGGTAAATAACCGAAATGAGTATCGCAGTAACAAAATTAGCACGCTCAATAGACCTTTTTCCGTAACCTCAATTTTTAGTTTATTTGTTTTTGTAACCGGTACTGTTTATTTAAGTAGAAAGAGAGTATTTCTCCGTGATGATGATGATGTCTTCTTGTTCTGTAGCCCCACAAGCGGGTTTGAAAGTTTACTATGATGCTGATATGAGCAAAACCAAAATTTTGGGCAAAAAAATTGCCGTTTTAGGCTTTGGTAGCCAAGGGTTTGGACAAAGCCTGAATTTAAAAGATTCCGGTTGCCAAGTTAAAATTGCCTTGCGTGCGGGTTCTGCCACGGCTGAAAAAGTGGTTGCTGCTGGTTTGGAAGCCATTGATTTAGATCAAGCTGCTGAATGGGCTGATATTATTCTATTTTTAATTCCAGATGTTTACCATTCTGATGTGTATAAGGCTCATTTTGAAGGCAAGTTGAAAAAAGGACAAGCCTTAATGTTCAGCCACGGTTTTTCCGTGCATTTTGAACACATTGTGCCTCCAGCCGATGTAGATGTTTTCTTGGTAGCCCCTAAAGGCCCAGGGCATTTGGTGCGTGGCGAATTTGAAAAAGGTCGTGGCGTTCCTTGCTTAATGGCCGTTTATCAAGATGCTTCCGGCGAAGCCAAAGAAGTGGCTTTAGGCTATGCTTCCTGCGTGGGTGGTGGTCGTGGTGGTACGATTGAAACCACTTTTAAAGACGAAACAGAAACAGATTTATTCGGTGAACAAGCCGTGCTTTGTGGCGGTGCTGCAGCCTTGGTTAAAGCCGGTTTTGAAGTGTTAACCGAAGCGGGCTATCCTCCTGAAATGGCGTATTTTGAATGCTTACACGAACTCAAGTTAATTGTAGACTTGATGTACGAAGGTGGCATTGCCGATATGCGGTATTCCATTAGTGATACAGCACGTTATGGCGATGTAACCCGTGGGCCTCGGGTGGTAACTTCTGAAACCAAAGAAGCCATGAAAGTCATTTTGAAAGAAATTCAAAGTGGTGAATTTGCTCGTGAATTTACAGCCGATGTGCGTGCAGGTATGCCTCGGTTGAAACAGTTGTGTCAAGCTGATATTGATCATCCGTTGGAAGTAACAGGGCGTAAATTGCGTGGCATGATGCCTTGGCTTCAAGACGGTAAATTGGTAGACCGTCAAAAAAATTAATCGCCAAAATGGGTTGGGAGGTTTATACTAAATGCTGATAAACCTCCAGCTTATTCACACTTTTTTTACTGGTTTTTCTTTAGGATAATCAATAAGGTATATTCCATTGATGTTAAGTTCGACCGAATCTGCAGACTTGTCTCTTTATCAAAAAGTAGATGCTTGCCTATTCCCCAAAGCAGCCTTGTGCGGGGTCGAATCACCCGTGATGGAAGCCAATGGGCGAATTAACATCCCTGGCTTGCCTAACGGGATGTCTGTTGAAGCCTACATTCCGTTGTTGCATTTGTATACCTCTATTTTAGAAGCAGATAGGCTGATTCAACCCTTTCGTAAAGCCTTAAGCTTAAAGCCTAGAACGCTAGGTAATCAGCTTTCTAGTGCCGTTACGGCGTTAGATTCCTCTAAGCTAGTACCCAATTTATACTATAAACGGGAAGATCAAACCGCTATTAAAGCCTATAAAGCCCGTGGGGCTTTTTGTGGTATGAAGCGGGTGATGGAAACTTCAGGCGAAGATAATTTTCTAGCCGTTTCAACGGGTAACCACGCTTTGGGTATTTTGAAGGCTGCTGAACTATTACACCCTAAAAAAGTAAAAATTGTTGTACCTAATAATACGTCTGAAATAAAACTGAAGACCATTAATAGTAAAATTTTGGGTGTTCGGCATAAGGGTGTAGATGCCAGTGTGCTTTACCTTGGCGATACGTTTGATGAAGCCAGAGATTGGGCTATTTCTCAACAAGTAGGGGGCGATGGATATTATTTAGATCCCTTTAGTAACCCATGGGTGGTAGCAGGGCAGGGTACCATTGGCTTAGAGCTTTTCAGGCAATTAAGCCCAATTCTCCAACAACGCCCTGAAATTGAAGAAGTGGTGGTTGTTTCACCTATTGGCGGGGGCGGGCTATTGGCTGGCACAGCTACGGCTTTACGCATGGCTGCCGCTTGGGATGCTAGATTTAGACAGGTTGATTTGAAATTTGCAGGCTTACGCTTGCAAAACTTGTTTACCAAATATGGCGATGCCATTCGGGTAAAATCCGTAGCGGAAGGGAATCAGCTGGTGTTTGAAACGTTGGATATTCCGCAGTTGAAAATTTCAGATGATATGATGGCTTGGGGTATGCAATACGCCTTGAATGATTTAGGCGATAAAATTGAAGGACCTTCTGGGGCAACGGTTTATACCGCTCTCAATCGAGAAGAATACACCCCAACGGAAAAACGATTGGTGGTTTGCATTGTTTCTGGTGGTAATGTGGGTGTTTTTCCTACTGCTTAACAAAGTTAAAGTATTTATTGACATCTAAAATACTTTAATTAGTATATTTAACTAATTAGCTATTATAATATCCTTAAGTCTATTAAGGAGTATTTAAAATGCAGTGTCCAAAATGTGGTAGTTTAGATAAAGTTAAAGCAGGGTTCATTGGAGAAAAGTAACGGTATCAATGCAAAAACTGTGCCTGTAAATATACACATTCAACCCCGAAATGGCTTGCACCCATCACATGGACGCTAGCCAACCCAGCTATACACTTCAGGGCTTTCCCTTCGAAAAACTGGTAATTTAATTGGGGTTTCAACGCCTGCTGTACTCAAACAAATTCGTAAAATAGACACCACTGCTTGTCGGTTAGAACCACAGAAAACCACTGTTGTTGAGCTCCTGCACGTTTCTTACCGAAAAAAACGCAAAATCTGGGTATGGGTGGCTGTTTGTCGAGAAACAAGGCGAATCTTGGACTGGGAAGTGGGTTGTCGTGGCATTAAAACCTTGAAAAAATTATGGAAACGGCTTCAGTTATTCAAGGTTGAAGTTTATTGTGCTGACCATTGGAAAGCCTACAATGCCGTGTTGCCTAGTGAAAAATTGGTTCAAAGCAAGGCTGAAACGTATACAGCAGAACAGACTTGGAGCGATTTGCGACATTGGTTTGCTCGGTTTAAACGACGAGGTAAAGTCGTCTCTCGGTGTTTGGGTGATTTGATTCATGCCATAGCCATTTACTTTCACCGAGTTAATTTAAGATATAGCTAATTGATTAAAACTCTCAGTTAATTTTTCTTGATCCAGCCCAATAAAATTAAAATTCTTGAAGAAAGAACTGGTTTGCGAACAGGCAGAATCCACTTGAATGAGTCTGAAGTTTGTCCAGTAAATCTTCGACTAGTTCAGCTTCTCTTGCTCTTTAATGGTGTAATAGTTCTTCAATAGTAAAATACCAATTACCATAAGCCCTATATAGTAGGCAATCACTAAGTAGTCGTTATGTGTTTTTTGTGCTTGTGAAATGGACTGAATTAAATACAGTACGATAATAAAAGTGAGAGAATAAAAAGGTTGAGAGTTTTAACCAATTAGCTATATCTTAAATTAACTCGGTGAAAGTAAATGGCTATGGCATGAATCAAATCACCCAAACACCGAGAGACGACTTTACCTCGTCGTTTAAACCGAGCAAACCAATGTCGCAAATCGCTCCAAGTCTGTTCTGCTGTATACGTTTCAGCCTTGCTTTGAACCAATTTTTCACTAGGCAACACGGCATTGTAGGCTTTCCAATGGTCAGCACAATAAACTTCAACCTTGAATAACTGAAGCCGTTTCCATAATTTTTTCAAGGTTTTAATGCCACGACAACCCACTTCCCAGTCCAAGATTCGCCTTGTTTCTCGACAAACAGCCACCCATACCCAGATTTTGCGTTTTTTTCGGTAAGAAACGTGCAGAGTTCATCGAGCTCAACAACAGTGGTTTTCTGTGGCTCTAACCGACAAGCAGTGGTGTCTATTTTACGAATTTGTTTGAGTACAGCAGGCGTTGAAACCCCAATTAAATTACCAGTTTTTCGAAGGGAAAGCCCTGAAGTGTATAGCTGGGTTGGCTAGCGTCCATGTGATGGGTGCAAGCCATTTCGGGGTTGAATGTGTATATTTACAGGCACAGTTTTTGCATTGATACCGTTACTTTTCTCCAATGAACCCTGCTTTAACTTTATCTAAACTACCACATTTTGGACACTGCATTTTAAATACTCCTTAATAGACTTAAGGATATTATAATAGCTAATTAGTTAAATGTCTCAAAAGGTTTAATAGCATTCGTATTGACCCAATGGGTAATACGCTTACTGGTAGTGGGCATGACAGAATAGGTAACTAGTAAGAATAGGAATAAGCAACTAATACCTACCAATTTAGGCATTTCAACAACCGATGGTGGGTGCAATAAGAATACAGATATAGTCTGCAAGATAACGAAACAAATACCAATGAAGACAGCAGCCGTAATCAAAAAGAGAACAAAGCTACCTAGTGGAAAGCAATTGCTTAAGTCTTGTGCTATTACTTCTTCCCATAAGACCGTTTCGCCTGCTATGAGGAGTGAATTGATATCGAAGGTAGATGATGAATTGGTCGTCATCTTTAGGCAAACCCTTTAACGTGAAATGGATAAAAATAAATGCTACTTTGATTTTCTATACAACCCCAAGCCCGCTGGTTTGTACTGATTTAACTGGGTTGTGAGCGATTCATTTTCTGTTCGCAGTTTCTGCACTTCATCCAACAATTGCTGTAAATACTTACAAAGCACCAACTTATCTTCACTTAGCTGATTCAATCCAAACGCTTGCTGAGCCAACTGCTTATGGTTCAATTGCTCTGATAATTTCTGGGCAATCACAGACCCCAATTCCAGCAGATAGCCCTTATCCCCCAAGGGCAAGGCTTGCGGTTCTGTTAACAACGTTTGAAGGGTCTCTAAATCCACCGCTTCATCCAAAGGCGTTTCGGTAGGGTCTTCAGCCGTATTTCCCGAAGTCCGCAACGCTTGATGCAAGCTTTTTTTCAGAACAACCCGCTCTTCAGGGGGAATTACGCCTGTTTCGGTTTCCGCCAAAGCAATAGAATCCAATGTCTCTAGCATTGTATCAATGGCTTCAGCTTCTTCTCTGTAAGTGGCTTCTTGGGCTTGGGCTAGCCGTAATTTTTCAAAGGGGCGTTGGCGTTTTTTTAGCTCTTCCATCAAGGCAAAGGCTTCGGAACGGTCATACACCTGCGTACCTGTTGTAGCAGATTGTTGGCTAAGCGTGGTAGGTAGTTTTGGGCTTTTTTTGAATTGTGCAAGCATCATCATAATTACCAATTTCTTTCTTCATTGCTCTAGGGGCAGGCAGATGCTTTTATTGTAGCACTTTTTACTATTTCAGACCTGTTTTTCCTTTCTCGGTATTTTTCTATTAAACTAGAAAAGTATAATTATTCACCATTTGGAGCATTCCCCTGTAATGACAACCCCTATCGTTGATTTTTCTCTTAAAAAAGCGTTCGTTTTAGGCTACGGGCTAGATTGCCTAACCATGGCAGAAGCCCTCGAAAAAACCACGAGTCTTTACGCCCAAGGGCAAGCGGTTCAAGTGGTAACGTTGAACCCTGAAATGATTATGAAGGGGGAAGAAACCCCTGCCTTTGGCACCATCCTAAAACAGGCAGATGTGGCGTTGCCCGATGGAGCGGGGGCGGTTTGGGCGTTGAAACGCCAAGGCTACGCTCACCAAAGCCGTCTGCCAGGGATTGAATTCTCCGAAGGGTTGGTGCGGTGGTGTGTGGAAAATGCCAAGCCTGTTGCCTTGTTGGGGGCTTCTCCTGAAGTGATGGCAAAAACGGTGGAAACCTTGCAAGCCAAGTTCCCTAGCTTGCAGATTGGCTTTTCGCATCATGGGTTTTTTGAATCGCCCGAGGCGTTGGAGGCGGTTAGCCAGCAGTTGATAGCCACCCAGCCTGCGTTGGTGTTGGTGGCGTTGGGTGTGCCGAAGCAGGAATATTGGATTGCTGAGCATAAGCCGCAGTTTACTTCCCCTGTTATTTGTGTGGGGGTTGGGGGTAGTTTTGATGTGTGGAGTGGCACGTTGCAACGAGCCCCCCAGTGGATGCGGAGCTTGAACCTAGAGTGGCTTTGGCGATTTTCCCTACAGCCGTGGCGAGTTCAGCGGTCTGTTAAGCCCATTCTCACCTTTTTGTGGCGGGTTCTAACTAACAGAAAAGTCTGTCTATAAGAGGCAGTGAACCAGCATCTTAAAAAAACAATATACAGACCCATTTTGTTTTATTATAAAATAAAGTGATTATCCCATTGTGTTTTTTAAATAGGTGGTAAGTTTATATTTTTTATAATATACATCGGTTTATAAGATGACTCAAGCAATCAGACAATCAAACAAACAAACAAAGCTTTTAGTAGTCCATCAATAAGTGTAGAACGATTAGTTCATAATGGAGGTACTCGGAGTATCCTCGATCAGTTACAACGAGATTATTTCTCTTCTACAGACGTAACCGCCATTGAAGTCCCAGTCCCTATAAAAAACCATCAAAATATTTTAACTAACACTTTAGAACTAGCTCTAAAGTTAACGTCTACATCAGAAGACGAAGGTATGATTCTAGTGGCGAAACAAAACTATTCTATTGTAGGTTTATTGATTGGAAGTGTTGTTAAAAAAGCACAAAATGGTACGATATGCCGTAGTTACAGAATAATGCCTAACGAAACCGAAATTGATTATTTAATTTCTTTACGATTAGACATTAAAGGTACTGGTTCTGCTTTGGTGCAAGATTTTTTAAACAGAACAGCCGAGTTTAAAACAGTCGTTGTTCGTTCTGAAATTACTAAACAGGCAAAAAATTTCTATGCAAAAATGGGGTTTAAATTTCTCAATAAAAATCCAGATTTATTTATTCAGGAACAACAGGATAAACGTCCTATGGAAAGAGTTTTAACTCACTGGACTAGTGTAGAAGAAGTTGCCCCCATGATATTTAGAAGGTAGGGTTTTGGAATAGGGCTTTTACTTTTCTATAAGTCATTTTCTCTTTGTTTGGCGGGTGGTTCGAGAAAGGTAATTATTTTCACTTCAAGAAGCTCTCTGTTTATGGTAAAGTGAAATCCATCAAGAAGAAGCCCCGCCGAAATCTGCCTTTCGCACAAGAGTTTAATAAAAATGAGCCTTCCGACGGGTAGCCCACCCACATTAGAACCATCTATCACCCCTGCACCCCAGCTTGAAGCCAGTTCCGCCTATTCAGAACTATGGCAAGGCGTACTATCCATCCTCAGCCAACAACTTTCCGCCCCTAGCTTTGAAACATGGATTCGCCCGCTAGCCATCGAAAGCCTAGAAACCGAAACGCTCACCGTTACCCTGCGTGCCACCAGCGAATTCAACCGAGGCTACGTTAAAAACCACTACCAAAAAGCAATAGAAACCGCCTTTGCCGAACTACTACAAGGGGCTATTCAACTACAATGGATTGTAAAAGCCCCCATCGCCCAATCGAACCAACATAACGCAGTAGGGCATAGCGTGCATACGTTGGCAGGGCAACAGCATCAATCAACGGCTCATCAAGCCATGGAAGCCCGCTATAACCAAGGTTGGCAAGCCACTACGCCCGACCAACAAGCCGACCAACTCATCGCCTTGGAAGATTTAGCTAATCCGCAAGCAGGCAAGCCCGCCGTGTGGACGCCTCGGATGCAACAGGGGCATTTAAACCCTCGGTACACGTTTGAACAATTAGTGGTAGGGCCTTATAACCGATTTTGCCACGCTGCTGCCATGGCAATTGCTGAACAACCCGCCATTGCGTATAATCCGTTTTTTGTGCATGGAAGCGTTGGGCTGGGGAAAACCCACTTGGTGCAAGCCATTGGGCATTATGTGTTGCGGCATCATCCTCGTTTAACCGTGAAATATGTAACCACTGAAGAATTTACGAACGATTTAATTCAAGCCATCGCCACGAAAAAGATGGACCCCTTTCGGGAGCGGTATCGGAAAATTGACGTGCTAATGATTGACGATATTCAATTTTTGGAAGGCAAAGACAAAACCCAAGAAGAGATGTTCCACACCTTCAACGCCTTGCATTCGGCAGGGAAGCAGATTATTTTAACTAGCGATAGACCGCCCAAAGCGTTGGCTCGGTTGGAAGAGCGGTTGATTAGCAGATTTGAATGGGGGTTGATTGCTGATGTGCAAACACCCGATGCGGAAACCCGTATCGCTATTTTGCGGAAAAAAGCGGAACGCGAAGGGCTAACCTTACGCTTTCATATGGAACCCGAAGTGCTTCGGTATTTGGCGGAAACCTTCCCGCATAACATTCGGGAATTGGAGGGGGCGTTTAACAAGCTTTCCGCCAAGTGTATGTTGGAAGATGCGTCGTTTTCGATGGAAACGGCTCAAGCGTTGTTTGGTTTTAGTGCGAAGGAAGTACCCTTGAGCGAAACGATGGTATTGGAAGCGGTGGCAAAATACTTTAATGTTTGCCCTAAAGCCTTGCAAGGGGGAAACAGGGCGAAAGAATTAGCCCATGCTAGGCAAGTTTGCATTTATGTAATGCGAGAACTATTGCAGTTGAGCTTCCCGAAAATAGGACAATTTTTGGGCGACCGTAAGCATACGACCATTTTGTATGGTTATGAAAAAATGAAGGAACAGCTGGCGGGGAACGTCATTTTGCGTAAGCAATTGGAAGATTTAACGCAAAAAGTGAAAAATAGTTGCTATTAGCACAAAAAGAATGTTTCTTGCTTTTATCCTTTTAACATCCCTTGTGTTTAGGCTTTATAGCAGGTTTTTTGATAATGAAGCAGCCTTTAATTTCAGCAACTCATTCTAATGAGGGTTCTACTCTGACCCCCAACAGCCCACTCCTTAAAAATAAAAAATTGTCTAGTAAGATTAAAACAGAACAAAATAAATCCCTCCGTCCTTCAGCGGAAGATTCATTTCACGCTTCAAAAAAAGCGACATCTGCAACGGGCAATATTCAGCCTGTCGCAACGAAAGCATCTAATAAGGGTATATCTTTAATCAGTACGGCGTTGATTGCTCTAACTGCGTTCGGCGGTGGCATTGGTGGGGTTCTGATAGCACGACACTTCAATTGGTTTGAACTAGGGGCAAAAACCAAAACCACGGTTACGGAAAAAATACCCGAAGCAGTTGCTACCGCTTTAAAGTTAGGTAAAGAAGCGACACAAGAGCAAATTACGAAGAAAATAGATGACTTACAATCCACCATTACAAAGTTAGAAGATGCTACTGACAAATTAGCGAAAGCCACTTATGATTTAAACCAAAAAGAGAACGACCTTCAAGCTAGCCTTACCACTCAGCAGGAGAAAGAAGCAGAGGTTGTAGAGAAAAATACAGAAATTGAAGAGCAAAAGAAACAGATAGAACAACTTCAACAGGCGTTAAGTACCGTAAAAGATGAATTAAAAGAAACGGCAGCTCTTTTTGAAGATAGTTTTAGACGTGACAGTGAGAAGAATAGTATCATTGAGACGTTAGAAACCAAAGTTACACAGTTTCTAACGTCGAATAAAAACTTAGTTACTAAGTTGGATGCGTTAAACCAAGAAATAGCACGGTTGCGAATTAAATTGAATGAAGAGCAGGCAACAGGGCTAAATTTGGATACACAACTTTTTGGTACGTTGAATAGCCTACCTGAGGTGTGGGGGTCTGATAAACTTTCAAAATACGTATCATCTGCTTTATTAACTCCATCATCTTTAAATATCACTGAAATTGAGCATCCGCAGAATTTGTTTAACCTACAACAAAAAGTTTATGAGCAGCTAGAGGAATTAGACCCAAAATATAAAGCTCTTCAAGCCCAGTTGGCTGAAATGAATCCAAAGAATGACAACCCGCTGGAAGCGGTTTTAGCTAAGGCAATAAATCCTCTTTTGGATAGACTACAGAATAAAGAAGGAGTAGAGGCAAAACGAGCCGAGGTTCAAAAAAACATTCAACAATTATACGCCATTAGTGCTTATTTATATCAAACAATTGTAGCAGAAAAGCAGAATCCGTATGGGCTTATTACTGCTGCAGAAAAAACTATTTTACAGGCAACGGTGGCGTATAACCATAGCCGTGTAACAGCTTACTACAATTATTTAAATGCTGATATAGGAAGTGTAGAAAGGAACGGTAGCAAAGCTATTTTTGAGAATAGCAAGAAATTAATGGAACAAATACCTGAAAATGTATTGCCTCCTACGTTAAAAGAAGTTTTGGAAGAGGGTACTATAAAGCGAGCTCCTGATTCTACAAAATTAAGAACTTATGCACCAGAACATGTAGAAGAAGCATTCTTTAGTCCTGCTCCACGAGTGCTGACTGATATTGAAGGGGTCTTCCCTTCTTTTAAAGCCCAATCAAACATGAATAATGTGATGCAGGTATTAAAAGAAAGAGCCGACAAAGAAAGAAATCAATTCAATGGTGAGGAGAGAGAAACAGTAAAACATCAGATTAATACATTGCTCGAGTTTTATGATGATGATAAGTCTAATAAAGATCGTCAGACAGCCATGTTAAACTATGCAACACTGTTTGTTGCCAATCCTTTGTTAGAGACACCACCCGACCGTAATGATGGTTTTAGAACTGCTTGCATAGAGATGTTAAGAAAAATTAAAGCCGAAAAGACAAGCGGTACTTATATTTACCCTGATGCATGGTTTACAGATTTACGCCAAAGGTTTAAATCTGTAGATGAGTTATTTAAAAAGCATCTACCCTCCGGTCAGGTGCAATTCTATCAGGCTGGTGAGTATGAGGAATTTATGGATCCTAATAGCCATTGGCTTTATACATATAAAAAAAAGTTAAGGTAACAATAATCACAGATTCTATGGGGATTTCAGGTAGTAATACCTCTTTCACCCAAGTGATACCAATTAAAAGTTTAGATAGCGTAAAATTTGGGTGCGGGATGCCACGGGGGGCATCCCCTACGAAGGAAAAATTATCAAATTACGGTAGGAGCGAAGCCTTGTGGTCTACCAAACCAAGATGTTATGATGTTTCCGCATTATTGTTACGAAGCGTAAAAAATTATTGATAAGTACTAATACCAATTCAAAGATTAAATGGCGTGTTTTTGTAGGGGCGTGATTTATTAGCCCTAGCGGTCTATGCGTTGCATCAGTCCGTCCCACAAGCCCTAAACGGATGCGATAAATCGCACCCCTACATAGAGAAAGCTATACGCTATTCTAACTTTGAATTGGTATAACACAAATATAACCATTTCTTGTTTTTAACCAGTTGTAGGATAGGTGTGCTTTAAGCAATAACTAGAGGATTTTAATACAATGACAGTAGGGAAACCGGTTTCATCTAATTTTTACCCCAATACTACCAATACCAATGGGGTAGCTATTGAACCAAACAATGCGAAAGCTACAAAAAATGAAAAAGGGGTTGCTTTACCGTTGGCTGATGCAGATTCGTTTCAATCTTCTACAACCCCACGAAAGGTTGCAACCAGCGAAAAAGCCCCCTCACCTCCCACTACCCCCCAAGGCATTAGTCCACTAATGGTAGGGGCTGGAATGCTTACTACGCTACTGGTGGGTACAGGTGCCGTATTTGTAGCAGGGAGCAATAATTGGATTGAACTAGGACAAAAAGCCAAAACCACGGTTACAAAAGAACTACCTGACGCCGTTGCAAAATTCCTAAATGTAACGAAAGATGCTACGGACGAGGTTACCACCAATGCCATAAAGGCTTTAGAGAAAGAAACGCAGGATTTGAAAGACAAACTAAAAAAGGATCCTGCTAATTCGGCTTTGCAGACTCAACTGGACGAGGCTACACTTAGATTCCAACAGGCTTCTACCGCTTTGGCTAATGAACAACAGGCTCACGGTACAGCCAAGTCCACTATTGCAGGGCACGAGGGTATAATTCAGGACTTACAGCATGAAGCGGGAGTGAAAGATAATGCAATTAGTGATTTAGGGAATCAAGTTAACGAAAAACAGGATGAAATTGATCTCTTAAATAATACAATTCAAAAGAATGGAGAAGATTTAGCTAAAGCCGAACAGAACCTTCGAGATGGTGCTATAAAAGAACAACGATTGAAGCATGATTTAGATAAGGCAACGAGAGAGTACAAGGAGCTTCAAACCTCAAAAAATGTAGATGCAACAACACAAAAATACATGGACGATCTTAAAACCGCAAAAGAAAAAGCTGAACAGGAACTAGCAAAACTTACAACAGGAAACCAAGTACTCATAGCCGACATTAATAGACTTGAAGCCGATAACAAAACAATAAATGAAGTACTAGAAGAAGCTAATGTATCAATATATGTGCTTACCGAAGGTAAAGAGAAATTAACAAAGGAGTTAGAACAGCTTAAAAACGACTTGGCTGAACCGTTGAGCCACCAGCAATCACCGGTTGCAAGAAGACAGCTAGAGTTGCCAAATGTTCCGCCTCCCGGAACAACAACACCAAATTTAACTACAGTGGTGCATGGTGAAAATCTTTCTTTTAGTCTACCTACTACTAAAGGTAAAACTCAGACTTTACAGTTAGCAAGTTTTCCGCCTGCCGGAAAAACACCACAAATTGAAACGATTACAGTGAGTCAGGGTGAAACGTCCACTGGTAATCTAGGTAATGCTGTCTTAATGGAGGCGGGGAAAGATAGTGTTCCAGTTATTGAAACTGGTCATCCGTCTACTACCACGGGTACCTCTGAACGTAAGCCCATTACTACGGCTCTTCTGAATGTCGAACCCTTACCCCTACCCGAAGAGTTAAAAAGGGGCGGAACTTCTATTCCTATAACCCCTTGGAATGGAGATGATTCGAACGTTCAAGTAGTTATACGAGATCCTTTTGGGTCTCCTTTCCAAAAAAACCTGTCACAGTTGGCTCATAATCGTCCTGAATCGATAGCTACAGATATGCCAGCCCCTATTTCGAGTATTTGGGAGAAACTAGGACAGCACCCTGCTGAACCTAAAACATCAGTAGGACGAGTAGACTGGAATGTTTTCGCAGCATCGAAAGAGAAAGAAGAAATCTGGAATTTTCCCCCAACATTGAACCAGTGGGACACAGCACCTAATTTTGCAACAAGCCAAACCCCAGTTTCTTCTGCTTCGTCTAAAATCGAATTACCAACTAATGAGGCAGGGAAACAAACGATTGTTGAAGAGGAACAGGCTCAGGCGGAAGTATTTTCGAATCAGAAAGGGGGCAAGATCCCTCTTAGGGAACGAATAATATATGCGAATAATTCTCAAACACAAGTAGAAGAAGTTTTAGCAGAGCTTCCTCCTAATGAATTGACAACTACAGATCCTTTGCCCACAACACCGAACAATGATGACCAACCGCTACTTACTTATACATTCAAACCATCTAGTACAAAAAATCCGGATAAAAATGGAAATGTTCCAAATTTCCAAACAGACACCCCCGACATACCCGACTACTTACCAAAGAGAGTAGTACCCCCGTCAATAGTCCCTACAACACCGAAAAAAGAGAGTCTGTTAGCTCGGACTAAGACTTTCGTGCAGAATGCTTTAGGTTTGAATGCCCCAATAAATCTTAATGATGATTGGGTGTAGTATCCCAATCATCATTAAGATTTATTGGAAATAGAAGTTGAAATAGTTTACTGGGATTTATAGGGTATTTTAAAAAATCTATGGCTCTATTCTATTGTAGGGGCGGATTGCTCTCTGTAGGGGACGCTCTCCGTGGCGTCCCGTTTCACGATTGAGGCGGGCAGGCACAGAGACCAGCCCCTACGGTAATCTTTAAATCGTTTTCCCTGTCGTAGGGTATGTACCTATAGCATACCGCTTTAAGAGGTGTTAAACTATTATTCAAACGATAAGTTGGCATAACTAAGTACAAGGGGCTACAATCATCACCATGAAATGCCCACTCGAACCGCAATGGATGGCAATTATTAACCTAACGCCTGATTCGTTTTCCGATGGGGGGCAGTTCAACACGGTGGAAACCGCCCTGTATCAAGCTGAAACCGCCCTAAAAGCAGGAGCTACTTGGCTTGATTTAGGAGCAGAATCCACCCGTCCCAACGCCAAAGCGATTTCGGAAGCCGAGGAACTGAAACGGTTATTACCCATACTAGAAGCCATCACCCACCGATTTCCCGAATTTAAGGGCATCAGCATTGATACGCAAAAAGCCACCGTCGCCCAAGAAGCCATTGTTCGAGGGGCAACCCTCATTAACGATGTGAGCGGATTACGAACATCGGGCGATGCGATGCTTGAAGTAATAGCTCCGCATCCGCAAGTGGGGTTGGTGTTAATGCACAGTGTGGGTACGCCTGAAACTATGCAAACGTTGACGAATTATGAGGCTACAGGAGGGGTCGTTTCAGCGGTGATTGAAAACTTGAATAGCCTGAAACATCGGACGGTTTCGGCGGGTATTACTCCCAATCGGCTTTGGGCAGATGTGGGCATTGGTTTTGGGAAAACGTTAGACCAAAACCTAGCGTTGTTGAACAATCTGCCAATAGTGGGGGAGCAAGTGGGCTTGCCTCTGTTGTTAGGGGTTTCCCGAAAAAGTTGCTTGGCGATGGGGCAGGCTGAAGCCGTTCCCCCGCAACACCGCGATGCCGCTGGAGCGATGGTACACTGGCAGGTGATGAATCAGCCCAACAATGCCGTGCGTATTTGCAGGGTGCATGATGTTGGGGCGAACCGCTTAGCCTTCCGTTGGGCGGGGGAGTTTAAGAAGCGATAATGGGCTTAAATAGGCAGGTGTTAATAGTGGGTTCAAAACCCAAAGGGCGTAACTCATCCTGCAGGCGGTAGTGTAACCACAACGCCGAAGGGCCACCTAAGATTTCCGCCATTTCCAACGTTCTGCGAAGCGATGGGAGTTTGATGCCCCGTTCATATTCAGACAGTAGTTGCTTGGAAATGCCTAACTTCGTAGCAGCAGTGGTTAAATTCAACGCATCGCACTTCCGCCAAGACCGCATGGAACGCCCAAGGGTCATGGTCTTAGCCATTTCTCTAAATTCTGGAATGTCTTTCCAATCAACTAAATCATTGTTAATGTCTATATTCATGGGGGGTAATCCTTTCCACCATAATAAAAGTAATTTCATTGGTAGGCGTTAAAACGTAAATTAATCGCCATTGTAAGGTTAATCTAACGGAGCGTTTGCCTTTTAGCCTGCCTTTAAGTGGTTCATCGTGATACCCCGAAATTCTTTGCGTTTCAGGTAAACCGTAGCCTTCGACAGAAGCCATCCATGCAAAAAGTTTTTCTTTCACATAAACGGGTATTTTGGTTAGTTGTTTTTCTGTAAATTTCGTAAATTGAACTTTGTAATCCATTGAGATTTGTAATCCTTTATAGATAACATTTTAACCTCAGAAGTTCTGCTTGTCAACCCTTCAAGATTACAATGGGATGTTTCAAAAAGAACCCTTTTATAAACTGCTTTGGATTCTCAATAAAATAGCGTAAAATGAGAATAAGTCTATAGTTTTAATGCATTATGGTCGAATAGGTTAACTATAGGGTGCGTTGCGTTAGCTAGCAATAATTAATTGAAAGTATTATGATGGTATTAGGATTTGACACACTACAACTTTGGGTGCACCAAGTTAGCCCCTCGCTACCAATGCTATGGAAGTTGGTGGTGCAGTTTGCCATTTTGTCTGCCATTATTTATTTTGTCTACAATAAATTTATTCGTTTTAGCCACGCAGACCGTCTTGTAAAAGGACAATTTATCGTACTAATGTTACTTATTCTGTGCTGGGGGGGTGCAAAAGCCCTACAATTTCCGTTATTAGAAATTGTGTTTGGTACCAGCATTCAATTGTTAATTATCGGGCTTATTGTTATTTTTCAGCCTGAACTACGACGGATTCTATTATTTTTTGGTCAGAACGATTGGTTTTCGTTACCCGCTGGTGTGGCTAGTGGCGGTAAACCCATGACCCATTTACTCCATACCAAGCAAGAAGCTTGGCGTGCGGTAAAAGATGTGATTGAAACAGCTCGGTTTCTTTCCAAGAAAAAAATAGGGGCATTAATCGTCTTAGAATCTGAAGATGCTGAAACCAGTTCGTCTCATTATTTAGAACAAGGCACGCCCATTCAAGCCCAGCTTTCAGCGGAATTATTGCTCACTATTTTTTACCCCAATACGCCGTTGCATGATGGGGCGGTGGTTATTTCTAGCGATCAAGTGATTTACGCAGCGGGCGTGTTATTACCTTTAACAGAAGACCCGAACCTTAGCTGGCGATATGGCACAAGGCATAGAGCTGCCATTGGGTTAACCGAAGTTTCCACAGCACACTGTATTGTAGTTTCTGAAGAAACAGGTAATATTTCATACGTTTCAGCAGGTAAATTAGTGAAGTTAACACAAGCCGATGATTTAGCTCCGTTTTTAGAACAATTTTATCAAGCCCAGCCTGCTCAAGCGGAAAACCTGTATGGGGTTAATTCGTTAATGTTAAAACTACCCAACTGGATGCAAACCAACTTAAAACGGTAGAACATTAACAACACAACCTAATTTATTCTATACAACAATCCCCCTAGAAACCACTGAAGGCTTCTAGGGGGATTGTTTTCGGGAAGACAGGATTCGAACCTGCGACCCTCTGCTCCCAAAGCAGATGCGCTACCAAGCTGCGCCACTTCCCGAAAAATTTGTTTACTTAACAAGATTATAACAAGCATAGATGTGAAGCAAGTCTTTCATCAATAAAAACCTACTATTGTTAGATGAGAAACCTTTACTTATCTAGCCCATTAGCCGAAACCTTGAGTATACCAAAAACTAAATAAAGCTCTATTCAAGCGTTTATTTAGTTTAATAACCCGTTTTTCTCAAAAGGATTGTATTTTGGGTTTTCTCTTCTATTGTAACTAGCAATAGAAGTTGCATACCAACCAACCAAGGATGGATGGTCTCTTCCTTACTTCTTTCACCATGATAATGTCTTGTTTTCAAGCTTTTTGTGTGGTGATGGTGTACCTTAGCCATTCAATGCCCGCCGTATGCCTCATGGTTTTAACCATGGTGTGTAATTATAGGCACTGCCTTAAAGGAACCCTTGGTTGTATGAATCCATTTAATCCATTTAATCCATTTCAGCAGTTTGGTTCCAATGATTCTCAAAATTCTCCTACCGTTACTGGTCAACACGCTGCTATCGTTTCTCCGCAACGCGGATTAATTCAATTTCAATCTCTATTAAAAACAACGTCTGGCAATTTTAGTGCAGTTCAAGCCCAAGAATGGTGGGGTTTAACCCATGATGCCTCTTGCCCTAAAGTTATATTAGACGTACTCAATACCTATTATCAAGGCTTATTATCAGCATCGCCAACCAATCATGAAGCAATGGTGCGTTCTGCTTGGTGCCAATGGCGAATGGGCGAAATGTTAGCAGTAGATGGCTTGGCTAAGTGCCAACAAGCCATTAACATTAAACCCACCAATGGCGAAGCTTGGTTTTATTTAGCCCAATTTCAACGCCAATGTGGCTTAACTGAAAAAGCCATGGTTTCCATTCAAAAAGCCATGATTCATCTTTCCTTAGTGGGTAAAATTGAAGCTCGTAAGCAGTTAATGAACTGGCAAACCATGGCGTTTCAGCAACAAATTATCAGCATATGGCAGTGGATTGGCTTGCAACTAGAACACCGTGTTTATGATTTAATAGACCACGCTTTGGTCATGGTGGAAGGACGCTGGCATCAGCTACAGAAAAAACAGTTAGATGCGGGGATGTTCAAAGCGTTATCCATGATGGAAGAGTCTACGAACAAGCGGCCGGTGGTGGATTTACCATTCCCCACGCAGGCAGGCTCTGCACTCTTTCCTGAAGGGTTTACGGTTAATAACACCAATACGGTTGATGTGATGGACAATTTAACCCAAGTATTAACCAACGGGTTAAACCAATTGGCGGAAAGTACTTCCACTGTTAATAACCAATTAACGACGGTTGCTGGTAGTAACAGCAAGGCAATTGTACCGATTGTTACCCGCTCTGAATGGGCGATGTTATTGAATAAATCCGTTCATGGTAAGGTTATTCGGTTATTAGAACAAGAAGACTGGGAAGCTGCTATTCCTAGCTTGGAAGATTGGCTGGAATTACATAGTGAAGATACCGATGTTTATTATGCGTTAGTACAGGCTTGTTATGCTTCGCAACGGCTGGTGAAAGGCTTATATTACTGTAGAATGTTACTAAATAAGCTACCACACCATGCCAAAGCTTACCATGCCATGGCGATGATTGCCCATGGGTTAGAAGATGTTGATGGAGCTATTGAAGCTTATAAAACAGCTATTACCTTTGGGTTAGACCCTGCTTGGACGGCAACTGTTGCAAGAGAATTGGCTACCGTGTTTATGACTGAAAAACAAGATGCAGACCATTCTATTGCTTGTTTGAAGTTATCGCAAGAATTACACCCAGCGGAATTGGAAGCTCAGTTTCAGTTAGCGGAATTATACTGTGATTTAGGCGAATATCATCAAGCTATTACCACCTATGAAACGTTGGCTCAGTTACAACCCACTAATGCAGATATTTTCGGCTTCTTAGGCTTTCTGTATTGGCAGGTAGATAGGTTTACAGAAGCCCAAGAGGCTTATTTACAGACCATTGAGCTAGAACCATCCAACGCCATTGCCTTTAATAATTTGGGCGTGTTGTATTTAGATGTTCATGGCGACAGTACCAAGGCGTTACAGCAGTTTGAAGCAGCCACAACTATTAACCCGCATTACACGATGGCGTGGTTTAACCAAGGGCGAGTGTTTCAGCAGCAAGGGCAAGTAGTGCGGGCAAAAGCTAGTTATCGTAAAGCTCAAGCTCTTAACGATGCTGAATTTTATGAATTAGACCCTACGGAATTGCAAAGCCGTCTGCAACAATTAGGCGAATAGATTAAAGTAATTCATAGTTTAAATAGCGTGTTTTGTCATTCCGAGCTTAGCCGAGGAATCTCCTTACCTTCTAGGGGAATTTCTCGACAAACTCCAAATGACGACGATTTTTAATCGTTAAATGGGTATTAAATTCTTTTTTCTTTAACTGTTTGTAACACCAAAATAGCCATTGCTACCATGGCACTGGCAAAAATGAACGCCAAGCTCCAGTTATGGGAAAGCCCAAAGGCGGTTTGCACAGGCGATTGTTCAATCCACTGCCCTACAGTGAGTGCGGTAATAAATTGTGGCATACAAACAAACAGATTAAACACACCTATCATCGCCCGTTCATCGCCTTGGGTAACGTAGTCGTTCAGCATGGCAAAGGGTATTGATAAAATGCTTACCCAAGCAACACCCGCACCAGCCATCATACAAAAAACCGTTGCTGGCGTATGAATCCACGGAGCAAACCCAAAGCTGATAGCCATGCAGGTTAGTGCCAGTGTTAATAAGCGTTTTTTACCCCATTTCTTCGTTAGCAACGCAAAGGGAACGGTCAGTAATAACGCCACCAAGTTAAATACCACAAGGCTGACCATCGCCGTACTTCTGGCTTCGGTATTGGTATCTGCGTAAAATTCTTGTTTGTCTAGCGTTTCTAATATGGGTAATGTGGCAAATGCACCAAGGGCTTGGTCTGCCTCAACGGTGGTACTATCCGTTTGAGCATCAAGCGTTTTTTCGTACAGCGGAAATTCTAATAACGCTAATTTTAATTCCAGTATGCGTTCCGTTTCAGAAAGCCCTTCGGACAGTTCTTTATCCGTTGCAAGGTGTTTAATCGTGCTAAAAGCTTGTTCCGATGTACCTGAAAAGTAGGGCTTTAGCGTTTCATCTAACTGGTTATTTAGTGCGGAAATATCTGCAATAGTGGGTACAATTAATTGTTGTTTCTTCGTATTAACGGCAGTAACTACGGTTGAAAGGGCTTTGTAGTTGGCTTCTGTTACCACGTTGGCATCTATTTTTTGGGCTAACTGGTACAGAGCTTCTTCTTTTTTGTAGCTGGGGGTAAACATATCCGGTAATTCGTATATAGAATGCACCACAAATGGGGTAATGTAAATGAACAAGCACATAACCCCGCTCCAAATAAAAAACTGAACACCACATAATTTTCGCACGTTGCCATTTGCTCTAACAAACGCTGAAAGCCCCGATATTAGATCGCTAAATAAGGCACTGAGGGGGTTTGCTTTAGTTGCCGTTTTATCCGTACTGGGGGCATCTGTAGCTGTAATTGATCTATTTTTAATGGCTTGCAACCCCACAAACACAAGGGTTATTAAGACAATACCTGCCAGTTGGTATTGTTGTGTTAAGGTCATGCTAATATTAAAAACTTGAAGTAGGGGTAGCACACTCAATGCAATAACAGGGGCAAACGCAAACGCAAAATTGATGAAAGAATGGGCAATAGGCAACTGGTGGGGTGGCACAATATTGGGAAGAAGGCTTCGGTAGCTACCTTGGGCGGTATTAAGCGTTACATCTAACAGTGCCAAGGCAATACCAGCCATTAATAAGTTGGGGGCTTGAGGAAAGTAAATAATCGCTAGTGCTGCAATCAAGCTATAACTCAGTATGAATAGATTTTTTTTACCACAATGCCCGCCTGAAAGGCTATGGATGATAGGCTGAAGAAACAACCCTGAAAGTGGCCCGACGCACCAAACTAAGCCATACAAAAACGGACTCGCCCCAAGGGGTTCTAACACTTGTTGTGAAAGAGCGATTTGGGTACTTAAAGCAAATTGAATACCAACAAACCCTAACGCTAATTGAATGAGGCTAGGCAGACTAAACAATGTCAAATTATTATTGTTAACCGATGATTCGGCTTGGCTTGGGGTTGATTGGTTCAACGCATCCGTAGTAGTAGTAGTAGTAGTAGTAGTAGTCATAAGTATTGACGTCTTCTGTGGCTCTTTAAAATAATAGTATACCCTTTAACGGTTATTTTTCAAGCAGTTGGCTCGTCATCATCAACAGGAAAGCCTTGAACTTCTAATTTTTCTTGTTTAATAATGTTCACAATGGTGGCAGCTTCAACAAGGTTGCCTGCTGGTTTAAACGGCAGACTTAAAATTTCTGCTTCAACCAATCGGTTCCCGAAGGAGAGGGTTAAAATATCTCCCACTTTCACGGTGTGCGAAGCCTTGGCTTTAAGCCCGTTGCGTTGAACGCCCCCGACATCGCACAGTTCATTGGCTAGGGTTCGGCGTTTGATTAGGCGGCTCATTTTCAAAAATTTATCTAATCTCATTATGCTGTTTACTTTCTTTAGTCTTGCATTTCACTTAAAGGCATATCATAATCATACCAAGAACAAAAATAGACCTCTGGTCGTTAATTGAAGATTGTAGTAGTAAAGGCATACACATAATGATGATGAGTCAACACCCCCTTAAAGAATTTTATAATGAAACATTCGTCATGGCTCAACGCCAGTTAGATGAAGTAGCCAAAGCCATGAACCTTGATGCGGGCGTGCATGAACGTCTCCGTTGGCCTCGGAAATCGTTATTGGTTTCTGTGCCCATTAAATTAGATAATGGCGTGGTTAAAGTGTTTACGGGCTACCGTGTTCAGCATGACCAAACACTCGGGCCTTCCAAGGGGGGTATTCGCTTTCATCATGACGTGCAATTGGGCGAAGTAGCCGCCTTAGCCATGTGGATGACGTGGAAATGTTCGTTGCTGAACCTACCTTACGGCGGGGCAAAAGGCGGTGTTTGTTGCTTCCCTGAAGAAATGAGTGAATCTGAATTAGAACGCTTGGCAAGAAGGTACACCACCGAAATTTTAAGCATGATTGGCCCTGAAAAAGATATTCCTGCCCCTGATATGTACACCAATGAAAAAATTATGGCGTGGATTATGGACACCTACAGTAACTTCATAGGGTACGCCGTACCCGGCGTGGTTACGGGTAAACCTGTAGCCGTTGGTGGTACGTTAGGTAGAACGGAAGCCACAGGGCGGGGGGTTGCTCGGTGTGTTGAACTTGCCTTAGACCGTTTAAAATTAGCGACAGACACGCCTACCGTTGCCATTCAAGGGTTTGGGAACGTGGGTAGTATTACGGCAAAATATCTCCATCAAAAAGGGCTGAAAGTGGTTGCTGTTACGGATGTTCACGGTGGGCTTTATGACAAAGGGGGTATTGATATTCCTCGGTTGATGGCTTATGTGCGGGAACATGGTTCGGTAGAGGGTTACCCCTTGGGCGAAACGTTTGATGCCCAAGAGTGGTTGGCGTTGGATGTAGATGTGCTAGTACCTGCGGCTTTGGCGAATGTCATCACCGCTGAAAATGCTCATTTGGTTAAAGCGAAGATTGTGGCGGAAGGGGCGAATGGTCCTATTACCCCTGATGCAGATAAGATTTTGGAAGAGAAGGGTATTTTCGTCATTCCTGGTATTTTAGCCAATGCTGGGGGTGTAGTGGTTTCTTATTTTGAATGGGTGCAGGATATTCAGCATTTGTTTTGGACGGAAGAAGAAGTAGTTTCCAAGCTGTACCACTTGATGGACAAGGCGTTTGTGGATGTTTATGATCGGTCTGTGGCTTTGAAGGTTTCCCCTCGGATGGCAGCCATGATGATTGGTGTTGGGCGGGTTGCTGAAGCCAAATTGTTACGAGGTCTTTACCCATAAATTAATATTTAACTAGCTTTCTTTCAAGTAAAGCCTGTATCAAAAACCATTATAACGACGCACTAAAACATAACTGTTTTAGTGCGTTTCTTAAATTTGCTACTTTTGTAGTGGTTCTTTCTTTGTTAGCCTCAGTAAATTTTGTTCGGGTATTAACCCTATTCTTTAAGCCTTGTAAAAAGTTAGGAAATTTTTAATACTCTAATTGTAGTAAATTTTAGTGTTCAAATAACATTTACTGCTTTAGGTTAGTTTACTTTGAGTGGCACACAATATAATTAGGCTTATTTCTTGAAAGAAAATAACCCATTAGTTGTTGTGACTACTAAACAGTGGAGGCTACTTATTATGGCTATTTTCAACGGAACACTCTTGGCAGACACGTTAGTTGGCACGCCCTTATCTGATATTATCACAGGATATGCTGATAAAGACTTGATCAGAGCAGCAGGTGGCGATGATTTCGTTTATGGTGATAATGCCAGTATCTTTGAAGCAGACGAATCTGCCACTGACGGTAATGATACCATTTTTGCTGGTACTGGTAATGATTTGATTGCTGGTGGCGGTGGAAGAGATACCATTTACGGCGATACCGAAGATGATACCATTTATGGTGGTAGCGGTAACGACCAACTTGGTGGCGGTAGCGGTAACGATTTAATTTACGGTGGCACAGGTAACGACTCGGTCGTTGGCAATAGTGGTCAAGACTTGTTGTATGGTGGTGCTGGTCAAGATATTTTAACTGGCGATAGTGGTAACGATTGGCTTACAGGCGGTGCTGGTAGAGATATTTTGAATGGCGGTAGTGGTAACGATACTTACTACTTCGCTAATGGCGATGGTATTGACCGTGTGGCTGAAACTTTGGGTAATAATGATACCGCGATTTTTACCGCTACCTCGTTAAATGACGTGGCATTATTTCAACAAGGCACTAACTTAATTGTTGGGTATGCTAACGATAGTTTTGCCAGAGTAGTCAATTTCTTTGCGAGCGATTCTTTAGAATCGTTGCAGTTAGATGTTGGTGGTACGATTTATACGATGGATTATGCAACCGTTGTTAATGTTAGTAATAACATTGGTACATTAGCTGCGGCTGATGGGGTTGCGTTAAATTCACTTTCAACCGTATTTAGCGATGTTGATTACTTGTCTGAAGTTAGCACCGCTTGGGTATAACTTTGTTGTTTAGAGCTTGAAGGCTCTCATTATAAGTCGACTGTTCGTCAGGAAGGTAATTCCTTCGGCAGTCGGCTTTTTTGATGCGTTGGTTAGCAGGTTTTATTTGACAGAAGCCTTCTCCTTGAGCAGGCACACATATTTTGCTATACTGATAGGCACTCAAGCTAATTATAAGGACTTTTCTTCATGCAAACCTTAGAAACCGCATTGCCCCTAACTACCACCCCCACGCAATGGAATAAATACAACCCTGCTACGGGCGATTGGCTAGGGCAGTACGAAAATCCGTCTTCTGAAATGGTGCAGGCTCAACTTGAATTAGCCCATAAAGCTCAGCCTGCTTGGGCATCGCTTTCGTTTGAAGTACGGTTAGATGTTCTGAAAAAAGTAGAACAATTATTGGTGGATCGTGCTGACGCTTTGGCATTAACCATTAGTAAAGAAGTGGGTAAGCCCTTAGCGGAAGTTTATCAAAGTGATTTGTTGTCGGCTCGAATTGCGTTAAATCATGCAATAAAACAGGGGAAGAAGCTCTTTCAACCCCGCGTCCTCAACTGGCATCGGGGGTTACTGTTTGGTAGAACGTTTATACAACGCCCCGTCCCCAAGGGCGTTATTACGGTTATTTCTCCGTGGAACTACCCTGTTGGTACGCCCATGAGTGGTCTAGCAGGAGCTTTTCTAGCGGGTAATACCATTATTTTTAAACCCAGCGAAAAAACACCAGCTTCAGGTTCTGCGTTAGCTCAATTATTTACAGATGCATTAACCTATTACAACCTCCCTACCGCTTGTTTTCAGCTGGTTCAAGGCACTGGAATCGTTGGAAAGCAGTTGGTAGAATCTACTTTGGTTAACGCTGTGTTTTTCACGGGTAGCGAACCCGTCGGGCGATGGATTCAAACCGACTGTACCCGTCAAAATAAACCGTATACCTTGGAATTAGGCGGTTCAGACCCGCTGATTATTCTACCCAGTGCCTTCAGCATGGATTTAGACGCCATTGTTAGCTTTGCCGTTTGGGGACGGTTCAGTAATGCGGGGCAAACCTGTGCTGCGGTTAAACGCTTGTTAGTACCAAAATCATTAGCCCCAGTTGTACAGGAATTAGTGGTGGCGAAAGTGGCTCAATTACGGGTGGGTAATCCGCTGGAAGCAACAACACATATGGGGCCTTTAATTGATGCCCACCAGCTAGCGACCCTAGAAGCTCAACTGGCAGATGCTCAAGCCTTGGGGGCTTCGGTTATGCGAGGGGCAGCACCTGAAAACACGGTGGCTCATCAAGCATTTTTTGCTCCTGCTGTGGTGTGGAATGTGCCTCCGCAAGCAAAAATATTAACCGAAGAAGTATTTGGAGCGATTTTACCCATTGTGGTTTATGAAACAGTGCCTGAAGCCGTTGCTCATTGTAATGCGTTGCCCTTTGGGTTAACGGCTAACGTGTTTGGGCAAGCTGAAGAAGCCAGAACCGTGGGTAGCCAGTTACAATATGCCCATATTGGAGTGAATGATGTTGCCACTTGCCACTACCCATTAGCCAAATTGCCGTGGCATGGGTGGAAAGCCAGCGGGCCGGGGGTTCGTAATGGCGAAGTGGGGCTGATGCAGTTTGTAGACGTGCAAATTGTGGGCGAAACCGTTGGGTTTGAATGGTTGCCTTTCGTGCGGAAGGCACCGTGGTTGTTTGGGGCTGGCACTAATGAGGTAGCGGATACCAAGGCGTTGCTAGAAGATATGGGTGGGGCTTCGGTTATGAAGTTGCCAACCCAAGGGTTATTGAACTATTTATGGCAAAATAGAGCGTCTCAAAAATTGTAGAAAAAATCACAGTGAAA
Source organism: Vampirovibrio sp. (assembly GCA_024998755.1). GTDB lineage: Bacteria > Cyanobacteriota > Vampirovibrionia > Vampirovibrionales > JAJTHC01 > JACEUU01. Next base: position 499,493 of record JACEUU010000003.1, on the reverse strand, counting down.
AAAGCAACGCCTCTTTAACTTAATGAAAAAGAGGCGTTGCTTTTTAAACTATAACCGATTACTTATTCAGCGGTTTTCTTCGCCGTTGTTGTTGATTTTTTCTTGGTTTTGGCTTTTTTAGCAGTATCATCCATCTTGGTTTCTACTTTTCTAGCCGCTTTTTCCGTACCAACTGCCGCTTTCTTAACCACTTTTTTGGTGGAAGCACCCACTTTTTTTGCGTCTTCTTTAATCACTCGTTTGGTGGTGGATAAGGCTTTACCAACTTGTTGTTCTGTTCTATCCACAACCGCACCTGCCACAGTCTTGCTGAAGCCCGCTTTTTCAGCCGCTGCTACAGTAGGAAAACACTGGCGATAATCAACCCCGTCGTTTTGAATTAACAAGTTACCATAATTAGCACTGGCACGCGTGTAATAAACGTGGGTACTGGCATTACCTACAACAGGGCATTGTGCTGGAGTATACTGTTTTGCCATTGCAGGAAGAGCAGAAACGCTTAATAAAGAAACAGTTACAAGGCTTAATAAAAATTTATTCATAACAGGTAAGTCTCCTTTCAATAGAGTGGTATTACTGTATAGCAGAAGTGCCTTTTTTGTCAATGATAGCAATACTTTAAAGGTATTCATTCTATTTCAAATTTTCACCTTTTGCTAACAAGCTAAAAAACTGTTCTACATCCGCCATGCTACCGGTTTGGGGTGCCTTGGGTAAGGATTGTAAAATGTTTTTTCCATACCCCTTGCTCCGCAACCTCGTATCTAACAGGGCTACAACACCAGCATCTGAAGCTGTACGAATAAGCCGACCAACCCCCTGTTTCAAGCGAATAACGGCTTGGGGCAAAGCATACCCCCGAAACCAATCTTTGCCTTCTTGCTTTAATTTTTCCACCGTCGCTTGATGCACAGGGTCTTCAGGGCTAGTAAACGGTAGCCTATCAATCATCACTAAGCTTAAATTTTCACCCGGTATATCGATGCCTTCCCAAAACGTGGCGGTGGCTAATAGCACACTATTGGGGGTGTTTTTAAACCAATCAATTAATTTATGCCGAGGTAAATCTCCCTGCACCCGAACGGGAAACAAGGTACGAGGCACGAGGCGTTGTGTTACTTGGTTTAGGGCTTGGTAGGAAGTAAACAGACCAAATGCCCTTCCTTCAGCGTGTTCCAACAAGGTTAACATGGTTTCGGTTAGGGCTTCCCAATAACCTGTATCCGTGGGCATTTCCGGAATATCTGCGGGAAAAGGGATGTAGTACAGGCACTGTTTTTCGTAGGAAAAAGGCGTGGGTAGCACCACTTCTTTACAGTGAACCAGCTTAGCCGGCGAAGCGTCATTTTCATCATCGTTGGATGGTAGGGGAACTACGGCACTACCTGTTAACCCGAGCGTTTGCTTAAAGAAGCCTAGCTGGTTTTGCACCGCTAATGTTGCACTGGTTAGTATGCTGGTTTTTTCTAACCAAACGCTTTGTTTTAAATAATCTCCCACAGAAAGTGGGGTAGAAATTAGGGTATAGCTTAGTTTTTCGGCATTGCATTCAGCCCAATTGACTCTGGCAGTACCACTAGCCCCTTCAACTGAATGTTGGCTTTGGTGAATAAACAAATCCCACGCTGCTACAAGCGATTGTAATTGTTCGGTTAGTTTAAGGTGCTCGTTTTTCTTTTTTTCGGCTTGTTCGGTGTTTTCGAGGCTAGGCAACGTGGTTAAATCTAGCTGATTCACCCATTCAAACACTTCTAGCACCATGCTTTGCAAATTTTTAGCTAAGGTGTAAAACTCTTCACAGGGGCGAAGTCGGAATTCTCGTTTTGTACCCGCTTGATGCAACACCCAATGGAGCAATTGGGCTTCTACATCTTTTAAATGCCAAAGCAAGTTGTCAGGAATCGGCATCAACCGTTTTTGAATACGGGCAAATAACCGAGACGCCCGAAAATGCCCAATGCGGGTTGAAAACGCATTCAAGGCGTAGGTGGGTAGGGTATGGGCTTCATCAAAAACCACTACATCATGGGGGGGCAGAAGCCCGCCACCACTAAGCAAATCTTGACAATAAATAGCATGATTAGCGATTAAAATATCTGCTTTTTCTAGGGCTTCACGGGCTTGGCGATAAGGGTTTTGGTCGTAAAAACGACACCGCCAACCCAAGCATTCTTCGGTTTCACTAGCCACTTCGTTCCATAGCCCGCCCGCTATTTGAAAATCTAGCGTAGCTTTATCCCCATCCCAGCCTTCATATAAGCCGTTTCGTAGGGTTTGTATCCACATACGAAGCCGTTTGGCTTCAGTGGGTTCATTGTGTTTTACTGTGCCCAAGCCTTGTTCTACTTCTTCCAGCTTATTGATGCACAAATAGTTGGAACGCCCTTTCACCAGCTTGGCAGTCAATGCGTCTTCTCTACCATATAAGGCTTTTGCCAGTAGCGGAATATCTTTATTCAGCAACTGTTCTTGTAAGGCTATCGTCCCTGTTGAAATAACAATGGGCCGTTGAGCTTTCAGTAACAACGGCACTAAATACCCGAATGATTTTCCTGCTCCTGTGCCGGCTTCAATGAGCAAATGCTGTTTTTTATCAATGGCTTCAGCTACATGGTTCATCATTAGCTGTTGCACAGGGCGTACTTGAAAATCTGGAATCCCTTGCAACAAAGCTTCCCAAGCCGGTGTGGTACTTTCTACTTGAGGTGGATGAGTTGTTTCTGTTGTGATTATTGTTTCAGGCAAAGTGCTAAACATCTTTCATCAAGCAAGTGAAGATAGTTATTAGTTATTATACCGATTCACAGATTGAATGACGTTAGATGGAGACTAGGCACCAGTAAGTTAAAAACCGCAGGAGTACAGAGACGTACTGTGAGGATTTTTCACTTGCTGGTAACAACGTATACGCTGACGCCATTTAAACTGTGAATCGGTATTAGTATAAAGCAAAAGTAGTTGGGATAGTCTTTAAATTGCCATTTTATTTTGGCTTGCTTGTGGTAGACTTTGAAAATATGTTTAGTGATAAGTAAAAAGGAGGTTTAGCGGACGATGACTGACCAAGCAAAAAATGTATTAGGCACTGCGTTACAACCTTGTTGTTTTGAACCGATGACAGGATGGTTTCGGGATGGATTTTGTAACACCAACGCACTAGATACCGGTATTCACACCGTTTGCGTGATTGTAGATGACCGGTTTTTAACTTATTCTAAAAGCATGGGCAATGATTTATCTACCCCCATGCCTGAATATCAATTTCCTGGCTTGAAAGCGGGCGATAAATGGTGTTTATGTGCAGCCCGATGGAAACAGGCGTTTGATGATGGGATAGCTTGCCCTGTTGTTTTAGAAGCGACCCATGAACGCACGTTGGACTTGGTTTCTCTTGAAACGTTAGAATCCTTTGCGTTTGTGCCTGCTGACACAGAAGGCTAGTACTGTATTTTTCTATTGATCTTTTAACCCTTTGTTTTCTTGAAGAAAGCAAAGGGTTTTTTCTATGATGCGTAATCGTTCCCATTCCATGGAAAAATCCCCTTTGCTTGCCGAAACAAACAAAGGGGATTTTTAAAAATAGTTCAGTTAAACAGTTCCCCGAAGAGAAAAACTTAGAACTTTACGCTTGCACGGAAACCAGCACCGTAGCTCAAATCGTTGGTGTTAGTACCAGCAATTTTTGAACCAATTTGAACGCTAGGAATCAAGCTTAAACGGTCGTTAACTTTGAAGTTGTAGTAAGCTTCGCCTACTTGTTCAAAGCGGTCTGCTGCAGAAGTGGAAAGACTGTCTTGGAAGTCTACCATCGCATAACCAACACCGAAGGTATCGCCATCACGGAAGCCCAATGTTGCAGTAGGAACGTGTAATACTGCAGAGATGGCTTGACGAGGAGAAATACCCCGACGGAACGTACCGTTGTTGTTGTTTAAACCATTGAGAACAACATCACCTTGACGTACATTGTTGTACATGTAGCCTAAGTTAACACCAATGCCTTTGTAGATTTCTTGATCTAACCCAGCATACACGGTGTGGCTTGGTGTTCTGCTAAAGTTATTAACACCACCACGGTCATTCAATGCAGGAACGGTAGCGGAATTGTTGCCATCGTTAAATACATGAATACCACCAGCGTATAACGCTGATTTACGGTTATCTAAGTTAGCCCAGTTGTAGTTCAACCGTGCTTCATAAGAAGCAGTGTAGTAGTTCAACGCATCGTTAGGGTTGTTAGCACCAAAAGCAGTGGTTACATTCAACTTGGTGTTTTCACCCAAGTTTTGGAACATCGCATAACCAATTGAAGAAGAGTTCAAGTTGGAAGCTAAACCAGGAATGTTAACAAATGCATTGTTTTGAAATTGGTCGTTTTCTTTACCACGGTAAGCAGACTTATCGAAGTAATCACGCCAAGGCACTAAACCTGCGAACATGGTACCACCCGCTTGCCAGTTTTTATCGGAAGCATCTTTACCTAACATTTCAGCGATGTAAAGATTAGACAATAAAGGCACGCCATGTTTAATATCTTGTTCGTAAACGATTCTATCAAAATAAGCATTCAAACGAGTGTTTGCAGTTTGAGCCGTACCAGTAGAATTGATGGTTTCGTTGTTAGCAGAAGCATCAGAAGCGATACGAGACAAACCGTTGAAGCCTGCACCGTTGTTACCAACAGCAGCCACTAAACGAGCTTTAACACGACCTTCACCCAATTTGCTGCCTTCTTTATCTTCAACGATAGGCGCTTCTACAGTGATACGTAACCGAGAAACAACGGAAGCGTTGTTAGCGTTAGACCCTGTTTTTTCGCCAGAAGTAAAGTTTGACAAAGCACCTACAGAAAGGTCTCCGCCAATTTTAACGGCTTTCAAGGCGTTGTTTTCTAGGACGGTTGTTCTAGCTTCTAAGGCTTCGGTACGTGCGTCTAAAGCAGCCAACTCAGGTGCAAATTCATTTCTTAACTGGTTAAGTGCATTCATATCACCAGTAGAAACAATCTTGCCACCTTGAAGCAAATCACGCAAGGCTGCAGCCATTTCATAACGTGTTACAAATTGCTTACCTTTGAAAAGAGATTTGCCGTCTTTACCAGCAGGATATCCTTCAACAACGTCGTATTTTTCAACTAATTCTTTAACGGCATCATATGCCCAGTGATGGGAATCAACATCACTTAAGTCGTCAATGCTAGTAACGCGTGTATCTTCCGCACGGGCAACGGGTAACGCTTCGATGCGAGCTTCGGCTTGAGGCACGAAGAAAGCACCAGATAACAATAATGACCCAGCTAATAAATAGGGGGTAAATTGTTTAGAGGTCATAAGTTTGAGAACTCCTCACTGAAATTCCGTTGCAAACCCTGCAACTGGAATAAAATCAACTAACATAGTACCAAGTATATTTTCTTGGGTGCACACCATTCACTCTACAAAGGTAGAACCTTATTAAAACGAACCCTGTACATCCACAAAAAAGTACACACAATCAACATCTAATAAATAAGAATTACACACACTTTTTTCATCATAGTATGTAAACCTATCAACTTAAGCAAACTATAACACAACCTTAAGGTATTGGCTATGCTTTAACGGGGAATTCTTAATAATTTGTTTCGTTTCTAAAAATCCTCTGTTCCATTTTATTATCGGGTAAGTTCCCTTCGTTTGTTTACGCTAAAATAGGAAAGTTCCCTCAACTAGAGGATGTAATTCTTCAAATTAGGGTTTTACACTGGGAAAATGATGATGATTTTAGAAGCGTTTGCCCCTGTTCTTCAAACCCATTGGCAACCGAAGCAACAACCGGCTATCCATATTTTACAAGCTTGGTTGTTAAAAGCGTTGGCAACACCCTTGCCCCCTAAACGGCTAGCTAAAATTGAACATCCTACTGATTGGGCACCTTATGTGCTACAGGCGGAAATTGAATTGACGGCAAGCAGCCCTGTGTTGTTGTTTCAAGGCAAAACGCCGACGGGTGATAAATTATTGCGAAGCCTATATGAATATTGTCTTTCTTATGAAGATTGGCAATACCGCCGATGGTTGCATGGCGTTCAACCTGCAGATTTTTCTGCTAGCACATTTGAGCAGGGTTAGGGTTTAATGCTTATGTAGCTGATTGCAGTTAAAGCTACTAGCAAAACTTTTAGAGACCTTATGATAGACTTTCAACCTTTTTCAGTGCAACCCTTAATTAGGGCATTCCTCACAACCTACTGGTAAAAGTCAATCTACTAGGGGTGATAGTGGCGTAATACCAAGAAAAACCGTTGAGTCTGATGTTTTTGAGAAGCAACCGCCACCCCCAGCCAGCGTTGATAAAAATAGGGTTGTGCCAACGATGGTAGCCACAGCGATTTTATCGCCTATACTAGGGGCGTTAGCAGGTGAGTGGGCTTGGAAATGGCCTTCTGTTGATGTGGAAGAAGGTGCTGTAGCATCGACAACCTCTCCAACTGTTGAAACCAGTGTGAAAGAAGGGGTGAAAACCCTTAAAGGGCTAGGTAGTTGGTTTCGTACACCCACCGAAACCCTCAAAAAAGCAGGCGGTGAAGCCCTAGAAAAACACGCCACAAACAGCCGATGGATTGCAGGCGGTGTCGCACTAACAACCCTACTATTAGGCGGTGCTTTTGCTTTCTTTACTTCTCAAAAAAAGCCCAAAAACCAATCGATTGATGCCAACTAGCTGATTAAATGTCGTACCCGCCAGTAGGAACGACCATCGCATTTGCCCTGCAGCTGCCGATGCGTTCCGTCCACCGAAGGGGCAAAAAGAACATCCCGCCGTCAATGCCCTTGTGGCATAGGTGGGTGGCTTTTTGGGGGTCTTTAGGGGCTTGCCCCTGAATTCGTGGGGGATTGTTAAGGGGGTTCTCGAACAAGAACCCCCTTAACACCCATCAGCAAAAGACACAAACGACAATCGACTTGAGAACACGTTATTCATTCTTTTAATTGGCAAACACTTCACTTTAATTTAGGGCTTGTTTGGGTTACAATCAACCTCAATAATACACGCAAAATAAGCTACCTATTTCCCATGATGATGCCACAACAATCTCTCAACCCTATTAACCTAGCCGTCAACGTGGCGGGGGTGCAAGCACCTAACCCTTTTTGGTTGGCTTCAGCACCACCCACCAATACGGCGTACCAACTGCTCAAAGCCTTTGAAGCAGGATGGGGCGGTGCCGTCTGGAAAACACTGACCAATAACCCGATTGTCAACGTGTCTTCACGATATGGGGCTTGGGGTTTGGGCAAACACAAGCTGATTGGCTTGAACAACCTCGAACTGATTTCTGAAAAATCGGTCGCTCAAAACTGTGCGGAAATCGCTCAAGTTAAAACCGAATTTCCAAATCATGCCGTCATCGCTTCATTCATGTTTGAAACGAAGCAGGAATGGCAAGAAGCTGTCAAAGCCTGCGAACAAGCAGGTGTCGATGGTTTTGAACTCAATTTTGGTTGCCCTCATGGTATGTGCGAACGAGGGATGGGTTCAACTGTCGGGCAAAATACTGCCTTGGTGGAAGAAATAACCAGCTGGGTGAAGGCAGTTACCAGGAAGCCCGTGTTCGCCAAACTAACGCCTAACGTAACAGATATCATCCCTGTTGGCATGGCTGCCCAAGCGGGTGGAGCAGATGCTGTAACCCTCATTAACACCCTTAATAGCGTGATGGGGGTTGATTTACAAACCCTTGCCCCGCAACCCACTGTGGGGGGCTATAGTTCTCACGGTGGGTATAGCGGGCTGGCGGTAAAACCAATCGCTTTGCATATGGTTAGCCAATTGGCAATGCACCCCCATTTCCATCTGCCTATTTCAGGCGTGGGCGGGGTAGGCACTTGGCAAGATGCCGCCGAATTTTTAGCCTTAGGTGCTTCTAGTGTACAGGTTGCTACGGCGGTTATGCACCGAGGATTTTCCATTATTAAGCCAATGCTTTCAGGTTTGCAAGCGTATTTAGCCGAAAAGCGACTGGCTTCAGTTTCTGAACTTTCGGGCATTTCCGTTTCAAAGCTAGTGGCTTGGGAAGCGTTAGATTTAAATTATCAAGTCAAAGCTGAAATTAATGCAGAAACTTGTATTGGGTGCAACCTATGTTATACGGTTTGTGATGATGCGGCTTATCAAGCCATTGCTCCAGCCCCTGCTGGCACAATTGTTCCTGTTATTTTGGATGAAGCGTGTGTGGGGTGTAATTTATGTTCCCATGTTTGCCCTGTGACTGATTGCATTACGATGGTAAATAAAACGCCTGCAAGTGCTGACGTTTTGCCTTGGATGAAACACCCTAAAAACCCACGGCATCGTTAATTTTATTTAGCTGCCCGCACAAAATAATCCCCTGTGTGGTTTTATGCTATTAAGGGTCTGTGTCATCTTTACAGATGACCACTCATACCAATTCACAGTTTAAATGGCATCAGCGTATACGTTGTTACCAGCAAGTTAAAAATCATCAACCCTACGTCTATGTACGTCTGCGGTTTTTAACTTACTGATGCCTAGTCTCCATCTAACGGCATTCAATCTCTGAATCGGTATCAATTTCTTTTTTGGAAGGCGTGTATACTTTATGGGTTTGTTTGTTAATACAATGCGGTTAATGTGGTCTATTGATAGACAGCGAAGATTAGAGCTGGAATCTCAATTTATTTCCATGCACAAAATTCAGCTTGGTAACTCTCAAGTTGAACTAGGTAACATGTATGGTAAGTTAGACCCTGCTAGTGAGGCCGCGAGAATTTTAGATTCCCGTATTAAGCAATTGCAACATGCTGAAACGGTTTTGGATAACCAAATTAGCCGTATTCAATCTCAAACGAAAATACTGGATCAAGAAATTCAGGAAGCTCGGCAGAATATTGATAAGGCGATTAAAAACACCTTTGGCTTATCGAGAGCCTTTGCGGGCGGGTAAAGTAGGGACGCTTTTATTAATCTTTCAACAAACTAAGCGGGCAGGAATTACTCCTGCCCGCTTAGTTTGTTAAATTTAATTGTGCGTTGTGGTTAACGCTGGCGCATACGGATTGGTATTATTAGCGGGTTGCTGAAAGCCAAACCGTTTCCAATTAGGCCAAGAACTGGTATCGCCCAAGAAGGCGGTGGCAGGGTCGCAATTGCCTTCCCAAAAACCATCTATAATGGTTTCGTCGTAATTCACCAAAATTTTACGAATACAGCTAACGTGGTTTCTTTGTACTTGAAGTGGATTGGCGGTAAAAATCAGCATTTTACGCCCGTCTTTGGTGTAAAACCAAGTAGTGGGGGTTCCCCATTTTATAGAAAGCCGGCTGTAGTGTTCGCCAATCCAAGAATCTAATACTTGTTGCATATAGGGTGCACCTGAATCGCTAGGGTAAGCATTTGCAGTGAGATGCACTAACGTAATAGCCATAACAGTTAGAAAAGTAGAAAACACAATTGCCAAATAACGGAAAGCAGATAGTTTCATAGAGGAACGCTCCATCATATAGGGTTGAAATTAGGGGGGGGGATAGTGGAAAAGCCAGAAATAAATATCGCTGTGTAATAGTTTGCAACTCTTTTTTAAAGTTGAACCTAGCTGTTAAAAGTATATTTTTATAGCTATTAATATAAAAACAATCTATATAGTTTTAATGCTTTTTAAGCTTACTTTGTAACAGGTTGTAACAGTTACTTCAGTCTTAATGGTTGCCAACCGAAAAGTGAGGATAAGTCGCATAGCATAATACCGATTCACAGTTTAAATAGCGTCAGCGTATACGTTGTTACTAGCCAGTCAAAAATCCTCAACGTACGTCTATGTACGCCTGCAGTTTTTAACTGCCTAGTGCCTAGTCTCCATCTCACGCTATTCAATCTGTGAATCGGTATAAGACCTTTATGCCACTAGGAATTTTAAGATTGAACAAAGCCGTAAAAACAGATATTAAACCCTCAATGGTTCAATCTACCCACGGAAAGGAAGCCAGTATTTATGATGATGATGACTACCTCTAATACCAATTCGCCAGCTCAAGAAAAAGGGGTTATGGTTACTTCTACCCTTGCTGAAGTTACCGCTAAAAACAGTGCTAATGACCGCTTACACACTGTTGTAAAACAATTAAGCAAGCCTGTTTTTTCCACTATGCAACCGCTTTCAAGCTTTCAAACTTGGGAACAAGAAACGCAAATGTTGGTGGTAATAGGTACAAACAAACAACCAACTAACCATAAAGCCAAATTTCAAGATAACGAATTAATTAGCCAATTGCAAAGCCAAGTAGAACTAGCTGCCGTTGGTTTAAAGCAATTAGCTTGTACCCAACAATTTGAAGAAGAAACCTTAAAATTATTTAGGAAAATGCAGAAAGCCTTTCAAGCTAACAATACACCATTGTATCAACGCCATTGGAATAGCTGGTTACAGGTGATAGATTTACTGGGGCAACAAAGCTCTACCCTTTACGCTAGTGTATTAACACCTACACATCCAGAGGTTGTGGCTAGTTATTTTGAGCCTTATTGCTTACCCAATTGGTTGGCTGAAAACGTTTTGCCTGAAACGAAAGAAGCTCTTTCCACTTATGAGCAGTTTTGGCTGGCACAACAGCAGGAAACAGAAAAACGCCAGAAAAATGCCCAACACTACAATAACCAAGTACAAATTAAGTTAGAAAATTGGCTAGCGGCTAAAACAGCCCCTAAATCGAACTAAATTAAGCTTTTTTAATATCTGTTTTTTTTAAAAGCCCTGTAACGCTCTTGTGTAAAAGAGTCATACAGGGCTTTTTCCATTTTCTATTAACTTAACTAGCACAAAACTAGCTAAACAATGTTTTTATGCTTATGTTAGTGGTAATAGGCATAAAGTTTCTTCTTTTTATAAAAAGTGAGACGACAGATTTCAGGGGCTATTTAGGTCGGGTTTTAATAAACCACACAATCAAATAATTTTATTAAATAACAAGGATATTTTAGGGGAGTAATCATTGTGATGATGAATGCGATTGGTGCGACACCATCTACTACAACAGGAACAACACCTGCTCAACAACCAGTAGCAGGCTTTCAAGGTCGATCTACCCTCGGTTATGGTTCTTCTTATGCGTACAACCCCTATCCTTCGCCTTACCCAACAGGGCTACCCGGTTCTAGTATTATGAGTATGAATTCTTACGGTGGGGGGTTTGCTGGTGGTTACGGTGGCGGTTTTGGCGGTGGTTTTGGCAATAATATGATGGGTGGAAATCCTTATGGTGGGTATCAAAATTCGACAGGAACGGGTGGATTAAACCCTAATACAGGATTGGCAACAGGCTATGGATATCAATCTGCGGTAGCACCCACTGTTTTCCAAGGGGCGTTAAGTGGCGATGGCACATTGCCTTCCGTTCAGCCCGAAAGAATTGCTCAAGAATTTGTTGGTAGACAGAATGGTGAAGATAAAGCCAATGCTTTTGGTGCAGTTTCAGGCGTTACAGCTGCCCTATTAATGATGGCAGGACCTAGATGGTTAAGACCTTCTAGAGGTGTCCCGCAAATGTTGCTAGCCTTGGGAATTGGTACTGCGGCTGGCATAACTACCAAATTGGCGATGCAGCCTTCACTTGAAACGTTGTCTAAGCAAGTTTACTTAGCTAAGGATACGGCAGATAACGGACACGTTGATAGCTCAAACTTATTGCAAAATAACTTTGACCCTACTATTAAGTTGTTCAACAACTTTATTTAACGTTAGCGTTTTAGTTGCATAACGGTTAAACACCCTGAAGCCCAAATGGCGTAAGTGGCAACCACTTGCACCAGTAATAGTAGCGGGGGTGGGGCTTTAAAGCCAACTGTTGGCAATGCCAAAAACGTTAAGGCAATGGCTACACCCACAATAACCACCCGAACAATAAAACCCAGTAGACCAAGGGTTAAAAAGTTGATGGGTACTAGCAGTAACGCTACCAGCGGTTGAACTATTAATTCTACCAATAGTAAACATATGCTAACCTGCACCCCTGTTTGCCAATCTGCCACATAAAATTGGGGATATAACCATGGCAAAGCCAAAAGTCCACTGCTTAACAAAAGCAATAATAGTAATTGGCGTATTAGCCACTGTTTCATACGGCTTGGCTTTTCTGTTGGGTGTTTGTTGCCAACAACGTAACCTTGGCATTGGCATAGGTTTGCAATAGTAATTTGGCAATAGACTGTTCACAATGGTCTTCAGCATACTGGTTTAACGCTTGTACCAAAAAGGTTTGTTGTTGGGGAGAAGTAGCCAGTTGCTTAATTGTATTGACTAAATCTTCTACGTCTTCGGCTTGAAATAACGCTAAACATTGCGATTGATGTTGCACTTCCAAAAAAACAGGGCAATTAGAAGCAATAACGGGCGTTTTAGCTGCTAATACTAAACTAGCAGACCCGAAGTTACCTGAAAAATTTTGGCTATAAGGGGCAATTAAAAAATCGACACAATCTAAATAAGTGGGTAACTGTTCATTGAGGAATAGCCCTGTAATAATGACTCTGTTTTGCAAGCCAGCTTCATACACTAACCGAACAAGGCGTTCTTCATAACTGGCTTCTTTTCCTGCTGAATGATTTACAGATGTCGTTCCTGCTCCTTGCGTGCCACCAATCATCAATAATTTATAGCTACTAGGTAAAAAAGAAAGGGCTTTAATCGCATCTTCAAACCGTTTTGTGGGGGTCATAAACCCTAATACGCCTAATACGGTGTCGGTAGATTTTAATTTAAGGCGTTGCCTTATTTCATTCTTAAGCTGAGGCTGAATAGGGTGTTGCTGAAGCGTTTGTTTACTAACAAAATAGGGTATTAAGCATACTTTTTCAGGGGCGAAACCTGAAGTAATCAACTGTTGCCTAATTTGAGCATGATGACAAATAGCCCAATGCACCGTGCCTACTTGAAATTGCTTGACTACGTTTTTCCATGCCAACTGGTCTAGCACTTTCAAAGGGCTTTGTAAGTGTACGGAAGATTGATGAAAGGTGGTAAACACCGGCCTACTGGCTTGTTGGCTGGCTAGTGCTTCCAATAACCCTGCAAATAACTGAATACCTTGATGCGGAAGGTACTGCCCTGAAAAAACGGAAAACTCATGTTGTAGATGAATACAATCAAAGCGTTGAGCTTGTTCTACAAATGTTTCCAAATAGGCGGTCCTTTGTTTTAAATTGAGTTTTTTGAATATTTTAGATTCTACCAAATAAGTGGCAGGTGGCTTGCCTAGTGCTTGTTCAAGGGCTGGCAGTAATTGGTGTAGGTAAGTAGCAATGGGATTGTTTGCCCCTAAATGGTTAGCTTGTTCTGCAAAAGACCCCCAGTATAAAGGGCTAACGGCAATAGCAGACGCTAGTTGTGGTGATACAACGGTATTCAAAGAAGCCTCTACCGTTCCTGTGGCTAGTGGTAATTCCGTTCCATTTTGTATAGTGTTGTGGCTGGTTATTTGGGTCATCATCTTGGATAGGTACCACTTTCTTTCACTCAATCCATTGTCAAAAAGATAGACTTATTCTATCTAAAACATAACAAAAACAACAGAATCAACTTGTTTAAACCTTACCACCAGACGAAAAATTGAATTTTTCAGTATTGTTATCTTGTGTTTAGGTTTTCAGCTTCAAACCATATGCAGTTGGAGACAGGCTGGTGCGAGCGTAGCGAAGCAGACCTTTTAGAAAACCCTCTGGTTTTCGGTCAAGCCTGTTTCCAACGTACACACAAGCCAATTAACCAGTTGTTCCCCTGGGGTTTCTTAAGGGGGTGGCGAACTGCCCCTTAAGCGGTGGGGGTTGTAAGGGGGGCTGACGCCAGTCCCCCTTACCCATACACCATAGCCCGAAGCGATAACCTTCCGTATTTTATAACAATACTAGAAAACCAAAAAACGTCAGATGCTAAGTGGTTTAGCCTATCTAACACTTTCAGCAACAACCCGATACCACGCAATCAGCGTATCGCCATACGCCAGCTCTCGTTCCAACACCAACCACGGATGAGTGCTTTTGCAGGCTTCTTGCCACTGCACCAATGCCGGCTCTTTCGTGCCATGTTCCAATAAAACGGCAGTGCCTACCGTTACCCATTCTGGCGTTAGCAAGCGTTGCATAATGCCTTCCCACCCCGCAAAAGAATAAGGTGGGTCTAAATAAACCAAGGTAAAGGGTTGTACTAAAGGGTTTTTACCACTCAGCACTTGCTCTAGCTTTCGATTCACTAAACGATAGGCATCCGCCGAAAGACCTAATGCGTTGGCGTTGGTTTGAATTTTCCGAACATGGGCGACTTCTTTTTCTACGGCTAAAACACTGGAAGCCCCTCTGCTCAAGCATTCCATACCGATAATACCACTGCCCGCAAAGCCATCTAACACGGTAGCTTGAATAATTTCAGCCCCTAATGAATCTAATAAACTTTGCCGAACCCTACCACTGGTGGGACGTACGGCATTAGAAGTCACGGTTTGAATAGGTCTGCCTTTGAATTTGCCAGCAATAATTTTAAGGCTCATCATCATCATGGCATTAAGCCCCAAACCCTTCTGTTACAGTACCTATAATAGACGATAAAGGGGCTGGCGGAGAAAACGCTTCCTTAACGGGTAAAGGTAAATTGCTATAATAGTGTTTTAAGGCTTGTACATAAGCAAAAAACCGAAAGAATCCCAGTCCAGCCCAAGCCAAAAACAGACCGCTTTCTATTGCTAAAATACTACCCCACGGCACAATGGAAGTAACCACATCGTGCAAATTAAAAAACCAAAAAAGTCCAAAAATACTAGCAATACTAAGCATTGAAAAAGCCCATAACCCTATATGGTAGCCCCAAACCAGTGGCGATTGTTTAATAATGCGTAACGAGCGGTTAAAAACCACGGCAGGAGGTTTAAATGGTTCGGTAATGGCAATACAACTACCGTAGCAGGAAGCTCCCCATTCCCAAAGCCCGTTACCTGTAATAATAATGGCAAATAGCACCGCCAGTTGGGTTAACAATAAGGCTAAAATAAAGAATAAGGGAAGCCGAAATAGGGGTGTATCCATCCACCAGCTAAATAGGGTGATTTCAACCCACAGTAGTAATACCACACTGGCAATTGTAATGAGGCTAGGTAGTACAATGCGAACAAAGCGATAGGTAAGCCAGCGTAATAACGCCAAAAAGGAATACCGCATTTCCGGATGAAAATCAACGTGCAACGGGTGTGGGCGGTCAAAATAGCTAGCCCAGGCACTGGTATAAACCAGTTGCAACCGAAGCCAAAGTTGTCCTAACCCTAAAATGGCGAGGGTTGCAAAAGCCCCTGCTTTTAGATAGTAAAGTAGCGGTAGCGTAACCCCTTCCCCATGAAGCAGTTGGTCTGCTTGCCCTATGAGGGGTTCAAGCAATAGTTTCCCGCCCAGCAAGGTGATGGGTAGTAGTAAAAGCCATGTTATCACTAACGGCATTGCCTTGGCGGGTAATATCCACCGATATAATTTGGTTGTCGTGGCAATTAGCATAAAATTTAAGTCCGTGTTGATTGACTAAGGTTACAGTTAGTTTAATACAAGAAAACGATAATTGGTATTAATAGAAAGCCCCAGTTTAACACCTGACAAAAATCGGAACGTTCAATTTTTGCTAGCCTTTAACTAAAATTTTTAGCTTCAAACCATACCCAGTTGGCAATAGGCTGGTGCAAGCGAAGCGAAGCAGAGCATTTAGGGAGCCTCTAGCTTCCGCTCAAGCCTATTGCCAACGTGAGTAGGAACCAATCAACCCTTGAGAGGGGTTTTTTAAGGGGGCGTGGAGCCCCCTTGAATTTGCGGGGGGTGTTCGTGTTGGGGTAACCCAACCGCAGTCCCCTTATGTGTTGGTAGAATAAAACGGTGCTAGTCGATCGTCCATTCCCCTCGGCTCCAAACAACCGATTGTCAGCAAGATCACTAGCACAGTTTTACAAGGGATGCCATTTGAACAGATGCCCGAACTCTAACGTTCGTACCATAAGGCTAAATCCAAATCCCTATTTTTCTACCAAAGGAAATCCTACCATGAAAACCGTCGGCATAGATGTCTCAAAATTTACCCTAGACATCTGCTATCTCAACAACCAAAGCCCCCAATTCTCTCAGTGCCAAAACCAAGAAACGGACATTGAACAATTGGTTTTGGCACTGAGAGAATTCGCCCCCACCAAAATAACCCTAGAAGCCACAGGTGGCTACGAAAAACCACTCTACCTAGCACTCAAAGCAGCCCAACTACCCGTCGTCAAAGCAAACCCAAGACAAGTAAGAGACTTCGCCAAAGCCTGCGGCATCCTAGCCAAAACCGACAAGCTAGACGCAAAAGTGCTAGCCCACTACGCTCGAGTAATCCAACCCCAAGAAACCGACTTCCTACCACCCCAAGCCTTGGTTGAACTGGCTCGGCACCAAGAACAAACAACGCAAGCCCTAGCAACGCTCAAAACGCAAGCCCACCAAGCCACAGACCCCTTCGTTATAGCCGATTTAGCCGCCCAGTGTGAAGCCTTAAAACAACGGCTTTCAGCCATTGTAGTGGAATGGAAACGAAGAATTGCGTTAGACCCATCGATTCAAAGCAAGCAAGAATGCTTGGAGACGGTTGCTGGTGTTGGGTTTAAAACCAGTGTGGTGCTGTTGGCTTGTTTGCCTGAATTAGGTTGTTTGGGTAGGGGGAAAATAGCCTCGCTGGTGGGCGTTGCTCCGAAGAATCGGGATAGTGGTGCTTGGCGGGGTAAGCGGTGTTGTTGGGGTGGGAGATCTGGTGTCCGTCGGTTGTTGTATATGGCGGTGTTGAGTTCGGTGCGGCATGATGAGCGGTTGAAGGTGTTTTATGAGCGATTGCGGGGTGTGGGAAAGCCTGCTAAAGTGGCGTTGGTGGCTTGTATTCGGAAGTTGTTGACTATTTTGAATGCGATGGTTCGAGATCACTTAAAAGCCACTGCTTGACACAGATGCTGACAAACCAGCCCCAGGCCGAAACGATTAACCCGTCCGTATTCATAAAATAAAAAACGTCAGGTGTTAATAATTGCATGGTGGGTTTGTACTCTCAAGTGGGGTTGTGTTAAAATAAGGGTAAAATTATGAATGACTTTAATTGTTCCCCTAAACGGCACTTAAAACCCAAAAAGAAGGACTCCCCCTATCTCATGCACCAACTTTCACACCTCGCCCAAGTTGACCCTGAAATTTATCAAATTACCTTAGCAGAACTACACCGTCAACAATCGACCTTAGAAATGATTGCCAGTGAAAACTTCACTAGCTTAGCCGTTATGGAAGCTGCCGGTACGGTTTTAACCAATAAATATGCTGAAGGTGTGCCTGAAAAACGGTACTATGGTGGATGTGAAACAGTCGATAAAGCCGAGCAATTAGCCATTGAACGAGCCAAGCAGTTGTTTGGGGCTTACCATGTTAATGTACAGGCTCATAGTGGGGCTCAAGCCAATATGGCGGCTTATTTAGCCGCAGGCTTGCAAGCGGGCGATACCATCATGGGGATGGATTTATCGCACGGTGGGCATTTAACGCATGGTTCGCCCGTTAATTTTTCGGGGCTTTATTTTAACATCGTTTCTTACGGGGTAGATGCTGAAACAAAACGCCTCAATTATGAAAACATCCGTGCCTTAGCCCTTGCTAATAAACCGAAAATGATTATTTGCGGGGCGAGTGCTTACCCTCGGGTGATAGATTTTCAAGCCTTTCGTGCGATAGCCGACGAAGTAGGTGCTGTTCTATTGGCAGATATTGCCCATATTGCTGGCTTAGTTGTGGCAGGTGAACATCCTAGCCCGTTTCCGCATTGCCACTTGGTAACCACTACCACCCACAAAACATTACGAGGCCCTCGGGGGGGCATTCTCATGGCGGCAGATGAAAGCTTCGCTAAAGCGATTGATAAAGCCACGTTTCCGGGTATTCAAGGCGGGCCTTTAATGCACGTTATTGCGGCTAAAGCGGTTGCGTTTAAAGAAGCATTATCGCCTTCATTTAAGCAGTATGCCAAACAAGTTAGGCTCAATGCCCAAGCCTTAGCCACCGCTTTAACGGACGCTGGCTTACAATTAACCACAGGCGGAACGGATACGCACTTGTTGGTGATTGATTTAACTGCTAATAACATTAGCGGAAAAGAAGGTCAGGCGTTGTTAGAAGAAATTGGTATTACCGCCAACAAAAATACCATTCCTAACGACCCTAGAAGCCCGTTTGTAACCAGTGGTATCCGCTTAGGTACGCCGGCTTTAACAACTCGTGGGTTTGATGAAACAGCCATGAAAACCTTGGGTGGCTTAATTGCTAGTGCCATTTTAAACCCTTCTCAACCGTTAGCCCCCCTCCGCCAAGCGGTAGAAGCTTTAGGGGCGAATTTCCCACTTTACCCTGAATTACCAGCCCATTATGGTTGCCCTGTAAAAGAGGCGGCTACTTGTGTCTAATATTTCATTAGCCCCTTCCATTCCTCCGTTGCAACTAGGCTTAGGCTTTGCTATTGCCTTGGTTTCTTCTTTGGTGTTAGTGCCTGTGGTTCGGCATTATGCCCTAAAAGCAGACTTGTTAGACGCACCGGGCGAACGCAAAATCCATTCGCAACCGATTCCTCGACTGGGAGGAGTAGCCATTTTCGTTAGTTTTTTAGTGGCATTGGGTTGTTTGGGGGCTTTAGGGCAACTGACGGATTTAATTTTTACCCGCGGAAATTTAGGCTTAATTGCGGGCGGAACGCTAATGTTTCTGCTGGGCTTGCTGGATGATTTAGTCAATTTATCGCCTTATGTGAAGTTAGCGGGTCAATTTTTGGCTTCTATTGTAGCCTTTGGCATGGGCGTTTCCGTCGATGCGTTAGACTTACCGGGTTCTATGCTGTTAGTACTTAATGCGTTAAGCTTTCCGGTTACAGTATTGTGGTTAGTGGGCATTTCCAATGCGGTTAATTTTATTGATGGCATTGACGGGCTAGCTGGCGGGGTGGGCGTTTTATCTTCTCTTACAATGGTGGTTGTAGCCTTGTTTACGGGGCAACCTCAAGCTGCATTATTGGCTGCTTTACTGGCGGGGGCTTGCTTGGGTTTCCTTATTTACAACACGAATCCTGCTAAAATTTTCATGGGGGATAGCGGGGCGTTGTTTATTGGCTTTACGTTAGCTTGCTTGGGTGTTGTGGGCGTTTTAAAAACGTATACGGTAGTGATGCTAACCCCCATGATAGTGCTTTGCGTACCGGTGTTAGATATTACTTATTCCACCCTAAGAAGACTATTACGGGGGAAAAACCCGTTTGTAGCCGATGGCGACCACTTGCATCATCGGTTATTAAAAGCAGGGCTTTCTCAACGAAAAACAGTGTTTGCATTTTATTTGGTGTGCATCTTTTCGGGATTGTTAGTTTCGCATTATGTGCGGTCTGATTGGTTTTATTTGAAAATGGTGGGTGGCGTTATTTTACTAACCATTGCCCTGTTAGCCTTACTTAGAATGAATGACTTACGCCTAAAGCCAGCAACCCCTGTTACAACAGAAGATGAAGTTCAACAGCCGACCGCTGATGCTGATGAACCATCTTTATAAACAACGAAAAAGCTGGGGCTTGGAATAATCGGTGATGATGATGATAATGAAAAGAAATCGGCGAAACAGCTCGGTTTTTACAGCTTTTTCCACTTGGCTTATGGGGCTTACTGCTAGGGGTGGGCGTAACAAAGCGAATTCTTGGCGACAATATGGGTTAAATCCGCAATTGCAGGCGTTGGTAACCGTTATGGCGGCGTTATTATTAGCCGGTATGCTGTTTTCAGGAGCGTTGTTATTGGATTATACCAACCACGCAGATTTATTAGCCAAAGGCAAACAATTAATGAAAGAAGGTAAAGTCGCTTGGGCAGCGGATAATTTCAAAAAAATTATCCAGCAGGATTCTGGGCATTACGAAGCCCATTTACGCCTAGGGCAGGTATTGTTGGAATTGGGCGAATTGGAACAGGCAGAACATGAATTTGAAACGGCTATGGCAATTAAACTGAACATTGCACCTTCTTTAAGAACGAAAGACCAAGATGCCCTCGTTTCAATTGCTTCCGCCAAGCTAAGTATGATTAAAAAACGGTGGAAAGAAGCTGAAAAAACCTTGATGTCTGGGTATGAACGCCAATCAAAAAATTTAGAATTAAAAGAAGCCCTATGGGTGCTTTACCAGCAATGGGGGCAAGATGCGTTTGAACAGAAGCACTTGGAAGAAGCCATTACCCACTGGGGGCAAGCGTTAGATTTTGTGGGACGTTACAAGCAAGAAGAAGAAACGCAAGCGTGGTTGGCTAAGGGGTTACAGGTTGCCTATACTGGCTTAGAAGAACGTAAAGCTTCCCCTGAAGAGCGGTTAGCCTTTATTGAAACGGCTTTGCGAAAGCATTACAGTTATAAATTATTATTAGCTAAAGCTGCCATTTATGAGCATGAAGTGAAAAATCCCGCTGCTGCCTTGCAGGCTTATCGGCAAGCATTTCAAGCACAACCGCAAGTAGTGGGGTTAAAATTGCTCGAACAGTTAGATGTTGCAACCCAACAAGCCCAATTGGCGGGTCATTTCACGCTGAGTAGAACGTTAGAAGCAGAAGCACTAGCGGTAAAACAAACCATCAAGCAACACCAGCCTGCTGGGCAACGAGTTAGTGTAGCAATACAAGCAATTGAACGAACAGCTGAAGATGCTGAAACCACTGAATGGGAACCCAAAGTGATGTTAACCGTGGCAAACCATTCGGGTGTTAGTGTCCCTTATTTAAAGGTGAAAATAGTGCTTAGTTCTAATAATCAACTGCTTTGTTCTGTTACGAAAGAAATTTTTCCACCCTTACAAGCGGGCGAAGTTCGTAAGTTAGTGCTGTTACCCAAACAACGGTATTTAATGCATAAATTGCAAAATGGCGTACTTCAAGGGGAAGTATTGCTAACTTTAGATGAAGAAGACCCCGTTACCTGGGTGGTGAAAGACAAGAAACAGGTTACGTTATTCCCCCCCGCCCAGTGGTTGAATGACTGGTTTCCGTGGGAGCTAAGTAAGAAAAAGAAGTCTTCTACCACGGATAAATCATCGCCAGAAGAAACACCTTCTGCAACACCGCCTGTTTCTAACGGAACAACCCCTAACGCTTAATATCATTTTTCGTCTATTTGGGTTGCATAGGGGAAGTGTATGTACTGCAATTTGCTGTATAATGTAGAAACAAACATATTATTTTGCCTACTGCCTGATACCAATTTCAAATAGAAATATCGTCAGCGTCTACGTTGTTACCGTCAAGCAAAAAATCCTCAACGTACGTCTGTGTACGCCTTCGGTTTTTTACTTGCCAGTGCCTAGTATCCATCTAACGCTATTCCCATTTAAAATTGGTATGATTCGGAAAAAAAGGAGCTTCCCCTTCATGATGATGCCATCATTTGATAATGATTCTAACCACCTTGACCCAGATGCCTTGATTGAACTCAATGTTATGGGTATTGCGTTAGATACCCGAACAGGCACACCCATTGTGGTGTTGCAGGATGTTGATAAACGACGAGCCCTACCTATTTGGATTGGTACGGCTGAAGCTAGTGCGATTATTCGCCAACTGGAAGGGATAGAATCTTCTAGACCGATGACGCATGATTTGATGCATCAGCTGGTCAAGCAATTGGGCTATCAGTTGGTTCGGGTGGAAATTAACCACATGGAAGAAGATACTTATTACGCTACGCTTATTGTGCAAAACAAAGAAACGGATGCTGTGATTGAGCTAGATTCTCGTCCTTCGGATGCGGTGGCTTTGGCATTACGGATGAAAAAGAAAATTTATGCAGCTCCTTCAGTTATGTCTGAAGGGACGGTTTCTACTGATAATGAACGTGATGAACAGGAAGCGGAAGCCTTTAAAGACTTCTTAGCAAATATTAAAGCCAGCGATTTCAAATTCCAAGGTGATACCCCTTCAGACCAGTAAACGTAGAAAAAAGAAACGACGGATTTACGTAAGACGTGTTCAAAAAGGGGTTAGCTACCGCGGTACTTTCAGTTGACTTAATTTTTCGAAAATCCGCCGAATCATTAAAAATTAAGCGTGAACATCCATCAGCAAGCCATCCAGCTTACCTTCAGCATCTAAAGCATGAATCGCATCGCACCCACCAATATGCTGGTTATTAATATAAACTTGTGGCACAGACCGCTTACCATCCTTACCCCTAGCAGCCATCGCATCTCTGGCAACTTCATCACCATCCACTTTGTGTTCAGTGAAAGCAACCCCTTTTTTGGTTAATAAAGCCTTAGCCTTGTTGCAGAAGGGGCAAGTTGCCCAAGTATAAATTTCTACGTTAGTCATGCTAAATAATTTCCTTTTAGTTAAAAGTAAACAATCTTGTACCATATTTATTTTAACATCCGTAACCATGCCATAAAATTAAACGTTTGTTAGGATTTTAACTGTCCGTCTCTTCCGTAAAACTAATCCACCGATAAAGCACGGGCAACAAAACCAACGTCAGCACGGTGGAAGTAATCAACCCACCAATCACCACAATCGCCAAGGGCTTCTGCACTTCCGCCCCAGAACCTGTTGAAAGAGCCATCGGCATAAAGCCCAAACCAGCCACCAAGGCGGTCATCAACACAGGACGCAACCGCATTTCAGCCCCTTGAGCAATCGCCTCTTCCAAGGGTAAGCCTTCGGTTTGACGCAAACCATTAATAGTGGAAACCAACACTAAGCCATTCAAAATAGCCACCCCAAACAAAGCAATAAAGCCGACCAAAGCTGGCACACTTAAATAAAGCCCGCCTATCCAAAGCCCTAGAATACCCCCAATTAACGCAAAGGGCACATTTAAAATAACCAACAAAGCGTGCTTCAATTTAGAAAACGTTGCCATAAGCAACCCAAAAATCACTAAAATGGCTAAGGGTATCGCTAAAGCCAGTTTACCCATCGCCCGTTGTTGATTTTCAAATTGACCGCCCCAATCCAACGTATACCCAGCAGGTAATACCACCTGTTCAGCAATTTTACGTTTGCCTTCCGCTACAAACGACCCCACATCTCTATTTTTAACATTCATTTGAATAATAATACGCCGTTGCCCCAACTCTCGGTTGACCACTTCCACACTTTCGCCTACCTCAATGGAAGCCACTTGATTCAGCGAAATACGTTGTCCTGTAGTGGTTTCAATCAAGAACTGACCCACCCTATCAGGGGAAACCTGATTACCTTGGGGAAATTTAACCCGTAACGCAAACCGTTGTTTTCCCTTTAACACTTCAGAAACAGGGGTACCCGTAATGGCGGTTTCCACCAAGGTGCGGATATCTGACATAGAGACACCGTACCTAGCCATTTTTGATCTGTCAGGGGTAATCAGCAATTGCCCGCTACCCGAAAGTTTTTCTGTCTGCAAGTCCGCCTGCCCTTCAATGGTCTGCATCACTCGTTCAATTTCCCCTGCCTTCGCAATGAGGATTCTCATATCATCACCGAACAATTTAATCGCTAAATCCGCCCGAATACCTGAAACCAGTTCGTTAACTCGCATTTCCACGGGTTGTGTGAGGTTGAAATCAACCCCTAACACAGCTTCAGGCAACGCTTGACGAATACCCGCTAATAAAGACGCTTTGGTAACACCGGCTCTCCATTGTGAAGGGGGGTTGAGGGTTACATAAGTATCTGCAGCGTTGGGGCTCATAGGGTCTGTGGCTAAATCGGGTCTTCCAATCTTGGAAACGGCGGTTTTTACTTCAGGATATTGCAGGAGCAATTGTTCAATTTGCGTGGTTGTTTTTGCCGTTTGTCCCAAGGAAACACTGGGTAGCCCAATACTATTGACGATAAAATCGCCTTCATCCAACTTGGGTACAAATTCTGTACCTAAAAAGGGAATCGATGCCATTGAAAGTATAAAAATAAGCGATGCTGTTAAAAGGGTCTTTTTTTGATGAGCAAACGCCCAATTTAGTAGCCGTTGGTATGGCTTACGAACACTTTCTACCAGTTTGTTGGGTTTTTCAACAATATTACCCCGCAAGAAAAAGCTACAAAGCACTGGTACTAATAGTAACGCCACCAGTAACGACCCCAACAACGCAAAAATAACGGTAAACACCATAGGGGAAAACAATTTATATTCCATCCCTTCTAGGGCTAAAATGGGCATATAAACCACCGCTATAATCAACACGCCAAATAAAATAGGTTTCGCCATTTCTTGTAGGGATTGGTTAATAATAATTCTTTGGCTAGACCGCTTGCACGGCTCGATATCTGCTGGGGCATTTTTAGGGGGATGGGCCAATTTACGCAGGGTGTTTTCCACCATTACAATCGCCCCATCTACTATCATGCCAAAGTCCAACGCACCCAAGCTCATGATGTTGGCGGTAATACCCAATGCTTTCATCCCCATAAACGAAAACATGAGTGAAAGCGGAATGGTAACAGCCACAATCAAAGCAGCTCGTAAATTGCCTAGCATGAGCAATAGAATGGTAATAACCAGTAGCCCGCCTTCTACTAGGTTAGATTGCACCGTATGCAAGGTTTGTTCCACCAAATGGGTTTGGTCGTAGAAAGGTTTAATTTCAACGCCTTGTGGCAAACTATGATGAAGCCCCTCAATTTTTTCTTTCACCCTGTTGATGACGTTCCGACTATTTTCGCCTTTTAACATCATCACCATTCCGGTTACCACTTCGCCTTGCCCGTCTTTTGTTACAGCCCCTTGCCGTAAAGCCGTACCCAAAGAAACATCCGCAATGGTGCTGACCAAAATAGGAGTTCTGCCGTTTTGTTTGACGATGATATTACCAATATCAGCCAAGCTATTCACCCGCCCTAGCCCCCGAACAATATATTGCTGGTCGTTATGTTCAATTAGCCCGCCAGAAAAATTGGCGTTATTGTTGGCTAATGCGTCAAACAACTCTTTTAAGGTTAACCGGTATTGTAATAACTTATCGGGTGAAATGGTTACCGTGTATTCTTGCGTAAACCCGCCCCAAGTGTTCACTTCATTCACCCCCGGTACGGTACGAAGCTGATATTTAATGTCCCAATCATGCAAAGTTTTCAGTTGCATGGGGCTATAACCCTTACCTTCCACCACATATTGGTACAATTCACCCATGCCTGTAGAAATCGGACCGAGTTCTGGTGCTATACCTGAAGGAAGCCGACTTCTGGCCGTTTGTACACGCTCATTAACCAATTGGCGTGCAAAATAAGTATCTACCCCATCTTCAAACACAATGGTTACGACTGAAAGCCCAAATTTTGAAATAGACCTCACCTGCTGTACCCGAGGCAACCCATTCATCAACGCTTCTATGGGAATGGTTACTAATTCTTCCGTTTCAACGGGAGCCATCCCTGCCGTTTCAGTTAACACTTGCACTTGATTGTTGGTTAAATCAGGAAAGGCATCAATGGGTACACTTTGAAAGGCAACTAATCCGCCAATAATACACAGCGTAAAAAAAACTAAAACCAACACCCGTTGTTTGGTTAATGCCAAAAGTAAGCGTTCCACTTAGCCTCCTTCAGGCAAGGCTGCTTGGCGTTTCAATAGTTCAGCTTTCAATATAAAGCTACCTTCGCCAACCACTTGTTCGCCGGCTTGAATACCCTGTTCCACCAGATAGCCATCGGTCAGTTTTTTGCCCAGTTTTACCACTTGCTTACGATATTGACTAGGGGCTACCACTTTAAATACCACCATTTCTGTCCCTAGTTGTTGAATGGTTCGTTCAGGTACAAAGGGTTGGGTAGCTTGGTTCAGTACAGGGGCTAATTGCACTTTCACTTGCCCAAACATTCCCGTTTTCAGCAACCCTTTCGGGTTTTTAAGAAAAGCTCTTGCTGTAAAAGTAGGGCTTTGAGGCGTACTGGTAGTAGGGGGCAAATAGTCTATTCTACCCGTAAACGGGGTGTTGGGTAACGTATCTGAAGTAAACGTAACCACTTGCCTCAAATGCACAGTAGTATAATCTTTCGGGTAAATAGCGATATTTAACCACACGGTAGATAAATCTGCCACTTCATACAACACCATATCCGGCGTTACCATATCCCCCACCGTAATGGCTTTCTTCAAAATAACCCCAGAACGAGGGGCTTTAATAACCGCATTGGTTTGAATGGTTTCAGTATGACCCGTATTGAGCCCACTACCATAAGCAGAAAGTAACGCTTGAGCTTCTGAACGAATATGAATGGCGTGTTCCCTTGCCCCTTGAAGCGTCGTAGCTGCAATGGCGGCATCCGTTTGGGCTTGATAATAATCTTTCCGAGGGGAAATACCTTCCGCCAACAACCGGCGTTCTCGTTCCAACGTTTTTTGAGCCAAAGCCAAGCGGGTTTTGGCTTGTGCCACTTCTATTTCATTGAGATGAGATTCATGAATGTAAGTGGCTTGAATTTTAGCCACTTCTAAGTTTTGAATAATTGCCATGGTTTGCCCTGCGGTTACAAAATCGCCAAGCAAAACAGATTCCTGTTTAACCCGCCCCCCCACAAAGGAATTGATATGGAAGACCTTATTATCATCGGGTTGAATATCGCCCGTGGTTAGCAATGCTTCGCCTTGGGGTTGGGCTTGAATGGTTAATAATTCAAACTTAGCCGTGCTAAGTGCTTTCGGATTAAGCGTAATGGTATCGCTCGTATCAGAGGCGTCTACGGTTTGAGACAGTGGTTGCTTGACGGTTTTGGCAGGAATAGGCATGTTCTGTGAAGAAGAACACCCTTTGCCCATCAAAAAGCCTAGTAAAATTAACGTGGCAGCCATTAAAAAAGCGGCACTTTTTTTCATAATGCTATCCCGATCGCTCGTTCTAAATCACTAATGGCATTTTGTAAATCTTGCATTGCTTGTAAATAGCCCAAATGGTTATTAATAAACGCTTGTTGGGCATTAATGGGCGTTAAAACCGATACTTTACCTTCTTCAAAGCTCCGCCGAGCTTTTTCTACCAGTTGATGAGCCTTGGGCAATAGTTGGGTTTCATAATTAGCTACCCGTTGCTGATGAGCTTGTACTGCGGCATGGGCATTGGTTACTTCCAAAGAAACTTGATTTTTCAACGCCTGTTGTTCCGCTTCTAATTGGGCTTTTTTAGCTAGGGCTTCTTTAATAGGCCCTTGTTGCCTATTAAACAAAGGCAATTCCAAATTACCCATGACGAAAACACCATTCAGCCCCCCTTCGCCTGTCGTTTTATCAAACCCCCCAGCCAAGTTTAAATTGGGCATTCTATTGGCTTTGGCTAAGGCTAATTGCTTTTCAATAACCGTTAAGGTTTGTAGGTTTTGTTGTACTTCAGGACGATTATTAATAGCCGTTACCACAAATTCTTCCACACTTATTTCGGTTGAAGCAGAGGGGGAAACTGGGGATGTCATCGTACTTGATTTTTGAGAAGCTGTCAAAATAGTTTCAGATGTTGTGGGGCCTGCTAACTGCAGCGAAGTGCCTAACGGCTGATTAAGCAAGGTGTTCAAGCGGTTACGGGCTTCTACTACTTGGTATGCTACCAATTGTAACTCATTACGGGCATTTACCATCACTATTTCAGATTGTAACACGTCTAATGTAGCAACATCGCCGGCTTTTTCCCGTTTGGTGGTTACATCTAATAAATGTTGGGCTGTCGCCAAAATTTCTTCTGTAACGGCTTGGCGTTCTTGCAAATTAAACACTTGCGTATAGGTTTTACGAACCTCTGCTCGAATATCCAACAACTGTTGGGCAATAGTTGAATCCGTTACCGCTTGCTGGGCAGTAGCTACGGCTATTCTATTTTTACGCTTCCCACCTAGTTCAAATGTTTGTTGCAACCCTAAGCGATAACTTCTTTCCGCTACACCATTATCGCTTACCAAAGTAGGATTTAGTCTAGCATTAGCGGTTACCAGTTGGGCTTTACTAACCTGATTTTGTGCTTGTAGGGCTTTTACTTTCGGATTATTTTCCATCACCAGTTTAATGGTTTGTTCTAGGGTTAGGGGCTTAAAGGTATCTACCACTACCAACCCAGCTGTTATTGGCTTGACAGGGGAAGCCATTACTAACTTTCCCAAAGCCAAAGGTATAGCCACCCAAAAAAGCAGCACAACCAATCCTAAAAAACCCATTCTGTTAAAGAATGATGAGCTTAGGTGCTGTTGGCAATGATGGGCTGGTGGTGCAGATTCTAGGCACGAGTAACGCAGAACCGCAGTGTATACAGAAATACATGAGGATTTGAGTAACGCAGTAACAACGAAGATGCCCATCAGAGCGTTATTGCCAACAGTAGCTAAACGGTGGCACCCATCGCTGAGAGTTGTAGGGCTAAGGTTTCCCATTTGGCTTCTTCTTTTTCAACTTCTTTTTCTAGGGATTCTAATTCTAACGATAATTTATCTAACCGCAAATAATCTTGAACTACCGCGGGTTCAGCCATTGTTTCCAACAGTTCTGCTTTGGTAGCCTGCAACTTCGCCATTTTCGTTTCAGATTGCTTTAAGTTTTTTTGCAGATATTTCAAGTCTTTACGCGCCTGAATGGGGGCATCTTCAGCCAATACAACGTTGGGGGCTTGCCCAATTACCAACTTCTGTTTGACCGCACCCGCTTTTTTCGCACTGGCTTCAGCCAACAGTTGCTTCCGTTTTTTCATATAGTTATTGTAACTACCATCAAATGTAACCAGTTGCCCTTCATGGAATTCCCAAATTTGAGTGGCTAGACCTTGAATGAAATATCTGTCGTGTGAAATACAAATAATCGTGCCTTGGTAATCCTTTAAGGCGGATTCTACCGCTTCTTGTGCGGGAATATCCAAATGGTTCGTTGGTTCATCCAACAACAACGTATTCGGGCTTGTAACCATCAATCTAGCTAATGCCAACCGCCCTTTTTCGCCCCCACTCAACACGCCTACTTTTTTGTTGACTTGGTCGTTACTAAACAAAAACCGACCCAAAATCCCCCGGATTTCCGATTGATGCGTAGCAGGCATGGCTTGTTCTAAGGTATCGTAAACGGTCGTGTCCGCATCTAAAATTTGCAATTGGTGTTGGGCATAATAGCCTAGTTCCACCCTATTTCCGAAGACAATATTACCTTCATCTGCTTTTTCAATACCCATTAATAATTTAAACAACGTGGTTTTTCCGCACCCGTTAGCCCCTAAAATAAACACTCGCTGCGGCGCTTCTTTTGTCCATTCCAAGGTGGCACTGACGCCTTCATACAACGGTTTTTCTGTAAAGGCTTTTTTGATATTGCGAAGGGTAAACACTTCCCGACCACTCGGGTTTTTCAACGGAAACTTTACAGACATCTTCCGTAAGCTAGCCGGCGGGGCTTCAATGCGTTCAATTTTCGCCAACTGTTTTTCTCTACTTTTGGCTTGGGTGCTTTTAGTGGCACTCGCTCTAAATCTATCCACAAAAGTTTGTTGTTCTGCCAACATTTTTTGCTGACGTTCCGCAGCGGCAATCAATCTGTTACGGTTTTCTTCTTTTTGCTCCATATAACTGGTGTAATTGCCTGCGTAAAGCGTCAATGAACCCCGTTCAATTTCAGCAATTTCAGTAACCACTTCATCTAAAAACCGACGATCGTGCGAAACCACCACAATCCCACCAGGGTATTGGGCTAGGAAGTTTTCTAACCATTGGCACGCTTCCATATCCAAGTGGTTAGTCGGTTCATCCATTAAAATAATATCAGCCCCTTGCAATAGCACTTTGGCGAGGTTGATTCTCATCTGCCAGCCACCGCTAAACAATTCCACTGGCTGATTCAACTCTTCAAGCGTAAAGCCTAAGCCCGTTATCATTCGGCTGATATTAGCGTCTAGGTCTACTGCTCCCATGCGTTCTTGCGTTTCTTGGGTCATCGCTAACCGTTTGAGGGCAACTTCTCGTTCTTTGCCTGTTAGGTTGGCTAAATCTTCTAGTAATTCTTGTTCTTCGGCTTTGGCTTCATTGAGTTCAGTAAACACGCTATAGAGTTCTTCTTTCAGCGTATTGCCCGCCGTTAGATGGGGGTTTTGCGTGAGGCATTGAATACGGTAATGGGGAGGGACGGAAATTTTACCTTCATCAAGGGGTAATTCTCGCATCAGGCATTTAAGCAGGGTGGATTTCCCCCCGCCATTTGCCCCCACTAGCCCAATACGGCTATGGGTAGTTACTTTAATACTAACGTCTTCTAGTACTTGTTGAGACCCATATGAAAGTGAGAGATTGCTGGCTTGTAGCATCATCATAAAAAGAAAAAATCCTAAAAATTTTAGAGGGAGCGTACCCAATTGTAAAACCTACACTATTGTATCACAACCAAAAAAGCAAGAAACCATGGGGTAACTAGGTCTTAAGTTTATCTAAAGAAAGGTAGGGGATGTTAGAAGGCATCGTAGAATAGACTTACCGTACCGAAACGATTAACACGGTGTAGAAAAGCAAAAAAAAGGATTCACCTATGAACGTTAAAAATTGGCTCGTTATTGGATTAATAGTAGCAACCATTGGCGGAGGAGTCCCTATGTTGGCAAATGCCAAAAAGTTGAAGTATGAAACGCCAGTCTATACCGTTAAAAATTCAACTGCCAGTTTTGAAGTTCGGCAATACGAACCATTAGTGATTGCGGAAGTAACCACTGTAGGCGATAGAAAAGATGCTATTAACGAAGGTTTTTCCATACTATTCGGTTATATTTTTGGTAAAAACAGCACAAAAACCAAACTACCGATGACCACCCCTGTAGGGCAATATGGTTTAAGTGAAGATAAAGACAATGACCAATGGGTAACGGCATTTATTATGCCCAAAGCTTATACAAAAGAAACGTTACCAAAACCAACTAACACAACCATTCGGTTTATTGATTTACCCGCTTCCACTTGGGCAGTATTTCAATTTTCAGGAAACCCCACTACGGCAGAATTAAAAAAACGAAGCGACGATTTAAAAGCCGCACTGAAAGCAACGAGTATACCAACCGTGATGGAGGGGGTGCCCGTTTGTTATGCGTTTTACAACCCACCCTTTACCCCTTGGTTTTTACGTCGTAACGAAGTGATGATTCGGGTAAACCCTTAATCTGATTTAAACTTAAAAAAATTGAATCGGACGATTATTCACAATCGTCCGATTTTTGATTTTATACAGATTCTCAGATTGAATAGCCTGCCGCCAGTAGGAACGACCATCACGTTTGCCCTGCAGTCGTCGATACGTTCCGTCCACCGAAGGGGCGAAAAAAGCATCCCCTCGTCAATGCCCGTAGTGGCATAGAGGGGTGTTTTTTTCGAGGGTTTTTAGGGGCTTGCCCCTGAATTCGTGGGGGATTGTTAAGGGGGTCTGCCAGAAGGCAGAGTGATTGCAGGGCAATCAACGAACAAGAACCCCCTTAACACCCACCAGCTAAAGACGGAAGCGACCATCGATAAGAGAACACGACATTTAATGATTGAATCGATTTTAAACCATAGCAAAGGGTAAGTTGACAGAAGGCTGTTCAAACGTTTCTTTTGATTGATTATAACGGTTTGCCAACTGTCCACAAGCCGCATCAATATCCGCACCCCGTTCTACCCGAACCGTTACTTTTTTAAAGTACTGCTCTTGTACAATGCGTTGAAACAACTCAATCGCTTCCCGCCGAGACCGCTTATAATTGGGCAAATTCGGCAACTCTTTAGAAATTGGGTTATACGGAATTAAATTGACGTTGGCTTTTAACCCATGTAACAACCTACCCAAGTTATGAGCGTGTTGCGGGGTATCATTCAAGCCATCAATCATAATATATTCCATGGTTAAACGTCTACCTGTATGGTCTAAATAGCGGTGCAACGCAGGAATCAACTTTTCTAACGGATATTTTTTGTTCAGTGGCATAATTTGATTGCGGGTTTCATTATCAGGGGCGTGCAGGGAAAGAGCCAGCGTAATGGGGAAAATTTCTGTCCCCAATCTATCAATCGCATCTACCAAGCCCGAAGTTGAAACCGTCATCCGACGCATACCCACTTCCGCACTGTTATTGAGGATACGAATAGCCTTAACCGTTTCATCATAATTATGGAGCGGTTCGCCTTGCCCCATAAACACCACATTCCTAATTTCAGCCCCCGTATCATGCTGAACAAAAACATATTGGTCTACAATTTCGGCACTGGTCATATGGCGAGTTAAGCCCAATTTCCCCGTAGCACAAAACGAACAATTCATGGCACACCCAACTTGTGAACTTAAACAAATAGCGTAAGAATCTCTATCTTCATAGTGCATTAGAACGGATTCAATGACTTCGCCATCAGGCAATTTGAACAAATACTTACGGGTGCCATCTTTAGACACTTGACGTGAAACGAGTTCCAAAACACCTACCTGAAAGCGTTCCGCCAATTCCGCCCGAAAACTTTTAGACAAATTGTTCATTTCAGCGAAATCTCGTTTGCAATGCACATAAAGCCACTGGTGCAATTGTTCGCCCCGAAAGGCAGGATGCCCCATTTCTTTGACGAGAGCTTTTAGCTCGTCCATGGTTTTACCAATCAGGGCAGGCTTTGGAGCGGGAAGTTCGAGCGGTTCAATGGTTGAAAGTGTCATGAGAGGAAGGCGTCCTAAAAAAGCAGAATGTAATAGCATCTTTTACTATAAAGGAAAAACGCTTGTAAATCATTTTTTCTGCTAGGTGTGTAAATTAATGTGTAGGGGAATTACCCACGTTACCACCCGAAACAATGCAACCATGTGTAATGCACTGCGTTTATTTACCCTTTGGAACAGGAACTAGAGCAGTATACCAATCCATAATTTCCTTAAATTGTTTCTCCTCTTGCCGTGTAGGAGGATAAATTCCTGTCAGTAGTCTTGACTGTCTCGGAGTAAGAAGCTGTCTTCATAGTTTAGACAGTCTATTTAATAACAGCTTACAATGAGCAATTTTAACGAAAGCTTCAGCCGAACTAATTGTTCGTTCAAAATCTTTAGATAACCGACGATACCCAGTCAACCAAGCAAACGTTCGCTCCACAATCCACCGTTTAGGAATCACCGCCCAACCCGCCTCTTTAATTCGCTCAACAATCTCCACTGTTTTACCTAAAACCCCTTTTACAAAGTCCTCAAATGTCTTACGATACCCAGCATCTGCACAAACACCCTTTAAGCTAGGAAATATCTTCACCGCCTGCTCAAAAACACCACGCCCCCCTTTCATATCGTGGATATTAGCGGCGTGTACTTGAACAAACAATAGCCGTCCCTGCGTATCGGTTACAATATGCCGTTTATGACCCCTCACCTTTTTTTCCCGTCAATACCACGTTCTTCGCTATTGAGCGTGGTTTTCACGCTTTGGGAATCAATCAAGGCGTAAGTGGGTTCCTCTTTTTTTACCAGAGGCTTCTCGGTCGAGAACCACGAGACGTTCAAGCATGGCATCCCATGTTGTTCGTTTTTTTGCTCGGTAAAAGAAGCTTTCAACGGCTTTTCTGGGTGGATAGGTTTTGGGTAGCATTGCCCATTGACACCCTGTTTTGGTGAGATAAAAAACGGCGTTGAGTAGGTCTCTGACAAGGTGCTTTCTTGCCTGACCGTAGTTTCCTACATTGAATAAATCGGCAATCAGGTAGCCAACGACACCAAAGGGCACTAAGGTGATGATGGACCAAGCGGCTTTACCTATATAGTGGTAGTCAAATTGGTTTGAAAATTTTTGGAAGCTTTTGAGAATGCTGTTGGTAGTGTTGGGGTTTAACATGGATTGGCGTAACGTTAGGGTAATGCTGCCTAACCCTAGGACAAGGGCATTTTGCCACCGCTGGGAAACGGTTTCTTTGTAGGGTACATCTACGCTGGTTAAATCAAGAACCGTTTTATTGAGGATGTAGTAGTGTTGGAATTGATTGGTTGTATTAACCCATTGTGGCAATGTGCTTGTATAGGTTGCTACAGATGCTGAAACCATTGTTTGAAGTTCTTTAAAAAACCATCAAATCAAGAGTAAAAGTAAGTATACTCTAATTTAAAAATAGCTAAGCTTCAAGAAGCTTTTAATTTGAAACAAGGTGTAGTTCAACGGGTGTGGGCCGCCATGTCATTCGGGTTTGGGTGGTTTTTACCAATTTATTAAAAGCCCTAGGGTAGTGTTCTTGAAAATAACAGGCAAATCGTGAACCAAATTCTTGCTGCAACATTTTTTGAACGTGCCAAAGACTTTGTTCATGTAGCTGTTGCTCAGGGGAGTTCAGCAGTAAATGGTTTCTTAATACCAACAATTGTGAGGCTTTGCTATGAGGGGCGAGGAATGGGGTATTCATAGGACTGGTAATCTATCTAGGCTTGAAGGGTTTTACTGGAGGGCTTACTTTTATATAAATGACCGTAAAGCTTATTTGGTGTTATACAATTAGTTTTTAAAAAAGCCTTGCATTCCCCTCATGTTTTTCGTACCTTATAATGAGAATTATTATTTATAATCATAAGTAATAGTGCTGTTTGTCATTCACTCGTCTTCGTTAGAGTGCTTGATGGCCTTCAGGCTTGTGCTTGAAACGCCTTAATTTTCAGTAAACGAAAAGGATATGCAGGAGACACTCCATAAAATGGCTCGTATTGTCGGTATTGATTTACCGAAAGATAAAAAGTTGTTGTTTGCCCTGCCTTACATTTACGGCATTGGTCTCAGCTTGTCAAAAGTAATTTTGGCACGCACGGGTATTGACCCCGATAAACGCGTTAAAGACTTACTTGAAGAAGAAGTTGCTAAATTGCGTGAAGATATTGAGTCCCATTACCAAATTGAAGGAGACTTGCGTCGTACGGAAGCCTTAAACATTAAGCGATTAATGGAAATTGGCTGCTACCGTGGTATGCGTCATCGTCGTGGTTTGCCTTGTCGTGGTCAACGGACCAAGACAAACGGCCGTACTCGTCGTGGCAGAAAAGCCTCTCCCATCAAAGGTAAGAAAAAGTAAGTAAGGTGGAATAATTCCAATGATGGCAAAAGCGGTTAAAACAAAACGCAAAGAAAAAAAGAATGTTGGGGCCGGTATGGTCTTCATTCAATCAACGTTTAACAACACTCTTGTAACTTCAACTGATGCTCAAGGTAACGTGGTTGCTTGGTCCAGTTCAGGTGCAGCTGGCTTTAAAGGTGTTCGTAAAGGAACCCCCTTTGCTGCTCAAAGTGCGGCTGAAACTGTGGCTAAGAAATCCATGGAACATGGCATGAAAACGGCGAAGGTTTATGTTAGCGGGCCAGGTGGTGGTCGTGAAACGGCTATTCGGGCGTTGCAAGTAACAGGCTTAGAAATCACATTGATTAAAGACGTTACGCCAATTCCTCACAATGGGTGCCGTCCGCCAAAACGTCGTCGTGTTTAAGAAGAAGATTGCAAAATAAGGAGTTACTATCGTGGGACGTTATACGGGTCCTGTTGGAAAAATTTCAAGAAATTTAGGAGTCAATTTGGCTGAAACGCCTAAAATTGATGCGTTATTGAAACGTCGTCCTAATCCTTCTGGTCAGCATGGTGCGGCCAGAAAGAAAGTTTCTGAATACGGTCAACAGTTAAAAGAAAAACAACGCTTAAAATTGCGTTATGGCTTGCGTGAACAACAGTTGCGTCGGTATTATGAGTTGGCTTCTCGAAAAAAGGGAAACACTGGTACTATCTTGCTTCAAACGTTGGAACGCCGGTTGGATAATTTATTATTCCGTGCAGGCTTTGCTGCTACGCGTCGTCAGGCTCGTCAATTGTGTGCTCATGGGCATGTGGTTGTCAATGGTCAGCGTGTAACAGTAGCGTCCATATTATTGCGGGAAGGTGATATTGTAACTGTTCGTGAGCAAAGCCGTCCATTCCTTAGCCAATTGCTTGAAGTGAATGTGGGTAATGCGGTAGACAGTTCTTGGTTGACTGTTAGCAAGGAAACGTTATCGGTTCGGTTGGATAGATTTCCCCAACGTGAAGAATTGGATGCGTCTACTCGTGAACAACTCATCATTGAATACTATTCACGTTAAGGCGTGGAAAGGCATTGGTTTGGTTTCAATAAGACCTACCATTGTTTCAATTTCGTATCATTATTCACCGTTTGGGAGGCTCGTGGCTTAAACGATGGAACATCAACTAGCCATTAAATGTATTACAACAACAACCGACCATGATGGGTCTATTTACGGCAAATTTGTCGTAGAACCCTTAGAACGTGGCTTCGGTACGACGCTAGGTAACGCTTTTCGCAGAGTATTATTATCTAGCATTCCAGGCACGGCTATCACAACAGTGCGTATAGAAGGCATTTCTCATGAATTTACTTCTATTGATGGCGTTGCGGAAGACGTATTGGATATTTGTTTGAATTTGAAAGGTGTTGTCCTGAAGTCTGAGACTTCGACGCCTCACGTTTTAAGATTGCAAGTGAATCAAGCTGGCGTGGTTACCGCAGGTGATTTAGAAGTGCCTGCTGGTTTAAAAGTAGTCAATCCTAGTTGGCCTATTTGCACACTTGGTGAAAACGCAAGCATCTCGATGGAATTAACAGCTGAATCTGGTAAAGGGTATGTGCCTGCTAACCACCATGCGGTGGGTAGAAGTGTTGATACATTACCATTGGATGCGGCATTTATGCCAATTCGTCGGGTTTCTTATTCTGTTGATAACACCCGTGTGGGTCAAAAAACAGATTACGATAGCTTGGTGCTTGAGATTTGGTCTAATGGTAGTGTGGATGTCTCTTCAGCGTTGTCTCAATCTGCTAATTTGCTGATTGAACACTTTATGCCGATTGCTGCATTGTCAGGCATTCCTACGTTAGTAACGTTGCCTGTGCATGAAAAGCCGGTTGAAGAATCACCCGTCCCCAATATTACTATTGAGGATTTAGAACTTTCAGTTAGAGCATTTAACTGCTTAAAACGTGCCAATATCCATTCTATTGGGGAACTGTTAATGAAATCTGAAGCTGATTTGCTGAACATTAAAAACTTCGGTAAAAAATCATCGGATGAAGTCATTGAACGGTTACAGGCTTTTTCTTTGAATTTGAAGCCTAACCCTGAAGATGCTGTGTTGGTCGGAGAAGACTAATTTTTAGTTCAGTGGTTGCTTAGGCATACGCACTGATTGTTACTTGCTTGAGGTGGTATTGTTAAAATGCTACCTCAACCTTGAACCCTATTTTGGAGAGCGTTCTCACCATGAGACATCGTAACAAATTAAAAAAATTGAGCAGGCCGGCAGATCAGCGTAAAGCGTTGTTACGTGCTTTAACCACGCAGCTATTTTTGCATGGTGAAATCATGACAACCCTAACGCGTGCCAAAGCTTTGATTCCAGAAGCCAGCAAAGTGGTAACTTGGGCAAAGCGTGGCGATTTACACGCAGTTCGGTTGGCTAGCAAAAAACTGTATCGTGTTCATACAGGGGAAACATTCCCTTCTCGTAATGGTAAGCCATTGCAAGAAACTGTATTGCGTAAGGTTTTTAAGGAAATTGGCCCTCGATATGAAGCCCGTGAGGGTGGCTATGTTCGAGTGGTTAAGGCACCTAACCGTCGTGGCGATAATGCCCCAATGGCTATTGTTCAGCTCGTTTAAAATCGTTTATAACTTTTTCTATGATTCAAATTTGTTAGGATTAAACCACTCTTCACCATGTCTTCAGCTGACTTATCATCGCTTGCTTTGCTTGTAGAATATAATGGAACTGCTTTTTCTGGGAGTCAATCTCAAGGAGCAGGTGCTCTTATGCCTACGGTTCAGCAAACGGTAATGGCTGCTTTTGAAGCATTGGGTTTAGCGGATGTGGTTTCTTCCTCTCATTTTGCCTCAAGAACAGATGCCGGTGTTCACGCTCAAGGTCAAGTGATGCAGGTTCGGTGTGATGTAGCTGCTATTATGCTACGTGTGCCTGATTTATGCTTGGCTCTCAATGCAAAATTGCCCGAAACTATTGCGGTTCGTGCGGTTGAACAGGTTGCTTCTGAACAGTTTAATTGCCAGCATAGTGCTAAACATCGGTGGTATCGCTATCAGTGGTTTCTATCAAAATATCGGTCGGTTTTTACGCCCTTCAATGCGGTTCGTGAGCATCGGTCTTTAGATGTAGTTGCTATGCAAGAAGCGGTTGATAGTTTGGTTGGGTCTCATAATTTTCAAACGTTTCAGTCTCCGAGTGTTTATAAAACCTCAGCAGATTGCACGGTTACCCACGCTATTATTTCACAACCAACCCCTTCTATGGTGTTGTTTGATGTGATTGCTAATCGCTTTGTTTATAAAATGGTTCGCAATGTTGCTGCTGCTTTATGGCAAATTGGTCTCAATCCAATTGAACACCCACCTAGTGCGTTATCGCAACGGTTACAAGCTTGCAATAGGGCTTGCTCTCCAAAATCGGCACCGGCTAAAGGCTTAACTTTAATGAGTATTGCTTATCGCTCCCCCGATGTTCACGAATTTTCATCCCGTTCGTTATTTTGGACGGATTCTCTTACTCAATTGTTGAATAAAACCTTAATGAAGGAGTTTTCACATGATGAAAACATTTTCTGCCAAGTCTGAAGAACTTCAAAAAGACTGGCACATTGTTGACGCTGAGGGTAAAACCTTAGGGCGTTTAGCTACTGATATTGCAATTTTATTGCGTGGTAAGCACAAAGTAACCTACACTACCCATGTGGATTCTGGTGATAATGTGATTGTGATTAACGCAGATAAAATTGAAGTAACCGGTAAAAAAGGTGAAGGTAAGTTGTACCGCCACCATACTGGCTTTATCGGTGGATTAAAAACATTTACCTTTAACCAAATGATGCAAAAAGATGCCCGTAAGGTCATTGAAATTGCTGTTTGGGGCATGATTCCTCACAACCGCTTGGGTCGTCGTCAAATTCGCAAACTGCACGTTTATACTGGCACTTCACACCCGCATGAAGCCCAACAACCCGTTGCTTTTGATTCCTTCTTTAGCAAAGCAAAATAATTAGCCAATAAATTAGATAGGGAGACTTCTTATTCATGATGATGATGGCAGAAGCTGGCACTAAAACATTAGCTTACCCTCAGGTTGGTACACGCGGAACAGGTCGTCGTAAATGTGCGATTGCTCGGGTTCGTTTATTACCAGGTTCGGGTGAAGTGTTAATTAATGGTCAAACACCAGAAGAGTACTTGGGTAACCGTGCATTATTGCATGTAGTTGTTAAACAAGCCCTTGTTGCTGCTGGCGTACAAGACCAATATAAATTGCTTTCTAAAGTTGAAGGCGGCGGAAAAACAGGGCAAGCTTATGCTATTCGCTTAGGTGTTGCTCGTGCGTTGGCTGAAATCAACCCTGATTTTGCTCGGTTGATGCGTTTAGAAGGTTTCCTCACTCGGGATTCTAGAGTTAAAGAGCGGAAGAAATACGGTTTGCACAAAGCTCGTAAACGTCCACAATTCTCTAAACGGTAATTTTTGGCTGCGATTGCTTTTTTGGAAGTAGTTTAACCCTTTTAAAAAACAGGGATGTTGCTTGTTTCTTTCTAAAGAAATGAGTAACACCCTGTTTTTTTGGTTTAAAATAAGATTATATTTAGTCGGTTAAATGCTTATACAGAAATGGTAGCCTACCTTCATGTCATACGTTATTATGTTGTTATTAATTAGCTTGTTGGTGATTTGCCATGAATTCGGGCATCTATTGGTGGCACGAAAATGTGGCGTAAAGGTGGAACGGTTTGGCTTGGGCTTACCCTTTGGACCTACGTTGTTTAAGAAAAAATGGATGGATATTGAATGGTGTTTGCACGCCCTACCTTTGGGTGGCTATGTGGCGTTTCCTGATGATAATGAGGATTCCACCGTCCCGAAAGACTCTATTCAACGCTTTGAAAATCAACCGCACGGTAATCAAGTGGCGATTGCCTTGGCTGGCATTACCGTGAATGCCATTATGGCGATTTTGTTAATGGCGTTTGTGCTACAAATTTGGGGAGCGAATAAAACTGAAGTTTATGTGAGTGGTTTTAGCCCACAAATGGCAGTTACTGAAGATAAAGTGGATGCGAAAACGCACCCTTATCTTTTCATGAAAAATGAGGCGAATCAACGGTGGCAATCGATTTTGCCTCCTGTTTTCGGAGCGATTCAGCTGGATGATTTGCAGTGGGGAACGACCCCTCAACAGTGGCATTTGCAGGCTTGCCAAACGCCTGAAAATACCCAGTGTCAGCAGGTTTTAACGTTGACTAATAGCCCTGCGGCATCAACACCCCTGCAGTTGGGCGATACGATTGTAGCCATTAATGGTACACCCATTACACAACATTTGGGGCAAACGTTACCAACCATGCAGGGCATACTTAAGCCGAAGGCGAATGAATCGGTGGTGTTAACGGTGCGTCCGTTTGAATCAACTGTTACGAAAGAAATTACCGTGCCGGTTACGGATTCGGGTAAGTTGGGCGTGGTGTTGGGAACGACGGATATTAAAGACCGAGAGATTAATTTCTTTTCGGCGTTGCCCATGACATTTGTGTTTATGGGTAATGTGATTTTTCAGAATTTTATGGGGCTTTGGATGTTAATAACTGGTCAGGTAGACCCTGCGTTGCTGGAAGGCCCTGTGGGTATTATTAAAACGGGTGGACAGCTGATTGAACAGAGTGGCATTGAAAAAGGTTTGATTTTGACTGCGATTATTTCGATGATTTTGGCGGTGATGAATTTGTTACCGATACCCCCGTTGGATGGTAGTTATTTGGTTTATGTAGGGTATGAAATGCTGTTTAAGAAGCCGTTTAATAAGGAAATGAAGGAAAAACTGGCGATGAGCGGCTTCTTCATTATGCTGGGGCTAATGGCGTTTGTAATGATTAACGACTTGCTAAAGTTGTTCAAGTAGCTGTGAAAAGAGTGTAGCTATCAGTAATAAGGCGGAAATACAACTTTCAATCAACAACCCATAAAAATTCATTTTAGTCCAAGCTTTGTCATATATAATGGATGCCATTC
The DNA here is from genome assembly GCA_024998755.1 of Vampirovibrio sp. Lineage (GTDB taxonomy): Bacteria > Cyanobacteriota > Vampirovibrionia > Vampirovibrionales > JAJTHC01 > JACEUU01. The sequence goes on along the minus strand of JACEUU010000003.1, from coordinate 458,416 downwards.
TCCCTAATGAAGCACCCATCCATGCAAATCCTAAGGTTAAGTAGGCTATTGTATGTTGACTAAACAATGCTACTAAGGACATGCCTATAAATAGCCCTCCATAAGTGGCTCTAATTTCAGAAATACCGTGTTTGGAAGACATTGGTATTTCAAGACCAATTAATTCGGCTATCTGCTTAGGAAAGATTAATCCTAATATGCCCAGTGAAAAACTAATAGAAGACCCTAACACAGGGATAAAGCATAATAGTTTCATATACTCGACCTTGCTATTCTTGTCAAAAGAAATTCTAGCCCTTGACTGGCTTGATAAAACTTAAGCCTAACGGGGGCACGGTCATTCGCACGCAATAAGGTTGCCCTTGGTACGGCATATCAAACGCCTGCAATAAGGTAGCGTTGGTTTGCCCACTGCCCCAAAATGCCGAATCATCGGTGTTTAGCAACTCTTTATACTGCCCTAAAGTAGGCACGCCCACCAAATAATCAAACTGCGTCATCGGGGTAAAGTTACAAACCACCACCACTTGGTCATTCGCATTATGCCCCCGACGTAAAAAGCTGATAATACTATTTTGATGATCTTGGCAATCAATCCAGTTAAACCCAGACCCATCGTTATCCTTCTGATGCAACGCTGGTTCGTTCTTGTACAACTGGTTCAACCCCTTCACCAAGGCGGTAATACCCTTATGGCTGGCGTGCTCTAGCAAATGCCAATCGACACTTTCAGTGGCGTTCCATTCGCCCCACTGCCCTAGTTCGCAGCCCATAAACAACAACTTCTTCCCCGGTTGAGCCCACATATAACCCAACAACGCCCGAAGATTAGCAAATTTCTGCCATAAATCACCTGGTAATTTGCTGAGCAAACTACCCTTGCCATGCACCACTTCGTCATGCGAAAGCGGTAAGCAGAAGTTTTCAGAAAACATATACAACCCACGGAAAGTCATTTCATGCTGATGATATTTCCGGTGAATGGGGTCGCGTTCCATGTATTGCAAGGTGTCGTGCATCCAGCCCATATCCCACTTGAAATCAAAGCCCAAACCGCCTTCGCTAGTGGGTTTTGAAACCCCGCCCCACGAGGTAGATTCTTCTGCAAAAGTCAGCGTATCAGGGAAGTAATGATGCACGGCATCGTTCAAATTGCGAAGGAAGTGGATGGCTTCAATGTTTTCACGTCCGCCGTATTCGTTAGGCTCCCATTCACCATCTTTACGGGAATAGTCTAGGTACAGCATGGAAGCCACGGCATCCACCCGAAGCCCGTCAATGTGGTATTTATCTAACCAAAACAGGGCGTTTGAAACCAAAAAGTTTTGCACTTCCCAACGGCCGTAATTGAAGATATTCGTTCCCCAATCTTTATGCTCCCGTTTACGGGCATCGTCATGTTCATACAGGTGCGTACCATCGAAGAAATCTAGACCGTGCATATCTTTGGGGAAGTGTGCGGGAACCCAATCCACCAATACGCCAATGCCGTTTTGGTGGCATTTATCTACTAAATATTTGAAGTCGTCGGGATTGCCGAATCGGCTAGTGGGGGCAAAATACCCGACGGTTTGATAACCCCAAGAAAGGTCATACGGGTGTTCCGTCATGGGCAATAGTTCCACGTGGGTAAAGCCTTTTTCCCGCACATAGCCGACCAATTTATCTGCCATTTCTTGGTAGGTTAGCCATCTGTTACCGTCTTCGGGTACTTTCATCCATGAACCCAAATGCACTTCGTAGATGGAGATGGCTTTTTCTTTATTGTTGATATTACTACGGTATTCCATCCATTCAGCATCTTGCCACTGGTAGGTGTCTAAATCCCATACTTTTGAGGCGGTGGCGGGTCTCATTTCAGCGTAAAAGCCCATGGGGTCTGATTTTTCAACTTCGTGGTGCGTTGCGGCAGATTGTATGTAGTATTTATACGCCGTACCTTGGGTTAAGTGGGGTACAAACCCTGTCCAATAGCCAGAATTTTCCATATTGATGAGAGGGGTTTCTTGGCGGTTCCAGTAGTTAAAATCACCGATAACAGAGACAAATTGGGCATTTGGTGCCCATACGGCGAAGTAAACGCCTTTTTCGCCTTGTTCGTTAGTGCCGATATGAGCCCCCAACTTATCGTACATTTTAAGGTGTTTGCCTTGCCGAAGCAAATGTAAATCAAACCCTGTTAGCTGTGCGGGGTCTGGGTTAGAGGTTTTAGTAATAGCTGTGGTAGCAGGTGTAGGCGGAGCGGTTACAACTACTTGGGTAGCCGTTTCTGTTTGAATTTTTTGTGTTGCTGGTTTTTCGGTTTTTGTGGCAACGGCAGACGATGATTTTTGGGTTTGTTTTGGCATGAAAGAATTCAAAGCTCCTTTTGTATTAGCTTGTTAGCAGATAGACTATTATTGCAAGTGGTTAGATAGGTCTATCATCCCATATTTCGCCTGAAAAGCCTAGTAGTTCCTAGGGTTTCTTAAGTATTCTCCTCTAGGTGAAGGGTATCAAAAGAAACCGCCCCTTACCAAGGAAAAACCAAGGCAAGGGGCGATTGTACTATAGTATAAACTGGCGTTATGCTAAGGATTTCAATTTTTCAACGTTTTCGGCAACATCGCTAATTGAAACATTGAGGGCTTCACGCTCTTCGGTGGTCAAAGGCAATTCAACAATCGCTTCTAAGCCGCTTTTACCTAGCTTACAAGGCACGCCTACATAAGTGTTTTGTACACCGTATTCGCCTTGAAGGTAAGCCGCACAAGGCAAAATCCGTTTTTTGTCTTTCACGATGCTTTCAACCATATCCACCACGCTGGCGGATGGGGCATAAAAGGCTGAGCCTGTTTTTAGATGTTTTACAATTTCTGCTCCGCCATTTCTCGCTCTATCCACCAAGGTTTGGATGGTTTCTTCGCTGAGGAAATGGTTGAGCGGAATACCCGCAATGTTTGAATACCGCACTAAGGGCACCATGCTATCACCATGCCCACCTAAAACAAAGGCTTGAACATCTTGAACGCTAACGTTGGCAGCTTCTGCAATGAAGGTGCGGAAACGAGACGTATCTAACACGCCCGCCATCCCAATAACTCTATTTTTAGGGAAACCTGTGGCTTCTAATGCTACATGGCACATAACATCGAGTGGGTTGGAAACCACAATCACAATGGTATTGGGGGCAACCCGTTTAATTTCAGCACAAACGCCACGCATAATTTTGGCGTTGGTCTCTAATAAATCATCACGGCTCATACCGGGTTTACGAGCAATCCCAGCGGTAATAACCACCAATTCAGCACCAGCTACTTCATCATAGGTGTTTGAACCAATTACGTTGGTATCATAGCCATAAACGGGGCCCGATTGGCACAAATCTAACGCTTTGCCTTGAGGCACGCCTTCAACCACGTCTACCAATACGAGGGTTTTGGCTAATTCGGCTTCAGCTAGACGCTGAGCGGTGGTAGCCCCTACGTTACCAGCACCAATGACGGCAATTTTATTAAACATTTGAAAAAAATTCCTTAATTTTAAGAAGAACGGAACAGTAAACGACAAGATATTTAGGTTGATTATAGCAAACTCAAGCCTCATCTGCCATCCTAAAAAGTAAACAAGGGAATATACCTCAGTGATTTCACCTGTTTGAAGGAGTGGCTATTTTGGATAGCAATACAAAAAACAATGCTGCCCCCCAATAAAATAGGGAACAGCACTTACAAAATACTTAACATTTATGAAAAGTTAATGAACGTAGTTGCCTCTTTTGCAACATATCAATAACCAGATTGATTATCTTAGCCTTTACCGTCTCCATTGCCATTACGTTGAATAGGGGCTTGCATCTCTTTGGCTTTATCTTTAGGGCCGCCATAGCCATTGCGTTCAAAGTAATTATCTTTAGGACCTCCCATATCTCTGCCACTGTTACCTTCTACTGGATTAATTGTATTAGTACCAGCATCAACAGTACCTGCAGCTAAAATATTTGAACCAGTGCTGTTGTCCTGATTGTAAGCAAAAACGGGAAGGGTAACACTTCCAAGAACCCAAAAAATGGCTGTAACGATAGATAATAACTTGCTAAATGGTTTCATGGCTTTGAACACTTTCATTTTTTTAATAATGGTTAACATACAAAAACAATTACTGATTTTAGGGCTTAGAAATTTATTAAATGCGGGAACTGGAATCATAATAGCACTGCGTTTTTCAAACGCAATAATTTATTACGATTGTAACGAATTGTTTAATAGTTACTGATGCACCAAAATGCTATTCAAATCGGTTGTTAATGACAATATTGCCCAATTTAAGTTACAATAGATTAATAATAATTTTTACCTACCAGTATTTGTTTGATGTAAAGAAAGGGTTATTGCTTCAATGGCCTCTAAAACCCCACAATTAAAATTTATGTTTGTTCTGTTGCTAATTGCTGGAAGCCTATACTACGCCTTCCACAACACCCCTCGGTTGGGGTTGGATTTAGTGGGTGGCACAAGGCTAACCCTTGAAGCCCAAACTAATAAAGAAGTACCCGCCATCACTCGCCCTATTATGGATAGCCTGCAAACAGTCATTGAACAACGAGTCAACAAATTCGGCGTTTCAGAGGCGATTGTTCAACGGGCAGGCGAAAAACGCTTGCTGATTGAAATACCTGATGTTAAAAACCCCGATGAAGCCCGTAAACAACTGGGCAAAGTCGGTAACTTGGAATTTAAACGTAAAAAAGGTGCAGAATGGGTTGCTAGCGGTATTAGCGGAAAAGATTTAAGCATTTCCAAGTTGGAAACTTCCAACACAGGCGGTTGGGCTATTGGATTTGTGCTTAATGGAGCAGGCACTCAAAAATTTGCTAAACTAACCACAGAATTAGCCCCACTCCATGAACCTTTAGGCATTTTCTTTGATGGGGAGATGGTTTCATCTCCAGTAGTTAATGAACCCATTTTGGAAGGTACAGGCATTATAACTGGCGAATTTTCCAGAGAAGAAGCCAAGAATATGGTGGATGTCCTCAATGCTGGGGCGTTACCTGTAAACGTTGAAGTGGTTGAAGAAACCACCGTGGGTTCTCTGCTGGGGGCAAGTTCGTTAGAAAAAAGCAAACTGGCAGGGGCTGTCGGCATTGGCTTCGTGTTGTTGTTCATGTTTGCGTACTATCGTAAGTTAGGCTTGGTGGCTAACATTGCCTTGGCTACTTATACCTTGCTTAGTTATGTGGCGTTTATGATTTTTGGCGTTACCTTTACGCTAGCAGGTATTGCGGGCTTTATTCTCAGCATCGGTATGGCGGTAGATGCTAATATTCTGATTTTTGAACGCAGCAAAGAAGAACTCGCTACAGGTCGTCCGTTGCAGAAAGCCCTACAACTGGGTTTTGATAGAGCTTTGCCTTCCATTTTAGATTCCAACACCACCACGCTCATTACCTGTAGCGTTCTCTGGATGATGGGCACTGGGTCAGTTAAAGGCTTTGCGTTAACGTTAGCTTTAGGCGTTGTGCTTTCCATGTTTTCGGCTATTTTTGTTACTCGTACCATTCTTCAATTGGTATTGGGTATGCAGGAACGTGAAAAACTCACGTTTTCACGAGGGTAAGCCTGTTTTGAAACAAAGTTTAAACCCATTTTTTAACTCATAAGGTTTCTGTTTATAATGATGATGATGACTTCCCCCGCCGAAACGGCATCAAACCCTTCTACACCGCCCGTTATTAAGCCTGCTAATACCACTATTAAGGTGGATATTGTGAAGCATCGGTTTTTTAACTTGGGGCTTTCTACCTTACTGTTAATACCAGGATTGTTTTTTATGGTTCAAACCATGGTAACCACGCCCAACCATACCCCCATCCGCTTGGGGATAGATTTTGTGGGCGGTACGTTGTTGGAATATCAATTTGAAAAACCCCTGCTTGCTGCCCAACTACCGCAGTTGAATCAAGCCTTAGCAACAGCAGGGCTACAAAACCCTGTGGTGCAGTTGCAACAAAAAATATCGGTCCCCATTACTAACGAAAAATCGGGCGATTTAAAATTAAGCCCGCCTAAAACGACGGATAACTCAGCGGGTACCTTGGTTTCTATTCGGGCTCAAGAACTTTCCCCTGAAACGTTGAAACAACTAGAACCGACGCTTGAAAAAACCTTCGGGGCGGTGGATTTGGTTTCCAGAAATGCCATTGGTCCGACGCTGGCGAAAGAATTACTCGGTAATTCTTTGATGGCGTTAATACTAGCGTATTTGTTGATTACAGGCTACTTAACCTATCGCTTTCAGTTAGATTACGCCGTTTGTGCAATAGTTGCCCTTCTGCACGATACGTTGTTTGTGTTGGGCGTGTTTTCGGGTTTAGGCTACTTCTTCCACACGGAAGTGGACAGCTTATTTGTTACAGGGATTCTAACGGTTATCGGGTTTTCTGTGCATGATACGATTGTTGTGTTTGACCGCTTACGGGAAAACACGAGGGTGTTGTATTCCCAAAAGCTACCGTTTTCGGAAATTGTCAACATTTCCGTGAATCAAACCTTGGCAAGGTCTATTAATACCTCGTTAGTGGCGTTATTACCGTTGGTAGCCCTCTACTTTTTTGGTGGGGCTAGCACGAAGGATTTAGTCCTCTGCATGGGCGTGGGCATTTTGGTGGGAACGTATTCCAGCATCTTTATTGCGTCTATTTTACTGTGCTTGTGGCGTGAACGCCAACTGGGGCAATCTGCTCCTGCTGTTGCGGGTACTCAAATGGCTTAGGTTTCTATAGTCTGTTATTAAAATTCGGATCAGTGGGTTTTTCCCCAAAATTGTAGCTTAGCCAAGCAATACAACCACCAACTACTGGCAGAAAGCCACCCGGTAGTGTGGCTTTTATTTGAGCACTTTTAACGGCTTCTTCTAGCTTTAACGCCTCTTGTAAATCCATTGTTTTATTTAGCACTTCAGGACGATTGTAGGCTAACTTTTTAGGGCTACGAAGTGCGTAATAGAACGGAGTCAAAAAGTCAAATAGTATAGACCATCCGGCTGCCCTTTTTTTGGCATCGTGAATAATCATATTTCTCTCAATTTGAGAGAGCGGTCTAATGGGTGGTTTAGTATTAGGCTTCAGTGTTGTTGCTAATTCGAGTGTTTCTTCCTTGATGAGATCAGCGTCGGTTGTCGTCATTGATTTGTCTTCGCTTTGCTGAAGTGCTGAAGACCTAGGCAGTGCATGGGCTGTGGGCTTTATCATCATAATAAAAATACCTAAAAAGCGTGGTAAGCTTTGGGTTATAGAAGACGGCTAAAATTTGATTCTTATACACGCTAGCATAAAACCCAGCACAGTTCATTTTGTGTGCTATTTAAACAACTATTTTAGGTTTAATGAAGTTTTAATTTGTTTTCAGCTTGAAAAAAAGCCCCCTTAAAGTTACACTAATAGGGTGTTCTTACTTACTGATACTACTTGATTACTGTTTTAGAAAAGGAAACTGTTTCCATGGTTCTGCAAATTGGTCAAAAAGCCCCAGATTTTACCGCTCAATCTTACATGAAGGGCGAAATGAAAGAAGTAACGCTTTCTAGCTACGCCGCTGCTGGTAAATGGACTGTTTTATTCTTTTACCCATTAGACTTCACGTTTGTTTGCCCAACCGAAATCAAAGGCTTTGATGCCATGATTAAAGACTTTGAAACAGCCAACGTTCAAGTTCTAGGTGCTTCCGTTGATAGCCAATACAGCCACCAAGCTTGGTGTCAAGGTAGCTTAGGCGAATTAAGCTTTCCGTTGATTTCTGATTTAAGCCACCGCATTTCTCGTGATTATGGCATCCTTAATGAAGAAAAAGGCTTGGCTTACCGTGCCGTCTTTATCATTGACCCTAACGGCGTGTTGCGTTCGTACTTAGTGAACGACCTTTCTGTTGGTAGAAACGTTGAAGAAATTTTACGTACCGTGCAAGCTTTCCAAACGGGTTCAAACTGCCCAGTTAACTGGAAACCTGGTCAAGCTACTTTGTAGTTTTTGAAACAGCTTTATAAGTAACTTTAAACGCCCCTTCGGTTTTACCTTGGAGGCGTTTAAAGTTTTATATTTATTAATTCCTAGTTTAAATAGCGTACCCACAAGTAGGAACGACCATCGCGTTTGCTCTGCTGCGTCGATGCGTTCCGTGGTTCGTAGAGGCGAAAAGAGCATCCCCCCGTCATCCCGTAATGTGCCCGTAATGGCATAGAGGGGTTTCAAACCTCACCCCCCTGACAAACCGACCAGCTAAAGCGAGAAACGACAACCAATGAAAGAACGCACTATGTTAATATGTGAACAACAATAACAACTAACTTAGGTTAGGCGTGGTCTACAAAACTAAACATTAATTCAGCTTCAACAGCGGGTTGCCCATCCACACTGGCAATACCCCGCATTTTGCAAACAGGCCCTCTCATCTTGATGAACTCCATCCGTAAATCAAGTCTATCACCGGGTACCACCATCCGCCGAAACCGAACATTATCCAACCCTGCAAAAACGCCCAATTTCCCTTTGCCTTTCGGAGTAAAACTCATTAGCACCCCGCCTAATTGAGCCAACGCTTCAATCTGCAATACCCCCGGCATAATTGGCTGATTCGGAAAATGTCCTTGAAAGAAGGGTTCGTTAATGCTCACGTTTTTATAGCCTTCAATCCATTTGGCTTGCTCATGGGCGGTAACGCCATCAATCAATAAAAACGGATACCGATGCGGAATTTGTGCCATTATTTGCACAATGTTCAATGGGGCTAATTGCTCTGAGGTATAGGCATCCAAGGTAGCAGCATCAATTAAATTTTTTGGTTCAACTAACAAGGTGGAAGAGGTCATCATCATATAAATCGAAAGCTCCAATAAAAAAAGGGTAAGAAAACTTAGCTTAGTTTATCACAACTATTCAAGCATATAAAGACTTCCCTAAGAAAAGATAAAGAAACCTAACGTCCTTATCATCTCGTTCAAGTGAAGGGGGTTTGGGTGGAAGGGGTCGACGAAGCAAGGGGTTCTCTTTTAAACTAAACCTACAGGGAGTTTGCTATTTTTGCAAAAAAAAAGAGAATGGAAATGCTTTAACGCTATGCTGCTATCTTCACTACTACTAAAATTAAGACTTCACAAACTTGGTATTACAGGGCTACTTTGTTTACTAGTTGTAAGTACATCGCCATTGAACAGCCAAGCGGGCCAGTGGGATATTCTGCCTGAAGCAGACTATCAACAACCTTATATTCAAGATGAGCAAACGGGGCAAACCATTTTACTTTCGCCTAACCGTATGCGTGCCGAAACTAACACGGCTGAAACCAACGATGACACCCTAGAACTAAAACGCACCCTCGTAAAACTACATACTGAATATGAACAAGTGGTACGAATGAATTATAAGCTGAAGGAAGTACTTGAAAGACAAACTGCCCAGCCCCAACCTTGGGAAACTACCCCCAATAACACCCCAAACAAACCAGCCATTTCGGCTGAAAAAATGATGGCTATAACCAATGAGCTAACCGCCCTAAAGCAAGAAAACTTACAATTACAACAACAAGTTAACCAGTTTGGTGGGTCGGCTTCGCAATGGCAAACAACCGCTACCAACCAACAAAAAATGGTGCAAACCCTACAACAAAAAGTCGATGGGTTAATTCAAGAGAATAATCGGCTGATGCAAAAAATGGCGATTCAAACCACGTCAACAAAACCAGCGTATGCAGTAGCGGCGATAGCAACACCAACCAATATTTCTTCAGAAACTAAACAACTTCGGGAAACCATTGCCCAGCTGAAAGTAGAAAATGAAACGCTCCATCAGCAATTGAACAGTGGGTTAGGGGTTGGCGAACCAGCCCAAGCCCACAGCAAATTACAAGAAGCAACCCAAGCGTTAAAACAGGCATTTACCACCATTCAAGACCAGAATAACCGTATTGCAGGGCTAAAAGAAAAAATAGAATCGCTACAATCTTTACAACTAAGCAACAACGGGGAAACGAACATCATTGGGCTTTCCGCCATTGAAAGTAACAATACCACTAAAGATTTATTGGCTTCAAGTTCTGAATTACAACTACTTCAAAACCAGCTAAAAGATTATGAACAAACCATTCAACAACTAAAAGCCCAATTACAGAAACAAGCCAGTGTTGTTATGGCACCCATTGCAGAAAAAACGAGCATTCCCGTTTCTACAGGCTCTAAAAACAGTACTTCAGCCCAAGAGAAAGCCCAAAGTGCGTTTGAGCAAGGCTTCAAACAGGAACAAGCCGCTGACTGGCCAAAAGCACTTAGTTTTTACCAACAGGCCAATCAATTACAACCAGAACAACCTTACTATCAGCTAGCACTCGCAAGAGCCTTCCTACAGCAGGAACAAACTCCTGCTAGCTTACTATTGCTTGAAAAGCTACGTACCCAACCCAGTATTCAGCAAGAAGTGTTCAGCCTGCTAGGCAAGGCTTACCTCAATCAGCAAGATAAAACCAACGCTAGCACAGCTTACCAAGCTAGCTTTAAGCCTGAAGACCTCAGTAATTATGCCATGCTGTTAAAACAACAAGGCGGAGCGGATAATCTTAAAACCGCCGAAGCCTTGATGAAGGTAGCTATCCATTTGCACCCAACCGATGCCAACTTACAGTATAATTTAGGCAATTTATACGTAAATACCTTACAGCCCAAGCTAGCCATTGATGCTTATAAACAAGCAATTGCTTTGAATGGTAAGTTAAGTAAAGCCTATTACAACCTAGGTCTTTTAGAAGCTGAACAAGCAAATAACGATCTTGCGAAACAGTACTTTGAAACTTATCTGCAGTTGGAACCAAACGCCTCAAACAAAGAAAGCGTCCAACAGGCATTGAGCAGTTTATAAGCACCTATATATATTTTAAACCCCTCCAGTCTCAATTAGACTGGAGGGGTTTAATTAGTTAAAGCTGAAAATTACGGATTAGTTGAAGATGCTGAAGTGGTAACACCTCCGACATTAGCAGGGGGTTGAGCCGATTCTGGTTCAAGCTGCTTACCGGCTTGAATTAGCTCATACATGGCTACATCACACACCGTCATGATAGGCGTTGCTAAAACACCTAATAACAAGGTACCAGCTAAGCTTAGTATCATCGCCCATCGCATAGAAGTACTGCCGCAAAGAGACGACGTACCGCCACCAGCCATTAACGCACATCCAGCGTTAGATTCTGTTTGACCCATCAAGGCTTTAACCGCATCAGAAGGTTCTGCCACAACCATTGTACGAATAACGTTCAAATAGTAGTAAATAGAAACGGTTGAAGCCACCAAGGCTAATAAAACCATCCCTAACGTGATTGGATTTTCAGTAACCAACGCTTGGAACAAAAATAACTTTGCGAAAAATCCAGCTGTGATAGGCATACCAGCCAACCCTAGCAAGAAGATGCTAAACATGGCAACCAGCATCGGTTTGGCTTTGCCCAAGCCTGCCATATCTGCAATTGTTTCAGTTTTTAGTAAATCTGACGTTACTAAAACGCAAGCAAACGCCCCTAAATTCATAAACACATAGGTAAATAGGTAAAATAACACTGTTGCCAAGCTATGGTATTGCAAAACCGTTAAGCCTAACAACAAATACCCTGCATGAGCAATCGTGCTATACGCCAGTAATCGCTTTATATTCGTTTGCTTTAAGGCAATGGTGTTACCCACTAGCATAGAAAGCAATGCCAACAAGCTAACTAAAATGGTTACGCTACCTACATGGCCAGCAAACGGTAATAAAAACCGAATAGCAAAAACAAAGGCTGCCAATTTAGAAACTACAGATAAAAATGCCGTAACAGGTGTAGGTGCTCCCTCATAAACATCAGGCGTCCACATATGGAATGGGGCGGCTGAAATTTTAAACCCAACACCAGCCATTACCAAAACTAAAGCAATCGGCAACCAAGCAGAAAGCTCTTTCACACCACTATTCAAAGCCAATGGTAAGGTTTCTAGGGACGTAGATCCACCCATCAAGCCATAAAGCAATGCTAAACCAAATAAGAAAAGGGCTGAACTAGCACCGCCATATACCAAATACTTCAAAGAAGCTTCGGTACTTTGCTGGTTATTACGCAAATACCCAACCAATAAATAAGAACTAATCCCCAAGGTTTCCAAGGAAACAAAGGCTGAAACAAAATCAATCGAACCGCAAAGGAACATAGCCCCTGTAAAAGCGGTAAGTAAAATAGCAAAAAATTCGCTGGCTTGTTTTGCCATAAAAGTAGCCACATATCGTTTGCTCATTAACAAAACAATGATAAAACCAACTAACAAAAATGTCCGCGAAGCAACGCTCAACAAATCTGCCTTGAACATCCCGTAAAGCACGGAATAGCCAACATCAAAATGATTAAAAAAGAACAGGAAATAATGTGCAATAACTGTTAACAGGGCTAAAACCGTGCCTCCCATTGCTAAATTCCAACTATTAGAAGCTAATAGAGAAACAACAGGGGAATTAATGGCATTTTCAGGCTTGTTTTCTGTTTTACCAACAGAAAACAATGAAAGCACAATAATTAGCAATAAAGTTAGTATCAAAATAAATTCAGGCGATAGAAATGGCACGCCTTGCTTGAGTAAAAATCCAGTCCAGTCATTGTCTAACAACGCTGAAGAAAGGGCATCTGCGGAAAAAACCATCATTTAAAATACTCCGTCCTTTCCAAAAGACTAAGGTTGATTACTTGAAATTGAAGCACTATCAGAAAGAGCCACGGCTGCTTGTGATGGGGCTGTAAGCTTTTGCAGCTGGGCTTCTGCTTGGGTAAATTGGCTAGCGATAGCCGTGGTAGAATCTGCAAATTGAGCGGTTAACAAACTAGGAAAAAATCCTAATCCAATTACAAACATCGAAAGCACACCCAGTACTAACACTTCACTGCGGGTAGCATCTTTCAACTGCTGACAGGCTTCGCTAACAGGCCCGAAAAACACCCGTTTAACCAACCACAACATATAAGCCGCACCCAACACTACACCAATGGCGGAAAGTGCCGTTACACCACCAATGGATAAGTGAATAGCACCATAACCAAACAGCGGAATAAAGTTGAAAGAATGAGAAATAAACCCACTATAGAAGGTTAAACTTTCGCCTGCAAAGCTAACCAGTAAAGGAAGCCCTAAACTAGACATTGACATGAGCAAGAAGAAGTAAAACAACACCGGGGTTTTTTGGGCAACACCGCTATAAACGGCAATTTCTCTGGAATGGGTTCTACCATAAAGCGTACCAACGCCCATAAATAATGCCGCACTAACTAACCCGTGTGCAACCATTACAAAGATAGCTGCCGTAATACCAGTGGCGTTATAAGCCGCTAATGCTAACAGAATAAAGCCCATGTGGCTAACAGAAGAATAGGCAATTAACTTTTTCATATCCGTTTGAACTAAAGCAATAGCTGCGGTGTACACAATGTTAATTAAAGCCAACAAACCGATGTAAGGTGAAAGCAATTTACCTGCCAAGGGAAACCATTCAAAGGCAAACCGAAGTAACCCATAAGCACCCATTTTCAACAAAATACCCGCAAGTAGCATGGAAATAGGCGTTGGTGCTTCAACGTGAGCATCAGGCAACCAAGTATGCAACGGAACGACCGGTAATTTGACTGAAAAAGCGATGAAAAATCCCAAGAAAATGAAAATTTGTGTATAAAACTCGATCTGTGGATTGGTGGCTATGACAGAAGCTACCTGTTTAAGCTGAGAGAACAAGAACAAGGTTTGGTCAGGGGCACCTATTCCTTTTGAAATGGAGGCTAATACTAAAATACTGGCTACCAAGAAGATAGACCCTGCCAACGTATAAAGCACAAACTTCATCGCCGCATAATCCCGACGTGGACCACCCCAAATGGTAATTAGCAAATACATGGGTATGAGTTCTAGTTCAAAGAACAAGAAGAACAAGAATAAATCCCGAGCCATAAACACGCCCAACACGGAGCCAATCAGCAAGAAAAATAGCGAATAATAAAGCTTCAAGCGTTTACCGATAGTGGTAATACTAGCAATGCCCGCCAATAAACTTAACAACGTAGTTAATAGCACCAATGTTGCGGTTAAACCATCTTGACCAAACGCCAAAGAAAGACCAAACTTAGGTAACCATGGCTGAACCCATGTTAAATTAGTACCCACACCTTGCCCAAAGGCAAGAACACTGGCAACACCCATCAAAACAACGGAAACAATGCCGGCTAGCCAATGTAGCTGTTTAGCATCAGCTTCAGGGTTCGGGTTGGTAGGCATTAAGGCAAAAACACCAGAAGCCAAAAACGGGAGTCCAACCAAAATCGGTAATAAAAATTCCATAATAGGTGATTATCCTTTCACCATCAATACTTGATAAGTAACGACCAACGCTAGCACTGAAAGCCCCAACACGGTTACATAGGTTTGAATACGACCTGTTTGCAACCGACGAATAAGCCCCCCAGTACCCGAGGTAATACACCCAACGCCGTTAACAACCCCATCAATAACAACTTTATCAAACGTAGAAGACATTTGAGCAATTAGCATAAAGCCACCTTCTACAAGCCCTTGATAAACGTCATCAAAAAACCATTTATTGCGGAACAATTCATAAGGCCAAGCCAGCACCCGTTTAACGGTATCCGTATTGATTAACTTCATACCGTAAACGGCAAACGCTAATACTAAACCGGTTAAACCAACCATTTGAGACGCATTACCTACTTTATTAAACATGGCATCCAGTAGAGAATGCGGATGATGAGACAGTTCGCTCATTAAGCCATGGGTAATGTAATGACCAAAGGCAGGTAAGCCAAAGGCAAACCCTGAAAGTAGCACACCAATCAACAACGAAGGAACGGCTAAAACCGCTAGTGGAGCAGTCATCACTGGGTCTTCTTTGTGAACATGAGCTTCACCACGGTAAGTGCCCATAAACGTCATAAAGAACGTACGGAACATATAAAACGAAGTTAACCCTGCTGTAGCCGAAAGCAAAATATAAATAACCGGATGTTGATGAGCAGCTGCTGCTAAAATCTCATCTTTAGACCAAAAGCCACTCGTCCAAAACAGGCCTGAAATGGCGACTGTTCCGATTAAATAAGTAATACCTGTAACGGGTAATTTCTTCAACAAACCGCCCATTTTTCGCATATCCTGCTCACCTTCGCAAGCATGAATAACACTACCTGAACCTAGGAACAACATCGCTTTGAAAAACGCATGGGTAAACAAGTGGAACAAGCCAGCAGTATATGCACCTAAGCCCATGGCTGTAACCATAAACCCTAATTGAGACATAGTGGAATACGCCAACGCTTTTTTAATATCCGTTTGGGTAACGGCAATGGTTGCCCCCACAATAGCGGTAATGACTCCAATAATGGTAATGAACGGCATCGTAATATCTGTAGAAGCCGCCACTAAGGGGAAGACTCTCGCAATTAAGTAAACACCTGCAGCAACCATGGTCGCGGCGTGAATTAGGGCGGAAATAGGCGTGGGTCCCTCCATCGCATCAGGCAACCAAGTATGCAAAGGCACTTGAGCACTTTTTGCCATGGACCCCATAAAGACCAAAATACCAATCAAGCCCAACAACCAAGCAGGAATTCCCTTTGCCAATGCCCCAACCATGGGCATAAAGCCTTGGAACGAAAGCAATGCTTGATCTGGATTGATAGAAAGATAGTCATGCCAAAAACCAGAGGTAAAGGTAATGCCCAACAACAATAAAATGCCTAACAGAAAGCCAAAATCGCCCACTCTGTTAACTAAAAATGCCTTCATAGAAGCAGCGGCGGCGGCAGGCTTATGAAACCAAAACCCAATTAGCAAATAACTGGAAACACCCACTAGCTCCCAAAACATATAAGTTTGGATGAGGTTAGAAGAAAGCACCAAGCCTAGCATAGAAAAATTAAACAGAGCTAAATAGCCAAAAAACTTGGCGTACCCTTTATCATGATTCATGTAACCATGCGTATAAATTTGAATAAACAAGCTGATAAACGTAACGACAAACAACATCATCACGGTGTTAGCGTCTAACAACGTACCTAGTTTTAAAACCAAATCGCCAGCTTGAAGCCACTGCCAGTTTTTTTCGATAGCAACAACCCCATTGTGCTGATTAAATAACCAGCCAATACTAGCAATAGCATGAACCAAGCCCATTAATGTAGCACCAGAAGTTAACGCAAAAGCCACTTCCTTTTTAGCCAACAATGGCAGTGCTTCTGAAGCATCCGTATGCCCATGCCCTTCACTGGCGTCATAAGCCAAAGGTTTAGGCAAGGCACGCCCCAAAGAAATTAGTAAAAATGCAACTAGCGGGTAAATGGGAACCAACCAGAGGGTTTGAATGAACCAATCCATTATAAAATAACCTTATATGATTACAGATAAAAAACGCTACGAAGGCTACTTTCTAGCCTTTTAATTCTTTAAAGGCATCAGCATCTACTGACCCTGTATTTTTAAATAACGCAATAACAATTGCAATACCAACAGCGGCTTCAGCAGCAGAAACCGTTAAAACAAAAATAGCAAATACTTGCCCTGATAAATCGCCAGGGTTGACGGTATTATTAATGGCCACTAACGCTAAATTGACGGCGTTGAGCATGAGCTCAACACACATTAAAGTCCGCATTAAATGACGCCCAGTAGCCACGCCCATAAATCCCAAACCAAACAGAATGGAGGCGAGCACTAAATAAGTAGATAATCCGATTTCAGGGGTAACAGCAACAGACATAAAACAGAACCTTTTTAGTCAGAAATCAATGCAGTAGCAACAAAAGCAGAAACAACATTGTTAAAATAAAGTAAATCTATTATAACGCAAATAATACTTAGGGGAAGTAGCTGAAACTAGCTACCTTCATTATTCTAAGCCCACATCCTTCTTCCAACCAAGGGCTTCAGGCACCAATTTACCTTCATCAAAACTAAAGAAAACGCCACTACCTTGGTCTGAAAACGTTTTTTTAGAAAGCAATATCGCACCAATCATAGCAATAAGCAACAACACTGAAACCAATTCAAAGGGTAGAATATATTTCGTTAAAAGTAATTCGCCTAGCTGGGTAGCCGTTCCGTTAGCAATAACGTTTTGTTTCATTGGTTCTGCCATAGGGGTAACAAATTTAGGCACAAAGCTGGAACTAGCTTTAGCTAATACGCCGGCAATGGAAAGCCCCGAAAAAACAGCAATGGTTTTAACCAACCAGCCCCACTTATTATCTTGGGCAGGCAAGGCTTGGTTACCTGTAAACATTAAGCCAAACATCAATACAATGGTTAAGCCTACGGCATAAACCATTACTTGGGCTACTGCTAAAAAATCTGCATTATTGAGGAGGAAAAACCCTGCCATACAGAAAAACACAGAAAGCAAGCACAGTGCGGCATACAGCACGCTAGGGGCAAAAACCACACCTATTGCCATTAATACTGAAACAACCGCAAAAAACCAAAAAACAAGGGTATCCATAATAAACCTATTAAACTCCAAACCAATAAATCTAGTGAACGTAGCAGAGGGGCATTTTTTTTAAGCAACCGTAACAGCTAACCCGTGTTCTTTACGCCACTGGTCCGATTCTTCACCGTTCAAGGTTAAATCTTTTTTATCTAGCACCAAAGCCTCACGGCTATAATCTGCCAATTCAAAATCAGGCAAAAACTTAATGCAATCTACGGGGCACACTTCGGTGCAGTTTCCGCAAAAAATACAACGCCCTAAATCAATGGTAAACCGGTCGATTACGGGCTTTTTATCTGCATCACGATGCATTTCAATTTGAATTAAATCATCACAAGGGCAAACCCTAGCACAGGCTTGACACCCAATACACAAATCCGTCCCGTCGGATTTTGATAACAATGAAAGCCGCCCGTGAAATCTATCTGATAAATCAGGCATTACTTCAGGGTATTCCAGTGTAATAGGGTCTATAT
Organism: Vampirovibrio sp.; assembly: GCA_024998755.1. Lineage (GTDB taxonomy): Bacteria > Cyanobacteriota > Vampirovibrionia > Vampirovibrionales > JAJTHC01 > JACEUU01. The sequence continues at coordinate 440,419 of JACEUU010000003.1, read as the reverse complement.
TGTGCTGTTTTAAAACAGTTAGCAACCCTCTGGTAATTTCTTTTAATCCATCCACTACCAAAGAATTGGTACTTTGGGAAACAACATCGGTTGTGGTTTTGCCTGCTAAAGAAGCAGACGCTTGTGTTTGTTCAGAAACCATCATCATCATGAGGCTATTATTCCTTGTACTTTCTTATGCTTGTTGCTTAAAACGAGATTGTAATTGCTTGGTAAATGAACGGCTCGTCCACAAGCAAAAACCACCCACACCAAAAATGGCGATAAGCAACGCTATGCCCAAATAAATCCACGACGTAGGGAGATTTTCAGCCCAATCCATCAAAAACAATTTAACAAAAGCAATCATTAACACGTTAATTAAGGAAAGCGGTAGTAAAAATTTCCAGCTAAAACCCATCAATTCATCTGGCTTTAACCGAGGCAACGTACCCCGAATTAACATTGCCATATAAACGAAAATATAGGTTTTACCCAACATCCACAGTAGCATTTCTGCATGAGGAATTAATTCTTTTAACTGAGGCACACCCAGCGTACTGGCTAGCCAAACACTAGCCCCCGTTTGCTCAACAATTAACCCACCAAAGGGAGAATAATACCCGCCGAAGAAAACAGCCGCACTAATAGCACTAATAATAAACAACCCTGCATATTCAGCCAAGAAGAACGTCGCAAATTTCATACCAGAATATTCTGTGTTATACCCACCAACCAATTCACTTTCAGCCTCAGGCAAGTCAAAAGGGACTCTATTCACTTCTGCTAGCGAAGCGGTGTAAAAAATCAAAAAGCTAACAGGTGCTAGGAAAATCCCGAACCAATGGAGCAATCCACCCCGTTGGGCTTCTATAATTTTGGTTAAATCCATCGTGCCAGTTAATAGCACAACACCTAATAAACTTAAGACTAACGGAATTTCGTAGCTGATGGCTTGAGCAGCACTACGCATACCCCCTAACAACGAAAATTTGTTGTTGGATGCCCAACCCGCTAACACAATACCAATAACCGAAATAGATGATAATGCAAACAGTGCCAACAGCCCAATAGGCAAGCTAACGCCAATAATTGATGTTGAAAATGGCACTAAAGCAAACATCACAAACACAGGGAACAAAAAGATAGCCGGCGCAATGGTAAACAAGAATTTATCTTGTGCGTCGTTCATAATATCTTCTTTAAACAGTAATTTAACACCATCAGCAATGGTTTGTAGCAACCCTAAAGGGCCTACACGGTTAGGTCCTTTACGCTGGGTAAACCACGAAAGCACCTTACGTTCCATTAAAACCATAACAATAGCAGCCAATTGCCCCATTAAAGCAGCAATAGCAAATACAATTAAACCAACCGTAAAAGCAGGAACTGCGTCAGGCAACGTTAGCCACCAATCCCAAACTATTTGGGGTAGCTTAGGCAAAATGTCTGCAATAGACGTTATCCAAGAAGTACTCATCATCATATTAAAAGTTAAACCTTGTTCCTAGTTGAGGGCAAACGCTTTAAAAAAAAGTTGACGCACTTTAGCGGTCAACTTCGGGCATAATCACATCCAAGCTACCAAAAATAGCCATCAAATCAGAATACATATGCCCTTTCATTAATGCTGGCAAGCATGAAAGGTTGGAAAACGAAGCACCACGCCATTTTACACGGGCAGCCTTTGGCGTTCCATCTGTTACCATGTAGCACCCTAACACACCTCGTGGCGATTCCACAAAAACGCTCGCTTCGCCTGCCGGGGGCTTATAGGTTAATAAATTGATTTTCTTACCAAACATATCCCACTCAGGATTCCACGCAGGAATTTCAACGGTAGGATCTTTTTTATTGGCCTTAGTGGCTTCATCCACTTTCGCTTTAAGAAAACCTAATTCACCGCCATCACCACCGGGGATGTTATCAATACACTGGCGAATAATTTTGAGCGATTCCCGCATTTCCTGCACCCGAACCACATACCGTGCGTAAGTATCGGCTTCTGTGGTAACAGGCACATCAAATTCTACTTCGTTATAGCAAGAATACGGGTTGGTCTTTCGTAAATCCGCCGCATAACCAGCCGCCCGAAGAGCAGGCCCTGTTACACCAAACTGCAAGCACGTTTCTTTGGTTAAAATGCCTTGCCCAATGGTTCTATCCAACACAATCGGGTTTTTAGTAGCAACAGCTTCGTACTCATCTAACCGACGAGGAAAATCATCGATAAACTTCCGCACTTCATTCAACCAACCCGAAGGTAAATCTGCATTAACACCACCAAAACGGTAGTAGTTATACATCATTCTAGCCCCTGTTAATTTTTCAAACAAGGTAAATACTTCTTCACGATCTCTGAAAGCCCAAAAGAACGGGGTAGAAGCCCCTAAATCCAACAAAAACGTACCAAACCACAACAAATGCGACGTAATACGATTCAGCTCTAAGGTAATCATCCGAATGTATTCAACCCGCTTAGGCACGCCTAAACCAGCAATTTTTTCAACACAATTTACAAAAGCCAAATGGTCGTAAAACGAAGAAAGATATTCAACGCGGTCAATGGTAGGCTGATATTGAAACAGCGAACGGCTTTCTGCCATTTTTTCTTTGGACCGGTGCAGGTAGCCAATTACAGGCTCCATATCTTTTACAACTTCGCCATTCAGTGTTGTAATTAAGCGTAAAACACCGTGAGTTGAAGGGTGTTGAGGCCCAATATTGACAACCAAATCATTGGTATCAAAGCCTTTTTCAACGGAAACGCCTTGCATTGGCTTCACATCAGGTGGAGTAAGGGTGGAAGAGGAGGACATCATCATCATATTAGCGGTTATTCCATACCAAACGAGGGTCTTCTTGTTTATAATCTTTCCGCAATGGGAAGCCTTCCCAATAGGTAGGCATTAAGATACGGCGTAAATCAGGATGGCCTTGGTAAACAATGCCGTACAGGTCGTAAGATTCGCGTTCATGCCAATCAACAGCTGGCCAAACGGCAAACAAACTGGGCGATTCTTCTTTTTCATTGGCTGCAATTTTTATAATTAAAAATTGGCTTGATAACATAGACTGCACATGATAGACGGTTTCACGATGCGTCCCTAAATCTACCCCAGCAGCTGAAAGCAGTAAATCCATAGGAGATTCTGGGTGATGCTTTAAAGCTTCTGCAGCCTGCAAAGCAGTTTTAGCGGTTAGCCTAATTTGCTCCATGCCACCGGCATCTACCCCAAGGTTTTCAACTTCAATGCCTTTCAGTGCCAAATAAGCACCAAAAAAACCAGCGGGAATTTGTTTTGAAGCCTCAACTGCAGTAACACCCTCAGGCGTTGCTGCAGCAGGAGGAATAGCGTTATTTTCTGCGTTCATGGCGATATTTAATATTCCCTCTTACTAAGCCTAATTCGCCACGCTCTTTCATGGCTACCACATCATATGCTTCGGTTTGTATGCCCCACCGAATAAAATCTGCTTCCGTTTGATTTTCCAACGGAATTAAGCAATCGTTTTCATCAATTTGCACTTTCGCCCGATGCTTGTGAAATCTAGCTCGTCTATCACGAAGTGATTCAGTACGCATTTTCTTTTGAAGCTGAATAATGGCATCCAACAACGCTTCAGGCCGAGGAGGACACCCAGACACGTAAACATCGACAGGAATCAACCTGTCCACACCCCGCACAACGGAATAAGAATCGTTTTCGTACATACCGCCTGTAACGGTGCAAGCACCCATGGCAATCACATATTTTGGCTCTGCCATTTGTTCGTACAACCGAACTAACGCTGGTGCCATTTTATAAGTGATAGTACCAGCCGTGATGATTAAATCTGCTTGCCGAGGGGTTGCCCGAAAGGCTTCAGACCCAAAGCGGGCAATATCAAACTTCGGGGCAGAAGCAGACATCATTTCAATACCACAACAAGAAGTGGCAAAGGTCATAGGCCAGACGGAATTACTTCTCGCCCAGTTATAGATTTTATCTAAAGAAGTAACAATAATGCCACTACTTTCGAGTAAATCTTGCAGAGATTCTAGTAAAATATTGGACATAGCGTTCAGCAATACCTTCACTATTTAAACGATGTATAAGGTGGAAAACCACACCATACGGGGAATAAAAACTTTAAAACACTTAACAGCTTATTGCCAACGTAACGCACCTTTACGCCACGCATACACTAAGCCTAAACCTAGAATCGCAATAAATAGCACCATTTCAACCAAGGCAAACACCCCTAGCTGACCAAACGCCATTGCCCATGGGTAAAGAAACACGGTTTCAATATCAAACAAAACAAACAACAGGGCGTATAGGTAAAATTTAACATCAAACCGAATTTTGGCGTCGCCATAGGTTAACATCCCACATTCATACGGGCTGTTTTTCATATCGCTTGGGCTTTTGTACTGAACAATTTGTGCCACCGTAAACAACAGAAACGGAAACAGGGCTGCAAATAGTAAAACAACAAATAATACGGGGTATCCAGTTAAAATCATAACAACAGGTAAACTTTCTTTAGGGTCATACAATCATTATAAAACAAACACAGCTTGATAATGATGCATTCAGCCATCTTAAAACACTTACTAGCATACCATAGAAGCAAACGAAAAGACAAACCCCCTTTTTTCGAAGGGTTATACAGTATAACAAAAAGATGAATCCTTCAGCCGTTTCACCCACGAAACCATTCACTGGCTTTATACTAACCCTAGTGGAGGGTTAAAATCAGCAATGCCAACTTATCGCTATCGGAACACCATTTTAATAACCGCTCTAGTCTTTTTGGGGTTACTGAACCTGCATTCGCCTTGCCTTGCCTATACCGTACCCACAAACCCTACTGGCAGTGCTATTCCCCTCACCCAAATACCAGCAATTGACCAACAATTACCCGCCCTCCTAACCGATGGCGATGGCAAACAAGCCGAATCTCTGTTGGAATACGTTGCCACTGCCTACCCCAATAATTGGCAAGCCGTTGTTGGGCTAGCCCATATTGCGGAAAAACGCCAAGCTTTTGGGTCTGCCAACACGCTATTACAACAAGCCGATACCATTAGCCCGAAAAATGCCACCATTCTAGGGGCTTTAGGGCATCTGCAAACACTGTGGAGTCAGCAACCACCCACCATTGCTAGTCCACCTCCCGCAAACGCCAAACAACAAGCGAAAAATTACCTAGCCCAAGCCGCCACCCTTAACCCTACCGATACCAACATTCTTGGCTATCAAGCGGAATACGCCCTACTCGTTGAAAAAGATACCGTTTCCGCCGAACGCTTTTTACGAATCGCCCTCAATAACGACGCCAATAATGTGGAAGCCATCACCCAAGCTAGCCTGCTTTATCTGCAACTAGGGCAAGTTCATAACGCCAAACACTTATTATTACGAGCCTATGATTTAGCCCCCAAAAACGTTGCTGTTTTAGATGGCATGGCAACGCTAATGCACCAAATAGACCGCCCGATGGAAGCGATTGACTTCGCCAAAAAAGCGGAATTAGTGGATTTTGGACAAAGCCCTGCACGGCTGAAACTGCTCGCTAAACAGTATGATAAAGTAGGAGACCCTCAACAAGCAAACACCTACTATCAACAGCTGAAAACCCTCTATCCTAAAGACCCCAGCATCGCCCTGAAATTGGCGACATTGGCTGATAAATTAGCCCCCAACACGGCGGAAACGAGGGTAGCGTATGAAAAAGCAGTCGAATTAAACCCTGCCTTATTGGCAGATTGGGCAACCCAAGCTCATCAACTACTAGCGGATGAACAACTGGATGAAGCCAAAGCCCTGCTTTACCGCGTGCTCAAGCTAAACCCCACCCACGAAGAGGCGTTGCAAGATTTAACGACTTTGCACTATCGGAAAATACTGCGTTCTACTGCCGTTACAGCGAAGGAACAAGCCGTGATGATAGGCTTGTTGGAATCAAATTTTTACAATCAAAAACTAACCTTCAATACAGATACAGGCATTATCAAACAACCAGCCGATACCAACATTTTAAAGCTTTCTAGCTTAAAAGCCACCATTATTGCCCAAAATGGGATGATTTTACCTGAGGTTGAAACCCGTTTGAAAGCCTTACAATCCGCCAGTGGGCAATCTGCTTGGATACAATCGGAAATCTCGTTTTTATTGGGCGATTTTGCCGATGCTCAACAACGCATCAGCTCTCCGCAAACCACGCAAGCCATCTCTGCTCATCGGCTTTCAGCCATTGCCGACCGTTGGGTGCTGATGGGCAACATTCAAGGGGCTTACACACTTTATCAAGCAGCGTACACTAAAACGCCCTTACCCGCTATTGCGGAACGCTTACAAAAAACGCAACCGCTTGCAATGCAGGGTGATGTTGCCGTTACCCATGCTCAACAAGCGTTAGCAGGGGTGAATGGCAAAAAAATGTTAAAGGCTACCATCACCCAAATTAATCCCGCATTTATCGAGGCTAAAACGTTGTTGCAACAGGCGGTGTTAATTGCCCCGAAAGATGCGAGGTTGTACTGGTATTTAGGGCGATTGTTTGAAGTGGAACAGCAGTGGAGTTGGGCTTACCAGTATCAGCAACAAGCCATTAAACTCAACCCAGCGGGTTATAATACGGAAGCTATTTTGCTGAATCAAGCCAAACTACTAGAAAAGGCGATGAAGGCGGGTTTTACCCCACCGTTTAAACCACCTGCCAACGCCCCAAAATCACCGAAAAGCATCCCAAACCTAGAGCCCGCCTTCACTCCTGTAGAACGTCGGGGGTGAACAAAACCCAAAAATGGATGCCTCTTTTATGAGACACCCACTTTTGAATTAACTAGTAGCTTAAAACTAACCAGCCGTGATTGAAAATGCAGTCATATTATTAGAATCTACAAAACTGTTTACATGAAAGGTTGTTCCTGTGTAATTTTGCAAAATTACGCCGTAGTCAACTGTGCCATCAGCATCCCAATCTGCTCCAACCCATTGGGTTGTAGCATCTAATGAAACATGTTCAAAGTTGAAGGAAGAAGTCGTCTGAATCAAGATGCGATCAGCGGAAGAAAAATCGGTAATTACGTCGGTGGCTAGCTGAGACACTTTAACGCCCGCTTGATAACTATTATCGGTAACAAAACCAAAAGTACGAATACCTAAATCGAATGTATCCGCTCCAGATCCGCCAGAAATAAAGTCTCTTACACCATCAGGATTAGCCATGATAAAGGTATCATTACCTGCTTCACCGTAGAGATAATCAACACCGAATCCACCCTTAAGGGTATCATTACCATTGCCACCATACAATATATCGTTTCCAGGTGTTGTGGCTTGTCCACGAATTGTATCAAGATCTCCAGTTAGGTAATCATTGCCATCACCGCCATACAATACATCGTTACCATTACCACCATTAAGGTAATCATCACCAGCTTCACCGTATAGCTTATCATCGCCAGCATCACCAGCTAACACGTCGTTGCCAATACCACCAAAAATGGAATCATTACCTTCTTGACCAAACAATTTATCAATACCATCTCCACCGTCAAGCCAATCGTTTCCTGCGTTACCGTTTAATTGGTCATCGCCAGCTTCACCGTACAATTTATCATCACCAGCATCACCAGCCAACAAGTCGTTACCAACTCCACCGTACAAAAAGTCGTTACCATCAGCACCGTACAGCTCATCGTTACCTGTGCCGCCAAATAAGCGGTCTACACTATTGTTTCCGCTCACACCGTACAGCTTATCATTACCATCTTCGCCATACAATTGATTACCACCGCCAAAACTAAACAGTTCATCATCGCCAGTACCACCATATAAAAAATCGTCACTAGAACCATTCAATCTATCGTTGCCAGCACCACCGTATAGACGGTCTACCCCAGCACCAGCGAACAATGTATCATTACCATCTTCGCCATACAAGTAATCGTTACCAGTACCGCTCACTAATTTATCGTTGCCAGCACCACCGAATGATTGGTCATCACCATCACCATCGGTGTCCAAAGAGTCGTCACCCGCTTCACCATAAAGCAAGTCATTACCAGAACCGCCAGCAAGCCAATCATTGCCATCGCCACCTTTTAGTAAATCATTGCCAGCACCGCCAAAAAGCCAATCATTGCCAGCATCACCATACAGTGTATCGTTGCCGTCGTCGCCAGAAAGCTGATCGTCATTCGCTCCGCCAGCAAGAATATCGTTACCAGCATTACCAAATAGACGATCCTTACCATCTTCGCCATATAAAGCATCATCACCAGCATCACCAGCTAGTAAATCGTCGCCAGTACCGCCGTACAAAAAGTCGTTACCATCAGCACCGTACAGCTCATCGTTACCTGTGCCGCCAAATAAGCGGTCTACACTATTGTTTCCGCTCACACCGTACAGCTTATCATTACCATCTTCGCCATACAATTGATTACCACCGCCAAAACTAAACAGTTCATCATCGCCAGTACCACCATATAAAAAATCGTCACTAGAACCGTTCAATCTATCGTTGCCAGCACCACCGTATAGACGGTCTACCCCAGCACCAGCTTCCAATCTATCATTACCATCTTCGCCATACACATAATCGTTACCAGCACCGCTAAACAATATATCGTTGCCAGCACCACCGAATAATTGATCGTCACCTGCTTCACCGTAAAGCGAATCGTTGCCTGCTTCACCGTAAAGCGAATCGTTGCCTGCTCCACCATAAAGAACATCGTCCCCTACGCCACCTTTAAGCACATCATCAGCCAAGCCACCCTGAAGCACATCGGCACCCACAGTGCCTGTTAAGTTTAATTTTGAAATAGATTTAGAATTTCCGAAAAATGCCATTGTTTTTGTTCCTTTAATATAATTTAATCTAAAAATATAGTATTTTAAATGATCGACTGCCTTATTTATCTGCTTTATCTGCAGTGGCGTGATTAAACAAGCCCACCTAAGAATTAGAGAACGGACGCAATAAATTTTTCCCCTAAAGGCAGGTAAATTATTTAAAATACTGTATAGTGCAACAACCAGAATAAAATTTACTATACCTAATAATTAAACCAAGAAAAAAAAATTTTACACCTAATGATACTAAATTGTTACAAAGCGAAGCTAAGCCGACTCCGCCTATTTCGCCTGCACATCAATCACCGCTTCGCTGGGCGGATACAACCATTCATCCACAAGGTCTTCAGGGTTTAGCAAATGCTGTTCCTGTAAATGCTTCTCAAGCATATCCAAATTCATTTTGTGGGATTTAAACGCAAAGTCCAACAAATCGCCAATGCCTAGGGGAATTGCTCCCAAAAATGAATCTATCACACCATTAACCCCCATGCGAGCTACTACGCTAAGAGGGGCTTTGTAATAAATGCCCAACCCCATCGTGTAAGCCGTCATCAAAATAGGAACGGCATCACCCAAAGCAGGCACTAAGCCAATCAGCCCATCCAGCCCGATTTTCTTTTTGGTAAACGGTATTTTAATGGAATTGTCCAACAACCACGCCAAAAACCGAGCGACCTTCAACCCAGTCGGGCGTTTGTAGGTTTTAGGGGTAGAATCAACAGTCATCGTGAAGAAGTTATCCTTTAAAATTATAATCGCTTGAAGCCGTCGGATGCTTTTACTACAATATCATTAAAAAGAATTGCTTAAATATGAAATTTATCTTTAATTTACCTTCTTACAAAAACATGAAGACTGGACAAATCCCCATAATGGCACCTACCATACCTACCCCTCCTGTTAAATTGCCCGCTACGTTCACCCCCACCTACACAGGCACGGCGAATCTTTCTAACGAAACGCTACAGAAAATAGCCACCCAATGCAGACTAGATGCCCTTGAAATGATTTACACCGCTGAAAGCGGACACCCTGGTAGTTCGTTTTCTTGCTTGGATATTTTGACTTACCTCTATTGCTCTCATCTTAGGCATTGTGCCACCCAACCCACATGGAGCGACCGCGACCGCTTCGTGCTTTCCAAAGGACACGCCGCCCCTGCGTTGTACGCCATTTTAATGGAAACGGGCTATATTGATAAAGCCCTCAAGCCCACGTTGCGTCAAGTGCATAGCAAACTACAGGGACACCCCGCTAGCCAGTACATTTCAGGCGTGGATGTTTCAACGGGTTCGCTGGGGCAAGGCTTATCATGTGCGGTGGGCATGGCGTTGGGCTTGCGATTAGATGAATCGCCCGCCAGAGTGTGGACGGTTTTGGGCGATGGTGAATGCCAAGAAGGCAACACATGGGAAGCCGTGATGAGTGCGGCTCATCATAAGGTGAACAACTTGACGGCTATTATCGATAGAAACCGTTTGCAGATTGATGGCAGTACCGAAGCCGTGAAAGGCTTGGGCAATATGGCGAAAAAATTTGAAAGTTTTGATTGGAACGTGTTGGAAATTGATGCCACCAGCTTTGATGAAATCCGTTCCGCTTGCCAACAGGCGGATGAATTAGCCAAAACCACCGACAGACCCACGGTGATTATTGCTAACACCGTGAAAGGCAGAGGCGTTAGCTTTATGGAAAACCAAGCAGGCTGGCACGGCAAAGCCCCCAATGCGTCTGAATACGAAGCCGCCGTCGCTGAATTACAGGCGTTGCTGAAGTAACCAGCCTTCGGACGTGTTGCCCTGCATAGACCGCTAGGGCTAGTAAATCACGCCCCTACGCAATGAATACGACTGTAGGGGGTTTGATTTATCAAATCCGCCCCCACTTTTAAAAAATCACACAAAACCCAACAAACAAAGGAAACACCCGCTATGATGGGAGCTACCGTTCAAGCCTCTTCCCCCGCCGTTTTAAACGAGCCTATTAACATCGAATCCCCCAAAAAACACGCCCCACGGGTCATGTTTGGCGAAACCCTCGTGGCACTCGGACATGAAAACCCCAACATCGTGGTGTTGGATGCGGATTTAGCCTGCTCTACCCAAACCGCCAAGTTCGCCAAAGCCTTCCCTAACCGATTTTTCAACCAAGGCATTGCAGAACAAGATTTAATGAACACCGCCGCTGGGCTTGCCACCGTGGGTAAAATCCCGTTTCTTTCCACGTTTGCCATGTTCGCTAGTGGCAAGGCGTGGGAACCGCTCCGCAACACGGTTTGCTACTCCAACCTGAACGTGAAAATCGCCCCCACCCATTCGGGTATAAGCTTAGGCGAAGATGGGGCTTCGCATCAATCCATTGAAGATATTGCCATTACTCGGGTCATCCCCTACCTCACGGTGATTGTGCCTTCGGATAGCACCGAAACGCAAGCCGTCATTGAATGGGCAGCGGAAACGTATGGCCCCATGTACATTCGGTTGATTCGCCCTGATGTGCCAGTTATTCACCGTAAAGATGATTATGTGTTTGAGCCTTACAAGTTGCGGGTAGAGCGGGCTGGGACGGATTTAACCATCGTCGCCACAGGCGAAACCGTTTATTTTGCCTTGTTGGCGGCTAATCGTTTGGCGGAACAGGGCATTAACGTGGAAGTGTTGAATGCTTTGTTTATTGCCCCCTTTGATGCGGAGGGCATGGTGGCGAGTGCGAAGAAGACGGGCAAGGTACTGACGGTTGAAAGCCATAGCGTGATTGGTGGCTTAGGCGGAGTCGTTTGCGAAACCTTGAGCGAACATTGCCCTACGCCTGTGAAACGCTTGGGTGTGCAGGCTGGTCGGTTTGGTCAATCTGGCAAGGCGGTGGATTTATTCCGTGAATATGGCATAGATGCCCAAGCCATTGAGGAAGCCGTCCTAGCGTGGGTGAAAGGTTAGTTCGCTGGTTCAGTAGTGCAATAGGGCTATACGCTTTAATCTTATTGCTATTAGCCCTTTTGCCCCCATTACTAGCCAAAATCCACCATTACGAGCTATTTGATGCCGTCATGGCACTGTTTGTAGGCAATTGCCACCAACAAGCCCTTCGTAGTTTTTGGGTGCTTGGCTACCCCCTAGCCGTTTGTTGCCGATGCCTCGGTATTTATGCTGGGGTAGCTTTAGGGTGCTATCATACGGTTTTCAAGCCAAGCACTTTCAAAAAAGAATGGCTTGTTTTACTGGTTATCGGTATAATGGAAAAAGTGTTAGAATTTTTTATCACGCTACCCCTAAACCTTGCGTGGATAGGCAATACAAGCCGATTCATTGCTGGGTTTTGGATAGCTTTTGTTAGTTATTTGTTGTTCGTTAATGGTATCAAGAGGATTTTTCAATGGGTTTTTCAGTTAAGCATATTCAAGCGGTTTTGTTAGTGGTTCTTACGCTAATGTCTTCAGGTATAGTAGATAGTGGTATTAAGAGCTTTGCTGATAATTCAAGTAACACTATTAACGCTAAGAAAACTGTTAATCTACCTGCTGGGACAGCTTTACCCATTAAAATTACTGACACTATTGACTCTAAAGAAATTCGTGTTGGAACGACTGTAAATTTTACCGCTACTTCAGATGTATTGGTTGACGGCGTAGTCGTTATTAAATCAGGAGCAATGGGTCAAGCACAAGTTTCTCAAGTAGAAGAACCTAGTATCGCTGGTCAAGAAGGTTCAGTAGTAGTTACCGATTTTACCATTAGAGCTATTGATGGCAGCCGTGTACCATTAACAGCGACCTTGAGCCAAAAGGGTAAAGACAAAATGGTGGTTGCTATTGTAAGTGCCATTATTTGTTTGCCTTTTATTCTCATCAAAGGTGGAAAAGCGGTTATTCCTGCTGGCACGCAGAAAACGGTCTACACCGCAGCAGATACTTACGTCAAACTGTAAGCATTAAATAATCAGCGTAGCACTTGAAAAAGCCTCTAAAATAGTTTAAACTGTTTAATATGTTTAAACTATTTGGAGGCTTTTAATTATGGTAATCAATGAAGATGGCTTACAGGAATACACCCTCAAAGATTTTCGTAAAAACATGACGATGATAATGGGCGATGTGCAACATGGGCAAAAGCGAGTCAGAATAACCTCATACGGCAGAACCACGGGCTATTTTATTTCAGAAGCTGAAATGCAGTACTTAGAAACCCTAGAAGATGCCGTGGATATTCAAACAGTAGAAGCCCTAAAAGCAGCAGGTGCAGATAAAGCCATACAGCCTTGGCAACAGGTGAAGAAAGATCTTAATCTGTAAGTATGTATACCATTAACATTACCGAAAAAGCTATTGAGCAACTGAAAAAGTTGCCAAAGGTGATTCAACCTAAATTAGCTAAAAAAATTGATGAACTAGCCACCAATCCATTCCCTGCCAGTGCTAAAAAGTTAAAAGGCTTTCATGCGTTGTATCGCATTCGGTTTAGTGAATACCGCATTGTGTATGAAGTTTTAGAAACCGAAGTAGTTATTACAATCTTAACCCTAGGCAATCGGAAAGATATTTACAAGCAATTATAGAGCACCGGATTATTGTTAGGTGGTTTAATAGAAGTACGTCCTCTTTTACGCTCCCTCCCAATAAAGCCCTTACTGCTAAGATGATAACACTGCCTCGCTCCAATACCCTACCAAAACAAACGCCCTTACCCCTCTACAGGGATATGGCTACTGCTGGTATGCCTGTAACAACCCAACAAACCAGCATACCCTCCCACAACAAACACCGACACACACAAAAACAGGATAACACCACGGCATGGATACTTGGGTTAGGAGGACTAGCTATAACCACTGGTTTAGGAAGCTTATTCTGGTGGAAATTTAGACATAAGCCCAACCAGTCTGCATCGAAAACAGCCCAAGCCACCCAAACCTTCAACGGCTTAACCGAACCCATCAAAAACGCTAATTTTAAAGGTATTCAACCTAAACGGACTGTGGCGGAAGTGCAAGACCTTTGCGAGGAAGTTATGCAAGTAGGCAATAGTGAGTATGCGTGCCAAACGATGTCGTGCATTAACAGTATCAGGCTCTACAAAAAATTGGCTGAAACAGAAGCGGATTTTGATAATCGAGCCTACTTACAGAGGGTGACTGATTTTTTAGGAGCAGATAATAACGAAACACTTAAAAATAAAGCGTTTCAATTATGTAGAACCCTTTTCCCAAACCTGTATGAACAACATCTAGCCAATAATAAGATTAACACCGAACATGAACAGCCTAATAGCACGGTATTTATGCCCCATTTTCTTGCGCAGTATGTTTTTGCAAAATTAGGAGGAGCCATAGAGGCTTTCACCGTTGGACACTTTAAAGATACGGCAACTATTTTAACCAATTTATGTAATGGAAACATAGGGTTATTAGGAGATTATAGTCGGCAACATATGGTGTCACTTGTAGGTATTCGTGAAGCAGAACAAGGATGTATTGATAAGCTCATTCAAATACTCAAGGAAGAGGATTCTACAAAGATAGATCTCGATCTATTAGCAAAAATTCATCTCTTAACTTACAATCAACTCAACAACAGCCAGCCATTTGATGCGGTCTGCTTGAAAACTATTTTTAAAGACAGTCAAGGAAAGTATGGGTTCTATTTACGAGTATTTGAAAAAGAAGAACCCTTAAACAAACCGTTAGAAAAATGGATAGTGGATTATACTAATCCTCCTTTATTTACAGAGGACATCACCTCCCAAGAGTTTCACGAACGCCTAATGCGTGAAGGCGATGCTATTTTCAAGCCCTCCTAACCGCTGAAAACCCTACATGACACTGCCCCTCCTCCCCCGAACAACTGCCACACCCCCACCTCCGCCCACCCCAGTAGCAGATGGGGCTAAAAACGCATCCAAAAAATCGATACTCCCCCCTAGCCTGCAGCCCTTAGCACCACCTGTCGATGATTGGGTGAAAACAGGCACGCAATACTACGAAAACTTGGTGCAGGAAGAAGAAAAAATTGCCCAGCAAATCCCTATTTATCAAGCATGGCAGGAAACGGTCAAAAAGCTGAACCCGCCCCAAACGCACTTGAATGCCTTCCATAAACCGCTGATTGAATCCAAAGAAAAGGAGCATCATCCGTGGGATTTTCTCAACAACACCATGAGCCTGCAAGCTACGTTATGGCCTATTCTACTGGCGGGTTATAGTCTTTATGAAAATGCGGACAGTAGCAACACCACCAAAAAACTAGCTACAGAAGCCGTTAAGGCTAGCGATGAAAGTGCTCATGTGTTTGCTACGCATATGAGCGAAACGGCGTTTAACCGCTTTCGGCGGGTGGAAAATTGGTTGGCTCCTGTTGCTACGGCGTTGACGGTTTATAATGCGGTTCATTTTGGGCATGAAGCTTATAAACGCAGTAAAAAACAGACGAATGATGATACTTATGCCACGTTGCAGGGCACGGCTTCGGGGGGTGGCGATTTTCTTTATAACTTTATTACGGGGGTTATTGCCCCTGTGGTTATTATTCGTAGCTTGGTGCATGACCCGTTAATTCATAGTATGCAGTGGGCTGATAAGCGGGTGGTGCAGGGGGTGTTTAAACAACCTAAGCCGTGGCTTAATAGTCCGAAGTTTTTGATGGCTTATGCGGTGGCTATTACGGGGTTTTCAAGTTTGATGATTCCGATTTTAAGCCGATATATTGACCCAGCTATTAGCCAGTTTGTGAATGATGTGGTTTATAGGTTTAGTAGTAAGTTATTGGAAAAGAGCTTTCCGAAGGCTTACCATCAACAGAAGGGGGCTTTGGCAGCGGAACTCACCAAGGCGGATTTAAAACCGGAGAAGAAGCCCTTGAAAGATACCGCAAAAAAGCAGACCGAAAAACTGGCAGGTAAAGCTTAGGGTGTTGTTTTGGGCGTTGCGTGCGTTGCAGGGCAACGGTACGCCGTTGCTCCTGTGGCTTCGCCATTCAACCCCGCCTTCCATCACCCTAGCCCTCTCCCAGAGGGAGAGGGAACAATACACCCCAGTACACGGCGGGTTTTCACCCTTCGGGCAGTGCAACTAACGCAGGGGGTATTCTTAAAATTATTGCTTCGGGCTAGGGCTTCATGGGGGGTACTATTTGAGTACCCCCCACACCCCCCGCAAAACAAAGGGGCTGCTCACCGCCCCCTTTGTATTCCCCAGGGGAACAACTGGCTAATCGGTTTTCGTGTACGTTGGCAATAGGCTTGAGCGGAAGCTAGAGGCTCCCTAAATGCTCTGCTTCGCTACGCTCGCACCAGCCTATTACCAACTGGGTATGGTTTGAATCTAAATATTTTAGACTGGGGTTTGCATTTTAGCAGTAGGCAGAACCCGACCAATCACCGATTCTCTGCTATGGCTTGCCGTTGCCGATGCTTCGCATCGCCAACGCCCTTGGGGGGCTCACTCGCCTTTCAGGCGGGCTCGTTCGCCCCCTGCCCCCCCTAATCCACCTTCACCACGGTGTACGGAGCGGGCTTACTACAGATGCCCACAATGGCGTCATGCACGACGAGGCATCCATTACTACCCACAATATCTATCTTTCGCTGATTCAACAGCAAGGGATTACCGAACCAATCGGTTACACGCCCGCCCGCCTCGGTAATCAGTAAAACCGCTGCCGCAATATCCCATGGCGAAAGCCGAAGCTCCCAAAAGCCATCCAGCCTCCCCATCGCCGTATATGCCAAATCCAACGCTGCCGAACCTAACCTGCGGACGCCGTGGCACTGCTCCATAAACCGCAAAAAGTACCCCATATTATCGTGCGAAGTGGTCTTGCTATCATTAGGGAACCCTGTCGCTAATAACGATTGCCCTAAACTTTCAATGCTACTAACCTGCAACGCTACCCCATTGAGGTTTGCCCCTTCTCCCTTAATGGCAGTAAATAGTTCGTTGGTGATGGGGTTGTAAACCACGGCTACCAGCGGCTGAGCATCTACCACATAGGCAATACTAACGGCACATTGCGGAAAGGCGTGGGCAAAGTTGGTTGTGCCGTCAATGGGGTCTATTACCCAAGTGTGGCTTAAATCAATGGCGTGGGTTTCTTGGAAACTTTCTTCGGTTAAGAATAAATCTTCGGGGAAGGCTTCTTGCAGATGGTCTAAAATCAGGGAATCGCAGGCTTTATCGTAGGCGGTTACTAAATCTCGTTGGGTGGCTTTGGTTTCTACGGCACAGGCTTTGGAAGGGCAAACGAAGCGTTCATGGAATTGAAGCCCTGCCAGTTTGGCAACGGTAACGGCTACTTGCAACCGATGTTGCAGGGTTTGTTTGGAAAGGCTCATGCTAAATCCTCTACCTTAAAAAAATAACGAGATGGTAGATTCATTGTAGCATGGTACAAAAAAAACCTGTAATTGAAAAAACCTTCAACTACAGGGGGGACATAGGCTATAGGGTGTGTGTTTCAAGGGAAAATTTAAAATTTTTCTCTCTCTTAGGTTGAGGGGTAAGGGGGTAGTACCTCAACAGATTAATAAAAACAATCTATCTATCAAAATTGCGTTTGTAACTAAGTTGTTACAAAAAAAATCCCTTTCTGCATGTTGATGCAAAAAGGGATCTAAATAAAGTTGCTGTTAAATAGACCTATTTAACTTGCTTTTAGTTCTTGTAACAAGCTTTGAGCTACGGCTTCATTATATTTAGGTAACCGTACAAAGATTGAATAGTATATTTCAAACAGATACCATAAACCGAAACCGCCACCTGTTAGGAAAAAAGCAATAGCCAGCCCTATTTGGTTTAAGAAAAATAGCTGAATGGGAAAAACAACAGCTAGAACAGCGATTAATACTTTTGATCTACTCTTGCTTTCGTATCCAGCTACAAAGCTAGCTTGTTGTTCAGCAGATAATTTCATTAGTGCTGGCTTCATTGAAGTTGGCAATTGGTCTACAATTTCTTTGAAAGTCATAATAGTATTCCTCATAGGTTATAATGAATAAAAAAACAAAAAACGATTTAGTAGAACATTAAATCGCCACCACGGTCAAACGCCCGCATTTCTTTCCAAGGCGTGTGGTCTGGTGTTACGGGGCGTTTTGTTGGTACATAGCCTGCGATGGGTTTTAACTTACGAATATGATGAGGCATTACAATGCTGCTAGCCGTAGTAGAAACCGCTTTTTTTCTGTAAGTCATCATACTTTTAGTGCTAGGCGTTGGTGCCATACCATTACGATGGTCGGCTGCCCACTGGCTATCGTGTCCTTTGGTGTATAAATCAGGCGTTTCTTCCATATAAGTGGTTTTAGCTTCATCCACCATTTGACGAAATGGCTTAGACACTGTAGCTGGCTGAGCATCTACTTCTTCACCATCCATTGCGGTAGGGGCATCGGCTTCCCAAGGGGCTTGGCTCATTAAGGTATAGGCTGGTGGCGTTTCTTCAGCTTGAACGGGTGTAGTACCCATCGTCATAGAAGTTAAAATAGCAACAGCTAAAGCAGAGAGAATATAAGATTTTTTCACGGTGATTAGAGTCCTTTTCATTGATTAAACAGAGTAATATCGGTAGTAAAAGACCATTACATAGTCTATACTGTCGATACTTCAAACCCGTTTCTTTAATCAAAGATGAAAAGCGTTCCGTTAAACAGATGAAACTGTTACATTTTGTAACAAACAGTCATGAATCGTTTTTAATGCCCGTGGGTGCATGGCAATGGTAACGTGGTCTATCGCCCAGTCATCAAGCAAATGGTTAAACACCAAGCCATTGGGTAATTGTGGATTTAAAAAGGCTTTACGAAAGGGGACTAAAAAATCCCAAGTCGTTACAATACTATGGTAAACAACCCCTGCCCCTTGTTTCATTAAGTTGCCATTCCACCGAATCAGCTCATCAAACACTTTAGGAATCGGCTTCCCTAAGTTTTTAGGAATCCAGCAATTTTTGAGAATTTCCACGCCATCGGCACCTAAAAAGCCAGAACCTAAGGCAATTAATGTTTTAATAGGCGGATTTTTACCTGCATCTTGCAGGGTATTAATTAAGTGTTGCGTTACAATACCCCCTAATGAATGTCCAATAACATGCACTTGGGGTACGTTATGTTGTTGCATAATACTAGCCATTTGATTGTAAACGGCTTCAGCGGCTTCGGCTACTTCTGATAAGCCTTGCTTAGGCAAGGTGGCTACATACACGGGGTAGCCTAGTTGCGTAAAATAATCTACCATTGCACGGAAGAAGACTGGGGGTGTATTCAAACCAGGTACAATGAGGATGGGTAGAAACTGAGGATTTACGTTCACTAAACAGCTTGATTGTCCCACCTCAGCAATAGGCATTTCTAGCGAGAGGGGTTCAGATGAAAAACTGGTTTGCTCTACAGATTTTAAAATAGTGGGTACGCTTTTGGCTACAAATGCTCCTCTTCGGTTGAGGGCGTAATAATCTTGTCTGTTTTGGGGTGAAAGCGTCAACATTCTTAACAATGCCACACCGTAAGCAACACATAATGCCCACCACTGGGGTATGCGTTTGCGTTTATTGGGGGGAACCCAATCGCTATTCATATAATCTGTAAAATTATTGGCTTCTTGTGTGATGAGTTTACGGTGAATGGGCGAAAGCTTCATAATTGCCATAGCAAACATACTGCCTGCGGTGGAATACATCCAGTTTTTGGGCTGGGCAGGTATTTTTTTCCATGCCAAGCAAGCTAATCGCCATAAAGCGCTGCAAGACGATGTAAAAAATGAAAAAATAGTCGATAGACTCAAGATATCACCAAGGCTTTGCCCACATTATGGTAACGAAAGTGCCACATTGTACTATAACATGGTTTGGGCAAAATTTATCAAATCTCAATAAAAATTTACGTTTATCTACGGATTTTATGACTGTTTTTTAACAATGCTCATGGCACTGGAAATTAAACTACTAATGTTGCTTAAATCCGCTGGTACAATTAACGTTGTACCTTCTTTGGCTAAGTTTGAAAACGCCTGTACATACTGTTCCGCTACTTTTAATTCTACCGCTTTTGCTCCACCATCGGTTGCAATGGCTTTGGCTACGGTACTAATGGCTTCCGCCGTGGCTGTTGCCACCACACGGATAGATTCCGCATCGCCCATTGCTTTGTTAATAACGGCTTGCTTTTTACCTTCTGATTCGGCAATGGCGGCTTGCCGTTCCCCATTAGCTCGGTTAATTTGTTGTTGCAAATCCCCTTCTGATTGAGCAATTTTTGCTCGTTTTTCACGTTCAGCAGTCAACTGTAATTGCATAGTTTTCAGCACAATATCAGGCGGTGTAATATCTTTCACTTCATACCGAATCAGTTTAACGCCCCAACCTTCAGAAGCTTCATCTAGCACGCTAACTACAGCAAAATTGATGGTTTGGCGTTCTTCTAGTAGGCGGTCTAGTTCCCGTTTACCCACTTCTGAACGGAGCGTGGTTTTGGCTAATTGTTCAATGGCAAACCGAAAATCCGACGTGCCATAGGAAGCCAACTTAGGGTCGGTAATTTTGTAATACAAAATCCCGTCAATGGTTACTTGGGTGTTATCTTTGGTAATGCAGATTTGGGGTTGTACATCCATTGGTATTTCTTTGATGCTGTGGATATAGGCAATCTTATCCACAAAGGGAATCACAAAATGCAACCCTGCTAGCAGGGTTTTTTGGTACATCCCGAAGCGTTCAATCACGTAGACGGTTTGTTGTGGCACTATTTTAACAATACTAGAAAGCACCCATACTACAACGCCTACAGGTATAACCCAACCAAAATCAGCCATTACAAATAAGCTCCTTTTTTAATTTATTTTTCGTTCAACAGATAAAACATACCCTTATGATACCATATTTTCTAACGTTGTAGAAACCCCTTGCACACAACCCATGTTTCACTTATTGTATTAAGGAGACATTAGGGTTGCTTTGCCTTTTTAATTAAAGTTTAAAGCACTATACCATTAGCTAGCCAGCTATTGGATAGACCACTATTATTATTTGACCGTGCGCTACGGGAACAACCCTGCCCTGTATCACGCTCCGCTTTTACCTCGTAAAAGTGTAAATTCAGAAAAGAGACACTCCTTATTATGATGAGTCATCATCCTTTAATTTTGGAAATTAACCAAGAATTCCTAAAAACAGACCGCCCCAGCATTTTCCCTGGCGATTCGGTTCGTGTAAACGTATTGATTCGTGAAGGTAGCAAAGAGCGGGTTCAAGCCTTTGAAGGCGTGGTTTTGGCTAAACGTGGCGGTGGTATTAACACCACGTTTGTTGTGCGTAAAGTATTCCAAGGCGTTAGCGTAGAACGGTCGTTCTTCTTGCATTCGCCTAAAGTGGAAAGCATCAAAATTATTCGTCGGGGTAAGGTGCGTCGTGCAAAACTTTACTTCTTGCGTGAACGGATTGGTAAATCTGCCCGTATTCGTGAAAAAACCACGGGCTATGCAACCATCAACAAATTTGGCAACATTTTGTTGGCGAACCCTACTACTCCTAAAAAGTAGACTTCTTTTAAACCAATTAAAAGTGCGGGTGGATTATTCAATCTCTTCCCGCACTTTTTTTCACTCCCGAAAAAGGGGTTTTTCTTTACGATGATGATGATGACACAACAATTGAGCGAAACCAAAACCCACGCTTCGCATAGCGTACAGTGGTACCCAGGGCATATTGCCAAGTGGGATAAACAACTGCTCGATGCCCTAAAAAAAGTGGACGTAGTTATTGAGGTGCTAGACGCACGCTTACCGCTACTTAGCAGACACCCCGAACTCAATTTACGCCTAGACCGCAAGCCTATTATTACCGTCCTCAATAAATCAGAATTGGCAGACCCTGAAGCCACAGAAGCTTGGCAACAGTGGTTTAAACGGTTTGGATGCGGGCCTACCGTGCTGTTTGACGCCCACCACGGAGCGAAATATCGCAATAAACTCATTCAAGCCATTGCTAGTGCAGGAGCGGAAGCCGTGGAAAAATGGCAAGCCAAGGGGCTAAAAGCACGCCCCGTGCGGGTGATGGTTGTGGGTATGCCCAACGTGGGGAAATCCAGCATTATTAACTGTTTAGTCGGGCTGAAAAAGGTCAAAACGGGGCATAAAGCAGGCGTAACCCGCACCTCCCAATGGATTCGGATTCATCCGCAAGTCGATTTGCTCGATAGCCCGGGCATCATCCCCCCCAAGCTGGAAAGCGATGAACAGGGGCATTGGCTGGCATTGGTTAGCTCCATTGGCGAAGCGGCGTTTGATGAAGAACGAGTGGGTTTGTACATTTTGCAAGAACTGCAACAACGGTATCAAGCCTTGCTACAACAGCATTTCGGCTTCACGACCGAAAGCCTCAACACCCCATGGACGCTGGAACAAATTGGCGTGCAAAAATGCCTGCTAAAACACGGCGGTGTACCAGACCCTAAACGGGCGGCACAAGTGCTTTTACGGGATGTTCGGCAAGGGAAAATAGGACGTTTAACCTTTGAAGCACCCCCTGCCTAACCACCCCCTTTTTGAATTCGACCAAACCCACTGCCCACAAGGGTTTTGCCTGTTTGGGGTAGATGAAGTGGGGCGGGGTAGCCTAATGGGACCCGTAACGGCAGGAGCATTTGCGTGGAAGTGCCTTGAACAAGCCACCCCTGGAGACCTGCATCTGCTGGGCTTCTTGAACGATTCTAAAAAACTATCACCCGCCAAACGAGCCGCTTTAGTGCCTGTTTTGCACCGTCTGGGTTGGTGGGGTATTGGGGAAGCCAGCATTGAAGAAATTGCGGATTTAAACATTCAGCAGGCCTCTTTTTTGGCGGGTTGGCGGGCTATAAAAGCACTGGAAACCCAACAGGGGCAGGCGATTACACCCACCACTCATTTTTTGTTGATGGATGGTCGGTTGAAATTGCCACAATACCCCCGAGAGGCTCAATTGGCGGTGGTTGGGGGCGATGCAAAATCTGCGGTGGTGGCGGGAGCTTCTATTTTGGCGAAAGAATATAGGGATGCTTGGGTAAAGCAGGTGGCACAAGGCTTTACGGGGTATGGGTGGGAACGCAACATGGGTTACGCCACGGCGGCACATCGGCTAGCCATTCAGCAATTGGGCGTTACCCCCCTCCACAGACCCAGCTATAAACTGGGGTAAAACTTGATTATTTGAAGTTACGGAATAAGGGTGTGCAGGTGGGAGTAGTGAGTGTTTTTTAATAAAATTCAACCAAAATGCTCAAAAAACAGAACAATACCCCTTGTTTCCACTCTTTTCGGATCATAATTACCTAAAAACCATACAAGAATCCACTAAAACCTACCCCCCTCCTCACCAAAAAACCATACCGACGACAATTATACCCAAATGCCAAGCCCAAAATCTCCGCAGAAACACGCACTAACCCACGACAAGACACACGAACCTTCTTAAACACCGTCTTCCAACCCGCAAACACATGCTCCACCCTAGCCCGAACCTTAGAAACCAACCCATTAAACCGCTTCTGCGAAGCCGTCAACTCAGGCGTTGGTTCATGCTGCTTACCCCGAACACGACGCTTAATAATCCTCGGCTGTATCCCCAACGCCTTCAAATCCTTCTCCTTAACCACATACCCACTATCCGCACCAACAGTCTGCTCATAGCCCACCAGTACAGGCAGTAAACTCTGACTGTCATGCACATTGGCACCAGTAACAACCACCTTGCGAATCAACTTGCTTTTAGCATCTACATTAACCGTGGCACTGTAACCAAAGCCTTTGTAGCCATAAGTGGCATCAGGGTCGCTCTGGTCTTCAGGCTTTTTTCTCTGTTTGCTATTGGCTTTAATAAAGGTGGCATCTACCAAGTTGCCTTCTTTGAGAATGAGGTTTTTCTCTTGAAAGAAGGTGTCTAAGGCTAAGAAAAGGGCTTCTTGGGCTGGGGTGTTTTGCAGTTCGTGTTGGAAGTTTTCGAGTGTCGTGGCTTCAGGGATGGGGGATTCTAAGGAGAAGCCGAGAAACTTTCGGAAGGAGAGTCTGTCGTGGCATTGAAATTCGGTTTGTTCATAGGAGAGATTGAACCATATTTTGAGGAGGTTCATTTTGAGCAGTAGTAGGCGTTTGTAGGGGGGTCTGCCGTTGGGTTTGTGGTGGATGTGTGTTTTGAGGATAGTTTCAAATAGTTGCCATGGTAGGGTTTGGTTCATTTCCTCTAGGAATTTGTGAGTGGGGGTGGCTTGTTGAATTTGGATGTCGGCAAAGGTAGTCATGGGGGTGGGGTATCCTATGAGAGGTGGAATAATGTCCCTTCTATTTTACCTTGCCCTTTTTTCCGTAACTTCATTTGGCAATTATTCAAGTGCCACTTGAAATAAAGGTAAGCATTCAAGTTTGCACATTTCAACTTGATTATTTGACACCAATTCAAGTACCACTTGATTTTAAGGAATTATTTCAAGACGCACTTGAAAAACTGGCAGAAATTCAAGTTGACAATTAAACCCATTGCAACGGGATGCCCGCTTTTTTCAATTGCTCATTCACAACGGCTTGCACCCAAACTTCCGCAACGCCACCCAAGGTTAGAGCCGTTTGATGAGCTAATTTTAAGGTGGGTAACCGCCTGCCTGCTTCATAATCGCAAATGCGTTGTTTTACTGTCCCCAATTGTTGGGCAATTGCTTCTTGGGTTAGATTATGTTCCGTGCGATAAGCTTCCAACAACGCCCCAAACGTTAGGGGTGGCAAGGCTAATTGCTTAGAAAGTGAATACTTTTTTACAATCATTTGGTTAAAACCCCTCTCTGATTTAGCCATCTTCAGGTATTAAAGATGTATTTTTTTGGAACTGATTTACAAAAATTGATTGATAATTAAGAAAACAAACACAACCCAAACCAAGAACAATTGTAAACATTACCAAGTTAAGTATTGCTAATACTACAAACAAATCCATTATGTTTTTAAAATCAAAAGAGGCTAACAAAAAACTAATAGAACAGTTGGCAAAAATGGAGATTATCCACCATGACCACAGAGTAGCAATCTTTTTTTTACGTTTATCATCAAGAAAGAAAAAATGATCTTTTTTATCCGTAATAATTTGGAAGATGAACGTTTGTGCTGTAAATAAAAGCGAACCAACTGTAGCAAGAGTTTGAGCATTAGTAGCATAATTCTGATGATGAAAAAAGCCAGCGACATTATTAACCCACTGGTGATAAGAGTAATCCATTGTCAATCTGTTCCTTCTCCAACAAAGTAGCTAATTTGACAAATATATCAGCCTTTTTTAAAGAACTAGTTAGTGATTTTATTTTAAATTCTGTTTTCATTTGTAACTGATTCGTATCAAAACAGTATTCTGTTCCGTCTAATCTTAGATTTAAATGTTCATTTTCTAGTTGTTCTAAAAGTTTAGGCGAAAGGGCTTGTTGTGAGGTACTAGGACCTTTACTAAGAGTCTGATTCTTTTTATTTTTTTTTGGTTTGAATTTAACTTTTATTTTTACTTCACATTCATAACCATTAACTTCATCAGTGAAATAGTCCCCGAGCCCAAAAGCTTTTAAATTTATTAAGCCCCTTTGTGAAAGATTTTCTAAAGAAGTTTGACGTCCAGATATCTGTATTTTAGTAGCTTGATTCGGGGTTCTAGCTATCTTAGCACTATCATACATTTTTTCCGCTGTAACACCTATTAATTTTTCCTTTTTTCGCAAAAGATTTATAAAGGTATTCAGTGTTTTAATGCGTGAATTATAAGTCATTGAGACATAAGCACCCTTATCAAGAATAGAGAATAGTAACCAAACATCATCTAAACGTTTCGTATTATCTCCAATATCTAAAGACACTTTTTCCTCCGTTTCAGTATCAAAGAATTCTGGCTTGTTTGGATCTAAGTAAGACAATCTTAGAGCCACATAAGATTTTTCATTATGGCTAAATGGCTCTACTTCAAAGTGCAGGTTATCTTCTGCCCAATATTGCTCATCTCCTAAGGCTAATAGTACTTCTTCAATCTCTGTTTTTCTTGAGTATTCTGTTTGCCCCCATTCCAGCCTCCAAAGCCAAGCAGTAAACTCTTTCTCGTGATTTGTAGTTGTCAAAGTTCTAAATCCTTTATTAGTTTTTAAATCAAAGTCTGTATCTAACAAATATATCAAAAAGGCTAAAAAAAGGATATAGTGTTGCTCCCAAAGCGGCAATTGATAGAGTTCTATAGGTGAAAAATGAAAGGATTACCACAAGTAGGAACGACCATCGCCGCTGCAGGGCAAAGGCGATGCGTTTCGTCCACCGAAGGGGCAAAAAGAACATCCCGCCGTCAATGCCCTTCTGGTGGCATAGGCGGGTGGCTTTTTGGGGGTTCTTAGGGGTTTACCCCTAAGTTTGCGGGGGGTGTCGGGGGGCTGCCAAACAGCAGTCCCCTGACAAACCAACCAGCTAAAGCTAGAAACGACAATCGATTATAGCCCGAAGCAACAATTTTAAGAATACGAAAGCGTTAGTTGCCCCACCCAAAGGGCGAAAACCCGCCATTTACAAGGGTGTATTGTTCCCTCTCCCTCTGGGAGAGGGCTAGGGTGAGGGTAGGCGGGGTTGAGTGCGTAGCATGGGGCAACGACGGGGTGCATTGCCCTGCAATACCACCCCGTAACGCCCAAAATAAAAAAAGTATCACTCTACTGAATCAACCGTAAAGCCTCTTCCAGCAAGGTTTTATTGGTCTGAATCAACTTCGTGCCAAAGTTCATCAAGGTTTTAGCATTCTGCAAATATTCCACTTGACTCTTCAAATCCACATTCGACAATTCCACCAACCCTGAGCGCACTTCGCCCGTGCCTTCCAACGGTTCACCACTCATGGCTGTCGGCACAAACTGCAAATCATCCACCTGAGCCAACGAACTAGGGTTCTGAAAATTCACCAAAGCAATCTTATAAAGCGGCACATTATCCTTACCACCATTGGCTACGCCAACCACCGTACCATCCGCTTTTACCTTATATTCGTCATACTTGCCAAAAAATTTGCCATTGGTCGGGTCTACCCACAACGTAATTTCCGAACTGGGAATATGCCCTGGCCCACCCTTGGTTTGATTAGGCATATTCCCCGACGTACCAGCAGACATCATCGAATCTGCACCCGTAACCGGCTTGCCCGTTTCATCTAGCAAATAACCCTGCAATTTATCGCCTTTTTCATTGACGATGGTGCCTTCACCATTAAATTTAAAATCGCCCGTGCGAGTGTACCGCAACTGCCCTTCCTTGTTACGAATAGCAAACCAGCCTTCACCCTCAATCATCAAATTAGTTGGGCCTTTACCGGGGTGAGATTTTCCTTGATCCTTTTTGCGGTCAATATCACTCGCCCGAACGCCTTGGAGAAAATCTGTAAAGTTGATGGATTCTTCCTTAAACCCTGGGGTGTAAATGTTGCCTAAATTCACCGCCGTACTTTCATACCAAGCCCGTGCAGCCCGAGACGTGTTCAAAGCCGTAATAAACGGATCATACATCATCATCATCATAAAACCTAACTCCCTTGTTGTTGCTGTTGTTCAGTAGGGGTGTTCTGGTGGGGATTGTGAGAAGACTGTTCCTGCTGTTTTTGGTGAGATTGATTAGCCCGTTCTTCAGCGGACGTTTCAGTCGTTTCCATCGGGCGGAAGGATAAATCGCCCACAGGTAGTTGTTTCTGAACCATTTGGGCTTTCAATTGTTCCAACTGGGCAGAAAGTTGCCCCAACGCCTTCGCATCGCCCGTAGTGGAAAGAAATTCCGCACTAACCTGTTTGCCCTTAATTTTGAAGACAATCGAGAGGGTATCATCCACCGTAATGCGGATAGGCTTGCCTGTTTTGTAACCTTCCGCCAATTGGGCTTGTAATTTTTCGCTTAAGGCATAAGCGTGTTTTAGCCCCGCCGAAGCAAAGCCTTCGCCTTCAGGCGTACCACTAATACTATTGCCTTCCAGTTGCCAAAAATGTTGGATGGGTTGAAGCAAGGGGTTCGGGGCTGTTAGCGTCATATTTGGTTGATTTTTAACCGCTTCCAACCACGCTTTATCTTCTTTAGAGAGGGGAAATGGTGGTTCAGCAGTCGGTTTTTTGATGGATTCGGCTGTAGAGTCTGATTTATTGAGGGTAGAAGCTAAGCCTTGACTGGCTTTTAGTAAAGCAGCCGTTCTATCCGTCAATTCGTTAGCGGAAGGGTAGCTTTGTAGCAACGCTCTATCAGGGGCGGTAATCAGCGGGGCGGAATGGTCTGAGCTAGCACTCGCCCATTCTAGGCTGGTAATGAGGTCTGCAAATGAGCGAATTTCATCGGTATTAATACTAAACGGTTTAGGAGGGTTGGCGGAAACGCCAGCATCTGCTGAAGCGTTAGTAGCGTTAACAACCAAAGGAGGCTTGAAAAAATTCATAGCGAAAAAGTGCCTATCGTTTTTGAAAGCGAAAACAGAGAACTAGAAAAATAGAAAGTAATTGCTATCTGTGGTTTCGGTTAAAACAGGCTGAAAACAAACCCCCTTCCATCTAACGGTGGAGGGGGGAAAGAGAAAAGAAAACAAAACGCTATGGTTTGTTGATAGTTACAGGAGAAGTTGATTTGCTAGGGGATTGTAAAGCAGAAGCCACTTGCTTAGCAGGGACTAACAAAAACAACGCATAAGCAGAAGTTTGCATAAACCCACCCAATTTGGTGAAAATCAATTTATCCCACTTAAATAAATGAGCCACACTACCAACTAACATCGGCATGGCACTAGCCCGATAAACAAAACTAAACGCCAACGGCCAATCACTAAAATTAGTAACTAATGAAGCCAAGGCATTCGTAAATTGACCCGAAGAAAGTATCCACTGCCCAGCCTGATGTACCGTTTTAGCAACCGATTCAGAAGCTGACTTCGGTTGCTTAGCATTAGCCATCGCTTCGGCTAACGGGCTAAAAGGGTCTGAAGGTAAGTGTAGTAAATGCTTGTTACCAGCCAATAACAAGCCTACAGTAGTAACACCCGCAACCAAATAACCAGTAGCAGCCACCGCATAAGTTAAGGCTGCTGTTGGCGTTTTTTCAAATTCAACCATAAACCGCCCCAACGCCGATTGATTATTACCCGATTCGTTCGGTTGAGAAGTAGCTTTTGCAGCATGAAACGCCAAGGGCAACCCCGTAGAAATTTGATGCAACCGTTTAGGGATATGGCTCATCACTTCCGCATAACTGCCCACTTCTGTGGTGAAATTTTTAGCAAATACTTGTTGTGGTGGCGGTTCTGACCCGCCCCAAAGTTCATTCGCCGTATTACCCTTGGTATGCTGAACCGCAACTCCTTCTTCCTTTGGTAAGGCTTGAGGCACTTTGGATAACTGACACAACCCAAAAAAGAACGGAATTAACGTGGCTTGGGTAGCCCAGTGCAAGGTTCTAGCTTCTGTCCAGTTTTTTAAATCAGCTTCGGTTACGTTTTTTAGAGCAATGCCCTCAGCTGTTTTTAAGCCAGCTTCATTAATGGCTTCAGCTACTTTGGCAAGCCCTCCTTTTTTAACTAGGGAAGCTCCCTTTTCTTTCAAAAACTGAAGCACCGCTGGATTGTTACTAGCCCATAGATTCGCTTTGGTTAGTGGAACAAGCGTCGAAGCCGCAACTGCTCCAAATAAAGCGAACCCCAATGTTCGCCAAGCATACCCTGCTAATGACATGCCAATGGCATCAAACACCCCATAAGCCACCATCAAAGCGGGAATAGCAATCGCTAATTTAGTCGCCCCACCTTTCACCCAATTTGGGGCTTTCCAGTGGGCTAAATGCCCTTCATGTAGCTGGTGTTCCAACACATTACCCAATCCCCACGTTACCGCTACAGGTAAAATTAACGTAGGCATGGCTTTTTTGAGATGCCAATTTTTCCAGTTCAACGTGTTGGGCACACTAGGGAAGGCTTCGGCTGGTACGGGTTTTTGAGGGTCTGAAGATAGGATAGGGTTAGCCTGTACAAGAGGCAGAGTAAACGTATGTGACTTAACAGTAGAGGAAATAGACATCATCATAATACATAAAACCAAAGGATAGTGTAAAAACTATTTTTAAAATAGCATAAAGTTTCTTCGGAAACAACTCTATATAGCTGTTCCAATTATTAAATAGCGTGTTAAAGTTTGCATTTTAGGCGGGCTGGCACAGAGGACCAGCCCCTACCACAACGAGGCTGTAGAGGAAGCTCTCCGTGGCTTCCCGTGAAAGATGTGAAATTATTTTTTAAAAGACGATAGTATAGCTGTTCTTATAATTAATGAGCTACTTCTCTAATGTAGGGGACGAGCTGTGTGGCGTTGCGTTGTAAGTTTTTACGCTATTTGCTACCGCCAAGTGGTGCGTTCAATCCCAATAGATTCAGCATTGGGGAGCAACCCCAGCTTTTCAATCTTCAACCACAACCCCAACACCTGCGGATGCCCCAAACAAGCCCGTTCCACCACCGAAGCTATTTCTTCCAACAAATTCGTATGCCCAGAATCCGCCAACACCTGAAGGGTGTTTATCACTATCCGATAATCAAAAGACCCATCCAAAGCCTGTTGCCAATCCGCTTGGTTTAGTACCCCTTGAGGCGAAGCCACCGCCACCCGCACATGAAACCGCAAGGGTTGCGTAACCCCCTGTTCTTCAGGCAAAATACCCACCTGAAAAGGAAGCACCCAATTTTTCACTTCAGCAACAGTAACACCCGCCGTTGGTACCGTTAAACAATCTGCCGTAATAGTAAGCATTGTTAGCACAAAGCCCTAAGGTACAAGGAAAAACGTCAATCGCTCTAAAGGCGATAAGCTTTCATTATAGCCCTGTTTACGCAAAGTTTGCAACGCCAAGCCAAACCAATACCAGTTTTGGGCATAATAATCATCCGTTATCGTCGCATCATTCCAATCATACGACATCACCAATTGCTTGACCAACGCAGGGCGATAAGTCTTCAGCAACGGATACAATGCCCCATAAGCCGCCTTAGATTTTAAGGGTTCTAATTCCGTACCATTCATATCCAATAACCCCGGTAATTTACCGTTTCTAGCAATATAAGTTTCCAACGTTGGTAACGTTTTCGTTAATACGGAAGTTGCCGCAAGCCCAGATTGTTGAGGAAACAAGGTAGCATCTAACAATACTCGCCAAGGGGTACGAACCGCTTCATACCCAAAATTACTACGTTGGGCTGAATACCGCTCAAAATCATTCTGCAAGTAAACATAACCTGTCGACCGGTTCAACATGACCCAATCCGGCGAAAGCTTGGCTTTACCCAACGTTTGGCTTTTCTGAATAATTTTATAACTGGTACTAGCCAGTTGCTGCCACGGATGACTAGCATCCACTTCCGCAAAAATACGATATGTAGCCGGCGAAAAATAAGACGGGTTCAAAATAGTGCTAACCGGAATGGCAGTATCGGTACGGTACCAATCACCACCGGGTAGAACGACGGGGCCTATTTTAGAATTAACCACGTTATATCGCCAAAAATCGTCTAAAATAGCCAATGCCTGTTGTTTATAACGGGCTTCTTCCCAACGTTTATTCGCCATTAACAACGCCAAAGCAATATCTTGATCCGCATCAGAAGCTTGGGTAGAGTCGAGTGTTTTCCACTCGCCAGAATTGGCCTCTTTACCCCATTTCCAAGAAAATAGCACGTCATTTTCTCGGTTTTGAATATTCTGTTGCGTCCATGCCCAAACCAAATCAAACGTTGGTTTATCATTCAGCCAAACCGCCCGCAATAAGGCGTACGATTGCCCTTCACTGGTAGTGGCATTTTCAGAGAAGAAATCCATCACCCGCCCGTCATGCTGAATAAACTTTTTTCTGTAAACATTCCAACTATTTTGTAACCAATCTGTGGGGTTATTAACCACGCTGGTAGGGTTTTTAAGGTACATCATGGCAACATCGCCCACGTTTTCGTTGGCCAGCACATAGTGCCATTGGGTTAACACCCAAACCGTTAATAGCAATACCATGCCTAAGCTAACACCCACGCCCCACCGTAACACTTTTGAAAATAATCGTCTATCAATAGCAAACATTATTTACGAATCTCTTTCTTCTAAGCAGAAAAATTTATAGCTTTTATACCATACCATATTTTAAGCCAAATTTCCCGACCAACGCATCAAATTACGTTAAGCAACGCACATAATAGCAATTTTTACCTATTGACTGTTTTTATTAACTTGCTTATAGATTTAGATGAATCCCTATTACGAAAGACCACAACCCTATTATGACTCTATCCAATTCAACCTACTATTCGGGAACTCCACTAGCCAGAGCGTGGAATACCTCTACCTCTGTAACCAAAACAGCTAAAAATCAAGCTACATCCACAGAAACCCCCACCGCATCGCCTCGTTCAGCAACCGATACAATGGTAGCAACAAATTCGCCCGTCAGTGGGGTTTCAAATACCCCCAATTACGGAACAATCCATGACCAAAAAGTAGGGGTTAAATTGTTGGGAGGACTGGAAACAATATCCAGCCTAAATGACCCCACCTTTGGCGGGCTAACCTTTGAATCACTCAATAAAGCTTACAGCATTTTGATGGGTATGAACAGCACCGCACATTTATCGCCCGAACAAAAAAGCGTACTAGAAGCCGCCACCAATGCGTGGCTTGCACAAAACCCTTCAGATGCTACCAAGGTGAACGACCCCGCACAAGCAAGAACCATCGCTAGAAAAGTGGCAGATATTTTCAAAACTCAAATTCTAAGCAATTATACTGCCGCAACAACCGCAACAATGAGAGAGTCTAATGTTTTAGGCAGAGTTGCACTACTCGGTTCCAAAGAATTTCAAACATTCTTTGATAAAAAACTAACAACCGAACAACTAGCCCAAGAACGTGAAAAAATTGGTACAGTAACAAACCCTATCACCATGGTAGGACAAAACCCCACCAATAACTTACGGTACACTACAAGATAATAGACGCAAGACTACTGAACAGAAATAACTTCCGTTACACCCGGAATGTGTTGCTTAATTTGTTCTTCAATACCCATTT
The DNA here is from genome assembly GCA_024998755.1 of Vampirovibrio sp. GTDB lineage: Bacteria > Cyanobacteriota > Vampirovibrionia > Vampirovibrionales > JAJTHC01 > JACEUU01. The sequence continues at coordinate 407,514 of JACEUU010000003.1, read as the reverse complement.
TTAAGGTGTAAATAGAAGAAGGACAAGTACCACAAGCCCCTTGTAACCGAACTTGAACCACGCCTTCATCCGTAACGTCTACTAACTCCACATCGCCACCATCGGCTTGTAAGTAAGGGCGTAACGTATCCAACACTTCTTGGATTTTAACTTTATCAATGAGTGAAGCAACCATGATTATCATTTCCTTTTTGTTATAACTTAATTCTATTAAATACCAAACGAAGTACCGCATCCGCACGTGTTAGTAGCATTAGGGTTGATGAATTTAAAGCCACCATCCATCATCGCATCCACAAAATCAACCGTAGTGCCCTTTAAATAAGCCGCCGCTACAGGATGAATATAAAGCACCAAGCCTTCACCTAAATCCTGCACAAAATCACCTTCCACCTTGGCTTGGGTCGGTTGCATATCATACTGCAAACCCGCACACCCACCCCCTAAAACACCTAACCGAATAGCATGGTTCGGGTTTTGAACCACAATTTCAGCCATTTTCGCCATGGCTACAGGGGTTACATCCACAATATTATTGCTAGTTGCAGTTTGGCTCATCATCATCATTTAACGTGCCTCCTTTATACTTGAAGTTTTTAAAAGCTACAACCTTTACCTTAACGGAAGTGTTTACTTTTTACAACCTATTTCACCCTAACACAACAGATTTTTAACAATCGGGTATTGCCACCTCCTCTAAATAAGCCAGTTATATACAGAACACTAACTATCAATACGAAAACAGAAGCATCTCTCTATCTCTTTGCTATAAGCCTTCTAAGGAATAAGAACGTTATGATGATGATGTCTTTACTGCAAGCCATGGCAGCCACCGCTTCAGGCTTAGATACCCATTCCGCCCGAATCAGAATACACGCCAGCAACATGGCGAATTTAGGCACACCCGGCTATGTTCGACAAATACCCGTGCTAGGCGAAACCGCCAAACTACCGTTTTCAGAAGTAATGGGCTTAGCCCAAAGACAAGGTGCCAACGCCACACTAGGGCAAGGCGGCGGGGCAGGCGTTCAGCTATTAGGGACAGTGGATGACCCAACCCCTGGTAAACGACTCTATATGCCGAATCACCCAGAAGCCGATAAAGAAGGCTACGTTACCATGAGCAACACCAACCCCCTAGGCGATATGGCGGATGCGTTGGTGGCCAACCGTATGTACGAAGCGAACTTGAGTATGTACGGTATTCTAAAATCTATGGCAAGCAGAGCGATTGAATTAGGGTCTGGTAGGTAGTAGTACTTCAACGATTAAATAGCATGTGCTCTCATCGATTGTCGTTTACGTCTTTAGTTGGTGGGCGTTAAGGGGGTTCTTGTTCGAGAACCCCCTTAACAATCCCCCACGAACTTAGGGGTATCCCCTAAGAACCCCCGAAAAAACACCCTCCTATGCCACAAGGGCATTGACGGAGGGATGCTTTTTTCGCCCCTTCGGTGGACGGAACGCATCGGCGACTGCAGAGCAAACGCGATGGTCGTTCCTACTGGTGGGTACACTATTTAATCTTTGAATGGGTATAAAGAGTACTGTAGGGGCGGATGCAATCCGCCCCTACAAAAGACCATGATATTTCAAAACGATTAATTGTTACAAGCCGTTCCGAAATGGGGGACGGCTTGTTTTTATGCTAGTAAGGGATTTTAACAATAACGTGTTTTAAGAAAAATAACTATTTTGATTATTTTTTATAGTGTGTAAAGTTCAATTTAAATAATTAACGTGTGGGAAATAAAACCAAATGATGATGATGATGGGCATGGGGAGCAATCCGCAGCAGCAAGGCAAGCCAAACCAAGGCCGGTTTGAACAATATTTAGGCATGAAGTACGCCAAAGAACTACAAGATATTCAACAACGCTTTGGGCCAGCCCACAACACTAGCCATAGCCTGAAAGATGCTGATTTTATGCTAGGGCATTTGGTAACGGCAGGCATTAATAACCTAGCAGGGGTGGTGTTACAGGCCAAACAAGCCAAAGCCATAGAACAAGCACACCAAGCGTTGATACCCATTCCTATTGAAACGAGGCATCATCAAGAAATGCAAGCCCCGCCTAATGCGTATACGCAAAACCAACAAGCCCACCCTAGCAGTTATGGTAACTATAGACATTATAAAAAATAACTAATTGTAAGAACCCTAACACTTTTTTTGTTGAGGAGCGTTAATACCCTTGAAACCCACACAGCCAGTTTGTTGGTAAGGAGTGTTTCGTGTATATTCTCTCTCTAAATTAATCAACAAAAAAGGACATAACACAATGGTAAATCAAATTGGTGAAATTTTTAATGGCTTAAGAACATTAGGTACTCTTACTACAAAAGTAGGGGGGTAGTCAAAGAAGCGTTTACTAACCCCAGTATCGTTGCAGATGCCCTTAGTGCAGCAGATTACTCCCAACGGGCGACTCAAACCCTTGCAGAAAAAGCCCCTGTAACAGCTGAAGTATTACAAGCACTTTTAAGATTAGAAGTAGACGCCATTATTGGGAATCCTACCGCAGTAAAAGAAGTTACTAAAGGAGGCGGTAATTTAGCAGGTGCTGCAGCTAATAGAGTGAAAATAATTAGTAGTTCCTCGGCATTTAAAAATAAACTGGAAGCTCTTCAAGCAGAACAAAACAAAGTTCAATTGTTAACTGAATTAGGAGGTTCTACCAACACAGAAATTGGACTAACAAACATAAAAGACAACCCTCTAAGCACAGCGGTTACAAATGCGCTTACAGGCATGAACCAAACAGGTCTAATAGAGAAGATAAACACAACTGGAGCTGGTGTAACGAAAGCTCCTGCGACAGTACTTGAAGAATTCTTTAATAAGGAGATTGAGCAACGTAACTACGGTAAAGCCGGAAGCATCGTTAATGGATTTATCAACGATGTTAGAAGCCTTCCTGAAGGAGCGTTTAAAAACGAAGCTCTCGAAATTCTTAAGCAAAACGGCATTCAAGACAGTTTTATGGGGTCGAACGCAACCCCTCAAAAAATAGAATCACTTGGTAATTCTTTGAGTGATGTTCTAGTCCGCTATGAAGATTCATTGCAAGGAAAGTCTCCTACTTCTGTCAAGCCATCTACTAAGAATCAGGAACAATTACGGCAAGAATTATTACAAGATATTGAAAAAGCCGGTGGTGTAGAAATCCCAAGCCCGAACCCACAAGCGACGTTGGCATCATTGCGGGAAGGATTGCAAGGTGATGACCCTTCAAAGAGACTTGCAGTAGCTGAGCAGTTAATCAGTATAGTAGAAAAAATTCTGAAACAGAACCCTTCTTTTGCACAAAACTATAAAGAAAGTTCGCCAGGATATGCACAGGGTTTAGGTAGTGATGTCGAACTGTTACTAGAAAGTGCTAAGCAAGCCATTAATAACAATGATAGTGGAGCTATTTTCAACTTTTCTACTAACTTATTGGAAGTTGCTCAACAAGCCAAAACGCAAGCGGTACAAAGAGAACTGGAAGTCGTACAAGCTAGGTTACAGAATACCATTTCAGTTAATTTCGATAAGGAACTTATTGAAAGTCTTAATCGACAAATAATCAACTTAAAGAAACAACTAGAGCAATAAATCCTAAAAAATACAACCAATCCCCCTATCGTCTTTTCAACAAGCGATAGGGGGTGGTTTTTTAACACCAATAATTGTTTAGGGTTATCCTCGAAGGTATTCCGCTAGCAAAAACGCCAATTCCAACGATTGATGGGCGTTGAGACGAGGGTCGCAAGCCGTTTCATACCGTTCACCCAACAAGGCATCGGTTACTTCACTTAAACCACCCACACATTCAGTTACATTCTGCCCTGTCAATTCAAAATGCACCCCACCCGCATGGCTACCTTCCGCCTTATGCACCGCAAAAAAGCGTTTCACTTCCGCCAAAATTGCCTCAAAGCTTCTAGTTTTATAGCCTGATTGTGCCGTATGCGTGTTACCGTGCATTGGGTCGCAAGACCAAACCACCTGCTTCCCTTCTTTCTGAATGGCCTGAATCAGCTTCGGTAAGTGGCTTTCCACATTATCCGCCCCCATTCGGCTAATCAACGTTAAACGTCCTGCTTCGTTTTTAGGGTTAAGCACATCGCACAATTTAAGCAAGCCTTCAACATCCGTACCCGTACCGACTTTCAACCCAATCGGGTTTTGAACGCCACGCAAAAATTCAATATGAGCCCCATCCAGTTGAGCAGTACGATACCCAATCCAAACCATATGCCCTGAACAAGCGTAATAATCGCCCGAAGTGGAATCAATTCGAGTTAAATGCTCTTCATAAGGCAACAACAACGCTTCATGCGAAACATAAAATTCTGTTTCTCGAATAGCAGGAGAAACCTCACTGGTTAAACCACAAGCCGCCATAAAGCCCAAACAATCGCTAATGCGGTCTGCCAAGGTGGTGTAGCGTTCAGAAAGCGGGTCGCCAGAAATGAATTCCAGCGTCCAACGATGCACCTCGTGCAAATCGGCATATCCACCTTGACTAAATGCCCGAAGCAAGTTCAACGTAGCCGCAGATTGATGATACCCCTGTACCATACGGCTAGGATTGGGGTTTCTCGCTTCTGGCGTAAAAGCAATATCATTAATAATATCGCCACGGAAGCTAGGAAGCGAAACACCCTCACGGGTTTCAAAATCGCTAGACCGAGGCTTGGCAAATTGCCCAGCCATACGCCCCACCTTCACCACCGGCACTTGCCCAGCAAAGGTTAAAATTACCGCCATTTGCAGAATAACCCGAAACGTATCCCGAATTTTAACCGCAGAAAATTCCTTGAAGCTTTCAGCACAATCGCCACCCTGCAACAAAAAGGCTTCTCCACGAGATACTTGAGCCAACCGATGCTTTAACTGACGCACTTCGCCAGCAAAAACCAACGGTGGGTTTTGAGCCAACGTGGCTTCAGCTTCAGCAAACGCTTGCATATCTGGGTAAGTAGGGGCTTGTTGAATGGGTTTATTCCGCCAAGAAGCGGGAGTCCAAAGCAGTTCTTGTGCATTCGTATTAGCAGACATCATCATAAGTTAGAAAGTTCCTTGTAAAGCGATTATTTTAGTGTAAAAGCTTGACTAACTTACCACAAAAATACCACCCCCGCATTAGAAATGTAACAAAAAACGGTATATTCCTTCAAAATATTCAATGATTCAACGCTATAGACCGAATAAATGACTATAAAGGTTATTATACCGATTCACAGTTTAAATGGCGTCAGCGTATACGTTGTTACCAGCAAGTGAAAAATCCTCAAAGTACACGTATCTGTACTCCTGCGGTTTTTAACTTACTGGTGCCTAGTCTCCATCTAACGGCATTCAACCTGTGAATGGGTATTATACCGACAACTAGCCACTGCTGAACTCTCTTCTTTTGTTTACTCGGCAATTTTTAATCGATGATAGGAAAGGTACACTTAACTCAATGATGAGCAATACCAGCCAAAGCAATGCAACCACTGAAAAAGTTTATGTTACCCATGTACAAGGCAATACCAACGTTATTGATGTACAAATTGATAGCTTTGACCACCGTTACATTGAAACCTTCAAATCTGCCATTAACCACTGCTTAGTTAGCGACCAAAAAAAGTTAGTGCTCAACCTAAAAGCCGTCAACTTTATGGATTCCGCTGGATTAGGTATTATTTTGTACGGACACCGTGCTTGCAAACAGGCTGGCGGACAATTCGCTGTTTGTGAAGCTTCCGGTTATGTAAACAAACTATTTGGCTTAACAGGCGTAGCGAAAGCCGTTCAAATTTTCGGTAGCCTAGAAGATGCCCTAAAAGCCTAAATCTTAGGCACGGCACACCCAATAATTGGCTGTAGATTTTCCAATCCTTCCGCCTTCATAAACGCTTGCAAGCCTTTTGTTACCGAGGGAAATACCCACGGATTACGAAAGGCTTGTGTGCCTATTTGAACGGCACTACAACCCGCCATCAAAAATTCAATCACATCGGTAGCCGATTGAATACCCCCCACCCCAATAATAGGCGTTTGCGGGAAGGCTTGAGCCAGTTGCAACACATGGTGCAACGCTATTGGCTTCATTCCCACACCACTATACCCACCGGAAACCCTACTTAAACTCGCCTTTTTACGACGAACATCAATATGCGAACCTAAAACGGTGTTAATGGCTACTAACCCATCCGCCCCAGCTAACAAGGCTTGTTCAGCAATGGGTAATACACTGGTTACATTGGGGGTTAATTTCACCCACAATGGCACAGGGCAAACCGCTTTCACCGCCGAAACCACGGTGTTAACCCAGTCTGGCGAACTACCAAACGAACTACCCCCCGCATGAACATTCGGGCAAGAAAGATTGAGTTCCAACGCTTGAATAACAGACGCATTGCGGTGCTGAAAGATTTGAACAACCGCCTGTTCAAACGCTTCAACCGAACTGGCTGATAAGCTAAAAACCACTGGCACACCGTGGTTGCTCCACGCAGGTAGTTCACTTTCCAAGCCTTGAGCAATACCTTTACCCTGCAAGCCAATGCTATTAAGCATACCTAAAGCAGGTAACGCAACTGTGCGTTGCTGAGCATTGCCCTTAGAAGATTCCGGCGTAAGCGTTTTCATCACCAACGCCCCCATACTTTCAGCCAATGGGAAACATCGGGCAAATGCTTCAGGGTTAAACGCCCCAGAAGCGTTCATTAAGGGGCTATTAAAGGTTAATTCACCAATGGTTGTTACTAATGATGACATGGTTGTTTCGCCTCCCACACCAGTTGAGACGCTTCAAAAACAGGGCCTTCATAACACACCCGAAGGGGTAAACCGTCAGGGTTTGCATTTTCCACTACACACCCAAAGCACGCCCCTGTACCACAAGGCATATGGTTTTCCAACGAAACCAACACAGTCGCCTTCGGAAAGGCTTCAGAAAAATAAGCTACGCACGCTTTCATCATAGGCGTTGGCCCACAAACTACGATTGTTTCAATGGTTTCAGCCCATACGGTTTGATGTTGCTTAATTAAATCAATTACCGTGCCTTTTTCGCCCACAGTACCATCATCACTAGCCAATAGCACCTTTTCTGGAGGAAACACATCCGCCAGTTGAGGGCGTAAGGCGTCTAAATCTGAACCAAACCGGCTCCCCCAAACCAAAACGGGGGCAGGTAAGCCGTTAGCTTTTTGTTGAGATGCCCAATAAACCAGCGGAGCAACCCCCACACCGCCACCAACCAATAACGTTTTAGCAGGATTAACCCCCTCACCCAAAGCATTACCAAGCGGTGCCATAATCTGAACCTTGTTGCCTACGGATAAATGACTCATTCGCCGAGTACCATCGCCCACCACTTTGTAATAAATGAGCAGCTCTTGCGTGGTTTCATCAAACAACAACGGACTAAAGGGTCTGCGGAAATCAAACGAAGGCACACCGACGGAATCTGATGAAGAAGGGCTTAATTCCAGCATAAAAAACTGCCCAGCAAGACAACTGAAGGCTTCTTGTTGATGCAACCCTTGTGCCAGTTTTAGCGTTAGTAAATAAACATCGTTGCCCAACGCCGTGTTGGCTAACACGGTAGCAGGGAAGTCATCAATTAGCGGTTTAGGAAAGCTTAAAAGGGGAGCGGTTCGTAAAATGGTCATTATTAGCCAGTATCAATTCTTAAATAGCAAGGGAGAAAACCAAATATAAATCTTAAACTATTGTAATATAATCATAGAAAATAACACAACCATCTAGTATGATAGGTTTAATACCAAGATACGATAGGTACTCGCTTTTTTTAGGATAATATAATGGCTCTTAGCACTTTAGAAATAGGATTTTTTGAGGATTTAGTTCGGAGTGAAACTAAGGCTCTTAAACCGCCTGAACAAGTAGCGACGGAGTTAAAAAATCACATTCAAAAAGAAATAGATGCTCAATTTTTGCAAAACCCTTTTACAGTAGATGACTTGCCCATCGACTCATTTCAACGGCAAAACACCACTGAAACTGACGACAATGACCCCAAAAAATCAAACACTAAACCAAGCAAACAATCGTCCAAATCCCCAATGGTGCTACCTCAAAAAATCAAACAATGGCTTGGCTAACGCCACACTATTTGTTAGAATGATGACTCTCTACTCTCTAATCCTACTCTTCATCAACGAAAAGAGACTACTAACATGACGACCGTAGAAACCACACCTGCCATTTTTGAAACCTCAAGAGCCACGGTAAGCCCGTTTACTAAAGCAGATTTTAGCTATCTACAAGCCCTACATCAACACCCAGATGTTTATACCAACACCTTTTCAGGGTTGAGTGATGACCACCGCGTGCAGGGTGAATTGGAAGAATATATGGATGAATACCGACGTTTAGGTATTTCGCAACTTAAAATACTGAGTAAAACAGAAACCCCTCAGTTTATGGGGCGTGTGGGGCTTCAATTTCGGACGTTTAACCCTAAATTTCCGCCTGACTATGAAATTAGAATTGCCCTACTACCTGCTTTTTGGGGTGGGGGCATTGCTACAGAACTCATCCGTGCCACGTTGGATTATTCGTTTAATGAGTTAAAGTTAGAGCGGATTATTTTAGGGCATTTTCAGTCAAACCTTAAAAGCAAAACCATTGCTAAAAAAATGGGGTTTCAGCAAATTAGCTGTCAAGAAACCCCCAAAGAACCCGTTCTGCATTACGAATTGTTTAAAGCAGACTACCTTGCCCACAAAGAAATGGCTCAATAATAATGATGAAACTCCTTTCCGCCCAAGGGGCATTTGTAACCGATGAACCTAACACCGTTAGCCAAGCCCTACAACAAGCCGGTATTCCCCATGGAAAATGGGATCCAGCCCTGTTTTCTGGCATTGATTACGATACCCTGTTAAGCAACCCCAATCTGCAAGAAGCAGTGTTAAAAACTGTCGCACAACCTTTAGCAACACTCAAATCAAGCTTTGGATATTTAACCGAAGATATTATCGGGCTAACCCCACAAACGCCCAATTTAGGGGGTATTCTCAAACAATTTAGGGCAGAACACCATCATACCGATGACGAAGTGCGGGTTATTCTGCATGGGGAAGGCATTTTTGGGATTATCCCTTCCGCTGGCAAGGGTGAACCGTTTGAGGTTTCGCTCACCCAATGCGATTGGATTGTGATTCCGGAAAACACTCGGCATTACTTCTATTTAACCGAAGAAAACACCGTCATTGCCCTAAGGGTTTTCAAAGATAACCCCCAATGGGAAGCTATTTACGAACCCTTGCCTGCCTAGTTGATGCTCTTTTGATATGATGGTAATCATAGCCTTCAACGAAAGAGAATACCCCTGATACGATGCAAAATACCCCAAAAGCCCCATACTACCTACAACGACGCATTATTGGTAAATCTCGGCAACAAATACCCATTCAAGCCTACTTTTTTGAGCCTAGGGAAAGCCACCAAAAATCCCTTCCAACGGAAGGATTTGAAAGCTTACCCGAAATTGACACCCTCTTTTTCGGGGCGTTCCACGGTGATGAGCCAGAATCCGCCACGCTGATGTTTCGGTTGATTGATGCATTAGTTCAAGACCCCTCATTATTGTCTGAAAAACCGGTGGTGATTGTCCCTATTGTCAACCCAGACGGGCTATTAGCCGATACCCGAAAAAATGCCAGCGGCGTGGATATTAACCGAAATTTCAAAACGGATAATTGGGAATCTAGCCTCCCTGAAGACCATTACTACGCAGGGCTAGCCCCCTTAAGCGAACCGGAAACCCACGCCGTGGTTAATATCATTGAAGGCTGCAAGCCCAAGAAAATTATCAGCGTGCATACGCCTTATAGGCTGGTTAATTATGATGGGCCTAACCCGCAAACCCAAGCGTGGGCGGAAGATTTTGGCAACTTTTGCAACTACCCCGTAGAAGCATCGATTGGCTACCCAACACCGGGTTCTTTTGGTAGTTGGGCGGGTCTACAGTTGGGCATTCCGGTTATTACGCTAGAACTACCTGAAGGTGAACCTCTCGCCATAACATGGGAAGCCACAAAAAACGCCTTGTTTGATAGTATCGGCAGAACCATGCCCCCTTCGTAGGTTGAAAGCCTACCAACCAGTAGGAACGACCATTATTGTAATGGTAAGGTTAAAAAATTATTCGTTTCAAACCATATGCAGTTGGAAAGAGGCTGGTGCGAGCGGAGCGAAGCAGACCTTTTAGAAAACCCTCTGGTTTTCGGTCAAGCCTCTTTTCAACGTACAAGCAAACCAATTAACCAGTTGTTCCCTTGGGGATTATTAAGGGGGTGGTGAACTGCCCCTTAATTTTGCGGGGGGGTTGGGGAGGGTCAAATACCACCCCCCATGAAGCCCTAGCCCGAAGCGATAATCTTCCGTATTTTATAAAAATACTAGAAAACTAAAAAACGTTAGATACTAAAGTAATACCCCCTTGTTTTTCACCCAACTGATGGACTTTCTTTCTATTCAAGCCTAAAAAACAGGGCAATGTTGAATAATAGAAAGGTTAGTGGTTTTCTAAGCCATACCATTTCAAGTTGAGAGAGAGACTATTTAAACCCATGATGCTACCGTTGGTTAGTGAGCAATTGTGTGCTGATTTGGAAGCGTTACTTCGCCACCCAGACCAGTTTACCCAATGGCAAAAACAAATGATTCATCAGCTACAGGAATCAAACCCTGAAATTAACGGGTTATTATTGAACTTAGCCCAAAATAGCGAAGACCCCAAAGCAACTATTCTAGCTGGTTTTTCCGTATACCAAGTATTACATTGGGCGTATGAAACACAACGCAATGCCCATTTAATGGGTGTTAAAACACCTGCTATGCAGCAATCTGAACCACTCACTATTCAACCAAACTAACCGGTTAACAACCAATAATTTTATAATTTTTTCCTGTTTCCTAACTAAAAAGGGTGTGAATGAACCATAATGATGATGATGACCATTCAAACAACAACCACAACAGAACCTACCCATGCTTTAGACATGGTTGCCAACCAAAGTGGCGAAGGGTTAAGTTTTAATACCTTACGCTTTGGGCAAGTAACCGTACCCCTAGCTAGAATAGTAGACTTTGCCAGCCCTATTTTAGGTTTTGAAGGCTTAAAACAATTTGCTATTTTGGACCACGATGAGGATTCGCCATTTAAATGGTTACAATCTATTGAAGATGCTGATTTGGCCTTTGTTATTACCAACCCAACCATTTTTGGCATTGCCTATGAATTTGTCATTCCAGAAGATGCCGTTAGCTTACTAGGGATTGAAAAAGCTGAGGATACACTGGTCTTCACGCTGGTTACCATTCCAGATAACGACCCCGTTAAAATGACCGCCAACTTATTAGGGCCTCTGGTTGTAAACCAACATACCCGTAAAGCCATGCAAGTTATTTTAAATGATAATAAACAATACAGCACCAAAGTTCGCCTTCTAAACGATGAAGCGTTAGACCCAACAGAAGAAACTGAAGTCGTTGAAGCCCTCATTCCGCCTAGCCCTACCCCATAACACTGAAGAACAACCACTAAACCCCACTGAGGGTTCTTTCAATTGTTCAGTCTTTTTTATCAAAAAAGTATCAGGTTAGTTAGTCGTGTGTAGGAGCAACAGGTGTTATGATGCTGGTGTTAAGCAGAAAAATAGGTGAAAAAATAGTCATTGGTAACGATGTCTTCATTACCGTACTAGAAGTACGCGGAGACAACGTAAAATTGGGCATGGACGCCCCCAAACATATTTCTATTCACCGAGAAGAAATTTACCAAGAAATTATTAGTGCCAACCAACAGGCACGTTCAGGATCTCTGCCTTCCCAACGGTTAGATGAAACCTTGTCTCAAGCAAGCAAGCTCTTTCTTTCCAAGAAAAATAAGGGTTAAACACCTTGCGTACTTTATTAGCGAAGGTGTAAACTATTGCTATGATGATTTTTCAGGCTTTTTTTAAACAAGACCCTAAGCCCAATAAGCTAGACACTGTTAACCGTACTCCTATGACCACTGCAGGACATTCATTAGAAGCAGAAAACTGGATTAGCTTAGCCCCGCCAGAAGCGTTAAAGACCTTAACCCCCGCTAGGCAAGCCCTATGGCAACAGAACAATCCGCATTTGTGTTTACGGCTATTGCCTGTTAATCCGCTTTACTACGAAGGCGATTTACCCCGCCATTGGGTTACCGATATACTGATAGATTTAACGGGTGAAGCCTATCTAGCCTCTCAACAATACGAACGGGCAGCCCAAGTATTTGAACGATACGGGTTACCCGAACGAGCCGGTTGGGCGTGGGTATTAGCAGGCAATTTCCAACAAGCCTTTCAAGCTTGGCAACCCTTTTTACAACACGCCATTGCCACGCAAGAAGCCCATCAAACTTCACCTGAATTACCACCATATCAGCTTTCTCCCCTCAAGCCAGTATTAGCCAATCAAGCCCAATGGTTGGTTACCCAGTGGGGGCTGTTAACCAATCAATTTCAACAATGGCCCAGTGTGTTGCAATTGCGTAACGCCCTTGAAAACGATGTAACGCAACTGGTACAGTCAAACCAGCTAGGTATTTTAGACGCTTATTTGGCAAAGATAGACTGGTTAGGGCAGGTGAATGTAGAAGTTTACAAGTTAGCAGGTAGAAGTTTGTTCTATTTGGGGCTATTTGCTCCTGCTTACGGGTTACTGCTTCAAGCACAAGCCGTTGTTGCTACAGATGCTGAAATTTATTTTCATCTGGGGCAATATTATATTGCTTGCCAACAGCCCCTACAGGCAACGCTGATGCTAAAACAATGCTTGTGGATAAACCCCCATTACCAGCCCGCCCAAGCGTTGTTAGGTAGATTCTAACAACGCCCCTTCAAGCTTGTCATTCCTAACTTTAGCTGGTTGGTTTGTCAGCATCTGTGTCAAGCAGTGGCTTTTAAGTGATCTCGAACCATCGCATTCAAAATAGTCAACAACTTCCGAATACAAGCCACCAACGCCACTTTAGCAGGCTTTCCCACACCCCGCAATCGCTCATAAAACACCTTCAACCGCTCATCATGCCGCACCGAACTCAACACCGCCATATACAACAACCGACGGACACCAGATCTCCCACCCCAACAACACCGCTTACCCCGCCAAGCACCACTATCCCGATTCTTCGGAGCAACGCCCACCAGCGAGGCTATTTTCCCCCTACCCAAACAACCTAATTCAGGCAAACAAGCCAACAGCACCACACTGGTTTTAAACCCAACACCAGCAACCGTCTCCAAGCATTCTTGCTTGCTTTGAATCGATGGGTCTAACGCAATTCTTCGTTTCCATTCCACTACAATGGCTGAAAGCCGTTGTTTTAAGGCTTCACACTGGGCGGCTAAATCGGCTATAACGAAGGGGTCTGTGGCTTGGTGGGCTTGCGTTGTTTGTTCTTGGTGCCGAGCCAGTTCAACCAAGGCTTGGGGTGGTAGGAAGTCGGTTTCTTGGGGTTGGATTACTCGAGCGTAGTGGGCTAGCACTTTTGCGTCTAGATTGTCGGTTTTGGCTAGGATGCCGCAGGCTTTGGCGAAGTCTCTTACTTGTCTTGGGTTTGCTTTGACAACGGGTAGTTGGGCTACTTTGAGTGCTAGGTAGAGTGGTTTTTCCTAGCCACCTGTGGCTTCTAGGGTTATTTTGGTGGGGGCGAATTCTCTCAGTGCCAAAACCAATTGTTCAATGTCCGTTTCTTGGTTTTGGCACTGAGAGAATTGGGGGCTTTGGTTGTTGAGATAGCAGATGTCTAGGGTAGATTTTGAGACATCTATGCCGACGGTTTTCATGGTAGGATTTCCTTTGGTAGAAAAATAGGGATTTGGATTTAGCCTTATGGTACGAACGTTAGAGTTCGGGCATCTGTTCAAATGGCATCCCTTGTAAAACGGTGCTAGTGATCTTGCTGACAATCGGTTGTTTGGAGCCGAGGGGAATGGACGATCGACTAGCACCGTTTTGTTCTACCAACACATAAGGGGACTGCGGTTGGGTTGCCCCAACACGAACACCCCCCACAAACTTAGGGGTAAACCCCTAAGAACCCCCAAAAAGACACCCCTCTATGCCACTACGGGCATTGACGAGGGGATGCTCTTTTTGCCCCTCCGGTGGACGGAACGCGTCGCCGCAGCAGGGCAAAGGCGACGGTCGTTCCTACTGGTGAATACAACATTCAATCTTTGAAATGGTATCAGTTTATATCAATAAATTAAATGGGTTAATCCTGCTTATCCAATAAATCCATCACCTTGGGAATGAGCCTATTAACGTGCCTACTCAAGTGCTGCAATTCTTCCCGAATCAACCGTAAATCCTGAGCATATTCATCTCGTGGCATATACCGTTCAGCAATGGATGCCCTTAATTTTTCAAGATCGCTACTTTTACAAAATACGCCTAAACTGGTAAACCAACTAATAATAGGCATCAGTATAAACCAAACCATTTCGGGTAATTGTGCCGCAAAATCTGAAGGCGAAGAAGGGGGTGTGCTATTAATCATCATCATGGCAAATTAAATCCTTGTTTTATAGAGAACAGCGAAAGAAGAAAAAAATTAATATTAACGGTTTCAAATTATAACTATGGCTATTTTTATAGTAGAAGGTATTACCTCGAATTGTTACCTAAAAAAAGGATGGAATACCTCCAGATTTTACCGGTTTTTTCCTCTAGGTAAACGGAGTTTGAAAGGGTTACACGTTGACTTAGAAGAAACCCTTCTAAAATGTGAAGGTAATACCGATTCTCAGATTGAATAGGGTTAGATGGAGACTAGGCACAAGAGCGTTAAAAACCGCAGGAGTACAGAGACGTACTTTGAGGATTTTTGACTGGCTAGTAACAACGTATACGCTGACGCTATTTAGACTGTGAATCGGTATAAGCAGTTATTTGGAAAGAAAGTAGAGATAGGCACAGCCAACCTATGATGATGGCACGCAAAAAGAAACACCCTGAACATGAAAACCTTGAACGGTGGCTCGTTTCTTATGCAGATTTTATCACCTTGTTATTTGCTACGTTTACCGCCTTATATGCCATTGCTACCGCCAAATTAACAGACCCAAGCGAATATTCAAAAAGCATCACCGAAGTATTTAAACAGCAGGATACCTTACTAAAAGGTATTGCATCTATCTTTGACGGGCATGGTTCGCCCGCCAAAGAAAACCCTGCCGTTAAAGAAACAGGCAGAGGTTCTGGGGTAATTGGTAGCTATGAAAGCTTAACCTTCAAACCTGGGGAAGTGAAAGCCTTAGAATCGTTGGTGGATGAGCTTCAGAGTGTGGTTGAAGACCTTAATAAAGATGTTGAAGTCGTTAATGCTGAAACCTTTTCGGAAACAGGTAAAAATGGCGACGATACCGGTGAAACGACTGGTGTGGCTAAAACAGCCTACGAATTAAGTAATGACGAATCTGATTCTTTAAAAAAAGCGGGGGGCGTACCGTTAAAAGGGGTAGAAGTAACCTTGCAAGAACGGGGCGTTAAGGTTTCGTTAGATTCCAGACTGTTGTTTGATGCGGGTTCTGCTCAATTAAATACTAGGGGCGTTAGGTTTTTAGATGCCGTTGCTAGTCGTTTAAGAAGCCATTTACTTTATCATTTGTTGCATATTGAAGGGCATACAGATTCTCAACCTTTGCGTAACCACCCTGTTTACCCTTCTAATTGGGAGCTTTCTTCGGCAAGGGCTTCGGTGGTAGTTCGGCATTTAATTAATGTGCAGCGGTTTTCCCCGAGAGAAATGGCGGCTGTTGGTTATGCGGATACTCGCCCTGTGGCGATTAATACGACTGCTGATGGACGGGCGAAAAACAGACGGATTGATATTATTCTATTCAGCAAGGCGGTGGGCAATGTAATTGACCCTTCGTTGCAAAAAGGTAAAAGCACGTTATTGTTACCTTCTAGCATCAAACCGAAGCTTCAGGTGGTACCACCAAAACCTGTGGTGCATGAACAAGCACCTGCGTTGCGTAAACATACCACAAAACTGCATCAGCCTATTAAACTAGTAGACCCTGTAAAGCCTGTAACGGAAAACCCTTCAGGGTTTGTGCCGGTGAAAGAAGGAACAGTGGTGGAAATTTCGTCGGCTGATAATCAAGAATCCGCATGGGTGGCTACTCGTTCAGAATAAATAGAGCCGCATTGTAAAAAATTACTTTATAAAAACAATTTTTTATAGTGCTTGTTGTTTATTACAACAGACACTATCAGTTTTAATAAGCGATATATGATAACTGTAATAGTTTAGCGATAAATAAATACAATACGCTTCCTAACCAAATTGCGGAACACCTATTATTGTTGAGTTTAAGCTAAAATTCTTAGCTTCAAACCATCTGCAGTTGGAAATAGGCTGGTGCGAACGTAGTGAAGCAGAGCAATTAGGGAGCCTCTAGCTTCCGCTCAAGCCTATTTTCAACGTGCGTGGAAACAAGTTAGCCCTTGAGAGGTGATAAATAAGGGGGCGTGGAGCCCCCTTGTTTTTGCGGGGGGGTTGGGGGGTGGTCAAATACCACCCCCCATGAAGCCCTAGCCCTTACCAGAAAAACCTTCCGCATTATTGTTGTGAAGCGTAAAATACAATACCCATAACCCCTAGTAAAAAGGAACTCTCTAAAATGGTAACTCCAAATATTTCTTATAACATAGCAGGTTTACAAGCAACAACACGCGGTAATGAAACTAGACTGATAAGACGGAAAACAAAAGAAAAAATATACGACTATCTACTTCTTCGATACACAAGGAAAGTACGTACGTACCAATAAACATTGTACAGATGCTGACGGTTCAAACTATAAAATATTCGATGAGACTACTAAAAAATGGGTGAAGCAGAGCTAACCTTTTGTACTAACCCTCAAAACCCACAGATGCTTCTAAAAAGCATCTGTGGGTTAGTTTTTGCTCGTTCGGTTAAACCTTAGAAGCAACTAAAGAAACCCTTGTTTGGGTTTTTTGTAACTGGTGTAATTGTTGGCTTACATTGGCTAAGGTAACATCATGCACGGTGGCTACAGGTAGTACATGCAACCCAGCACCTGTTGCGGCTCTAATACCCTTTTCATTATCTTCAATCGCCAAGCATTGGGTAGGCTCTAACCCCACCAATTTTTCAACGGCTAGGCTATAAATATCGGAAGCAGGCTTGGGGTTGACCACATCTTCATTACTCAAAGTAAAATCTAAATAAGGGGCTAAGCCACTTAAAGCCATCATTAAATCCACCGTTTTACGCACCGAATTAGACGCTAACCCCACCCGATAACCCGCTTTTTTGAGGGCTTTTAGCAAGTCTAAATGCGGTTTGTAAGGCTTACAAAGCAGTTGAGTCAACTTTTGCGTGTGTAGTTGTTTTAGCTGATTAATTTTTTTAAATAGGGTTTCATCATGGGGTAACAAGCCCAATTTAGCCATTTGCCGAAGTTTTGCGATGGTGGGTAAACCATCAAAAATGGTTTCATGGTCGTGGCGGGTAATAGCAGCATAGCCTAGCTGAATAAGGGCTTGGTTCAGTGCTTCAAAGTGCCATTCCTTGGCATCAATTAGCACGCCATCCATATCAAACACAACGGCTTTAATGGTGGATTGGTGGGCAGAAATCAGAGTGGACGGTGTAGGTTGATTTTTCAAAATGGGGTAGCCTCCGTGCTGATTAGCGTAAAAAGGGTATTTTTTAGGGTTTCCTTACCGCTTAACAATGCCTTTTTCTGAAAAAGAGGTGTATAAAAAAACTAGACCCCCTTATAGGATAGGTTTCGGTTGGTTTTACATTAACTTGAAGAGTTTTTAGCAAGTTCCATCGTTTGTAGGAATGCCCATATTTCTTAATCAATTTAAAACCACACTATTCACTCTGCGAATTGACGTCAGCTTTGCATCTTGATTGTTTGCCACTCATTCAAGTGCCACTTGAAATAATTCCTTAAAATCAAGTTGATCTTGAATTGCTGGCAAACAATCAAGTTAGACGTTCAGTAAAAAAGCTAAAAAAACCTGTAAATGCCTTTAAATAAAAGTTTTACGCTAATTCTACTTACTTCAAAATAACAGACTAAAACTTGATTGTTTGCCACTCATTCAAGTGCCACTTGAAATAAAGGTAAGCAATCAAGTTTTAGTCTGTTATTTTGAAAATTTAATTGGGTGGCTTTCTCCTCTAGCACTCTCTCATTTATGGTAAAATAAATTTACGTCTGTTTTGTTTTATCTACTATCTATTAAAAGAAAAAAAGGAAAATCGCCATGATGATGAGCTTAGATACCCATGAAAACCGTGTAAACTTGGTAAAAAAACACTATGAAAGCTTGGCTGGCAAATTTGAAAAAGCCAAAAAAGCCTTAGGCAAAGAGGCTTTAACCACCGCTGAAAAAATCTGGATTTCCCACGCTGATGCGTCTTTTGATTTTTCCACCGTGGCACGGGGCGAAAGTATGCTAGCCCTTAACCCAGACCGTGTGGCTATGCAAGACGCTACGGCTCAAATGGCGATTCTCCAGTTTATGCAGGCTAATCGCCCTACTGTAGCCGTACCTTCAACCGTCCATTGTGACCACCTCATTCGGGCTCAAGGCGGTGCTGAAGGCGATATGGAACGGGCTATTAATGAAAACCGTGAAGTTTACGAATTTTTACGCTCTGCAGCAGCCAAATATGGCATGGGTTTTTGGAAACCTGGTAGTGGTATTATTCACCAAGTGGTGCTAGAAAAATACGCCTTCCCTGGGGGCTTGATGATTGGAACCGATAGCCACACGCCTAACGCAGGTGGTTTAGGCATGGCAGCCATTGGCGTAGGTGGTGCAGATGCTGCTGATACGATGGCAGGCTTACCTTGGGAAGTAAAATGCCCTAAATTGGTAGGTATCCACTTGAAAGGCAAACTTTCAGGGTGGACTGCTCCGAAAGATGTGATTTTAAAAGTGTTGGAATTGATGACCACCAAAGGTGGTACTAACAAAATTGTAGAATACTACGGCGAAGGGGCAACCGCCATGAGCTGTACGGGTAAAGCCACCATCACCAACATGGGTGCGGAACTAGGAGCTACCTGTTCGTTATTCGCTTATGATGAATCTATGGGGCGGTATTTGCGTGCCACTGAACGGGCTGAAATTGCGGATTTAGCCGATGCTTATGCGACCGATTTACGGGGCGATGCTGCTACTTACGCTAACCCTTCCGCTTATTTTGATGAAATCATTGAAATTGACTTAGACGCCCTAGAACCTTATGTGGTAGGTCCCCATTCGCCTGATAGAGCAAGAGCTATTTCCGCTTTTTCTAAAGAAATTAAAGCAGAAGCTTGGCCAGAAACCTACAGTGCTGCATTGATTGGGTCTTGCACCAACTCTAGTTATGAAGATTTAGAGCGGTGTGCTTCTATTGCTCGGCAAGCCATTGCTGCTGGGTTGAAATTGAAAACCAAATTGCTCATCACACCGGGGTCTATTCAAGTTTTTGAAACCATTAAAGCCAATGGACAACTCGCTATTTTTGAAGAACTAGGGGCTACCGTGTTGGCTAATGCTTGCGGGCCTTGTATTGGTAACTGGGATAGAAGCGATATGCCTGTTGGGCAAGTCAATGCCATTATCACCTCATTCAACCGTAACTTCCCAAAACGGAATGACGGTAATGCAGGCACGCTTTCCTTTATTGGTAGCCCTGAATTAGTGTTTATTGCAGCGTTGACGGGCTCTACCCTGTTTAACCCATTAACCGATAGCGTTGAAGGCATTACGTTGGTTCCCCCTACTGCCCCTGATATTCCTGAAAATGGGTTTGTTATTTCATGGGATGGTTTTGATGAACCGCCTGCAAACCGTGAAGGTTTAAAAGTGAACGTTGCCCCTGATAGTAATCGGTTAGAATTGCTGGAGCCGTTTAAAGCATGGGATGGTAACGACGTGGTGAATATCCCCGTGTTGGTTAAAACGCAAGGGCAAACCACAACCGACCATATTTCCCCTGCAGGGAAGGATTGGTTGCCCTTGCGTGGGCATTTAAGTGGCATTTCACACAATATGTTGCTAACAGCGGTAGATGCTTCTACAGGCAAACCAGCCGATGCCATTAAAATGGTGGTTTGTGGTGTGGAACGTGGGGCATCTGCTTGGGCGTTGAAAGCCAAAGAACTGAAGACCGCCGTGGGTGGGTCTATCATTGTGGGCGATGAAAACTACGGTGAAGGCTCTAGCCGTGAACACGCTGCCATGTGCCCTCGGTTTTTGGGTGTGAAGGCGGTTATTGCTAGAAGTTTTGCTAGAATTCATGAAACCAACTTGAAGAAGCAAGGCATTTTAGCGTTGACCTTTGCAAGCACCGCCGATTATAATCAAATTACCAAGGGTGATACCATCAGCTTGTTGAATTTGAAGGCATTTGCCCCAAATCAACTAGTGGAAGCCGTGGTTAAAAAAGCGGATGGCTCACAAGTAACTATTCAGCTAAAGCATACGTTTTCAGCCGAACAAGTACGGTGGTTTAAGGCGGGTTCAGCCATAAACGCTGCAAACGTACCAGCTCCAGCCTTAGTTTAATCTTATAACTTTATATTTCAAGCCCCCTTTCATACTTTGTAAGAAAGGGGGCTTGAAGTGTGAGTGAGTACTAAATAATAGCTAGTTATTGAAGTGTTGGCTTGGGAGGAGATAAAGTTGTTTTCTTAGCCATAGGTGGCGTTGGTTGACTAGGATCTACTTGTAAGGCAAAACCTGCTAGCTGCGTATCCCAAAAAGTAACAAACTTTAAAGGCCCGATGGTCTGTTTTTCAATTAATTTAGGGCTATTAGTGTGTGCAGATTTTAAAATCTCTCTCAATTCATCATAAGTTTGTTGCGGATTTTCCGTAAACAGCACAATAGGGGTAGCTAAGGATTTTAAAAAAACTAAAACAGTCGTATTCATATGAAAATGGGTTACTCCTCGGTCAGTACAACATCAATACTCGGTTAATACTAATACCAGTTTAGCGTTTTTTTGAACCGAGATGATAAGCAACCTTTCAAAGTCCATTAGTCATCGTATTTTTGTTAAAAAGGGCAATAAGGCATTAACCAGTGTTGACACTGTTTTAACAATCGCTTTTCATAATGAGAAACAGCTTGTTGACTAATACCTAATTCTTGAGCAATGGTTCTTTGGAACGATGAATCTTCGATAGTAGCAGAAGCAGGCAAACTTGGCACGTCATCTAAATGAAAGCGTTTTTTCAAAAACCAAATGGCTTTTTCTCCTAAGCTGGCTCGTTTTTTGAGCTGATTAAATAGGTGGGTAATGCACTGGGCAATATCGCCAATTTCAGCATCTAATGCCTTCAACGCTGGGGCGGATTGCAATTGTTGGCTATGAAAATACACTTGTTCTTCCCACGCTTGTGCTGAAGACTCATCGTTATTATTTGTATTAAAATGGGCTTGCTTATGCCAATGCCTAATTTCTTTTTGACTAATAGTACGGGCTTTTTGTTCTAAAGCAGAAACCATTTGCCAATAGTAGGCTAAATAGGTAGCAGGATTTGAATCCGATTGAAGCGGATTATTTTTCAGGGTCAGCCACAAGGTTATTAACCCTTCTTGGGCTAATTCATCTGCAATAGGGGAATACTGGGTTAACCAAGGATAAAGACGCTTCTGTACCCATTTCTTGAGAGATTGCCACGCATCATTTTGTTGTTTAGTATTAGTTGAATGGGTAGCCTTTGCAAAAGCTTGCAACACTTCAGCTTGTTGAGGTACTATTTTTTTTTGTGGATTATTATTACCTAGATAGGCTGAAAAAGAGGGTTTCATGGGTACTATAGCTCCTGATAGACTTTGGAGAGGTATGAAAAATTTACAAAACAACGAACCCGCTATACAACGGCGGTTAGCTTAACAAAACAATAAAAAAATTCAACGAGAATGAGAACAAGAAAATACAGAAACAAAAAAGTCTTTTAGCACTACACTATAATTGTAGCAATAAAAGACTTTTTCGTCAATTGGTGAGTGTTAAAAAACGTTAAACACCTGTATCAGTCAACGTATGCCATCTGGCAATTTGTGCGGCAGTCAATGTATCTGAAATTCGAGCATCAAACGCACTAATCGTGTTACCAGCAGGTGTTACGGTAGGGTTAGGTGTATAATTAAACTGTATTGGAAATATATCGGTACCGACTATATTAGGACCATTAACCCCATTGATATCAATATTTAATGTACTTGCGGCAGCACCACGAGTAATGCTCATAAACATCACATTGTTAGGCAATACAAGAATATTCGTTAAAGCCACAGGTTCTGTTATCCCAGGACGAAGTGCTGCTGAACCTGCTGCCGTTGTAGAACGAGCCACTGATTTAATACGATAACTTAAATTAGCAAACACACCAGCGGTATCCGTATTGGCTCTAGGGTCTACGCCTAGCCTATCGGCGGCTAATTCACCTTCCCAATCGTTACTCAGCAAATCCAACGCCTGCAACAAGGTGGAATAGCCTCCTTTTGCTTGGGCTTTTAATCGTTGTTCCTCAATATTATTAAGTAAGCTAGGTACAACTAAAGCCCCTAATATGCCAACAATCCCCAAAGAAATTAATACCTCAACCAGTGTAAAGCCTTTAAAAAAAGTTGTTTTTTTCATTCTATTAAGCATCCTTATTCGTCTTATTTAATTCAATTAGACCCTTTAATCAATCCTATCGGTTCATTAAGAAACATTCTGAAGGGGATTTTTTAATTTTTAGGATAAATAATCGTAGCCTGAACAAACAACTCATCACCGACGGGTTCAACGCTTTGCCATTGTAGCTTGGGAAAAGTGCCTTTAGTGAAACCTTCACCCCCTACCAGACTGGGTGTTTGATGCCCACCAATTAACCAAGGAGTAATGGTTAAATACAACACCTGTAGGAGTTGAGCCTTCAAAAATTGTTCAACCACTTGCCCGCCCCCTTCAACCAACAGGGTTTTAACCTTGTAGTTAACTACAAGCCACTCCATTAAGGCATTCAGCGAATTATTACCATGAGGAAGATTCAGCCAAATAACGTTACTATTAGCCTTTAACAGGGCATCTACAACTGAAGGAGGGGGGGTGTTAGAAACAATAATAAACGGTTGCCAATGGGGTTGCCAATTTTCTAAAACTTTCAACGCTTGGGGCATAAATTGCCAAGAATTGGTCAGCACAATATGGGTTTTAGCTATTCGGTCTGCTTCAGGCTGGTTTTGCTGTACTAAGCTCCACCGAACCCCAGCCCACGCATTGAAGGTGGTTAGACCACACAAAATAGCATCTGCTTGGTTACGCACCGTAAATAACCGATTTAAATCTGCCACAGTGCCCAGCTTCACCCAATCAGACGGGTCAAGCTGGGCAGCGGTAATTTTACCATCAAGGGAACTTGCCAAACAGGCTATTACTTTAAGCATTGAACCCCTTATCTTTTAATCCAATTTCTAATGGTGTAAGTTAATTTGGTTTCGCCATTGGCTGGCACATTTACGACAAACTTCAACGGAGCCGCCTTGCTATTAGCCGGCTTGATAGATTCTTTAGTTAATTCCCAATCACCCTGAGGATTTTCGTAAACTTCCACACTAGCCGGTAAGGTTTTCCGATTGGTTAACACCACTTCGTAGTTAGCTTCTTGATAGTTGGGGGTACTATGCCATTTTGTTTGCGTTTTTCTAGCTAAAACATCAAACGCTTTACCTAGTTCAACCGTTGCAAATTCCCCAACAGGCGTGTGCGATATACTTTCTTCGCCAACCAACTGTAACCGTTGTTTAGAATCTGCTTGATAAAACCGAACTAAGCCCGATGGTAGGGGTTGCCCTACACCGCCTGTAGAAGGATTCGTTAGCTTTAAGAAGGTGCTAACAGGAGTTTTAGCTTGGGTAACGGCATCGGCTCGGGTATCTGTATACCCGTACCATTGATACCCCGGATTCGGGTTATACACATACCGTAGTTTGACTGGTAAGCTATTAACTTGAAATAGCCCCACTTGCTTCGTTTCATTGGGGTTTAGCGTTACAAAATGAGGTAATTCGTACAAGTACAAATCACCCAATTGTTCGTGGGAAGCGGTTTCAAAGCTCGTCCCATCTGCCATTGCCATGCCCACGGCTTGCGGAACAGCATAAGCTTTCATCATCCCTCTACTTTGATATTCGTTGCTATTTTGCCGACGTAATTCGCCTGCTACTAGGTGCAATTTGGTGTTTTCAAAGCGTTTAGCGGTATTGTTGGTTAGGATAACCCACGCTTGTAAATCAATCGTTTCATTGGGGTTTAGGGTTGCCACATAATTGGGCGTCCACCCTAAACCGTTGGTTAGGTAAAGCAATTGTGCTTCTACGCTTTGAGGTTTTTCACTTTGTAGCGAAAGCTGCAAGGTAGGGTCTGTTTTAAGCGTAGCGGGTAACGTTCTGGGCAAAATATCTGATTGCTGCACTACAATGGTTTGTTTACTGGTAGGTAATTCCACCAAAGCGTAAGACCCCAACAGCTTTTTTAACGTAACGCTCACATATTTTGGTTTCGGGGGGGTGGCGTGCTTATCTGCCAGCGGGTCTAGCATTAAAACAGCTTGCCCAATACTGGCTTGTAATAAGGTGTTGCTATCTAGCCAATTGGTTTTAAAGGTTTGTTCCAGCAAGCTAACAGGGCTGGTTGTTTTAGGAAACCTGATAAAAAACGAAGACGCATCGGTTTCTGTAGGCAACATAGACCAATCTGTTTGGGTTGTACCTGCACCTAATGTCAGGGTCTTGGTTTCTTTTACCAAGCTAGTACCTTGGCTATACAAGGTTACTTCCGTTAACGGGGTAACAGGCGTACTAGCAAATACAGGGTTGATGATACCAAGCCCAATAACGGTTGCAGTAGCCAATAATGTCGTTTGATAAGGATTTAACATAGAATATATTGTCCTTTGTGTATTAGGTCTATTAAAAAATAAAAATACGTTCGGGAAGTCATTATACGAAATTTATAACCGTTTTCCAATGCTTTATAGGAAGTTACGGTTAAATTCTGCTACAGTGAAGGTTCTTTCTGGCACTGTGTATTGCTGATTTTCCAAATAAGCTAGCCATCCTACTAAGGCTAAGCTAGCCGTTTGAAAAGGGTGTTGCCCACCATAATAAGCTTGAACACTGGTAATAGTGGTTTCTTCAAGCCCACAAGGGTGCATCCAGTGTTGAAACGGTGAAACATCGCCCGCAATGTTAATAGCTATGCCGTGGTAAGTAACCCACTGCTTAACGGCTAACCCCAAAGCCCCTAGTTTTTGGGGTTCAGGGTGGGTTGTCCATAAACCGGCTTTGCATGCTAGGGTTTGTAGCCCTTGGGGCTGGGGGACTGCTTGGCTAATAGCCTCTATCCAACTGGTTTCTAACCACCGAGCTATACCGTGGACGTTAGGGGTAGGCAGTTTGAAAATAGGGTACACCACCGCTTGTTGAGGATAATGATAAGTAACACTACCTCCGCGTTCAATTTCAAACGTGGGTATATCAGATGGAATTTCTTTTATATGATGAATATTCGTTTTTTTCCCCAAGGTTACCGTTGGTGGGTGATTGCCCAATAAAATAATATTGGGTAATAGTCCCGCTTGTACTTTTTTTTGAATGACTAGTTGTAAGGTGTAAATGCTTTTATAATTTGCTTCTTCAGAAAAATAAATGCACCACCAAGGGTATTTAGTTAATAACAAAAAGGGCGTGGTAGCCATCAGGATAATAGCCTTAGGGTTAATTTTTTTGAAGGACTCTTTTCAAATGTACTTGCAACAAGTACAATAGTAAACAAGTTGTATATGCAGTTGTTTTTTTACTAATGCATTTGCAGTTTAACTATTCATCTAGCGTCTACGAAGTTGAATTGTTCCGTTTCTTTATTTATTGTAGACCTTTCTGTAGGTTGATGGAAGTGAAATATTCGCGTACACGTTGACATGGTCCGTTGAAACACTTTTAAAGTTTATTTTTCTGTTTGGTTACTTTTTTATATGGACGCTTATTCATTAACTGGGGTTTGCCATTGATGACAAACTAATCATTCCCCGTTTAATTCACACCATATTAGATTCACACACCCGTTTTTTTGATTATTGATTCATGAGGAGTATTTGATTTCGTGGTTATTCAACAGCAATCGGTTTCATCAACAGTAACAGTTATTACCAATAAACGCCCTTTACCAGCAGAACGGGGGCAACGTTCATTTCGGGCTTTAAAGCAACAACAGGTTAATGCCCAGTTACAGGAAACCATTGAAGCGGTTTTACCTGAATGGGAAAAGAAGCTAAGCGTACCGCCTCGGCCAGTAAATTCGACCTTTCTAGCCATTGATGAATTGGAAGGCGATGCCGTTTGTGCCGATGAAGCGGAAGATGATGTTGCTTCGGGTGCAAAAGTAGGCCCTTACCGCCAATGGAGTCCTTCTGCTGTAGCCTGCTTTGTTCGTAAAGCAGATTGTGAAGGGTGCTTTTACAAAAGCTTTTTTTCAGATTCTCCGCAAGGATGCCAAATGGCAGAAGCGGTGAAACACCTTATTGTGAAATTGGGTGTGCCTTCTAAACGGCATCTCACCAAAGTTCACTAAAATCAATACTGCGGAACACGCATTATTGCTAGCTTTTATTAGGATTTTTAGCTTCAAACCATCGGCAGTTGAAGAAAGGCTGGTGCGAGCATAGCGAAGCAGACCAATTAGGAAGCCCTCTTTTGGCTTCCGGTCAAGCCTGTTTTCAACGTGCGTGTAAACAAATCAACCCTTGAGAGGGGTTTTTTAAGGGGGCGTGGAGCCCCCTTGAATTTGTGGGGGGGTGTCGGGGGGGCTGCCAAACAGCAGTCCCCCTGACAAAAGCCCTAGGCCGAAGCGATTAACCCCACCATATTATTGTTAGAAAACAAAAAATCAATCAGACGCCATTAACATACAATGCCGACTGAAATTCCCCTCGCTATTAGCCTTGTAGGCTTCCACTACCGCATTAGCAAGGGCTTGTTCAGTCGGTATTGGCTTTGAAGCATCAGGCAAAGTAACCGCCGTTTTCTTCATTTTTTTGGGGTTAAAAATAAATAAAGCGGGTACTTCCTTCACGGCAAATAAATCTGTAAATAGCTTGTTTTCAGCGGTTTCCGCATTCACTAACGCTAATGAAACACACTGGCTGGCTATGCGTGTTTTCGCAAAGCTATGTACCAAGGGAACTATTTTATTACACCGTACGCACCTATCTGTATAAAATTCAACTAATAATGGCTTTCCATTGGCTTCTTCAGCTACTTGCATTAAGGGTTTGCCCGCATCATAACTGGAAGGCAACCGCCCAAAGCCTTCGCCCCCCAACCTAGAAGCCTGCACCCAAGTTTGTACACAAGCCCCGCCCCACACAACCAGTGTGCCCACTACAAGGGTTAAAACAGCGGGTTTAAAATTTTGTATTCTCATGGGTTAAAAATCGTCCTTATTAACATAACTGGTAGCCAATTAGTTGCTTCTTTTCTATTATAGAAGTAAATCATCCCATAGACTATTAAGAATCAGTATAAATAACCTTGAAAGCTACCCATTGACCCATGACCAACCAACCAACCTTTCCACCCTACCCCCATGAAATTAAACTCATGGTGTGTGATTTAGACGGCACACTCGTTCAAAAAGATTTAACCGTTTCCCCCGCCGTTAAAGCAATTATTACCCGAATTAACACCACTACAACCACCAAAGTGGTACTTGCCACAGGTAGAATGTTTCCTTCAGCGTTGCCTTATGCCCAATTGTTTGGGCTAACTACCCCCATTATCACCTACCAAGGGTCCACTATTCATGAAACAGACCATGCCCCCCAATTTAACCGCATTTTTTACAATCCTGTTCCGTTAGAAATTGCCAAACAGTTAGTGGCTTATTGTGCTGAAAATGATATTCACATTAACTGTTATGTCAATGATATTTTGTATTCCCGTCCGCATGAATTGTATGTGCAGGAATACAAAAATACCTCTTCAATTGAACCTAGCTTAACCAATAATTTGGCTTCCATCCTAACCGAAGCACCGCCCAAGCTAGTCGTTATTAATAACGACCCTGCGGTTTTAGAAAAAATGAAAGCTTACTTAGCAAAAACATTCGGCAAAGAAGTAATAAGCTGGTGTCAATCAAGACATAATTTTTTAGAAATTACAGCTCCAAATGTCTCTAAATGGAACGCCGTTTCGTTTTTAGCCCAACGCTGGGGCATTGCCCCAGAAAATATTCTTTGCTTGGGCGATGAAGAGAACGATTTAAGTATGCTAACCCAAGCAGGCTTAGGTATTGCTATGGGTAACGGGCCTGTAGCCATTCAACAGCAAGCCAAAGTAGTTGCTCCGCCGATTGTAGAAGATGGGAATGCTCAAGCACTAGCCCACTATATTTTAAACGATTCATTAGAAAATGTACTGGCTAAAATAGACCAAGAGGCAACCGCTTGTGTTAAATAATACAAATTTCAGAATAGGGCTGGGTACGGATTTACACCGCCTTGCCCCCAACCTACCCTTATGGATTGGTGGCTTTCGTATAACGGAAAGCTTGTTGGGTTGCGTGGCTCATTCTGATGGCGATGCGTTGGTTCATGCCCTGATTGACGCCCTATTGGGTAGTGTTGCTATGGGCGATATTGGCACGCATTTCCCGCCGAGTGATGACCGTTGGAAAAACGCTAATAGTTTAGATTTATTGGCACAAACGTTGGGCATTATTCGGGAGGCTCATCCGACGTTCACGATTGTGAATATAGATGCGGTGGTTCACCTTGAACGCCCGAAATTGGGTGTTTATAGGGCAAGCATTCAAGAAACCTTGAGTACTACTTTAGGTCTTTCGGTGGAATGCGTTAGTATTAAAGCCAAAACAGGTGAAGGGTTACCTCCTATCGGCACGCTAGAAGCTATTAGCACGCAAGTGGTTGTGTTAGTGTCAATTTAGGGTCGCAATTTTAACCCAGCAATGCCATGGCTTCTTGAGCGATTGCAACGCAATTGCTTGAACCAATTCTGGTAGCACCCGCCTGTAGCAACGCTAAGGCTTGGGCATATGTCTTCACCCCACCAGAAGCCTTAATGCCCACATGGGTAGCCCCCAAGGCATCCAACGTTTGACGAATTAACGTAATGGTTTCCACCGTTGCCCCAATCCCATCCGTTATAAAGCCCGTACTGGTTTTAATGGTATCCATACCGCACGCCACGGCAATAGCAACGACCTTTTTAATTTCTTCCGATGTTAGTAAATCTGTTTCTAAAATCAGCTTTATTGGTAAGTCATCGGCACAAGTGCGTAACCCTGTTAATTCATCTTCCGTAAAACTACCGCCCACTTCAAAATCTGTTTTAAAATAAGCACTATTCAAAACCACATCCAATTCATCCACCCCTTCCATTTGGGCACAAGAAATTTCTTGCAGCTTGGTAGTGCTATTAACCGCTCCAATCATCGGATGAGCTTTTTCAATGGCTTTGGTTAACGGAAATTCAGGAAAGCCTACAACCCCCGCTAACGCTACAGAGGAAGTAACCCCCAAGGCATACCGAGCCGTTGTAAAATGGATAGGTCTGACACATACCGCTGCAAACCCGTATTGCTTAGCTTCTTGGCATAAGCGTTCCACTAGCTGGTGGCTTTCGGGCTCTTTACAATCCCATTTAAGCAAGGTGTGTTCTAAGGCATTTACAACGTGTTGGGGGGTAATGGTAATCATCATCATTACAAAGGGTCTTCCTAAAAGGGGTTCATTACAATTTAAACTACTTTATTATTAAAGCGTATCATAGGCAATTATGTTTGGGTAGCAATAGGCTTTAGTTTATTTGATTAGTTTTGAACACTATACTGTATAAAACTGAGTTTAAAACACCCTAAACTCTTGTTCATTCATCTGTAAAAAAGTCTTTCTTTTTATAGAAAACCCTGCCATTCTTCTAGCAACATTCAACAACACTCAACCTATTACCTCATCAAATCCCTTTTCTTTAAACACCTTATCAACAGCCATTTTTCAGCCATATTAACCTTTTCACCACTTTTATACAAATTCTACACCCATTACTATGATGAGGATGAATTATATATATATTAAATAAATAATAGAACCCTTTTCTCTTGTTAAAAACGGATTTTATTCAATCTTTCCATTTTAAAAAACACAGCACACCTTTTTCTTCAACAACGTTGATACTATTACAGAATAAACCTTCGGTTAATGTTAAAGGACTTTTTCTTGTATATGAGTCGTATTAATTCATCCAGACCCATTCAATACCCTTCTTCAGTAGTGCCTGTAAAAACGGATTCTGTTCGAACTGGTGTTGAAAATACCCCCAGTGGCAGGCGTCATTTATTATTAAACCCAGAAGCTTTTGCCCCTACACCGCCGGAATATTTAGCCCCGTGGTTATTTTTTGGCAAACCTAATACAGTCCCGTCTGTTGCCCCTTCCTCAGCAATTGTAGAATCTAACCCACCGGTTGTTCAACAAACAGTGCCCGAAGCACCACCTAACACTTCTGTAGGGTCTGCTATCACCCAACCTTCGACTACTTTACCGCAATCTGCTGCTGAAGCGAATGCAGGTGCTGGTAGTTTACCTGCTTCTTTACCACCTCAAGTGAATGCCACTGAAGCAACGCCGGTTGAAACTTCGCCTGCCTCCGCACCTTCTGCGGAACTGCCTACAACTACTTCAGACTCCCTTGAAGAAGAGAATAAAGCAGGGTTACCACAAGAAAAAGATAAACCGTTGATTATTAGAGGCTTTGATAACAGTGTTATTCGTAACTTAAATAGAAGGCTAGAAGACCCTGACTGGCAAAAGCGAGCCGAAGCTTCAAATGATTTTTCTATGATACTAGGAGCTAATCCGAATTTAGAACGCAGACCAGCCTATAAACCATATATTGATGCGTTTATGTTGAAGATATTACGAGATACGTCTGCCGTGGTGCATGAACCGGCTTTACGCTCTATTCAAGTGGGGTACTATCGGCACCCTACTGCTGCGGTTATTGAAGAATTGAATGTGCTTAAAACAGGCATCGGCTTGTTTGGGTTAGAACCGCAAATGGTCACAGATGCTTTGTATTCGCTTCATTCCTATCAACAACAGGAACAAGTGGAAGCTAAGCAAGTAGCTCCAAAAAAGCAAGCACAAAAAACGAAGCCTCAAGCTCCTGCAGTGCCGCAGACCCAATTAGTTAGCTGATAAGTTTAACCTTCAGATTCATCAGAACTAGAAGAACCTAAACTTCCAAAATCCTTGTTAGCAAAGGCATCGCCCCCAGCACTGGGTTTGCTGGTTGAAAGACCAGAGCCTTTCATTGCTTCTGCAATAATTTGTTTCCATAGGGCATTTTTTCCAGTTTTTTTCGTTTCTGTTGGTGGTGTTTCTTCCATGTAAGTAACATAGCCAGAAAATGATCCGCCTTCTAGCGTACTTTTAACAATCTTACTCCAACCCGCTTGAGGATTGAGGTTGCTTTCGAAGGATGTTGTTGTGTTGGTTTCTTTGGGCTTTTTTTCATTCGTGGCTATTTTGTCTGAAACGGTTTCTGAAACTGTTCCATTAAAGGCAGTGGTAATTTTACCATTATTGGGGGTGGCAAAGCCTGCATTCACATTTAAAATCATAATGGGGGATAAGTCCTTTAAATTTTATTTTTTCTCTCATGATAGATTCGAAAGTCATTGGTTTTTGGATTGGTCTTAAAAAATGGCTTTCACTACCCCCTTCGGTCAATTAGCTTCAGACTGAAGGGTTTGTAAAAAAATGTTACAAAGCAACAAGGTTAGTTAGGGGCTAGCCTTGTTCATCAGTTGTTTCACTGGCAAACAATCCACCAGTTCCACCTTTTTCAATACTACTAAAATTACCTTGTCCGCCCACTATTAACTTTCCATCGCCTTGGGTGGCTTTGGGTGCAGATGCCTTATATAGGTCTAATAATTTTTTGGTACTGGTTTTATTATTAGACGATGCCCCTGCGGTTTGCGAGGGTGCTAACCATTGATTAGTTTCGGGTTGTGTTTGTTCTTGAATTGCAAATTTGAAGGTATTGGTTTGTTGAACGGTGGGGTTGAACGAATTTGTATTGGTTTGTTGCCATGCACTAATGGGCGATTGGGTCTTTAGTAGGTTATCTGTTATGGGTACTAGCGGAATTAGCCCTGCGGATTGTAACGCTTCTCTTTGCCAAGAATTACCGTCAGGCGGAAGGTTGATACTGGGTTTTAGTTCAGGCGTATTAATAGCAGGTATGCTTACCCCTGAAGAAGCATCAGAAGAAGGCGGTGAAAATAGTTTGCTTAAATCCCACGGTGAACTCATGACTATCATCCTAAATTAGCTTATACCAATTTCAAATGGGAATAGCGTTAGATGGATACTAGGCACTGGCAAGTAAAAAACCGCAGGTGTACAGAAACGTACATTGAGGATTTTTTACTTGACGGTAACAACGTAGACGCTAACGACATTTCTATTTGAAATTGGTATTAGAACATTATATAGTGATGTCATCGTACAATAGGGACGTATTCTGAAGTAATAAGAATTGGATTGTTACTTTTTTTGTGGATATGTAACAACAGCGGGGCTTTCTTCTAGATATTCCCCGTCAGGCAACGAAAATTCTGGCGTTGAGGCTTTGGGTTTACTTTGATGAGAGACGGTAGCCTTGGTACTGGTTTTTTTGACGCTATGATAAGTTGCTTTTTTAGGTGTGGCAGTTTTAGACATACTGGTTTTGGTGGTTAATTGGGTTTGCCCCCAAGCAACCGCTACATTTAACCCTAAAAATAAGAAGGCACTACTAACAATTAATAGGCTTAGTTGTTGAACAACGGCGGTAGAATAGAATAATTGAAACATTTTTTTGGATACTTTCATTATTGACAGGTGATTGGTAGCATTGACTTACCTCATCATGAAAAACATTTATTCATTGTAGCATATGGAATATGATTTACTACAATTATAATTTTTATTTAATACCCATGCCCCTTAAAAAAATAGAGTGGAGCGGACGATGAGACTCGAACTCACGACATCCAGCTTGGGAAGCTAGCGTTCTACCACTGAACTACGTCCGCACCATGGTGTTATTAAAGCCAAAAAGTAGAAGGTAGTCAACAAGTCGCTAGTTTAATTCATCCCAAAGGGTACGCAGATTCAATAAAACCGTGTAGGTGGGTAGAATATACAACGTTTCATGGGGTTGTACGGCATCAAGGACTTGTTTTAAACAGGTTTTTAACGTTTCCTGTTCAATAATGGCATTAGCTGGTATCCCCGCATACTGTAACCGAACCGCCATATCCCCCGAACGCCTGCCAGAAACAAAAAGCGGAGCAGTAGCTTGGGTTAGCCGTTCAAATGGGGCATCCCACAACCAAGAAACGTCTCTGCCATCGGCGTAATCGTCGTTAATGGCAATTAATAGCCTAGCGTTGGGGTCTTGTTCTACCAGTTTCAATACTTCTGTTGCCCCCGCAGGGTTTTTAATCAGTAGCACTTGCACGGCTTTGCCTTGAACCGTTCGGCGTTCAGCCCGACCAAATACGCCTTCGTACTCGTTCAGTGCCAACTGCATGGCTTGCGGAGAAACACCGTGTAGCAAGCCCACAGTAACGGCTAATAGTAGGTTATATAGGTTGAACGTGCCGACTAAACTGGTTTTTAGTTCAAAGGGTTCTATTTTCCCTAAAGTAGGGGCTTCTATCTGTAAAACGGCTTCTGCGGGCGATTGTTTCAGCACCGTACCTAAAACCGACGGCGTTGGTCGTTGATACCCACAATTTTCGCAGTGATAATGCCCCACTTGGGCATAAAATCGGTGGGTATAGCTTAAGTCTGTTCCACAACTGGGGCAACTACATACTTCTAACGGAAAGGGGACACCCCCATCAGCTTGCACGCTACTATCGGAATCGCTCTGCCCGAAGGGTAGGTTTTGAATCCCGAAAAATAGAGGTTTTACGCCTTCGGGTAGATGCTTACCCATGCTGGCAACCAAAGGCTCATCTGCATTGAGAATAATTGCCCCTGAAACGTTGGGGAAGGCGTTGGTGATAAACTGGGCGGTGGTATCTAGTTCGCCGTAGCGGTCCAGTTGGTCTCTGAATAAATTGGTAACGGCTAGTGTGTGCAAGGGGGCTTGAGCGGTTACTTTGGTTAGCGAGGCTTCATCAATTTCCAGTACCAAGTGGTCTGCTTTGAGGTGGGCGGTAGAGTCGGTTTGTAGCAGTAAGGCACTGGTAATGCCTGAAAGCATATTTGCCCCTAGTTGGTTATGAATGACTTGGGTGGGTTTGGCTTCTAGGAAGGCGGCAATCAGCCCTGCACTGGTGGTTTTTCCATTAGTGCCTGTGATGCCGATAATGCCTTGTTTTGGCACTTGATGGGCTAGGGATTTTAGTACTTGAGGGAAAACTTTCAGTGCCACAACCCCAGGTAAGCTAGTGCCAGCACCCTTGGTGAGCGTTTTAGAAGCCCATGCGGCGAGTTTTCCAGTTGTGACGGCAATCCACGTTTTTAACATTTTTAGAAAGTATTTCTTATTTGAGGGTTTATTATTATCTGCTAGTTTACCGTTAAGATGTTGTTACATCAAGGTAAACTCTACTGTTTTCGCATAGCTGGGTCTAACCGGTTGCGGAGCGATTCCCCCAGATGGTTGTAAGCCAACACTACCCCAAAAATCAACAATCCCGGCGTCATTAGCCATGGGCGTTCAATGAGGTTTGAAAGTTCTTGGGCTTCTTTCAGCAAATTCCCCCAGCTGGCATCAGGTTGTTGAATGCCTAATCCCAAAAAACTCAACCCAGATTCTGCTAAAATATACCCTGGTATGCCCAACGTTGCCGCTACAATTAAAAACGAGGTGGTTTGCGGTAATAGGTGTCGCCATAAAATACGACTGGTGGAAGCCCCCATGGCGGTGGCTGCTTCAATAAATTCTTGTTGCTTAATGGATAAAATTAAATTGCGGATAATCCGTGCTAACCCTGTCCACCCTAGTAATGCCATAAAGGCTGATACCAACAAAAAGCGTTGCACGCTGGTAAGTGCAGGGGGCATAATGGAAGCTAGGCTTACTAAAATAAACAGGTGGGGTATTGACATTAAAATTTCGGTAGACCGCATTAGTACGGTATCCAACCATCCGCCTTTGTAGCCTGCAATACCGCCTACTAATAACCCCAGTGGGAAGGCAATTAACAAACTAACAAACCCAATGGTCAACGAAACTTGCCCGCCCCACAGTAGGCGTGAAAAAACGTCTCGACCGCTTTCATCGGTGCCTAGCAGGTTAAGGTGGGCTGGTTCTGCCACGCCGAATAAATGAAAATTTGTTTTAATTAGCCCGAAAAGCTCGTAGGATTCTCCTTGGTTTACAAAAAATTGGAGTGGATAGGTTTTGCCGAGCTTGGGGTAAACTTGAAATTCGTAAGTTTTGGGGTTGAAGGTTTTTTCTCGTTCCAATACATAGGGTGTGGTTAACCAGCCAGTTTCAGGGTTTACCCAATAAATGGGCGAAGGGGGTAAATAGGCTAGTTTGGTATAGGCTGTATTAGGGTGGTACGGGGCTATAACCCCTGAAAAGGCAACAACGCTATAAAGCGTGGCTAAAAACCAAAAGGCATTGGTTTGCCACCACTGTTTTTGTTTTTTTTGAATGGCAATCAACGTTAATAGCGTCTTTCCGTACCTGCTGATAATGAACAATGATTATTATAAGCGAATTTTACGGTTTAAGGGTAGTTTCTGGTGGGGTGCTCATGGCTAACCAAACGAAAAATAAGCCTGAAAGCAGAATAACTAGGGCTGAAACTAGGGGTAAATATTGTTTAATTAAGGCATACCAAGGGTGTTGTTTTACGGTTTGGGCTTTGCCTTCAATTTTTCGGGTAACAAAAAGCACGGTTAACCCAACGGAACACAAGAAAACCCCCATACCAGATGAAAAAGAAAGAATGGTAAAAATGCCTTGAGTCCAACCGTACCACTGCCCAATTTGTAAACTAGAAGCCACTAAAATAAGCGACATGGGGCAGGGTTTTATCCCGCTTGAAAGTCCTAATAACCAAATTTCTTTGTAGATAGACGCTCGGTCTCTGGTGCTGGGCATGGCGGGTGTCGGCATACAGCAAGCATTATCAGCGTGCTGATGGTCTGCTTCAAGTGCGATGCTTTCTGCATCTGTTTCTTTTTCTGTGGTTGAAGTGGGGGATATGAGGGCTTTAATTAACGACTTTTGTTGCCAAAGTAGATGAATACCCAGTACCACCACAAAACTAGCGGCTAAAATATGAACGCTCTGGATAAAGGCAGGGTCTAACTGGTTGAGCGACCCCCCAAAAGCTAAGCCTAGTAGTACCAGCGAAAATGCTCCAATACTATGGGAAAGGGTTAAAATACCGCACAACCCTAATAATTCTAATACGTTGGGCTTTTTGCCTGCTACATAGGCAGAAACAATCCCTTTACCATGCCCTGGTTCAAACCCATGCAACACGCCTAATGAAAACGCACTCCATAGCGAAATAATCCCTGTGGTGGGCGACGCAATTAAAAAAGGCAGCATTGAAAACATAAACAGTGGAAGTTAGCCTATTGTTAAAAATAAGAGGTTTCAAAAAAGATGCCCTTATCTTAACGCAATTAGGTTGCACTTACAACCTTAGAGTGGATGAACTTCAACAATCAGTTCCAATTCAACTGGGGCTTCTAATGGCAAATTCGCCACCCCAACAGCAGAACGAGCGTGCCGACCGACTGTTTCACCCAAAATGGCTACCAATAAATCAGAAGCCCCGTTAATAACAGCGGGTTGGGCGTAAAAATCGGCAGTTCCCATCACAAATCCAACCAATTTTACGACAGATTTTATCCGGCTCAAACTCCCTAGCTCCGCTTTTAGAATGCTTAATGCGTTTAAAATACAAAGCCTAGCGGCTTCTTGCCCAGCTTCAATAGTTAAATTACCGCCTTCGCCAATACGGCCTACATAGGCTAGTTTGCCTTCTTTCATCGGTAGCGTGCCTGATGTAAACACGGTGTTGCCTAGCGTTTTACAGGGAACGTAAGAACCTACGGGGGTAGGGGCTTGGGGGAGTAAGGCTTCCCATTGTTCCAAGGTTTTAGGGGTTTTTAGTAAGTCAGCAATTGGGTAGAGGGTTTCAGTGGTGCTCATGGGTGTGAAAGTCCTTTTTTAAAAAATAAGTATGACAGGGCAGGTTATGTTAGGTATGATGACATCATAACAAAAATAGACACTACCTGTTGTTGCATTTTTATAAGGTTTTTAAATTTTATGCTGCCATTTCGTCCTATGTTGATGACCATTTTATCTTTAATTTTTATGGCTAATACCCTCGTTGCTTTTGGGGAAACACCGTTAGCCCAGCCAGCACCTGCTATTCTGCCTCAACTCATTGCTGAAAAACCACCTATTGAACCCGTTGTACCGTGGTTGTTTGCTAGAAAAATGCAGCATTTAAATCATCTTTACCAGTTTGACCAAACGCCGTTGGCGGGGCGTCAACCGCTGATTGTCTTACCGGGGCGGTCTCAGGAAGGGCAGGGAAACCCGTGGTGGAAGAAGTTGGCTAGGGCGATTGAAAAACAGCCCAGCATTCAAAAGCAGTATAAATTTTATCTCTTTTTGTATGATTCCACTGAACCATTGTCTGTTTTATCGCCTGAATTTGGGCAGGAATTGGATTATTTCACGAAGCATTTGCCTGAAAATAGTCCGAAGATGGTTATTTTTTCTTATAGTTTGGGCGGGTTGGTTGCGAGAGACACGCTGATTGAAAACCCTGCGTTGTTGGAAAAAACACAGACTATTTTTGGTATGGCGGTGCCTTATCATGGGTCATTGTTGTTTGATAAGTCTTGGTTTGATAAATTTTTTAAAAACCCGTCTCCGCTTCGGAATTTGAGCGATAAAATGGCTTATCAGGCGTTTATGTTTGGGCGGGATAATTTGGTGCAGGATATGGGCTGGCGGAATTTTGATGGGTCTATTCCTAACATCAAAGTTACCAAGTTTTGGCATAAGTCAGCCAAAGACGGTAGTACACAGACGCAATCGCCTATTTATTTACCCGAGCCTAAATATCGTAGTACGGATGCCCATGTACTGGCATTTAAGAAAAAATTGGTTATTTATACCAGTTATATTGAAAATGCTTATACGAAAACTCGCAAAAAGCGGAAGCCTTTTTTAGCCACCACTTCGGATGGGTTAATTCATGTACCGGCGAATTTATTGGGTACGGTGTTGCCGGTTTATGGGTATACGGTGCATGGGGCTATGAATTATATGAATTGGCAGATTGCTAATATTCCTACTTATACGCCCAAAGCTCAGTGGGCGGGTTTACAGCATTTGTATCGGTTTAATGATGGGGTTATTCCGCTTTCAAGTACGCTTTATTTGCCGGAACGTAATACGCCTTATAACGAGCCTTTGGGTGGGTTTGAAAGCAATTATGATGGGTGTTTTGCTCGGGTTTTTTATGATGTAGACCATGTGGATTTGGCTCATTACCGTTGGCCGGAAGGGCATTTGACCACATCGGATATTTTTCATGCGGAAGCGGGCGAACGTAAGCCGATGGCGTGGTTGTTTTATGACCTTGACCGCTTAGCTGCCCATAAAAACCCGCAGTCCCCCTGCGGGCTTTAGTAGGCTAAAACTAGAAATTTTCAATATCGAACCATTGTCCCATGGCTGATTGATACCGAGCATCCTCTTTGTTTAATGTAGGTTCAATAATATCAAGTAAGTAATGCATGGCTCGTTGCGTCGCTTTTTCTTTCACGTCTGCCTCTAAGCTAATTTCTGATGATGTTTCCAATTCTTTGATAAGTTCCTCAGCTTCTTTACGGAGTACTGTTTTTTCGTTAGGCTCAAAGACTGTTGCTTTGTATTTTGCTTCGCTTACCTTAGCACCTCTATCGTACTTACAAGTGGTTCTCCATTTATCATAACCTTCCTCAACTTCAGCGGAATTCCAAATTTGCTTGGGTTTTCCTAATTTTATTTCACCTGAAGCATCAAAGGAGAGGGTAAGTGGGTTATGATAACGAAACCAAGGTTCATCCTTATTAATAATCCTTGTTTGTAGCCCAGAATCTGCATTAAACAACTCTTTTCTAAACGCTTCACATTCTGTGCTATATAAAGAGGGAGTGTTAGCTGTAGCTTTGCTAACAATGATAGAAGGATCCTCGGCAAGCATCATTAACTGTAGACCATTGAGAGCTTTTGTTCCTTCACTAGAAAACATACCAACTCTGCCTGAATCAAAAATGCTAAAGTTTTTGAAAAGCTTACCATCGCATTTAGCGAACATATTACCACCGTGTAAATCGTTATGTGTTGCTCCATAAATGGTTTGTAACTTAACAAACTGACACCAAGCTTTAAGCTTTTCTTCGGGTGGCAAAGCTGTAAACTCGTCAGAGTTAACTTTCACTCCTTCTGCCATAACTAGCCCTAATAAGCGTTTATTCCCAAATTTAGCCCCATCAAATGTTGATTCTGCAAAGCTGTGGTTATGCCTTGCTGCTTCATAAGCAGCACTCATAGCATCTGCATTAGCGGTTTCAACCGTTGTATTTAGTTCTTGTTCTAGGGTTCTGGCACTTTTAAGGGCGTGCTTTAAACTAATCATTTCAATGGCTTTGGTGGTTGCTTTTTCTTCAGAAAGGCTACTGTTTTTTTGCTTTAAAATTTGGGCAATTTCTGTTACTTCTTTCAACGTAGAAATAGAGCTACTTTTTACTTCAGCGATAGATAACCCATCGGGTTCATAGTGTTTTTTGTAACGTTTTAACTCATTAGTGTAATTTATATATGTTTCACGTCTGTGGATATCGTAAAACAAATTTAAATATTCAGGTATTTGTTTGTCGTTAGCTGTTAAATATTTTACAATTGTTTTTTTAACCGTTCCATCAGGTTGCTTTTGGGGTAATTCAAATACCCAGCCTACTGAAGCTGATCCTAATTCTTTAGGGTTGCCATCAATGAATGAAGATATATCGTACTGATTATTTTCTGGTAAAGAGGCGTTCAATTTTTCAAGGGTTTCAATCATTTCTTTTTGTATGGTTGAAAATTTAGGTGTAGGTGCTCTATCTTTCATATCAATACCGGCAAATATCGCCCCTTCAGCAATCATTCGAAAAAATTTGTGAACGGGGAATTCATTGACCATGTCTTTAACTTCTTGGTCAGATCTTTTCGAGAATATGTTACCAATGTCTTGAAACAGCTTTTTAGCTGGAACACCACAAGCCCCTACAATATTTTTAAGTACTTCTCTCGAGCCTTTGCTCTTGTTGAACATATCGCCCCACATTTGCCAAGAAACGTAGTTGACTAGTTGAAGTCGGTTATCTTGAGGCAAATTGTTCAATATGCCAATACCTTGCCCTAGCCCCCATGTAATTTGTTGAAACATGTTGGCATCTCTATCGGGCGGTGGCTTAGCTACCCCCATTTTTATTTTAGCGTGTACGCCTTCCAATAAATCAACCAGTGCTGTAGGAGACATATCGGCTGTATTCACAATTTCACTACTAAGCTTGTTAATTTCCTCAGCAGTTACAAACTTTTTCGATGGCATTCTTGCCCAAATGTGGGCGGCACCTAGGGCTAAAAAGGGTGTGGCAACAATTGTTCCGCCAACCACCACAGCCGTTTTCCCATACCACGGCAACCCCGCAAAGCCCTTCTTCTTCTCTGGCTTCTTGTATTTTGAAGTTTTCTTGGCTTTGTGCGTTTTCTTCTTATGCTTCACAATAGCAACGGTATCGCCCGCATCCGCAACGGCTGGGGTATTGTTTAGGTCTGCACTGCCTGTACCACTCGGCGTAAAGCTATCGCCTTCATTGCCTATTATCAGCTCAGCATCTGGTAGTGTGGGCTGGGCGTTCGTAGTATCCCCTGTCGGCATCATTTTTCTTGGGTGTATGGGTGTTACGTTGTTTTGCGGATACGAACCCGCTAAATTACCTTGAATCGTCATCATGGTTATTTTATTGTCCTTCTAGCGTAAAGGGTTAAATTTTATAAAATTAGATTAAAACTTAGTAGCATAAAACCCCTGAAAAACCGGTTTTGTGCTAGTTCTGTTACCGTTTATTACCCTAGCGTTGCTAAAACCGCTAACACGCCTTCTGCGGTAGGGCTTTGGGCTTCTACAAAACCGCATCCCCATTCAAAACCTAGAATGGCATTGGTGGTGTTTTCTCCTAAACTAACCAAGGTACACCCCACCCCCACTTGAATATCCGCTGCTGCCAACGCCTTAACCCCAGACCCACTGGTAACGACTATCGCCCAAGGCTGAAACGCATCCACCTGCTGTTGTAAGCTGACCAGTGCTTCCGCCGAAAACGCCATCGCCTGCGTGGTGTAAACAGGCACTTTCAAAACCCTATGCCCTCTCGCTTCTAGCGGAGCAGAAAAATCATCGCTAGCTAACGCACTACCCACCCACAACACGCTTGGCGAAGCGGTGATGCCTTCCGTTGTCCACAAGCCTAATAATCCTTCCGCCAACCCTTTACCCGAAGCCCGTTTCGCACAAAAGCTGACCGTTCCCCCCATCGCCTCCA
Source organism: Vampirovibrio sp. (assembly GCA_024998755.1). Taxonomy (GTDB): domain Bacteria; phylum Cyanobacteriota; class Vampirovibrionia; order Vampirovibrionales; family JAJTHC01; genus JACEUU01. The sequence continues at coordinate 365,772 of JACEUU010000003.1, read as the reverse complement.
CGGCGTGTTGTGTGGCTTGCCCTACCACGGCTATTTTCGCTTGTTTGGTGGATGCTTCCACCCATTGCCAACCGTGGTAAACCCCTTGGTGGCTCGTAAACACCACCCAATCCACCGCCGATAAATCGAAAGCCCCTAGCTGTTGCTGGATAGTTTGCTCCTCTAGCGGTACAATTTTCGTTAAATGGAGCGGTTCTACAATCGCTCCCCATGCTTGTAGTTGGGCTTCCAGCTTGGAACACACCCCTTCTGGGCGAAGCATCAACAAGCGTTTGCCTACGATGGATTTTTCATCAGGCATGACTCCCTATTTCCCTCGTCTCAATAGGGCTTCCGTTAGCGTATTTTCAGAAGGCGTAGTGCTTTTGGCGTGGCTTTTGGGTTTGCCTGCAGGGTAGCTGTTGTTGAAACACGCCATGCACGGGTTAATAAACGCTTCCCGCTCGGGGGATGTAGCATCTGGCACAACGGCTTGCTTCATATCGTCTATACTCAAGTACGCAAGGCTATCCACGCCTAAATGGGTTTTGAGGTCTTCAAGGCTCATTTGGTTGGCAATCAATTCTTCTTCGGTAGACATATCAATCCCGTAAAAACACGGATGTTTCACAGGGGCGGAAGACACCCGAAAATGAACTTCTTTCGCTCCGCAATCTTTTAGCATTTTTACAATGCGTTGGCTGGTGTTTCCCCGCACAATGGAATCATCGATAATCACCACTCGTTTGCCTTCTAACACGGAAGGCAGGGGGTTCAATTTTAGCCGAATGCCTTGCGTTCTTAGTTCAGGCGTGGGGTGAATGAACGTTCTGCCCACATAACGGTTTTTAATGAGTCCTTCGGCGTAGGGAATGCCCGAAGCTCTGCTGTAGCCAATAGCTGCAGGGCCGCCAGAATCTGGCACGGGAATGACAAAATCTGCTTCTACAGGATGGGTTTTGGCGAGCAATGCTCCCATTTTCAGACGGCTTTCGTAGATGGTTTGTCCGTGAAAGCGGCTATCTGGGCGAGCGAAATAGACGTATTCAAAAATGCAGAAATTTTCGCTTCGTTTGCCGTCTAAAAAGACGGATTCCATCGTGCCGTTAAGGTGAATGGTTAGCACTTCCCCTGGTAAAATATCCCGAACAAAGGTAGCCCCTACAATGTCTAACGCACAGGTTTCAGAAGCCACCACCCAGTAGCCTTGTTCAGTTTTGCCTAGGCTTAAAGGGCGGATGCCGTTTCTATCTCTGGCGGCAATGAGGCAATCGCCTGTGGCTACCACGACTGAAAACGCCCCTTCGCATTGTTCAAAAACGGCTTTGGCGGCGTTTGCTAAGTTGCCTTCCGCTGGAGTGAGGGCTTGGGCAATGCAACGTGCCATGACATGGCTATCGCTATTAGCCCCAAAGCTATCGCCTGCTTCTAGGTGGAAGGCGTCGCGGAGGGTTTCAAGTTCGATGAGGTTACCGTTATGGGCTAGCACGACGCTTCCTAGTCGTGAACGTGAAACCACGGGTTGGGCGTTTTCAATGGAACTATCGCCAGCGGTGGTGTAGCGGGTATGCCCGATGCCAATTTGTCCGCTGAGGGTGGAGAGGATGGTTTCGTCGAAAACTTGATTGACTAAGCCGGTGTTTTTGTGGAGGAGCAGTTGGTCGTTGTTGAAGACGGCCATGCCGCAGCTTTCTTGCCCTCGGTGTTGTAGGGCGTATAGCCCGAAGTACAACAAATGCCCGAGTGCGAGTGTTTTGGGTGCGATAATACCAAACACCCCGCATTTTTCGTGTAGCCCAGTGGGTTCATTTTCAATTTTTAGAGTCAGTGGGGTGGTGTTCATGTTGAAAGAATGCCTCCTGTTGGGTGGGTGTTTTTTGTCCTTGTGTTTTTTATTGTACCCAAAACAAAGCTAAAACAGGAGGGAGGTGGACGAACGAAAAATGATACTAATCAAATTGTCTACACAAGCCTGTGCAACATGGTTATCATCAACTCTTTTTCATCGATCGAATCCAGCAAGTGGATAAATTGTTGGGGTACATCTAAGGGAATTCTTAATACAGCCAAGCTTTTTTGTAGGAGTTTCTTTTTATCAAAAGGGTAAAAATTCTTTAATAATTTTTCAGCTTCTAAAAGGGGGAAGTTAGGAGATAATTGCGACAATAGATGATATTGCATATCTACATCAATATGATTATACAATACCCAGTCTTCAAGATCCAAAGGGGTGTCTCTGATTAAAGATAATAGGTCTTTCAAAATTGTTCTTTGGCTTTCTGAAACGGTAGGTAACAGGGCTTGTTTTCTCGCTTCAAGGTTGTCTACGGTACTGCCTACTGCATAAGCCATTTCTTCTGTGATGGGTGTTCTACTGGCTACTTCTGAAGCATACGCTTCAAACAATGTCGTAAAAAATTCTTCTGAAGTATTATAATCCCTCCCTCCTTGGTTTTTATAATAATCTGTTAATATGCTTGGAGCCTCTGCCATTAATGGCGTATTTTTGAAACTTAATTTATCGATGTAGTTTTGCAATACAGTGTCATTTAAGTCCTTAACTGCTAGTTTATCATCGAAGCTCATGATTTTAGGATTCAACCCCATTAAGTGCCTAGCTGTGTTTCTAAGAAAATTATGGATGCCTTCGTGTTCAGCGATGGTTGCTTGGTTGCTTAACGACTTTTGTGCTAATTCTTTTAATACTACTTCTTGCATATCGTCTAGTATACTAGCCCCGGAATGGGTGAAGGGAGACTCATACACTAAAATGTTATTATAGGTCATACCAGCGTTGACAAACCAAGATGGGAATAAAGCAATAGTCGTGATACCTTTCATGAAACCTAAAGGATCATGTACGATACTGGCAATGGTGTTTAACAGTTGCTTATACGCATTAGAATTTATTGTGGGTAATGGTTGGTTTGGTTGCTCAAAAACATGGACATCAACACCTAACTGATTAGTGGTTCTATGAAAGGTATCTAGCATTTCCCCTGTCGGCACACCGTTTTTAGGTGAAAGCTTAATGGGCATGGTAGGGTGTTCATGGTTTTTCTCATAGCAAGCTCTCACATAGTGTTCGTATCTCGCCGACCTATCTATGTCTCTTTGATTCGGTTGGGGTTGAGACCCTCCATGTATAGCTGTCATTGTTTAAACTCCCCATGTTGTTTTATGGTACACCATTTATATTTAGCATAAAACCACTGTTTTTGATTTTTGTGCTATTTTGCCATGGGTAGATTATCCCCCGCTTTTTTAGTACGATGCTATTTTGGCAAGCGATGTTAGCCTCCAGTTGAAAGCTCTATTGTTCCATGTTTACCCAAGCGGGCGTTGCCAGCATCTTCAAAAAAGAACTCATTCAACTATTGAGAGACCGCTACTTGGTGGGCTTTATTATCGCCCTGCCTATCGCTCAACTGCTGGTTACAGGGCTTGCCATCCAACGAGATATGAAACACATCCCGACCTTGGTGCTTAACAGAGACAAGCATTACGCTTCTTACGAACTACTTAAAGCCTTTGAGCAAAGCTCCTACTTTGATATTAAAACCCTCGCTGCCGTCCAAACGGATGAAGCCCTCATTCGCACCGTGAAAACAGGACAGTATCGCCTCGGGCTGATTATCCCGCCTGATTATTCCAAAAATTTGTTGAGCGGGCAAAGTGCCTCGCAAGTCAATTTAGTGTTAGATGGTACGAATGCCAATATTTCTAAAAGCATTTTAGACGCCGCTCAAGCGATTTTGTCCAACCACGCCTTGGAAGTTTCTCGGCAAAACAGCCTGCAAGGCGGGCTAGGTTCGGCAGGGCGTGGGAGACCCATTATTCTGCAAACCAAGGTCATTAATAATCCAGATTTATCGCCTTCAATCTTTCTGATTCCCGGTATTTTGGGCGTGATTATGCACTTGATGACGGTACTGTTTACCAGTTCCAGCATTGTGCGGGAACGGGAAACGGGCACGTTGGAACAGTTAATGGTAACCCCTTTGTTGGTGACTGATTTGATGCTGGGTAAAATTCTGCCTTATGCGTTGATTGGGTTGTTAGATATGATACTTACCTTAGGCGTGATGGTGGGCTTTTTCAGCATTCCTATTTCGGGCGGATTTGGGTTTTTGTGTATTGCCTCTACCGTGTTTATTTTAACCTCGTTAGGCTTGGGCTTGTTGATTTCTACTTGTAGCCGAACCCAAGTGCAGTCCGTTCAAATGACCATGGGCTTACTGTTGCCAAGCTTATTGCTTTCGGGTTTTGTGTTTCCCTTAGAACCGATGCCGTGGTTTATTAAGGTGATTAGTTATTTGTTACCGCTGACTTATTACCTTGAAATTATTCGGGGTGTGGTGATTAAGGGTAGTGGTTTTATAGAACTGTGGCAACCGTTTGGCTTGTTAGCTATTAGTACCCTTGTGCTGATGACCCTCAGCATTCTTCGCTTCCGTAAACAAGTCGCTTAAAGAAAAGGTAAGTCGAATGAAAAACAAGTGTTTAAGCGTTTTATTAACCAGTAGTTTATTGCTGGGCTTATTGCCTTCGGCTTTTGCACAAGCCCCTGTTCAAAAACCAAAACTAGCTGTTGCTACCAAGGTGCAAAGCTTGTTAGAAGCTGAAATTAAGCCGTTAAAACTACCGTCTTTGGCTACGGCACAATCGTTGTCGTTATCTACGTTGTTTGAATCGGTGTTGGCACAATCACCCGAACTACAATTGAAGAAAGAAAAAATTAATGAAAGTAGCATTCGCTTTCATAATGTAGCGTCTAAACGATTACTCTTTTTCTTTAAATACTTGAATGCCAGTTATCTGGAAAGTTCAGCTCAGCAAGATGTGCAGGCGAATGAGGCTCAATTTCTGCAGGCTCAAAACCAAGTGTTATTGCAGGCGGGCGAAAATTACTATCAATTGGCGAAGGCTTATTTGGCTCGGTTTATTTATTTTCAAACCATTCAACAGGGCTTGTTGCAGTTAAAGGTCAACCAAGGACAATTTCAAATTGGTGAAGGGACGAGTTTTGATGGGCTTGAAACGGAAAACGAGCTAATTACTCGGTATCAGCAGTATTTGGCGTCCAATCAGCAAGTGGCGTTGGCTAATCAGACTATTTCTAGTTGGATGCGGCACCCTTCAACGGTTAGTAACTTTTGGAAACCGGCAGATGTTGTGCCTGTTTCTGTTTCGCCGTTAGAAAAAACAGTGGATGCCCTTCAAACCGTGCCGGATTTAAAGCTATTAACTTGGGTGAACCCTGTTTGGTTGGAAGCAGATGTCTTGCGGTTGGCTCATGAACATCGGGCGGATGTGCAGGAAGCGGAATACCGCATGGCGTCTAGCCGGAGTTTGATTAAAGCGGCGGCTTATGATTTTAATAAACAACAGGGTGCGTTGTTGGTTTCTGCGTTGAAGCAGTTGGAATTGAAGGCTCAAGTCTTACGCCAACAGTTGGAATGGGAGGTTACACAGGCGTTTCGGGCGTTTCAGTTGGCTAAAACCCAGTTGGTTTTAGGGGAAACGCAATTGAACTTAGCGAAGCATTATGCCCAGCAACGTCAGGTTTCTGCTAGGGCGGGTTTTGCTAGTAATAAAGAGGTATTGCAGGCACAATTACAACTAGCTCAAGCCCATGTAAAGCAGTTAGATGCCAAAGTGGATTTCAACTTGAAGACGTTGCAGTTGCTTTATAGCATGGGCTTATTGACTCAAACAAATACACTCCCTAACATTTAGAATACTTTGCTAGTTTGCCGTGCTTACAGTAAAATAAAATCACTATAGTTTTTTAGACAACTTCTTACTTGTTGGAAATGATTGAACGCCTGAATGCCAAATACCACACTCCCTAGCCATAATGCCTCAATGGCAACCTTCCCACCGTTGGATGCTTTTCAATCAGGCGGACCGTCTCAGCCTTCAGTGGCCATGCCCCACTTACCGTTGTGTGAAGCGTTGGAAATTGCGTTGCTAAAGGCGACCCAATGGTGCGTAGATGTTGGCTTGCCTCTGTCTGATACGGCTTGGATTTTAGGCTCATTGCTCGGGGCAGACCCGTTTTCAACGTTAAGCTGCTGGTGGCAACAGTTGGGGCTTTCTAAACCTCGGCAGATAGTTTTAGCTAATCAGTTTAAACAGCAGTTATTGCCTGCTTACCAAACAGGCTTTCAATCGTCTTTAGGTCGGTGGGTTAAGTTATTGCCTAATTGGCTGGGACGATTTGGTTTATCGTTGCTTTTCTTAGATTTTCCGTCAGACCGTGATACGTTAGAGTCTTTTCAGCCTCAGTCTAAATTGTGGTTGAATGCCAATTATATTGCGCATCAACGTCAAGCGACGCATATTGAATGGGAAGATTGGTTGGCTGCTATGCAACATATCGATGACCCCCAATGGCGACCGTTGTTTGATGCGGTTAATTTAACCTCTCCTAATATTGCTAAAGCGAAGGCTGTTGTCAATGGTACACACCTTCTAAGAATGACGGGCTTTTTGGTGAAGGAAACGGTTCAGTTTGTTATTACGGTTAGCTTGGCGTTGATTATTTTACGCCAAGGCTTTTTTGAACCTCGGTTGATACCCTCTGAAAGTATGCTGCCGGGGTTGCAGGTACAAGACCGTATTGCTATTGAGAAAATGAGCCATTGGGTTCGTCCTTATCAGCGGGGCGATGTGTTGGTTTTTTACCCGCCTGAACCTGTAACGGTTCTGAAATATGACCCGTGGAGCTTGTATCTTCGGGCGACTGGCTTTTCTGGTTTTTACCCGAAAGAGGCGAATGTTGATGTGGCTTATATTAAACGGTTGATTGGTTTACCGGGTGATACGATTAACGTGAAGCCTAATGATGGGGTTTATATTAATGGTGAGCGGTTGAATGAGCCTTACACGGCGGAAGTGGCGGCTTCTTGTACGAAGATGGATCCGAATTTGAATTATCAGGCGTTGTTTTGTGGGGAAGTGCTGGTACCGAAGGATAGGTATTTTATGATGGGTGATAACCGAAACCATAGCTTGGATAGCCGATTTTGGGGCTTTTTACCGAAAGATCGTGTGATTGGGCGTGCTTGGGTTCGTTTTTGGCCACTCGAACGTTTCGGTTGGGTTGAATAGAAGTAGGTGAAAGATGGGTCAATCGTTGGAATCTCGACTCCTCCAAGCCCTTGCGACGCTGGAAACCACCCACGCCCGCCGAATGCTTCGAGCATTTGATGAAAAACCCTTCATCAATTTTTCTAGTAACGATTACCTCGGGCTTTCCCAACACCCCAAACTCAAACAAGCATCCATCGAAGCCATTGACCAATTCGGCACAGGCGGGCAATCTTCCCGATTGGTTTCAGGCACGAAAAAACTCCATCTCGCCTTAGAATCCGCCGTGGCTAGCTATAAAAACACGGAATCTGCACTCGTTTTTAGTTCGGGCTATCAGGCGAATGTGTCCCTCCTTCAAGCCCTCTGCCAAAAAGACGATGTCATTTTGGCGGATAAATGGAATCACGCCAGCCTCGTCGATGGGTGCCGATTGGCGGAAGCAACCACTATTCGCTACCGTCATGCGGATATGAATCACTTGGAAGCCCGCCTCAAAGCCTTGGATGGCAAGGTTTCTGGCACAAAATGGATTGTAACTGATAGCCTTTTTTCCATGGATGGCGATTGGGTGGATTTACCTGCTCTTGTTGGCTTGGCACACCGCTACGGGGCGGAAATTATTTTAGATGAGGCTCATGCCTCAGGGTTGTTTGGGGCGGAACGTGCCAGTGGCTTGGCGGAACACTTTGGGGTTTCGCAACACATTGCGGTGCAAATGGGCACGTTTAGCAAGGGGTTGGGGTCGTTTGGGGGCTATGTGGCGGGGTCTCAAGCGTTGGTGGATTGGTTGACCAATAAGGCTCGGGGGTTTATTTACACCACGGCTATGCCTCCCAGTGTGGTGGCGGCGAATTTGGCGGCGATTGAGGTGGTTCGCTCAGAACCCAATCATAGAGAAGCTTTATGGCAAAATGTGGCTTGGTTGAAAAATCAATTGCAGACGCTGTTAGATGGGCGATTAGTTCCTTATCTTGTGCCGAAAAGTGAAAGTCAAATTATTCCGATTACGTTGGGTGAAAACGCCTTGGTGGTGGAGGCTTCGGGGTTTTTAATGGAGCGTTTTGGGCTTTGGCTTTCGGCTATACGCCCGCCTACGGTGCCGGTGGGTACGGCTCGGTTACGGGTTTCGGTTTGTGCTAACCATACAAAAGCGGAGCTTCAACAGCTGGTGGATGGGCTTTCGGGCTATTTTTCGCAATAACTTTTTTTGGGCGTTACGGGGTGGTATTGCAGGGCAATGCACCCCGTCGTTGCCCCCATGCTTTGCACTCAACCCCGCCTTTTTAGCATGGTTGCCCCCTCTCCCTTTTAGGGAGAGGGTTGGGGTGAGGGTTTCTTTCGGCGGGTTTTCGCCCTTCGGGTGGGGCAACTAACGCAGGGGGTACTCTGAAAGATGGTTGCTTGGGGCTCAAATCGATTGTCGTTCCTCGCTTTAGATGGCTGGTTTGTCAGGGGACTGCTGTTTGGCAGCCCCCCGACACCCCCCGCAAATTCAAGGGGGCTCCACGCCCCCTTAAAAAACCCCTCTCAAGGGTTGATTTGTTCCTACTCACGTTGGCAATAGGCTTGAGCGGAAGCTAGAGGCTCCCTAATTGCTCTGCTTCGCTACGCTCGCACCAGCCTATTGCCAACTGGGTATGGTTTGAAGCTAGCCATTTTAGGTTGGGTTTAAAATCTTGGTTGGGACGTACCCTACCAATCCCCGATTCCCTGCTATGGCTTGCCGTTGCCGATGCTTCGCATCTGGCAACGGCGGGGGGGCTCGCTCGCCTTTCAGGCGGGCTCGTGAGCCCCCCATTCTCACACATCCCCTCCCCTCCCCCTCGGGGCTGGGCGGACTCGCTTTAACGGCTCACCGCTTTATTAATTTGGCTCAAATAATTTCGAGTCCCTTTTACTCTATTTATTTCACCCTCTTTTTTTGATTTTTTAAGTTTTTGATAAACTTTAGGAATTGCAATCATTTCACCATTTTTTTTGATAATGACACCTGTAACGGATTTATCTTTATCTTGTCCGTAGCGTCTGATTTTTCTTAATCCTATTTCTTCACCATTTTTATCTTTGCGTTCACCTAACCTATACCCATTTTTATTAAGTATTGATCTGATTTTATGAATTAACGTTTTAGGTACTTTTTCGCCTGAAATGGTTATATCATCCACATATAAAGTAAAAATACAGTTTTGTTCTTTACAAAGCGTATCAATAAAATCGAACATTTGCTTATTACACCAAAATGCTAAATATGGAGAAGTACAAGTACCTTGCGGAAGAACTTTTTCGGTCTGTTTTGCTTTAAAGCAAGGGTAAGTTGTAAGATTAGTAAGTGCAGTAGCTATTTCGGGTGATAGCTTAAAATAATTATAGAAAAATCCAAAGACTTTAGTTTCTGTAACATTTGAAAAGAATGAACTGATATCAAGCGTCCAAAGATCTTTGCTAAACCTATGTACAGTAGCGTTGGTTATGTTGCTTTTGCCTTTTGCTGGGGAATGCAAATAATCTGGCGGAAATTCATTTTGCAAAACTTTTAAAATGTTTTTTTGACAATTCTTCAGATAAGGGTAATTGACTATTACAATAGGTCTTTTCCCTAGTTGAATTGGCTTATAAAAACAGGGTGCATTTGGGTGTATGTCCCACACCTTACTACCCATCCAATCAGATAAAAAATGTTTAGATTTTCTGTTTAGTAGTTTCATCAGGCTATTCTTGTTCTATTAAAATAAGAGAAGGGGAAATCTATATGTTTTGCTGCTAACTCGCCTACTAAATCAACAATCTTAATGAAGATGCGGATCTTTACTTCTTTGGGGACGTTTGACCATCCTTTTAAGAAATACAGTTTTGCTAGAGAAAAGGACTTACACAGCTTTCTAGATAGACTTTTTAAAAATAAAACCATAATTGGAAATGCTTTCTAAAAGTTTGTATCAACCGAATCGACCAATCGGCTTCTTTTCTTCCCTTGTTAGAGTAAAAAAAGAAGCCAATTCCCCGTAAGTCTTTTCGTCTCGTAAGTTTTTAATAGATTTCCGACTCTTAGAAAATATAAAATTTTGTGTTTTTTATAATTTTGGTACAACTTATCATCTAGGATTCAAAAGATACCATAAGCATCCTTAGTATGCTTTGGGGCTTCCCAGAACCTCTGACCTTCCTATATGACTTAGAAGTCTTAGGGTAGGGCTAGAAGAACAGCGAAACGTTATTGCTAACGCTTAAAATCACGGGGTAAATGAGGTTTTCAAAGAACAAGCTTTGAAAAAAGCTATGTGCTTATTTTAACATAACTATCTAAAAATAATAGTATTCTAACTATTTATTAACAATTAGTAGTTCTCTCAAAAAATGGGGTTTGAACTTGAATTTCTGCCCGTTTTTCAAGTGTTACTTGAAAGAATTCCTTAAAATCAAGTGGTACTTGAATAACTGGTAAACAATCAAGTTTACATCGTTAAAAAACGGCAATAAAACCCCTGTAAACCACCTAAAATAAAGCCTTTACACCACTTCGCTATCTAGCTACAATCTGTCAAACTTGAATGCTTACCTTTATTTCAAGTGGCACTTGAATAACTGGCAAACAATCAACTTTAGGCGGTTTTCATTTCGGCTAATACGCGTTCAAATGCTTCGGCTGGTGATGCACTCCCATAAATCGGACGCCCCACCACCAAGTGGGTTGCCCCTTGCCGTAACGCCGAAACAGGCGTCAATACACGGGCTTGGTCATCTTGGCGTTCGGTATCATCCGCTAACCGAATACCGGGGGTTATTTTTAGAAAATCCGCCCCGCAGGCTTTTTCAATCAACCCTGCTTCTTGTGCGGAACAGACGACACCCGCCAAACCCGCTTCCTGCGTGCGTTTCGCCAAATGCTCTACATACTGTTGAGGGCTTAACTGGGTCTGTTGTAAATCGGTTTTCAGGGCTTCGGCGGTAAAACTCGTCAGCAAGGTAACGGCAATAATACTAGCAGGCGGATTCCCCAATTCTTCAGCCATAGCAAGGCTTTTGGCTTGGGCTTGTTGCATCATTTCAAAGCCCCCTTGGGCGTGTACATTCAACAAAGTAGCCCCATTGCGGATTAGAACCTCTACGGTTCTAGCCACCGTATTGGGAATATCGTGCAGTTTTAGGTCTACAAATACCGCCAAACCAAGAGTTTTGAGGTGTTTAATAATGCTAGGTCCTGCCTCGTAAAACAGCGACATGCCTACTTTTACATGGGTTAGCCCGTGTGGTAGCAAACCTTGCACCAGTGCTAGGTTTTCCGCTACGGTGGGTAGGTCTAATGCAACAATTAATCGGTCGTTGATGCTGAGGGTGAGCGGTGTGGTTGGGTTCATGGGTTATAAGCCTTTTTGGCGTTGTTCAGAAGTTTGGGTTGTTTTGGCTTGGATTTTTTCGTTCCAACCCCTAGCCCATTCTTGAGCTTCGGCTAATTGTTCAGGGGGCAGTTCTTTAGCAAGAAGATCCCTCAGTTCAGAAGAATTTTCATATCCCTGTGCAGATGCTAGGCTAAACCATACATAAGCCTGTTGATAATCTTGCGGTACACCTTTTCCTTTAGCGTACATTAACCCTAAATTCAATTGAGCTAACGCATCCCCTTGTTCAGCAGCTTTTTGATACCAATAAACCGCTTTTTGATAATCTTGCGGTACCACTTGAGCTTCATAGTATGTCACCCCTAGATTATATTGAGCTGTTCTATCTCCTTTTTCTGCTGCTTTTTGAAACCAGTAACGGGCTTTTTGATAATCCTGCGGAACACCTTGCCCTTCAGCGTATCTCATTCCTAAAAGACATTGAGCTTTTGCATCCCCTTTTTCTGCTGCTTTTTGCCACCAGTAAACGGCTTTTTGATAATCCTGCGAAACACCTTGCCCTTTAGTGTACATTATCCCTAAAAAACGTTGAGCTATTGCAGGTAGTACATCCCCTTGTTCTGCTGATTTTTGCCACCAGTAAACGGCTTTTTGATAATCTTGCGGTACACCTTGCCCTTGAGCGTACATTATCCCTAAAAGACATTGAGCATTTGCACTACCTTGTTCCGCCGATTTCTGATACCAATAAACCGCTTTTTGGTAATCTTGTGGTACGCTTTTTCCTTCTTCATACATATCCCCTAACAAGTATTGAGAGAATTTATCGCCTTGTTCAGCTAATTTTTGAGTCCAATAGAGTGCTTTTTCTAAATCCTTCGGTACACCCTTGCCTTCCTCGTATATATTTCTTAAGAAAGATTGAGCCGATGGGTAACCTTGCTCAGCAGATTTTTGATACCAGTATACTGCTTTTTGATAATCTTGCGGTACACCTTGTCCTTCAGCGTACATATATCCTAGTCTAAATTGAGCTTCTGCATCGCCTTGTTCTGCCCATTTTTCAAACCAATAAACAGCTTTTTGATAATCCTTTTGTACGCCTTCACCGTTGCGATAAATCTGGCCTAATTGATACGAAGCATTTGCAAAACCCTGTTCAGCAGATTTTTGATACCAGTATACTGCTTTTTGATAATCTTGAGATACACCTACACTATTTTCATACATCGCTCCTAAATAACATTGAGCATTTGCATTGCCTTGTTCTGCGGATTTTCCAAACCAATAAAGAGCTTTTACGAACTCGTGTGGTATCCCTTTCCCTTCGTAATAAACTAGCCCTAAATAAAATTGGGCTTCTACGTTGCCTGCTTGTGCTAGCGGTAATAGTTCTTTTTCGGTTAATTTATCTAATGATTTTTGTATGTTTTCGGTCGTTTGTGGGTTCGGTGTTTTGGCGTTGGTTACAGGTAATACTAGGGTGATTATGCCCACTAATAGCACTAATACACTGGTTAAAATAGTGCCTACAAGTCGTTTTTTCATGCCCTTAAATACCTTTCAACCATTAAACGTTGCCCTACATTATTAAATTATCCCCTATTTTAGCTTAAAAACATCGGTTGTAATAGCGTGTTGTCTGGAAGTTTAATTCATTAGCTCAAGAAATCTTATCAACCTTCATCCCCGAACAATTGGAGCTGATGACCGACATCGACGGAACGGCTACCCACCAACGAAACACCCCGAGTGCGGAGCTGTTGGTTCGCCACCTTATTCATCTCATTCAACTGCTGTTCCGCCTGCTGGCAAACCACCGCGGGCAACCCCGCCATCTTCGCCACCTGCACCCCATAACTCTTCTGAGCCGCCCCCGCCTCAACCCTGTGCAAAAACGCCACGCCCCCCACCTGCGTTTCACTCACCACCACCCGAACATTCTGCACCGCCTGCGGATAAACCCCCTCGAGTACCGTCAATTCATGGTAATGCGTGGCAAAAACGGTTTTACACCCCACCGCCTGCACCAAGTATTCCAACACGCTCCACGCAATCGCCACGCCATCATAAGTAGAAGTCCCCCGACCGACTTCATCCAACAATACGAGCGAATTCGCCGTCGCCGTGTTCAAAATATGAGCCACCTCGACCATCTCCACCATGAAAGTCGATTGCCCCGAAGCCAAGTCATCCGTCGCCCCAATCCGAGTGTATAACGCATCAATCGGGGAAATAATTGCCTCATCAGCAGGCACAAAACTGCCCATTTGAGCCATCAGTACCACAAGAGCCACTTGCCGCATATAAGTAGATTTCCCCGCCATATTCGGCCCCGTAACAATCTGGATTTGGGGCGAGATTGCGGAAAAAGGTCTATTGGGCGTGCTAATTTCGTTACTGTGGTACTCATGTCGGTTATTTACTAGGTGTAAACGCCCTAATTCCGTTCCTCGTGCCTCATTATCCCATCCCACTAAACCTCTTTCCGCAACCTCGGGCATCACGGAAGAAACAGGCAGCCCCGTTTGCAGGTAGGTGCTATTAGCCACAAATCGACCGCTAGGTAAGCGTTTTTCCACAACAGGATGCCGTGCATTGGTGAGCCTAATCGTCCCATCAGTCGTGAATTTGGGGCGAACATACCCTTGCTGATTCGCCACCGTTGCCAAGCTTTGCAACACATCCACACACGCTAGCCTGTGGGCAATTTCCTTGAGCGTTGGTACAAACGGTAACAGGGTTTGCCGTAACGCCACAAATAGGGTGTATTCTAGCTCAAACCGCTTACCTTCCGCTTGCAGAGTTTCGGTTTCGTACGCCTTCAATTCAGGCGTGGTGAAGCGTTCGGCGTTGGTGAGCGTTTGTTTCCGAGTGTAGCGGGTGGGGGCTTGCAGGGCTTGCACCTTGGGCAGTTCAATAAAAAACCCAAACGCCCCGTTATAATTGACTTTCAGATTTTTCAGCCCTGTCGCATCGCGTTCTTGTTGCTCGTAAGCGGAAAGCCAATCGGCTTGATTAGTTTGAAACGCCCGCAATCGGTCGAGTTCCGCATCGTAGCCTGCATTGAAAATACCGCCTTCTTTCAGCCCGATGGCGGGTTCAGGTAGAATCGCTTGCCCCAATAACTGCACCACTTGCCCCATTTCAGGCGGAAACCCCTGTAACCGCAACAGATAAAACGCATCGCACGCTTGCACGGCATGGCTAAGGGCAGGCAATTGCTCCAACGATTGCCGTAAGGCGGACAAATCTCGAGGGGTGGCGGTTAAATTCGCCAATTTGGTAACCAATCGCTCCACATCGTAGACGCTAGCCAAAGCGTGGCGAATATCCGTGCGAACATCGGGGCGATTGACCAACGTTTCGACCGTTTCCAATCGGCTTTCAATTTCGGGTAAATGCCGAAGAGGAAGCCCCACCCAATCCCGTAACAATCGGCTTCCCATGGGCGTTACGGTGTGATTGAGGATGCCTAGCAGACTGCCCTGTTTATCGCCTGTTTTGGCGGGTTCAAGCAGTTCTAAATTTTTTCGGGCGGATGCCGTCATGGCGACGGTGTGGGTCATTCGCACCAATTTGATGCCATCGAGTTGCGGAATTTGGTCTAAAAAGCTGTACCGCAAATAGTGGGCGATTGCTCCGCACGCACTGTGGCAGAGCGGTTCTTCACCCAAGCCGTAGCCTTCTAGGCTTTTGACGTTCAACAGTTGCTTCAAGAGGGGGTCGGTTACGCCGGTGTTAAACGCTTCTTTGGGCAGAGGTGTCCAGTTGAAGGGGGTGGCGGTTAAATCCGTCGGTAAATTGGGGGTGAATTTGGCGGGCAACCCAGCAATGGGCGAAGCTATTTTTTGCCCAACGACTAGCACTTCCGAAGGGGCAAGCCTAGCCAATTCCGCCGTTAAATCGGTCAAGCCCAACGTGGTGGTTTGGAACGCCCCCGTGGCTAAATCACAATAAGCTAGCCCGAAAAGTCCTGCTTGGGTGGGTTGCGTTATGCTAGCCAGATAGTTGGCTTGGTCTGGTTGCAGGTGTTGGGCATCTACCACGGTGCCTGCACTGAGTACGCGAACTACGCCTCGTTTGACTAAGCCTTTGGTTAGGGCGGGGTCTTCAAGTTGTTCGCAAATGGCGATTTTGTTGTGTTGGGCCAGGAGTCGGGTGAGGTAGTGGTCAACGGAACGCACGGGTACGCCAGCCATGGGAATTTTCCCGAGGATACCGGCGTCTCTGCCTGTCAGCGTTATTTCTAGAGCTTTGGCTGCTATTAGGGCGTCTTCTAGGAAGGTTTCGTAGAAATCCCCCATGCGGTAGAAGAGGAGGGTATCGGGGTAGGCTTGTTTTGCTTCTAAAAATTGTTGCATCATGGGGGTGAAGCGGTGGGTTTGCGTGCCGTGTTGGGCGAAGGCTTCAGCAGATGATAGGGTTTGGTAGCGTTGGAGTGTGGGGTCGGTTGTTGCGGTGGAGGATAGGCTCATGGTGGGTGGTTTTTCCAGTACGGTGGGCTTAACGATGCCTTTTATCCTAGCAAAAATGAGGGGTATTCGCTAGTTGCTAAAAATATAAGCCTTTTTTAATAAATCCAAAAAATTATAAATGAAACTTTAAGTTATTGTCATTTATTTGACAGCATAAATTAAATAATGTTACTAATGGTTGGTTGCTTTTTTAGGTTTCAATGAAGTAACCTAAACTTATTATTTTAGGACGTTTTTTGAGGATTTTAATATGTTGTGGACTATTTTTACCATTTTAATGGTGTTGTGGTTGTTCGGTGTTGTTAGTGGCTATACCATTAATGGATTTATCCATATTTTATTAGTGGTTGCTATTGCCGTTGTGTTAATCAGAGTTATCCAAGGTAGAACGCCATTATAACAAGTGTAGACTTTTTATCTATGTATGAGGTATAAACCGTTTTAATTACTCATTAATTTTTATTAAGGAATACAAGTAATGCCAACCCAACTTGCAGAATCAGGTGTTGAAAACCAACAAACCGCTTATAAAAGCACGTACGGTGTTAACTTAGTTAGCAACCAAGCAGGTAAAGAGATTTATGAATTTGTTGTGTGGGCTCCTGACGCTAAGACTGTATATTTAACTGGTGATTTTAATGAGTTAGGGTTTAAAGATAAAGCCATTGAATTAGAGCGTGACCCCTTTGGTGTTTGGAAAACAGTGGTTGAAGGGTGCCAAATTGGCAGCCAATACCGCTATCAAATTGAAACTAAAGAAGGGACACTGTTAACCCATAGAGACCCTTGCGGTAAAAAAAATTCCGACGATTATCGTAGTTCGGTTATTGTAGATTCTCATTACGATTGGCAATGTCAAAATTTTAATATGCCTGCTTGGCATGAATTAGTGCTGTATGAAATGCACGTTGGTACGTTTAATGCCAAGCAAGAAGCAGATAAACCTTCAACGTTTGCTGATTGCATGAAAAAAATACCTTATTTGCAAAAGCTAGGCGTAAATGCTGTTTCAGTTATGCCTATTTGCTCATTCCCTGGTGACTATTCTTGGGGGTATAACCCCGTTGATTTCTATGCTGTAGAAAGCGTTTATGGCGGATCTGAACAGTTTAAGGCGTTTATTGATGCGTGTCATCAAGCAGGGATTGCTGTGATTTTAGATTTGGTTTACAACCACGCTGGACCCAGTGATTTAGATATTTGGCAGTTTGATGGCACCTCTCGAAATGATGGCGGTGGTCAGTATTTTTATGAAGATCATCGGGCTAGCACCCCGTGGGGGCATACTCGGTTTGATTATGGACGGAATGAAGTGCGTACTTTTTTACATGATAATGCCATGATGTGGTTAGAAGAATTTAGATTAGATGGGGCAAGATTTGACGCCACTGTTTATATTCGTAAAGTAGACCATATGGCCAGTGGGGAAGATTTGCCCGATGGGTATAGTTTATTGCAATGGATAAATGATGCCAAAAATGAGCGATGCCCTTGGAAAATTATGATTGCAGAAGATGTCGGTTCAGAACCGTGGGTTGTAAAAACAACGGGCGAAGGTGGGGCTGGCTTTGATGCCCAGTGGGATACCGAATTTGTGCATCAAATTCGGGCACAAATTATTGCTATGCATGACGCTGATAGAGATATGGAAGCATTAAAGTCGGTTATTGAAAAACGGTATGGCGAAGATGCCTTTCAACGCGTTATTTATTCAGAATCTCATGATGATGTAGCCAATGGTAAAGCACGGGTTACTTATGAAATTGACAACCATGAAGGCGATGAACGGAGCATATTCAGTAAAAAACGATCCATTTTAGGTGCTGGTGTTGTGCTAACAAGCCCAGGTATTCCAATGATATTTCAAGGGCAAGAAATGTTGGAAAATCTTTGGTTTGAAGACAGTGAACCGTTAGATTGGTTTTTGGCTAAAAAGTATAAAGGCATTATTGATGCTTATCGAGATTTAATTCATTTGCGTCGTAATATTAATAATACGACCAAGGGTTTACAGGGGCATCATTGTGAAGTGACCCACGTTAACAACGAGCAAAAGGTGATTGCTTATCATCGTTGGGATAGTGGCGAAACAGGGGATGATGTGGTGATTGTGGCTAATTTTTCCAATAATCCTTTTGAAAATTACCATATTGGTATGCCAAAACCAGGTATTTGGAAGGTTCGTTTTAATAGTAGTTCAAAACTATATGACCCTTCAATAGAAGATTTTAAAAGCGTTGATACTGAAGCTTATGACGCTGAAAAGGATGACCATGCTTGGAGTGCCAATGTTAGTTTAGGTGCTTATTCAATCGTGATTCTTTCGCAAGATGCTGCTGATTAAAAATTGGTATTGAATGCCTTTTAATACCAATGGAACGATTAAATGGCATAAAATCTTGGAGCGGGAGACCACGAGGGTCTCCCCTACGAAGGAGAATTAAGAGATTGCTGTAGGGGCGAACCCTTGTGGTCGCCCGACGATGATGTAAAACTAAACACGCCATTTAATCGTTTAATTGGTTTAAGATGCCCCTCTTTCAAACCTTATCCAGTTGGAAAGAGGGGCTGATACGAAACGTAGTGAAGCAGACCGATTAGGAAGCCCATTGGCTTTCGGTCAAGCTTCTTTTCAACGTGCAAGAAACCTTATCAACCCTTAGCGGTAGAAGCGTTTGGTAGCGTTGCAGCGTCGGGTCGGTTATTATGGGCGGGGTTTGTCTAAAAGCAGTTTAGTTATTTGTTACCTTTGGGATGTTGAGCTAATAATGCTTCTACTCTTTTTTGGTAAGTAATGACAGAATCGACAATCAAGTTTATACAGTCACATAACATAAGTGCATTATCTTCATCATCCATTAAATGTAGTTCGTTAGGGTTGTTATGGCAAGCCGTATTACCGTATAGGCGAACTACTTCGAAAGAAGCCTGTAATGCCTCTTCTAAGTGATTGTGCTTTTTAAAGAAAGCTGGTATTAAATCTTTTAGTTCGCCTTTTTCTTTTTTTAACGTTAGACACAATAAAGTTTCTAATGCTCTTCTTAGTAACAAACAACTAGCACTTGTTGAGTGTGGTAATACCGATCGGGCTTCATTATAGATTTTTTTAACAGTTATGGGCATCTCTTCTGATGGTAAGGGTGCTTCAAATAAAATGGGGTACAATAATTGATAGGTTGGTCGTGGTTCATCATCATGATATCCGTAAGAAGGATCTTTATAACGTTCAGCTTCAGCTTCAAGGTTTTTCGCGGGGGTATTATCCGCAAATAAATGTATACGTTTGCATATGTTACATTTCAGAGCCATTAAGCGATTTAATAAGGGGTTCAGAAAATCGGAAGGATCAAAAGAATTATCATTATAGGGCGAACCTACATCAAAAGTTACAGGTGATGATTCTTTGCAAAATTCAAATTGAAACTCTTTAGCTGAAGCCTTAGATAAAAATTCAGAAGGATCTTCACCGGTTAAAGTTTGTAATATAAAACGTTTAGGTTCACTGATCTGTTTACAATGACTACAAGTAAAGAAATCAAGATCGGGATGAGGGTTTATATACGGGGGTTGCAAGCTAGTATTCCTTAAAATAATGGTTTCAAAGCTATATTGATTATAGACTAAGCTGAAGAAATACAGAAGTACAACTCATTGTTGCTTACTAAACGTTAAGGACAACCCCTTATACCCCTGAAAATAGCCTATCCCTGTTTGGGGAAACGCTGTTTGAATCCATCAAACACGAGGTTTAAAATGCCCCAAAGGTTCGTCAAATCTCCATTTTACGGACTTACGTAATATGGTGAAACCTCAAACCAATTCAAAGATTGAATAGCGTCATGTTGAGCGGATGCGAAACATCTCCTGTGTTTGTCTAAGGGGATTCTTCACGTTCGTTCAGAATGACAAAACACGCTATTCAGTCTTTGAACTGGTCTAAGCAGTGGGCAGTGGTTTCGCCTTGTTATAAGGGCTTTCTACCTTGAATGACTCTAATTAAAACAACCGCAATAGCAACCACTAACAAAATATGAATAAACCCGTTAATGGTGTAGCCAGTAACAACACCTAACAACCACAGCACCAATAAAATGGTAAAAATAGTCCACAACATAGCATCATCCTCAAAAAAAGCAGTCCACAATTTGGGTTGCTTCATTGAAACCCAACCCATTAACGAGCCATTGATACCATGGTTTAATTTAGCTTGTCAAATAAATGTCAAAAATTTAAAGTTTCGTGATTCTAAGGGGTAAAGAGTCTTTCAGCATCCTAACAATTTATTAAGGCGAAAGAGCCAAGGGGGCATGCTACAATCAGCTTTGGTTCATAAGGCGTATGAAAAAATCAGCATCGCTAGGAGCGTTAACCCATGCAAATCAACACCACCCTGCTAACCCTAGCCGACCTTCAAGCCACGCTAGACGAAACTCTACACGGCTGGGCGTACCACCCCGCAACCGAAAAAACCCCCTCTAGCCTGACCAAACACTGGCAATTTGCTGATTTTCAACAGGCCTTTGCTTTTATGCAACAAGTGGCAAGCATTGCTGAAAGCCAAAATCATCATCCTGATTGGCAAAATTGCTACAACCAAGTGTGGGCAACCCTTTCCACCCACGATGCTGGGGGCGTTACCCAACAAGACGTCGATTTTATTCTCGCTGTTGAAATGCTTCAAAAGTAGACCAATCCAGTGATAGTCTTTTAAAAATTTTCTGACTCTATTTTATTTTAGAGGGCGGATTGTATCCGTCCCTACAAGTTCACTAATAGACCTCTTGCATGACTCGATATCTGGGGCATCCGCAGAGCGAGAAAACGTAGAACGTTTTACGTTGTCATTTGCGGTATTTTCTACCTTCGGTAGAATGATTCCAGAGGAATCAACGAATTCTTATGTACTTCCGTGTACACCTCAAATTCTGCGTTCTTGGTTGCTAAAGCAACCTGTTTGCAGGGCAAACAACATTCCTAGAATCTGCACCCACCTATCGAGTCATGCAAGAGGTCTAATGATTTAAACTACTATACTTTGGCTGAACTTGATTGTTTGCCAGTTTTTCAAGTGCGTCTTGAAAGAATTCCTTAAAATCAAGCAGCACTTGAATTCGTGCCAAACAATCAAGTTTAACCCTACAATAGGGGTTCCCTGAAAGCTTGAAACCCTTTTTATTCAAAGGTTTTAGCGTTTCACAATGAAGAAAATAGGTTGCAACTTGACTGTTTGCCTTTTTTTCAAGCGGCACTTGAATTCATGCCAAACAATCAAGTGCTTACTTCAAAAACCGATGGGCTAACGCTAGTAAAACGTGCCTAGCTAACAAGGGTTTGGGCAAAATGGGGGTTTCTTCCGTTGTCCCATCTGGGTAGAGTAGTTTCAGCTGGTTTTCATCGCTACCGAACCCTAACCCAGTGGTAGCAACGTTATTAACCAATAACACCGAAGCATTTTTGCGGTTCAGCTTTTCCAGCAGAGGGGCAATTTCCGCCGTTTCTGTTTCCGCCGCGAAGCCCACCAATACTTGGTTTGGGCGTTTTTTCTGCCCTAATAACGCCAAAATATCGGGGTTTAAATCAAACGTTAAGCTATAACTGGTTTGATTGGGCTGTTTTTTCAGCTTTTGGTGCGGGTTACTATCCTGTAATTTAAAATCAGAAACCGCAGCGGCTTTCAAAATCCAATCCTGCTCATCAGCAAGCCCTAGCACGGCGGTTTTCATTTTTTCCGCTGTTTGTGCCTGAATAACCCTATAAGAGCGAACAGGAGGCTCTGATTGGGCGGTAACCAAGGTAACCATTGCTCCCATTGCGTGTAATTCATCTGCCAAAGCAACACCCATTTTGCCACTACTGCGGTTGGTTAGCACTCTGGCAACATCCAGCGGTTCAATCGTTCCACCAGCCGTAACAAGGGTTTTCACCCCTTTAAACAAGTTGGCATGAGGGTGCGTTACTTTATATAAAGCTTCAAAAATAAGCGTATACGGTGCTAAATGCCCCGCCCCTGTTTCGCCACAAGCCAGCAAGCCCGCACTGGGCATAACGCAAGTAATATTAGGCTGGGCTTCCAGCTTGCGAAGGTTTTCCTGCACAAAAGGGTTTTCCCACATACGGGTATTCATAGCAGGCACAATAATAATAGGCTTATTAGTGAACGTTAAGGCAGTTGTGGTAACCAAATTATCGCCAAAACCATTGGCTAGCTTGGCTAGTAAGTTGGCGGTGGCTGGTAAAATAACCAATGCATCCGTTTTTTGAGCCAAGGCAATATGGAGCGGTACGCCGCGCTCATCTAAGGCGAAGGAATCTATGGTGGCGGGTTGCATGGCAAGGCTAGCCAATGTAAGTGGGGTGATAAACTGTTGGGAATCTGGCGTTAAAATGGGGTGAATGCTTGCAATGCCGTGGCGTTGTGCTTCACGGATAAAATCACACGCTTTGTAAGCGGCAATGCCACCCCCAACGGCTAGGGTGATGTGGATAGATTGTAGGGGAAATGCCATACGGGAAGGGTATCTTTTTCTATAAGTGTAGAAGAATAAGCGTGCTTAATTGTAACGAATTGTAACAAAACAAAGAGAAAGGGGTTGTACATTTTTTATAAAGAGGTAATCTATTATTCCCGACGAACGCATAAAGACAGAACAAAGCCAAATTCTGTTAATTGCATAAAAGTTTTAACTTAAGAAATGGATACCGCCTTTGCTGAATTTTATCGTTCAGCGAAGGTTTTTTTTATTAAGCCCCCATTGTAGATAAAAAAAACAGACCTGTAAAGCCCCTATTTGCACGGTATTTTTTTGAGATTTTAGACCAATTAAAGCACTTGTATGAAATTTACTGGATATAGGTGGGTTGCATGCAAAACGGGCGGGAGTCAAGCGTAGTATTGTAAAGTTTTGTAACAATTTAAAGTTATTTCTCTACAGGGGGTTGTATAAAACACTGTTTAATGTATTCTAAACTTGTTCTGATGCAATGTTTTCTCTTGTTTTAAACTATTTCCCTCACTCCCAATTTTAAGAAATAGTTCCTCCTTTCAGCCCCTGTGCGAGAGGAGGTTTTTTTTATGTTCGCCTTGTAAGCTACTGTAGATAGCTGATTTAGCCTGTTTTTGTGTGCACTGGCGGTTTGGATGTCGACAGTAGTGCTAGTGTTTTGAACAAGGTTCAACAGTTTTATACAGGAGTGTTCAATTGTGGATAAATTATCTGCCCCATATTCTGAAATTATAACGACAGTGGCAGTTATTGGGATTGTTAGTTTTTTTATTTTTGTAGTTTCTATGATAGTGATGCAAGCCATTGGGTATAAAAAAATCTTAAAACAAGTTCAATCCTATAATGATGTTGTTGCCAATACGCCTGAATTACGGAAATATTTAGACCAAGGGTATCAGCTTCTAACCATTATTCCTCAAGATAGTACTGATGGTTATACCTTTACGACAGGGGTCTTTGATTATCCTAGTAAAAGTCAGATTAATGCATTAGCCTTGTTTTTTGTTGAACACACCAACCCGAAGCCAGAGACCAAAAGTTTTACTTTAAAAGGGGTATTTCAAACAGAAATGCATAATAGAGGGTGTTCTTCAATTATATCAGACTATACCCAACAGTTGCCCTTAACTGCTGCTACTGATATTAGTTTTGAAAAAGGGCTTCTTTCACCAGATTTTACATTTGGTGTAAAAAAGGATGATGAACTTTTCTTACAAATGAGCTTACCCTCTATTTCGTTAAAAGGTGTTTCGCTAGAGGATGCTTATAAGATAACGTGCAGTCATATACCTGAATCGCAACAATGGCAATGGGATTGTACAAAACAACAAACAAATCACTATCGATTACTAGAAACAAACAGCAATAGGGTATTATTGGCTATGCTACCAGCCTGTATGTCGTTTGCTAAAATGACGACTTCTCTTAGTTATTTGTTGGTACACCCTGAAATGCCTAAGGCGTTAGTGCCTGTGTTTGTGGAATTGGGTCTTCAAGCTAGACGCAAACGCAGTAATTCAAGCGATTAGCTGAAACAATAGGAGTAATACCTTAAAATGACGTTTATTGAAGGTGTGCCAGATGCCATTGCCAGTGTTATAGCCATTGGGTTTGTTTTGGGTGTTATTATGCTGCCCTTTGCATTCGTATTAGTGCAACAAGCCATTACCGAAAAGGTGGCGAAACGCACCTATTCCGACGTGTTGGCTAAAACGCCCAAGTTACAACCCTATTTAAACCAAGGGTACACGCTATTAGCCATTGTTCGGCAAAAAGGATGGTTTGGGGCGAAGTTTGATGTGTTTGATTACCCCAATCGGCAAGCGGTTAATGGTCTACCCCTTTTTAAAATTGATTTTGAATTCGCCACGCCATCGTTGATTCACACCACGGGGTGTGCCACTGGCGGTTCAACGTTCGTTGAACAGTTGCCCATGAAAGGCGTTAGAGAATTAGCGAATGACGGTCTTTACACAAGGCTGAAAATCCATTTCAATAAAGGGCATGAAACCTTCCTGTTAGCCACTTTCCCTAAGCCTATTCTGAAAAACGCCCTCAAAACAAAAACGTTTTGTGAAATAGAAAGTAACCTCATTCCCGAAGGGCAAACGTGGCAATGGCAAAGCAATAATTGGGCAGTAGAAGACGACCAATTGATTGATACCATCCATAACCGTGTTTTAATTGCCACGTTGCCTTCTGGCGGGGGTGTTTCAGAAGTGAATTATATGGTGGTGCATCCTGAAATGCCTAAGGCATTGGTAGCCCCGTTTGTGCATTTATCGTTATTAAGAAGCCGTAGCAGTAGTAGTTAGCTTTTTAGTTCCACAATGGTTTTACAATCGCTAGGTAGGGGTTATCATTGGTTTGAAAACTACTGTAGATAGCTGATGTAGACTGTTTTTGTGTACACTGGCGGTTTGGATGTCGACAGTATTGTTAGTGTTTTGAACAGGGTTCAATGGTTTTATACAGGAGTGTTGAAAAGATGACCATCGAACAACAATTACCTTATATTTTAATTTTGTTCTTAATATTAAGCATAGGGTTTTTCTTTTTTTTAGTTTGGCTAGGGTACAAAGTCACTGATAGCACGCTTAAACGGACGTACTCAGAAATTCTCCACAATAATCCAGAACTGCAAGCATTACTCAATCAAGACTATAATTTGTTGGTTATTGTTAGAGACAAAGGGCTATTTGGTGTAAAGTTCGGTATTTTCAATTACCCTACCAAACAAAAAATCAACCCATTACCTTTATTTAAAATTACCTTTGAATTTCTAGGTACCTCGCAATTCCACACTCAAGGCTGTGAAAAATCTTTTATAGCAGAAGAATATACTAAATGGTTACCTTTTCAGGCAAATAGAGTTTATTTAGAAGAAGCAGGCTTTTCTTTAACACGCCAACTCAATATTGTATTCAGCAAAGACCAAAAATCTTTTTTAAAAGTTCATTTCCCTAAACCTACGTTCAGCGAAGAGTTTAAAAAACAAATGGTTTGTACCTTAACAGGTAGTGCCATACCCGAAGGACAAACATGGCAATGGCAAAGTAATAATATGAGAGTACAAGATGATAAGTTGGTGGATGTAGTTAATAATAACCGAATATTAATGGCAACCTTTTCTCCCGTAGCTTTTTTTACAACCCTAGAAATTACTTATTGTGTAATAAATCCTGAAATGCCTAAACACCTTGTCCCTGCTTTTGTAAATTTAAGTGTATTGGTAGGTAAAGATAGCAGTTAGAACCTTTGCTACTTCAGTTCCACAATGGTTTTGCCATCGCCGCCCAAGTGGGCGTGTTCAGGGTAAGCCGTGCGTACAAACGACGATGCCTTCAAGTATTCCCGCACCTCTTTTTATAGTATTTTACCCCTAGCTACCAATCAAAAACCAACTATAACAGGGCGTTAGAGCGTCTAAACACTTTTATAAAAACACACTAAAATAAAGACTACTGTAACAGTTCGTCCTTATCTGTTCTTTGGTTAGTTAGAAAAGACAATAAGAGGGAATTTAATGTCGATCAACTTCGCCCCATTCTTGCAATAACTTACGCTATTAGAAGTTACATCATTAGACCTCTTTATATGACTCGACAGGTGCGTATAGATTCTAGGAATCTTAATTGCCGTACGGATGCCCCCAATATTAGCGTCA
This sequence comes from Vampirovibrio sp., assembly GCA_024998755.1. GTDB lineage: Bacteria > Cyanobacteriota > Vampirovibrionia > Vampirovibrionales > JAJTHC01 > JACEUU01. Next base: position 339,710 of record JACEUU010000003.1, on the reverse strand, counting down.
TGCAAGAGGTCTATTATACTAAAATCATAACAGAGGGGCGATAAACGTCTATTGGTGTAGATAGTACCCATGAAAATTTTTCAACACCTCTTCTCAAACCCTAATGATCCTTCCCTCACAGCCTTGTTTTACGCATAATAGAGTAATGAATTCTCATATCCTCCTCCCCTCAACATCTGCCCACGCTTACGGATATAATGGCCTTCCAGCTCCTTTGCAAGCCGATGCCTTAGCGACGCTCCACCTGCTTGAATGGCATGAGTTGCATCGTTTTTGGCACAAGCACGCCCTTTCCCCCGAAGGGCAAGCCAGCATTGAAGCCACGCCCTTTCTAACCACGCCTTTCGCCATGCAAACCGCTCAATTTGAAGCAGAAGTCTTCAAAAGCCTCATCCAACGGTTTGGGGCGGTTATCTGTTCCACTTTACATAAACAATCCATCCTCCCCATTCTGCAACGCCTCGCCAAAGGGGGACACCTCTCATTAGCGGATGCCACCCTCCTTCTAATAGGGCTACAAGCCTTTCGCCACCTGCATCAACACGCCTTAAAATACCTCAAACCCACCTTGGAAGATGTTCAATTTACCCTTCGTCCACAACCCTTTGGGGCTTCCCCGCCCTTTGAATGGCTGACTGAAACAGAAGATTGCATCCTACCACTACAGATCCTGATCAACGTAGTAACGCCAGAAGGTACGATTCGGGAACAAGCCAGCCCTACCTTGGCAGAACTCACCAAAAAGCTCAAAAACCAAGAAGCTACGCTACAAACCACCCTCCAACGACTCCTCAAAACCCCGACTATTCTCAAAGCCCTGCAAGAACCCACCTTCACCCAACGCAACGGGCGATATGTATTGCCTGTAAACGTCTTCTACAAAACCAGCGTTCCCGGTATTGTGCAGGATGTTTCCTCATCTGGAAGCACCCTATTTATTGAACCGAAACCGATTGTGGAACTATCGAACAAAATCCAAAGCACACAATACGAAATTGAAGCAGAAATTGCCCAAATTCTTCGCACTTTGTCTATAGCCCTTGAACCTGAAGCACCTACCCTTATTACCTTTGTAGAAACAGGTGCTTGGTGTGATAGAACCTTTGCCACCGCCCTACTTTCCAAACAGCTAGAAGGCAACCCCGTTCATGTGTTAATGGATGAGCATACCGCCATCCCCCGTCAGCAAATGGTAGATTTCAAAGCCTGCAAACACCCGTTGTTGGTTCAGCAATTAGGCAGTAAAAACGTCATTGCTAACCCGCTTCAACTGGAAAAAAGCGTTACCCAAACGCTTATTATTACAGGACCTAACACAGGGGGTAAAACCGTCTTACTCAAAGCTTTAGGACTCAGTATTTTAATGGTGCAAGCGGGGTTGCACCCTTGCGTGGCGGAACAATCGCAGTGCCACGTCATCGCACCAGTTTTGGCAGATATTGGCGATGGACAAAGCCTTTCTCAAAATCTTTCCACGTTTTCAGGGCAAATGAAACGCCTAGCCCGCTTTGTAGATGCGGGGTCTGAAATCTTACAAAACAGCCTGCTACTCATTGATGAAATAACCGCTGGTACAGACCCCTTGGAAGGGGCAGCGTTGGCTCGGGCTATTTTGAAAACCCTCCATGAGCAAGGGGCGTTTACGGTGGTTACTACGCACCTTGGGGTTCTTAAAAACGAAGCTCATGCCCAAGCGGGCTATGTAAATGCTAGCGTGGCGTTTGATTTAGACAACTTACAGTCCACCTATCGGCTAATCATGGGTGTACCAGGGGCGAGTAATGCCCTCAACATTGCGGAACGTTTAGGCTTAAACTCGTCGATTGTCAATGAGGCTCGGGGGTTGTTGGAATCAGTCGCTCGAGATTCTTCTAGCTTGCTGACGGAACTTGAAACCCGTACCGTTCAAGCCACAGAAGCCCACGAGGCGGTGAAAACCATCCAACAAGAATTGGAAAAACGGCTGATTGAAACCAAGCAGGAACAGCAGGCATTTCGGGAACGGAAAAAGCAGTTGGTGGAAAATTACCATCTACAGTTTAAGGCGAGAATTCGAGGGTTGGAAGACCAAGCCAAACGCTTGAAAAAACAGCTCCAAAAAGCGGAGCAACAGCCTGAACAGGCTCGGTATTTGCCGACTCAACTCAAACATCTAGCCAGCCAAGCAGCCGAAACGATTGGGGGTATTCTAGCCCCACTGACGGATGAAATTGAAACCGCAGCGGAAGCCTTGCATCAAGAAGCGAAACCTGTTTTTGAAGTGGGTATGCTAGTAAAATGCACGAAAATCGAAGGAAAAGCCACCATTGAAGCCATTTCTGCTGATGGTAAAAAATTCACGCTCAAAGTAGGGCATTTAAAACTAACTGCGAAACCCAGTGAATGCACGCCTGAAGCTTCTTTAACCCAAAGTGCGGTGCAGGCGTTGAAGAAGGCGGAACATAAAACCATTATTAAACGCATTGCTGAAACGGCTATGCACAATAAGGCTTCGGCTCATTTATTGCCTTCGGGGCGGTATCAGACTGATTGTGATGTGCGGGGTATGCGGGTGGAAGAAGCGAAAGAGGCGATTGAAGCGTTTTTAGATAATGCTCATCGTATGGGGTTTGATACGGTGGGTATTATTCATGGGCAGGGTACGGGGGTACTCAAAAAAGTGGTGCGAGAATACTTGAAAGCATCGCCGTTTGTACGCACGGCTTACCCTGAACAAGCCCATTTGGGGGGCGATGGGAAGACAATCGTGGAACTAAAGGGTTAGGAAACTTAACTTTTTTATAAACAAAAGTTAATCTTTATTTTCCTAGGAAACGGTATTACTTGAAAGTATTATAGACTTTAAAAGAAGTTTACTCCAGCCTAATGTAAAAGGGTAATGAGGACAATGATTAAGGTTTATGGTTCATTAAATAGCGTACGCAAACGTGTCATTTTTTGGTTGTGTTGCCTTGGATTAATCGTTATCGAACCTTCCGCACAAGCTGTTTCCTTGGTAGTTGGCATTCCAAGTGCAGATACAACGCATGAAGGTAGCATTGAACTAACACATGAAAGTCAGTTGAGCCCTTGGAAGCGTAATGATAGTTATAACTCGTTTTCGTTTGCAACTTATGGGGTTACAGACCATACAGAAGTGGCTGTTAGTTTAAATTCTTTAGCCTTACCTACAACCAACAATGGCAGTATTGGTGTAGGTTTTAAAACATGGCATCCATTATTAAGTAAACAGTTTCCTAAGCATGATATTAGAGTAATAGGAGGACAAGTAATCCCAGCTTCATTACACGGAGACGGCTTGGGCAGCTGGACTTTTGGCAGTGTTAGTGCAAGGTTACCTAAAACGCAAACAAGGTTTACGGCTGGTGTTAGTGCGGGTACTAGGCAATTGTTTGGTAGGGATACCGTTGCTTTTATGGGGGCTATTGAACAGCCTATAACCAAGCGGGTTGGTTTTGTTGTTGATTGGTATAGTGGGCAACACGCTTTAGGTGCATTAATTCCTGCTATTCAAATACAATTAAGTAAACGAGATATTTTGTTTGTGGGTGTTAAAATTCCCAACGGTGGGGATAATGGCTTACAAGGTGGTCAAAATTTAGGATTGATTATAGAATTTACTAAACGTTTTCGGTAATAGGGAATTTAAATTTCTGTTTATTTTTAGCAGGTATTTTTTTAGATAATGCCCACAAGATGGGGTTTGATACGGTGGGTATAATCCACGGGCAGGTTACGGGGGTGCTGAAGAAGGTGGTTCGGGAATACTTGAAGGCACATCGTCGTTTGTACGCACGGCTTACCCTGAACAAGCCCACTTGGCTGGCGATGGCAAGACGATTGTGGAACTGAAGGGTTAGCGACTCTTTCTATTTTCAAACACCAACAGACTTATACCAATTAAAAGATTAAATGGCGTGTTTTTGTAGGGGCGTGATTAACTAGCCCTAGCGGTCTATGCGTTGCATCAGTCCGCACCTCAATCCTCAAACGGATGCGTTGCCCTGCATAGACCGCTAGGGCTAGTTAATCGCACCCCTACGAATAAAAAACCATAAATGATTTAAAATACTATATCAATAAAAACGTAACACCACTATTAACTTATCACTATTTTCTAAGCCTTCATCAAGCATTTACACATACAATGCGTTGGATAGCCGCTAAAACTAAGTGTTCCGATAATGAACCAAGGCACTGGAAGCTGTTATGGCAAGGCTTTTTTAATTCACAAGGCTGACACCCCAACCCCAAATACAATAACTGATGGTCTACAAGTTCATGCGTAGCGTGGGTGTGTTTCCAAACACCCCAGCGTTCTACAGATAAAGCCCCATAAAGCCCCACTATTGGTGTGCCTATAGCCGTAGCCAAATGCAACAACCCAGAATCCACACCCACCAAAAGGATCATCCGCTTTAATAACGCCTGTGTTTCCAATAAATCGGTTTGTCCACACCAATCCACCCATTGCCGTTGCCAATGAGGAGGTAAGCTTTCCAGCATTGGCACATAAGCCGACCCATCCGATTTTGTACCAAAGGCATGAAAAAATACCGTTTCAGGGGCAACCCCTTGAGCCTCAAATCGTTCAATCAGTAACCCTAATAATTTCTGCCATCGATGGGTTACCCATGATTTTGCAGGGTTAGAAGCCACGGCGTGCAACCCAATATGAATAGCCCCTTCGGCATAGGGAGCGAATCGGTTGGTAACCGTGCAGTCGGTTAAATCGTCAATCCATGCGGAAAGCTTGGGCGTTTGGGGTGTGGGAATGCCCACCCCTGAGAGTACCGATAAAAAAGCCTCAACTTCATGCCCTCGTTCAGGATAGGGTAGGGGGTGGGTTAGCAACACCGACCGATATTCCGTGTTAAAGCCTATGCGAACGGGAATACCTGCTAAGAAGGGAATGACGGCGGAAGAAAGCGAGCGTTTCAGCACAAATGCCCAATCGTAGTGTTGGATTTTCAGGTGTTTGACCAGAGCTTGAAAGCCTTTAATGTAAACGGTATTTTTAGTCGATTTTTCAGGGGCGTTTTCGGATTTTTTGCAGTAGAAGATGAGGCTATTTATCCACGGGCAATGGGTGAGAATTTCGCCGGAGTTTGGGGAGACGACCACGTCAATAACCGCCTGTGGGTATTGCTTTCGGAGTGCTTCCAAGAAGGGTAGCATCAGCACGGTATCGCCAATGAATCGGTAGCGAAGCACCACAATACGTTGGGGGGGGGGTAAAGACGTTAACATCAGTTAGCCTTTGTAGGGGCGGATTGCATCCGTCCGTTTTCTATGGTTGAAGAAGTAATATACCAAAATGAATCAGGCACGGTGAAGGCAACTTGTAGCACCCAAAATTGGCTGAGGAGGTGCTGAATAGCCTGCTTTAAAGCCTCGTCTGTCGCTTCACGTTCCGCTTGTTCTAAGGCTTCACGCCACTTAGGGGCATCTTTTTCCGTGGTAATTAGCAGGGGTTGTCCCAAGCGTTCCCACGTTAATAACAGTTGAGCTATTTCATGGGCTGAAAGCACCGTATGGTCTGCCTGTTGCCAGTGGTGAAGTACCTTCACACCTAAATCTTCTACCATCATTTCAAATTGAGCAGGGTTTGCAATACCCGAAACCACCAAGGCGGATTTCCCACTCAACGCCAATAGCTCCAACGGCTGGGTGGTAGCATCGTTAATTAACGGCTTCCAACCAACCGCTTGCAAACCCGCCGTGCTAACAGGCAACGTGCTAGGCAACTTTAAAGCGGTAATCAATTCATCAATCGATTGCGTGGCTTCAAATCGAGTGAAACAAACGTGCGTCGCTCTTTTCGGGAGTGCTGAAAGCGGTTCTCTCAACGCACCCAATGGTAGTAGCTTCCCATTGCCCACCAAGCGGGTAGCATCTACCAACACAAGGTTCACATCCCTGTGGAGGGCTTGGTACTGAAAGCCATCATCCAACAAAATAACGGTGGGGGCATAATCCGCAATCGCTTTGAGGGCGTTTTTTGCCCGATTTTTGCCGACAATCACCACGGCTTCAGGCAACGCCTGTTGCAGGAAAAATGCTTCATCGCCAAAATCTGGAGAAATTGCTCGGGCGTAAGTTTGAGGGGTTTTTGCCCCGTACCCTCGGGATAAAATGACCACTTTTTGCCTTTCGGCAATCAGTTGTTGGGCAATTGCCAGCGTCATCGGCGTTTTTCCCGTTCCGCCCGTGGTGATGTTGCCAATGCTGATAACAGGCACGCTACAGTGGGTAATAGGTAGTATTTTTGCTTGATAGAGGGCGTTACGAATGCCGACAATCAGCCTGTAACCCCAAGAAAGAGGCGTTAAGAAGAGGCTATACCAAACGGCGTTTTTGCAGGGTTGATTATAGTGAAAGTTTACTAAATCCTGCTGAAATTTAGGGGTGTTGAGGGCGTGAATCCAGCCACCCAGTAAATAGCCAAAGGCACTCGCCCCGATGCCTACCAATGTAGCGTAAGGACTCGGTGTCCACCAAGACCAATTAACGGCGTGGTATTGGTTCAAAATCGTGCCTAAAGCAATGCTCCCGCCTAGTGCCATCGCTAGTTGACCGCCTAATCTGTTCGGGGTTTTCGCAAACAGCAACCCGATAATCGGCACTAACATCGTACAGGCGTAAACATCGGCCGAAAGCCAAAGTACGCCGATTAAATCGCTACGGGTTAGAGCAATCCACAAGGCGGGGATGGGGACAATGAGCGTGGCAAACCTTGAAACCCAAAGCAGTTCAGGCATTTTAGCATTGGGGCGAAAAAATCTGGCATATAAATCATGCGTAAAGGTGAGGCTTCCCACATTGAGGACGGAATCCATGGTGGAAGTAACGGCGGCTAAAAAGCCAATAATCACCGTCCAGCTAAGAATGGGCGAAGGCAAGGCTTCCGCTAGGCGTACCAACACTTCTGGCGTTGTTCCCCAGTGGTTTACGCCTAACACCCCGCCTGCCAACAAGCCAATAATTACGACGAATCCGTTTAATCCTAATAGAAACGTCGTGGCTAAAACAGAGGCTTTCTTGGCTTTTTCCGCATTTTGAGACGCTATCATTCGTTGCCACATTTCAGGAGCGATGCCCCAAGCTAGCGTGAAAATTAGTGTCAGTGTTAAGGTTTCCCACGGGTTGGGGAGGAAGTGCCAGTAGCCTGCTGATTGCTTTGCCCAAAAAGCGGTGATGGTTTCAGGGTGCAACAGGGCGTTGCCTCCGCAGAAAATGACGAGAATTAAAAGCCCCAAAAGCAAGACGAAAAACTGCAAAATATCCGTCAACGCCACAGCGAAAAATCCGCCAAACAGGCAATAAAAAACCACTCCGCCTAGCAAGGCAATAATGGGGATGGTTTCATCTACCCCTAAAGCTGCCGCTAAAACTCCTTTGGTGGCTACCAGTTGAGAAGCTAACGTGGTGGTGCTGGCAACCAAAATTGTCCAGCTTAAGAACCATCGCCCTAGTTTGCCGTACGATTGTTCCACAGATTGAGGCATCGACAAGCTTTGGGTTTGGGCAATGCGTTGCGATAAAAACCGAGACACCAAATAAAGCGAAGCCATGCCGGGTATGGCGACAAACCATAGCCCGCTTAAGCCTTGGGTGTAGTATGCATCCATTGCTCCTTTGGTGGCGTATGCCCCGAACCAAGCGGCAGCAAATGAAAAAGCAATCGGTAGTACGCCCAGTTTTTGGTTAGCTAAGAAAAAATCTCGTAGGGTATGGATTTTTTTGCCTAAAACATAGGAAATAATGGCTACGATGACGAAATAAACACCAAATAACGAACCAGCTTGTAGGGGGGAAAGGCTTAACAAAACGAATTACCCCTCTGCTGTTGGTTTTTCGGGCATTGTTAGGAAGCGTTTGCTTTCAATGAGCACGGGAAGCCCCCGTACAATGCAGAAGAAGACGGTAATCCACATCAGAGCGTTGGTGTAGGGAATGCCATCCATAAACGGATAATGACCAGCCTTGCTAGGTAAATGCACTAAAATCAAAAAGGCAAAAACTGCTGCTTTGCAAACAGCGTAAGTCCATCGGCTAAAGCGGGAACTGACCAGCAGAATGCCTAGCGGGTGCTTCATCATAGAAGTTGTGCCAAAAGCGGTAAAGCCTTGTTCAAAGGCTAAAGCCCGAAGTCCATCAACCCAAATGCCGCGGGTGATGATGACTAGTGGTACCCACAGGGGTACCCATCCCAGTACGGCGTAAGTTACCCAATACAGTTGTTCCACATTGCGATCAGACAAAATATCAATGACGCTACCAATACGGGAGGTTTCACCGAGTTTTCGGGCGAGGTAGCCATCCAGCCCATCTAGCCAAATGACGATAATTGTTAGAAAAAACGCCCACCAATAGGCGGTAGCCGTGGTTCGAAAGAGCAGGGCGAGGGTGGCAAATGCAAGCCCAATACGGAAAAATGAAATGCTATTAGCCACACCGATGCCGAATAATGCCATGGTCTCAGGTGTCCTCATTCTTGTTTTCTTAGGGTGGGGGGAGTCGATTCCCATTATTCTACCTAAAACAAACACTGATAGCGAAACGTTGGTTTTGTGTCCTTGTAAAAGCCTTGAAATAGGCGTATTCTTGTAGTGCTATGTTCCCGTTGTTATTAAACAGACCTCTTGCATGGTTCGAGAGGTGGGTGCAGATTCTAGGAATGTTGATTTCTTTGGAATCACTCTGCTTCTAGCAGAAAATACTGCAAATGACACAGTAAAACGTTCTCGTTTTCTCGCCCTGCGGATGCCCCAGATATTGAGTCATGCAACAGGTCTGCTATATAACGAGATACTAGCATTAAAAAATGGTTCCTTGTTTTTATCCTTTTAACACCTCTCTCTTTTTTTGCTTGAGATTTACAAAGGAATTTTAACAATGAGGCAACAGTTCATTTCAACAACCAGTTATGATAAAGATTATCCGTTAACGACTACGTCGAAAACATCATCGGCTATTGAAAAAGCCAAACAGTCTGCTAGTAATGTAACCAAAAAACAACCTAAGCTCTCCTCTGCCAAAACAGATTCCTTTGAGGCTAAAAAGACCGCTAGTCCTGCTCAAACGGCTCCGTCAAAGTCTGAAGGTATTCCCTTGTGGGAAGCGGGTTTAGGAGCAATTGTATTGATAGGGGTTGGGGGCTTAGCTACATTTTTTGCTGGTAAGCATTTTAAATGGTTTGAAGTAGTACAACAAGCCCAACCGATAGTGGATAAAACAGCGACAGAAACGCTAGAGAAAGCTGCTAAGGCGTTAGGGTTGAGTGGAACGGAGACGGAAGCACAGTTTTTACCCACACTTGAAAAAGTATTACTAGAAAAACAGACTTTAGCAGAACAAGTTAATAAATCTGGAGAAGATGCGGGTTTAGCTAGCCAAGTCCAAGTAGCTGAATTGACACAAAAGCTAGAAACTTCTGAAGCGGAAAAGCAACGGTTGGATGGGCAACTTACTCAAAAAACGGAGGCTATTGGTAACTTAGAGGCTCAAATACAGGCATTAACACAACAGGGACAATCAACACATCCACAAAATGTAGAGCTTGTAGCTTTACAGGGCGAAAAAACTGGATTAGAGGTAGAAGTACAAGAGTTAGAAAACAAAAATGCTGAATTACAACAAATAGTTGAAAGGTTGAAAGCGAGCGGGTCTTCGTCTGTAACAAAAATGCTATCAACGGAAGAAGCAGAGAAGATGGCAGATGACCTGATAACAAAAGCTAAGGGTAGTGTTCAAGAAGCATTTGCTACGTTCTTTGCTAAGCCCGATATGGAATATCATGAAATACCTGTTGCTACCGCCTTGTACAATAAGTTATTACAAGATCCTGCTATAAAAACACCCGAAATGTTACATTCTTTATGTGAGCAAAAAAATCTAGTGCGTTTCGGTAGCGTAGAGAGTGGTTTTCAGCACGGTGTCGGTTTCTCAATTATAAATCCCTTGACAGGAAATGAGGAAAGCTATATCTATCCTTCAGTACTTCACTTTAAAGGATTGGAAACCAAAGGTATGGAAACAGAGGTTTATTCTTTAGCGGATAAAGCGAGATTCGGGAAAAATTTTTTCAATCTTTTTGTTGACCTTATAGAAAAGGATATAAAATTTTATTTAGATATACCATTGTGTGATTTTAGCGTAATCAAACCTAAAAAAGTGGTTAGAAATCAACTTTTACATGATGGTCGTACGTTCCAACATACAGAAGATGCTTGGCTTGCGGTTAAAGGATCATTTGATTCTTACAAAAGACCTAAATGATGTAAAAATTGCCTACTCCGCCATGCGGACGACGGAAAGGGGGGAAGCCCCCGCTTGGGTAATAGCATCCAACACACCCGCAAATTTTTGATGAGACGCCTGCGGATGCACCTGCAACTGAACCCCATCAGGTTTGCTAGGGGCAAGGCTTTTCAAGGTGGAAACCATCGCATCAGCAGCTAACGGGTTGCCATCTAACAATAACGCCCCATCGGCTTGTAAGGTTAAAACCAATTGTTGGTCTTCGGTTGGTGGTGGCGTAGCCGTTTGTTGCGTGGATATTTTGTGTAACGCCAACGGTAAGCCCTTGGTTTCCAACATGGGGGCTACCACCATGATGATAATGAGCAACACCAAGAAAATATCCGTCAATGGCGTAATGTTAATTTCGGAAAATTGTTTAACTCGGTTGTTAGATGCCATGGTGAAAAATACTTTCCGATTATTGAATGGGAGCTAAGGCATTACTATCGAACGGTTTTTCGCTGGGCTTTTCAAGCACTTCTGCCCGTTTGCCCGAAAGGGCTTCGCCCGCAACCACCAGTTTTTCAAAGCCACTGTTGGCTGCTGCTTCCATAATGGTTAAAACCGCCCCACTTTTGACGGTTTCATCTGCCCGAATGACAATTTTCTTTTCGGGTAGTTTGTCTGAAAAGGCTTTAATGGCGTTACTTAATCCTGCTTCCGCTGTTTGTTTGCCTTGCACATAATACTGGTTGGCTTTGGTTACTTCAACGGTTAGCAAATTCGGGTTAATGGCATCGCCCGCCTGTAGTTTAGGTAACGTAACAGGCTGATTTTGCGGATTGAGATTAGGAGCAACCACCATCATGATAACCAACAACACCAAGAAAATATCCGTCAGCGGGGTAATGTTAATATCTGAAAACGTAGCGACGCTTTTTGCCATCATAAAGCAACTTCCTGCCTAAACGGTGGCAACGGATTTTTGAACCGTAGCAGCAGCAGGGGAAATGGGCGTACTTTCAGCCACGCTAAGCAAAACTAACTTCAGTAGTTGGAAGTCATTTTCAAACAGTTCCACTTTGTCTCTAAACCAGTTGTTGGCAACAACGGCGGTAATAGCAATAGCCAAACCGAAGGCGGTGGCAATTAACGCTGAACCAATCCCGAACATGATTTCGCCTGACCCTGCGGTTTGAGCTTTAGACATTTCGCCAAAAGTAATTAAAATACGAACAACCGTGCCAAAAAGCCCTAAATAAGGGGCAATCGTGCCAATTGTTCCTAAAATATTTAGCCCTTTTTCTAACCGACGTACCGCCAAGTTGATGGTAATATCAAACGCTTTATCAAAGCCCGCCCGATTGGTTTGTAATAGTTGCAACCCTTCTTGAGCCACACTACCCACTAATCCGCCCAGTTGTTGGCTTAGTTGCTGAGCCGTATCCCAGTTGGCACGGTATAGTTCCCGTTGCCAGCGTTGTACGAAGGTTTCAAGGTCTCGTTGGTTGTCTTTATAATAGCTAAAGCGATTGAGGGCAACCATGACTAGTACGATGGAGCTACCAACAATCGGTAGTAAAATAGGCCAATCGTTGAGGAGGGTGAAGGACAATAAATCAAAATTCAACATTTTGCAGTCAGGCTTTCTATGGTAACAACAGAGTGAATGAACGTAGGCTTTATTTTATCATGCTTTGTCGTAACTAGGAAATAGGTCGGTTGATTGATGGAAAAATTAACGGCATTGCCAAAGGGTTAAAAATTCAATGTTGCCTTTTGCTCCTTGAATGGGGGAAGGTTCAACCGTCACTAAGTGCCAAGGGGAAGGCACGATTTTGGCTAAATCCGCCAAGGTAGATTGTTTGACTCGTTCTCGCAACGCCTCATCGGTAATAACGCCATCAAAGGCATGGGCTTCTTGCGAGGAATAATAATCTAAACATTCAAATTGTGGTTTCAACAACGCCACACACCAACTGGTTTCTGTTGGGGTTAAACAAGCCAACAACGGCGGTAAAATTTGTTTCAGCGAAATAAATGAAACATCTGTAACGCCAACCGAAGGCGGGTTTTCCGCAAATAAATCTGCCGTTAAAAACCGAGCGTTACAGTTTTCCATCGCACGAACTTTTTCGTTTTGAAGTAATTTTGGGTCTAGCAAGCCTTCGCCTACGTCTACCGCATAAACGAACTTCCCCCCATTTTGCAAAAGGCAATCCGTAAATCCCCCTGTAGAAGCCCCAACATCTAGGCAGGTGGCATTTTCGGGGGAAAGTTGAAACGTAGTAAGGGCATGGGCTAGTTTTAGCCCGCCGCGGCTAACGTAATGGCAATAGTCTGCTTTTAACCGAATGACATCGGTTGATAAATTCACGCTATGCCCCGTTTGCGTGATGCGTTGATTATTAACCAATATTTGCCCTGCCATAATTAAGCCTGTTGCTTTTTGGGGGGTGGTTGCTAAGTTTAAAGCCAGTAAGGCATGGTCTAGCCGTATTCTTTTAGTCGTCATCATACTGCTACCTTATCAAGACGAAGTTTCTGAAGCAAGCGGTCTATTTTCAGTTGAATTGTTTGCACTATTGTTATGCTTTGTGTACGATAATTCCCGAACGATAATCTTTAAATTTTTTAAATTTTAAGTGTTATCTTCTGCCACTAATAATTGTTCTTTCATTTTTTTGTTTAACCCGCCTGAAAAAGGATTTCTCCCCCTTATGATGATGATGATGTCTTCTTCTCCTTCTACCTGTACCGTTGATTCTCCTTCCATGGCGAGTGCCTGTACCTTAAGTGCTAGCATGGATAGTTTGCGTAAAACCAAAATTGTTTCTACCTTAGGGCCTGCTAGCCGCCATCCGCAAGGGATAGAATCATTAATTAGAGCCGGTGCCAATGTGTTTCGGTTTAACTATTCTCACGCTGAATATGACGAACTAACCAAAGCTTATGCTGATGTGCGTAGAATTAGTGCTGAATTGGGTATGCCTGTTGCTATTTTGAGCGATTTACAAGGTCCTAAATTCAGAGTCGGCTTTTTTGAAGGGGGAGAATCCATTCCTTTGTCTAAAGGACAATTAGTCCATTTTGTTTATGGTACGGATAAAGGCAATAACAATTTAATTAAATGTAATGTGAAAGAATTAGTGGGTGCGTTGGAAATTGGTAGTCCTATTCTGTTAGACGACGGGAATATTGAATTAATTGTTACAGAACGTATTAGCCCTGAAGAAGTGGTTTGCGAAGTGCAAAACAGCGGTATTTTAAAAGAACGTAAAGGCGTAAACGTGCCTACTATCAGTATTCCTGTACCTGCCATGTCTGAAAAAGATAAGCATGATTGTTTGTTTGCCATGAAATTGGGGACAGATTTTGTCGCCCTTTCCTTTGTGCAACGGGCGGCTGATGTGGTTGAGTTGCGTCAGTTTATGATTGACAATGGGTTTGGTGGGGCAAATATGCCCAAAATTATTTCTAAAATCGAAAAACCTCAAGCATTAGAAGCGTTGGATGCCATTTTGGTTGAAACCGATGGGTTAATGGTTGCTCGGGGTGATTTGGGCGTAGAATTAAAGCCTGAACAAGTACCATTTGCTCAAAAAAACATGATTTTGAAAGCCCGTTTAGCAGGTAAGCCTGTTATTACCGCTACGCAAATGTTGGAAAGCATGATTAAAAACCCAGTACCAACCCGTGCGGAAGTTTCAGATATTGCCAATGCCATTTTTGATGGGACGGATGCTGTCATGCTTTCAGCTGAAACGGCTTCGGGAGCTTACCCTGAAAAAGCCGTTAACATGATGGTGCGGGTTGCGTTGGAAAGCGAAACCCACTTAGGTGCTTGTTCTCGGTTAAATGAATCTCAGTTTGAACAAACACTGGCTAATGCAGTTGCCGTTCACAGCTTCCCTGAAACGATTGCCAAAGCTACGGTGGAATCTGCCAAACAAGCCAATGTGAAAGCCATTGTAGTGCTTAGTTTTACGGGTGCCATGGCAAGCCGTATTGCTAAGTATCGTCCTTCAGTACCCGTTGTTGCTCTAACGCCTAATCAAAGCGTGTTTAACCATCTTTGTGTGGTTTCCGGTGTTCAGCCTGTGTTGTTTGATGCACCTGCTTCTACCGATGAAACCTTTGCGTTAATTAAGCAAGTGCTTCAAGCCAAAGGCTATTGCCAAGTGGGCGATAAAGTGGTTATTTGTTCAGGAAACACCAACTTGGTTGGGTTTACTAACAGCTTGCGGTTATCCACCATCGGTTAGTTGGTGAAAACAAATTGGTTTTATTAAATCAGAGGGAAAGATGAATAGCATTTTTCCCTCTGATGTTTTACGCTTTTATGGAGGTTTCTTACAATAAATAGTGCCCTGCGGTGCTTAACACGGTTTGGCGTTGTTGTAAGTATGGTTCAAGTACAGGTAAGCTTTGGCTAATACCTTCTAAAGTCAATACTTCTACTACCAATTGTAAGCGGTGTGGCGAAAGGCTAGCGTGCATTAAAAAGCCTTCCATATCCAAGTTGCCTTCTTGTAACGGGAAATGCTCGTCTAGCCTTCCCCAGTTGTTGTGAGCGTGAATATAGGCTAAATTGCTACCTAGGCTATCAAGCCAATCGGTCGGGGCAATTTTTGAAAATAAATTAACGTGCCCAATATCTAAGCAAGCTTGTAAATGCGGAGAATTAACCCCTGAAACTAAATCGTTCAAAATATTAGGGGCAGGGTCTAGAAAATTTTCTAATACTAAGGTTAATGAGGTATCCTGCACATAGCGTTGAATCATACTTTGAAAAAAGCTAATAGTACCTTCCAGCCAAGGCTGATAGCAATCAGCCACTTGATAGATAGGCGTCCATTGGGTATGGAATACTAAAAACCGAGCATTCAATGCTAAGGCACATTCAATGGCTTGTTCATAGCGTTGGCGTGAAAGTTCGCCTATTTCAGGGTCTAAGCTGACGGCATTGACATCAAAAACAGGCCCGTGCATGGTAACCGGTAGCTTAAAGCTAGATAAGGCTTGCTGATATTTTTTAATCTCTTCATGTCGGTTCATGAGTACATTAGGGTACATAAAATTGGGTAATTCTAAGCCTAATTGGTGCTTTTGGGCAAAAGCAATACTATCTTCTAGTGTATTTTGTTTAGGTGCAATAAAAATTTGTTCTAGCACGGTTTAAAAGTCCTTTATATACTATAGGTCTAAAGCTGGTATAATATTAAGATCGGATAGTTTAACCGCTTCTGAAGGATACTTCCTTTATGTGGAGTATCTCATTACAATAAGAATTGAATGCCTTTCTGTTAGATGGAAGAATTTCATCAATGGTTCTGAGTATATAAGTTAAATGCCAAATTTCATGGTGGTTATAACGCCCCAGGCCAAGATAGCCTTAAGAAAAGTGAGGGTCAACGAGAAAGTGTTGTTCACCAACGCTTTGGGCGAACTTGCTGTAGGCCCAACAGAAAAACGGTCAGAAATTACGTTTTTATCAAAACGTGGGAAGCATGATGCTTATCGTTATAGAACGACGGTTGGGATGGTTATGTATTTGGTAGAAAACATGAAAAAAGAAGTTATTATTATTGACGTACAGCCGTTTAAGCGATAAAGAGCAAAGATTTTTATACAGTTTTAAATTATCTGTTAAATAAGTGCTTGCAAAGTAGTATGGGTTATGGTTGAATAAGTGAACTATAAAAAAAGGCCCCTTCGTAAAGAAAACTTTACTTGGGAGCTTTGACTTTTCTGTAGGTTGGAAGTGAGTACAAAATAGCATCAATAACGAAACTATCTTGTTTTCACAACAAGCTAAGCATATGATGCTGACGAAAACGCACTAGCATCTCTTAACCCTTTATTACTTTACAACGAAAAAGTGTTTTGGCAAGCAGTTTTTTCACACAAAAGTCAAACTACTGTGTTTTTTTAATAAATAGGTGCATTAATTGTTGCGTATCTGTGGTTAAGCAATCGGCTGAAAGCCAGTTTATTGCCGTGTTTCTTTTAAACCAGGTGCGTTGTCTTCTGGCGTATTGCCTTACGTTAATATTAATTTGTAGTTGGGCTTCTTCAAGGCTTTGTTTTTGTTCTAGTACGCCCAACAGTTCAGGGTAACCAATAGCTACTTGAAGAGCGGGACAAGTAGCACCGTATTTTTTTGCAACACTTGCCACTTCTGCTAACCAGCCTTGTTGTAACATAACAGCAACCCGTTGTTCCATTTTTGCCCAATGAGCCAACTTGTCTTCGGGTTGTAAGCCTATCCAGTGGATGTTAGGCTGTAAAGAAGGGGGTAAGTGTTGTTCTAGCAAGGAAGGTTGCCATTCGGTGGGTACAGGGGCATTGGTTGCATGAATTATTTCTAATGCCCTAATAATCCTGTTTTTATCTTGCGGTTCTAGTTGGCTGGCTCTAGCGGGGTCTTTTTTTTGCAGTTGGGCGTGTAATAGTAAACTATCCGCAGAGGCTAAGGAATCTCTAAAAATAGGGTTTGGGGGAACACTGGGTAATTGAGAGGGTTGCAGTAGCCCTTGTAAATAAAACCCAGTTCCCCCTGAAACAACGACAGATTGACCTTGGCTAAAGGCCTCTGTTAGTAAGGGTAGGGCATAGTGTTGAAATTGAACGGTGCTAAAAAGCTGGGTTGGGGGTACAATATCTAACCCATAATGTAATACGCCAGCTTGTTCTTCTATCGTAGGTTTGGCAGTGCCAATGTTTAAGCCTTCATAAACTTGCTGAGAATCCGCTGAAAGAACGAATGCGGCATTAATGTGTTTGGCTAGGGCTATAGATAAAGCAGTCTTTCCTGTGGCAGTAGACCCTACAATCACATATAAGTTAAGGGCGTTAGGGGTTAAAATGGGCATAATGGGTACGTCTCATTTTTGGTGTGGTAGCATAAGCATAGTGTTAGTTTAAAACAAACAAGCATTTGACGTCGGTGTATCAGCCATTCATAATAGTAACAGACCTTTTTATAAACTTTCATGTTGTTTTAGTTTTCTATATGCCTTACCCTTCAATTACCTCTTTATTAGCACTGGTTGCCCCTGAATTAGCGGCGACCCGTCAGTATTTGCTCAACTTAATGCCAGCTCAAACCCAGCCGTTAATGGAAAGTGTGGGCTATAGCTTAAGCGTTTCTGGTAAGATGATTCGTCCCGCCATGGCGTTATTAACCGCTAAAGCCCTTCAGGAAACCAGTGTTTCTGAAACGCAAAACGGGGGTTTGTCTGAAAAAGCGATTGCTCTTTCAGCCGTAGCGGAAATGATTCATTTAGCCACTTTGTTGCATGATGACGTGTTGGATGACGCTGATTTACGCCGAGGGCAAGCCACTACTCGGTTTCAGTTTGGTAATAAACTGTCTATTCTTAGTGGCGATTGGTTGCTCGCCAGAGCTTCACAAACCTTGGCGGAAATTGGGTATTTACGCATTGTTCGTATTTTTTCTGATGTGTTGGCTTATTTGTGTGATGGGGAAGCCCTGCAAAACGAGGCGGCTTATCGGTTAGAATCCACCACGTGGGATTACTATAATCGGAAAACGTTTGGCAAAACCGCCAGCCTGTTTGCGGCTACCATGGAATCTGTCGGGGTGTTACATGGGTGCGATGAACCCGTGATACAAGCCTTACGCCAGTATGGGGAATCCTTTGGGATTGCCTTTCAGCTGATTGATGATTTGTTAGATTAT
Organism: Vampirovibrio sp.; assembly: GCA_024998755.1. Taxonomy (GTDB): domain Bacteria; phylum Cyanobacteriota; class Vampirovibrionia; order Vampirovibrionales; family JAJTHC01; genus JACEUU01. The sequence continues at coordinate 321,760 of JACEUU010000003.1, read as the reverse complement.
ACCCAAACATCTGAAACTTTGGGTAAGCCTGCTTTAAGCGATTTAAAACAGGGCTTGGCAAATGCCCCTATTCTGTTGGCGTTAGAATCTGAAAGCCTTAGCCAAGTGGAACGAGATGGATTAAAAAATGCTATTGAACAGTTGTTTCAGCTGTGTAACCCCGTCAACGGATGTGAAAATAAGCCAGCATTAGCAGAGCAAGAGCAATTGTGTTTGGCAATTCAAACTTGTCTCCTCAAAGCCAATGCGGTTGAAGAGACTCTACGTTTGGCAGATACCTACCTACAGCAAGCGGAAAAAAGCTTGGAAGTATTGCCTGAAAATCCTGCCAAGGTGGTGCTAAAACAGCTTTTAGCGTTTAATCAAACCAGAAAAACTTAGGAAGTAAATTGCCATGCCACAAGCTTATCAAGGTAAACTAATCACCTTTGAAGGGGTAGATAGTAGCGGAAAAACCACGCAATGGCAACAGGCGGTGGCGTGGTTGCAACAAACTTACCCTACCTTGGAAGTTGTACAAACTAGAAACCCCGGTGGTACACCGCTTGGGCAAACGTTGCGTCGGTTATTATTGACCCCCACTGAAGCAGAAATAGGCACTGCCCCCATGGCACCAACCACGGAATTGTTGCTTTACATGGCAGACCGTGCCCAACACGTTGCGGAAGTGGTGATACCCGCCCTGCAACGAGGAGCAGTGGTTTTGTGTGATAGGTTCATAGATTCTTCTGTCGCCTACCAAGGCGGAGCAAGGGGGCTTTCAACGCAGATGATTCATCAGCTGAATGAAATTGCTTGCCAAGGGGTTGTGCCCGATTGCACCTTGCTGTTTGATGCTTCGCCTGAGGTGTTAGCTAGCCGAATGGTGGCAAGAGGAGCGTTAGATAGGCTAGAACAAGAAGGTTTAAGCTTTCAAACCAAAGTGCGGGAAGGCTTTTTAGCCATTCAGCAAGCCCAGCCGCATCGGTTTCGGGTGATTGATGCTAGCCAACCATTGGCAGCAGTTACACAACAAGTTCAAAACCAATTAACCACGTTTTTCAGAGTTCCCTTAACGCAAACGTCTTTGTCTTTGCTATAGTTTATAAGTTAACTCCCCTTGTTTTTTACGGTTAATATAAAGGAAACAACATCATGGTTTATAAATTAGTATTAGTACGCCACGGGCAAAGTGCATGGAATTTGGAAAATCGGTTTACAGGGTGGATGGACGTGCCCCTAACCGAACAAGGGTGCAATGAAGCGACCCAAGCAGGCGAACTACTCAAAGCCGAAGGGTTTCGGTTTGATATTGGGTATACATCCCTTCAAAAGCGAGCCATTAAAACGCAAAACCTATTGCTGGAAGCTTCTGAACAGCTTTGGTTGCCAATTGAAAAAAGCTGGAAATTGAACGAACGCCACTACGGAGCGTTACAAGGCATGAATAAAGCCGAAATTGCCGCTCAATATGGCGATGAACAAGTATTTATTTGGCGTAGAAGCTACGATGTTAGCCCTCCGCCATTAGAAAAATCAGACGAACGCTACCCTGGGCATGACCCTCGGTATGCTGGCTTGACGGATGCCCAATTGCCTGTAACCGAAAGTTTGGCAGACACAGTAACCCGTGTGGTGGATTATTGGCAAACCACCGTTGCTCCGCAAGTAAAGGCTGGTAAAAACGTATTGATTGTGGCTCATGGTAATAGTTTACGGGCATTGGTGAAGCATTTAGATAAGATGACCCCTGATGAAATCAATCAGTTGAATATTCCGACAGGGGTGCCGTTGGTTTATGAATTGGATGAAGCGACGCTTGCCCCCATTCGTCATTACTATTTGGGCGACCAAGAAGCCATTGCCGCCGCAGCGGCAGCGGTTGCTAACCAAGGTAAAGCAAAATCAGTAGTATAGTGGTTTTTTGGTAAAACCTTCAAAATTATTGCTATAATACCTCTATTGTTTTAAGTAATAGAGGTATTTAAAGCCTTGCAGGAAAACCCGAAGCCTAAACCGCCTTCGGGGTGGATTGTGGTGGGGAAGATTTCTACGGCTTTGGCTGTTTTGGGGTTGATGGTGCTTGGCTGGCTGATACTACAACATTAAACTAGCACTAGTTGTAAGGCTTATTGATCTACTTGTAAAATAAAATCCTCATCAGAGGCTTGGAAACCTTTGAGTGCTTTCATAACATAATTTAAAATAGTGATAGCACTCCAACCCGTTTCTATCCAGTAACCATTAGGTAATTGATGCGGTGAACGGCGGCATTCAGTGCTAGTTTTGAACAATTTCCCCTGAGCGACTTGTTTAAATAGTAACTCGTCTTTTTTCGCAAGTAATTCAAAAGTTAATGTATATAATTCTTTCCAGCTAGTTATAGGATAGGTTGTGCCGAAAATCGTAACTGTTTTTACCTTGTTTCCTGTTACATCACCATCCTCATATTCGTCGGACAAATAGATTAACAGACCTGTTGGTTCTTGTTCTTTTTGTTCATCTGCTATTGGTATGTTTGAAGGATATGCCCAAATTCTAAGTGCTAACTCTGCCAGCTCTTCCCCCCTAGATTTAATAGCAGATTCAGTCCAGTATTGTTTATTTTTAACGGATTGATTTAACCGAAGCCTACTTTCGTTCAACCCTTTATCCATCTCTAATTTTGCTTTAAAAGGCGAATTGCTATATTTGCTGTTATAGCCTGTGTAGGTTAAATTACCTAAAGTATGCAAGTATTGCTTATGAATACGTTCCGAATCAGAACCAAGTTCTGCATGCCATTGTGAGGACAATGTTTGAGGCATAATGTGTTCTATTGTGCATTGTTCTAAATCTACAGGTTCTTTATGATCATAATGTTCTAATTTCCCCAATAAATACTCACAAACTCTTTTCTGACCATTATAAATTTCTTTTGTTAATAATGAATACTTGAACTCTTCATCCGAAGGCAACCTACAATTATTTTCCTTTGCTAGTACGTAAGCTAACTTATGAGTATAACTTATGTTTGAACCACTATTTTTTATTTTTTTTGCTAAACCGACTAGGAATTTATTCAAAGCATTACTAGGCAGTCCAACGATAGAACGCCTAAAAATGAACGTCTCCATTATCTTAAAACACTTCAAAGTCTCGTCTTCGTTAAGCTCTCCCATAGAATAATACTTAGTTAATACATCCAGTAAAAATGGATAACAAACCGTTACACCAAGATCATTGAGGCTTTCAATGGCTGTATCTAATTGTTTCCAACCAGAATTGCTTTTCAATAAATAACCATAATATTGTGATAGAGTTTTCAATTCTTTTAATACTGCTTCTAAGGTATCTTTTTTTAAAACGTCATCAATATAACGCTTAAATTCTTCATAAACTCTATTTTTATTAGGGACTTCGCCTTTTTTATAACTTAAAGCATGCCGAATAAACTCACTGGTTTGATAATTAGTGTTTACTTCAATAGGATGCCAATAATACTTATAAAATTTTTCTTGTTCTTTAGCAGATAGGTTCATTAAAATGTAATTACGAATAAGATCAGATTCTTCTAATTTTTTCCCTGCATGGTTTAAACTTTCAAAAATCAGCTGTGGATTATCTTCGGCACTTAACTCAATGTCTACAATCATTAGCCTTGAGAGTCCTGTATAAAAAGCATCTATGCTACTTGGATCTGCATATTGAAACTTTGTTTTTAATTCTTTTTCTATATAAAGGTAATTTGCAATAATGTTGATATTTTGTGCTTCTATGTCATTTGAAGGCGTAAAATCATCTTCAAAAATGCTTAGGAAAGCATTATTGTCCTTATCTATAGGCTTCAAACGAATGCGTTTTGCCTCATCACAAGAATGCTGATTAACGAGGTACGAAGTGTAAATTTTATCTTTTAAGGTTTTAGAATTAGACTGAATACTATCATTTTTTAGTAATTTATAAAGTGCTAATAAAATCAACGTAACTGTGGTGAGACGTTGTTGCCCATCAATAACAAGATGTTCTGAAAATTCAGAATTACCTTCAGTCGAATGCGTAGAGACAATAGAACCTAAAAAATATTGTTGTAAATCTTTTTCAATAATTAAGTCAATATCTTCTAGTAGTTTTACACAATGTTTGCGTTGCCAGTCATAATTCCTTTGGTAAACAGGGATGATAAATTGCTTATCAGTTCCGTCCATGTATCGTAAGAATGATTTTTGATTTGCCTTCATTATTACAGCAATCCTCTACTAAACCCTTTAGCTTTACCCATAAATCATTATGCTAACATAAAATTAAAAATGTGGCTAAACCCCTAATCCGAAGGCTCTAACGCATGGACGATGGCATCCCGCACGTGTTGGATAAAGAAAACCTCTACGCCTTCAGGCAAGTCAGGCAACAAGTCTTTCACATCCGCATCCGTTGTTTTTTCTTCACCCTCATTCTGCCGAATAGCAGGGCTAGGCAACACAATCCGCCGAAAGCCAATCTTCGCACATTCCATCACCCGTTCTCGCCACCGTCGCACTGGCCGAATTTCCCCCGTCAAGCCAATTTCCCCCATCACCACGGTTTTCGGCTTCAAACTCAAATTCCGCAAACTGGTAACCAACGCCAAGGCAATGCCTAAATCCGCCGCGGGTTCTTCAATTTTCAACCCACCCACCACGTTAATGTATAAATCTAAATTAGCAAAACTCAAGCCCACACGCCGTTCCAACACCGCCACAATTTGATGCAATCGGTTCGTCTCAACCCCATTCACCACCCGCCGTGGGCTAGCATAGGTGGATTGCCCCGCCAACGCCTGCAATTCCACCAACAACGGTCGAGACCCTTCCAACGTACAAACCGTAACGCACCCCGGTATCGGTTGTTGAGACCCCAACACGCCCAAAAACAACTGGCTGGGGTTGGCGACATCTTTCAGCCCTTGTTCCGCCATTTCAAACACGCCCAGTTCTTGCGTGCTACCGAATCGGTTTTTATGGGAGCGGAGGAGGCGTAAATCTTGATATTTTTCGCCCTCAAAATAAAGGACGGTATCTACCAAGTGTTCCAACATTTTCGGGCCACCCAAATTGCCATCTTTGGTAACGTGCCCGATTAAAATCGTCGTGATGTTGAGGGTTTTCGCCACCTGCATAAAGGCATTGGCACACAATTTTACTTGCCCTGTAGAACCAGGAGGGCCATTTTGGGCAGGGTCGTACAACGCCTGCACACTATCCACCACGATAAAATCAGGGCGATAGCTCACAATCGCTTGAATGACTTGGGGGAGCTTGGTTTCGGCTAAAATTTTGAGCGGTTGCGTTTCTGTTTCGGTGGCATCAAAACAAACCAAGCGTTCCGCCCTGTGGCGAATTTGGCTGAGGCTTTCTTCTCCGCTAATGTACAACACTCGCTTGCCTAATTGACTGGCGACAAATTGAGCCGATTGCAACATGAGGGTGGATTTCCCAATCCCAGGGTCTCCGCCCACGAGGCAATAGGCTCCTGCTAAAAAGCCACCGCCCAAAACGCGGTCAAGCTCCGTCAATCCGCTGGAAAATCGGACGGTTTGCTCCAAGTCAATTTCGTTAAGGGTTACGCCCACGGAAGCCCCTGCTTGTAAGCCTTCAATTTTAAGCATGGAAAGAGCATCGCACCCTCCGCCTTCGGCTAGTTCTTCGGCGGTGAAGTCTCCGTTGAAAATGGCGGGTGTCATGGGGGTTGAAACGGCAGCGGCACTCATCAGGATGTTGTCATAATGTGCTTGTTTATTGGTGGATTTTTGGAGGCTTTGGCTGGCACTACCGCCGTTAGATTCTTCTTTGAGGGTGTTCCAGCTACCACATTCGGGGCATTTGCCGAGATGGGCGGTGGCGATATAATCACAATTCGTACACCGATATTGGGTTTTGGCTTTAGCTAGCATGAAGGAACGGTTCATTTCTGAAGATTGCAAAGAGCGGGTTGTTCTTTTTATTTTAGCATAGGAAGGAGTCTGTTACGTTTGATTGATGTATAATGAAACTAATTCAAATTTTATCTATTTTTAATAACCCCTCTTTTTGATGAGAAAGGCGATACCCAGCCATGATGATGAACGCTGAAACAACCACCACACCCCCTGTTGCGGTAGCCAAACCAGAACCACCATTTTCCGTCGATGCGTTGAGCCAATCCACTGCCCGATTCACGCACAAGGCGTGGGGCGTGTTTATGGATTATCGCCATGATTTAGAGGCGATTCAATTTAAACGCTTGGGCATTACCTTAGAAGCCACTTCTGAAGCAGGAGCTACCGAAATTGAGACCTTGCTGACTGAAAATTCTGTTGGCGGCGTAAACCAATTTGGCGTGAACTTAACATTTCCCAGTACGTTTGCCAAACTGCAAACCGTCATTAAACATCCGCACGTTAAACTGGTAGATTTATCCAAGATTGATTAAGTTTTTCAGTTTGTCATAATCAATTTTTGAATGATGGCGTGGGTCTCTCGGTATTTTGGGTATTATTCTTAGCTCATACTTGGGCAGATTGATTTGTTCATTGATGGCTTGCTTTAATGTTGCTTGATTTAGGCTCATCCCTTTTTTCAATTCAACAACCAAAACTACGCTTTCCTCTATTTGGAGCAACGTACCTAGCTCTATTAGTGGCAATTCTAGCAGGCTATTTTCAACGGGAAACAGGTAATAATCTACCCCTGCTACAACCAATTTTTGTTTAAGTCTTCCCATTAAAAACAGTTGCCCTTGGGCATCTAAATACCCCGCATCACCGGTACGATGCCAAATAGTGCCAGCCACCTCAATTTTATTCAGCTTTTGGGCTTCTTCGCTATTGAAATAATGGGTTAAAACGTGCTTGCCCGAAACACAAATTTCACCCACTTCCCCTAAAGGTAAACAGAGCGGTTCAAACGCTTTTGGGGTGATACAAGCAGGAATCGCCCCTTCGGTTGGCTGAACAATGCGTAACACAATCGATTCAGAAGGCGTACCGACCAACAGACCATTGCTGGTTTCTGTTTTTAATAAATCTTGAGCTAATATACTGCTAATAGGTTCGGCTTCGGTTGAACCATAAACAATTTCAACCGCCGTTTCGGGAAAGGCTTGCACCAACTTCTTTGCCAACCGAGGAAAGACGGGTGCCCCACCCAAGAAAATCCGCTCCAGCATTTGCGGTTTCACGGCATTAGCCAGACAATAATTCGCCAATTTTTCATAAAAAACAGGCGACCCCACCGTGCTGGTAATACGGTATTTGTTCAATTCTGCGAGCATTGTTTGAGGGTTAATGGCTTCAGGATGCCGAGGGTCAAAATCAGGAATCACGCTGGTCATACCCACGGCTAAATTATGCAATACGAAAATGGGTAAGGTCGATAAATCAACATCTGCCACGAGTGGTTTTAAATGGTGGGTTAGAATAACGTGTTGTTCTAACAAAAATTGATGCGTCCGCTTGGCGGCTTTGGGCAACCCTGTGCTACCCGTTGTGAAGGTAATCAGTGCTGCAGCATCTAGTTCAGGGTGGTGTGGCGGTATAAAGTTGGGGTTTTTAGGTTTAAAAGCTAAAAAGCTCATCATAAAATGCAGAGGAATATGACGTATAGCCTTAGAAGTAACCCGCAATAAATGAGCCTTCGGTATACCAATAAAGGCTTGGCATGGCACAATGCTTAAGGCTTTTTCTAAGCGGTTTTGGGTCGACCACGCATCTAAAAAAACCGCAGTAGCCCCCAAGTGGAAAACCGCCAGTAGCACCTTGTATAAATCAATCGACATGGGCACGAATATCAAAAATTTATCGCCCGCTTTTAAGCCTTGTTCGGTAAAATAACCCACCATCGCTTGAACATCTTCAGCTAAGGCTTGATAAGAAATCGACTGATTTTTATGAATAATGGCGGGTTTTTCGCCAAAACGGGTGGCGTTATCAATCAATAATTGAGCAATATTGGTGATAGGCATTGCGGTGGTCATCATAATAAGGGCATCCCCATTAGCTGATACGTTTGGTATAGTTCAGACCCTTCCGCTAGAATTTTGGATGACACGTTAGCTTCAACCATTAAGGCATGAAAAACGGCGGTATACTCTTCCTTCCAAGCAGTTTGATGAATTTTTTCCAACAGAACCGTCCCCAACCCGTTACTTCTAAGACTAGGTAAAACCGCAATGGTCTTAGCAACAAGGGTTTTTTCGGTTTTATCGAATAAATTATCTACCGCAAACACGAAGCCCACGGGCTGAGCGTGGGCATCTTCGGCAATCAGCACGAACTGAGGATTCATTAAAGCTTTAACTGGCAGATATTGTGTTAAAAAGGCTTCAAATGAAAGAGGCGTATACAAGAAATTTTCTTGAAAACTAGCAACGCTAACCGCGCAGATGGCGTTCAAATCCGCTTCAAACTGTGCCATATTAAAAGGACGAATTGTAATAGCTTGGCTAGCATCCGCTTCAAACGCCTTTAAACGGCTATAAGGTTTATCTGCAACCATTATTTTAGTCGATGAATAATTGGCGATTGGCTCAAAACCAGCCGCTTCAAATTGACTGTGATACCAAGGCTTGTGGTAATTATCTAGAAAAAACGGTGGATTTTGGCTGGGCAATGTTAACCGATATTTCTGCCACGTCGTCCCGTTCATCGGGCCAATTAAATAAGTGAGACATTTAACTAATTAGCCATTATAATATCCTTAAGTCTATTAAGGAGTATTTAAAATGCAGTGTCCAAAATGTGGTAGTTTAGATAAAGTTAAAGCAGGGTTCATTGGAGAAAAGCAACGGTATCAATGCAAAAAGTGTGCCTGTAAATATACACCTTCAACCCCGAAAGGGCTTGCACCCATCACATGGAAGCTAGCCAACCCAGCTATACGCTTCAGGGCTTTCCCTTCGAAAAATTGGTAATTTAATTGGGGTCTCAACGCCTGCTGTACTCAAACAAATTCGTAAAATAGACACCACTGCTTGTCGGTTAGAACCACAGCAAACCACTGTTGTTGAGCTCGATGAACTCTGCACGTTTCTTACCGAAAAAAACGTAAAATCTGGGTATGGGTGGCTGTTTGTCGAGAAACAAGGCGAATCTTGGACTGGGAAGTGGGTTGTCGTGGCATTAAAACCTTGAAAAAATTATGGAAACGGCTTCAGTTATTCAAGGTTGAAGTTTATTGTGCTGACCATTGGAAAGCCTACAATGCCGTGTTGCTAGTGGAAAATTGGTTCAAAGCAAGGCTGAAACGTATACAGCAGAACAGACTTGGAGCGATTTGCGACATTGGTTTGCTCGGTTTAAACGACGAGGTAAAGTCGTCTCTCGGTGTTTGGGTGATTTGATTCATGCCATAGCCATTTACTTTCACCGAGTTAATTTAAGATATAGCTAATTGGTTAAAACTCTTAAAATTTAAATATGAATCACCAAGTAAAGTAGATGAATTTTATAGTGGTTTAGACAGGCTAATGATAGTAGATATTGAGTTAGCCTCCTCTGAAGACAATCCACAGTTAATTTTTGAAAGTTTAAATTATTCTGGAAAAAAGTTAGAAGAATCTGATCTTATTCGTAATTATATTTTAATGAACCAACCTGCTACTGAACAAGAAAAGCTTTATAAGCTTTATTGGCATCCAATAGAAGTAAACACTAATTACCAAACCAGTGAGTTTATTAGGCACGCTTTAAGTTATAAAAAAGGCAAAGTCCCTAATAAAAATAGAATTTATGAAGAATTTAAGTGTTGGATTGATAAGACTTTAGAAACCGAAACTTTAGAAACGGTAGCGAAAGAATTGAAAAATTTATCACAATATTATGGTTGGTTATTGAATGGTAAATCTGGCTGGAAGCAATTAGATAGTGCTATTGAAGATCTCAATGGTCTTGGTGTAACTGTTTGTTATCCATTTTTACTGGAAGTATTAAATAAGCATTATTCTATGGAAGAGCTTGACGAAGAAGAGACTTTGAAATGTTTTAAAATAATGGAAACGTTGATTTTTAGGCGTTCTATCCTTGGATTGCCCAGTAATGCTTTGACTAAATTTTTAGCTGGTTTAGCAAATAAAATAAAAAATAGTCGTTTAAGCATGAGTTATACTGATAAGTTAGCTTATTTACTAGCAAATGAAAGTAATTGTAGGTTGCCTTATGATGGAGAGTTCAAGTCTTTATTATTAACAAAAGAAATTTATAATGGTCAGAAAAGAGTTTGTGAGTATTTATTGAGAAAATTAGAACATTACGATCATAAAGAACCTGTAGATTTAGAACAATGCACAATAGAACACATTATGCCTCAAAAATTGTCATCACAATGGATCGAAGAATTGGGGTCTGATTGGAAACGTATTAAAGAGCAATACTTGCATACTTTAGGTAATTTAACCTACACAGGCTATAACAGTAAATATAGCAATATGCCTTTTCAAGAAAAATTAACGATGTCTAAAGGGTTTAACGAAAGCAGGCTTCGGTTAAATCAATCCGTTAAAAACAAACAATACTGGACTGAGTCTGCCATTAAAAACAGAGCAGAAGAGCTAGCAGAATTAGCACTTGAAATTTGGGCATATCCTTCAAACATACCAATAGCAGATGAACAAAAAGAGCAAGAACCAACAGGTCTGTTAATCTGTTTGTCCGACGAATATGAATATAGTGATGTAACAGGAAGCAAGGTAAAAACAGTTGAGATTTTCGGCACAACGTATCCTATAACTAGCTGGAAAGAATTATATACATTAACTTTTGAATTACTTACGAAAAAAGACGAGCTACTATTTCAACAAGTCGCTCAGGGGAAATTGTTTAAAACTAGCACTGAATGCCGCCGTTCACCGCATCAATTGTCTAATGGTTACTGAAGTTACGGAAAAAGGGCAAGGTAAAATAGAAGGGACATTATTCCACCTCTCATAGGATACCCCACCCCCATGACTACCTTTGCCGACATCCAAATTCAACAAGCCACACCGACTCACAAATTCCTAGAGGAAATGAACCAAACCCTACCATGGCAACTATTTGAAACCATCCTCAAAACACACATCCACCACAAACCCAACGGCAGACCACCCTACAAACGCCTACTACTGCTCAAAATGAACCTCCTCAAAATATGGTTCAATCTCTCCTATGAACAAACCGAATTTCAATGCCACGACAGACTCTCCTTCCGAAAGTTTCTCGGCTTCTCCTTAGAATCCCCCATCCCTGAAGCCACGACACTCGAAAACTTCCAACACGAACTGCAAAACACCCCAGCCCAAGAAGCCCTTTTCTTAGCCTTAGACACCTTCTTCCAAGAGAACAACCTCATTCTTAAAGAAGGCAACTTGGTAGATGCCACCTTTATTAAAGCCAATAGCAAACAGAGAAAAAAGCCTGAAGACCAGAGCGACCCTGATGCCACTTATGGCTACAAAGGCTTTGGTTACAGTGCCACGGTTAATGTGGATGCTAAAAGCAAGTTGATTCGCAAGGTGGTTGTTACTGGTGCCAATGTGCATGACAGTCAGAGTTTACTGCCTGTACTGGTGGGCGATGAGCAGACTGTTGGTGCGGATAGTGGGTATGTGGGTAAGGAGAAGGATTTGAAGGCGTTGGGGATACAGCCGAGGATTATTAAGCGTCGTGTTCGGGGTAAGCAGCATGAACCAACGCCTGAGTTGACGGCTTCGCAGAAGCGGTTTAATGGGTTGGTTTCTAAGATTAGGGCAAGAGTGGAGCATGTGTTTGCGGGTTGGAAGACGGTGTTTAAGAAGGTTCGTGTGTCTTGTCGTGGGTTAGTGCGTGTTTCTGCGGAGATTTTGGGCTTGGCATTTGGGTATAATTGTCGTCGGTATGGTTTTTTGGTGAGGAGGGGGGTAGGTTTTAGTGGATTCTTGTATGGTTTTTAGGTAATTATGATCCGAAAAGAGTGGAAACAAGGGGTATTGTTCTGTTTTTTGAGCATTTTTGGTTGAATTTTATTAAAAAACACTCACTACTCCCACCTGCACACCCTTATTCCGTAACTTCTACTGGATAGAAGCGGGTTGGAATGCTATCACTATTTTAAATTATGTTATGAAAGCACTCAAAGGTTTCCAAGCCTCTGATGATGATTTTATTTTACAACTAGATCAATAAGCCTCACTTATGCAAAAGCTAGTGCTTGTTTAATGGGGTAGTATAGCTGTTCCAAAAGTTATTAAGCCATTTTAAAGGCTTGGTCAATGGCTTCATCTAAAGATAAGGTATCGGTTAGTAACCGACGAATTCTCGCCTTCAACGCCGACCAAAATCGCTCAATCGGATTCAAATCAGGACTGTAAGGCGGTAAAAACAACAACCGACAACCCGCAGATTCAATCAGCTGTTGAATCTCCCAAGATTTATGAAAACTCGCATTATCCCCAATGACCGTCATCCCCGCCGTTAAACTCGGTAACAACTCATGTTCAACCCACGTCAAAATAACCTCGGTATTACAATAGCCCTTAAAACACCACGGGGCTAATGGCTTTCCACCCTGTAACCCTGCTATAATAGAGGTACGTTCGGTGCGTTGACCACTAATTTCCTCCTGCACCCGTTCACCTTTAGGGGAACGACCATACAAGCGTTCAACGCTTCTACGGCCAACCCCACATTCATCCACAAACACAAGACTGGCGGGCGTTAGCGGTTCTATCTCCTGCTTATAAACTGTGCGTTTGGCTTCACTTCGTTCTCGGTAGAGCGTGCTTTTTTTTACGGCTAATGCCGAGTTTAATGAGGTTGTAGGAAATGGTGGATTTTTTAGAACCGAGCAAGAGAGCCAATTCGTCCAAATAGGCACTGGGGTTGGCTTTTTGTATGGCGAGTAGTTGGTTTCTGTCGATGCTTGTTGCGGTGGTTGCCCCTGGTTTTTTGGGGATGAGACAGGTTCGTTTGACCCATCGTTTGACGGTGGCGAGACTGACTTTGAATCGGATGACGGTGGCTTGTTGTGTTTCTTTTTCTTGATTGATGCAATCAACGACTCGTTGTCTTAAATCGACGCTATATGCCATAGATGAATCCTCCTTTTTCGTGAACGTTATCCTCCTTATTATAGCTCAATAATTATTGGAACAGCTATATCAGCCAGCCAAGCACCATCAACCCCAAAACAGCCAAAGCCGTAGATACCTTCCCCACCACAATCCACCCCGAAGGCGGTTTCGGCTTCTGCTTTTTTTCCTGCACGGTTTGAAACACATTATCTACCTTGGTATACCCTTTTTTCAAATAACGGGGGTACTGGCTCATGGCGTACTTCCAATCCTAGGTTAAACGTCAAATACTCCCAATTTAACGCATTTTTGGCGGGTTATGCTGCCCACTGGTGCATCTCTCCTCTAAATACTCTGTTTGTGATAAATTGAACGGTATCAATCTTGCGTTTAATCCCCCAAAAAAGGAGTTATTTATGACCACTCAACAACCGTTTATCATCATCGCAGGGCCCTGCATCCTAGAAGGTGTAGATGGGGCAATCAACTTCCAAGCCGCCCGCCACCTCAAAGCCGTAACCGAACAATTCGGTAATCAAGTGAAAGTCTATTTTAAATCCTCATTTGATAAGGCCAACCGCACCTCCGTGGGGTCGTATCGGGGGGAAGGCATGGATAAAGGCTTAGCCCTGTTGCAACGCATTAAAGACGAAGTCGGCTTGCCCATCCTCACTGATGTACATAGCTGGGAGCAATGCGAACCCGTCGCCAAAGTGGCAGATTTTCTGCAAATTCCTGCGTTCTTGTGCCGACAAACGGATTTACTCGTGGCGGCGGGCGAAACAGGCAAGCCCATTAACGTGAAGAAGGGGCAGTTTTTGTCGCCGCCTGAAGTGCAGTTTTGTGCGGACAAGGTGAAATCTACAGGGAACGAGCAAGTTTACATTTGCGAACGGGGTACAACCTTTGGCTATAACACGCTGGTGGTGGATATGCGGAGCTTCCCGATTGTGAAAAGTTTGGGCTTGCCGATTATTTTTGATGCCACGCATAGTGTGCAACAACCCGGTGGATTGAATGGGAAATCTGGCGGGAATAGGGCGTATGCTCCTGTTTTGGCGAGGGCGGCGACTTCCGCTGGGTGTGATGGCTTGTTTTTTGAGATGCACCCGAACCCCGACCAAGCCCTTTCGGATGGCCCGAACCAGATACCCTTTGAGTGGGTAGAACCGTTGATTGCTCAGTGTTTGGAAATTCGGGCGTTGAACACCAAGGCGGAATCGCCTTGGGCTTAGGGGATTCCCTCACCCTGTCCTCTCCCAAGGGGAGAGGGTTCTATGGAAACCTCTGCAAAAACCCAGAAACTATGGGATAATAGCACTATCGTAGGGTTATAAGGGCGATTGCCTGAACAATGGAGCGTTGTTATTGTGATGATGTTAGAGCAGTTTACCGTAGAAAATTTTAAGGCGTTTAAAAGCCTCGAGTTAAAAGATTTGGGGCATATCAACATCTTTGTGGGTGATAACAACGTCGGTAAAACATCGTTATTACAAGCAATAGCAATTAACTTAATCGTTGAAAGTTTAAAAGCACAAGATACAATGTTAAAAATCCCTGAAGTTTCTTTGTCTAATTCTGAATTTAAACCACTAACGAGTATAGCTTCAGTTCCTCAGCTGCTATCTCGAAATATACGTTATAATTTTCAATTGGCACAAGTGGTTGTATCTATGGAATTCAAAAATAAAGATAATCAAACTACTTCTGTTTCAACTTCTAAAAATTTATTACCTCCTAAACCTATGAAATTTTGGTTTAAACTGAAGGGGGAAAGTTTGCAAGAGAATATATTGAGTCTTGTTCGTACAGATTTTATTAAACAAATAGATAATAATCAAACGGATTTAATGCTAATAATTGAGGGTGATTTTGACAATAACTTGCTATTATCTTCTCAAGAAAAACCAGATATTTCCTCGTCAGACCTCCTGAATTATGATAATTGTTTGTATATACCAGCCTCAGCCGATTTCAAAAAAATGGCCTCTAATAATCTTGCTAAAGTTAAGAGATTAGTCCAAAAAGAAATAATAGCTTTATTGAAAAAAAATATTGAGCCTAGCTTGGAGGAAGTATTTTATGGGGTTAATAATAAGTTAAATGTTTTGTTGAATACAGGATTTGAATTACCGCTTGAGAATATGGGTGATGGGTTTGCGAAGTTATTAGGATTGGCTTGTTGTTTAGAACAAGAGGGTTCACAGTATCTTTGCATCGACGAACCCGAAAATGGGTTTCACTACAAGACGCAAACTTCGTTTTGGAAACTGCTCGCCAACTGGAGCTTGGAAGGCGATAAGCAATCGTTCATCGCCACGCATTCGTATGAACTCATCAGCTGTCTGAACGACCTACTAACCGCAGACCCCACCCTGCTAGAACGAGGGCTTAAAGTTCGGGTGCATCGGTTAAAACGGGATGAAGAGGATATGGAAAAAATTCATGTGGTTACCATCGCCGAAGAAGGTATTGCTGCACTACTTGAGATGAATTTGGAGCTTCGGTAAATGACCACTAATAAACCTCATTTAATTTTAGTTGAAGGGCAAACGGATAAAGACTTTTTTCTGCAATGGGTTACGCTGAAGTTACAGAAAAAAGGAAATAGGAACGTTGATATTAAGCCAATAGCAGAAACAGTTGATATTGAATCAAAAGGGGGCGATTCTAAGGTTTTAGCTAAGTTTAAAGCCTTGTTGTTATCTACACCGTATTCAGATTTAAAGTCTTTATTTGCGATTGTAGATGCTGATGATGATTATCAAGCACGATGCAACCTCTTTAAAACGATTTTTAAAGAGGTTGGCGTTGAAAATATTGAACCCAATACAGTGGTACCGTATAAAAATCTTTCCGTAGGGTTTTTTGTTATCGGAGACCAAAAAACTTTTCAGGATTTAGACTCATTGTTACTTCAAATTAGAATACATCAAGAAGCACAATATCAAAATCCTTTAATAGAATTTGATAATTTTTTAAACAATAATAATGTTTCTTATCCCCATAAATCTAAGTTAAGTATTCATCTGGCACATTTACCTGTTTTTTGTGTTCATCATTTGGGTGAAGGGTTAAAGCACCAGTATTTTAACATTGATGCACCTCAATTAGATTTTCTGAATGAACTATTTGAGAAGATTAAACCTCCCGATACTGTTCAACAAGCCACACCATGAACGCCAATAGTTTCGATCTGCAAGCAGAACTGAAAAACCTCCCAGCTAAAGCTGGGGTGTATAGAATGTACGACGCCGAAGAGTCACTCATCTACATCGGCAAAGCCAAGCTGCTCAAAAACAGGGTACGAAGCTACTTCCAAACCCAAGCTAACCACTCCCCCAAAACCAGAGCCATGGTGGCACAAATCCACCACTTCAACTACATCGTAACCAACACCGAAGTCGAAGCCCTCATCCTTGAAGATAGCCTCATCAAGCAATTCAAACCCCGCTACAACATCCTCCTTCGAGACGACCGCCGATTCCCATGGATAGGGCTAACCAACGAACCCTACCCCCGCCTCTTCACCACCCGAACCCCCAAACGCCTTTCAGGTAGCGGAAAAACCCGATTCTTCGGCCCCTACACTAATTCAGGCGAACTGTACGGGTTGCTGAAAGTGCTACGCCAACATTTCCCGCTCCGCAAACGCCCCAAACCCCTGTTTAAAGATAGACCGTGCATGAACTACAGCCTCGGCTTGTGCAGTGGGCCGTGTCAGGAACTCATCACTAAACCGCAATACCAAGCGATTGTAGACCAAGTGGTGCTGGTACTCAAAGGCAAAACCAAAGAATTGGAAGATACCCTCCAGCAACAAATGTGGGAAGCTGCGGAAAGCCTCAATTTTGAACGAGCAACCGAATTGCGTAACCGTCTGCAAGCCATTGATTTACTGGCTCAAAAGCAACAGGTGGTTTCGGACGATACCCGCCTGCATCAAGATGTCATTGCCCTAGCCGAAGATGGCTGGGTGGCAAGCATCACGGTGCTTTCTATTCGGTATGGTAAGTTGATTGCTTCCAAACCGTTTACCGTACCCCTTGCACACGGGGCAACGGCGGAAGAAGCCTACGATAGCTTTGTGTTGCAGTATTACCGAGGGCTTGAAGCCGATGACTTACCTGATGAGCTGATTTTGCAACATCCCCTTTCAGATGAAGATGTGGTTACCACTTGGCTTTCTGCCGTGCGAGGGCGAAAGGTGGGGTTGGTGCATCCGCAACAGGGGAATAAGGCGGAATTGTTGAAATTAGCGTTGACCAATGCCCAAGCTGGGCTGGAACAGGCAAAGCTTTATGAGGCTAGCCGTCTGCAAAACGACCCTGTTCGGGCGTTGCAGGAATTGCAAACGTGGTTGAATTTGCCTACCCTTCCTAAACGGATGGAATGTTTTGATATTTCCCATTTTCAGGGGAGTCAAACCGTGGCTAGTATGGTGGTTTTTGTGGATGGTGTGCCAGATAAAAGCCAGTATCGGCATTTTAAGGTGCGGTGTGCGGAAGGCAAGCCCGACGATTTTGCGTCGATGTATGAGGTGCTGGGGCGAAGGTTGACCCATCGGGCTGATTGGGGTGTACCCAATTTGCTGATTATTGATGGGGGCAAGGGGCAGTTGAGTTCCGCCGTTCGAGCTTTGCGGGAATCAGGCTGGGAGCAGAGCCAGCCGATTATTTCGTTAGCAAAACGCTACGAAGAGGTGTTTATTCCTAACCAAGAACGCCCGATTTTAATACCCCACAGTTCACCAGCGTTGTTTGTACTTCAGCAAATTCGGGATGAGTCGCATCGGTTTGCTATTACGTTTCATCGATCGTTGCGGACGAAGAATACTTACAAGTCTCCGTTGGATGAGGTGGCTGGTGTGGGGAAGCAGCGTAAGGAAAAACTGCTTCAGCATTTTAGAACGTGGGAAGCAATTACTCAGGCTACGGTTGATGAGTTGGAGCAGGTGCTGGGGTGTTCAGCATCTGTAGCCGAAGGCTTGTTTGAGGCCATTCAACTGAAGGCATTACTTTAGAATGGTATAAAGCTTCTGGCTGTTTTCCCCCATCCTCTGGGGTCGTACCAATTGCGTTCATGCTCTTCTTCGTTGATGTTGAGATGTTTATGACCCGCTTCATAATAGCCCGCTCTCATGGCTAACACACCGCCAATTAAGGCTCCTAATGCCATACCACGAAGCGGAATGTACTTCATAACAACGTCATCCCATGTGTTTTTAAAGGCGTTGGCGTTTTTGCGAATATCTAAACCACCCAACATTTCATGTGCCATTGGGGCAATTTCATTGAGCGTTTTTAAGCTGGAATTTTTCAATTCTTTTAACCATTCCTGTTTAGGTTCGGACAGGTCAGTTAGTTGTCTGCTATTCTTTAAAGTATAGCTATAGGCTTTGCTGGCTTCATCCCAAACAAAATCTGCGCCTACCCAATTCACTTTTTTATCAATGGTTTTGGCTAATATTAGCTTGTAGCGTTGTAAAGCAACATCGAATTCATATACTTTAGTGGTAGCAGGTTGTCCATTGAGCTTTTCAAATACTTGAATTTTTCTGGGTTGCTGCACATCGCCAATAAATTGAATGAGTGCTTCTTGTCCAAATCGTTCTAAATCGGTATATTTAATTGCTTTCATATTTTCTTCGTTAGAGAGAATACCTTCGGCGTTATTCCATCCCCATAACTTTAGATTTTCACCAGCGTGCTTTAGTTGTCTCCACTTGGCACCAAACCAGTTATTAGCAGTTTCTTCTTTATAAACTTTGGCAAATTCTTGATAGCCTCCATTAATGCCTAATTTTGGTAATAGCCCTTTATTTTTGGATGCTTGAACGTAGGCAGGAGACCCATCGCTAGGCTTAAGAATTAACTTGTAACGTCTATCTGTGGCTTTATCAAAATGTAACCGAGCAATCCCTTTAGGCGTAAATATTTTATTGGGTAAACGGATAATTGCTGAAGCAACATCCCCAATAAAAGGGATATTTTTAGCACCATCCGCAACAGAGTCAATACAATTATTGAGCGGGCCTAAATAATCATCTTCAAATAAATTACCCACACCGTTAATCATAAAGGCTAACACGGCACCTACTGCTGCACCGCTTAACATTTGTTGTCCCCAAGCAAAGCCTTCTCCCCCTAAGGCAAAAGGATAGACTGAATTAAACCAGTTATAGCCTCCGCCCCCGTGGTGTCCTTCTGCGTGATGCCCACCGCCACCAGCCCCTTCGTGTAGTGATAGGGTTGTTGTGGGGTTTAACCCTAATAATCCAACCCCATTAGGTTGGTTTGGGTTTGTATCTACTTCCATATCAATGGTAGGCGGTGGGGGTGGTGTACCCCCAGCGTTAATTACATAAATTTGTGGGGCGGTAGTAGTAGCCATGCCAGTACCGTTATTACCTGCCATTAGGTGGCTAACAGGTGTTGGTAAATTGGCTAGTGGTGCTAAGGCTTTTTGAGCAGCTTCAGCATCTGCATCAGAAGCAGTTGTAGTTACTTGTGTTTTAAAAAAGCCATCTTCTTTCGGGGGCGACGCCTTTTTTTTAGCTTCTTCGGATGCTGTTGCTTGGTCATCAATGGTGGCAGGCAGTTCTTTTCTAGGCGAACTAAACCGCTGGGTTTTTTCTAGCGAAAAGCCCATACTGCTGTTGTTATTGTAAGCCGAAGAAATCATGAGTAAGAGAATCACCTTGAACAATTTGATTTGTATAACTAGGCACATAAAACCCATTCAAGCCAAAAACGTGCTAGCGTTTTACAAACAATAACACGTTTTTAAAATTAATAAGAAATAGTCTGAAGGGTTACGGTTTTTTTGTTAGCAATTCAACCGCTTTTTCTAGCTGTAAGTCTTTACCCGCTTTTAAATCGGTCTCAGTTACTTTCACCACCACATCAGGGTCAATACCTTTTTTGTTGATGTCAATATCATTCGGGGTTAAGTATTTTTGGGTGGTAACGTGCAGCCCTGTACCACCTGAAGTACCATTAATTTCCTGCACCAACCCTTTACCAAACGATTTATGCCCTACCAAAGTTGCCCTAGCATGGTCTTTCAACGCCCCAGAAAGGATTTCAGAAGCAGACGCAGACCCATCATCAATTAGCACAACCAAGGGTTTATCTGTAATGACAGGAGACGTGGCTTCAGTTACAATTTTATAGCCATACCGGTCTACGGTGGAAACAATACCACCTTCTTTTAAGAACAAATCTGCAATGCTGGTGGCATTTTCAAGTAACCCACCGGGGTTGGAGCGTAAATCAACAATATAACCTGCTTTATCAGGCATACTATTTAGGGCATCGACAAATTCTTTTCCAGCAGAATTAGAAATAAACGAAGACAGTTTAATATAGCCCAGCGTGCTAGGAATAACGGTTTTTTCAAACGGCGGTTTGGTTGAAACGGATTTCAATTTAATTTCATCTCTCACAACAACAAAGGGTATTTCCTTGCCTTCCCGTTTAATTAGTAGTTTAACGGAAGTGCCTTTTTCGCCTTTAATGTAGGAAGCCCCATCTTTAACAGACATTCCCAAGGCGGAATGCCCATCAATAGACAAAATTTCGTCGTTTGATTTTAGCCCTGCTCTGGCAGCGGGGGTGTCTTCAATGGGGGCAATAACCACCAATTTGTTTTCTTTAATGCCTATTTGAATACCAATACCAAATAGCACGGCTTTAATAGAATCGCGTTCATCTTTAAATTCAGAAGGGGTTAAAAACCGAGTGTAGCGGTCATCTAAGCTGGCTAACATCGTTTCAATACAAACGTATGCATCGTCGGGGGTTTTCATGGCCTTATCGTAGCGGTGTCGCCAAATACGCCAATCTTGTCCGTTTTTGCTTTCATCCACAAACTTACCGGCAATAATACCCCATACTTCTTCGTATAACGCTTGGGGTGAAATGCTAGGCGGTGCTTCAGCGGTTGCTTTCAAGGTAATTGAAGTATCAGGGGCAGTGGGTTTATCTGCAGCAAAAGCAGGCAGGTAGGTAGTAGTGCCTAATAGTAGGCTAAAAATAATACTGGCGGAAAGAAATACGGTTTTAAAGGGGTGTACACGGTTCATCATTGCTGGAGGCGTCTTTCACTATTAAGTTGGGGTCTAAAATACATACAGAGGCTATTATTTCAGCCTCTGTATGTAGTAGTAATGGTGTGGTTAGGCTTCTAATTCTCTTTCTTTACCAGATTTAGTGCCTGAGCCTGAGCTCGTTTTACCTGCTGAAACCAAATTGGTAGACGCTGCTTTTTGGGTGTCTTCTTCAAAACTTTCCAACGGTAACGTGCCGGTTTTTTCAAAGATGATGGTTGGCTTTTTCTTTTTGCCGTTTTCATCTTCGGTTTCATCTTGTTGTAGCTTGGCTAGCAACACATCACCCGGAACGAATGTACCCATTAACAAATCTTCGCATAACGGGTCTTCAATGCGTTTTTGAATAACCCGACGCAACGGTCTAGCACCATAAGAAGGGCTGTAGCCTTCTTTTGCTAAATCGTCTTTTACTTCGTCGCTAAGTTCCAATTGCATTTTTTTAGATTTAATGCGTTTAAGCAAGTCTTTCGCCATAATATCCACAATTAAGCGAATTTCTTCTTTTGAAAGCGGTTGGAAAATAATGACGTCATCCAATCTGTTCAAGAATTCTGGACGGAATACTTGCTTCATGGATTCGGTTACTTTGCTTTTAATGTTTTCATAGCGAGCTTGCTTATCATCGCTATTTGGGGTTGAAAATCCAATACTGGAAGGATTTTCAATACCTTGAGCCCCAACGTTAGAAGTCATAATAATAATGGTGTTTTTAAAATCAACCGTTCGCCCTTTAGAATCGCTCAAACGTCCGTCATCCAAAATTTGGAGCATCACGTTAAATACATCAGGGTGAGCTTTTTCGACTTCATCAAACAACAATACGCTGTAAGGTTTCCTACGAACCGCTTCGGTTAATTGCCCACCATCGTTGAAGCCCACATAGCCTGGGGGTGCTCCAATCAACTTGGAAACCGTGTGGCGTTCCATAAATTCAGACATATCCAAGCGAATCATACTATCTTCAGAACCAAAGAAATAAGAGGCGAGTGTTTTGGCTAGTTCGGTTTTACCCACCCCTGTAGGCCCGCAAAAAATGAATGAGCCAATCGGACGGTTCGGGTTCTTTAAGCCAACTCTTGCCCGACGAATCGCTTTTGAAATGGCAATCACCGCGTCATGCTGACCAATCACGCTTTGGTGCAGAATGTCTTCCATTTTAAGTAGCTTTTCGCTTTCAGTTTCAGTTAGTTTAGAAACAGGTACACCCGTCCATTGTGAAACAATTTGAGCGATATGTTCATCCGTTACTAAAATATCTTTCGGGTTTAGCGTTTTTTTGTGGGCATCTGCTATTTCTCGCAATTGTTCCCGCAAGGTTGCTTCCTTATCCCTAAACTCGGTGGCGTTTTCAAATTCTTGATTGCGGATTGCGGCTTCTTTTTGAACCGCAACGGCTTTAATTTCAGTTTCTAAGGCTTTGCCTTCAGGTGGTAATTTACCTGTAGCCAACCGAACTTTTGAAGCTGCTTCATCCATTAGGTCAATCGCTTTATCTGGTAAAAAGCGGTCGGAAATGTAGCGGTCTGACAAAATAACGGAAGCTTCCACCGCCTTATCTGTAATGGTTAAATGGTGATGCTCTTCGTATTTTTCCCGTAGGCCTTTGATAATTTCAATGGCTTCATGCACAGCAGGCTGGTCTACAAACACCGGCTGAAACCGACGTTCTAACGCCGCATCTTTTTCAATGTGCTTGCGGTATTCTGAAATAGTGGTAGCCCCAATGACCTGTAATTCCCCACGGGAAAGCGAAGGTTTTAAGATGTTAGCAGCGTCAATAGCCCCTTCTGCCGCCCCCGCCCCAATAAGCGTGTGCATTTCATCAATAACCAAAATAATATTGCCAGATTGACGAATTTCGTCCATTACTTTTTTAAGACGTTCTTCAAATTCGCCCCGATATTTTGTGCCTGCTACCAACAAGCCCATATCTAGCTGAATAATTTTCTTTTCCCGAAGCAGTTCGGGAATATCGCCAGTGAAAATGCGTTGAGCTAACCCTTCAGCAATGGCGGTTTTACCCACACCTGGTTCGCCAATCAATACAGGGTTATTTTTGGAACGTCGCCCTAAAATTTGAATGACCCGCTCAATTTCGGTTTCACGCCCAATAACAGGGTCTAGCCGTTGTTCTTGTGCAGCAAGGCTAAGGTTTTGTGAAAATTCATCTAACGTAGGCGTTTTGCTTTTACCAGAAGAACTACTACCACTGGAACTACTGCTTGAACTACCGCCAGCACCTGTTCCTGCACGGGTTTCGCCTAACATCCGCACCACGTTGGAACGAATTTTACCTAAATCAACGCCTAGGTTTTCAAGCACTCTAGCGGCTACGCCTTCTCCTTCGCGAATCAACCCCAGTAAGAGGTGTTCAGTCCCAATGTAGTTATGCCCTAGTTGACGTGCTTCATCCCAAGACAATTCTAACACCCGCTTGGCTCTTGGGGTAAAGGGGATTTCAACGGCTACAAACCCAGACCCACGCCCGATAATTTTTTCCACTTCGGCTCGGGCTTCTTTTAGGTTAATGCCCATGCTTTTAAGGGTTTTTGCAGCAATGCCCGTGCCTTCGCCTACAAGGCCTAATAAAATTTGTTCTGTCCCTACAAAGTTATGCCCCAAGCGTCTTGCTTCTTCTTGAGCCAACATAATGACCTTAATGGCTTTTTCCGTAAACCGTTCAAACATAGGAACTGCTCTTTTCTAATCAATGACCGCTTATTGCATAATGTAACGGATATTTGGATAACAAAACGATAAATTTTTTCACTACAGAGCCTATCAATAGGCATTGTACAACAGTGTAAGGTAATGCTACCTTTAGTTTACAGTTTTTTGATTAATAAAACAAGCGTTGAGATGATTATCACTTTATTAAGGGAGGATGTCCTCTACTCGGAGGAGCAATGCTCCTTCCGCTAGCCGTGCCTTTAGCTGGTCGTTTACTCGAAGGGATTGGATCGTTTTCACAGGGTGATGGGTTTGTAAGGTTTCCAGCACGGCATACCCTCGGTTTAATACCTGCAAGGGACTGAAGGCTTCTAGTTCAGCCACTTGTTGTTGAAACCGTTGTTCCGCCCATGTTAAATTTTGCAGAGCATCTCGTTCTAAGGTATTTGCCAGCTGGGTTAAGGCTTGTTCGGCTTGCAGGGTTTGGTGCTGTAGCCCTTCTTGCAGTTGAGCCGTTTTCCAATCCACATCTTGTGTTGCCAAGCCCACCGCCCGTTCGACAGTTTCCGCCAGCCAGCTAACAGTTTGCGTTAAAGTGTGTTGCCAATCAAACCAATTGCCTACCGCCATATCCGCCGCAGCGGTTGGGGTTTGGGCGGAATAATCCGCGACAGCATCTGCCAGCCCGAAATCCGGTTCATGCCCGATGCCGGTAACAATGGGTAGCCTGCTAGTGGCAATGGCTCTAACCACGGCTTCTTCACTGAAGCAGAATAAATCTTCAAAGCTACCGCCCCCTCTGGCTACAATGATGACTTCCAGCCCTAAAGCAGGGTTTTGTAGGCTTTCAATGGCTTGGGCAATTTCTGCAGAAGCCCCTGCTCCTTGTACTTTGGCGGGGGATAAAACAACAGTTAAAGCGGGGTTTTTGGCTTGAATCACCCGCATCATATCATGCAAAACAGACCCTGTACTGCTGGTTACTAAGCCAATTTTAAAGGGAAATAGCGATAATGCTCGTTTTCGAGATGCTTCAAATAGCCCTTCGGCGTCTAATTTTTCTTTCAATTGCTGATAGGCTAGTTGTAACGCCCCTAGTCCGACAGGTTCAATTTTTGAAACCACCAATGAGTAATTGCCTGATGGGGCGTAGATTTCAACCAGCCCTGTGGCGATAACTGCCATTCCTTCTTCTAGCGAGATTTTTAGCTTGCTGGCGGTAGATGCCCAAAGTACGCCGGAAATGCTAGCCCCTTCATCTTTTAGGGTGAAGTAGACGTGCCCTCTGGCGGATTTTTTGAGGTTGGAAATTTCGCCTTCAACCAGCACTTTATTGCCCAACGTGGGGTGCATTTTCCACGCAGAACCGAGCAGGTTGGTTAGTTGTGAAACCGAAAAAATGGCAGGTTCCTTGTTGCTGGGTTCGGCTTCGCTGGTTTGTTGGTTGAGCGAATCCAGCAAGTTCAGTTGGTTAATTGGCGGGGGCAGTGCAGGCATTGGATAAGTTGTTTCTATAGCACAGTAGCATCAATCAAAATGTTCACGCTTAAGGTAGCTGAGTTTAGGATTAAATCCCATTAGTAACCATTCTAATTGAAGCATCCCTTCTAGGAAAGAGCGAGGGAATAGCTTTAAATTATTTTCTGCTAATGAAATGGTTTTTGATGCCCCTTGATTGGGGGTTATAATCACTTTACCACCCTCTTTAACCGCTTGCCAAAGATGGAGCAACGGTAGTTTAAGTGCATTAAGGCTTTCGGGTCGTCCCCAATATTTATTTTCACCGTTTTCTAAATAACAGACGGCTGGCTCATTAGGTTTAACTCTAGAAGCTTGATAGGTCTTTTTGTCAAACAAGGCTTTGGTTTTTATGAAAACAGCAGAACCATCACCTCTCACCTTGTGGGGTTCGTTATCTAAGGCTTGTAATACAAACCCATCGGCGTGCCTCGTTACACTGGTGTTATGTGCATGTGAAACTATTGATAAAATAGGACACGTAAATAAAACTCTCTTATTATCACCTAATATATTACCCCAAGCATCGTAGAGTACAGGCTTTAAGTGGTCTGTAAATATTGTAGTGCCAGCCAAGCCTTGCCCATTATACCCGTAAAGAAAGCGGTAAAAATTGGGTTGAAGCTCATTGCTCGGGGGGGGAGGTAGGTGCTTGAAAAAGGTTGGTATTTGCAGGGTGATAAAAGCCTTTCTACAAGGTTGCATGTTGGTACTTTTTGGTGTCCAATTATAGAAAAGCGTATAAAGTTTTGTTAGTGCTAGTTTTTTTAAACGACTCTTTCGATATGAAGCACTTGTAGGGTGGCATCATCGGTACTTGAGGGCAATATGGCTACTGCTTGCCCTTCTTGCCGAAAACTATTGGGTACATTCAACGCAGAATCGCCCGTGGTTAGGAGCAAAACTTCCAGCACCTCGCCAATTACCAATTTTTCCAACGCCAGCTTGGCTTTCACAAAGTTGAGCGGGCATTTGGTCTTACGTAAATCCAACGAAATACTAGCAGGCTTGTCAAAGGGCAATAAAGAAGACATCATCATCTATAAATCCTGACAAGGGCATTGCCCTAACGGTAAAAGGGGGCAGTTTTTGGCTTGTTCCGCCACGGCGTTCCATGGTTTTTTAAAGCAATCTCTGCTTTGAATATACCGTTTCGTTTTGGGAAGAAACACGTCTTGTGCCAACCCTTCTTGGACTTCCAAACAAGCAATGCAAAGCGTTTCTTCTTCAACGCCTAAGGCTAAGCCTATCAGGGTTTGACGCTCGCACACGGGGGCGTTACATCTATCGCAAGCATACTCAAAAAACGGAGTGCCTTCCGAGTTTCTAACTATTATTATTGATGTAACAGGTGGTAAAGTCATTGTCAAGTTTCTCAAAAAAGAGTATAGATAGTAATAGGGTTAAGTGCTTGCTGAAAGGTTCACTTCTATTTAACTCATCCGTTAATTATAGGTTAAAAAAGTAGAAGGAAATCATTATATTATGAACATGATGACTTTATCGTCGCCTATTGTGGGCGTTCCAGTTAGAAATCGTCAGTGGTTAAAGCAAACTGTCGCCGCTATGGCATTGGTTTTACTGGTGGTTGGCTCTACGCTAACCGGTGCGGTTGAAGCCAAAGGCACCCGAGGGCATATTACAGGGCGTTCAGTTGCGGCAGGGGCATTATCGCTGATTATTTGGCCTGGCATTGGGCAGGCGGTCAATAGTCAGCCGGGTAAAAAAGTGGCTACACACGCTATTATTGGGCTATTTCCGCCGTACCGTTTTTGGTCTGGGTACGATGCCTTGTTTGATAGACAAGGCGGATATTGGGAAGGCAGAATTTAATTCTAGCTTCTTTTCGTAACGGTTTGTTTGCCTTACAATTGAGAGGCTTAATATTCTCTTTTGCCTCTCAATACTGTAAGGACGCTTGCTTAAAATGATGACTTCACCTGCTACTCAATCGGTTTCAACAACCGCCTCTTCTACCCCAACGCCTATGCCTACCGCATTACTAAGCGTTTACGATAAAACCAATCTTGTTCCGTTTGCGAAAGCCTTGGTGGAACGCTTTGGGTATCAGTTGCTGGCTACAGGTGGCACGCATAAAGCCTTAGTGGAAGCGGGTTTGCTTTCTACGGAAGTAGCCGATGTTACAGGCTATGGCGAATTGCTTGAAGGGCGGGTTAAAAGTCTTCATCCTGAAGTGTTTGCAGGTATTTTGGCTAAACGGGCATCTGCCAGCCATATGGCACAAGTTTCTCGGGTGGTGGATTTAGTGGTGGTTAACCTCTATCCCTTCCAAAGCGGGCTAGCTAAAGTAGAAGCGGGTGATACATCGGTTGATTTAGTGGAATTGATTGATATTGGTGGGTCTGCACTTATTCGGGCTGGGGCTAAAAACCATGCAGATGTTGCGGTTGTTTCTAATCCTCTACAATATGAAGCGGTGTTGGTAGATTTGTTAGCTAATGAAAATAAAACCAGCTTGGGGTTACGTCAGCGGTTGGCGTTAGAAGCTTTTCAGCTTTCGGCTTCATATGATAATGCCATTTCGGGGTGGATGATAAACGCCCTTCAAGCGGAACTAAAACCAGCGGAATTGCTTAACAGCTTACCGCCCGTGTTGAATTTAACGTTGCATAATATTCAACCCATGCGGTACGGGGAAAACCCACATCAGCCTGCAGCGTTGTATACCACCAACCCTGAAGCTGAAACGTTCCATGTATTGCATGGCAAAGCCCTTTCTTACAATAATATTTTAGATATGGAAGCCGCTTGGGCGTTGATTTCTGATTTTGTAGAATTACCGACAGCGGCCATCATCAAACACACGCAACCTTGTGGTGTAGCGGAAGCCCCTACATTGGCTCAAGCCTTTGAACAAGCGTTGGATTGCGATCCGCTTTCGGCGTTTGGTGGCATTGTGGCGTTGAATCGGCCTGTGGATGGGGCTACGGCGAAATTGCTTCATGCGTTGTTCTTAGAAGTGATTGTAGCCCCCGGTTTCACCGAAGAAGCCCTAGAAACGCTGACGCAAAAGAAAAATATTCGCTTAGTAACCCGCCCTACTTCCGAAGCCCAACAAGCGGGTGAAATACACCCTGCCCAGTTGCGTGATGGACGAACCATTCGCCAAGTTTCGCCTGAATTGTTCTTGGTGCAAGAACAATCCTTTGCGGTTACGGAAGCGTTGTTGGCTGAAAATATGAAAATTGTAACCACTACAAAGCCTTCGCAAAGCCAGTTGAAAGAAGCGGCGTTTGCATGGCGGGTGGTTAAGCATTTAAAGTCTAACGGTATTGCTATTGTACAAGGGGGTAAAACCCTTGGCTTATGTGGTGGGCAAACCAGTCGGGTTGGGGCGGTTGAACAGGCGATTGCTCAAGCTTGCGAAGGTACGACCGACGCCATTTTGGCTTCTGATGGCTTCTTCCCTGCGATAGATAACATCCAACTGGCGGCTCAAAACCGCATTGGGGTCATTATTCAACCGGGTGGTAGTATTAAAGACGCTGAAATTATTCGGGCTTGTAACCAGTACGGTATTGCCATGATTTTCACGGGTGTTCGGGAATTTAAGCATTAAATAGTGTTAAGCTAGAACAAGATGTTTTTTGTTATTAGTTTATTTTAAAGGATACCTTCATGATGATGACCACAATGCAAGACTTGACTATTGGCTTTATTGGCTTAGGTAAAATGAATGGGGCTATTTTGCAAGGCTTGCTTCATGCCAAAATAAAGCCCGATAAGTTTTGGGGTGTGGCTTCTTCTACTGAAGATGCCCAGAAAAAGACCGATGAGTTTGGTATTCGAGTTTATGGCCCAAAAGAATATGCTAAAGAATTGTCCAAAACGGATTTCATTTTCTTAGGTATAAAGCCTCATAAAGTAGCGAATACCTTATTAACCTTTAAACAACAAATGGCATTGGTACCTATTAAAAAGGGGTTAACCTTGGTTTCAATTGCTGCAGGTGTTGAGCTGGAAACCTTGCAAAAAATGTTGGAAATACCGTTGCCTATGATGCGGGTAATGCCTAATTTAGGGGTTGCTGTGGGGCATGGTGTTTCAACGGTTTGCGGTAATGCCTTGGTAGATGAGGGTCAGCAAAAAGCGTTAATTACCCTGTTAAAAAAACTAGGTTGTTGTGAACAACTGCCTGAAAGTTTGTTTGATGCGGCTACGGGGCTGGTTGGTAGTGGGCCTGCTTATGTCTTACTCATCATTGAAGCCATGATTGATGCGGCGGTTCATGCGGGCATTTCTAGGGCTACAGCTAAGCAGATGGTGCCTCAATTGTTGATAGGTACTTCTCTATTGCTAGAACAATCCGGCATGCACCCTGCCCAGTTGAGGGATGATGTGGTAACCCCTGCTGGCACAACGGCTGAAGGCTTATCCGTATTAGAAGCTGCTGGTGTTCGCTCTGCGATTGATGAAGCCTTGCAGGCATCGATTGCTAGGGCGAAGGCGTTGGGTTAAAAAACTAGTTTACTATAACCTGCTACGTTAGCGTCAATCCTAGGGTCTGGAGCAACTTGTGCTGGGTTTAATCTGCCACAAGCTCCGTTGGTTACTTCTTGGGTGGCGTTATAACAAACAATAAATACATCTTCGCCAATTTGGTTGGGCTGCTGGCTGTTACCATTAACATCTACATAAGCAACTTGTTCTGTTTCGTTTCGGTTAATAAAGGTCAATTCTACCTTGTTCTGAAGAATAGCCCCTGTGGCGGAAGTCTCATCGGCACTGCCTGAAAGCCAAGTATTAGGGCAAGCACCCGTTGGGCAAACATTATTGGCATTTAAGGTTTTTATCATATACTGTTCGCCTGCATCATCAGGGGTTAATTCTCCTGAAAGTACGCCTGCTTGAGCTACTGTAGAAATTATATTGATACTCTCTTTTAGAAAAGCTTTGTTCGCTGAATTCCCCATAGCGTTTACTACACTTGGAATGGTAAGGCTAGCAATTAAGCCCAGCACGCCTAAAGACATTAATAATTCTGTTAATGTGAAACCAGTATTTTTTGCATGGGAAATAGGGGCTATGGTCATAGTCTTTAAGCTCTTTTCTATTGTCTGGTCGATAGTTGGGGAGGGGGAGAAGTCGGTCTATAGCGTATGATAGGTTTCGTGAACGTGTATTGCGGGTTGTGTTTCAGGGGGTGTTCTGCTTACAATAAAAAACACCCCCCTTCTTAAAATTGCTTTTTGTATAGATTGTTAGTAATGTTATCTTCTAATGATGATTCACCTTCTCCTACTATTTCACTAGAAACGTTGTCTTTGTTCATCAAACAACAAGCCAAACTTCTAGGGTTTGAGTTAGTGGGTATTGTGCCAGCTACTTATCTGCATGAAGAGGCTGAAAAACTTCAGACTTGGTTAGATAATGGCTATCATGCGGGTATGGATTGGATGGAGCGATATCAATCGCTTAGAACCAACCCGTCAGAATTACTGCATCAGTGCCAAAGCGTTGTAATGGTGGGTATTAATTATTTCCCTGGGTGGGAAGCGGGGCAAGGCGACGAGGTTAAGGTGGCTCGGTATGCGGTGGGGAAAGATTATCATAAGCTGATTCGTCGAAGGTTAGCCAAGCTGATGAAGGCTATTCAAACGGTCGCTCCGCACGTTACTGGGCGTGCCTTTGTTGATTCTGCTCCGCTGTTGGAAAAAGCGTTGGCAGTTCGGGCTGGATTGGGCTGGCAGGGTAAGCATAGCTTGCTGATAAACCCAAAATTAGGGTCTTGGTTATTTATAGGCGAACTGTTGATTACCGCTCCACTAGCTTATGACGAGCCGTTGCCCAGTAACAGCTTATCTGAAAGTATTTCGTTTTGCGGAACGTGTACAAAGTGCATACAGGCCTGCCCGACTGATGCTATTGTTGCCCCTACCGTTGTGGATGCCACCCAATGTATTGCTTATTGGACCATTGAGGCAGATGCTGGCTTGCCCTTGCCTACGGCAATTGGGGCTGAACAATTAAAGGGTTGGGTGTTTGGGTGTGATATTTGCCAAGAAGTTTGCCCTTGGAATGTAAAGTTTTCGGCGGTAACACAGGAATCAGCCTTTTTGCCTTCTGTTGTTTTAACTCATCCGAACAAAGACTTTTTAGAGGGCTTATCTGAGGAATCGTTTGAAAAAACCTTTGCTGGCAGTGCATTAAGGCGTTCAGGGGTGGCTAAATTACAGCAGAATTTGAGCCGTATTGAACGGAGTTAACCGTTTATAGAAAAGCTATAAAAAAAAATGTGTGATAATTGCTTGCTTTCTCAATCTGTCTTTGGTATCTTTACACTTGAACTCTTAATCTTAGTGAAAATGAGTTCAGTTAGGGTAACAACTGCCATTTAATGGTTATACTCCCTTTTCATGGCCGGTACAATATAAAATTATAGAGATAATTCAATGCCTACCTTGTCTCATAAGCAAGTGTTTGTAGATCAAGTTAAAGACGTATTACAGGGTGCTAATATCCTTGTGGTTGTTGATTATCGTGGTCTCTCAGTTGCGGAAATGACAGCATTGCGTCGTGTGTTGCGAGTTGATAATGTGAAGCTGATGGTTGCTAAAAACACGTTGGTAAAACGTGCTTCGGCAGGTACAGAAGTGGAAGCATTAGCACCTTATTTAAAAGGTCCTACAGCGTTGCTGTTGGGCTATGGCGACCAAGTAGCGGCTGTTAAATCTGTTAAAGAATTCTTGAAAAAGAATAAAAAGCAAAATCAGTTGCGGGCTGGCTTTTTAGATGGTTCAACGTTGTCTGCTGTTGAAGTAGATGAATTGGCCGGTATGCCTTCCTTGCATGAATTGCGTGGAAAATTAGTTATGTGCATTGCTCATCCTATTTCAGGGTTGGCTAATGTCCTTAATTCAAACAATAGTTCTTTGGTTCGTTCTCTGGATCAAATTGCGTCTCAAAAAGAAGCTGGCTAAGGCTGTTGCTTCTTTTGTATTTTCAATTTTAAGTTTAACGAAGAGGTTTTTTAGACATGATGTCCGTACAATTAGATGCTAAAACCAGCGTAGTATTTGAGCAAATTAAAGAACTAACCTTCTTGCAAACTGCTCATTTGGTAAAAGCTTTTGAAGAAGAATTTGGTATTTCTGCTGCTGCTCCTGCCGCTGCTGCTGCTCCTGTTGCTGCTGCTGCTGGTCCTGCCGAAGAAGAGCAAACTGATT
This sequence comes from Vampirovibrio sp., assembly GCA_024998755.1. Classification (GTDB taxonomy): domain Bacteria; phylum Cyanobacteriota; class Vampirovibrionia; order Vampirovibrionales; family JAJTHC01; genus JACEUU01. The sequence goes on along the minus strand of JACEUU010000003.1, from coordinate 289,273 downwards.
TCGCTGTTATCTTAACAGATGCTGGTGCTAACAAAATCCAAGTTTTGAAAGAAGTTAGAACCATTACTGGTTTGGGCTTGAAAGAAGCAAAAGATTTAGTAGACAGCACGCCTAAAACAGTTAAAGAAGGCGTTAAAAAAGAAGACGCTGCCGAAATGAAGAAAAAACTTGAAGAATTAGGTGCTAAAGTAGAATTGAAGTAGTCTTCAGTTTTTCTTTCAGTTGCTTGAAACGATAGCGTTTCTTTGTTTAGGAATGATTTGAAGTGTTTTTTGGGAACTTTTTTCAAAAGTAAAAATCAAACAACAGGGGCAAGAATTTCTTGCTCCTGCATTCCTGTATTTTATTTTGTTTTTATTGTGTACAATTGAGACTAGCTCAGTTTTTCTAAGATTTTATTCATTGCTTTGCTGTGTTGAGAGGTAATGAAGACTGGTTTATTAGGTTTTACTTTAAGCCTTTCAAACCTTTAGCTTTAATTAACATTGTGAGAAGTCAATACAAAAAGAGGGTTTAGCATGACAACGACGACGAGGCTTGAGCGTTCAACGCTTCCAGGTATTGGAGACCTCCCACTGGAACACCTTCCTGATTTGGCTGAAATTCAAAAAAAATCGTTTCAGTGGTTTTTGAATGAGGGGCTTAAAGAAGAATTACTGTCTTTTTCGCCAATTAAAGATTACACGGGTCGCCTAGAACTTTATTTCTTGCCTGAATATAGCTTTGATAAGCCAAAGTATACGGTAGAAGATGCTCGGCACCATGAAGCAACTTATTCCAAGCAGTTGCGTATTAAAATGCGATTGGTTAACAGAGATTCGGGTGAAATTAAAGAGCAAGAAGCTTATATCGGTGAAATTCCGATGATGACCGATCGTGGTACGTTTGTTATTAACGGTGCTGAACGGGTTATTGTTTCTCAATTAGTTCGTTCTCCTGGTATTTATTACAAAAAAGATATGGCTTTAAACGGTAAGCGTATTTTTAACGCCACGTTAATTCCAAACCGTGGTGCATGGTTAAAGTTTGAATCTGATTTAAACGACGTGATTTCCGTTAAAATTGATAAAACGCGTAAAATTCCCGTTACTGTTTTATTGCGTGCCTTGGGCATGACGGAACAGGATATGGAAAACCGCTTCCGCCACTTCGAGTTCTTGCGTAGAACGTTGGATAAAGACCCGACTGAAACTGTTGAGGAGGCGTTGATTGAACTTTATAAAAAATTACGTCCGGGCGATCCTCCTAGCGTTAGTGGTGGACGTCAGTTGATTGAGAGCCGGTTCTTTGACGAGAAACGGTACGATTTAGGCAAGGTTGGTCGGTATAAAATTAACCGAAAACTTGCTTTAAACACACCTGATAACATTCGAGTTTTAACCATTACCGATATTGTTTCTGCAGTAGATTATTTAATTAGTCTTCATTATGATGAAGGTGCGGTGGATGATATTGATCACTTGGGTAATCGTCGTGTTCGTGCGGTGGGTGAATTGCTTCAAAACCAATTCCGTGTGGGGCTTTCCCGGTTGGAGCGGATTGTAAAAGAGCGGATGACCTTGCAGGATACGGAAACGTTGACACCCAACAACTTGTTGAACCCCAAGCCTCTATTGGCGGCTATTCGCGAATTCTTTGGGTCTTCGCAGCTATCTCAGTTTATGGATCAAACCAACCCCTTGGCTGAATTGACACACAAGCGTCGATTGTCTGCCTTAGGGCCTGGTGGTTTGACTCGGGAACGGGCTGGTTTTGCAGTTCGAGATATTCACCCCAGTCATTATGGTCGTATATGTCCTGTTGAAACCCCTGAAGGGCCTAACGCAGGCTTGATTGGTAGTTTGTCAACCTTTGCACGAGTCAACGATTACGGTTTCTTGGAAACCCCCTATTTTGTTGTTAAAGATGGCTTGGTTACCAAAGAAGTTCATTATCTTTCGGCTGATGAAGAAGACAGATACCGTATTGCACCGGGCGATTTGCGTCGGGATGTAAAGACTGGACAGATTTTAGGTGCCCGTATTCCTGTTCGGTATCGGAATGAATTTGTAACCTCATTGCCTGAAGAAGTAGACTATGTTGGTAGTTCGCCGATTCAAATTGTTTCTGTTGGTACTTCCTTGATTCCCTTCTTGGAGCATGATGATGCTAACCGTGCGTTGATGGGTGCTAACATGCAACGTCAAGCAGTACCGTTAGTTAACACGCAACGCCCAGCCGTTGGAACAGGCTTGGAAAAGCGGGTGGCATTGGATTCGGGTATGTGTATGCAGGCTTCTGTTGCAGGTGTTGTTGAAAAAGTTTCTGGTGATGCTGTTGATGTGCGTGAAACAGAGACTGGGCGTGTGATTCGTCATAAATTGATGAAATATGTTCGTTCTAACCAAGATACTTGCTTGAATCAGCGGCCAATTGTTCGTTCTGGGCAAACGGTTACCAAAGGTCAAGTATTGGCAGATGGTGCATCCACCAAAGAAGGCGAACTTTCATTGGGTAAGAACGTGCTTGTAGCGTTTATGCCTTGGGAAGGTTACAACTTTGAAGATGCCGTGCTGATTAGCGAACGCTTAGTTCGTGATGAAGTGTTTAGTTCCATTCACATTGAAAAATATGAAATTGATGCTAGAACGACGAAGCTTGGCCCTGAAGAAATTACTCGTGAAATTCCAAACGTAGGTGAAGAAGCCCTTCGCCACTTGGATGACCGTGGTATTATCCGGGTGGGTGCACGGGTTTTTGCTGACGATATTTTGGTCGGTAAAATTACGCCCAAAGGCGAATCTGAACATCCGCCAGAAGAGAAATTGCTGCGGGCAATTTTCGCTGAAAAAGCCAGAGATGTGAAAGACAATTCTTTAAGAGTGCCTCATGGTGAAGGTGGTCGTATTGTTGACGTGAAAGTATTTGAGCGTGAAAAAGGCGACGATTTACCCCCAGGTGCCAATACTGTTGTTCGGGTTTATATTGCTCAAAAACGTAAAGTTAGCGTTGGCGACAAAATGGCTGGAAGACACGGTAACAAAGGGATTGTTTCTAAAATTCTGCCTGTAGAAGATATGCCATTCTTGCCAGATGGCACCCCTGTAGATGTGGTTTTGAACCCGCTGGGTGTTCCTTCTCGTATGAACGTGGGGCAAACCTATGAAACGATGTTAGGCTTAGCGGCTTATTTATCAGGTAAAATCTTTGAAGTGCCTCCGTTTGATGAAATGTATGGCGAAGAAGCGTCTCGGTTAGCGGTGCTTTCGGAATTAGAAAGTGCGATTGCCCAACGTGGTGTTGATTGGATTTACCCTTCTGGTAAGGCTCGGTTGTTAGATGGTAGAACGGGCGAAGCCTTCGCTAACCCTGTTGCTATTGGCTATATGTACTTGCTGAAGTTGGTTCACTTGGTTGATGACAAAATTCACGCTCGGTCTACAGGGCCATACAGCTTAGTTACTCAGCAGCCGCTGGGTGGTAAAGCTCAGTTTGGCGGACAGCGTTTCGGAGAGATGGAAGTTTGGGCACTAGAAGCTTACGGTGCTGCTTACACACTTCAAGAAATGTTGACCATTAAATCAGATGATGTTACGGGTCGGAGCCGTGCATATGAAGCGATTGTTAAGGGTGAAAACCTCAATCGGCCAGGTATTCCTGAATCCTTTAAGGTCTTGGTGCGAGAACTACAAAGTATCGGCTTAGATATTACGGTGATGAAGGGTGGCAAAGAAGGCCCTGAATACGAAGTCGATTTAATGTCGGATGATTCTGCAGCCAAACGAGCGCATCAAAAGAAATTGTTGTTGACGCCTGAAGCCAGTTTGCTAAAGTATTTTTCTGAATAATGCTTGATGGGTTTCTCTGTTTTATCACCTTCTTCGGTGGTGAAACAGAGGTGTTCCCTTCTTGTTTAACTGCTTCTTTTGATAGTCTAGCGAGTACTTAGTATTGAACCCCCTACTGCTATAAAGCGGGTTTCCCACAACTTATTTTAATCATCTTCGGAGGAAGTTTCCCTTGGTTAGTACAAATATTGATCAATTCGATTATATTCGCATCGGCGTGGCATCACCCGAACGGATGCTAGAATTGTCTCATGGTGAAGTAAAAAAGCCCGAGACCATTAACTATAGAACCCTAAAGCCTGAAATGGGAGGCTTGTTTTGCGAACGTATTTTTGGCCCAACCAAAGATTGGGAATGCTTTTGTGGCAAATATAAACGGGTTCGGCATAAAGGCATTGTTTGCGAACGCTGTGGTGTAGAAGTAACCGAAGCTAAAGTTCGTCGTGTGCGGATGGGGCATATTGATTTGGCTGCCCCTGTTAGCCATATCTGGTTCTTAAAGGGTATTCCTAGCTACATGGGCTTACTGCTTGATATTAGCTTGAAAGACTTGGAACAAGTTATTTACTTCAACGCTTATGTCGTTTTAGACCCTGGTAATACGGAATTAACTTATGGTCAATTACTTTCTGAAGAGGAATATGACCGTATTTTAGACGAACAAGAAGATGCTCAATTTGAAGTAGGTATTGGTGCTGAAGCTATTGCCCAAATGTTGAAAAACATTGATTTGGTTGAGCTGGCTGAAGGTCTTCGTGGTGAAGTTGAAAATGCAGGGCCTACCACTCAGAAACGTACCAAATTGATGAAACGGTTGCGGTTGGCGGAATTGCTACTTTCGAGTAAAACCAGCCCCAGTTGGATGGTAATGTCTGTATTGCCTGTAACCCCGCCTGATTTACGCCCGATGGTGCAGTTAGATGGTGGCCGTTTTGCTACCAGTGATTTGAATGACTTGTACAGACGGGTTATTAACCGGAATAACCGCTTGTTGCGGTTGATGGAAATGGGTGCTCCTGAAATTATCGTTCGTAACGAAAAACGGATGTTGCAGGAAGCCGTTGATGCGTTGATTGACAATGGTCGTCGTGGTAGAACGGTTGTAGGGCCCAATAACCGTCCTTTAAAATCATTGTCTAATATTATTGAAGGGAAGCAAGGTCGTTTCCGTCAAAACTTGTTGGGTAAACGGGTTGATTATTCGGGTCGTTCCGTTATTGTTGTAGGGCCTAAATTGCACTTGCATCAATGTGGATTGCCCAAAGAAATGGCGATTGAATTGTTTAAGCCGTTTGTTATTAACAAACTAATTGAACGGGGTGAATGCCAAAACATTAAATCTGCCAAAAAGAAAATTGAACGGGGCGATTTAATTGTTTGGGATGTATTGGAAGACGTGATTAAAGGACACCCTGTGTTGTTAAACCGTGCTCCAACCCTGCACCGTTTAGGTATTCAGGCATTTGAGCCAGTTTTGGTTGAAGGTAGAGCGATTCAATTACACCCGCTAGTTTGTAACGCCTTCAACGCTGACTTCGACGGCGACCAAATGGCTGTTCACGTGCCTCTTTCGTTGGAAGCACAATCAGAAGCTAGAATGTTGATGATGGCTTCTAATAACGTGCTATTGCCTTCCACAGGGAAACCGGCGATTACCCCCACCCAAGATATGGTTTTGGGTATTTATTACCTCACCATGGATAACCCCAATGTGCAAGGTGGTGCCGGTATGCGATTCTTCAGCTTTGAAGATGCCTTGGCAGCCCATGAATTTGGCTTGGTAGATTTACACGCTAAAATCCATGTTCGTAACGAAAAAGGCGTGATGATTGAAACCACGGCTGGTCGTATTTTGTTTAATAAAACGATTAAACAAGTGCTTGCCTAAGCGTTTTGCTTCAATCGTTTTTAGTTTCCTAACCCCTGAGTTTTGAGGTCTCTGTATTTTATATGAGCTTAACTATTCCCATTAAGAAAAAACCACCTGCGGTTGATTACCTCAACAGTATTGTGAGTAAAAAAGAATTGAGTAACCTCATTCTTCAAGTGTATGCTGATTATGGTACGGCCAAAGCGGCTTTGCTGGCTAACGCCCTAAAAAACTTAGGGTTTAAGTACGCTACATTAGCTGGTATTACCGTTTCTATTGATGATTTAGAAGTACCAGCCATTAAAAAATCGTTAATGGCAGATGCTGAAGCGGCTATTGAAGCGGCTAGCCAACGGTATTTACGTGGTGAAATTACTGAAGTTGAACGCTATACCCGTGTTATTGATACATGGAGTGAAACCAACGAACTATTGACCAAAGAAATTGTTGATACGATGGATCGGTTGAATCCGATTTATATGATGGCATTTTCTGGTGCGAGAGGGAACATCTCCCAAGTGCGTCAGTTGGTTGGTATGCGGGGCTTGATGGCGGATTCGCAAGGTCAGATTATCGACTTGCCGATTAAAACCAACTTCCGTGAAGGCTTAAGCGTAACGGAATACATTATTTCTAGCTATGGTGCTAGAAAAGGGTTGGTTGATACCGCCTTGAAAACAGCGGATTCGGGTTACTTAACCCGTCGTTTGGTTGACGTAGCTCAAGATGTGATTATTACCGAAGAAGATTGTGGCACGCAAAAGGGTGTGCTCATGCAATCAATCGGTGAAGGTACGAACATTATTGTTAACTTAACCGATCGGATTATTTCTCGGACTTCTGCGGTGGATATTGTGAACCCACAAACTGGCGAAGTCATTGTATTGGCTGGCGATGTAATCACTATTCCTAATGCGGAAGCCATTAAGCAAGCCGGTGTGGAATCTGTGTTGGTGCGTTCAGGCTTAACCTGCGAAACCAATTTCGGTATTTGCCAAAAGTGTTACGGTTGGTCATTAACCACCAATAAAATTGTTGATTTGGGCGAAGCTATTGGTATTATGGCTGCTCAATCCATTGGTGAACCAGGTACACAGCTAACCATGCGTACGTTCCACACAGGTGGTGTATTTAGTGGTACTAGCAACCGTGAAGTGTTAAAAGCTAAACGGGCTGGTACAGTGGTTGCCGCTATTCCTGTTCGGGATTTTAGAACCCGTCATGGGGATATTGTGGATGTGGCTATTCGTGATGGTGAATTGCAAATTAAAACCCAATCTGGCGAAATTGACACGTACGCCGTGCCGTTCAATGCCACGGTATTTAACCCTAAAGCTGGCACTAAGGTTGAAGCGGGTCAGAAGTTGCTTGAATTTGAATTCGGTGTGGGTCGTGGAGACGTTAACCGGTTGACTGAAAAAGCGGCTAAAGATATTACGTCTGATTTAAGCGGAAAAATTACGTTTGAAGGCTTTGATGCTGATGAAAAACGCGATAGACAAGGCAACATTTCTCGGTCATCCAACAAAAATGGAACGATTTGGGTACTCAATGGTGACGTTTATAACTTGCCACCAAGTTCCGAATTAAAAGTAGACGATTCTACTACCGTTTTAACGGGTGATGTATTGGCTGAAACCTTGCTAAACAGTGATTACGGCGGGGAAGTTCGCGTACCGACTGATTTAATTACTGAAACCCAAAAAGTGAATGGTGAAATCATTGAAATCATCAAAACGGGTAAAGAATTAACCATTGTTATTGCGTCTATCAATCCTTCCAATGCTGAATTTATTCAGACGAAAAAGGAACTGCTTTGGAAAGTGGAAGATGAAGCCACAGAGCTTTCTGAAACCTACATTATTAAAGTGCCTGATGGTACGGTCGTTGAAAACGGCAGTGTTTTGGCGGAATTAGTGGATGATACTTGTAGCGTACCTACTAGCGGAGAAGTTCGTTATGAAGGCGTAGAAGTTGATGAACAAGGTATTATCACCACGGCTGGTAAAATTCTGTTTATTCCAGAAGAAATTCACCAGGTTTCTAAGGATGTTTCCTTGAAATCTCCTGGTATTGATTCGGGTATGTTCGTTAAAACAGGCACAGAATTGGTTGCCGGTATTTATGCTCGGATTGATGGTGTCGTTCAATTTATTGAAGAAAACGACATTATTCATGAAGTCATTATTCGTCCTGGCGAAATGTACCGTGTTGATGACGTTTCTACATTACGAGTGGTTGATGGCACCATTGTTGAAGCCGGCGAAGAAGTGGCTCCTAATATTAAAGCCACAGAACGAGCCATGGTTTCTATTAACCAGCACTTTGCAGACCCTGATGAAGATGCGTTTGATTTTGACGAAGATGCCGATGTATCAGCGTTTGAATATGCGGATATTTTAATTCGGCCTGTTTATGAATATGATGTAGCTCCTCGGTCTGTTGCCATTGAATTTGCTTCGACTGAAGCGGCAATTCGGGTTGTGCCTGTAACTCAGTTGCAGTGCCACGATGGTGCAAAATTGCGTCATATTGAAGGGTCTCCGTTGTTGCGTACCAGCTTGGTATTACAAATGAGCAGCCATCTTTCTAGCTTGAAAGGTCAATCTGAATTAACGCAGCTGGGTGAAGAGCACGCTGAATTGAAATTGGTTGTTTTGGAAAACCTCACCATTCGTCATGAAGCAGCAGGCGATAGCCGTCATACGACATCTAAAACCCAGTTATTAGTGAAGCATGGCGATTTAGTGGCGAAGAATTCAGCCGTTGTTAAAACCCAAGTTTTAGCTAAGCGGGACGGGATGATTTTCTTACCGAAGCAGTCTTCTAAGCAAAAAGAAATTCGTCGTATTCTGTTGGTAAGCCCTGAACATCAAACGTCTTTGGCTACAAAGGCTACGCCGTTGGTTAAAGCTGGCGAATTTATTCGTGTGGGTCAACCTTTGGATAACAAAGGAACGGCAGCGACTATTTCCGGTCAAGTTTCGTCTGTAGATGATAATGCCGTGGTTTTACACCGTGGTAGACCGTATTTAATTAGTACGGGTACACAGTTGCAGGCAGAACACTTGGGCTTAGTACAACAAGGCGATTTGATTGCAACCTTGATTTTTGAACGTCAAAAAACAGGGGATATTGTGCAAGGTTTGCCAAAAGTTGAAGAATTGCTGGAAGGTCGTCGTCCTAAAGATATTGCGGTTTTAGCCCCTTATGATGGTGTTGCTGAAATTACTTATGAAGATGATGTGCCTAGAGTTTTCTTGGTTGGTTCTGATCAAGGACGTGTTGAAATAACGATTCCATTGGGTGCTAACATTGTTGTTGAAGATAGACAAGCTGTTACGGCTGGTCAACAGGTGAGTGATGGGTCTATCAACCCGCACGATTTGTTGGAAATTTCCGGTATTGAAGCCGTTAGCCAGTTCTTGGTTGAAGAAGTTCAGCGGGTTTATCGTTCGCAAGGCGTTGAAATTGCGGATAAGCACATTGAAATTATCGTTCGTCAAATGACTCGTAAGGTTCAAATTGACGATTCTGGCGATACCTTCTTGTTGGGTGGTGAAATGGTGGATGTTAAAGTACTTAACGAAGCTAACCGTCAGGCGGCTGAAAATGGGACAGAGCCAGCCAAAGCACACCCTGTATTGTTGGGTATTACTAAAGCCAGCTTGAACACCGAAAGTTTCATTTCTGCTGCGTCGTTCCAAGAAACCACTCGGGTTTTGACGGAAGCGGCGGTAGAAGGCAGAATGGATGTACTTCGTGGTTTGAAAGAAAACGTGATTATTGGTCGGTTAATTCCTGCTGGTACTGGTTTCCCCAAATTCAAAGATCAGCGTAGTGAAATGTTGAATGATGACCATGGGGCTCATAAGTCTCATGCTCGGAAGCCTTCGGCTATTTTAGAAGAAATTGAGAGTATGTTTGGTTCGCCAGATATGGATAGCCTCAGTGAATTCTTGTTAGATGATAGCATGGCGGCACTTTCCAGCTTTGGTACGCAGTTTTTAGATCCTGATTCGGCTTTGGCTGATGATGATATGGGTGATGGGTCTTTATTGAATGATTCCGATTTAATCGGTTAATTTCTCCTGAAAGAACTCATGTTTTATTAGACGAAACCCAATAATCTCATCGTAGATTGTTGGGTTTCTGCTTTTAACTTGAAAGAAGGTTTGTTCGTGGTTTTGTTTTGGATTGGTCAATGGATGCTATTGTTGGGGATGGTTATTACTGCCCCTGCTTGGTTGTTGTTGTTATGGCGAATACCCAAAACCCGTGCCGGTTTTTTTGAAAAGTGTGGGTTTTTGTCGGATAGTCGGTTACAAGTTTTACAGCAATGGCAGCAAACACCCCCCAAAAAAGATGTGAGCACGGCTAAAACCATTTGGATTCATGCCGTTTCTGTGGGTGAATTTTTGGCAGTTAAACCCTTGGTTCAGCTATTATTAAATCAATCTATGAAGGTAGTTGTTAGCACGACTACTTTAACGGGTCAGCAATTAGCCCGAGAAGCTTTTGGTACAACAGCCTTTGTCTGCTATTTTCCGTTTGATTCGGTTTGGGCGGTGGATAGTTTTTTCAACCACCTAAAACCAGATGCTGTGCTGTTAACAGAAACCGAATTGTGGCCAACCTTTGTGCATCGGGTTGGTCATCACTATAAAGTGCCTATTTTTCTGATTAACGGTCGGCTTTCTGACAAATCGTTTCGTCGTTATTTATGGCTAAAGCAGGGGGTTATGCAGCCATTGTTGAGAAACATGGCGGGTTTGATGATGCAATCAGAACAAGATGCCCAACGTGTAATGGCATTAGGTGCTAACTCTGAACGGGTTGAAGTATGGGGAAATTTAAAGTTAGAGTTGCCTAGTTCGGCACACCAACAACTGGATGCTACATCCCCCTTGGCAAATGCTTGGTATTTTGGGGATACAGAAGTACCCATTTTGACTTTTGCTAGTACCCATTCGGGTGAAGAACGGCTTTTTTTAGAGCAGGTTTGTCCTGTTTTAGGGCAATCTTTTCCAAATTTAAAGGTGGTTTTAGCCCCTCGGCATCCTGAACGGAAGCAGGAAGTAGAAGTCTTGCTGAAGCAATTAAGCATTGGGTATCTCTGTCGGTCTACCTTGGTTGAAGGGGGTGAAGCTTCTTCGCAATTGCCTTCTTTATTGTTGTTGGATACGGTGGGTGAGTTGAAAACTATTTTTGGGTTAAGTACCATTGCAGTAGTGGCAGGAAGCTTTTTACCTACGTTGGGGGGGCATAACATTTTAGAACCCATCGCCATGCAAACACCCACTGTGTTTGGGCCTTTTATGAGCAATTTTGTAGAAATTACCCGGTTGGTATTGGGTGCTAAAGCTGGTATTCAGGTAGCTGATGTTGCTTCTTTAACGCAAACCATTAAGAAATTGCTAGAATCCCCTGATCAACGACGTGAACTGATAGATGCGGGTAATGCCTTTTTGTTGGCAAACCAAGGTAATACGCAACGCTTGGTTGAAACGTTGCTACAACGCATTAATGCTATATAAATTACTACATCCCCAGTTTGTTATTTCGTAACCCTTGTTGAATATTTTTCTGGCTTTCGGGGTCTAAATAAGCATTGATACTTTCTAAAAATGCTTCGCCAGAAGCTGGGCTGTTGGTTGCAGCATTGGGGGTTTCCGGTAATTCAGCGTCAAGCCGTTCTGGTTGCCACGGACGTACTACTTTTTGATTAAGCCGTTCCCCTTGCTGATTAAAGGTGTTGTTATGGGTAGTTTCAGCTATTTTAGCGGGTTTTTTAGGCGTAGTACTGCCAAACTGTTGTTGTTGCTGGTATTGTCTAGAAGCTTGGCTAATAGGCATTTTTGGGGTGCTTTTGAAGTCTGCAGTTGCCAGTGCTACTTGATTAGGGATGCTGGGTGCTGTGCCTTCCATTTGGCGTTGTACACGGTCTAAAATACGCTGATGTTTAGGTGGTAAGCCCTCTTTTAACGTGATTGCTCGTTTTGCGTTAATGTTATTGACTATTTGTTCTGGGTTATAAGTTGTGGTAATACCTACTTTACCCGTTTCTTGACCTGAAAAACCAGCTTGGTTGACGATAGCAGTAGTTCTTTTCTTTAACCCCCATGAAGCGAGTAAACTTAAGCCAAGCGTGCAAGCTAATGCGTAAACACACCAATCTAAATGACGACTAGCCCCAATAATCAGCCGTAACAACAGAGCATCCCATGTGTTGGGGATTGTTGCTTCTTCGGTTTCGCTACTATCGTCTTCTGTTATGGTTGCTTGAGGTAGCAGCATAGGTGGTGAGTTAGGAACAACGGCTAATTTTGTGGTATTATTAGCCACTATTGGTTTTTGTTGCGTTGTTACTGCTGTTTCTGTAGTGGCTGGGGGTGCTTTCGCTACGGCTTCATTTGTTGTGGGAGGGGCTTTGACCTCAATTTTTTTGATAGGTGTAGCTGGAAGGGCTTTGGTAGTCAGTGTGGTGGGTTTACTGTTGGCTACTTCGGTAGAAACCGCTTTCTTCCCCAAGGTAAATCCACCCACTGTTTCGTGGGTCGCAATAATCTTTCCGCCAAGTTCTCTAAAACCAACGATGGGTTCATTTAATTCAGTGCCATCAATTTCAAGCCGAACTTTATGGTTCGGTAGTTGCTTAACGATAATGCTATCCACATTGGGTGCATTTAGGTAGTTGGTTCGTACTGTGGGGCTTAGGTTAATTTGTTCTAGTTCAAGGGTTAGGTGTGCTTCAGTGGTTTCAATACTTTGGTGGACTACAGGGGCGTTACTGTGCAGGTATAAAAATAATTGTTGATTGCGACGCACGACTTCAATTTCATCTACCAGTGTTGTATTACCACTAGCCATTGCCGATAGGGGCGTTACTAATGCACTCAACAAAAAAATGCGGAGTAAAGTGTTAAGTGTTTGATGGGTGGGCAGAAACTGTTTCATATTAATTGGATTCCCCGTGGTTTTTTCTCTCACTGTTTTATTTTTTAATAGTTGGTATAATAATGGCTGGTTTTTTGGGGGTTATCATCCACCCATAGGTTTACACCTTTTTGAAGTCGTTAGTTATCACTTTCTTGAAGCATCTCCATTGCTTAGGGGAATCTTTGGGGTAAGGTGTTGGTTTTGTAGTTGGCAGCTCTATAATAGGTCTATCAATAACAACTACCAGTACATAGTGGAAGAGATGTCGTTTTTTAAGACTTTATTGAAGCCGAAGAGGGCTTGGGTCTGTCTCTTTACCACTTTGCTTTAAAGGAATAATAGAGAAAATGATGAACAGCTCCGTTATCACCCCACCATTAGAAACGCTAGAGTCTTCAATAGACCTAATTGATGCGGTTATAACCGTTTCACCTATTCAAGTTAATGTAACGGGTTCATTGCAAAATTTACCCGTTCATGTGCCAATGGCTACTTCTTCTGTCCCCGATTCTTTTATTGATTTATTCTGGCAGATGACGGGTGCGGCTTTTAACCGATTAAAAAGCTTGGTTAAGCAGGGTGTTTCGTTGTGGGTTGAAGCCTTTGGTGCTATTGCTACTGTGCAACAGTTGGAAACCATTAGAGCAACCACGACCAGTTACCCAACACAGGTTTCACCCGCTTTTCGTTTGAGGAATGAAGATTCGGAAGCTTCTTTGGTTTCTAGTTTAATTGCTGAACGTCGATTAAATACCGCTGTTCAACCTTTACAAACGCCAGAACGAGAAGCGTGGCTTTCTGTGAATCAATGGTCTGGGTTAGATGATTTATTCCCTGTTGAGCCTGAATCTACAGAAGATGATTTGAGTCAGGTAGAAGCGTCTTCCGTGGTAATAGAACCAGAAGCGTTGGTTTCAACGGTTGTTACTGCTAACACTATTTTGGATGCCTTGCACGAGGCTTACCCCATAACAACCCCTGAGGAAGAAGCTTGTTTAAAGCATCCCCTTATTCAACGAGGACGTGAAGTAAAATCGAGTATTAATGAATTGGTTGATGCTTACTTTGCTTAGGATAAACCCGAAGACGAATAGATTACTAGACCTCTTGCATGGCTCGATAGGTGGGTGCAGATTCTAGGAATGAGGAACGGAAAACCGGAGTGTACACAGAAGTACATGAGGATTTGAGTACCGCAAATGACAACGAAGATGCCCCAGATATCGAGTCATGCAAGAGGTCTACTGTTTTTTTTCGATACTGGCATGGTCTATCATTAGCTGATTCAAGCTATTGAAGGTAATGCCTTTAACCCAAGGTTGGGTTACCCATAATTTTTTTAGCGTGAATAAGGGGCATATAGCCACATCTTGTTCGAGTAAAATATGTTGGGCTTGGTTATAAAAGGCTTGCCGTTCAGCCCCATTAAGGCTTTGGCGGGCTTTTTCAATTAACGAATCAAATTGGGCAGATTGCCACTGGGTATGGTTGTTGCCGTTACTGCTATGGAATAATGATAAAAAGCTATCGGCATCAGGGTAATCCATATACCACGTTAATAAAAACAGATGGGGCGTATCGGTTTTTAACCGTTGTAGATATACTTTCCAATCCGCATTTTGAAGTTGAACGGTAACGCCTAAGCTTTGTTTCCAAAAAAACTGGAGTATTTCCGCTTGTTTACGGGTATCGTACCCATTTCTAAAGCCTAATGTAATAGGCGGAATAGTGCTACCTGCAAGGGCTTGTTGCCAATTAGCCTTACCTTGTTTTGCAGATTCTGCCAAGCCAACAGCCGGATTGTAAAACGGTAAATGCGGTTCTATAAAGCTATTAACGGGGGTTTGTCCGCTTTTTAGCAGTTGCGGAAAATAATCTCTCTGCAGGCATTCGCAAAAAGCTTTTCTAGCGAGTGGTTTGTCAAATGGGGCTTTTTTTGTGTTGAACCCAAGGTACTGAATCATCCCGATGGGGGCTTGATGTGCGTTTGGGTGTTTGGCGTAAGTGGCATAATCAAACGCTGAAATACTGGTACCTGATTCTAATAAATCTAATTGTTTATTGTTGAATAATAAGGTACTGGTATTGGCGTCAGGTATCATTCTGAATAGAATGGTTGGGCGTTGCTTAGATGGCTGAAGGGTTTCAGTATTTCTAAGATAATACGGGTTGGGGGTTAGTTTAATGAAGTCTTCGTGCTTCCATTGGGCTAACTGATAAGGACCATTACCCACTAGGTAGCGTGGTTCGGTAAATTGTTTGCCGTATTTGGCTAATAAATCTGCCCGCAATGGGAGGGCGACAGGTAACGCCATCAGTGAAGGCAAAAACGAAAGCGGTTTTTCAAGCGTAACGGCTAATTGCTTTTTTGAAATGGCTTTAATACCAACATGGCTAAATGCTTTGTCTTTACCATCATAAAACGCTTTTGCACCTTGAATAGGAAAAAGGAAATTAGCATATTGGGCAGCGGTTTCTGGTGTTAAAATGCGTTGCCAAGCATCTACAAATTGTTGGGCGGTTACGGGTGTGCCATCGCTCCAGTTGGCATCTGTTCTTAAGTGGAACAGGTAACGTTTACCATCAGGGCTAATTTCCCAATGGGAAGCCACGGCAGGTGTAACCTTTGATTGTTCATCAAAACTGGTTAGCCCTTGGTATAGTTGGTCTATCACCGTACCAGAAGTTAAGTCTACCGCCAAGGCGGGGTCTAACGTGGGTGGTTCTGTCCCTAAGTTAAGGGTTAGAACGGTTTCTTTTAGGGTTTGTGGTGATGTTGGTTTTTCTGATGAACGGGGTAACAGCCATAGGCTTAACAATGCAAAGCTTGAAACCGCTAGCAGTATAATCATCCAACGTAACGGTTTTAAACCTAACATATGTACCCTTTAACTGAAGCTGACATTGAGTAGTTATTCAACCGTATAGATTGGGTTGGGTAATTTTAGTTGATATTTCCCTCGGCACTCGCCCCGTAAATCAGATGCTTGGTCGCCTATCAACATCCAAACTTTTACACCAGATTTGGCTTCTAATCCGCACCGATGTTCTTCCTTGAATTCTACGGCGGTTTTTCCTTCTGTGTAGGTATCAGGCTTCATTAATACGGGCACGGTAGTGGGTAAGCCTAACAGGGTTAAGTTTTGCAGGGTAGAAGGTCGTTGGGCTTCTCTGCGTCCGCTTAAAAAGGCAAAAGGCACATCGTTGGCTTTTAAAAACCGAATAAAATTGATGCTACCAGCAATAGCGGGTGCTTCGCCTAGCAACAACCACTGTTTCCATAGTTCAGGTTTATAATCGCCGTATGCAATAAAGTAGGCTCGGTTATCCAACACGGTTTCATCTAAATCCAGCACTACCCAACCAATGGGTTCTACTTGAGCTTTGGCTTGTTCGATGGTTCTAGTGGCTGCTTGGTAAACGCTTTCTAATTGGTGTTGGTGGGTTAGTTGAAAGGACTGGTATAGCCCCATTGTTAGTTGGGAAACTTCAATAGAGGGTTCTAGTGGGGTTGAGGTTACAGGCTTTTTACTTGCCGCAGCGACGGTTTTTAGCGGAATGGCGTGTACACCAACCGGTATAGCCACTAACCCTAGTATTAGACCAGTAACCAATAATGTGAAGATATGACAACCTTTAAGCATTAAAAAACGAATCCTTTTTTGAACTTAACCAGCCCAATCTTCCGTGGCTACAACAGTGCCTAACACTTCGCCTTGAAGTAGGCGTTTGATGGCATTGGGTGCGTTAAAATCAAATACTAAAATGGGTAATTGTGTTTCTTTGCACAAAGAAATGGCAGTTTGATCCATTACCTTAAGGTCTCTAACTAACACGTCATCATAAGTAATGCGTTCAAAGCGTTTGGCAGATGCGTTGTTTTTAGGGTCGCTATCATAAACACCATCAACGCCATTTTTTGCCATTAACATTACATCAGCATTAATTTCAGCTGCTCTTAAAGCGGCGGTGGTATCTGTTGAGAAGAAGGGATTGCCTGTACCGCCCCCGAATACCACCACTCTGCCTTTTTCCAAGTGGCGAATGGCTCTGAGACGGATGTAGGGTTCTGCTACTCTATCCATCCCGATGGCTGTCATCATACGGGTTTCAACTTGTTTGTTTTTTAGTACGCCTTGTAAAACTAAGGCGTTCAGAATGGTTGCCGTCATCCCCACATAATCCGCAGCGGCACGTTCCATACCTAGTTTCGTACTGTTTTGTACGCCTCTGAAAATGTTGCCTCCGCCCACAACAATGGCAATATCTACACCTAGTTCTCTGGCTTCCCGAATTTCATCGCTAATTTTGGCGACGACTTCTGGTTTAATGCCGTAGCCTTGGTCTCCCATGAGGGCTTCTCCGCTTATTTTCAGCAAAATGCGTTTAAATCGGGTAGCGGGTTTGGCAGTGGATGGGGCTGTAAGCGTGCAAGCTTGGGTCGTAGACATGGGCGGAAACCTTTATTGGCAGGAAGAGGGCAGTAAAAACGGAGGATTAAAGAGAAAAGAAAAGCAGTTATTTATAAAAGTAGAGGATTTTTGCTTTTATCACAAAAATCCTCTACTGATTAATCATTCATTTTACACAGAAATAGTAGAGGATCGAGGTCGATTCGTTACCGTCCTGCAGCAGCAGCAGCGGCTAAAATCAGCGGATCTTCTTCTGTTTCAACGTTGGCTACGGCGGTTTCGCCTAAGGCGTACCGAACAAACCGAGTTAAGGTAACAGTATCAGCAACCGTTTTAGACAGTTCAGCAATCACATCGCTTACTTTTTTGCTAGGGTCTTTAACAAACTCTTGCAACAATAGTACCCGACCGGCTAAGTTTTTTTCAACTCTGCCTTCAACAATTTTCGCCCGAATAGCTTCAGGTTTGTTTTGCAAATCTTCTTTACCCATTTCAATACGAGATTCTTCCGCGACTAAATCACCAGGAATTTCGTCTCTTGAAACGAATTCAGGAGCGTAAGCGGCAATTTGCATACAAATGCTTTTGGCCACTTCTGCAAAGGCAGGGTTTTGGGTAGAAGCAGCGTTGTTGCAAGTTAATTCAAGTAATACGCCAATTTTACCAGCACCGTGAATATAGCTATGCAATAAGCCTGTACCAGCTAAATCAAACCGAACAATACGGGCAATACCCATGTTTTCTTTAACTGCACCAATGGTATCAGTTAGTAATTCTTTAATCGTACCTGTTGCGGTTGTTGCAGAAAGCAAGGTTTCTACGGAATCAAATGGTTGGGCAATGGTCGTATCTGCAATGGTATTAACCAAGTTTAAGAAGCGTTCGTTGTTAGCAGAAAAATCTGTTTCGCAGTTAACTTCTACTAATACGGCACTGTTGCCTGTAGTACGGCTAGCAATTTTGCCTTCAGCGGTTGCTCTGGAAGCTTTTTTCTCAGCAGTAGCAGCCCCTTTTTGGCGTAAAATTTCAACGGCTTTGTTAATATCGCCTTCGGCTTCGGTTAAAGCACCACGAACTTCCATTAAGCCAGCCCCCGTTTTTTCACGGAGAATTTTAATTTGTTCTACAGAAATGGCCATCATATTGACAAAATCCTTTAAGACGAGAATGGGTAAAAATAATTGAGTAGTGATTTTATTTTCGTCAGTAGAAACTAACGAAAGATTTGTTTATCGTTAGTTTCTATACGAATAAGCGGTTAAGAAGCGGTTGGTGCAGGCACTTCAGCTGATGTTGCTTCAGCAACTACCACAGCAGGAGATTCTGCCACAGCGGCTTTGGCTCTTGCAGCTATAGCCGCATCTGCTACTTTTTTAGCTTCATCTTTTTGCCCAGCAATTTGTGCTTCACGAAGAGCTTTGCCTTCTAGTACGGCTTCAGCCAAGCGGGTAACAATTAAATGAACTGCTTTTAAAGCATCATCGTTACCGGGTACATTGAATTGGCACAAGGAAGGGTCTGCGTTAGTATCCAACAAACAAATGGTTGGTACGCCTGCTTTTTTTGCTTCCAAAACAGCATTCAATTCTTTTTTCTGGTCAATAACAACCATCGCACCCAATTCGCCACGGAAGTCCTTCAAACCACCTAATGAACGAGTCAACTTGGCTAATGAACGACGATGAACAGCGGCTTCTTTTTTGCCCACTTTTTCAAATTGCCCGTTGGCTTCCATATCTTCTAATTCACGCAAACGAGCGATTCTGGTTTTAACAACAGCAGCGTTTGTTAATGTACCACCTAACCAGCGTTTGTTAACATATAAAGCACCTACGCGGTCTGCTTCGCTAGCAACAATATCATGAGCCTGTTTTTTACTGCCCACAAATAAAATCTTTTTCCCTAAGGCAGATTGTTGTTTTACAAACTCATAGGCTTGTTCAAACAAAGGAACGGTTTGGGTTAAATCAATAATATAAATACCGTTGCGTTTGCCCCAAATATAAGGCTTCATTTTTGGGTTCCAACGGTTGGTTTGGTGACCGAAGTGAACACCGGCTTCCATTAATTCTTCAAGCGTAATAGCTGGCATATCAATAGCTTCCTATTCTTCAACTGTAAACATATAAACCGTTAACTAATTCAGCAAACTGAAATTATTTAACGCGTTCTACTAACCAACGCCAGAGAAGCCGATTAATAGAAATAACAAAGGCTAATAATAAGAATAACCAACGATTTATTCGTAGGTGTAAGGTAGAATGCTGGATGCTCTTGCCCGTTTAATCGCTTTGGTTAAACGACGCTGAAAGAAAGAACTAACACCAGTAACCCGACGTGGCAAAATTTTACCGCTATCAGTAAGGAAACGTTTTAGCAAGGTGGCATCTTTATAGTCAATAAAATAAATTTTATTGGCTTGAAAATAACACCGCTTTTTTGGACGATCTGCCATAGTAAAGTGGCTCCATTCAAGGGTTTATAGGGAAATTAACGGGACTAATCCCAACATTAGACCTAAAATTCACCAGTCTAATACTTCTAAATTAAGGCAAACATAGCCATAATGCAACCCTAATACCATTTTCAAATAGGAATAGCGTCAGCGTCTACGTTGTTACCGTCAAGTGAAAAATCTTCAACGTGCTTTTGTGTACGCCTGCGGTTTTTACTCGCCAGTGCCTAGTATCCATCTAACGCTATTTCTATTTGAAAATGGCATAAGTATACAGTGGAATGCTGAGGGGGTTATGCTAAACTAGAGGGTGGTTTTCGTCATTTCTGGTTGTTAATAAAGGATTTTTTGGTATGTTTACAGGTTTAATTCAAGCACTGGGTACGGTTGGGGCGGTAACGCCTTTAAATGAGGGGTTGTTAGTAGGGATAGAAGCCCCGATGGCAAGCTTGACCCATCCTTTAGCGTTGGGCGATAGTGTTGCCCTTAATGGCTGTTGTACAACGGTTGTGCGGCTGGAAGGGTCTACTTTTTTTGTGGAACTTTCTAAGGAAACGCTCAACAAAACGACGTTTTCAGACTTGAAAGTTGGGCAACGCCTCAACTTAGAATTGCCCATTACACCCACAACACCCTTGGGTGGGCATTATGTTACGGGTCATGTAGATTGTGTTTTACCCCTGCTTTCCAGTGAAGTTGTCGGCATTTGCTGGGTTTTGACTTTCGCCTTGCCTGACCGTGTGGATTATCAAGGGCTATTGGTTGAAAAAGGATCTATTACCCTTGATGGGATTAGCTTGACGCTCAACACGGTAACGGATACGGCGTTTACGGTTTGTATTATTCCGCATACCATGAACCACACCACATTGGGAGATTTACCCGTGGGTGGCTTGGTTCATGTAGAATTTGATATTTTGGGTAAGTATGTTCAACGCTTGTTACAGGTACAGGGCAAGGTTTAGGCACTATTGACAATAACGCTCTGACGGGTATCTTCGTTGTTACTGCGTTATTTTCTACCTTCGGTAGAATGATTGACGGAGCAATCAACGAATCCTCATGTATTTCTGTATACACTTTGGTTCTGCGTTACTCGTGCCTAGAATCTAGCTCGCCAGTCCATTATTGTCAACAGCACCTAAGGTAACGTTTGTGAAGGGGTTTTTACCTTAGCCATTGACGCACTCTTCTACTTTCACGACAATGAATAATAGCAGTAGAACTTAACCTAAACTAGGAAAATTTAATCATGACTTCACCAACCCCTTCTTTTTACACAACCCACTTTACACCGCCCGTCAGCAACCAACCTAAACGAGCCTTTATTGTGGTGATTGACGCCTTGGGCGTGGGGGCAATGCCAGACGCTCCTGATTATGGCGATGCCTTAACCGCCAACACGTTGGGTAATATTGATGCAAACGTTGATACGTTGAACTTGCCCTCGCTCGAAAAGCTTGGGCTGGGTAATATTTTACCTTTACAGCACGTTTCGGCGGATGCTAACGCCATCGGCAGTTGGGGTAAATTGGCGGAACAATCCATTGGAAAAGATACCACGACAGGGCATTGGGAAATGATGGGCATTACGCTAGAAACGCCCTTTCCAACCTACCCCAACGGCTTTCCTTATGAGCTAGTACAAGCGTTTATCGCTCAAACAGGGTGCCAAGGTATTTTAGGCAACAAACCCGCCAGTGGCACAAACATTTTAGATGAATTGGGCGAAGAACACCTAAAAACATGCTTTCCTATTGTGTATACCAGTGCAGATAGTGTTTGGCAAATTGCTTGCCATGTAGATGTTACCCCGTTGGAAACCCTTTACCAATGGTGTGAAATTGCTCGGGCTTTATTAGTTGGTGAACATGAAGTTTCTAGGGTTATTGCCCGCCCATTTCAAGGTTCGGTAACGGAGGGTTTTCGTCGGTTAGGGTCTGCTCGGCATGATTATGCTGTTCCACCCCCTAGCCCAACTATTTTAGACCAAGCTAAACTACAAGGTGTGCAAACCATTGGTGTGGGTAAAATACATGATATCTTTTGTGGTATGGGTATTACCCATAGCATTCATACGGATGATAACCCGCATGGTTTGAGCGTGATTGAAGCATTGGTTAAAAACGAGTTGAACTTGGCGGAGTTTGCTTGTGATGATACCACCACAACGGATGCTACGGCGAATCAGTTGGTATTTATTAACTTGGTTGAAACGGATATGAATTATGGGCATCGTCGGGATGTGGCGGGGTATGCTAGGGCGTTAGAAGCCATTGATGAACGGTTAGCCGGTATTTTGGCGGAGTTACAACCAACAGATTTACTGATTATTACGGGCGACCATGGGTGCGACCCTACCGCCCCAGGTTCAGACCATACTCGGGAATATGTGCCGTTTTTGGCGTTTACCCCGAATAACCTAACTGGTGAAGCGGTGGGTACGTTGCAGGGGTTTGCCCACGTGGGACAATTAGCGTTGCAGTGGGTTGGATAGACTCTAGTGTATTCAGAAAAAATTATTAAACGCATAGAGGAAGAATATCGTAAGTTTCAAGGAGAAATGGACTTTATGAATATTCTTCGCTTGTATAATCCCCTAATCGCTAAAGGGAACCCTTATGTTCAAGAGGGACTAATTAGAAGATTAACGATTCTTTGCAGGTGTATTCGTAATATATACAGGATTATGCCTATTCCAACTCAAGAACGACTCCCTATTGGAGAGTTAGAGGATCTAGCCATAAATTTACAGAGTTTTATTTTCAACATAGCTGGTGTTTTAGATAATCTAGCTTGGGTAGCTGTTGAAGAAAAAAATATTGACTATGGGGGAGAGAAAAAACGTAGGGATGTTTCTTTATTCAAAGGTCCTGTTTATAGAAGCTTTAGTATAAAATTACAAACAAAAATTAGCTCTTTGGAAAACTGGTATAAAACATATTTGAAGGCATACCGTGATGCTTTAGCACATAACATACCGTTATATATTCCTTCCGCATCACTTAGTATTGAAGATAGGGAACAACATGACAAGCTACAACATCAACTCAACAATGTTTATCAAAATGTTTATTCAGGCTCTATAGAAAAAATAGAAGAAATAGCCAAAGAAAGCCATGAATTGCATCAACAATTAAATGCGTTAGGGTCTCTATCTATGCAGATGGTTTATTCTTCCCCTAAAGAACCGACAACAAGTATGTTTTTTCCTGCTCAAATACTTTGCGATTGGATGACTGTAAAAGAAATAGCCTTGGCCTTGGCAGAAGAATTATCTTTAAAAGTTGAGAGTATTCCACAAGAGTTTCAACTGGTAGAAGAACTTAAAAAAGAATGCTATAAACGAATTTGGGAAGTGAACTGAAAAACAAAAAACAAGCGGAGTAAAATCATCATGACTCCGCTTGTTTACATCTGTACAAGAATTGCCTACAAACCCAAAGCGGGTTTAATGCCGTAAGTATAAATCATCTCTTCCAAAATACGATACCCTTCCGCCGTAGGATGAATTTCATTCAACCAAAACCGCTTAGGCGTCGTATCTTCAGGGGTTAGTGGAATACCCTGCAAAACGCCTAGGCTACCCAAGGCATAACGTTCTAACACACTGTAGGTATTAACGTAATCAAATTGAGGCACATCAGGCTTTAGCTTATCTAGCACTTGTACTCTAAATTGGTCTAACATATACCGAATAATAGCTGGTTGAAATTGAGTAGGAATACCCAATTGAACCATAAACTGGGTCATAAAATTATTGGTCGGGAATAATGGATTGCCAATAATAACGGGCTTAAAGCCCATGCCTAACGTAACGGATACATTAAACCCCGTAACGCTATAGGTGGCGTCGTCATAACAGTGGGTCAATATTTTTTTGACGGAGGGGTAGGTTGAAAACTGCTTTAAAAAGGTTAAATAGGCGGCTCTTACTTCGTCGAAGCGTTCGGCAATATCGTCTAAATTTAAGTAGTCTTCAAAATTTGTCATTAATTTACTGCGTTTACGAATAAACCCAGGGAAGTTGGTTTTACCCGCAAAATCATTACCGCCCAAAGAAATAAAAACTAAATCAGGATTAATGGCTTCAAACAAGGTTTGGTAATAAGGGAAATGCTTCGCATTTAGCACATCTCTTAACTTTGTGCCATTAGCCCCTACCTTGTAAATAGCCACAATTTTTCGGTCTCTCAGGCAATCAGTTATATTGCCGTCGCTACCGATAGGTAAAAAGCCATCCCCGCCAAAGGAAGGGTAGTAAACCCATGAATCCCCGAAAACCAAGATTTTTTTAGC
The DNA here is from genome assembly GCA_024998755.1 of Vampirovibrio sp. Lineage (GTDB taxonomy): Bacteria > Cyanobacteriota > Vampirovibrionia > Vampirovibrionales > JAJTHC01 > JACEUU01. Next base: position 265,471 of record JACEUU010000003.1, on the reverse strand, counting down.
GGTGTGGTGTTTTTTGCAGAAATCGAGAAATTTTTTGAGTCCTGTGGGAACACGGTTAATAAAATGAGCGACGTTTTCCACTTTTCCTAGAAAAAGCTCGTCTGAAAACAGATGGCTGAGTGAATCGGGTGGGTTTGAACGTTCAGTATTAGATGTATCGTTTGGTATAAAAATGCCAGACATAGTCATAAAGCTCCTAGGGATATAGCGAAAGAAGGCAAAAACAGATGGCGAAAACTAACCCAGCTTGGTTGCGGGTTACAACACGGATAGTTGGGGGGTGCAATAGAATGAGATGAACAGTTTAAAAGTCAATTACTACAGAATATCTCTAATAACATAGATACCTACTATTTAGTATGACAAACCCTTTATCCCTTGTCAATTCTGCTGTTTTTTGTATTGTCTAGTTTTTATTTTATAAAAAGAAAGCATAAAAATGGTGGAAGGATGTAGACGTATTTAGAACTTTTTTAAGAGAGGAGGTGGAGTATTTGACCATCCTATTAAAAGAAGTTGCGTAAAAAATACGCTAAAGCAACAACCCACACTAGACGCAATTAGAACTCCATTCTATCACGTCCCCCGTTGTTATTCCACCCACCCAACAGGAGCATCTTTTGCCATGGCACAAGCAATAACCACCACCGAAACCAACGACGATACCCTAAACATCGTGGTTAAACCCGAAAAAAACCAAACACCCCAAGAAGCACTGGGCAAAATGACAGGCTACAAAAACCCCGAAGCCAATGACTACATAATTCGTCAACTTTACGCCATTGTAGGGAAAGACCAACTTCCCGCCGCCTTGGCACTAATGGACGGAATAGCCCCACAAACACCCCTTGAAGGTATGATGGCAATGCAACTGGTAACGCTCCACCACATGACGCAAACCTTCGCTAGCAGAATGAACGGAAAAGACAACACCTTCGCCCAAAACGATGGTATCGTCAACCGAACCACGAAGCTGGTACGAGCTTCCACCGCACTAATGGAAACCCTTATCAAAAGCCGTAACCAAGGCAAACAGGTTATTCAAGTACAACACGTTACCGTCAATGAAGGCGGGCAAGCGATGCTAGGGCAAGCCTCCCGCTAGGGGGGGGTAGGGGAGGGCTATTATGAAAACTGAAGATCTACCTCTTGTCCCAATACTTCACCCTTTTAAGCAATGCGGAGCAACGGGGAAAAGGATCGGTTTACCGTGTAAGCAACCTGCTATGAAAAATGGGCGGTGTCGGTTGCATGGGGGAAAATCGACAGGGGCGAAAACGCCTCAAGGGAAGGCGGGGCAACGGTTGGGTAATTTTAAGCATGGTTGTTATAGCCAAGAAACTAAGGATGAATGGCAGATGATTAAACAGTTGTTTCAGGATTCTAAGCATACCATCGAGGCGGTGGGGTTTTGTCCATAGACTTGACAAAAGGGGGTGCGAAAAAACATTGTGGCACTAGCGTAGTAAGGTGTTGATTCAATAACTTGGTGCGTTAATTAAGTGATTGATTAAAAAAGCGTCTGCCGTATGCGGTTAGTGCGATGGTAGGGGATTGTGTTAAAAGATAGAGTTCTCCCTGAAGGTAGCAGATAACCGCTTCTAAGCGTTCCATCTGCCACTGTAGGCGGTGGGCTACGGCGTATTTTGAAATAAACCCTAGCGGTAATAGGATAGTTACAACCGCCTGAATATCTTGCGGGGGAACACCCTCAATTTTTTCAATAAGGCTAGGTGGGGAAGTGTCAAAAGTGCCATAAGGGGGTTTTGGCACTTTTGGCACTAGGGGACTGGGCTGTTTTTCATTTTTTAATTCCGCTTTCAATACTGCCAACCAAGTACCCATGTTATGCTTCCCCCTGCCATAAAGGGTTCATGTGGTAGTGAACCGTGGGTCTACCTTCAGTCCGTCGTTCTTCCCGTAGGATGTACCCGTGTTCTTCCAACGTGTCCAAGGTTTCTTCTATTGCTTGTGGCGTATCAAAGCCTTGCCAATGCTTCCGCTTTAATTCCCGCAAGGTAAAAGGGTTGTTTAACTTTTCGGCTTTCAACTTTTTCAATAGTACATGAGCTAACGCTAAATGATGACTACCCCCCATAGCGTAAATACGGCGGGCATGGCTAGCTAAATAATCGCTCCACGCTAGGGCTTGAATTAACGCCCGTTTGCTGACGTTACCCGTATCGCCATTGGCAAGATGACAAATTAACGCTAAAGAAGGCACTAAAGACGCATACTTGGTAAAATGAGCTTCTAAAGTCGGGTTTTCATTGCCGTTTAGGTGGGCTTTCCGCCACGATAAATGCCACTCATCAAAGAAGGGTTGAGCCTCTTCTGTAAAGCGTAAAAAGGGGATGCTATCATCTGCCACGGTAAAACACCCAAGATGTTGCGGGGTTATGGTTGCTAATTCCTGAATTAAGCTATAAAAATTCTGTTTGGCTACGAGGTTGGGGGGTGCATCTACATGGGTAATGGCTTGTAAGGTATCAGGGTAAACCATTAACTGAAAGCGTTGAATTAAACCGTCATCTTTCCCCGTTTGCGTTAAGGCATCTGACAACCATTTGCTAATGACGCTTGGTTGAATACCTCCAAAAACTGATAGGCAATGCCCTTTAATGTAAACAGTCCCCCGTGTGATACGGTCAAACGTATAACTGCCTGTGCCATTCCAACTTTCAAGATAAAATGCTCTATCGCTTTCGTAACCTTCCTTATCTAGCTTTTTTAAGAACCCTGCCAACTCATCTCTAAATAAAAGTAACCCATTCGGATTCTGTGAAAGCAATTCACCAATTTTTTCGATCGTTGGGTCATTACTCATATACCGTTTACAAACGGGGAACGGGGGCATCATGGTGTCTTCCTCCCATTGTTTAGCTTCTTTCTCCATATCAACGTTACCATTTTTGAAGCTGGCTTTTAGTTTTTGCTCCAAGGCTTTTCGCTTAATCTCCATTACCGTTGTTAGGTTTTCATAGTCTTTCATTGCCTGTTGGTGTTTACCGAAGGCTCGTTTCTCTAAATCCGAAACCGATTTCAAAACACTTTGAATGCTAGGCGTTTTCATTGTAGAAGGCTTGCCAATAATCATGCCCCATAAGTTAGGCACAACAAGCCAGCTATCTTGAGCTTTAGGGCGGATACCAACCTGTCTGCCGATTAAACTCCCCAGCATAACCATTAACGTAACCGCCATAAAATCAATACTGACTTGCATTCGGTGGGATTCATCTATAAGCCATGCCTTTGCCCGTAACGGTAATAAATCTGTATCAAAGGCTTCTACAGGGAGTAATTGTTGCTGAATAACCCGAGGGGCTTCCCATTGTGGTGAAAAGGTGGAGGCATTAGCACTAGTAGCTAAAGGTGAAGCCACGGTGGTGTTTAGGCTAAGGTTACTGGTATTATTAAGGGCTTTTTGAATACTGCGTTGCCGATAGTCTGTCCGACTTTGCCATTTTGAACGTTGCCCTAACACGGATTGCCCAAACCACATTTCCATTGCAACGGCATCGCCTTTTGTCCAAAACGCAAGATGGCTTAATAGGGCTAAATCTGCTGAAGAGTCATCTCCTGAATAAGAGGCTAAATCCCCCTGCCAAAGGGCTTTAATAGCCCCGCCATGCCGACTATTAAACATCTGTTCGGGTAAGTCTGTTAAAATAACAGAAGGGGCTACGGGGGAAGCGGAAGGGCTGTTGTTTGCCTGCTGGTACGCCCGTTGTTGTTGGTGTTGAGCTTCACACCACTGATAAAAATGACGGATGCTTTCTTGCTGATTACTTAACGTGATAGGGGCATTTTGAAACCGATTACCTGTCATGGCAATAAACCGTTTATGATGGTAAATTTCAACACAATGCCCACACGCTAAGGTGAACTTTGAGCCTGTTTCCCCTTCAAGGCTACCCCACCCAAACCAGTGCAAGCCTTTACCACTTTGGGAAACTTCCGTAAAGCTAGGGGGAAGCATGGCTAAAATCGGTTCTACCCATGGTAAGGGATTGCCTACCGCATCTAAGCTATTGTCTAAATCCACACAAACAAGGGTGTTTTGTAGGGAAAAGCCCACCCCTGCAAAATACTGTGGCATTTTATGCCAAGAAAAAACGGCTTCTGTAAACGTACCGCATTGGGTAAGGTCTGTTGGGTTACAGGGGGCTAAGGTATGGGGATTGTAAGGCACTTTTGCAGGTTTAGCCTGCCCTTCCTTTGCTACTAGCCTCCAAAGTAACCAGTGGTTTAAGTGTTGCATTTCCGTAGGGAAAAGTGTTTCAACATTAGGGGTGTTGGTAAGCTTTGCCATTATAATGATTGCTCCTCATTGTGTTGTGAAAACGACACGGTAACAGGGATAAACAACCGCACCTATAAAGGCTTGGCTGAATTTACCTTGCCGTTTACTAGGTTGCGATGGGTCTGTTAAATGAGGTATAATGGTGGTATCAAGTTTCAACTGAACTGGTTGATTATTCGCCGATGGATTTGCCTCCGTCGGCTTTTTCTGTTTAGGCGGCATCTGTTTCGTTTTCCTCTGTGGGTTGTGGGGTTGGGAGCGATAAAGGTTTTTCTTGTGCTTGTTCTTTTTCTTGTTCTTCTGCTTCTTGCCACTGGTGGAGCAAGGCAAAGAACCCAGAGACGTTATCTAGGATTTCTTGTTCTTCTACATCGTTCAGCCCGCCATAATATGCCTGCATAGGTTTGAAGGCATCGTCTTCAAACAGTGGGTTGGTAGAGGGGTATTCTTTTTTAAGCACACCAAGTAGCGGGCGTTTAGTGCCACGTTGAATTGTCAAAACCCGCCTCCTTCAAGGTGTTTAACTCTATACCTTGATTTTAGCGTTTTGAACAACGTTTGAATTAACGCCGAGATAACGGCGAAATCATTTTTTTCATTAAAGTGATTTTTTATTCGGTTTTAAAAGAGAACGCCCTAAGTATTTTGTAAAGTTTGGTTTTTCGGTCATAACCTAAAAAGCGATTCGACTCCCCTGTTATTTTCTTTAAGGTCTTATTTAGTTGGTTAATCGACTCATTGAGACAGCCTGTTTCTATTAAGCCCATAGTTTCACTTGGGTAACTGTTATCTCCTTGAAAAGACTCAAATTTAGCTTTTGTGAGTCCGCTTGGTTGACAGCAAAAAATATAAAGGGTTTTAAACTCTCTTGGAGCTAATTCTATATTTTGATTATGCCAGTATGCAATTTTTGCTTCTGTATTAAGCCTTAAATCGACTTCTTCTGTGGAAGATTCCTGTTTAATTACGAAGTTTTTATCTGCTATTGAGTTTATAGCAATAATGTTGATATTTCTTGTTAAAAGATGTTGTTCTAAAGATTTTTCAATAAATAGAGGATTGATATTGATAATTTCCGTGTGATCAGAAATCAAAAGCCAATTATTTTCTATTTGTCTTTGAGAATTGAAAGCCGTTAAACAAACTAGCTTATTATTGTAACGCCCGACAGTCTTTATTAGAGGGGAGTTGGGTTTTTCTGCATATTGAGTTAAACAGTTCATTTTAGTGAGTTTAAAAGACAAAGCAGGGACATTCCACCATCTTTCCACTCTCTCTTCATCTGAAACCTTAATCCAAGGTTCATCCGTATTAGGACAAGATTTTAATATAAGATTTTTGGTTTCAAAACGGTAAGAATGCCACTCCAAACAGGAAGGACAATACCAACGGTCTAACCATTTTTTTTGAATGAAATTCTCTGTAAGAAGAAACTTCTCTTGCGTATGAGTTAAACTATGGTAATTATGATCTACATATATCCAACACTCATATAACTCATCCACCTAATAAGCCCCATGATTTACAACATACATCAATAGCCTCTCCTAGTTCGCTAGAATTAGTGGTAATTCTATTCGTTTTTTCGGTAAAGTCAATTGTTGTAGTTTTGGTCTTATTATTATCCATATACTTGAACTGGATAGAGGCTTGCATTATTTCTACAAGATTCAAGTCATGCTGATGTTGTTCTAATGTTTGAAAAATACTATCTGCATCACCAATTTCAAAAGTTTTCTTACTGTTTGTATGCGTTTTAAACTTAATTTTTGTTACTTTGGCATCTAGTACGATTGAATTGTTCAAGTTTGAATTTGAAAACTGTCGCCGATATTTTAATTCCGATAAATTGACAATTCTACTAGATTTTGCATTAAGTAAACTGTTTGGGTTTACCAATACAATACTAGCGAAGTTCTGACAGATGGCTTTAGCAAGAGTTTCTTTATTGTAAGGCGTTTTAATTTTTAATAACCCTGTAGTTTTATAATAAATTAAAGGGGTATCCTTAGAAGGATAATAGAGACGAGGGATTAGCTTTGCTTCGTCTGTTAATTCTTCTACTGTTTTTGGAGAACCTTGATACCAAATGTGTAACATTAGTTTGTCCTCACTATCGTAAGGCTCTACAATCACTTGATTACCTGAAGCATTATCAAATTTTCTAAAATTATCTACAATGGCATCTTTAAACGCTTGTTGAACTTGATGCCATGGTTTACAGGTACTAATTCCTGTTCCTTGGAATAGCTTCCAACCCGTCGTTTGTGTTATTTGATAGCAAGTTAAAATACCTTTAAAAACATCTAAATGTTTACAAAATAAATAAAGTGCTAACCCTTCAGCCGTGGGGTATAACGATGGCAAATGAGCTATATTAGGATAACGTTCGCATTCTTTGACCATACTAGGATAAGCATCGTTATAAGCTAGTTCATTGATTGTTTTAAACGCTAGTTGATCATCCGTAAATCGGTCATTTTTAGTTTCACTTTGAAGATATTCAATAATCGTTTGAAGTGCTGAAGATTGAATAACCTCTCCCGTTGCATCCGATTGTTTTATGATTTCACGAGCCTCATCTAACAAAGGGTGAGAAGTAGTTTCCAAATACAACAGAAGAGACTCTATCCCAACACGACGGAAAAGCGATTGTTCAAAATAATCCCGTTGCTGGGGCATGGTTTCTTCTACCCTTCTACACGCTCATTCAGTGGGGGGAGCAAGCCCACCAAGCGGACACTTTCCACCGAAACCCGAACCATCCGCTTAATTAAATCCACAATATACCGAGGGTTTTCCTGTTCCAAACACCACAAATTGGGGTCGTTCTTAATACCGCTTTCCTTATGCACCGTTACCGCATACCGTTCCATAATCCACCCTAAAGCAGGCTTACCATTGACCACATAGCCCCACGCTTCCTGCGGAATACCCGAAAGCCTGATACGACTGTTATAATCGATAGTATCAGGGCAATCATCAATTTTATACCCTGTGGGGAATCTCATTTTTTCCACCCTGTAAAAGTCGTAAACATCGCCTGTTTGCAACACGGATTGATGCTCTTCCACGCTGGGGTGGGGTTCAACGGTTTCATAGTTTAAATGCCAATAGGCTAATTCCTTCCCCACGTTGCTAAACGCCCAAAAATCTGCCGTTTCTTTGGTGAGGGGCAAACGGGGGAGCATTTTCTTTAAATCTGCTTCAAAGCGGGTTTTATATTCAGGGGAATGCAAAATACCGTACACATAGTAGAAAATGGCTTCTTTGGTGATAGTAACATCTGCATACGCCTGTTGGAAGGTTTGTAGCATTTCATTGGTGATATTATCCTTCCGCTGATAGCCCACAAACGCCCCCGATGATAACAACGATTGCTGGGCGGTGGCTTCCACTTTTTCATAAGTGTAGAGTGGGAAACATTGAGAAGTTGGAACAAGGGAATAATCTGGAATAGTATTAGTAATAAGTGTAGAGAACTCTTTACTTGAACCAATACCAGAAGAACAAATAAGTAGATTTTCCAATTCAGCCATAGGAAAGATTTTAGGCATTTGATAAAGGCGATTGTTCAAATCTTTATCAAAATAATAACTCTGTTTGCAAAAAGGGCGGTATAACCCTATTCTAATATGGTTAGGGTAAAACTGGTGTGCTATGTGCTTTTGGCAATCTTCTTTCAGTTCACCACTCCAACTAATTTTGCTATTATCGTTACTTAAAAAACGGTCTATGTTTGATAACGTCTCTTGATTATTATCATTACAAGCATTTCTATAGCGTTCTACTTCTGAATTATAGAAGGTTATCATTCTATCCATATTATAATGTAATTGTTTTTTTGAAAAACTGTAAGCCCAAGCATCTCTGTTTGTTTTTACACCACTTGAATAGGTATCAAACAAAGTAATAGCGTGTTTATTTGTTTTATCGCCTAAACTCAAAAAGGCATCAAAGGCTGGGTCTCGTTGGTTAATCCAATCGTGGCTACTGTTGGGGGTTAGGCGTTTCCACGGGATGGTTTCAACGCTTTTGAACGCTTCAATCATCTGTAACTTGGTTTTACGGTCTAAATAGTCGCCAATATCGTGGTAAAACAACTGTCCTTTTTCGGCTTTTTCAGGGTTTTTAATCAATAACGTAATGGCAATAGTCGCACGGCTACCTCCATCAAAAATTTTACCGCCTTCTTGCCGAGACGTTTCGCCCGATGTACGTTGATTGCCCCGTAGGTTAAATACATATAGGCTGGTAAACTCATCTACCAAGCATTTACGCACCCCATCCGTCGCATTACCATCCATAAAACTTCCGTTGGTTACAAAACAAATAACACCTTTATCTTTAATTCTATCGCTCGCCCACCGTATGGCTCTAATATAGGAATCATACAAACTGTTTTTCAGTATTGCTGTGGAAAACTTGGCATAACTGCCCCTAATCTGCTCATCCAAGTGGGGGTATTTTTGGTTTTTGTTTCCATCGTTTTCACTGGTTTGCCCTGCGGAATACGGTGGGTTGCCTATTATTACCCGTATATCGTTTTTACGTTGTTTTTCCGCCCGCTGGCTATTGGCTGGGAAAACGCCTTCAATGCGTCCTTCGCCTTCCGCTAGCTGAAATGTATCCGTCAATACAATGCCTTCAAAGGGGGTGTAGGCATCTTCCGCCATTAAACCGTGGTAAGTTTCTTCAATGTTAATGGCGGCAATGTAGTAGGCTAATAGCACCAATTCATTAGCGTGTAGTTCTTGGGCGTATTTGCGGGGTAAATCTGCCTTGGGTATTAAGCCGCTTTGTAGCAGGCGTACCATAAACGTGCCTGTGCCTGTAAAGGGGTCTAGCACGTGTACACCTTCGCTACCAATGCCCACGCCAAATTCTTGTTGTAGGGCGTAATTGGCACTGTTAATAATAAAATCCACCACGGGTACGGGGGTGTACACAATACCCAATTTTTCTACCACTTTCGGGAAGGCGGTTTTAAAGAACTTATCATACAGTTCTAAAATAATTTTTTGTCTACCTTGGGCGTTGTCTACCCCTGCTACCCGCTTGTGTACGCTGGCGTAAAATTTTTCTAGCTGTTTATTTTCTTTTTCTAGGGCTTGCCCTTCCAATACATCTAACATTTTTTGCATAGCTATTGAAACAGGGTTTTGTTCCGTAAAGGCGTAGCCTTCAAATAGGGCATCAAACACGGGTTTGGTTATTAGGTGTTGGCATAGCATTTCAATAGCATCTGCTTCACTAATGCTAGGGTTTAAGTTTTCACGCAAGCCCACTAAAAACGCTTCAAACGCTTCTTTATATTGGGGTTCTGCCCCTTGCACCAAGGCGGTAATGCGGGTTTGGTGGCGTATGGCAATATCTGCCACTTCTTTTGCCCATGTTTCCCAGTATTTACGTTCTCCGCATTTTGTTACAATTTTGCCGTAAATAGCGTTTCGCCATTCTTCCAGTTGCCCTAAGGAAAGTTGCAGCTGTAAGGCTTTTTGGGCATCATCCCGCTGTTTTTTGGTTTTGCCTTCTTCATTTTCGTCATCCGTTGCCCTATTGCCTATGCCTATTACTTGGATGTTATCGGGCTTTTGTTGGTTTAATTCTAGTTTGTTAATAGTGGCGTTAAAGCGGTCGTCGTGGGCTCGTAGGGCTTGTAATACATCCCACACTACTTTGTATTTTTGATTATCGCTCAAGGCTTCTTCGGGCTTAACACCTGCGGGTATGCCAATAGGTAGAATAATATAGCCATACTGCTTCCCTTCGGATTTTCGCATGACTCTACCGACGGATTGCACCACATCCACCAATGAATTTCGGGGGTTTAAAAACAAAACGGCATCCAGTGAAGGCACATCCACCCCTTCGCTTAAACATCTCGCATTTGAAAGAATCCTGCAAACATTCCCTTGGGTACTGGTATCTTCTTTTAACCACGATAATTTTTGATTGCGTTGATGGCTATTCATTTTCCCATCGACGTGATCTAACTCGCATCGTAGTGGGTTTTCTTCTACCACGGTACGTTTAATATGTTCGTTCACAATTTGAGCAAAAAATGCCGTTAATAACTTAGAACTTTTAATAGAACTAGAAAAGGCTACGGCTCGTCTCATCGGGTTTTTATCAATTTCAAACCCTTCCGTTGTTAAGATGTTTCGTTTGGCTAACCCATTCCAGCACCCCGTAATTTTGACGGCATCTTCTAAATTGAGTTCGTTATTTTCATCGGTAATGAGGGCTTGCACGGTAGAATTAATGTAACTTTCATCTACCGCTAGAATCAACACTTTATAATCTGCTAATAAGCCACGTTCTACGGCTTCTCCAAAGCCTAGCCTGTAAAACTCTTCCCCATAGAGGTTTTCATCATCCATTGAACATAAAACGGCATCGTTTTCTTGGGCTTTTGCTTTTACGTCATCTTTAAATAGTTTCGGGGTTGCCGTCATATAAAGGCGTTTTTTGCCTTTTAAAAAGGCTTGGTCATGCACCCTAACAAAGTGCGATTCATCATCGCCCGCTAAGGTTGCCCCTGTGGTGCGGTGGGCTTCATCGCAAATAATCAGGTCAAATTCAGGCAATCCCGCTTTTTGGGCATTGGCTACCGCTTCAATCGATTGATAGGTTGAAAACACAATGGTTAATTGTGGCTTATAGGCTAATACCCGCTTATATTGCCGAATCAGGTTATCTGCATTGGTTGTAGCAGGGTAACAAAGGTCGTGAATACTCATATCTTCGTTATCTGTTTTGGCTTTGGTTCGCTTACCTACATGGGTATCTGAACACACGGCAAAAGCATGAAACGGGGTTTTGGTTTCTGCAACCCATTCCGTCAAGGTTTGCGAAAGCAACGAAAGAGAAGGCACTAAGAATAGCACCGTGCCATTCGTTGGGGCTAGGCGTTCAACCGTTTTAAGGGCGGTAAATGTTTTACCTGTACCGCACGCCATAATCAGCTTGCCACGGTCTGCGGTTTTAAAGCCTTCTGCTACTTTTTCAATTGCTTCTTGTTGATGTGGGCGAAGTTCTTTTTTAGGCTTTAAGCTCATTTTATCAAGATGTTGAAAACTGAACTTACTCCAATCAATGAGGCTATTTTCAAGGTCTGCTATCCCTAAACGTTGCACGGGGATGGTTTGATTTTTCAAGGCTTCTTCGGCGTTGCTTCCCCATTTGTCTGTGGTGGAAACAATCATCCGCTTAACAAAGGGGTCTTTCCCTGAAGCTGTAAAGAAGGAGTCAATATCGCTTTTTGAAATGGTGTGTGTGGGTTCAAAAAATTTACATTGAATTGCCCAATAGTCGCCCGTATTTCGTTCTTGTGCTACCAAGTCAATTCCTACATCTTGCCCTGTTCGCCCTTCCCATTCCGACCACATCCATAAATCGCTAAATAACTCTTTATAAAGCGGGTCTGTATTGAAATAACCCATCATCAAACGTTCAAACTTATCGCCCATTTCTCGGTTAGACGTTTTCTCTTGCCTCAAGGTTGCTAACAGGCCTTGTAGGGTTATGGTTGTCATAATTAGGTAGGGCTTTCTAGTGGGTGGTGTGTTGTGGTTTGTTGCGTTCTAGCCAAGCGTTGAAATCGGTGGGTTTAAATCGCCAACTACCGCCAATTTTAATGGCAAAATCAATGGTGTGGTTTTCTATTAAGCGGTAAACACTACGGCGGTTAATACGTAGCAGTTCTGCCAATTCATCAATGGTTAATAAGCGTTCTTCTATCATCAGGGGGTACACCTTTCTTTTCAGGGGTTTAATTATCCTAAATTAGCATAAACATCGTAAAAGGTTGCCATGGCTACAGTTACCCTTCCTGCTGTGGGGGTGTGGCAATCGTTTTCAACCGTTTACTTTCCTTTTGGGTTAGGTGCTTATAATTTTCCGCACTCATAACGGGTTGTCCGCTTTGCACTTCCAGTGCTTTTCTAGCATTACCTGCAACCGTTCCCCCTGCTTTAGCGGCTTTTTTATTTTGAACCAACCCTTGAGCATCCTTATTTTTAGCAATTTCTGTGGTGGAAGCTTCCCCTAGCATCGTAAACACCAATTCTAAACTGCTCATGTGGTCTCGTAGGTTTTCAGTCGGTTTAGTTAAGCCCTTTAGTTCTTTATATTCTTTGGGGGCTAAGCCAAAGGTCGCCTTGCTAATTTCCGCCGTTAAAATAGCAAATTCCTTACCTGCTTTTACGCCCCGTTCTTTCCATTCTGCGGTTAATTCGTCTCTTACGGCAATGCCTTGTAGGCGTTTTTCAATCCATTCAGGGCTATAGCCTTTTTGTTCGTATAAATATTTTGCTCGTTGAGTTGCTAGTTCGGGGTTTTCAATTTCCTGCAGGCGTTCACTGCCCACTTGTGCTAGCCATAGTTTAAACGGTTCTGCTTTGGGGGAAGGGATTGATTGAATAATTCTTAATAAGGTTTCTACTGTTGCCATTTCAGTTAATCTTTTTTTCCCATCGGAGGCAATCATTTTCAACTGTACGATTTTTTCGTACAGTTGGGAAAAGTCTTCTTGTTCGGTCAATTTGCGTTTTAAGTCAGTCCAATATCTTCTAGGGTTACTACTGTCTGACAAAATAGCCACTACGTCGATAATTGAGAAATACCATTGTTGAGTGGCTTCATGCCAAACGGAACGGACGTTTTTATCTTCAAATAGTTTAAGGCTGTTGTTCATGATTATACGGTTCTTTCTTTTCAACGTTCTCTGCAGTATGATTGTCCTAAGTTAGCACAAAAACAAGAAAGCATCCAGTTCGCCATGAAACAAGCGGTTATCTACGCCAGAGTCTCTACCAAAGAACAAGAAAAAGAAGGCTATTCCATCCCCGCACAACTAGCCCTATTACAAGACTACGCCCAACGCAATAACATTACCGTAATGCAAACCTACACGGAAGCCGAAACCGCCAAAAAAGCAGGGCGGGTGGCGTTCACACAAATGAAAGACTACCTAAAAGCCACCCCCGAAGTTACTTGCATCCTTGTTGAAAAAACAGACCGCCTTTATCGGAATTTTAAAGATTATGTTCTACTAGAAGACCTTGATGTGGAAGTTCACCTTGTCAAAGAAGGGGAGGTCATGAGCAAAGAGTCTGCCTCTTCCGTGAAGTTTATCCACGGTATTAAGGTGCTAATGGCAAAAAACTATATCGATAATCTTTCTGAAGAAGTGAAAAAAGGGATGTACGAAAAAGCACGGCAAGGGCATTTCCCGTTTCAATCTCCCTACGGGTATCGGAATAATCGGCAAACCCGTATGATTGACGTTTGCCCCGAACAATCTTTATTTGTGGAACGAGCCTTTGCATTGTACGCTACAGGGCAATACTCTTTTCAAGACGTTTCGCATCAGCTGGTGGTGGAAGGGTTCAGGTATAGACCGTACCAAGCAAAAATTGCAAAAGGTTCTTTAGAAAGACTATTAAAAAACATCTTCTACACGGGTGATTTTATGATTAAAGACCAATTCTTTAACGGCAAGCATCAAGCATTGGTTAGCCCTGCTTTGTTTGAAAAGGTGAAAAGCATTCTAACGAGAGGTACATTTTCAAAGCCTGTAAAACATGATTTTGCCTTTGCAGGAATGATGACTTGCGGGCATTGTGGTTGTGCCATAACAGGACAAATACAAAAGAAAAAGTATATTTATTACCATTGTTCAGGATGGAAGGGGAAGTGTGAAGAACCCTATCATCGAGAAGAGAAAATAGCCGAACAATTTGCCATGGCGGTAAAGCGGGTTAGTTTAAAAGCAGATGATATTGATTGGTTGATTAAAGCCTTAAAGGAAAGTCATCAAGATGAAATGAGCTTCCATGAAACAAGGGTGGATGATTTGCACAAACAACAAAAACTGCTACATAAGCGGTTAGATCAAATTTATGATGATAAACTAGATGGTATAATAGAGGAAGGGTTATGGTTGCGAAAGCAAAAAGAATACAAGCAGGAATTAGCGTTTGTGGAAAAGAGTTTGGCTCAACATAGTAAAGCAAACCTGTATTATATTGACAGTGGGGTTCAGTTGTTAGAACTCGCCAAGAACGCCTACAGGCTTTATGAAAAGCAATCGCCACGCCAACAACGGAAACTGCTGAACTTTTTACTTTCGAACTCGTCTTTGAAAGACGGAAACCTAGACTATGCCTATCGAAAGCCCTTTGATTGGATAGTCAATTCCACCAAAAATGAAAAATGGTGGAGGAAATCCCAGAAATTATCCGAGCCATACAAGAATAACAGGGAATTAACAGGGAAAATACCAAAAATCAGGGCTGTAATTCGAGTGAGCACCTAATTTAGAATCCTTGAAACAGCCTATAGATAAGGATTTAAAGAAAAAACCACCCTGTCATCCCCCTGAATTTTCCAAAAAAGAACAGGGAATTGTATGGAAGTATCAGGGAGTATTTTTACAAAAAATATTCCCTGATACTTCTATGTTAAAATTAACTCTTTCATGATACTAATCTAATCTACAGAGGTATGTCCTATGTCCGTTTTTTCATATGACTTGGGGAAAGAGAGCATTGGCTATTGTGTTCGTGACGGTTACACCGTGCAGGAAATGGGCATCGATTTGGTAGATTCAAATCATGCGTCGATTACAGATCGTGGCTTAAGTGGTCGTCGTCGGGCGATTCGTACACGTTTGGCTCATAAAATGCGTGAAACTTGGTTTCGATGGTTTTGGACGGAAAAACTGGGGTTTGTCGATTTACCCGCAGAAGACAACCGTTGGAGCAAAGAATTTAGCCGAGACGGTATTTTGTACAACGGAGCTTCCATTCGTGTGGCGATGTTGCAGGGGGTGAAAAATCCGAATGGTAGGGCTTTAGAAGACTGGCAATTATTCAAGGGGATTTGGTCACTCATTCAGCGTCGGGGGTATGATGCTGGTGTGGCATGGGGCGAAAAAGAAGCGAAAGAAGGCGATGACCAAAAACTGGTAGAAGATTATAAAAAGAAATTAACGGATTCTCAACTCGTTGAAACCTTTCACTTGCCTGCCTATTTGGAGACCTTTCGTTTGGGGGTGTGGCATCCGATTTCACCTAATACGATAAACTGTACCCAAGGGGCTTCGCCTTTAAAAGTTCGTAATGATAAGAGTTCAGCCCCTCGGGAAATGGTGGTTGCTGAACTCAAGGCGTTGGTTTTAGCATTGAAAGACTTGCGTACGAATAATATCGCAGTACAAGAATTGACCTATGAGACGCTTGCTTATGGGGATGCTCAAACACCCTATGCAAGTTACTACGCTTGTAAACCGAACCCCCCTTTGGCTATTAAGCCGTTTAAAAAATTGAGAGGCTCGTTTAAGCCTCACAAAACACGCATCAATGGCGAATGGTTTCCGCTTGAATGGGAAGGCGTATTGAGTCAAAAAACGCCTCGGTTTGATAACCGTATTTTGAGCGATTGTTGCTTGATTCCACGTTTCCATGTGTGCCGAAATACGAAAAAAGATGGCTCTTGGAAGGGTGTGGTGGTGCATCAAGCAAAAGCCTTGATGATGTTGCGGAATCTTCGTTTTATGGATATGAAACAACAACAAGCACGAGGCTTAACCCCCGATGAGCTAAATTTAGTTTGGGATACTTTCTTGGCTTACGAAAAAGAATCTCTAAGCTCCTCGTGGCTTAATAAAACCCTGCCAAAACTCATTGAGGGAGCCTTTCATTTTAAAGACAACAAAGTGGCAAAGAATCAATACAAGCAATTTGATGATTGGACACCCAATGACAGTGGGCGTTCACGGTTTAGCCGCCCTGCCGCCACGCTGTTGAGAGATTGCCTGCTTTCAGGCTTGAGTCCGCAAGCCTATGTGGATGATCTACTCGATAAAGGCTACTACCCTACTGAACAAGGTGAGTTTAAGCCTTTACAACCCGATACTGCTGAAGGCAAACGTAGCGGCTTAACGCCTCAAGATTTGCAAGCTTTTGCTAAACGACTCGGTGGCGAGTCGTGGGAGAACATCCATATTACAGACAATCGAGACGATTTTGACTGTTGGAATCAAACTAAGCGTGAAGCGTATATAGAAAAAGTCCTGATTGGCACTTGTATGAATAACGTGGTGCGAAACCGCTTACAGTTGTTTTATGGCGTGTTTAAAAATCAAGTGGCTTCCTATGGTACGCCTGAGTATGTAGTGCTGGAATTTGTTCGGGGGGATATGTCCATCACCCAAAGCAAGAAGAAAAAAGACGACTACAACGCCTTTTTGAAAGCCAACACCGAAAAAAATAACCGTCTGCGAGATGAACTTAAAAAAGCGGGCATCTGTAATGGGCAAGGTCAAGTAGCGGGAAAAGATATTCTACGCCTACAACTGCTTGAAGAACAAGGACGCCATTGTTTGTATACAGGACGTCCGCTTTCCATTGAAGACGTTCGTTCAGGGCGAGCCGATATTGAACATTCGGTTCCCTTTAGTCGTTCAGGCACAGGAAACCGAGTCAATCTTACGTTGGCGGATGCCCACGCAAACAAAGAAAAAGGGAATAAAACCCCTTACGAATATATGATGAGCCAAGGGCAAGAAGCCTTTAACGCCTTTGCGGCTCGTGTTATGGCGTGTGATTATTTGCCTAAGAAGAAGAAGGAACTCTTACTTTCGCCTGATGCGGAAAGCTTGGTTAGTTCCTACAATGGCTTGGCGGATACCGCTCACATTTCACGCTTGGTACAACAAGTTGTAGCGATGTATTGCGGTAAAGGCTTGCAAGTGAAAGATCAAGACCGTTTCGTGTATGTCATGAACGGGCAAGAAACATCACAAATTGGACGCCACTTGGATTTATATAAATACTTGCTAGACGATCCTGAAAGCATCGGAGAGCTTGAGCCTGAAGACCGTGTGAAAAAGTTGAGGGACAACCGTAAGCACCACGCCTTAGATGCCTACATTATTAGTTGGTATCGGGAATACACCCGACGCAAAACGTGGGTGAAAGACGAAAATACAACGGAAGTTCAGAAGTGGTGTTTTGATCCTGCCGAAGTTTCTGAAGGCAAGGTGCGTGAAGTTGGGCGTGAAGCCTTGGCACAAGTCATTCCCAAGTACATTAAGCGAAACAAGGCAGAACTGGACTTAGAAGAAACCTACTACGGTATTCGTCATGTACCTGAACAAAAGGCGTATTTTGCCGTTAAGCGGGTGAATTTTGAAGAACTAATGCTTAAAGCACCTGATGCTAAAAAGCGTGAAAAAGCCTTGAATGACTTAATGGACAAAGCCATTACAACCGCTTTAATGCCGTTTGTGAATGACACCAAACCTGAATGGGACGCTCGTATTAAAGCCTTTAAGCACCCACGTTTTAAGAACACGCCGAACAAGGTGATGAAGCGTATTTCTACCATTAAAGAAGGGGACTTGAAGACCTACGAAAACGGACGTATTCACGGAGGCGAATACTACAACCTAGCCAAAACGGTGGATGCAACCGCTCCGTTGAAAAACGTACAGTTAAAGCGTCCGAAAGCCAACATTGGTCAGATTTTGTATTATGACGAAAAAGGCAAGGTAAAAGTGCAGGTCGTTTATCCTTATATTGGTCTCAAACAAACAATGAAACAGCTGAAAGAAAAAGGCTATAAGCTGTATAAAAACGGCATGATTTTCAATTCGGGGTGCTTGATTCATATTCCTAATCCAGTACAAAAGGGTAATGAAACCTATCAAGGTATTTATTCGCTTACTTCTATTCTCGCAAGCGGTCAAATTTTTGTAAAAAAAGTAGGACATAAAGAAGACGGTTTTTTAAGCTCGGCTTCTCAATTAACCGAAGCTCAATTTGAAGTTGTAGAGGCTTAAAGAACCCCCTCGTTCACGCCGAAACGTATCCTACTCTGTCCCCAACCAGAAAGGATACGTTTTTCGATTTGTCTCATCATATTATTACCATTAGCAGTATCGGCTGCAAGCTTAAAATTGATAGGGGTTTACTGGTTATCTCCTTCCCCAAAGAAACTTACACACCTGAAGGCAACCTGCTTGAAAGCACAGGTATTCCCTTTGAAGAAATACGTATGGTGGTGCTAGCCACCCCTGCCGTTTCAATTACAGGCGTTGCCATTACCCACTTGGTGGAAGCCAACGCCGCCATTCTGCACTGTAATAAAAAGCATCAGCCAGTGGCATGGACGCTACCCACCTTTCAAAGCAAGCGGTACACCCTCATCCATGCCCAGCTACAACTAACTGATGCAACACGGCAAGCCCTTTGGCACCGTATTGTGCAGTGTAAGGTTTATAATCAAATAGAAGTACTCAAACGCTTAGGGCTTGATGCAGGAGCAGCAGAACTGCAAGCCATTATGGAGCGTCCGCAGTTAGATGAAGCCAATGCGGCACGGTGTTATTGGAAGCATTTTTATGGGTCTTTAGCCCATTTAAACGTTACAAAACGCCATAAGCAAGGGGCGGAAGATGTCGTCAACGCTCGGCTTAATTATGGGTATGCCATTTTAAAAACGCTCATTCATCGGGCGTGCTTAATTAGTGGCTTAATGCCCTTTTTGGGGTTGCATCATCAAGTTTCTTACAAGGGGCAACCCTTGGTTTATGATGTGGTTGAACCGTATCGTCCTTATGTGGATTACGCCTTGTGGCATCATGTCATTCAAGCTTCCGTGGAAGAATTGGCGGAAGAAGCCACTTGGAAAAATTGGTATAAAGAGGCAATGCAAGTGTTACAAACCGTTCGGTTGACTGATGAAGCAGGCAAGCCCCAAAAGAAGTTGGTGGATGTGGTTGAACTGAACATTAGTAGCCTAGGGCGTTGCATGGAACAGCATAGTGTAACAGGGTTAATTTTACCTGATATGCGGTACGCACACTTTTAATAGGTTTTGTATTTTATTCATTACTAGGCTTAATGTGTAGGCAGAAAGGGCTAATAATGGCTAGAATGGATTACCAAATGGGCTGGTTGATGGTGATGTTTGATTTACCAGTAACGGAGAAAATTCAGATGCGGGCGGCAGTTCAGTTCCGCAAATTGTTGTTGGATCAAGGCTTCCAAATGTTGCAAGAAAGCGTTTATGTTCGGCATGGTGTAACGCTGGATAAAGTGGAAGCCTTACGAGCGAGAATAAGGGGTAGAGTACCTGAATGGGGGAGTGTGATTTGCCTGTTTATTACGGAAAAACAGTGGGCTAAATCAGAATATATGGTGGGGGCTGTTGACTTTAGATACCACAAACGAGCGGTTGCGGGTGATGCGGTTGCAGAGCAAATGTTATTATTTTAACCTTTTAACAGCATAAATAGCTCCTACTTTAATTGAGGAGCTATTTATGCTAAAATTTATATATAAAACATGCAATCGAAGGTATAAAACAGAGGTTCAAAAGATGTTTGCTCAGTTCTGGCTAAGCCCCTTTAAAAGACTTGTGATATATATACTATGTTACTCCAACTGTAACGGAATGTAAACCTATTATATCACAAGTCTTTTAAAGGGGGAGTCAAAACGCACTTAACCAAGTTATGTGGTGTTTTATTACTGATTATATCACAAGTCTTTTAAAGGGGGAGTCAAAACCAGTATCATTATCAAAAACATACCGTAAAAATTATATCACAAGTCTTTTAAAGGGGGAGTCAAAACGTGTTTTTAGTTCAAGCTGATGAAGTTATATTATTATATCACAAGTCTTTTAAAGGGGGAGTCAAAACGCTTCCTCTCATACACTGTTGCTATGGTTAATTATATCACAAGTCTTTTAAAGGGGGAGTCAAAACTTGGCGGCGATCAAGGTAGCACGCCTGTTAATTATATCACAAGTCTTTTAAAGGGGGAGTCAAAACTGAAATAGGAGGTTGTATGAACGCAATTGTATTATATCACAAGTCTTTTAAAGGGGGAGTCAAAACAATTACCTATAACAAACTCTGATATTCTGCATTATATCACAAGTCTTTTAAAGGGGGAGTCAAAACAGGCTTGCAACAGGAGCTTTCCCATATTAGATTATATCACAAGTCTTTTAAAGGGGGAGTCAAAACAATCTTACGGTATCAACAAACTCCGTAGGGAATTATATCACAAGTCTTTTAAAGGGGGAGTCAAAACAAAATGGCGTTTTGAAAAGCCCCTGCCGTAATTATATCACAAGTCTTTTAAAGGGGGAGTCAAAACGCCTGTTAATCCTAGGTAGTTAGATGTAGCATTATATCACAAGTCTTTTAAAGGGGGAGTCAAAACAATAAACGGGGTCGTCCTCAAATTGTGGGTATTATATCACAAGTCTTTTAAAGGGGGAGTCAAAACATATATTTAGACTAGATGTTGGTTAATTAAATTATATCACAAGTCTTTTAAAGGGGGAGTCAAAACAAAGTGAACAGGAGTTTATCTTTGATGGTAATTATATCACAAGTCTTTTAAAGGGGGAGTCAAAACGCACCATTTGCATTTAAAAGCTTACGGGTAATTATATCACAAGTCTTTTAAAGGGGGAGTCAAAACACACATTCAGCACTAAAGGCGGTGGACTTCATTATATCACAAGTCTTTTAAAGGGGGAGTCAAAACAGCCTTACCACTCTTTTTAGCCAGCCCATCATTATATCACAAGTCTTTTAAAGGGGGAGTCAAAACAATATCGGGTTTATCACAGGTTGTTACCATATTATATCACAAGTCTTTTAAAGGGGGAGTCAAAACATATACATTGTCCTTTATTATTATAGAAGTTACGGAATAAGGGTGTGCAGGTGGGAGTAGTGAGTGTTTTTTAATAAAATTCAACCAAAAATGCTCAAAAAACAGAACAATACCCCTTGTTTCCACTCTTTTCGGATCATAATTACCTAAAAACCATACAAGAATCCACTAAAACCTACCCCCCTCCTCACCAAAAAACCATACCGACGACAATTATACCCAAATGCCAAGCCCAAAATCTCCGCAGAAACACGCACTAACCCACGACAAGACACACGAACCTTCTTAAACACCGTCTTCCAACCCGCAAACACATGCTCCACTCTTGCCCGAACCTTAGAAACCAACCCATTAAACCGCTTCTGCGAAGCCGTCAACTCAGGCGTTGGTTCATGCTGCTTACCCCGAACCCGACGCTTAATAATCCTCGGCTGTATCCCCAATGCCTTTAAATCCTTCTCCTTGCCCACATAACCACTATCCGCACCAACAGTCTGCTCATCGCCCACCAATACAGGGATTAAACTCTGACTGTCATGCACATTGGCCCCAGTAACAACCACCTTACGAATCAACTTGCTTTTAGCATCCACATTAACCGTGGCACTGTAACCAAACCCCTTGTAGCCATAAGTGGCATCAGGGTCGCTCTGGTCTTCAGGTTTTTTTCTCTGTTTGCTATTGGCTTTAATAAAGGTGGCATCTACCAAGTTGCCTTCTTTGAGAATGAGGTTTTTCTCTTGAAAGAAGGTGTCTAAGGCTAAGAAAAGGGCTTCTTGGGCTGGGGTGTTTTGCAGTTCGTGTTGGAAGTTTTCGAGTGTCGTGGCTTCAGGGATGGGGGATTCTAAGGAGAAGCCGAGAAACTTTCGGAAGGAGAGTCTGTCGTGGCATTGAAATTCGGTTTGTTCATAGGAGAGATTGAACCATATTTTGAGGAGGTTCATTTTGAGCAGTAGTAGGCGTTTGTAGGGGGGTCTGCCGTTGGGTTTGTGGTGGATGTGTGTTTTGAGGATAGTTTCAAATAGTTGCCATGGTAGGGTTTGGTTCATTTCCTCTAGGAATTTGTGAGTGGGGGTGGCTTGTTGAATTTGGATGTCGGCAAAGGTAGTCATGGGGGTGGGGTATCCTATGAGAGGTGGAATAATGTCCCTTCTATTTTACCTTGCCCTTTTTTCCGTAACTTCTATAGCCTATATTATATCACAAGTCTTTTAAAGGGGGAGTCAAAACGAACCCGATGACAATAAAAATGCCTGCGGTATTATATCACAAGTCTTTTAAAGGGGGAGTCAAAACAGTGATTGTACGATGGTTTCGTACAGTCCTATTATATCACAAGTCTTTTAAAGGGGGAGTCAAAACACAGAAATCCGCTACCTGTCTTTTACGGCGATTATATCATACCGATTCTCAGTTAGAATAGCGTAAAATCTCGAAGCAGGAGGGTTTGAAACCCTCCCCTACAAAATAGACTAAACCCCGTCATTCCGAGCGTAGCCGAGAAATACCCCTTAGACGCTAAGGAGATTCGATTCCTCGGCTACGCTCGGAATGACAAAACACGGCATTTAATCTGTGAATTGGTATCACAAGGCGGATTCAAGTAAGAAGTGTTCACTAAGGAGGGCAAGCCTGAAAGGGTGGTTTTGTGATAAAATACATCAGTCTATTCAACCGCCCATATTAAAGGACGACCCCCATGACAACTGAATTCACGATTGCGATTTTAAATAACGAACTTGTACCTTCCGTTTTCGGCATTAAAATTACGGTTTTAGTTGTAACTTACTTTCTTGCCGTCTTGATAATGTGGTTAGCTTGGCAGAACAAGAAGCGTCAAGCAAAGAATAAGGCTCACAAAGATTTAAAAGACTTTTTAAAACTCGTAAAAAGCAAGCCTAGCCTTGACGAACCCCCAATCAAGCATCAAATTGACGACTATTTTAAAGAACGAGACGAAAATCCATCGCCCACGGTTAAGCAGCTCTGCCACGCTTGGCGAGAGTTTTCAGAAGGGGTGAAGGAATACAACGGCGAATGGATGAACGTATACCAAGCGGAAGAGTTTTTCAAGGCGTCGTTGCTGGTCGAACCTGTCGTCAAGCCGATGTCGTATTATGCCACGTGGGCTAGTAGTTCAGGGCTGCTGTTTACCTTCATTGCGTTAACCGCAGGCTTAAGCGAACTACATTACGGAGGCGTAGGCGAGATTAAAGGTATCGGGGATTTTATTAATGCCCTTTCAGGTAAGTTCATTACCAGTATTATCGGCTTATTTCTGGCGGTTTCTGTGTTTGATAATCAACACCGAAAGGCAGTCGAAGTATTGACGCATAAGCTGGATGATATTGTATACGAACTGAACCGTGCGTTTAAGCGGTTGACGTCTCAACATATTTTATTGCAGATTCAAAAAGACGTTCACCAGCTTCCGCAGGCAGTTATAGAGGGCTTTGAAAAGTTAGACGGTGAAAGTGGTGTTATTAAAAGTATCGAAATAGCCATTTCGGAAGGAATTAAATCTCAGGTCGGTGAAATTAAAGAAGCTATCGGCAAAGTTCCTACCGCTATTAGTGAAGGACTTACGCCTCCGATGGAGCGATTGGATTTAAATACTAAGGCAATTGCAGAAACATTAGGAGCTAGCACAGAAGATGTTAGTAAAGGTATTAGCGATGGCATTAACCAGCACCTTGAAGATCTCAATAAAACAATGGAGGCATTGCCAAAAACCATAGAAGACCTTGTAAAAGCGATTGGTGAAGGGCAGGGCGATAATGTAGAAGTCTTACTGAAAAGCTTTCAAGGTGAAATGACCCGTCTTATGGGTGAAGTTGCTAGAAGCGGTGGTGAAGTAAGCAGTAAAATGCAAGAAAGCTTAAGCACCTTAACGATTATAGTTGAGAATCTCAATCAGACCAATAATGCCACTAAAGCACAAACAGGAGAAGCAATTGAACAAATTCAAAAAGGGGCAAACGATGCAAGCAATACAATTAAGGGGAACTTGCAAGACGTGTTAGGTGAATTAAAAACAGCCGTTAACGCCTTTAGCAAGGTGGGTAAAGATGCTCCACCCTTATTAAACATAGCCTTTGAAAATTTTAAAAACTTACTCGATAATCAATTGACAACATTTGTTACTACACAAGACGGTTTAATTCACAAACTGGGAACGAATGTAAATAGTATTGCAAATATACAAGAAGGTATTCAAGCAATTGAAGCAAAGCTGACCCCACTTCAAAATGATTTAGCGGATGCCTATCAAGATCACAACACACTCACCAAGGAGCAGTTGGAAGCTTTAAAGCAAAGTATTGCGGATTTACAAAGTTTGATGAGTGCTCATCAAGCACGAGTGGGGCAACTCCATCAACAATATGGCAATATGGATGTTCTTGCCCAAAACATTGCCACAACGTTTGCGGATTCAGCTGAAAAAATGGCGAATAATGTAGAAAACATCATGACCAAGTCAAGCAAACAATACCTTGAAGACTTTAGCCAAAAACATAACAATGCCATTGCCAGTATTCAAACCATGGCAGAAAATATTGCTGAAGCTCTTTCTGATAAAGGTATTCAAGCCGTTGCTCCTCAAAACGTTAATCGGTAGAAAGCGGGTTCTAAAATGGCGTTAAACTTAGAATCTTCTATGACGGATTTAATGACTTCTTTGGCGGTGGTCTTTATTTTGCTTATGCTCGCCCTCGCTCAGAACCAAGGGCAGGGAAGCCAAACCGCTTTGAAAGAAATCCAGCAAAAAATTGATGCGTCTCTAGCGATTGAATCGCTCCGTTGCGAAACAGATGAGAAAGACCCCCTTTCGTGCATTATTCGCTTACCTGATGACAAGCTTCGTTTTTTAGTCAATAAGGCAGATATTGACCCCCGAGGACAAGTATTTATTAAACGAGTATTCCCGAAAGTCATGCACGTTTTGAGTGAACCTGCTGTCAGTCCTGATGTGGAATCGTTGTATATTCAAGGCTTTACGGATTCCGACGGTAACGATGAACATAATCTGGAATTAAGCCAGCAACGAGCCTTTGCGGTGGGGCGTTTTGTCGTTTCTTATGTCATTCCACCTTCGCAAGAACGCAATGATTTATTAAAATGGTTGTATGTGAATGGGCGTGGCGAACAAGAACGGGTGTATTTTGACCCTAAAACCAAGCAACACGAAAACAAACAAGCCAGCCGCCGTGTGGAAGTCCGTATTCGGGTTAAGTCTGGAGAACAACGCAATCAGGTAGAGAGCACTTTTAAAGAAGGGCAAACTTAGTGGTGGAAACAGCTTTTTTTGAAGACACTCGTAAAAAGTTAGGTCGCTTAAGCGAAGCCATTTTAGGCTATGAAGCCTTTGTGAAAAAATTTGAAGAAGATCCTACAGCTTGGGTAAAAAAAGCGTTTAGCGGGGATGATAATGAAAATCCTAAGCCGATTATACCGCCTCCGCCGCCTGTTGATATTACCCAAGAATGGGATGCGTTTCTTGAACAAACAGAATACGAAAATAAAGAAATCGTACGAATGATTCGCCGAGGATTAACCTTGGGCAACGGTGTTTTACTTAAACGCCCTGATTTTATGAATTTTATCGCCTTACAACCTGCCCACCCAAGGGTATATAAATGGTTGCACGCTAGCGTTTGGCGATTTTGCATCTTGCAGGAAGATCCGCTTCCTAAAGGAGACGTATGGTTCAGTTGTTTGGAAACGATGAATAACGCCTTGCTTGGACGTTTACCCTTGCCAAACAATTTAACGCAGATTCAAAAGCAACAAAAAGCACTCACTCATTATAAGCGTTGGTTAAAAGAGGGGCAGCATACCGTTTATATTGACCAGTTGGTTCAAAAAATACTGCCCGCATTAAAAACGACTCCGTCGAATGAACAAAAGGTGCTAGACGATATTAAATCATGGTGTTTTCAGCACCTAGCACTCACGCTTTATGCGGATGACTACATCGTGCAACGTAGTTTTGACGTGTATTTCACCGACTGCTTCAATGACTATATGAAGAATCGTACGCCACAAAACCATGAGGCTTTACGCTTTTTATTGCGTGTGTTTTGTGATTTGTTTACTTTAGAAGGCACCCGCCGTTTTGCCCTCATTTTCAAGGCGTTAGAAAGTCATCTTTCGCCTCAAGAACAAGAAACAATTATCGAGCTTATGGGCGACCCTCGCAAAGAGCCTGAAAAATGGCATCTTCTCAACGCTCATGAAGAACAGGTTTATGAACAAATTTTATACTGGTTTAACAAAGCCGATTTTGAGTGGTTTTTCAACTTCATTTTCAAAGGTAAGCTTGACATCCACTATCGAAAAGACTGTTGGAAACGTTACTTGAGATATGCCAATGAATTTAAAGTTTTCTTACCCGATGATAAATTGAAGGAATTCCACGCCGAAAAAGCCCGTATGGGGCAAGATTGGAAAATCAGTACAGAACCGATTTTCAACACCAGTGGTTTAACATCTTTTGTCATAAAAACGCCAAAAGTGCTTATTTACGAAACCGTAGAACCTAGAAACGCTGCTTATATTTATGATTTAAAGGCTCTCGGATTCGGTACAAAGCAAGTGCAAGATTTTATTGACAAAGCCTTTTCTAATACGCCTGTCAAACAAATTGGTGCTAAACTCCATCTAGCACATACAGGACTTGCTTCTGATATTAAGGGAATCACCAATCCTGCTTGGTTTAATGAACGCCAACGCCTACGCCATTGGCGTGTGACGCATGACGGCAACAACGTACATAACTGGCATGAACCTGTGCGTGTTATGATGGAAGAAATTCACGATATGAAACCCCTTGAGGATTAAATCCACATGATTTTACAAGGCTTTATAGACTTACTTAAACCGACAAGAAAATCGCCTCAAGTAGTGGGTATGACCAACCCCTCTCATTTTGTTCAGCTAAACCCCACGGCATCTCACTTGATTTTGGAGATAAAAGAGGTCTATATAGATGAAGCGTATCGTCGCTTTTTTAGTACGCCTCCTTTTTCCACTTCCCCCAAAGGCTATGCCCTAGCATGGCAAGACGTTACAAAATTACTGTTGCCTGAACTGGATGGAACACAAACCCCCCACGCCTTAACGTCGATGCTACGCTGGGCGGATGATGAACCAAGAAGCCCTGAAGAAACTGCTTACACGCATCATATTACCGAAGACGGTGAGGGGGTGCAAGTAACGGAAACGTCTATGTGGGAAGAGGTAAGACCCGCCTTGCCTGACTTAGAAATGAATCGTGGAGTGAAAGTCGTATTTCGACTAGAAGGCACACATGACTTACATTTAGATGTCTTTTTACTTGGCATGCAGGGGCTTAAAAATATCAGTGAGATGCTTTCACAACATGGATTGATGTATCCGACACACGACAAGAAAAAGCCGTATGGATTGCTACCGACTTGGGTTTTGGAATTGCATCAAGCCCTACCCCTCTTAAAAGAACGTTTTGAAGCAAGTCCTAAAGAAGTTGTGGCTTTTTTACAAGCCGTGCAAAATTGGGTCAATACGCAAGACTCTCACCATGAACTTCAGTTAGACGACAGGCGGTTGGTTGGGCAACGGACGATTTACTTGCCACGCTTCACGCCAGAAGCTCGTCCAAACCTAGAAGACCCTACGCTTTCGGATTTTATTCCCTTTCACGATGATTTGCCAACACTTTTGGGGTGTATTGATAAAGAAGAAGCCATACAAGCCATACAACGTGCAATGCGTTATTGGGATGGTAATAGCGGAACCTTACAGGTAGAAACCGCTACTAAGGACTCCCTTTTAATTGTGTTGACACCAAAAATGAAGCGTAATTTTGCCTTCATTAAAGAAAATGCCACAAAAGAAGAAGAAGGCACTATTCTGAACCTCTTCCTAAAAAAAGAAGGAGTCCCTTTAGACGCTGATTTTGAAGACGTGTTTGATATTGATCTAAACCATTATGGTGAACGTGTGATTGGGGTAGGGCCACCCATTAAAATGGTGGGTGCGTTTGGGAAAACAGATAATAAATCCATGCTTGACGGCATCGATGTTTTTATTGAAGACACAGGTGTTTCTATTGTGGCAGAGGGTGGTAAGCCTTTTGTAAAATTTGAAGGCTTTTCAGAAGCCCCGATTTATCTGCCCCCTGACAAACTAGAACCCTTAGAAGAGCAAGCCCAAAAGGCTCATCAAGAAAATACGCTTTTGTCATTTTTTTGCAAAAAAACAGAAACACCCGTGGCGTTGGATTTAAATCACACACATGCCTTGGAAATTTTTTCAAGTAAAATTAAGCAAGCTCGTCAAAAATGGCATACGCACTCTTTAAATCCCAATCGTCAAGAAAGAGAAAAAACGTGTCTGCCAGAAAAAGCAGAACGGTTAGTGCTTCAAATTTTGATGAATCAAGCCAGCTTAGACTATTCGACTTTAACGAAAGATGATCAAGAAAAATTAAATGCCCTGCTTTGGGAAAATTTGAAACTAAAGCCTGACTTCAATTTGTTTGACTATCAAAAAGAAGGTGTGGGATGGTTATTACTTTCTTTTATGCGTGGGCGTTCAGGGGTGCTATTGGCGGATGACATGGGCTTAGGTAAAACCCTCCAAACGCTCTGTTTCCTTCGCTTGATAATGCAAACTTACTGGAAAGAACGTTGCGAAATTTCCCCCTTAAATCTTGATGCACAGGCGTTTGAATCTGCTCGTTGTAAGCATCCTATTTTGATTGTTGTTCCGCCTATTCTGTTAGATAATTTTGAGAAACAAGCCCACGCTGCCTTTGAAAACGCCCGTGATTTTAAGTTTTTACAGCTTCATGGTAAAAACATTCGTTCTTATTTTTTAGAAAGCAAGCTTCATTTAAAGGGGACGGAGCTTACTTTAGGCCGACAAGCCTTGCTCGATACAGACAAACTTTCGGCGTTTCGTTGCATTGTGATTACGTATGACACATTGGTCAATTATCAGTATTCGTTGGCACAGGTGTCGTGGTCGGTGGTTTTGTGTGACGAAGTGCAAAAAGCCAAGTCGACCTCGACGAATGTGTCGCAATCGTTAAAAGCGGTTGCCTCCAAAGCGATTTTCACCCTTTTGATGAGTGGTACGCCTATTGAAAATAACATGAATGAATTGTGGAATATCATGGATACAGCTGTCGCAGGTTTATTGGGTTCGCTGACGGCATTTCGTAACACCTATCAACCCTTTTTCAAAGAAAGTGATGCTAAAGAAAAAGAAAAAGAAAAAGCGTTTGAAGAACTCAATCAAGCCCTAAAATTTGGCTGCTTTAGTGAAGGCTTTGCTAACGGACGTCTAAAAGAAAAAGTTGCTCAAGGACTACCGCAAAAAATAGAAACCGACATTTTGGTTGAATTACAAGCTGAAACGATTGAAGAAATTCGCCAAATTTACAGATCTAATCAGACGGCGTTGCAAAAAATCGGACGTATCAAACAATTAAGTGTGCATCCATTTTTGTATCAATCGTTTCAAGCACAACAGGCGAGTGTAGAAGAATGGATTCAAGCGTCGCATCGTTTACAGCGTTTGGAAGAATTATTGAAAGACATTTCTGCGAAGCAAGAAAAAGCCCTTGTTTTTTGTGAATGGCATCGGTATCAAAATGTCGTTCAAGACTTTGTCAATGAACGTTATGGGATAGATTTAACCGCTATTAATAGCCAAGTATCATTAGAAGAACGTCAAGCTGTGCTGGCAAAATTTCAAGAAACGAAAGGCTTTAGTGCTTTAGTACTTTCGCCAAAATGTGCAGGCATGGGCTTAAACTTACAAGAAGCGAATCACGTGATTCATCTGACTCGTTGGTGGAATCCTGCGGTGGAAGATCAAGCGACGTGTCGGGCGTATCGTACAGGGCAGAAGAAAGATGTCTTTGTCTATTATTTCGTGGCGGAACATCCGTTTGAGCAAAACTTAAATGAGCGAATTAAGCAAAAACGTGCCTTGCGAAGCAATTTATTTGATTTAGAGTATGTAACACCGATTAAAGCAGAGAATTTACTTCTACTTTCTCCCTTAGAACCTAAACAAACCCCGACACCCTTCCCCCCCCCCAGCCGTTCAGGAGAGAATTGAATGAGCCTTGGTGTAGTTTCACCTAAAATTGAATCCGCTGTAAACTCAGAAATAATGAGAGCTTTTGAGAATTGGGTGAAGGGCTCATAGAATGAAGATCATTGACTTTATTAACGCCATACAAGCATTAAAAACAAACGCAGAGATTTCAGCAAATATCCTCGCTGAATTGTCTCGTAAAAATATCAAAAGCTCGGTATTGTCGAATGTTGACTTCCCTGAAGTGCAAGAGCTTTACGTTCTGTCTACCCAACAAAATCTACCCTTTGGGGAATTGATCGAAGATAGCTTAAAACTCTTTGCAAAGCTGGAGTATGAATCGTCAAAAACGTATCTTGAGTTATTGAATAAACGACAAGACCGAACGCTTTACGATCTTAAAGAGGCTCACCTCCCAGCAGACTTGATTGAGAAAATAAAGACCTCGGATATCTATACACAGGAGCTGTTTCAGGCAGCCGTTCAGAACTATACCAATGGCACTATTTCCCTTTCAGAAACGGAACAAAAAATTCTAAAGGCTTTGAAAAAGAATAGATGGTTGACCAACAAAAAAGTATCTAAACAGGTTCATTGTAGTGAGCGAACCGTTGAAAGTAATTGTGCCAAAATTAGAGAACGCTTTGGCTTAGATCATCTACCAGATAAAAATAGTAAACGGCAATGGGTGATTGAATTGGCACAGAAACTCCCCCTAGACTAATACTATTTTCAAATAGGAATAGCGTTAGATGGATACTAGGCACTGGCAAGTAAAAAACCGCAGGCGTACACAGAAGTACGTTGAGGATTTTTTGCTTGACGGTAACAACGTAGATGCTGACGATATTTCTATTTGAAATTGGTATAAAGTCTGCGGTTATCCACATTTCAAATAGGCTCCCCCATGGTTTAAGGTGAAAATATCACAAAACCTAAAGGAGCTTCCAAAGATGACCTTACACATTGAGTATTTGAACACAAAGACCATTAAACCTTATAAGCAGAACCCACGGATTCACAAGAGCAAACAAATTGCTCAAATTGCCCAATCGATTCAAACCTTTGCGTTCAATAACCCCCTTCTCATTGACGAAAAAAATGAAATCATCGCAGGACACGGCAGATGGCTCGCCGCTCAACAGCTTCAGTTGAAGGAGGTGCCTGTCATCCAATTATTGCATTTGAGTGAAGCACAGAAAAAAGCCTATCGTATCGCCGACAACAAACTCACAGAAAACGGGCAATGGGATGTCGACTTGCTAAAGCTCGAGTTCTTGGATCTTGAAACGCTGGATTTAGAGTTTAACTTGGATATCACAGGCTTTGACATCGCCGACATCGACTTGATTTTAGATGAGCATTTAGCCGACAAACACACCCCGTTAGATGAACAAGCCAATGCCGTACCCTTTGTACCAGACCATGAAATAGTCACGATTCTAGGGGATATTTGGCTTTTAGGAAAGCATAAAATCATTTGCGGAGATGCCATTCTACCTCAAACGTATCAAGCGTTATGCCAAGACAAAAAAGCGAGTATGGTCTTTACCGATCCACCTTACAATGTCAAGGTGGATGGGCATATTGGCGGATTGGGGAAAATCAAGCATAAGGAGTTTCAAATGGCGTCAGGGGAAATGTCTTCGGCTGAATTTCAAGACTTTTTGCAGAAAAACTTCACCCTCCTAAAGGCTTTTTCAAAGAATGGATCGCTCCACTATATCTGCATGGATTGGCGACATATCAAGGAAATCATTGAAGCAGGTACTGCGGTGTATGACGACTTTAAAAACCTCTGCGTGTGGAATAAAGACAACGGAGGCATGGGGTCGTTGTATCGCTCAAAGCATGAACTCGTCTTTGTGTTCAAGCACGGCAATCGGTCGCATCACAACAATGTGGAACTCGGTTCACACGGACGATACAGAACCAATGTGTGGGATTACCCAGGGGTCAACTCCTTTGGCGGAGATAAAGACAAGCTCAAGATGCACCCCACCGTCAAACCGGTTGAAATGGTCAAAGATGCCATATTGGACGTGTCGGCTCGTGGCGAAATCATACTCGATGCGTTTTTAGGATCAGGGACAACGTTAATCGCAGCTGAACAATGCGGACGGATTTGCTACGGCATCGAGCTAGAACCCTTATATGTGGATACCACTATTCGCCGATGGCAGGAAATCAGCGGGCAATCCGCCATTCACCAAGCAACAGGCAAAACGTACCGAGAACTGGGGGAAGAGAAAGTCCATGACTAACAACAACGATACAGGTTATGGGAAACCACCTGAAAACAAACAGTTTAAACGGGGGCAATCAGGCAATCCACAAGGGCGTCCTACAGGGAGTAAAAACACTTACAAATTACTCAATGATATCCTCAATCAAAAAATAGTCGTCTCGGAAGGCGATGAAAAAATAAAAATTTCCAAGAAAATAGCGATGCTCACGCAACTAGTCAATAAAGGCGTTAAAGGAGATATCAAAGCGATTGCAGCCTTACTGCCTCATCTGTTAATAGCGGATTTAAAAGAAGAAGAGCGGCATCAAGTAAGAGAGCTTTTAAATCAGGACGACCAATCGATTATTACTCACTATCTTTCTCGGTATCAAGGAGCACGTGAGGACGAAGCCCATGAGTAAAGCCATTTTAAACGCTATCTTACGCTCAGATTTTACCGCCTTTGTCCAAAAAGTCTTTCTTGAAGTCTCCCCCAACGCTCACTATCTAGACAACTGGCATATCGATTTAATTTGCCATGAACTAGAAGCCCTGTTGGCAGGCAAGAATCCTCGTCTCATTGTGAATATCCCACCTCGCTATATGAAGTCGATTATTTGTTCCATTGCGTTTCCTGCGTATATTTTAGGGAAGAATCCGAAAGCCACAATTATCGCCGTCAGTTATAACGAAGACTTGTCGCAGAAGTTGGCTTTAGACTGTAAACGAGTCATGGAAAGTGAGTGGTATCGAGATACTTTTCCGAATACTCGACTATCCAAAAATAAAAAAGCCATTGCCGATTTTGAAACAAGTCGTGGGGGAGGGCGTTTTTCAACCTCTGTGAATGGCACCTTAACAGGAAGAGGAGCCGATTATCTAATTATAGATGACCCCATCAAACCAGACGACGCCCTGTCCGATCTACTAAGAAAAAAGACAAATGATTGGTACGGCAGTACCCTCTACTCAAGGCTCAACAACAAGAACGACGGTAAAATCATGGTGATTATGCAACGACTGCACGACGAGGATTTTACAGGCTATTTACTTCAAACAGACAAAACCTTTAAACACTTAAACATACCCGCCATTGCCGAAACCCATGAAACATGGCAACTTAAGCATAAAACGGTGGTTCGGCAAAAAGGCGAAGCCCTCCATCCTGCAAGGGAATCCTTCTCTCAGTTAATGGACGCTAAGCATCAAATGGGGGAGTATCATTTTTCGGGTCAGTATCAGCAAAATCCCGCTCCAAGAGAGGGAGGGATCATTAAGCAAAAGTGGTTCAAATACTATGACCCAACAGAACTCTTTAAGGCAATAGCCAACCAAGAAATCAGAATAAACTCTATTTTTCAGTCTTGGGATACCGCCAGTAAAATAGAACAGTACAACGATTATTCCGTGTGTTTGACGGTATTAAGAGACAGCAAAGGCGTGCATTATATTCTAGATACTTACCGAGAAAAACTGGAGTTCCCTGAACTCGTCAATCAAGTGATTCAACGATACAAATCTGCCGAAACAACGTATGGTCGCAGAATAGACGTGTTGATTGAAGATAAAAACTCAGGTATTCAGCTCATTCAAGCCTTAAAAACACAGCATTTTATCACGGCAGAAGCGGTTAAACCGGAACACGATAAACGGACTAGGCTCATGGCAGTATCGCATTTAATCGAAAACGGCAGCTGTTTATTCCCCAATAACAACCCCCATTGGCTTTTAGCCTTTGAATCGGAGTTACTACGGTTTCCTAATGGGCGGTACGACGACCAATGCGATGCGTTAAGCCAAGTGTTAGTACAACCCAATATCTATAATTATTGGGATCTGTTGGGCAACATATCCAACGTAGACGATCTCTTCCTATGAGGTTACGGAAAAAGCCCCATTGGGCGTGCTAATTTTGTTACTGTGCTATTTTCTGCCAGTGGCAGAATGATTGCAGGGCAATCAACATTCGGTTATTTACTAGGTGTAAACGCCCTTACTGCGTTGTTTTCTGCCCTCGGCAGAATGATTGTAAACAATCAACGTGCCTCATTATCCCATCCCACTGAGACTTTTTCCGTAACCTCCTATAGAAAGCCCTTGATTCTTTCCCCCTTCCAAGTGATTAATAGCCTATGAGAAAAAAACACCTTGATCTACCCAAAACCCTAGAAGCACTCAACGCCTTGGAAGCCGAAGACTTCAAGCAGTTATGGCAACGCTATTTTACCATCCCCGTCAAGTTCACAAAAAGTGCCATGCTTAAACCCCTTTGGTATGAAATTCAATGTGAGCATCGACATCTTAAGCTCCCGCAGAAAGTCATAACAAAATTAAACCGCTATTCAAAAGATGTTAAACAGCAGGTAAAACGAGCCTGTAAAGTCAAGTACACACTGTCCACAGGAACCGAATTAATTAAGGTGTTCAAAAACCAAGAATACAAAGTGGGCGTCATCGGGGATAATCAGTTTTTGTACAATCAGGTAACCTACAATAGCCTTTCCGCCGTGGCAAAAGTCATTTGCGGTAAAAAAGTCTCAGGCAATGATTTCTTTGGCTTAAACAACAAAAAGGTACGTTATGAAACGAAATAACTGTGCGATTTACATCCGAAAATCCAGTGAAAAAGGCTTAGAACAAGATTTTAATTCCCTGCATAATCAGGAAGACGCCTGCAAAGCCTACATTCTATCGCAGGCGTATAACGGCTGGCAGCATTACAAAACCTATGAAGATGGTGGACTTTCAGGCGGTAGTATGAAACGTCCTGCGTTACAAGCTCTCTTAAAGGATATGGAAAACGGCATCATTCAAACCGTCGTAGTCTATAAGGTTGATCGCTTGTCTCGTTCCATTTTGGATTTCTACAAAATGATGCAAACCTTTGACAAGCATGATTGCAGTTTCGTGTCGATCACGCAATCCTTCGACACCTCTAATTCTATGGGCAAGCTGACTCTGAATATGTTGCTGTCCTTTGCCCAGTTTGAACGAGAGGTGTCATCTGAACGTATCCGAGACAAAATACAAGCCAGCAAAGCCAAGGGCTTGTGGACGGGAGGGCCTTGCCCCTTGGGCTATACCCTTGAAGAGAAAAAACTGCAGATTCATTCACAAGACGCCGACCTCGTTAGACAGATATTTACACACTATCTAAAACTACAAACCGTGTCTAACGTGAAGCAATGGCTGAAAGAGAATGGATACAAGGGAAAAAAGGGGGTATCGTTTAGTACCAGTGGATTACACCGTATTTTAAGTAATCCGCTCTATACAGGAAAAATCGTTCATAAACGACTCGGTAAGGTCTATGAGGGTCAGCATGAGCCCATTATTTCAGAGGCAGTGTTTGAACAAGTGCAAAATCAGCTCAAACAACGCTTTAAAGACAACGAGGCTCGTAAGGTGTATACCCTTCAGACAAACTTATTAAAGGGTGTTTTTTATACCGAAGCAGGAGAACTCTTTAAGTATTCCAATGCCAAAAAACACCAAAAACGCTTCAATTATTACGCTGTCAAAGGATGCTATTTACCCGCCGAACAAATCGATGAGCAAGTGCTTCAAGGACTGGCTTTTTTAAACCTCACTCAAGACACATTGAAATCATCCATTGCCAAAGTGATTTATACCAAACAAAAAGATATCGGCCAGCTGGAAATCCATCTGACCCTAGATGATAAGCTAGGTAAGTTGAAATTGCCCCCTCAAGCAGTTTTAAGCATGGATCAAAAAACCCTCATTTTAAGCACCAGTATCCTCATTAACAATCAAGCACAAACCACTTTAAGAGGGCATCGAAACAAACGGATTCTATCGATTCACGAGATGAATGAACAGTTGATTCAAGGACTTTCCTTGGCGTGGCATTACAGAACGCAATGGAAGCAAGGAGTCAGCGTTCAAGACATGACCCGCTCCGAAGCATCAGGGAAAAGAAAAATACAGAAGTATCTCGCCTTGACGCTCCTGTCTCCTCCGATTATTGAATCAATACTCAACTACCAAAACCCCCAGCAACTCACGCTAACCCAGCTAATTGATCTCGCTGAAAGCACCTCAGATTTTGAACAACAAGAACTCGCTTGGTTTGGTTTATAAACACACTGGCTTATCTTTATCCTAAATACCAATTCAAAGGTTGAATAACGTCATGTTGAGCGAAGGCAAAACATCTCCCGTGTTTGTCTACGGGGATTCTTCCCGTTCGTTCAGAATGACAAAACACCACATTTCATAATGAACTTGG
Source organism: Vampirovibrio sp. (assembly GCA_024998755.1). Lineage (GTDB taxonomy): Bacteria > Cyanobacteriota > Vampirovibrionia > Vampirovibrionales > JAJTHC01 > JACEUU01. Next base: position 228,896 of record JACEUU010000003.1, on the reverse strand, counting down.
TAGTAAAGGAATGCCCTGCCTCGATAGTCGTGCCTTCTGAAATAAGGGCAGGGTATAGAAACACCGAAAAAAGGAACGACTTGAGGTTCTAAAAAGGCTTACCTGAATAAAGCGTCCATATGGGTTCGCCCTAAAGCCCCAAGCAGGGGGCGTTTTTAAAATTAAAACCCGAAAACCATTAACATGAATGGCTTTCGGGTTTTAATGGTGGGCCATCTGTGACTCGAACACAGGACCTCACCCTTATCAGGGGTGCGCTCTAACCAACTGAGCTAATAGCCCACAACTTATTTAAAGAGAGAGTGGCTCTCTGTGTTATTTATTTGTCTTTGATTATTCTGTTTCAAACAAAGCCTCCTGTCAACACCCACGCTAAACCCAATGCAAACTAAAACAGGCTGTTTACCTTAGTAAACAACCTGTTTTTTATTCAAAAATGGCTAATGAAACCTTATGCTGTTACCGAAGTCTTCGCCTTGGGTGCTATAATGCCTTTAAGGTGGTAGGCTTCAGAGGGTGTCTGGCTATGATTGGCAGTTATGGCTTCTTCCCACTGTTGTTGGGGTAAGGAACGTTGAATAAGGGTTTTTACCTCATTGCTCAATTTTTGGTCTTCAGGTACGCAAAGCTCTATGTAAGCATCTAGCCAATCTTGGTAACACATCATGCTGGCAAGCCCTAGTTCATTGGCTTCCATCACAGGGAATAGGTATTTACTGTTGACGAAACCTATTTGGTCAGCGTCTAATAGAATGAAATTGTTCACTAGGCTTTGAATGCTGGGCAAATCGTTTTCCACTCGGTTATCGAATGAATGAGCCATGGTAACGGGAATACCTTTTTTCTTGAGGTAGGAAACCCATAGGTAAATTTCAGGATACCACTGGTGCGTTACCCACCACTGGGTGGAAGAAGGCAGAATTTTATTATCTAACAAATAGTTGACGCAGGATTCTGGACACAATGGAATATCGAACAAATCCACCATGTCTTCTTTTAGCCCTAGGTAGAACCAATCCCCTGGGTGATATTGCAAATTCAGCACGCCAGATGGGTTTCTGGCTTTGCGTGTACCGAATGCGTAGCCTAGCATCCGTTCTTTAAAGGCACTGTGGGCGGGGTTTCTGTGGGTGGCACGGTTCCACCAATCTAGGCATTTATTGCTATAAAATACCATATCTGTTCTGGCTTTTAGCACATAGGGTCGGCTAGCTACTTGAATGCCCCCGAGGCTGGAAACGATTTGCCGATTAATGTTATTACCAAAGGGTTTCCCTGTTTTTTGTTGCACCGCCAAAGAAAGGGGCTGCCCTCCAGGGTCGTTATTGAAAACTACCACGTCTACATCTAGCCCTTTAGGAATTTCTGAGTTCTTCCAAGTGGAAAAAATCAATTCTGCATGGGGGAAATGTTGCCGAATACTGGCTACAGCATGATGGCTGACTTGGGCATCTTTCTTGCCAAAATGGCAAGGTCCTTGCAGAACGACTGACAGTTGTTTGTCTTCTAACGGCATCATCATGGTGGTAAAATCCCTCTCTGTCATTTTTTATGGCTTATCCTCACCATTCTGAAAGAACTTTGAAGCAATCAGCGGTTTTATGACAGGAAGCTCCTATTGATGGAGGAAGCCCCTTTGGTTTTCTGATTTTACTGTTAAAGCTCTTGTAAACTGATAAAAATATAATCCCTAATCCATTTGGAGTTTTTTAATGATGTCTAACCGCCCTTATATTACTGATGCTGATATGTCTATTGTGGTGCAAGGGCCTGTTTCTAAAACCCCTGTTCCGCGTAAAATTGGTGGGCAAAGCCATCAGCTAAAAGGGGGCGTTACCCATAACGTTTTGGAAGCATTGAGGGATTTATTTCCGAATGCGGAATTAATTTTATCCACTTGGGAAGGAACAGATACCACGGGGCTAATAGCCGATAAAATTTGTTTGTCTCCAGACCCTGGTTTTACCATGGTAAACCCTATTTCAAAAACACTGAAGTTGAATTTAAATCGTTATGTGGTTTCTTCTAAGCGGGGTATTCAAGCCGCTACCCGCCCGTATACCTTGAAGTTGCGGTCTGATATGTTGTTTGTGAATGAAGACTTTCTAGCGTTTTGGAATGAACAGAAACCCGTGAAACGCAACCCTGAGTTTTCCGTTTTTAAGGATTTTATTTTGAACCCTGCTATTTATGCCAGAAAATCCGTAACGCCTAGCAAAAAAACGTTTCCGCTTTATTTTTATCCTAGCGATTGGGCTCATTTTGGCAGAACAGAAGACCTTAATACGTTGTTTGATATTCCGTTATTTCCTGAAGCGGAGCTGGCTTCCTACTTCTTAGAAAATGCTGGACTTCGCAATGAATTTGAAGATCCTTTTCCTGAATACCACTTCCAGTTTCATCCGGAACAATTGGTGTTAATGGCTTGCTTAAAGAAACAGGGTTGGCAGATTCCTTATGAACACCGTTTGGAATACAAGCCGGAACTGCAGGCACTTTCAGACCAATTGATGGTGAATAACTTTATTTTCTTAAACCAATCGCAATGGCTCTATTTTAGCTTGAAGCACTTGTTTATGCAGCATCAGCTTACCAGTTCGCAATATCATGGGTTATATGATTTTGCTACTTGGCAGGCGGATTATGCCCGTTTGGTAGATAGCACTTATCGTCCGTTTGAAACGGCAGAACCTAGTTTGCGGCAAGATTATTTTGACGCTTATTTTGGGGTGCCTTTAGATTACAGCCTGCCTTTAGCACACCAGCTCCATCCTAAAACCCTAGTGTGCATGGCGGGCAACAACAGCAGGTAGCTTCTATACTTTCAAAGCCTACCGCAATGGTTTATACGCCTCCTTCCGAAAAAATACCCAGTAATAAAATTAATGTGGTAGTGCAAGGGGCTATTAGTGCAGAACATACCCAAAATACGCTACAAAGTATTCGGCAATATTTGCCTGAAGCGGAATTGATTCTTTCTACTTGAGAAAAATAACCCTGTAGCGGGGTTGGATTTTGACAAACTGGTGCAAAGTGTTGACCCTAATGCTGTTAGTTGTGATGATAGCACCCAACTTTCTAACAATGTGAACCGTCAAATAGTTTCTACTAAGGTGGGTCTTGCTCAAGCTACCCGCCCTTAATGTATTAAAAATGCGGAGCGATATGCTTTTGAAGGGAACGAATTTTCTGACCTTTTATAACCGATATCCGGAACGTTGTTCTCAGTTAAAATTACTAAAAGAATGGGTGCTTATTAATAACTTGTACACGGCACATCCAGAAAAAACAGACTTTTTGTTTCATCCGTCTGATTGGGTTCCCTTTGGCTTGAAAGAAGACGTTCAAGCTATTTGGGATATCCCATTAGCCCCAGAACCAGAAACCAGCCGATGGTTTTTTGATAAGGAACGTCCCGCTTCAGACCCTGTCCTTACTTGGTTGTTTCGTTATATTCCAGAACAATATAGTTGGATTAGCTTTTTGAAAAAGCATCTGACCGTTGATTTTCAACATTTTTCAGATTGTACGCCAGCCAATAAGAGAGCTTTCTATGGTGAGTATGGTTAATAATTTGGTGGTGCTTGATTATGGCACCCAGTTTGATGTGGAATTTGCGAAGTATGACCCTTATATGCATTCTAGGGCTTCTCAGCAGACCAATTTTTATTGGTACAATAATTTATCAAAAATATTGTTTTATTGATTCAGATAATTCAGAACCGCAGCTTAATAGCCCTAGCCAGTTCTTTGCAGTAACCACCTTACTAGCCAAGCAACTGATAGGGCTGGAATCAGCTTCATTGTAGTTTGTGCTATAATGCGAACTGCACCCATTCAATTCTTGCAAAATTTATAGAATAGCGCTTGTTTTTATGCCATCTGCTTCCATCTTAATGGTACCCCCCACCTTTTTTTCGGTAGATTATGCCATTAACCCGTGGATGAACCCGAACACAGCAGTTGATACTGCCTTAGCCTTAACCCAATGGCAGGGTTTAAAACAGACGCTATCCACCCAATGCCATGCCTCTGTTTTGGAAGTACCGGCGGTTGAAGGCTTGCCTGATATGGTGTTTGTTGCCAATGCAGCAATTATTATGCCCCTGTTGGCTTCGGGGCAAAAACGGGTTTTGTTAGCTCGGTTTTTTAATGAAGAACGGCAAGGCGAAGAAGGGTATTTCCAGCAGTGGTTTGAAAAGCAAGGGTATTTGGTTGAAAAATCACCAGCCCACTTACCCTTTGAAGGGGCGGGCGAAGCCTTGGCCTGGAATGGCTTTTGGTTTGCTAGTTATGGGCAACGGGCAGTACGCGAAGCCCATAGTTGGTTGGCTTATTACAGTGGGCAGCCTGTTATTTCTTTAGAACTGGTAGACCCTAAGTTTTACCACCTAGATGTAGCCTTTTGCCCGACCGATTTAGGCTATGTGCTTTACTACCCTGCAGCGTTTAGTTCGGATTCCTTGGCGTTGCTAGAAGTCATTATCCCCCCTGAAAAACGGCTGATTGTTCCTCAAGCTGAGGCCTTACAGTTCGCTTGTAATGCGGTTTCGGTTGGCAATCATATTGTATTGCCTTGTGATGCCCCAATTTTAAGCCAACAACTAGAAGCCACAGGGCATACAGTGCATAGCGTTGACTATTCAGAGTTCATTAAAGCGGGTGGTGCTACCAAATGTTCTACATTGAGATTAACCCTCTAAATGAGGTAGGTACTGTTACATTGTGTTACAATCCTTCAGTTTAGGACAGCATTGTTCGATACGATTAACATCTTACCTGCCATTTATAAAAACTTTTAGCCTTAATTAGGAGCTGAACGCCCAATGATGACCAATATCGCCCAAATTATAGCCCAATTGAAATCTGTAAAAAAAGGGGTTGCTAAAAAACAAAAAGGCTTTACGTTGATTGAGTTAGCTATTATTATTGCGATTATTGGTATTATGTCTGCTGTTGCCGTAACCCAATTTATTGATTTAACGGGGAATGCAGAAGAAGCGGTGTTAAGCGATTATTTACAAAAGCTGAATACAGGTGTTGCTTCTTATATGGCAGCTACGGGGCATCGTCCAGATGATTTTGAAGATTTTATTGCGGCCACCCCAGCTGCTTTAACGCCTGCTAGCGGCAAGAATATTGCGTTGCTTACTAACAGAGCTGGTACCGCACTTTGTACCATGCCTGCCGCTGCTTCTTTAACTTTAACTTGTGATACCACGGCATTAAGAGCTAGAACGGCTGTTTATACCCTGAATGCGGGTGCTATTACTATGGCACTTTCAAATAGAGCCGGTGCTGGTACCTAAGGCTTAACGGTTTATCGGTAGTCATCCGCCAAACCAACTGCTTCTAAAATTTCCATAATCACACCCCAGTTTTCCTTGGCTTGGGCTTCGTACCCGCACCCTTTATGGAATACGGAACGACTATGTGGTATGGGGTAGCTTCTACACCCTGTGGGGCGGTCTTCATGTACGCCACATCTGCCTGAAGGTAATAGGTTTTTGCAGGCGTAGAAGGTAACGTTTTCTGGGTTTTCGCCTCGTTTTTGTGCAATTTGTTGGACTGTTTCCACAAAGTCTGGGGCTAGTTTTTTTACCGTATCCAGCTCCTTGTGTGGTACGAAGATGCTGGCGAAATCTCTTGCCATTTCACCTTCTTCCCCAACGATATTGGCTTGTTTTAATAAGTCTTCATGGCTTGATAAGCCTTTGAAGACGGCTACTTTACAGCAAATCCCTCGTTGTTTGCATAGGTGTTGGGGTAGTTTCATTAACCCGTCTACTGTTTGGGCAAGGGTAAATCCCCCTTCAGGTAGTTCTTCTAGTGTCATCATATAAATTTTCTCCGTTTGAACAATTAAATAACGTACTCGCCAGTAGGAACGACCATCGCGTTTGCCCTGCAGTCGCCGATGCGTTAAGTCCCCCCGAAAGGTCGAAAAAAGCATCCCCCCGTCAGTGCCCTTGTGGTATAGGGGGTGCCCAAACAGGCATCCCCATCACCTGAAAAGCCAACCAGCGAAAAACGCAAGCGACAATTAACCGCTACCAAAACTCTGCACCAAACCGTTTCCACGGCTTGATTTTTTCATCGATACTTTTTTCTAAGGCTTCCAATGAAACATCGTGGCGGGTGGGGTGCGTAACCCCATCAAGGGAAGCGGCGGCTAGTATGTGGGCTTGGCTTTTTAAATCCCGAATCATGCGTTTTTGGCGTTCACGGTCTAAAAACTGCCACCCGTCAAACCCACACCCTGGTGGCATGGCAGCCCACCCGTGGGAAGGGGCGTCTTTACAGCAACGAGGACGTGTTTCGTAAATCCCGCATAGTCCTTCGGGGGTAACGTGGTCGCAATAGTAAAAGGTGACCTTTTCGGCGTCCATGTCATCCCTGCGATTGGCTACTTCTAGCACTTGTTCTACTTGTTCCGGTACTACGGCTCTGGCGGCTTCAATACTGGGGTAGGGCTTGAATACTCGTAAAAATTCTTGAGCTTCAAAATCACCTTCGGCGGCCAAGGCGGTTACTTTTTCGTGTTGATGAAACGTGGTGGCTGATTTACAACATCTGCCGCATTTGTGGCATAAATCTGGTATGGGTGGCGGTGCGGCGGTTTCAATCAGTTCGCCTGTTTCTGAAAGGCTGACGGTTGTGGCTAGTGGCGTACTGTCTTCATAAAAGTTAAACATGGTTGACCTAAATAAACCCTTCATTTTATTTCTTGATGAGCAAGACTGGATTCCCTTATGGTTTTATTTTAACTTATTTTACAATAGAAAAACGTCCATTAGGTAAAGGGGGTTGTGTCTAATGTTTTGTAAGGGTTTTATCTTTAGGTCGTTTTTGCTACAATGAATTCATTATTTTTTTCAGAAAACCCCATAGAAACGCTTTATTTATTATGATGACTATCAAACAGCTTGTTGAAATTGCTTTACTGGAAAGCTTAAAACAGGAAAAACCACTGCTGGGCGATGCTGTAGCCCACCTGTCTGAAACGGAATGGCTTGCTTGTTTTGAAAAAAATATTAAAGTGGAAGTACCTAAAAACTTGGAACATGGCGATTATGCCGTGAATGTTTCTTTTTTGGCACGGCACACCAAGTTAGCTCCGCCGGTTATTGCTCAAACGGTGGCAACGGTATTGAATCAACATCCAAGTTATAGCACTTCGTTCACATGGCACCCGATTGCTGGTTTTGTGAATGCAAAAGTAACTGAAAAAGCCTTGCTAGAAGCATTGAATCCGTTGTTATTAGGGTCGGCTACGGCGGGTCAAAATTCCACTAAAACAACGGAACGTATTTTGCTGGAATTTGTTTCGGCTAACCCGACAGGGCCTTTACACCTTGGGCATGGGCGTTGGGCGGCGTTGGGCGACAGTTTGCGTCGTATTTTGGAACACTGTGGTGCGTTGGTTTGTGCGGAATTTTATGTGAACGACCATGGTCAGCAAATGAGCAATATGGCTAATAGTCTTTGGTTTCGGAGCTTGGAACAATTGGGTTTAGCTTCATTTCCTGTGGCTGAAGCGGATGTGCCTTTTCCCTATTACCCTGGTGAATATGTTAAAACCTTGGCGGAACAATACTTGGCTAACCTGGCACAAAAAGCGGAACTGGTAGGCTGGTTTCAGCAGTATGGGGCGGTTCGGGTTGAAACTTTTGAAACGCAAGACCCATTTTTGCAACTGCGTACTTATAGCAGAGACGCTATGTTGGCGTTGCAGAAGGCGTTGCTTGATACGTTGAAGGTTCGGTTTGATAGCTGGCAGTTTGAAACGGATTTACACGCTGAAGGTAAGGTGGAAGAAGCTTTGGCTACATTGAAGGCTAGTGGACACACCTATGAGCGGGAAGGCGCGTTGTGGCTGAAGTCTTCGGAGTTGGGGGATGAGAAAGACCGTGTACTCGTCAAATCTTCGGGTGCTTATACCTATTTAGCTGCCGATGTTGCCAACCATGATAAAAAGTTCAAAAGAGTTGAAAACTTTAACAGAGTGATGCATATTTGGGGAGCAGACCACCACGGGTATATTCCTCGTATGAATGCGGCGATTGCGGCATTGGGGCATCATGCGGAAAATTTCCAAGTGATTCTTGGGCAGTTGGTGAATTTGGTCGTTAATGGTGAAAAAACCCGAATGGGTAAACGTAAAACGATGCTTACTTTGCATGATGTAGTCGAAGAAGTGGGGGTAGATGCCACTCGGTTTTGGTTGGTGGCTCGTTCTGCGGATAGTACGATTGAATTTGATTTGGATTTGGCGGCTTCGGCTTCGGAAGAAAACCCTGTTTTTTACACACAGTATGCTTATGCAAGGTGTTCGGGTATTATTCGGCAGGCTACTGAACCTAGCATTAATAGGGAATCGGGCGAAACGGTTCAGCCTCGGTTTAGTAAGCAACAGCTGGATGCTGTTTTCCAAACTTACACGGTAGATGGTTGGAATAGCTTGTTGTTTGACCCCTTGGTTTCTGCTGATAATAAAGCCTTTGTGGCGGTTCGGGAAATTGTGTTGGCGTTGGTTCAGTTTCCTGAAAAAGTGGCAGATGCGGGGCGGGTGCTTTCACCGCATATTATTGTTCGGTATGCGATGGATTTAGCTAGCCAGTTTCATTCGTTTTATAATGCTTGCAGGGTGCTTTGTGAAGATGAGCAACAAGCGTTGGCACGCTTGGCGTTGGTGCGGTGTATTCAGCTTACCTTAGCTCAAGCTTTAGATTTACTGGGCGTTTCTGCTCCAGAAAAAATGTAGCTTTTTACAACTCTTCCATTAAGCCCATTAATACTAATTCAGCGTATTGTCCAGCTTCGCCTTGTGGGTCAAGTGCTTTAGCTCGTTCCAAATGTTGAATAGCCGATTTGGGGTTGCTTTGTTGCAAATAGCTGGTGGCAATGTTGTTGTGGCACCAAGGGTCGTGTGGCTCTAGCAGTAGCTGAAGTTGGTACTGAGCCAAGGCTTTGTCCCATTTTTCTTGGCACAGGTAAATTCTAGCTAGGCTATAGTATACTCGGGCATCGGTTGGTGCTAATTTTAGTACTGTGTATAGGTATTGTTCAGATTGAGCCTCTTGTCCCATTTCTTCATAGGCGTGGGCAATATTCATGTAAGCCAATACTAAGGTATTGTCTTTCTCAATCGCCTTTAACCAGAAGCTTAAAGCATCTTCTTTTTCGCCTAATAGGGCGGCACAACTACCCATTTCATTTAAAATTCGTGCTTTTAATTTGGGTGGGAAGCAGGTACTTCCCAAAACGGTTTTAAAGGTATCAATAGCTGCTTGGTATTGTCTGCCTTGTTTATATTGCTTGGCTAAGAAATATCGAACTAATAAGTCTTCGGGGCAATTTGTATTTAACGTGTTTAGGGCTTCTAGCTTTAGCTTAGCGGTTTGCTGGGCATCAGCTTCCATTAACTGTACCAGTAGTGGGTAATTACCCGTTAAGCGAAACTGACCTATTTCTTGCAATGAAGCAATGGCTTCTGTGGGCGTTGCAATAAAGCTTAATAAGTGGACTGAAATTTGTTTTAAGCAGTCTTCTAAATGCCATGTAACAGGATGTAGTGTTTCTAGTGTGTTACAATTGGGTTCAAAATAACTGAGGGTTAGGGTGTGGTTTAATGCCCATTGTTCGGTACGGGCATCATATAGTTGCAATGTTACTTGTATGCTAATGGCTCTATCTTCTGGCGTTAAGCCTTCACTTAGCGGATGTACATGCCCAGTTAATAAATACCGTGCTTTGTGCATTCTGGCTAAATCATCCAGCATTTCAAGCCCTAAATCGCCTAATTCTTTTACAGGTACTTCAGAGTCCCATCGGGCTTCTAGCATTTTTGCTAAATTTTTAATGGGGGAACTGCCTCCGGCACTTTCCACCCAAAAAATGCTGTAAACCTGCATTAAAAAAGTTAAAACGTGCTTTAATCGTTCAACCGAAGCTTGCATGGGTTGGCAAGTCCAAGGTAATAGAACAAGCCGTTCTGTTTCGTGATAGAGGGCATGAGAACTTGACATCATCATAGGTCGTGCATCATTCCTAAATAAAATGGGTTCAGCGTAAAGATTATTATTATACTGACAAACTTCCATATCATAAAACCAATTTTACTGATTTATTTCGTGTGATTATAGGAGAAAGCCAACTATTTTGTGTAGAATAAGCCTTGAACCAACCTCTTGCTTCCGTTAGGATGAGGGTACTAAAAATTTCAACCTTCCCCCTGCTAAAAAAGGATGCTACCCTCTTATGATGATGACTACCCCTTCTGAAACCACCCCCTTTGATGTTCGGCACAAAAGCTACCAAATTATGGATGGTCCCGCTCGGGCTCCGCACCGTGCCTTCCACTTGGCGATGGGCTTAACCCAAGAAGATTTTAAAAAACCGTTTATCGGTGTGGCAAATACTTGGAACGAAGTAACGCCTTGCAACATTACCCTGCACAAACAAGCCGAACTCATTAAGGCTAGCATCACGCAAAACGGCGGTGTACCTCGAGAATTTACCGCTATTTCGGTTTCCGATGGTATTGCTATGGGGCATGAAGGCATGAAAACTTCGCTCATTAGCCGTGAAGTGATTGCCGATAGTGTGGAACTAGTCATGCGGGGGCATTGTTATGACGCATTCGTCGGTTTGGCTGGGTGTGATAAATCCCTCCCTGGTATGATGATGGCAATGGCTCGGTTGAATTTACCCGCTATTTTCCTTTATGGTGGCTCTATCATGCCCGGTTCGTTAGATGGTAAAGATTTAACCGTTCAAGATGTTTATGAAGCTGTTGGGGCTCATGCCGCCGGTAAACTTAACGATGCTGGCTTAAAAGCCGTTGAAGAAGCCGCCTGCCCCGGTGCAGGTAGTTGTGGTGGGCAATTTACCGCTAACACCATGGCTTGCGTAGCGGAAGCCATTGGCTTGGCATTGCCATTTTCTAGTGCTATTCCTGCAGAACACCCAAGCCGTGCGGTTATGAACCATACTTATGGTGAAGCCATTATGCACGTTTTGCGTAGCAACATTCGTCCTCGGGAAATTCTCACGAAAAAAGCGTTTGAAAATGCGGTTAGAGTCGTGGCTACCACAGGGGGTTCAACCAACACAGTGTTGCATATGCCTGCTTTAGCTAATGAATGTGGTATTGACGTTACTCTTAAAGATATTGAAGGCTGGTTTAATACTACGCCGTTGTTGGTTGATTTAAAACCAGCGGGTAAATACGTGATGTGGGATGTATTTAAAGTAGGCGGTGTGCCAATTATCTTGAAAGCCTTGTTAGATGCGGGTTATTTGCATGGCGATTGTTTAACCGTAACAGGCAAAACTATGGCGGAAAACTTGGCAGATGTGGTGATCCCGACCAATCAAGAAGTGGTTTTACCGATGGAAAAAGCCTTAAGTACCACTGGCGGATTGAAAATTCTGTTTGGGAACTTAGCCCCTGAAGGAGCGGTGGTCAAAGTTGCAGGGTTGACAAAACTTCAACACCGAGGGCCTGCTAAAATATTCAATGGCGAAGATGCTTGCTTTAAAGCCGTAATGGATAGAACCATTGTGGCGGGCGATGTGGTTATTATCGCCTACGAAGGGCCCAAAGGCGGGCCCGGTATGCGGGAAATGTTGGGCGTTACCGCTGCTATTTGCGGACAGGGCTTGGGCTATGATGTTTGCTTGATTACCGATGGACGCTTTAGTGGGGCTACCCGTGGGTTGATGATTGGACACGTTGCTCCAGAAAGTTTTGTGGGTGGCCCATTAGCCCTTGTGCAGGCGGGCGATATCATTGCGGTGGATGCAGAGCTGGGCACGTTGACTTTGGAAGTGAGCGATGAAGAATTGGCGAAACGTCTTGCGGTTTGGGTGCAACCTGAACCGAATTACCCGAGTGGTGCGTTGTATAAGTATGCGTTGCAGGTTGGTAGTGCTTCTACTGGTGCGGTTACCCACCCCGGTGCCAAAGCCGAACGAGTCCCAAATTATTAGGATTTAATGATGCCTACGCTGGAACAATTTTTAGATTTTCCAAAACATTTGCAACAATTAAGAAGCCTTGTTCCTTTGCTTTTTATTGTTGCAGGTATTCTTTTGTTCCCTCAAGCAACTACATTTTTGAAAATTGAGCATCTAATAGAACAGTACAGAGTCTATATTGTTGCTATCTTTCTTTTTAGCTTAGCAGATATGTTGTACAGTGCTGGTTTGGCTATGGTAAAACCAATAAAAAACTTCTTCGATCAGCAAGCATTGGATAAAAAGTTGAAACTATGTTTTGATGACTTGACAATAGAGGAATTGTCCGTTTTAGCAGAATATATTGTTAATGACACGACTTGCTATTATTTCCCCTTAAGAGATGGGGTAATTGGTGGTTTGAAGCGAAAAGGGTTGTTGTATCATGGGGCTTCAGAAGGATCTTCTTTATCCTTTTCCTTTAACATAGCACCATGGGCTAAAAAACGATTTCTAGAAAATAGAGAAGTTCTCTTAGCTCGCCTTCCTAAAAATGAATCGGGTCAATTGATTCCTTACAAATCGAGGGGTTGGTAGTTACAATTAAGAATTCAATAACGTGTCCACCAGTAGGAACGACCATCGCGTTTGCCCTGCAGTCGTCGATGCGTTCCGTCCACCGAAGGGGCAAAAAGAGCATCCCCCCGTCAATGCCCTTCTGGTGGCATAGGGGGGTGGCTTTTTGGGGGTCTTTAGGGGCTTGCCCCTGAATTCGTGGGGGATTGTTAAGGGGGTTCTCGAACATGAACCCCCTTAACACCCACCAGCTAAACCCTGAAACGACAATCGATGAAAGAAGACTCCATTCAATCTTTTAATCGATATAAAACCCCTAATGCCTTGGCGGGTGTGCCGATGGATTTTTTGCTTCTTTAACTGCCGTCCCCGAAATTTCCACCGATGGGTCTTCCATCGCTTCGCTATCAAACAACAACTGAAGTTCTCTGGCTTCATCAGCTAGCTGATTTTCGTGGCTAATTAGCCCCCGTAAATCATCAGGGCTTTCAATACTAAAATAGCTCGCCACCGCTGGGTTTAAGTGCTTATACAAGTGCTGAATTCGGGTGATATTATCCATCAATGGCGTATCTTCCGTATGGAATTGGGTCAAATAATCTGCCAACGCCACACAATACACTGCACTATTGCCTTCAGAAGCCAATTGCGGTGCGTGGTGAAACGTCATCACTTCCGCCATCAGTTGGGGTAACTTCCATTTAGTGGCTAATTCCTGCCCCAATTCACAATGGTTAAACCCTAATAATCGAGATTCCACTTCTAGCGTTTCCGCCGTATCGTAGGCTAAGTGGGCTTGTTTTAGGTTTCTGGCAACTGTAATATCTAGTTCTGGGGCGTAGTGGTGCAGAATTAAATACCCAATATCGTGTAAAATAGCGGCACTAAAAACCTCTTCCTCATTGGGTATACGGTACAAATGGGCAATACGCTTGGCTAATAACGCCACCAACAGGGAATGTCGCCAAAAATCATGCACATTTAAACTGGGTTGCTGATTTTTTTCCCCTGTAGCGGTGGGGTTGGTGGCAACCCTTCCCTGTTTTGGGGTAAATGGCTTGAATAGGTTGCAAATACTGGCACTAAGCACTAAGCCCTGTACGGAAGTAAAGCCCAATAACGCAATGGCGTGCTGAATAGACGTAATCTGCCGTTGAAACCCGTATGCGGATGAATTCACCATGCGTAACACTCTGGCGGTTAAGCCGGGGTCTAGGGAAATCATCTTGGCGATTTCGGCGGTGGAAGTTTCCGTTTTGCCGAAGAGCGAAAGTATGTGGTGCACCACTTGTGGTAGGGCAGGTACGTCCTTCACACGGCGTTGTAGCAGGTTTTTAGCTGCGGATGGAAAATGCCCAAACCGACCGGTTATATTCGGTTGTGGTGGCGTATTATGGGGCACAAAAGAAGACACGGGTATTCACACAACTTTCTGATTATCAATAGTTAAACTGCAACTTTTACAGTGTTTTATTGCTGCTACTTCTCTGTAGGGCTAGTAAATCACGCCCCTACGAAACAAATTATTTAAAACACTATAAAAGTTATCGGCCGGCAGACTGCACTTCTTGACGCCGTTCTAACTGCACTTCCGTTGTTTGAAGGAATTTTTTTAACGCCTCTTTAACCAGTGGGCGTTTGTAGGGCTTCCATAGTACCTTAAAGGTTGTTAGTTTGTTTAAACGGGTTAATGCTTGAATAATAGTGGTTTTATAGGCCATTTGAGGTGTTAATACAAATAACAGCATGGGTGGATTTAACGGGTCTTCACTAGCAGCAGTCTCTGTATTTGTTTGTAACAAGGAGGTTAAATCCGTAATGAATGCATTTAACGCTTCTAGTTGTTCTTCAGTTGATTTTTTTTGAAATTCGCCCTTGTGTTGCCACCAAGCTTCGTCTATTACAAGGGTATGAGGCGTGTATTTTGTTAGAGCATAGGGCAAGGTTTCAAGTGTAAACACGGGGCGTATTTGCTGATATTCAATGCCAATGGCTTCCAGTAACTTCCCGAATTTCCGTTGTTCTTGAGGGATAGGGTTTAGTACCAGTAAATTGGGCATGGGGCATGCTTTTAAAGCCTTTAAGGTTTCTTCAAACTTGCTTCTAAATGGCAAAGTAATACCAGTAGGGGCGGGCAATTGTAGCCCTAGAAACGACGTTTTTTTAGGCAATTTCACAACGACTGTTTTCTGTAGAACAGCGTGGCTTTCAGGTAACCACCCGATAGTTTCTTCTGTAATTGGGTGAAGCGTGCCGGAATGCCTCTCTTTAAGCGAACAAAAGTCGGCGATTTCAATGCCGAATTGGCATAATTTTTCTAGGAGATTGTTAGATACGGTCTGTCCTGAGCGTAACAATAGCGTGTCTTTTTTTCTGGGATGATAAACGTTTTCATGGCTAACTAAGCTATAGTCAACGGAATGCTTAGGGTCAACAAGTGTGGCTTCAAGCGGGTCTTCATCCCATAGTTGAGAAGGATAATCTTTCGTTAGATTGAAAGATAAGGGCATACCTAGTTCAAGCCATTGTTGAAGCTGATGTATTAGCTGATTGAACATTTGGTTGAATCCCTCCGTGTTATCCGCTCAATTCAAGTCTCTGGGGAGTCTCTGGGTCATTCCTTATTGATATAAACGGTTTTTTGGGGCGTAAATGTAGGAATCTACAGCAATTGTAGTAGTTTGTGGTGTGTGTAACGGAAAAAACAGCATAACGGCTATTTTATAACGGTGTTAAGAATGTAACAATTTACAGCTGAAAACCCTTTAAAATTCGCTTTCATGCCTGTTTTTTTGTTATTTTATAGTTAAGTATTTAATTTTTGGTGCTTTGTGTTAGCATCCTTCCTCATTTTTTGTCGTTTCTGCAAACATAAGTTCATTGTCTACAATTTTTAGTGCAAATTTATTGATAGAGGTTTTCTGTATATGACGTTATTGTCTCAGGCCATGCCGAAGCTTCCAAAGCTCAGCTTAACCGTCCAAATTTTTATTGGTCTTATTTTAGGTGTGGTTCTTGGGGTGGTTGCTCCTGCTTGGGCTATTGCTGTTAAGCCTTTATCTACCATGTTTTTACATATGATTAAAATGCTGATTGCCCCCTTGTTGTTTTCCACCTTAGTGGTGGGTATTGCTGGTGCGGGCGACAAGAAAAAAGTGGGTACACTGGGCGTAAAAACGATTGTTTATTTTGAAATTGCAACCACGGTTGCTTTGGCTATCGGTTTGCTAGCGGGTAATTATCTGAAGCCCGGTGCTGGGTTTAACATGGCACTAGGGGGTAATAATGCGGCGGAACTAGCTCAAATAACCCAAAATGCTGGTGTCGTTGCTCATCATGGGTTTATGGATACCTTTGTGGGCATGGTGCCTACCAGTATCGTTCAAGCCATGTCTGAAGGCAATGTACTGCAAATTGTCTTATTCTCCGTCTTTTTCGCATTAGCTATTATGGCGGCTGGCGATAAAGGCAAGCCCGTTTTAAAAGGGCTTGAAGCCTTAGGCGAAGTGATGTTCAAGTTTGTTGGTTATGTTATGGCATTTGCCCCATTAGGCGTTTTTGCTTCTATTGCTTCGGTCATTGGTAGTCATGGGTTAGGCATTTTAACCACTTACGCCAAGCTGACAGGGTCTTTGTATTTGGCTTTAGCCGTATTCGTTTTGTTGGTATTGGTTACTACTTGTTCTATTATTAAAGTGCCATTTTTACGGATGCTTTCCGCTATTCGCGAGCCGTTCTTGATTGCCTTTTCTACCGCCAATTCAGAATCTGCCCTTCCTAAGGCAATGTCTATTATGGAACGTTTTGGTGTGCCTAAGCATATTGTTTCATTTGTTATGCCAACAGGTTATAGCTTTAATTTAGATGGCAGTACACTTTACTTAGCGTTAGCTACTTTGTTTGTGGCTCAAATGGCCGGTGTTGAATTAGATTTTGGTAAGCAATTGCTGATTATGGGCACGTTGATGCTAACCAGCAAAGGGGTTGCCGCAGTGCCGCGGGCTTCTTTGGTTATTTTGGCTAGTACCTTAACTCAATTTGGGTTGCCTATTGAAGGCGTTGCCGTTATTTTAGGGGTCGACCACTTCTTGGATATGGGTAGAACGTCTGTCAACTTGGTGGGTAATTGCGTGGCTACGGCGGTGGTTGCTCGTTGGGAAGGACAATTTGATGACGATAAAATGCGTCGGTTTGGTAGTGCTGAAGAAGAAGCAGAATCTGCCATTATGGTTGCTGCTGAAAAAGAGGGTACAATGACCACCACAACTGCATTTAAGGAAGAATCCGTTGATTTAACGGTGGCTTCGGCTTTTAAAAATGCTGTGCCTTCAGCTTAGGGTTTAGTCATGATACATACCCCCTTGTTACTTGAAGGTAAGCCGGTTGCAGATGCTTTATTGGCTTGCGTTAAAAGCCAGTGGGAAGCTTTTCAGGCACAACAGCCACAATCGCACGCTATACCAGGTTTGGCGGTGGTGCAGGTAGGTAGTAACCCTGCTAGCCAAGTTTATGTGAACAAAAAAGCTAAAGTGGCGAAAGAACTAGGGTTTCATTCTGAAATTCATCGATTGCCCGCTGAAACCCCGAAAGAAGCGTTATTAGCTTGTTTAGAAGCCTTAAACGCTGATACCAATGTGCATGGCGTGTTGCTACAACTGCCGCTACCAGCCCATCTACAACCCAGTGAATTTCAATCGGTTATTTTACCCGAAAAAGATGTTGATGGCTTTCATCCGCAGAATTTGGGGTTGTTGTTAGCAGGGCAAACGCCTTTTGCCGTGCCGTGTACACCTGCAGGCGTAATGCGGTTGTTAGCCCATTATAATATACCTATAGCGGGCAAACACGCCGTGGTTATTGGGCGTTCCAATATTGTGGGGAAACCAATGGGGCAATTGTTACTACAAGCAGATGCGACGGTTACCATTTGCCATAGCAAAACCCCCAATATTGAAGAAATTACGAAGCAAGCCGATATTTTAGTAGTTGCTATTGGCATACCGCAATGGCTGAAACCCAGTGGAGTCAAGGATTCAGCGGTGGTGGTGGATGTGGGGATTAACAGACACGCAGAAACGCAAAAGCTGGTGGGCGATGTTGATTTTGAAGCCGTTTTACCTGTATGCCAAGCAATTACCCCCGTACCCGGTGGGATTGGGCTAATGACCATTGCCGAATTAATGCACAACACTTGGCAAAATTTCGTTAGGGAACAAGCCTAAAATTTGATTGTTTGCCAGTTATTCAAGAACCACTTGATTTTAAGGAATTATTTCAAGAAGCACTTGAATTCTTACCAGAAAATCAAGTTGAAAGGAAACCCAAAAGGGATGGTCGGGAACAGTGTTTTTGGGTATGATGAAAAGATGTATAACATAACTTTCTAACGCCAAAGGCTTTTCTAAAAACATGATGATGACCACCCAACTTTCAATCGCTGAAATTAAAGCCAACGCCCACCACTTTGTCAAAACATGGGAAGCCGAAGACAGCGAACGAGCCGAAGCCCAAAGCTTCTGGAACGACTTTTTCAATATGTTCGGGTTAAACCGCCGGAAAGTAGGCGGTATTTTTGAACGTTCCGCCCAACGGCTGGCTAAAAACGACGGACGTATCGACTTGTTTTGGCCGGGAATGCTACTAGCCGAACATAAATCTGCAGGACAACCGCTGGATAAAGCTAGTGTACAAGCCTTTGAATACCTGCATAGCCTGAGCGATAAAGAATATCCCCGATTGATTATTATTTCTGATTTTCAATGCTTTGTGGTGCATGATTTAGAAGAACAAACCGAAACCGCCTTTCCACTAGCGGAATTGCCTAGATGAAATTACTCTGAGTGGGGAGGGGGCTTAAACTGCTGTAGCCACTTGCTAGGCGGGGCTATTTCCGAAGGGTAGTTTAGGGTTTAAACAACCCCCAAAGATAGCTGAATTGCTTCTGTTTCGCCTGTTTTAATTATACGTTGTAAGGATTTATTGTTTTCAATCGTATTTAATAGTTTCACAATACTTAATCCCATAGCATAAGCTAAATTAACAGGCACTGCATTACCAATCTGTTTGTACTGGTCTGTTAAAGAACCTTCAAAAATCCATTCATCAGGGAACGTTTGAATTCTCGCATATTCCCTGACGGTTAAGGGGCGTGTTTCTGTCGGATGACAACGTTCCGTCTGTTTTTGAGCAGGGGCACAAGTCAAAGTTAAAGAGGGTTCATTCCATGATAATCTACGAGCTAAACCCGTTTTGCCTCCTCCTAAATGGTAACTTCCACGCATATATTCTTGTTGTAATTCGTCGGAAAGATCCTTCCAGTAACCTCCTTCAGGTACCAGTTGCATGATTTCAGCTTTTCGTTTTGGGTAGACTTGCCCTATTGATTTTGGGACATCTTCGCTATATAGTTCACCTGCTTTTAAAACATCTTTAATCGTTAGTATTTTTGAATAACAACTGGGCCATTCATAACTGGCATAGGGTAATAAGTCATTTCGGATACCCACTAAAAAAAGTCGTTCTCTTTTTTGTGGTACGCCATAGAATATCGCTTTTAGCACTTTAGGCTCAATCAATGTATAGCCTAATTCTGCAATGATTGATTTTATAGAAGACAGCGTATTACCATTATCATGTGTTAGTAACCCTCTAACATTTTCACCTAGAAGGACTTTGGGTTGTGTTTCTTTGATGACTCTAGCAAACTCAAAAAATAGCGTTCCACGAACATCTTCAAATCCT
This sequence comes from Vampirovibrio sp., assembly GCA_024998755.1. GTDB lineage: Bacteria > Cyanobacteriota > Vampirovibrionia > Vampirovibrionales > JAJTHC01 > JACEUU01. The sequence goes on along the minus strand of JACEUU010000003.1, from coordinate 209,618 downwards.
AGTTTTTTACCAGAATATGAAAAAGCCTGACAAGGAAATCCGCCAGCTACAAAATCTACGCCTTCATAAGCGTTAAAATCTACTTCCCTTATATCTTGTTCCGAGATATTCCAATGCGGACGATTTTTTCTTAGTGTTTTACAAGCTGCTTTATCTACTTCGTTCAAAATACAAGCATCTAAGCCTGCTTTTTCCATGCCTAATGCCATGCCCCCTGCACCTGCAAAAAGTTCAATAGAGGAATAACCTCTATTCGGTTTTATTTGGGTTTGAATAGACCAGTTAGAATTTAATAAAGCAGAGACTGGCTCAAAATTTTTCAAGGCTTGTAAAGAAAAAAATGCAGTACCTTCTTGACAGAATAAGGGGATGATTTTTTTGTTTTTAATCCACTGTTTTAGATTCGTTTTAGAGATAGATAATATATCTGCTAAAACACTATCATTCACAATGTCATTTATTATTAACATTCAAAGCTACCAAACCCTTCATATGTTTTAAAGGCATGACGATAGAGAGCGGTTAAAAAATGAGGATGAATTTCAGACAGATCTTTTAAAATAGAGGCTGTGGTATTCTCTGCCGTTGAATAGCTAGTAACAATATCACTTAATACGGTCGGTAATACTGTACATAGTTGAGCAAAAGCATTGCTTTGCCCTGTTACTAATTCATAAAATTTGTCGATGGAAATTCGGCGGATTCTCTTGTCAGAGTGAGAGAAGTCATCGACTCTAATGTTCCAAGTGATGTCTTGAGATTTAACAGCAATTATTTCGACTAAGTAGCAGTAAGCGGAAGGTTCTGCATTGATTTTTGAAGCCATTCGGATGTAGGTTTTTTGTGAAGATGAAGAATTCATGGTATTATGCTTGTTCTTCATCTCGCAGAATATTTTCAATTCGGCGTTTTCAATATCCCACCCCTTAGCAGGTACTTGCCAATTAGATGAAACACCTTGGACATATTTAAAAATATGTTGATTAAAATAGCCAATTTGGTTTGTGTTTGTTTTATCAATTTGCCTGAGAATTTCGCTAGTAATAATGCTTTCATCACTGGCATTAAAGACTAATTTATCAAATGTTAATTTAATGGGGTCTAATATGTTTTTAGAAAGTGCTTTCAATGACTTCTTTTCTAAGGCAGAGCTTAAGTAGATATCAATTGTTTTTTTAGTGTGTTGAAACAGATCTGTATCAGAGATAAAGGATAAACCATAGTTAGAGGTAGTCATTGCAAGTCCTTTTTTAGTAGAGCGTTTAATAACCAATTCTACATTACACCCTAATCTAATACAAGAAAATTCTCACCGTTAAATGCCCGTCAACCGTTTTTAGACCGTGGCAATACCTTGGCGGATTTGTACAACCCGCTAACCATGCCTCCAGACTTACTAAAAGCTCATCAAGCCCTAGATAAAGCAGTCGATGGGGCTTATGGCAAAAAGGCGTTTACTTCAGAATTAGAGCGGGTTCAGTTTTTGTTTGAACGCTACGAAGCATTGGTGAAACCGCTGATGCCCACCGTCGTGAAGGCATCAAAACGGAAAGCGAAAGCCCTCACCCCAGCCCTCTCCCCAAGGTAGAGGGGGTAGTAACCAACCCCCTAGCGTTCACCCAAGAGGCGTTTCAATTCTTCCGGACGAGTAGATTTTATCATCGCATCTTCCCGGGAAATTTTACGGTCGCACAGTAACTGGTAAAGGCTATTTTCCATCGTCGTCATGCCCAAAGAAGCACCCGTCTGAATAGATGAATACATTTGAGGCGTCTTACCTTCGCGAATCAAGTTAGCCACCGCCGAATTGGTAACCATAATTTCTTGAGCCATAACTCGGCCTGAAGGTTGACCCATTTCATCTAGCTTCGGCATCAGCACCTGAGACATAACCGCCACCAAAGAAGCCGAAAGCTGAACCCGAATTTGCTGGTGCTGTGCCGGAGGGAAAACATCCACCACCCTATCAATTGTTTGAGCCGCACTAGAGGTGTGCAACGTGCCCATAACCAAGTGGCCCGTTTCCGCAGCCGTCATAGCCAAACCAATCGTTTCCAAATCTCGAAGTTCGCCCAACAAAATAACGTCAGGGTCTTCCCGTAAGGAAGATTTCAATGCATGGGTAAAGCTTTTCGTATCTGCACCCAATTCCCGTTGGTGAATAACACTCCGTTTAGAGCGATGAATAAATTCCACAGGGTCTTCAATCGTCAAAATGTGATGCGCAAAATTGTTGTTGATATAATCAACCATCGCCGCCAGCGTGGTAGATTTACCCGAACCCGTAGGCCCCGTAACTAAAATTAATCCTTTGGTCTTATGGCAAAGTTCCCGAACAATTGCAGGCAGACCTAGATTTTCCAACGTAGGAGGGTCGCTTTTAATAGACCGCAACGCAGCTGCATAATTGCCTTTTTCACGATAAACGTTAATACGAAAACGTCCAACGTTTTGCAGACTGTAAGCAAAGTCTAACTCCCAGTTTTGTTCAAGGGTTCTACGTTGTTCGTTATTTAATACGTTAAATAATAGTTTTTGGCATTCATCTTTGGATAATGCAGGGTGTTCCGTACGCACCAAATGCCCATCAATTCTGAAAACAGGGGGTAAGCCCACAGAAATATGTAAATCGCTCGCATTTTCTTTGACCATTTGCGACATTAAATCATCAATCATTACCATCATTAGGGTGTAGGCTCCTGCCGTGAAAGGGGGGAAGAAAAATATTAGGGCTGTAAGCCTGTCGTTAAAATTTGTTGCAGGGTTTCTAAAACCTCTTCAACCGGTAGTTGTTGCACCTTGCAACTGGCAATTAAACTTTCAAATGAAACAGCCTTGTTAACTTCAGGGTTCATGCCAATGGCATCAAAACTGGATTTCAATAAGGGGTATTGACGCACAATTTCCACTACAGACTGCTGTGGGTTAATGGCATATGCTGAAGGTGTAGGAATGGGCTGGGAAACCACGCAATGAAATCCTTTTTAATGAACAAAGAAAAAAACAAGAGAATGATAGAAGCAAATGCTTGGGTGGTAGCCCAATGGTAGCTTCTATCATTCTCTGTTATTATGACTGATTTCTTGAAGAAAATTGGGCGATTCCTCTGCTTGCAGTAGATATCGCCCAACGAAGATTAAGTTAAAGGGGTAAAATCCAAGGGTCTACCGTTCTATCCCAATGGTCTAAAATTTCGTCATCATCAAAAAACAAGTGAATTTCTCGTTCTGCTGACGTTACACTATCCGACCCATGCACAATATTACGTTGTGCAATTTGTCCAAAATCAAACCGAATCGTACCAGGAGTCGCTTTTTCAGGGTCTGTAGCCCCATTTAATTGCCTGCAAACGGCAACAGCGTCTCTGCCTTCCCATACCATGGCTACAATCGGCCCGGAAGTAATAAATGCCACTAAAGGCTCATAAAAAGGCTTGCCTTTATGTTCACCGTAATGCTGTTCTGCCAAAGCGTCTGTTACTCTCAGCAATTTTAAAGCAACCAGCTTCAGCCCTTTGGTTTCAAACCGACTAATAATATCGCCAATTAAGCCCCGCTGAACACCATCTGGTTTAATGGCAATAAAAGTACGTTCTAAACTCATCATCATCATTTATAAGAGCCTCATCTTTCAAGGGGTTAGCCCAAACAGGTAGTTTAATAAAATGACCTACTACTACGCTTATTAGTGTAACACAATTGTTACTTGTTCTGCATCCAACGTTCCAAGTAGTTTAATAGTTTGTTTTTATACTAATAGATTAAATTAAAGTAAGTTTAATTTAATTAACAGTTAAATGGCTATTACCAGCCCCGTTTTATTCTCTCTCTCTCTCTCTTCTATACCCTATTATACCATTTTCAAATAGGAATAGCGTTAGATGGATACTAGGCACTGGCAAGTAAAAAACCGCAGGCGTACAGAGAAGACGTACGTTGAGGATTTTTTGCTTGACGGTAACAACGTAGATGCTGATGCTATTTCTATTTGAAAATGGTATTAAATACCACCCCTTGTAACCTATAAAGGATACCCCTCTCTATGATGATGATGACTTCTTTAATGTCCTACCCTAGCAATCCGTTTGCCTTCAATACGCCTTCAGCATCAGGTTACAATAAAAACAGTGGTTATTTACCTCAGTTTCAACCACCTTCAGCACCTAGTAATTACTTCCCTGTATTTGGTAAGACAGCAGACTTTGGTGGTTTTGGCAGTAGTGCATTGAACCAATATCCGTACCCCTCATCTCATAATTTCGTATGCCCACCACAAGGTGGTGGTTTGACAAGCATTATTCAATTGGTGCTAAGTAAGTTGTTTCATCCCGCTCAAGAAGAACAAGAAGAAGCCCAAATTCATACTCAAAAACATCCAAAGGTAAGGGTTCATAACGATACTGATTATACTGAACCTAAACCCAAAGCTATTCGGCATAAAAAACGGATTGTAGCAACCAATCCTACCAAAAAAGCAGACTTACCCGAGGGCGTAACCCCACTTTCATATAAGGCTATTATGAATAATGCCGATTACAAAGAAAAAGCCATTGCTGCCGTAAAAGAATGGCAAGGCTATTTAACCACCTATGGCAAGCGGTTAGATACAAAGGTTTGGCGTGAAAAATGGGCGGATGGTGCCGTTAATTATTTGGCTTTGTTGAACGACCCCAAAGTTCGGGATTTGTTTATGGATGAAGAACCCAAGTTGATTGGTGCTTACTATAACCAAGTGCTTAGAACCCTTCGGGAAGATGATGGTGTACGGGCGGCCATGAAAAAAACAGAACAAAACGCCAAGATTTTAGCCATTGTAGATAAAACCAACAAAGCGATTTTTGAACACCGCATTTTCAAAACAGAAGCCAGTTAATAGGAAAAAGTATCTTCGTCATTTAATTTTGGAATGGGAGGGGTTGAAACCCTCCCATTCCTATTGGTTATTAAGCTTTCTAATAAAACTGCTAAAAATGTAGCAATGTTTGATTTAGGCTGAAAATTTTAAGTTCCAAACCATATCCAGTTGGAGATAGGCTGGTGCGAGCGTAGCGAAGCAGACCAATTAGGAAGCCCTCTGGCTTTCGGTCAAGCCTATTTTCAACGTGGATACTACCAATTAATCAGTTGTTCCCCTGGGGATTCTTAAGGGGGTGGCGAACAGCCCCTTAAGCGGTGGGGGGTTGTAAGGGGGGGCTGACGCCAGTCCCTCCTTACGCATACACCATAGCCCAAAGCAATAAGCCATAGAATTAAGTGCAGTCTTTTTTACCGTTTACCCTTTTTCTGGTAAACAAACGCCAATACTTCCGCTACCGCCACAAACAGTTCAGGCGGAATCATTTCACCATATTCCACCTTATCATACAAAGCCCTAGCCAACGGACGGTTTTCCACCATTTCTATATTGTGCAACTTACCCACTTCCCTAATTTTTAACGCAAAATGGTCGACGCCCTTCGCTACCACGTGCGGAGCTGGTGCAATATCCGGGTCGTACCGCAAAGCAATAGCGTAGTGAGTGGGGTTTGTTATAATCACATCTGCCGTAGGAATGTGTTTGAGCTGTTTTTTGCTTAACATGGCTCGGCCTGTTTGCCGAACCTTGCCTTTCATCTTCGTATCGCCCTCAAGGTTTTTAGATTCATCCTTGACTTCTTGTTTGGTCATTTTTAAGTTTTTTTGAAATTGCCAATGCTGGTATTTATAGTCTGCTAGTCCAATGGCTAGGTAGGTGGCAAACATCCACCCTGAAAGTAGGAGTAATAGCTGCCATAATTTATCGTACAACGCAGCGGGGGTACTGTAGTTTAGTAATAACAAGCTAGACATTTGGCTTTGTACAACGGCATACCCGACGGAAGTTACAACCACCATCTTCAAAATACCTTTGAATAATTCCACCAGCCCTTTCATTGAAATAATGCGTTTTATGCCTTTGGCAGGGTTCAGCTTGGATAAGTTGGGCATAATGGGTTTGGTGTTAAACATGGGCTTTACTTGCCATAAGTTAGACCCTAATGCGGTAAAGAACAACGCCCCCAAAAACGGGGCTAACAATAAAAAGGCTACTTGGCTGGCTTGGTGCAGTAGCTGGTAAAAAGCCCGTTGGGTCATTTCCCCTTGGTAGGGTAGGGAAAGCAGCGTTTTTAGTAGGCCTTTTAGGCTACTAAGTAGAAAATCTCCGCCTACGGTTAGCATCATTAGCACCGTTCCCATTAGCAGGGCAGCGGTAAAATCCGTGCTTTTAGCTACACTTCCTTCTGAACGGGCTTTGCCAAGCTTGTACGCCGTTGGGTCTTCGGTTTTGTCGTCAGAAGACATCATCATCATCATGCTGGGAAGGCTTCGCTCCTGCTAGAAAAAGTAATTGTCTTCCCAGTGTACTATTTGTCAACGAACAAACAAAAACCTCTCCTACCAATAGTGTAGAAGAGGTTCTGTTGTTTCATTTAAAAAGGGTATTAAAACTTAACCAATATGCCAAGCTTTTTCAATGAACGAGCTTGCTAAAGTGCTAGCTCTAACGGCATCTAACGATGTGAGGTGTAAGCTAGTTAAATTGTTGGTTAGTGTTACCAAGCTACTGCTACCTAAAGTGGCAGTCCAGTCTGTTGGCAGAAAATTACCATCGGCTACAGCATTAACATTGGCTTTAAGGGCTTCAAAACCCGAAAAATTAGTAAATTGATTTTTGATAACGGTATCAAATAAATTAGATGTTTTTACACCAATTAATAAATCATTACCTTGACGCAGAACGACATAATTTTTAAAGTCGTTAGTTACTTCCATACCTGTTTTACCCATTAAGTAAAGCTCATTACCACCTTTGTAATTTAAGTTGGTACTTGCTGTGTTTGTGGATGTAATACTGCCTGCAACGCCTACGTTTTCCGTAAAGTATAGACGAACGTCGTTGTTAGTGCCTGATTGGGTTAATACATCCCCATCAGTTAGTAAAATGGTGTTGTCGTTACCCGTTACATTAATCGTATCTCTTGCATGATCTAAGAAAAAACCAACGGTAGGACGATTAGAATTAGGCCCTGCTGACCCATCTGAAACCAATGCTTTATTAACATTAACTAACTTAATAATATCTGCACCAGACCCACCATCAGCGACGGTATTCCACTTGGCGATTGTATTACTGGTAGCTGCACTAATTTGCTTGCCTACGAATTGATAGTTTTTATACAGTGCGTTACTGTTATCTATCGTAATACTATCATTACCTGCACCGCCCATGTACAAACCTACAGGTAGTGTAGAAGAAATAATATCATTACCTGCACCGGCATTAACTTGGTTTACACTGAAGTCTATTTTCGAACCCACTACTGGTAGGGCTTTTGTTAAGGAAAGAGATAAGTTAATTTTATCGTCGCCAGTTCCAGCATTCACCATATTGCCTTGGGTTGTAACAAAAATGGTATCGTTACCACCTGCACTAATAATTGTACTAGTGGCACTTCCTATAATGGCATCAAAAGAATGCCCCTTAAATGAAACGACGTCATTTAATTCACCCGTGACAATAGTACTCGCTTTTACGTTGTTGAAGGTAACTGTATTACTATTGGTTCCAGCTGATACATTAATTTGACTACTATTGTTTGCGGTAATATTGTTATTACCACCTTCACCAAAAATATTGACACCAATACTGTTGTTAACGGTTATGTTATCGTTACCGTCTCCGCCGTAAATACTGGAACGGTAGGCATAGCCTAACGGATTATTAGCACCGGTTAAGGTTAGAATATCGTCTCCCCCAAAACCGTAAATTGCATCAATACCCGTACTGTTTGCTGAATAGGTATTAGCAGCACTTGTTCCATTATATACAACCATCATGACAGAAAAATCCTTTAATCAATAAATTAAAACTTTAAATAGCATTCTTTAAATGCTGACTTTAAAGCTAAGGGGAACTAAACCTAAATAAGGTTTAACGAAAACAAGACTATCAACGAGAGATAGTAACAATCGATCACGCTTAAATAATTAAGTAATTTCATTAAGTCAATATGAAGTAATCATTGTCCAATGTGTGAATAAAACCAAAAAAGTCTTTCTTAAAATTAAAACTTTAAATAGCATTTTTTAAATGCTGACTTTAAAGCTAAGGGGAACTAAACCTAAATAAGGTTTAACGAAAACAAGACTATCAACGAGAGATAGTAACAATCGATCACGCTTAAATAATTAAGTGATTTCATTAAGTCAATATGAAGTAATCATTGTCCAATGTGTGAATAAAACCAAAAAAGTCTTTCTTAAAATTAAAACTTTAAATAGCATTTTTTAAATGCTGACTTTAAAGCTAAGGGGAACTAAACCTAAATAAGGTTTAATGAAAACAAGACTATCAACGAGAGATAGTAACAATCGATCACGCTTAAATAATTAAGTGATTTCATTAAGTCAATATGAAGTGATCATTGTCCAGTGTGTGAATAAAACCAAAAAAGTCTTTTTTATTGGTAACTTTAAATAAAAAATCATTAATTTAGGTTAAGTATAAGCTACCCTATTGCAGTTTGTCAACAATTGTTGGTTATTGTAAACATTCATTAACAAACCCTAGCCTTTTGTGCTAAGCTACCCTTGCTTACTGTAAATGCAGTGTATTGATTGGCTCGTTCAGACGTTTTTTAGTTAAGGTCCCCCTTATGCCTACCACTGAAACCTTACTGGGTATTTGCCTTAAAAGTAAACCTTACAGAGAAAAAGACCGCCTTGCGACGTTTTACACCCAAACAGCAGGTAAAATTGACGTGGCTATTAAAAACACCCGAACCCCTACCAGTAAACTAGCAGGGGCTGCTCAAACCCTCAGTATTAGCCAACTACAAGTGCGGTTTGGTTCCAGAGGTAAAGAAGGCTTAGGCACGCTGATACAATATCAACCACAAGAAACATTCGCACCGCTATTTGCCAAGGAACGCCTACTGTTGTTTGCCCAAGCAGGGGCAGAAACACTCTTGAAGTTAAGCGAAGGCACGGCAGAAGATGCGGCCGTTTATTTTCAAGCACTCCGCAATTTATTGCACGGCTTAGCCTTTGAAGCCTTTACCCTTGAAGCTGAACTGCTCTGGTTTTTAGGGTTTCAAGCCCACTGTTTAGACCTTCACGGGTTGTGGGCTGATTGGACGTTGTTAGATGCCGAAACCGCTGTCTCCAGCAATAACGTTTGCTTTTTTTCACCGCTGCACCATGGGTTGTTTTCACGCAAACCAACGGATGATGCTCAATGCGTGCCCATTTCCGCCAGCACCCAGCAGTTGCTTCTTTTGCTTTCTCAAAGTTTTCCGTTACCTGAAGCGGTTAAACTTCAAGCGTTTGATGCCCACCCCTTACCTTCTTTGCAAAAAGGATTTCGGTTTTTACGATTTTACTTGGAAAATTTCCAAGGATTCAAACTCAATAGTTATGCCTTATTAGAAACCCTGTTTGTGAGCTAAGTCATTTTTCACGCTATAATAAATTGTAATAACTCTTTTCTTTCGCCTTTTTTTGTCAGGATTTTACAGTAATAATGATGATGATGATGTCTGTTCCCCCCGCCTTATTACCTGAAACTGAAACGGTTTGCTTGTTAGCTCCGCCCCCTTCATTGTTTAAAAACCAATCTTTTATGTGCCTTTGGTTGGCCCAGGTGTTTTCTCAACTGGCAGACCGAATTGTCTTCATTGTCTTTCTTTCAGTTATTGCAACCCTGTATAGCACGGGCGAACGCTACGTTAGTTTTTTGTACATTGCCTTTACCATTCCTGCCGTTCTACTTACCGCCATTGCCGGCGTTTTTGTGGACAGATGGCGAAAAAAAACCACGCTCATTATGACCAACATCGCCCGTGGGGTGCTTGTTTTACTACTGCCCGTGATGGCACCCTTAGGCGTTGAATGGCTTTATGTACTGGCATTTTTGCTTTCGGCAGCAACGCAATTTTTTGTACCCGCGGAATCCGCCACTATTCCTGCTATTGTGCCAAAATCTCAGCTGTTGCAAGCGAATTCCCTGTTTACCACCACCATGATGGCTGCGTTAATTGTCGGTTTTGTGTTGGGCGACCCACTGATTGGTCTGCTCGGTTTGAAAGAAGTGCATTGGGCGTTATTCGGGTTGTTTATGATAGCCGCCTTGTTGCTGGGCGGACTCAATTTTTCAGAGGCTGCAGTGAAGGCAGCCGCTATTTTGCCAAATCAAGCCGATGGTACGAGCCTGATTCCTGCACCGCCGACGCTGAAAAGCCATTTAAAAGATTTTTGGAGCGAAATGAAAGAAGGCTGGCAGTATATTATTCACAACACGATTATTTGGCAGGCCATGGCGAAACTAGCGTTACTGTTTTCGGCGGTGGTGGTTATTCCGCCTGTAGCTATTAGCTTTGCGAAAGCGTTCCTGTATGCAGACCCCGCCTTGGCAACGAGGAAATTTGCCTATATGATGGCGTTTTCAGGGGTTGGTATGGGGCTGGGGGCTTTAAAGGTGGCTAAACCGTTAAGCAATGTACCGCAACCGGTGTTGGTTTATTCTGGGTTGCTGGTTGTGGGCTTAAGTTTGTTGGGGCTAATTACTGTGCCGTTGATGATTCCCGAACGAGACACCTTGTTGTGTGCCATTCCTGCGTTGAAGTGGTTTTCAACCGAAGCTTTTGTGTTGACGCAACGCATGGGGGCGAGTTATGCGTGGAATTTGTTGTTGGGGATTGGGGCTTCATTGGTTGCTATTCCGTTGCAGGCTTTGTTGCATGATAGAATACCAGAAAACCTTCGGGGGAAGGTGTTGGGTGTACAGTTTACCATTTTAGCCACCAGTTCGACTGTGCCATCCATTGTGGCGGGTTTTGCGGTGGAACAATTTGGGTCTCAAATTCTGTTTTCAGCCATGGCGTTGCCGTTTATTGCCGTTGCCTTGTGGGGATTTTCCAACCTTCGTAAGCAATCGGTTCGTGTGGATTAAGTTAATTCGTCGTGTTATGGTCTAATACCAATTCAAAGTTAGAATAGCGTATAGCTTTCTCTATGTAGGGGTGCGATTTATCGCATCCGTTTAGGGCTTGTGGGACGGACTGATGCAACGCATAGACCGCTAGGGCTAATAAATCACGCCCCTACAAAAACACGCCATTTAATCTTTGAATTGGTATAAACATCCTAGGCGGGCGTACACAGAGGTACCGCCCCTACAGTAATCTATACCTCTTCTCTCCGTAGGGGGACGACCTATGTGTCGTCCCGATTGAGATTTCAAAACTAGACGTTCAATTGTACGCGTGGGTTACTAGCCCAAGCGAGTTTCTGCTTCAGCAACCAATAAAAATTATCTTCCGCCTGTTCAAAGTTCAGCATTTGCAACGTGGTTTCTGAACACTGAATCATCAAGCCATTCCCTATTTCCAACGGTAAACAATCCTGCCCATCCACACTATAAACCAACGGATACAGATTGCGTTGCACGGATTCCACCCGAATTTTCACGCCAATCGGCACAACAATCGGCTTGGTGGAAAGACTATGCGGACAAATAGGCGTTAGCACCAACGCCTGCACATCTGGGGCAATAACAGGCCCTCCCGCCGCTAAATTATACGCTGTAGAGCCTGTCGGGGTGGAAATAATCAGCCCATCGGCGTCGTAACTGGCTACAGGGAAGTCATCAATAAACAGTTGCATTCTGGCCATTTGACTAGGATGGTTGGTTTTAATCACTACATCGTTCAAGGCTAACAGCGGTTCGTGGTGGCGTTTTTTCTTGGTTTTGGCGGTGGTAACATCTAGCAGTAGGCGATCTTCAATTTTAAAATCGCCTTGCAGAATGCGTTGCAAGTAGGATTGGATGGCGGTGGTTTCAATGCGGGTTAAAAACCCGAGGTTGCCTCTGTTTACGCCGACCATAGGTACTTTAGCGGGGGCGAAGCTTTGGGCTGCTCGCAAAAACGTCCCATCTCCGCCGATGACGATGATTAAATCAGGCGGGTTGTGGCGTTCTTCGTGGAGGCTTTTGCAGCCATCGCCGAAATTGGCTACGGCGGTACGGACGTTGACCCCGGCACTGGTCAGGAAGCCTTTTACTTTTTGGGTGTAAAGCCCGTCTGGGTCTGTGCTTTCTTTGGTTACGATGAGGATTTTTTCAAATTTGGGTTCGTCGTAGGCTATCATGGGTAGGGGGCTTTCTGCTAGAAATTGGTTGTTTTATTTTTAGTATACCAGTTTCACCCAAAATGCAACATCCATTGCGTGAAGGGGAGGTGAAGTGGAGGGAAGCTTTCTAAGCATACTCGTTTTAGGGTATAATGATTTCAGTCTTTCGTCTTGTTTTTTTATCTAAAAAGGTTGTCTCCATGCAAATTAGCACCACCCACCTTGAACGATGCCTGCAAACACTGTCGGCATCACTTGAAAAACTGCAAACAAACCACCTTTAAACGTGTTGAAAGCCCCATTTAATAATGATAGCCACCCCCCCCTACACCCTGACGCTTGCCCATCTGTACCCCCAAGAAATGAACCTGTATGGCGATAGAGGCAACGTGCTTGCCCTAAAACAACGTATGGCATGGAGAGGCTGGCAACTCAACATTCTACCCATCCCACTAGGCACATTGCCCGAAAACCTGCCCGAAGTAGACATCTTCTTCATGGGCGGGGGGCAAGATACCCAACAAATCGCCATAGAAGCCGACCTGCACCAGCATAAAGCCGATTATCTTCGCAAAATGGCCGATGAAAAAGCCCTCTTTCTCACCATCTGCGGAGGCTACCAACTACTGGGGCATTACTACAAACCCCACGAAGGTAAACCCCTCAAAGGCTTAAGCCTGATTGACGCCTACACCGAAGCCGGCAACAAACGGATGATTGGTAACGTGCTATGCGAGTTGCCTTCAGGGGAAACACTGGTAGGGTTTGAAAACCATAGCGGACGCACCTTTTTAGGTAAAGACGTTACCCCGTTAGGTAAAGTTACCGTAGGGAATGGCAATAACGGAGACGATAAACAAGAAGGCGTTTGGCATGAAAACTTCGTGGGTACTTATCTGCATGGGCCGTTGCTACCCAAAAACCCTGCCTTGGCAGATGCCCTGCTGTTGCAAGCCCTTCAGCGTAAATATGGGGTGGAAGAAATTGGGCAAACCCTCCACTTGTTAGATGATTATTGGGAGCAACACGCCCACCAACAGGCGAAACTGCTAGTCTCTTCGGCTTCTTAGGGTGTAGAATAGAGAGTATCTGTATTTATGCTGCTTAAATTCTATATTAAGAAGGAGTTCACCGCATGGGAACACCATTACCGCCCCCCCCTTCCTCGTCTTCAGTTTTAGCGTCGTCGTTTTCGGGTTTCCCAACCCATATTAGCCAATTTTCGGCTCAAAAAGAAGTACCTCCACCCCCACCCTCTGCTCCACCAGCCCAACCTACGTTGGAACAATTTGGCTTGCTTTGCGTGGAATTATTATTGCCTAACGTGCCCCCTATTTATGATGCTCCTGAATTTAAGGCACTCATACATACTTGGTTGGGGCAATTGCAGGAACGGGCATCTCGGTTTCATGGCGTAGTGGAATCTACTCATCAAGCCATTGCCTTTGTGGTGTTTAAGCACGAAGCCACGGTGGCAGATTCAGTTGAATTAGCCATGCAACTGGTACTAAATCTAATGGAATTTCCACTGGTTGCCCCTGCTGTACCTAATAGTTCGTTGCGGTTTGGTTTAGCAGTGGAACACGCTAGGCAGCGTAACCCGATAGCCGGTGCTACAGAACGAACCCTTGCCAATGTAAACCAAGTGGTTTTGGGGCAAGGGGTTGCCCAGTTGGTTAGCACAAGAAGATACCCCTTAGCCACGCTGAAAAGCGATTCTCCGTTGCTACAGCAAGGGCAGTATTATGGCTTCTTTTGGGATGAGTACCAAGCTTTTCGCTATCAAAACGGGGTTGTGCCATTTCAAGCAGAAATAACGCCTTTATCCCCTCGGTCTTCTCGTTTTGATACCGATGATGGGTTTGGCGAATATTCTTATGCCGTTTACCCACAAGATAATGGTGGCGTACCTCAAGCTGCTTTTTCTTCGGCCTCTGTGGCTTATTCGCCCCCACCTGTTTCGCCAGTACCTGCTACGGAAGCCCCTGTGGCTACTGCCACGGTTCAAACACCTCCTTCTGCTGTTCCTTCAACGGCTCAGTTTATTGCAACGGTTGCTCATCAGCAAGTTTCAGCCCAGCCAAATACCTTTACTACCCCTCGTCAACAGGCTGAAACCACGTTTCAATTGTTTGAAGAAGCCCCACCGTTTCCGCAACGAAGTTTATTATTTGTACCGTTTTTTATGAACGATACCATTGAACCCGCCAATACCTCTTATCGGCAAGTTAGCCAGCATTTAGTAAACGGATTATTTGCCCAGTTAAACCGTCAACCGCAAGCCCCTGCCTTAATTTTGTTTAAAGGGGCGGAAGGCATCGGGAAATCTGCCTTGCTACAGATGGTACACGCTCAGTTGGAACAGCAATTTCAACCTAACGTTTCTCCGGAACAAGAAGAAGAACCCGCTTTTTTATGGTTGAATGCGGGACAGCCTCATACAACGGCGTTTCCGTTTGAAACGTGGTTAGATGTGTTGCGGGGCTTATTTCACATTCCGACCGAAGGGATGCCGGCAGATTATGCTAGCCAGCAAATAGACCAGCTAATTAATTATATTGCTCCGCCAGAACAAACTGTTCAAGCCGGTGAAGTAGCAAGGGTTATGAAGGCGTTGTTTGGCACAACCGTTTTACCAGAATCTCCGTTGCCTGCGGGTACGGTAGCCCATTCTATGTTTTGGTTGCTTCAGCAATTGGTGGCTCATAAACCGGTGGCGTTAGTGTTAGAAGACGCAGAAGGGATGGATGAAACTTCAGGGCAAGTGTTGTTTGATTTATTGCAGATGGGTTTATTGCAACTACCCAATTTAGCCGTCGTTTTATCCACCAAACCTACGCATCAACCCATGCAGTGGTTGGAATCATTTTCGGCTCAAACGCAAACGCTTCAATTGACGTTGGGGGCGTTATCTCCTGAAGAAGCTCAAGAATTTTTAGAAGTGGGTCCATTTGCAGGACAATTTAATCAATTTCCTGCACCATTTATTCAACAGTTAATTGGTTATGCGGGGTCTTCGCCATTTCATTTAGATGAGGCGGTTCGGTACTTGGTGCAGGCTGGGCAATTGGCTCAACACCCTGAAACGGGGGCTTTAAGCCCTACCCAATGGTTACAAGTACCTGAGTTTGTGGGTAATTTACCTGCATTGTTTCAAAAACGGTATGAAGCCTTATCTGCTGAACAACAGCAAGCGTTAGATGTGGCTAGTACGTTAGGGCCTCGGTTTACGCCTTCGTTGTTTCAAGCCATGCTTCAACAACCAGAAGACCTTTTTAACCAAACGCTTCAAGTATTGTGGGAACAAGGATGGCTTCAGCCTGATGTCGCTAATTTAATTGCCTTCCGCCACGCTTCAATGCAACAGTATCTACGCCGAAAATTAGGCACTGAAATGCGTCAACACTTGCACCAGCAGGTTTATCAAACCTTGAAAACAGGTTTCCCTGTTGAAACGGCTACTTGTGATGGGTTGTTGGCTTACCATGCCTACCAAGCAGGCTTAGAATCAGAAGCGTTGCAGGCAACGGAGTCTTGGGGGCATCGGCTTGGGTTACTCGGGTGTCAACAAGGGCAAATTCAAGCCCTATGGACGCAAACGCAGTGGATAACCCCGCAAACAGCTCAAAGCCATGAGGCTATTTTGCCTTATTGCCAAGCCTTGGAAACATTAGCGTATCCGCTTCAATTACAAGACCCTTCGTTTTTTGCGGAAGCCGTAGCTTATCTTGCTTATCAAGGTATACAACAAGGTGTGTTTGCGTTGGAAATTGCCAAACGTTACGAATGGTTGGGTTTATTGGCAGATGTGATGGAACAACGCTTTGAATTACGGAAATCGTTGGTATTCCGACGGTTAGCGATGGCTTGCTTGCCTGCTCATGACTATCCTAATGAAAAAGCAATTTTAGCTATTTTATGTTTAGAACTGCTCCAGAAATTGGGCGATTGGGACGCAGTACATACCCTTGTTGAATCTCACTTAGAACCTTGGTTTGCGGAATTGATGGGTAGTGGAAAACCCTTCCCCACAGAATTACAGTCTTGGGTGGGGCAGTATCATCGGTTGCTGATGGTTTACAAAACGCATTGCCTTGAGTGGCAAGCCGTTGAACAAGTTTATCAACGCTTACAGGCGTTATTACAACGCTATGAAACCCAACTTTCTGGGGTTGAACTGGCGTTGGTTCAACTGGCACGTGGTAGGGCTTGGTTGTGGCAAGGGTCGTTAATGCGGTCTCAAAGTGTGTTGCCTGAAACAGAAGTGCTTCTGTTTGGCTCTGCTTCGCAGGCTTCGGAAGGCGTTTCGCCTTTATTGTTGGAAGCTAGAGTAGATTGGTTGCTACTTCAAGCGGAACACGCTTTGTTGGGCGGTGGTTTACTAAAAGCCGCCTTACCTCAAGTAATTGAAGCCAAACTACCTAGTTTACATGCGTTGGCTAATGAATTACCGCAAACCGAATTATGGGTGCGGTTATTTGCTTCGTTCCAGCAGCCCCAAGCGTGGTGGCAGTTGCTGAATGAACTATTACATCAACAGTTGCTGGGTATGCGTCAGCGGATTTTATGGATTGGCTTGCATCTTGAAGCGATAGAACCGTTGGGGGCAGACGCTTGTTTGGCGTTAATTAACAGTCAATTACCCCTGCATGAAACGACGCAATCTGCTAGTTTGCCTGCTACGTTACCTGCTTGGCAATTTACGGTGGCCAAAGGCGAATTACTATTAGCCCAAGGGCAGTTGATGGAAGCAGGCTACTGGTTGCAACGCTACTGGAAGCCTGTGATGCAGTGCCAGTGCTTCCCGTTTATTGTGGGGGTTACTTACTTGGTGGGTCGGTTGAACCGGTTATTGGCGATGGCTACAACCTCTATTCCGCAACGTCAGCATTATGGGCAACAATCAAAGCAGTTGTTGCATCAAGCCCGAACCATGGCAACCAAAATGCAGAGTCTTTCGTTGGTGGAACGCATTGAAGCGGAATTGCAACAGTAAGGGCGATAGCGTTTTTTCAAATCGATTGTCGTTCCTATCTTTCGCTGGTTGGTTTGTCAGGGGACTGCTGTTTGGCAGCCCCCCGACACCCCCCACAAACTTAGGGGTAAACCCCTAAGAACCCCCAAAAAGCCACCCGCCTATGCCACCAGAAGGGCATTGACGGCGGGATGTTCTTTTTGCCCCTTCGGTGGACGGAACGCATCGGCGACTGCAGGGCAAACGCGATGGTCGTTCCTACTGGTTGGTACGCTATTTAAACTGAGAAATGGTATAAATAGTTATTGTAGGGGCGGATTGCATCCGCCCGTTTCAAGATTTTTCGTATTATGATAGACCTATTAAACTTCCTTTCTACCGACCGAAAGTGCCAACCCTCACCATGATTCCGCAAAAAATTGCCAGCCCCAACAACCCTACTATTAAACAATGGGCATTGCTCAAACAACCCAAACACCGAAAAGCCCAACAAAAAGGACTCATCGAAGGCATCAACGCCCTGCTGGAAGCCCTGAAAGCGGGCATTGAAATCGAGGCGATTCTCTACAACCCAGACCGCTTTGGCGGGCTAGATATTGTACTAGACCACTTGCCAGATTCGCAAAATCCGCAATTGTTTGAAACCACGGATGCTGCGTTAGACCGCTTGGCGGATACCGCTTCTGCTCCGCCGATTGTAGCCATTTTCAATTTCCCTCAAGCTTCGTTGGTAGCGGAAGAATCGGCGTTATTTCCTTCGCCTCAAACCCCAAAAAGCTTGTTACTCGTGCTAGATGGATTGCAAGACCCTGGTAATGTGGGCACGCTCATTCGTAGTGCGGTGGCGTTTGGGTGCGAAGGCGTGGTGTTGGGGTTCCCTGCGGTGGATGTTTATAGCCCGAAGCTGATTCGGTCATCAACGGGGTTTGTGTTTCGGTTGCCTATTTTTATGGTGCCTGCTGAAGTGCAAACCGCTGACGCATTAAAGATGCTAAAAACCACCAGTGGCTGGGATGTTTGGTTGGCGACGGGGCATAGGCTAGCGGAAAATGTGGCTTATAGCACGATAAAATCCATTACTGCCCCTGTGGCGTTGGTATTAGGGTCTGAAGGGGAGGGTATTCGCCTTGCGGATGAGGCTTTAGCGGGTTACAACTTGGTTCACATCCCGATGGAAGCCTCGGTAGAATCGCTCAATGTGGGGTTATCAGGCGGTATCTTGTTGAGTCATTTTTACGGGTTGCAGTCCACTTAAGTGGCATTGAAAACCGCATTGCCTGTATTCATCAAGTGCTGATGAAATGCGTCTGTTTCAATCTCATCCCAAACAGGACTGTTCTGTCTGATTAAGGAATGATGCAACGGTT
This sequence comes from Vampirovibrio sp., assembly GCA_024998755.1. Taxonomy (GTDB): domain Bacteria; phylum Cyanobacteriota; class Vampirovibrionia; order Vampirovibrionales; family JAJTHC01; genus JACEUU01. Next base: position 191,127 of record JACEUU010000003.1, on the reverse strand, counting down.
TGTTTAAGGTTTCTTGCCCAAATAACGTGATGCTGTAATAGTTAGCCTGATCAGAACTTGAACCCAGTACATCTATTAAGGGGATACTGCCTACTGCCTCGTTGTGATTGGATTGCCATTGATCGTAAATAAGCAACTTGATTTTTTTGAGTGTTGTAGGATCTATTTTAGGCGTTTCTTGGCTTAAGCCCTTAATTAAAGTATCAATAGCACCTTGCTCCTCTTCGGCAATACCTACTAATGAAACCACATGCCCACCTATAATTTCCGTACTGCCTAATACCCCTATTTTTCCTTCGCAAAGATTTTTGAGTGTAGCAACAAGATCTTGATTATTCATACCTCCTACCGTGTGAAACGACCCTACGGGTTGGTTTAACGCATATTCTGCAATAAAATGAGGGATCATTTGCGTACAATGATAAGGATTACTTCTACCTATTTGATTATTCTGAAGATAGGTGGCATAGACTTCAGGCTTTAAGCTGCTTAAAAACTCAAAAGTTGTTTCTTTTAATGCTTTACGAGTCCTTCCAGCTTTTAATAACTGTTCTATCCTATTAGCAGCGTTGCTTTCATCAAACGTGGGGTCTATTTCAGCCAGTTTTTTATAAAGATGCAATGAGTTTAAAACAGACATCGTTTGACAAGCTCCTTCTTCATTACCTACTTCCATCACTTGTTTACAAAGCTCTATAACCTCTTCAACACTTCTTTTGGGTTGAATGCCTGTAAAATTAGGGTCTTTGTGAGGCGTAACGAATTGATTAACCGCCCCAGTCGCACCTTTTGCTGCAGATTCGGGGTTTTTGTTTTTCCACCAAGCCCAACCCACCAAGCCAATTACCCCTAAAGTAGCCAATCCGCCCACTGCCCACACCCACGGAGAAACCTTCGATTGAGATGGAGACTCTAACTCTAGCGAATTTTCCTGCTTTGATTGCTTCGTGAACCTATCGGCTTGATTGGGTGTTAAATTGACGGCTGACGATGGTAAGCCATTTGAAAGTCTCCTATCACCAACGTTAGAAGGGTAAATGGCGTTATTGGGCTGAACGGTTATTGCGGGCATCGTTTTTAAAAATTAGACCTTAATCCTGAAATCCTGAAGCTTTGTAAGTATAAAACCACCAACAACCTTGTTTGATGCTATGCTCTAGGGGTTTTGCCTTGAAACTGTTATACTATCATCAATCCTTCTTTAATAGAAAATGAAAGTTACTAACCCTCTTTGATGATGTCAAACACCCCCCCCACATCAACAGATTTTTCAGCCCTGCCACCGCACTTGCGTCCGCCTGAAGCGGTGCCGACTGCGGAAGCCGTGGCTCAAAAAGCGGAAGCCCTGAAAGCTCAAGCCATCCCTGTAGATGCCCGTCCTGCTTGGGTACAACTGCTGGAAACCCTACAAAACCGGTATGACGTACACCTCCTCCCGCATTTGGAAGAACTTCGGGGTCGGTTAGCGTGGTTTGCCGTTACCACACTCATCACCAGCGTCGGCGGATGGTTCGCTTGCCCGTGGGTGTTTCGGCAATTGCAAAGCGTTGCCCCCAAGGGTCTGCAGTTGGTGCAATTAGCCCCGTTGGATGGCGTGATGCTTTCGCTGAAGTTGACCCTTCTGCTGGCGTTGGTGGGCAGTTTGCCTGTGGGGCTTTGGCATCTCACTCGGTTTATTAATCCGGGATTGAAGCGTGCTGAACGAGCTTGGTTTTTGGGCGGCTTGGGGTTTGGCTTGGGGTTGTTTTTGGTGGGTTGCGTGTTTGCTTATTTCATTTTATTGCCTACCTCATTAGCCGTTTTGTGGGAATTGAGCCCAGCTATTGCTACCAATCAGTGGAATGTGGTGGCTTATTTTAATTTCTGTTTGTTTTTAACGGCGGGCATGGGCGTGGTTTTTCAGTTGCCATTGGTTATTGGGGTGTTGGGCAAGGTGGGCGTGGTTTCATCTGCGTTATTGCTGAAGTATTGGCGAGAAAGCTTGGTAGGCTTATTACTAGTGGCAGCGTTAATTACCCCAACGCAAGACCCTTTTACGATGGCGGTTGTGGGCTTGGCATTATCCGTTTTATATTTGGGTTCGGTATTTTTGTTAAGGTGGATGGGGCGATAGAGTTTGTTGCCGTAATGAATCTTTTTTTCTTATATCAATTCAACGATTAAATAGCGAGTTTGCTAAATGCCCAATCATGAAATAATCTTTGATGTAGGGGAGGCTTTTAAACCCTCCCGCTCCAAGATTTTACGCTATTTAATCGTTTAATTGGTATTACTAGCCCTAAAGAGGGTTTGGTAGCTCATTAACTTTTGGAACAGCTATAACTGGATTCTTTGGCAGTTATTCAAGTGTTACTTGAAATCATTCCTTAAAATCAAGTGGATCTTGAATTGGTGGCAAACAATCAAGTTTATAGTGCTAAAAATTGCAACAAAACCCCTGTAAATACCTGCCAATAAAAGCTTTACGCCAATCCTACTTTCTTAAAAAAGCGTTGAAACTTGATTCCGTGCCTTTATTTCAAGTAGCACTTGAATAACTGGTAAAGAATCAAGTTTGGGGTATCAAAGTATGGGCTACAACGGTTGACAAACCGCATCGCCCAAAATAAGATAAGACCATCTCCTACTACCTCAATAACCCCAAGGTGCTTATAAAATGACTATTTCCACCCCTAGTGGTATTCCTGAAGGCGTTAAAAAAGCGGATTTTGTCCACGCTTTATTTAATGCCATTGCCAAACGGTATGATTTACTCAATGATTGCATCAGCTTTGGTATGCACCGTAAATGGAAGCAGGAAGCGGTTTCACGTCTTAATCTACAAGCGGGGGATGCCGCTTTAGATGTGTGTACAGGCACAGGAGATTTGCTTTCTTTACTACTGAAAACCGTTGGCACTACGGGAAGCGTAACGGGTCTGGATTTTTCTGAAGAAATGCTGGCTGTTGCCCAGCAGCGGTATGCTTCGTTTGTACAGGCGAAAAACCCAGCTCTCACGCTTGTTCAGGGTGATGCTATGGCTTTGCCTTTTGCAGATAATACCTTCAATGCGGGTATTGTTTCTTTTGGTTTGAGAAATGTTACAACGGTTGAAACCGCCGTGGCAGAACTGGTTCGGGTGGTTAAGCCCGGTGGTATTGTGCTTAATTTAGATACTTGTCCTCAAGTTTTGCTACCTGGGTTCGATATATACTTTAGTAAGGTCATGCCTTTTTTCGGGAAGCTACTGGCAGGGAATCAGTCTGCGTATCAATATTTACAGGCATCTTCTAAAAATTTTTTAACACCAGAAGCTTTACAACACCTTTTTACTCAATGCGGTTTAGAAACGGTAACCGTTAAACGTACTGGGTTTGGGTCTGTTGCTATGGTGTATGGCATTAAAGGTGGGTAAATTATAGTTTATACCAATTCACAGTTTAAATAGCGTCAGCGTATACATTGTTACTAGCCAGTCAAAAATCCTCAAAGTACGTCTATGTACTCCTGCGGTTTTTAACGCTCTTGTGCCTAGTCTCCATCTAACGCTATTCAATCTGTGAATCGGTATTAGTTGTGAAATAGGGGGCAATAATGGCTAACGTAACAGATGTTTTCACCGTTTTTTTAGTTGTTGTTGGCACGGGTGGGGCAAGTTCTGGGGCATTGTATTGGTTGCTTAACCAGCCCGTTTTTGAAGAGTTTCAGGAAGTAACCACACCGGTTTTTGGCAAGAAAAAACAAGCAAGCAAGGTCAGTATTAAAGAAAAATTATTAAAATTGTCTGCCAATGATAAAGCGGCATTTTTATTGGTATTTTCTGAATTAAAACATACCTATTTCTGTAAATTACAGACCCAAAAACTGCCCTTTCAGTTTCCATTTCCACAGAAGGAATGGTTAAGTATGCTTAAAAATCCAGTGGTTTATATTTCCAAAGCTAGCAGATTACAACATCAATTGATTGCCTATGTTAAAGAAACATTGCAAGCTGATTTGGATCTTTATCAGCAATTAGCGAAACAAATTTTAACTACATCTAAAACTAATGCCAATGGAACAGATGATTTTGAACTAAAAATACTGATTTTAAAACGAACGGTTTTTTGGCAGTTAGCGTTAGAACTATGTATTGCAACACTTAGCTTGCCACCTAAAGAACAGTATTGGCAACCGATTAGAACAACAAGAACTAATACCGCAGTCAAGTCAAAACTGGCTCTTGTTGCTGATGATTATCAACAATGTGTAGCAGCCTATTGGCAAGTATTAGAAGGAGCAAAGCCCCGCTTAAATACCATGTTAGCCCAGCATTTTCAAGAAAATGAGTTCGCCAAGCGGTATCATTATCAAACATTTGCACCCCTGTACCCCGCTGATAGTGATACCCTTCTACGGTACGCTATAAATACACCCGCATTTGTTTAAAAAATCCCCCTTTTACAAAGCAGTAAAAGGGGGATTTTTTTTGATAAGGCTATAAACCAAGAAGCAATTTAGCCTAAGCCAATTTTGTTCAACAGCATGGTAATAGGGTCGTAAAACCGGTCAACAACCCGTTCCTTCAAGGGGATAATGCCATTATCCGTAATGCGAATTTGCTCAGGGCATCTATCCGTACAGCATTTAGTAATGTTGCAGAAGCCAATACCCGCTTCTTCTTTAATGAATTTAAGCCTATCAGCCACATCCAACGGATGGAATTCTAATTGGGCTAAGCGAATCATAAACCGAGGCCCAAAGAACTTATCAAACTTGCTATGGTGGCGTAATACATGGCAAGTATCTTGGCAAATAAAGCATTCAATACATTTACGGAATTCCTGCACACGGTCAGCATCTTGCTGAAAATACCGCCAAGTATCTACATTACTATTAGCAGGCGTGAAGGGTTGAATTTTTTTGTTCACTTCGTAGTTCCACGAAACATCCGTCACTAAATCTTTAATGAGCGGGAATGTTTTCATTGGTTTCACGATAATGGGCTTATCTGCCGGCATATGGTCTAGCCGAGTTTTACACATTAAGCTAGGCAAACCGTTAATTTCCGCTGAACAAGATCCGCATTTAGCGGCTTTACAGTTCCACCGAACGGCTAAATCGGGCTGTTTATTGGCTTGAATCCAGTGAATGGCATCCAACACAACCCAACCTGGTTTGAGGGGTACTTCATAGTTAACGACTTCACCAATATGTTCACCGTTCTCATCTGGGTTACCCCGAAAAACGTGGAAATTAGCGACTCTATTGGTATGAGCATCTGAGACAATCATCATCATGGGGTTAGAATTTCCCTTCTGTTTCAAAAGCTGTTTTTTCTTCAGCCTTATCAAATAGAGCTACAAGTTCTTTCGGCATTTGAGGCTTATCAAAATAACTAACCGTTAATGTGCCATCCGTTGCACGGCTAGCAACTGAGGTACGATGCCGCCACACTTTATCATCAGAGAAGTTAAAGTCTAAGCGGGTATGTCCGCCTCGGCTATCTTCCCGCTGTAATGCGGCTTTAGCCACAATTTCAGACGCATCAATCATGTTAATTAAATCATGAGCCAAATGCCAACCTGGGTTGTACGCCCGAGACCCATCAACTCTCGCTTTTTTAGCCCGTTCACGCAAAACGGCTAATTCAGCAATCGCTTCTTTCAAGAATTTTTCTTCCCGAACAATGCCCACTTTCGTGTGCATTAAATGCTGTAATTCCGCATGAATGGGGTAAGGGGTTTCCGTGCCTTTGCGTTCAAACGGTTCAACCAAGGCTTGAGCGTACCCTTTTACTTTTTCATTATCAATAGGAAGCATTTCGGTTTGCTGTTTAGCAAATTCCGCGGCGTATAGCCCTGCTCTTCTACCAAAAACGATTAAGTCAGACAAAGAGTTTCCGCCTAAGCGGTTAGCACCGTGCATACCACCTGAACATTCGCCCGCAGCGAATAAGCCCTTAACCGTAGGCGATTCTTGCGTTTCCGGATTAACCCGAATACCACCCATGGTGTAGTGCATGGTAGGCCCTACTTCCATTGGACCTTTGGTAATATCTACATCGCCCAATTCTAAGAATTGGTGATACATCGACGGTAGTTTTCTTTTAATATAATCTGCCCCACGGTGTGAAATATCCAAGAATACCCCACCGTTTGGTGAACCCCGTCCATCACGAACTTCAGCGTAAATAGCTTTGGCTACGATGTCTCTCGTAGACAATTCCATCCGTTCAGGGTCATAATTTTTCATGAAGCGTTCGCCTAAGGCGTTGGTTAATTTACCCCCTTCACCCCGAACCGCTTCAGTTACCAAAATACCTTTAACTGAGGCTGGACAAACCATGCCCGTAGGGTGGAATTGTAAAAATTCCATATCGATGAGTTCAGCACCAATAGCCATTGCCATTGCTTGCCCATCACCGGTATATTCCCATGAATTAGAGGTTACTTCAAAGGCTTTACCAATACCGCCCGAAGCCATAACGATGGATTTACCTTTAAATAAGATAAACCGTCCGCTTTCACGCCAGTAGCCAAATGCACCCGAAACTTGTCCGTTTTCTTCTAACAAGTTGGTAACGGTACATTCCATAAATACGTCAATACCACTGTGGATGCCTTTATCCTGCAAGGTACGAATGAGTTCTAAGCCAGTACGGTCGCCTACATGAGCTAAACGACGATAGGTGTGTCCGCCAAAGGCTCGTTGAAGAATCCGTCCATCAGGGGTTCTATCAAACACAGCTCCCCAAAGTTCCAATTCTTTTACCCGCTCAGGGGCTTCTTCGGCATGGATTTGAGCCATACGCCAGTTGTTCATGTATTTGCCACCGCGGATACTATCTTTAAAATGTGGCACCCAGCCATCAGCCGCATCTAGGTTGCCTAAGGCCGCAGCCATACCACCTTCAGCCATAACCGTATGGGCTTTACCCAGTAACGATTTGGTAACCAATGCCACAGAAGCCCCTTGAGCAGACGCTTCAATAGCCGCCCGTAAGCCCGCACCGCCCGCACCGATGACGATAACGTCATACGATTTGGTTTCATAATTGTGTTCAGTAGAAGACATCATTTTATTTCGTATTCCATCTTATTTAATAATAGTGGTTGTGAATTGCTTTAAATGAGGGAAAAAAGGCTTAATGCCCCGTTGCAGGAAGCACGGTTAACCAATCAATGCCCCAAGTATTCCAATCTTTAATAACGCCCATGGCGGTAAGCCGAATGTATAAATCACACAAGCCTACGGTAAACAAGCTAGCCCAAGCGTAGAACCAGTGTTGACCATTTAACACGGTCTGCCCTTCCCATAAGGAAAAACGAAACTTGCTGAAGATATTCGCCATAAAGTTATTCAGCTTTCCGCCTAATAAGTGCCGAAGTGAATGGCAAGAAAACACATAAAGCGAAAGCAAAACCGCATCTAACAAAATTACCAAACTGCCCACGCCCACGCCGAACTGACCCTTGTAGAACATACTGTCCCAAACGTGCTTCCAGTGGAAAACCACTAAAACTAATGCGGCATACATAAAGTAGCGGTGGAAGTTTTGTAACACAAAGGGAAACAACGTTTCGCCTGTATAGTCTGCAGCCCACCGAAGTAAGCCTACTTTTGGCTTATCAACCGCACAAGCAGGAGGATCGTTAAAAATAGCCCGATAGTAAGTTCTACGGTAGAAGTAGCAAGTACCCCGAAACCCTAGGGGTGCCCATAGAATTAAGAAAGCTGGGGAAAAGCTCATCCAGCTGAATGCTTCAGGGAACATAGCTTTTAAGTTAGGTGAATAAAACGGAGAAAAATAAGGCCCTACTTCAAAATAAGCATTAGCAGCAGCTGCCCAAGTAGCATATATAGTAAACAAACCCATTACAACAATGGTAAAAACTTGTTCCCACCACCAAGCGTCTTTACGGTCTGTAATACCAAAACCTTGCGTTTTCAATACGGGTGCGGCATTCAATTCTGCCATATTTAAGTAACCTCCAACGAAACGACTGATTCTAAGAACAAGCGTCAACGGTAAAAAATCTATTATACTAAGCAAAATAGGATAGTAAACATTGCTAGCTTACCTAAAACTATCACTACCTTACCACGATGATTCTCATACAGACCAAGTAAAGCTGTATTATAGTACCGTTTTTTCTTGTTGTAGCAATTGCCCAAACAAGGCTTCTTCAGTAGCGTTCAAGGCTTCGTAATCTGTCAATAGCTCGTTTGAAGTTAGCAGGTTTTCTTTTCGTGCAGTGGGTGTAGGCGTTGGCGGGGTTTGTGCCATCCATTTTTCTGTTTGAACGGGGTCTGTATTAGTAGGGCTTATGCCGAATGCTTCAGACTGCCAAGTGCCAACTAACAAGGGTTGGTGATGCCCCCCCACAACCAAGCTATGAATGGTATCGGCTATTTGAACCATAACCAAAAATTGTCCGCTAGGAAGAGGGAGTGTTTGCAAAACGCTAGCAAGGGCGGGTTCTGTAGCGATAGATTCTGAGGTTTCTGGGCGTAAAAGCGAAGCCACCCAATCAGTCGCTTTTTGGAGGGGGGAAGATACTGTCGTTACGCTAGGGGGGGCGTTTACTATGCTGGGAGGTGTAAGGTAAGCCCCGTTTTTTTGCAATAGCTGGGCTTCCTTGTGTTGAGCTAAAGCCTTAAACCAAGCGGTATTTAAAATAGCCCAAGCCCCTGCAGAAACGGCTAATAAGGCAAACACAACTTGCCATAAATTACCATTATTCGTAGAACGACCCTTTCCCGCAGTGTAAGAATCTACTCCACCCACGGCATAAGCTTCAGCAGGTTTTTGTTGTTCAGGCTTAAGAATGCTCTGCAGGGAAATGTTGTCAGCATCTGCTACCACGATGGGCTTGTGTTGAGCTTCTTGTTTGATGGGGTGTGTGGCTACTTTGTTAGGATCGACGGTTGGTGTAGGGGTAATAGCTAAGCTGGTTGCTAGTAATAAAGTGGCAGTAATTGCCAGGCTAGCCAATAAATAGCGAGTGGGGGTGAAAGAGGGGGTGAATTGAAAAGTCATTTGTAACGAAAATCTCCTGAATGGGGGCTATGGAACTGGGCAGTTATTCGTTATTGTAGGAAATGTTAACAGGTTTTGACAAATCATCTCATCTAAACGCATCAGTTTATTTGTTGAAGCCTTTATGTAAAGAAGAAGGGTGTTAACGGAAGCAAATGTTGTTTTTTGTTTCTAACTGCTCTCTTTTTTGATAGACTCTATTATATCTTTAAGTTCACTTTAGATAAAAGGATTATAGCATTCCGCCATGAATGAACCCACAACATCACCCTCTAACACCGGTAACCTACACCACCTTATTTTAGCAGGCGGTGGGGGTACAAGGCTATGGCCCTTATCACGGTCTCATAAACCCAAGCAGTTTTTATCATTAGGGGTCAACCCCGCTGAAGCCCCTTCCTTGTTGTGCCAAACGGTTTTAAGAACAGAAACTAGCCAGCGTTGCGTAGAAAGCCACGTTTATATGGTAACGGGTAACGATTTAGCCCAAGCGATGAAAACAGATTTAGCCAACCATAGTTTAGATGCCTTAATTCCTAACGTGATTGTAGAACCTTCTCGGAAAAATACCGCCCCCGCCATCGCTTTAGCGGCTCAGTTTATTTTGGAAAAAACCGGTGGAAGCTTATCGGATACCATTCTAGCCATTCTACCAGCAGACCATTTGGTGGCAGATGCTGCTGTATTTCAAGCCCACTTACAACAAGCCGAAGCCTTGGCAAAAGAAGGTTACATTGTAACACTTGGCGTACCTGCAAATTACCCAGAAACAGGGTATGGGTACATTGAAGTAGGGCAAGATTATAGCCAGCTAGATTGGCTGGAAGCTGTTCGGTTTGTTGAAAAGCCCAATGAAGAAACCGCCCAGCATTATGTAGATTCCGGTCGGTATTTGTGGAATGCGGGCATTTTTGTGCTTTCATGCGAAACACTTTATAAAGCCTTAGCCTTGCACGCCCCCGAAATCTACAATTTAGTCAGCCAAGGGTATGAAACGGCTTATAATCAGTTCAACCAAATGCCCAATATTTCGTTCGATTATGCTGTAATGGAACACGCCAAAAAAGTAGCCGTTGTGCCCATGCGAACCGAATGGAACGATATTGGTAGTTGGGATAGCCTACAACAACTATTAACCACCAGCCCGACGCAAACCGACGAACAAAATAATCGGTGGATTCAAATGAATGACGGGCAGGGTGTTAGTCAAGATTCCACCAACTGCCTTGTGTGGAGCCACACCAACCGAGCCATCGGCTTGCTGGGGCTAGAAGGTATTACCGTGGTAGATACGCCTGATGCGTTGCTGATTTCAAAAGCGGGTTCTTCACAATCCGTCAAACAGGTAGTAGATGCGTTAAGTGCGGTTTCACACACTTCCCTGCACGCCCCAAGTTCAGGACTTGCCCCATGGGGACAGTGGGAACAAATTGTTAAGCCTGAAGTGGGCGAACCCACAGTGTTTAAAGTAACCTTAGTGGGTGGAGAAGCCTTACAATTTAACCCTACTAATAAGGTTGTTTCTATTACGCTGCTTTCTGGTGGGTTAGAATTAAGGGGGTCTTCGCAAGAAGCTATTTTGCAACAGCCATTGCAACACCAAGTACTTTCAGGTGAAGATACCTTTTATTTCAATGCTCTAGCCCAAAAAACAACGTTTTTACTGGCTACTGAAGCCCTTGTTTTCCCACTTGCCCCTACAGAGGCAACTATTTTTTCTGCTATTAAGCCAACCGTTACCGGAGCAGTTGGCTAAGCTCTAATGAGGTTACGGAAAAAGACCCATTGGGCGTGCTAATTTTGTTACTGCGGTACTCATTTCAGTTATTTACCTAGTGTAAACGCCCTCATTGCGTTCCTCGTGCCTCATTATCCCATCCCACTAAACCTTTTTCCCTAACCTCATTCGTTATTCCGAGCGTTGATTTTTTCAGTATTTTAAGTAAGGACGTTTTAAGTTTATGATGACGACAACATCAACACCCCCTGAAACTGCTACACAAGCCCCATCGGCAGATTTTTTCTGTACTTATGATTTACGAGCCATTGTAACCCCCGACGTGTTTGACGAAACCACCTATAGTTTGCTGGGTAAAGCCTTTGCCTACTGGTTGCAAACCTATAAAGGGTGGGATGTTGCCCATATGCCAACCATTTCCGTTGGGTATGACGCTAGAATCCATTCTCAAGCGTTGACCAACGCCTTTATTGAATCCGTTACCCAAATGGGTATTCATGTGCTAAAGCTAGGCATGGTGCCTTCTCCTCTTGTGTATTTTTCAGAATATTTTTGCTTAAATCCCTTTGGTTTACCCAAGCCAGATGCTTCCGTAGTGGTTACCGCTAGTCATAACCCAGCCCCCTATAACGGCATGAAGCTTTGTATTAACGGGCTTTCGATGAAGAAAGAAGAGTTGATTGAGTTTAAAGCGTGCTTTTTGAAAATTGCCAGTGGCGAAGTGGAAGCCACCCCCTTCGGTAATGATAAAATTGGACACATCACTTATTGGTCGCCACTAGAAGCCTATGCGAAATGGACAACCCAGCATTTTGGACGCTTTCCCACCCGCCCTAAAGTGGTGGTTGATTGTGGTAATGCTACAGCCGGCGTGATTGCTCCGCAAGTGATGGAAGCCTTGGGGTGTGAAGTGATTCCTTTGTTTGCTGAACCGGATGGCAACTTCCCGAATCATCACCCAGACCCGTGCGTGCATAGTAACCTTCGGTTTTTGCAGGAAGCGGTTTTAGCCAATAAAGCCGATATGGGTGTGGCGTTTGATGGTGATAGCGACCGTGTAGGCGTTGTAGATGCCCAAGGACGAGTTATTTCCGGCGATATGTTGCTGATTTTTCTAACGCAAGATATGTTAGCCCACGGCACGTTTGAAACCCCGCCCACCGTGGTTTCAGAAGTGAAATGTTCGCAGCATTTGTTTGATACGGTAGCCAAGTTGGGGGCTGTGCCGGTTATGTCGCCTACAGGGCACGCTTATATTAAGCAGAAAATGCGAGAAATTGACGCTAAATTGGGCGGTGAATTGTCAGGACATTTCTTCTTTAGAGACACCCATTGGGGCTTTGATGACGGTATTTACGCCGCATTACGGTTAGTTCGGTTTTTAGATGATGCTCGGCGGGTAGACCCCAATGCTACCATGGCATCGCTTTATGAAACGCTACCGCAATCGTTTTTATCAGAAGAATTACGGTTGCCTGTGCCTGTTGCTTATAGGGCTGAGGTAATGGAAGCGTTGCATAAGGCTGTTATTGGCTTGCAACAGTTTGCAGAATTACCCGTGGTTTCGATTGAAACCATTGATGGGGTTCGGTTTAATGTGCAGGGTGGGTTTTGGTTGTGTAGGGTTTCTAATACGGAACCCGTGTTGACGTTGCGATGGGAAGCTCCATCCGCAGCCCATTTGGTAGCGATTGAAACGGCGTTGCACCAAACCTTAGCAACCGTCATCACACCGATTGTTCCGAATTGGAGCTTAGCTGAAGCTCTCGCTGGTGGCGGTGGACACCATTAACAAGCGGGTTCTATTTCTCCCCTAAGGTAAATGACAAGATGATTGCTACGACTTCTATTTCAATGGTTCAACCTTCAGTCGTTTTTTCTGTTACTTTGCGTTCAGGCATTGAAGAGTTGGGCTCTGAAACCAGTCTTCGGTATTACAAAATGTTGATAACGCCCCCACCGCAAAAACGATTTTTAACGTTGGAAGAAACGGCTAGATTAAAAGGGGCGAAAAAGCATCCCCTCGTCAATGCCCCTAGTGGCATAGGGGGTGTCATTTAGGGCGGTTTTTAGGGGCTTGCCCCTGAATTTTTTTGGGAGTGTTCGTGGTGGGGCAACCCAACCGCAGTCCCCTTATGTGTTGGTAGAATAAAACAGTGCTAGTCGATCTTTGAATTGGTATAAGCTAAAAAAGAGAGATAAAGGGTTTAAAACACCTTTATCTCTCTTTTTTGAATTTTTGTTAAAAACTATTGAGGAATGTTTTCTACAATAGTCCCGCCAAAGCGACCCCGTTTGAATGAAACCAAGCCTTCTTCCGCCAACGTTTGCAACGCCCGCCTAACAGAATTCATAGAAACGCCCAACTGGGTAGCCAATTCAGGCATGGGTTGTAACTGTTGCCCTACGCTATACTGCGTTTTCAACAACGCCCGCAATTGTTCTTCAGCCTGCTGATAGTGGTAAAAAGCCGCCTCTGGTTCAGCGTGCTCTTCCGCAGGAACAAACAATTGTTCAATAGCAGAAACGTTAATAAGGTTGCTAGGAATACGGCTTACAAACGTACCATACCGTCCTCGTTTGGAATGCACATACCCTTGAATTACCAAGCGTTGCATGGCATCATGCACCGTTTTAATTGAAACCTTGAGCGATTCCGCCAATTCCAAATGCGAAGGCAACTTCATGTTCACTTCATAATCATCAGAAATTAACTGCTTCAAATCACGTTCTAGCTGGTCAATCAAAGTATCAGTTTGTACCACCATTTGTGAACCTAATTGGTTTGCTTCCAAGTTGGGAATGGCTTGTAAAATCCAATTTGCTTTTTTACCCCGTGCATTATTGCTAGAAAGTAGCCCTTGAACAGTCAAAAATTCTAACGCCAAACGGGTGGTATTAGGGGCAGACCCAATCACCTTCGCTAATTCCCGTGAAGCCGGCAACGCTTGCCCAATTTCAAAATTTGCTTTTACAAAGTACTGTTGTAACGCTACTACCGCAGTATCTCGTTTAGAGGTTTGTTTACGAACACGGCTTTCATCCATCGTGGTTTCACCCGTGGTGCTATTAGCAGAAGCCCCTCGAATGAGTGTACCAATACGTTGTTTGCTTTCTACTAAGCCATCATCTTCCACATAGCGAATAGCATTTTGAACCGTACCAATACTAACGCCTAAATAGCCAGAAATTTCCTGTTTTAGCGGAAGTAAATGGTTTTCAGTTAGCGAACCTTTTGCCAAGCCCGTCGTAATCCACTGGGTTAGCCAAGCGGCAATTAACATATCTTTTGAGCCTGCACCAGCGGTGAATTCTGGTTTTTTACGAGGCAACTGCTTTACGCTTAGACGTTCAAACCCAGCAGAAAAAGAGGTCGATTTGGTGGTTTTTTCTGTACTAGCTCCATCTGTTGAAGAAATAAAATCAAACGCTTGTTGGCTGGGCTTGCCCGTTACCACACCCGTGGTTTCAGGGGTAAACCCTTCTAATAACCGACCGCCTTTTACAACAGGGTTACTAGCTGTTTGAGCCGTTTTACCCGCTAATAGGGTTTTTTCAGCCTGATTACCTAATAGTTGAAAAGAAGCCCCATTACCAGAATTTGAAGAAGAAGTCATCATCATCATAAAAAATTAAAGTCCCCTAGGTTGTTTTAACAGTTAAAAGTCAGTCAAAGAAGAGCATGAAGAATTTAGAGAGAGAGTATTAGTGGCACGGTTTATGGTTTTAAATTACCGTACCCATGGGTTAAGCTACCATTAATTTAAAAGCTTACTACAGGCATAAAAACCATCCGTTAATTAAAACGTGCTAACCATTATTAAAACATTTCGGTCAAACAAGTTGTTTTCTTTAATTGAATGGATGATAGTTAGTTTAAAAAAGGATAGGCTGCGCTGTTTGACCCAAAAAGGGGACGCATACCCAGTCAAAATCTGCCCGAGGGAAAAAGCTGTGAAGCAAGTTATAGTCTGGTTTTTTACTGTTTTCAAATAGCCCCACTACCGCAGACCCACTGCCACATAATAGGCAATGAAATGCCCCTAAGTTTTTTAGTTTTTCTGTTAAGGGTTGTAACGTAGGTTCTAGTTGCCAAACCAACGGTTCAAATTCATTAACCATATACTGGGTTAGTTGCCATAAAGGTAAGCCCGCTATTAGGCCCTCAATCCACGCCAATTGAGCCGTTTCAGAAACTTGACTATAAGCCCGTTGCCTATGCAATGCTTGAAACGCCAATGGGGTAGAAACGGCAATGGCTTTAGGCTTTACAATAACGCAAGTAACCCCTGTTAAACTATTGAGCGATGAAACGGGTAGTTCCGTAATGCGTTCCCCTCGCCCCGTCATGCAAACCACCGAAGGGGTTTCAGTGGTTAGAAAGAGTGGTACATCAGACCCCAATACGGCTCCTAGTTGTTGAAGCTCAGGCACAGTATAACCAGTAATACCTTGAACAGATTGATGCCAATGGTTCAAAAAGCGAAGCGTAGAAGCGGCATTGCTACTACCCCCCCCCAAGCCGGCTTGAAAGGGAATGTGCTTCTGTAAATGAACTTGCCAATGGGTGGGGCGTGCCGACAGTGGTAACACGGATAACGGTAATTTGGCATAAAATAAGCGGATGGCTTTAACCACTAAATTATCATCGGGCGATTGGGTTAATTCATCAATAGAGCAACTAAAATCAATAGCTGGGTAACCCACGGTATCTTCACTAGAAAGAAAAATATCGCTGGGTTGAAAAGTAAGCTGGTCTTGCCAACCTACTAATGCCACAATGCTATGCAGTTCCGTATACCCATCTTGGGGGCGAGGGGCTAGCAACCGAAGCGATAAATTCAATTTTGCAGGGCTTAAAACTTCAATTTTACTGTTGACGGCTAAGGGCATTGCTTAATGCTCCGAATTGTTCAATAGTCAATGTTTCAGGGCGTGCCATGCCAGAAATACCGGTTTCAAGCAACGCTTTTTCTAACGCTGCCGCTTGAATACCCGTATCATGTAATAAAGAATTCTTCAAGGTTTTACGGCGTTGTTGGAAGGAAGCCCGAACCAATTTTTTCATAAAGGCTAAATCATCCACTTGGCAAAGGGGTTCAGCCCGAGGAATGAGGCTAATAACCACTGAAGTAACCTTCGGGCGAGGTTGGAAGGCTTCTGGTGGTACCAAAAATTCCTGTTGTACTTCAAACCAATACTGCAGGGCAATTGAAAGCGGACTATATGCCTTACCGCCCGCAGGGGCAACCATTCGTTCGCCCACTTCACGTTGTACCATGAAGGTTAGTTGTTGGACTTTTTGACGCATCGGCACAATGGTTTCTTCCAGTTCGCCCGCAAATTTAAATAATACGCCACTGGTAATGTTGTAAGGAATATTGCCAACCACTTTAAATTTTTCATAGGGAATGGAATCCAGCGGATAAGCTAAAATATCTTGTTGAATAAGACTGAAGCCTTCTACATGAATGGGGTCTAACAAATTACCCCCTTTAACGTAAGGTGCTTCTTCTTCGGGTTCGTCGGTTTCAATAGTGTCTAGGTCTTCAGCCTCTAGTTCCTCAATACCTTCCGATGTTTTTGGAGCGAGCAACTGGAATTTCCGTGCCAAATAATCTACCATGCGTTTGTCTAATTCAACGCAGGTTAAATGCTTTACCTGCGGGCGGATGCTTTGGGTTAAAAAGCCTAGCCCAGGGCCAATTTCAAGCACGTTATCTGTAGCAGGGTCTAGGTCTAAACACCGAACAATTCCATCAATAACGGATTGGCTTATTAGGAAGTTTTGCCCGAAGCGTTTTCTAGCCAGCATTTTTTTGGCTTCGTTTAGCAAGGGGTTTTGTGAAACAGACGGTGTTACAGACGCATTGTTTTTAGCACTATGAGATGATTTCTTACCCGCTCCAAATCCGCTAGGGGTTGAGCCTCCGTTGAAGCCTTCGGTTTTTTTACGAGGGGTGTAGCTTTTAGGCATATAAGGTTTAGTGGTATTTTTCATTGAAAAGAGATGCTCCGAAGGGTGGGTAATCGTATGACTAAGGTTTGTGATGTTTCTATCAACCCACAAGCCTTCCTAAAATGCAAGGCTTCGTGTAGATAGATTAGAGATTTCTTAATAGCTACCTTTTTGTGTTGATTTGTCTTATAATAAAAAAATCATTACAAACTGCCACGATTGTAGGCAAATAAGTTTAACAGGTACTGGAAAACCCCTATGGACAGTAGACCTTCTGCCCCATTATCTTCTTCTGAACCCAGCACAATACCGCCGAAGACTTCGCCACTGAACAGCAAGCCCAGTTCAGACCTTCCGCAACCTAAAGCGAAAACAACTGTTTCTTCTACTGACGGCATTACGTTTCAAGAATCAACAGCGGGTATTGATAGAACCAAGGATTTACACTATAAACACGCCCTCAATGCCGTGTTATACGCGATGCTGTTTAATGGCTTAATAGCAGCCTGTAAGATAGTGGTAGCCTCAACTATTACCCGTTCCGCTGCCTTGTTTAGTGAAGGCTTACATTCCGCCGCAGATACCTTCAACAGTTTTACATTGCTATTTGGTATTATTCAAGGCAAACGCCCTCCAGATAGGTCGCACCACTTTGGGTACGGGTTAGAAGCCAATTTTTGGGCATTGCTAGCTAGTTTTATTCTGTTTGTTAGTGCCTTGGTTTCGGTTTATATGGGGGTAGAACGCCTTGTTCACCCAAGCAAAGAATTGGGCGATATTACTTGGGCTATCGTTATTTTGGTGCTAAGCGTTTTATTTGAAATTGGGGCATTAACCGCCGCATCAAACGCCGTGTTACAGGAAGCAGGCAATGGCGAAAAAGTGTCTATTTGGGCAATGTTTCCCAAAGCACTAAAACGGGTAAAGTTTGTAACCAGCCCCACTACCCGCTTCGTGTTTTTTGAAGATTTAATAGCCTTTACAGGGGCGTTAATTGCCTTGTTTGCTTTGCTAATAGGCGAATGGGGACACCAAGCAGGGTGGTTAAATACCGTGCAAGCTCAAGCCCCAGATGCGATTGCTTCCATAGTTATTGGTATTTTACTTATGGTGTTAGCTATTAACCTATTTAGTTATAATCGCTCGTTTTTAACAGGGGTTTCAGCTTCCAGTAAAACTGAAAAAAGCCTGAGCGATGTCGTTTCAAAAACCCACGGCGTGGCATCTATTATGGATTTAAAAACCATCGACCAAGGTATCAGCGGGTTATTCGTTCAACTAAAAGTACAAGTAGACCCTGATATTCCCATTCGGCAAATGGACGATATTATCGACCATTTGAAAGAACGCATCCAATCCACCCACCCACGGGTGCGTGATGTGGTGGTTGAAGTGGAAGCGGATGAAAGCGAAGCCACTTGGCGAGAGTCGTTTGATAAGCTGGTGGAAGAAGGGCAGGCTCAGCAGGTTATAGCCCCTCAAGAAGGCGTGATGCTTTCCAACGTAATGGCGTTTTCAGAACGCGTTGTTTCTGATGTGATGATTCCAAGAACCGATGTGGTGATGGTGGATTTTGAAACCCCTGTATTGGAAGTTGCAAAATTATTTACAGAACATCGGCATTCAAAATTGCCCGTTTATAGGGAAACCTTCGACCAATTGGAAGGGGTTATTCATGAACGTGAAGTGCTGAAATGCTTGGCTGATGAAGATACCGCCATGCGGTTAAAGCCCAATTTAGAAGGCTTACTGAAAGATATTCCCATTTATCCTGAGAATAAAACATTGACCGCTTTATTGGAAGATTTAAAACGGTCTAAATTCCAAATGGCAGCCGTGGTAGATGAACACGGTGGGTTTGCAGGGCTTGTAACCGTGGCGGATTTAATGGAAGAATTGGTCGGTGAATTGTGGGAAGATGCCGATGAGCAAAGCGAAGAAGATGCCTTAGTCTCCCTTTCGCCTACGCATTGGATAGTACCAGGGCGGTATTTAATTGAAGATTTAAATGCGGAATTGAATTTGCATATTCCGGAAGATGATTTTAAAACCATTGCCGGCTTTGTTTTTGGGCAATTAGGCAGAGAACCGGAAACGAATGATAGCGTGTTTTTTGAGGGAATGACCTTTACCGTACAAGTGTTGGATGGGCATAGAATTAAAACGGTGGTGTTGGTTTCTGAATTGCCATTGGAACTGCAACCTGAACTTTTGTAATATTTAGTAGGATATTAATAAAACGTTATATATTTGGGGTTAAACGGCTTAATCTATCGACAATCATTAATCCTAGTCGTACAATACTACTATATTAATGCTTCTTCCCTTTGTAGAGGATTATTTCAGTTGATGATGATGACCACTGTGGCTTCCACTGTAGCAAATTCGGCCCAAGAGGCTAGTTTTGTAGATGATATTTATGCCCCCTTGGCGTGTGATTTTCCTCGGTTTCCGCAAGCGGTTGTTCGGCGAAAAAGTAGCCAAATTTTAGTTGGTTCAGTTGCCATTGGTGGTAATGCACCTATTTCTGTGCAATCCATGTTGGTGAACGATACAAGAGACGTGAAAGAATCTATCTATCAAATCCAACGCTTGGCTGATGCGGGTTGTGAAATTATTCGGCTTGCTGTGCCTGATAAAGAAGCCGCTGAAGCATTGAAAATTATTGTGCCCAAAAGCCCTATTCCGGTGGTGGCAGATATTCATTTTGATTACCGCCTAGCCCTTCAAGCAGCGGATAATGGCGTTCATGCGATTCGTATTAACCCCGGTAATTTATCCTCTAAAGAATTTGTGAAAGCCGTTGTACGTAAATGTAAAGAACGTAATTTGCCTATTCGTATAGGCGTAAACGGCGGGTCTATTGAAAAGCCTATTAAGGAACGCTACCCCAAGCAAATGGTGCGTCAATTAGTGGAAAGTGCGTTGCTGAATGCTCAAATTTTAGAACAAGAAGACTTTACGCAATTCGCCATTTCTGTCAAAGGTAGCGACCCGATGGAAGCCGTTGCTGCTTATCGGGAAGTGGCTAGCCGTTGCGGATACCCCCTTCACCTAGGTGTAACAGAAGCAGGCACGCTGAAACGAGGCTTAGTGAAAAGTGCATTTGCCTTAGGTTTGTTGCTTAGTGAAGGCATTGGCGATACCATCCGTATTTCGTTGACGGCAGATTCTATTGAAGAAGTATTTGCAGGGCATGAAATTCTTAAAGCAGTCGGGTTGCGAAAAACAGGGGCAGATTTAATTAGTTGTCCAGCTTGCGGACGGTGTGAAGTAGATTTACACGGGCTAACCAGCCAAGTAGAAGCCTTAATTGCCAAGTTGGAAGTACCGTTGAAAGTGGCTGTGATGGGGTGTTTTGTGAATGGTCCCGGTGAGGCAGAACAAGCCGATATTGGTATTGCGGGTGGCATTGGGCAGTATTACATCTTCCGTGGTGAAGACCGTATTCAAAAAGTGCCAGAAGCCCAAGCCTTGGAAGCCTTTAAAGCCGAATTAGATAGAGCCGTGATGGAGTATAAAGTAGAACACCCTAATTGGCAAACCGAAAATAAATTACCCTCGCTTTTAAAGCCCTAAATAATAAACAAGGAAGACCTAACTATCATGGCGAAAATTGTTGTAATAGATGACAACCCTTCTATTGTAGAGTTAATTAAACTCAATTTAGAAATACAAGGGCATCAAGTAAAAACGGCATTGGATGGTGTTACGGGCTTGGCATTAATCCAGCAGGAACGCCCGAATTTAGTGTTGTTGGATTTGATGATGCCTGAAGTGGATGGCTACACCGTTTGCCAACGCATTCGTAAAGATGCCGTTATTGCTAATACGCCTGTGCTTATGCTAACGGCGTTAGGGCAAGTGCAAGATAAGGTAAAGGGCTTTGACGTAGGTGCAGATGATTATTTGACTAAACCGTTTGAATTGCCTGAACTATTGGTGAGGGTTCGGGCGTTGTTGCGTCGGGCTAATGCCTTACCTGAATCACTCAATAGAGGTGAAATTCGCACCATTGGGCATTTTACGTTAATGCCTGATAATTTAGAAATTACCGTGCAAGGGCAGTTGATTAAATTAACCCCCACGGAATTTGAGATTATCCATTGTTTAGTGCAAAACTATGGTAAAACCATTTCTTTGGCTACCTTGCTGAAGGAAGTTTGGGGATATGAGCCTGATGATGATGTGGAAACCATTCGGGTACATATTCGGCATTTGCGGGCGAAGTTTGAAAAAATGAAGTTGCCTGTTACCTATATTGAAACCATTTATGGTGGTGGTTACCGCCTATGGCCTGAAGGTAAACCCGCCGAAGTACCAGTAGACGCTAGTTAGAATCATTAGAAAATTGAATGATGTGTTGTATGCTATAGAGTTTCACCTTCTGCAGGCAAGACATTAAGGGTAATCAGTGCCATTTTAGCTGAATCTTGCTGGGCTTGCTTTTTACTTTTACCCCGCCCTAACCCAACAATTTCTTCATTGACCCAACATTCAATCACAAACGTTTTGTTATGCGGAGGCCCTTTTTCTTCAAGCGTTTTATAATCTGGCAAGCCTAAATTTTCCGCTTGGGTATGTTCCTGCAAAACCGCCTTGAAGTTGTCTTTGGTTTTGTTTAAATCTATCGCCGTTATTTCTTCATCCAACACATTACCCAATAACCGTTGGCAGGTATCAAACTGACCATCCAAATAGAATGCCCCCAATAACGATTCCAACGCACAAGCCAAGCTAGATTGTTTTTTTGCCCCGCCACTACGGGCTTCACTAATACCAAAAACAATGTAATGCCCTAGTCCTAATTTATCTGCTACTTTGGCTAGTACGGCATCGCTCACAATAACAGACCGTATTTTGGTCAGTTCGCCTTCACGGTAAGAAGGGAAACGCTCATATAACAGTTGAGAAACCGTTAATTTCAGTACGGCATCACCCAAAAATTCTAAACGTTCAAAATTGCATAACGGCGAAAGTTTATTTTCATACGTGTAAGAACTATGCGTTAACGCCATATGGTATAACTGCGGATGGCTTGTAGGGCAGGCATGCAGGTTTTCCAGCAATTGGTTTATTTCCGCAAGCCGAGTTTCTGACAGTAATTCCATCTCAAATTCATAGGGGGATTCATCCTGCCAAGGTTCAGTAGAAGAAAGTAGGGAGGCGTGCATTGTTCATTAATACCCCGAAAGTAATTGGGATAACAGGGATGCCCATTCTTTGGCAATGCCGTCTTCTCGTACAATCCAATGAATATAATAATAAGCCACCGCAACCGAAAACAGGTAGCTATCTAGTCTATCCAGTAAGCCACCATGCCCTTCTAGTAATCCACCAGAATCCTTCACGCCTGCTTCACGTTTTAGTTTAGATTCCACTAAATCGCCCAAAGCACCGCAAATAACGAGCAAGGTACTTAAAATAAACGCATGGTGAAGCGGGAAGTTAATTACTAACGCTACGCTTAACCCAAAAAGTAAGCCAGCAATTAATCCGCCGAAAGCCCCTTCTTGCGTTTTTTTCGGGCTAAGTTCTGGGGAAAGCAAGTGTTTACCAAAGGCTTTACCCACATAATAAGCCCCAATGTCTGAACAAGCGATGACGCCTATAATCAAAAATAGCAGTTGCACCCCTGTTTGTTGCCAAAAGGGTTGAGTGGCGAATTGTTGCAAATCAAAATTACGAATTAAAATGGCGTGTAAGGGTAAAAACCCTGTGTAAAGCATGGCTAACAGAGTAGCCCCTAAATCTGCAATGGTGCGTTTTGGGCTTTTAAATAGCCATTGAAAGCAACTGAGCGTGAAGCCCATCATTAGTACGGGCCAAAACCAATCCACTTTGCCTAGTTGGGCTAGAATGGTCAGTGGAATAATGGCGGAATAAAAGGCAATGCGTGAAGCCGTTTGTTCCCGCACTAGCAACATTTTTCGTAATTCTTCAAAGCATTGAGCCATAGCAACCAACGCCATTAATGCCCAAACCCAGCCACCTAATGCTAAGGCAGACAAGAAAACGACTGCCACAATAACCCCTGTTCTAACCCTAGCCATGGGGCTTTTTTGGGGCAAGGTAGGCGTTACATTTTGGGGTGAAAGGGGTTCAGACGTGGTAGATTGGTTCATTTTAAACTTGTAAAATTTCCTCTTCTTTTTCTTTTACCACTTTATCCAGTTCTTTAATATGAGCATCGGTTTTCTTTTGAATCACATCTTGAAGCGATTTCAATTCATCTTCAGGCAAGTTCGCTTCTTTTTTCAATTTGTTTAAGTCATCCATCGCATCACGACGCACGTTACGAATAGCCACTTTGCCTTCTTCGCCTAGTTTAGCGGCTAATTTGCAAATTTCTTTACGGCGGTCTGTGGAAAGTGCTGGAATGCTTAACCGAATAATCGAACCATCATTGTTGGGGGTCAAGCCTAAGTCTGATTTTGCAATAGCCCGTTCAATAGCACTTAAAGTGGATTTGTCATACGGTTGAATGATAACGGTTGTACCTTCGGAAATGGAGCAGTTTGCCATTTGCCTAACAGGGGTTGGGGTGCCGTAATAATCCACAGAAACACGGTCTAACATACTGGGGTTGGCACGCCCCGTTCTTAGTGTGCCTAGTTCATGTTGGGTAGAAGCAATGGCTTTATTCATACGCTCTTCAGCGTCGAGCAATACGGCTTGTGGGTCTGAAAAATTAGACATAAGGGAAAGGTCTCCGTGTTCAGTCAGTCTTACAAAAGGGAAGATTAAGAATCATTGCTACTATCTTACGCCAAGCGAAGATGGCTATCAATAGGAATCACGGAAAACGACCATTTTTGTTTGGATTTTGTTATACTAAGGCAGTAGCCGTACCCGTTAAATCAGTAGGAAATAGACCAATGAAATTTTTTACCCAAGTTGATCATATCGCCATTATTGCTTCAAATTATGCCGTTTCAAAACGGTTTTACGTGGAAATTTTAGGGCTAGATATTATCCGTGAAACGTTTCGGGAAGCCCGAAATTCCTACAAATTAGATTTGAAAATTAACGATACCACCCAGATTGAACTATTTTCATTTCCTGAAAATTTGCCTCGGGCAGGCTACCCAGAAGCCTGTGGTTTGAGGCATTTAGCCTTTAGTGTGCCTGATGTTGAAGCTTGTGTGGGGTATTTACAATCGCAAGAAGTGCTGGTTGAACCCATTCGGGTGGATGAGTTAACAGGCAAACGTTATACATTTTTTAAAGACCCTGACGGGCTACCCCTTGAATTGTACGAAGGGTAAATTCCACCAGTATGGCACGGTTTGTTTATCGGCTTCAAAAAGTTTACGAAATGCGTGAACGCAAAAAAAAAGAGCAAGAACAGCGGGTGCAGGAAGCTCAAGCCGTTGTTCGGGCTGCTGAAGCACGCTTGCAAGCCAACTTACAGGAACAGGCTGGGGTTATTGAACAAATGCGAATTTCTCCGCCCATGATGTTGGAAATGGGCGACCGGTTTTTACAACGCTTGCGGGAAAAGTACGTGGAATTGCGGGCTGAAAAAGAGGTAGCCCAACAAAAGCTAAAAGAAGAAGAAGATTTATTGCAAGTAAGGCATAAAGAGTTGGAAGCCTTGGAAAAACACAAGGAACGTTGTTTGGAAGAATGGAAAGAGGAAGAAAAGGCGATTGAAATGAAAATGTTGGATGAAATTGGGTCTCAGCGGTATTTTCGCAACCAGCAAGAAGCCAGAGCAGAGGCAGTTTTGACAGGGGAAGAAGAAGAGTAGTGCTTAGCGTGATTGAATCCATTGTTTTAGCCCTTTAGGCAAGGGTTCATTCATCGTTTTAACGCCCATGTAGTTGAGCATTTCGCCCACGCTATAGGCTTTAAAGTCCATACCGATCATTACTAACCTTTTGTTCATAGCTTTCGACAAAAGTTTTAAATTTAGGATCGGATCTATCTGTTATCAGCCCAGCCTTAATGAAGGTGTCAATGATTTCAGGTCTTTTTAAAGCCATTTGATACTTTTGGGTATTGGAATAAGTGCATCGACCAAAATAGGAGAGATGATTAGACATTGCTTGATAAAGTTCAAACCAACCAAATAATTCTTCAAATTCAGATTTCAACCCATAGATACTCGTATCGAATTGGCTTGAAAACAGAGTATACAGATAATCTTCATATGGAAAACCCCTGTCTGTATAGTTGGGTAGTTCTTTGAACAACTTGGAGTGAACTATTTTTTCTAAGATAACCTCTGAGAAACATCTTGGGTAATTGTTGTAGGAAATGACCTTATGCTGTAGTAATTGTCCCAAAACTTTCCAGTTTTTTGCTTTAACTAAGCCAATACCATAAGCTGTATAAATTAGTCCTAATGGGTAATACTGCAACCTTCTGTGTTCTACTCTACCATTGATAAAGGCATCTTCAACAGAATGATAGAAAGCTTCGAGTATCGTTTTCGGCAACGGTTCGTTTCCCCATCGACCTATCATACCCGCTATTAACACTAATCGTTCTGAAATGGCATTATAGCGTTCAATCGATGCTAAAAGTAATTCACCAGTGGGGAAGTTTTTATTTTCACGAATAAACTCTTCGGTGTTGGTTGTTTGAATGAGTTGCTCCATTTCGGTTTGCATCAAGTCTTCTAGTTCAATTCTATAAACATCTGGCTTAGCCAAATACTGTTTAACGGTTGCTTTGAGTATTTCTAAACTAGCAGGATTTTCCCGTTGCGTCGTTTCTAAAATTTGTACCTGTTCTTTTATTTTAGTGAAGAACGTATCGGCACTCTCAATTGCAATAACTTGTGCTTTACGGTGGTCAATTAACGCAGTTGTTCTATCTGTAGGGGTATTGATGGTTGTCCAAAATGTAGAATAGCGTCTATTTGCTACTTTTAAAAGTTCACTACGCAACGCCTCATCCCATTCGCCAGACCAGCCACAAACAATTAACCCATACTCATCAAAAATACGAGCTAATAATGACTGATATTCATCAGGGTAGGTAGCCAATTCATCTTCTGTGTTTAGAATGCGGTTATCTTTATAGTCGCCATGTAGTTTTAAAATATAACAGTGGCTATGAGCTAAAGGCTCTGCCCCTTTTAAGGCATCACCAGATGCTACGACAGTGGGTGTAATGCCTTTTTCTTTTAACGCACTTTCTAACAATTGGTCAAAATTAGTCGTTATAATAACCTTAATAAAGCCTTTTGAAACCAATTCGGCAATAGCATAATGTGCTTCTGTGGGAATTTTTGTGCCTTCAGCTATTTCCTCTACCGTAGGTTCAATGTAAGTATTCAAAATACTTCTACGTTCACTGGGTGTTGAAGCTAATTCTTCAATAATCTTGGAATAACTGGGGTCTTCCAGCTTCGTTTCTTTATACCAAGTTTCCCAATTTGTAACGTCCGTTACTCCGTCCGCTTGGGCTACTCGTTTAATTAAGTCTAATGTAATCTCCCAACCTGTGGGAATACCCGCTGATCTTGAAATGCCTGACCCTAAGAGTAAAGCATAAACCCCTTTATTTTCATAAATAGAAAACGAAATTTTTGTTATAGGGTCAATGGTATTCACTCGAAAAAGCCCCTAAATCAATAAAAATGGAGCGGAAGAAGGGACTCGAACCCTCAACAACCTGCTTGGAAGGCAGGTACTCTACCATTGAGTTACTTCCGCATCAAAACTTGAATACCCTTTTATTAAAACAAAGACAAACCCCCTTGGCAAGCCCCGATAACCATCCCCAAAAAACAACGGAGTGGTATTATCTACCACTCCGAGTCTAAAATCAGTTAATTATCTAACAATTATTCGCCAGTTGGGGCATTCAATGGGGCTACAACGGCTTTTTTCGCCAATTGTTGTTGCTTCACCACTTCAAATGCCAACACTGCACCCGCCGTAGAAACGTTGAGCGATTGCACCTTGCCCAACATCGGAATGTTAGCCAAGAAATCACACTGTTTCAAAATAGTCGGACGCAAGCCTTCACCTTCATTACCCAACACCACCACAATCGGGGCGTTGTAATCAATGGCAGTGTAATCAACCGGCTTAACGTTGGTGGTATAGCCTCTGGCATCCACACCCGTGCTTTCGCAAGCCGAACCTACAATCCAAAAACCAGCTGCTTTGCAAAGTTCTAAGGCTTGGGTCAGGTTGGTTGCTTGAGCCATGGGCATCCAGTGGTCTGCACCCGCAGCGGTTTTAGAAACCACGGCGTTCAAGGCTGCACTACGGTGTTTGCCAATAATCATGCCTTTAGCACCTGCAGCATCTGCCACCCGAAGCAAAGCACCCACGTTACGAGGGTCAGTTACTTCATCTAAAGCAAAAATCAAGCAAGGGGCATTGTTGGCTGGGGCGGAATCTAACAATTCTTCCACGCTTAACAAAGGTTGAGCCGTAACAATGGCGATAACGCCTTGGTGATGCCCCGTTTCCACGCCATCTTCAAGATGGGTGGTAGCATCTGCCAAGTAAGTCATCATGGTATCTAATTTTGCTTTAGGCACCAATTGCCAATAAATACCGGAACTTTCGCACAACGCCGTGATTTTATTAATCCGCTTGTCTGGCTGAGCATCTTCCATGACCAATACTTTTTGTACCCGAGAAGGGGCACTTTGTAATACTTCCAACACTGCGTGTTTACCGTAAAGGGTGTAAGCACCGCCTTCTGCTAATTTTTCATGGATTTGCGTGGCTTGTTCTAGCTTTCTGGCTTCAGCGGAAAACGCTTCAGAGTTGACTAAGTCTGCCACAAACGAACCGCCTTCGCTGTCTCTTTCACGGTCTTTTGCAAACGCACTATTTCTAGGTGAACCACTGCGTTCGTACCGAGGGGCAGGTTTCGCTCCACGGTCAAACGAGGGACGCCCGCCTTCGGTTCTTGGTTTGTAGGCAGGTTTGTCAGATGAATACGAAGAAGACCGACCTTCCGATTTATTGTATCCGCCCGATGTGGGTCTTTCGCCATAACTAGGGCGTTCAGACCGGTTATACCCACCTTCAGTTCGAGGAGCGTACGCAGGGCGTTCGGATGAGGCTGGTCTATCGTTGTTGTAGCTAGGACGTTCAGACCGGTTGTATCCGCCTTCAGTTCGATGGGCATAGGCTGGACGATCTGTGCGTGGGGCGTATGCAGGGCGTTCGGATGAGGCTGGTCTATCGTTGTTGTAGCTAGGGCGTTCAGAGCGGTTATACCCACTTTCGGTGCGTGGAGCATAAGCTGGGCGTTCGCTTCGGTTGTAGGAAGAAGAGCCACCGATAGCGGAAGATTTTCTATCGTAGTGAGGGCGTTCAGCTCGTTGGCTGTATGCAGGGCGTTCGGATGAGGCTGGTCTATCGTTGTTGTAGCTTGGGCGTTCAGACCGATTGTAACCACCTTCAGTCCGTGGGGCATAGGCTGGGCGTTCAGACCGATTATAGCCACCTTCGGTGGTACGGGGGGCATACGCCGTGCGTTCAGCGGAAGCGGAATAAGCACTGCCGTCGGAAGTTCTCGGTCTGGCTGACCCACGGTCTTGGTAGGGGGAAGAAACTCTATCCGCTGTGCCGAACGGTTTTTTGCCGTAGCGGCTGGAAGAAGAGGAACTGCTAGAACCACCGCTACGGGTGGGTTTGAATCCGCCGAATGTGGATTTTTTATCGCCGAAGGAAGATTTGTTACCACCGCCACTAGCGGTTTTGCGTCCTTTGCGGGAAGAAGGGCTGAAGGTTTTCATTGCCATCATGGTGATGAGGTTGTCCTTGGATTGGTTAGGGGAATGGTGGAAAGCAGTGCAGAGAGCAGCTACTTTTTTTTTAGAGGGATAAGGCATTACTAATAGGCTAGTATAAACC
This sequence comes from Vampirovibrio sp., assembly GCA_024998755.1. Lineage (GTDB taxonomy): Bacteria > Cyanobacteriota > Vampirovibrionia > Vampirovibrionales > JAJTHC01 > JACEUU01. Next base: position 162,592 of record JACEUU010000003.1, on the reverse strand, counting down.
GAACATAAGCGTAAAACCGCAAAAACAAAAAAAGAGTTGACAAATTGTTGCATAAGGGTGTTTATTTTTTGAAAGACTGTTACTTTGTGCGGAAATGCTGTTTGGTGTTACCTTTATTAGCACAAAATAAAAGCAGGCTGGTTTTATACACCTATGTGTGCAAAACTAGCATTTTTAATAACAGAGGATTAACCATAATGACGACCTTCAATAACACTACTACGCCAGCTTTTAAGTTAAACGCTTCTAACACTGCCACCGCTCAGCCTAAGCATCCACTGAAAGTAGCGAACAATGTTCCCCGAAAAACAACGGAAGATACGTTTGTGAAAGCGAAAGAGCCGAAACTGGCGGTCGCTTCTGCTGCTGTAACAACGAAGCAGGGTAACCAGTGGTTGTTGCCCGTAGCGGGTTCTATGGCGGGGGTATTGTTGGCGATTGGCACGTTTTTTGTGGGGAAAAAGCAAGCGGAAAAAGAAACGTTAAAGATTATTAGCGATACAACGGGTAAAACAGGCGATACCGCTGAAAAATTAGCGGAAGCACTTAAAAAAGAGATAAATAAAGCCCCTCAAATTATTGAAACATTATCAAGTGGCACAACGAAAATTTTGCAAGGTTTATTAACCGATCCTGCGGACAAGGCAAAAACGGGCGATGCACTGATTGCTGCGGTTCAAGCTCATGTGGAAAAAATGAAGCAAGAGTTACAGACGCAAACAAATAAGTTAAGTACAGAAACAGAGAACCTTAAAAAACAATTAGCTAGTGCTTTAAAAGTTAGCGGTTTAGCTACTGATGTAGACTTGATAGATAAAAGCTATACTGAATTGCTAACATTAGCAGGAGAAAAAATAAAAGAGTTACAACGACAAAAAAACCCTCCCGTTCGCAGAGATGCAGAGCTTGCTGTGGAAAATCTTTACAAAAAACTGATACCAACTGGAAAAGCAACAACGGCTACAGAACAACTAGAAGCTATTGCTAATCATCAAGATAAAGCTCCGCAATTGCAGACTCAACTTAAGCAGGCGTTGCTTAGTGCAGGCGTTCTCATAGATGAATTGAATGACAAATCTTTTGAAGAGTTACTCGAACTCACGAAAGTCAAAATAAAACCCCCTCATAATGGGGGTGGTACGTCAGACGAATTAGTAGTTCAACAATTACAGGCGTTGACAGATGTTATTAATGATAGATATTCGAGTGAAAATTATAGGGTTATAGGAGGTAGAGACCTTGTAGACCCACTTGAACAGCTTAAGTTATTACAACAATTTGCAACTGAAGATGCTGATAAGTTAGAAAAGAACAGAATAGAAAATTTGAAGCTAACGGGAAAGCTGTACGACGTATATCGAAAAAATATTGAAACTGAACTACCCACCGTAGCAAACCTAGCAATAATTTCTGACGATGTTATTAAAAACAAGCTTGATAATTTTGGAAAAGAATATAGTAATTGTCTTAATTCGGGACATTTTACGATTGAACTGAATGGGCTTGTACAGAAAGTGAAAAAATACGCTTGTGGAGGAACAAAACACATTTATAAAGTTAGATTAACTCCTGATGGTCCCGAATATGCCCTTGCATTAGCTAGTAATCGGTACTATCATCTTTTTAGAGAGTCGGAGGCTTTACAAGGTTGGAGAGATGTTGGTGTCGCTAGCCATGACTTTTCTCATATTGTACCTGTTAAAGTAGGTAATTCTGATGTTTTCGGAACTTTAATGCCCTTAATGAACCCTACTAAGCATTTTTCTTCTAAAGATCCTGCCAACAACACTATCGAAGGCACTGAAGCAATCAAGACAGCAGAAGATTTCTACACTTTTGTGGAATCGTTAGTTAATCAAACTATTGAATTAAAATTAAAAGGCATTATTATACTAGGACTAGATGGAGATGCCACCAACCTCAAAAAAAATTCTAAGGGAGAGTTAGAACATATGGTTTTTGACATATTACATCCTCCTAGTAAAAACAATGAAAAATATAAAAATATATCCTTTGCTGAAGAAGAAATTGTTAGTTTAGTGGAACTGGTTTATCGTAATTTCAGAGAGGTTAATCAACCAGGGCACTATATAAAAAAACTTTATGAAGGAAGAACAACTAATGGGTATGGGGAACCTATACAGTATAGTAACGAAATAATAGCATTAACCAAAAAAATAAATCAACAGTGGGAAAAAGCATCGGCGGAGCTGGCAACCCAGTTGAATAAACCATCTACCGAAAAAACCAACGCCGTAGGTCAGCAAATCGTGGCGTTGTTGGATGCTTCAAAAGAAGAACCTCCGACTGGGTTAAAAAAGCTTCTAGTAGAAGATATAGTAAATTCCAACCATACGGAGGGGGAGACTCCTTTTGAAATGGGTGATATAAAAAAAGTTTTGTCTAGTTTTGAGGTAAGGAGTGATGAAAAAGAGAAGACTTTTGCTGTCAGAACATACCTTATTCAACATTTGCTAAACCCTGAAAATTACCAAGAACTAAAACCACAAGAACGTCAGTTGCTAACAGAATACTTTGAAGCTTTGGTAAAACATCCAGGCGTAGAAGTGTCTGCAGAACTTAAGCCGGGTGTATTACAAATACCCAAAACGTTTGAAGCTGACAACAAATTTTTACAGACGGCTTTTGAGGATGTAGGAGAAAACCCAAAGCTCGACGCATTGTTTGAGCATCCCCTATTGGATGGTTTTGCAACACCAGAAAACAAAGCCTTGATATTGCCTCATTTACAGGAAGCCCTAAGCCAATTACACGCCAACCCTGCACAGTTTAACCCCACAGACCAAATGACTGCTCCTAAACAAATTGTGAAACGAGCATTAGAATTAGCCACGAAAGAATCCACATTGACCGATTTTGGCGTTAAAACAAACTTTGTTTCTGACACAACATGGCTAGAGGCTGGCATTGCAACGAAAAAACAAGCGATTGGTGCTGTCATTAATAACTTAAATGACAACTTAGGTTGGGGTGGAAGAAAGACCAATACAGCAAAACTTTACCACGAGTCTCCTCGGGATAGCGAGTTAGCATTATTTAAAATCTTAGACTCTATTGCGGATGTGGCTGGTTTAGACAAGTCTCCTAGCAGTAACAATAGCTTGCTGACCCCAAAAGGATTCCAAGATGGTATTGAATTCCCCTTGATTCAACACTTTGCTGAACTTCACTTTCATGAAGTCATTGAAGAACATAGAAATACTAAAAAACTGCGTCCAAGGACTATTACCTCCTCAGGTTTGCTGGGAATCATGAAAGAAGCCACCGAAGCGTTAGCTCAGAATGATCCTAAGAAACAAAAGCTTCAACAAGCTATTGCAAACTTACGAAAGCTTAATGAACATATCGAATCAATTAAAACATCGGTGCAATTGACAAGTTGAAAAATGTCTACAACCCTTTCAGAGATTAAATAGCGTTTTGTGGATTCCATCTAAGCGGGCTGGTACAGAGACCAACCTGCGTGTCGTCCCGTTTCAAGATTTTACGTTATTCAAACTTTAAATTGGGTATAACTAGGTATAACAGCCTGCTAATTCTAATGATTCTAGCCAAGCAGTGTACACGGTACGCCACTTGGCTATTGTTTTTTCGTCCCACGGTAACGGCACGCCGTTAATACAAGCTACCGACACCAACCCCCGAACACTGTTGGTTGTAAACGCCCCCATCACCTGTGGGGCTTCCGCTTTCCAACAAACCGCCCGCTCAATCAAGGGGTACGCCATCCGTTGGCAAACCTTCTTCACCTGCTGTCGGGTAACCCCACCCAACACCAACGCCTCTTCCGCCGTGCGAATAGACCCATCCGCCATGAAGCAAAACAGGTTGCCCGTCGTCGTTTCCAATAATGCCCCCGCTGGGGTTTGCCAGATGACTTCATCCACCGAAGCATCGGTCTGTAACGCTTGCCTACGAACCCACCAAGCAGGCAGTAATGCGCCATGTTTTAACTGTGGTAACGCCTGCTGAAAATCGACCGTTTTTAGACGCAAATGGGGGGCTTGTGGCACGTTGGTAAACGGCTCAACCCCTTCAGCCCGCCGATGCAACAGCCATGTGGTGGGAAGGGGTGTGGCTTCTTGGTTTTTCTGTAACAGGCTGGCATCGCCCGCCAGTAAGGCGGTAAGCCGAAACACGGCTGAAGGGTTCGTCTCCAAAATAGGTGAAAGGCTTTCAAATGCTAAATTGATGGGAGCAAATGGTTTCAATTGAAGGGTTTTGGCGTGTTGGGCTACCCGTTGTAAGTGAACCCGTAACCAGCAAGGGCTTTGGGGTGTTCTAAAGGTGGTAAAAACACTATAGCCTAACATTAAACCGTGCACGGCTTCAAAGGGTAGAGCATCGGCGGGTAGCCATTGTTGGGTTTCGGGTTGCCAAAGCCAGTGGGTGGGGCTAGGCTGGCAAAGTGTAACGGTTTTCAAAGAGAGGCTACCTTTTTTGCACTGTTTTTGGTAAACTAGCATCCATATTAGCAGAAACCTTGCGTTTCTAGTGTAACGAAAATAGACTTCGCAACGATAGTGTAGGATAAAACAACCATGATGATGACTTCAACAGCCCTTACTAAACAATCGTTAGCTATTGGTATTGATATTGGTGGTACTAAGATGGTTGCTGGCTTGGTAGATACCCGTAATTTTTTGCTTGAAACCTTAAAAACGGTTGAAGTACCTACCCCTGAAACCCATGAGGCGTTTATTCAAGCTATTGCAGATTTAGTAACGGCGGTTTGCCCTTCGCCTGAACAAGCGTTGACTTTACCCATTGGCATTTCTACAGCAGGGGTGGTTAACACGGAAACGGGTCAGATTTTAGGCTCAAGTGCCAACTTAAAAGCGGTGCATAAGCATCCGTATTCCATTGGTCGGTATGTGGCATTGGCGTTGGGTCGCCCAGTGGGTAGTATTCACGTTGAAAACGACGCCAATTCCGCTATTGTGGGCGAACAAGTGTTGGGTGTTGGCAAAGGCAAGCAAAACGTTGTAATGGTAACGCTAGGAACTGGCGTTGGCGGTGGTGCTATTATTGACGGTAAACTACTGCGTGGGGCTAATTTTTCCGCCACGGAGGTGGGCCATGCTTCTATTAGTTTTGAACAGCGTCCCATTCAACTGAAAGGTATGTTTGGTAGCTGGGAAGCTTATGCCAGTGGGTCTGGGTATCGGTATACCCTTCAAAAAGAATTGTTTGAACAATCAAACACCCCTGAAGCACAATCTATTTTAGGTAATAAATGTATTACCGATATTAATTCACATGATGGTATTGCTGCGTTAAAAGCGGGTAATCCGCTAGGTAAGCGGGTTTACAAAGAATGGTTAATGCACGTTACCAGTGGGGTAGCGGGCTTGCTCAATATTTTTGACCCTGAATTGATGATTATTGGTGGTGGTATGGCGAAGTTTGTGGATTTCCCATTGCTGACGGATATGGTTCGGGAGCGGGTGGTTTCGCCAATAGTAAATACACCCATTGTGGAAGCCGAATTGGGTAACTGGGCTGGTTTAGTGGGTGGTGCTTGTTTGGCATTGAAGCGGTAGCTTTTACGCCATTGAATCCAAATATGAGATAACTGCATCATCTAGCACTTTGTTGAGGCTTTTGCCTAAACTATTGGCTAGCCTTAGCAATTGATAATGTTTGCTAGGAGTCGTTCTGTAGGCAATTTCCCCCTTGCAGTCTTCGGGTTTGATGGGCTCGGGAATTGCATTGTTAGATGCAAGTAACCCTTTCAAGTGAAGGGGCAATGCTTCTTCAAATAATCCTTCAATGGCTTCTAGGGGTATTTTCCCATGAGACATACAACCCTGTAGTTCTGTTACTCTAGCAGTCCAAGGCTCTATGGTGTCATCCGAGTATTCACACGAGATTGACCATGGTAAGTCTAAATAATAGTCAATTGTCTTATGGTTTGTCATCTTGATGAGATTCCTTGTTGCGTTATATAGTATTTTAAATCATTAGTGAACTTGTAGGGACGGATTGCATCCGCCCATTTCTGTCAATCTCTTAGAGGGCGGATATAATCCGCCTCTAAAATAAAATAGAGTCAGAAAATTTTTAAAAGACTATAGACCCAATAAACGGTTGATTTCTTTTAGTTCTTGAATTCTTTTTAGTAATTTTTCATGGTTGGACACATTGCTTTCCTTTTTTTGTTCATTATGACATAGTGGTTATAAGAACGTAGTCATTTTTGATAGCACTTTGTCCAAATAAATGAGTTTTTAAATAAGCCCTGTTTTATCCCAAATACCGAGCTAATACTTGCATGGGGTGGAGAATTTCCAACGAAATACCTCGTTGTTGCAAGCCCTTACGCAATTGCAAATAACACCCTGGGTTGGCAACGGCTAGCAAAGTAGCCCCAGTCGCTTCAATGGCATCTAGTTTGGCATCCAACACCTGTTGGCTTAACGATGGTTGCTCAATGTTATAAATCCCCGCACTGCCACAACATAACGAAGCATCCGCCAACGGTACCCACTCAACAGCTGGCAAAACGGAAAGCACTGCCATCGGTTCCGTTTGCACCCCTTGGGCATGATATAAATGGCAAGCAGGCTGATAAATCGCCTTCACCCGCTTATCATCCAAATTGTTAGCTTTTAGTTGCTTTGCTAATCTATCTACTCGTGGCAACAACCATTCATGCACATCTACCACTTGCTGGCTAAACGCTTCAGCTACGGCGTGCAAGGGGGAATCACTCGGAAAGAGATGGGCGAGTTCTTTATAATGAGCCGCACACCCAGCGGAATTCATTACAATGGGTATAGTACGAGCTTTTAATGCTTGCCATGCCTGCAATGTGGCTAGGGCTTGTTTTTGGGAAAGACTTAATTCCCCTGCGTGGTGTGCCAATGCACCGCAACACGGTAATTTAGGAATCAGCACTTGAAAGCCTAAGGCTACAATCATTTGAATGGTCGCATGATGAATATCCGCCATAAAGGTATTCATTACACACCCAACAGGCATTAAAACCAACGGTGCATTTTTCTTGCCGAAGCGTTGTCCCCCTTCCAATGAAGGGGCGTCGTTCCAACCGACAGGGGGGCAAAGTTGTTCCATGGCTTGTAAAGAAGGCGGTAATAGGGATAAAACACCAGTTCGTTTTGCCAGCCAAGCAATGCCAGTGGTTTTATACAGTAACGCCCCAAAGCGGGCTAGCATTAATAACGTAGGCGAAGGCAAAACAGTTGCTAGCAACCAGCGTTTAACGGTGGCAAACCAATGCGAAGGCGTTTCTTTTTTAACAAGGTATCGGCTGGTATTGAGTAGTTCGCCATACTGCACGTTGGAAGGGCAAGCTGTTTCGCAACTTCTGCACCCCAAGCATTGATCTAAATGCGGGGCAATCGCCTCGGCGGTTAATCGGTCTTGTTGCCATAAATCAACTAAATGAATGCGTCCTCGAGGGCTTTCCGCTTCAGACCCTGTTACTGTGTAAGTAGGGCAGGCTGAAAGACACATACCACATTGAATACACGCCTTTAGCAGGGTAGCCAAGTGGTCTTCAGCCACCGCTACGTTGGTGGTTTCAGTGGGCAGTAGTTTTTCAGTTAAGCGGTCTAATGAGGTTGGCATCACGAATTAACCATTTTCTAACGGGGCAAGGTAAAACGGGCTATAAAATTGATTGTTAGGGTCTAGCTGTTGCTTCAGCTGATGATGCTGACTTTCCAATGCCGAGGGCATCATTTCCCATTGTAACCGATAAATTTGTGCCGAAAGTTTGCTTAAGCTACCATCAGCCTCAATTAGTCGGACGCTACCACCAATGATAGCCACTTGTTTGTAAAGTGGTGCTAGTGTCTCTATTGTGGGTGGGGTTTGCTGATAAAAAACTTGCAATACGCCACAGGCGGGTAGCCACTGCCAACTATCGGGGTTGAGAGAGGGAATGAGATGATTGACCACTTTTTGCCAGCCACTTTCCCCTAATGGTAGGGCTATTTCAATGGCTAATAGGGGGGCGGTATCAAGGGGGGGGGCTTCTTGAAAATCACTGTTTGGAAAGTAGGTGCTTTGCCAAGCTTCCAATAATGCTACAGAAGGTGCTTCAACCCCAACGGAAAGGCAAAACCCTTCAGTGTGCGGCTTAACAAGTAGATGGATCATCCACAAACTGGGCTTGGTTAAACACGCTTGCAGACAGGTAAATAAAGTTGCTTCTGTTTGGAAAATGCTTTCAAAGTAGCCCTTAACAGGTAGCAAGGGGGTTGTTCTGAGGGTTACGCTACTGACCACACCTAAAGCGTATTGATGCCCCACTAAAAATTTTTGAACATCATACCCCGTTACATTTTTGACGACTTCGCCACCAAACGAAACTAATTCACCCGTTTCGGGGCTAAAAGCGGAACATCCTAGCACCAGTTCATTTAAGGTGCTTCTGCGAATGTTGGCTTCTAAAGGAAGCGTATTATTGGCGAGTAGGTTTCCAATGGCTCTGGAACTATCTGCGGTAGCGGGCGTAAACGCTAGGGTTTGGTTAGTCTCTTGAAGGCGTAATTCTATCGCTTCTAATGTGTTTCCTGTACCAACCGTAACAACAAAATCTTGCGGCTTGTGGTTGTAGATAGTTGCCGTTGCTACGGTCGTATCTAACCAAAACTTGTTGGTTGTTTCTAGTATATTAGTATCTAATACACTTTGAGCCACTTTGATTGAGGCAAATTCAGGCTGAGCCAGCAGGGTTAGAATACCCTGTAGGTCTTCCATTGTTTGTGGCTGAACACCACAAACGTTGCCCTGCTGTTCTAGGGAAACAGTGGCAGGCAGTTGGGATAAAAAAGCAGTGATTGTTGGGCTTGCGTTATTTAAAGCGGTCATTCGTTATATAGGTGCTTATTGTGGGTGAACCTTACTTTACACTACACCGTTAGCCCCTAAAATACAATGCTTCAACGCACAGAATACCAAGATAAAAACTAATCTTTTAAGCTGAGTAAATCTTTAAACATAGAAAAATTAATCAGCTTGGCTTGGTACAACGCTGTAGCGGCTAAAACCCTTTGAGGTTCAGCATCTGCACGGGCAGCTAGTTTGTTAAATTCATCTAAATTCCAGCTAACAGCGTTGGCATTAGGCGGGGTGGCTTCTGGGGAACTCATCATCATCATTGTTTTAAAACCTTTATAAGCTATCACCATCAATGGTGGGAAGGACGTAATAAATAGCGGAAAACACTTTGTTCAGTTCGGTTTCCATTTTGGTTAGTTCTGATTTGGTCAGTAACGCTTCAAATTCACTCAACGTAACACTTTTATCAATATACCGAACAAACGAAGATACTTCAGAAACCTTTTTTACCCGTCGTTCCTTCACCAGCACTTGGGCTAAACGATAAAGTGGCACACGGAAGAACATATCCACACATTCAATATCAAAGTGCGTACCCGCATCTTTACGGATAATTTTAAGTACTTTATCAAACGGCATACGGCTACGATAATGCCGAAGCGAAGTAATGGCGTCAAACACATCGCTTAAAGCCACAATTCTACCCGAAAGTGGAATTTCTTCGCCTTTTAGCCCTCTGAAATAGCCTGTACCGTCCACTTTTTCGTGGTGTGTAGCGGCAATGTGGGGTACGTTGACTAAATGCTTGGGGAAGTGAATGTGTTTTAAAATTTCATAAGTAAACTTGGCGTGTTCCTGAATATGTAGATATTCATCAATTGTCAATCGCCCGTCTTTGGTTAGCACTTCTTCCCGAATCCCAATTTTACCAATATCATGCAACATAGCGGCATATTTTAACGCCTCTAAATCATTAGGCACCATCCGTAGCTCTTCACCCACCAACAGTGAATAGTCTGAAACCCTTTCAGAATGCCCTGCGGTAATGGGGTCTCTAGCGTCTATGGTGCTTGAAAGCGTCCGAATGAAGCTTTCAAAGGCTCGTTTTTGTTCTTGAGCCATAATGGCATTTTCAAAGGTAATACTAGCTGTAGCGGAAATAGCCATTAGTAATTCTTCGTCAGATTTTCCGAAGGCACCCACTTGTTTGTTTAGCACTTGCAGTACGCCAATAGAATCGCCGTTTCTGTCTTTAATGGGCATACAAAGTAAGTTGCGGGTTTTATAGCCTGTTTTTCTATCGACTTCTTTATTGAAGCGAGGGTCTGCGTATACATCGGGAATATTGAGTATTTCCCCCAATTTTAAAACGTAACCCGCTAAACCGGTGTTGGCTGGAATCCGAAGAATTTCATGCCCATCAATGCCTGAAGCCACTCTACTCCAAAGTTCGTTGGTTTCTCTATCGTAAACAAACACGGTACAGCGTTCAGCATCCAGTGCTTTAACGGTTTCTTCCCGTACAATGTTTAAAATACTGTCTAAATCTCGTTCTGAAGAAATAACGTGGCCTAAACGTAGTAGAGAAAGTAAGGCTTTGCTATCAAAACCTTGCAATAAGTTGTTGCCTGCTTCTGCTGCTAAGGTGTTATCCAATGCGTCCAAAGAAGAAAGTTGGAAAGGCAAGGGGGTTGTTTTAAAGGTGCTACTGGTGGTGATATCCAACCCGCGTTCTGATTCAAACAAGGGTAGATGCTTGGCACGTCTGTCGGTTAGTACTTCCCAGCGTTCTGGGGCCAGGGCGTACAGTTCTTCTTCAATGGGGCGAACAAGGAACATCAAGCTTTTTTGTTCTGCAATTTTTAAGGCTCGAAGCAAGCTTTCTTCCGCCAATGTTTTACGGTTCATTTCTACATAAAGCTTGGCTTGTTCAAAATAGGTTTTGGCTAGTTCTTCTTGCCTACCTTGGCGTTTAAAAATAGTGATAGATTCACCCATGGCTTCCAAGGCTTGGCGTTTACGCCCAAATACGTTGTGTATAGCCCCAATAAGCCGATAAGCAATACCAAACCCTTTTTCTTGAGGATAGTCTTCAAACAGCGGCAGTACTAATTCTTGCACCATATTAAAGGCTTGTTCCGTTTCTTGCCGAAGAAATAACAGATACGTTTTATAAAGTAAGGTTGTACCATACTGAGCCCATAATTTTTGCTGGCTGTGTTTGTCTTCTGCTTCTGCAATTAATTGTTCAGCCTTGCCTAACTGGTTGCTTAACACCGAAATTTTAATTAAATCGTTTTTTAACGAAGCCACCCGCCGATAGTCATCTAGTTCGCTAGTAATGGCTAAGGCTCTTTCTAAATGCCGTTGAGCTTCTTCTAGTTGTTCAATAATCAAGCACATTCTGCCAAATAATTGATAGGTAATAGCCTGCTCAAAAAGCGGAGCATCCTGCTGTTTAACCCGAACAGATTGCCGATACAACTGGCTTGCCTGTGAAAAATTACCTGTTTGTTCATAGTAAACCGCCAAGCTATCCATAATTCTAGCGGCTTGTAATTTATCGGGTTGGCAAAAGGAAAGAGCTTCTTTAAATAGCCGAACGGCTTGTCCAAAAACGCCTTGCTCATAAAGTATTCTGCCTTTATAGTGCAAAATAATTGATCGTATTTCCGCCGTTTGCACCCGCTGATAAACAGATTGAACCCGTTCATTTAATTCGTTTAACCGCCGAATGGCTTGAGACCGTTCTGTTTCAGGATTAAACAGGTAGCGTTGCCATATTAATTCCGCTTGAACCCTTAATAGCATTGGGCTGGGTTGGTTTTTAGGGATGGTTTTTTGGGCTTGTTCTAATAAATCAAAGGCTTCTTTGTAACGACCTTTAAAATTAAGCAGTAAGGCACGTTCCAAGAGGTGGCAAGCGTCTTGTTGAATAGCCTGCCATTGCTGTTCTTCAGTTAATTGCTCTTCTTCTGTTGCTAATGTAACCTGTTGCGAAGAAAAGGACTGGTTTTTCTCTGCTTCTGGCAATGGGGATTGTGCTAATGTTTCTAAGGACGTATTGTCAACAAAGGTTTCCCAAGCACTGCTAACTTGAAGTGCACCTTGTTTTAAGGTGTTATTAGTAGAGGCTGAATAGTCGGGCAAGTTCGATGAACTTTCCGATTGACTGGCTGGTTCAGTTGGTAACGATGAGTGTTCAGGTAAGGAAGACACGTAGGCAAAAATCCTATAAATAAAGGATAGTAACTAAAACGAATAGATTACTATTGAGTATACGTTACAGAAGGTCAGTATCTTGAAGGATTCTCTTGAAAATCCCTTTAATAAAGGGGGAGCTTAAAAAGTGTGTCGTTTACCAAGTTATAGACTAAAGGTTTAATGCATCAATACGCTTTAGCATATCAGGGGCTTGTAGGCGTTGCATTTGGTCATCTGCAAAGGTATCGGCTACTCTGCCTTTTTTATCAATAAAGTAGACGGTTGGGTAAGCAATGTTGCCACGGGTATGGTTAGTTACACCAAAGGCACTAATTAATTTGTGTTGTGGGTCTGGCACAACAGGGAAAGTTAAGCCACTTTCGCCTTTGCGTTTTAACGCACCCGCTTTTTCATCAGCACTTACAGCAATAACGTGTACACCTTTTGCCTTAAATTCTGACAGTTTTGCTTGTATACCAGCCAATTGTGCTGCACAAACGGAACAGAATTCCCCTTGGTAAAACACCACTACTAACCCGTGCTTACCTGTGTATTGTTCTAATGAAACAGGTGCACCAGTGGCGTCGGTTGCTTTGAAATTGGGGGCTAAGTAGCCTTTGTGAATGAGGGTTAACCGCTCAAACCCAGATTCTTCTTGCCCAGCTACAGGGGAATAGGAAGACGAAGCGGGAGTAGTCGTACCTGCTTCCGCAGGGGAAGAATGGCTAGGTGCAGTAGGTGTTGTTGCTTCTGGTGTACCTGTGCTGAATACCATGACTACCGTACCAATTAGCATAGAAGCCACTAAGGTAAGTACAATTAATGCTTGCAAGTTCATAAGGGCAAACATCCTTTCTAACAAAAAAGAGATAACAGGATTGTGAACATAACGATAATATTACTATAGCATTTTTAAGCAAATTTGGATGCTATTACCCATTAAACTAATGAACGGTATCCTGTTTCTTCGGTGTGTTAAAAACGGTTGAATGCTGGTCTTCCCTAAAAGAGTAACCTATACTAGAATAAGAATTATGATTATTTGTTTTATTACTATGAAAGTATACTGGCCTCTTTATGATGATGACCGCTACGAAACCTATCCATGCACTGCAACCATGGCAATCTACTCAGTCTAACCAATCGCCATTGAAATTAAGTAATTATTCAGCAGAAGCATTTGGTTTGGTTGGAAAAGAAGCTGAATTTACGCAATTACTTAAACATATTGAACAGGGGCAAAGTAAGTTATGTTTGGTGTTGGGTGATGCAGGCATTGGTAAATCAACTTTGTTAGCTGCTGTTCAAAAGGCCATTGTGCAACAAGCTGTTGCCAATAGTTTCCCTGCAAAGTGTCAACATTTTTGTATTGATTTACTCGCTTATGAAGCAACGCAGTTAGCTTCAGAATCGTTATTAACGTTATTATTGCAAAGCTTGATACAGTGGGTTTGCCAACTAGAGCAACAGTGTTTGAATTTACTTAATCAAAAAACTCCTGATGGGTTTGATTTAACGTGGACCAGTGAAAGCTTGGTTGCCTTAATTGCTAAAGCTAACGAGCAACCTTCTGTAGCACAGCGAAGAGCATTTTTGGAAGTGCATATCCAAACCACGTTAAGGGCTCAGCAAAATTGGGTCGATAAATTATTTTCACCCATCAAAGAATCGATTCAACTACTGGTAGAAGCCTTAGATAACCCGTGGATAACGTTGCTGGTGGATTGCCAGCAAAAGCGGTTGCCCAATTTGGCAGCTTGGGCTGAAAAACGAAAAACTTCAGTGGAAGCAACTCAGCTTTTTGAAAAAGAAGTGCTTGGAACGCTGATATTAATAACAGATTTCTTTAAACAACAGTTAAGCAGTGCTGCTAGTGGTGAGGCCACTTTGACACTGATTATTGATAATTGGGATGCCCTATTAACGATGGTGCCAGTAGAAAAGTTGGCGTTGTATAAGGTCGAACTAACTGCTTTAACGACGTTGTTTACAGAAAAGAAACAACAACCTTTTCATATTGTGTTGGGCACCCGTACGAATGATTTAGGTAGAAGTTTGGGACAGGCCTTGTATGTAAACTTCCGTAATAAATTACTAATTTCCCCCTTTAGCCCATTGGTAGAACAGCAATTTGTTAGCGAAAATAAGTTGTTGCCTTCTGTGCTACAGGTTTCTGCTGTGTATGATTGGTTAGGTAGTAAAGCTCAAGGTAACCCTTATTGGGTTCAATTATTATGTGCAGCACTGCAGCGTAAAACACAAAATAGTGTGTTTGAAAATACCGTTTTAACTGACGAAATTATCATGGGTTGGCTGGGGGGCTTATCGGTTGAACAAGCCACAGATTGCCACGCCTTTTTGTTAACCCAACTGCAATTAGGCGTTGTTCAGCATGGGGTTGGTTACGGGGAAGCATTGCAACACACTGTGGGTTCTTTAACTTACCAGCCCTTTGAAGTGCCAGTCTTTTTGGAGAAAATAACAACGGTTGCCCCGCAGCTTTCTGTTAATGATGTGGCGTTGGTTTTACGGAAATTATTTCTATCTGGGTGTTTGAAGGAAGTTGTTTCAACAACCACGCCTTTAGTGGAAGGGCAGTCTCCGCAATACCAAGTGGTTCATCGGTTGCTATTGGGTTATTTAAAGGCTAGGCTAACGCAAACGCAGTTAAGCCAGCAATTTAATTTGCTTGAACAGCAGGAATCTAATTGGTTTGAAACCAAACAACAGTTGCAAACACTTAAAACTATTTTGCCTTTAACACTGGAACAAGGTGAACTAACTATTGAAAAAGTACAAGGGTTACTAAACCTAACCCAGCAATTTCAGCCTGAATTTCAACAGGAATTCCAAGCGTTTTTCATTAACTTATTAGAAGAAGCCATCGCTTCTGAAACGACTTCTATCCCTATAAAATCTGACGCTTTGGCGGGCTTAGCCCACTTGAATCAAGAACGATTTGTGCCACTGCTATTAAATAGCCTTCAAGCTGAAGAGCCACTGCTTCAAAAAACGGCATTAACCGCTTTGGTTAGCCAAGGCAAATTGTTAGGTGGGCATTTTGCCAGTACCCAACGTTCTGTTGTATTGCAACAGTTACTAGAAAACTTCGCTTTGGTGCAACTATCGGAAGATAATACGTTGCACTCTAGTGTTATACAGGCAATTGAGTCATGGGCGTTTCCGTTAAAACAGGAAACTAAACCGTTAGTGCTTAGTTTTATGCAAGGGTTTTTAAGTCAAGCCACATTAGACCCTAAAACGATTCCTGCTCAGTTTGTTTTATTGGCAAACCGGTTACTGGCAGACCCTCAGTTGAGCGAAGATGAAAAGACGGCTTTTTTACCTGCAGTGATGACTTTAGTACAAGGGGTATTGCAACAGGAAAACACCTCCGGTTCTGAAGCCTTACGATTAGTCAAACAATATTCGGTACAAAATACACCAGAACCTCTCTTCCAGTTGTTAGAAAAACTATCGGCTGATACGCCTGCTAATATGCAGCCCTTTGCCATTAAACAAGAAGCCCTCTCAATGTTGTTAGTGCGTTTTACTAGTAGAGAAAATGCCTTACAGGTTTGGTTGAATCAGTTAGAAGTAGATTTAAACGAGGTTGTTCAACAAGGTCTTCATGATGATGAGGATGATGAATTACCGACTGATTCCATGGTGAATAAACGCATTGCGTTGGCTAGTTTACAAACGAATTGGCCTACTTGGGCGAAGCAACAGCTACAACAGATGATGAAAACACAACTGAATAGCCGTGCTTGGGAAGATTGGTTGGGGCAGCCAGATTTATTATGGGTGTTGCTTAAATGCTTGTTAACGCTGTCTCCTTTAGCAGAAACTACGGCGTTAGCTAAACAGTGGGCAGACCGACTAAAAGCCCCTGTTTTTGAAGAGTATGAAGGCTTACAGCTGCTAGGTGCTTGCCTGCGTGGGCAGTTAAACAAGGCGGGCTAAAACAAACACCCCTCTTGAAATGACGACTTCTTTTTATTATGCTGAAAGTATGATGACGTACCATATTGTAGCACTCTACCAATTTACCCCTATCCCTAACCCACTCGCATTAAAAGAAGCCTTACTGCCTTTCTTCCGTTCCTTGGGCATTTGTGGGTCTCTGCTGGTTGCCCCTGAAGGTATTAATGGCACACTGGCTGCAGATAGCCAAGCAGGTATTGAAGCCTTATTGCAACGCCTAGAACAAGACTGCCAACTGCTTTCTTCTGGCAGAGGCGAAGTAAAATTTTCTACCGCCCCTAAGAAGCCGTTTAATCGGTTAAAGGTTCGGCTTAAAAAAGAAATTGTTACCTTTAAACAACCCAATATTGACCCTGCTACGCAAGTGGGAACTTACGTTACCCCCGATGATTGGAATGTATTAATTGCCCAACCTGATGTGTTGGTGTTAGATACCAGAAACGCCTATGAAACACGCATTGGCACGTTCGAAGGAGCGATTGACCCGAACACGGCTAATTTTACAGAGTTTGCCACTTATGTGCATAAAAATTTAGACCCTAAAAAACAACCCAAAATCGCGATGTTCTGCACGGGCGGTATTCGGTGTGAAAAGGCGTCTGCTTTTATGTTAGCGGAAGGATTTCCTGAAGTGTATCACCTCAAAGGGGGTATTCTCAATTATTTGGAAACCATTCCTGAAGAACAAAGCACTTGGCAGGGAGAATGCTATGTGTTTGATAAACGGGTTTCCGTGGGGCATGGGCTGACCACGGGCAAGCATATTTTGTGCTTTTCCTGCGGAGAACCTCTCACGGTGGAAGACCAAGACCATCCGCTTTATGAGGCGGGGGTTTCTTGCCATTTATGCCATGCCAAAACAACAGAAGCAGATAAAGCTCGCTTCCGTATGCGTCAAAGCCAGTTAGCCAAGGTTGATTTGGTCTAATCTAATCTTTTTCCGTAACATCCAGTGTCTTTTTATCATACTGAAAAGTAAGCTTGATAGTAGTAGGTGTCCAATGTTTTTTTCTTCTGTCAATTCTATTGGCAAACACTTCGGCATCCCAATTAGACGCTGTTATAGCTGTTCCAATAATTATTGAGCTATAATAAGGAGGATAACGTTCACGAAAAAGAAGGATTCATCTATGGCATATAGCGTCGATTTAAGACAACGAGTCGTTGATTACATCAATCAAGAAAAAGAAACACAACAAGCCACCGTCATCCGATTCAAAGTCAGTCTCGCCACCGTCAAACGATGGGTCAAACGAACCTGTCTCATCCCCAAAAAACCAGGGGCAACCACCGCAACAAGCATCGACAGAAACCAACTACTCGCCATACAAAAAGCCAACCCCAGTGCCTATTTGGACGAATTGGCTCTCTTGCTCGGTTCTAAAAAAATCCACCATTTCCTACAACCTCATTAAACTCGGCATTAGCCGTAAAAAAAAGCACGCTCTACCGAGAACGAAGTGAAGCCAAACGCACAGTTTATAAGCAGGAGATAGAACCGCTAACGCCCGCCAGTCTTGTGTTTGTGGATGAATGTGGGGTTGACCGTAGAAGCGTTGAACGCTTGTATGGTCGTTCCCCTAAAGGTGAACGGGTGCAGGAGGAAATTAGTGGTCAACGCACCGAACGTACCTCTATTATAGCAGGGTTACAGGGTGGAAAGCCATTAGCCCCGTGGTGTTTTAAGGGCTATTGTAATACCGAGGTTATTTTGACGTGGGTTGAACATGAGTTGTTACCGAGTTTAACGGCGGGGATGACGGTCATTGGGGATAATGCGAGTTTTCATAAATCTTGGGAGATTCAACAGCTGATTGAATATGCGGGTTGTCGGTTGTTGTTTTTACCGCCTTACAGTCCTGATTTGAATCCGATTGAGCGATTTTGGTCGGCGTTGAAGGCGAGAATTCGTCGGTTACTAACCGATACCTTATCTTTAGATGAAGCCATTGACCAAGCCTTTAAAATGGCTCAATAACTTTGGGAACAGCTATATCTCAAGCCCCTGCAACGGCACTGCATCATCAAACACGTTGATATTGATAACAGAAAGTAGCTCATCCTTCTGCGTTAAAACAGCCGCTAAAAACACACCGCACCGTTTACAACTGATAAAATCTGCCGTTTTCAACCCAAATTGATATCTGAAGTTACGGAATAAGGGTGTGCAGGTGGGAGTAGTGAGTGTTTTTAATAAAATTCAACCAAAAATGCTCAAAAAACAGAACAATACCCCTTGTTTCCACTCTTTTCGGATCATAATTACCTAAAAACCATACAAGAATCCACTAAAACCTACCCCCCTCCTCACCAAAAAACCATACCGACGACAATTATACCCAAATGCCAAGCCCAAAATCTCCGCAGAAACACGCACTAACCCACGACAAGACACACGAACCTTCTTAAACACCGTCTTCCAACCCGCAAACACATGCTCCACCCTAGCCCGAACCTTAGAAAGCAACCCATTAAACCGCTTCTGCGAAGCCGTCAACTCAGGCGTTGGTTCATGCTGCTTACCCCGAACACGACGCTTAATAATCCTCGGCTGTATCCCCAACGCCTTCAAATCCTTCTCCTTACCCACATACCCACTATCCGCACCAACAGTCTGCTCATCGCCCACCAGTACAGGCAGTAAACTCTGACTGTCATGCACATTGGCACCAGTAACAACCACCTTGCGAATCAACTTGCTTTTATACCAATTCAAAGATTAAATGGCGTGTTTTTGTAGGGGCGTGATTTATTAGCCCTAGCGGTCTATTCGTTGCATCAGTCCGTCCCACAAGCCCTAAACGGATGCGATAAATCGCACCCCTACATAGAGAAAGCTATACGCTATTCTAACTTTGAATTGGTATTAGCATCCACATTAACCGTGGCACTGTAACCAAAGCCTTTGTAGCCATAAGTGGCATCAGGGTCGCTCTGGTCTTCAGGCTTTTTTCTCTGTTTGCTATTGGCTTTAATAAAGGTGGCATCTACCAAGTTGCCTTCTTTAAGAATGAGGTTGTTCTCTTGGAAGAAGGTGTCTAAGGCTAAGAAAAGGGCTTCTTGGGCTGGGGTGTTTTGCAGTTCGTGTTGGAAGTTTTCGAGTGTCGTGGCTTCAGGGATGGGGGATTCTAAGGAGAAGCCGAGAAACTTTCGGAAGGAGAGTCTGTCGTGGCATTGAAATTCGGTTTGTTCATAGGAGAGATTGAACCATATTTTGAGGAGGTTCATTTTGAGCAGTAGTAGGCGTTTGTAGGGTGGTCTGCCGTTGGGTTTGTGGTGGATGTGTGTTTTGAGGATGGTTTCAAATAGTTGCCATGGTAGGGTTTGGTTCATTTCCTCTAGGAATTTGTGAGTCGGTGTGGCTTGTTGAATTTGGATGTCGGCAAAGGTAGTCATGGAGGTGGGGTATCCTATGAGAGGTGGAATAATGTCCCTTCTATTTTACCTTGCCCTTTTTCCGTAACTTCTATTCTCTTATTACTGGTTTTAGAGCTTGTTGTTGGGCTGATAGAACATCTAGCTTGGCATACAATACTTGTTTTCGTTCAATATCATTTTTCAAGGCTAATACAAAGGGGCGTACATCATGTGCTACAGCATTTAGTAAACGTTTTAAATCTCTCGATTGTGTTGCGGTGAATTGTTCATTTTGATACTGTATAAACCCTTCCAATAACCCTGAAGCAAAATGGCTTAATGTTCCTTCTTTAGAGGCCATTTTACGATGATAATTAGCCAAGCCTTCCGATACTATGGCTTGTTGAGAATCTGACAATAATCGAAAAGTCTTTGCTTCTTCTGTGCGTAAATCTGCCAAGGCATGATGAGCTTGATATCGAACCATTGCATGAATATGGGGCATCGCATTTTCAATAGCACCAATACCCGACTGAACCGTTCGCATTCTATCAGTAGGGTTACTTTCTGATTTGGCGTGCATCAGTTGGTTTAATCCGTACCCCAATTGGTTATTATGGATGGCTTTTTCAGCTTTCGTATCATTCACCGCAATAATAGCTTGGTTAGCTAACCGACGCAAGGCTTCTGTTTTATCCGCTGGTAAGCCAAGGTGGGTAACCATTGTATCAAAGGTTTGTGGGGTAAATAGTTGCCTGCGTTGCGTAAACGTACTAAATGCTTGTTCCAGCTTTACTGTCAATTCTTTTTGTAATGCTAGCGATTCTTCCTGAAACTTACCATCTCGTGCGTTAATCACTTTTTCTAAAGCAGCAGCAGCATCTTCTTTTACTTTTGCAGAGGGATATTTGACCCCTGTTGTGGCAAGATCAGTAGCGATTGCTGGAATGGCAGTCTTTGTAATCCATGTAAATATACCCGTTAATGCTAATGCTTCACCGTTGCGAATACCAACTTTCTCTGGGGCTTGGGCAACATTTGCTGCTTTTGCTCATTCTTAGACTCTGCTATAGCATCCTTCACCACTCGTTTATTAAACTCATAATCCGCTTTCATTCCAACGTTTGCCAAGAGAAACAGAAGAGGAGACATTGCCAATAAAATTAAAACAGATGTTAAAGCCGACTTAACGGTTTCTCCAGCAGAAAGCCCTTCTCTACTTTGCCTAACAAACGAATCAGCAACAGGAGCAGATAAAGCAATAGAAGTTACGGAAAAAGGGCAAGGTAATTTTGGGTTAGAAGAGAAGGGACATTATTCCACCTCTCATAGGATACCCCACCCCCATGACTACCTTTGCCGACATCCAAATTCAACAAGCCACACCGACTCACAAATTCCTAGAGGAAATGAACCAAACCCTACCATGGCAACTATTTGAAACCATCCTCAAAACACACATCCACCACAAACCCAACGGCAGACCACCCTACAAACGCCTACTACTGCTCAAAATGAACCTCCTCAAAATATGGTTCAATCTCTCCTATGAACAAACCGAATTTCAATGCCACGACAGACTCTCCTTCCGAAAGTTTCTCGGCTTCTCCTTAGAATCCCCCATCCCTGAAGCCACGACACTCGAAAACTTCCAACACGAACTGCAAAACACCCCAGCCCAAGAAGCCCTTTTCTTAGCCTTAGACACCTTCTTCCAAGAGAACAACCTCATTCTTAAAGAAGGCAACTTGGTAGATGCCACCTTTATTAAAGCCAATAGCAAACAGAGAAAAAAGCCTGAAGACCAGAGCGACCCTGATGCCACTTATGGCTACAAAGGCTTTGGTTACAGTGCCACGGTTAATGTGGATGCTAATACCAATTCAAAGTTAGAATAGCGTATAGCTTTCTCTATGTAGGGGTGCGATTTATCGCATCCGTTTAGGGCTTGTGGGACGGACTGATGCAACGAATAGACCGCTAGGGCTAATAAATCACGCCCCTACAAAAACACGCCATTTAATCTTTGAATTGGTATAAAAGCAAGTTGATTCGCAAGGTGGTTGTTACTGGTGCCAATGTGCATGACAGTCAGAGTTTACTGCCTGTACTGGTGGGCGATGAGCAGACTGTTGGTGCGGATAGTGGGTATGTGGGTAAGGAGAAGGATTTGAAGGCGTTGGGGATACAGCCGAGGATTATTAAGCGTCGTGTTCGGGGTAAGCAGCATGAACCAACGCCTGAGTTGACGGCTTCGCAGAAGCGGTTTAATGGGTTGCTTTCTAAGGTTCGGGCTAGGGTGGAGCATGTGTTTGCGGGTTGGAAGACGGTGTTTAAGAAGGTTCGTGTGTCTTGTCGTGGGTTAGTGCGTGTTTCTGCGGAGATTTTGGGCTTGGCATTTGGGTATAATTGTCGTCGGTATGGTTTTTTGGTGAGGAGGGGGGTAGGTTTTAGTGGATTCTTGTATGGTTTTTAGGTAATTATGATCCGAAAAGAGTGGAAACAAGGGGTATTGTTCTGTTTTTTGAGCATTTTTGGTTGGATTTTATTAAAAACACTCACTACTCCCACCTGCACACCCTTATTCCGTAACTTCAATTACTTCTTTTGAAACAGTAGACCCTTGTCTTTCAGATTTCAGTAAAGGAATTGTATTTACGGGGGGGGAGGTAAAATTAAGCGTTTTCATTCAAGTAGTCCTCTTTTGTCCATTATTTAAATTATCAATAAAAAAGTCCATTTAAAATAATTGAAAGTTAGTTTACTACTAATTACTAGTGTTTTCAAGTCTGCTTCTAGCAGATCATTTTCAGGCTATAATGAACGGTATCTTATGCTACTTATTTTAAATGAAAAGGATTGTTTGTTATGATGCCTAAAATTGCCTTTTTTGATGTCTTTCCCGCCGAACAACCCATTTTGGAAGCGGGCATCCGTAATGCGTTTCCCCATGAACCATGGGAAGCTTCATTCAACCCAAAATCTTTAACGCTAGAGTTACTTCCACAATTTACCGATGTTGATGTGCTCAGCCTAAACACCAATCTACCCCAAAATCAAGCCCTGTTGGGCACTTTAACCAATCTTAAATTTATTGCCACCCGTTCAACTGGGTATAATCATTTCGATTTACCCTACCTGCAAACTAGAAAAATCCCTCTGTGCAACGTGCCTAGCTATTCTGAACAATCGGTCGCTGAATGCGTCTTTCTGTTATTACTTTCATTAACCAAAAAGCTGACGTTGGCTATTAATAACACCCAAAAAGGACTATTAAAAAAAGACGCTAGCTTTTTAGGCATGGAATTAAAAGGTAAAACCTTCGGGGTTTGGGGAACAGGGGCTACGGGTATTGCAACCCTTGAAATTGCCAAGGGCTTTGGTATGACCTTAATTGCTAACAGTAGAACCATCAAACCCGAACTAGTGGAGCAACTGGGGGTTACTTACGTTTCATTTGATGAATTACTAGCCCAAAGCGATTTTCTGTCGTTACACGCCCCACTCAATGCCCAAACGCAAGGCTTTTTTGGGGAAGACGCCCTGCTAAAAATGAAGCCTTCCTCCTTCCTCATCAACACCGCAAGAGGGGGTGTTGTAGATATGCCGAGCTTACTAAAAGTGTTGGAGATGGGTCATCTTTCCGGGGTAGGGTTGGATGTGCTGCCGCACGAGCATTTACTCATGCGAAGGGCTCAACTAATGGAAACCGTTTTAAACCCAGAAACACATCAAGCCGATTGTAATGCCTTGTTAGTAGAACAATTACTAATGCTTCACCCTAAAGTGATAACGTTACCGCACATGGCTTATTTTACGAAAGAAGCCTTAGAGCGGATGGCTCAAATTACGATTGATAACATTGCGGCATGGTATTCGGGGAATCCTGTTAATATCGTTTCATAAATCGATTGTAGTTCCTACTGGTTGGTATGCTATTTAAACTTTGAGTTGGTATAACTTAACAAAAAATCACTACACCAAGCGGAGGGGAGTGCAAAAAACACTGGTCAACCGCTTGTGTGAATGTTAGACTGTTGTAGTTTTCTGCTTAACCATGGGACTATTGTGTGAATGAGGATGCTATTCCGATTTTTATCTACCTGTAAAAACACCCCACACGGCTTACAAGCCTTCTTGTTGGTTGGGTTGGTATGCCTATCTTCAACCCTTAATACTTGGGCTAGCCCACCAACAGTAAACCAGCAGTTACCGCATCTACCACCCAGCATTCAACCCAACGGATTTTTAACCCCGCCTACACCGCCAGAAGATGACACCGCCTTAGAAGCCGTTGAACTGGTAGATGCACCCAGCCTTATTGCCAAAGAGGCGGCAAAAGCAGGGCTTTCAAAACCACCCAGCCTCAATACAGACTTAACAAAAACGCCTACCACTTCTACCCTTAGTATTAAAGAAATTCAAGCAACAGCTTTCAACACCCTAAAACCCACTGAAAAACTAACCGTTTTAGAACAACAAGTGCAAGAAACTGATTTGCAATTTTTATGGAATGCCGTGGTAGAACACAACCCCGTGGTTCGGTTTTCATTAGAAAAAATAGCCTTACCCATGGAAAACCACAACGCTCATTCTAGCCAGTTTTTGCGTAAAAGCCTGAACGTTTTAATTTCAGGAGCAGCCTTAGGGTCTTCCTTGGTGATACCTGGAGGAGGGTATCAACAAGCGGGTATTTTAGCTGGTAGCCAAGCCGTTCAAAACCTAGTAAATGGTAAAACAAAACCTACCAGCAACTTAACCGCTACTGAACATATTCAATTAGCCAACTTGGTTGATGATTTAAAACGTCAGCTGGTTGAAAACTACCAAACGTATCAGCAAAATATTCGTACCGTACAGCAAGCACAACCTGCTACACAACGAGCTTTTCAACAATACGAAACAGCGGTTAAAAACAAAAATCCTATTGAAATTTTAACCACCATGCAGGTTTATCATCAAGCCTTAAAACGGGAAATTACCCTAAAGCAACAAACCAAGTTAGCCCGTATTAAACTAGAACGCCTTAGCGGACAGCCCGCCGTGGCTCAATTAGTGTTAGTGCCTCAACCTAAATTAGCCCTTCAAAAAGCAAACGAACCAGCACAAGCCACGGCATTAGCTTTTCCTGCTTTGCAGCTGGTTGTGCCTGAAGAGACAGAAAAAGTGGTTACACCTTCCGTTAAACCAACGGTTAAAGGAAGTGTCCACGCAATGGTAAAGCAAGTGCAACAGCTAAAACTTCCCTTCAAAGAAGATACATTATTCTAAACAAAGGGATAACCCACCATGCGATTTCCCCAAAAATACTGCCAATTGTTAATACCTTGCCTAATAATAGGTATGCCTTTATTACCTGTTTTGGCGATTGATGTAACACCTGAACAAGCCAAAGTACTGCAGGATAAGCATAGCCCGCTATTTGAACCAAAATTTCCGCAGTTGCCTGAAGGCTATTATGCTCAATTGGTGGAAACCTTCCCAAAGCTAACAAAAATTGAACAAGCCCATTTGTTAGCCTTAGAAACCGATTGCCAAGCCCTGCACCGCCAATTTAGCCAAGAATTAACCGAAGACCAAGCGACGGATTTAAGCCATTTAACCCTATTGTGGCAATCTGCTGTAGAACGAAGCCAAAGTATTCGGTACGCCATTGATAAGCTCAGCTCTAAAGATGCTTCGGGTAAGGCGGTTAAGAATGATAACGCCACCAAGAAACTGCTAAACAGTATTGCCCAAATTGGCGGAACGGCGGGTACATTACTAACCGGTAGCCCGATTGGATTGATTTCTAGTGCGGTGGCTTCTGAAGCGTTAAGCCCAGCCAGCCCAAATCAAAAGCCTGTAACAGATGCAGACATGGTAATTTTAGCCAAAGCAGTAGAAGAATTACAAAGCGAACTGCTGGAAGCCTATTACGACTTTGAATTTCAGCGGGAAAGTTTGACACTTTCTGAGAAGTTGTACCAGCGGTTTCGGGTAACGTTTGAACAACAACGCAAGGCACTACAAACTTTGAGCGAAACAGCTACAGGGGCTAGCCCTTATTTTCTACCGTTGTTGGAGTCATTTTTAACCCAGCAACAGCAGGAAATTCAATTAACCAAGCAGGCTTATACCCGCACCAAGCAACGGTTAGCATTAATTACAGGTACCCCCGCCGTTGAAACCTTGGAACAAAAGCTAGCAACGCCCCCCAAAGTTTAACACGACATTTTTTGTTGAACGCTGGAAACTTTATCTGCCATTGATTGCTCTCTATCAATACGAGTGCCCAATTTCAAGGTAGTAGTAATACGAGGTGCTCCCATCGCATGAACAGCTTCATGGCAAGCCTTGATTGCCGCCATTACAGCATCCCAATCGCCCTCAATGTTTGTACCATAAGCGTGTAATTGGTGGTTTAACCCACTGGCTATTAACACCCGCTCACATTCCGCAATATACGGACTAACGGAAACACCTACACCTAAAGGCACGACGCACAAATCTGCAATTACTTTCATTTAAACTGCTCTTTCTACTAGACAAGCATACACCCTCTAAATCTGTTAAAAAATTATACCATAAAACACTAAAATTACTATCCTAAAAAACAAAAGCATTTCCTTGTGTTGCTAACCCTGTTACGCTACAATAAGGGGATAATTTCATGCCCTGTTCGCCACTAGAAAACCACGCTACAGCAATGTCAACCGATTCAAAAAACATAACAATCCTTGGGGCTTCCACTTCGGGGCTTGCCACCGCCCAACTAGCAACACAGCTGGGCTATACTGCTATTTTAATCAGCGAATTTAACGCCATTGAAAAAATACCTCCTGCGTTGCTTGAGGCTTTTACACAACTGCCCACCGTTACCCTTGAAACCGGCGGACATTCAGCCCAGTGCTTAACCCACGCCCAAACGGTGGTTGTTAGCCCTGGTATTCCCATTAACGCCCCCATTATTCAACAACTCAAAGCCCAAAACCCAGCCATTCGGGTTTGTTCAGAAGTGGCTTGGGCACTGGAACAAGTACCTTCTGGCAAGCTGGTAGGCATAGCTATTACAGGCACTAACGGAAAAACCACCGTTACCGCCCTAACTCACTGGCTACTAGCCCAAAGCGGATTACCCGCCCAATCGTGTGGCAACATTGGTTTACCCGTAGCCACTGTTGTTTTAAACACCTTAAAAACAACAGAAAAAACAGTTGCCGTGATGGAATTAAGCTCTTACCAACTTGAATATAGCGATTCACTGGCAAATTTAGCCGTCTCGGCGTTTACCAACTTCACGCCAGACCATTTAGATTGGCACGGCGGGCTGCAAGCTTATCAATCCGCCAAAAAAAAGTTGTTTGTCGGGGAATTAGCCCCGCCTTGGGTGGTTCTCAATGCAGATGACCCTGTGGCTCAAACATGGATGACAGAAACAACGGCTTCGGTTTTAGCTTATAGTTTGAATGCGGAAAATCCATTTTTACCCAAGGCGAAAATACGGCTATGGATTAAAGGCAATTCGGTTTGGCTGAAAAAGGAGAGTGAACAAACACTGCTTTTAACACTAGAACGCTTCCAATTAAAAGGGAGCCATAATTTAGAAAACTTGCTAGCTAGTGTGGGTTTGTCTTACTTACAAGGCGTTTCAAAAGAAGCGTTACAACGGGGCATTGAGTCATTCACCGCCGTTGAACACCGATGCGAACGAGTTTTTCTACCCGCCCGCCCTGAATGGCAAATTTATAATGATTCTAAAGCGACTAATCCGGAAGCGTGCATTAAAGCTCTTGAAGGCTTTAACGAAAGAAGCATTATTTTAATTGCGGGTGGAAAAGCAAAGGGAACACCGCTGGTTGAATGGGCTGAAACCGTTGCCCGCCAATGCCATACCGTTATTTTGAACGGGGCAGACCAAGCGTGTTTTCAGCAAGCACTTGAAGCCATTGGGTTTAAGGGGAAACTACTCAGTGTTAAAACCCAGCAAGAAGCGGTGGATTTAGCATTAAGCCACTTGGAAAACACCACGAAAGATTCTGTTGTTTTACTTTCCCCTGCTACAGCCAGTTTTGATCAATTTAAAAATTTTGAAGCCCGAGGGCGTGCCTTTAAAGACCAAATTCAGGCATTGCAACCCCAAATTCAGTCCCGAAAGATGAGCGTCTAAAACCATGATGATGGCTTATACTAGCAATAGCACCCTGCCAGAAGCACCCCAACGGCGAACCAAACAGAAAAAAGCGGTAAAGAAACCCTTGTTGGCTATGGCTGGTATTGCTCGGTTATTACAATTATTTAGTGGCGGGGCATTGCTGAAACAGGGAACAGACCCCCAACTACTATGGGTTACTTATAGCCTCATTGTATTTGGGTTAATCGCCCTGTTTAGTGCCAGTGCCAACTATTCTTTAGGGGTCAATGGCAATGCTTTTGGGCAAGTGCTAAAACAACTGGTTTTCGTGATTATTGGCTTAGGCATTATGGGGTTAATGGCTAAATTCCCCTACCAAAAGCTAAAAAATATGGCATGGACTTTTGGCTTGGTTATTGCTGGCTTATTGTTTTTAACCCTAGCCCAAGGTGTAACAACCAACGGTAGCGAACGCTGGTTGCCCCTAGGCCCTTTTCAGTTCCAACCCTCTGAATTAGCCAAACCCGCCGTGGTAATACTAATGGCTGCAGCGTTAAGCCAACTGAAAAATAAATGGTCTTTGGTTGGTAAATTTTCGGTACTGGTTATTGTGATGATTGGGCTTATTTTCAAACAACCCAACCTCAGTATTTCTCTGTTGTTGGGGTCTACTTGGTTAAGTATGTTATTTATTGGGGGGCTCATGTTACCCCTATTCACATTTGGCATACCACTGGGCTTTATTGGTGTATGGCTTCAAATTCAAAACACCCCTTATCAATTGAAACGCATTGTGGGCTGGTTAGACCCTTGGAAAGACCCGCAAGATGTGGGCTACAACATCATACAATCTTATTATGCGATTGCTTCGGGCGGATTTTTCGGGCGAGGCTTTGGTAATTCCATTCAAAAGCTGTATTTCTTACCCTTTGAACATACGGATTTTATTTTGGCGGTTATTTGCGAAGAAATGGGTTTTGTAGGGGCTTGCTTGGTGCTAGGGCTATATACTTGGTTAGCCGTTAGAGGCTTTTATATTGCCATGCAGTGCCAAAATGCGTTTGGGCAATTGCTAGCCTTTGGCTTAACGTGGGTTATTATTATTCAAGCCGTTATTAACATTTGTGTGGCAACAGGATTATTTCCGGTTACGGGCGTTACCCTACCACTGGTTAGTTATGGTGGTACTTCAGTGCTGGTAACCTTAGGGATGTTAGGGATGTTAATGAATATTTCCCAACAAACCCAAGCCGAACAAATAGCCGAACAAATAGCCAAACAAAAAACTAAAATAGCCGTAGCAGGAGCTTAATGAATTCGGATATGGAAACAGTCGCAAATTCTGCAAACGTTAAAAAACAGCGTATTGTACTAACCGGTGGCGGTACAGGCGGGCATTTATACCCTGCACTCGCACTGGCAGAAGGGTTAAAATCACAGCCCGACGTGGAAGCCTTATTGTATATTGGCAACGCCAGCAGTTTGGAATCTAAAAAAGTGCCTGAAGCGGGCTTTAATTTTGAAGCTGTCCCCTTTAGAGGTATGCCCCGGGGTAAAAATCCGTTTAAACTGCTCGGGTGGTTATGGGCACTCAATCAAGCCATCAAACAGGCAAAACAAAAACTGATAGCGTTTAACGCTACGGCGGTCATTGGTACGGGGGGCTATGTAGCCGCCCCTGTATTAGCAGCAGCCCAACAACTGAAGATTCCCTATTTTATTCATGAACCTGATGCCGTACCCGGCTTGGTCAACAAGTTAATGGCTAAAACAGCGGTTAGCGTAACGGGTGCCTTCCCTAATCGTGCGAAAGGGCTAGGCATTACAGAAGACCGCTATACCTTTACAGGCAACCCGTTACGAGGCAACTTTTCTTCGCTTTCAAAGCAAGATGCCCTTCAACAATTAGAACTAACAGAATGGGCTACTGAAAAACCCGTTTTGGTTATTGTGGGTGGGTCTCAAGGGGCTAGAACGCTTAATATGGCAGTAGTTAAGGCTCTACCGCAATTAATTGACGATTGTAACCTACAAGTCATCCACCAATGTGGCGATAAATTATGGGACGAAACACAAGCCCTTTATCAGGAACAATCTACCAAAGTGTGGGAAGCTGGTATGGCTGAAAAAATTGTACAAGCTTACCACTGCAAGCCATTTTTTGATGGCATGGACGCCCTATGGGCAGTGGCAGATTTAGCCGTTTGCCGTGCGGGTAGCTTGACGCTTTCAGAACTATATTTAAGCGGAACGCCAGCCCTTTTAGTGCCTTACCCTTACGCTGCGGCTAATCATCAAGAAGCCAACGCAAGGCTAAGTGAAGTAGAAGGGGCTAGTGTACTATTGCTAGATGCAGACTGTACCCCTGAAACAATAGTATCCTGTGTACAAAAACTACTAGAAAATTCGGCACAACTAGCTACCATGAAGGCAAACGCCCTTCGGTTAGCCAAACCGAATGCCACACAAACCATCATCACAAAAATAATGGATTGCTTGAGTAACCAGTAATTTTATCTTATGCTGGTTAAATCATTTTCGTCTATCAGAAAGAATTGCCCCCTTGCCTTTACCCACAGCTACAACCCAACCACAGCCACTTGAAGAACAAGCGTTTTCTAGCTTTAGGGCTTACGCTAGGCTTTGGAAGTATTTTAAAACCATTTTATGGATGTTTATTATTTCCATGACGGCGGCTTCGCTAGTGGGTATTTTTGATGCCTTAATGCCCCTAGGCATTAAAATTTATTTAGATTTAGTACTAGAACATAAAAGCCTTCTTCAAGTATTTGATGGCTTCCCCCTTTGGACGAAACCCTTTACCAGCATGGTGGTTTCCTTTTTACCAGCAGGCATTGATATTTTGAAAACTTCATGGATGATACCCGTGGGGATTATCGTCTTCATGCTAACCCAAGGGGCATTCAACTATATTGCTACTTACCTAACCGTACTGGTCAACGTAAGCCTAACCACCCAAGTAAAGAGAGATTTATACGCCAAACTGCTCGGCTTTGAACCCGCTTATTTCGACCGTTCCAATACGGGGGAAATTTTAGCCCGCTTTGGGGGCGATGTTGATATGGCAATCAATGGCGTAACAGATATGTTAAAATCTTCGCTGGTGCGGACGTTTTCGGTTATTGGGCTTTCTTTGACGCTACTAAGCATTTCTTGGAAATTAGCAACGATTGCGTTGGTAGTGCTTAGTACCATTTTTATTCCGCTAGCATTCATGCGGAAGTATTTAAAAAAGGTCAGCCAAACCACGTTAGAAAATATGTCGTTACTCAGTTCGCATTATACGGAAGCGTTGCAGGGGAATCGAGTTATTGCGGTATTTCACTTATTTAATGCCAAGCTCGCTGCGTTTGAAAGTTCCATTAAGGGGCTTCGGCATATTGCGTTACGGTTAGCCACGGTGCAAGGGGCTATTACCCCCATCATGCACAGTATTTCTGGTTTAGGTATTAGTTTGGTGTTATGGTTTGGCACGGGGCTAATGCAAAGCGGAGAAATGACCACCGGCGGGTTTGCCTCATTTTTAACTTCGCTGATTTTGCTGTACACGCCCATTAAAAGCTTGGGGAATATGAGCACCCAATTACAACTTTCCTACCTTGCGTTATTGCGGGTTTACGAACTAATGGATAGAGTACCCGCCCTCCAATTCCCCACAACAGGAGCGGATTTAAGTACTATTGAACAAGGTATTACGGTTAAAAACCTCAGCTTCCAGTACAGAGCAGACCTGCCCATGGTGCTAAAACACGTCGATTTATTCATTCCTACAGGCAAAACCGTTGCATTGGTGGGGTCTTCAGGCAGTGGAAAAACCACGCTAGCCCACTTGTTATTGCGGTTATATGATGCGGTTGAAGGCGAAATTTTATTTGATTCTCACCCCATTCAAACACTCACCAAAGAAACATTGGCATCGCTTTCCTGTGCCGTTTTTCAAGATAACTTCATGTTCGTAGGCTCCATTCGGGAAAACATTTTGCTTTCCAACCCACAAGCAACAGAAACCGAATTGTGGCAAGCCATTGATGCGGCTTACTTACGAGATTTTGTTAACAGCCTGCCCCAAGGGCTTGAAACCCCTGTTGGCGAACGGGGTGTATTACTTTCCGGTGGGCAAAAACAACGCATTGCGATTGCTAGGGCATTTTTGAAGAACACCCCCTTGGTGGTGTTGGATGAAGCCACCAGTGCGTTAGATAACCAATCAGAAGCCGTCGTTCAACAAGCGATTGATTCGCTCATGCGTAACCGCACCGTGGTGGTTATTGCCCACAGGCTTTCCACCGTAATGAATGCGGATACCATTGTGGTAATGGCACACGGCAGTATTGTGGAACAAGGCACCCACGCTCAACTACTGGCAGATGGTGGGGCTTATGCTAACCTATACAATGCCCAATTTAAAGAACCGCTCCCTGTTGCAGTACCATCCCCAACCGCTTTTGCTACGGAATTATTAGCCCCTTAAAGTAGTTATCTCTACCGTTAAATAAAGACTTTTTTTATCATGACAATCACCCATTTATCCCCCAATAGTATTGAAAAATTGACGCTACTACACATTCAATTTCAGCAAATGATGGTGCTTCAGTTGTTATTGGAATGGCTCGGCGAACCGACCATCCAAGAAATTGAAACGGCTTTTTCAGACACTACAAACGCTCCACTTTTAGTAGAAACGCTTCCTGTATTGCTCAAAAAACAATGGGTTGAACAAGCGAACCCACAAACACCTGTTAGCTTAACGTTATTGGGGTTGAAAACTTTGAAACAGTGGCAAAAAGCACTTTCTGAACAACCTTATGTAGAGAAACCAATACCAACCCTATCTGAAGAGAAAACGACTGTCTTACCACCACCGCCTGAGTTTTTAATCCGTTCGGCTAAGCCAATATCACCTGAAAAAAAAGTCGCCAAAGCGGAAAAAGAAGACGTTCCATCGGAAGAAGCTCTAACGGAAGCCCAATGGCAGTTTTACGAAACCTTAAGGGAAGCACGGTATCATTTAGCCCAAAAAGAAAACATTAAGCCTTATCGCATCTGTTCCAATGCCGTGTTACGTAACCTAGCGGTGCATCAACCGACCGATTACCCCGCCTTAGAAAAATTGCAAGGTATTGGCAGTGCATTTATGGAAAAATACGCCCCAACCTTTATCAGTCTAACTTCAGCCAACGTGTTAAAATAGAATCAACACCCTGTTTTTCTTTTGTAGGGGCGGATTGCATCCGCCCGCTTGAAAATTAACAGAAACGGGTGGATGCAATCCACCCCTACAATAAAATAGAGTCATAAAATTTTAAAAAGACTATAAAACCCATGCCTCAAGCTCCCCCAAAAAAATCTGTTTTTCTGTCTCCTGTCATCATCGGGTTGGTTGTTTTAGGTGGATTATTAAGCTTTCTTTCCAGTTGCAAACCACCTACGCTCGACCAATTAACCCAACAAAAGCTGGCAGATTCTGAAAAAAACAGACTCGGCAAACCTGTTATCGCTGTTAAAACACCTGCTACAACGGCTCAGAACCACTACACCGAAGCCACGTTACCCAATGGCGATGAAGTGATTGTTTCCCCCTACCCCATTGGGCAATTTGGCGATACGTTTTTAGAATCAGCCTTAGGCACAGGACCTAAAACCTTTAATCCATGGGAAGCAAAAGACGCTACATCAGGCATGGTAGGCGGAAAGCTCACCTGTAGCCTGATTAATACCAACCCCTACACGGGCGAAACCATCCCCTCTGTTGCTAAGAAATTTACCATTTCCCCAGACCAAAAAACCATTACCGTAACCTTACGAAAAGGCTTAAACTGGAGCGACAACACCCCACTTACCGCCCATGATGTGCTATTTACTTGGAATACCATCATAAAAGAAGGATTGGGAAACCCCAGTTTACGAGACGTTGTAACCATCAATGGGCAATTCCCAACAGTTAAACAATTAGATAAATATACCCTGCAATTTACTACACCTACGCCGTTTGCTCCGTTTTTAACAAATTTGGGGCAGCCTATTGCTCCGGCTCATTATTTTGAGCCCTTGTTAAAGCAAAAAGGCAAAAAAGCATTTAGCCAGTTATGGTCTACCCAAGAAGCCGAACAGCACCCCGAAACCTTTCCTGCGTGCGGGGCTTGGCAATTGGAACGCTACGAACCAGGGCAGCGGGTACAGTATAAACGTAACCCCAATTATTTTATGGTGAATACTGACCATAAACGCCTACCCTACTTTGAAAAAGAAGTGGTTACTTTTGCCAAAGATGAAAACAACTTACTATTACAATTTGAACAAGGGCAAGTTCACGCGTTAGATTTTCATCCGCCACAGCTCAACCGATTACGCTATAACAAGCAACTACCGTTTTCGCTCTATGATTTAGGAGCGACTGATTCCCCCACCTTTGTGGTGTTCAATCTGTCAAAACGAAAAACAGCCCCCCCTAATCCCAAACCGTGGGTAGACCCCAAAAAATCAGCGTGGTTCAACACCTTGGCGTTTCGGCAAGCGGTGGATTGGGCGGTGGATAGACAAGGGTTGGTTAGCAACGTACTTCGAGGGATTGGGCAACCGCTATTTACGGCGGAAAGTTTAAATTCCGTGTACCTTAATAAAAAGCTTGCCAAGGGGCATGAACAGAATATTGAAAAAGCTAAAAGCTTACTAAAAACCGCTGGTTTCAGCTGGAATGCCCAACACCGCCTGTTGGATGCAGATGGCGTGCCTGTGGCATTTACCCTGCTAACCAATGCAGGTAATTCAGCCAGAGAAGCAACAGGCGTTCAGCTCAAACAGGATTTAGACAAGCTCGGCATTGCCGTACAATTCAAGCCGATGGAGTTTAATTCCTTGGTGGACAAATTGCATAACGGACAATGGGAAGCGATTATTTTGGGGCTTTCAGGCGGAGGGCTTGAACCCAATGGGGCGGTGAATGTGTGGCGTTCTACCGCAGCGTTGCATTTTATGAATTATCGCCCAGAAGGGAAGTTGCCTTCCCCCGATGACCGCTTGCCTTGGGAAAAAACCGTTGATACTGCCTTTGATGAGGGCGTGAAGTTTTTTGATAGAGAGAAGCGTCGCCCTTATTACGATGCTTATCAGCAGGCGGTTTCAGACCAATTACCGATGATTTATTTGTATTCGGGTAAAAGCTTGATTGCTATTCGGTCTGAACTTCAAAACCTAGACATTACCCCCCTTGGCGGAGCGTTCCACAATGTGGAATCGCTCTGGTTAAAGCCGACTGTTCCACCAAAGCATTAAACCCACGAAAATCCAGCACATTTGACAAACCCCACGCCAACAGGTAGAATGAGGGTCTATCTGTTATTATTTTAGCCTTTTTTGTTGTGGATATATCCCGTTGCCAAGCCTACTTATTACAATAAATAATCCATTTCAGCACGCTACCCGAATGCGATAGCATCGTTTTTTGCCCTGCGTTTCACGCTGATACAGTTTTTTTGCTTGGTTACCTAATTTTTATACCATTGAGGTTAAGAACTCATTGGCTAGGCTTTTCAACACCCAATCAGCATACACACACGGTAAAAACGATGCCCTTCATTGTTGTACCCTTTATTTTCCATCCCCTTTTTACCTTCTATTGGAGACTTCACCATGACCGCCGAAAAACAACCCAGCTTTGAAACCTTAGCCCTACACGCAGGTTACACACCAGATGCTACGCATTCCAGAGCGGTACCCCTGTACCAAACCACCAGCTACACGTTTGAAAGTTCCCAACACGCTGCGGATTTGTTCGCCCTCAAAACGTTTGGCAATATTTACACACGCCTAATGAACCCCACCACCGCCGTGTTTGAAAAACGCATTACCGCACTAGAAGGCGGAGTCGGGGCATTAGCCACTGCTTCAGGCAAAGCGGCGATTGTCAATGCCATTCTAACCCTCTGCCAAACGGGCGACGAAATTGTCGCTTCAACCGACCTTTACGGCGGAACAATCAGCCTATTCAGCCATTCGCTCAAACGCTTAGGCATTAAAGTAACCTACGTTTCCCCCAACGATATTTCCGCATGGGAACAAGCCATTACCCCCCAAACCAAGGTGTTTTTTGCCGAAAGTGTGGGCAACCCGAAACTAGAAATTATAGACCTTGAACCGATTGCCACCTTGGGCAGAAAACACGGCATTCCGCTGGTGGTGGATAATACCGTGCCGACACCTTATTTGCTTAAACCGTTTGAATTTGGTGCGGCTGTGGTCATTCATTCCGCTACGAAGTTTATTGGTGGGCAAGGCACGGCGATGGGTGGTGTGGTTGTGGATGGTGGCAATTTTGATTGGGAAGCTTCGGGTAGATTCCCAGATTTTGTGAACCCTGAACCCGCTTATCATGGCTTGAAGTTTTGGGAAACGTTCGGGAAAATCACTTTCATTATTCGGGCTAGAACGTTGGTAATGAGAGATTTCGGTGCAGCCATTAGCCCATTTAACGCATGGCAATTTATTCAAGGGTTAGAAACACTAGCCGTGCGAATTGAACGCCATAGCCAAAGTGCGTTGAAAGTAGCCCAGTGGTTGGAAGCACACCCTGCCGTGGCGTGGGTGAATTACCCAGGGTTGGCTTCTTCTAAAACGGCGAACCTCAAGGCGAAATACTTACCCAAGGGACAAAGTGCGGTGATTGGCTTTGGCGTTAAAGGCGGAGCAGAAGTAGCAAAAGCCTTGGTGGAAACCGTTACGTTGTTTAGCCACCTTGCCAACATTGGCGATAGTAAAAGCCTCATTTTACACCCTGCTAGCACGAGCCATTCTCAGCTAACGCCGGAACAGTTGGCGGGTGCGGGCGTGAGTGCGGATTATGTACGCTTGAGCATTGGTTTGGAAGACCCTGCGGATTTATTGGCGGATTTAGAAACCGCTTTAGCCAAGGTTTCCGCTGGGGCGTTGCAAGCCGTTTAGGTTGTTAGGTTGCAATCGTGGGGCGGACGACCACAAGGGTCGCCCCTACGGTTGTTCCTGTCTGTGTTTGTGTAGGGGCGTGATTTATCCCGCCCGTCGAGGGTTGTTTGAGCGGATGCAATAAATTGCACCCCTACAACATACCATGTACGATTACTGTATGGGAGACCCTTGTGGTCTCCCGCCCATTAGTATTAGCGTTTACCAAGATTGAAAGTAGTAGAATGTCGTTTTTTACAGAAGAATTATTTCATTGGCTTCTAGAACATGAGGAGTCTTGTTGGTTAGATTTTAAACGAGAGATTCATTCAAATAAAGATAAAGATGAGTTACTCAAAGATATTCTAGCCCTTGCGAATGCAGACCATCAAAGTGATAGATACCTACTGTTCGGCATTGAGGATGGGAACAAAAAGGAAATAGGGTTAGACCTAAAAGAAACATGGCTCAAAAAAGAAGAAAATTTCCTCTCTTGGTTTCGTAAATGTACATTTAATCATCGTCCTAGCGTCCAGTTTAAATTTTTATCTTTTGAAGACAAGCTATTTGCTTGTTTGAGAATTGAAAATCAGCCTTATAAACCTTATTTTTCTACCAAAGACAATACAAATGATAATCATATTATTTGGACAAGAGAAGACCACACAAACCAAAAAGCCGACGATGGTGATATGCAACGAATGTGGCGTGAACGCTTTGGGTTGGATAAATCCATCAAAGAACGCTTCTTCCTGTATTTAGAAGATTTTGAAAACTGGACACAAACGGACGATCAATTTGGTTGCTTCTATTATAATGACTTCCCCGAGTTTACATTAGTCGGTGATTTAGAAAAAGACAATGCTAATTGGGAACACACTTGGACAAAGAAAACGGCTTTTCCTGATAAACGCATAAGTCTAAGCCGTTGGCAATTTAAATATCATACCACTTTGATTGAAAGCATCTGGATTTTAGGTGCTGATGGTGATAGGCATAAGATACCATTCCCTAAATCAGCACAAATAAATAAGGGAGATTTGGATAGCCTATACAGATGGTACTTTTCAAAAGAATCCAATAGCTATAAATTAGCTCTGTTTTTTCATAACCGAGTACCTTCAGACATAAATTATCATCCTCATTATTCATTTGAATCTATTTTAAAGCTTACAAATTTGCCAATCAAAGATTAACCCATGACACACCACACCCTCCACTGGACTGACACCGACCGAATCGTTGCTACGCAAGTGGCAACGGTTGCCACACCGCAAAACCCACTCCCCCTAGAAAGCGGAGCGGAATTGAAACACGTCCAGCTAGCCTACGAAACCTACGGCACACTGAACGCCGAAAAATCCAACGCCATACTCATCTTCCACGCCCTCACCGCCGACGCCCACGTCGCTGGCAAACACCACGAACACGACCCCAAAACAGGCTGGTGGGACGCACTCTTCGGCGAAGGCTTAGCCTTCAACCCTGCGACTGATTTCATCGTTTGTGCCAACGTGCTAGGCGGATGCAAAGGCAGTACAGGGGCAAGCTCCATCAACCCCGAAACAGGCACACAGTGGGGAATGAACTTCCCCCTCATCACCGTGGGCGATATGGTGGTAGCCCAAAAACGCCTGCTGGAACAACTCGGCGTGGGGAAGCTAAAAGCCGTCGTGGGTGGCTCTATGGGGGGCTTTCAAGCGATGGATTTTGCCCTCCGCTACCCCGAAAGCGTAGAACGAGTGGTGTTGGTGGCTACCAGTTCTAAATTGTCATCGCAAGCCATTGCTTTTAATGCCGTGGCTCGGTACGCCATTTTAAATGACCCGAATTGGAACGAGGGCAACTATACGCCCGAAAACCAGCCCACAGTGGGGCTTTCCACCGCCCGCATGATGGCACATATCACTTATTTATCAGAAGAGGCGTTGGAAGCCAAGTTTGGCAGACGATTGCAAGCCCCCGCTCAAGGCAAAACGTTTGATTTTCAGAAGGAATTTGCGGTGGAATCTTACTTGGAACATCAAGGTAAGGCGTTTTTAAAGCGGTTTGATGCCAACACTTATTTGTACCTTACTAAAGTGCTGGATTATTTCGATTTAGCGGAAGCGTGGGGAGAAGGGTCGCTATTGAAGGCGTTTTCTCTCACGCAGGCAAAATTTTTAATTGCCTCGTTTACCAGCGATTGGCGATTTCCCACGGCATGCAGTCAAGCCATTGCGAAAACGTTGCGTCAGTTAGGTCGAGACGTTTCGTTTATTGAGCTTTCCTCCACCGCTGGGCATGATGCATTTTTGCTGGAAACAGATGCGTTGAACCGCATCATCGCTCCGTTTTTACATTCTTTGTAACAATGGTTAAAGCACTACAAATACTTTTCCGATACTATGTTTAAATCTTGTGAAGTGTAAAATTTAAAAAGGATATGAAACCATAATGAAACGAGGAGTTGGTATCGTATTCTTTCAATTGATGCTTATCTTGGTTGTTTGTTCTAAGTTAATCTTTCCCGTAATAGCTGATAGTTCTGCAGTTAATTTAACAACAACTCAAATTAATTCTACTGATAAATTCGGTCAAAATGCTCTACACTACGCAGTCCAAAATCAACATTTAAAAGCAGTTCAATATTTGATTAAAAACGGGGCAACGATTAATGCGAAAAACATTAAAGGTAACACCCCGTTACATTTAGCTTGTATCGTAAGTGATATTCCTATAGCGATAGTATTATTGAATAATAAAGCAGGCGTTAATATAAAGAATAATGTAGTTATAGCTGTTCCAATAATTATTGAGCTATAATAAGGAGGATAACGTTCACGAAAAAGGAGGATTCATCTATGGCATATAGCGTCGATTTAAGACAACGAGTCGTTGATTGCATCAATCAAGAAAAAGAAACACAACAAGCCACCGTCATCCGATTCAAAGTCAGTCTCGCCACCGTCAAACGATGGGTCAAACGAACCTGTCTCATCCCCAAAAAACCAGGGGCAACCACCGCAACAAGCATCGACAGAAACCAACTACTCGCCATACAAAAAGCCAACCCCAGTGCCTATTTGGACGAATTGGCTCTCTTGCTCGGTTCTAAAAAATCCACCATCTCCTACAACCTCATTAAACTCGGCATTAGCCGTAAAAAAAAGCACGCTCTACCGAGAACGAAGTGAAGCCAAACGCACAGTTTATAAGCAGGAGATAGAACCGCTAACGCCCGCCAGTCTTGTGTTTGTGGATGAATGTGGGGTTGGCCGTAGAAGCGTTGAACGCTTGTATGGTCGTTCCCCTAAAGGTGAACGGGTGCAGGAGGAAATTAGTGGTCAACGCACCGAACGTATAGCTGTTCCCAAAGTTATTGAGCCATTTTAAAGGCTTGGTCAATGGCTTCATCTAAAGATAAGGTATCGGTTAGTAACCGACGAATTCTCGCCTTCAACGCCGACCAAAATCGCTCAATCGGATTCAAATCAGGACTGTAAGGCGGTAAAAACAACAACCGACAACCCGCATATTCAATCAGCTGTTGAATCTCCCAAGATTTATGAAAACTCGCATTATCCCCAATGACCGTCATCCCCGCCGTTAAACTCGGTAACAACTCATGTTCAACCCACGTCAAAATAACCTCGGTATTACAATAGCCCTTAAAACACCACGGGGCTAATGGCTTTCCACCCTGTAACCCTGCTATAATAGAGGTACGTTCGGTGCGTTGACCACTAATTTCCTCCTGCACCCGTTCACCTTTAGGGGAACGACCATACAAGCGTTCAACGCTTCTACGGTCAACCCCACATTCATCCACAAACACAAGACTGGCGGGCGTTAGCGGTTCTATCTCCTGCTTATAAACTGTGCGTTTGGCTTCACTTCGTTCTCGGTAGAGCGTGCTTTTTTTTACGGCTAATGCCGAGTTTAATGAGGTTGTAGGAGATGGTGGATTTTTTAGAACCGAGCAAGAGAGCCAATTCGTCCAAATAGGCACTGGGGTTGGCTTTTTGTATGGCGAGTAGTTGGTTTCTGTCGATGCTTGTTGCGGTGGTTGCCCCTGGTTTTTTGGGGATGAGACAGGTTCGTTTGACCCATCGTTTGACGGTGGCGAGACTGACTTTGAATCGGATGACGGTGGCTTGTTGTGTTTCTTTT
Organism: Vampirovibrio sp.; assembly: GCA_024998755.1. Classification (GTDB taxonomy): domain Bacteria; phylum Cyanobacteriota; class Vampirovibrionia; order Vampirovibrionales; family JAJTHC01; genus JACEUU01. The sequence goes on along the minus strand of JACEUU010000003.1, from coordinate 122,010 downwards.
TCTTGATTGATGCAATCAACGACTCGTTGTCTTAAATCGACGCTATATGCCATAGATGAATCCTCCTTTTTCGTGAACGTTATCCTCCTTATTATAGCTCAATAATTATTGGAACAGCTATATGTGGGTAAGGAGAAGGATTTGAAGGCGTTGGGGATACAGCCGAGGATTATTAAGCGTCGTGTTCGGGGTAAGCAGCATGAACCAACGCCTGAGTTGACGGCTTCGCAGAAGCGGTTTAATGGGTTGGTTTCTAAGGTTCGGGCAAGAGTGGAGCATGTGTTTGCGGGTTGGAAGACGGTGTTTAATACCAATTCCAAGTTTAAATAGCGTATAATAGAGGGGTATTATTGTTTGTTTGAAAGATTCTGATCATGATCACCCAAGAAGACGTACTCGCCTTTGAAAAAACCTTCACCGACAAGAAAACCTATCGCCGATTCCTCTGCATTAAACTCAAAATAATCGACGGTAAAACACAAGCCGAAATAGCCCAACATACGGGTTTCGGCTTTCGACACGTCCAACACATTCAAGCCCAAGTTCAACAACACGGACTTTACAGTCTCTATCCTAAAAAAGGGATTGTACGCAATAGCCTACTACCCAGTAAACAAGCCGAAATAGACCTACTACAACGCCACAAAGGTAAGGTCGGTATCTACGATTTACACCAGGCACTCAACGCACTGGTGGGCAGACCCGTCATCTTTCAAACTGTTTACAACCTGCTCAATCGCCACGATTGGAAGGCAAAAGTACCTCGCCCAGTGCATCCCAACCATAATGATGAGGCTCAAACCCTCTTCAAAAAAACTTCCTGACTTCGTTAACTCTGTTACAAAAACAGTAAAAAAGCCAGTTCGGCTATTTTTTCAGGATGAGGCGAGGTTTGGCAAAATTTGCCAAGTTCGTAAAGTATGGTTACCCAAGGGTGAACGTTCAGTAGTGGAAGCTCAACATATACGGCAATACCTCTATGCGTATAGTACCATGGAACCCAAGACGGGAGAGAGTGTTTCGTTGATTCTTCCGTATGCGGATACGGCTTGTATGACGTTGTTTTTGCAGGAATTAAGTGAGCGTTACCCTGCAGATGAGATTGTGCTTGTTTTGGATGGTGCAGGTTGGCATAGAAGTGGGGGGCTGGTTGTTCCTGCTAACATTCGGTTGGTTTGTTTACCGCCGTATAGTCCGCAGTTGAACCCTGTGGAGCAGTTGTGGAAGGGTATTCGGACTCGGTTTTTTGGCAATGCTTATTTTGAGACGTTGGATGCAGTGGAAGCTCATTTAGTGAAGACTTTACGCTGGGTAGAGGCTAATACAGCGTGGGTGAAATCGTTCGCCTATTTCCCCTATATTCAACACGCTATTTAAACTTGGAATTGGTATTAGAAGGTTCCTGTGTCTTGTCGTGGGTTAGTGCGTGTTTCTGCGGAGATTTTGGGCTTGGCATTTGGGTATAATTGTCGTCGGTATGGTTTTTTGGTGAGGAGGGGGGTAGGTTTTAGTGGATTCTTGTATGGTTTTTAGGTAATTATGATCCGAAAAGAGTGGAAACAAGGGGTATTGTTCTGTTTTTTGAGCATTTTTGGTTGAATTTTATTAAAAAACACTCACTACTCCCACCTGCACACCCTTATTCCGTAACTTCATTTACTTATAAAGGCTGGGGCGAAAGTGAATATTAGAAATAATAAGGGTGAAACAGCCCTAAAATTGGCTCAAGATTTTTTAGAACTAGGCGGATTAGATCAATCAGTGTTAAATAAAAATATTGAACTTTTAAAAAAACATGGAGCAGTCATTTAAAATTTTTATTTTGAATACTTTAGGGCGTAGTTTTATGGTATTTTATCAGGATGATGACTTTAGATTTAACGTCGCTTCGGGCAGATTTACAACAGATTTTAACCATCATTCCCACAGGGGCTAGCGTGCTAGATTTAGGTTGTGGGGATGGGGCATTACTGCAAGCCCTCATCACGCAAAAAAACTGTAAAGCCTTAGGCGTTGAATTAGATGAAGCTAACGTGCAAACCTGCATGGGCAAAGGGCTTCCCGTCTTTCACGGTACGCTGGAAGAAGCCTTGGCGGATTATCCGCCTCAGCATTTTGACTTTGTCGTGTTAAATCAAACTTTGCAACGCACGAAGTTGCCTGTACCCGTTGTGCATGGGATGTTACGGGTAGGAAAACGAGCCATTGTGGGCTTCCCGAACTTTGGGCATTGGCAAATAAGACTAGCGTTATTATTAGGTGGAAGAATGCCTAATTCGCCTGCATTGCCCTACCACTGGTACGATACGCCCAACATCCACCTGTTTACAATTGCCGATTTTCAAGCACTTTGCAAACAAGAAGGCTGGGCAATTGAACGCTGGCATTTCCAAGTAGGCGAAACTTGGCATCTAGGGCAATCTGTTTTAGGGGGTGGGGTTTCAAACTGGTTAGGAAGCGAAGCCGTTTTCCAGTTGGTCGGTGAATAAAAGAAGGAGTAGAACAGGCTATGACTATTTCGGAACAAATCAAGGATGATCCTATTCTCCATAAGCATCATGGTAGTTGCCATTGCCAGCAAGTGAGGGTGTTATTTGAAACGATTATTCCTGTTGGAAAATGGGTTATACGGCAGTGTGGTTGCACGTTTTGCAAAAAGCATCAGCCCTACTATGTTAGCGATTCAACGGGGCGTTTTTCTATTATGGTGGAAGACCCCAGCATGTTAAGCAGATGAAGTTACGGAATAAGGGTGTGCAGGTGGGAGTAGTGAGTGTTTTTTAATAAAATTCAACCAAAAATGTTCAAAAAACAGAACAATACCCCTTGTTTCCACTCTTTTCGGATCATAATTACCTAAAAACCATACAAGAATCCACTAAAACCTACCCCCCTCCTCACCAAAAAACCATACCGACGACAATTATACCCAAATGCCAAGCCCAAAATCTCCGCAGAAACACGCACTAACCCACGACAAGACACACGAACCTTCTTAAACACCGTCTTCCAACCCGCAAACACATGCTCCACCCTAGCCCGAACCTTAGAAAGCAACCCATTAAACCGCTTCTGCGAAGCCGTCAACTCAGGCGTTGGTTCATGCTGCTTACCCCGAACACGACGCTTAATAATCCTCGGCTGTATCCCCAACGCCTTCAAATCCTTCTCCTTACCCACATACCCACTATCCGCACCAACAGTCTGCTCATCGCCCACCAGTACAGGCAGTAAACTCTGACTGTCATGCACATTGGCACCAGTAACAACCACCTTGCGAATCAACTTGCTTTTATACCAATTCAAAGATTAAATGGCGTGTTTTTGTAGGGGCGTGATTTATTAGCCCTAGCGGTCTATTCGTTGCATCAGTCCGTCCCACAAGCCCTAAACGGATGCGATAAATCGCACCCCTACATAGAGAAAGCTATACGCTATTCTAACTTTGAATTGGTATTAGCATCCACATTAACCGTGGCACTGTAACCAAAGCCTTTGTAGCCATAAGTGGCATCAGGGTCGCTCTGGTCTTCAGGCTTTTTTCTCTGTTTGCTATTGGCTTTAATAAAGGTGGCATCTACCAAGTTGCCTTCTTTAAGAATGAGGTTGTTCTCTTGGAAGAAGGTGTCTAAGGCTAAGAAAAGGGCTTCTTGGGCTGGGGTGTTTTGCAGTTCGTGTTGGAAGTTTTCGAGTGTCGTGGCTTCAGGGATGGGGGATTCTAAGGAGAAGCCGAGAAACTTTCGGAAGGAGAGTCTGTCGTGGCATTGAAATTCGGTTTGTTCATAGGAGAGATTGAACCATATTTTGAGGAGGTTCATTTTGAGCAGTAGTAGGCGTTTGTAGGGTGGTCTGCCGTTGGGTTTGTGGTGGATGTGTGTTTTGAGGATGGTTTCAAATAGTTGCCATGGTAGGGTTTGGTTCATTTCCTCTAGGAATTTGTGGGTGGGGGTGGCTTGTTGAATTTGGATGTCGGCAAAGGTAGTCATGGGGGTGGGGTATCCTATGAGAGGTGGAATAATGTCCCTTCTCTTCTAACCCAAAATTACCTTGCCCTTTTTCCGTAACTTCTATTGCTTTATCTGCTCCTGTTGCTGATTCGTTTGTTAGGCAAAGTAGAGAAGGGCTTTCTGCTGGAGAAACCGTTAAGTCGGCTTTAACATCTGTTTTAATTTTATTGGCAATGTCTCCTCTTCTGTTTCTCTTGGCAAACGTTGGAATGAAAGCGGATTATGAGTTTAATAAACGAGTGGTGAAGGATGCTATAGCAGAGTCTAAGAATGAGCAAAAGCAGCAAATGTTGCCCAAGCCCCAGAGAAAGTTGGTATTCGCAACGGTGAAGCATTAGCATTAACGGGTATATTTACATGGATTACAAAGACTGCCATTCCAGCAATCGCTACTGATCTTGCCACAACAGGGGTCAAATATCCCTCTGCAAAAGTAAAAGAAGATGCTGCTGCTGCTTTAGAAAAAGTGATTAACGCACGAGATGGTAAGTTTCAGGAAGAATCGCTAGCATTACAAAAAGAATTGACAGTAAAGCTGGAACAAGCATTTAGTACGTTTACGCAACGCAGGCAACTATTTACCCCACAAACCTTTGATACAATGGTTACCCACCTTGGCTTACCAGCGGATAAAACAGAAGCCTTGCGTCGGTTAGCTAACCAAGCTATTATTGCGGTGAATGATACGAAAGCTGAAAAAGCCATCCATAATAACCAATTGGGGTACGGATTAAACCAACTGATGCACGCCAAATCAGAAAGTAACCCTACTGATAGAATGCGAACGGTTCAGTCGGGTATTGGTGCTATTGAAAATGCGATGCCCCATATTCATGCAATGGTTCGATATCAAGCTCATCATGCCTTGGCAGATTTACGCACAGAAGAAGCAAAGACTTTTCGATTATTGTCAGATTCTCAACAAGCCATAGTATCGGAAGGCTTGGCTAATTATCATCGTAAAATGGCCTCTAAAGAAGGAACATTAAGCCATTTTGCTTCAGGGTTATTGGAAGGGTTTATACAGTATCAAAATGAACAATTCACCGCAACACAATCGAGAGATTTAAAACGTTTACTAAATGCTGTAGCACATGATGTACGCCCCTTTGTATTAGCCTTGAAAAATGATATTGAACGAAAACAAGTATTGTATGCCAAGCTAGATGTTCTATCAGCCCAACAACAAGCTCTAAAACCAGTAATAAGAGAATAGAAGTTACGGAAAAAGGGCAAGGTAAAATAGAAGGGACATTATTCCACCTCTCATAGGATACCCCACCTCCATGACTACCTTTGCCGACATCCAAATTCAACAAGCCACACCGACTCACAAATTCCTAGAGGAAATGAACCAAACCCTACCATGGCAACTATTTGAAACCATCCTCAAAACACACATCCACCACAAACCCAACGGCAGACCACCCTACAAACGCCTACTACTGCTCAAAATGAACCTCCTCAAAATATGGTTCAATCTCTCCTATGAACAAACCGAATTTCAATGCCACGACAGACTCTCCTTCCGAAAGTTTCTCGGCTTCTCCTTAGAATCCCCCATCCCTGAAGCCACGACACTCGAAAACTTCCAACACGAACTGCAAAACACCCCAGCCCAAGAAGCCCTTTTCTTAGCCTTAGACACCTTCTTCCAAGAGAACAACCTCATTCTTAAAGAAGGCAACTTGGTAGATGCCACCTTTATTAAAGCCAATAGCAAACAGAGAAAAAAGCCTGAAGACCAGAGCGACCCTGATGCCACTTATGGCTACAAAGGCTTTGGTTACAGTGCCACGGTTAATGTGGATGCTAATACCAATTCAAAGTTAGAATAGCGTATAGCTTTCTCTATGTAGGGGTGCGATTTATCGCATCCGTTTAGGGCTTGTGGGACGGACTGATGCAACGCATAGACCGCTAGGGCTAATAAATCACGCCCCTACAAAAACACGCCATTTAATCTTTGAATTGGTATAAAAGCAAGTTGATTCGCAAGGTGGTTGTTACTGGTGCCAATGTGCATGACAGTCAGAGTTTACTGCCTGTACTGGTGGGCGATGAGCAGACTGTTGGTGCGGATAGTGGGTATGTGGGTAAGGAGAAGGATTTGAAGGCGTTGGGGATACAGCCGAGGATTATTAAGCGTCGTGTTCGGGGTAAGCAGCATGAACCAACGCCTGAGTTGACGGCTTCGCAGAAGCGGTTTAATGGGTTGCTTTCTAAGGTTCGGGCTAGGGTGGAGCATGTGTTTGCGGGTTGGAAGACGGTGTTTAAGAAGGTTCGTGTGTCTTGTCGTGGGTTAGTGCGTGTTTCTGCGGAGATTTTGGGCTTGGCATTTGGGTATAATTGTCGTCGGTATGGTTTTTTGGTGAGGAGGGGGGTAGGTTTTAGTGGATTCTTGTATGGTTTTTAGGTAATTATGATCCGAAAAGAGTGGAAACAAGGGGTATTGTTCTGTTTTTTGAGCATTTTTGGTTGAATTTTATTAAAAAACACTCACTACTCCCACCTGCACACCCTTATTCCGTAACTTCAATACAATTCTAGGGTGTTCGATATGGATAAACAATGGAGTCGTAATGCAGATGCCTGTTATCAACCAAATACCTTTTTAGATGGTCTTTTTGGTAAGAGTGAACAAACAAAGAGGCATGAAGCTTATTGGAAAGATTCCAATGAACGTGATGCCAAAGGTCGAAAAGCGATAGAGGAGGAGGCAAAGATTGTTGCTAATCATAATCAGTTAATCGGTCAAAATCCTATGGTTCTTTACCAGTATCTAAACAAAATGACCCCAATTCCCCAAACCTATGCTGAAGAATTACCGCATCGTCCGCAGTTAAGGCAATTAGGCGTACAGTTTGAACCCTACCCCAATGCTTAAAAAAGCCTAAATAAAATCTAACAATGATTTAGGCAATACTCTGCCTAAAACGCTCAAGCTGGTTTGCTGAATCTGTTCTTGAAAGCGTAAATCCGTAATGGTTTTTGCCATATCTACATTTTGAATGCCCGCATACAGTTGGGCAAAACTATCTTGGCTATTATTAGTACGGTCTTTGGTTAGGGTTAACCTATTAATGTTAGCCCCTACTTCTGATTGTATGCTTAAGGTAGATTCCAACTGCGTTTTTAGTTCATCTAATCTTGCCCTTGTGTCTGTTGTGCTACCTGCTGCTAAATTATTTTTGAGATCAATCATTACCTTCAATAACCCACTGGTGGAATCACCAAACAATCTATCACCAGGGGTATTGAGCGTTGTGGTTGTGGTATTGTCAATATCAATCTCTCGTTGGTAGGCTTCTGTACTTAGGGTACCACTATAAGTAACTACATCGGCCGTTCTTACAAAGGGGGCTGCACTGGTTTTAACCCCCGCAAATAAATAAACCCCATTAATGGAACTATTACCTAATTGCACGAGCTGATTTGTCAATAAATCAATTTCTTTACTAATAGAAGTCATGCCATTAATCCCTGTAGTAACGTTGGCACCTTGGGTGGCTAGTTCGCTAGCACGGTTAATAATATCTACCACTTGCCCAACGGCACTATCGGTACTTTGCAGTTCGCTTAAACCCACATCAATATTTTTAATGTATTGTTCATTGTGGTTGATACCTTGGTTTACGTTTAGCAAGTTAGCCAATGCCAATGGGTCGTCTGAAGGACGATTCACATTCTGCCCTGTTGATGTTTTTTCCTGTAATTTATTCAATTTACTTTGGTTGCTTTGTAGCCACCCTTGGGCTTGCTGTAAGGCAAAACTGGTAGATAACCGACCGATATTCATAGGGTTGATTCCTTTTTTGTTAAACCATATTCAAAATGGTTTGATACACTTCGTTAAACGCTTTTACCATGCGGGAAGCCGCCTCAAAAGAGCGTTGAAACTTCAATAAATTGAGCGATTCTTCATCTAAATTCACCCCTGAAACGGATTGCCTACGCCCTTCAAGGCTGGTAATAACCGTGTCTTGGCTATCTAACCTGTCTTGATAAGAGCGGGCATCTGTTCCTAGCCTAGAAACTAGACTTTGGTGAAAGGTTTCAAGGGTGCTGTTACTTAATCCGCTGAAAACGGTTGTTCGAATATCTGCAAAGGCTTTGGCGTTTCTGGAATCGCCCACGCCTGCAAACCCACTAGGCACAATCGTTGTATCATCTTTTGCAAGAGAAATTTTGTCAGGGTTTAGTTTGAAATTGGGATTTACTTTCAGAAATAAAAGCTTTGGCCCACTACCACTATAGGTGGAATCTGTATTAAAAAGCTCGCCATAAACGGTATCTGTTACGGGGTGTTGTGTGCCTGTTAGGTCTCTTCCGCCTTGTTGAACGGCGTTAAATTGACCGGTTAAATTTTCAAATAAACTACTCAGCTTGCTAAACACGCCATACACGTTTTCAATAGCGGTATTATTGCCTGCTAAATCTAAAATACCCTTAATCTTTCCGCCTTTAATGCCATTGGTTATATCCGTACCGCCTGTTGTGGTGGTCACTAATGCGGGAACGGCGGCGGCATTACCACCCGCATTGACTGTTAAACTAAGGGTGTCTAATAGTTCTGTTCCCCGAACCAGTATTTGCCCGCCCAAACTAATTTGCAGTTGTTCGCCATTGAGGGGTTTTACGTCAATATCCGCAAAGCCAGAAAGCTGTTCTACTAGCTGATTACGTTTATCTAGCAAATCATTGGGGGGTGCCCCTGAGCTGGTAATGGCGTTAATTTGTTTGTTGTAACTGGCAATACTGGCTAGTTTACTGTTCAAATCTGTAATAGAAATACCCAGTTGGCTTGTGGGAAAGGAGCTCGCATCGCCCGCAGTGCCTATTAAGTTCTTGTGTAAATCTGCCAGTTGTTGCCCTTGGTTTTTAATCACTTGCGTTAAATCTACCATTTTTTGAATAAACGCTGTACGGGCAGGCAGTGATTGCGGATTGTTTCGCATATCAGAAACCGAAGCAAACAATTGCTGAATACTATTAGCCAACCCTGTGGAAGAAGGTTCGTCTACCACACTTTCTAGTTGGTTAAAAATTTCATTACCCTTGGTTAATTCGCCTTGTGTGCCTAATTCTTTTTGATATTGATTATCTAAAAAGGTATCGCGAATACGGGTAATGCCGGCAATATCTACCCCTTGCCCTAGTTGAAGGTTTATTTGTCCTTGCAAATTGGGTGGTGCTAGTGGGGAGGAGGTTGATAAATCTAGCCGTTGGCGGGTGTAGCCATCTGTATTGGCGTTAGAAATATTGTGGTTTACAATGTTTAACCCAGCTTGCGAAGCCAATAGGGCTCGTTGAGCGGTTTGAAATCCGAAGAAGGAAGGGGGAATAATCATTATCATGGTGTTGTGGTCTCTTGTTCTCTCTCTGTTTACTTGCCTGTTTTTTATTTTTCTACTCCCTCTCCTTTTGGGAGAGGGCTGGGGTGAGGGTTCTAAATGTTTTTTTCAATGGTTGGCTTGCTAGTTTTGGGCACGGTGGGACGAGTGGTAAAGCCTTTTACCTCATAAGCACCCCCTGAAGGTGTTGCCATATGTTGACGAACCCATGCTAGGTTTTGTTCAACCCACCGTAGGGAAAGACTGAGTAATTCAGTTAATTCTTTTTGCAATGGGGCAATTTGCTGAAGTGAACGCCGTAGCCTTAACTGCACCGCTTTTAACGCAGGGCGTAAGGCTTGCGGAAATACATCCAGTAACGCTTCAGTATGCTGAGGCACTTCAGCGGGCAGTTTTAAGGCAGCCCAGTGTTGTTGAAGCCATGCTACCCGTTCTTTTTCTAGGGGTAATAGTTTTTTGCGTAAGTCTTTTAAGGTGGCATCTGCTTGAGCCAGTTGGGTTAGGTTATTGCTTAGTAATGCCACTTTTTTAGAAAGTAATTGCGTTAGGGTTGCTTCATAAAGTGGGGCTTGAGCTTCTAAGCAGGTAAGCAGTTGTTGGGCTTCTGTTAGCCCTAATAAAGGAGTATTGGATAAGATAGGTTGGGTAAAAGTGGTTGAAGTCATCATGGGTGATGGGTGTTTCCTTAAGCTCGGTAATCGACTAATAAACTTTTGTTTAGGTGATAGGCTCTATCAATATCGCGTTGGCTAACGCCTACATAGCCTGCTTTTTGTGCAATTTCTTGAATTTCCTGATAGGGTAGAACATTAGCACTAAGTTTGTTTGATTGGGTTCGTTGTTGGGGAGGGGCGGATTCTGTTGGTAGAGGGTTCTCTAAAACGGAGAGGTCTTTTCGTTCAGAAAAAGCGGCTGTTACTAACGCTTGGTTACGGGTACTACTGTAGGAGGGGGGGGGAGTGGGCGAAGCAACAGGGGCTTGTTGTTGTAGGCGTTGCCTACCTGAAATAAACCCTTGGCTACCCAAATTAGCAGGCAGTGCGGAACGGTTTATATTGGGTTGAATGGGTTGGCTCATCATCATGTTAGTTTTTCTCTCTCTCAATTAGTTGAAGCGGTCTAGCCAGTGTTTAAAGGGGTTTTAAGGTGTTTTAAGGTGTTTTCTATTGGGGTGAATGTGCCTGTACTAGCCCCGTAAGTTTTTTGATAGGCTTTCAGCGTTGGGTTTAATGAAAACGGAAGGGCTTTTGGGGCTAGGGCAATGCCGAAAGCGGGTTGGGCTGAATTTGAGTTTTCGGTTTTTTCAACGGGTTTTTCGGTTGGAGCGGTCGGTTCTTCTAGCAGTTGAACGCTTTGTTCAAAGACGCTTTGTGCCATGCCAAACCCACCGCCTGTAGAAGATGATTGAGCAATGTTGGTTGCCATTTGTTGGTTTAGCATTCCTCGGAAGGTTTTTTCGGCTTCGCCCCCGCCCAGCAAACTGTCTTCACGGTCGACTGTTTTATCCATCGCATCAATCAACTGCTGAACAAACACGGCTTCAAAATCATTAGCTACTTTTTTAAGTTTGCGTTGCCCTGCGGTTTGAGGGTTTTCAAACAGGGCGTGCGTTTGCTTGGCACTCAACCGTTGAATCGTTCCCATCGGTGGTGGCGTTGAATTGGATGCGGAAATGTCGGCATTCATGGGGTTAAATAATCTCCAGTTCGGCTTCTAAGCTACCTGCTGCTTTTAGGGCTTGAAGAATCGAAATTAAATCAGTCGGGGTTACGCCAATGGCATTAAGGGCTGTAACCAAATCATTCAAGGTATTAGTAGGCCCTAACTTAATAAGCGAACCCTGTGCTTTTTCAATGGTTATAGTCGCATTGCTAACAGGGGTGGTTTGCCCTTGGCTGAATGGTTCAGGCTGTGAAACCGTTTCATCGCCTTGAATGCTAACCGTAATACCACCATGAGCAACCGCTGCTGGTAACAATTTAACGCCTGTACCAATCACAATTGTCCCCGTGCGTTCATTAACCACCACTCTAGCAATGGGGGCGGTAACAGGAATTTTCATCTGTTCCATAAAGGCTAAAAACCCCACTCTATCGGTCAAAAATTTGGCGGGTAGTTGCACTCTGACGGTAGCTGCATCTAACGCTTTAGCGGGGCATAATTGGGTGCTAATAGCGTGGGCTACCGTGTTTGCCATGGAAAAATCTGCTCTGTTTAGAACCAACGTTAGCCCTGTAGCATCCCCAATATCTGTAACAATTTCTCGTTCTACCATTGCCCCCTCAGGTATGCGAGCCGTAGTGGTAATGGCGGTTCTAGTGGATGTGCTACCCGAAGAAACGGAAGCTCCGCCCGTGCTTAACGCCCCTTGTGCTACGGCAATGGTTTCTCCGTTAAGGGCTAATAATTGCGTACTAATAAGCACCCCGCCTTCCAAGCTTTTTACTTTGCCAATAGAAGAAACGATTACATCCAATTTATCGCCTGCCCGTGCAAAGGCTGGAATGCTTGCAGTAACCAACACTTGAGCCGCATTATTACCTTGTAAATCCGCCACGCTTTCTACCCGTCCGCCCATGTTGTTAAGCAAGTTCCATTGGGCGGTTCTGGTCGCTTTACCAGGGTCGCCAGTACCATTTAATCCAACAACTAAGCCATAACCTACCAGTTGGTTTGGTCTAACATCTTTGACCCGAACCACATCTTTTAAGGCAATTAAATGCGGAACAGGGGCTGCCATGCTGACGCCAATACCCCAAACGAGGGTAAATGCTAAGGCAAAGCCTAATAGCCTTTTGGCTAGTAACCAGCAGTGGGCTTTAATGCCTAATAATGGTGCTGATGTTTTAGCAGTAGTGGTGTATGCTGAAGGCATGGTAACGTTGCCCCTTAGTTTTTTAGGTTGGATGCTTGTTTTAGATTCTCTCTTTGTTGATAGTAGTTTTTCTTTTTATAGTTTGATGCAGTTCGGTCAATTTCGCCGTGTTCTTTAGTGAAATCATGCAGGTGATGGAGGGATGAAGGGGGGTAGATAGGTTGAAAGCCAGAGGCTTCCAACATTGAGAAGAGTCCGTTCCCTCCTCTTCTCAAACTCTTCTCCTCCCCATTCTTTCTAAGGGGCTTCGCCCCTTAACCCCTTATCGTTTTAAAAGAAGTCCCCCATTTACTGTAGAGGTGCGATTTATCGCATCCGCTTTTGGGTTGCGGGGCGGACGTGTTGCCCTGCATAGACCGCTAGGGCTAGTAAATCACGCCCCTACGATATTTTGGCTTAGTAAATTAGTTAAGAACGGTTATAACTATTACTGGAAGAATTGGATAATTTTGCTTAACAAGCCATCACCCTGTCCACGGCTCATGACCCCTTGCCCAGAAGCCATCACTTGCAAGTTGGCTACTTTGCTGGATTCTATCTGGTTTTGGGAATCTAAGAAGTATGGGTTAATAATGCCAGTTATATAAGTATCTGTTCGTTCTTTCGCCATTAAGTTGGCTTTTCTGCCTTGCACCATTAAGTTACCATTTGGCAGTACTTGCACCACTTGGCAACTAATCATATCCGTAAATTCAGAACTTTGGTTTAGGTTGGCTTGTGATTGCAAGTTGTTATTGGTGGTAACACTCGGTAAAGTCGGAATTCTTGCATATTTTGATAGGACACCTAAGCCCGCCGTATTCAACGCATCGCCAACGGCACTGTTAATAGCTTGAGGTCCATCAGTACCGTTTGATTGCGTTTTTTTTACTTGCACTTGGCTAACGGTTTGCCGACGGGTTTTTTCTTTAATCAAAATAGTAACAATATCGCCCACCTGAGAAGGTTTTGGGGGACTGTACAACATTCTGGGCGTGCTTAGTGCTGGTGCTGCTAACCCAATAGCTAAGGGCTTAAATAACGATTCTGCGTGGCTGGGTTGGTTGTACCAAGCCATACTGACTAATAAAATAATGCTAAAAGATACGCTGACAAATAAGAAGCACCGATTGAGAGCTGCTCCTAAATTAACAGGCAACCGCATAAAGGTAGCCCCATAAATAGAGCGAATCATGGATTTAACAGCGGCATTGGAAGTAACCGGTTGTGGGTTCGGTCTGTTTTTAGGGCGTGCAGGGCGTGTAATACCAATGTGCAACGGTTTTACAGGGGCTTTTGGGGAAGGGTTAAGGCTCATCATCATTTATAAGGGGTCTCTTTCTTGCTCTCTTATTTTTTCTCTTGGAAGGTTTTTTCTTTCTGGTGTGTGGTAGAAGGTTTCTATAAATTACCAGTTTTTGAATAGTGTGTGGGTTGTTTCTCCTCTAATAGGATGACTTGATTCAAGTTGCGTTACCTGCATCTATAGGTGTACAACCACGGTTGATTTTTCTGTGATGATGCCCCGATAAATTTTTTCGCCAGTGTTACTGCTTTTTCCTGCAAAATGATACCCTGAAAACGACGTGTTAGCCGTTGGCTTACTGCTGAAATGATTACACTTAACTTGCACGCTTTGCCCAATACGCCCTGTTTCCAAAGCCGTACCTTGAACGGTCATTTTAACGGGGGCGTTTAAGCTTTGAATAATTAACTGCACTGTAACGGCTTGTTGTGCTTGTACGGCTGGTGGTTGGCTTAAGTGTTGTTGAAGCAGTACTGTTCCTACAGGTAATTGTTGTTTGCTGAAGGTGGTACTTGCCCAGTTGGGTGTTTCTTCTACCACTGCTAGTTTGGCTTTACTATTAAGCGAAACCCATTGGTTAGTAACCTTAAATTTGCCTTCTAAGGGGGTTCTAGCTTCTACGGTTTGGGTTATTACGGCTACAGGTAGGCGTTGTTCCATGTCAAAGGGAATACCTACAATGGATGATGCCTTGCCAGCAAATTTACATTGTACTAGCCCTGCACCAGCTATTTCAATTTTTGGGGTGCTGGTGAAGCAACTGGCTTCTTGCACGGTTGCCCCCATGGGTAGCGGACGGTTGGTTGGTATTTTCCACCGAATGCGGGTGTTGGCTTTTTCTAGCCCTTCTAGGGTGGGTGCGTTTTCCGTTAAGGCTTTCCAAACGGCTGCTTCTACTTGGGGCTTTAGGGCTTCCAAGGTTGGTGTAGCAATTTCTTGAGGGCTTAAAGAAAGTGGCATAGCAGTAGCCGTTGCTGGAAACAAAAGTAGTAGCGGTAAAATTATTTTTATAAAAAAGCGATAGAGAGTCATATTAAAGATAATCTTTCAACTGATTTTACGGAGACTGGCGTAATTACACCTATTTCAGTTTCAATGCCCTACAACCAGTAGGAACGACCATCGCGTTTGCTCTGCAGCCGTCGATGCGTTCCGTCCACCGGAGGGGCGAAAAAAGCATCCCCCGTCAGTGCCCTTGTGGCATAGGGGGTGTTTTTTCGGGGGTTTTTAGGGGCTTTCCCCTGAATTTGTGGGGGTGTCGGGGGGCTGCCAAACAGCAGTCCCCTGACAAAAGCCTTAGCCCGAAGCAACTAACTAAAGAAGTTACTGTTAACCTATCCTACAATACGGTTAACGGTGGTTAGCATTTGGTCGCCCGCCTTCATGACGTTTGAATTAGCTTCAAAGGCACGTTGAGCGGTAATAAGGTTAATGAGTTCTTCTACAATTTGCACGTTTGAATTTTCTAGGAATCCTTGCCCAACGGTGGTTCTTCCAAATTCGCCTTGTCCGGCGGTACCTACAATGGGGTCGCCAGAAGCGGGTGTGCGTAAATATAAGTTTTTACCCATCGCTTCCATACCCGCCGTATTGGCAAACCGAGCAATTTGAATTTGCCCTAATTCTTGAATATCGCCTTGTCCGTTTTTCACGCTGACTGTGCCGGCTGGGTTAATTAAAATTTCGGCGGTATCTTGTGGAATGGTTAGGTTGGGTATTAGTGGATACCCATCTGAAGTAACAATCGCCCCATTGGCATCTCGTTTAAACGAACCATCCCGAGTGTAAGCAGTTTCCCCGCTATCAAGTTGCACTTGGAAGAAGCCTTCGCCTTGTACGGCTAAATCTAACGGGTTAGCCGTTTGCATAATAGGGCCTGTAATAAAATCTCGTTGTGTGGCAGATACCTTTGCACCTAGACCGACTTGAACCCCAATCGGGTCTCTTGTACCTTGTGTACCCAAGGAACCGGCGGAAGAAAGGGTTTGGTTAATTAAATCTTGAAATTCCCCTCTACTTTTTTTGTAGCCTACGGTGTTTACGTTTGCCACGTTGTTGGCAATAACGTCCATATGGAACTGTTGGGTTGTTGCCCCTGTTGCGGCGGTATATAAGGCTCTTAACATTATTTAATTCCCCTTCTCTATGGTTAAATTCTTCCCACTTCGGTAACGGCTTTTTCTAAGGTTTGGTTTTGCGAGGTAATACTTTTTTGTAACGATTCATAGAGCCTTAACCCCATCATGGATTGGATCATTTCAGCTACTACGTTTGTATTTGATTGTTCTAAATAGCCCTGCACCAACTGGGCTCCTTTTCCGCCTGTCATGGTTTCAGGGGTTTCTTCGCTGGTAAATAACGAATCGCCCAAGTTGGTTAGGGCTTGCGAATTTTGAAACTTAACCCGTTTAATCATCCCTAGTGTTTCACCAGCATCGTTTGAAATACCGCCATCAGGGTAAATAGTAACGTTGCCTGAACCGGAAGGGAGTACAATGGGGTTATCTCCTTCGCCCATAACCGTGTAACCTTCAGTCGTTACAAGGGTTCTACTACCATCTAGGGTTAATGAACCCACTCGTGTATAGGCCATTGTGCCATCGCCTAGTTGCACTTGTAATAAACCATCGCCTTCTAGTGCTATGTCTAGGTTATTACCAGTTTGGCGTAAGGTACCTTGGGTAAACTGAACGGGGGTACTTGAAATTTGAACGCCTGAATGGATTTTTCCAATATCGGTAGATGTTTCTTTGCCAATGCGGTTAATTAACATTTCTGGGAACGATTGAAATTGAACTCTGCGGGTTTTAAAGCCAGTGGTAGATACGTTGGCTAAGTTGTTAGCGAGGGTATCAGTGGCTAATTGAACGGCGTTCATACCGGCTGCAGCGGTGTATATACCACGAAGCATAGGGAGTGGTTCTCTCTCTTTTTCTATCTGTCCCCTCTCCTTTTGGGAGAAGGTTAGGGTGAGGGGTTCTTTTTACAGGTGGATTGTTTATTATAATCCACCTTGTTCGGCTTGGAATTGAGCCTCATAATTTAACACTTTTTTCACGTACGCCTGCGTTTCTTTGTATGGCGGAATACCTTGGTATTTATCTACCGCACCGGGGCCTGCGTTGTATGCTGCTAAGGCTAATGCTTTGTTGCCATCGTATTTTTTCATTAATTGGCTTAGGTATTTAGTACCGCCTTCAATGTTTTGCCTTACTCCTAGCGGGTTTTCTACCCCTAATTCTTTGGCGGTGGCGGGCATTAATTGCATTAAGCCCAACGCCCCGACCGAACTTTTTGCTTGCGGATTATACCCAGATTCCGCCCGAATAACGGCTTCTACCAACGAAGGAGCAATAGCGTTGGCTTTTGAAACGGATTGAATGGTGGGTTTTAGTGCTTTTCGTTTTTCAAGTAATGAAAGCGGTAGTGGCGGTAAGGTGTTGGTATTATTGCTTGTTGGTATTGGGGCGGTAGCAAAAGGCACAACGGTAGTACCTACCACATTACCAATGGAACTGGTATTGGAAGCGATACTGGCGTTTGAAGCGGGGATGCTTTTTTTTAGTTCTGCCATTAGCGAAGCGAAGTTGGTAACGCCTTTGCCTTCGGTGCTGCCTTCTTCGCCAATACCGTCTTCGTTGGTGGCTAGTTGGGTTAGGTTGTTTTCGAGTAATGCCCCAACGTTGGTAGCTGTGGCGGAAGCTTGTGTTGGGGGTGCTGGTGGTAGTGGCACAATGCCTAGGCGTTGTTCAATTTGTGCCATTCTGTTTTGAATTTGTGAAATGGATGAGGAAATGGCGTTAATACCCATGGATGCGTTTTTCCTGATAGATAAAAAGCTTATAGCTATACAAAGTAACTTATTATTAGTATGTAATGCTTTTACGGGCTTTCCCTCCTCCTTTTGGTGTAATTCTTGGGCTTACCCTTCAGTTTTTAGTAAGAGGTCGAATCCCAATCAATCATAAATTGGCATCCAACGCCCCCAGCACTATTATGTTAAAATAGAACCCAAGTTACTAAGCTTCTTTGAATGAAAGTACCTTCTGTTCAATGCTCAAACAACTGACTCTTGAAAATATTGCTGTTTTTGAACAATCTACCATTGAATTCCCCCAAGGTTTTAGCGTCATCACGGGCGAACCAGGCTCGGGGAAAAGCTTGCTGGTAGATGCGTTGGATTGGCTATTTGGGGCAGTCGTCAACAGTAAAGATGTCATCCGCACCGGTTGCCCGCAAGGCAGGGTGGAATTGGTTTTTCAGCTAGCCCCGCAACACGCCGAAGGGCTTTGGCAACTGCTAGATGGTGAAGGCGTTGAACTAGAACAGGATGAAGCCGGCTTTTGCGATTTAGCCATTGCTAGAGAATTTACCTCTACCGCCAGCCGATGTCGTTTGAACGGTACGTCGGTTTCACGTGCAACGTTGGAAGCCATTCGTCCGTTTTTGGTGGAAATTCAAAGCCAGCATAGCTCTATTGAACTGCTACGCCCCCAAGCCCAGCGGGAAGCGTTGGATAGAATTGGTGGGAAGCCGCATCAGCAATTACGCTTGGCTGTAGCCAGAACTTACTTGCAATGGCATGAATTGAAACAAACCGTTGAAACGTGGCAACAACAAAGCCAACGCCACCAACAACGCATTCATTTACTGCAAATGCAGGTGGAAGAATTGCAGTTGCTGGAATTGCACAGTGAAACCGAAGATGATGAACTTCGGGCGGAATTGCTCCGCCTAAACCAAGCAGATGCGTTACGCCAAGCTTATGCGGAAGCCCTCTTCTATATGGAAGGCGGGGTGGATGATGGTACTAGTAATTCGGTCGATTCTGCAACGGTTTTACCTTTGCTGGAAGGCATTAGTAAGGTGCGAAAAGCCCTTTCTGCTATTGATAGAGCTGAACCTCGGGTTATTCCGCTATTGGAAACATTGGAAGGCTTTAAGGCAGAATTGAAGGAAATGAGCTATCAGCTAGCCACGTTTCAAGAAGAGTTGGTGGTTCACCCGCAACGCCAGCAGGAGCTATTGGTTCGGTTGGAAAAGCTGGATAAAATGAAACGCCTGTATGGGCCTTCTTTGAAAGAAGTATTAGCTTGTTTTCATGCCATGGAAAAAGAATTAGATGAATTGGCGTTGTATTCGCAAGACCCTGAAAGTTTGTTGGCTCAATTAGCCTTGCAGGAAGCTCAATTGAATGAACTTTTAACCCAATTAACCGAAAGCCGAAAACAGTTGGCAAGCCATTTAACCCACCAATTGCAGGGGCTTTTGCAGGAATTAGCCATGCCTCATGCTCGGTTTGAAATTGAAGTGGCGTTAGCGGAAACGCTCACGGGCGATGGGCAAGATGCGATTGTCTTTCAATTTTCTGCCAATCCGGGCGAAAGCTTGAAGGCGTTAGCCAAAGTAGCCAGTGGTGGCGAACTTTCAAGGGTGTTATTGGCTTTAACCGTTGCTTCTATGCAGTATGGTAACCAAGGGGTTACTGGTATTAACCCGCCTTCTCGGTTGTTTGTGTTTGATGAAATTGATACGGGTACCAGTGGGCAGGCTACTAAAACCATTGCCCAGCAATTGCAAAAATTAGCCGTTATTGCTAAGCAGGTGGTGGCTATTAGTCATCAGCCCATTGTGGCGGCTGCTGCAACCACTTGTTTGGAAGTGGAGAAAACATCGAAGCCAGATTTGGAAAACCCCACCCAATGGCGAAGCCATTCGCAGGTGCGGGTGTTAAGCCAGCCTGCCGATAGATTACCCATTATTAGCCGTTTGGCGGGTGGGGAAAACGGTCAAACGGAAGCTTCAATCACCTTTGCTCAAGAATTGCTGACGGAAATGCAGGCTTCCCCAGTTTTGGTTTAAATGAAGGCACGGAAAAAGGTTTAGTGGGATGGGATAATGAGGCACGTTGATTCCTCTGCAATCACTCCCGCCTCGGGGTTCGCACGCTCAATGGACTTTTTTCCGTGGCTTTAGAGGTTGGTAGTATCTGCCCCTAGTACCTTAAAGCAGGAATGCATGACTGTATTGAGTGGTATAGATGTCGTTTTAAACTGTTTTGCATAGCCTTTATTTAAAGTGTGGTAATGCCAACCTTCTTTTTTGTTATCTGCTTTTTCTGCTAAGGCAAATCTGTCTTTATCTGTTTTCCAGAAGCCAATTAAATACTGGATTCTTTTCTTGGTTACATCGCCTTTTTCTGAAACTCTCATGGGAATAGTGCAGGGAGTACCGTATAATACGGTATTTTCAGGATAGGCTGGTTCTAATGAGCCATCTTCAACAAATATCACTGTGTCTAGGTTGGAAAGATGCTTGATTTGTTTTGGCCATTTTAGTAGGGCTTCGCTGGCTTTTTTATTGGGGCGTATTTGTAAAATACCTTGTTCCCATTCAGCGTAAGCGGGTTTCATAGCACTATCAACACCCGTGCCAAAGCCTATGTTAAAACCGCCCAGCCCACCGGCTACTGCCCCTGAAAGTAAGCTAACCCCAGCGGCTATAATCGCACCAGAATATTTTTCAAGCACTTTGGTAGCGATGGTTTCAAGTAGGCTTTTAACGGTTTCTACTAGGCTGGTCATGGTTAGTTTTATCCTCTGCTGTGAATTGGTATGAGCAGTATTATTGAGAAAACATTTATTCTAGCAAATTGAGCCTTTCGTTTCTCTTACCCAAAAGATTATAGTTTGCCGTGGCTATGTAACGGCTTTTGGGCTAGGTGTTGGCATCGGTTTTTGTTGGCGGTATTATTAGGTAGAAAATGTGAAATTTACGCTCTGAACCACACTTAATTTTACTTAAACTGGAGACATTAACTAATGATGATGATGGCACAAGACATGACAGAACAAAACGGACAAGGTATGGTAGAAGTGGTTGAAACCACTGATGAAAACGGCGTTGTTCATTACTTTGAACGCATTGACGAAATGGAAATTGACGGACAAGCTTATGCTTTGTTGCTTTACCAAGGCACGGAAGAAGACGAAGCCCCTGAAGAAGGTGAAGAAGGCTACGACGAAGAATTCGTGTTGATGAAGGTAATTAAAGATGCTGATGGCACCCCTGTTTACGAATACATTGAAGACGAAGAAGAATTCAATCGTGTCGCTGCAGAACTTGAGAAAAAAGACTACGACTTTGACATTGACGAAATTCTGTTAGATGAACCAGGGTCTCAAAACTAGTTTCATTGGCACTCTCTATGGTAGAATACTACTGTATTGTTGTTGTTTTAAATGCTCCTCTACCTGCTTTATAAGTAGTATCAACAGTGTGATACTACTTATAAACGTTTCAATAAGGAAAATAGTTGAATGAAAATTCATGAATATCAGGCAAAATCTATTTTTGCACAGTACGGTATTGCCGTGCCTAATGGGTTTGTAGCTACTACGTCCAGTGGTGCTGTTGAAGTGGCTGCCAAACTTTCCACCCCGAAAGTGGTTGTAAAAGCCCAAATTCACGCTGGTGGGCGTGGTAAAGGTGGCGGTGTAAAGGTGGTAGATAATAACGCCCAAGCCGTAGAAACCGCTGCAAACGCCATTTTAGGTATGCAGTTGGTTACGCACCAAACAGGGCCTGAAGGGCAAAAAGTCAAAACCGTTTTGGTTGAAGAAGGCTCTAACATTGTTCGGGAATTGTACTTGGCAATCGTAATGGATAGAGATACGTCTCGTCCCGTGCTGATGGCTTCCACCGAAGGTGGTATGGATATTGAAAAAGTAGCCGAAGAAACCCCTGAAAAATTATTAAAAATTTACATTCACCCTTCCCTTGGGTTGCAGGCGTTTCAAACCCGTCAAGTTTGCTATGGTTTAGGTTTAAACCCAACGCAAGCCAAACAAGCGACTCAGTTGATGCAAGGCTTGTACAAAATGTTCATCGAAAAAGATTGTTCACTCGTTGAAATCAACCCGATGATTATTACGGCGGATGATGCGGTTTTTGCTTTGGATGGTAAAGTTAACTTTGATTCTAACGCCCTTTATCGCCACCCTGAATTGGTTGCAATGCGTGATACGGATGAAGAAGACCCGTTGGAAGTGGAAGCGTCTAAATTTAACTTGAATTACATTAAGTTAGATGGCGAAGTGGCTTGCATGGTAAACGGTGCTGGTTTGGCAATGGCAACCATGGATATTGTTAAATTATACGGCTCTGCCCCAGCTAACTTCTTAGATGTGGGCGGTTCTGCGACTGACGAAGCCTTGGAAAATGCCTTCCGCATTATTATGAGCGATAAATCGGTCAAAGTCGTATTCATCAACATTTTTGGTGGTATTCTTCGGTGCGATAAATTAGCCTCGGGCGTGGTAAAAGCAGCTAAAGCGTTAGATATGAAATTGCCGATTGTTATTCGGATGAAGGGTACTAACGTGGATTTAGGTAAGCAAATTTTAGCCGAAAGCGGTTTGCGGTATGAAGTAGGCGAAACCCTTGAAGAAGCTGCTTCTAAAGTGGTTGCTTGCTTGAATAAGACGGCTGTTGCTGTTTAATTAAACCCAATTTATTCTGTAGGGGCGAACCTGTGTGTTCGCCCGCTTCAACCTAGTTTTCAATCAATTAAAGGAAATTTTCACGATGATGGCTGTTTTAGTCGGTAAACATACCCGCTTAATTGTACAGGGTTTAACAGGAAAAGAAGGCTCGTTTCACGCTGAACAGTGTATGAAAGCGGGTACGAATGTGGTAGGCGGTGTTACCCCCAACAAAGGTGGCACAACCCATGAAATTAACTGCGTTCAACTGCCTATTTTCAACACGGTAGCGGATGCTAGAAAAGCAACCCAAGCCAATACCACCGTTATTTTTGTGCCTCCTCCATTCGCTGCGGACGCTATTATGGAAGCCGGTGCGGCTGGTATTGAATTGATTATTTGCATCACCGAAGGTATTCCTGTGGTGGATATGATGCGGGTAAAACAGTTCTTGCAGGATGAATGCCCTGATAGCCGGTTAATTGGCCCGAACTGCCCCGGTGTTATTACCCCCGGTGAAGCGAAAATTGGGATTATGCCTGTGCATATTCACTTACCAGGTAGGGTAGGTGTCGTGTCTCGGTCTGGTACGTTGACTTATGAAGCGGTCGACCAGTTGACGCAACGTGGGATTGGTCAATCTACCTGTATTGGTATTGGTGGCGACCCCATTAACGGCACGAACTTTATTGATTGCTTAGCCCTTTTCCAAGCAGACCCTGATACCGATGCGATTATTATGATTGGTGAAATTGGTGGTACGGCTGAAGAAGAAGCGGCGGCTTATGCTAAAGCTAATGTTACGAAACCGATTGTTTGCTTTATTGCGGGGCAAACTGCTCCTCCTGGTAAGCGGATGGGTCATGCGGGTGCGATTATTTCGGGTGGCAAAGGCACGGCTGCGGAAAAAATGAAAGCATTAACCGATGCTGGCATTACCGTGGTTGAAAGCCCTGCGGATATGGGTGCAACCCTCGCAAATCTACTAACCGCCAAAGTTTAGTATTGATTTTATTGTAACAGATGTTGTATAGCGTTAAATACCTTAGTCAGCATCTGTTACCCTTAATTGGAGATTTTTATTGTGGATGTAGCAAATTTAGAATTTGTTCAAGAAGAGGAGTCTCTTCCTGTTAATTTTACTTCCTCATTTTCAGAAAAAGTGAAGCCTTTCAGTAAAAACAAGATAGATCTAAAAACTTTTGGTTTAGCTGTATTTGGAACAATCTCTGTTGTTTTAGGAATATTTTCCTTCGTTTTTACTATGGCTGTGCCTATATGGTTCGTTATTCTAGGCAAATGGAATTTTCTACTTTTAGGTATAATACTGACCTTTCTCCCTATGGGTATACTACTCTTAAAAGGTCCTCTCTCGTTTTATAGAGAACATCCACAAAAGAATCTTAATATTGCAACATTTTGTGTTGTCATGATTTTGTACGGTCTTATTTTTCAATACATCGCTTTGGGTTTCACGACAAAAACAACTTTAATTCCAGTTGTATTAGCCGTATTTTTCTTAGCTTTAAACCCCTTTGAAGATTTAGCTAAAGTCTATCTGAAAAATTATGATTGTATGAAAATCCCCACGATAGTTGTAATTTGGAAGTTTTTATTTCTGATTTTATCTCTACTATTGATCATGCCAGGCGTTATCGTTTACGGGAGTCATTAAATGTTCCAGTTAGTAGGAGAAAGTTTTAAGTGGGTTCTACTTTTCTTTTTAAGTTTTTCCTTTTTTCAATTCTTCTATTTTAATGCTCTTGGCTGTATTTTATGGGGTCTTCCAAGATGCTTATATTTATATTTAAAAAAACAATTAAAATTTACAGGTGTTTTGGTACAGTTCATTCCTTTCGTTATTTGGAACAGCCTTGCACTTGCAGGGGTTTGGTTGTTAGTTCGGATTTTTGGTACTCCTTTTTGTGATTTTTTAGATCTTCCTTCTATACAGTGGGGTGAATCTATTGCGTTTGCTTTTTTCCTATGGAACATTTATGGCAAAGAAGCTAGAGAAGAATATGAAGAATCCCTTGTAACGTTTTTTAAACATACTAACAAGTGAAAGTTTGACTGTCGTAGTTCACAATAACGATAATCGAACTTTTTATTTGTCTAAGAGGGATTTTTCGCCACCGATCAACAGGACGATGCTTAAACTTGATTGTCTGGTAAAGATTCAAGTGCCACTTGAAATAATTCCTTAAAATCAAGCCACTCTTGAAAACGTGGTAAACAATCAAGTTGGCATCGAAAAAAACAACACACAAAACCCTGTAAATGCATTAAAATAAACCCTTCTCACCCATTTCTAGTGCTCAAAAAATGGGTCAAACTTGATTGCTAACCTTTATTTCAAGTGGCACTTGAATCCCGGGTAAACAATCAAGTGGGCGTGGCCTTTTTCCGTAACCTCAAATACCTATTTTACAAAATTGTCTATTATTGATAGATTGAAGGTAGTCCATTTAAACAATTTTCCGATGGGAAACGATGCTACTTTATGCGAATTGCTACTTCTTTTTTGATCTTCCTATTTTGTCATTCTGTAGGTCTATCCTGCTTTTACAGGCTACCTGCTCATGCTACGGCGATGCAAAATCCTCAAAAAGTGCTAGCCCAAACGTTGCTACTTCATCAACAAGAAACGCAATACACTCAAGCTAAAGTAGCCTACACCGCCAACCCTACCCCCCAACAGGTAGAAACCATCGCCAAGCAAGTTTACGCCCTTGCCCAAGCAGGGTACGCCCCCGCCCAATACACCATGGGGCAGTTTCTTCGTAAAGGTGTTGGTGGGGTGCAACAGCCCGTCTACGCTAGGTTTTGGTACCAAGCCGCCGCTATGCAACAACACGCATTAGCTATGTGGCAATTGGCATTATGTTACCAACAGGGCATTGGCGGTTCGGTTGATACACTAAAAGCCCTCGATTGGTTTGAAGCGACAGCAAAAGCCAGTTCTCCGTATACCAGTAGAGCTTTGTGGAATGCTGCCACGTTACATTATGTTCAGCAAACGGGTCGATTACAATCTATGGAAAAACACTGGCTAGTCCTAGCCGCTATGGGTGATGCGGAGGCTAAGAATGATGTGGGCATATTATATTTGAATACGCCAACCAAAGCACGCTTGGGGGTGCAGTACTTGCAACAAGCCAGCGGGGCAGGTAACTTGATTGCGAAAGCCCAGTTGGGTAGCTGGCTGTACCAGCAACCCAAAGCAAAGCCTGAAATATTAACGCAAGCCGTTTTATTGATGAACCAATCCGCTACAGGGGGCGTGGGGTTGGGGCAATACAATTTAGGGCAGTACTACTACCAAAAACGATTTGTACCTGCTTACGCAAAGTTGGCGTTTTCATGGTTAATGGTGGCAAAAACACAACATCCTGCACTGGTTAATAAAGCAACGCCTTTATTAAGTTCGTTAAATAGTGTTCTGCCCGCTTCAGAACGACAAAGCTTACTGAAAGCAATTCAAGCCAAGCATTTTCCGAAGGAAGCCTTCCCATTACAGATAGTTCAACAACAAGAAGCCCTCCCGATGCGTTTTTCAACGATGGAAGGGTTTCAGTTTAAAGTATTTCAACAATGGCATGAAGCGGATTTTAATTAATTTAGCGATGCAAGCGGTTGATTAATTAAGGTGTTGTAGTTTTTATAGTTGAATTAACAATAGGATTCAAAAAACCTTCAGTTGGCGGGGGGGGGGGGGCTTCAGTTTTGTTTGGTCTGCCTTTATGAACGGATTGACCGCCCAGTTTTCGTATTTCAGCTTTTAACTGACGTTCCTGTTGTTTAATATCGTCTAACTGGCTATTCAAAGCATTTTTTTCAGTGGTAGATAATTGGTCGTTATCAAGCTGTTTCTTTAAAACGTTTTTAGTGCTTTTAAGGCTTCTTAATTGAGCTTTGAGCGGTGCTATCGCTGCTTCCTTTAGGCCTGCTGCTTGTGTCTGTATAGTATCTACTCCAGCTGAGTCTAGCCAAGACTCCCAAGAATTACTTCGTCTAGTTTCAAAGGGATTTGGGGAAATGGGGGGCGGAAACCCTTGACTAGGATAGTTCGGTTGAACGGTTGTTGGGTCTGCATAGCCGTAGTTTGGCGATTGGTAATTTTGAGGGTAATTATTTTGCCCTGCATAGCCGTAGTTTGGCGATTGGTAATTTTGAGGGTAATTATTTTGCCCTGCATAGCCGTAGTTTGGCGATTGGTAATTTTGAGGGTAATTATTTTGCCCTGCATAGCCGTAGTTTGGCGATTGGTAATTTTGAGGGTAATTATTTTGCCCTGCATAGCCGTAGTTTGGCGATTGGTAATTTTGAGGGTAATTATTTTGCCCTGCGTAGCCATAGTTCATAGATGGAAAGTTTGGTTGAGCGTTTGTTTGGTTTGCATTCCCGTAGTTTGCAGGATAATTATTTTGCCCTGCATACCCATAGTTTGCCGATTGGTAATTTTGTGGATAGTTTTGGTTAGGCCTATAGGGTGTACCGTAAGCGGTTTGTTGTGGTGTTTGTGCCGTTACATACCCTGCTATTTGAGGACCATTAGCTATTTGCGTGAACACGGGTACTAATTGTTGCCCACCACCTTGGGCATACCCTTGGTTAGGATACGGGGCATTATAGCCTTGGGTAGGGTAGTTATTATAAACGGGGGGAGGATCAACCAGTTTGATGTTTAGTTTGTCTAAGTTCGCTTGATTAATATCCGAACGAAATTCGTTACGGTTGATGTTAATAGGGCTGAGAGCTGCAGATAATTTGTTTCCGATGGATTTTAAAAAGGCAGTGGGGTCGTTTAAATCAAAATTGCCAATACCAGTTGAAACAGCGGGAGCAGTATTTTGAGTTTGTTGAGCATTTATAAGTGGGTTATAGGGGTAACCGCCCCCTATGTTCATGTTATAGCCACCCATGATTTCGATTTCCTTTATTTAAGCGTAAAAAATTGGGGTTGAAATAATTTGCATTATCTTTTAAAGATATGTCGTACTAACGGTATCGTCTGGTTGGCGTAAAATAGTGAAAAATTTGTTACAATTTGTTACAGTAATGGTTCCAAATGGGCAGAACTTTGCCTTTATACTGATAGTGGTTTAATAGGTTCTTTGTAAGTGTGTAGTTCTAAAGGAATGGCTTCCTCGTGATTTTTAATAAACCTTCAACGTTAAATAAGTTAGCCTATCCCTCTGCTATGGGGGCAGGTACTGCCGCAGCTTATGGTAATTTACCATTACCCATAGCTTCAGCTAACCAAACCCCTAGCGTTGCCGTTAAAACAAATCAATTATTGTTACCGGCTGATTTATTTCAGAAACAACCAACGCCAATACTTCCCCCATTAACTATTACTGTGCCTATTACGCCATTTACCCCGCAAGAATTACAGCAACTAGCCCAGCAACCTGCCATTGCCTTAAAGTGGATGAGCACTTTAAAGCCTAAAAATGCGTCATTCAACCAGCCACTGGTTGAAAGTGTTGGGCAACGTATGGCAATGGCTTTACGAATATACCAAGCATTACCCGCCCAATTACGCCCAGCATTTCAACAGTTGTTGGATAAAGGGGTTTTAACCCAAACCCAAGGCGAAGCCAATGCAGGGCATTCAACACTTTATTATTTGTATGCTTTAGCTAACACACCTCGGTATCCGAGTTTTTCTCCTTCGTTACTGTTGGCAGATGCGGTTGGTATTTTAGCCAACCCAGACTCTATCGAACAAGAAAATACGCCACTTAATTCAAAAAACAAGCAATTATTGGTACAGTATGCCAATCATCCTACAGGCGATAAGCACGCCCAACAACGCCTACCTAGTTTACGTATCCAACAAGATGTTGATGTGATTCGTACATTTAACTGTGCCATGGCAGCAGAACTTTCTAGAATGGCAAGCCAGCAACCTACTTCGTTGGTGCGTCAGTTCGTTCAGCTTTCAAGCCCAAATGCCACTTATTACCAAGTGGTTTCCCCACAAGCCATTTTGCCTGAAGCACCTCAAAAAGCAGAAGCTTGGCTCAAGAAACAGAATTTTACCTTCCAAAAACTACCAACAGGTCACCTTTCTGTTGAAATGCCTGCACCGAAAACAGGGCTAGTACGAGCTTTAAATACGCAGCAAAGAATACAAGCAGGCTATAGCTTAAAAGAAAAAGAGGCATCACCACTGATGGTATTATATCAAACGACCCTGTTGTATAACGCAGTTAGAAAAGATTACGATGTAGCTGCGGATAAGCGGGATACGTTAGATTTAGGGGAAGTAACCATTAATTCTGTTGCCAGTCTAACGCAAAACCAGAAAAATGTATTACTTTCCATTTTGCAAAACACACCGAAGCCTGATGAAAGTCGGTTTCAAGTAGCTCAGTTACTTCAGCAATTTTCTAATTTAACCCCTTCAGATAAGAAGGCGATATTAACCAATTTGTGCGGAGAAAATCAAGGTATTACACCCGATGAACTTCAAGCCGTTCAACGGATTAATGCAGAAAAAGGCGAAACCTATAGCATTACAACCTTTCAAGTTTTAGGTCCACCGGTTAATGCCACGCATGAAACAGAAAATGACCAGTATTTATATGGGTATGTTCGCTCATTTGAACAAATTCAAGGGGCATTATTAACTTCGCTTCAAGCCGGTAAGGAAGTAATTATTTCAAAATCATTTGCATTACCCAACGGGTATTGTTTACCTGGGCATGAAGTTAAAATAAAGGCGTTTCAATACTTACCTAGTACGCAACCCAATAACCCACCTGCACTTTATTTTGGTATGGCAGATTCTGATGATGATGCCAAAGGGCTGAAATGGGAGCCAGCAAGGGAGTTAGTGCCACTGATTCACCATGCTTCGTTACCGGAAAGTATTGCCAAACAACTATGGACAGATATTTTGGCTCATCCGTATAATTTATTGGTGCCAGATGGACAGGACGCTATTAACTACCAACTAATGCCTATGGCTCAAACTTCCCCTCCTGAAGGGCTTCAGTTACCGAGTGTTCAAAAACAGTTAGAATTGCAACGGTTAAGCCAGCTTAGTTAAACTGTAAATTAACAAAAAAATAGGTTGCTATCAAACTGAAGCAACCTATTTTTAAAATGGCGGGGCGGACGAGACTCGAACTCGCGACCCCCTGCGTGACAGGCAGGTACTCTAACCAACTGAGCTACCGCCCCCTAACCACAATACTATTATAACCACAAAGACAACTGTAAAAACAAGCTTTTTTTTTAATCCTTATTTTTAACGACTTGTTAGGTGGGCTTTTTTAAAAAAACTATCGTAAAAGTATCGATTTTTTAAATTGATAGAAAAAACGGCTAATTTTACTACTTTATTTATATAAAAAATCAGTGTAGAATTAGGAAAGTCTAATTATGGAATAGAGATTCATTTTTTCTATCGAGCTAATGGACTATAGTATAGTCGTTAGCAACAAAGAGTGGAAGAATGAAAATGGTTTCTGTTAACTTGGATTGTAAATAAGTTGCTTCTGTCAGCTTGCTTGTTTTGTTATAGTGATCTATTATTTGTTAGGAGTTCGTTTTTCAATGAACATTAAATTATTATCTCTTTCTTTATTGGCATTAGCTGTAGCTGGTTCTATGGCTTTAACAGGTTGCACTGGCGATACTGCTACCCCTCCTGCTACTGATGCGGCTCCTGCTGTTGAAGCAACAGTTTCCGAGCCTCCTGCCGGTGAAGCTCCAGCTGGCGAAGCACCTGCTGCTGAAGCTCCTCATGCTGAAGAAGCACACCACTAGTTTTTTCAATAACTAGCCAAAAGCGTCCTTAAGGTTTATACCTTATGGACGCTTTTCTTTTACTAATAAAACTATTCGGGTGTTGGGGCTTGGCTGTTTTCTGAACCTACCGAATTACTGGTGTAAGCTGGCATCCAACGAATGGGTTTTTTGGGTACGCTACTATTAAAGAATGCTCCTTCTTCGTGTTGATTAATTGCTTGTTGTAAGGGGCTATCGCCCACGGGGCCACCCATGGCAGGTGGCATAGGAATAGGAACCAAACTAAAAATAGCATTGTCAGCATCAGGGGCTAATTGCCCTGATGCCACCAGTTCCTGTTGCAAGAAGAGTAAATAGTCTACGGGGTTCATGTATTGTTTGTTGTAGTGTACTTCAAAGTGAAGATGAGCTCCTGTAGAACGACCTGTTGAACCAACTAACGCAATGGGTTGCCCTGCATTAACAGTTTGCCCCTGTTGTACTAAAATTTTAGAATTGTGCCCATAAAGGGTGTAAATACCTTGCCTTGCGTGGCGTAGCACCACTAAGTTACCGTACCCTTTATAATTGCCTGAATAAAAAACAGTCGCTTTTTCAGGGGCAAAAACAGGGGTGCCAGTGGGGGCAGCAATATCTAGCCCCGCATGGAATCGTTTTGATTGATTAAAGGGGTCGGTTCTCCAGCCAAATTCAGACGTAATAATGCCACCTGCAGGGGCAAACCGTAACGCAGGTGCTGCCTGCGTTATAGTGGTTAAATTAAGTAAATAAATGGCAGCAATGGTAAAAACCAAATTCAGACCTTGTAAAAAAATGGGTCTATTTTGTTGAATTTTCATTGAATATGTTTACTCCTCCAGTAATGTAATAGCAGTTTTTTAAAAAATATGAGTAGACTGAAATAGTATGGATACAATAAATAGAATGATTAGACCTCAGACCTCTTGCATGACTCGATATCTGGGGCATCTTTTTTGTCATTTGCGGTACTCCCTTAGTTATTTACCTTATGTAAACGCCCTCGGTTTGTTCCGAATTCCTCAAGTTTGCACACACCTATCGAGTCATGCAAGAGGTATAATAAATAAAATGATTAATTTATTATACGACTTTTGTTTTGGGTGATGATAGCCTAACTAGCTAAAGTTCCAACTATTATAGGATTTACACCCTTTTTTTGTAACGCTTTTGTTACATTTATATAGTTTATTCGATGTTGGTGGCGGTCTAACATTTTTTGTAATATTTGTTACAAAAGCACCATTCTATTAAGGCTTTATGTAGTAGTGGTCGACAAACTGATTAACTATATTTCCAATAATTAATAAAACGATGTAATCCCAATCTTTATCTTTAAAGGGTTATGATACCAATGATGATGTCTAAATTAGAACAATTAAGAGTTTATACACATTCTTTGCTTGATTACGCTAAGGACTGCCCTGCATGGATGTTTCAGGATATTAAATGGCATTTAGTTACTTTAAATGATTTTGGCTCAGGCAAACAATTGCAATCGAAAGAATCGTTAGGGGTACACTTAACAGAAGTTAGGCAGTTCCATAAAAATTTATTACAACGCCATTACCCCACTTATTGTTTGCTAACGGCTAAAATAGAAGCCTTAGAAAAATGCGTGAAGGGCTTAATGTTGCTTCCAGCTATTGAATATCAAATGGTAACCAAACAACTGTATAGCAATATTGTCAAAGAAAAACAGAAAAAAATTAGTACTGTTTTCTTAGGGCATGGGCAAAGCAGATGTTGGAAGAAGTTGCTTGGTTTTCTTCAAACAGATATGGATGTGGAACAGACCGTCTACTTTGATAAGCCTTACCGGGTAGACCATGTTACACGGGAATCGTTATCAGAAATGACGAAAGAATTAGATTTTGCCATTATTGTTATTGCCCCTGAAGATGAAGCATTAGCCACCACTAAACAACACGCCAGAAGCCAAGCCCTGTATGAAATTGCTTATATGCAAGGCTGCTTAGGAGATAAACGGGTGGCTATTTTGAAGCAAGAAGGTGTGGCTGATTTTATTGAAATTGACGGGTTGAGCTACATTACCTTTAGTAAAGATAAAATTGAACAAAGCTTCTATGAACTTTCGCGTAAATTCAAGGGCGTTGAAGGTTAGCAGCCTATGGGCAGGGGTTTGGAATAGCATCATGCACGGCGTTGATTCGAGCAATGGTTTCAGCTGAAAGTTGAATGCTAGCCGAACTAATGTTTTCCACCAATTGTTCCATCGTCGTTGCCCCAATAATGTTGCTAGTTACAAACGGTTGTTGGTTTACAAACGCCAACGCTAGTTGCGTTAAAGTAATACCTAACTCTTGAGCGATTGCATGGTACTGGGCAACGGCTTCCAATGCTTTGGGGGTTCTGTAACGAGAAAAATAATCGGGATACAGCGTAATACGCCCGTTAGTAGGGTTTTGCCCGTTGAGGTATTTGCCCGAAAGCACCCCAGAAGCTAGCGGAGAATAAGCCAACAGTCCCACTTCTTCCCGAATTGATACTTCGCTTAAACCGATTTCATAGGTTCGATTCAATAGATTATAGCAGTTTTGAATGCTAACAGGACGGGGTAAGGCGGAGTCGGTGTCGCTCATTTGCGTATATTTCATTAAGCCCCATGGGGTTTCGTTAGAAACGCCATAAGTACGAATTTTGCCTTGCTGCACCAGTTCCTGCAACGCACCCACGGTTTCTGCCATATCAAAAGCTGGGTCTGCTGGGTTATGGGTGTATTCCCGAACACCAAAAATGTTGACGCTTCTATCGGGCCAATGTAGTTGGTACAGGTCTAGGTAATCCGTTTTAAGGCGGTTGAGGCTGGCTTCACAGGCAGCAATAATGTTTTTACGGTCAAGGCAGTGTTCTTCGCCACGAATCCAGTGGAATCGACGTGAATAGCCTACGACTTTAGAAGCAAGCACCACTTGGTCTCTGTTTTTACGACTTTCCAGCCAATTGCCAATGTAGGTTTCGGTGGCTCCATAGGTGTTTTCTCGAATGGGTACAGCGTAAACTTCTGCTGTATCAATGAAGTTGACCCCTAATTCAAGGGCTTTATCTAGTTGTTGATGGGCATCTGCTTCGGTGTTTTGTTCACCCCACGTCATGGTGCCTAGGCAAATAAGGGAAACGGGAATATCCGTTTTACCAAGGGTTCGCATGGGCATTGTAACAGTGGAGGTTATTGTTGTAGCAGGCATGATACTTCATCACCCTTTCTCGTTTGTTCTAATAATTCATTATACATAATCGCAATTAACTGCTGTTTTTCTGTGCCTAGCGACGGTCTAAATAATCTAGCATTATTATACCATATGGTTTCTCGTTCATCTAAAAACCACCGAAACTCTAACGAAGTAGGCACCATAATCCACACGGGTTTCCCCAAGCCTCCCGCCAAATGAGCAACGGCACTATCCACGGTAATCAGTAAATCCAAATTGGCAATGGCAGCAGCTGTATCCGTAAAATCTCTAAACGTCGTGCCTAAATCCACCAGAGACTCCACCTGCTCAGATTGATATAACTGTTCAATACCCGCCCCTTTTTGAATGGAATAAAACTGCACATGAGGTAACTGTAATAAAGGTTCAAAATACGAAAACGGTATAGAACGATCTTTATCTCTTGCATGGGTAGGACTTCCCTGCCAAAACAACCCGATCTTCATTTTACTGGTTTTGAAATAGCGTTGCCGATACGCCACAACCTTATTAATATCTGCCCGTAAATACGGCACAGCAGGATTCGGCAACGACTCATAGGTTAAACGTAACAAATGCGGCAAGCTCAACAAATGGCACTGCACATCAAAAGCTAGTAACTCATCTGGCGTAGTAGCAGCAATAATGTCGACATCTGGCAAGCTAAGGGCTAATAAACTTTCTAAGCCCTGCTGACACTTAAACAATACCTGTTTAGCCCCCCGTTGTTTTAATTGGGGCAATAACCGACAAAATTGAAGCGTATCGCCTAAGCCTTGTTCGTGATACACATAAATAATTTTACCCGCTAAGGAGTCTCCTGCCCAGCGTGGTTTTTGCTTTAACGCAGGCGGTGTTATCACTTTATCACCCAACCGAGATTCGTAATATTTCCAGCCTTCGGTAAAGTTCTTACGCATTAAATATACAAGCCCAAATTTAAGTATACTAAGGCATACCGAGGATTTAATGCAATAACGGTTAAATAACACGCCAAGGTTTTATCCAACTCTCTCATATCCTCGTAAGCCAAGCCCAAGTTATAATGAGACGTTGCATGGTTAGGATTTAACGCCAACGCCTGTTGATAAGCGGCTATGGCTTCGGAGATTTTTCCTTGATTTTTTAACGATAAGCCTAAGTTACAATAGGCACCACAGTGGTTAGGGTCTAACGCCAAGGCACGCTGATACTGTTCAATGGCTTCATCTTCCCGATGCTGGTTTTTTAACACAACCCCAAGGTTAGAATGAGCATCTACATACGTAGGATTTAATACCAACGCACGCCGATACTCTTCTTCTGCCTGTTGATATTGTTGTTGTTGTTCCGCCAGCACATTGCCTAACATAAAATGATATAAATCGACTGATTGTTGCTGTATTGCTTGGGTAAACAATGCAATGGCTTGAGTCGGTTGCTGGGAATGATATGCATTAAACCCACGACAATATAACGCTTCATGATAATGAGGTTCTACCGCCAACACCGTTGCTAATAGCTGTTCTGATTGTTGGTACAAGGCTTGTTTAGATAACTTCATTGCCTCTGCTACCACTTGTTTTACATCCATTACATTTTCCTTATACACCCCATACAGTAACCAATTAATGTAACAATCATAGAAAAAAATTGGGGAAACGGCAAGAGGAGGGTTGACTCTAAGGTTTGTCCTTAGTATCTTAAAGGGGTTGAAGTTAATCAGCCGATGGCACTTTCGGTAGTTCGCTGGTTTTTATTTTAACAAGTCAAAATGTGCGTCCTTAGCTCAGCGGTAGAGCAGTCCCCTTTTAAGGGAAAGGTCCTGAGTTCAAATCTCAGAGGACGCATAAAAAATAGAGTCAGTTACCCGATTGGGAAGCTGGCTCTATTTTTTATTGCTTTCAGTTGTTGGTGTGTTCTGTTTTAAGGTGGATAAATCCTTTACCACCAGCTTTTTGGTTAAAGCATTTGCTCCAGTCAAAATAACCGTCATTGCCATGCTCTGAGCCGCAAACCCCGCTAAGAAAATAGCCGTAGCGATATTGCCTGCCTGTTTCGCTTTTTGTTCGCCCTGTTGGGCTGAAACATCGTCTACCACGTTCTGAATAAATTTAGGTTCTGCCCCCATCCAAGAAGTATGGGCTTTTTCAATAAAGGTATTAGGCTTAAACGTGCCAGCGTGGTTCAATACGTTGTCTGCCAATTTTGTTATGTTCCCATTAAATAGAGGGTCTCCAAAAAAGAATGAGGGACAAGCAATGCCGTATTTTAGCACTGTTTTCAAGTGCTATTGAAAAAATATTGCAAATGAGGTTCTTGGTATTTTTTTCGGTTTATGATACCTTGAATTTATGTATGAATTAGACTTGGATGCTTCAGCAACAGTTTTTTACTGTTGATTCCATTTAGTTCGCTGTATTTTAAAACAAGATGCGGGTTTTACATGGCAATGTAAAACCCATTCCACCTTCTCTGGAGATTTGATTGATTATGGAAGTTATTTTAAGTAAAGCTGTAGAAAGCGTTGGTTTTCAAGGCGATTTATTAAACGTTGCAGATGGTTATGCCCGTAACTATTTGTTCCCTCGTAACTTGGCTATTCCCGCTTCTGCCGGTGCTAAAAAGAATTTGTTGGCTCAACAGGAACAACAAAAACAACAAGCTCAAAAACGCTATGAAGCCGATGTGGCTATTGCCGCTAAATTAAAAGCCGTTAGCCCATTAGTAGTTGAAGCTTCTGTTGGCGATGATGGTAAATTATTTGGTACTATCACCCCGAAAGAAGTGGCTCGGTTGTTGGAAGAAAAGTCTGGCGTAACGTTAGACCGTAAAAACTTAACCATTGGTAGAGCCTTGAACCGCATTGGTTCTTATGATATTGAATATCGGTTATCTACTTTGGTTAAAGCTGCGTTGGTTATTGAAATTGCCGCTGCTGCAGAGTAAGTTTTAGCTTTTTTTGATAGGGGTGTGTTTGGACACCCCTATTTTTGTTATTTAATACCATTTTCAAATAGGAATAGCGTTAGATGGATACTAGGCACTGGCAAGTAAAAAAACCGCAGGCGTACAGAGACGTACGTTGAGGATTTTTTGCTTGACGGTAACAACGTAGACGCTGACGATATTTCTATTTGAAAATGGTATAACAGGGTTAAAGAGGTACAGGCTGGTTGTGAACGCGTTGATGAAGTTAGTGGGTAGCAAGATACCCTTTCAAGTAGATTGGTTGGTTGTAGGTTTAGGCAACCCCGGTGTGCAGTATGCAGAGACGCCTCATAATATTGGGTTTCAAGCGTTAGATGCCCTTGCTAAAGCCCACCAAGTTAGCTTTAAAGTGGAAAAAAAAGCCTTGGCTGAATTGGCGGTTTTAACCTTGGGTAGCCAGCGGATGTTACTGCTAAAACCTTTAACCTACATGAATTTATCAGGGCAATGTGTAGAACCGTTTCGGCAATTGTACCAATTACCCGTTGAACGGTGCTTGGTTATTGTCGATGAAATTAACCTGCCCTTGGGAACGGTTCGCATTCGGGGGAAAGGCAGTGCTGGCGGACAAAATGGCATGAAGCACCTGCTTCAATGCTTTCAGCAAAACCAAAACTTCCCTCGTATTCGCTTGGGCATAGGACCTCAACCTACGGGTGTGGCGTTAGAAGATTTTGTATTAGCCTCTTACACTTTAGCACAACGAGAATTATTGCCTAATGTTTTGGCAAAAACGGTGTTGTGTATTGAAACCTTTTTAGAAAAAGGGTTGCTGGAAGCCCAAAACGCTTGTAATACTTAATTCAAAGATTGAAGCATACCAATCAGTAGGAACGACCATCGCCTTTGCCCTGCTGCGACGATGCGTTCCGTCCACCGGAGGGGCAAAAAGAGCATCCCCCCGTCAATACCCGTAGTGGTAATAGGGGGGTGGCTTTTTGGGGGTTTTTAGGGGCTTGCCCCTGAATTCGTGGGGGATTGTTAAGGGGGTTCTCGAACAAGAACCCCCTTAACACCCTCCAGCTAAAGCTAGGAACGAAAATCGATGAGAATACGTTATTTAATCTTGAAATTGGTATTCTATTTACATTGGTACGGTTTGGAATAACCGCAAAGCAGCCGTTTCCCCCGTTTTGGAAAGTTGATATTCCGTAGCGGTGGCGGTGCCTGTTAAATCTGGCATCATGGTAATAAAATGCTTGGCTAAAGCCAGTTCTAGCACTGTGTGGTTAGCATTCGGTTTGCTAACAGAAGAAAGTAAATGGTTCAATTGGCGTAACGAAAACGTTTCTTTTTGTTCTTGTTGCCTTAAGAAATAAGCCCCCAACAACAGAAAATCCATGGGAGTATCTGGTTTAGTTATTTTTAGTAGTTGATTAAACGTGGTAATTTCTTCAGTCTGGTTACTTGTATGATGTTCTTGTGTTACAGCAGGTAAGGTTACCTTTTCCGATAAAGACTCTGCTTCTGCTGGGGTTGATGTTTCAGTAGCATAAATGCCAACCACTTCAAAACTATCAATGGCTTCTGTTTCTTCTACTTCAATTTCCGCTTCTGCTTCAGAATCACTTTGAATGACCGCTTCGGTCTCTTCTGCCTGTTCAATTAGCAGTGTTTCTTCAACAGCTTCTTCTTCTTCACTGGAAAAATCTTCCATCAGTGAACCTAATACAGCAGCAAAGTTTTGGTCGTTATCTGAAGGTGGGCTTTCTTCGGTTTCAGCTACAACTTCTTCCGCACCTATTTTAGCTTCAGCCTGAATGATAGCAGTGGGAACACCATCCACATCATTCTCTTGTGGCTCAATAGCTTCCTCTTCAACTGCTTTTATTGATGTTGCTGGCTTGTTTATTGGATGGGGTATATTGCTTGGGTAGGCTTTGTGTTTTTCCCGTTCCAACGCAGATTCTAACCATGCTTTTTGTTGAGCGAGTTCGGCTTCCAATGCGTCTGAAAAATAATCTTCTATGGGTAGTAGTGGGTTATCTTTAGGTAAAGGTTGAGTGCTAGTTGTGTTGATAGAGGACGATTTGTTCGTTATGCTAATGGTGGTTTTAGAAGCATACTTGACCCCTAGGTAGCCTGCTAGTTGGGCTTCTATGGGAGTTTCAAATTCTAGTTCTACGGAAGTAGGGCAATTGTCTTCTTCTTCTTCTTCTTCCACTTGGTGTGGTGTCTCATTTTCGAGTGCTTCCACTTCAGATAGCCCTAGTAAGGCTGAAAGTTCGTTAAAGGCGGTTGGTTTGTGGTAACTCTCTTCTAAAACGGATTGTTCTGCCAATAGTTTTTCCACAGGGGTATATTCGTTTAGAGAGCTAGGCACTTCAACCGTGGTTTCCGTTTCGTAAATAATGGCTTCTGGTTGTACGTCAACCGGTTGAGCCAAAGCAGGCAGTGCCATGGGCTTTACTACATAGGTTTGTAACCGACTGATTTGTGTGGCTATAAACGTTTGGTTAGCTGCATACAAGCAAAGTTCTGCCCCGTTTTCACGCCATTTAAGTTCGTAGGGTAATAGTTTTTCTATAGGTTCAATGCTTTGGGTTTTTTGAGGTTTACTGCCCACCAGCAGAGCCAGTTCCGCAAGGGTGGGCTTGGGGTATTTTTTGGGTGAATATCGTTTTTTAGCCGTTGTTGTAGAGGGTGTTTTTTTCGCTTTTTTAACCCCTATTGGTGTAGGGGTGTTATTCGGACTATTTTTAGTTGATTCGGTTGAAGAAGGGCACATCATCATAAAAATAAACAAACCTAAAGAAGGGCTCTGCTACAGTACTATTATCTTTTCTTTAGAAACAAATAGCGTAGAGACCTCAAATAAACGGTAT
Source organism: Vampirovibrio sp. (assembly GCA_024998755.1). GTDB lineage: Bacteria > Cyanobacteriota > Vampirovibrionia > Vampirovibrionales > JAJTHC01 > JACEUU01. Next base: position 83,217 of record JACEUU010000003.1, on the reverse strand, counting down.
AACGAATGGAACGAAAAGCTTATTCTGCTTCTGGTGCGGTGGCAGCTGTTAATAACAGTGAACGCCAAGCATCCATTTGGGCTTCAATAAATTGAGCATCATCACTTTTAAGTTCAAGTTCTAATTCGCCTTTTTTTAGTTTGAAGATATAATCGCTCATGGGGTGAAAAGCTCCTTGTTGGCTTTATAGGGTGAATCAATAAATAGGGTAGATTTTAACTTAAGGCTTATTGTAGCTTATTTTTTTCTACTAGCCTACAGAATGAGGAGGTGTACGGAAAAAATCCTCTATTTACCATAGAAAGATGTTAGTTGAGTGTATTGTCGCCAAAACAAAACGCAACAGGTATTTATTTACCTGTTGCGTTTTGTTTTTTGAATTTGTAGGCTTAGAGCCACTAACCACTAGCGTTTACGCTTTCTAGCGGATTGTGCTTTACGCTTCGCTTTCATCGCAGTCGTTTCATAACGCTCACGACGCTTAATTTCGCTAAGAATGCCTGCTTTTTGAATTTTTTTCTTGAAGCGTTTTAACGCACTTTCAATACTTTCACCAGCATTTACTTCTACTTCGGCTGTCATCATCATTTAGGGAACACCCCCTTCCAAAAAACTTTAGATAAACTAAAGAAGCACCGTAGCCATAAAGGTAATACAACGGCTTCTTTAAATAAGCTTTTTTAGCATAACGCAAAAGTTACGATTCCGCAAGTCTTATTTAACTTGCACAGGCATTACCAAACACAAATAAGCGTCGGGCGTGTCTGCATCCTTGAATAAAGTAGGGGCTAACGCACCATTGGTTTCCATCAGCACGTCATCGCCATCCATTACCTTTAGGGCATCTAACACAAACCGGAAGTTGAAGGCAATAGTTAAATCTTCCGAAGCATCATAATGAATGGGCATCATATCTTTAGAATTGCCCACATCAGGGGTATCTGCAGCCAACACCAATTGCCCTTGTGAAAGAGTCATTCTTACAATGGAAGTGCGTTCGTTTGCCATAACGGCTGTACGTTCTAAAGCAGCGGTTAATGCGGCTCTGTTCATTTTGGCTTGAAGCTTACATTCACGTGGAATTAGTTGCTCATACCGAGGGTATTGCCCATCCAACAACCTTGAAACGGCGTTAAAGCGGGTGGTGGAAAGGAACACTTGTCCGTTTTGAATAGCTACCAATGCGGTATCTGTTTGTTCACCGGAATTGGTTTGGGCTAATTTCATAAATTCTTGTAACGTTCTAGCAGGAATAATCGCCGTAACGGTTTCAGCAAGCGTTAAGCCTTCTAACGATTCCTTCCGCCGAGCCAACCGAGACCCATCGGTTGAAACCAAATCCAACATATCAGGGGAAAGTTTGAAGAAAACGCCACCTAAAATGTTGTTAGTATCTGTTTTAGAGGCTGCAAATTCGGTTTGCTTAATGCACTGCACCAATTTGGGTAGGCTTAATTCAATGGCAGAAGTGGAATCTATCACAGGAATGGAAGGGAATTCTTCAGCAGGCAGGGTTCTCATATCAAATACGGAAGATCCGCAGGAAATATGGCAAGATTGTACGACAGGGTCAATTTCAAATTGAACCATTGCTTTGCTGGGGAGCTTGGCTAAAATTTCAGACAACTTTTTAGCTGAAAGGGTCGTTCTACCCGGAATGCTAATTTCAGCGTTCAAGCTGGTTTGTAAGGAAAAATCTAAATCGGTAGCTGAAAGCTTGAGCGGAGCGGTGCTTGATTCGCATTCAATTAAAATATTCGCTAAAATAGGCTGAATAACCCTTGTAGCAGTGGCACGTTGGACGGAATTAACGGCTAGGTAAAAGTCGTCTCTGTGAACGGTAAATTTCATAGACTAACAGAAGCCTCATGGTGTTTGAACGTCAGAATTGCTAAAAAAGGGCAATTCGTGAACAAGTAGTTTAATAACGTAATAATAGCATATCGCAACTTTGCTACTTCATCAAGTGTTTCTTTTTTGGTAAACTTTTGGGTATATGATGAATTTGAATGAGATACCACCAACCCAAACTGAACATACCCCGTCTGTTTTTGTGCCACCCCCGCCATTTTTGCAAGATTTACCGGTGGATTTGCCCGTAAAGCTAGAGGTGGTTCAGAAGCGTCAGCGGTTTTTAACCCAGATGGGTCTGTTGGCGTTGGTCGTTGTTTTTCTGTTCATGCTTTCGGTTAATATCGGCTTTTTAATGGCGAAAACAGTCGCCCAATTGCCTAATGTTTCCCAATTGCACAACTGGAAACCGACGGAAACGACTCGAATTTACGACCGTAACGGCACGCTGATAGCCAACATTAGTGGTGATGAAGACCGCATTGTAATGCCCATTGCCAGAATTTCTCCTTATTTACCGCGGGCTATTATGGCTATTGAAGATAATCGGTTTTATCATCATGGGGGCGTGGATTTTAAGGGCACGCTTCGGGCGATTACTTCCAACGTTAAGGGGGGCGATGTACAGGGTGGTTCCACGCTGACGCAACAATTGGTAAAAAACTTATACCTTACCCCTGAACGAAGCTTAGGGCGAAAACTAGCGGAAGCCTTATTGGCGTTACGCATTGAAAAAGTGTACGATAAAACCCGAATTTTGGAGCTGTACCTGAACATTGTTTATTGGGGCAACCATGCTTATGGGGCTGAAAAAGCAGCGAGAGTGTATTTTAATAAATCTTGTGCAGATTTAACCATTGCTGAAGCCACGTTGTTGGCTGGTTTATTGAAAGCCCCTGAGGGGCTTTCCCCGTATGTGTACCCTGAAGCGGCAATTAGCAGGCAAAAAACAGTGCTGGCTGCAATGAAGGCACATGGGTTTATAACCGATGCTCAATATCAGCAGGCTTATAACGAAAAGTTGGTCTTTAATAGTGCTAAATCAGTTTATCAATTCCCGTTTTTTGTGGATTATGTTCGGCAGGAATTGGTGAGCTATTTGGGCGAAGATTTGTTGCATAGGGGTGGGCTACAGGTCATGACGAGTTTAGACCCAGCCATTCAGCAAGCCGCTGAAAAAGCAGTCAAAACAGGGGTTGCCCAAACACCCAAGGGATCTAGGGTTGATGAGGCGGCGTTGCTTTCTATTGATGTAAAGGAAAATACCATTGCTGCCATGGTGGGTGGGTCTAACTATTCAAAAAGTCAATTTAACATTGCTACGATGGCTCAACGGGCACCAGGGTCTACGTTTAAGCCGTTTGTTTATTTAACAGGCTTTCGGTTAGGGCTGTTAACGCCAGATTCTATCATTTCAGACCGTCCGTTGGTGTATGGGTCTGGGTCAACAGCTTGGCGACCTAAAAATTATGATGGCGTCTTCCTAGGGCCTCTTAAAATTCGCAATGCCTTGGCGAAAAGTAGGAATACCACAACGATTCAAGTAGGGCAACGGGTGGGTGTTAAAGCCGTGTTGGAAACCGCTAAATTAGCGGGTATTACTTCGTCTATTTCTGAAAACTTTAGCAGTTTGTTGGGTTCTTCGGGTATGTCTCCGTTGGAATTAGCCACGGCGTATGCGACGTTTGCTAGGGAAGGCATCTACAAGAAGCCAACGGTTATTTTACGGTTGCAAAACAACCAAGGGCAAGATTTACCTTTGCCGGATGCGAAAGCCAAACGAGCGTTTGAGCCTTGGGCAGCGGCGATGATAAATTCCGCATTGCAGACGGTGGTTCGGGAAGGGACGGGTAAGCCTGCACGGTTAGCCAGCCGTTGGGTGGCGGGTAAAACAGGAACGACCGATGAAACTCGAGATATTTGGTTTGCGGGGTACACGCCGGATATGGTGGGCGTGGTGTGGATGGGGCATTCCCGAAATTTACCGTTGCGTGGGGTGTTTAGTAGTAATTGTGTGAAGGTGTGGGCAGATTATGCTAAGGCTTACTACGCCTTGCACCCTGTTGAACCGAAACCTTTTGATAGCTATTATGGGATGCCTCCGCTACCCGACCCACCCAAGGCTATTTAGGGGGCTTGGATGAAAATAAACGACGTTTATAAAGGTAAAGTTTTCATTCAAGGTGAAAATTACCCAGCCACACTAACTGTTGAGGATGACTTTAGTTTTCGTTTGGATGTAGAATCTGAAAAGTCTATGGATTTTTTGGATAGTCAAATGATGTATGAGTTTGAAGTGCTAACGTTTATTTCTTCCGGTGCTCAAATTTTCTATCTGTTCGATGGTTGGCTTCAAAATTATCGGATAACATTTGGTAGAGGTACACCCTATAGCTTAGTATGTACGACAAGGAAAGTGTTGAAAGATGGTCGTAATTTTAGCAATCCCCCCACCATCCCAATTATCGACAATTTTTCAGAATTACCCGTTTTTACGCAGGTGGTGTTTTCCTCCCCCTCTTTTGATTATTATACAGATCCGGATTACCAAAATAAGTTTGATGAAGAAATACAAAACCTGCAAGCTTTTCCAGCCGTTCGCAATACAAGAAACGATGATGAACCTATCATTGATAATTTCAACATCCAACTTAAAAAGGGTAGTAGGTGTTCTGCAAATTTTAAGCGATTTGAGATAGAGTTTGAGACTGTTTTAAGGATGACTTTATCCACGAATAAATCAACCGAAGCATTATTTGATGAATTACATGAAATGGCTTATTTTATTTCGTTATTACTTGCTAGCCCTTTCAGTATTGATTCTGTTACATTGTATTATGATCAAAATCATAAATTTGAGTTGTTTAGTCATCTAAACAAACCGTTAAAAAATGAAGTAAAAGCAACGAGAGGAAACTTCTTTTTAATGCCCTATGAGGATTTATTAGCTCATAATCCTAATTTTATTCATGATGGCTGGCTTGAGTTTAAAAAAAACGAAATTTATCACCGATTATTTTATGGCTTTTATCAAACTTTATTTGCAGAGAATCATATCTCCATTATTTCAGGCTATATAGATAAAACAACCAAAATTGCATGTTTTACCAAACAGCAGAAACAAGATATTGATGGTGTTCTTTCCGAAATACCTACCCTTATTGTCGAAAAACTTAAAAGTTTAACCTTTAATGATAACGCTCGAACAACGAAATGGGATGATTTGAATTATTGGGCAATTAAAATAGGAGAAGCTGCTAAACAAGATACTTTTCAAGATAAGATTCAAGCTGTTTTGGATTGGGATATTGCCCACTCTCTTTATGAACACTATGCACATAAGACAAGAACAAATGTAATTTTTGAAAAAATTGGCAAGCTATATACTCAGGCAAGAAATGAACTTTCACATGGAAGTAAACACGATACCTTTCAAACAACAATGGAGATTAACGATTTTCTTCAATCTGTTTTGATTTTAAAGCTGACTGGTAAAATTTTCAACTTAAGTGATGACTATCTTTTAAGTTGTTATCAAAATATGTATTCATTTTCTAGCACATCGGGGTTTTTCTGTATGCCTAAACCTCAAAATGCTTAGCCTCCCAACAGGCGACTAACCCTTGACCGCACGGGGATAAAACAGGGCGTTCGGCGGAACAACGTTCCACCGCCACAGGGCAACGGGTATGAAACGCACACCCCGAAGGCGGGTTTGCAGGGTTCGGTAAATCCCCCACCAACGGCTTGTACAACAGTTTATTAGCCTTAGCCACAACAGGGTCGGCTATCGGTACGGCACGCAACAAACTTTGCGTATAAGGATGCTGGGGGTTGGCAAATAACGCCTCTTTCGGAGTGTTCTCCACAATTCGCCCAAGGTACATAACCATCACGTCATCACACAAATGTTCTACCACACTTAAATTGTGCGAAATAAACAACAACGTCAACCCCAATTCCTGCTTGAGACTTTGCAATAAATTCAAAATTTGAGCCTGCACACTCACATCCAACGCACTAACAGGTTCATCCGCAATCAACAATTTCGGCTTCAAAGCCAATGCCCTAGCAATCCCGATGCGTTGCCGTTGCCCCCCTGAAAATTCATGGGGCATCCGCCCCAACGCTTCTTTGGGTAGCCCGACTAAATCCAGCAACGTGAACAGTTCAGCTTCTAGGGCTTGCCCTTTGGCTAGGTTGAAAATTTCAAACGGTTCAGCCAAGGTTTCCCGAATGGTCAATTTGGGGTTGAGGCTAGCATACGGGTTTTGAAACACCATCTGCATATTTCGGCGGGCTTGCCGAAGGGCATCGCCTTTTAGGGCGTGGAAGGGTTGTCCGTCAAGCCAAATTTCGCCAGCGGTGGGTTCAATGAGACGAAGTAGGCATCGGGAAAGCGTGGTTTTTCCGCACCCACTTTCACCTACAAGCCCGAGCGTTCTGCCTGTCGGTATGCTGAAAGAAACATCTGAAACGGCTTGGACTGTGCCTTTGTTCATGCCCAATAAGCCTTGCTTCACGGGGAATGTTTTGGTGAGGTTTTTTACTTCCAATAGTGGCGGCAGTGCAGGGGAAGCCGTTGGTTGGGTTGGTGTTTCAAGCGGGGTATTCACGATAGTCAAACTTTCCATTGAGCGTAAGATTATCGCTTTATTATACATGATTCAAGGGCGTTGTTGTGGGTTGCATTCTTGAATGGTGTATTGTGGCGTGGTTGTCTCTTCGTCAATGGGTAGCACCAGCTCTAATGGGGTTTCTAAGGCTACCCTGAAGATTTCGCCCGCTTTGGCTTCGGTGTGTTTGCCCATGGCTAGTTCGCCTGTTTTCCACGCTCGGTTATACATCCCCAGCCCCCAAACTTCGTAACGAACCAGCTTGTATTGTGTGGGTTCGGTTACTTCGCCCCCCAGCGACCCTTTTTTGTTGGGCGTAACCAGTTTGGCTAAAACAGGCATCCGTTCTCCGTTGTGCAGTTCTGCTTCGTGGAATTTTAGGCTGATTATACCGTCTCTGCCGTGCAGAGGGTGTTCTAGGATGGTGATGGTGCCGTAAAGTTTGGTTTCTTTGCTTAGCACTTGTTGGTTATCAATCCAAATATCTTTCATGAGCCGAACTTCCACAGCATCGCCCACTTGGTTGTATTTGGTGGAAAGGGGCGTTTGATTGGTGGCTAGAAACACCGTGCCTGCTTGTAGGGTGTAGTGTTTAAGTTCTTCGTGTCGGCGTTCGACGTTGGCAGGCTTTGCGGTGGGGAATTTATCTTCCCCTGCAAGGCTAGGCAGGTTGAAGCTGGCAAAAATCAATAGTAATAGGATGAACGGTTTAAGCATTTTCGATAGCCTCTGTCAATTCCGTCGATTCTTCTGCTAGTTGTTTGAGTGCTTGTAGAATTTCCCCCTGCACTCTGGCGGATTCGGCAAACCGTTTTTGGGCTTCAACGGTTAAGCGATAATCTACATAAATCCAATTCAACCCGAGGGTTAAGAACGTTAAAATAATGTATTTAAAAGCACTTTTAGCACCAGTTGAAAATCTGCAACAGGGCTGATAGCTGATGTTGTTTAATGCTTCATTCCCACTGTTTGATAACATCACCTTGGTATTATAAAGCGACTGAATATCAAGTCGTTCTAGTTCAGCATAATCTTTTAGAAGCCCATACATGATGCTGTAGCAATAAATATTAAACGGTAAGTAGAGGAGTCTCCCTACCAAAATTTCAAATCGTTCTAAAGCGTACTCTTGTAGGGTTGGGTTGAAATGAGAGGCAATAAGCGAAGGTAAAATTTCGCTTAAAATAAGTCCAAAAAGACACAATCCAAAGGGAACCCACCAGTGAATAGGTTTTGCTAATGGATTAGTAGAAGCATCCACCATTGTTGGAGATGTTGAATTTTTCTGGTCTTCTTTATACGTCAATAAAGATATAGTTTGATTGAGAACATCGTTAAATTCGTTGGTTCGTTTAAAATGAGCATCTCTGCGGTGAATGTTACGGAAAAATCTATAAATGGGGTACATAAATAAGGTTGGAAGACCTAGTAACAAAGTCCCCACCCACCAGTTGATGAAAACATGGTCGGTTTCATGCCGTGCTTCGTAGAGGGCTTCTAGTTTTTGAAGGTTGGTTTGTAGGTCTGTCATGGGTAAAAGCTTTCAGTTTATTTCAGGGTCAAACAATTGGGCTAGTCTCTTCTACCATCGGCGAAAAAGGAATAATCATTCAAAATCGTCCTCTTTCTAACGTAGAAAATGGCGAGGGTATTCAAGGTTGATTGTTTATTTACCGTTACCAATTCTGTACCTATCAAAGATCAAAGAGAGTTTACCTATCGCCACCCCCCTCACCCCAACCCTCTCCCACTAGGAGAGGGGGTAGAAGTAAAACCAGAGAGTGTTTCCGCCATGGTAACTAGAATATACACCCCCCTCATGCCCGCATTCGGTACGGTTTCCACCACTGCCACCGAAGTAGAAACCAACACCCAACTAGCCGACGGCACAACTATCGAAGCCACCACAGAAACCCAATCCACCAGTGATTCCGCCGATTCTGGCGGGCTAGAAGCAGGGTCATTCGTGCTACTAGAAGAAGATGCCGTCAGCTTCCGAAATAAACGCCTCACCCAAGCCCAGCAATCGTTTACAGGCAATAGCGGTAATCAATCGAATAACGGGTCTAACACCCCCAAAGAATCAGCAACACCGGCCTTGGTGAAAATTACCCGCCCCGCCGTGCCCTTAAGTCAACAATTTTCAGGCGTGTTAGCAGGCGGAGCGGTTGACGTTTCGGCTCCTAATCCACCAGACTCAGTGGTTGAAGCAGAAGCACCACCCGCTATTCAGTTACAAACCGTGTTGCAACAGGAAAATAATCAAGCTATTAATGCTCAAGCGGTATTGAAAGATTTTCTGCAAACCACGGATATGATGAGCCCTCCGCCCGAAGTGAAGGCGGTGGTACTGGATTATTTACGCATTGCCGAACGGGAATTACGCCAACCCAGCCCGAATATTGAGTTAGCTAAGCAACTCCTTTTAGCCACCGCCCCGCCGTTGGATAATCATGTTTCAAGCACGTTGGGTGAACCTACGCAAGTGGTCAAAGAATGGGCTTCTACACTAATGGAACAACCTATTGATTGGCAATTGCCCAGCAGTGTTGCTACTATTATTCCCAGTGTAGGGGGTGGCGTTGTTGGTGGAGGAGCAGCGGTTTTCGTTGCCATGCCAACCGTTTCTCAACAGTTGCAAACCTTGAAAACAGGCATTCAGCAAGCCGTTTCCGCTAAAGATTGGGGCTTGGCTTCCCTGCAAGCCCAAGATGCTTTGGGCCTGGTAGAACAACAAGCCATTACCGCTAAAGGTAAGGAAGCCAATCAGCTTAACGCCCTACACGCCGTTTTAAGCAGATTCAACGCCCAAGCCTTGGCGGAAACCAATCAGCCAAAAGAAGCGATTAAAACCCTACAAGCTTCGTTACGTCGGTTGGAAGAAGGGGCAGAGTTTCCCCAGCTGCCCAAACAAAAACAGTTGGCTTACGAACAATTGAGTGGCGTGCTAGTACAGCAACGCCAGTGGGATGGGGCGTTTAAAGCCTTGAAACAATCCACTGCTATTGCTGAAAAAAATGAGTTGTTACCTGCTACAACATTGGTGCAACAAAAACAAGCCGTTGGTGACTTGGCGTTGAAAGCCAATCGTCCTAAAGAAGCTCTCGGCTTTTTTCAGCAGGCGTATGAAGGATTAACGAAACCTAGCACGACGCCTTCAGCCTTGTTGCAGGCTTCGCAGTTACCTTCTTTAGCCAATATAATTGGCACAACCTATTTGCAACAGCAGGATGCCCCGAAGGCGGAACTGTGGTTGCGATTGGCGGTAAAATCTGCCAAAGTGCAGAAAAACCCAACGGCGTATCAGGAAAGCCTCAAAAATTTAGGAAAAGCTTATGTGGAAGGTGATCAAACCGAAAAAGTGAAACAAGTCCTAACGCTGATGGATTGGTTTCAATCTTCGCAAAACATTGGCTAGGTTCTATGCTAAAATAAGGCATCATTCCTTTTTTGTGTTAGAAAGTTTTTTCTAAGTTGCCTGCCGATACCTTTAACACCTTAGCTACCGCCTTTAGCTTGCCGACCGATACCATTTGCTTGCGTATTTTGCTTTCGGCCGTTTTAGGCGCTGTGGTTGGTTTGGAACGGGAATTTACCCAGAAATCTGCAGGGTTACGTACCCATATGTTGGTGTGTATTGGGGCAACTATTTTTACCATTATTTCTATGGCAGATTTCACCCAGATGACCCTACCCCACGCCAATTTGCCTGAAGGCGTGCATATGAACATTAGCCGAGACCCTTCCCGCATTGCCGCCCAAATTGTTACCGGTATTGGTTTTATTGGCGGGGGTGCGGTGCTAAAAGATGGTGGTAGTATTCGGGGTATTACCACGGCGGCTAGCTTATGGATGATGGCAGCGGTGGGAATGCTTACAGGGGCAGGCATGATAACGGTTGCCGTTTTTTCAACCCTATTGGCATTTTTAACCCTGTTTATGATGGGTAAATTGGAACGCAGAGTTTTCCATAAAAACTTGAAAGAACAAGACCGGTTATCTATCGATATTATTTGTAGTGAAGAAACACTAGATACCATTGCCCATCATGTGGAAACGGATTTTAAATCAGACTTGTTAACAGTGGATGTGCAACGCCTGTTTCACCCGACTGAAACCGAACCCTATGCGGTACAACTGCATTATGTGTTGGATATTGAAGGTAAAACCATTAGCTGGACACGGTGGCGACAACGCATTGAACAATTGGAAGGTATCCGTGGGTTAAAACTTCGGTTTTTCAAAGCGACAGAATCACTACCGTTGTAATTAGTAGCTTGTTTGTTAATTTGTAGCTATGCTATACTAGAAATCCACTCTGTCACTTTTATTTTTTTGCATTTTTTACTTTTTAATGTTTACGCTGGAAAGAAGCCTCAGTTTTTATGTCTACTTCGTCTGCCACACAATATAGTTATTTTCGTCAAGGGTTTGTACCTGAAGCTGAGGCTGTTTTGCCTATTCAAAACCAGTCGTTTTTATACGGCACCTCTTTGTTTGAAGGTATTCGGGGCTATTGGGAGCCTGAACAAAATGCGATTGTTGTTTTTCGGGCGAAAGAACATTTTGAACGCTTACTTTCTAATGCGAATATTTTTGGCATGATAGTGCCTGAAACCGTGGAAGAATGCCTGCAAATTGTGGTGGATTTAATCCAGAAAAACGGCTTAAAAACAGACACTTATCTTCGACCTACCATTTTTAAAGATGGCTGTGGTGTGGGGCCAAGTTTAGAGAAATTTCCCAATAGCCTTTCTATTTTTACTACGCCGTTAGGGGCTTATGTGGATATTGAAAACGGGTTAAATGTTTGTGTTTCCAGCTGGAGACGTAACGCAGATAACGCTATTCCTTCAAGGGCGAAAGCGGGTGGGGCTTATATGAACACCGCCTTGGTTAAAACCCAAGCATTACGAGATGGTTATGATGATGCAATCGTTTTAACGCAGGATGGGCACGTTTCTGAAGGCTCAGCCATGAACTTGTTTATGGTTCGGCGTGGGAAGCTGGTAACCCCTAGCATTACTGAAGATATTTTGGAAGGTATTACCCGAGATACGTTGATGGAATTAGCCATCAATGAATTGGGCATGCCTGTTGAGGAACGCACGGTAGACCGTAGCGAATTGTATGTGGCAGATGAGTTGTTTTTCTGTGGGACGGGGGCTCAAGTTGCACCCATTACGAAGGTAGATAAACGCCCTGTTGGTACGGGTGAAATTGGTGAATGGTCTAAACAACTGCAAGAACTTTACTTTAAAGTAGTTAAAAACCAAGTGCCTAAATATTCCCACTGGTGCCAAGTCATCCTCTTGGGTTAGTCTTCTTTTTTTAGTCTTTGTAGGGGCGATTAACTAATCGCCCTTTATTCATTCAGGTAGCTTTGGTTTTTCAAATACTGCCGAACGGTATCCAACGAAGCTTGCACAATACGAGTGATTCGTGAGCTTGAAAGTCCCACTTCCGCAGCAATTTCCTTCACCTGCATATTCTTGTAGAATCTGCATTCCACAATGTGCCGTTCCTTGCTGGGGAGTGATTGCACCGCCGCTTTGACCGCTCTGCCTAATTCCGTAATTTCTAAGGCTTCTTCAGGCGTGGCAGATTTGTCTGCAATACAATCATAAGTGGTTTCACCATCTTCGCTGGTGCTCATGCTATCAATTGATAGAATGGTTTGGTAAACGGCTTGCCGAACGGTTTCTTCACCATTGTTATTACCGTTGCCTTCTTCAGCTTGGTTATTTTCGCCCGAGGTTTCAAGGTCTTGGTCTTCTGCTTTGTGTTTTTGGCTATACCATTTGTGGCGGGTGCGTAGTTCGTTGCGAATAGCCCAGCGGGTTGCGGTTGCCATGTAGGAAATGTTGAGCCTAGCAATTTCTTCGGCGGTTTTATTTTGTACGAGGGTTTGTACGGCTAAGGCCCCAATGCTCAGTAATTCTTCATAATCAACCATATGTTGAGGAATTCGTCGGTATTCAACCCGAGCTACACGTTCAACAAGGTGAATAAACGGCTTCATATCGATTGCTTTACCGTCTTTCCCTGTAATTTTGAGGGAAGCGTGCATGGCTAATTTGGATGGTTTTGATTGGGTGGTTACTTGCACTTCAATGGGATTATAAGCCACTGGTTGGTCAGTAATTTGGGTACTGGCTGTGCTAGCATTTGTTTCGTTATTAGGCATCATGGTTTTAAAAAATCCTTCAAGGCGATAAGCGTTAGAATAGGGCATTTTCGCTTTATTGAAGATTTCGGTTACTAGGCTATAAAAAACTAGCCCCCTCCATTAACTGGAGGGGGCTATGGGTGATTAGACTTTTTCCGTAAACTCATTTAAACTATGACTATTTTAATAAATTATTCCATTGAGATAAAATATTAAAAATCACTTCTTTCGATTTGCTTGGGCTAACTTTTTCTAAAGACTTATGTAATTGAGAGAATCTAGAACCCATTACATAGAAATATTTATTGTCGTTTGTTGCGTTTTCTTGCAATTTTCCCTTTAGCCTATCCGTGTTTTCTGACAGTGTATTAAAAGAATTTAACACTTCTTCAAAAGGACTCGCTTCAATTTTTAATGATAGTTCTTCTAATAATTTTGGTACTACAAGACTTGGTGTTTTAGACTGAGTTCCGAACCCTGTAGAAGATGCTTGCCCACGTTTCTCTTTGGTTTTTTCGCCCATTACTGTTTTTTGGAGAGTTAAAAGATAAGCTTCTAAATTATGCTTAGCCTCATCGTCCGTTAAAGGAGTAGTGAAAAACTTTAATTTGATTGATTTAGCATCTTTTTCCAGTTTTTGTAGTTCTTCTTGTGCTAGGGTCAAGCTTGATGGATCTGTGAGTTCTTGTGCTACCTTTTCCACTAGTTTTAGCCCTTTAGAAACGAGTGCTTTATCCTCTCTCAAATGAGAATCTCGTACCTCTGCGGATAATTCAACACCCTTAACTCGTGCAGACTCTTTTAGATTTTTCCATTTAGCAATAAATGAATAAAGTTCTGCTATCATCTCGTCAACTTTTGCTTTGGTCGTTCCTGGTATTTCGACCTCCTGTAATGGTTCAAGTGTTGCATTCGCTAGTGTGGAATCCGTTATTTCTGTAGCAGAAGGTCTAACACTAGGCACTTTCGTGGTAGTACTCGGAACGACCTCGTTAGATGAATTGGTCTGTACAACAGTACTTTGCTGAACAGCCGTAGAGTGTGGTTGCACAATAACACCAGTAGCAGCTTGTCATGTTTGAGGGTTAGTTACCCTGTTAGATTGTGGGGTTAATTGTTCCAGTTTTCGGCGTGCTTCTTGCAATTGTAAGTTCGTGGTTTGATGTCCGTCTCCTTCGGGTAACTCAAGTTTTTTACCCAATACAACATCAGCTAATAATCGACAATTCTTTAAAACTTCCGTATTGGTTTCACCGTAAGTTTTGGCATAAAGCTCTGGTGTCATTTCTTCTAGTGGAATGACGGTTCTACTTGTCGTTTCATTTTTTGACATTCTTGTTTTTGGTAGGTGCTTTACTTGTGCTTCGGTAGGCAACGTATTTTGGAACGCCTCCAGAACAGCACGAATATAAAGTTTACCATCACCACTCACACTCGCCTCTCTGACGGAGGCTTCCTGACTTAACTCAGGTAAGCGGGTCTTTAATAACTCAATAGGTGCTCGCCACTCTTTAAATTTTAAACCCTCATACAAGTCATCAAGAAAAGTGGTTAGTTGATCTTGTAATTGTTCAGGGGTTTGTAATCCTCGTTCTAAACGTTTTCTTGTTCTAATCTCTTCTATTAAATCAGATGAATTAGACGTAGGGGTTTCTGATGATAATAAGCCATAAGTGATACCTAGCCTCTCGTCCTTAATAGGGACTGGCTTAAAATACTGCTGTGCGTTAAATTGCCTTAAAGTACTGTTATTGTGTCCTGAGCGAAAATTGGCGAGAGGTGGGTGATTATTGACACTCATCTTGATCGAGTTCCTTATTATTGAGTTGAGGTTATGGAAAAGTAATATGACTAAGAACAAGGGGATAAAACAGTAGGAAGGACTTTTAGTGCTAGTACACTTTGTAAAATAGTTTACATTTTTAGGTGGATACGTTAAAATAAAACAGATAATAGTGCATGGCTTCGTAGTTCAGATGGATAGAACGTCTCACTCCTAAGGAGAATGTCGGGGGTTCGACTCCCTCCGAGGCCATGTTTTTCCATTCTTTCGCTCTCAATTTTCTTCGACTTTAATGGCATTTTTTCTGACTATATTACTTAGATTCAACGGACAAATACCCTCATGGCTTTATTTAAAACGGTTACAACGCCTTTCATAAAAGGCTCTTCAGTTCAGCCCGATTCCGAAGCATCGACTTCAGCACTGCCTGAACAACCTTCGTTTCAAGGCGGTCTTCCCACTGCAACCCTCATCCAAAATGGTACAGTGGTTACTATTGAAGGCACACAACGAGCCGATTTATTGGTTATTGGCGAAACAATTGCGGCGTTATCTAAAAAATTCAACCTCAAAGGCTTACCTCCTAATACTCGGGTGTTAGATGCCACAGGTTGCTACGTCTTCCCTGGTGGTATAGATCCTCATACCCACATGGAAATGCCGTTTATGGGTACGCAAAGTAGTGATGATTTTGAAACGGGTACTAGGGCAGCCCTTATTGGCGGAACGACCACGATTTTAGATTTCGCTATGCAAGATGCTCAACATTCTTTACTGGAAACCTTGGCTCAATGGGAATCGAAGGCTCAAAAAGCCGTGTGTGATTATGGTTTCCACATGGCGGTTACTCATTTTGATCCAATGACTTCTCCCCTTGAAATGGCCACTTTAGTGAAAGATCGGGGTATTACCAGCTTCAAAGTATTTATGGCTTATAAGCAAGCTTTGATGGTGGGCGATGATGCGTTATTGGCGGTTTTAGACGAAGCCACAAAACATCGGGCTACGGTGCTTGCCCATTGTGAACATGGCGATATGGTCGATTATTTGGTTCAAAAAGCCAAAAACCAAGGGCGTTTAACGGCAGATTACCACGCTAAAACTCGTCCTCCGTTAGTGGAAGCTGAAGCTACAGGGAGGTTTGCAGATTTGGCTTACTTAACCAACGCCAATATCTATATCGTGCATTTAAGTTGTAAAGATGCGTTAGATAGGGTTCGGCAGGCAATGGCTAGGGGGCAACAGCTCAATGTAGAAACGTGTATTCAGTATTTGTTATTGAGCGATGCGTTGTACCAGCAGGAAAATGCATTTGATGCAGCTAAATGGGTGTTTAGCCCGCCGCTTCGGGCTTATGAAGACCAAGTGGCGTTATGGCAGGGAGTCAAGCAAGGGTTAATTAAAACGGTTGCTACAGACCATTGTCCGTTTTGCATGAGCCAAAAAGCCATGGGGCAAGAGGATTTTAGTCTGATTCCTAACGGAATACCAGCAGTAGAACATCGGTTTGAGTTGCTTTATAGCGAAGGAGTTGAAACAGGTAAAATAACGCTGGAAGAATTCGTAGGGTTAACATCCACCAATGCGGCGAAAATTTTTGGCATGCATCCTCAGAAAGGAACGCTAACGGTTGGTGCTGATGCAGATATTGTGGTGTTTAACCCGAATATGAAGCATCAAATTTTTGCGGAAACCCATCATATGAATTGCGATTATTCAGCCTTTGAAGGCTGGCCTGTCACGGGCAAGGTGCAAACCGTTTTACGTCGTGGTGAATGGGTGGTACATGAAGGGCAATGTGCCGTTGCTAGGGGTAGTGGTAAGTTTATTGCCAGAACCGTACCCAAGCCTTAACGCATTGAATGACGATACGTTTTGCTTTTCCTTGCTTTTTTAATTTCGCCAATATCTCTAAATATGGCTCTTAATTGTTTTTCCAATTTAGAACGATCATCGGTTACATAGTAAACTTTGCCACCCGTTTCATTGGCAATATCTGTAAAATATTCACCCGTATTGCCATCAATACCCTTATGTAAAATAACGTAATGCTTAATGGTTAAACTTTGACCGTTAGCATTGGTGGTGTTTTTTGAAGCCCTAGCTAAATTTAGTAAGTCATCTGTTTTGGTTACAGTGGTAGTTATTTCATTCTGGGCGTGTCCATCATAAAGCGTAGTTGTTTTAGTTGTTATAAACGTTACTGGGTCTGTAACGGTTGTTTCCGAAGGGTTAACAGTTGGCACGGGAATGGGTGATGTAGGAACGGTAGTAATTGTGGTTGTTACGGTATCGGCTAACATAGGGTCTGGGTTAGCAAAAACACCTAGCCTAGTGGAAAGCGGAATACCATTCAAGTTACCTTGATTTTGTGTTTGATTTTCATGGTCTAAATTAGTGTTAATAATGTGTATAATAGTTCCTTTGGTATAGTTTTCATCTTTCAACGTTTGAATGGCTCTGGCAGTAGTTGAATAAGCGAAGCTTGCCACTGGCAGATGCTTAAAGTAGTCATAATGCATCATACCACTGGATGCACGCGAAGGAAGCTTTAAAAGAAATACTGCAGGATCTGCTTTGGGCATTATTATCTCGCTGGTATCGGTAGGATCTAGCGTCTCCATGGTTTGCATACCAATATCAAGCCGTTGTAAATAAGCTAGTGCCGGATTAGCTCTTTGGGCAAATTCAGTATTATACCAATCTCTCAAGCCTTCAGTGGGTTCATTGCTGGTATTTTCGCCACAATCACTTTGTTGGTTTCCAAACGGATTATAGTACCATTTTTTTGGTTTAATGACACCAAATTGGGATCCTTCCTTTTCCCAACGTTTCAAACAGCCAGATTGATTTAAATCGACGTTAATAATAACACCATCGGTATTTGTAGTTGGTATAGGCGTTCCTACGGGTGTTTCTGAATAGAACGTTGTAGCGTATTGTGTAGCCAAAGGGTTTACAGTTCCATCATTAATATCTGCAGCACTAGCTTTAGCATCAAAGGCTTCTAGTAATAGCCCAACTTTTTTCAGCCCATCAGGGGTTGTAGATGTTGTCCCTTCAAATGAAGCGTCTTTAATTGTCCATCTAAACTGAAACAGGTCTTTCGTGTTAACATTTTGAACACCAATCGGCACTTTAAATAGAAAGGGGCCTTCTTCAGCTTGCCGATCTGTACTACCCGTAGCGTAAATATTACTTAAATCATACAAATCGAGAGACCCAGCAGTATTCGCATCAATCGTTTTGAATTGAGTCGTAGGGTTATCAATATCCGTTATGACAATTTTTCCGTTTATCGCTCGTTGCATTAAACTTCTCATGCCTTGTTCAATACTTTGTTGGCGTTCAATGGTTTCGGTAATAGTCGGCTCTCCGTTATGGGTATTGGCATTAACTGCTCCTACAACGGGTAGAATAATGATAGATATAATCATCACCATAAAGGCAACTTCAATGAGGGTAAACCCCCGAAATGATTTTTTACCCGCCCCCCATTGGCATTGAAAGAAAGCATTGGCGTGTTGTTTTAATCGTTTCAACATTTCGCCACACGCCCCTTTTGTTAGCTTTAGCTATTTTTTGCCACTAAATAGTACTTCTTTCGGCGAAAGTGTACCAAAACTTTAATTCGTGTTTGCACGAATAATGCTATAATAAGCGTATCATGCTTTTTTATTCTGTTTGCAGAAAGAAACCCACTATTTTATGATGATGATGACCCGCTGGCGATGGCTACAAATGGCAGACCCCATTCATGGCATTATGCAGTTTGACCGTAAAGACCCCATCCACAAGCTATTGCTGGATACCGTCAATTGCGAGGTGTTTCAACGCCTCCGTCGCATCAAACAAATGGGCTTGGCGGAATTCGTCTTCCCAGGGGCGGTGCATAGCAGGTTCAACCATAGCCTAGGGGCTACTCACTTAATGACCAAAGCCTTGCTGGTTTTCAAGTATGATAGACGCAGCAGGCAATTGTTAGAATCGACCATTTCGGGTAGTAACGTAACGTATGAATGTGCGTTGCTGATGGCTATTTTACTGCATGATTTAGGGCATTCTCCGCTTTCACACACGCTTGAAGACGTGTTGGAATTGCACCAACGAGGGCTAACGCACGATTATTTTTGGCTTTACAAACTGCTAGAAGAAGACGAAGAGCTCCAAACCCTGTGGCATCAGCATGGCGTGGGAGATTTAGCCCAAGTGCTGAAACGCTTCAACGGCGTGGGAGAATTTCGGGGGCAAAAGCACTTTTTAGCCAGTCTGGTTTCTAGCCAGTTGGATATGGACAGGCTGGATTATCTGCTTCGCGATGCCCACTTTATGGGGACGAAATATGGCAACATCGAAAGTGACAGAATTATTAGCTGTTTGGAAATTTCCAATACCCACGAGGGGAAACCTATCGTAACCGTGTTGGAAGACGGCGTGCCAGCGGTTGAACATTATTTGTTTGGGCGGTATGAAGCCTATAAAATGGCGTTGCATTCGTTAGATAAAGCCAGCGAAGCATTGCTGAAATTTGTGCTGAAACGCTTTATTTGGGCGAAGGATAACGGCATTAATACGGGGCATCCGGCGGATGAACTTTATGGCTTGGTAACGCAAGGCGAACAGTTGCCCACGCATTCCTACTTGCGGATGGACGATTGCTACTTGTGGGAAGCCATCCATTGCTGGAGCTTGTATAGTGAAGATGAGTTGTTAAAAACCATTGCTAAGCGGATGATGCGGCATGATTTGCCTAAGTTTATTAATTTGGAATCGTTACCTGTTAAGTTAGATGAGCCTCAGAAGCAGCAGTTATTTGAGGCGATTGAGGGGCATTATATTCAGCGGGGCTTGTCGTTGGAATTTGGGTTTGATAGGCAATCGGTTGAGCAGAAACCGCTTTACAGGGATGATAAAGAGCCGATTTGGGTGAAGACCCGTGAGCGTGGGGTATTGGAATTGCCGGCGGTTTCTTCGTTGGAATTGGGGTTGAAGCCCAACCATGGCTTTAAGGATTTGTTGTTTTTGTGGGACACCGAAGCCAAAAACTTCGCCCAACGCTGGCTAAATGGGGTCGGGAAGTAGGGGGTTCAAACTATCTCTCATCGATTGTCGTTCCTAGCTTTAGCTGGTGGGTGTTAAGGGGGTTCTTGTTCGAGAACCCCCTTAACAATCCCCCACGAATTCAGGGGCAAGCCCCTAAAGACCCCCAAAAAGCCACCCGCCTATGCCACCAGAAGGGCATTGACGGCGGGATGTTCTTTTTGCCCCTACGGTGGACGGAACGCATCGACGACTGCAGGGCAAACGCGATGGTCGTTCCTATTGGTGATCGGGTATTCAAATTCTTGATGGGTCTATTTACTTAAAGTAGACGAGACCCTTTTCTCATATCATTGGGTGACAGACGTTTTTTTGAATCAAAGTTTTCAATATAAAAATCTCTGTCTAAAAGCCATACTTCTTGAATTTCAAAGGCTGGATTATAATGTACCCAAATCAAAAAATCCCATTCGTAATTGGTCGCTTTCCCAACCAAGGTAACTTTACTCCCTTTTTTACCACTAGGTCTGTTAGCTTTAACTTGATATTGATTACCTTTACAAATAAAATCAAAACCTCTTGAAACGGCTGTTCTTCCTTGCATACAACTTTGATACTCGTTGGGTGTTAAGCCAATCAGTAGTGCAGCATCATATTCAGAAATGGCAGAAGTAATCGATGGAGCAACCCCATATAGCTTTTCCCATTCAAGTGCCGTTTCAACTAATCGTCTTCTTAAATCGTTCAATTTTAAATGTCTTTCTACCCAACCGATTCCCAAAACCCACGCAAGGCGTCAACAATTCGGCGGACTGCTTGCCCATCGCCATAAGGGTTGCTAGCCCGTTGCATGGCTTGGTAGTAGCTAGCATCACCCAATAATTTTGAAGCTTCCGCCACAATTTTTTCATAATGCGGGCCAACCAACTTCACCGTACCCGCTTCAACTGCCTCAGGGCGTTCAGTCTCATCTCTCAACACCAACACGGGTATCCCCAACGAAGGGGCTTCTTCCTGCACCCCACCAGAATCGGTTAAAATCAACGTCGCCTGCTGCATCAGCCTGCAAAACGGCTCATACTCTTGGGGTGGCAACAAATGAATCCGCTCCTGTTGCCCCAGCGTGGCTTCAACCAACGGTTTCACATTCGGGTTCGGGTGGACTGGCAACGCCAATTCCACATCAGGAAACTGCTCCAACAAGTGCAACATCGCTTTTAAAATCTCCTGTAACGGCTCACCAAAATTTTCCCGACGATGCACCGTCGCCAAAACCAACCGATTTCCCGCCTTTAGCGTAACAGGCGAAGGCACTTTAACAGGGGCATTCAGCGTTTGAAATAGGGCATCAATGACGGTGTTGCCTGTTACAAAAATCCCCTTCGGGTTTCCGCCTCGTAAGGCTAACAGGTTTTGCTTCGATTGTTCCGTCGGGGCGAAAAACAGGGTGCCAATGGCATCGGTTACAACTCGGTTGAGTTCTTCAGGAAACGGAAACTGGCTATTATAAGTGCGAAGCCCTGCTTCAACGTGTCCCACCGGTATTTGCAGATAGTAACACGCCAAACTGGTGGCAAAACTAGTGGTAGTATCGCCATGTACCAGCACAATATCGGGCTTTTCGGTTTCCAAAATGGGCTTCATCCCATTCAAAACCGCCGTTGTAATATGGAATAAATCTTGATTGGGCTTCATTAAATCCAAGTCAAAATCTGGCGTAATATCGAATAATTGAAGCACTTGGTCTAGCATTTGCCGGTGTTGTGCGGTAACGCAAACTTTGCTTTCACTCCAGCTGGCTTCGGCTTCTAGGCCTTTCACCACGGGTGCCATTTTAATGGCTTCGGGGCGAGTGCCAAACACGGAAAGCACTTTGAGTTTTCGGGTAAGGGGTGTTGTTTGCATGGAATAAACCTTCTATTTCGGTAAACTTTGGAGGACTTGCCACACGAAAAATCCGTAAAAAAGACCACCGCTTAGAAGTACAAAAGGTGTGGCTTTTGCCCCAATTCTAAAGCCAACAGCGGTAATAATCAATGCGGAAAGCAAGCAATAAAGCACGCTGGTTTTTGCCAAGGCGGTAAATACCCACGGCGTGAAGGCTACGCCAATGGCGGTAGGAATGCAACTTTGAAAGACCATTGCCCCAGTTAGGTTGCCCATGGCGAGCGTATCTTTTCGTTGGCTAATCCACATCACGCTATTGAATTTTTCGGGCAATTCGGTTGCAATTGGGATGATAATTAAACTGAGAACCATCGCATCTAGTTTGAGTGATGTGGCTAAATGGTTGATTTCCCCGACGAATTCATGAGCCAAAACAATGATTAACGCCAAGCCAACGACCGTTTGAATCACCATCATAGCCGTTTTAGGCTCGGCGGATTTTGGTGCGAAGTAGAGCGGATCTAGGTGATGATCTTCATTTTCTTCGGGGTGGGCGGGGTCTACCACGGTGTTTTCTTCGGTGGTATCGGTGAGTGTTTTATATAGATATAAACCGTAAATGCCTAGCAGTAGAACGGCAATGCCGTACCGAAAACCCGAAGCAGAGGCGGGTATTAATGCTGAACAAGCGGCGATGCCGTAGGCAATGAAGAAATAAGTCATATCTCTGTAGAATTGTTCGTGGTCTAGGGGCATATGCAGGGTGCGTTTTTTTAGCCAAGTGAAGATTAACACGGCAAGCCCTGTTATGAACATGGCGAGCGTGCCAAGCATGAATGGTGCTCCCAGAATCGCTCCTGTGCCAATTTCCCCTGCAGATTCTACGCTCATGGCGTTTGGGTTGACTGCTCCTGAAACGATGGCGACAATCGGCACGATGGTTTCAGGTAGGGCGGTTCCAACGGCGGCTAGCACGCTGCCAACCACGCCTGCGGAAAGGTTGCATCGGTGTCCGACCCATTCAATGGCGTTGGTAAATATGGTACATGCTCCAACAATGGCGGCTAAAATACCGAGGATGAGTAGAATATCAGGCAATGGAATGGTTGGCATTGGTTTGGGTAATCCTTTTTTATTAGACCTCTTGCATGACTCGATATTTGGGGCATCTTGCGGTATTTTCTACCTTCGGTAGAATGATTGCAGAGCAATCAACGAAGCCTCATGTATTTCTGTATACATTGCGGTTCTGCGTTCCTCATTCCTCAAATCTGCACCCACCTATCGAGTCATGCAAGAGGTCTATTTGAGTTTTAGACAACAAGACAATTTTTATCAGTATAGCATTAAAATGGGTGTAGCCGTTTTAAGTGGTGTTAAAATTAGGACATAAAAAGCAGTCCGTTTCTTTCAAGGTATGTTAGTGCTATACTAGTTTGGAAGATTTTATCGGGAGGCTTAAAAAAGCAACGACATCCCACTTTCCCCTTTAGAAACGAGCAACCTCTCTCAATTATGACGACCACACCCGAAACCACTTACAGCGATATTTTCAACGTCTACAAACAAATGCTCCCTTACCCCCTAGATGGGTTCCAAGAAGAAGCCATCCAGCATATTGACGCTGGCAAAAGCGTCGTGGTGTGTGCCCCCACTGGTGCAGGTAAAACTGCCATCGCTGAATTCGCCGCTCTCAAAGCGATGGATGAAGGCAGAAAGCTCATCTACACAACGCCCCTTAAAGCCCTTTCTAACCAAAAATACAACGATTTAAAAGAACGCTTCGGCGAAGGCAACGTTGGGTTACTAACAGGCGATCAATCCGTTAATCGGGAAGCCCGCATCGTGGTAATGACCACCGAGGTGTTTAGAAATTTGCTTTACGGCTTGAATGAAGACCACACCTTGTTGCAAAACGTCAACTATGTGGTGCTGGATGAATGCCATTTTATGAACGATGCCGACCGTGGCACGGTTTGGGAAGAATCCATTGTTTACTGCCCACCGCATATTCAGTTAGTGGCATTGAGTGCTACGGTTGCCAATTCCGCCGAATTAACCAACTGGATAAATAGCATTCACCCAACGTGTGAACTGGTTTGGAGCGATTTTCGCCCCGTTCCCTTGCGGTTTTATTTTTCCCAAGGTAGCAGGGTTGTGCCGTTGTTTGAATCAGGCTCAAAAAAACTGCTCAATAAGCAGTTGCAACATGATAGGGTTAGCACCAATCATCGGCACCGAACCACGCCGTTTAACCCCATGAATTTGGTGGATGAATTGTATGATAGGGATATGTTACCCGCTATTTTCTTTACGTTTAGCCGAAAAGGGTGCGATAACAACCTTCGGGCGTGTGCCAATTTACCGCTAACTTCTGCGGATGAAAAAGCCCAAGTTCAAGCGTTGATTGATTCCTATGCCAGCCAAGCTACTGTTGAAATTGACGAGGTTTATCATCAGGCGTTATTGAACGGTATTGCGTCTCACCATGCGGGGCTTTTACCCGGGGTGAAAATGTTGGTTGAAACGTTGTTTCAGCGAAATTTATTAAAAGTGGTTTTCGCTACGGAAACGTTGGCGGCGGGTATCAATATGCCAGCTAGAACGACTGTTATTACTGCTATTTCTAAACGCACGAATGATGGGCATCGCTTGCTAACGGCTAGTGAATTCTTGCAAATGTCTGGGCGTGCAGGCCGGCGTGGGTTGGATGTGCAGGGGCATGTGGTTGTGGTGAAAAGTCCGTTTAACACGGCTCAAGAAGCTGCAAAAATTGCGAGCAGTCCTGCGGAACCTTTGAAAAGCCAGTTTACGCCCACTTATGGTATGGTGCTCAACCTGTTGCAGAAATCTGGGTTGGAAGAAGTGGAATTTATGCTAGGTAAAAGCTTTGGGGCGTTTACTACGGATAAACGCACGCAACCCATTAGTTCTCAGCTGGAAGAACGTCAAGCATTGCTGGATGAAGTCATTAATTTCCCCTGTCCGCATTCCTTGAGTTTGGAACAGTTTCAAGAACATTTGGCTGATAGAGAAATGATGAGCGAACTCAACCGACAGGCTAGTTTGTTGAAAAAACAACACCGTAAATATGGCGATGATCCTGTTTTACTGGGTGATATTGCTTCGGTGAAAGAACGTAGTGAAGTGGTTCGGGATATGTTGGAAGAATCACCTTGTTCTCAGTGCGATTCCTTAAAAGCACATCGTCGGTTGGAAGAAAAAGTGGAACGCTTGGGTAAGCAGGTGAAACGGCTTGAAACGGAAGTGGAAGCCGTAACCAATATTTATTGGGAACAATTCTTACGCCTGTTTGATTTGCTCAGTGAAATGGGCTATATTGAACTGAACCAAAAGCCAACGCCGTTGGGGGTTTTAACCTCTAATATCCGTACAGAAAACGAGTTGTTTGTGGCAGAAGCTTTGCGTGAAAAAGTGTTGGAAGATTTAAGCCCTGAAGAATTGGCGGCGGTGGTTTCCGCTATGGTGAATGATTCTACTCGAGATAATGTGCAGAATTTTGTAACGCCTTCTAAGGGTGTGAAACAAGCCATTAACCGATTGTTCAAGCTAAAAGATCGGGTTGAAACTTATCAGGCTCGGTTTGGTGTTACTACGCCAGTGAACTTGAACCCCATTGCTAGCCCATTGGTGGAAGTGTGGGCGAAGGGCACTTCTTGGACTGGATTGATTGGCATGACCACGTTAGACCAAGGCGATTTGGTTCGGAATCTTCGGCGGACTTGTGATTTGTTACGCCAATTGGCGAAAACCCCCAATATGCCGGATACGATTTCTCGGACGGCACACACGGCGTTGGAAGCTATTCTTCGAGATCCCGTCAAAGAAATGGATTTCAGCCAAAGCGATTTGTAAGAACGCTCTAATACCAATTAAAAAATTGAACAGCGTGTCAACCAGTAGGAGCGACCATCGACTTTGCCCTGCTGCGGCGATGCGTTCCGTCCACCGGAGGGTCAAAAATAGCATCCCCTCGTCAATGCCCGTAGTGGCATAGAGGGGTGTCTTTTTGGGGGTTGGGTAGGGGTTTACCCCTAAGTTTGTGGGGGGTGTTCGTGGTGGGGCAACCCAACCGCAGTCCCCTGACAAACCAGCCAGCTAAAGCTAGGAACGACAATCGATGATAGAACACGCTATTTAATCGTTTAAGGGGTATCAGGGTTAATAGCCTCTGTTTTGACGTTCCAACCTGCGTTGTTGTTTGCTCATCACCAAAGCGGGGGCAGCCCGTTCATCTACTGCTACTTTCGCCACCACTTCCCGAGGGTATTGACTATAAAACACTAAATAATGCTGTAAATTCGCATCTTCCACATTAAAGCTCAAGTTCCCCTTCATACGGGCATTGGCGGAAAGCTTGCCAAACATCAGCCCCGTATCCCCAAAAGGCGAAGGGTAAAACACCCGTCCATCTTCATCCATCAACGCCATATCAAACGTGGAAAAACTATGGGGCGTTTGGTTGCTCATATCCACGGAAAGGGTTATTTCTCGCCGTTCGCCAAAGGCATCTTTTTGTAGCCGGTAGCCCAACACTTTTACGTCTAACCCTTGCAGGGCAATGGCATCTACACTGCCGTTGGTTACTTGCATACTGGGTAGTTTCATGTTTTCGCCCAGTTTAATTTTCAATTCGGTGTTGGGTTGAAGTAAAGCACTTTCCCCTTTGTGCATGAGTCCCATTGCCAAACCACCCACCGCACCAACGCCTGCACCAATGCCTAAGGCATACCCGTTTGAAGCAGCTGCCAAGGCCAATCCGCCAGCCCGAAGTGCTACAACAGCACCTATAACGCCTCCACCTATGGTGAAGCCTGCTA
Source organism: Vampirovibrio sp. (assembly GCA_024998755.1). Classification (GTDB taxonomy): domain Bacteria; phylum Cyanobacteriota; class Vampirovibrionia; order Vampirovibrionales; family JAJTHC01; genus JACEUU01. The sequence goes on along the minus strand of JACEUU010000003.1, from coordinate 57,030 downwards.
CTTTGGCGACTGCGGTAGCCGTTTCACCCGCTTTTGATTTCAGGGTAGAGCCATCGCCTTCAATGGGGATTTCCCGCCCGTCGGGGGTAATGAGGTAGTCAAACTTCATGGCGATATGCCCGTTTCTGCCCATTCTTCTGGCAGGCGTGATGGTTTCAATGGCTCCGTGAATGACCGTGCCTTTGGGCAACAGCAGCTTGCCTTTTACCACATAATCTTTGCTTAACTTACCGTAGAATTCATCGCCTTCTACGTTTAAGCCATCGCCTAAGATGCTGGAAATTTTAATATCTAGCGTTTCGCCTTGTTGCACAGAAACGATGTCATCATAATTGACGGTGGGGTATTTGCGTTTGAGTTGTTCGGTAACACTAATGCTTCCCTTGTAGCTATTTGGGGAATTGGTCGTTTCATCCGCCCAAGCTGATAGTGAAAGCGTGTTTGCCACCAAGAATAGCCCTACCAATAACAGAGAAATGCCTTGTTTGTTCGTTGTAGCGGTCATGTTGAACGGTGGTTGATGAGACGGCTTGTTCATGGGGATAAACTCTCTTTCTCTGTGATAGACCTCCCCTTGTTGACTGGGGTTGTTTTATCTTTAGTTTAGAGGAAAAATCGGTGGTTCGCCATGGTTGTAACAAAAGTTCACCATCTCAGTGGAGGTGTTTTTTTGTTAGGCTGGTTGAGATTGCAATTGATTTTTAATGGAAGCCAAAACCGTTGCACGTTCACTAAGTGGTGTGTGGTTACTGCAAGTTTTACTTAGCACTGTAATGGGGTCTAATAGGTTTCCGATATGCCCGTTTTCTTGTTGCTGTTCTACTTGTTTTAGGCACAAGCCCACTTGGGGTTGTTGCGTACCAGCAAGTGCGGGCTGAAAGTAGTAGGCACACCCCCCGCAACTACTCAGTTTAATTTTGTATTGAGATAATTTTTCTTGAAATTCATAGAATGCTTGGCTAAACAACGGGTAGAACGCTGTTTTAAAGGATTGTTGTTTGTACTGCAGGGTTAATTGAATACCTTTGTTGGGTACGGTTTCAACTTCAACGTTGGCTTCTACAGATTTTTCTCCAAATAATAATGGTACGGTATAGCTGGTTTCAACTTTGGTACTGGATGATTCAATGGCCTGCTTCCAAAGCACTTCTAATGTACTGGTTTGGTTATAAGTTTTTGTTTGTACCGGTGCTTCAGTGGAAGCAGAAACGGGGTCTGCAGTGGTTGTTTTGGTTGAAGCTAGTGTTTCATCTATTAGCCAATAGGGAAGGACTTCTTCTGTGGTGGTTTGCAGTTTAGAAGGTTTTTTTCTGTCGTTTGGAATGGCACGGGTTGATTCAATGGGTATTACGGGGTATTTGCTTTGTGGCTTTGTGGCTTGTTTTGTAAACAAGCTTTTGATTTGGTGGGCTAGTTGCTGCCACATATTTTTTAACAAAATATAGGGTAATGCCACTGTGCTTAGTATTAACAACAGGGGCCTTAGCAAGGCAAATGCCACCCAATCTTGCCACGGAAGCCTGCTAACGGCTAGCGTTGCGAATTGAATGCTAACCACCATACTGGCTAAAATAATCCCCATTATTTGGGTGTTGGGCTGGTTTAATTGTACCCCTGCGTATATAAGGCTTGTGGCAACAGCTAGGGTTAATGCCCATGGCATTGTACACCAGTAACTGGTTAGCTCTAAAGCTGTTATGAGGTATTGCGAAGGTTTTTTGAAAATTAGGCTGATACTTTGCAAACCTAAACTGAGTTTAATGATTGCTTCTTGCCATAGGGTTTGGATGGTTTCGCCTAGCAGTGGGGTTAAGCGTTTGTAAATTACCACGGTGGGTGCCCATACTATAGGCACTTGGTATTGGGCTAAGGCTAGGCTATATAACCAACTGGCATGATTCCCACCAACAGCTGGCCAAGGTAGTTGTTCTAATAAGGTGGTTTTAATCGCAAAACCTGAATCTCTTAGAATCAGTGGCTTTTTGGCGTGATGCCTGCCTGCGGTTTCAATTCTACTGGTAATGCGTGTTTCAACACCTAATAATTTATGTAACCAACCGCCGGCGTAATCTCTGCTGGCAACGTAGCCTTGAATAACTTCATGGCTGTAGGCTTTGGCGGTTAGCCGATTGAGAAAATCGGGTTTTACTAAATCAGACGGGTGTAAAAAGACGATTAATTGTGCTTGCCATTGGCTTAATGCGTGCCGAGTACCCCAAGTAAATAAGCTTTGTTCGGTTTCTGTTGGTGGAGCATTTAGCCACAGAAGCGGTGCTTGGTTCGTATCAGCAAGAGATTCAAACGTGGCTTGGTAATGCTGCACTGCAGTGGTTGCTAGAATCGCCCATTTCACTTTGTGTTTTGGGTATTGTTGGGCGGTCAAGCAGGCAAGGCAATCAATTAAGGCAGGGTATTGTTTTTCTTGGGTGAAGGGAACTAGAATAAGTACGTCAAAATCGAACCCTTGCACGTGCGAACGCCGAACTAAATCTTTTTTTCGTCCACCTTCTGCGGCAATAATGGTTTGAATTTGGGGTAACATCCATAGCCCATACACAACGGTGGTGCTTAGTGCCAATAAGGGTAGCCCATTCACTATGAGTGAAAGTGTTTTAGTGTCTATTATTGTCGGGAAGATGGGGGTTGGCATTGTATTTAGGTTCTTTTGTGGAGGTAGGATGGGTAGTAGTGTTGAATGATACCCTTTATTGTACCTAATAGAAGCCACTTGGTACAAGTCTTTATTTTTAGGCTGTTTGAAAGATTGTATAGCGTACCAACCAGTAGGAACGACAATCGATGAAACAATACGACATTAAAACTTTAAACTGGTATGAGGGTATTCGCTCCTCTAAACGCAGTAGGTTTTTTTATTCGCTATTCAGAAAACACACCATAATCCGATACCGCTATTGTGAGGTAATCTTCTTACGAACTTGGTTCCCCATTCGGGTACTGAAGTTGGTAGGGGTTACTTTACAGGTAATCGTTATTAGTAGCACTTTTTTTATTCTCTCTTTCACTCTGTAATCAACAGTTAATCTCTCACACACCAGTTTATTTAATTCGTTATGTGCAATCAACATTGGTGAACGCTTTCATTCTTTTTTTCTCAAGTATTTTTAGCTTTAGGCTATTTAAGTTGAGTGCTTCATTTGACATTTTTGTTCAATAGTGCTTCAACCACGTAGTTGTTTTACAGTTAACTTAGGTTTCTCAAGAACTTGATGTTTTCTGATATGAACAATAAAGCATAGTTAGATATTTGTAGAAGCAGTTCAAAGCGTTAGTTTTTGAGTGGTTGTTTTATACCGTTATAAATTTTAGCTTTGCTTCTGAATCAAGGTTTCAGTCTCATGTTATTTTAGATGAGTTTTGATGCTTTTTATTGGGGTATTAAGGCTTGTGGTTGTGGGTAGTTTGTGGGGTGTGAAAAAAGAATAAGGGAAGCGTCGTTACCGTTATTTCAAGGATGGAATAACACGAATCCCAAGTTAAGGAAAACCCAACACCATGATGATGAGTATTGTCGTAAACACGAACGTCCAATCTCTTAATGCCCAACGTTTGCTTTCAAGCAACACAAAATCTTTAGGTAAATCCCTAGAGAAGTTATCTTCTGGTTATCGTATTAACCGTGCTTCAGACGACGCAGCTGGTTTGCAAATATCAGAATCGTTAAGAAGTCAAATTCGAGGTAGCCAACAAGCTAATAATAACGTACAAGATGGCATTAATTTACTGAATACTGCTGAGGGTGCTTTTGAAACAATTACTAACAACTTGCAACGTATTCGCGAGTTGGTTGTTCAAGGTGGTAACGATACCTTGGCACCGCAACAACGTAGTGCTATTAACAGTGAATTATTACAGCTAGCTACAGATGTTACCCGTATTGCTAATTCCACGCAATTCAACAAAATTAACTTGTTAGATGGGTCTAAATCCACCTTGAAGTTACAGGTAGGGGCGAATGCCGTTTCTACCACAGATGTGATTGATATTGGGGCTAATAACCTATTTGCTTCAGCCTCGGCCTCATCATTAGGGCTATTTAGTGCGGGTGCCTTGTTAACCAAAGTTAATACCAATACCAGTGCGTTAAAAAGTTTGAGCATTGTAGATGCTGCGTTGCAAACGGTGCAAAACCGCCGAGCAGCCATAGGGGCTTTAACCAATCGGTTAGATGGGGCTTCTGCTAACCTCTCCATTTCTGTTGAAAACTTCTCAGCCTCTGAGTCTCGTATCCGTAATGCTGATATTGCCAAGGAAAGTGCGGTACTGACTAAAAACCAAGTGTTACAACAGGCATCTGCTCAAATTTTAGGGCAAGCCAACCAAACGTCTCAGTTAGCGTTGTCTTTACTGAAGGGCTAGTTTCGTTACTTTTCAATTGCGTGGCAAACACGTCAATCATAACAGCCTTTTATAGGGCAGAAAGGAGTTACCAGACTTAATAAAAAGAACAGTTTCACTGCTTACACGGTCTCCTTCAGTGGGTTTATGAAGGAAGTTAGATCATTTTAAACTTGTAGTAGGAAATTTTTTTTCATGGAAGAATGCCCCTTCTATTTAGGTATTTTGGGGCTTAACAAACACAAGGAGTCATCATCTTATGATGGGTATAACAATTAACACTAACGTTCAATCTCTTAACGCTCAGCGTGTATTAGGTGGGAATGTTAAATCTCTGGGTAAATCTCTTGAAAAGTTATCTTCTGGTTACCGTATTAACCGTGCTTCAGATGACGCAGCAGGTTTGCAGATTTCTGAAGGGTTACGTAGCCAAATTCGGGGTAGTGATCAAGCTAACAGCAACGTTCAAGATGGTATTAACTTGTTGAACACCACTGATGGTAGCTTAGAAACTATTACCAATAACCTTCAACGTATTCGTGAATTGGCTGTACAAGGTGGTAACGATACCTTAGCTACCGACCAACGTAGTGCGATTGACAAAGAAATTCAACAGTTAGCCAAGGACGTTAGCCGTATTGCGAACGCCTCTCAGTTCAACAAGAGAAACTTGTTGGATGGTACATCTACTAGCTTAAAAATTCAGGTTGGTGCTAACGTAACTTCTGCAACTAATACCATTGACTTAGCTACGGCTGGTACAAACCCCTTTGGCGATTCCAGAGCCACTGCTTTGAACTTGTTGGGTGCTGCTGATGCGGTTACATTGTCTGTTAAAAGTAATGGTAGTGCGTTGAAAACCTTGAGTATTGTAGATGCTGCCTTGCAAAACGTACAAAACCGTCGGGCTGCTATTGGTGCTTTAACCAACCGGTTAGAAGGTGCTTCAACGAACTTACAAATTTCGTCTGAAAACTTCTCTGCTTCTGAATCTCGCATCCGTAATGCTGATATTGCCAAGGAAAGTGCGGCACTGACTAGAAACCAAGTATTACAACAGGCATCTGCTCAAATTTTAGGGCAAGCCAACCAAACATCTCAATTAGCCTTAAGTTTGTTAAGAGGCTAAACCAGCAGTTTTAAGTTCTTAATAGGTTACTACTACATAACGTTACAGCAGTTGTTTGGTATTAATAGGGTTATTAGTAAGGTCTTCAATTAAATAGAAGTATCTCTCTAGGGTTTATTTTCTTTATTTTTTCTGAACAACTGCTTTTTCTTTCTTCCTGATGTAGTACGGTAGGTCTTTTAATGAACGATGTTTTTTTCTCATGTTACAACCGCTTACTTTAATGAACAAACAGAAAGGAGGATGACTTGATTTTACCCTAGCCGTTAAAATGGAAAATTACTTGGTAAGCAAATACTTATTATAAGTACTTTTACTTTTAACTTTAGGTTTAAGGCAAGAAACACGACTCTGTTTTACGGTGAAGACGATAACGACGTAACGAGACCTCAATTATTTGTAACAATGTTGTAACAGTTGTTCAGTCTTTGGGGGATAAGTACGAAGTTTAAATCATAGCCAGTATTTTTAAAATAAATACTGAACTAGAACGGATGCACTTGTTCTGAAGTGAAACTTTCTCTCTAATCACTTTTCTGTTTTGACCCAACTTCAGTACAAGCGTTTTTCATGCCCTAATTGCTTGGAAATAACAAGGAAGAATAAACACAAGGAGTCATCATCTTATGATGGGTATAACAATTAACACTAACGCTCAATCTCTTAACGCTCAGCGTATATTAGGTGGGAATGTTAAATCTCTAGGTAAATCTCTTGAAAAGTTATCTTCTGGTTACCGTATTAACCGTGCTTCAGATGACGCAGCAGGTTTGCAGATTTCTGAAGGGTTACGTAGCCAAATTCGGGGTAGTGATCAAGCTAACAGCAACGTTCAAGATGGTATTAACTTGTTGAACACCACTGATGGTGGTCTTGAAACTATTACCAATAACCTTCAACGTATTCGTGAATTGGCTGTACAAGGTGGTAACGATACCTTAGCTACCGACCAACGTAGTGCGATTGACAAAGAAATTCAACAGTTGGCAAAGGATGTTACCCGTATTGCGAGTGCGTCTCAATTCAACAAGAGAAACTTGTCGGACGGTACTACTACCAGCTTGAAAATTCAGGTAGGTGCTAACGTAACTTCTGCTACTAACACCATTGACTTAGCTACAACTGGTACAAACCCATTTGCAGATTCCAGAGCAACTGCTTTGAACTTGTTGGGTGCTGCTGACGCGGTTACATTGTCTGTTAAAAGTAATGGTAGTGCGTTGAAAACCTTGAGTATTGTAGATGTTGCCTTGCAAACCGTACAAAACCGTCGGGCTGCTATTGGTGCTTTAACTAACAGGCTTGAAGGTGCTTCAACGAACTTACAAATTTCGTCTGAAAACTTCTCTGCTTCTGAATCTCGTATCCGTAACACGGATATTGCGAAAGAAAGTGCAAACTTGACTAAAAACCAAGTACTACAACAGGCTTCTTCTCAAATTTTAGGGCAAGCCAACCAAACTTCTCAATTGGCTTTAAGCTTACTGAGAGGTTAATAAAAAGCTTTTTCGGGCTTAACAGACCACTTCCCTTAGTCTATTCTTATCAGTTGCCCTGATGATTATTGCCTGAGGGAATGGTTTTTTGAATAATACCTTTTATTAGGGTGTCATATCGTTTGAAAAACATGCCTACCGGTTCAAATCGGAACGTATTTGTAGGGTGTATTGAATCGAGGCTCCCCATTTTATCGATAATAACCTTTATTCCGCTTTCGTCTTTAAACGTCAAATGTGTCCAAAGTTTTAGTATGAATAAAGTCGTACCCGTTCTGGTTTTTAGTATGTCATAAAAAGCGATAAGATTTTTTTGGGTTTGTTCGGTATTGTTTGGGTCTACGCAATCTAGCATTTCTGTTAACAAAGGTAGGATTTCTTTATTTTGGGGTACTAATTGATTAGTTTGATTGTGTAGCCATTTTGTTACTAATAGGGGGACAGATTCTATGGTGTCAACCGTATTTTGTTCTGCGGTTAAGTCTTGATTCATAAAGTTGGTTAGTTTTTTAAGGGAAATACTTTTGTTTGGCAATTCATGTAGGAATCGTTCAATTTGGAACGTTCTTTGAAGATCATGATATTGCCGTGTAATTATCTCAAAGGCTTTAAATAGGAGTGTTAGCTCAACGTCGTTTCCCGAGGAGTTTAGCGGTTTTAAATCCAGATAGTTTTTAAGCCAAAAGGTTTTCATTAGCTTTGGTATTATTTCTTCCGTTGAAGCTGTTCTTATTGAGCTAATTACATTAAGGCTTTCCATCATGGCGGTATAGGTATTAATTTGTTGTAGCAGTTTAGTGGCTAACGCTTGGTTGTTAGGATTGGTTTGATTCTTAAATTCAGGTCTTTCGGTTACTTGCCTAATAAACTTGGTTTTCCACTCTTCGTGGGTAACGCTAGTGTCTATGCCAAATCGCTTGAATAGTGGTGCCATTTTTTTAGAATCCCAGAGGCTAATTCTATCGCAATCGGTGTTGTTGAATGTTTCTAATGCTACGCTTACATCGGTGTGAGCTGCTTTAGGAATGCTTAGTTTATGGTCGTAAAGCAGGTTGGCAATTTCTACTTGTTTGATAACATTGCCTGTTTTCTTGTAGTATTCTAGTGCGGTCATGGCATAGCCATAAAGTTCTTTGCGTATGGCATCGGGCTTCGGCTTCAGGTTTTCAAGTCTAATACCCGTAAATTTAGTGGGGCTAGTACAGTATTCTTTTATTAATGCCGTTAGTTGGTTTGCATGGCTTAGCCATCCGCCTTCAACTTGTGTGGGAAAAAAGTTTTCATTTTCGTAGTAGCCAATCACTTTTTTAAGTGCTTGGTAGTGGGTAGCCAAAGAATCGAAGGTTTTTACGTCGCCGGCTATTGAAAGTTTATTGTTTTCGCAATAGGCTAATTTCCCCATATAATTTCCTACAAACGCTAGTAGTCCTAGCCCAGCTACTTCTAAGCTTACCAATGCTAGTGAAGGTAGCTTCTTGAAGGGCTTGTGTTTTTCTCCGGTTGGTTTGTTGGTATTGGTTACTGTTTTTAAAATGGCTACTTGTGTATTGGTTTGTGCTGGCATAGAAAAAGTGTTATAGGCTTGTTCTTTTTCGGGGTTGGGGTTTGCTTTATTTGCAGTCAAGTTTTTATAGTAAGCTTTGTTAGGGCTTACTGGCAGGGTTGAATTGGGCGATAGGTTAGCCATTATGGTTGTTGACATCACAAGGAATAGAAAGCCTTTTTTAAAGGTGTAGCAAAGCACATAGAGAGCGTAAGTAGAAAGAAAGAAGTGGTATAATTTATATTAGGGCATTAAACAGTCATCAGAAAAGTGATTTGTTTGATTAGGTTGGAATGAATGCTATTTAACTTAATTATATGAACCATTGTAAAGGAATAATAGTGCAAAAGCTAGTGGTTTGCCCTTGCTATTGTTACACAATGTTAATATTGCTACTGCTCTTTATGTTCTTTATTCTTATCCTCTGACGTTTTTTGTTTATGAATGCGGACGGGTTAATCGCTTCGGGCTAGGGTGGATGCGTAAGGGGGGACTGGCGTCAGCCCCCCTTACAACCCCCCACCGCTTAAGGGGCAGTTCGCCACCCCCTTAAGAAACCCCAGGGGAACAACTGGCTAATTGGTTTTTGTGTACGTTGAAGATAGGCTTGAGCGGAAGCTAGAGGCTCCCTAAATGCTCTGCTTCGCTACGCTCGCACCAGCCTATCTCCAACTGGATATGGCTTGAAGCTAAAAATCCACATGAGGGCTAGCAATAATTTAGCGTTCATATTTTTTGTCAGCAGTTAATAACCTTCGTCTATTTACAGTAGGTGGGCTACGGCAATGCTGTTATTTGGGTAGAATGAGAAGTAGTGTATCTTCACGTCGAGCAGGTTGGCTAATTCAACGGTTCGTATCATCTTGCAGAAAAGAGACTTTTTTATGATGGTTACTTCTTTTTTAGCCCAGAATTTGCAGGCTCTTAATCCTTGTCCGGAACATGAAAAACTAAAACAGTTGTTGAAAGCGTATGAGGAACAAGGCATTGCTCCTCCCCTGTATGATTTACAAGAAACGAAAGCCGGAGATTTAACCCTTTGGCAGGATGGTATTGCTATTCATGCCATTACGGGTGCTATTGAAGAAGCGAATGGGCTTGCAAGAGAACACTTATTAACGTCTCAACATGCTATTAATTGCTTATTGGGCTTGGGTTTGGGTTATACGCTGAAGGCTGCTGTGGAACAGTATCGAAAAAGGGGTGTTAGAGAATCAACCCATTTAATTTGTTATGAACCAGATATGGCACTCGTTCATTTTGTGCTGAGCAACATTAATTTAAGTGATTACTTGTCTCCTGTTGCTCTGACGTTATTGCCTACCCCTGAAACGTTTTATCAGTTTGTTGAATCTCATTTGGTTTCAGGCGATGGTATTAGCTTTATGGCTACAGAAGGTTATTTAAAAGCTAATTCTGCGGTTTTGAATCCTGTTATTGATAAGCTTTCAAAACACGCGGTTAATACCCTTCGCAATTCAGAATTATTAAGTTCTAGGGGTAAGTTGTGGGCGACGCAGTTTTTACAGAATGTGCCTGAATTAGTGAAGGCATTGCCTATTAATGCCTTGCAAAATAGTTTATCAGGCAGGGTAGGTATACTTTGTGGTGCAGGGCCTTCTTTGTTAGATGATATTGAAACGCTGAAGGCACAGCGTGAAAATGTGGTTGTTTTTGCGGTAACGGGCGCGGTTGCTCCGTTGGTTAAGGCGGGAATTACGCCTGATTTTGTGATGTTTATGGATTTCATTGGCCCTTCTAAACATTTGAAGGATGTCCCTAAGGATGCGTTGAAGACGGCTCATTTTATTATGGGGCCTAGTGCGGAAGGTTGTTTGTTTGATTGGCAACACCAAGGTAGCTGGTTGGGTGCGTTGCACTTTAACGAACAATTTTCTTATATGATGGATATGATGTATGGCGTTGAATTGCCTCGTTACCACACGGGTGGTACGGTTTCTATTTTCATGTTCCAAGTGGCGTTTGATTTGGGCATTAGAAACTTCGTTTTATTGGGGCAGGATATGGCTTTACGGGGTAACCAAGTTTATGCAGATGGTACTTCGGTTACCTTAACCAGTACAACGGCTTCGTTACCTGAAACCGAGCATACGGTTGCACGGTGTATGGAATTAGAAATAGTGAAAGGCTGGGCAGGGGAAGAACTGCTAACCCAAAGCGATTATGCTCACTTCTTGTATCATTACACCCGTATTCCACACCTTGTTGCAAAGGAAGGACATACGGTTGGGCTTTATAATGCCAGTGTGGGTGGTGCGTTTATTGAAGGATGGCAGCACGCTCCGTTGGCTGAAGTGCTTCAAAACCATGTTGGTGCGTTGTTGAAGCCGGCTGGTGTTGCTAAGGCCTTGGCTTCTGTTCAGAAAAAATTGCAGAAGCAGTTGTCTTTGGCGTTAATGCGCAATCGCTTATTTTCTGTTTTGAATAAAGAAGAAAAAAGTGTGGAACGCCTGATTAAAACAGGGAAGCTGACGTTACAGTATTTGCAACAATTGGTGGCGTTACCCCCTTCGCAGTGGGAATCGGTTTCTGAAACTTATAGCAGAGGGTTTAACTTGTTTTCGGCTCAGTTGGAAGAACATCCGTTTTTGAAAGATACGTTTTATGGCGAGCAATTGAAAATTTACCGAGCTTATAATAAGCAGGCGGTTACGGAAGCGGAACATCGGGCGAATATGGCGATTGATTCGCTTTATTTAACCAATTTATTAACTCAGCTGGAAGTTGGTATTTTACAGCCTTTGGTTTCGGTTCAGAAGGCGTTATTAGCGCAAGGTAAAATTGACCCTATTGCCGAGGATAAATTGATTGTGAAGGTGAAGAAGCCTGCTGCTACTGCTAAAACCAAAAAAGTAGCCAAAAATAGTGTTGCTAAGTAGTAACACAGTGAGTTAATAGGCTACATATTTGAAGACAAATTGCGTCGTTTAGGCTATAATTAACCACTAATAGCTATTTTTATAGTTGCTAGTGGTTAATAACTTTTTTGGACAATAAAAGATATTACGATGTTTGGGCAGTTAATACCATTTTCAAATGGGAATAGCGTTAGATGGATACTAGGCACTGGCAAGTAAAAAACCGCAGGCGTACACAAAAGTACATTGAGGATTTTTTACTTGGCGGTAACAACGTAGACGCTGATGATACTTCTATTTAAAATTGGTATAAAAGGGTTTTATGGCAACTAATTTAAGCTATACGTTTCAAGCCATGTCTTCCGCTGGTTCTAGTTTTCAAGCCCCAGTGGAAAAGCCCCTGTCAAAAAAGCCTGTTTCGGTTTATGAAACATCAGCCAACACAGAGGCTGTAACAACACACACCCCAACGGCCAAGAAAGCTTCATCTCAATTGAAGCTTAATGAGGGGTCTCCTAAAGTATTAGGAGAACTTGATACGTTTGCTGAGAAGGTTTCAGACAATACGTCTAACTTTTGGTTGGCTTTGGATGTGTTGGAGCCTATGGTTACTAACTTTCAGGGGGTACTGAGTGTTAAGAATGGTTTGTTACTTTCTGCTTTGGTACCGATTGTTAATTTGCCGTTGCAAAAGGGTAACCGTCAATTTTTGAGCGAAACGCCTTGGGGGCGAATAACGGAAGCCATTTTAACAACGGTTACTTGGTTTCCGTTGTTGTATTCTGGTTCGAAAGAAATTTTAAGCACCACGTTGGATACTTATCAAGATGCGAAGGAAAAAACGGGTAGTGGTAAAACGGCTCAAAGTCATGCTCTTACCAGAGGCATGATGGAAACGGCTTTAGAAGTAATGGCGTTGCTTATTGGGCCTTATGCTTTGATGAATTTGTCTGATTTTTTAATTAGTGAATCGTTTTATCGGTCTCGGGCGTTGTTTGAGTTAGAAGGTAAAACGTTTCCTGAAATTATTTCACTTATTAAAAGTAAGACAGAATTTGCCCATGAGCATGAGTTTATTGAAAAGTATCAGCTTGAAGGTAAAACGTTGGCTGAAATTGAAGCGATGCCGGTTTTTATTCAAAAAGGTGAAGCGGTACTTTCTAATGCGGAAGGGCTGGTAAGCAAAGCGTTGTTACGGCGTTATAAACGCGGAGAAATAGCTGCTTCTCGGTTTTTACCCGAATTAGGTGTTACTATCACAAGAAGAATACCTATTATTATGCGGGAAACGTTTAAGCAATTGCCGAAGGTGTTGCGTAACGAAATGCCTGAACGTATTGATAGTACCCATGTGCTTTCTCAGCTGGGTGAAGTATTGGTGAAAGAGGCAACGGAAGAACAATTAGGGTCATCTATTAAGTTTGACCGTGTTAAGGCTTATTTGAAGACGCAGGAATTTAAGCTTGGTCGTTATAAAACCATGAGTAGCTTGGCCTTGTTGGCTATTTGGTATTTAACGTTGGATCCGTTTATTAACCAATTAGCCAATTCATTATTAATGCCGTTGGCTGTTAAGCATACTAATCGTCAATTAGCCAAACAGGGACAGCCTGCTTATTATCCTTCCCTTAAAAAGGCTTCGGACACTAAAAAAAAGGGAATCTGCCAATACGGTTAAAACTATAGCTGTTCCAAGTATTAATGAACCCTATCGTAGGGGCGGACTGCGTCCGCCCGTTACTATTAACCTTAGGCGGGCGGACGCAGTCCGCCCCTACAGAGGATAGAGTAGCTCATTAACTTTTGGAACAGCTATACCAGTATGAGATTTAATGCTTAGAGCTATACCAATTCAAAGATTAAACAGCGTAAAAAATTGACCAACTAGTAGGAACGACCATCGCGTTTGCTCTGCAGTCGTCGATGCGTTCCGTCCACCGGAGGGGCAAAAAGAGCATCCCCTCGTCAATGCCCGTAGTGGCATAGAGGGGTGTCTTTTTGGGGGTCTTTAGGGGCTTGCCCCTGAATTTGTGGGGGGTGTTCGTGTTGGGGCAACCCAACCGCAGTCCCCTTATGTGTTGGTAGAATAAAACGGTGCTAGTCGATCGTCCATTCCCCTCGGCTCCAAACAACCGATTGTCAGCAAGATCACTAGCACCGTTTTACAAGGGATGCCATTTGAACAGATGCCCGAACTCTAACGTTCGTACCATAAGGCTAAATCCAAATCCCTATTTTTCTACCAAAGGAAATCCTACCATGAAAACCGTCGGCATAGATGTCTCAAAATCTACCCTAGACATCTGCTATCTCAACAACCAAAGCCCCCAATTCTCTCAGTGCCAAAACCAAGAAACGGACATTGAACAATTGGTTTTGGCACTGAGAGAATTCGCCCCCACCAAAATAACCCTAGAAGCCACAGGTGGCTACGAAAAACCACTCTACCTAGCACTCAAAGCAGCCCAACTACCCGTCGTCAAAGCAAACCCAAGACAAGTAAGAGACTTCGCCAAAGCCTGCGGCATCCTAGCCAAAACCGACAAGCTAGACGCAAAAGTGCTAGCCCACTACGCTCGAGTAATCCAACCCCAAGAAACCGACTTCCTACCACCCCAAGCCTTGGTTGAACTGGCTCGGCACCAAGAACAAACAACGCAAGCCCTAGCAACGCTCAAAACGCAAGCCCACCAAGCCACAGACCCCTTCGTTATAGCCGATTTAGCCGCCCAGTGTGAAGCCTTAAAACAACGGCTTTCAGCCATTGTAGTGGAATGGAAACGAAGAATTGCGTTAGACCCATCGATTCAAAGCAAGCAAGAATGCTTGGAGACGGTTGCTGGTGTTGGGTTTAAAACCAGTGTGGTGCTGTTGGCTTGTTTGCCTGAATTAGGTTGTTTGGGTAGGGGGAAAATAGCCTCGCTGGTGGGCGTTGCTCCGAAGAATCGGGATAGTGGTGCTTGGCGGGGTAAGCGGTGTTGTTGGGGTGGGAGATCTGGTGTCCGTCGGTTGTTGTATATGGCGGTGTTGAGTTCGGTGCGGCATGATGAGCGGTTGAAGGTGTTTTATGAGCGATTGCGGGGTGTGGGAAAGCCTGCTAAAGTGGCGTTGGTGGCTTGTATTCGGAAGTTGTTGACTATTTTGAATGCGATGGTTCGAGATCACTTAAAAGCCACTGCTTGACACAGATGCTGACAAACCAGCCAGCGAAAGCTAGGAACGACAATCGGTGAGAGAATACGATATTTAATCTTTGAATGGGTATGAATTATCGAGGCGTGGGTTCTAATAGTGTACAAGCGGTTTGAAGGGGCTTATCAACCCATAGCCAAGCTTCTTCTTTTTTACCCTGCTTTAGTAGGTGTTTCATATGGTTGGTTAAGGCTCGCTGTGTGGCTTGTTCAGAGGCGGTAGGCTTTAGGGCAGTGTGCAGTGAAGCCAGTAAGACTTCGTTGGTTTCTGCTTTAATGCTGTAATTGGGGGCTATGCCTACTCCGTGAATATTGGTACCATTGGGGGTTAAATACTGGGCTACGGTTAAGTTTAACCCCACTGTTTCTAACTTGGTTTTTCCTCGTTGGTTGAGGGTTATGACTTGCTGCACTAGCCCTTTCCCGAAGGTTTGTGTTCCTACTAGTGTGGCTCTATGATGGTCTTTCATTGCTCCGGCGAACACTTCACTGGCACTGGCACTGCTTTTATCGGTTAAAATAATCAGTTTCCCGTAGAAGGCTTGTCCATTATGGGCTGAAGCTTCGTATTGGTGCTTGGAAATTCTACTTTTTACGCTGACAATCGTCCCTTCGTCTAAAAATAAATCGCTTAATTCTACGGCGTTTTCTAGTAGCCCCCCTAGGTTGCCGCGTACATCAATAATCAGTGATTTCTTTAGTTTGAATTGCTCTAGGGCTTGTTTTACTTCTTCTAGTAAATCTTCTGAAATAAAGCTGTTAAGTTTAATATAGCCGATGGTGGGGTAGCTTTTAAAGGTGAAAGTTTCTACGGTTTTAAATTTTATTTCGTCTCTTACTACGGAAAGCGTCATTTTTTGGGGCGTTTTTTCGGCGTGTCTTAATAGGGTTAGTTTTACTGTCGTTCCTTTGTTTCCTCTGATTTTTTTTGCACAGTCTTCTATGGGCATCCCGCTGGTGGGTTTGTCATCAATGGCAATAATGCTATCGCCACTTTGAATACCTGCTTTTTCGGCTGGTGCGTTGGGTACAGTGCCTACTACTATCACTTTGCCTGTAGCGTCGCCTTCTAACTGTAGCCCTATTCCGAATAGTTTTGAGGCGATGGAAATACTTTGTGATTCAAAGCGTTTGGGTGGCAAAAAAATGGAATAAGGGTCGTTTAAACTGGTCAACATGGTTTGGGTGGCTACGGTTACATCTTCGGGTGTTTTTAGTTGGTTTTTGTAGTGGGTTAACCAATATTGCCATTGTTGGTGGTTAAATTCTGGCTTGTAATAATTTACAAACACGGCTTCCCATACTTGTTGAAATAGGGCTTGGGCTTCTGTGGCTTCTTCTGTGGGGGTTAGTATTTTGTTGGTATTGCTAACCAAAAAAAGCTTGTTAACTAATAGTTTACTTTCTAAGGTAAATGAACTTAGCACGATAAATAGAATGCTTAGCCCAATAGTAAACGCCCAGCGGTAGCCTTTTTGCGGATAAGTTATGATGGTTACGAGCCTATTCAAGGGGGTGGGTTACCAATCATTTGCTTGTAATAAAAATAGTAGCCACAGTTGGTTTTAAACCGTGGCTACTATTATAACTGAAAAACGATTCATATTTCTTTGTGCAAACCGTCATTAGAACGAGCGGTTTTGCTTTTTCTTAATTCTCAATCGAAGTTCTGCTCGAATTAGAGAGAATGAAGAGATCAATAATTTCAGAAAGTTCATTGGCTCTACCTTGGAAGTATTTAATATCGGTTTCTAATTTACGAATAACGGTTTTGTATTCTTCAATTTTTTTGATATTAACCCGTACATTTTCAAGCAATTCTGATTGTGCATTTTGCCCTTCGCCTAGCACTTCTTCCATGGCAATACCCATGGCTTCCATGGTTAACCGAATAATGCAGGCACCGGTTTGTTTGCTGACGCCTTCGGGTAATTCATTGACTAACCGAATAAGGGTTTTTACATTTGAACTAAACTCTGCTTCAGGGGCGGGTTTCATTTCGTTGTAAAAATCGGGCGATAATTGAGGTTGTTTGCGGTGCTGTGTTTGTTGTTCCATAATGACCTGTTCTACCGTAGGGGATTGGGGGGAGGCTGTAAACGTTGAAAAAGAAGCGGATGGATGGGCAGGGCTTGTAATGGCTGCACCATAATCTTGAAAGGCTTGTTTGGCACGCTCTGTGGGGGAAAGCTGCGTGGTTTGTGGCTGGGCAGCCATTTCAATAGGTTCAACTACGGCAACAGTGGCACGGGCAAAGGATTGCTGGTTTTCTGACTCAATCGCTTCTTCGGTTTTAAAGTTAGTTGGGTTAGATAAGTCTGTAAATCGGTTTAAGTCTTGTGACATGGGGTGGAAGCCTCCGTTGGTTGCATGTAGTTCGTAAATAGGGGAAACTGGTTTTTGGGGATGCTGTATGCTTGTGATATCAGCCCCTTGTTTTGTTGAAACTGTATAGCTTATCATACCATTGTTTTCAACATTTGTATGGGTTTTTTTCTGTAGCAGCTCCAAGTCTTGTGTTAATTGTGCTGCTTGGTTTTCTTGCAACGCTAACCGATGCCTTAAATGGTTTAAAACTTCGGAGTCTGCCTTGTGTTGCGTGGTGCTGGGTAGCAGATTTCTTGAAGAGGCAGGTAGGCTGGTAAAGTCTGAAAGCGTTGTGTGTTTTAGTAGTTTCATAATTTTTTCTTTTAGGGTGTTAGCGTGCTCAATTTCTTCAAATGGTTGGTAAGCACTGTAAGTGTTTAGCATTGCTATTTAATAGCCTCCTATTGGGCTTGAGGGGTAATGAAGTAATTAGGCTTGTGCTTAGCGTACCAATAGTTAGGTGTTTTTTCAAACAAGCCCCTCTAAATAGTGGATAGTTGCTCGCCGTCTGTAACGATACGAGCCTCCACATAGACTTGCCCGTTTGTTTTAGCGATACTCAAGGATAATTCAATCACCCTACCTTTATGAAAGCTGTCCTCTATTATGTTTATGTTAGATGAGTCCCTTTCCCCTTCTTACGCTCACGATGCTAGTGCCTTTTCCCCGTTAGATTATGTAAAAGACGAGTCTGTTGCTAATTTAAGCCAAGCCTTTAACACTGTTGAAGAAGCCTTGGTGGCTTTGAAAGCGGGTCAATGCGTTATTGTAGCCGACGATGAAGGGCGTGAAAACGAGGGCGATTTAGTTTGCATTGCGGAACTGGTAACGCCTGAAACCATCAACTTAATGGCTCAAGAAGGGCGTGGACTGATTTGCTTAGCCTTAACACCTGAACTTTGCCAACGGTTGGATTTACCCCAAATGGTTACCCACAATGAAGAATTGATGCAAACGGCTTTTACGGTTTCCATTGATGGACACCCGAAATACGGCGTAACCACCGGCATTTCGGCGGCAGATAGAGCCAAAACCATTCAGTTAGCCGTTTCCTCCACGGCTCAGGCGTCTGATTTACGCCGTCCGGGGCACATTTTTCCCTTGCGTGCCAGACCAGGGGGTGTTTTGGAACGGGTTGGGCAAACGGAAGCTGGGGTTGATTTAGCTCGTTTGGCGGGATATTCTCCTGCTGGGGTTATTTGTGAAATTATGTTGGAAGATGGCACGATGGCACGCCGAGATGATTTATTTGCTTTTGCTAAAAAGTTTGAAATGCCGTTTATTACGGTGGCTCAAATTGTAGCTTATCGGTTGCGAACGGAGCGTATGGTGGAACGTATTTCCGAAGCGAAACTGCCCACCCAATTTGGCGAATTTAAAGTCATTGGTTTCCGGAATCGGTTGGATAATTCTGAACATTTGGCGTTGGTGATGGGTGATTTATCAACCGTTACCCCTCCCAATGCAGAGCTTCCTAGGTCGGAGCAGATTCTAGGAATGAGGAACGGAGAACCGCAGGTGTACACTAAGGTACATGAGGATTCGAGCACCGCAAATGACAACGTAAAGCGTTCTACGTTTTCTCGCCCTGCGGATGCCCGAGATAGGGAACTCTGCAAAACGCCTTTGGTTCGGGTGCATAGCGAATGCCTGACTGGCGATATTCTGGGTAGCCTGCGGTGTGATTGTGGTTTTCAGTTGCATGGGGCGTTACAGCAGATTGCTGCTTATGGTAAGGGCGTGGTGGTTTATCTTCGTCAGCATGAAGGGCGGGGTATTGGCTTGCTGAATAAAGTCAAGGCTTACGCTTTGCAGGACGAGGGCTTGGATACGGTGGAGGCTAACCATAAATTGGGCTTTAAGGCGGATTTACGCCAGTATGGGATTGGGGCTCAAATTTTGTTGGATTTAGGGGTGAAGCGGTTTGATTTGCTCACCAATAACCCTCGGAAAATTAAGGGGTTGGATGGGTATGGCTTGCAGGTGGTGGAACGAGTGCCACTGATTATGGAATCGCTTCCTGAAAATTCGGCTTATTTGGCAACCAAGCAGTCCAAGTTGGGGCATATGCTATAATTAGGTTTTTTCACTGGATTGGGTATCTTAGCAGGAGGCGTTGAAATGATGTTGAAACAATTGGGATGGTTGTCTACCTTTTTATTATTAATTGTGGGTGTTGGGCAAGCCTATGCAACGGATTGGCATGATCCTTGGAAGAAAGAAGCCCCTGCTGTTGCTGGGCAACGTTCTTATAAGCCTGTTCCTGTTTTGAAAAATGATGAGTCTGCTTCGCAATTAGACCCAACGGTTCGTTATATAGAGCGAGTTACCGCTAGGCTAAGAAAAAACTGGATACCCCTTAGTGCTAACACGGAAATGAATTGTGCAGTGGTTACTTTGTTTGATGTCAATTCAATGGGACTGATGGTTGATACGAAGTTGCTTTCTTCCAGTTGTAGCCCGCAGATGACTCAATCTGCTTGGGCTACTTTGAAGGCGAATGAACAATTACCGAAACCACCCAGATTACCTAAGTTCCCTATCCGTATTGAATTTTCGTTTGATTATGTTGCTACGCATTAGCAGGAGGATTTTGAGAGATGATGAAAACTTTAGGGTTGTTGTTGGCGGGTGCGTTGTTACTGTCTTTAAATTCGGTGGCGTTTGCTAGGGTTGCTCCGCCGCAGTATGATGATTATAATTCGGTGCATTTGTGGTATGCGGGTACGCCTTATGTGGGGCAAGTGGAAGCGGGGGGCTTTACTTGGCAATGTAGTGGGGGTAGTTGTGTGTTGGCGGGACCTTATGGTACGGGGTTGAATATGGCGGTGTGCCAAGATTTAGCCAAGAAGGTGGGTGGTTTAACTTATTATTATAATGATGCGGGTAAGTGGTGGACAAAACATGAAAGTCCACGCCAATTGCGGGAATGCAACCACCCCCACCGCCGTTGGTTCGGCTTACGGTAAACCTTAATGGTCTTGTTGAATTATCCAATTGATGATAGACGAACAATTCACTAAATACCACTGGGCGAATGCGTGGTCAGGCTCATATTTGCCATGTGCAAAGTCAGCTCTAACAGCATATATTTTATCAGCGTGGTTCTTAATTGGCGCTGGAAACATGTAAGGTAAATTCTTTTCTGCCATCCATTTTGAAAACATATGGATTGTGTTATTAGATAACACTCTTGCTAAGTTGTCTAACGCATTGGATGCACTGAGGCAAGCATCTTTATAGTTAGGGTTAGGACGTGCTGAAAATGAAGCTACAGCATTGGAAAAATCGGTTTTTACTTTTCCCCATTTATCAGGCATTGATAAAGTTTCGTTGATGGAATCTAGCTCAATGGGTTCGATGGTTTGAATAATATGCCCTTCGGTTGTAACCGTAAACCCCCAGCCTATTTGGGTGAAAATGTGAATCATGACAGAATGATCTAGCAACTTTCTTTGTAGTAGGAATTCGCAGAAATCTATAATGTGATTCCATAATACTTTAGGATGACTTCCAAAAAAATTTAGTAAATTAGTCTCTTTGTAATATATGAGTTCTAAACCATTATAATCATCAAATAGATGTAGTCGATCAAACTCGTCCCTTCTAAATATACCTCTATATGTAACTACTAAATACTTTAAAGTTTTTAGTAGTTCATTTATCTTTTGATCTTCAGTAATAAAAGTCATTAGATATTCTGCAAATTGTTCTTTTGATTTTTGGTCAAAATCTTTGGTTTGTAAGATTGGCTTTGGTATTAAATGGTTTCGTTCAGAAAAAAACATTTTTTCAATTTTCCTTAGTTGCTCATAACTACTCTCTATTCTATCAAAATCATTGCGAATTCCCAAACGCTAACGGTGCGTTCTAATCATCCCACCTCTTGAAAAGTCAACTAAATTAGTTTAAAATAAAGTAACGCTCCGTTCGGCTTAATCAACAATGGCGATTAATTTATACGGAAACGCTCGAAATTATTGCAATTGAGGAGGTAACACCCCATGATTATAGAACCCGATAAAATAGATTTACTCATAGAACAGTACCCTAACGGCGTGCCTGCCGATGCGTTATTTGATGCCCTTGGTTTACCCGAAATCACGCTGGGTAACACCATTCGGTGCTGGCGAAAATGCGAAAACTGGACGTTGGCAGACGCTGCCCAACGCCTCAACTGCTCCAAACAATTGCTTTCTGATTATGAACGAGGGGTCAAATTGCCGTCTATTAAAAAAATTATCGAAATGGCTGAAATTTTTGAAGTCGACCCCATTATGTGGTTGCAATATCGCTTAAAAGATGAATTACGGTTGAATGGGTACGAAGGCGAAATTACCCTGACTAAAATTGCCTAAATGGTTTTATCTTGATTTTCTGTCAGATATTCAAGTGCTTCTTGAAATAATTCCTTAAAATCAAGTGCATCTTGAAAAGCTGGTAAACAATCAAGTGGGTAGTTCAAAAAACCAACCTAAAAACCCTGTAGATGCCTTTAAATAGAAGACTTACGCTGATTTTTGTTGAGGGAATAAGCATCTAAACTTGATTCTTTCCCTTTATTTCAAGAAGCACTTGAAAAAGTGGTAAATAATCAAGTTTTAGCCCAAAATTTCTAGCAAGGTTTTGCAAATATACGCTTGTTCTTCTGCCAACAATTCAGGAAACATGGGCAAAGAAAAAACGGTATCCGCCAAGCGTTCTGCTACAGGAAGCTGCCCTTTTTTAATCCCTAAATTAGCGTGCATCCCCTGTAATGGTAGGGTTATTGGGTAGTAAACCCGAGCCATAATCCCTTTGGCTTCTAAGGCTTTTAACACCGCATCCCGCGTCAACGGAGCATCTGCCGTTAACGCCACCGTATACTGGTGAAACACGCTTGCTGCCTGCTTCTGCACGGTAGGCAAGGTTAAAAATTTGCACGTTTTTAGGGCGTTTGTATACCCTTTGGCAATCGCATTCCTACTAGCAGACCAATCCGCCAAATAGGGCAATTTCACGTTCAAAATAGCCGCTTGAATTTCATCTAGCCGGCTATTCATGCCTTCGCTGGTGTGATTATAGCTGGCAAATGCGTTTTGCCCGTGCACCCGTAATGAACGTACTTTTCCCGCCAAATCATCATCTTGGCATGTTAGCATGCCACCATCGCCTGCACAACCGAGGTTTTTAGTCGGGAAAAAACTGAATGAGCCAAAATCGCCAAAACTGCCTACTGGCTTGCCGTTCCATGTGGCATCTACCGCTTGGGCACAATCTTCCACTACGCCTAGGTTGTGCTTTTTGGCAACAGTCATAAGGGCATCCATATCGCAGGCTTGCCCGTATAGGTGGACGGGTAAAATCGCCTTGGTGCGGGGTGTAATGAGGCTTTCAATGCTACCAATGTTCATCAGATAAGTACCATCATCGGCTAAATCTGTAAAAACGGGGGTTGCCCCTGTACGAACAATGGCTTCGCTGGTGGCAATGTAGCTAAAACTGGTGGTGATGACTTCATCGCCTTCGCCCACGCCTAAAGCTCGCAGGGCTAGGTACAGTGAATCTGTCCCGTTTGCCACGCCAATAGCGTGTTTGCAGTGGGTGCGTTGGGCAAAAGCTGTTTCAAAGGTTTTTACTTCGCTGCCTAAAATGTACACGCCTGATTGCAACACCTTGATAGCCGCCGCTTCCAGCTTGTTGCCGATAGCTTCATATTGCCGTGTTAGGCTCATGATAGGAATGGGTAATTGCAGGGTGTTTACTTCGGCGGATAAAACGGTCATTTTTAAGGGCTTTCTAACAGTAGGCTGATAAACGCATCATAGTCTTTATGGTATGCTAGTTGCCGTTGAAAAAAAAGAGGGTGAACCAAACCTTTATTAACCCTTTATCAGTTGTTAATGGGAAAAAAATCAAGAGGATAAAACCATGAAGTTATTACTAGGGTGCGACCATGCAGGGTTTGCGTTAAAAGCCTTCTTAAAAGATGAGTTAGAAGCCCAAGGCTATACCATTGTAGATGTGGGTTGTGCTTCTGAAACGGATAAAGTGGATTATCCCAACATTAGTGCAAGCATTGCCGAAGCCATGAAAGCCCAAGGCATTGAAAAAGCAATTATCACTTGCGGAAGCGGTGTTGGCGTGGCAATTGCTGCTAACCGATTCCCGTGGGTGCGGGCGGTTCATGCTCATGATGCTTATTTGGCTCAATTGAGCAGAGAACATAACGATAGCAACGTGCTAACCATGGGCGGTCGGTTTGTAGCCCCTGCTTACGCACTGCAAATAGTCCAACAGTGGCTAGGTGGCACATTTGAAGGTGATCGCCACGCCCACAGGGTGGGGTTATTGGGAACAGTGGGTTGTTCTTAATTGTCATTCCGAGCGTAGCCGAGGAATCTCTTTAGCGTCTAATGCTAATTAAACGATAGAATAGCGAGTTTAGTTTGGCATCTTGGGCGGGCGACCACAAGGGTTCGCCCCTACAGTAATCTGTTAAGCTTTCATTCGTAGGTGAGACCCTTGTGGCTTCCCGAACCAAGATTTTATGACATTTCAAAGGGTTTCCGCATTATTGTTAGGAAGCGTATTAATCATTTTGAAAGCCTTTAAGGCTACCAAAATTACGACCGCTTTTTAGATTGGTTTGCTTATTTGCTTTACCAATGGTATTACCTGTTTTAGGATCAATCTGTGCATAATATAGATAAGATTTAGAACCATCAGATTGTTGAAAATGCGTCACTTTATAGATGCTGGAAGTACCATCAGAAGTGAAATAAGTAGAGGTGTTAAATTTTTTATCACCGACAGTTACAATACGTTCGTTGGGTCGATTTCTCGTTGGCACTCTCGAATCCTGTTTATTATTGTGTTTGTAATTAACCTTGACGCCCTTACCTGCTTTGAGCGTTGGTTTTACGCCTGCTTTTTCTAGAGCTTTAGTGGTTAGACCATCTGGAAGTCTATAACCATCCATCTTGACCATAATAGAATTTCCTTTAGGGTTGCTTTTATCATTGAAAGTTAGAAGAGTTTATATAAGTTGTTCCAAGTATTATTGAGCCGTTTTCTGTAAGGATGGATTGAATCCACTCCCTAGCCCCTACAAAGGTTGGGGTAGCTCATTAAGTTCAGGAAACAATCTAAATATATAAAAACAATTAAAAGGCTTTTATTGCTTATTATTACTGTTTTTACACATAAAAAACCATCTGTTTTAAAGCATTGCATCTCTCACAAGCTTTTGTCTGTGGTATGCCGCTTCACAGGATTGAATGCTTACTCTCTATCTTCCGAAGCGTCTGCGGTGGATGTGGGTTCTTCCGTAGCAGAGAGTGGCAGGGCGTTAGAGCGGTTAAAGTGAGTTGGTGTTTTAGCTCGTAAAGAAGAAGGCGGTAGCGGAATGCTTTTGCTAGCCAGTGTGGGCATTGTTTTATTTCCCGCTAACAACGGAGACCCCTCCGAAGCCAAGGTTACTAATTGTTCCTTGAGCGTGCCTAGGTTATTGGCCAATTTCAACTGAGCCCGCTTGTAATTGAGCTGTTGCTGTACATACGCACTACGGGCTTGAATCAAGTTACTACTAGCCGTTAGCACTTCCAAATAGTTGCCTAGCCCATTTTGGTAGCGTCCGAATGCTTGTTCTTTGGCTTGTTCCGCCGTTAACAAACGGTTCTTTGCCAAGGGAATCAAGGCTTTTTGCGTTTGCATGGCGTTAAATTGCGTGGCGACTTCTTTATCAACTTCTCGTTTTTTCAGCTGGTAAGCCAACGTGGCTACTTTAAACTCTTCATACGCCTGCTTGCTTCTGGCACTTTTGGTAACGCCTAAGCCTTCCAAGGCATCCCACTGAATTTCAAACCCTGCGTATTTACTTTCCAATATATTATTTCGATTCGGGCCAATTTGGTTGAGGTACCCATTTAAGTTGATGTTAGGCATAAACGCCGCAACACTTTTACGGAACTCATTCTGCTTAAATTTCATATCGCTAAAGGCTTGCTTTAACGCGGGCGATTCTTCCAATGCCAAGCTTTGGCACTGGTCAACCGAAATGACTTCGTTAAAGAATTTCAATTGCGTTACGCTGGCAAGTTTCGGTACAATTTCTGTGTCAGATTTAAAGCCAAAATGCACGTTTAACCGATAGTTTGTGGCTTTCAGTTGTTCGGTGGTAGATAAGATTTTTTGAGATTGAGCATCTAACAAGTTTTGGGCTTCCAATACTTCCAGCAATACACCTACACCTTCACCATAGCGGGCTTTGGCTAGTTTTAGCTGCCCTTCTGCTTCTGATTTGGCTTGGTGGAGTACTTGCACTTCAAGATTGAGGCTAATAAGGGTTAAAAAATCTTCGCTTAGGTAAAGCAACTGGTCTTGAGAAACGAGATGCTGTGCCGCTTTGTTCAATTTGACTTGGTCAGCTTTGGCTAAAATATCAAAAATTTCAGACCCACCCAAATTGAGCGGTAATCTGGCTCTGAATTCGGGGAGTATCGTGGTAATAAAGGCTTTATTAGGGTTGCCATCAAAAACCTGAATACCCCCCACAAACCGGCTTTGACGATAGTAAAGCTGAATATCAGGTAACAAATTACTGATGCTTTCCAACTTGGCGGCTTGAGACCGCTTGGTGTTGTGTTCCATAATAGCCAGCACCAAGTTGTTATGAATACCCAAATTGAGGGCTTCTTTAAAATCTAACACCAAGGCGTTTGGGTTAATCACCATATCTTCAGGCTTGGTTAGCTTGGTGGCAAAAGCCGCATTTTTGAAATCAGCAGAAGCAACATCTGGCTGGGTGCTGCTGGTTTGTTTCCAGCGAGTAGGGGAAGTATTACCACTACTGGGTTCTTTGAGAATGTCTTCCAATTCAATGGCGTGGGCAATGGGGGTGGCTAGGGTACTACCGAAAACCAATAATAACGCTAAATAGGGTAGCCAAGGGCTTGTGGATAAAGGGTTTTTTTGATAGCGTTTTAAGATTAGCATCATCGGTCGTTAAATCCTACTTTAAACAAGGTAAGGGTAGTCTTGTTTTTTAGTATTATTGGTTTTTAATAAGCTTGTATTTTGGCTTGGATGCTTTTCCTCTGACTAGATGAATTATTTTAGTTAGATTAAAGTATTCCGGCTTTTCCCACTTGACTTCTTTTTTGTTTAAATTAAGCTATTAGTTGTTGGCAATAAGCCGAAGTAGCTCAACGGTAGAGCAACGGTTTTGTAAACCGTAGGTTGCGGGTTCGAATCCCATCTTCGGCAAATTTCAATATAATGTTTGGGTAGGTGCCCGAGTGGTTAAAGGGGGCGGACTGTAAATCCGCTACTTCGGTTACGTTGGTTCGAATCCAACCCTGCCCAATTTTTATATTTTTTATTGACTGTTTTTTCATCAATGTAGTTTTGCCCATGTGGCGCAGTGGTAGCGCACTCCCTTGGTAAGGGAGAGGTCACGAGTTCGAATCTCGTCATGGGCAAATTTTTATGTTTGTGTTGGGGCAGTTGGTTGGTAAATTTGTAACAAAACCAACTTTTTTAGGCGGATTTGAGTGAAACCCCTTGACCTAAGCTTATGGTCTTGGTCAAATGGTATTATCCTCGGCCTTAAAGTTAAGACTTGTCTTTGGTGAGTTACCCGATGGATTCTTTTTCGTTGTGTGAAGGAATCAGTTTTCGATAGGAGATATTCGAATATGATGGCTCGTGAAAAGTTTGAACGTAATAAGCCACACGTCAACATTGGTACTATTGGTCACGTTGACCACGGTAAAACAACCCTAACTGCTGCTATTACTTCGGTATTGGCTGCTGTTGGCGGTGCTTCTGCAAAAAAGTTTGATGAAATTGATGCTGCCCCTGAAGAAAAAGCTCGTGGTATCACGATTTCAACAGCACACGTTGAATATCAAACAGAAGCTCGTCACTACGCCCACGTTGACTGTCCAGGTCACGCGGACTATGTGAAAAACATGATTACGGGTGCTGCCCAAATGGACGGTGCTATTTTGGTTGTTGCAGCAACGGATTCCGTTATGCCTCAAACCCGTGAGCACATTTTGTTAGCTCGTCAAGTTGGGGTTCCTAACTTGGTTGTGTTTATGAACAAATGTGATTTGGTTGATGACCCTGAAATGCTTGAATTGGTCGAGATGGATATTCGTGAAATCTTGAGTCAGTACGAGTTTGATGGTGATAACATTCGCATTATTCATGGTGCTGCACGCCCCGCATTGGAAAAAATGATTGGTGGTATTAAAACGGGTCGTGGTGAAGACAAATGGGTTGATACCGTTTGGGAATTGATGGATGCCGTTGATGAAACGATCCCTACCCCTGAGCGTCCATTAGATATGCCATTCTTAATGCCGATTGAAGACGTGTTCACGATTACTGGTCGTGGTACTGTTGTTACGGGTCGTATTGAACGTGGTCGTATTAAAGTTGGCGAAGAAGTTGAAATTGTTGGTATTGCTGATACTCGCAAAACAACCGTTACTGGGATTGAAATGTTCCGTAAGCAGTTAGATGAAGGTCTTTCTGGTGATAACGCAGGTTGCTTGCTTCGTGGTATTGATAAAACGACTGTAGAGCGTGGTATGGTATTGGCTAAGCCTGGTACTGTAAAACCTTCTTTGAAGTTTTCTGCCAACGTGTACGTTTTGAAAAAAGAAGAAGGTGGTCGTCATACCCCATTCTTCACCAACTACCGTCCACAGTTCTACATCAGAACAACGGACGTAACTGGTGTTGTAACATTGCCTGAAGGCGTGGAAATGGTTATGCCTGGCGACAACGTTATGGCAACGGTTGAATTGATTTGCCCAGTAGCTATTGAAGCGGGTATGCGTTTCGCTATTCGTGAAGGTGGTCGTACCATTGGTGCAGGTGTTGTAGATACAATTCTTGGTTAGTAAGGTTTCTGCCCTCTCTTTTTTGTGAAGAGAGGGCACTTACTTCTTGAAAAAAGTTAAAAGAAAGTTTGGACGGAATAATGGCTCAGCCTAAACCAAAAACAGCGGTTGTTACTAAAGCCCCTAAACAAAGCCGCGTGCGGATTCGTTTACAGTCTTATGATCATCGGCTAATTGATTCTTCTGCAGTGAAAATTGTTGAAGTTGTTAAATCCTCAAATGCAAAACTTGTTGGCCCTATTCCTTTGCCAACACGTCGCCGTATTTTTTGTGTGTTGCGTTCGCCACACGTTAACAAAAAATCTCGGGAACATTTTGAGATTCGTGTACATAAACGCTTAATTGATATTTTAGACCCAAGTGCTGAATTGATTGCTCAACTTTCGAGAATTGATTTGCCTGCTGGGGTTGATATTGAAGTTCGTTTGTAATATCTTAATTAATAGAGTTTGTATTAGGCAACCACTTAATACGAGGTCTTTTTTTGAAGGTCAACTATGGTAAAGGAAAATATCGTGAGCTTTACTGGCTTTATTGGTAAAAAATTGGGCATGACCCAGGTGTTTGAAGAAGATGGGTCCGCTGTTCCTGTAACGGTTGTTTTGTTGTATGACATGAAAATCACGCAACTTAAAACCGAAGAAAAAGACGGTTATTCCGCCCTTCAAATTGGCTGTGTACCAGCCAAGGCAAAACATTTAACAAAAGCTGAGCAGCAGCATTTGTTAAAAAATGGCAATCCGTTGCTAAAAACATTGAAAGAATTTCGTGTGGCTTCTTCAGTGGTTTCCGGTTTCTCTGTTGGAGATACTGTTCCTACTGATTTTATCGAAGCAGGACAAAAGCTTTCTGTAACCTCTACCTCTATTGGTAAGGGTACTATGGGTACTATTCGTCGTTGGGGACACCATCGTGGTCCTATGAGTCATGGTTCTAAAAACCATCGTCTTCCAGGTTCTATTGGTGCAGGCACAACGCCAGGCCGTGTCTTTAAGGGTCTTCAAATGGCTGGACGTAAGGGCAATAAAATTGTAACGATTGCTAATTTAAAAGTCGTTCATTTTTATCCTGAAAAACAAGTGGTTTTAATCAAAGGGTCTTTGCCAGGCTCCAATGGTGCACTTGTTGTCGCAAAGCTCATGAAGAAGTAGCACTCAGACTCATTTGGAAGAGATTAAAGGTTTTTATTAGTTATGTCATTAGAAGTAGTTTCTTATACGCCAGAAGGCAGTGTTCAAGCACAAGTTGTGCTTGAAGAATCTGTTTTTGGTATCGTGCCCAATAAGCACGTTTTATATTTGGCTTTACGCCGAGAGCAGTTAAATGCAATGGCAGGTACGGCTTCAGCTAAAACCCGTTCGGAAGTTCGTGGTGGTGGTCGTAAGCCTTGGAAGCAAAAAGGTACTGGGCGTGCTCGTCATGGGTCTATTCGTAGTCCGTTATGGGTTGGTGGCGGTAAGTCATTTGGTCCAAAGCCTCGTTCGTTTGCCGTTAGTTTGACAAAAAAAGTGCGTCGTTTAGCGATGCGTTCTGCTTTGTCGGCCATCGTTTCTAAAATGAAGATTGTTGAAGATTTTTCTTTTCTAGAGAAACCCTCAACCGCTAAGGCCCATCATTTCTTTAAGGCTTTAGATGTTGCACAGCAATCAAGCGTGTTGATTTTGGCTGATTATAAGTCCGCTGAAAACCAAAACCTAGCGTTATCGGTTCGCAATTTGGCGGCTGTTAATTTGTCTTTGGATTCAAACTTGAGCATTCATGCGTTGTTAAAAGCTAAAACTGTTATTTTAACCCGCAAAGCATTAGCTCAAATTCAAGAAAGGTATGCTCAAAATGTTTAGCAAAGCCCTTTATCAGCTCATTCAGAAGCCTATCGTTACTGAAAAAGCCTTGAGCTTGATGCAGTTTAATCAATATATATTTAAGGTTTCTTACAAATCTAACAAAGTAGAGCTTGCAAAAGCGTTTGAAGCTTTGTTTCCTGGTCGTAAGGTTACCAAAGTGGCTTTATTGAATAAGCCTGGTAAGATGAAGCGTCTCGGTAAGCGTTCAATTATGAAAGCTTCTTACCGCAAGGCTATATTCACGATTACTGGCGAGCCATTGGATTATTTTCAGGAGTTAGCTCATGCCAATTAAATTATTTAAACCAACCTCAGAAGGTACTCGTACTTTAGCCGTATTAAGCACGGCTGATATTACCACTTCAACGCCTTACAAGCCCTTGCTTGAGACGTTGAAAAGACATTCTGGTCGTAATAACAACGGTCGTATTACCTGTCGTCATAAAAGTGCGGGTAATAAAAAACAGTATCGTTTAATTGATTTTAAACGGGATAAATTTGGCATTCCTGCTAGAGTAGAAACCATTGAATACGATCCGTATCGTAACTCTCGTATTTCATTGGTAGTTTACCATGATGGTGAGAGACGCTATATCGTGCATCCAAATGGTTTGGCTGTTGGTGATTTAATTCAGAGTGGCCCTAAGTCTGAAATTAAATTGGGTAATGCCTTACCGCTTGAATCTATCCCTTTAGGTACGGTCGTTCACAATATCGAATTGAAACCTGGTAAAGGTGCACAAATTGTTCGCTCTGCTGGTGGTTCTGCTCAATTGCTTGCTAAAGAAGGTAAGTATGCTACGCTCCGCTTGCCCAGTGGCGAGATGAGAAAAGTTCTAATCGGTTGCATGGCGACGATTGGTGTTGTTGATAACGCTGATTTTAAGAACATGAATCTCGGTAAAGCGGGTCGTAAACGCTGGATGGGCGTTCGCCCAACGGTTCGTGGTTCTGTTATGAACCCTGTCGATCACCCTCATGGTGGTGGTGAAGGTAAAGCCCCTATTGGTCGCCCTTCTCCTGTTACTCCTTGGGGTAAGCCAACGTTGGGTAAGAAGACTCGTAAAGCGAAGAAATATTCAACTCCCTTGATTGTTAGAAAAAGAAATGCTAAATAGTAGGAAATGAGGCTTTTATGGCTAGGTCCTTAAAAAAAGGGATTTTCCAAGATCCTAAATTGAAAAAGAAGTTAATTCAATTAGAAGCTTCCACCAAGAAGTTTTTAATTAAAACGTGGTCCCGTTCGTCTATGATTACACCTTCTATGATTGGCTTAACCATTGCTGTTCATAACGGAAGGTCTCACTTGCCTGTGTATATTACAGAGCAAATGGTGGGTCATTTACTCGGTGAGTTTTCGCCGACCCGAACATTTAAAGGTCATGGTGATGACCGCAAGGTAAAGAAAAAATAGTGAGACCTTCAATTATGAAAGTATACGCAAGACAGCGGCATATCCCCACTTCGGCTCGTAAATTACGCCGTGTTATTAACCTCATTAGAGGGAAAAAAGTGTTAGATGCTTATGCGATATTACGCTCTACCCCTTTTGCTGCAACGACTGTTGTTTTGGCAAAACTAACCGAAGCGGTTGCTAGTGCTCATCAACAACAAGGGTTAGCTCCTCAGGATTTGTTTGTGTGTGAAGTTTGTGCGGATGATGGATCGACCCAAAAGCGGTTTCATCCTCGTGCTCAAGGCAGAGTCAACATGAGACAAAAAAGAACGTGTCATATTTCCCTTGCTGTTTCCAAGCAACTCGCATAAGGTTTAGGAGTCTATTGTTATGGGACAAAAAGTCCACCCTACTGGTATTCGAGTCGGCCTCATTAAAGATTGGGATTCTACTTGGTACTCAAAAAATAAAAAAGTATTTGCTGAAAACCTAAAGCAAGACTATTTAATTAGAGAATACATTTTGACTAAGCATAAATCTTCCATGATTTCCTGTGTTAGAATTGCTCGTAAAGCTGAACGTGTTATTGTTTCTATTATTACGGCTCGCTCTGGTGTGCTGATTGGTCGTGGTGGTCAAGCACTTGATCAGTTACGTACTGCTTTAACGACCCAGTTTAAGTTGACCCACCTTCAATTAGAAGTGTTGGAAGTTGATAAGGTTGATGCGGACGCCAAGTTGGTGGCTGATTCTATCGCTGCACAGCTTGAAAAACGCGTAACCTACAGAAGAGCTATGAAGCAAGCGATTCTTAAGGCTCAAAAACTAAATGTTAAGGGCATTAAAATAATGGTTTCTGGTCGTTTAGGTGGTGCAGAAATTGCAAGAACCGAATGGACTAAAGACGGTTGTATTCCTTTGCATACCTTTAAAGCTAATATTGATTATGGTGTGAGCCAAGCTTATACCTTGTTCGGAATTATTGGTGTAAAGGTCTGGATTTATCGTGAAGATGGTGTTATGGGTGTTTTAAGTGTTTCTAATGTGAAACCTAAGTCAGCTCCTCATGATGCTGCTGCTGGTAATAACAGAGATCAGCAACAACGCGGTGAACGCGGTAAAGGTAATAATCGCCCCAAGAAGCGATCTGAAGTTAGGTAGGATTCTGTCATTATGTTAATGCCAAAAAGAATGAAGTTTAGAAAGTATCAGCGAGGTAATCTTGCTGGTTACGAAACAAGAGGAACAGTACATGAATATGGCGATTACGCCATTGTTGCTGCTGATCCTGGTTGGATTACGAGTCGTCAAATTGAAGCTGCTCGTAGAACAATCGCCCGTGCTGTAAAGCGTGGCGGACGTACGTTTATTCGTATTTTCCCAAACAAAGCCATTACCAGAAAACCTGCCGAAGTCCGTATGGGTAGTGGTAAAGGTAACCCCGAATTTTGGGTTGCAGTGGTAAAACCAGGTCGTATTCTATTTGAATTGGCCGGTGTTAACGATGAATTGTCGCAAAAAGCACTGAAATTGGCAATTCAAAAATTCCCTATTAAAGTTAAAGTAGTTAAGAAATCACGCTTAACGCAAGGAATTCGATAAGATGCATAAGAAACTTTTGAAACCACTTGTTTCACTGTCTGATGCTGATTTGCAATTGAAAAAGTCTGAATTAGAAATGGGTTTATTTAGATTGAAAATCCAACGTCTTAGTGATTCTAATTTTGATTCTTCTCAATTCAAAAAGCTGAAGGCTCAGATCTCTTTTATTAATTATAAACTCTCTCAAAGTGAGGATTCTGTTCATGCCTAAAAGAGAACTTCAAGGGCTTGTAGTCTCATGCAAGTCTCAAAAAACAATCGTTGTTGAAGTAAAACAACGGGATCAGCATGCGAAATACGGTAAGATTTTAACCAACAGCACAAAATATCACGCTCATGATGAGCATGGTGTTGCTGCTTTAGGTGATACCGTGTTAGTGGTTGAATCTCGCCCAATTAGCAAAATGAAACGTTGGGCTTTGAAACAAGTCGTTTCTCAGAGCCAGGGTTAAATAGTAAGTAAGGTAATTTTTGTCATGATTCAACCAGAATCTCGATTAGTTGTTGCAGACAATACAGGTGCACAAGAGTTATTGTGTATTCGTGTATTGCGAGCATCTACAGCTTCAGTAGGTACAAAGATTGTTGCTACAGTTAAGGTGGCTTCGCCAAACCAATCTGTCAAAAAATCTGATGTTGTACTGGCTGTTGTTGTAAGAACAAAGTTCCCTATCCAGCGTAAGGATGGTAGCTCTGTTCGGTTTAGTGATAATGCAGCTGTAATTATTAATAAAGACGGGAATCCCAAAGGATCTCGTGTTTTTGGTCCCGTTGCTCGAGAGTTGAGAGAACACAGTTTTATGAAAATTGTTTCACTAGCTCCTGAAGTGCTTTAAATAAGTTGGATTTAATTTAATGTCAAAAGCATACAAGAAAAAAATACAGCAAAAGAATGCTCAATCACGTTTTCATGTTAAAAAAGGTGATTCCGTGTTTGTGTTGTCTGGCGACCATAAAGGAACCACAGCCGTGATTTCTCAAGTGAGCCGTGCAACCAATCGAGTTATTCTCTCAGGTATTACATTCCCCTCGGGTAAAGTCAAGTATATTCATGTTTCTAACGTGGCATTGGCCAAAGCTGAATAACTTTTTTCGAGAATAGACTGTTTAAGGTCATTTTTAATATGAAAACACTTCAAGAAAAGTATAATACTGAAATTGAACCCCAGCTGTTTGAACACTTGGAACTAAAAAATAGACGCCAAGTGCCCAAAGTAGTGAAGGTTATTATTAATGTCGGTTTAGGCGACGCTTCCCAGAATGCAAAACTTTTGGAAGAAGCCCTAAACCATATCACCCTAATTACAGGTCAAAAACCTTTAGTTACTCGGGCTAAAAAATCTATTGCGGGCTTCAAAGTTCGTGAAGGTATGCCTGTAGGCGTTATGGTAACATTGCGCGGTGAAAGAATGTATCAATTTGTTTCCAAATTAGTAAACGTTGTGCTTCCTCGGATTCGAGACTTCAGAGGTATTTCTGATGCTGGGTTTGATGGTAAAGGCAACTATAACTTAGGTCTTAAAGAGCAATTGATCTTCCCTGAAGTTGAGTACGATATGGTTACTCGGGTTCGTGGTATGAATATTTCAATTGTAACCTCTTCAACGACTGATCATGACGCTAAAAAGTTAATGACGTTGCTTGGTTTCCCTTTTACAAATAAAGATAAGGCATTAGTCCTTGTTTAAAAGCTGTTAGGAGACTTTTTGTCTTGGCAAAAACATCTATGATTGTTAAAGAGCAGAAGCATCAAGCACTCGCTCTTGAGGGTAAATTCCCCAAAACACGTTTAAGAAACCGTTGTTCCATTTGTGGTCGCCCTAGAGGTTATTACCGTCAGTTCGGCATTTGTCGTTTGTGCTTAAGAAAATATGCACATGAAGGTAAGATTCCTGGCGTTACAAAGTCTAGCTGGTAAAAGGTTCAATCACTATGTATTCTGATCCAATAGCCGATATGTTAACACGCATCAGAAATGCTCAGCGTGTTGGTCATAACGAAGTATCTCTTCCTAAATCAAAATTGAAAGCAGAAATTGCAAAAATTTTGGTCAAGCAAGGATTTATTAAGTCATTTTCAATGGTTGATGAGAGAACACTCTCGTTGCAATTGAAATATGACCGTAAAGGTGAGCCCATTATTCAGTACTTGAAAAAAGTAAGCAAACCTGGTCTCCGTGTTTATTCTAAAGCAACCAGATTGCCAAGAATTCTCGGTGGTGCAGGTACTGCCATTGTGAGTACAAGTAAAGGACTCTTAACAGATCAAGAAGCTCGCATCCATGGTGTGGGTGGTGAAGTACTCTGTTACGTTTACTAGGTTCGCTCTTTTTTCTCGCCAGAGGGGTTTACCCCCTCTGCGAACAGGTATAATTTAGGATTATTTATGATGATGTCTAGAATCGGTAAAGCACCCATTTCTATTCCCGCAGGCGTTGAAATAACGATTGCGAATGATAATGTGGTTACCGTCAAAGGTTCCAGAGGATCTTTGACTCAACAGTTCCGTTCAGAAATCTTAATTGAAGTAGTTGGGACTGAAATTAACGTTTCTCCAAAAGGATCAACTCGTTTACACCAATCACTTCATGGTTTAACAAGAACGCTTGTTGCAAACATGGTTGAAGGTGTTTCAAAAGGATTTGAGAAAAATCTTGAGTTAGTTGGCGTTGGTTATAAAGCACAAGTACAAGGTCAATTGTTAGTTTTGCAATTAGGCTATAGCCACCCTGTTGAAGTTGAAATTCCAGCTGGTATGGAAGTAAAAGTTGATGCCAACACGAAGGTTTCTATTAAAGGTAATAGCAAACAAGCTGTAGGCGATTTAGCGGCGTTCGTTCGGTCTAAACGTCCTCCTGAGCCTTATAAAGGCAAGGGCGTTAAGTATGCTGGCGAAGTTATTATTCGTAAGGCCGGTAAATCTGGTAAGAAGTAAGTTTGCACTTAATTAATAAAGTAGGCGAAAAATCTTATGTATAAACAAATTAATCGTAAAGAAGTGACGCAAAAACGTCATCGCCGTATTCGTAAGAAAATGTCGGGTACGACAGAATTCCCAAGATTGGCTGTATATAGAAGTAACAAGCATATTGTTGCCCAAATTATCGATGATTCTACGCATTCAACCTTAGTTGCTGCTAGTTCATTAGATGCTGAATTGAAAAGTCTTGAAGGTTTTTCTGGTGCTAACGTTGCTGCTGCTACTAAAGTTGGTGAATTATTAGCAAAGCGAGCTGTTGCTAAAGGTTTGTCTGGTGTGGTATTTGACAGGGGTGGTAATTTGTACCACGGACGTATTGCCGCATTAGCAGAAGCTGCAAGAGCCGGCGGGTTGGTGTTCTAGTTTTTAGAACCTATTCTCCTAAATCATTGTATAATAGAGGTTAATCAGATTGATTAGCCTCTATTATTTTTTGAAAGGGTCTACCCATTGTTCTCTAAAATAAAACCGCCAGTTTATAGTGTATTCGTGTTTGTTTGTTTGTTGTTAGCCAATAATCAGCTGGTGCAAGCCTTACCAGTTACTTGTTATACCTATAAAAGTCCAGCCATTTCTAAATCAGTCTCTCGTCAGTTAGACCGTATTTGTTTGATTGAAACCGCCTCATCTCAGTTGGTGTTAGATTCTTGGGTGGGGGTTGGTAGTGTCGACGAAGCCCCTCAAATGCAGGGGATTTCCCATTTTTTAGAGCATCTGTTGTTCAAAGGTTCAAAGGGGTACACAGTAGGGGCATTGGATAAATTTTTTGAAACCCAAGGGGGTATTACTAATGCTGCTACCAGTTATGAATTTACGCACTATTATCAAGTGTTACCAACACTTGATTGGGTGAGTAGTTTTAAGGCTCATACGGCATTAATGATGACACCGACCTTCCCAAAGCAGGAAGTCGATTTAGAGCGTGAAGTGGTTGTACAGGAAATGAGCCGTGCCTATAATAGCCAATTTGCCCAGTTGTTTAATGGGTTTCATCGGTTGTTTTTGCTTAAAACCCCTTATGAACACCCCGTTTTAGGCACACCAGAAGTGATACGAACGACCCCCATTGCTGATATTGAAGGCTACTATCAACGGCACTATCAGCCGAATAATCGGATGTTGTTTATGGCATCCAATTTGCCTAAAGAAACGGTTGTAGCGACCTTGAATTTAGGGAAACCGGTAGAGATAACCTCTTCTAAAAAAGTCAGTTTGAAGAAATCTGCTTTTGCTGATACGAGTACTTCCGCCGCCTTGGTGTTGGAACAGTCTGATGCGGTGAAGCATCCGTTATATATGGTGGGCATACCGCTACCCGTAACGCAACAACCGATTCAACAATTAGCGATGGGGCTTGCTTGGCAATTATTATTTAGCGAAGAAGCAGATTTCTTTCAGAAAAATTTGCAACCTATTAAAGGGCTAGATACCTATTTTTCCGGATTGCATGAGTTGAAAAATGCCCCATATGGCTATTGGGGTAGTACGTTGCCTGATGTTGCTGGTTTGGAAACAGTTTTGACAAAGTGGCAAGCATTAAATACGAAACTTCAATCGCATAACGGGGTGGATGAGTTATTGACCGAACCGTTATTCCAGCAACAGAAACGAAAATTGCAAAAACAGTGGCAGTTATTAGCTGAATCTCCCCAAGAAGCGAGTTCGTTTTATGGGGAAGCCTGGACTTCAGGGCAGTGGGATTTAGCGAAAAATTATTCGCAGTATTTGGATAAATTGACTTTGGCTGATGTGAAAGCAGCGGTTCAAGCGCTTAATTTATCGAAAGTTAAAAGTATTGTACTATTGCCAGAAATAGAAAAATCACTGCCAACGTTGGTAAAGCCTGAACAGTTGAAGCATTGGCAGGATTTGTTAACCAGCGTGGCTCAGGTGGAGATAGTGGCATTACCGCCAGATAAAAGAGCGGCTCATCAATCACTTGAACGCACAGTACTAACAGGGATTGCCGGTGGAATGCTAGTTTCTCAGCCCGAAGCGAAATCTCCAACCGTTGCGTTGCAGGTGGGTTTACATTATGCCCCAAGCACGCTTGGAGAGAAGGCGGTTCGGTTAGTGTTGAGTAAATTAGTAGGGCTTGAAACGCAGGGTTTAGATGAACAAGCGTGGTTGCAATGGCTTACTACCCGTGGCATTGAGGCCAATGTGGTTGCGGAAGCTGATAGTTTAAATTTTTACACGAAGGGCTTGGCTGAAAGTGAAGCAGATGTTCGGCAAGCAATGACGGGGTTATTTCAACCGCAATGGAACCCCATCCTGTTTGAACGAGAGCGGTTGAAGTTGGTGCAAGCCCTAGAAGCTTTGCCTCAGCATCCGCAAAGTTATTTGCAATCTGTTTTAGCTGAACAGGCATTTGGCGACCTTGCCTATCGTACGAATCGTGAAGCGTTGATTCAGGCATTGAAAGCTGTAAAATTTCCTCAAGTTGAAGCCTTATGGCTGCAGTTGCAGCATCAATCCCCTGTTACCGTTGTTCAAGCTGGGCAATATACGCCGGATTGGTTGGCTACGGTGCTGCAAAGTTGGTTTAACCCTTCGGGGAAACGAACAACCACGGTAACGGAAGGGTTGAAATTGACACCGTTAAAAGCACCCAATAAAGGCTTACCGAAGGTAGCTTCAGCTGAAAAAATGCTTGAAGTAGCAGGACAAAAAACGGTTTGGCTAGGATGGTCGTGGGCGTTACCACCGGCGAATCAATCAAACGTATTAATGCCGTTTCGGGTACTGAATGCCCATTTAGGGCAGGGTATGAGTGCTGTGTTATTTCAAGAAGTTCGTGAAAAGCAGGGCTTGGCTTACGAGGTAGCTTCTAAGGTGGATTTCGCTGAGAAGGGCTCGATGTTTACGCTTTATTTGGGAACGGCACCAGAGAAAGTTCCTCAAGCTAAGGCAATTGTTACTACGATTATGAAGGACTTGGCTACTGCCCCCTTGAGTGATGCTGCTTTGGCGGAAGCCAAGCAGAAGGTGAAGGGTCGGTTTGGGATGAGCCATAGCACGGCGGCGGATCGAGCCACGTTGTTGTTACGGTTTGAAACATTGGGTTTAGGGGCTTTGTTTGATGAACAGTATGTGAACCAAGTAGACGCCGTTACGGCTGGACAAATTCAGCAAATGGTGAAAACCTATCTAAAGCCTGAAGCGGGTACAATGGTCGAGCTGAAGGATGTTACTTCGGTTATAGCTAAATAATAATACGTTGGATTCAACTTTTGAAATGTTCCAAAATTCGCTAATCTAGAAATGTTTTAAATGCCTGTACCAGTAACCTTGAATTTTAAAAGAGATTTAAGAGAGTTTATAGTCGCACAATTAGATGAAACTTGTCTGAATAGTCAATTGAACATTTATCCTGAAAAGAATCAATTAACTAAGTTGCAAGAAGCTCAAGATATCCCTGTTTTGTTATCGTATGTCAATTGGCGAAACAGGCTTTTTTTAGGACGAAAAAGATTGGTTATCTTATCAAAAGAACTCTATAATAATGCTTTTTATTCTAGGTACAAAAAAGAGATTCAAAACTTAAAACTCATTTTTGAATCTGGCGGTAATAACATACGACCTTTTTTGAGTACCAAGGTCAATGATTTATTATATAATGATGGATTATTGAGAGATTGGGGATTACATCATATTCACTTTGTACCAGCTATTACACCTAAAAAGAGAACAAATGAAATTTTGTTTATAATGGAAAGACCCGATAGTATTTATTTTATTGATATTTTTTCACACGATGACTGGGTAAATTTACGTTCATTAGAAATAATTCATAGAAATTGGCCAGAAACAATTGAGCAGTTTATATTAAAGGGAATAACCCCTGATATCTTTACAGATGAAGCGTTAAAAACTTTAAGAAAAAAGAATGTTAGTTACACGATTGGTTTAGATGGAAATGCTTACGCTCCAACATTAAATCCGAACTCAAAACTCAGTACAGTTATAAAAACTTCCCATTTATTGGCATTTATAGAAGAGCTTGAGCAAGTTATTTTGCATGATATTCATAACATCCAGCAGCAAATTCAATGTAAAACGAATACCACGCTTACGGAATTGAATTTTGAATTAGTGTTCTTCCCAAAAGAAAAAAAAGTGTTGGTTAATGATAAAATTTTGGATAGAACTATTGATTTTGGCAAAAATCTTACGGACTTGAATCAATTATTGATTAACTTAAATGTTTTTTAGTTTCTTTTTGGCGGATTGTCTACCGTGCCGACTGGGATTTTGCTGAAGGGGTGGCAACGGGCTAAGCGGTTAAGCGTTAGCCAAGCTCCTCGCCAAAAGCCGAAATCAGCTAAAACCGCTTCTGCATACTGCGAACAAGAAGGCACAAAGCGGCAAGTGCCCGCCAACGGTTGAAACCAAAATGGCTTCAACGCTCGATAAGCCTTAAAAAGCCACGCATACTTAGTCTGCGGTTGATGATACTTGCACATTGGCAGATAGCCTCTGCTTTTGAGGGTGCGTTTTCGGGGTTAAAAACCGAACCCCATCCCAAAGGGCTTCACGCAATTGGGCATAACTAGGGCGTGTGGTGGTCGGTTTCGCAATAAACACCCAAGTGGCAAACCGATTGACCTGCTCAGGGGAAAGCGTCGGCAAAATTTCTTGGCGTAAACATTCCCGAATACGTCGTTTTAAGCGGTTTCGCACCGCTGCCCGCTTATCCACTTTTTTAGAAACAATAAACCCAATTTTAGGGGCGTAAGGCGTTAAATTGGCGTTAACTGGGGTGATTGGCTTGTTGGGTACTTGGGGCTTCCAGTGGTTTAGCCCAATCCAAGTGAAAAAAGAAGAACGATAGAGACATCGTCCTTCTTGAAGGGTTTTTTGGAAAAGCCACCGAGAATTGAGCCGAAGCCGTTTTGGCAACATAATAAGCTGATTTTTCCTTTTCTCGGTGGCTTTTAAAAACAGTCGTGGTTTCTATTTAGAAACTACATTGCAATGGCATGACGCCCTTTAGCCCGACGACGGTTTAGTGTACGACGTCCACCTGGGGTTGCCATTCTTGCACGGAAACCTGAAACTCTAACTTTTTTGCGACGAGTACCGCCTAATGTTCTTTGCATTGTTTGAATGCTCCTAAAATATAAAGTGATTTGAGTTACTTAAAACTTTCGACTTTGAACAGCCTATTTCATAGTTTAGAGTAAATAAACTGGCTCGTCTAGTAAATTTTTTGCAATAGTTGGGCAGATTGTCAATTCGTAACCGTTGGTTTGTGCTTTAATAGCGTCATATTCAATCAACCTGAAGGACTTTATAACTGATGATGACGACTGTTTCAATGCCTGCTTGTTCTACACCCACTGCTTTGCCTACATCCTCTTTAAAAACAGGTAAAATTGCCATTTTAGATTGCGGTGCCCAATATACGAAGGTGATTGACCGTAGAATTCGGCAACAAGCGGTTGAAACGGTTATTTATCCGCTAGAAGTTTCGTTAGAAACGCTCAGAGCTGCAGGGCTTTCGGGGATTATTCTTTCAGGTGGGCCGCATTCGGTTTATGAAACCAACGCCCCCACTTGCGATGCAGGCATTTTTGAGTTGGGCGTCCCTGTTTTGGGTATTTGCTACGGTATGCAGTTGATGACGCACTTATTTGGTGGTGTAGTGGCAGGCTGTAGCCACAAAGAATACGGCGAAACGATTATTTCGCTGTTGCCAGCAGTGCCTTGTCTATTATTTGAAGGATTAGAATCGAATCAGCAAGTGTTAATGAGCCACGGCGATAGCGTAACCCAATTGGGTAAAGGCTTTGTGGAAACAGCAACTTCCATCACCCACCACGCTGATGGGACTCAAACTAAGGTAGTGGCGGGTATTGCTCATACTGAAAAGCCATTTTTTGGCGTGCAATTTCACCCCGAAGTGGAACTAACCGAAAACGGCGAACAAATGCTCAATCAGTTTTTATTCGCTGTATGTAAGGTAGAACCTAGTTTTAGTGTGGAAAACAGGTTGGCAGGGCTAATTGCTGATATTCAAGCTCAAGCCCAAAAGCATCCCGTCTTTGTGTTGTTGAGCGGCGGGGTAGATTCTTCCGTTGTGGCAGCCTTGTTGCTGAAAGCATTGGGTGGAGACCAAGTATTTGGCGTCCATGTGAATACGGGGTTAATGCGGTTGAATGAAAGTGATTTGGTGTGCGACGCCTTAACGGCTTTAGGCTTAAAACACCTCAAACGGTTAGACGCCCAAGATGCATTTTTATCTGCAACGGCGGTAAATGAGGCAGGGCAAGCGATAGGCCCACTTCGCACAGAAACAGACCCTGAAGCCAAACGGCAGTTAATTGGCGATACCTTTTTCCACTTGATTGATGCGGAAATGAAAGCCACGGTAGCAGAACATGGGTTGGTAGCTGAAAAAATTATGCTAGCTCAAGGCACGTTGCGTCCGGATTTAATTGAAAGTGGGAATCGGGATATTTCCAAAACCGCCCACAAAATTAAGACGCATCATAATGATGTGGCACTCATTCAACAACAACGAGCTTTGGGCTTGGTGATTGAACCCAATAAAGATTTACACAAAGACGAAGTGCGGGAAGTTGGTCGGTTATTGGGCTTGCCCGAAGCGTTGGTTGTGCGTCAACCGTTTCCTGGTCCAGGGTTGGGGGTTCGGGTGCTATGTGCGACGCAACCGTATGGTTTAGACCAGTACGATGCCCTTAATACGAAGTTGCACGCCATTTTAGCTGAAGATGGGCTTACGGGGTGTTTATTACCGGTAAGAACCGTTGGTGTGCAGGGCGATGGTAGAACGTATGCCTTTGTAGCGGGTATCAACGCCCCTGATTATGATACGCCCGAAGGGTTAGCCGTGTTACAAAAAGTAGCTAAGGCTATTCCTAACCGGTTAGCGGGAATTAACCGGTTAGCGTTGAATTTGCTTTCAGCTACCCAGCCCTTACCCGCTGAAATTAAAACCATTGTGCCTACAACCTTAGTGCCTGAAGTGGTTGATCCACTGCAACAAATTGATGACGCCGTAACGCAAGCCTTTATAGCAGAAGCGCATTTCGCTAGTATTAGCCAGTTATTAACGGTGTGCTTGCCAGTGGGTGAAGCGGGCATCAACCCTAATAACCCTAGGCGGTCGGTGGCTATTCGGGGGGTGGTAACGTCTGATTTTATGACGGCGAGACCCGCTTGGTGGGGTAAGGAACTACCCTTTGGGTTGTTACCCAAGTTAGCTAGCCAGTTGCAACAAGCCCATGGTTTGGCTTATGTATTTTATGATTTAACCGGTAAGCCCCCCGCTACGGTTGAATGGGAATAATTATCGAGTCCTGCAAGAGATCTACTATAAAAAAGTGTGCTTCTTTGAGAAAACTCATCAATAATTTAGTGTTTAAACATTATCATTAACGTAAAGGTTAGGGATAGCCTCAAATATTTGGTGTCACTACCAAAAGTCAACTTAGAAATAAGTTGACTTTTTTTTGTCTGTTTTAAAGGGAACTAGCAAAAAGCTAACCTCAGTTGGGTTTTATGCCTATATCGTAACTGTTTTTTAGGGAAACCTCCTGCTGCTGTGGAGTGGGAATGATTTTTTACGCTTCCTAACCAAAATGTGAAACACCCATGATTGTTCAGTTTAGGCTGAAATTCTTAGTTTCAAACCGTCTGTAGTTGAAGATAGTCTGGTGCGATCGAAGCGAAGTAGGCCAATTAGGAAGCTCTCTGGTTTTCGGTCAAGCCTGTTTCCAACGTGCGTGTAAACAAATCAACCCTTAACGGTAGGTAGGAGGGATTTTAAGGGGGCTACGGGTTAGAGACCTCCCTAACTTTTTCGAAGGGGTGTGGGAGGTGGTCAAATACCCCCCCATTAAGCCCTAGACCTTACCAGTCAAACTTTCCGCATTATTGTTACTAAGCGTAATAATAGAGATTTTGTAACAAAAATATATAAAAAAACAAAAACAATCAATTTAGAGCTTTTATTTTGATAAGAAAGCAGATATAAAGCGTATTATAGCTATTCCAAGTATTAAATTAGTTTAATTACCGTAAGGGCGAGCGTAATAAATTATACCCTTGAAGTTACGGAAAAAGGGCAAGGTAAAATAGAAGGGACATTATTCCACCTCTCATAGGATACCCCACCCCCATGACTACCTTTGCCGACATCCAAATTCAACAAGCCACACCGACTCACAAATTCCTAGAGGAAATGAACCAAACCCTACCATGGCAACTATTTGAAACCATCCTCAAAACACACATCCACCACAAACCCAACGGCAGACCACCCTACAAACGCCTACTACTGCTCAAAATGAACCTCCTCAAAATATGGTTCAATCTCTCCTATGAACAAACCGAATTTCAATGCCACGACAGACTCTCCTTCCGAAAGTTTCTCGGCTTCTCCTTAGAATCCCCCATCCCTGAAGCCACGACACTCGAAAACTTCCAACACGAACTGCAAAACACCCCAGCCCAAGAAGCCCTTTTCTTAGCCTTAGACACCTTCTTCCAAGAGAACAACCTCATTCTTAAAGAAGGCAACTTGGTAGATGCCACCTTTATTAAAGCCAATAGCAAACAGAGAAAAAAGCCTGAAGACCAGAGCGACCCTGATGCCACTTATGGCTACAAAGGCTTTGGTTACAGTGCCACGGTTAATGTGGATGCTAAAAGCAAGTTGATTCGCAAGGTGGTTGTTACTGGTGCCAATGTGCATGACAGTCAGAGTTTACTGCCTGTACTGGTGGGCGATGAGCAGACTGTTGGTGCGGATAGTGGGTATGTGGGTAAGGAGAAGGATTTGAAGGCGTTGGGGATACAGCCGAGGATTATTAAGCGTCGTGTTC
Source organism: Vampirovibrio sp. (assembly GCA_024998755.1). GTDB lineage: Bacteria > Cyanobacteriota > Vampirovibrionia > Vampirovibrionales > JAJTHC01 > JACEUU01. The sequence goes on along the minus strand of JACEUU010000003.1, from coordinate 12,501 downwards.
GGGGTAAGCAGCATGAACCAACGCCTGAGTTGACGGCTTCGCAGAAGCGGTTTAATGGGTTGCTTTCTAAGGTTCGGGCTAGGGTGGAGCATGTGTTTGCGGGTTGGAAGACGGTGTTTAAGAAGGTTCGTGTGTCTTGTCGTGGGTTAGTGCGTGTTTCTGCGGAGATTTTGGGCTTGGCATTTGGGTATAATTGTCGTCGGTATGGTTTTTTGGTGAGGAGGGGGGTAGGTTTTAGTGGATTCTTGTATGGTTTTTAGGTAATTATGATCCGAAAAGAGTGGAAACAAGGGGTATTGTTCTGTTTTTTGAGCATTTTTGGTTGAATTTTATTAAAAAACACTCACTACTCCCACCTGCACACCCTTATTCCGTAACTTCCCTTACATTAAAACAGGCGATTAATTGTAATTATATACCTTTGTTTCAAAATACTGTAAAAAGTAACAGAAGGAAATATTCTAACTATGATAAAAATTACCAACAATGGTTCTCCATCCGTTAGAATACCTGTACACCCTAAGGCGAAGAACCTAGAGCTAGAGCCTATGACGAGAAGAATAGAACCAAAAATTGTAGAAATAAGTGGTTTCCAAGTCCCAATAAAGGTAAGTAATAACAATATAGGGGGTCGTCAAAAGGTTAGTTCAACACCAACAACTAAACAAACAGGCGTAACGGGTGAAAAAATAGCAGAGATGGCAAAATCCATGCTAGCCTATAATTCCAGAGACAACGCCCCAAAAGCTACTAAAAAAGGGCGTTTAGCCTGTGCATGGTTTGTCAATGAAGTGTTGAAGAAAACGCACGGTAAAACCTTTCCCGAAAGTGGCATTGGTATATTGAGGGTAGATGATACGATTGCAGCCATGAAAAAGCAAGGTGCTAAAGAAGTAAGTGCTTCAGACTTAAAGGCAGGCGATATTGTTTATGTACCGGGTGAACACATTGGTATTGTTGCTGAAGATGGCGGAAAGACATTGATTCACAATAATTCTAGTAAAGGCGAATCTCATCAAACAGACGGGGTAACTTTCCCCACCTATAAGGGGCAACCCCACAAATATATCAGGCTACCTTAAGGGTATTGGTTTCTGTCATTATTGCCTAGCAACAGTTGAATGAAAAATGGGTTTTATGCCTATAGCATCAATTTTTTTTACTGGGATGACTAGGGGATATGATGAGCCAACCAATTACGGCTATTAGTAATTTGACGAATATTCAAGCCTTGCAGGGCATTCATCCGGCATGGTTAGAAGCTGGCTACGGTATTGCCTCTTCTACCCCTACTTATTACAACTGGCAAACATTACTAACAGATTTGCCTACTGGCGTAATGCCTCGGCAATCGTTAGATTCTTTACCGGCTGTTGATTTTAATCATCCTCGTACGGCATTGCCTGCACAGCCTGCAGTTCAACAACCCGCTCAACAACCGGCATCTGCTGTTACTGGTGTATTGCCTCAAGTACCGGCGGGTGCAACTGGTAATGGGGCTTCAGCGGAATTGAATCAGTTATTAAATAGTACGGGTACGTTGGCATCAGATGTCGTGGCTCAATCTGCGTTGTTGGAACAGGCTCGGAAGCAGGTGGAACAGCAGAAATTACTTCAACAGCAGCAACAACAACAGCAAATGCAGGTAAACCAGCTTCAGCAACAGAATGCGATATTAGCCCAGCAGGTTTCCGCTTTGAAGCAACAGGTAATAACACCGACTAATGTAACCGTACCTTTAGCTAGTGGTGGTGTTGCTAGCAGTAACCCGTACTTGGTGGGTTTGGGGACTGTAGGTTCTTATCCGAATGCTTCTTCACTGATTTATCCTGCTAACCAGTTGTATAGCCCAGGATTTTCTACGGCTGGCATGGGGGTTACTCCTTCTACACCACCACCACAAACTACGCCTGCACCAACCACTGCACCTGTTTCTTCAACCCCAACGCCTACGGCTATTACAGGTGAAAACAATTCGGCTAGTTCAACAACTCCAACTAAACAAACAGGCGTAACAGGTGATACTATAGCGGATATGGCAAAATCTATGTTAGCCTATAATTCCAGAGACAACGCCCCAAAAGCTACTAACAAAGGGCGTTTAGCTTGTGCATGGTTTGTCAATGAAGTGTTGAAAAAAACGCATGGTAAAACCTTCCCCGAAAGTGGCATTGGCATATTGAATGTAGACGCCACGATTGCCGCAATGAAAAGTGAAGGTGCTAAAGAAGTAAGTGCTTCAGAATTAAAGGCTGGCGATATTGTTTATGTTCCTGGTAAACACATTGGTATTGTAGCCGATGATGGCGGAAAGACCTTGATTCACAATAGTTCTAGTAAAGGCGAATCTCATCAAACCACAGGGTCTACCTTCCCTTCTTATAAAGGGCAAACCCATAAGTATATTCGGTTAGCCTAAGAAAGCCACTGTTTTTCTTTGTTGTGGGGGAAAACGCTTAAGAGGGTTCTCGTTTTTGTGGGAAAATGAAAACATCTTACGATAATGGGGCTTCTGTTTTTATTCATGATTCCTTTGAAATTTACCACTAAATCAATTTTTTTAGCCTTAGGGTGTTTTCTAGTACTGCTAGGGTTTGGTGCGTTACTTTTTTTAGTAGGCAATCAACAAGGGTTACAAGAAAGCGTCATCGCTCTAAGAGCCATCCAGCCAACAGAGGGTTTCATAGGGAATGCGGTTTTCGCTTCTGTTTTGGATGCCCCGTTTTTTGGATGGCTATTAAGCCTATTGCAGGCAGTACATTGGGGTGCTCAAGTCTTGTGGTTGGTTTGGTTAGTGGCTGGATTTTTTTCTATTGGAGCGATTGGAAACGCTATTTTAAGTTCATTTTCCGAACGGAAATTGTTTTTAGGATTGATTTTATTCGGCTCATTTTATGGCTATTGGCAACTTTCCGCTATTAATTTTCAAACCTATGCTACGGTTGGGATGCTTTTGTTTTGCTTGTTATTGATGTTGTGGTTTAAGGGTAAAACTGCTCCAATCAAGGGCGATACGCTACCACCATGGAAACCCGTTCGGTTTGATATTGTGTTAGGTGCTGCTTTTGCCGTAATGGCGTTTGAATTAGGGTGGGCTATGAGCTTACTTTTGTTAGCCATTACGTTGTTTCGGCATCAGCAAGTGAGTACGGTATTACCCGCCACTTGGCAAGCAAGAAGTATCGCAACCTTACGATGGGTGTGGATAGGCTTGCTGGTTGGGTTAATTGGTGAAACCATGCTTCTTTATTTATTAGGTGAGTGGCAGGGGTGGCTTCCCCTGCTTCGCGTTCCACCGCCGTTGCCTGAATGGACAGGGTGGCAAACCAGCTTGAGCCGTAGCGGATTCCGACTGTTAAGCTTAGCAGCAGCGTTCTTTCCGTGGAATCTTTGGTTGCTATCTGCGTTGAAAGATTTATGGTTCAATGTGCAAAAAGGTGGAGCGAAAGTTTCCTTATTTTTAGAATCTGAACGACAACCACTGCGGCTTTTAAGTTTGGCGGGGATGGTACTGGGTGCGGTTTGGGTTGTTTTTCCTGCTTTTTGGTTGGGGTGGAGCTTTTTTCTACTTAGCCATGCCTTTATTTTAACCGATTGGCTAACCGCCACTTGCACCTTAACCATAACAGATTCGTCTCGGTTTAAGCGGGTCTTTTTATGGATTAGTTTATTTCTGTTAGCCCTAGGGTTATTGGGGCTGGTTTGGCAAAACCATTCGGCTAGCTTTCAGTTAAGCCAATTTCCTTTAAAGTTACAATTGGTATTAACCGTGCATAGTTTATGGTGTGTATTGGGTGGATGTTTGGGGTTACTGTTGTTGTGGCGAGGGCTAGTACAGCCTAAGCCCTGTAGTATTGGGTTAGTGGGTTGGTTTGCCGTTTGGATGTTGATTCAAACCTTAGGTGTTGTTCCGCTACTGGCTTGGGAAGGTGGTAACCGTACTGATATTGAAGCCACGCTGAAACCGAGAATCGTGGGTAATAGTAGCGGTGGGCAATTTGTGGTTCAAAAAGTGGGTGTTTGTTTAGATACCTTGGCGTTACGCCAAGGTGTTTTTTCAAAGCTATTGGGTGCAACAGCAACAGAGGGTGCTTACTATAGTAGAGGCTCTCAACTGGTATTTATTCCCTTATCTTCTGCCACTTGTTTAACCCCAAACCCAATGCAATACGCTATTAATACTAATGGTTCTTGGCTATTAATGAGTGAATCAGCCTATTATGAAAATAAGGCGACTATGCCTGCATGGCAACACCCTTTAATGGGTATGACTTTTCGGTTTTATCATCCTGCAGGGGCGTTTGTTAGCCCCTCCTTGTTGCAACCGTTGTTGCTTCCTTTTATGGTTCCCCAGCAGGAAACTTGGGTGCTGATACCTGTTTAATAGGGGTTGTTGTCTCAGTGGTAGGTGTTTCAATAACCAATGGAGCTATTTGCTTTTGATGCCACTGCTTAATTTTCTCAATGGGAGAAGTTGGGGCGGATTCGTTTAAGTTGGTTTTCAGTTTTTGAATGCTGGTTTCTAAGTGTTGTAATTTCGTATTTAAGGGCTTCAATTCAAATTGCAACCCTTTTACTTGGCTTTGTAAGCCTTGAGAAATGCCCCATAAGGAACGCCCCGTTTCCATCCCTTCCCCAGAAACCTTAAGCGATGATTGCAACGCATTTTGATGGTTAAGCGTTTCAAGCACCTTAGGGCTGTAAAGGCTGACCCACTTATCTGTTTTTTCTGTGCTGGAACGAAAAGTTTCTACCAAGGTTTTTGCAGAATGAACCCCTGTAGAAAGTTGCTTTTGAAATTTTATTAACGCTGTTATTAACTGCTCTTGTCCGTTAATCATGTGAAATGAATCATCTCGAACTTTGGTAATGTTTCCCTGTTGTTGTAACGTGGGGAAATGGTTGAGGCTATCTGCAAGGCTGTTAGCACCGGCTTCTAATGTTTTGGCCACTTCAATTTGGGCTTGCAGAAGGGCTTTTTGACGCAGTGGGTTTGAAACAGAAAGTGCGGCTTCTCTGCCACTACCCGCTTGTTTTTCGGTAGCAGTCGGTAATTCAAAATCTAAACTTTTACTGCCGCCTAAGCCATAAGCCACAACGGTTCCCTTTGCTCCTGCGGGCAAGGTAGTAATATCAGGATTCAGTTTTAGTAGCACAATCACGCTATTATTTGGGGCTAATTTTACGTTATCAACATAGCCAATGGGTACGCCCATCAGCCGAACCATCGACCCCTTGCTTAAAGAATAAGCGTCTTGCAGGGTTAGCATAATGGTGGTTTTGTGCTTGGCAAGTTGTTTGGTATCCATATCGCACAGGGTGGTAATACCTACCACCACACCGGTTATCACTAACCACAACAGTAAATCAGACCCCACACCTACTAAGCCTGCTATGGCAGGATTGTTTTTAGGTGTTTTATTCATCGTAGTTGCAAGCATCAACGCTAGGCTTTCTGAAAATGAGGGGGTATATACTTATTTATCATATACTAAAGTAGTGTACTTTGTCTTGAGCTATATTAATGGATACTTCATGCGTGAACTTGGGTTAAAATCGAACAATCTGCTGACCAACTTGTGGATGAAGTGGTGGCTTTTTGGGCTAGGCTATGGGTTAGTTCCTTCTCTGTTAGTTCAAGTTGCTGGTCAGTTTTCTTCCGCATTGGTAGAAAATTCGGCCTTTGGGTTGTTGAGTATTAGGACCTTCCTGCTTTTTTTAGGGTACTGGATATTACCAGCGAATTTGCAAAACCAACTAAAAGAAAGCCTGTTTCAAAGCGTTTCACCGAAGGTGCTAGTCCAAGTGTTGGGGGTGTTTGGTTTTGTTCTGTTGTTAGGCGTAGGGTTGTTTACTTGGGTGGAATCCGTTTTGCAGGTAGCACCACTTGAAAATGGTCAGGCTATTTTACCCGCTTCAATTTGGCAGATGATTACCATTACAATGTTAGCCCCTATTGTGGAAGAAATGTGGTTTCGGCACTGGTTATTGGGGCAACCTGCCAAGGGGAATCAATCGCCTTGGTTGGGGGTTATTCATGGGTGGCAAGATGTTGCCAGTGTGGTGGTTTTTGGGTTGCTTCATCTTTCAGCAGACTATTGGGGGGTTAAAGCCTTCATTTGGGCAAGTGTAATGGGGTTATTTCTACTTTGGGTTCGTCGGTATACGGGTAGCTTAACGGTTTGTATGGTGTTGCACGCCGTACATAATAGTTTATTACTACTATTTTAATCTCAATTGTCCTTGGCTTACTTCCCAAATGGTTAGTGGGGCATTGGCAGTTAGTAGGGTTTCAAGCGAAGCTGTTGTGGTAGCATCCCAATGGGTGGTGGTTATAAATACTTGGGCTTGATGCGGTAAATTCTGTAACAACTGCTGTTGCCGAATGGGGTCTAATTCCGCCATCACATCATCTAACAACAAAACAGGCGTTTCTTGAAGATGAGCTTCCAATAAAGCCAGTTCCGCCAGTTTAAGGGCTAACACCAAACTGCGTTGTTGCCCTTGGCTCGCAAATCGGTTAGCCAAAAGCCCTGTACCTAGTTCCACACTAATATCATCCCGATGAGGACCCGTTTGTGATTGCTGGCGTTGGCATTCCAACCCCATGGTTTGCGTTAAGCGGTCAGTGTAATGGGCTTCCCATTCAGCGGGCGATAGACCAGCCAAGCCCACCAAGCTAGCCGAACTTTTACTGGTAAACACTTTGCTAAAGCCCGCCACTTTGTAGTAAAGCGTGGGTTTCTCTTCTACGGCAGCACAAAGTTTGCTGTAACAGGCTTCAAAATGAGGAGCTAATGCTTCTAAATACCTTAGCCTACCACTAATAACCAAGCTCATGCTGGTAGCCAGTTGGGTGTTTAGCACCTCTAAAACCGCTTGTTGGTCTGAAGAAAGTTGTGGCGAATGCAGTTGCCGCAGTAAGTGGTTTTTATGTTGTAGCACTTTTTGAAACGTGGATAAATGCGAAATATGTAAAGGGTTCAGCTGAGCGGTAGCTGCATCTAACCAATGCCTGCGGTGTTGGGGTAGCCCACCACGAAGGAGTAATAAATCTGTACTATAAAATGAAACAGTGGGGAATTGCCCTAGTAGTTGAGAGCGGTTTTTAATGGGTTGTTGATTCAGTCTAAATTGGGTTCGCCAGCCACTTTTACCGTGGGTGGCGGGTAAGATTTTTGCTTCCAGTTGGGTATCCATCGTATGAATACCTAAGCGTTGAACGGTTGCTTGAATAAGGCATCCTTCTGTTTTAGGGGAAGCCGGTATTTTTTCTGAAACAGCTGTATTGCAGGGGAGTTCGCCTGCTGTAACCAGTTCGTAATCTTGTGAGCATCGGTTAGATTTGGTGTGCGATAAGAAGTAGAGGGCTTCTAGTAAATTGGTTTTTCCTTGGGCATTTTGCCCTAAAATTAAATTGCAATGGGGCGAACAATCCCACTGTAAAGCCGGTATATTCCGGAAGTTTTTGAGCTGAACTTGGGTTACAATTGCCACGATGGTGAGGTACTATCATCTGTTTGGGAAGACGGAACAGGTGGCGTAGAATTGCGTCTGTTGTTTTCTGGTGGTTTATTGTTAGCGAAGGGGTATTGGTTGTACTGTAAGCTAGCTAAGGGGTGCAGAGCATCTTGCCCCCGAGCCATACGCTGAAGCCCTAAGGCAACCCCTGCTAAAATAGCCCCATGTAGTAATAATTCTGTGCCTACTAGCAAGTTTTGAAGAATGTCATCTTTCCACACGTTGGGTACTATCATTAGGAATAGAAATAGCCCGCATAGCGTACCAAGAAACAAAAAACCTTGGGCATACGGAAACGGACGAAAATTCTGACTGAAAAAGAAATTGGCTAAGGCCTGCACCATGAAAAACAAGCAAAGTCCCAAGGGGGTGCTAATGGAACGGTCTGTAGGGTAAGCAAAAATTAACGCCCCAATGTTTAGGGTGAAAACCGCTGCAATCAAGCTCGGTAAAAACCCTGGTAATTCTCGTGCTGTGTAGGAACGAACTAATTGCACAATGGCACACATGACAAACAGAATACCCATAAAATCCGCACTGGCATCTGAACCCAGAACGGCTGGTAACACAACTGCCATAAAGCCAAAAATACCAAAGGCAATGCCTTCTGTTAGAAAATAGGGCCAGCATCGTTCCAAAATAGGGTCTACAATGGGAAGTTCTTCTGCTTGAATTTTAGTTTGCCATTCTTGCCAAGGCTTTTTTAAAGCCGTTACTAAAGCCGGTGGTGTTGGGGGTGTTTTATCCGCTTCTTCTTCGGCAGAAGCAACCGTCGTAGTTGTATTGTTTCTCGGCGGTGGTGGCGGAGAAATCATCGTGTTAATAGATAATTTTTCAGGATGGATTATTGATGCAATACCTGCCAAAGGGGCTGGTGAAACGGCTGATTGTTCAGCGAGTGTTGGGCTTGTTTCATCAGTAGGCGTCATTGGCATCGTGTTCCTTTAATTGCGAAAAAACGGGTGTATCTAGTTCTATTATGCCATAAAGGTGGGTGTTTCGTCATGTAGGGGTTATTTTCCCACTTTCTACCTAGGTAGGTTTATACTATAATAGAGGTATTATTTGCTTTATCCGCCTGCTAAGGAACGAGATAGTTTCAGTGTCAACTCCCCCAACAAGACCATTTGAATTGGTACCCATGGAAGCCAACCATTTGCCTGAAATTATGCCCATTGAAGCCATCGCTTTTGGGCAATTTCACTGGAGTTCCGAAGCCTTTATCAACGAAATTGGCAATTCCCAAGCCTATTACTGCACCCTGCTAGAACGCTTGCATGATGGTTCAACTAAAGTGCTTGGCTATGGCGGGTGTTGGGTGGTTTGCAATGAAGGGCATATAACGACCTTAGCCGTAGACCCTGACAATAAAGGGGCTTCGTTAGGAGAATTAATATTTACGCATTTGTACGGCATTGCAACCCAACAAGAAGCCCACTGGTTAACCCTTGAAGTACGGGGTAGTAATATAACGGCTCAAAACCTGTATTACAAGTATGGTTTTCGGTTAGCCGGTAGAAGACCCCGCTATTACCAAGATAACCACGAAGACGCCCTATTATTAACCACACCTGAATTGGCAAACCCTCAGCAACAGCAAGTTTTTCAAACGCAATGGCAGCTGTTACAGGAACGGCTGAAGCAAAAAAAATATTTGCTAACGACTCATTCTTTACTACCCACCCCATTATCTTTTGAAAGAGACTTGATGACGACGTGATGAAAAAAAAGAAAAAACGCCCCATTAAAACCCCTGTTCATCAGCAGATAAGAACTAAAACTTCGGCTCATCGGTTTGCGTTGCGAAAGAAAAAACTAGCAAAGGCTTCAGTGGATGAGTTATTGTTGAATACCCCTGCTGAACCGACGAAAACCGTTTGGGAAAAAACACAACAACACCCGTTGTGGAATGGGTTTTCAATTTTGATGCTGATTTTAGCTGGGTTTGCGTTGTTTTTGGGGTCGATGGTGTTTTTACCCGTTAGCAATTGGGCTACAGTATTGTTGCAAAACTGGCCTAATGCATCATTGTTTACGCCAGCACTGCAGGTAAGCTATTGCCTACAATTTCCCCTATTTGTGCTGTTAATTGCGTGGTTAGGCCCTCGGTTGGGTAGTTTATTTCTATTTAGTTATTTGTTGATTGGCTTAGCGGGCGTGCCTTTATTTTCTGGCGGTGGCGGATGGGCTTATGTCTTCAAGCCCACCTTCGGCTATTGGCTAGGCGGCTTGTTGGTTTTACCGTGGATGGTACAACAAGGGCAATTGCTACTACTGCGTGGTGGTAATTTACCCCAATGGAAAGTGGTGGTTAATGCCAGTTTGTTAGCCGTTAACACCGTGTTATTAATGCACACGGTTGGGTTGCTTTACTTGGTTGTGCTCGGTTTATGCGGACAATTTCCGTGGGAGCACGTTCGGGAAGTGGCGGTATTCTATTCATTGGTAAGTTTACCGTATGATTGCCTAGGGGCGTTGGTTGCCTTGGCTTTAGTACGATTCCTTCGGTTGGGTACGGCTCTGTTTTTATACGCTTAATTTTTATGTACATTAAACGTTTATTTGGTATTAGACCACTGAAACGGCATAGGCGACTAGTGCATTGTCATAGGCGACGGTAAAGACGCTGGCATCGTAAGTGGTTTGGGTAAAGTTGGCAAGCGTTACCGCATAATCAACCGTACTATTCCCCTCTAAATCGATACTCAATAGTTTCGTTGTTGCATTAAAGCTAAACACAGTGGCCGCAGGCGTAAACGACAAACCTGTTATAAAAGCTAGTTTTTCCCCCGTGCTTAAATCGGTAATGGTATTGGTTGTACCACCCGTATTGTCTAACCAGAAGATATCCGTGCCAGTACCCCCTGCTAGTGTGTTATTGCCAGCTCCGCCATTGAGTGTATCATTCCCATCACCGCCTTCTAGATAGTCATCGCCAGTACCCCCTGCTAGTGTGTCATTCCCAACTCCGCCGTTTAGATTGTTTCCAATGTTCCCACCAATCAGTGTGTCATTTCCAGCCCAGCCATATAGGTCATTCCATTGATTATTGTCACCAGTGATGATGTTGTCTAGTGAATTCCCATGGGCCTCTATCCAGCCGTTTGCATTAATCAATGTTAAATTCTCGATATTTGTGCCTAGGGTATAAGAGACACTGGATTGGACTGTATCTGTGCCTTCGCTGGCATTTTCTGTGATGGTATCGGTTGTACTATCTACGATGTAGGTATCGTTACCCAATCCGCCGATGAGCGTATCTACCCCGGCTCCGCCATCTAAGGTGTTGTCGCTGGCATTGCCCGTGATTGTATTATTTAAGGTGTTACCTGTGCCGTTAATAGCAGAGGCTCCTGTGAGGGTTAAATTCTCTAGGTTAGACCCTAGCGTGTAAGAGACACTGGATTGCACGTTATCTGTGCCTTCGCTGGCATTTTCTGTGATGGTATCGGTTGTACTATCTACGATGTAGGTATCGTTACCCGCTCCGCCGATGAGCGTATCTACCCCAGTTCCGCCGTCGAGGTTGTTGTCGCTGGCATTGCCCGTTAAGATGTTGTCTAAGGTGTTACCTGTGCCGTTAATAGCAGAGGCTCCTGTGAGGGTTAAATTCTCTAGGTTAGACCCTAGCGTGTAAGAGACACTGGATTGGACTGTATCTGTGCCTTCATTCAATGCTTCCGTAATGGTATCGGTTGTACTATCTACGATGTAGGTATCGTTGCCCAATCCGCCGATGAGCGTATCTACCCCAGTTCCGCCGTCGAGGTTGTTGTCGCTGGCATTGCCCGTGATTGTATTATTTAAGGTGTTACCTGTGCCGTTAATAGCAGAGGCTCCTGTGAGGGTTAAATTCTCTAGGTTAGACCCTAGCGTGTAAGAGACACTGGATTGGACTGTATCTGTGCCTTCATTCAATGCTTCTGTCACCACATCTGAGGTACTGTCGATGATGTAGGTGTCATCCCCAGTTCCGCCGACCATAGTGTCATTGCCTGCTCCGCCGTCGAGTGTGTTGTTTGCGGCGTTGCCTGTGATGGTATTGTCTAGGGTGTTGCCTGTACCATTAATGGCTGAGGCTCCTGTGAGGGTTAAATTTTCAAGATTTGTGCCTAGGATGTACGACACACTGGATTGAACGGTATCTGTGCCTTCATTCAATGCTTCCGTAATGGTATCGGTTGTACTATCTACGATGTAGGTATCGTTGCCCAATCCGCCGATGAGCGTATCTACCCCAGTTCCGCCGTCGAGGTTGTTGTCGCTGGCATTGCCCGTTAAGCTGTTATTTAGGGTGTTACCTGTACCATTAATGGCTGATGCTCCTGTCAACGTCAGATTTTCGACGTTAGATCCTAGGGTATAAGAGACACTGGATTGCACGTTATCTGTGCCTTCGCTGGCATTTTCTGTGATGGTATCGGTTGTACTATCTACGATGTAGGTATCGTTACCCAATCCGCCGATGAGCGTATCTACCCCAGTTCCGCCGTCGAGGGTGTTGTCGCTGGCATTGCCCGTTAAGATGTTGTCTAAGGTGTTACCTGTGCCATTAATAGCTGATGCTCCTGTCAACGTCAGATTTTCGACGTTAGATCCTAGGGTATAAGAGACACTGGATTGAACGGTATCTGTGCCTTCGCTGGCATTTTCTGTGATGGTATCGGTTGTACTATCTACGATGTAGGTATCGTTACCCGCTCCGCCGATGAGCGTATCTACCCCAGTTCCGCCGTCGAGGTTGTTGTCGCTGGCATTGCCCGTGATTGTATTATTTAAGGTGTTACCTGTGCCGTTAATAGCAGAGGCTCCTGTGAGGGTTAAATTCTCTAGGTTAGACCCTAGCGTGTAAGAGACACTGGATTGCACGTTATCTGTGCCTTCATTCAATGCTTCTGTCACCACATCTGAGGTACTGTCGATGATGTAGGTGTCATCCCCAGTTCCGCCGATGAGCGTATCTACCCCGGCTCCGCCGTC